>CAWCYX010000012.1:0-427060 GCA_963799885.1 uncultured Gammaproteobacteria bacterium | reverse complement strand
AGACCAAGGGAGAGACCTAACAACATGACGATGAATATCCTTCGGGCGACGACCTTGGGAGTGGCAGCCTCGCTCGCCATCGGTGCGGTCCAAGCGGCGCCTCCCGCCGAATTTCCGAATCCTTTGCCGGCCGAGATCATTCCGAAAGTGGAGAAGCTGCCGGCGCACTATCCGACCACCTGGAGTTGGCTCAACTTTGCCGGGGACCGGATTGAGCTGCGCAATGTGGGCAGCGATAGCCGTGAGGTCAAGGGTGAATTGGCGGCGCACGACTCCGCAACCTTGTTGATCGCCGACAATCGCCCGGAGATTTACGTCGCCGATACCGTCTGGTCGCGCGGCGCGCGCGGCGCGCGGACCGACTTCATCACGATCTACGACAAGCAGACTTTTGAAGCCACCGGCGAAATCGTGTTGCCCGGGACCAAGCGTGCGCTCATCACGGCGATGGAGGGACTGATCGCCTTTACCGACGAGCAGCGCATGGCGCTGGTGTTCAATTTCACCCCGGCCTCATCGGTTACCGTCGTCGACCTCGTGAAGCGCAAGCCGCTGGGCGAGATCGAGATCCCCGGCTGCTCTCTGGTTTACCCGAGCGGCGCTCGCGGATTCTCCACCCTCTGTTCGAGCGGCACGCTGTTGAGCATCCGGCTCGATGCCAACGGTGCGGTCGCCGGCCGCAGCGAGTCGAAGGCGTTCAATACGCTCGATACCGACCCATTGTTCACGCAGTCGGCTGCTTTAAGCGGCGTGCGGTACTTTCCGAGCTTGCACGGCCGGTTGCAGCCGGTCGACATGAAGGGCGAGGACGTCAAGGTGTTGCCCGATTGGCCGCTCGTTACCGCGGCCGACGCGGCGGAGCACTGGCGTCCGAGCGGCTGGCAACTCATCGCCAGCGATGAACAAAAGCTGCTGTACATCGTCATGCAAGTCGACGCGCATGAAGGCACGCATAAGGACCCGGGCAACGAAGTATGGGTTTTCAACCCCGCCACGAAGACGCGGGTCAAACGTCTGAGGCTGGTGCGCCGGGGCTCATCGATCGCCGTCACTCATGGTGCCGAGCCATCGTTGCTGGTACAGGCGGGCGAGCGCCTCGACGTCTACGACATGCAGGGCATGTTGTTGCGAAGCCTGGATCTACCCGGATTGAAGTCGCGCTTGAACATCGAACCGGTTCGTTGACGATGGGCGACACGTCCCTGGCGGGTGCGGTGCAGGCGTTTGCAGTGCAAATGGCCGCCTTTCAAGCGATGCTGCTGGCGGCGTCGGCCGTTCACAAGGTTGCGAGATGGACGCATTCGCGCATCGTCCTGCGCAATTTTGCCGGCGTGCCGGGAGTCTTGGCCGGCTCCGCATTGGGCGCTGCGACGGCCGCGGAATTGATCGCGGGCGTATTGCTCATGGTGCCGGCGTATCGCTCGGCAGGAGCGGTGCTGGCTGCGCTCATTTGGATGCTGTATCTCGCGCTCATTGTCCGTGCCGTCGTTCAGGGCCGCCGCGGGGTCGATTGCGGGTGCAGTTTCGGTCGGGCCTCCAGGCCCCTGGGTTCCTTCCAGATCGGGAGAAACCTGGTGCTGGCGTCTCTCGCCGCGTTCGTCGCCCGGGAGTCGGTGTTTGCCGGCACGGTTGCCACGCAAGGAACTTTTGTTTTGGGCGGCCTCGCTCTTATGACGCTGTACGTCGCATTGGATCAAGTGATGGCATTGCAGCCGTTGCGTAGCGGAGAATTGATATGAGTTTCGTCATTGCGTCGCAGATCGCGCTTTGGATCGGACTGCTGGTGTTGGGCGTGTTGTGCACGGCACTGGCGCGGCAGATCGGCGTACTGCATCAGCGGATTGCCCCGGCGGGCGCGTTGTCGCTGCGCCAACCCCTCAAGATCGGAGATTCCACTCCGGAAATGGCACTGACCGCCTTGGACGGGTCCACCGTGCAAATCGGCGGCGTGCGCGGCGGCCGCAGCCAGCTTCTGCTGTTCATTTCGCCGGACTGCAAGATCTGCGACGCGCTGCTGCCTGCAGTGCGCTCCGCGCAGGGAGCGGAGCGAATGTGGCTCGATATCGTATTGGCGAGCGACGGAGAGTCTTACGCCCACGCGGAGTTCGTCCGAGAGAAACACTTGAGCAAGTTTCCGTACGTCGTGTCCGAACACTTGGGGCGCAGCTACGGAGTCGCGAAACTACCCTACGCGGTGTTGATCGATGAGGCGGGGAAGCTGTCCTCGACCGGATTGGTCAACACGCGCGAGCATTTGGAAAGTCTCTTCGTCGCCAAGGAAACCGGCGTCAGCAACATTCAACAATTCCTCGGCCAGCGTGGGCAGAGGCGTGCCTCTTCGGGAGAATAAAAGTGGCTCAATTCGATCATTTGGCGGAAAAGATGCTGCGCGGTTTTGCGAGCCGAACTTCGCGGCGCAGCGTGTTCAGTGTCCTTGGAGGCTTTCTCGCCGGTGCGGCTGCGTTGCCCTTGTTGCCCGTGGCCCGGGGCGCGGAAGGGGAATCCGGCAACTCGCCGTCGGATCCGAATTCGGGACAAACCGCTCCGCAAAGCTCGGGCAACCCGCAAGACCCGGGCGATCCGACGAAGTGCGACTATTGGCGTTATTGCGCCATCGACGGATCTCTGTGCGCCTGTTACGGCGGCAGCGTGAATTCTTGTCCGCCCGGCACGGAAATGTCGCCCATCACCTGGATCGGCACCTGCCGCAATCCCGCGGACCAGCGGAACTACATCATTTCGTACAATGACTGCTGTGGTGGAGTGGCCTGGGGGCGCTGCGCCTGCCAGAACAATCAAGGCGATCGGCCGGTCGTCCGGCCGCAGAACAACAACGAAGTGACCTGGTGTTTCGGCACCAAGAGCCAGTCCTATACCTGCTCCACCGCCGTCATCCTGGGTGTCGCGATTGACCAGAAATAGTGCGCTCATCGCCCTGTCGGCGTCGGCCCTGTCGCTCGTATTGGGCGTAGCGGCGGCCACACTCACCGCCGTTGCGGATGAACCCGTATCCGGAGCCGCCGTATTCGCCGGCCGCTGTGCCGTTTGCCACGGCCCGGAGGCGGCCGGCATCCCCGGTACCTTCCCGTCCCTGCATGAGCAGGTCGTAGCGTTCGCGAAGACGCCCGGGGGGCGTGACTATCTGGTGATGGTGGTCACCACCGGGCTCATGGGCGAACTCAAGGTGGGCGGTGCCTCGTACAACGGCGTCATGCCGGCCCAGTCGGGATTGAGCGACGAGGAGATTGCCGCGGTGCTCGGGTATTTGGCGAGCGACCGCGGCAAGAATGCCGCAACGCCGCCGTTGGCCGCCGCCGATGTGACGGCGGCGCGTGAGCGTCATCCCGATCGATCGGCGCAAGCCACCCGAGCGTTGCGCCCGGCGCCGCCCGCACCATGAGGCTGCCCCTACGGCTCCGGGTGGCGGCCGCGCTGCGCGCCACCATGCTCTTGGGCGCCGCCGTGGCGCCGGGTGCCGCGCCGGCCGGAATCGCCGCGGCGCAAGCGCCGCGGGGCGATTCCCCGGCAGGCGTCGCGAATCCGCAACGCGCATGGCAGAACTGGACGCTCAATTGCCAGGGGTGTCACCGCCCCGACGGCACGGGTTCGGCGGGCACCGCTCCCAGCCTGGCCGGCACCGTGTCGAAGTTTCTGACGGTGTCCGGTGGCCGCGAATATCTCGGCCGCGTGCCCGGAGTGGCGACCTCGGCGCTTCCCAGCGCGGATCTGGCCGAACTCATGAATTGGATGTTCTGGCGTTTCGACAAGGAGCATCTGCCGGCCGATTTCGTGCCGTTCACCGCGGAGGAGATCGGCCGCTTGCGCGCGCAACCCTTGCGTCTCGAGGCATCGCAGATGCGCAGCGATCTGTTGAAGAAAGCCGACGAGTCCGCGGCGCCGTGACGCCGGACGGCGGTGCAGATGAGGTCTTGCTGACCACCTGTCCACGCGATTGTTACGTTCCCATCCCGGCGCTGTGAGCACCGAAGTCGGCGGTGCCCGCCTCGAGCGCTCTCTCAACTACTGGGATCTCGTTCTCTACGGGTTGGCTTATATCGCTCCGTTTGCGCCGTTGGGCACGCTGGGATTCGTCTATAGCGAATCGAACGGCCTAATCGTCCTGGCCTATCTGTTGGGCGGCGTCTGCATGTACTTCACGGCGCAGAGCTATGCGACGATGACCGAGGCGTTGCCCACCGCCGGTTCGGTGTATGGGTTTGCGCGACATTCGCTGGGCGCGTTTCCCGGGTTCATCGCCGGGTGGATGATTCTGCTCGACTACCTGCTGATTCCCGCCTTCGTCTACGTGCTGATCGCAGTGGCGCTGGAGACCCTGCTGCCGGGCATCGACCGCGGAGTTTGGATCGTGTTGCTCGTTGTGATCACGACCGGTGTCAACTGGTTCGGCATTACCGTGACGTCCCGCGCCAATTTCGTCTCGGTCGCTTTGCAGGTGATCATTCTCTTGGGATTCGTCGGGCTCTGCTCAATTGCTCTGCACGCCGGCAAGGGCAATGGGGCGCTGACCCTGCGGCCGGTATTCGACGTGCGGGCTTTCGATGCGCGCAAGATTTTCAGCGCGACGTCCATTTGCATCATGTCGTTCCTGGGTTTCGATGCGGTCTCGACGCTCGCCGAGGAGGTGAAGGGCGGCGATCGACGAGTCGTCGGCCGCGCCATCATCGGGGTCCTGGTACTGTCCGCCGTGTTTTTCGTCGGCCTGACATGGGTGCTGGGGAATCTGATGCCCGGGATCGCGATCAAGGACCCGTCTGCGGCCATCTACGAACTGGCCGCCTGGGCGACTGGTCCTTGGACCGCTCTGGTGTTGGCGTGGGCCTATGCGGGCATCGTCGGGCTTTCGAATGCGCTGCCGATGCAGGTCGGAGTCGCACGGGTTGTGTTCGCCATGGGGCGCGACCGCCAACTGCCCAGTGTGTTGGCGCGTATTCATCCTCGGTATCACACACCCTATGTCGGCATGGTATTTACAGCCATCCTATCGCTGGCGGTGGCGCTGTTCATGAAGAACCGTCTCGACGACCTTGCGTCCATCGTGAATTTCGGCGCGTTGAGCGGCTTTTTGTTCCTGCATGTCTCGGTACTGGCCCGCTTCGGATTTCGGCTGCGTTCCCGGGCCTGGGCGGCGCACTGGGCGGTGCCGCTGCTCGGCATCGTCGTGGTATTGGCAGTCTTTTCCGGAATGAGCGCGCTTGCCGTCAAAGTCGGATCGGCGTGGCTGGTTGCCGGATTGCTCTACGGCATGGTCCTTAGGGCCAAGCAGCGACAGGAACTTCACGTGCCGCTGTAGCTCACGGGCCGCCGTGGCTGCGCAAGGTAGGAACAGTCCGTCACACGAATGGGGACCTCAGAGTTTTATTTCCCCGCGAAACTCGACCATCCTGACCACTCGACCCATTGTTTTTTCCCAAGTTGAATGAGGAATCATGCGATGCGGGCAGTACTGGCATTCCTGAATGGAGCGGGGTCGCGGCGCAGGCGGCAGTCCGGGAGCACGGACCGCGGTTTGCTCGCGCTGACCGATTTGTTACTCAATCGGGGCATCCCCGGAAAGCGAGTGCCGGTTGCGGCGGAGCTCGATGCACGCCCCGCAGACCGCACCCCAGTCCGTCACTCGCGTTTCAAATGATTGGGCTTTCAATACTCGGCTTCGACGGCGCCAAGGCCGGGGCAGGGGCCGCGGGGACGGCGGCGCACGGCGGCGCGCGCGCGCGTGAATCGCGGCCGTAGTAGTCGGGGTAATCGGCGGTGAGGCCCTTGAAGCGCCGGTGCATCCACAGATACTGCTCCGGGAATTTACGAATGTGCGCCTCGAGCTGTGCATGGAAGCGCTCCACATCCTCCACCGGATCGGTGCCGGGGTACCCCTCGAACGGCGCGCCGATGACCACCCGGTAGCCTGCCGTGCCCGGCAGCCGCTCGGGAAAGTAGGTCAGTACCGCGGCGCCGGAAATACGCGCCAAGCGCGAGGTGGCCGTGGTGGTGGCAGCCGGGATGCCGAAGAATTCCACCATCGCCGCCCCCTTGTTGCGGTAGCTCTGGTCGGGTGCGTACCACACCGCCTCGTTATTCTTCAAGGCGCGAATCATGGCGCGGATGTCATCGTGGCGGATCGGCTTACCGTGCCGGCAGAAGCTTGCGTGCATGATATGCGAGAGCAGCGCGTTCTTGGTCGACCGGTACACCACATTCATGGGAACCACGGTGCCCAGGATCCGGGTGGCGATTTCGATGGTGGTGAAGTGGCCGCCGATCAGAATCGCGCCGCGGCCCTTGGCCAGCGCGCCTTGCAGATGCTCCAGCCCCTCGACCGTGGCGAGGCGGCCGACCCGCGCATCGCTGCTCCACCAGGTCGTGGCCGTCTCGCACAGTCCCATCCCCAGGCTGCGGCAATGCCCCTCGAGCAGGTTCCCCCGTTCGGCGGCCGACAGTTGCGGCAGGCACAGTGCGATGTTGCGCTCGGCGATGCGCACATAGGCCAGCGGCAGGCGACGAATCAAGAGGCCCAACCCCGTGGCCAGGCGGCACTGCGCCGCGAAGGGCAGCAGCTCGATGCCGCGCAGCACTCCCAGCCCCAGCCAGGTCAGCCAATACCGCGGCCGCAAAAACTCTAGCCGAACTCCCTGTGCGGCTAGCCGCATAGGGAGTCCTCGACGATGCCGCCGCTCCCGCTTAGCATTTCACCGGTGTACTCGCTGCTCTTACGATTGCGGTCTCTACGACACCGATTTTGGTACCGCGTTTTGGAGCGCGTACGCTGGTCGCGGGGTGCATTTTACCAAACACCGGCGCGCATGCTTCCAGAGGTGGCCTTCGAACAGTCGCAGAGAATAGCTGCCCTGCAAAGCCGTTACCAGGTGCATTTCGAGGAAAAGCTGAACGCGGTCGCCAGTATCAACAACGATGAGTAATGGATATCCTCGACCGAGCGTCGGCCGATTCAGGCCTGCGGCGGCCCGGGGGCGGCGCGCATTTACCGTAATCTGCGGCCCCGGGCTTGCTGGTACTGGTCAACCACGGTGCCGCCGCAGCGGCGATCGCAGGTGCATTGTGCGACGCAGCAGGCTTGACGCTGTTGCGCAGTTTCGCGGAACCAGGCGCCTTCAGCGGGCATCGGGCGAGTCCCGCGCTGCTGTCCTACTGGACGCGAGGCGAACAATATTCGTATTAATCAGCAATTTGCTGTAACATCCGCGCCGGCTCGTGAATTTCTACTTGGTCCGTTTCTGGTCACCGCGCCGCTCCGGCGTCACCTTGACCACAACCCACAAAGCAGGTTTCTTCGATCCAGGTGGCTGGCATTTCTGCTTCAAATAAAATGGGCACACGTGACCGGCCGATAGCTTCTATCTGTTAGTAGGTATTCTTCACATGACGAAAATGTATGTTGGCAATCTCCCGTTCTCAATGGACGAGTCCGCGGTTCGTGCGCTGTTCGAAAAGCATGGCGCAGTACAGTCGGTTGCGCTGATCAATGATCGCGACACTGGACGGCCCCGTGGTTTCGGCTTCGTTGAGATGGCAAGCGCAGACGCTGCGCGCGCCATGCAGGCCTTGAATGGCCACGATGTCGACGGGCGAGCGCTGAAGGTGAACGAGGCCCAGGAGCGCACCGGCGGTGGCGGCGGTGGCGGCGGTGGTGGTGGTGGTGGATCGCGGGGTCCGAAGCGCTGGTAACGGCGTTTTTTTGGATTCAGTGATGACCGGGGCCGCAGCGACGCGGCCCCGGTCGTTTGCGTTGGAAGATTCTTGGTTTCAGGGTTTACGCCCAAGTCGGCTTTGCCTATAATCGCCGCCCTCGGTCGGAGACCCGCATGGGGCTTCGCGCGCGAACGGCTCCTCGTAGCGTTCAAGTCGGCTTTTGAAAGGCCCCCGATGGGGTCTTTTTCGTTTTAGCCTTTTTGTTTCAAGAAGGGGGGGCCGATGGTCCCCTTTTTTGTTTTGAAGTTTCGTCCGCCGAAGGTTTACGAGAATGCGTGACGCCTTGATGCGCCTGCTGGAGCCGCCGATCGAGGCGTTGGACTACGAGTTGGTGGACATCGAGTACGCGCGGGAAGGACGGGGCGGAGTTTTACGGGTATTCATCGATCGGCGGGCGGAGAAGGCCGGCGGTCCGCCGGCGAGCGTCACGGTCGACGACTGTGCGCAGGTGAGCCACATGGTGAGCGAACTGCTCGAGAGCGAAGATCCGATCAAGGGTCATTACACGCTGGAGGTTTCCTCGCCGGGCTTCGATCGGATATTGCGCAAGCGGGAGCACTTCGAGCGGTTCGTCGGCGAGCGGATCTTCGCCGAGTTGAAGCTGCCGATCAACGGTCGGCGGCGCTTCGCCGGAGTGTTGAAATCGATCGCGGGTGACTCGATTGTAATGGATGTCGACGGGCAGGCCTACGAGCTTGCCGCTCGAGCGGATTCAGAAGGCGAGATTACGGCCGGAATGATTCAGGAGTCTTTAGGGCAATGAACAAAGAAATTTTGATGGCGGTCGACGCGGTATCCAACGAGAAGGGCGTCGACAAGGAAATCATCTTCGAGGCGCTCGAAGCTGCGCTGGCATCCGCTACCCGCAAGAAGCATGGCGAAGAGTTGGACGTGCGCGTGTCGATCAACCGCAAGACGGGCGCATACGATACGTTCCGCCGCTGGAAGGTGTTCGCCGACGACTCGACCGAGTTGGAAGTTCCGGAGCGCGAGCTGCGCATGGACGACGCCCGCGATATCGACAAGGACGTGGAACCGGGTGGATTCGTCGAGGAGCCGATGGAATCGGTGCCGTTCGGCCGCATCCTCGCGCAAACCGCCAAACAGGTGATCGTACAGAAAGTTCGCGAGGCCGAGCGCGCCCAGGTAGTCGATGCCTACAAGGACCGGGCGGGCACCCTGGTCAGCGGAATCGTCAAGCGGGTGGACCGCAACGGCGTGTACGTGGATCTCGGAGCGAATGCCGAGGGTTTCATCGCGCGCGAGGAAATGATTCCGCGCGAACCCGTGCGTTCCCAGGACCGCATCAAGGCTTACCTGAAGGAAGTGCGCACCGAACCGCGGGGGCCGCAACTCTTCCTGTCGCGCACGGCGCCGGAATTTCTCATCGAACTATTCAAGCTGGAGGTTCCCGAAGTCGGCCAGGGCCTCATCAACATCCTGGCCGCTGCGCGTGATGCCGGCGTGCGTGCGAAGATCGCGGTGCGCAGCAACGATCCGCGCGTCGATCCGGTCGGCGCGTGCGTCGGCATGCGCGGCTCGCGCGTGCAGGCGGTGTCGAACGAGATCGCCGGCGAGCGCGTCGACATCATCCCGTTCGACGACAACAACGCTCAGTTCGTGATCAATGCGATGGCGCCCGCCGAAGTCACCTCCATCGTGGTCGACGAGGACTCCCATTCAATGGACATCGCCGTCTCCGAAGACAAGCTCTCCCAGGCCATCGGCCGGGGCGGCCAGAACATCCGTCTTGCCAGCGAATTGACCGGCTGGGAACTGAACGTCATGAGCGAATCGCAGGCCGAAGCCAAGAGCGAGACCGAGTCGCTGGCGCTGCGCGAGACTTTCATGAAGCAGCTGGATGTCGATGCCGACGTTGCGAGCATCCTCGTGCAGGAGGGATTTTCGACGATCGAGGAGATCGCGTACGTGCCGGCGAGCGAACTGAACGGCATCGAGGAATTTGACGAAGAGATCGTCAAGGAATTGCGCACCCGCGCGCGCGACGTGCTGCTGACGCAGGCGATCGCGAGCGAAGAGTCGATGGACGGTGCCGAACCGGCCGCCGATCTGCTCGAGTTGACGGGCGAGGCGTTGGGTAAGACCCTCGCGCGCAAGGGCGTGAAGACGCGCGAGGATCTGGCCGATCTCGCCGTCGACGAGCTGGTCGAAATGGGAAGCGTCGACGAGAAGAAGGCCGCCGAGTTGATTATGGATGCCCGCAAACACTGGTTCGCGGAAGAAGCTAAGGTTTAGGAGCAGCAGTATGGCAGATGTAACCGTCGCGCAATTCGCCGAGGTACTGAAGGTGCCGGTCGATCGGCTGCTGCAGCAGCTCGATCAGGCCGGCATTCGGGTCGATAGTGCGGAAGACATGATCAGCGAGGACGCGAAGCATGAGCTGTTGACGCACCTGCGCCGCAGTCACGGCCGCGACGACCTGCAGGCCGATGCGGCGCCCCGCAAGATCACGCTGCGGCGCAAGTCGCAATCCGAGCTGAAGCTCGCCAGCCCGCAGGGCCGTGCCCGCACCGTCAACGTCGAAGTGCGGAGCAAACGGACGTACGTGAAGCGCGAGGTGCTCGAAGACGCAGGCGCGCCTGCAGCAAGAGGAGATCGACAAGCAGCGGGAAACCGAGGAGCAGGCAAAAGCCGCTCTGGAACGCGCCGAACGCGAACGACAGGAGAAGGAGCGGCTGGATCGCGAACGCCTCGAGGAAGAGAACCGCCGGCGCACCGACGAGGAAGTGCGCAAACGAACCGCCGAGGAAGAAGCGCGACGGGTGGCCGAAGTTCAGGCCCGGGAAGTGGCCGAACGCGAACGCAAGGCGGCCGCTGCGAAGCCGGGTAAGGCGGTGCGCGAGGTCGTCGACGACAAGGCGACGCGCTACGGCCGGCAAGAGCTGCATATCGTCGGCGACGTCAGTTCACGGCACAAGAAGAAGAAATCGCGCGATGGTAGAAGGCGCTCGATGGGCGGCGAAAGCGACACCAAGCACGGATTCGAAATGCCGACGGCGCGCGTCGTACGCGAAATCGCCATTCCCGAGGCCATCACCGTCGGCGAACTGGCGCAGAAGATGGCGGTGAAGGCCACCGAAGTCATCAAGGTCATGATGAACATGGGCGTGATGGCCACGATCAATCAGATGGTCGAGCAGGACACGGCGGTGCTGGTGGTCGAGGAGATGGGCCACACCGCGGTGCTGCGCAAGGAAAACATCATCGAGGACGATCTGCAGGGCGAAACGGATTCGTCGCTCGAGGTGCTGCCGCGGCCGCCGGTCGTCACCGTGATGGGTCATGTCGATCACGGCAAGACGTCGCTGCTCGATTACATACGCCGTACCAAGGTGGCCGCGGGCGAAGCCGGCGGTATCACCCAGCATATCGGCGCTTATCACGTCGAGACCGCGAAGGGCATGGTGACCTTCCTCGATACCCCCGGCCACGCCGCGTTCAGTTCGATGCGCGCGCGCGGCGCCCAGGTCACCGACATCGTGATCCTGGTCGTGGGGGCCGACGACGGCGTCATGCCGCAGACCATCGAGGCCATTCAGCATGCGCAAGCTGCCAAAGTGCCCATCGTGGTTGCACTCAACAAGATGGACAAGCCGGAGGCGGACGCCGAGAAGGTCAAGCAGGAGCTGACCAAGTACGGCGTGATTCCCGAGGAGTGGGGCGGCGAGAATATTTTCGTGCCGGTTTCGGCACGCACGGGCCAGGGTGTCGACCAGCTCCTGGACAGCATTCTGTTGCAGGCCGAAGTGCTGGAGTTGAAGGCGCCGACCACGGGCCTCGCTGCGGGCTACGTCATCGAGTCCAGCCTCGAGAAGGGGCGCGGCGCGGTCGCGACCGTGCTGGTGCTGCGCGGCACGTTGAAGCTCGGCGATCCATTGTTGATCGGCCAGGAATTCGGCCGCGTTCGCGCGCTGTTCGACGAGGCCGGAAAGCCGATCGATTCGGCTGGGCCGTCCATTCCGGTGGTGGTGTTGGGATTGTCGGGCGCGCCCAACGCGGGCGATGAATTGTTGGTGGTCGAAAGCGAGCGCAAGGCGCGCGAAGTGGCCATGCACCGGCAGTCTAAATCCCGCGACGTCAAGCTGGCTCAGAAAAGCGCCAACATGCAGGACGTGTTCTCGACGATGGGCGAGAACAAGGCGGACCTGGTCCAGCTCCTGGTCAAGGCCGACGTGCAGGGCAGCGTCGAGGCGCTGCGAGATGCGCTGAACGCGCTGTCGACCGGCGAAGTGGCCGTCAATATCGTGGCGTCGGGTGTCGGCGGACTCACCGAGTCCGACATCACGCTGGCCGCGGCTTCGAAGGCGCGCATCATCGCTTTCAACGTACGCGGCGATGCCGCCGCGCGCGCCGCCATCAAGGAGCACGGCGTCGATGTGCGTTACTACAGCATCATCTACGAAGCCATCGACGATATCCGCGCGGTGCTCACGGGAATGCTGTCGCCGGAGGTCAAGGAATCGATCGTCGGACTGGCCGCGGTTCGCAGCGTATTCCGCTCGAGCAAATTCGGCACGGTCGCCGGTTGCATGGTCATCGACGGCTATGTCCGCAGGAACTTTCCGATTCGCGTGTTGCGCAATAACGTGGTCATTTTCGAGGGCGCCTTGGAGTCGCTCAAGCGCTTCAAGGACGATGTCAACGAAGTACGCGCCGGAACCGAATGCGGCATCGGCGTGAAGAACTACAGCGACGTTCAGGAAAACGACCAGATCGAATGCTATTCGCGAGTGGAGGTGGCGCGCACGCTGTAGCGGCGCGCCGCAAAGCCGATGGCGAAAGACAATCCGCGGGCTCGGCGTCTCGGCGAACAGATCCAGCGTGAGCTGACCGATCTGCTGCGCCGCGATGTGAAGGACGGGCGGATCGGCAATGTCACCATCACGGCGGTGTCCGTCACCGGCGACTTGAGAACCGCGCGTGTGTACTACCTGGTGTTCGGCAAAGACGGCCCTGATCCCAAGGTGCAGCGCGGTCTCGAGAGCGCGGCCGGATTCTTGCGCAACGCGCTGTCGCGCTCGCTGATGATCCGCTACACGCCGACGTTGAGTTTCGAACTCGACAGCTCCATCGAGCACGGTGTTCGACTGACCCAACTGATCGACTCGGTGAACAAACCGCGCGCCGGCGGTCATGACGGCGATGCAGACGATGACGGTCACGTGGTGGATGAGGGTGATTACAACCCGGCGGAAAAGACCGACTGATGCCCACCGATATCGACGGCATTCTGTTGCTCGACAAGCCCTTGGGTCTGAGCTCCGCCGGCGCCGTGGCCCGCGTCAAGCGGTTGTTCGGCGCCCGCAAGGCCGGACATACGGGTTCGCTCGATCCGCTCGCGTCCGGCATGCTGCCGATTTGTTTCGGCGAAGCCACCAAGTTCGGCGCGCAATTGCTCGATGCGGATAAAACCTATCGCGTCACGGTGCGCCTGGGCGAGCGAACGGCGAGCGCCGACCGCGAATCCGAGGTCATTGAGAAGCGCGAGCTGCCGGATCTTTCGACGCGGCGCAGATGCAACAGGCGCTCGCCGACTTCCCGCGCGAATACGCCAAGTGCCCCCCATGCATTCGGCCATCAAGCAGGACGGCAGGCCGCTCTATGAGTATGCGCGTGCCGGCATCACGCGAGAGCGGGCCGCCCGCGCCATCGTGATTCGCGAGATTGCGCTGCTGGATTGGCAGCCGCCGGATCTCAGCTTCGATGTGCGATGCATCGAAGGGCGCCTACATCCGCGTGCTGGCCGAGGATTTGGCGGCGCAATTGGGCACCATCGGCTCATTTGGTCGGGTTGCGCCGGTTGGCGGTGGCGCCGTTTTTGGCGCGAGCCGCAGTGGACATTCGAGGCGCTGGAAGCCATGACCGCGGCGCAGCGCCTGGCGCACTGCTGCCCGTGGATGCGGCGCTGGCGACTGGCGGCGGCTGGATCTTCCCCGCCGGCGGGGTCAGCGCCTTTCGGCAGGGGCAAACGTGTCGATCGCTGCGGAAAGTCCCGGAAATGTGCGTATTTATGCAGCGGGTGTCGGATTTCTGGGACTGGGGGCGATCGAGTCCGCCGGCCGGGTGGTTCCGCTTACGGCTAGTTTCGTCCAACGCAAGCGAATCGCTGCTTGAGAGCAGGTGGCGGCGACGCGTACAATGCGCGCCTCTTAAAAGGCCTAAGTAATTAAATAAGTGTTATTGATTGAGGTTTGATTCTAATGCCACTTACTCGCGAAGAAAAGACGGACGTAGTCGGTAAATTCCAGCGCAGCGCGCAGGACACCGGTTCGCCCGAAGTTCAAATTGCCTTGTTGTCCGAGCGCATCAACGGCTTGAGCCAGCACTTCACCACGCACAAAGCCGACCACGCATCGCGTCGCGGGCTGCTCAAGATGGTCAATCAGCGCCGCAAGCTGCTCGACTACCTGAAGAGCCAAGACTCCGGACAAATACACGCAAGTGGTCGAACGCCTAGGTCTACGCCGCTAACGGATGCCGCTGGCCCCATGGGTCAGCGCGTCTTGTTGCTTCCGATAAATCATTCCGACATAAGGGGCTCTACGTGAGCGCTACTAAGAAAAGTTTTCAGTATGGGGACCACACCGTAACGATCGAGACGGGCGAACTTGCGCGTCAAGCGGATGGTGCGGTGCTCGTGACCATGAGCGACACGGTGGTGCTCGTAACCGCGGTAGGCCTCAAGAAGGCGACTCCGGGCCGCGACTTCTTTCCGCTGACGGTCAACTACCAAGAAAAGACCTACGCGGCCGGCCGCATTCCCGGCGGCTTCTTCAAGCGCGAAGGGCGCCCCACGGAAAAGGAAACGCTCACCTCGCGCCTGATCGACCGCCCCATTCGTCCGCTGTTCCCGGAAGGCTTCATCAACGACGTGCAGGTCGTCGCCTCGGTGCTCTCGGTGAACTCCGAAGTCGATCCCGATATTGCATCGTTGATCGGCGCTTCCGCGGCGCTCGCCATTTCCGGCATGCCGTTCATGGGTCCCATCGGCGCGGCGCGCGTCGGCTATCATCGGCGGCAAGTACGTTCTCAATCCCACCGCGACGCAACTGGTCGGAATCGAAGCTCGATCTCGTCGTCGCCGGCACCGCCGAAGGCGTGCTGATGGTCGAATCCGAGGCCGATGGCCTGAACGAAGAGGTCATGCTCGGCGCCGTCATGTTCGGCCATGAACAGATGCAGGCGGCGATCAAAGCCATCAACGAACTCGCTGCCGAAGCCGGCAAGCCGAAATGGGCGTGGGTCGCGCCCGCCCGCGAACACGGAACTCAAGGATGCGGTGAGCGCGATCGCCGAGAAGAATCTCGTCGCTGCGTATGCCGTCACCGAAAAGCAGCAGCGCTACGCGAAGATCGGCGAGACCAAGACCGCGGCGATCGGAAGCGCTCGCCAAGGGCGACGTCGCCGAAGTTCACCGCGGATCAAGTCGGCGGCGAGTTTTTCAATCTGGAATATCGGCTCGTCCGCGAGCGCATCCTCGACGGACATCCGCGCATCGACGGTCGCGACACGAAAACGGTGCGGCCCATTCAGATTCGCACCGGCGTGCTGGCCCGCACGCATGGTTCTGCGCTCTTCACCCGCGGCGAGACGCAGGCCTTGGTGGTCACGACGTTGGGCACGGGCCGCGATGCGCAGATCATCGACGGCTTGACCGGTGAACGCAAAGAGCCGTTCATGCTGCATTACAACTTCCCTCCGTTCAGCGTCGGCGAGACCGGCATGATGGGTCGCCGAAGCGGCGCGAGATCGGACACGGCAACCTGGCCAAGCGCGGAGTGAAGGCCGTGATGCCCGGCGTCGAGAAGTTCCCATACGTGATCCGCGTCGTATCGGAGATCCTCGAATCGAACGGGTCGAGTTCGATGGCGTCGGTTTGCGGCAGCAGTCTTGCGTTGATGGACGCGGGTGTGCCAATCAAGGCGCCGGTTGCCGGCGTGGCCATGGGACTGGTCAAGGAAGGCTCGCGCTTCCAGGTACTCACCGATATTTTGGGCGATGAGGATCATCTCGGCGATATGGATTTCAAAGTGGCCGGCACCAAAGACGGTATCACCGCGCTGCAGATGGACATCAAGATCACGAGCATCACGCGCGAGATCATGAAGGTTGCCCTGGATCAGGCGAAGAGCGGCCGGCTGCACATCCTGGACGAAATGAACAAGGTGCTCTCCAAGCCCCGCGAAAACATGTCCGAGTGGGCGCCTACCATCATCACCCTGAAGATCGATCCGGAGAAAATCCGCGACGTCATCGGCAAGGGCGGTGCCGTGATCCGTCAGATCACCGAAGAGACGGGCACTTCGATCGACATTGAAAACGACGGCACGGTGAAAATCGCGTCGGTGCAAGGTGCGGCCGGCCGCGAGGCCCAACGTCGCATCGAACTCATCACCGCCGATATCGAAGTAGGCCGCGTGTACGAGGGTAAGGTGGCCCGGTTGATGGATTTCGGCGCATTCGTGACCATCCTTCCGGGGCGCGACGGATTGGTACACATCTCACAGATTTCCGAAGAGCGGGTCGAGCGTGTCGGCGACAAGCTCAAGGAAGGCGATGTGGTGCGGGTCAAGGTGCTCGAGGTCGATCGCCAGGGCCGCGTGCGCTTGTCGATGCGCAACGTGGACGCCGCCTAGCGGACGCAGCCAGGCACCCCGGTCGCCCAGGCCTAGCGCAGCGGCTCGGCGACCGTCACTTACCGAGGTTGGTCGCCTCGCGTACCGGAGACAGCGACTTGTAGCCGTCTTCGGGTGGACGCGTCGACGTGAACGATTTGACACGCTCGCGCACGGGCGGCGGCAATTGGCTCACGAATTGACGCATAGCCTGATCCAGATGGCCGCCGACCTGTGCCTGCGCGCCGCTACCATATGAACGGATCACATTGACCATGAAATCCTGGCTCAATATGGGTTCGGGCAGATGCTCCTGTTCGGCGATTACCTGCAGCAGAATGCTGCGCGTGATGTCGGCGCTGTTCTTCTTGTCGACGACGACGAAATCGATTCGCTCGACGACCAAGCGTCGCACATCAGCCAGCGTTATATAACGGCTCTCGACGGTGTCGTACAGCCGACGGTTCGGATACTTCTTAATCACTCGCGGTTCGCTCATGGGGCTGCTCGCTCGTGGGTGGTCGACGCGGGACCGAAGAATGCCGGTACGTGCCGATACCAATGATTTTCATTCCCTCGATAATCTCGACAAAGGATAGCGCAATGCAGCGCGAAGGCAAACCCGGATTCGAAATCCTGAGTTTGGGAATGGAATATGCATATTCGTGCACTTTAGCGCTCTAAACGGGACGTCAGGCGCTTGGGGACGCGATCGACTTTCCACCGGTGGACAGCCCAGCTCCAGGCTTCCGGGACTGTCGCCAGTGCGAGTTCCCGGGGCGGCGACAGGTTGAGCAAATCGAAGACCTTGATGATGAGCGGTAGCGGCGTGTTCGCGTCCAGTTGAACGCTGCGCGAGGATTTGGCGAGCTTCTTACCGTCGGGCTCCGTGAGCAGCGGAGCGTGGGCGTAGTCCGGCGTCTTCAGCCCCAGCAGTCGCTGCAGATATATCTGCCGTGGGGTGTTGTCCAGGAGGTCCGCGCCCCTCACCACATGCGTGACATTCTGTGCCGCATCGTCGACCACGACGGCCAACACGTACGCGAACAGCTGGTCGCGGCGTCGCACCAGCATGTCGCCGACAGCGGCTGCAACATTCTGGCGGAACGTCCCCTGAATGCGATCGGTGAACTGCACAGTGGCGTCGTCCACGCGAACTCGCGTCGCGCAGGGAATGCCCGGCTTCAAGGGACCGTTGCGGCAGTGGCCCGGATAGCGCTCGTCATCCGCCAGTTGCAATCGACTGCATGAACATTGGAACGTCAATCCGTGCGCACGCAGCTGGTCGAGCGCCGCCGCATATCGATCGGCGCGAGTGCTCTGGCGTACCACCTCACCGTCCCATTCGAGGCCGAACCGATTCAGGGTCCGAAGTATTGCGTCGGCGGATCCCGGCACCACGCGCGGGCTGTCCAAATCCTCGACGCGCACCAGCCAGCTGCCGCCGTTGGCGCGAGCGTCGAGGAAGCTCGCTGCGGCGGTATACAGCGAGCCCAAGTGAAGATCGCCGGTCGGCGAGGGCGCGAAGCGGCCGACGTAGACTCGCAGCCCGGCGCGTGCGGCGTCAGCGGTATCGGTCGTCGCGGTCGCCGTACTGCTTTTCGCGGCGTTCACGCCGTTCCTGAGCTTCAACCGACAGCGTCGCCACGGGCCGTGCTTCGAGGCGCTTGATGCCGATCTCCTCGCCGGTCTCCAGGCAGTAGCCGTAGGAGCCGTCTTCGATGCGCTTCAAGGCCTCGTCGATTTTGCGGATCAGCTTGCGTTCGCGATCGCGCGTGCGCAGTTCGAGGCTGAACTCCTCTTCCTGCGTCGCGCGGTCGTTCGGATCGGGAAAATTGGCAGCCTCGTCCTTCATGTGAAGCACGGTGCGGTCGACTTCGACCATCAGGTCGCGCTTCCAGTTCTGCAGGATGCGAGCGAAGTGCTCCAACTGCTCCTTGTTCATGTATTGCTCGCCGCGGCGAGCAATATATGGCTTCACATTGCGAGGGCCCGCCAACAGGCTCGCGGAAACAGAGGGATCGACGTCGCCGTCGTCGTCGTTCTGGGCGGGACGCGTCGGCATCACCAGCGGACGCGTGTCGAATTTGATGGGTGCATGCTTGTCTTGATCTCGGCATCATGGAGCTTCGACTCTGGTTCGATTGCCGCGGGTTTCATGGCCGCGGGCTTGACGCTGCCGGCTTGACCGGTGTGGGTTTGGCGCGGTCCGCTTTGACGGCGGCGGGTTTCGCGGCCGCAGGTTTTGGAACTGGTTTGTTCGGTTTCACTGTTACCTTCGATGTGGCGGTCATGGGCGTGTGCTTGAGCAGCGGTCGCGCTGCCTTTTTCGGGCGCAGCAGCTTTGTGACTAGCCTTCCCTGGGGTCGCCTTTCCTGGCTTTTTAGCCGCTTTGGTCGGTTTTTTCGAGGGCATTTACCGTCTCCGCCTCTTTATGAAAGAGCGCGCGATTATACCGGCGCCCACCCGCCTGTACAGGCCGTACGGCCTAACTTATTTTATTTATCTAACCCTATGATTGAAAAGACAAAGACTTGGAGCCCGCGGCGCTAGCCGGCCCGCGGCGTGCAAGGCGCCCTTCGGCCGGCTTCCGGCCTAGGGCAGGGCGGTGGTTGGGGCGGCAACCCAGCCCGATTTGCGGTGTTCGGCCACGACGGTGGTGTAAATGCCGCCCCGGACGTTGAATTCGGCGGTCAGGCGCAGGAACCGGGGGGCCGTCGCGTCGACAGTCCTGCAGTATCTCGTTGGTCACGGCCTCGTGGAACGCGCCGCGGTCGCGGAACGACCAAATATACAGCTTCAACGCCTTGAGTTCCACGCACGCGCGTCCGGTACGTACTCGAGTTTCAGGGTGGCAAAGTCCGGTTGTCCGGTTTTCGGGCACAGGCAGCTGAACTCAGGGATCGTCATCCGGATGGTGTAGTCCCTGGCGGGGGCGGGGTTCTCGAAGGTTTCCAAAGATCGGCTGGGTTCGGTCATGAGCTAGGCGCCTGGCCACCAGGGGTTTACGAAAGTGACGTTTACTTTACACTACGCGCCACGTTCGCGGCCAAACGCTCGCGGCGCGATCCCATGCCGCTGCCCGATGCCCGATCTCAAGGTTGTAATACTGATGCGCTTAACGAAACTCAAGATCGCCGGCTTCAAATCATTCGTCGACCCGACCACGGTGACGTTTCCGAGCAGCCTCACGGGCGTCGTCGGTCCGAACGGATGCGGCAAGTCGAACATCATCGATGCCGTGCGATGGGTCATGGGCGAGATCTCCGCGAAGCACCTGCGCGGCGATTCGATGGCCGACGTCATTTTCAACGGCTCCGCGACCCGCAAGCCTTTGGGCGCGGCGTCGGTGGAACTGGTGTTCGACAACTCCGAGGGCAAGATCGGCGGCGCCTACGCGAGCTATAACGAGGTGTCGCTGCGGCGGGCGGTGAGCCGCGACGGCACGTCGGACTACTTCATCAACGGCACGAAGGTGCGCCGCAAGGACATCACGCAGCTGTTCCTCGGCACCGGCTTGGGGTCGCGCAGTTACGCCATCATCGAGCAAGGGATGATCTCGCGGGTCATCGAGGCCCGACCCGACGATCTGCGGGCATTCCTGGAGGAGGCCGCCGGAATCTCGCGCTACAAGGAACGCCGGCGGGAAACCGAAAATCGCATCGCCCAGACGCGCGAGAATCTGGATCGTCTGAAGGATTTACGCGACGAGGTCGATAAACAGATCCGCCATCTGCAGCGGCAAGCGGCGACCGCTCGCCGCTATCAGACGCTCAAGGAGGAGGAGCGGAAGCTGCAGGCGGAGCTGCTGGCGCTGCGCCTGCAAAGTTTGGACGCGGAAGCAGTCGTTCGGGATGCGGCTATGCAGCACTGCGAGACGGCTCTGCAGGCGGTGTTGGCGGATCTTCGGCATGCCGAAGCGGAGATCGAGCAGATCCGCGTCGATCAATCTTCCAAGGCCGAGGCGCTCCGCGAGACTCAGGCGCGCTTCTACGGCGCGGGCTCGGAAGTGACGCGCATCGAGCAGAGCATCGCGCACGCCCGTGAATTGCGCCAGCGCCAAACCGCCGATCTCGCCCAGTCGCAGGCGCAGGTCCAAGATCTCACCGGCGTGATTCAGCGCGATCTTGCGTCTCTCGAGGGCTTGAGCGCCGAACTTGCCGCGATGATACCGAGTCTCGACGCGGCGCACGCCGAAGAGCGCAGTGCGTCGGATCTGTTGGTGCGTTCGGAACAAGCGCTCGGCGAATGGCAGCACACCTGGGACGAGCATTCGCAAGCGGTCGCGCAGGGCCAACGCGAAACCCAGGTGGAACGCGCGCGAATCGAACAGCTCGAGAATCAGCAGCGCCGCTTGCTGCAGCAGCAGGAGCGCCAGGAGGCGGAACGCCTGGTCCTCGCGCAGGTGCAGCCTGCCGTGTCGCTGGAGGCGCTCGAGGCCCAAGCGGCGGCTTCGCGTGATGCCGGTCAGAAGGCGGCGGCCGAATTGCAGGAATTACTGGCGGAACTGTCCGTGGCGCGCGACCGGGAGCGGGCGCAGACGCAGGCTCTCAACGCCTTGCGCGCCAAGTGGCAGGAGGCTTTGGGCACGCAGGTGTCCACGGAAGCCTTGCAGCAGGCTGCACTCGGCAAGGTTTCCGGCAAGGTGACGCAATGGCTGAAGGCACAGGCGCTGGATCATCAGCCTCGCGTCGCACAGCAGCTGCGGGTCGACCGCGGCTGGGAGAGGGCGGTGGAGACCGTTCTCGGGTCCTATCTCGAGGCGGTGTGCGTCGATGGCCTCGACGGCATTGCAGACGTGCTCGGCAGCTTCGACGGCGGCCATTTGGCCATGGTGACGATCAGCGCGGACGCCGCGGGGTCGCCCGATGCCGCCTCGCTGCAGGCCAAGGTGCAGGGGGCGGCCGTGCTCGGCTCGGTACTGTCGTCGGTATTCACCGCGGACACGTTGGGCGAGGCGCTGGGACGGCGGCGGCGGCTGACGGCAGGGCAGTCCGTGGTTACCCGCGACGGAGTGTGGTTGGGCCCCGATTGGCTGCGGTTGTCGCGCGATCAGGACCCCCACACCGGCGTCATCGAGCGCGAAGAATCGTTGCGCGACATTGCTTCGCAGGTCAGCCGGTTGGCCGGCGAAGTCAAGGATTCCGAACACCGGCTTGAACTCACGCGCGAGCTGGTACGCGAACACGAGGACCGTCGCGACCGGCTGCAAACCGACGTCAACCGCCTGCATCGGGAGCAGGTCGACCGGCGCGCCGCGCTCGATGCCGCCCAGGCACGGACCGCGGATGCCGCACGGCGCCTAGATGCGCTCGAGACGGGACTCGCGGACGTGCGGGCGGAACTGGAACGCGCCGAAGCGGATCTGCGCGCCGCACGCGCGCGCATGGGATTGGCGATTGAGGCTCTTGCCGCCCTGGAGCCGAGGAGGTTGGTACTCGAACAGGAACGCGAACGCCTGCGCGGCGAGCAGACCGCCGCCCGGACAGCGGCTCAGACGGTGCAGACGGCCGCGCGCGACCTGGCACTGCAGGTTGAATCGCGACGCTCCTCCCATGCGTCGCTGACCACGACGCTGGCGCGTGTCGAGAAGCAGCTCGAAGGGCTGGCGCTGCGCCGCGATGAACTGGCCGCACAGCTCGCCGAAGGCGAGGCGCCGCTCGCCGCATTGCAGGAACAGATCGAATCGGCGCTGCAGGTTCGCGTACAGATCGAGGGCGAACTGCACGCGGCGAGAATCGCGAGCGATGAATTGGATGCGGTGTTGCGCGATCGGGAAACGCTCCGCGGCGGCATCGAGGAGCGGGTCGAGGCCGCCCGTGCGGCCATGGACGACACGCGCCTGGCCGCGCAGCAAGTCCGCGTGCGGCGCGAGACCGTGGCCGAGCAGTTATCCGCGGCCGGTTTCGCACTGGCTGACTTGGTCGCGCAGCTCACGCCGGAAGCATCGGTGGCGGCCTGGGAGTCGGAGCTCGATGAGACCAAGTCGAAAATCGAACGCCTTGGGCAGGTGAATCTCGCGGCGATCGGGGAGTTCAAGGAGCAGTCGGAGCGCAAGGAGTATCTCGACCGTCAATGCAAGGACCTCACGGATGCGTTGGAGACTTTGGAGTCGGCGATGCGGAAGATCGATCGCGAAACTCGCACCCGCTTCCAGGACACGTTCGACCGGGTCAATGCCGGACTCAAGGAGAAGTTTCCGCGCTTGTTCGGCGGCGGACATGCCTATCTCGAGCTGACTGGCGAGGAGTCGGAGGTGGCCGGGGTCTCGGTGATGGCGCGCCCGCCCGGCAAGCGCAACAGCACGATCAGCCAGCTTTCCGGCGGCGAGAAGGCCTTGACCGCGGTCGCGCTGGTCTTCGCGATTTTCGACTTGAATCCCGCGCCGTTCTGCCTGCTGGACGAGGTGGATGCGCCGCTCGATGAGAACAATGTCGGGCGCTTCTGCGACATCGTGCGGGATATGTCGAGCAGCGTGCAGTTCATATTCATCACACACAACAAGAGCACCATGGAGCTGGCGTCGCAGCTGGTTGGCGTCACGATGAACGAGCCCGGCGTGTCCCGGCTCGTGGCGGTGGACGTGGACGAAGCCGTGCGCATGGCGGCGATGTAGGGCATCTTGGCGGCCGAACTTCGTTTCATCCTGGCGGCGCTGAGCGCCCTGCTGCTCGCGGGGATCTGGTGGTGGGGTGCGCGGCGTTCGCGTCAGGCTGCGGGAAATGCGGAGTTGCGCGAGTCGACGATGAGTTCTTCCACCGTGCCGGTCCGCGCGGCGGTGGTCGATGCTGAACCGGACCCGACGGAACCCCGTGGCCACGAAGGGTCGCGCGATTGGGGTGTATCGCCGCTCGAGCCGTTGAGCATTCGCACCGCCCAATTCGACTCGGTCCAACTCGCCGACCTGCCGATGACGGCGCGTGCCGACCCGCTCGATGAGACGCTGGATCTCGGCATTGCAGACGATGAACAGTCAGCACACCGATTGGCACCGCCACCTCCCGAGCCCGTCGACGAGCGGGTGAACGGGGAGCCGAGCCGGGACGAGCCTACGGCAGTGCGCGGGATCGATCCCGCGTCGGCGCGCGGCGCACCGCAGCTCGACAACGCCAGTGAGACGCAGCGCATCGTCTCCATTCGAGTGTGCGCGCCTGGCGAGACCCGTTGGACCGGCTTGGAGCTGATGGGCGCGCTCGAGAATCACGGATTGGCGCATGGCCGCTATAACGTGTTTCATCGCAAGCACAGCGATGGCCGGACCCTGTTCTGCGCCGCCAGCCTGGTGGAGCCCGGAGTGTTCAATTTGGCGAAGATGCCGCAGGAGGAATTTCGGGGCTTGACGCTGTTTGCGGTATTGCCGGGTCCGCTCCCGCCGTTGCAGACGCTCGATGCGGTCATCGAAACGGCTGGGGAGCTGGCGGCAACTTTGCACGGCACCATCCAAGATTCCCACGGGGCCCCTCTGTCCATGCAGCGGGCCGAGGCGCTGCGCCAGGACGTCGCGCGCTTTCAAGCTCTGCTGACCCCGCCTTGAAGCCCGTGGGCCGACCCAAGCCTCAAGCGGCGGAACAGGCGGCGGCGCGCCGCGCCGCGCAGTTGCGCGAGTTATTGGAGCGCTATAACTACCGCTACCACGCCCTGGATGATCCGGAGGTTCCCGACGCCGAGTACGACAAGCTCATGGTCGAACTGCGGGGCATCGAAGCGCAGTACCCGCAATTGCTCACGAAGGACTCGCCGTCGCAACGCGTCGGCGCGGCGCCGGTCGCGGCGTTCGGCGCGGTACGGCATCGAATCGCCATGTTGTCGCTCGACAATGCCTTCAGCGAACAGGAGGTGCGCGACTTCGACCGCAGAATACGCGAGCGCCTCGAGGACGAAGCCGTCATCCGCTACTCGGCGGAGCCCAAACTCGACGGTCTGGCGATCAGCGCGTTATACGAGAACGGCGCGTTCGTCCAGGGCGCTACCCGCGGGGACGGCGAAACCGGCGAGGACATCACGCAGAACTTGAAGACCATTGCGGCGTTGCCCTTGAAGCTGCGCACCACGGATGCACCGAAAATGCTCGAGGTGCGCGGCGAAGTCTTCATGCCGCTCGCGGGCTTCGAGCGCTTCAACAGCGAGGCGGCGGCGCGCGGCGATAAGCCCTACATCAACCCGCGCAACGCCGCGGCGGGCAGCCTGCGCCAGCTCGATCCGCGATTGACTGCGGCCCGTCCTTTGGACGTGTTCATCTATGGGATCGGCTACGTCGAGGGCGGTGAGCTGCCGAACCACCACGGCGCGACGCTGCAACAACTGCGGCGCTGGGGATTCAAGATTTGTCCGCAGTCCCGCGTGGTCGAATCCATCGAAGGCTGTCTCGAATACTACCGGACCATGGGCGAGGCGCGTGCCACGTTGCCGTATCAGATCGACGGCGTCGTGTACAAGGTCGACGACGTCACCTTGCAGCGGCGGCTGGGCTTCGTTTCGCGGGCGCCGCGTTGGGCCATTGCCCACAAATTCCCCGCCGAAGAGGCATTGACGACGATCCGCGGGATCGAATTTCAAGTCGGACGCACGGGCGCGCTGACGCCGGTGGCGCGGCTGCAGCCGGTCTTCGTGGGCGGCGTGACCGTCAGCAACGCGACCCTGCACAACATGGGCGAATTGACGCGCAAGGACGTGCGCGTGGGGGACACGGTGGTGATCCGCCGCGCCGGGGATGTGATACCGGAGGTCGTGCGGGTGATGCCCGAACGGCGCCCCGAGGGCGCGACCCTGGTCGAGTTGCCCGCGGTGTGCCCGGTATGCGGATCCCCGGTGGTTCGCGAAGAGGAGCAGGCGGTTGCCCGCTGCACCGGCGGCCGGATCTGCGCGGCGCAGCGGCGCGAAGAGATCAAGCATTTTGCCAGCCGCCGCGCGCTCGATATTCAAGGGTTGGGCGACAAGCTCGTCGACCAATTGGTGGAGCGCGACTGGGTGAGGACTCCGGCGGATCTGTTCGACCTCGAGCAGGCGCAGCTCGCGACGTTGGAGCGTATGGCGGAAAAGTCCGCGCAAAAGCTGCACGCCGCCATCGCTGCGGCGAAGCACACGAGTTTACCCCGCTTTCTGTATGCGCTGGGCATACGGGATGTGGGGGAAGCGACCGCATTGGGACTGGCGCAGCACTTTCGGGATGTGGCGGCGTTGCGCAGTGCCTCCGCCGAGGAGATCCAGCGTGTCCCCGACGTGGGGCCCGTGGTGGCGGCGAATGTCGCGGCGTACTTCGCTGATGCGGAGAACCGAGCGATCGTCGATCGGTTGCTGGCGAGCGGCATCACGTGGCCGGCGCTCGGCGGCGGGACCTCGCAGGGGACGCTTGCGGGAAAGACCTTCGTCTTGACAGGAACACTCGATACTCTCACGCGCGACGCGGCGCAGGAGGCGATCATCGCGCGCGGCGGCAAGGTCAGCGGCAGCGTCTCGAAGAAGACGCATTATGTCGTCGCGGGTGCGGAGGCCGGCTCCAAACTGAAGAGAGCCCAGGGCTTGGGAGTCACGGTCCTCGACGAACCGGCATTCCTCGAACTGCTGAAACAGTAGCGGGCCCCGAGGGCCCGCCAGCTGAGAAAACCCATCCGAGAATTTCCCGTGACCGGAACCGGTTCGTGCTGCCGCCTTACATTCCTGCTGCCGCCTTACAGCGGTTTCTTGTCGATCTTCGCGGTCTTCTTCATGTCTTCGACGTAGGCCACAAGCTTCTTCTGGATCAGGTTCTTGGTGACTTGCGCCTTGACCTGGTCGAACGGGCGGCGGCGTGACCTCGCGAGTATCTTCCAGTTGGATGATGTGCCAGCCGTACTGCGTTTGTACCGGCTCGGGCGTCGTCTCGCCTTTCTTCAAGGCTTTCACCGCGTCCGCCGAACGGCTTCACCATGCGTGTGGCCGTGAACCAACCCAGGTCGCCACCGCTGGTCTTGGAATTATCGGTGGACTCGGCCTTGGCCACGTCCTCGAACTTGGCGCCGCCCTTGAGCTTCTTGATCAGTTGCTCGGCCTTTTCCTTGGTCGGCACCAGAATGTGCCGGGCGTGGTATTCGGTCTTGTCCATCGCGGCAATGTCGCTGTCATATTCCGCATGCAATTCCGCATCGGTGGGCTCTTTGCCCTTGAGGAACTTCTGCGATTCGCCGTCGGACAGGATGCGCATGCGCAAGACGTCGAGATTGGCCGCAACCTCCGGATCCTTGTCCACGCCATCCTTGACGGCCTGGGTGGAAACCAGCTGCATGGTAATCAACTCGTCCAGCACCTGGTTCTTCTGTTCGGCGGTCAGATCGGGTGGCACCGGCTTTCCCTGCAGCAGGTTCTTCAAGAAGGCATCGTAATCGGCGCGGGGAATGGCAACGCCGTTGACGACCGCTACGGACGGAGCCGCAGAAGCGTCGGCAATTGCCGGAGCCGCCGCCTGCTGTCCTTTGTTGCAGGCAGTCAGCAACACACCGATGGCTGCCACGGTGGACAGTAGGTGCCACGGTGTACGAAGAAATTGAGTCATTTGCATCCTCTACGAAGGTAAAAGCGACTTTGGCCGACGTGGCCGGCGCGCCCGGGGGCGGCAGTTTAGCCTTTACCGGGCTTTGTCTCCAGTTTGAGGAGGAGATGCGTCGATGGCGAGCGCATGGATATCGGTTTGCAGCATGTCGCCGACGGCCGCGTAGACCAGGCGATGACGGGCGACCGGGCCCACCCCGCGAAAGGCATCGGCCACGATGCGCACCCGGTAATGACCGTGGCCGCCGGCCGCGCCGGCATGGCCCGCGTGGAAGCGGCTTTCGTCCTCGATCACGAGTTCGAGCGGGGCGAAGCGGGCCTCGAGGCGCTGTCGCAACCGCTGTTCACGAGTCGCGAAGGCCGATTCTGCCGGCGCCTCGGCCGTCACGTCCCGCCCTCCGCCGTTGCGGCTGCGGTCTTTCCGTGCAGCCAGATGACCTGCGGAATCATGAAAATCAGCATCGCGATGGTAATGCCGAACACTTTGAAATTGACCCAAACGCTCTCCGGGAAGTTCCAGGCGATGTAGATATTGGCCGCGGCGAGCACCGCGAACCAAAGCGCCCATCCTAAATTGATGAGCGTCCAGGTATGCCGCGACAAGTCCAGAGGCTCGCTGAATACATTTTCCAATAGGCGCCGCGCCAGCGGCCGTTGCCCGATGACGGTACTTCCCAAGAAGGCGAGCGCTGCCGCACCCAGCAAGACGGTGGGCTTCCATTGGATGAAACGCTTGTCGTGCAGCAGCAGTGTCGCGGTGCCGAGGACCAGTACGATACAGGCGGTGGCGACATGCATGGTTTTGAAGCGGCCGGCGCGTATCCGATGCACGATCATCAGGGCGACACAAGTGACCATGAGCGACGCGGTCGCCCAGTAAATGCCGTAGAGCTTGAAGACCACGAAAAATATGACGAGCGGGGACCATTCGAGGAGTTGATTCATGCCGGTATCATAGCGGACCGACATGAGTATCTATTTACAACTGCACCAGGTTTCTCCGCAGCGCCGTTTCATCCGGCAAGCGGTCGAGGTATTGCGGTCCGGCGGCGTGATCGTCTACCCCACGGATTCCTGCTATGCGCTCGGCTGTCACATCGGCGACAAAGCGGCGTTGGAGCGCATTCGGGAGATCCGTCAGACGGACCGCAACCACCATTTTACCCTGGTATGCCGCGACCTTGCCGACGTCGGGAAATATGCCGTGGTGGACAACTCTCAGTACCGGCTGCTGCGGGCGCACACTCCTGGGCCCTACACGTTCCTGCTCAAGGCCTCGCGCGAAACTCCGCGCCGACTGAAGCATGAGCGGCGCGGTACCATCGGGCTGCGGGTGCCGGATCACCCGGTGACGGCTTTGTTGCTCACCGAGTTGGGCGAGCCGGTCATGAGTTCGACTCTACTATTGCCGGGCGAGGACCTGCCGCGGACCGATGCGAAGGAGATCTACGAGCGCCTCGAGCACAGCGTCGATATGGTGTTGGACGGCGGCAATTGCGGGTTGACTCCAACCTCGGTGATCGATCTGTCGGGCGACCGCGCCGTCATCGTGCGGGTGGGCCGTGGCGACGTCACCCCCTTTGCGGACCCGGCAACCGTATAATGCGCGGCAATGCGGGCACGCTAGCTCGTGTTTACTGTTAAATAGCGAGTGCAAGCATTGGATTTATCTGAATTTCTTACGAAGATCTCATATTGGGCAATTCCCGCGCTGTTTGCGATCACGCTGCACGAGGTGGCGCATGGATGGACCGCGCGGCTCTTCGGAGATCGTACCGCCCAGATGCTTGGGCGCTTGAGCCTCAATCCGTTGCGGCATATCGATCCGGTCGGAACCGTGCTCGTCCCGGGAGTGCTGCTCGCGATCGGCGGGCCTCTCATCGGCTGGGCGAAACCCGTCCCGGTGGCTGCCAGTGCGCTGCGTCATCCGCGCGTCGGCATGGTGCTGGTGGCGCTCGCGGGCCCGCTGGCCAACCTAGCGATGGCCGTGATCTGGTGCGGTATCTTGTGGGCCGTGGCGCGCATTGACGGCAACGAGACACTCAGGTTCTGGATTGCCAAAATGGCGCAAGCCGGCATTTGGGGCAACGTGATCTTGGCGCTGTTCAACCTTCTGCCGGTGCCGCCGCTGGACGGCGGCAGGGTCTTGGCCGGATTACTGCCGCAGCGTTGGGGAGTCCGCTTGGAGAAAATCGAACCTGTGGGTTTGTTCTTGGTGCTCGGTTTGTCCGTGATGCGCTGGCTCGACTGGCTGTTCGAACCCGCGTACCGGATGATGGCGCGCGTCATCACGGTTCTTCTGGGTTCGCCCGCATGAGCGGCCCCATCCAGAATCGACGCGTTCTCTCCGGCATGCGCCCCAGCGGAATGCTGCATCTCGGCAACTACCATGGCGCGCTCAAGAATTGGATCGAACTGCAGTACCAATACGAGTGCTATTTCTTCATCGCCGACTGGCACGCGCTCACGACGGGATACGAAGACACCTCGAAGCTCGAGGAGTATGTGTGGACGATGGCCGTCGATTGGCTGGCAGCCGGGCTCAATCCGGGTGTGGCAACGCTGTTCCTCCAGTCCAAGGTTCCCGAGCATGCGGAATTGCACCTGCTGCTGTCGATGATTACTCCGCTGGGATGGTTGGAACGGGTTCCGTCCTACAAGGATCAGCAGGCGCAACTAGCCGATCGCGATCTGTCCACGTACGGTTTTCTCGGCTATCCGCTGCTGCAGAGCGCCGATATCCTGCTGTACAGGTCCCAATACGTGCCCGTCGGCGAAGACCAGGTAGCCCACGTGGAGATCACGCGCGAGGTGGCGCGGCGCTTCAATCACATTTACGGCCGCGAGCCGGAATTCGAGCGGAAGGTCGAAAAGGCCATCAAAAGCCTGGGATCGAGGAATTCGGCCATGTACCGCATGCTGCGCAAGGAGTTCCAGGAGAAGGGCGACGGCGATGCGCTCGCCCGAGGGCGCGCGCTGGTTGAGTCGAACGCGCGGCTCACCGTGGCCGATCGCGATCGCCTGTTCGGCTTCCTCGAGGGCACCGGCATCGCCATCCTGCCCGAACCCGAAGTGCTACTCACCGCGACGCCCAAGGTGCCCGGCTTGGACGGCCGCAAAATGTCGAAGTCCTACGGCAACACCATCGGTCTTCGCGAAGAACCCGATTCCATCGTCAAGAAACTGAAGGCCATGCAGACCGATCCGGCGCGCGTCCGGCGCACCGATCCGGGTGATCCGGACAAGTGTCCCGTGTGGGATTTGCACAAGGTGTATTCGACGCCGGAGACGCAGGCCTGGGTGCAACAGGGTTGCCGCACCGCCGGCATCGGCTGCTTGGACTGCAAAGCGCCATTGATCGAGACGATCGTCGCGGAGGTCTCGGCCATTTCGAAGCGAGCGCAGGAGTTCGAGGAGAATCCGGAATTGGTACGCGGTATTATCGCCGAAGGGTGCGAGCGGGCGCGCGCAGCGGCGCGCGACACGCTGGATGCGGTACGTCAAGCCATGGCGATGAATTACAGATGAAACCCGAGCTCCGGATCGTGCACAACGAGGCTGCGACGGCGCCTGCGAAGGCAGCGCGGGAACCTGCGCCCGCGCAAGGCGAGATGCCGTTTGCGATGGTGGACGGCCAGCCCGTCACCGAGATACCCCGCGACCTGTATATTCCGCCGCAGGCGCTCGAGGTCTTCCTCGAGGCCTTCGAAGGGCCGCTCGACATGCTGCTGTATCTCATACGGCGGCAAAACCTCGACATTCTCGACATTCCGATCGCCGAGATCACGCGCCAGTACATGCGCTACATCGAATTGATGCAGGTGCTGCAGCTCGAGTTGGCGGGCGAATACCTGCTCATGGCGGCGACGCTCGCCGAGGTGAAGTCGCGCATGCTACTGCCGCGTCTGCACAGCGAGGACGCGGCCGACGAAGCCGATCCGCGCGCGGAGCTGGTGCGCCGTCTGCAAGAATACGAACGCTTCAAGCGCGCTGCCGAAGGCATTGATCGGATGGCGCGATTGGAACGAGACACCTGGGTCGCGTCGGCGGACCTGGTCGATCGAAAAGTGGTGCGCATCGCCCCGCAGGTGACGCTGCAGGAAATGCTGCTGGCATTTCAAGACGTGCTGGCGCGCAACGATATGTTCGCGCATCACCACGTCCAGCGCGAGCCGCTCTCTGTGCGCCAGCGCATGACGGACGTGCTGTCGGCGTTGACGGCGTCCGCGTTCGTGGATTTCGTGCGCCTGTTCCGGTCTGATGAGGGCCGCCGCGGCGTCACGGTGACCTTCGTCGCCATCCTCGAATTGCTCCGCGAAGGGTTGATCGAAATCGTCCAGGCAGAACCCTACGCGCCGCTGCACGTACGCCTCGGCAGTCCCCCCCGACACCTCAAAGTGGTGCCCGACGAGGGCTCCGCCGACGCCGCACCGCCAAACTAACCTTGCGCGAGATTTTGAAATGAATGACCAGTACGTTCGAAATGTGATCGAAGCTGCACTGCTCGCGGCAGGACGTCCCCTCGCCTCTGATGAACTGGTGACGCTGTTCGACGAGCGCGACGGCTCGAACGCGGACGAGATTCGGGCTGCCATCGAAGCCCTGCGTTCCGAGTATGAAAACCGCGGACTTGAACTGGTGGAGGTGGCGAGCGGCTATCGGATCCAGATCAGAGCGTCGGTGGCGCAGCCGGTGTCGCGATTGTGGCAGGAGCGCCCGACGAAATATTCGCGTGCCTTGCTCGAAACGCTGGCTTTGGTCGCTTACCGGCAGCCGATCACGCGCGGAGAAATCGAGCAGATCCGCGGCGTCACCGTGAATCCCAACATCATCAAGACCCTGCTCGAACGCAGCTGGATCCGCGTCGTCGGCCATCGCGACGTGCCGGGAAAGCCGGAATTGTTGGGTACGACGCGCGATTTTCTGGATTATTTCAGCCTGCAAAAGCTCGACGATCTGCCGACTCTGGCGCAGCTCAAGGAACTCGAGGATCTACGCGTGCAATTGAGTTTGCCGGGCGCGGATCCCGTGGCCCCGGCGGAAGCGGTCACCGCTGATTCTGCTGCGGCTGCCGGTTCCACGGGCGAGGCGGCAGGCGACGATTCCTTGGCGGACGACCCTGGCGACGAGCCGCCCGCCGATGATGCGGCCGCCGATGACGAGGAGTTGGACGCGTCTTCGGGGCAACACCGCCCTCACGGATTGGTCGCGCGCGGTGCTGACGACGATCAATTTTGATGCGGCCGCGTCCGCCTCGGAAACAGCCGGCGGTCCGGGGCCAGCGCAAGGAACCTCCGCAACTGGAGCGGATTCAGAAACTGCTTTCGGCCGCCGGCGTGGGTTCGCGCCGCGAAGTGGAGCGCTGGATTCGCGAAGGACGATTGCAGATCAACGGCGAGGTGCCCGCGCTGGGCGCGAAACTCGCCGCGCGCGACCGGATCACTCTGGATGGCCGCCCCGTACGCCTGCATGCTCCCAAGGACAAGGCGGCGCGCATCTTGTTGTTTCATCGTTCACCGGGCGATGCGCTCGACCTGAAGGCGGCAACTTCTCGCGCCGCCCAGCTCTTGAATCTACCCGGCTCGGGCGGCCGTTGGTTGGCGATTCAGCCGATGCCCCCCGTGGACGGCGGATTGGAGATTCTCACCGATGACGGATCCTGGGCACACCGGATTTCGCAGGGTGCGCATGCCCTGACCGTCGACTTCGTGCTGCGGATGCGCGGTCCGTTGAATGAAACGCTGGTGGAGGAGTTTCGCGGCGCCACGGATTGCGAGGGCGATCCGATGTCCATCCTGCAGGCGGATGCGCAGTTCGGCGAGGGCTTCAATCACTGGCTCAACGTGACCGCGCGCGCCACCCGCTCCGCGCAGGTGCGCCACTGGTGGGCAGCCCGCGGCATCATCGTCAGCCGCCTCATGCGGGTTCGATTCGGGCCGGTGCACCTGTCGCGCGACCTGCCTCGCGGGCATTCACGCGCCATGTTGGCCGGCGAACGCAACGCACTGGTCAATGAGGTCGATGCCGCGAAGGCGGTCCACCAGGCCGAGAGCGGCGCTGGTCCGGAAGCGGACGAGCGCTGAACACGCAAAAGCGCCGCAGGCGACTTTTACCAATGGACTAAGGCTTCGACGACTCCAGCAGTTGACCCAGGTACTGCTGCCACACGGCGGCCCACGTATGCGTGCCGTGTCCATGGGTCTGATCCGAGGCCGGCAGCAAGACGAAGCGGCCCTTCGGCACGCGCTTGATTTCCCGCTCGGCGATGCCTAAATCCGGGGGGTTTATGAAGTCGTCCGCCGAGTTCACCCACATCACCGGCGCACGGATGTTCTCGAGTCCGGCGGACGGGTCGTAGTCGCGCGATGCGCTCACTTGATAGAGGAGGTCGTTCGCATCCAAATCCTGCAGTTCTCGATCCATATATTTCTCGACGAACTGGTCGGCGGCCTCGCGGGTCGGCAGCGCCAGCTGCATCTGGATCGGCGCGCTGCCGGCGATGAGCAACAAGCCGGCCGCGGTGCGTAGGGCGCCCACAGGCTGAGTCCGGTATTCGCCTTGCCGCCAATCCGGGTCGGAGCGAATGGCATCGATGAGAAGCTCGCGCCAGACCCGGTTTCGTCCGGCAATCGGCACCGGCAGGCACGCCAGCGGCATCAATGCGTCGACGAAGTCCGGATGATTTTCCCCCCACATCCAGGTGTGCATGCACCCCATCGAGGTTCCGATCACCAGGCGCAGATGATCCACCTGCAGCCCCTGAGTGACCATTGCATATTGCGCGGCCACCATGTCCTGATAGTCATACTGGGGAAAGTGCGCGTGCAGCCCGTCGCTGGGTCTGCTGGACTGTCCGTGACCGACGCCGTCCGGCAGGATGATGAAATACCGGTTCGTGTCGAGCAGCTGTCCTTTCCCGAATAGAACGCCGCTGAACTTATCCGTCAGGAAGTTGTGGCCGGATCCTCCCGTGCCGTGCAGGATGAGCACTGCATTATCGACGCGCCCATGCGCATCGCGGTGCGGCTTCCCGAGCACGGTATAGTGGATGCGCAGCTCGGGCAGCGTTTCTCCCGATGTAAAATGGAAATTTGCGGCCACGTACTCGCCTTCGAAGTGTCTCAAGGGATCGGGCGCCTCGGCGGCTGGCGCCGTGGGTGCGGCCGCGAGAGTCGCGGCCACGGCCATGAGGGCCGCCGTCACGATGGTACCGGCCGTCGCCAGGGCACGGGGAGCGCAGGAGTTGCGTGTGGGCATCGGCATACGGACAGGCTCCTCAAGGTTACTGGGCGTCGAAGTATTCGCCGCTGTTGCCGCGGCCGAGGGCACTCAATAAATACAAAAAGGGTCCCGTGACCGACGCCGGTGTCGGCAACGTGTCAGGATCTTCCGCCGGATAGGCCGCGGCGCGCATCGGCGTGCGCATGCGGCCCGGATTGATGCTGTTCACGCGGATCCGGGGTTCCCCGTCGAGTTCCTGTGCCCACATGCTGCGCACCGACTCCAGCCCGGTCTTCGCCACGGCATAGGCACCCCAGAACGGCCGCGAATCACGCACCACTCCGCTGCTCACGAAAATGACGGAGGGGTCCTGGCCTTTGCGCAGGCTCGGCAGCAACACCTGGGTCAGGATGAAGGGCGCCGTGAGGTTCACATGCAGCACCCGGCACCAAGTGGGTACGTCGTATTGCTCGAGCGGTGTTCGATCGCCTAAGACTCCGGCCGTATGCACCAAGCCGTCAAGCTTACCGAACTCCGTCTCGATGGTGCCGGCCAGCGCGTCGTAGTGGGTTGCCGTGGCGGTCGCGAGATCGAGCGTTGCAATGGCGGGTTGCGGTGCCCCCATCGATTCGATCTCATCGTAGACCCGGTCCAGCCTGGCGGCGTTCCGGCCGCACAGGATCACCGCGGCACCGGCACGCGCGCACTCGATGGCGAGCGCACGGCCCAGCCCGCTGCTTGCGCCGGTGACCAGGACGACCCGCTCGGCCAGCAGGCCGGCAGGCGGCGTGAAGTTTTTGGGTATCGACATGAAATCTCCGAAGGTTGCGTCAGCGGGCGGCGCCTGCGCGCCGCGCCGCGGTCCAGGCGTTATACAGGTCGGCCAGCCGAAAATCCGTGCCGGCGCGGCGCCTGCCTGCATTCAAATGCTTCGCCCCAAGCGTCGCCAGCACCAACAGGTGGCGCAGCGGCGGCCGTTCCTGCGGGGCGAGCGCCGCGGCCGCGTCTGCGAAATGGCGCGCCGCATGCGCGCGCATTCGCTGCAGATAAGCATTTAAGTGAGGGGGCGGATGGCGGGCTGCCAGGTCATCGTTGTCCACCCCCGCCGCCAGCAGTTCGTCGACGGGGAAGAGGATGCGCCCGGCGCGCGCCTCGCGGCCGTAGGCGGACAGAGCCCGTGCCAGGTACTGGGCCTCGGCCAGCGCGGCGATGCAGGCCGCCACGGAGCTTGAGCACGCCCCGCCGAGCTGGCCCGCCAGCAATAGCGGGGCGCCGAAGAGGGCCTCGGCATGCGCGTGCAATTCGGCCGCCCGTTCCAGAGGCGCACCCGCGACTTGTTGCGCGGCAGCCGACACCGGATGCACCAATAGCGACCAGTCGATCGCCGCCGTCCTCCCGAGCGTCGCGAGGTAGCGGGAGATGGGATGCAGGGGAGATCCGCGAGCGAGCCGATTGATCTCGTCCCGCCACCAGGCGAGTTTGATCCGCGCGACTTCCGCCTCGGTGCCGGGATCCGTGAGCGCTTGCCACTCGGCCATCAGCGCATAGATGCCGAGCAGCGGCCCGCGGGCTTCGGGTGCCGCGAACAGCCAGCTCCAGTAGCGCGGGGTTCCGGGCGGGACTGCGCGGCTGCGATACGGCTCTTCAAGTGTTCTCAGAATGCGTCTCGTCCACGGGAAGTTGGCCGGCAGTGCGCGGCGTGCGGGTCAGACTGTCGACGGGTTCCACGGCCTCCAGGTCGCGTTGGACGCGCAGTCCCAGATCGGGAAACCGCCGTGCGGCCGGCAATATCTGTTGTTCCAGCGATCCGACCGCCTTGTTGAACGAGTCGACGCTGGCGCCCAAGGACTTTCCGAGCCTGCCCAGGTGCTCGCCGAACACCGCGAGGCGCTTGTACAAGTCCTCTCCCAGACGCCGTACCTCGGCCGCGTTGTCCGCCAGCACCGTCTGTTTCCATCCGTATGCGACCGTCTTCAGCAGCGCGACCAGGCTCGTGGGCGTCGCGAGCATGACGTTCTGCCGCAACGATTCTTCGATGAGGCAGTGATTCTCCTGCAGCGCCGCGGTCAGGAATTGATCGCCGGGCAGGAATAGCACGACGAATTCCGGACTGTCCTCGAACTGCGACCAGTACTGCTTGGACGACAACTCGCGCACGCGCGCCCCGACGATCTGCGCGTGGCGCCGCAGCTGGGCGGAGCGCTCCGCGTCGTCCCGTGCTTCGACCGCCGCCAGGTACGCATCCAACGGCGTCTTGACGTCAACCACGATGTCGCGACGCTCGGGCATGTGCACGATCATGTCGGGTCGGATCGCGCCGGACTCCGTGGTCTGATGATGCTGCTCCGTGAAATCGACATGGGCGCTCATACCCGACAGTTCCACCAGCCGCTTCAAGGTGATTTCGCCCCATTGGCCGCGGACGTCGGGGCGGCGCAGCGCCGTCACCAGATTCCGAGTCTCGCGCGACAAGAGGGTTTGGCCGGTCGCAAGAACTTCGATCTGCGACCTCAAGGTGGCGAAGGTATCGATGCGATCGCGTTCGATGCTGCGGATCTGCGTCTCGGTTTTGGCGAGGGCTTCGCGAATGGGTTGAACCAGCGACTCGCGTGCGAGATCACCGAAGGCTCCCTGCAATTGAGCCCGTGCGAGATCGAGCGACTGTTCGCGCTCGAGGTTCACGACGTCATCCGTTTTGAGGCGTGCCCGCAGGGTCTCCACCTCGACGCGCAGCGCCGATTCCCGCCTGGCGCGCCACAGCAGCGCCGCCAGCGCCCCGAGCAGGCCGCCGATGCACGCGCCTGCCCCCAGGCTCGCTGCGACGGTCCACAAGGCGTGGTCGCCGGTCACAGATGGCCGCGGATGGCCGCCCCGCCTGGGCCGGCCGCGCGGAAATGCGCGAGGTAGTTGACGCTCGTGTCCGACGGCAGACGGAAGGCGCGAGTCAGCGGATTGTAGGAGATTCCAGTCAGGTCCATCAGATCGAGACCGGCAGCGCGGCCCCAGCGTGCAAGTTCCGAGGGTCGGATGAATTTGAGGTATTCGTGTGTACCCCGCGGCAGGACGCGGGCAATGTATTCCGCGCCGACGATGGCAATGGCGAACGCCTTGAGATTGCGGTTCAGCGTCGAGACGATGACGTCGCCGCCGGGCTTCACGAGTTTGCTCAAGGCTGCCAAGGTCGCAGCGGGGTCCGGCACGTGCTCCAACATTTCCATGCACGTGACGACGTCGAACGCGGCCGGCCGCTCGAGGGCCAGGTCCTCGGCCGACACGCAGCGATAGGAGACATCGATTTTCGCCTCGATGGCGTGCAGTTCGGCGACATCGAGAACCGCCCGCGCCAGATCGATTCCGAGGACATGCGCGCCGACACGTGCCATCGACTCGGAGAGGATTCCGCCCCCGCAACCGACGTCCAGCACGCGGCCTTGCTCGAGCGGGGCAATTCGCTGCACATAGCCGAGGCGCAGCGGATTCAAATCGTGCAGCGGCTTGGAGGGACCTTTGGGGTCCCACCAGCTCTGGGCCAGTGCGGCGAATTTGGAGAGCTCCGCGGGATCGGCGTTGCCGGACGTCGTGTTCACGTTCAATCTCCGGTGATCTTTGAAATGCGCCGAGCGGCCATGCGACCCGCTGCATGCGGCCAATCGAGCCGGGTGAATGCTTTCGAGTTGACCAGGTGCCGGCCCGCCACCCACACGTCGCGCACGAGGTCGCGGCCGCCGTTGAACACCAACGGTGTCACAGCGTCGCGCGGCGCGGCGAGCGCGGCCCATTGAGTCGCCGGCCGCTGCAAGTCGATGCAGCACATGTCCGCCCACTTACCCTTTTCCAATGTGCCGATCTCTGCATCCAGCCCGAGAGCCGCCGCACCGCCGCGGGTCGCGACGGCGAGCGCATCCCAGGCGTTCAGAGCATGCGCGGGATCCGCAAGACCCACATCCTTCGACAACAGGGCTATGAGTCTCATGGCTGACCAGAGGTCGACGCTGCCGTCCGGGCTGGAGATGCCGCTGCCAAGGCTCAGGCGCAACTTTGTCGCCGCCCAGGATGTCACCGGCGGCGGCCCATTGCCGGTGCGCAGACTCGACTCGGGACAAAGCGTGACGGCGATTCCGCCGTGCTGCGCCAGTTCCAAATCCGCTCCATTCGCAACCGCCATGTGTACCGCGGTCAATGCCGGCGTCAGCAATCCCAGGGCATGCAGCCGCGCAATGGGGCGCGCGCCGTGCCGGATCAGGCACTCATCCACTTCCGCGCGCGACTCGTGCAGCGGCGTCACGATACCGGCGTCGAGTTCATCCGCCAACGTGGCGATGCGCGAGAAGGTCGCGTCGCTGACCGTGGCCGCCGACTCGGGCGCGAACGCGGTGGCGATGCTGGGATGCCCACGATATTCGTCGCGGAAGCTCAGTGCGCGCGTCAGGTATTCGCCGGGACTCGCGGCCCAGGGGCTCGCTGTCTCCGCGATCGGGATTCCGATGAGCGCACGCATGCCCTGTTCCGCAGCCGCTCGCGCCGCCTCCTGCGGGAAATAGCCGAGGCTGCAAAAACACGTGGTTCCGGCCTCGAGCATCTCGGCAATACACATTTGTGCGCCGTCATGCAGGCGGTCCTGGGCCATTGTTCGGCCGGGGGGCGGCACGATTCGCGTGTAAGCGTTTACCAGCCCCGGCAACACGAGATGCAGGGATCGGTCCACATGCGTGGTGGCGGCGTAGCGCAGGGTCGCCAGGCTGGTCGGCAGCAGGTCCAAAATACGCCCGTCTCGAATCACCACGGTGTGATTTTCGAGCACCTCGTCGGGCGAGGTCATGGGCAAAATCCAGCGGGTGCTGACGGTCAAATCGGCGGGGACGGCGGACATACGGCGAGTATATCGGCTAATGCGAAGTGTGCTAGAATTCGCGGATGCCGAGACCATGTCTCCTCTTTGATAAAACCGCTTAAATTGAGCCCCCTAGGAACCTGTCTGACTTGCATTTTCTGCTGCTACGCAGCTGGCAAAAACCACGCTTTTTGCCAGCGCAAACGAACCTGATGTCAGAAAAAGCGCCGCAGGCGACTTTTTCCAATGAACTAGGCTAACCCGGACTCTCGCAAATGGCCGAGATCGCTCGCGAAATATTGCCCGTAAATCTCGAGGACGAGATGCGGAAGTCGTACCTGGATTATGCGATGAGCGTAATCGTGGGGAGAGCCTTGCCCGACGTTCGCGACGGCCTGAAACCGGTGCACCGGCGGGTGCTGTTCGCCATGCGCGAATTGGGCAACGACTTCAACAAGGCGTACAAAAAGAGCGCGCGCGTCGTAGGCGATGTCATCGGCAAGTACCATCCGCACGGCGATGCCTCGGTCTACGATGCCATCGTGCGCATGGCACAGCCGTTCTCCATGCGTTACCTGCTGGTCGACGGCCAGGGCAATTTCGGATCGGTCGACGGCGACCCGCCGGCGGCGATGCGCTACACCGAAGTGCGCATGTCGAAGCTCGCCGCGGAGCTGCTGGCCGACATCGATAAAGAGACCGTCGATTTCAACCCGAATTACGATGAGTCGGAGAGCGAACCGGCGGTGCTGCCGACGCGTATCCCGAATCTCCTCATCAACGGCTCTTCCGGTATCGCGGTCGGCATGGCGACGAACATACCGCCGCACAATCTCACCGAAATCGTCACCGCGTGCATCGCGCTCATCGAGAAACCGGACATCACGCTCGCGGAACTGATGCAGATCGTGCCCGGGCCGGATTTTCCGACCGCAGGCATCATCAACGGCGCGCAGGAAATCGTGCTCGCGTACAAAACCGGCCGCGGGCGGCTGCACGTGCGGGCGCGCACTCACTTCGAGGACGTGGGAAAGGGCGACCGGCAGGCCATCATCATCACGGAGCTGCCGTATCAGGTGAACAAGGCGAGGCTGATCGAGCGCATCGCCGACCTGGTCCGCGACAAGCTCATCGACGGCATCGCTTCGGACGGCCTGCGCGACGAATCGGACAAGGACGGCATGCGGGTCGTCATCGAATTGAAGCGCGGCGAAGTGCCGGAAATTCTGCTCAACAACCTGTTCGCCCAGACCACGATGGAAACCGTGTTCGGCATCAACATGGTGGCCCTGGTGGACGGCCAGCCGCGGCTGCTGTCGCTCAAGGAAATGCTGGATGCGTTCGTGCGGCACCGCCGGGAAATCGTCACGCGGCGCACCGTTTTCGAACTGCGCAAGGCGCGAGAACGCGGCCACATCCTGGAGGGGCTCGCAATCGCCCTGGCCAATATCGACGACATCATCGCGGCAATCAAGGCGTCGCCCTCGCCGGCGGAAGCGAAGGTCGCCTTGATGTCGAGGCCCTGGGCTTCAGGCGCCGTTCCCGAAATGCTGGCGCGCGCCGGAGAGATCAGCACGCGCCCCGAAGGCGAGACCGCGGCGCTCGGCATCGTCGCGGGCGGCTATCTGCTGACCGAGTCTCAAGCTCAGGCAATCCTGGAGATGCGGCTCAATCGATTGACGGGGCTCGAACAGGATAAGGTCATCGCCGAGTTCCAGGAACTTCTGGTGCAGATCAGGGACCTCTCCGACATCCTCGCCCGGCCCGCGCGGCTGCTCGACGTGATCCGCAAAGAGCTCGAATACATCCGCGATACCTTCGCCGACAAACGGCGCACCGAGATCATCACGAATCACGAAGATCTCAGCATCGAAGATCTCATTACGCCCGAGGACGTGGTCGTTACCTTGTCCCATGGCGGCTATGCCAAGGCGCAGCCGGTGTCCGACTATCAGGCGCAGCGGCGCGGTGGGCGCGGCAAAGCGGCGACCAGCGTCAAGGACGAGGATTTTGTCGACAAGCTATTCGTCGCAAATACCCACGACACGCTGCTGTGTTTTTCCGATCACGGTAAGCTCTATTGGCTCAAGGTGTACCAGCTGCCGCAGGCCAGCCGGGGTTCGCGCGGCAAACCCATCGTGAATCTCCTGCCGCTGCAACCGGGCGAGCGCATCAGCGCCATGCTGGCCATCAAGGAGTTCGAGGAGGGCAAGTACGTCTTCATGGCGACCAGCCTCGGTACGGTGAAGAAAACCTCGCTGGCGCTGTTCTCCAGGCCTCGGACCAGCGGCATCATCGCGGTCGCCCTGGATGAGGGCGACAAGCTGGTGGGCGTGGCGATCACGGACGGCACGAAGGATATCCTGCTGTTCACGACCGGTGGGAAGGCGATCCGGTTCCTCGAGGACGAAGTACGACCCATGGGCCGCGAGGCCGCCGGCGTGCGCGGCGTCAAACTGAGCGACGATCAGCGGGTGAACGCCTTGATCGTGGCCGAGCAGGGCTACATCCTCACAGCATCCGCAAACGGATTCGGCAAGCTCACGCCGCTGGAGGAATTTCCGACGCATGGACGCGGCGGCCAAGGGGTGATCGCGTTGCAGGTCACCGACCGCAACGGCGGCATGGTCGGCGCGCTCCAGGTGAGCGTGGACGATGAGATCATGCTGATGAGCCAGGCCGGTGTCTTGGTGCGGACGCCGGTCAAGGATATTTCAGTGGTCGGCCGCAACACGCAGGGTGTGCGCCTGATCCGACTGGAAGAGGGCGATCAGTTGTCGGGTCTGGAGCGCATCGATGGGATTGCCGAAGGGGAAGCCGAGCCGGGCGACGATGCGGCAGGCGAACCCGGAGCAGGCGAACCCGAACCCGGAGCGCGCGAACCCGAACCCGGAGCGGGCGAACCCGAACCCGGAGCGGGCGACCCGGGCAGCGACCCGCGGGGCGGCCAACCGCCGTCCTCGAGTTAAGCGTCGAGGCCGCCGTGCGTGCGTTCAATTTCTCGCCCGGCCCGGCGGCGCTGCCGACCGAGGTCTTGGAGCAGGCGCGCGACGAAATGCTGGACTGGAACCACGACGGCATGTCGGTCATGGAGATCAGTCACCGCGGCAAGGCCTTCATGGAAGTCGCGACCGAGGCCGAGGCGGATCTGCGCGAGTTGATGGGCGTGCCGCGAAACTACAAAGTATTGTTCCTGCAAGGCGGCGCCTCGGCCCAGTTCGCTTTCGTGCCGATGAACCTCGCCGGCGCCCACTCCGTGACCGATTACGTGAACACCGGCCATTGGTCGAACAAGGCCATCACGGAGGCGCGGCGCTATTGCCGGGTGCATGTCGCCGCCGACGCCGGCGGCGATTATTTGCGCGTGCCGCCGCAGAGCGAACTCAACCTGAGCGGCGATGCCGCGTATGTTCACTACACGCCGAATGAGACCATCGGCGGCGTGGAGTTCGGCTACATACCCGAAACCGGCGCGATACCGCTGGTCGCCGACATGTCGTCGAGCATCCTGTCCCGGCCGATCGACGTGGCGAGATTCGGCCTCATCTATGCCGGCGCACAGAAGAACATCGGTCCGTCCGGATTGGTGGTCGTGATCGTGCGCGAGGATCTCATCGGCCGCGCCCGCGCAGGCACGCCGCTGGTATTCGACTACAAAGCGGTGGCCGACGACCGCTCGCTGCTGAACACGCCGCCGACGTTCGCGTGGTACATGGCCGGGCTGGTCTTCAAGTGGGTGAAGCGCAACGGCGGGGTTGCCGCCATGGGCGAGCGCAATCGTGCGAAGGCCGAGAGGCTCTACGCGGCAATCGACGGTTCGCACTTCTACCGCAATTCGGTAGCGACGGATTCACGGTCCTCGATGAACATAACGTTCACGCTCGCCAAGCCCGAATTGGACGTGCTCTTCCTGGAACATGCGGCCGCCTCGGGGTTGAAGAATCTGAAGGGTCACCGGGTACACGGCGGGATGCGCGCGAGCCTGTACAACGCCATGCCTCAGGCCGGAGTCGATGCGCTGGTGGCCTTCATGGGCGAGTTCGAACGCAGGCACGCGTGAGGTATGCATGGCGCGGCGTAAATTGACGGCGTCGAAAAGCCTGAAGGGGCCGGCGCCACAGCGTGCCGCGGCGGTGCCGCATGCGGTGGACCGCGCAGCTGACGACGGTGCGCCGGACAAGCGCGAGGCGGGTTCGCGCGCCCGGTCCACGGACCTCTCGAACATCCGCGACCGCATCGACGATGTCGATGCCCGTATTCACGCCTTGCTCAACGAGCGTGCGCGCTTCGCACAACTGGTCGGCATCTCGAAAACGGCATCCGGCAAGGCCGTCGATTTTTATCGGCCCGAACGCGAGGCGGACGTGCTGCGCAAGGCGCTCAAGCGCAACCAGGGTCCGCTGCGCGATGAGGAAATCGCGCGCCTGTTTCGCGAAATCATGTCCGCGTGCCTGGCGCAGCAGGAGCCGCTCAAGGTGGCGTTCCTCGGCCCCGAAGGCACGTTCACCCAGGCCGCGGTCATCAAGCATTTCGGATCGTCGGTGCGCGCCCTGCCGCTGGCGGCGATCGACGAGGTGTTTCACGAGGTCGAGGGCGGCATCGCCGATTTCGGCGTGGTGCCCATCGAGAACTCCAGCGAGGGGACGGTCAATCACACCCTCGATATGTTCTTGAGTTCCTCGCTCAAGATCTGCGGCGAGGTGGAACTTCGAATTCACCACTGCTTGATGGGCCGAATGGCCGGACTTGCGGCCGTCAAGCGCGTGTGCGCGCATCCCCAGGCATTGGCGCAGTGCCGGGGTTGGTTGGACGATCAATTGCCGGACGTCGAGAGAGTGGCCGTGGCGAGCAACGCGGAAGGCGCGCGCCGCGCGCGCGACGAGCGCGGCTCGGCGGCCATTGCCAGCCGCGCGGCGGCGGAAATCTACGGCCTGAACTTGCTCGCCAACGAAATCGAAGACCGGCCCGACAACACGACCCGATTCCTGGTGGTGGGCCGCAAGCTCTTCAGCTCGAGCGGAGCCGATAGGACCACGCTCCTGCTGTCGGCGATCGACACCGACGATGCCGGCGCGCTGTTCAGGCTGTTGGAGCCTTTCGCGCAGCACCGCGTGAACATGACGCGCATCGAATCGCGGCCTTCGCAGAAGCGCAAGTGGGACTACGTATTCTTCATCGATATCGAGGGCCACGTGAGCGATCCGGGAGTCGCGAAAGCGCTCGCGGCCTTGGAGGAACGCGCGTCCTTGTTCAAAATCCTCGGTTCCTATCCGCGAGCCGTGCTCTGATGCACCGGATAGCGTGATGCGCAACTTCGCGGCTCAGCCCTCGCTGCGCGTGTCGGGAGCGATGATGGTTCCCGGAGACAAGTCCATTTCGCATCGTTCGCTGATGCTGTCCGGACTCGCGGCCGGCACCAGCGAGGTCACGGGTTTCCTCGCGAGCGAGGATTGCCTGGCGACGATGAACGCGATGCGCGCCTTGGGCGTGTCCATCGAACGCCGAAGCGCCACTCACGTGATCATCAAGGGTTCCGGGCTGCGTGGCCTCAAGGGGGCTCACCACGCACTCGACATGGGCAACGCCGGCACGGCGATGCGGCTGTTTACGGGCCTGCTCGCGGCACAAGAATTCTCATCGACGTTGATCGGGGACGCATCGCTGATGAAGCGCCCCATGGAGCGCGTCGCGAAACCGCTGCGGGAAATGGGCGCCGATGTTCGCACCCAGGACGGGCGGCCGCCCGTGGACATCCATGGCGGGCAACGGTTGCGGGGCATCGACTACGCGATGCCCGTGGCGAGCGCGCAGGTGAAATCGGCGATCCTCCTGGCGGGTTTGTATGCCGAAGGCCCCACCACCGTGACCTCGCCGGCGATTTGCCGCGATCACAGCGAACGCATGCTGTCGAGTTGCGGTGTGCGGCTGACGAGCGCGGGTCTCTCGAGCACGCTGTACCCGCCGCGGCAGCTCGAGAGTCAGCGCCTGAACGTGCCGGGCGATTTCTCGTCGGCCGCATTCTTCATCGTGGCCGGATTGTTGGGCGCCGCGAACGAGGGCTTATTGATACAGAACGTCGGGTTGAACCCGACGCGCACCGGCTTGCTCGACATATTGCGGAGCATGGGCGGGGACATAGAGATCCTCAATGTGCGCGACAGCGGAGCCGAGCCAGTCGCGGACCTTCTAGTACGTGCCTCGGCGCTCGAGGGCACCGTGGTGCCTGCCGCGCTAGTGCCGCTTGCCATCGACGAACTTCCCGTGCTGTTCATCGCCGCCGCCTGTGCGCGGGGCGAGACCGTGGTCACGGGCGCGGAGGAGCTGCGTGTCAAGGAAAGCGATCGAATCGCGGCCATGAGCCACGGACTCGAAACCTTGGGCGTGGCTCATGAGGTTCTGTCGGACGGCATGCGCATTGAAGGCCGCGCTGGCGGCCCGGCGTTCGGCGGCGGCGAGATCGACAGCCACGGCGATCACCGCGTAGCGATGTCCTTTAGCGTGGCCAGCCTGCGGGCGGCACAACTAATTTTAATCCGGGACGTGGCCAATGTCGCCACCTCGTTTCCGGGCTTTGTCGGCCTGGCGCGCAGCGTCGGGCTCGACGTCACCGAACTTCCGGCCTAGGAGATCAGACCCTTGCTGGACGCGCCGGTCGTGACCATCGACGGCCCTTCCGGGTCCGGGAAGGGTACCGTTAGCCGCGCTGCAGCAAAGAGCATGGGGTGGGCCCTGCTCGACAGCGGTGCGTTGTACCGGCTGGTGGCGCTGGCCGGCCGGCGGGCCGGAATCGATCTGAGCGATGCAGGGGAGCTTGCGCGCCTCGCCCGGAACTTGGACATTCGCTTCGATTCCACGGCCGCCGGAGAGGAAATCGTCTATCTGAACGGCACAGGACGTCACCGGGGACATTCGCACCGAGTCCGCCGGCAATGATGCCTCCCGGGTTGCTGCGCTGCCGCCGGTTCGCGCGGCCCTGTTGGACCGGCAGCGGCGCTTTGCCGTAGCTCCCGGTTTGGTGGCCGACGGGCGCGACATGGGCACCGTCGTATTTCCGAACGCCCGGGTGAAAATTTTTCTCACGGCAAGCGCCGAAGAACGGGCGGCCAGGCGCTATAAGCAGTTGAAAGAAAAGGGGGTTGCTGCTACCCTTGCCGCCCTTTCGAAAGAGATAGCGGAACGCGATCAGCGCGATATTACGCGCACCGTTTCGCCTCTTGTCGCAAGCGCAGACGCCGTCTTGCTGGATACAACCGGTATGCCCGTCGATGCGGTGGTCGAACGCGTCTTGAGAATCGTTCGGAGTCGTCTGTCGCTTTGAGTTTGTTTGATAAGCCGCGGCGCAAGGAGTGACTGCCGTTGTTTTTTGGTAACCCCATGGGCACAAAGGATCCGTGTCAGGGAAGAGTAATTTTTTTTAAGAGAAAACATGACTGAAAGTTTCGCGGAACTGTTCGAACAAAGCATTGCGAGCCAGCGCATTCGTCCTGGCACCATCCTCAACGGATTGATCGTCGAAGTCGGTCAAGACTACGTCATCGTCAACGTTGGATTGAAGTCCGAAGCCGTCATACCGGCCGACCAATTCAAGAACGAAAAGGGTGAGATCGAAGTCACCGTCGGCGAGACGGTCGAGGTCGCCTTGGACAGCGTGGAGGACGGCTCGGGCGAAACCCGCCTGTCCCGCGAGAAGGCAAAACGCGCCCGCACCTGGACGCGGCTCGAGACGGCGTTCGAAAAGCAGGAGATCGTCATCGGCATCATTACGGGCCGCGTCAAGGGCGGATTCACCGTCGAGATCGACAATGTCCGCGCCTTTCTGCCTGGTTCCCTGGTCGATGTTCGTCCGGTGCGCGATCCGTCGTACCTCGAGAACAAGCCGCTCGAATTCAAGGTCATCAAGCTCGATCAGAAGCGCAACAACGTCGTGGTATCGCGACGCGCCGTGGTCGAGCAAGAGTACAGCGCCGAGCGTTCCGCGCTGCTCGACAATCTCCAGGAGGGCGCGGCCGTCAAGGGCGTGGTCAAGAACCTCACCGATTACGGTGCGTTCGTCGATCTGGGCGGCATCGATGGCTTGCTGCACATCACCGATATGGCGTGGAAGCGCGTCAAGCATCCTTCGGAGGTGGTCAAGGTCGGCGAAGAGATCGACGTTCGTATTCTCAAATTCGATCGTGAGCGGCAGCGCGTTTCGTTGGGCCTGAAGCAGCTCGGCGCGGATCCGTGGCAGAACATCGCGCGGCGCTATCCGGCCAATACACGGCTGTTCGGCAAGGTCACCAACATCGCCGACTACGGCTGCTTCGTGGAAATCGAAGAGGGCGTCGAAGGCTTGGTGCACGTGTCCGAAATGGATTGGACCAACAAGAACGTCAATCCCGCCAAGGTCGTGCACGTCGGTCAGGAAGTCGAAGTCATGGTCCTGGACATCGACGAAGAGCGCCGCCGTATCAGTCTCGGCGTGAAGCAGTGCAAGGCCAACCCGTGGAAGGACTTCGCCGAGAATTACAACCGCGGCGACAAGGTGAGCGGCCAGATCAAATCGATCACCGACTTCGGGATTTTCATCGGGCTTGCCGGCGGTATCGACGGTCTCGTGCATCTTTCGGACATTTCGTGGGACATGCCGGGCGAAGAAGCCGTTCGCAGCTACCAGAAGGGTCAGCAGGTCGACGCCATGGTGCTGTCGATCGATCCGGAGCGCGAGCGTATCAGCCTCGGCGTCAAGCAGCTGGCGAAGGATCCGTTTTCCGCCTACATCGCAGAGCATCCGAAGGGCAGCATCGTCACCGGCGTCGTGCGTGAAGTGGACGCGAAGGGCGCGATCATCGATCTGGGCAATGGCGTCGACGGCCAGTTGCGGGCATCCGAGCTGTCCCGTGATCGTGTCGAGGACGCCCGCCTGCTGCTGAAGGTGGGCCAGGAGGTCGAGGCGAGGTTTACCGGCGTGGATCGCAAGGGCCGCAGCATTTCGCTGTCGATCAAAGCGAAGGATATCCACGAAGAACAGGAAGCGATGCAGAATTATCGAACCGATTCACCGACCGGAACCAGCCTCGGGAGATCTCCTGAAAGAACAGATCTCCGGCCAGGATTGAGGGATGAAGGGCGCGCGCAGCGGCCGCTAGCGCCGCGCGCGCGCTCAAAAAAAATATGTCTAGCGATGCCCACGGATCGATAATGACGAAATCGGAACTCATCGAGATCATTTCGGCCAAGCAAAAGCACCTGCCGGCGAAGGATGTCGAACTCGCCGTCAAGCAGTTGCTGGAAATCATGAGCGATGCGCTGGCCACGGGCGAGCGCATCGAGATTCGCGGGTTTGGAAGCTTTTCGCTGCATTTCCGCCCTCCGCGGCAAGGCCGCAATCCGAAGACGGGAGAAGCCGTGGCTCTGGCCGGCAAGCATGTGCCTCATTTCAAGCCGGGCAAAGACCTGCGCGAGCGCGTCAATGACGGTGCGGATCAGCCTATCCGTGACTAACTCGGCAGGATGCCGAGTTGAACGCCGCGCACGCGGCGGCCCGCAGGGCGAGGCGCAGGATGCGCCGAGTACTAACTCGGCAGGATGCCGAGTGCTGACATGAGGTTCTAGACGACGCCTCATGCCTGAACTTTCGCCGCTGACATGGATCGTGGGCATTGCGGCTCTGGTCATCGGCATTCTCGCGGGACACTTCGGATGGGGCCGCCGCTGGCCTCCGTCTCTGTCTAAATTGCATCCGGACTATCTTGCGGGACTCGACTATCTCGTCACCGAGCAGCCCGACCGGGCGCTCGACATGTTCCTGAAATTGATGGAAGCCAACGCGGATACCATCGAGACGCATTTCTCCTTGGGCAGTTTGTATCGCCGTCGCGGCGAAGTCGAACGCGCCATTCGCATCCATCAGAATCTCCTGGCGCGCGAATCGCTCGCGCCCGAGCACCGGGAACAGGCGTTGCTGGCGCTCGCGCAAGACTATCTGCGGGCCGGCCTCCTCGACCGGGCGGAAGTCTTGTTCCAACAGGTGAGCGAAGTGCCGCGTCTGCGTGTCAGCGCGCTCGATTCGCTGCGCAGCGTCTACGAGCGCCAACTCGACTGGCAGCAGGCATTGAACGTCTATCGACTCCTGGCGCGCATCAAAGCGGCGCCGCCGCGAGTGGTAGCCGCGCATTACCAGTGCGAACTGGCCGGCATTGCGATCGAACGGGGCGACGCGGCCACGGCGCGGCGCCTGCTGCGCGAGGCGCGCGCTGAAGTCTCGCCCTTCCCCCGGGCGGCGGTGCTGCGCGCGCGTATCGCAGAGCGCGATGACGACGTGGGCCTGGCGGTCCGATTGTTGCGGACTGCGCTCCACGAGGCGCCGAAACTCACGCAGCAGGAACTGCCGCATCTCCTGCGCCTCGTCGCACCCGAAGACCGCGAGGCGGTGTTGAGCGAACTGGTGAAGCGGGCCGAGTCGCATGATCCGGGCGCAGCGAAGCGGCTGGTGTTCGCCGCCCTGTCGGCCGGCCTTACCGATGCAGCGCCGCTGCGTGCGCTCATCGAAAAAGTTTTCGCGGACGATCCAACGTTGCGTGCGGTCTGGACGTCGGATTCAGGCCGTTCAGACACCGGACCGCGCGACGCAAGGCGCGTGGCGCACGAGATCGGCGCGTTGCTGGCACACGCCGAGAACTATCGATGCCTGGAATGCGGTTTCTCGGGCCGCAATTTCTATTGGCATTGCCCTGCATGTCACGCTTGGGATAGCTTTGAGCCCTACGCGATCGTTAAACTCGGGTGAATTCCGCTATCATTTCCTCGTCTCCCACAAAGCCATCGAGCATGTCCAAAAAAGCCATCAAAACCGCCGTATTCCCCGTTGCCGGACGCGGCACCAGGTTTCTTCCCATCACCAAGGCAAGCCCGAAGGAGATGCTGCCGATCGTCGATAAGCCGCTCATCCAATACGCGGTTGACGAAGCATTGTCTGCCGGCGCCGAAACGCTGGTATTCATCACGGGCAGCTCCAAGCGAGCAATCGAAGATCACTTCGACACCGATCCGGAACTCGAGTCCGTGCTGCAGGCGCAAGGCAAGAAAGAATTGCTCGATGCGCTGCACAGCATCCTTCCGAGTTGGGCCACGTGCGTGTATATACGCCAGTCGGCGCCGCTCGGTCTCGGGCATGCGGTGCTGTGCGCTCGGCCCGTGGTGGGCGACTCGCCGTTCATGGTCCACCTAGCGGATGATTTGATCGACGCCGAAGTGCCGTGTCTCAAGCAGATGGCCGCGGTGCAGGCGACCTATGGCGGCAGTGTTCTCGGCGTTCAGACCGTACCGAATCAAGACACCGACAAGTACGGCATCGTGGCGCTGGAGCGCGAGATCGCTCCGCGTGTCGGTAAAATATCCCAGATCGTCGAAAAGCCCAAACCGGAAAAGGCCGCGTCGAACCTCGCGGTCGTGGGCCGGTATCTGCTGTCGCCGTCGATATTCGAGGACTTGGCCAAGATCGGCAAGGGGGCGGGCGGCGAGATTCAGCTCACCGACGGCATCGCGCGGTTGATGCAACGTGAGGAAGTATTCGCTTTCGAATTCGAGGGAAAGCGCTACGACTGCGGCAGCAAGCTCGGCTATCTGCAGGCGACCGTCGAGTTCGGCCTCGATCATCCCAGCCTCGGCAGCGAATTCGCGGCCTACTTGAAGAAGTTCGTCGCGACGCTATAGACGCGCCGCGACGATTACTTCCAGTCGAAGCTGCTTCAGTTGAAGCGGCCTCGCTGCTGCTGACCCTGACTTCGTCCGCCGCCCGCGGGACTGCGGCGCGTGTCGCGCCGGTCCGAGCCGCGATTGCCGTGGGAGTTGCCTGAATAGTGCCCGGGCCGACCCTGTGACTGATGAGGCGAGCGTTCCTCACGGCCCGCGCCGCGGTTTCCTTGTCCCGCCGGTTGCGGAGCCGACTCCACGATCTTGAAGATCGGCGTCGGCACCACCGGAATGGCGCGTCTCAGAACCCGTTCGATGTCGCGCAGCAATCCCCCTTCGTCGGCGGAGACCAGCGACACAGCTTCACCCGCGGAGCCCGCGCGGCCGGTGCGGCCGATGCGATGCACATAGTCCTCGGGCACATTGGGCAACTCGTAGTTGACCACCTGCGGCAGCTCCTTGATGTCGAGTCCGCGCGCCGCGACTTCCGTCGCCACCAAGGCGGTCACTTGTCCCTTCTTGAACATATCGAGGGCTTTGACCCGCGCCGCCTGGCTTTTATTGCCGTGAATGGCGGCGGCCTTGATGCCCGCGCCCTCGAGTTGCTGTGTCAGACGATTGGCGCCGTGCTTGGTTCGCGTGAAAATCAACACTTGGTGCCATTGTCCTTCTTGGATCAAATGCACCAGCAGGTGACGCTTCTGTTCCTTCTGGACGCGATACGCACACTGTTCGACCAGCTCGATGGGCGCGTTGCGGGGAGCAACCTGGATGGACAACGGGTCGTGCAGCAGCCGCTCCGCGAGGCCGCGGATGTCGTCGGAGTACGTCGCCGAGAACAGCAGGTTTTGGCGCTTCTGCGGCAGCAACCGGATGATCTTCTTGATGTCGTTGATGAATCCCATGTCCAGCATGCGGTCCGCTTCATCGAGCACCAGGACTTGAATCTTCGAGAGATCCACGCAGCGTTGCTGCGCGAGATCGAGCAAGCGTCCCGGAGTCGCAACCAACACATCGCAGCCGCTGCGGAGATTGCTGATCTGCGGATTGATGCTCACGCCGCCGAATACCTGAAAGGTGTGCAGCTGCAGATACTTCCCGTAGTCACGTGCGCTCTGGGCGACCTGTGCGGCGAGTTCGCGAGTCGGGGTCAGCACCAGGGCGCGCGGTGCCCGGCTGGTGCCATGAGCAGTGTCGGCGACCAGGCGCTGGAGAATGGGCAGGACGAAGCCGGCGGTTTTGCCGGTTCCCGTCTGGGCGCCCGCCAACACGTCGCGGCCGGACAAGCACGGCAGGGATGGCCTGCACCTGAATGGGGGAGGGTGCGTCGTAGCCCTTATCGGCGACAGCACGCAGCAATTCGGGCAACAGCCCGAGATCGGAAAATGACATTAATGATCCTTTAGTAGAATTTGGACTCGCACGACAGACGTTTGAAGCTCTGCAGCGGTCAGCAGCGAGGAGGGTAAAATAAACAGAGTGCGTCGAGGACGGACCGCGAGCTACAGGTGGCACTGACCGAGCACCAACCTCAGTAGCTGCGGCGCATCATACAGGGATGGGCGCCTCCCGTCCACTTCAGAGGACGACGCGCCTTCACATAAGTCGCGCCAACCGCCGTAGCCGCGTGATATCCGTGGCCCTCTTGGCTTGCATATCCCTCGCAGATGAATCCCGCTCACCAACGCGCCGTCGGTCGAGTTCGATCTTGCCCAATCCCCAACGGAGCTGGGATCGCCGGCGATGAACGATCCCACATGCTCCGCGGGAGCTGCCCACACCTCCACTTCAATGGCCGGGCCGCCGTCCGCCTGCACACGCGAATCATTCCGGGCCGGTGCGGCGGGCCGCCGGCAGCGCGAACAAACGATAGCGCGGTGCGGTTGTGGTGGCTCGAAGCAAATAGCCGCCGCGATCGCGCAATTGGTGATTGAGCGGCAGCCCCCGCATGTGGGCGCCGCAAACCGCCAGCGGCACAGAAGCCGTCGCGACAGGCGGGTCTGACGGCGGCGGTCCGCGACTCTGCGGTAGGCGGCGCCTGGAGCGCCCCCAACGTGGCTACCGACGCGCGCTGCAATCGCGCCGCGATCTGGAGCAGATCGCGATCCGCTGCCCGAGGTCCCACCAGCGTCACGCCGAACGGCAGGCCGTCGGCACGAAAGCCTGCCGGCACGGCGACCCCGGAGAGATCGAACAGATTCATGAAATTCGTGTAGTATCCCAAATTGGTGTTCAGTCGCAGGGGATCCGCCTCGAGTTCGGCGAGCCGGTAAATCGTGCCGGCGGTCGGCGTCGCCACGAGGTCCAGGTGAGACCACACCGCTTCGGTCTGCCGCAGTAGTTTCTTGCAGCGTGTACTCGCCCGCAAACGCCGCTGCGGCAGTCGGGCGCTTGCCGGCCTCGATGATCTGGCGCGTGATGGGATGCACCTCCCCTGAGTGCGCTTCGATGAACGCGCCCACCGCCGCATACCGCTCGGCAATCCACGGCCCCTCGTACAGCAGACGCGCCGCCTCGAGAAACGGCTCGAAGTCTATTTCCTTGGTCTCGCCGCCGAGGCTCTCCAGGCGGCGAACGGCGGCATCGAACAGCCGCGCGTATTCCTCGTCGCCGAAAAATTGCAATTGGCCGCGCCGCGGGATCGCCGACACGCAAGCCGGTCAGTCCACGGTCGCCCCATCCGCGATCGTCCACGTTCCGCGAGTAGGGGTCTTCGGCGTCGTATCCTTCGGCGACGTCCAGCACCGCGGCCGCGTCCTCCGGCGTCAACGCGAACACCGAGACGCAATCCAGTGAACGGCAGGCGGGCACCACGCCGCGGGTGCTCAAGCGGCCGTTGCTCGGCTTCAGTCCGACGATATTGTTGAATGCGGCAGGCACGCGGCCCGAACCTGCCGTGTCAGTGCCCAGTGAAAAGCTCGCGACCCCGGCAGCCACCGCCACCGCGGAACCCGAACTCGAGCCGCCTGAAATGTATTCGGCATTGAAGCTGTTGCGGCAGGCACCGTACGGCGAGCGCGTGCCGACGAGGCCGGTGGCAAACTGATCGAGGTTGGTTTTGCCCGAGGGAATCGCGCCGGCATCCACGAGGCTTCTGGACGACCGAATGCCGATCGCGGCGGCGTGTAGGCGAACCCCGGGCAGCCGGCGGTCGTGGCAGTTCCCGCCAAATCGATGTTGTCCTTGATGACGAAGGGAATGCCGTACAGCGGCAAGCTTCGATGCGTGCAGCCTCGAGCGCAGTGACATAGGCCATGACTTCATCGCGGCGACAGGCGCGTAATCCACACATGATGCGAATCGTCGTCGGGCGATTGCTCGAGCAGAGCTTCCATGACGGAGGCCGGCGTGAGTCCCGGCCGGTGCGGTAGCTTTCGCGAAGATCGGAAATCAGAAGGCTGTCTGGTTTCGGCATGCGCGCAATCATAATGCGCGGCAGCGTGCGCGACTTGCATGCGCCGATACGGGGCGACCGTGCTGCCGGGATGCGCCGATGCGGTGCGTGACGAGCCATGCGCCGTCGCGTGCGGCGCAACCCGCCGGCGCGCTGCGCGGGCCGGTGATTTTCGACGAATATCACTTTGCGCCTTGTCCCAGTGCGCAGTGGGCACGTGATTTGCTGCTCATGTCAATGTGCGTCTAGGGTTCCGGTCCGTCTTCGAGGATGTCTGGTCCGAGAGAGGCAGTCCTCGCCGCGTTGCGATCAGCGGGGATACACGGCGGGACAAAAGCCCGGGAGATCAATGTCGAGGAGCCGCGCGTCCTCGGGATGGTCTTCCCCCGTGGGGATATCCCGAATTCAACGAGCAAATCTCCTTGACCGATGGAATCGCGAGGGCGCCGAGTCCGGGTGCGCCGAGACCCGTGGATGTGAGTTGCGACGCGCGCCTGCAGTCGCGCGGAGGAGGGGACTTGTCTACCGAGACAGTACCGGTTACGAAACCATCATCGATGGCGGGAAGCATTGGTCCTTCAACGTCGGCGGCGGCACGCTGCTGCGCCTGACGGACTTGGAGGGCGGCGCGAATGTCGGGAATGCTGTTCTACAATCCGCAAAACCCGCTCGAGCGCTATAACGCGCCGGACACGCTTGAAGTGTCAGCACACGTTCAAATTGACCAAGGGTCATTGCCTGTATTCCGACATGGGCCGGATTTTTTGCTCCATCGTCGAGGACACCCACGGTTGGCATGACACGGTCTGCGGAAACTCGACGAGCGCGTTGGTAGCCGAGCGGTGGGGCGAAAAGAGCTATCAGGCGTATCCGCAACGAATGGACGCAGAACGGGCATGACGCGTTTCTGGTCGAGGCGGGCAAGTACGGACTCGGGCGCCGGGATCTCGCGGCCAACGTCAACTGGTTCAGCAAGGTCGCCGTCGCGGACGACGGCGCGCATGGTATTCGATGCGCGCTTCTCCAAGGCCGGCGCGGCCGTGGAGCTGCGTTTCGAGATGGACACGCTGGTGCTCATGCATACCTGCCCGCATCCGCTTGAACACGGCACGCCGAATATCCGCGAAAGCCCCTGAAGCTTCGCTTCGGCAAGGCGCACGCCGTCGCCGCCGACGATTTCTGCATGAACTCGCGGCCCGAAAATCTTCGCGGCTTCGCGAATACCGATCTGTACCGCCGTTTTGCGGAAGGGACATGACGCTCATGCAACAGACCAGCACACTGCTCCCGGGCGAGGCTGTATTCCGCCATGTCATCAAGGCAGGCGATTATTGGATCGACACGCTTGCGCCGCGGGCAGGCGCTGCGAATCGTCGACGTCGAAGGCAATCAGTCAGCGGATACTCTGTTCTTCAACGCCGCGGATGTTGCCGATCGCTACAGCGCGGTGGACACGATCCGCGAGCAGGGTAACGTCTATCTCAGTTGCGGAACGAAACTGCTGTCGACCTCCGGGCGGGTTCTGGCCAGGATAGTGGCGGACACCGTGGGTCGTCACGATACCCTGGGCGGTGCGTGTGCAGCCGAATCGAACACCGTTCGCTACGACCTGGAAAAACGGACCATGCACTCGTGCCGCGACAGCTATCTGCTGGCTCTCGCGCAGCACGATGCGCTTGGACTCGGCAAGCGGGATCTGACGCATAACATCAATTTCTTCATGAACGTGCCGGTCACCCCCGACGGCGGTTTGACTTTCGCCGACGGTCTGTCCGGTCCGGGTCATTACGTCGAGATGCAGGCAGAGATGGACGTCATCGTGCTCATCTCCAATTGCCCGCAGCTCAACAATCCGTGCAACGCCTACAACCCGACCCCCCTCGAGGTGCTCATCTGGGACGGTGATGTGGCATAAGGTGCTCGTCGCGAACCGCGGCGAGATTGCCTGCCGGATCTTGCGAACGCTCGGGCGTCTGGATATCCGTTCGGTTGCGGTTTACTCCGAGGCCGACCGCTATTCGGCGCACGTGACGCAGGCGGACGAGGCCGTCCGCATCGGGCCGGGACCGGCCGCGCAAAGCTATTTGCGGCAGGACGAGATTCTCGGCGCGGCGCGGGCCACCGGCGCGCAAGCCATACACCCCGGGTACGGATTCTTGAGCGAGAACGCCGAATTCGCGGAAGCCTGCGCGGCGGCCGGCATCACCTTCATCGGTCCGACACCGGCGCAGATGCGCAGTTTCGGGCTCAAACACCTGGCGCGCGAATTGGCGGCCCGCATCGGCGTCGCGCTGCTGCCGGGAAGCGAACTCCTGGAGAGCGTCGAACACGCCCGGCGGGAAGCGGTGCGCATCGGCTATCCGGTGATGTTGAAGAGCACCGCCGGCGGCGGCGGCATCGGGATGCAACTGGTCCGCCGCGAATCGGAGCTTGGCGATGCCTTCGGGGCGGTCGAGCGGCTGGCGGCGAAGAACTTCAGCCGCGGCGGCGTGTTCCTCGAGAAGTACATCGAGCGGGCGCGGCACATCGAGGTGCAGATCTTCGGCGACGGCGCGGGCACCGTCGTGGCTCTCGGCGAGCGCGATTGTTCCACGCAGCGTCGCAATCAGAAAATCATCGAAGAGACTCCGGCACCGGGGTTGTCCGACGCAACACGCGGGCGTCTGCACGAGTCCGCCGTACGCTTGGGGAAGGCGGTGAATTATCAGTCCGCCGGCACCGTCGAATACGTCTACGACGTCGACACCGCGCAGTTCTATTTCCTCGAGGTCAACACCCGGTTGCAGGTGGAACACGGCGTGACCGAGGAGGTCCTCGGCATCGATCTGGTGGAATGGATGTTGCGCCAGGCGGCCGGCGAGACCTTCGCGCTGCAGCCGCCGCCGGCCCGCGGAGCGTCGATCCAGGTCAGGGTCTACGCCGAGGATCCGGCGCGGCAATTTCGTCCCTCGTCGGGCTTGGTCACTCAGGCGCGCTTTCCCTCCGACGTGCGCGTCGAGACGTGGATCGGCGACGGTACCGAGGTGACGCCGCTGTACGATCCGCTGCTTGCCAAAATCATCACGGTGGGCGAGGACCGCGGAGCCGCGCTCGCCCGCTTGCGCGCGGCTTTGTCCGCGACCACGATTGCGGGAATCGAGACCAACCTGGACTATCTTCGCTGCTTGGCGGCGGATCCGATTTTCGCCGCCGGCGGCATGACGACCCGTGCCTTGGAATCGTTCGTATTCGCGTCTTGGAGCGTCGAGGTGCTGTCCGGCGGCACGCAAACGACGATTCAGGATTATCCCGGCAGACTAGGATTTTGGAACGTGGGTGTTCCTCCGTCGGGGCCGATGGATGACGTCTCGTTCCGCCTCGCCAACCGGGCGGTGGGCAATCAGCCGTGCGCTGCGGCGCTCGAGATCACCGTGTCCGGTCCCACGCTCAAGTTCCTTGCCGACGCGCTGATTTGCCTCGGCGGCGCCGCCATGCCCGCCGACATCGGCGGCAAGGAGGTACCCTTCTGGACGCCGGTCGGGGTGCGTGCCGGCGAGATTCTGCGCATCGGCAGCGTCGCCTCGACGGGCTGCCGCGCCTACCTCGCGATTCGCGGAGGCATCGACGTACCCGAATACCTGGGGAGCCGTGCCACCTTCACGCTCGGAAAATTCGGCGGCCACGGCGGCCGCGCCTTGGGAGCGGGCGATGTCCTGCACCTGGGCCGCTGGGATGCGCCGATCGCGCCTTGCGCGGTACCCACGCACTGCCGGCCCGCCATCACGGACGAATGGGAAATCGGCGTGCTGTACGGCCCGCACGGTGCGCCGGACTTTTTTACCCGCGACGACATCGACGCGTTTTTCGCGCAACCCTGGGAAGTCCATTACAACTCGAACCGGACGGGCGTTCGGCTCATCGGGCCCAAGCCGGCATGGGCCCGCAGCGACGGCGGCGAGGCGGGCTTGCACCCGTCGAACATCCATGACAATGCGTACGCCATCGGTGCGGTCGATTTCACGGGCGACATGCCGGTGATCCTCGGTCCGGATGGACCCTCATTGGGGGGCTTCGTGTGCGCCGCGACGCTGGTGAAGTCGGAACTGTGGAAACTGGGCCAGCTGCGCCCGAACAATCGCATCCGCTTCAAGCGGTTGACTCCCGATGATGCATCGGCCGCAGAGCATGCTCAGGAACGCGCCCTCGAGACCTTGGCGGCGCCCCTTCCGCAAGCGACATCGAGCGGGCCGCACGCGCCGGACGAGCCGGACTCGGAGACAGGTCCGTCCGCGGAGAACGGACCCGACGCTGCCGTGCTCGCGACTCTGCCGGCGCGCGGCGCGGCGCCGGAGGTCGTTTATCGCCGCGCCGGCGATAAATACCTGTTGATCGAATACGGGCCGCCCGTCTTGGACCTGGAGTTGCGGCTGCGAGTGCACGCACTCATGGCGTGGCTCGGCGAGACCAATATTCCCGGGATCGTCGAACTGACGCCCGGGATCCGTTCTTTGCAGGTGCACTACGAGAGCCGGGTGCTGCCGTTGAACCGCCTCCTCGGATTGCTGCGCGAAGCGGAGGAGTCGTTGGCTGAGATCGAGGACATGTCGATCGCGACACGCATCGTGCGTCTGCCGCTGTCCTGGGACGATGCGGCCACGCAACTCGCGATCGCCAAATACATGCAGTCCGTGCGCGCCGACGCGCCGTGGTGTCCGAGCAATATCGAGTTCATCCGCCGGGTCAACGGCCTCGAAACCATCGATGAGGTGAAGCGCATTCTGTTCGGCGCAAGGTACCTGGTGCTGGGGCTGGGCGACGTCTATCTCGGCGCTCCGGTCGCGACGCCCCTCGATCCGCGGCACCGCTTGGTCACGACGAAATACAATCCCGCGCGTACGTGGACACCGGAGAACGCGGTGGGTATCGGCGGCGCGTATTTGTGCGTCTACGGAATGGAAGGACCGGGAGGCTACCAATTCGTCGGGCGCACCTGCCAGATGTGGAACACGTATCACGTGACCAGGGAGTTCCGGCAAGGGACGCCATGGTTGCTGCGCTTCTTCGATCAGATTCGCTTCTATCCGGTGAGCGGCGAGGAGCTTCTGCGCTTTCGCGAGGATTTTCTGCATGGCCGCGTGCAACTCGATATCGGCGAGGAAACATTCCGTTTACAGGACTACCGGCGTTTCCTTGCACAAAATGCCGTGGACATCGCCGCGCACAAGTCGCGCCAACAAACGGCCTTCGAGGCGGAACGGCGGCGCTGGGAGGCGAGCGGTCAGATTGGGTATGCCGCGGATCTGCCCGCGCCGCATGTCGAGTGCGAGGCCGAGGAGATTCATCCGGGCCATGTGCCGGTGGCGTGCCCCGTGTCGGGAAGCGTCTGGAAGATTTCGGCCGCGCTGGGTCAACGCGTCAAAGCAGGTGATATTTTGGTGACGGTCGAGTCGATGAAGATGGAGTTGCCCGTGACGGCGCCGGTGGACGGGGTGGTGAGCCAGGTGCGGTGCGCCGAGGGACGCGCGGTCGCGGTGGCGCAGACTCTGGTGGTTTTGAGTACATGAGGAAACGATTGAGTATATGAGGAAACGATACATGAGGATGCTTCGACGATTTTTCTCGTGGCGGGGTTGCCTGCCGCTCATCGTTCTGCTGGGCGGCGCGGCGCAGCCCGCGCTCGCCGCCGCCGAAAAGACGTCGTTCAACGTGGCGTGGAGCATCTACGTCGGATGGATGCCGTGGGACTACGCCGATCAGAGCGGCATTCTCAAGAAATGGGCGACGAAATACGGCATCAAGATCAAATTGACGCAAATCAACGACTACGTCGAGTCCATCAACCAGTACACCGCGGGAATGTTCGACGCCTGCACGATGACCAACATGGACATGCTCACCATTCCCGCCGCAGGCGGCGTCGACTCGACCGCCTTGATCGTCGGTGATTTTTCGAACGGCAATGACGGCGTGGTGTTGAAGGGCAAGGGGAAGAAACTCGAGGACATCAAGGGGCAAAAGGTCAATCTGGTCGAGCTGTCGGTGTCGCACTACTTGCTGGTGCGCGCATTGACCGGAGCCGGAATGCGCGAGCGGGACGTGAAGATCATCAACACCTCGGACGCGGACGTGGTTTCGGCCTTCTCGACGCCAGCGAGCACCGCGGTGGTCACCTGGAAACCGCAGTTGAGCGCCGTGCTGGCAATGCCCGATGCTCAGTTGGTGTTCGATTCCAGCAAAATTCCGGGCGAAATCCTCGATCTCATGGTGGTCAACACCGCAACGCTCAGCGTAAATCCCAAGCTCGGCAAGGCGTTGGTCGGGGCATGGTACGAAACCTTGTCCGTGATGTCGAAGTCCGATGCCGGCGCGAAGGCGGCGCAGGCGTCGATGGCGAAGGCGTCGGGAACCGATGCGGCCGGCTACTTGAGCCAGTTGGCGACCACGCGATTGTTCGTCACGCCGGCCGATGCCTATCAATTCGTGACCGGCGACGGCATCATCAAGAACATGGATCTGGTGCGCAAGTTCTCCTTCGAGCACGGCATTCTCGGCCAGGGGGCCGGGTCCCCCGACGTCGTCGGCATCCAGTTTCCGGGCGGCAAGCTGCTCGGCGATGCCCATAACGTCAAGATGCGCTTCGATCCCGGCTACATGAAAATGGCCGTCGACGGCGCGCTTTGAAGACCTCGACTCGTGCCGAGGCCCTCAATTCATGCGGAGGACCCCCCGACCCATGCTCAAGCGCCTCGATCCATGCTGAGGCGCCCTGACTCGTGCGCCGGTTAGTCAACCAACGTCCCGGCCGGGGCGCAACGGCGCTGCTCAGCATGCTGCCGTTCCTTCTGGTTTTGTGCGCCTACTTTTATTACTCGCACGCGCGGCTGCTCGCGAACCCCGGCGACAAGCTGCTTGCCGGCCCCGGCGACGATCGCCGCCACCATGCACCGTTACGCCTTCGAGGAGGACGAGCGCAGCGGCGACCGCCTGTTGTGGACCGATACCGGTGCGAGCCTCAGCCGCTTGGCCGTAGCCCTTGCGATCAGCTCGGGTATGGGCCTGGCGCTCGGTCTCGCCATCGGGGTGCTGCCTTACCTGCGCGCGACCATCGCGCCGTTCGTCGCGGCGCTTTCGTTGATACCGCCGCTCGCGGTACTGCCCATCCTGTTCATCGTCGCGGGCCTCGGCGAGACCGCGAAAGTCACGCTCATCGTCATTGGTGTGGCGCCCTTCATCGTGCGCGATCTCGCGATGCGCGCCGCGGAGCTGCCGACCGAGCAAATCATCAAGGCTCAAACGTTGGGCGCTTCCACCTGGCAGTTGGTGATTCGGGTGGTGCTGCCGCAGATGTGGCCGCGGTTGATCGATGCGTTGCGCCTGAGCTTGGGATCGGCATGGTTGTTTCTGATCGCCGCGGAGGCCATCGCATCCACCGAAGGCTTGGGATATCGCATCTTCCTGGTACGCCGCTATCTGGCGATGGACGTCATTCTGCCGTACGTCGCGTGGATCACCGTGCTGGCGTTCACCATGGACTGGTTGTTGCGCTTGCTGCGCACGAAGGCATTCGGTTGGGCGAGCGGGGCCGCATGACGGTTCAATCGTGACGCAAGTGACCGTCAAGCACCTGTGGAAGGAATTCGACGGAAACGTGGTGCTCGAGAACGTCAACCTGCAGGTCGACGACCACGAATTCGTGACGATTGTGGGGGCCTCCGGCTGCGGCAAAACAACATTTCTCAAAATGCTGCTGGGTATCGAAAGGCCCACCCGAGGTGCATTCCTGATCGACGGCCAGCCGCTGCCCAACGAACCGGGTCCGGATCGCGGCATCGTATTCCAGCGTTACTCGTTGTTCCCGCACCTGACCGTGATGGGGAATCTGCTGCTGGGGCTTGAATTGCAGGGTTCAGCCCTTCTGTGCCGCCTGTTCGGCGCGCGCCGCCGCCGCGCACTCGAGCAGGCGCACGAACTGCTGGAGGCGGTGGGTCTGCACGCCGCCGCGGACAAATATCCCGCGCAGCTATCGGGAGGCATGCAGCAACGCCTCTCGATTGCGCAGTCGGTGATTTGCGAACCAAAAATACTGCTGCTGGACGAGCCCTTCGGTGCGCTTGATCCGGGAATCACCTCCGATATGCACACCCTGATATTGAAACTTTGGAATATGAACAAAATGACCATCTTCATGGTGACCCACGATTTACAAGAAAGCTTCGCCTTGGGCACGCGCGTGCTGGTGTTCGACAAGGTACGCATCGATAACCAGGCGCCGGAGGCATTCGGAGCCACGATTACTTTCAACATCCCGCTCAAGGGTCATCGGAGCCCCGGGTGAGCAGCCTGCGCCCCGATGAATACGTCGCTTTCGACGCCATAGGTCTCGCCGCACTCGTGCATCGGGGCGAAGTCGCTCCGCAATCGCTGGCGGAGGCGGCGATCGAGCGAATCGATGCGCTCAATCCGCAGCTCAACGCCGTGGTGGAGCGATGCTTCGAGGCGGCGCGCTCGGCGGCGCTCGCCGTCGACCGGAAGGCGCCCCTGGCGGGCGTCCCATTTCTTGCCAAGGACGTCAACATCGACGTGGCGGGCTTGCAACTCACGGCGTCCTGTCGCTGGCTCTCGGCGCTTCCGCCGGCCGCGGTGGACGCGCCCCTGGCGGCACGCTGGCGCGCCGCCGGATTGTCGATTTTGGGACGCACCAATACGCCGGAGTTCGCCGGAGAATTCGTCACGGAGCCGACGTGGCGCGGCGCGACGCGTAATCCTTGGGACTTGACGCGCAGCCCGGGCGGATCGAGCGGCGGCGCGGCCGCGGCCGTCGCATCCGGCATGGTTCCGATGGCACACGGCACGGACTCGGGCGGCTCCATCCGGGTGCCGGCCGCCGCCTGTGGGCTGGTCGGCTTCAAACCCTCTCGAGGATGGGTGCCGGTGGGCCCGCATCTGGATGAATTGGCGGGCGGCCTCGACAGCGAGCATGTGCTCACACGGTCGGTACGAGACTCCGCGCTGATGCTCGACCTCACCGCAGGGCCCGAGAGCACCTCGCGCGAACCACTGAGGGTGCCTGCGTCCGGCTTCTCCGATGCCTTGAATTCCGCGCTGCCGCGACTGCGAATCGGCGTGGGTTTGGTTGCACCCGGCGGAATGCGTCCGAATGCCGAGATCGCAAGCGCCGTCGAAGCAGCGGCGCAGCAGCTGGCGCGTGCCGGTCACGAAGTTCGGGAGTTCGCGTTTCCTGATTCTGCCAACATCGGCGACCCGGCGCTGGTCATCTGGCTGACGGCCATCGCCGAAGAGATTGATTTTTATCGCGAGCGAGTGGGCCGCGCGCCGGCACCGGACGAGCTCGAGGCGCTCACCTGGGCCGCCGTGGCCTTGGGCAAGCGCAGCACCGCCATCGACTATGTGCGGGCGCGTCGTGCCTTGACCGCCGCCACGCGCGACATGGCCGCGGTGTTCACGCGTTTCGATGTCTTGATATTGCCGACGACAGCCGAACTTCCGGTGCGCATCGGACAGATCGACGGGCGCACGGCCGCGTTCGATCTCGACCGGTGGAATGCGGATTCGTATGGCTACGCGCCGTACACGGAAATTTTCAATGCCACCGGACAACCCGCCATTTCGCTACCTTTGGCCGCGTCCGGTTCGGGCCTGCCCATCGGGGTCCAGCTGGCGGCGCCGCTGGGGGAAGATGCGAGGCTGCTCTCGCTCGCCGCCTGGTTCGAGCGCGAAATGCCGTGGTCGGGGCGACTGGCGGGGCTGCGGGCTCGATATGGGGCTCAAGCGTAACTGAGTCCGGCCGCCTCGACGCCCGCCATGCAAATCGATTCATCCTCATCGCCCGTGCCGCCGCTCGCGCCGACCGCGCCGACGATTTCGCCGGCGTTCTTGACGAGAACGGCTCCGGTCTGCGCCAGAAATTTGCCTTGGGCAGTGGCCGGCAGCGACCCATAAAACAGGGGGTTGTCCCGAGCTCGCTCATGCAGCGCACGGCTGGAGGCGCCCATTCCTACCGCGGCCCACGCCTTGCCCGTGGCAATATCGATGCGAAACATGCTGGCTCCATCCTCGCGCTGCGCGGCACGCAAATGACCGGCTTCGTCGAGAACCACGATCCCCATGGCGCGATACCCACGTTGTCGCGCCAGGGCGAGCGCGGCCTCGATGATCTTGTTGGCTTGTGCAAGCGTCAGTCGGCTCATTGACTGCTCCCTAGCGGAAAAGCGCGAAGTTTACCGGGACGCCTGCAATCTGCGCAGGGTCTTTTCCTTGCGCCGCGCCGTGAGAATGATCTCGGTGTAGCCGTTCGGCTGCTCTCGACCCTGGAAGATGAGGTCGCAAGCTGCATGAAATGCCACGTTGTGCTCCAAATCCGGACTCATGGGTTCATAGGCAGGGTAGCCGGCATTCTGCTGATCCACCACTTTCGCCATGCTCTGCAGGGCGCCCATCACCTGGGCTTTGGTGCAAACCCTGTGGCGCAGCCAGTTCGCGACGTGCTGACTGGAGATCCGCAGCGTGGCTCTGTCTTCCATGAGCGCCACATTGAAGTAATCCGGCACCTTGGAGCAGCCCACGCCCGAATCGATCCAGCGAACCACGTAGCCCAGAATGCTCTGAGCATTGTTGTTGAGCTCTTCCTCGATTTCCGCAGGAGTCCAACCGGGCGTCTTTACCAGGGGCGGTGTCAAGATCTCATCGAGTGACGCGCGCTGCCGGCCGGCAAGCTTTTCCTGCACCGCCGCCACGTCGACTTCATGATAATGCAATGCGTGCAAGGTTGCGGCGGTGGGCGAGGGCACCCAGGCGGTATTGGCTCCTGCCAGCGGATGCGCGATCTTGGCCTTCAGCATGTCCGCCATGAGGTCGGGCATGGCCCACATGCCTTTGCCGATCTGCGCATGGCCGCGAAGACCGCAAGCCAGACCCACATCGACGTTTTGCCGCTCGTAGGCGTCCAGCCAGACGGCCTTCTTCAGATCGCTCTTTCGAGTGACCGGTGCGGCCTCCATGGAGGTGTGGATCTCATCGCCCGTGCGGTCCAAAAAGCCGGTATTGATGAACACCACTCGACTCCGAACGGCGCGGATGCATTCCGCGAGGTTGACGGAAGTGCGCCGCTCTTCGTCCATGATTCCGATCTTCAGAGTATGCCGCGGCAGATTCAAAATGTCCTCGATGCCCGCGAACAGTTCACCCGAAAACGCGGCCTCTTCCGGACCGTGCATCTTTGGTTTGACGATGTACACCGAGCCCGTGCGCGAATTGCGCAGCTCGCCGCTGCGTTGCGCGCCGTGCGGACGAATATCGTGGAGTGCCGCGAGAGAGGTCACGGCGGCGTCGATAAAGGTCTCGGGAATCTCTGCGCCATCGTGGGTCACGGCATCCGACAGCATATGATGACCGACGTTTCGCACCAGCATGAGGCTGCGGCCCGGAAGCACCAACTCCGCCCCGCCCGGCGTTCGATAGCGCCGATCGGCATTGAGGCGCCGCAGAATGGTTTTGGAGCCCTTTTCCAGATGAGCTTCCAACGTGCCTCGCATGAGACCCAACCAGTTGCGATAGACCTCGACCTTGTCTTGCGTGCTGGTGGCGGCGACCGAATCCTCACAATCTTGAATGGTCGTGATAGCGGATTCGATCACGACGTCGCTGACGCCCGCAGGGTCGCTTCGGCCGATCATGTGCTGCCGATCGATGTGAACTTCAACGTGCAGCCCATGATGCTTCAGAAGCACGACGGATGGCGCCGTGGCCTCGCCCTGAAAGCCGGCCAGAGCGGCCGGACGCTCGAGCGAAGCGGTGGCTCCGGATCGCAGCTTGACTTCCAGGCCGGCGCCGGCGATCCGGTAGCCGACGGCGTCACGGTGCGTGCCCGCGGACAGCGGGAAGCTCGCGTCCAGGCAATTGCGGGCGAATTCGATCACCCGGGCACCGCGCTCTGGATCGTATGTGCCGCTCGGTGTGGGGCTGCGGTCGCGTGCGATGGCATCGGTCCCGTAAAGAGCGTCATACAGGCTGCCCCAGCGCGCGTTGGCGGCATTCAGCGCGTACCGGGCATTGCTGACCGGCACTACGAGCTGAGGACCGGCGATTTGCGCGATCTCCGCATCGACGGCGGCCGTGTCGACGCCGAACGCGGATCCCTCCGGCACGAGATAACCGATGTCGGTCAAGAAGGTTTTATAGCTCCGCGCATCGAACTCCGCACCCGGATGATCCCGGTGCCACGCATCGATCAATGACTGCAAACGATCGCGCTTGGCAAGCAGCTCGGCATTGCGCGGTGCCAGTCGGCTGACGAGGCCCGCGAAGCCCTTCCAAAAGGACAGCTCGTCGACCCCCGTCCCGGGCAATACCTCGCGCGCCACGAAATCGAATAAAACTTGGTCGATCTCGATCGGATCGATTTTAACGGAGGCTCTCATGCGGGTCCTGGGTGAAGTAACGAAGTCAGCCACATATTATATCGGACCATTAGCGTCCGTGCGTTGGTCGTCGATCCACTGCGGTATGGACGAGCGGTGCACTTAACGCGGGTCATGCCGTTCTCATGAAGGAGACTTGTCCCGATGCGGCGCCGCGGCATTGATACTGCGTCCGCGGCGGGGCACTATCGAAACAGCCCATGAGCGTACAGACAACCACCGACAGCGAGACGAAACGCGAACTCGAGCGCCAACGTAGTCGAATGGCGCTCGTGTTCGAATATGTCCATGGCTATTGCATTCTCATGCTCGATCCGGCCGGAACGGTGATCGAGTGGAATCCTTCCATCGGCAGACTTTTCGGCATCACCGCCGATGCAATCGTGGGTCAGCCTCTGTTGAACCGGGTCTCCGTGGATTTAGGAGAACAGGCATTGTCCTCTGATTTCCTGGGCGTCAGGAACGTGATTTCCAAGGAGGGCTGGTGTCGAGTCGATGCCTCCTGGAAGAAAAGCGACGGACGGGAAATGTGGGGCGATTGCGTGATCGCTCCGGTGCCCGAGGCCGACGGTTCCACCGGTGGGTATGTCGCCGTCATTCGCGATGTGAGCGTCGAGCACATCAACACCCAAGAGCTGATCGACGCCGCCTTGACGGATCCTCTGACGGGATTGCACAACCGCCGTGGACTCGAGGGCCGTTCGGAGGCGCTTCACTTTCGCCCCGGCGGAGCTCCGGTTACCCAGGTTTGGATCATGGTGGACATCGACCACTTCAAGCGCGTCAACGACACCTACGGCCATGAAGCCGGCGACGAGGTGCTGAAGGCCGTGGCGGAGGCGCTGCGATCCACGGCGCGTGTGGCCGACATTGTCGCACGCTTTGGCGGCGAGGAATTTGTGCTGGTGCTGCCCGATACCAGCGCTGAAATGGCGGCGCGCATTGCGGAACGCCTTCGGCTGGCGATCGAAGCGTTGTCAACGGAGGTCGACGGGCAGGTGATCCGCGTCACCGCGTCTTTCGGGGTCGCGCAGCGGGCGGCTCAAGAAAGTCAACTCGAGGTCCTGGAACGCGCGGATGCAGCCCTTTTTTCTTCAAAAAAGGACGGTAGGAACCGCGTGACGATGTCGACTGCCTGATGAACGTCTCTCCCTGCCGACGCGGCTCACGTAGAATACTCAGACAGGCCGCAAACTCGAGGGATGAGGGAGACCAATGGAAAATCGAAAGCCTTTCAATCCGACTGATATCGATGAGACGCTGACGCGCCTGATTAACCACGGGGGCCACACCTATCTCATGTTTCCGTATATCAACGCGACCGGCATGACTCCCAAGTTCAATTCAATCGGCTTCGTGATTAGCGGTCCGACCGCAACGATCGAGGATTACGCTTCGCTCTCAACCCAGGCAAAGCAAGCGGCGGACCGCGCGGAGTGGTTCATCTCGTTCAACACGCCGTGGCTGATTACGCTGGCGGAAGCGGAAAGCATCAGGCAGCGACGCATGGTGCCAAAGCCGAAGCGCGTCGGCTAGCGGCGCGCCCATTCTCACACGGCATCCGCCAGGGAAAAACCTTGCCGTATCAGGGGCATTGAGCGCAGCCGCACGCCGGTCGCTGAATAAAGGGCATTCGCCACCGCAGGCCCCACCGGGGGAACCGCCTCTTCGCCCACTCCGCCGACGGGAGCATCGGATTGGAGTATTGCAACCTCGATTTTCGGGGTCTGCGCGAGCGTGAGCAACGGATAACTGTCGAAATTCTTCTGCAGCACCGCGCCATCCTTGAGAGATATCTCGCCGAGCAAGGCTCCGGTCAAGCCGAAGATGATTCCGCCTTCCATCTGCGCCGCCACCGTGTCGGGATTGAACGCGATTCCGCAATCCACCACGCAATAAATGCGATGCAGCCTGACGGCTCGTTGCGGACTGACCTCGAGCTCGACGACTTGAGCCACCACCGATCCGTTGGCGGCGTTCAGGGCGAAGCCGCGATGCCGCCCGGCGGCGGCCGGCTGCTCCCAAGCTGCCAGTTCCGCAAGCTTTTCCACGACCGCCAATTCGCGTGGCCGCTCACGCAACAAATGGCGGCGATAGGCAACGGGATCGGCCTTGGCTACCGCCGCCATTTCATCCAGAAAACACTCGAGACCGAAGACGCTGGCCTGTGATCCGACCGAGCGCATCCACGTCAACGGCACGCCGAGGTCGGTCGATGCCAACGCGATTTTTTGCGCCGACAGGGCATAGGGAAAGTCCCTCGCGTTGGCAAGGCCGGCTTCCTCGATTTCGTTCTGGGGCGCGCCGTGGCGCCGCTCGATACTGTAATCCATGATCGAGGGGCAAGCCGCCGTAAAGGAAAACGCGGTCGGCTGGCCCTGGGCGTCAAATCCCGCGGTGAGGTGCATGACGGCCATTGGGCGGAAGTAGCCGCGCGACGTGTCTTCTTCGCGCGACCAAATCAATTTGACCGGCTGCCCGACATGGCGCGCGATCATGGCGGCCTGAATGGCATAATCGACCTCCGTACGGCGCCCGAAACCTCCGCCCACCGCGGTTGTGTGCACGATGACCTTCTCGCGCGGCAAGCAGAGAAGTTCCGCGACCACTTCGCGCACCATCGATTGGTATTGGGTGGGAACCCATAACTCCGCGCCTTGCGACGTGACATGGGCGGTCGCGTTCATCGGTTCCATCGGAGCGTGGGCGAGAAACGGCACTTCATAGAGCGCCTCGAGACGTGCAGTCGCAGCTGCCATAGCGGAGGTATGGACGGCGACCACTTCAGATTCTTGTGCACCCTCCGGCAGAAAAAGGTGGTCCGGCGACTGCACAGCCCGCCGCAGCGAGGCGTATTGTTCGCCGCTGTCGGCGGCCTTCCGTTCTCCCGCCCGCCAAACCGGACGCAAGCGGGCGAGCGCCTGCTTGGCCTGCCAATAGCCGACGGCGATCACCGCGACCGCATCGTCCAGTGCCAATACCTTGTTGACGCCGGGCATTTTTTCAACGGCGCTGACATCGACGGACTCGAGCTTGCCGCCAAACATCGGGCATTGGGCGATGGTCGCGACCAGCATGCCGGGACGTCTGACATCGATGCCGTAGATGGCGCTGCCGTCGGTCTTCGCGGGGATGTCGAAGCGCGCCGTTGTGCGACCCAGCCGGCGCCAGCTGGCGCGCGGTCTGGGTTCGATTTCTTGCGGCACGGGCAACGTTGCCGCCGTTCGCGCCAGAGCAGCGTAAGATGATGTTCGGCCGCCGCTGTGGCGCACGAAGCCATTTTCCGCGCTGCATTCGCCCTCGGCCACCGTCCAAAGTTGCGCCGCCGCTCTGAGCAGCAGCACTCTCACCGTCGCCGCGATCCTGCGCATGCTGTGGTCCATGTCGCGGCTCGACAGACTGCCCCAAGTTGCGTAATAGGCAGCGCCTACTCCATAGCCCAAAGTATTGCCCAGGTCCATGAATGCTTCGGTCACCGGCGCCATTTCCACCTTGACCGACGCGGGGTCAAGCGCCAACTCCTCGGCGACGATCATTGCCAGCGAGGTCAGAGCACCTTGCCCCAATTCGGTCGTACGGGAAAACACGGTGACCGCACCGTCGGGCGCAATGCGGATCCAACCATTGAGAAGGGTCGCCGAGCGTGACGCGGGTACCGGCCCGCTGCCGGCACGCATCGTGAAAAGCACCGACCCGCCGGCGACCAAAGTCGCGGCAATAAAGCCCCGCCGCGACAGTACCAATTCTCGATTCACGATGCGCTGCCGCCCTGGTTGCTCGCCCGCAAGATGGCGCGTTTCACCCGCGGATAAGTCCCGCAACGGCATAAATTGGTCATCGTGGAGTTGATGTCCGCCTCGCTGGGATGCGGGTGGTCGCGCAACAGGGCCGCCGCCACCATCAACATGCCGGACTGACAGTAGCCGCACTGCGGCACCTGCTCGGAGATCCAGGCGCGTTGCAGAAGGTGCGAACGGTCGGTCGATAAACCTTCGATGGTCGTGATGCTGGCGCGTGCCACGACACTTACCGGCACCACACAGGAGCGTACCGGCTGCCCGTCGATATGCACGGTGCAAGCCCCGCACAGCCCTGCGCCGCATCCGAATTTCGTACCCGTCAGACCCAGATTGTCACGCAGGACCCACAAGAGCGGCGTGTCGCCATCGACGCTGACGGCCTTCTGCGTGCCGTTGATCGTCAAGGAATAGGTCATCGCGGCCGATCTCCGAAAATCCACGGGACACTCATTGTCCTATCATCAAGAGTTTTGTATGGTTGTCAAGAAATGCTCGCGCGCGCAACCCGTGCCTTGAATCAACCAAGAGAACCAAAGATGAAGACCAGTATCGAGACAATCCGCCGGCGCGACCTGGTGAAGGCTGCATATCAGACTTTCCTGGAATATGGCTTGAGTGGGACGACGGTTGCGCGTATCGGCGCGCGCGCCGGTATGTCGCACGGCATCGTGAACTACTATTTCAAGAGCAAGGACCGTCTGCTGAGTGCAGTCATCCGCTATGCCTTCCAACTCATCCTGCGGGACTCTATTTTGTTGCTGCGAGAGGCCGAGACGCCTCGTGAACGTATTTCAGCGGTGATTGCCGGCAATTTTCCGGCGGAACTCTTCAATATGGAGACGGCTTCCGCTTGGATTTCTTTTTTTGCCGAGGTACCGACGAATTCGGAATTCGCGCGCCTGCAAGACCGGTTCTATCGCCGCCTCCGCAGCAATCTCGTTCACCACCTGAAACAGCTCACCAGTCCTTCCCAGGCGGAACGGATCGCCCTCGGCATCAGCGTCTGGATCGACGGGCTGTGGCTTCGCAACGGAATGAAGCAATACGGAATCGACCGCCAGTCAGCCGTCAACGCCATTGAGGAATATGTCGATGTGAGCCTGACGCAGTCGGTTCGGCCCGCTTTGGGGCATCGCCGGAAGAAAGCAGTTCAGGTTCGCATGAGACGGGCCTCGAAAGGCCGATGAGGGATCCTACTTGGGTCGCAGGCTAGGCTATAAGGAGGGGAATGTCGTGACATCGAGCATGCAAGCCGCATTACTGGCGGCTCCCGGGCGGTTGTTGGAGATGAGGCAGATACCGACACCCACACCCGGTGCCGGAGAATTGCTGATCAAGCTGGAAGCCTGTGGCCTGTGCCACACCGACGTGCATATCCAGGATGCGGCTGCGTTTCCGCCGGGTGCGCCGGCGTGACCGCCTATGGCGCGCCGTATTGAAAGCCGACTTGGCGCCCGGCAGGACTTGTGTAGTCATTGGCTGTGGTGGGTTGGGCCAATATGCGATTCAGCTTGCCAAACTAACCGGCGCTACCGTCATCGCGGTTGATACCAGCGCGGCCAAACTCGAACAGGCGCAGGGCAGACTGGTCATCGATTACCGCCCGCAACCTTCGTCCTTGACAAGCATCCAAAATTCGTGATGATGGTCTAGTCGAACTGCGGCGCACGGGTCGTTGATCCCGGTGCGCCGCGCAGTGTCAGCACAATTACAGCCTGCAACGGCTGATGCACGGAGGGACCGTCTCTTGGTATCGACTTGCTCCACGATCGCAAAGGAACTCGAGGTCGGCCGTCGGTATTCGCCGGACATCGCGTGGCCCACGATTCGTCTGGCCATTGGGGTCTACGTCGTCATCGCCGCAAATACCTGGGCCGCGCTCAGCGGCCGGATACCATACTGGGCGTGCGCGCTCATCAATACAGTTGTCCTTTACGGCACCTACACGGTGATCCATGAGGCCGTGCACAACAATATAGTGCCGCGCAATCCCAGACTGCGCTGGCTCAACCAGTTCCTCGGCTTCGCAATCTGTATCCCTCTATGGATGTTTTTCTATCCTCACAAGAAATCCCACATCGTCCACCACAAGCAGTGCAACAGCGACGAGGACCCGGACATCTATGCGCGCGGCGCATTCGGGGTGGTCACCTTCTGGCGCATTCCGGTCGCTTCGCTCAGCGCATTTAATCCGTTCGTACTCTACCGGGACTGCAAGCGCTTTAACCTCTCGACGCATGAGCGGTATATTTCCATAGCGACATTTGCCGCCTACACGGTCATCATCGTCGCGGTGACAACCGCAGGTTACGGCGTCGAACTGCTGGTGCTTTGGTTCATCCCGTGGTTCGTGGGCTACTCCACCATGCTGGTGTTTTTCACCTGGGTTCCGCACCATCCTCATAGCGAGACGGGGCGCTACCGCAACACTCGCTGCTCGGTTTGGGCCGGCGCGAATTGGCTGACCCAAGGTCAGAATATGCACTTGATTCATCACATGATGGTGTGGGTACCGTACTACCGGTACGAAAAGGTGTTCCACGAGATTCGTCCGTATCTCGAGCAAAACTACGCCATGATCGACGGCTTTTGGCCGCGAGAGACGGGGGCGGGCACTCCTTGACGACGCGCGGCGCGCTGGCGGAGGAGACGGTACCGCTGCGCTCCTTCATCGGCGTCGCCGCCGGCTTCACGGCGGCGCAGACCAGTGTCACCGCTTCCCCGTATTTTCTGGGCGCATTGATTTCGGGTGGGCGCTTATCCGCGTCCACCGCGGGCACCCTCTATGCGATCGAGATGACCGCTTTCGCCGTGGCGATGCTGTTGGTCGCTCCGCGGATCAGTCGTTTGTCGCTACGCTCGGTCGCTGCTGTGGGTATGTTGCTGATCGTCGCGGGGCAACTAGGCTCCGGTTTCGCGAGCGGCGAAGCACTGCTGGCCGTACTGCGCATTGCGGTCGGGCTCGGATCCGGCCTGATGAGCGCGAGCGCGACCGCCACGGGGGCGAGAACAGCCGCCCCTGAACGCGTCTATGCGGTCGCGACTGCGGTGATGACCATGGCGTTCGCCGCTTTGTATCTCGCGCTCGCCGCCGCGAGTCATCATCGCGGCCCGGTCGGCATGTTTTGGCTACTCGCCGCATTCAGCGCTGCCCTCATCCCGTTGGTACTGCTCGTCGGTGACAATCCCAGTATCTCCCGCGGTCCGGCGCCAATCGCACCCCCCGTCGGCCAAACGTGGCGATTTCTATTGCCGGGCCTCACCGCGCTGGCTGCAATGCTGGCATTCAACTACGGCGCGCTCGCCGTATGGCCGTTCACCGAACAAATTGGCGAGCACATCGGCCTCTCGATCGACCGCATCTCGGTTCTCACGGCAATCGGCAGCGCACTTGCCTCGCTGGGGGGCGTCGCGGCGGCGTGGCTCGGCATACGCTTGGGTCGGCTTGCGCCTCTCACGGTCGGATTGCTGCTGCAGGGACTTGGCTCCGTGGCGGTGTGCCACGCGCATTCGCAGTACGGATTCCTTCTGACCTACGCGTGGTATCTCGGGCTTTGGTACTTCTGTTACGCCTACATCCTTTCGGTCGCTGCGGCGGTTGATCCGCCCGGCCGCCTCGCTGTGCTGACCGGCATGGGCTACCCGGTCAGTTCCGCGCTGGGCGGCCTTAGCGCGGGATTCCTCGTCGAGTCGTACAGTCTGCGCTCCATCGGCTGGCTGGCTGTGGCCGGCTGCGCGATCGCAGTGGCGCTGATCGTTCCGCTCTGCCGATGGCTCGAGCGGCGATCAGAGGCACCGTTTGCTGCTCCCGCTTGAATCCAAGCCACGACGGCTCGTCTGTGGGTTACCGTACAGATACCATCGCTTAATTGTGATCCACTCTGGTGCGTCGGCCGGTAATGACTTCGGCAAGCATGAGCAAAGTGGTCAGCGCCCTACGGGCCGGCACCCAGTGTTCAGCATTCGGCGCCATCATCACCACCGACGCAGGCGCAGCAGGCATGGCAGGCGGGCAGGACTGCCAATGGCCAAAAGGGCCGGGTAACCCCGGCCCTGTCCATGGGGGCCTCTGGCGGGCCGCTGACGAGCGATCAGACCGGTTTCAAGACGACCACGGGAATCTGCCGGTCGGTCTTGGTTTGGTACTGCGCATAGGGTCCGTAAATCTCCACCATCGTCGCCCACAGCGCCGCGCGCTCCGCACCCTGAGCGGTGTGTGCTCGCGCGGTGAACTTTTCGGCCTTGACCTGGACCTCGACCTCAGGATTCGCCTCCAGATTCAGGTACCACGCGGGATGTGCCGGCGCTCCTCCCTTGGAGGCGACGATGACGTAGTCGGGACCCGCGCGGCCGAATATCAGGGGCATGGTGAGGACCCTTCCGGACTTCCGGCCGACGGTGGTGAGCAACAGGGTCGGTACCATTCCTTTGCCGCCGCCGATACTGGCGTCCCAGAAGTAACCATCTTCTCCGTTGGTTGCGAGATAACGCGATAGGTGATTCTTGATCCAGTCTGGAAGTTCTGACGACTTGTTCGGTTCAGCCATGATGTCCTCCGGTCGGTGATGCAATAGGAGCAAATCTCTCGAGCGTGTCGGCTGCTTGCAGCACGGCACGGGCCAGCCGCTCGCGGTCATCCGTAGAGCTCATGAGCGTTGCGGCTCTGGTGAATGTGATGCCCGGTAGCGGATCCGGAATCGGATCTTCCCGATCGATGATGAATCCGTCAATGATGCCCGCATAGCGCCGGGCAACCGCCGCACCGCTGACCTCGAGACCGAGTTCGGCCAGCATCTTGGCCGCGGGACCTTTGATGGCCTTGCCGCCGATGATGGGCGTGACGGCCACCACGGGTGCCTCGGAATTCAGTATCGCGGCACGAATGCCCGGGACGGCGAGGATTGGCTCGACGCTGACAAAGGGATTCGAGGGACAAATAATGATGGCGCGCAGATCATCGCGTTGCAGGGCGGCGAGCGCCTGGGGCTGCGCGCGCGCGCGCTCCGCGCCGGCAAACATGAACTGCCGTACGACCGGTTGACATTGGCGATGGACGAAATATTCCTGAAACTCGAGCCACCCTTCTGCCGTCAGAACCCGTGTTCGCACCGGGTCGTCGCTCATGGGCAGCACGCGCACGGCGATGCCGAGGGCCCGACACAACTGGGCGGTGACATCGCTCAAAGTTGCGCCCTTCGCCAGCAGTCGGCTGCGCTCCACATGCATGGCCAGGTCGCCATCGCCGAGTTGAAACCAAGTCTCCCCGCCCAAACCCTTGAGCGCCGCCATGAACGTCCAAGTCTCGTGGCGCCGCCCCCACCCCCTGTCCGGATCGGATAGTCCAGCCAGGGCATAGACCACGGAATCCAGGTCGGGCGCGACGTGCAGACCCAAATGCTGGAAGTCGTCGCCGGTGTTGACGATGACGGACAACTCGCCGGGCGGCAGCGCGAGGCTCAAGCCGTGCGCGAGCTTCGCACCCCCGACGCCGCCGCAGAGGGCAACGACGTGGCCGGTCATCGGAAAAGATCCTGCTGTTGCGGACGGATCAGCGCGGCGGCTGGCTGCGCCGGCGATTGCAGCCCAACGCCGCGGACCAGGATGACCGGGCGTCCCTCGCGGCCTTGTCCCATGAGCACCGAAGCCGCTGAAGCGATTTCGTCGGCGTGACCGACTACGGTGACCCGCAGAGGACGTCCGAATAGATCCGGTTGGCCGCGGAGATCGAGCGTCGCGGGAAACCCTGCGCAACCGATGGCGACGCCGACGGTGCCGACGCGCCAGGGGCGGCCGAAACTGTCGCTGATGACGATTCCCGGCGCGTGGCCGGTCAACGTGCGAAGCCGCTCACGCAAGCGCGCCGCGCTGGCATCGGGGTCTTCGGGAAGCAGCAAGGCATAGTCTCCGCCGGCCGGGTCGGCGACGTTGGATTGATCGATACCCGCGTTGGCCATGATGAGTCCCAGCCGGTGTTCGACGATCAGCACGTCCGGCGCGGATCGCACGACGCGGCGCGATTCACGCAGGATCAGCTCGACCAGCCGCGCGTCCTTCCGTACCGCCTGCGCCATCTCGAGCGCCCGGGCGCTCGGCACGATCGTGGCCAGGTCGATCCGCCGGTCTTCCGCCTTGGAGATCACTTTCTGCGCGAAAACCAGCACATCGTGAGCGCGCAGCTCGAGGCCGCAGCGCGCCAGCGACTCGACGGTGAAAGCGGCCAGATCATCGCCGCTCGCCACCTGCGGAAAATCGGGCAATGCAACCAGGCGGAGCTCCGAAGCGGAAGTCATCGCCGCGGTTCCGGGACGGGTTCAGCCGAACGCGGCACGAAGCCGGGGCAAAACCTGATCGGCGTATAAATTCAGAAAGCGCGCCTGATCGAGGCCGGGCGCGTGAAACACCAGGTGCCTGAAGCCCATCTCAAGGTAGGGCCGGATCTTCTCCACATGCTCGTCGGGATCCGCCGAGACAATCCAGCGCTTGGCGGCGCGCTCGGCGGAAAGCTGATCCGAGAGTCGCTCCATTTCAAGCGGATCCTCCACCGACATCTTCTCCTCGGGTGAGAGCGACAGCGCGGCCCAGTGGCGGGTGTCCTCCCGGGCGCGTTGCAGGTCGGTGTCGAATGAAACCTTCATCTCGATCATCATGTCGAGGTCCTCGGGCCTGCGGCCCGACGCCTGAATCCCTGCCGCTACGTTGGGCAGCAACGTATCGCGATACAGTTCCGGGGTCTTACCGCTGGTGCAAATAAAGCCATCCGCGAACTGCCCGGCGTACTTGGCCAGCACCGGGCCCGCGGCCGCGACATAGATCGGAGGCGCGATCGCCGGCCGATCGTAAATCGTCGCTTTATCGGTGCGATAGTATTGCCCCTGGAAATTCACCCGCTCCTCGCTCCAGAGCTGTCGGATCAAAGCCAACGCCTCTTTGAGCCGCGCCGTTCGCTCCTTCGGTTCAGGCCACACCATGCCCGACGCAGGCACTTCATTGAGCGACTCGCCGGTGCCGACGCCCAATATCAGCCGCTGCGGAAACATCGTACCGAGCGTGCCGAAGGCCTGTGCCACCACCGAAGGATGATAGCGGAAGGTGGGCGTGAGCACGCTGGTGCCCATGACGATGCGTGAGGTGCGCGCGCCGAGCGCGCCCATCCATGCCATCGAAAACGGCGCATGGCCGCCGGTATGACGCCAGGGCTGAAAGTGATCACTGATGAACACCGAGTCGAAGCCCCGCTGCTCGGCGAGAATCGAATACTCCAGCAATTCATTCGGACCGAACTGCTCCGCCGAAGCCTTGTATCCCAATCGCAGCAACATGCTCTTCCTTTGCAATCAGCCGGCGGCCAACGCCGGCGATTCGGACATGGAGGGGGCGCCGATCTGCCACCGGGATGAGACCTCGCCCGGAGTGCCGTACAGCGTCGTGCGCTGGCGCGCGGGGCGGCCCATGCGGCGCGCGAGCGTCTGCAGCTGCTCCGCGTTGAGTTCCTGCCCATGCACGCCGCCGGCAGCCCGGGTGATCGATTCGTTCATGAGGGTGCCGCCGAGGTCATTGGCCCCCGCGTCCAGGCATAGTGCGGCGCCTGCGGCGCCCATCTTCACCCAAGACGTCTGAATATTCCGGATCAGCGGGTGCAGCACCAATCTGGGCACGGCATGCATGAGGATGGCCTCGCGAAAAGTAGGCCCTGAGCGCGTTCGCCCTTTGCGCCACAGCGGCGCCTCCATGTGCACAAAGCCCAAAGGTACAAATTCACTGATGCCGCCGGTGCGCTGCTGCAGCAGGCGCAGGCGCTTGAGGTGACGCGCCCAGTGCACCGGCTGTTCGACATGGCCGTACATGATCGTGGCCGTGGTGCGCAGACCCACTTCGTGAGCCGTGCCGATGACGTTCAGCCATTCGTCCGTGCGCAGCTTGTCGGGGCAGATGATGTCGCGGATTTCATCGTCGAGAATCTCGGCGGCCGTGCCCGGCAAGGTCGACAGGCCCGCATCGCGCAGCTGCTGCAGGTAGCGGGAGAGCGGCAGGCCGAGCGTGCGCGCACCGTGCTGAACCTCCAAGGGCGAGAACGCGTGCACATGCATCGACGGCACCGCCTGCTTGACGGCGCGGACGATGTTCAAGTACGTCTCGCCCGTGAAGCTGGGATGGATGCCGCCCTGCAGGCATACCTCGGTCGCGCCCGCGGCTGCCGCCTCGACCGCGCGGCGGGCCACCTCGTCAAGCTCGAGATTGTAGGCCGGACCGCGCAGATCCGCGGCCCCCCGGCCTTTGGAAAATGCGCAAAAGCCGCAGTGGTACAAGCAGATATTCGTGTAGTTGATGTTCCGATTGACGACATACGTGACCGTATCGCCGACCGATTCGTGACGCAATCGGTCGGCGGCGGCGATCACCGCATCGAGATCACGGCCTTCGACGCTGAACAGTCGCACGATATGGGCCTCGGTCAGCGAGTGCCCATCGCACGCGGCCCGAATAATCGAGCCTATTCCCGGAAACTCCGCGCGCACTGACGGTGTGCAAGGCGCCGCCGGCGGGGGATCCTCGGCTCGCCGTTCCAAGGCGGCCGATGACCAGCGCCCAGCAATCGGGGGCAACTCATCGCCCGATCCGGCGTGCCAGCGGTCCGGCCGCGCAAAACCGCGGCTGTCGCTGAAGCGCCGCACGCGCGAGGTGATGACCGGTTCCGTCCAGGCCTCCGGCCGAATCGCGTAGGCGGGCACCAATGCCAGGCGCTCGACAAGATTCCGGCCGGCGCGCTGCGTATCGCGCGCGAGATCGGCCAGATGCGGCCAGGGAGCTTCGGGATTCACATGGTCGGGCGTCACCGGCGAGACGCCGCCCCAATCGTTGATGCCGGCGCGCACCAGACTGTCGAGGTCCTCGGGCTGCAGGTTGGGCGGTGCCTGAACCGAAATACCCGGACCAAACAAGATGCGCGCCACCGCAATCGTCCAGAGCTGCTCTTCCAGTGCCGGCTCGGGGGCGGAAGCCATTTTGGTGCCGCGCTTGGCTCTGAAATTCTGAATGATGAGTTCCTGCAGATGGCCGTAGGAGTCTTGGATCTCGCGCAGTGCCAGGAGAGACTCGATGCGCTCGCGACGCGTTTCGCCGATGCCGATCAACAGCCCGGTCGTCATCGGGATGCCGAGTTCGCCGGCAGCCCGCAGGGTCTCGAGCCGTCGCGCCGGCGCCTTGTCGGGGGAGCCGAAATGGGGGCCGCCTCGCTCGCACAACCGCTCCGATGCACTCTCGAGCATCAAGCCCATGGACGCGCTCACGCACCGTAGCCGGCGCAAATCAGTCGCGTTCATGACCCCCGGATTCAAATGGGGCAACAGCCCAGTCTCTTCCAGCACGAGCTTTGCCATGCGTTCCAGGTAATCGAGAGTGCTGGCCGCACCCAAGGCGTCGAGGGCGCTGCGGGCCGCCGCATATCGCTGCTCCGGCTTATCGCCGAGCGTGAACAGAGCTTCCTTGCAGTCGGCTTGCGCGCCCGCGCGCGCGATCGTGAGCACTTCTGCGGCCGTGAGGTACGCGCTCTTGAGGCGTCGCGGCGCTTGGGCGAAGGTGCAGTAGTGGCAAACGTCCCGGCACAGTTGCGTCAGGGGAATAAAAACTTTTCGCGAATAGGTGACCGTCTCGCCGAATCCGGCCAGAGTCAGGGCTTCGGCTATGCCCATGAGTTCCATGGCCGGCGCATCGATGAGCCACGCCGCCTCGGCCGCCTCGGGCCGTTGGCCGGCTGCGGCCGCGCCCAGCAGGGCGCTCAAGCCTGACGGCGCGTGAGCCATTGCTGCCGATCTAGCCGATGCAGGTCGGCCGGCGTATCCACGTCGAACTCTAGACCGGGGAGGCGAACCAGCTCCGGCCTCAAGCCCCGCAGCTCCGCTTCCTGCAAGTGCAGGCGTTTGCTGTCGGGGCCGAACTGGAAACAAAAAGGCTGCGCCGACACGAGGCACAGCGCATTCGTACCGGTTCCGGCGGTGTCGGGGGCGAGCGCGAAGCCGCCGCTGCGACCGGCGCGCACCAAGGCGTCGATGTCGGCTGCGGTGAGCGTCGGAAGGTCCGCCGGCAGGATGACCACCTCTCGGCTACCAAAATCGCGCAGCACGCGATGGGCCTGTGTCAGTGCGCTATTGAGACCCTCGCCGGCGTCGGCGAGCACCGGAATGTGTGCCGAAACGGAATCTCGCTCCGGACTGACCACGATAATTTGGCGCACCGTTTGTGCCGCGTGCGCGGCCGACAGTACCGCGGCAAGCATTTCTCGCACCAGCTCGGCACGTGCCGCGGGCGCAAGCGCTTCCGACAGCCGCGTCTTGCAACGTGAACGTTCCTTGATCGCAATAAGGACACAGGTGCCGCGTCGTTGGTCAAGCCGGCCGGTCAGATCGCCAAGCACCGTCAAACTCATCCAACTCTCCTTGGGCACGCCGGAAGCAGGCGAACACAATACTCATCCTGGCGCATTTCGGCTAGGCCACAAGCGCGCTGCGCGGTTAGGCTACAAGAGCGCTGCGCGAATGAGAAATCGAGCTCGTTCCCGAACCGCGCAAATTCAATGGGTTGCAGACCGGCGGCGGCCGCCATCGCCAAGGCGGCCTCACCCATGATGCTAAACTCCAGCGGCTGCATCTGTTGGTGAATCTGGGGGCGCCGGGATCGAGATCGCCTTGGGCGATCGAGTAGGTGACTTGGGTGATCGAGGTGAAATGGGCAATAGATTAGCTGCGGCGGGCAATCGACTCGCTGGAAAAGTCGCGCTGGTGACCGGTATCGGCGCCGGCATCGGGCGGGGCTGCGCCCTGATGTTTGCCCGCCAGGGAGCGACGGTTTTTGGGTGTGATATCGATGCCGGGCGGGCATCGGCAACCGTAGCCGCGGCACAGGCGGACGGCTTTGGCATGGACAGCGCCCAGCCCATTGATCTCACCAAGCCATCTGACGTGCAGCGCTGCGTCGATCAGACCGTCGAGCGCCATGGGCGCATCGATGTGCTGGTCAATGCCGGTGCCATCAATCCGCAGTTTGCTCCGATTTCCGAGATGAGCTACGAGCGGCTGTGGGTGCCAACGATGGTCGGCGAGGTGGATCTCGTGTTTCTGATGTGCAAGGCGGTCTGGCCTCACATGGTGGCCGGCGGGGGAGGGTCGATCGTCAATTTCGCGTCGGTCGCCGCACTACGCGGTACCGGCTTCGCCGGTATGCTGGCGCATAGTGCCGGTAAGGGCGCAGTACTGGCGATGACCCGTCAACTTGCCGTCGAGGGCGGAGTTCACAACATTCGCGCCAACACGATCGCGCCCGGCTTGGTGGCGACCATGGCAACGGCCTCTCAGGGACTGACCGAAGGAGGGAGCAGCGATCGCGTGGCTGACAGCATCCCCTTGCGACGCATCGGCAAGCCAGAGGACATTGCCTACTGTGCCCTTTATTTGGCCTCCGATGAAGCAAGCTGGGTCACGGGCACCAACATCTCCGTCGATGGCGGCACGACCGCCCAGTGATTGGACGCCCAGTGATTGGACGCCCAGTGATTGGAGATGACGCGAGGCAAAGAGCGATGACCGGTCGTACGACCCTCATCTGCAGTTTCATCGCGCTGTCGGCGGCAGTTCTATGCGGCCACGCGAACGGCGCGACCTGTCCGGTTCACACCACCGAAGCCATCGAGATTCGGGGGTCGACGTTGTGTCTGCAAATCGATGATCCGTCCCCGTCGCGACGGCAATTGCTGCACACATGGGCCGTGCGCTCGGCAAACATCGTCGCGAACTACTATGGACGTTTTCCGGCGCCGCTCGCCGTTCTCAACCTGCGGAGCATGGAAGGCACCGGTGTCGGCGGCGGCCGCACGACCAATGACGCCGGGCTCATGATCGCAGTGAGTGTCGGTCGCGAGGCCACGGAGACCACGTTGTCTGACGACTGGGTTCTGGTCCACGAAATGGTGCATCTCGCGCTTCCCGAGGTGGGCCGGCGGCACAATTGGTTGGCGGAAGGTCTGGCCACCTATGTAGAAGGCATTGCTCGCGCGCAGTTTGGTAATCGCGAGATCGCCGATGTCTGGGCCGAGAACCGGCATTCGATGCCGATGGGGTTGCCCCGCAGCGGGGAAGGCGGCATGGATCAAACGCCGACGTGGGGACGTACGTATTGGGGTGGTGCGCTGTATTGTCTCCAAGCCGACGTTGCGATCCGTGAGCGAACCGGCAATCGAGTCGGACTGCAAACGGCGTTGCGGGCGATTCTGAAGGAGACCGGCGGATACGGATTCGAACGCAATATCGACGAGGTGCTGCGCAGCGGCGACGCGGCCACCGGTACGCGAGTACTTGAAGATCTTTACGAGCGGAGCAAGACCACGCCACAAGCGGTCGATCTCGACTCGCTATGGAGCCGGCTCGGTGTGCCCACAGACCCCAAGACTCAGCCCTTCGACGATCGCGCGCCGCTGGCCGCCATCCGCATCGCCATCACGGCTGCCCACAAATCTTGAGGGGCCGGGGCTGCGCCAGGATTGTTTGCGGTTCGCCCGCGCCGCGACGATGAGCCGTGTCCGGAGCGGTACGACATGAAGAGTTCCAATCATGCCGCGCGCCGCGTCCGTTCATGACTATGTTATATTACTATTACTAGTTATCATTACGGTATGGGAGTGTCCTGGATGGCTAGCAAGCGTAGCGCAGCTCACGAAAATGTGCGGATTTATCGGGCGAAGATGAAGCAGCAAGGGTTTCGTCAAATCAGTATTTGGGTTCCGGACACCAGGTCGCCGAAGTTTCGCAAGGAATGCCGGCGCCAATCGCGGCTAGCGAGCGCTGCCGATCAATCGGCACAGTTGGACGATTTGCTAAACGTTGCTGCGGGGTCCGTGGAAGGCTGGACTTGAAGCGCGGCGACATCGTGACGATTGCGGCGCCGGGGGCCTACGGAAAACCTCGACCGGCCGTGATAATTCAGGCCGACGTATTCAACGATATTCACAGCAGCATTACAGTCGTGCCGCTGACCAGTACGATCATCGATGCACCGCTGTTTCGCATCACTCTCGATCCGAGCAGGCAAAATGGCCTCAACCGGGTGTCACAGATCATGGTTGATAAGGTGTTGACTCTGCCGCGCGAAAAGATCGGCAAGCGGTTGGGCCATCTGGGCAATACCCTCATGATGAGAGTCGGACGTGCCCTGTCCGTTTGGTTGGGGATGTCTTAGCTCGAGGCGATCATGAAACCTCATGTCTCGATACTGATGGTGACTTCAATCGATGGCCGGCTACATCCCAGTCGCTTCACCGCGAGTCCCGATGGTACGCGGCGCGACTGGTCCGAGCAGTACGAGAAAGTTCACGCCTCCCTCCAGGCCAACGCCTGGCTGGTCGGGCGCGTCACCATGGCCGAGATGAGCAGGACCAGCCTCCACGCGCCATCCGGTCCATGGAAGGTTGAACGACCGATCCACGTTGCCAAGACAGATGCGGCCACATTCGCCGTTGCGCTCGACCCGTCCGGCAAGCTTCACTTTCAGGGCGCGAAGCTGAGCGGCGACCACGTCATCGTGCTCGTAGGTCGAGATACCCCCGATAGCCATCTGGCCGAACTTGCGGCTGACGGGGTCTCGTACATTGTCTCCGCAGGCACAGAGTTCGATATCCCGAGCTTGCTGGATGTGCTTGCCCGCGAGTTTGGCATCACGCGCCTCGTGGTGGAAGGCGGCGCCAAAACAAACGGCGCTTTCCTCGCCGCCCAGGTCGTCGACGAGTTGCGAGTGCTGGTCGCGCCGGCGCTCGATGGAGCGCAGCAAGTTCAGGGAATCGTGGATTACCGCACCGGCCTCGCAGGGGTCGTGAGGATGCAGTTCAAGTCGGCGGACGTGCTCGATCATGGCGTGGTCCAACTTGCGTATGCGGTGTTGCCGCCGGACGCGGTGACCGTAAGCGCCAATTGATGGCGCCTGACAAAACGGATTTGGATCCTGGCAAATATCTGTATTACATCCGTTCTGCCTCCTTTTGAGGAGGAGCAACGTTTGCAACGATATCGGAGCGGTGATCGCGATGGCCGGATGCAGTTGCGGAGCGGGCTCATTACCTAGCGCCGCTGGTTTGAGCGGCCCCGGTCAGTTTTCAATGGACGAACCGCCCGCCAACTGTTGTCTCGCCGTTGGACGCCGAGCGATGAGCCCGCATGCTCTGTCCTGGCAGCCGCCGAGTCCCTGCAAGACCTCGGTGCCACTTAAATGTCATTTGCATCTTGGCGTGGATATTCATCGTCGTGATCGTTTTTCGGGTCTGTGATTCGCGATTTCCGTTTCTCTGGCCGGCGAGCGGAGCGCCGAGACAACAACCGGCCCGCTGGCACGGAATTGGGGACCGAAGGTATGTCCGGAGGCGGGGGTTCGCGGCGGATTTTATTCGAGCCAAAAACCGGAGAGGCGCTTCGTGAGGATTCTAAAAATCATCCGTAAGCTATTGATTTATTGGCTCCCCGGGAGAGATTCGAACTCCCGACCAACGGATTAACAGTCCGTCGCTCTACCACTGAGCTACCGGGGAATGCAGAAGAGGCGCGGATTGTCGGGAAGCCGGGCCCCTAAGTCAAGAAAACGCGTCGCGATCTCAGGAGTGGCCCGCGACGACGCGAGGAACGTAGGGCGATTCCAGTTGCGCCATCTCGCTTGCCGTCAATTTGAGGGACAGCGCTGCGACGGCATCCTCGAGATGATTTGGCTTCGAGGCGCCGACGATGGGGGCGGTGATGACGGCATGTTGCGCCACCCAGGCGAGGGCGACCTGCGCCTTCGGCACGCCGCGCGCGGCCGCGATGGCGGCGACTTCGCCGATGATGCGTCGATCGGAGTCGATCGCGGAGTTGTACAACTTGCTTCCGTACTGGTCCGATTCGGAGCGCGGCGTCGCGGCGTTCCATTCGCGGGTGAGGCGCCCGCGGGCGAGGGGGCTCCAGGGTAGAACACCGACTCCGGCGTCGGCGCATAGCGGCATCATTTCGCGTTCTTCCTCGCGATAGAGCAAATTGTAGTGATCCTGCATGGAGACGAAGCGCGTCCAACCGTGCTCGCGCGCGAGGTGCAGGGCCTTGCTGAATTGCCAGGCGTACATCGACGAAGCACCGAGATATCGAGCCTTGCCGGCCTTCACCACATCATGCAGCGCCTCGAGCGTCTCCTCGATCGGCGTCTTGTAGTCCCAGCGATGAATCTGATACAGGTCGACATGATCCGTGCCGAGCCGCCGCAGGCTGGCGTCGATCGCCGAAAAGATCGCTTTGCGAGAGAGGCCGCGGTCGTTGGGTGCCTGGGTCATCGGAAAGAACACTTTGGTCGCAATCACGACCTCCTCGCGGCGTGCGAAGTCCGTCAAAGCGCGGCCGAGGATTTCCTCCGAGGTACCATCGGAATAGGCGTTGGCCGTGTCGAAAAAATTGATGCCCAATTCAACGGCCTGACGAATCAGGGGTCGACTCTGCTCCTCGGGCAAAGTCCACGGGTGGTCACCTCGCTCGGGGACTCCGAATGTCATGCAGCCCAAGCAGAGCTGGGAGACCTTTAGGCCCGTTACCCCTAAGTTTACATATTTCATGCGGTTACAGGATACACTTCACAAGGAACGGTAACGGAAGCTTCCGCGGAAACGCCGACGGAGCGCGTTTTCAGGCGCGCTTCGCGACGGCTACCGACAGGGCGCCCGCAATGCGCCGCAGCGCATCTTCGAGCATCTGCATGCTGCAGGCGAAGGAAATCCGCATGTGTCCGGGCGCTCCGAACCCGGAACCGGGGACCACGGCGACACCGGCCTCGATCAGTAGATATTCGGCGAAGGCGTTGTCGTCCTTGGTCCCCAGCGCACGCATCGCGCCCGTCACATCGGCAAAGGCATAAAAAGTCCCCGCGCCGGCCCGGCAGGAGATTCCGGGAATGGCGTTAAGGCCCGCCACCACGAAATCATGCCGCTCCTTGAACGCTTTGTTCATCTCCGACACACAGGCCTGGTCGCTGTTGAGACCAACCGTGGCCGCCCGCTGCGAAATGCTCGAGGCATTCGAGGTCGACTGTCCCTGGATCGTGCCCATCGCCGCGACCAGATCCTTGGGGCCCCCGCAATAGCCGATGCGCCAACCGGTCATCGCATACGCCTTCGAAACGCCATTGATCGTCACGGTGCGCTCATAGAGCTGCGGATTCGCCTGCGCAAAGCTGCTGAACGGTTCGGAGGCCCAGTAGATGTGCTCGTACATCTCATCCGAGGCGATGATGATCTGCGGATGCCGGTCGAGCACCGCGCCCAGCGCCTGGAGCTCTGCCCGTGTATAGGCGGCCCCGGTGGGGTTGCTCGGGCTGTTGAGAAACAGCATTTTGGTGCGCGGTGTGATGGCCGCCGCCAGCTGTGCCGGCGTGATCTTGTAGCCCTGGTCGGCGCCTCCGTAGACGCATACGGGAACGCCGTCCGCGAGGATCACCATATCCGGGTACGACACCCAGTAAGGGGCGGGAATCACGCATTCGTCGCCCGGGTCGAGGAGGGCCGCACAGAGGTTGAAACAGGTCTGCTTGGCGCCCGACGAGACGAGGATTTGACTGCGTTCGTATGTCAGATCATTGTCGCGCTTGAACTTCGCGATGATGGCATCTTTGAGCTCGGCGGTGCCGTCGACCGCCGTGTAACGCGTGATGCCCTTGCGAATCGCCTCGACGCCCGCATCTGCGATATGCAGCGGCGTGTCGAAATCCGGCTCACCGGCTCCCAGGCCGATGATGTCCTTACCCTCCGCTTTGAGCTTGGCCGCCCGAGCGGTGACCGCGAGGGTGGGCGATGGTTTGACCTTTTGAACGCGCTTTGAGAGGGATACGGCCAAGGGAAGATACCTATGCAAAAAGGGCGGCAAAGTGTACGAAAATTAGGCGTCGGGCGCCACTGAACCGTCGGCCGGCGCCGCTCGGCCGTTGCGGCGCCGCGACCGGACGCGCCGGCAGCGCAAGCGCCGCACGACCCGCTGACATGAGAGAATGAACCATGAACTTTGAGCTGTATTCGGACTATTCTCCTGCGGGCGATCAGCCCCAGGCGATCGAAAAGCTGGTCGATGGCCTGAGCAGCGGCCTCGCGCACCAGACCCTGCTCGGCGTGACCGGGTCCGGCAAGACTTTCACCATCGCGAATGTCATCCAGCAGGTGCAGCGTCCCACCCTGGTCCTGGCGCACAACAAAACTCTCGCGGCGCAGCTGTACGGCGAGTTCAAGGTGTTCTTTCCGAAAAACTCAGTCGAGTATTTCGTTTCGTACTACGACTACTACCAGCCCGAGGCCTACGTGCCGTCTTCCGACACCTTCATCGAGAAGGATGCCTCGATCAATGAGCACATCGAGCAGATGCGCCTGTCTGCCACGAAGGCGCTGTTGGAGCGGCCGGATTCCATCATCGTCGCCACGGTTTCTGCGATCTACGGCCTGGGCGACCCCGAAGCCTACCTTTCCATGGTATTGCACATGTCGCGCGGCGATCGCCTCGAGCAGCGCAAGCTGCTGCGCCGGCTCGCGGACATGCAGTACACCCGCAATGAGCTCGATCTGCATCAAGGCACTTATCGCGTGCGCGGCGATGTGATCGACATCTTCCCGGCGGAATCGGAGCGCGAGGCGGTGCGGGTCGAGTTGTTCGATGACCAAATCGAGTCATTGAGCTTGTTCGATCCGCTCACCGGCGAGGTGCTCCGAAGGCTGCCGCGCCTCACCGTCTATCCATCTACGCATTACGTGACGCCGAAGGAGCGGGTGCAATCGGCGGTCGAGGAGATACGCGGCGAATTGCGGGCCCGACTGCTCGAACTTCACGCTGCCAACAAATTGGTGGAGGCTCAGCGACTGCAACAACGCACGCTCTTCGATCTCGAAATGATGAACGAAGTCGGGTATTGCGCAGGCATCGAAAACTATTCCCGCTATCTGTCGGGCCGGTCTTCCGGCGAGCCGCCGCCTTGCTTGTTCGACTATTTGCCCAAGAACTCGCTGCTGGTGATCGACGAGAGCCATCAGACCATTCCGCAGCTAGGGGCCATGTACAAGGGCGATCGCTCCCGCAAGGAGACGCTGGTCGAATACGGATTTCGATTGCCGTCGGCGCTCGATAACCGGCCCTTGCGATTCGAGGAATTTGAGCATCTGTCGCCGCAGACCATCTACGTGTCGGCGACGCCGTCGGCTTATGAAAAGCGCTTGTCGGGCCAGGTGATCGAGCAGGTCGTGCGTCCCACGGGCTTGATAGACCCGGTGGTCGAGATTCGTCCGGTTCGCGCCCAGGTGGACGATCTGCTGTCCGAAATTCGGCTGCGGGCGCAGGTCAATGAGCGCGTATTGGTGACGACTCTTACCAAGCGGATGGCGGAGGATTTGACCGAGTATCTCAACGAGCACGGTGTCAAGGTTCGCTATCTGCATTCGGATATCGAAACCGTCGAGCGCTCCGAGATCATTCGCGACCTTCGGCTGGGAAAGTTCGATGTGATCGTCGGCATCAATCTGCTGCGCGAGGGCCTCGACATGCCGGAGGTGTCCCTGGTCGCGATCCTCGATGCCGATAAAGAGGGATTTCTGCGCTCCGAGGGTTCGCTGATTCAAACCATCGGCCGGGCGGCGCGCAACATCCGCGGCAAGGCGATTCTGTATGCAGATGTGCGAACCGGGTCGATCGAGCGCGCCATTGCGGAGACCGATCGGCGCCGCGGCAAGCAGATCGAATTCAATGCCGAGCACGGCATCACGCCTCGCACCATCGTCAAGGCTGTCGGCGATGTGATGGAAGGCGCACGCTCCGTCCAGGAGAGCCACGTGCAGGAGGCGGGCGCGGATTACGCGTCGCTGGCGCCCGAGCAGGCCTTGAAGCGGATCAAGAAGTTGGACGCGGAAATGATGAAGCTCGCGCGCAATCTAGAGTTCGAGCAAGCGGCGCGCGTGCGCGACGAGATTCAGAAACTGCGTCAGGTTGCCCTGGGCGTTCCGAACTCTCTGGCGGGTTAGAGCATCAACCGTCGAGCGAACCGAGGCGGAGAGACGGTCGTGCCGGACAACAGCCAATTACACGACGTTGATCTCGACCGGACAGACAAGCTGCCGATTCGGGAAGGCACCAGCATCGACGATGATGTGCCGGACGATGCGGTTCGACTGGACTATTCGCCCGTTGCGAAAAGCGTCAAATCCGAGTTTCGGCGGCCCTCGTCGGCCGATCTGCCCTCGCTCGCCGAGAGCGTGCGTTCGGTCGAAGAGCGGATCGCGCGCCGCAACGCCGAATACGAAGCGCTCACCCGATCGGAGGAGAAAGCCCGCGCAGCCGAAGCCGAGGCCGCATCGCGCGCGGCAAGTTTGGCCTCCGACCTCGCCGGGGCGCGCGCCCTGCTCGAGTCCGAACAGGTACGGTCGCAGGAGTTGGGCAAGGCGCTGACCGCGCAGAGCGCAGCCGCGGAGCTGGCACAGACCCGAATGGACGAGGCGCTGCGCGAGGCCGAGCGGCATCTGCGCGAATCGCGCACGCTTCAGGAGACGCTGGCGGCGCGCGATGCCACGATTGCCCAGGTGCTGCACTCGCTGGCCGAACGCGATGCACAGCTCAGCGCTCTGCAACGTGAGCACGCACAGATCGTCCCTTCCCTCGAAGAGCGTTCCACGGCGGCCGTTCAGCTCGAAGCCGACCTGCGGGCGGCACGGGCGCGAATCGAACTCGCGACAGCCGACCGGGATGGCGCCCGGCACGCAGTGGCGGCGCTCACCGCGCAACGCAAACGCGGGGACGCAGAGCTGCAGGCGACGCGCCGTGACTTGAACAGCGTCAAGGCGCAGGCGGCTGCGCACCTGGAACGACTGCGGACACGTGAGTTCCGGCGCGCGCTCGAGCATAGCAGCGGCATGCAGGTGGACCAGCAGGCTCTGCTGTCCGAGCGCGATGAGCTGCGCCGTACAGCTGCCGATCTGGCGGCGCAGTTGGCGAGGCGCGGCGAAGCGCTCGCGCGGCTCGAAGCGGCTGCGGCCAAAGAGCAGACAATGCGAACCAAGCGCGAGCTCAAGGTGCAAGAGTTGGAGCGCGCCTGCGCCGACCTTGTTGAGAAATTCAACGCCGGCAACGTTGACGCGGAGCGCGGCAAGGATTTGCTCTCGGCGGCGGAACAGTCCCGCGCCGACCTCGCGCTCGAGGTACTGCGCCTCCGGGCCGAGGCGCAGGAGCGCGAGGGGGAGATGGAGGTGCTGTTGGCGCATTTGCAGGAGGCGCGCCGTTTGATCGGGCAGGGCAGCAGCGAGGCAAAACGGCCGACCGCCGGCGAGCCGGCCGTAAAGTCGCGGGCGATGGAACAGCTCACCGAGGAGAACCGCTCGTTGCGGGCGGCATTGGACCGCACGCGCGGCGCCCTCGAGGAGCGCGAATTCATCCTGCGGCGGCTGGAGCGCGGTGAGACCAATGAAGCAAGCGTCCCGGGACGGACCCAGCCCGATGCCGCCGGCGGGCCGCCCGTGCCGGAATACACCGTCGATCTGATCCGAATCGACGGTAGCCACAACAAGGTTCATGCCGTGGGTCGGCGCACCCGCATCGGCCGGGCGCCGGGTTGCGAACTACCTATCCAGTCCTCGTCCGTGAGCCGCCATCATGCCCTGGTACTGACGAATTCGCGGGATGTCATTATCGAGGATCTTCACAGCACCAATGGAGTGCTCGTGAACGGGCGCAAGGTGACGCGCCAGTTGCTGACGGATGGCGACATCTTGACCATCGGCGAGGCGCAGTTCCGATTGCGTGTCAAACCCGGCCCGCGGGAGCCGGAGGCGACGGCACCGGGCGCAGCGTAACTCGGAGCCGAGCAAACCGGGCGGATCCGTCCGTCGGCCGGTGCAGAAGGCGACGCGCACCGGCGATTTTGCGCATTTCCAGCGACTTGCCCTTTATCGGCGCCGTCGAATCCGGTATCTTTCGCGCCCTCCGAGCGCGCTTAGCTCAGCGGTAGAGCATCACCTTGACATGGTGGGGGTCAGTGGTTCGATCCCACTAGCGCGCACCAAACCCCTGCGGGAGCGGTTGGGGCGGGCAGGCCCGGGGCCCGCAGCCGGCGTGCGCCGGCTCGTTGTGCCCGCCGGGACTCGATCGCGATTCGTAACTTGCTCATGGCTTAAGATGCTTTAATGCCTGTAATCACTCTTCCCGACGGAACCCAGAAGCGCTTCGACCAGCCGGTCACGGTGGCGCAGGTCGCGGCCGCCATCGGCCCCGGCCTTGCCAAGGCGGCGCTGGCGGGCAAGGCGGATGGGGTGTTGGTCGATACCTCCGCGCTGCTCGACCATGACGTCGCTCTCGAGCATCGTGACCGACCGCGATCCGGAGGGGCTCGAGATCATCCGCCACTCCACGGCGCACCTCCTGGCCAATGCGGTGCAGGAGCTCTTTCCGGACGCCCAGGTGACCATAGGCCCCGTCATCGAAGACGGCTTTTACTACGATTTCGCTTACAAGCGGCCGTTCTCGACCGATGATCTGGCGGCGATCGAAAAGCGCATGGCCGAGATTACCGCCGAGGACCTGCCAGTACGCCGGCGCGTGCATGCCGCGGGACGCCGCGGTCGAGCATTTCAAGAAAATCGGCGAACACTACAAGGCGGAAATCATCGCGGCGATTCCGTCGCAGGAGCCGATCAGTTTGTATGGGCAGGGCGATTGGGAGGATCTGTGCCGCGGACCCCATGTGCCCAGCACCGGCAAGCTCAAGGCGTTCAAGCTCACCAAAGTGGCCGGCGCTTACTGGCGCGGCGACTCGCGCAACGAAATGCTGCAGCGGATTTATGGCACCGCCTGGGCCAACGAAAAGCAGTTGAAGGAATATCTCACTCGCCTCGAGGAGGCCGAGAAGCGCGATCATCGGCGTATCGGCAGGGAACTCGACCTCTTCCACCTGCAGGAGGAGGCGCCTGGCGCGGTGTTCTGGCACCCAAAAGGCTGGGCGCTGTTTCAGCAGCTCATAGCCTACATGCGCGAGCGACAGTCGGCCGCCGGATATCAGGAAGTCAACACCCCGGAGATCATGGACCGCGAGTTGTGGGTGAAGTCGGGCCACGTTGAAACGTTCGGCGAGAACATGTTCATGACCCAGACTCCGGATGAGCGCGTTTTCGCCATCAAGCCGATGAATTGCCCGGGGCACATCCAAGTGTTCAAACAGGGTTTGCGCAGCTATCGAGAGCTGCCGCTGCGCCTGGCGGAGTTCGGCAAGGTGCATCGCTACGAACCGTCGGGGGCTTTGCACGGCCTCATGCGCGTGCGCGCCTTTACGCAGGATGATGCGCATGTGTTCTGTACGCCGGACCAGCTGACGTCGGAAGCGGTGAAGATCACCGAGCTGATCTTGAGCATCTACCGGGACTTCGGCTTCGACGACGTGCGCATCAAGTTCTCCGACCGGCCGCCGAAACGGGTGGGGTCGGATGAGGTGTGGGACAAGGCCGAGGATGCGCTGCGCAAGGCCTCAGCGGCGGCGGGAATCGAAACCACGCTGAATCCCGGGGAGGGGGCCTTTTACGGACCCAAGCTGGAGTTCGTGCTGCGCGATGCCATCGGTCGCGATTGGCAATGCGGGACGCTGCAAGTGGATTTCAATATGCCCGGGCGCCTCGGCGCGAGCTACGTCGGGGAAGACGGCCAGAAGCACACGCCGGTTATGCTGCATCGCGCCATGTTCGGCTCGCTGGAGCGCTTTATCGGCATTTTGCTGGAACACCATGCGGGCAAACTGCCGACCTGGCTTGCGCCGGTGCAGGTCGTGGTCATGGGAATTACCAATGCGCAGGATGAATATTGCACGGAAGTTGCGGAAAACCTGAGAAATCAGGGGCTTCGGGTAGAAACGGACTTGAGGTATGAGAAGGTTGGCTTTAAAATCCGCGAGCATACAATTAAGCGTGTGCCTTACCTCTTGGTCGCTGGCGAGCGGGAAGTCGAGGCACACACCCTGGCCGTACGCACGCGCGGTGGCAAAGATCTAGGAAGTTTGGAGCTCGATGAGCTCATCTGCCTTGCTTTGCGACGAAGTCGCGAGCCGCGGCCGTCTTGTTTTGGAGGATCGTTTATCGCAACGTCGAAGCGCGTAAGGCGCAATGAGGAGATCTCCGCACCATCGGTGCGCGTGATCGCAGCGGATGGAAGCCAAGCAGGGGTCATGACGCGCGCAGAGGCGCTACAACTGGCCAGCTCGCAGACTCTGGACCTGGTAGAGGTCTCGCCGATGGCGGAGCCGCCGGTGGTCAGAGTGATGGATTTCGGCAAATTCCTGTTCGAACAGAACAAGAAGGCGCACGCGGCGAAGCGAAAGCAAAAGCAGATTCAGGTTAAGGAAGTGAAATTTCGTCCCGGGACGGAAGAGGCGGATTACCAGGTCAAACTGCGTAATATCGTGCGATTCCTGACCGAGGGTGATAAGGCCAAAGTGACATTACGTTACCGCGGCCGTGAGCTCGTGCATCAGGACATCGGTCGGCGTCTGTTGACGCGGATTTCTGAGGATCTCGCCCCGTATTCGGTGGTCGAGCAGAATCCGTTGATGGAAGGCAAACAGATGATCATGGTGTTCGGGCCCAAAAAGAAGTGAGTGGCGGCGGTCAGAGCCCTTCCAGCATAACAAGTGAGCGGCGAACTGAACTAGTTCGCACCCCGCCTGTAGCGGCGCTTCGAAGGGAATCGCGGGATTCCTGTCGCAGTGTTTGTGAACAGGGCTATAAAAATCAGGAGTCGAACGTGCCTAAGATGAAAACCAAGAAGGCCGCGTCGAAGCGTTTTCGCAAAACAGCGAATGGCTTCAAGCGCGGTCAGTCCCACCGTCGTCATATTCTGACGAAGAAACCCAGCAAGCGTAAGCGTCAGCTGCGCCGCGAAATCGGCGTCCACGAGACCGATATCGGCCGCGTGAAAGCAATGCTTCCCTTCGCTTAAAATTACTGGAGTTAAAAGAATATGGCACGAGTCAAACGCGGTGTCGTCGCTGGTCGGCGTCACAAAAAGATCCTCAAGAAGGCGAAGGGTTATTTCAACGCCCGGCGCAAGGTATTCCGCACGGCCAAGCAGGCCGTCATCAAGGCGGGCCAGTATGCCTATCGCGGCCGGCGCGAGAAAAAGCGCGAGTTCCGGGCGCTGTGGATCACCCGCATCAACGCGGCGGCGCGCCTATGCGGCATGACGTACAGCACCTTGATCGACGGATTGAGCAAGGCGGAGTTGGCCATCGATCGCAAGGTGCTCGCCGACCTCGCGGTGCATGACATGCCGGCCTTTACGGCGATTGCGGAGAAAGCCAAGGCAGCCCTTCCGGCCGCCGCGAGCCGCGCGGCGTAGAGACGCTCGAGGTACCGCGGGGGTTGGGCCGAGCATGGCCCGATGCCCCGCGTCATCCTTTGGACTCGACCATGGCCCTTGCTGACGCACTCTCGATACTCGTGGAGCGAGCACTCGCCGACGTTGACGCGTCTGCGAACTTGGAGCGTCTCGACGAAGTGCGGGTGCGCCTGCTGGGGAAAAAGGGACAGCTCACCGAACAGCTCAAGAGCTTGGGAGCGCTGCCCGCCGCCGAACGGCCCGTGGCCGGGCAGAAGATCAACGAGGCGAAGGCGGCCATTCAAACCGCAATCGAGTCTCGCCGCGAAGCGCTCGAAGCGGCCGCGCTCGATGCGGAACTCGCGAAAGGCGCGATCGACGTCACCTTGCCGGGTCGCGGCCAGGAGGCGGGAAGCCTGCATCCCGTGACACGCACGCGCCTGCGCATCGAACGGATATTCACGCAGGCGGGTTTTCAGGTGGCGACCGGTCCGGAAGTCGAGGATGACTTCCATAATTTCGAAGCGCTCAATATTCCCAAGAATCATCCGGCGCGTGCCATGCACGACACGTTTTATTTCCCGGACGGGAGGCTGCTGCGCACGCACACCTCGCCCGTGCAGATTCGCGCCATGCGCGCGATGCAGCCGCCGCTGGCGGTGATCGCGCCGGGACGGGTCTATCGCAACGACTCGGATATGACGCACACGCCGATGTTCCATCAGGTCGAAGGCATGGTGGTGGGCGAGGCGATCAGCTTCGCGAATTTGAAGGCCATGCTGCATACCTTCGTCGAACATTTCTTCGAGCAGCCCCTCGGTATGCGCTTGCGTCCGTCCTACTTCCCATTCACCGAGCCGTCTGCTGAAGTGGATATCGAGTGCGTGTTTTGTCACGGGGCGGGTTGCCGGGTGTGCAAGCACACCGGCTGGCTCGAAATCCTGGGCTGCGGCATGATTCACCCCAATGTGCTGGCGGCGGCCGGGATCGACAGCGAGCGCTGGCAGGGCTATGCGTTCGGTATGGGCATCGAGAGGCTCGCGATGTTGCGGTATGGCGTCGACGACCTGCGTCTGTTCTTCGAAAACGATTTGCAGTTCCTGAAACAGTTCTCGTGAAGATCACCCATCACTGGATGCGGGAGTTCGTGCCGCTCGCGATCAAGCCCGCGGAACTCGCGCAGCGGCTGACGCTGGCCGGCCTCGAGGTCGAAGCGGTGACGCCGGTGGCACCGCCTTTTTCCGGCGTCGTGGTCGGTGAAGTGCTCGGCGTGGGCCGTCATCCGAATGCCGAGAAGCTCGCGTTGTGCGAGGTCACCACGGACGGATCGAATCGGCTGCAGATCATTTGCGGGGCTCCTAACGTCCGCGGCGGCCTCAAGGTTGCGGTGGCGATGGTGGGAGCGCTACTGCCGGGGGGCATCGCCATCAAACGCGCGAAGCTGCGCGGCCTCGAGTCCAACGGCATGCTGTGCTCGGCGCGCGAGTTGGGCTTGGGGCAGGAACAGGACGGAATCATGGAGCTTCCGCCTGAATTGCCGCTCGGGGTGGATGTGCGTGAGGCCTTGGATCTCGACGACACCGCGCTCGAAGTCAACGCAACGCCCAATCGCGGCGATTGCATGAGCGTCTTCGGGCTCGCGCGCGACTATGCCGCCGCGCATGAGGGCCGCTATCTCGAGTACAGCGCCGCGCCGGTAGAGGCGAGGCATGCGGCCGTGTTTCCGGCCCGGATCGAGGTGCCGGCGGCCTGCCCGCTATTCGCTTCGCGCGTCATCAAGGGTGTGAAAGTCGGCGCAACGTCTCCGGCGTGGCTTCGCGAGCGCCTGCGCAGGGTCGGCATCAACAGTATTTCGCCCATCGTCGATGTCACCAATTACGTGATGACGGAGTTGGGGCAACCCATGCACGCCTACGATCTCGACCGTCTCTCCGGCGGCATCACGGTGCGCATGGCGAAGGCGGGTGAGCAATTGATGCTGCTCGACGACAAGCAGTATTCGCTGGATCCGGAGTTCATGGTGATTGCCGACGACAGCGGAGCGATCGGGCTGGCGGGCATCATGGGAGGCCGCCGCACGGCGATTTCGGAATCCACCCGCGGTGTGTTGCTGGAAGCGGCACATTTCGCGCCGGACGCCGTTGCCGGCCGCGCGCGCCGATTGGGACTGTTTACCGACGCCGCGCAGCGCTTCGAGCGCGGTGTGGATCCCACGCTCCCGGCACTTGCGCTGGAACGGGCCACCGCCTTGCTGCTGCAGATCGCCGATGGAGCAGCGGGCCCCGCGCAAGTGACCCGCGCAGAAGCCGAGACGGGACAGGGCGCGCCGCGGGAGTGGGTGAAATTGCGCCGCGGCCGTCTCTCGAGCTTACTCGGCGTGGTAGTGCCGGACGCGGAGGTCGAGGCGCTCTTGGGTGCGGTGACGGGCGCTGTCGAGAGCACGGCGGAAGGATGGCGGGTGCGCCGGCCACCGCATCGTTTCGACATCCGAATCGAGGCGGATCTAATCGAAGAGGTCGCGCGTCTGCGCGGATTCGACAGCATCGCGGAACGACATGCCGTTGCACCGCAGGTCGCCGGTTATGCCACCGAGTCGAGCATTTCCGATGATCGATTGCTGACCGGGATGGCCGACGCGGGATACCGCGAAGTCATCACGTACAGCTTTGTGGATCCCGCATTGCAGCGCCGGCTGTTCCCGGAGGCCGAGACGCTGGCCTTGGCGAATCCAATTTCCGCGGAATTGAGCGAGATGCGGGTCTCGCTGTGGACGGGACTCGTGCAAGCGGCGCAGGAGAATCTGCGCCGGCAACAGTCGCGCGTGCGGCTATTTGAAATCGGCAAGACGTTCGACCTGAAAAATTCCTCCCTGCGGGAGGTGAAAACACTCGCGGGTATTGCCGCCGGCGCTCGTACGCCGGAGCAGTGGGGCAGCGCGCGTGAACCCTTGGATTTCTACGACGTCAAAGCGGATCTCATCAATCTTTTCGCGTTGACCGGAAGCGCTCCGGAGTTTCGTTTCGAGGCGGATTCTTTGGGTTGCTTGCGGCCGGGCCGCACTGCGCGGATCTTTCGCGGTGCGACTCCGATCGGCTGGCTGGGTGAGGTGCATCCGCAGCTCGTCAAATCGCTGGGTATTGGGGTAAACACCGTAATATTCGAAATAGAAGTCGAATTAGCATTCCGAGCCAAACCGGCGAAATTTATAAAGATTTCGAAGTTTCCGAGCGTTCGCCGCGATCTATCCATCATTGTTGATGAGAGCGTCCCTCTCGCAGTTTTACAGGAAAATGTTACTGTTAGCGCATCAGGCCTGTTGAGCGAGCTCCGAGTGTTCGATGTTTATCGAGGCCCGGGCGTAGATTTTGGACGAAAAAGTATCGCTTTAGGCTTGATTTTACAGGACTCTTCCCGCACTCTAACCGACGTCGACGCTGACTCCGTCGTGACCGCGGTGGTCGCGCGGTTACGGGATGAATTGAGCGCCTCCATAAGAGATCAATAAACATGGCAGCCCTGACCAAGGCCGAAATGGCCGAGGCCCTATTCGATCAATTGGGTCTTAACAAACGCGAAGCACGGGAACTCGTAGACCTGTTTTTCGAAGAGATCCGGGCTGCACTTTCGTCCGGCGAACAGGTAAAACTATCGGGATTCGGCAATTTCGATTTGCGCGATAAGAACCGGCGACCCGGACGCAATCCGAAGACCGGGGAGGAGATTCCCATCAGCGCGCGGCGCGTGGTTACATTTCGTCCTGGTCAGAAATTGAAGGCCCGCGTCGAGGCGTATGCTGGAACCAAGCAACAATAGCGAACTGCCGCCGATTCCCGGTAAGCGGTATTTCACGATCGGTGAAGTGAGCGACTTGTGCGGAGTGAAACCCCACGTACTGCGCTATTGGGAACAGGAATTTCCGCAGCTAAAGCCGGTGAAACGGCGCGGCAACCGCCGCTACTATCAGCGCCAGGATGTGCTCATCATTCGTCAGATTCGCAGCCTCCTGTATGAACAGGGGTTTACGATCGGCGGGGCGCGCAACCGTCTTACCGGGGACGATGCGCAGGTGGATCTCAATCAAAGCCAGCAGCTCATTCACCAGATGCGGCTGGAGCTGGAAGAGCTGATCAAAATTCTTCGCCGCTGACGGCGGCGTAACCCAAGTTCTCCAAGCCCATTTGGGCTATCATTCGGTCCCTCGGTCGGGGCGTGGCGCAGCCTGGTAGCGCACTTGCATGGGGTGCAAGGGGTCGCAAGTTCGAATCTTGTCGCCCCGACCAATACTTACGTGATGCCGGCGGGACCTCCGTGGTCCCATCCGTGGTCCCAATCGGAAATGACGTTTTCCAGGGCGACGATACCCTAGGACAGGACGAGCAGGGATTCCTCGGGCGAGATCTCGAATGTCCTGATCTTGACCAGCGATCGGTCGCGCCGGCAAGACCCACCAAGTTGACGTGGGAGCTGTCGGGGAACTGGTCAGCCAATGCGCCAACCAGGCGCGAGCTCAAGTTCTCGTCGAATAAAACTCTCAAGACACCGCAGGCAGTGCACTCAGGCGCCGCTCGCGTTCCGCGGCAAAGCCAAGAACGGCCTGGATGTGCTCACGACGCAGCTCCGGGAAATCGGTCAAAATTGTCTGCTCATCCATGCCGCTGGCCAGGTACTCGAGCACATCGGAGACAGTGATGCGCGTTCCCTTGACACAGGGTTTGGCTGCCCGGAACTCCGTTCTTGACCCACCGACAACTCGCGTTCTTGCGCATCCTTCACGATCTGACCGCCCAGAAAATTGCGCAGTTCGTGATTGCGACCCATTCGCCGTCCCTGGTCATCGTCAGTTTTCAGGCAATGACAACGCCGACGTGTAAACCGGCGTCGAGAATAGACCAGGAGCTGAATGCGGTTCAGGCTGCCGCCTCCAAGAGCGCAGTGAGCTCGTCCGGCATGTCCATCTGCACGAAGTGTGTGCAGGGCAGTGTGCGTACGGTCCAGTCAGACCGGGACTTCAGTTTCTCATAGAATGGCGTGAATGCGGTGGGCTCAGGGTCGTTGCAATAGATGTAGATCTTGCGGCTGATCCGGTCGATTCCCCCTGTGAGATTCACGGACTGTGAGAAGCAGGCAGTCGGTTGCGACATGCCCTTTCTCGCCATAAAGTCTCGGACCTGCTGGCTCACCTTGCCGAACACCTCCACTGGCAGTGGAGCCGTCAGCCATTCCTCACCGGGCGCAGTCGCGTGAGGTCTGTCCGGCGGCAGCATGCCGAATAGCGACTGGCCACCCTCCGGGACGAATGCGTCAAGGTAGATGAGCGAGGCGATCTTGTCGGGTACCGCATCGGCGACACCCGTGACGACCATTCCTCCATAGGAGTGTCCGACGAGTACGATGTCGGCCAAGTCCTCGTAATTGATGACACGAAGCACATCCTCGGTATGGGTGCCCAGATCGATTTCGCGATTGAGGAGATGGCGGCGCTCGCCAATGCCCGTGAGCGTCGGCGTATAGACCTCGTGGCCTGCTTTCCTTAGTGCCTGCGCGATGGGCCGCCAAATGAGTGCGCCGGCCCAGGCGCCGTGAACCAGGACGAACGTCGCCATGCGATTCTCCGGTAATTAGCAACTACGGACAATTATAAACGTCGGACGGAGAAAGGCCGAGACGAACGCTGAGCCGCCGTTCGCGAGCGGGTTACCCTGCGGCCGCCATCGGGCCTCCACGCCGAGGCGCCAGGGGCTGCCGTTGACACCGTCAGCGCTTCGCCGAATGATAGCCAGATTAGCGGGGGAATGATGCGATGTTATTGAATACGCCGACGGGCTTCGCGCAGCATCACCCGTGGGACCGCAGTTTCTTTCCGCTTTCAGTCGCCGTGATCTGGGTCGTGATAATGCTGGGCTTCGTGCCGGACATCATGCGGCACGTTGCCAGCGACGAACCCGACTATCCGCTGATCATCCATATCCATGCCGTCGCCTTCGTCGGCTTTCTGGTGCTACTCAGCGTGCAGGTCGCTCTTATCCGCGGACGGCGGTATAACGTTCACCGCAGGCTTGGTGCTTTTGGCGGTGCGCTCGCCCTGGGCATGGTCGTGCTCGGACCGTGGGCGGCGATTGTTTCCGAGCAGGTACATTTCGGCACGAAGCTGGGCGATCCGCCATTTCTAGGCGTCGAATTTATCGAGATGATCGTCTTCGCCCTTCAGGTCGGATTGGCCATTTGGCTCAGGCGCGATGCGGCAGCCCATAAGAGACTGATGTTGCTGGGTACGCTGTTTCTGACCACCGCCGGATTCGGCCGCTGGCTGGCTGACCCTCTTCAGGCCCTCCTTGGTGACGGCTTTCTTCCGTTTCTCGCCGAGTTTTTTGGTGGGACGATCTTTTTAGTTGTGGGACTTGGCACTTATGACATCATCACACGGCACAGACTGCATCCAGCCTATGTCGCCGGCGCGTCATTAGGAATAGCCAGCGAGGTGCTCGCGGCTTGGCTGTACGTCGACCCGGCATGGAAGGCTGTGTCTCTGAGGATCATTGGTCACTGAATAGGCGACGCACAGTGAGTACTGCGGCGCGCGAGCGGCCGCTTCGTGGCGGTTGATTCGAGGCGGCCACCGCACTCTTGGTCTCCGGTGAACGCGGCAAGCGCTATCGGCTCATCTTCAACAACGACAGCGGCGACATGCACCCGATGCATCTGCATCGGCACAGTTTCGAGCTGGTCAACTTCGCCGGCACCGCGACCTCGGGCATCATGAAGGATGTCGTAAACGTCCCGCAGCACAAGATCGTCGAAGTGGACTTTGTCGCGGATAATCCCGGCGTCACGCTCCTGCACTGTCACATGCAAGAGCACATGGATTTTGGGTTCATGACTCTCGTCAAATATGCGTAGCGCCAAGGTAAAAACTACGTGGTTATCCTGATGTAACAGCGCCTTCCCTCCCAATATAGTTGTTTTGCAGGAGGGCCTCAACATGGACGAAAATATGGGTGCGTTGGATCAATGGATACGAATATTCGTCGGCATTGCTGCGGGATGGGAATTTTTTCTGCTACCTGAGCAGCGCTGGTGGCTTTTCTTCCTTGGCTTCTTCTTTTTTCTGACGGGACTGATCGGCAGTTGCCCAATTTATAGCTTGTTCGATGGCAGTACAAAGCCATCCAAGTCGTCTGCCGCACCCTGATGCCTCGTCGGTCAGGCTAAGCCGCGTGCGTGGATGACATTTGGTGAGCGATTCTACGAGAGCGCGTAGAGACGCTTGTCGAACACGAAGATGACGCGCAAAAGCTCGCTCGCAATTTCGTCCTCGCGAGGTGGATTGGAGGAGTCGGCCTTTCGGGAGGGATGCTCCTTCTAAGTCTAAATCCAATGCTTCCGCAGCAACCACACTTTGATGATCTGCGTCGTTCCCACGTAGGTCAGGAGCGTGAGCATCAGGATCGGCCAGTACATACGGGGCAGGTGCGTGAGCCCCAGTGCCGAGGATAGAGGCGAGTACGGCAGCCACATGCCAAACGCCATGATGATGAAGGTCGTGAGCATCAGCGGCAAACTCGCCCGACTCTGCAGGAACGGAATCTTGTTGGTGCGAATGACGTGGATAATGAGTGTTTGCGTCATCAACGACTCGACGAACCAGCCGGTCTGAAAAAGTGACGCATGCGAAGGATCCCAGCACTTGAATACCCAGAGCATGATGGCGAACGTCGTATAGTCAAAAATCGAGCTAATGGGACCTATGAAGAGAATGAAGCGCCGGATTTCCGTGATGTTCCACGGTCTCGGCCGCGCGACTTGCTCCTCGTCCACGGCGTCCGCCGGGATCGGCACTTGCGAGAAGTCATACAGGAGATTGTTCGTCAATACCTGAATCGGACCCATCGGTAGAAAAGGGAGGAACGCACTCGCTCCCAGCACGCTGAACATGTTCCCGAAGTTCGAACTCGCCCCCATCCGGATGTACTTGACGATGTTTGCAAAGACCTTTCGACCTTCGATCACACCTTCTTGCAGCACCATGAGGTCCTTCTCCAACAGAATGAGATCCGCCGATTCTTTGGCGATATCGGTGGCGGTGTCCACGGAGATGCCGACATCCGCGGCTCGCAGAGCAGGCGCGTCGTTGATCCCATCTCCCATGAAGCCTACGACGTGCCCATTACCGCGAAGGACGCGGATAACCCGCTCTTTGTGTGCCGGAGAGAGGCGGGCGAACAGCGTCGCTTTCTCCGCTGCCACTGCAAGATCGGCGTCCGACAGCTTCTCGACGTCGGCGCCGAGCAGCATCGGGTCGGGCAAAAGGCCCACGTCTTTGCATACCTTGCGGCTGATCAAGTGGTTATCACCCGTGAGGATCTTGACCGCGATGCCATGCTTGTGCAGAGCAGCAAGAGCGCGCGCCGTGGTGTCCTTGGGTGGGTCTAGAAACGCAACGTACCCTCGGAGTACCAGCTCTCGCTCGTCGTCTTTGGCGCAAATTTGCTTCCCAGGGAGTTCCCGGGTAGCGACTGCCAGAACGCGGAAGCCGTCGTTGCTCAGGCTGTCATACTCCTGCTTCAGCCCGACCATCCGATCCTCGTCCATCGGGGATAATGTGCCATCGAGTTCGAACTGCGAGCAGCGGTGGAAGACCTCTTCCGGAGCCCCCTTGGTGAGGAGGACCGGCTTTCCTTCCGGATCCTGTACCAGGACCGACATCATGCGTCGAGTGAAGTCGAACGGCAGCTCATCCAGCTTCTTGTACTTCTCGACAACCGCCTTCCCGTGAAAGTCGGTGCTGTCAAGAATGGCCCGGTCGAGCAGGTTTTTGAGGCCGGTCTGGAAATAGCTGATGAGGTACCCGTCGAGGAGCACCTCGTCGGTTTCGCGTCCGGCGACGTTACAATGGCGCATGAGGACGACGCGGTCTTCAGTGAGCGTGCCCGTCTTGTCCGTGCACAGCACGTCCATGCCGCCGAAGTTCTGAATTGAGTTGAGCCGCTTGACGATGACGCTCTTGCGACTCATGGCGAGCGCGCCTTTGGAGAGGCAGACTGAGACAATCATCGGCAGCATCTCGGGAGTGAGTCCCACCGCGACTGCCAGAGCGAAAAAGAATGCGCCTTTCCAGTCGCGCTTGGTGAGGCCGTTAATGAGAAAAACCAATGGCACCATGACGGCCATAAACTGCATCATCAGCCAGGTAAAGCGGTTGAGACCTGCATCGAAGCTCGTCTCCACCCGCGCACCCGTGATCGAGTGGGCCATGCTGCCTAAGTAGGTGCGTGCCCCAGTCGTGATCACGACGGCCGTCGCCGTGCCGCTCTCTACGCTCGTCCCCATGAAGCAGGTGTTCTTGAGTTCAGTTGGTGAACTCGCACTATCCGTTTCGCGCTGGTAGAACTTCTCGACCGGTAGAGACTCACCGGTGAGGCTGCCCTGGCTCACGAACAGATCTTTCAATGACAACAACCGCACATCGCCCGGAATCATGTCTCCGGCGGCGAGGTTGACGATGTCTCCAGGTACCAATTCCCGAAGCGCAATTTCCCGCGCCTTTCCGTCCCGGACAACCGTCGCGGTTACGTGAATCATAGCCTTGAGCTTCTCTGCGGCGGCGTCGGCCCGCGCTTCTTGCAAGAAGCGCAGGCCCACGCTCAGTGCCACCATCATCGCCATCACGGAGCCGGCGCGTGCGTCACCGGTAAAGAAAGATACCACCGATAAAGTGGTCAGCAGAATCACCAGCGGATTGCGAATGATCTTCAGAAGTCGAATAGGCCAACCCTGTTTGCGTTCCTGGGCGATCTCATTTAGGCCCACTGCGCGCGCCCTTTCTTCGGCCTCTGCTTGCGTCAGGCCGGCGATCGACGTTCGTAGATCGCGGAGCAGCGCTTCGCCGTCCTTGCGTGCCGCGTCCAGGACTGCAGGGGCGACATGAATGTTCGGGTGCTTCGTTTTTGTGGGAATCGGCGGCTCTTTCGGATGAGCTGTGGAATCCGCGAGCCTAGTGCCGGCCGTTCCCGCGTCATCGACCCCAACTTTGGCGGTAAGGTCCGCGTCGGATCGTGTCATCGTTGCAGAGAATATGACGGGTTAGCGCCGCAACGACTCGCACTGCGACTACGCAGCGCGCATGGAGTCGGTTGCCGTCCATGGACTGCGGCGTGCGCTACGCCTGCCGACATGCGGACTGCATTGAGATAGCTTAACCGTACCACTGGTTACTGCCTTCAGGGAGAATACGTACAATCATAGAAGCACCGGGCGCGACCCCTCAAGGAGGCCGTGCCCGGCTTTCGCCTATTGCAAGTACAGTTGATTCTCCACGTTCCCGACGCCGGGAGCGGCCCATGCGGCGCGCACCGCATCGTCTCGTTCCTGCCAGGTCCGTACGTGGCCCTTCAATGTGACGGTGGAATTGTGCACCTTGACCTGGACGTCGCTCGCGTCGAGGATCGCGTGGCGTTTGAACGCCTCCTCTATCTTCTGCTTCACCTCGACGGCCTTGACGGCCGACTCCACGACGATATTATTGGTTACGCCCTTGACTCCCTGCAGGTGATTCACGCAGTTCTCGGCGGATGCCTTCTGGTAACCCCAGGACGCTTTGCCGCTGAGGGTTATCCAGCCGTCATGGACGATGGGAGTGACGGACGTCATGCTGGTCACGACGTTCCAGCGAAGCGCGTTCGCGGCGGCCTCGGCGATTTCCGTGTCGGAACGTATGCCCGCAACAGGAAGCTTGACTTGAATTTCATTGGCTATCGCGCGCACTCCTTTGATCCGCTTCGCGACGTCCTCTGCGGCCCATCGGCCCGTATAGTGCACGGCCTCACCGGTGAGCGTCACGACGCCGTCATGGACAATGACACCAATCTTCTGGTCATCCACGCTCGGATCCCACTGCAACTCGGCTTCCACGTCGCATCGAATCTCCATGTCTGATTTCATTTTCGTCTCCTGAGTCTCGAAAAGTATGAGGCACGTGGCATACTGAACCCCGGGATGGACCTCCGACCATGCGGAGGTTCCACACCCACATAGTTGGATTTGCCTAGCGTTAAGGACAGCGTGGCCGGCGCCAAGGCGCGCCGTTTGGCAGTTCACACTAGGGGAATCCACGGATTGTCGTTGGCTCGCCCATAGCTCAGATTGGGACTATAGGTTTGAAGGATTGCTTGTGCCACCCGACATCTACACCCAAGAGATTGCCAGTTCGATCAAGCGTATGAGGCGAATATTGGAACTCGCCGGGTTGTTGGTGCGAGGCTGGCGCATCCGCGGTTTTGAATTAGCGGTCCGTTTCGTGAGTATTGACCACATGGATGACAGCACGTTTCTGTATGTGCGCTCCATCAAACGCGACCCTGTGCGGGAAGCTATGTCGCTCCCGGTCAATTGGGGAGCGGGCGCCGAGCGCAGAAGCTCGAATGACCAAGGATGACGCCATTATCGTCGGGATAGAGAGGCAACGGAGCGGAATCGTGGCGGCTGAAAGTAAAAAGACAACGCGCGGAGCAAGACCCCATCACCCTTTGGCGGCGCTTATTCCAATGGCGATCTCCGTCCGTCACGTGCATTTGACGCAGGAATCGGTCGAACGACTGTTCGGACCCGGCTATCTTCTGAATGTACGTTCACCGCTATCGCAACCCGGGCAATATGCGGCGGAGGAGACTGTAACGCTGGTGGGTCCGCGCGGCCGCTTACCGCATGTCCGCATCGTTGGTCCGCCGCGATCCGCCAATCAGGTGGAGCTGTCTCGCACCGATGAAATTGAGCTAGGCTGCGATGCGCCGGTGCGCGAGTCAGGAGATCTCACGGATTCCCCCGGTATCGTCATCGAAGGGCCCGCGGGCCGTGTGACCCTGCAACACGGTGTGATTTGTGCCGTGCGACACATCCATATGAGTCCTGCCGATGCAGACGTACTCGGGCTGAAGGACCAGGACCAAGTGTCGGTCGCGGTGGTCGCTGGCAATCGTCGCTTGATCTTCGGTGATATTGTCGTGCGCGTGTCGCCCGCGTACAGAATAGAGTTGCATCTCGACTCCGACGAGGGCAATGCGGCGGGATTGCGTACCGGGGACGACGTTGTGCTGGCTGAAATCGAGACAGGTGCAGGCGGGTGATTGGGTCGCTAGGCGATACCCCGTATGGTGTGCCGGCGCCAATCCTTGCCACTGCTGCTCCTGGCACTTGAGCGAACGGCGCCATGACGCTGATCCAAGGACACGCCCGGGAATTGCTCGATGCCGCTCCTGACGCCATGGTCATTGTCGACCGCGACGGCTCAATCGTTTATGCCAATGACCAAACTGTATCGCTGTTTGGTCACACGCGTGACGAATTGATCGGGAAACAAATAGAAATGTTGCTTCCCGAGCGGCTCCAGACAGCGCATCCGGCTCTGCGGCTGTCATATTTGCGAAACCCGCGCCTACGCGCGATGGGCGAAAACCGGAAGGTGTACGCACTACATCAGAACGGGTCGGAATTCCGGGTCGAAATCCGCTTGAGTGTCCTGCAAACAGACAAGGGGCCACTCGTTTCCAGCACGATCCGAGACGTCACCATTCGCAGGGATCTTTCGTTGACGACGAGTCTCCCGACCGCGGACGGCGCTGGTAAGGGTGAGAGTCCAGGGCAAATGCGCGAATTGTTCGCGGCAGGGGAACTCGCCCAAGAGACGCTGAACTCGATTGGTGACGCAGTCCTCAGCACTGATCCTCTGGGTCACGTGAATTACCTCAATCCGGTCGCTGAAAGAATGACGGGATGGTCGCAAGCAGACGCGGCTGGGCGGCCCCTCCAAGAGGTGTTTGCGATCTTCAACGATAGTGTTCGCGAATCGATGCTGACTCCGTTGCTGGCGGCGATGGAGGAGATCGACACCGCCAGGGCATCGGGGAATGGGATCCTGACGCGTCGCGACGGCACGGAAATTGCGATTGAATACTCCGCGACGCCGATGCTGGATGACCGGGGAGCGGTAGTCGGCGAGGTGACGGTGTTCCGCGACGCAAGTGTGGCGCAGGCCATCACCCGCACACTCGCCTATGCCGTCCACCACGATGCGCTCACGGGATTGCCCAACCGCCTGCTGCTCGAATCCCGGTTCCCGCAGGCCATCGCGCTAGCTCGACGTCACAATCATGCGGTCGCCGTGTTGTTCTTGGATTTGGATGGCTTCAAGCGGGTCAACGACGCGTTTGGCCACCCGGTCGGCGACCGCCTTTTGCAGTCCGTCGCGCGCGTATTGGAGCAATGTGTACGCAGCAGCGACACGGTCAGCCGCTTCGGCGGTGATGAATTTGTGGTGCTGTTGACGGAAATTACCCGCCCGGCGGACGCCGTCGTATCTGCTCAGAAGATCCTCGACGTTCTGCGCATGCCACATACGATCGACGGGCATACTTTCGTCGTTACGGCGAGTATCGGGATTGGTCTCTTCCCTCATGACGGAGCCGATTCGCAAACGTTGCTGCGTAACGCGGACGATGCCATGTTCCAGGCGAAACGCCTAGGAGGGAACGCCTACCGGTTGTGGAGCCGATCAGGGCAATACACGTAGTCGGACCTGAGCGAAACGGCCTTTCGGAAAGTAAGTGTAGGCAGCCACGTCGATCACCGGCATGCTGTCAACCAGTAACCGACGGACATAAGTACGGCAGGTATCTCGCGCCTCTGCCCATGTCTGATTTAGCCAGGCGTAACGTGAGCCGCGGGATCGCTGCGACTCTCACTACCAGTGCCGAACCAGACCGGTATCGACGTGCACGAAATCGGAGCTTGCGTAAAAGCCTACGCCGCCGCGAGACAATGAGCGAGCGTAGGCGCTCAATTTAATCGTTGAGTAACCACTCAGTCGGACGTCGATCGCCTTACCTAGTATGTGTTGACTGTGCTCGGCCACACCGCTGGAATGCTTATGCAACATCGCATTGGTCTGCGGCGAACCGCGGCGCTGTTAACTGGTCGAAGGCTCAGCAACGCCTCAAGCTTGCGGTCGTGGCCGTAGATATCGTCAAAGAATTGCACCCGGCCGCCCTCGGTCGCCATGGCTGTTCCATACAGAATCATTACGCGAATCGGTTTGCGCAACCTCCACCCGCAGGGATTCGTATCATGCATAGCAGCATCGATTTTCGCGCTGTCCCAGTGCGTACCGGCATTACGCAAGACATAGGCCGCCAGTGCCGTCGGATAGCTGACGCGGATGCAGCCGTGACTAAACGCGCGTCGCGACGCCAGGAACAGCCGATGAGCGGGTGTGGAGTGCATGTAGACATTATGCGCGTTGGGAAATAGGATCTTGACCAATCCCAACGCGTTATCATCGCCCGGCCGTTGGCGAAGCCGCAGCCGGCGGCCAGTCCTTCACTCCCTCAGGACTGATCGGCATCCCTAGCGATCGACCGGATCTGCGATTCTTCCCCCCGTCGGCGGTCACGGAGACTCAACGTCGCGAGGTTGACTTCATCCGTACACAATCGGAGCCGACGTTGACGCTGCCCATAACCGCAACTTGTCGCGTTCCTAGGTAGATTTCCGGATTCACACACCATCTGCTCTAAGTAAGATGGAAGCGACCAAACCAGCGGCCGGGATAGCGTGGCACGGCAGACTTGTGACGCCATTCGAGATGTTTATGTTATGGAGCGAGCAACCGTGAAAGCGGCCGTATCTGAGGTCCGACGAGCCCAACACCGCGACAATTCCCAGGCATCGGGGGAATTCGTAACTGTGACTCGTTCGATGATCGGGGTATCAACACTATGAAGTCAGCGTTGTACTGCTTGGCGACCGGTATCGCGCTTTGCGCATTGCTTACCGGCGGAGTGGCGCTTGGGCAAAGCAAGTCCGCGATTGATGTCAGCGTTCAAGAAGTCGTAAAGCAGTTCAATCTGCTCGACCCCCGCCACGAACAACTTGAAAAGGGGGCGGCCGGCATGCTGATTTTTCCGCAGGTGACAAAGGGCGGAATAGCGGTAGCGGCTGAATACGGCCAAGGTGTACTTCAGATTAACCGTATCACAGTCTTTCTATTCCACAGATCTTTTGACGAACGGCATGCATTACCATGACGGAAGACGCCAAGACTAATCTATTCGCCGCAGAGTTGCCGCTGGAAGTCGCGCACGAGCGGATAGATCCAGATGCTTTTGATTGGTTGAGCGTTGCGATGCAGAGTATCGAGCTTGCCGCGGCCCTGCGTGTCGCCCAGATGTCGCCAGTTGGCGGCCTTGTAACAGGTGCCGGTAAAGCGCGGCTTCTCGACGAAGGTTTCGAGCAAGACCGGGCGGTACGCGTAGCGGTCCTGCCAATCGATGGGCAGTCGGCGGCTGATCAAGGCGAGGATGCGCGAGGCGAGGTTTTTGCAGCGGATCCATGGCAGGATGAGGAAGCGGGCATTGTTGACGATGAGGTGCAGGTTGCGTTGTCGTTGATCGGTGTTCCAACCGATGAGCTGATCCCGGGGCTTTACTTTCCAGGCGCTCGCGCCGAAGCCCAGGGCGGCCACGATGTGGCCTGCGGCGCGCACGAAGTAGCGCAGCTGCGCCCCCGGCATGAGTTGATGTCCCAGATAGTGATGGCGCTCGATATACGCGTTCCACAGCAACGAGTCGGCTTTGGTACCAACCAGATCAACTCTCAGCGTGGCCAGTTCGATGGTCGGTATGATTGCGGGCTCGAGAACCGCCTGCTCAAGGTGCGGATAGGATCGATAAGCGACGGGCTTTGGATTGCGCGGCGGCGGCAAGGTGAACAGGCCATCGGTCTGCATCCGCAACATGGCCACGCGACAACTCATGTCCTTGAGCCTGCCATCGGGTCGTCGCCAGTTCAGCCGCTCGCACACTTCGCGCGAGAGCCGGGCGCGATGCAGGCGCGGCAGCTGGTCGAGCAAGGCGCGAATGAGCTCGATATCCGCAGCAGAAAAAGCACGTCCGCAGTACTTCATCGGTCAACTGGAATCGATCAGGCCTGCCTCTCGGGCGGCACGCAAGGCGATAACCGTTTCGTACAAGCTGATCCAGCCGCGCCAAATGACTGTCATGCCGGGCTCGCCATCACACTTGCGCCCGAGGTGACCGCCGAGGCTGCCGAGCATGCGTACCGCTTCGCGCAAGCTCGGGGATTTTGCGGGCGGCAAGGCGTGATGTACGCGAACGTGCAGCGCTTCGATCTCTTCTCGGGAGAACACTTCGATGGCCGGCAGGTCCGGCTGCACTCGCGCGAGGTAAGCGACGTGCATCAGGCGCACCCCGATGATGCTGAAGAGCGTCAGGTAGCGCGTGAGACGCTCGGCGGTCTCGAGCAAGCAGTCCTCGACCTTGCAGCCGGACTTCAAGACCTTGTGCCAAGTCTCAATGCCCCAGCGTCTGCCATACCACTGAACCTTCTCGGCCGCGCTCGCAAAGTCGGGCACGGGCAGATTGGTCAGCAACACCCAGCTGATGGCCTCCTGCCCCTCGGGCGCGGCGCTCTCCGTGGCCGCAATCACGTTCACACGGATCGGCTCCGTCGATCCCGATGCCTTGGCCGCCCTGCGCCGTTGCGGCGCTTTGATGGTGACCTGAGCCATCCGCAGTTGAACCTGCGCCGTACGGGCCTTGCGCTTGCCGTTGCCGGGAATCTGCACCGTGAGGCTCCCGAGCACTGCGGCGCTGGCGTAGGCGTCCAAAATGCTCTCGAAGCCCTCACTCTCTTCGGGCACGAGCATCCGATCGGTGCGCGCACGGATGAGAAAACGTGCGCGCTGCTCGCTCGCTTGCGTGAGAAACTCAAAGAAATCCGATTCCCGATCAGCTACCGTGATCACCTGCACGCCGCGCGGCGCGCGCGCCATCGTCTCACGCAGCGCTTGCAGCCACTTGCTGCTCTCCTTCTCCTCGATCGGCGTGCACTGCAGGCGCTCGATCGTCTCCTGATAGCTTTCCTCGGGTACCTCCCGGCGCGCCCAGATGTTCTGACTCAACAGGCCCAGCGGCACCCCCGCGGCCGTAAAGGCCAGCGCGTTATGCATGACCAGCCCGCGCTCGTACTCGCTATTGCTGTTGCCGATCGGCCCAATCCCTTTCGTCTTCGGATGCTGGCCGTAGGAGAAGAACACCGTGTCCTGGATGACCAATACCGGTCCGCCCACCTCCATCATGCGCTTGACCGTGGCTTGAATGTGCGGCGCGAGAATGGCCTGCGGGCTCGCCTTGCCGTTGTCAAACAGACGATACGCCGCTTGCGTGCTCGCCCAATCCCCACAGGCTTCATTAATCGGCGAGGCCGGCGAGTTCGCCAGATGTTCGGCGGTCTTGATCAAGCGACGATCCAGGCGTTTGTCCGACAAGTCGGCACCGGCGAACTCGGCGCACACCCACTGCACCGACGCCGTACCGGCCTCGATGATAGCCTGAACCTCGGGATCCACGCATCGCGTCGTCGCCAAGCAGTCTGGTACCTTCGTCGCACGTCGCGACGAACAGCAAGCTACCAAATGTACGCCGCTGTGTCCAGCCCAGCTCTACGTGGCACTCACGCTGGCCGCGCAGCGCTCAAGACTTGTGTGGAATAGAAAGGTATCACAGTGGCTTATTACAGCATTGCCTCCACGTCGGTGGGTCTGACCGCGGGAATGGCGACACATAGCGAGATTCTGCTGTTCATGACGCAAGAGGCCCTCGATAAGTTTACGAAAGGCCAGGGGTGGTCGATCGGAGCGGACACAGGCATTGCTTTGATGTCGAAGGGTATGGCAGATGACTATGATAGCCATGCATTGAAGAAACCGATCCTTGGTTTTGTTTTCGGTGAGAGAGGCCTAATTGCTGACCTATCGCTTGAGGGCAGTAAGATTAGTAAGATCAGCAAATAAGCGGTATGCGCCGCCCCATTGTGAACGTTCGGGCACACTTCGGGACGCGACATGTTGTAATCGCCTCGGAACATTACATGAGGCGGCTTGCTCGATAGGTAGGCCGACGGACTTGGGGCTTGCGCCAAGATCAGGTGGATGACCCGGGCCTGGATCGCAGAGAATATGGTAAGCCGCCCCGTCCAGGATATCGCCCAATGACCAGGGGTGACGCGCTTACCTCAGCCAGCCGGCAATCGCCGCGGCGTCCCACTCTTGGATGATGGGCGGGTTGACGTTGAAATTGCTGTACCGAATCCAGGTGGGCCGCACGCGCCAGTACACGAGGCCCGGCCAAGTCTGGCGGGTGGGGCCGTCGGGGAACCGGTCGAAATAGTGGGCCTGCACGTTTGGCAACTCCGCTTCCGTGGGAATCTCCGCAATGCCTTCGTATTGCACGGTGCACTCATGCTCCCAGCCGATAACGAACGCGATGCGGGGATCCTTTACAAGGTTTTGATGCTTGCGCGACTGAGTCACGGTATCGAACAGAAGTTCCCAGCGGTCCGTGACGGCGACCCCAATCACTGCCGCCTGAGGGGCACCTTGGGGCGTGACACTCGCCTCAATCGCCCAGGGTTGGGCACGCACGTAGGACAACAACTGGGTCGGCGTGAGAGGGTGATGGTGTTCGCTCATGGGGGTGATGTTGCAGCTTCCGATGAACGAACGCCAGTGTGGTTGCTCACATTGACGTACGTATGAGTCCCAATGGGCGTGCCCGGATAGTTCTATATCGTTCCTGGAAGCAGGAGCGACTCAGGTCCCCTATGACCAATTGGTTCGGATCATCATCGGCGTGACGGGGCAGCTTCATACATCGAGTCCGCGGTAACAGATTTCTCGGAACTCAAGGTAGGCCAGCTCGCCGCGGCAACTTCCATCGCGGTCGTCCAAGTTGTGTCGCGTCACGCAACTCATTTCACATTAGGTCGACCCCTTGACAGTGCGTTTTCGTTGAATGCGCCGGACCAGTCATGCTCAAGGGCCCGAATCCGCGCGACAATGGAGATAAAGAAAGCGGTCGACCACCCAAGCAAGATGACGCCGTTGGCGCCCTCAATCGCCCCAAGGACTCGCCAACTCCTTGACAACGTCAGATCGCCATAGCCGATGGTGGCATAAGTTGCGGTCGAGAAATAAAGCGCATCCTCGAACGAGCGGACGGCACCTACCCGGTAGTACAGTGTCGCGTAACTCCAAATCTCAACTCCGTGCAGAATGAACAGGCCGAAGGAGACTCCGATCAGAATCAGCATCTGGCGCACGAGATGTCGATCGGTCTGCAAGCGGTTGGAATGACGGTTAGTGGCGGCAATCAGAACGCTCAGGCCCAGAAGGTGCATGATTACGGTGAATGCAGCCATGGCCGTGGCGAAGATTACCTGCGTTGCGAGGTTCTGTGTCATTGTGAGCTCCTCAGATATGGTTCATCTAAATCCTTGACTCCGCCACGTTGCACATCAGAATAGAGGCAGTCTCGCCCGTGCAAAAAGTCACGCAGCAAAGCATTAACGTTCGTCAGTCGGCGGACGGTCAGAATGGAATGGACTGTGCCTCATCGGACGGCCTAACGATAAGAAAATCGCAGGGCAACGACTCGATGATGGTTGCCGCCGTGCTCCCGACCACCATCCGGTGCCACCGGCCGTGCGACGAGGCGCCCATCACCATCACGTCGGTGCGATATTTCCTCACCGTATCCATCAAGCAATCCTCGGGTGTGCCCATTTCCACATGAAGATGCGCTTGGGTCACGCCGAAGGTGCGTACCAGATGCTCTATCTGGCAATATCTGAACGAATTCTCAACCTCTATTGCCTCCGAATATTCGCGTGTCATTATTTGACCACCCGCCGCAACTGCGGTGGCGAACGCCACCGGGATAAAGGTGTGAATGACATGCAAATCGGCGCTGAGTCGCCCGGCCAGCGACGCCGCGCCGGACAAAATATCCCGATCCAACGCCGCCGCTCTTTCATTCGTTTGATTCGGATCGACTGCCGCCATGATGACGGGTGGTTGGCCCCACGCTTTGTTTTTCGTCAACAACAGAGGCACGGGACACGAGCGCGCCAAATGCCAATCGCTGTTCCGCAGAAAGACTCGCTTGGCAAGCGAGTGATGCTGAGTATCCTTCACCACCAGATCGGCATTCGAGCCTCTGACATAATCCAATAGCGAGTCGTGTAAAGATTCGCCATAAATGATTCGTACCGTGACCTCGGCCCCAAGTGCGCGCATCGGAGCCGCCAAGGTTTCGAGTAGATCCAGAAGTTGAGTATTTGAAGCAGGTGCTTTGTGACCGCGCAGAGAGACGACCGCATCATCGAGAGCCGATTTAATATCGCAAATTAACAATTCGACGGAGGCATCGAGACATTTGGCCAAATGAGCGGCTTTGGTAACCGCCGTTTGGCTCCCGACTGCCGATGGATCAACGACAACCAAGATGTGACGGATTCGATTCATGCCGTCTCCTTCGGCGGTAGCATCCATGAATGTCTGCTGCGCGCTTCTTCACTGGTGTGATCGGGCGACCGTAATCGTCGTACAAAACCTGTATTTTGCACATAGGGGGTTGCGCGTATCGGGACCGGGCGGCTACGCAGAGCGGCGCTAACCAAGTAGGGCGGCGCGAGACCCGAATCCGGTCAAGGCTGGACGGGAAATGTGAAAGTCGAGTAAAGCGCAATTTCTGATACTCCGGCGATGATTCCCCGTATCATCGGCGAATGCAAGTGTCGGGCGCAGCAAATGTGGGTCTGCTCAAGAGTATCGCGCGGCGGGCGATGCAGGAGCGCGACTTGTTGCCGGATTTCTCCGCTGCCGCCCTGCATCAGACCGACGCTATTACCGCACCGGCCCACGCAACGGACTTCAATATTCGCGATCTACGTGCGCTGCTCTGGGCATCAATTGATAACGACGATTCGCGTGACCTTGATCAGGTCTCGGTAGCACAGCCGCTCCAGGGCGGGGCGGTGAAGATATTGGTGGCGATTGCGGATGTCGATGCCATTGTCCACGCGGGCTCGCCGATCGACGATCATGCCCGCACCAACACCACCTCTGTTTACACTGTCCCGCAGGTCTTCCCGATGCTGCCCGAGAAGCTGTCGACCGATCTCACCTCACTGGCAGAGGGGCAGGAGCGTCTGGCTTTCGTCATCGAGATGACGGCGGACATCGATGGGTCGTTGAGCACATCCGAAGTCTATCGCGCGCTGGTCCGCAACCAGGCCAAGCTTGCCTACAATGGAGTCGGCGCTTGGCTGGAGGGCAGGGGGCCCGCACCGGCACGACTAGTCGCAGTTCCCGGACTGGATCAGCAGCGGCGCATCCAGGATCGGGTCGCACAAACCCTCCGGGCCGTACGGCGCGTTCACGGCGCCTTGACCTTGGAGACGATCGAGGCTCTGCCGGTATTCCACGGCGAAGTACTGAGTGACCTGCGCCCAGACGAGAAGAACAGAGCGCACGAGCTCATCGAGGATCTCATGATTGCAGCCAACGGCGTGACCGCGCGATACCTCGCGGGCAAGGGAGCACCGTCACTACGCCGGGTGCTGCAAACACCCAAGAAATGGAGTCGGATCGTCGCGCTGGCGGAGCAACTCGGGGAGACTCTTCCACGGCAACCCTCAGCGCTCGCGCTCAATACCTTCCTGGCCAATCGTCGTCGGGTCGACCCGACGCTACACCCATTCCACGGCGCCCAATCGACGTTTTCCCGACCTGCTGACGCAGCGGCTGCTCAAAGCGGCCCTGAAGGAGCAGGCCGATGCATATTCGCTGGATGAACTGCGTTCGCTGGCCTACCACTGCACGGTGCAGGAGGACAACGCTGCCAAGGTGGAACGACAGGTAGGAAAATCGGCGGCGGCGCTGTTGTTGGCCTCGCGCGTCGGCCAACACTTCGATGCGATCGTGACCGGAGCTGCTGACAAAGGGACCTGGGTCAGGATTTCGTCACCCACGGTGGAGGGTCGGGTAGTCAGAGGATTCGAAGGCCTGGATGTGGGGGATCAGTGCCAGGTCAAACTGATCCGGACGGATGTCGGACGCGGCTTCATCGACTTTGAACGCTTACAGTAGACCCCATGCAATCTGACAGCACCCCAAACAGACCCGAACTCGCCTACAAGGATCAAAGCTTCCTCGACAGCGAGGACGGTCGCCCGTTGCGCATTCTGGCGGAATACTTAGAGCCGCTGCGCCGCTTTCGCCTCGGCAATATTCACGACACAATCGTCTTCTTTGGATCGGCGCGGCTGTCGAGCGACGGTCCGCTCGGACGTTATTATCAGGAGGCTCGCGAACTGGCTCGTCTGCTGACGCAGTGGTCGAAGAATCTCCTGTCGCATTCTCATCGCTACGTCGTCTGTTCCGGCGGTGGCGGCGGGATCATGGAAGCCGCTAATCGTGGCGCTGCAGACGCAGGGGGCAGAACCATCGGGCTCAATATCAGCCTGCCGCATGAACAGCGGCCCAATGCCTACGTGACACGCGAGCTGTCCCTTGAGTTCCGCTACTTCTTCATGCGCAAGCTCTGGTTTGCGCACCTGGCGCGTGCGCTGGTCGTTTTTCCCGGTGGCTTTGGTACTCTGGACGAGCTGACTGAAATCCTGACTCTGGCGCAAACCCGCAAACTGGAGCGCCCGATTCCGGTCATTCTCTATGGCACCAGCTACTGGAACGAGATCATCAATTTTGAGGCCCTGGTGCGTCATGGCATGATCGACCCGAAGGATCTTGGACTTTTCCACTACGCAGACGATCCGGCAGTTGCGTTTACGCTGCTGCAGAGTACGCTGCAAACCGAACCCGAGCAGGCCAGCCCGTGCTTTGCGCACTCGAGAACAGGCGGATCGCGCGAATGTACCACTTGCAATCCGTAGAGTTCCCTCGCCTGCGCCGATAGGCTGCTCAACGCGCCCGCCCGACCCGCCTGTTGCACGGCTATGGGCGACATTCCGCTGGCTAGCCGGCGAGTTTCCTCGATGGACTTCGATACCAACCCGTTGATCTGTTCAAAATCCGCGGCATACGCGGGCAATTCGCGCACAATTTGATTGCCCAGGCCGCGAAGAAACGTAAGCGGCTGCGCCAGATGAGCCTGGTAAAGAACTCGAAGACTGGCTCGCCGCAGAGCAGGAGATCGAGCACCTAATTGCGTGCGGGGCGACGCCGTACTGTTGAGTCACGTCGACAAGAGTTCCTTGCGGAGGACATCCAGGAGATAGCGTAACAGGATAGGGGAACTACCAACTCAATTGCCCGATCCTTGTATGGCACCCACTGCCCCGATTGGAAGCAGTCATGACGCGCTGCTGTGTAATATGACGTAGTCGCCCGAATGTAGTGCGGCCGCGTCGCCTTCGTCGGCGTCCAAATGCAGCTCCAACCGACAGTCGGGGGAAACGCGTACGAGCACATCGCGAAACAGTACTTGTCCGTGGTGGTGCTCATCTGTCACCGCCACACGCTCCCCGTCTTTGAATCCAAGGCGATCCGCGTCGGAAGGAGTCATGTGGATATGGCGCAGCGCTCGGACCACACCACGTTCAATCCTTACCCGGGCTCTGGGGCCCTCGATGAGAATCCCCGGTGTCCGTTCAAGATCATTCGACCCGCGTACCGGTGCATCGATACCTAACTTGAGCGCATCGGTCTGCGATAGTTCTACTTGGGTTACCGACCTCGGCGGTCCGATGACACGAACATTGGATAGTCGACCACGCGGACCAATTAACGTCACTGACTCCAAAGCGGCGTATTGAGTCGGCTGTACCAGCTTCGAAAGCTCATGAAGGCGGTACTTATCGCAAAACAGCTCTTCTATGACAGCCTGCGTGAGGTGAACGTGCGGTGCCGCGATAGCCACAGGGATGCGCACCGGTGCGCCGTGCATAGAGTATTGATGATTGGGCTTGCTCATTATGAGGCCTCTTCATTGGGTCGAGCGCAGCGAACTCGCTTTTGAGCCGTCGGCTAGCCGCGGATCGTGGCGTCGTCGCCAAGGCACATACGGTGCGCGACCTCGCGCGCTGCGGATGAATCGAACGGTGTATCACTGCTACCACTCCAAGAATCCCTAAGCTCCGCGATCAGGGCATGCAGGAAAAGCGCTAGACCGACGCCAATCACGAATAACGGCAGTACGACGAAGGACACCACGGTGTATCCGAAGAAGACCAAAGCGTCTTTCGAAAACATCTCCCCAACCTCCATTTTCGCTAACCATATAGCGGTACCGAACGACGATGAATTGGAGGATGCCTTGCGTCCAGTCGCGCGTCTCTGAGGGAAAGCCGTGGCGAGTTCGGTAGATTTCCCGGTTCCGAACTGCCGCTTCACGGCACGCCGAGCGAACGGGAGCCTGGTACGCATAACCTCTCATTCCGTCCGCGGCGTATTTCGGGATACTTGGGGGTAGGTATCGAAAAAAGGTAGTCATTGTGATGGCAGGGACCAACAGGCCGCGCGTCGGGGTTGTTATGGCACTCACCGCCTTGTTTGCTCTTGCAGGCGTTGCTGCTAGCGCATCGGATGAGACCGTGGATCGAGCGACTCAAGCGGCGCTCTCACTCGATGCGCATCCGGATCGTGGCGCCACACTGTTTGGCCACCGCTGTGCACGCTGCCACGGAGCCCAAGCCCAAGGTGACGCGAACCGCGCAATTCCGGCACTGGCCGGGCAGCGCTTCGCGTATCTGATCCGGCAGTTGGCCAATTTTGCCGGGGCCGAGCGCGATAGTGACACCATGCATCGGGTCGTGTCTCAGAGCGAGCTGCGCGCACCGCAGAGTTGGGTCGACATCTCAGCCTTCTTGAACAGAGCACCCTTGGCCAATCGTGCACAAATCGGCGGCGGTACACACGTGGCGCTTGGCCGAGGAATCTTTCATGAGCAATGCGCCACTTGTCATCGAAGTGACGGACACGGCGATACCGACGGCTTTGTGCCGTCGCTTAGAAATCAGCATTACAGCTACTTGGTGAGGCAAATGCACAAACTGGGTGAGGGACGTCGGCACAATGTGGATGAGGATCTCGTGCGCTTCTTGCGAAGCTTTGACGATCAGGACATGAATGCGACCGCGGACTACTTATCGCGCTTGCGCGGTTCAGGGGCAGTCCACTCGATTATGCGCACTGACGGCGTCGTGGTTGACTAAATCAACGGAGCGACCTTGCAAAAATGTTAGGCATTGTGGAGTCGTGGGCCCCAGTATCGACACATTGACAATTCGAAGAGGGCCAGTGATGCAGGGAAAAGGGAAAAGTCGTATTGGACGCGCGACGTCTAACTGGCCCTCGCTAGATGGCGGGACCGGACCTGAAGTCACAGTCACGGTTGCTCTGCGCCAGCACATCGGACGCCTGCAGCAATCCCTGGATCGACGGGTAAGAGGTCTGTCACGAGGTGTGACACCGGACAGGGTGCACAGAACGCGCACCGCGGCGCGCCGATTGCGGGCGTTTCTACGCGCCTTCAGGCGGGAATTGAATCCTCCTGCATTCCATCAGTACGCGACTGCGTTGCAACAGTTGGCGCACGATCTCGACGTGGTGAGGGAGGCTGACGTCACGCAACAGGCCATCTCAATCCTGTCTAAAAAGCATTCCGGCGCTGGCCGGGAAAGGCTGGATGGACTAAAGTCTGCGGTTTCACGAAGCAGGCTTCGGACAGTGTTGGATTTGGAGTCGGCGATGGCAGCCGAGTCATGGGCCGCGCGGCTCGCGAAGTTGCGATATGTCGCGTCAGACCCAAGTTTGATCGTTGAAACGCAGGAGCCAATGAGTTCAATGACTCAGCGTGTCCTGAAGCGTCGGCGCCGCCGCCTCCGTGCGGCACTTCGGTATTCCGGGCACGCACCGCGGCCATTGCATAAGCTTAGACTGAAGGTCAAGACGCTGCGGTACTTGCTGGAGCAATGCGAATCGACCCGTTCCGGCCTGGCGCGCGCAGAGGTCAAGCAATTACGGGAACTGCAGGACTGCCTGGGGGACCTTCACGACGCATGGTGCTTGAGACGCGCGCTCAAGCGGCAGTGGCGTTATCGTCGCGCGACGAATGAACTTTCGGCGGACCTCAAAACTCGCCAAACCGAGCTCCTTCACAGGTTTCGAAAGTACCGCAAGGGACTGCGGCAAATATGGCGCGCCCCGAGGAATACAGATCAGACCTCAATCAGGCACATTCCGTGGGCTGCTCAAGGTACCTTGCATCGTCGGGGCCCGCGGACGCGATCATTCGAGCTTTCAGCGGGCGGAACGCCGCGGACCATTGGCCGGCGACTGCGCATCGGTGAAGCCGGTCACAAGGCTTCCCAAGGCGCTAGGCCAAATGCGCTGACGCGCTTGAGTGCTTAATTTAGGGACCCCAATCGATTCAATGAGGGACTACACAAGTCCCCGATTAACGGTCGTCGGGTAGGGTCCCTAAACCAATCCGTAGAAGTCCGGATATCGATGAGCACAAGATTCACTGATTATTCAAGGCGAGCAAACGAGCAAACCGCGAAGAGGTTGGATGCTACGGGTAGCCGGCCAGAGTCACGGGCAAAATCAAGCAGGAGCGAGTTATGTATGGCAAAATCCTAGTTCCGGTGGATGGTAGCGAAACGTCCACATTGGGTGTTGACGAGGCGATCAAGATTGCCAAGGCGCAAGGCAGCCAACTTCGCCTGGTGCACATCGTCAACGAGTTCATTCTCGATTACACCTATAGCGCCGGCCTTTACGCGACCAATCTGATCGAGTCGCTTGTCAAAGCGGGTAAAACCGTGCTCGATGCCGCCGAAACCATTGCGCAGCGGGAGGGTGTCAGGGCGGAACGCGTGTTGCTCGAATCGATCGGCGGTCCGGCCGCTGATCTCATCCTGGCGCAAGCGCAAGAGTGGCACGCGGATCTTATCGTCATGGGGACGCATGGACGCCGGGGACTTGCTCGGATGGCAATGGGTAGCGATGCCGAACAGGTCGTGCGCGCCGCGAATGTTCCCGTGCTATTGGTGCGTGGTAAGCTGAAAGTGAAGAACGAGGTGGTCCAACGCACGTTGGTCGAAGCAACGGTAGCTTGAACTGTACACCAGCTCCGTGCGCGCAGTCTCACCGTCGCGTTGGTGGTGGGACTGTTGATGGGCCCAGACCGCCAATTGCAGCGAGTGCTTCTCCGTAGGCGCGCACGTTGCTCGTGTCGACAGCCACGAGATGCAGTCGCTCAGCTGCGCTCAGTGGCTCCATGATCTGAAGTTGCCGCTCGAGTACAGTAACATCCGCGTCTGATGGGTCAGTGTGCGATTGCCGGCGCATTTCGATACGCTGTGCCAACACTACGCGATCGGCTCTACACGATATGATCATAAATCGAATGCCTTTCCGCGCGGCCAGGTCACAAAATAGCGCGCGGTTCGCGCTCTGGAGGAACGCGGCATCGACGATGGCGTTGACGCCGCCCTTCAGGCAGCTTTCTGTGCATTCAAGCAGGCGCGCATAAGTATGATGACTGGACTCTGGTGTGTAAAAGCCTTTCTCGAAGCCGGCATCGTGGCCGCGGCCCGGTGGAGCGCCGGCGAGGCGCTTGCGCTCCACATCGGATCGTATGCGAACGGCTCCCAATGCCGGGGCCAGGTGCTTACTGAGCGATGACTTACCCGAACCCGATGGCCCGTGCATGATAAAGAGCGTCGGCGCGGCTCCGTTGATGAAATCGGCAGCGGTTCCGACTCTCGACCGCCGGCGCCGACGAAACTCCTCTCGATGACTGGGCTCTTGTTCCGCACCGAGACTGTCGACCATGGCGCGCACCAGAGCACGATAAACGGCATAGAAGGGGAGGAGGCTAACGCCGTCGTAGTCCCCGGCCCGTTCCAGATACGCGTTCAAAAATGAGAACGCCAAGTCCCGGCGACCATGTGCCACCAGATCCATTACCATGAACGCGACATCGTTAATCACGTCGATCCAACGAAGGTTCGGGTCGAATTCCAGGCAATCGAATGCTAGCAGTCGCCCGCGCCATCGTACGACGTTGCGCGCATGTAGGTCGCCGTGACACTCGCGAATGAAGCCGGATTGCTCGCGCATGCGCAGCGACCCTAGCGAATCGCGCAAAAAGTCATGCGTCCAATCGGCGAGAATACCCATTTCCGGAAGCGCGGAGTCGGCAGCAATGTGCGACTGAAGCGTGGCCAAATTGGCGAGTACCGCGTCGCGCAATTGGCTTGTATGTAAATAATCGGGGCTGCATGGTGCTTGTGGCGTGTTGGCATGGAATTCGGCCAGTCGCACTGCAAAATCGGCGACTTCTTGCGAGTCTGATGGTCCCGCATTCAAGCAGCGCGGATAACTCCTCGGAGTTCTCGAATTGCTTCATCCGAACGGCGTATTCAATGACGGATCCTTCACCGCCGATGCGCACACCATCGGCATCCCGCGTGATGGCAATCACGTCCACATAAAGGTCGGCCGCTAGACGCCGGTTTAGCCTCAACTCCTCTTCGCACAGATGTTTTCGATTCGCCAGAGTTGATGCGTCGATGAAGTCGAATTTAACGCTTTTCTTTATCTTGTAAGCGTACAGACCGGTAAGAATTACCCAGGAGAGATTGGTTTCGCGAACTTCAAGCCGACCGACGGGATGCGGAAATGCCGCCGGCCTCAGGATGTCCGGCGGAGTAAACCGGAGGGCAGCGGCGTTTTGCGCGCAATCGTCCGCGCGTACCATCTCGTAACCTCCGATTTGCTCGGTGAGTGTGCACCATACCCAATCCCGGCAACGCGCGCTATTCGAGGATCAGAATTGGGAGTTATGCGTACCGGCTGGTCACAAAATCACAATACTTGTTGAGTATTGGAGTTCGAGTTTCCACCGTAAGTCTCGGCTTCCTTCAGCACACCTCCGAGCGGCGCCGTACGGGTAAGCCCTCCTGCCGTTCGGGTTGCCCTCATTTCTAAAACCAGCCCTGTGCGCAATGTTCACCGTGTTCAATGAACTGGAACGCAATGGGCGGAATACTACACATTGCTTACAAACTTCTTGTCAACGACCGGGCGAAGTACGCAGCCCTCCTGGTCGGCATCACTTTTGCAGTGTTCTTGATGATTGAGATGACCTCGCTGTTTGCCGGGATTCTGACCCGCTCCTCTGCCACCGTTATCAACATTGGCGCCTCCATCTGGGTGATGGACCCGGCAATCCAGACAGTGGCCAACACGATTCCGCTGCCCGACTACGTGCTCGATGAAGTCCGAAGCATCCCGGGCGTCAAGTACGCCGTGCCGCTCTATTCCGGAGGTGCGCTGCTGAAGCTTCCGGACGGTGTCTATCAGTCTGCCAATATCATCGGTTTGGATGACAGGAACCGTATTCAACCTGTTCACACTATCAACGAGCGTCAGCTATGCCTTGGACATCTTCGGCGGCCAGCGCCGCCTCGTCGAAGGCCTGCACGCCGAAGTGGACGTGGCTCACGCCAACGAACAGGCGGCCTACCTTGCACGTACCAGCAATGTCGTCAACACGGTGATCGCCCGGGCCGCCTATCGCGCCGAGGTCGATGCCACCCAGCAGCTCATTGAACTCCAGAAGGAGCAAGTGCAACTGGCCGAAGCCCAGGCGCAAGCCGGGACTGTACCGTACTCGACCGTGTTGAGTTTACGCAGCCAACTCGCCTCCTACAAGGCCACGATCCCGCAGCTCGAACAAAAGTCAGCGCAAAGCGCTCATCTACTGGCCGCTCTCACGGGCCATGTGCCAGCGGAATGGAGAGCGCCCGACGTCACTTTGAAGGATCTCACATTGCCAAGCGACGTACCGGTCAGCCTGCCGTCAGCACTCGTGCATCAACGCCCGGACATCCTTGCCGCGGAGGCGACGGCTCACGCAGCCAGCGCGAACATTGGTGTCACAACCGCCGCGTTGCTACCCAACGTGACGCTCAATGGCGGTCTCGAGGCCGCCACCAATACGGGTGCAAGCTTGTTTCCTGCGAGCGGCAAAACTTGGAGCATCGGGGCCGCTGCTACGGCGCCACTATTCGAGGGCGGAACATTGTGGTTCAAGCGTAACGCCGCAATCGACAATTATCGGCAGGCGATGGCGTTATATCGCCAAACCGTACTGGGCGCGTTTGAACAAGTTGCGGACTCCTTGCGGGCACTCGATCATGATGCCGAGACGCTCCTGGCGGAAAATGACGCGCTCACCGCCGCGGAACAAGGTCTACGATTGGTTCAAGCCAATTACCAAGCAGGACTTGCGACCTATCTTGAGGTCTTGAATGCCGACGCGCAATTCCATCAGGCGGCGATCGCCGACATCCAAGCGAACGCGGTCCGCTATCAGGATACGGTTGCGCTATTTGCTGCCCTCGGTGGCGGATGGTGGAACGGCGAGCCGTAGCGGAACCGGCCCTAATCAGATGGGTATCGACATGCATGTACGCGACATCATGACAGTGTGAGTCGTGACGGTTGAACGGCCCGGCGGACTCGGTCCCGCTGCTGGTTTCGACCATTCGCGTAGGTAATTCCCCTGACTGCAGCAAGTTGGCGGTGCTGTTATGCTACCTCTATGCAATTTCCGTGTCCGCAACTTCGGGCTCCCTTCCTGCACGCGGCGCTGATCTTGACATTCTGTGGCGTAGCGCAGGCGGCGCCATCGGGTGGAATGCGTCTCTACGCACCTTGCGTTGTCTGTCATCAACCGAACGCCTGGGGCTCGCCGGATGGCTCCATCCCGAACCTCGCCGGCCAGCAAAGGCGCTACCTGGAAAAGCAGCTGGCCGTGTTCCGATGGGGAGCACGTGAAGATACGGCGATGCAAGTAGTAGCGGTGCACCCGACGTTCAGCGACCACCATAATCTCGTCGCGCTGGCGAGTTATCTGTCGAGGCTGGATGCGAATCCTACTCCCGTGAGCGGGTCGGGCGAACATCTTCGCGTTGGACAAGAGCTGTACGCCCACATCTGTGCCGCTTGTCATGGTGCCAACGGGCGAGGGGAGCCCGGGAACCGGGTGCCACGAATCGCCGGACAGCATTATCCCTACTTGAGGCAACAGATCGAGGCGGCTGCGAACCTGCACAAGGACCTCGCGCCGCCCGAAATGACCAGTGCGCTTCGGGGCATGCGTCCACAAGAGAAGGAGGCACTTGCCGATTACATCTCACGTCTCGGCACCTCAGAAGTCTTGCTCGACTCGAACCGTCCCGATGGAGCAGAGCGAAATCGCTCCCCCAACCCGCCCTAGCGGTTCGAAGACCGTCGACGTGGATCAGCGGGGTTCCTTGCGAAACTAAATGCAGTCGGAGCGGCGCGCAATCGGGATGTCGTGGCGCTTGATCTTCCGGTACAGCGTATTGCGACTGATCTTAAAATGCGCGGCGACCAACGTCATGTTCCAATTATTTTGTTCGATTACCTGCACCAGCGCTTGACGCTCGGCGCTTGCGAGCGATATTTGCGCGCCAGTGCCGGGCGTGCAATCCGCGCTTTGGCCGTGCCCGCGCAGCGGCGGCGCATGGCGTCGAATATCGGCCGGCAAGTCGCTTAGCCGAATTATGCGGTCATCGCAGATCGCCAGTGCGGTCCGAATCGTGTTGCGCAACTCGCGAATATTGCCCGGCCAGTGGTAAGCCAGCAGCCTTTCGAGAGCGATCGTCTCGATGGACGCGACCGCGCCACCGGAGGATTCTCGCGCGATACATTTGCAAATCAACGCCTGTTTGTCGCGCCGCCCGGCTAGCGGAGGCAGGTCGACACTGACGCCATTCAACCGATAGTACAGATCTTCCCGAAATTCACCCCGACCCATCATGTCGGTCAGATTGCGGTGCGAAGCGCACATAACGCGCATGTTGACCTTGATGACCGCATCGGCGCCCAGCGGCGTGACCTCCGACTCTTCGAGGACTCGCAGCAGCCGCGTCTGCAGCGCCAGGGGCATATCGCCGATTTCGTCCAGAAACAGCGTTCCGCCCGACGCTTGGACGATGCGACCGCGCATGCCTTCTCGACGCGCACCGGTGAACGCGCCGCCCGCGTAACCGAACAGTTCGCTTTCGATCAATGCTTCGGGGACAGCTGCGCAATTGATGGCGATAAACGGTTGCTTTGCGCGCCTGCTGGCGAGGTGCAGTGCCTTGGCGAAGGCCTCCTTACCGGATCCCGTCGGACCGCGAATCACGACGGATACGCTGCTGTCGGCGACGCGCTGTGCAATGCGCAGATTGCGCAGCATCTGCGGATCGTCGCCGGCCAGATCAGCGAGTGTCAGGGGCGCTGTGGAATCGTCGTGCGCAACCTGCAGGATGTTGCCGGCAACCGTCGGCGGCGCGACCGCCGGACGCGAGCGCAACCGGTCCGCGCCGACCAGACTCGCGTAATAACGGCGGCCGAACCGATTGTCTCGCAACTCCCACATCGCACGGCGTCCGGCGTCGGCAGCCGCCAACAGTTCCTCATAAGTCGTGTCGAAGATCTCGGCAATCGAGCATCCGATCAAATCTTTTCGGTCCTGCGCGCCGAGCAACTTGAGTCCCGTCATGTCGGCTGCGACGATGGTTCCATCGGTAGCCACCGCGATTGCACCGTCGTGCAATAAATCGACGAATTCCGGCCGGTGGTGAAATCGCAACATCGAATCGGCGCGATGGCGCCGCAAAAACAAACATTTTTCAATCAATCGCGCCGATGAGTTGACGAGAGCGACTGTATGCGTCTTCGATTCACGTGTGCCGCCCGCTTTTACGCTGGACGCATCGAGCACGGCTATGAGCTTGCCGTTGGAGTCGTGAATCGGCGCCGCCGAACACGACAATCCAACATGGCGCGAGCGAAAATGGTCCGACTCGTGAATCGTGATCGGGCGAGCCTCGGTGGCACACGTCCCGATTCCATTGGTGCCCTCGGACTGCTCGTTCCACTGCGCACCAACGATCAGTCCTGCGTCGGCGAACATTCTCTTGAGCACAGGATCGACTTTCGCACAGAGAACTACCCCGTCGGGGTCGGCGAGCAACAACGCATAACCCGAACCCGCGATTTGTTCGTACAGAGAATCCATTTCGGCGCGGGCGATTTGCACGAGATCTTCATGTTCGGCGTGCAGAGCTTTCAACCGACTCTGATCGAGAATGGTAGGTTCGTACTCGCGCGCCGGATCAAGCTTGAAATCATCCAAGCATCGCCGCCAGGAAATATCGACGGCCCGCGAAACGTGCATGTCCGTTGAGACGACGGCCGATCCCTGACCCGCGATGCGCAGGACGTGATCGGCGTGCGGCCGCGCGGTTGCTTCGCTCATGGAGCGCAGCCGATTGCGCGACGCACTGTCTATATTTGTATAGGCCATCCAATTCCCCCCTCCGCCGTATAGATAGGAATTAACCCCGATACTGAAGGTGTGTCAAGCATGTATTGGAATCTGTCACGGTTATGACACGCGGCGGCGGCTTGGGATCGTTGGACAAATGACGGTGTTCGACCGGTGCCGTCATCATTTTGGCCCTTGGGCCGCGTTTACCGAGATCGAATCAGGTCATCCCCTTACATCTTGCATCAGTCGTTCATGGCACGCTGATTGCACTACTAACACGCATGAGTGGTTTCGGCGAAATCTACCGAACGCATCTGGCGGATAGATCAGCGACAAGCGCGAAGTCTCGGGGGGCACGATGGCTGGCAACGTAACATCAAATTCTCGGCGCGTGCTGCCGATCCGAAACGCATTACCAGTCAACCCAACTGAAGGAGATAAGTCATGAGTTCCGCTCAAGTAAAGCCGACAAGTGCGACGCTTGCCGCCGGTCCCATTCGCGAGAGCGCCTCGTTCGCGGCGCACTTGAAAACGATCGAGCGGAAGATTCCGCTGCATTCCCGTTATGAGAATTTCATTGGTGGGCGGTGGGTCGCTCCCGTCAAAGGCGCCTATTTCGACAATGTCTCCCCGACCACCGGTCAGGTGATCTGCCGGATAGCCCGCTCGCAGGCCGAAGACGTGGAGCTCGCCCTGGATGCGGCGCACGCCGCGGCCGACGGTTGGGGCCGCACGGCGGTGGCGGAACGGGCGCGTATCTTGAATCGCGTTGCAGATCGAATGGAGCAATATCTACCGTTTCTGGCGGCGGTCGAGACCTACGATAACGGCAAACCCATTCGCGAGACCAATCTGGCCGACCTGCCTCTCGCGGTCGATCATTTTCGCTATTTTGCGAGCTGTGTGCGGGCGCAGGAAGGTTCACTCGGAGAGCTGGACGAGGACACGGTGGCTTATCACTACCATGAGCCGCTCGGCGTGGTCGGACAGATCATCCCGTGGAATTTTCCGATCCTGATGGCGGTATGGAAGTTGGCGCCGGCGTTGGCCGCGGGTAATGCCGTGGTGATCAAACCGGCCGAGCAGACCCCGATGTCGCTGCTGGTGTTGGCCGAACTCGTGCAAGATATTTTGCCGCCCGGGGTGCTCAATATCATTAATGGCTTTGGGTTGGAGGCCGGCAAGCCGCTTGCCACGAGTCCGCGCATCGCCAAGATCGCCTTCACCGGCGAAACGACCACCGGCCGGCTGATCATGCAGTACGCCTCCGAGAACATCATTCCGGTGACGCTGGAGCTGGGCGGCAAGTCGCCGAATATCTTCTTCGAGGATGTACTGCGCGAGGAGGACGACTTCGTCGACAAGGCGCTCGAGGGCTTTGCGATGTTTGCGCTCAACCAGGGCGAGGTGTGCACCTGCCCCTCACGCGCGCTGGTGCAGCGCTCCATCTACGAGCGCTTCATGGAGCGGGCAGTGAAGCGGGTCGAGAGCATTCGTCAGGGTGACCCGTATGAAATGAGCACCCAGATCGGCGCCCAAGCCTCCAACGACCAATACGAGAAGATTCTCTCCTATATCGATATTGGCAAGAAAGAGGGTGCGAAGGTGTTGACCGGCGGCGTCGCCAACAAACTGTCCGGCGAACTGGCGGGCGGCTACTACATAAAGCCCACGGTGTTCGAGGGGCATAACAAGATGCGGGTGTTTCAAGAGGAAATATTCGGCCCGGTGGTGTCGGTGACGGTGTTCGATACCCCGCAGCAAGCGCTGGAAATTGCCAATGACACCCTCTACGGACTGGGCTCGGGCGTTTGGACTCGAGACCTGAATCTCGCCTACCGGTTCGGGCGGGGCATCAAGGCCGGTCGGGTGTGGACCAATTGCTACCACGCTTATCCCGCGCACGCGGCGTTTGGTGGTTACAAGAAATCGGGCATCGGGCGTGAAACCCACAAAATGATGCTCGACCACTACCAGCAGACCAAGAACGTATTGGTGAGCTACAGCACGAAAGCGTTGGGGTTCTTTTAGCGGCACGTCGGCACCGATCTTGAAGGAGACTAGGATGAGCGCGAGAAATGTTTTATTGACTGCGACCAAACGCATGCAGGGCGGCGCTTTCGCCGCCGTGCTGCTGATGCCCCTGCTGGCTCACGCGGACATGCCGACATACCAGTCGGTCACCAGCGAGAGGTTGGTAAACGCCCAGAAGGACAATGGTTGGTTGATGTATCGGCGCAATTACGAGAGCACGGGATATGCCCCGTTCGACGCCATCAATAGCGGTAACGTCGGCCAGTTGAAGGTGGCGTTCGACTACGAAAGCGGTCTCTCGCAGGGGCACGAGGCGGCTCCGGTGGTCAACGGTAAGTACATGTTCGTCACCACGCCGATGGATCATCTGATCGCGATGGACGCGACCACCGGAAAAGTGCTGTGGAAGTATGAATATCCGATCGACAAGAAGGCGTTGAAAACGGTGTGCTGCGACGTCGTCAACCGCGGCGTGGCGCTCTACGGAGATCTGGTGTACATGGGTACTCTGGGAAATCATATCGTCGCGCTCGATGCCGCGACCGGTCAGGTGAAGTGGGATACCGCACTCGCTCCTCCGGGCGTCGGTTATTTCATCTCCGGCGCACCGCTGGTGGTGAAGGGGAAAGTCATCATCGGCGACGGCGGTGGTGAGTACGGGGCGCGCGGGTTCATCGTCGGCATGAATGCCGAGACCGGCAAAGTCGAGTGGAAGACCTATACGACGGCCGCACCGGGCACGCCGGGCGGTGACAGCTGGCCGAAGGGCGCTTACCTCACGGGTGGCGGCAATCCCTGGATCACAGGCACCTACGATCACGCGACCAACACGCTGTTTTGGGGCGTCGGCAATCCCGGCCCGTGGCTGTCGACCCTGCGTCCGGGCGATAACTTGTACACCGACTCGGTGCTGGCGCTCAATCCTGATACCGGCAAGATCAAGTGGTACTACCAGTGGACACCGAACGACACCTGGGACTACGACGGTTCCAATGAAACGGTCATGACCGGTCTCAACTTTGGCGGCAAGCCTTATAAGGCCATCGTGCATGCCGATCGCAACGGTTGGTTCTACGCCGTCGATCGGACGAACGGCAAGTTGATCTACGCCGAGCCGTTCGTGCATACCACCGCGATCGTTGGAATGAAGGATGGCGTTCCGCAGTCCGATCCTGCCATACGCCCAACTGTCGACAAACAGGTCTTCGCATGTCCGAGCTTTCTCGGCGGGAAGAACTGGTGGCCGATTTCAGTCGATCCACAAACCCAGATGGCCTACATCCCGACCCAGCACGCCTGCATGGACATCAAGGGCGCGGAGCCGGTCGCGTACAAGGCGGGGCTCGCATTCCTCGATGAATCCTTCGAAGTCAAGCACGATCCGACCACGCCCAACTGGGGGTCGGTGCAGGCTGTGGATCTGAATACCGGCAAGCAGGTCTGGCAGTACGAAACCCATATGCCTTGGGCCGGCGCTACGCTGACCACCGCCGGGGGTCTGATGTTCAGCGGCAGCACCGACGGACATTTCATGGCCTTCGATCCCAAGACCGGCAAGGTGCTGTGGACCAGCGCGGAGCTCAGTTCCGGCATTATCGGCGTTCCCACCACCTACATGGTGGATGGTAAGCAGTATGTCGCCGTATGGGCGGGCTGGGGTGGCGCCGGTCCGATCTGGGGCGGCCAAATGGCCAGCGATCCCGCGGTAAAAACGATCCCGAAAGGCGGACATCTGTATGTATTCGCGCTGCAATAAGATTGCACGCAAGACGCAGATTGCGGCCATTATCATCGGCGCGGTGCTCATGCACCGCGCCGAGTCCGAACCTTCTTTAAACGTCTGCGTAGATCAGGCGAATCCCACCGCCGCAATGGATGCACGCGTCGCCCGTGCGGTGGCCAAGTCGCAAGGATACGAGGTCAAGGTGGTTCCTTTTGAGGGTTATGGCAAGGGCGGCGACGGTTTTCCCGTGGGTCGCCTTGCCAAGATGGCGCAGTCCGAATGCGAGCTGATCATGGGCTTCCCTGTCGATGTTAGTGATCCAAATCTACCGCCCAACGTCGCGGCCACATCGGCTTACGCCAGCACCGGCTTCGTCCTGGTCCGTCGCGGCAGCGCCAATAGAATTTCACTCAGTGAACTTCCCAAGGGCAGCGAAGTCGGCATCGCGCAACTCGATACGTATGCCGGACTGCTGTATAGCGCGCACCCCAATATCGTGATGCATGTCTATCCGACGGATTCGCTAATGCTCAAGGATTTGGCGGCGAACCACATCGCCGCCGGATTGGCCTGGCAGCCCTCGATCGAATTCTACGAGAAGACGCATCCGAAGGCTCGGTCGCTCAAGTTTGACATCCTGCCCGGCAAGCACATGCTCTGGAACCTGGTCGCGCTCTATGTGCCGCAGTCCCAGAGTGCCGCCAATCTATTTGCCCATGGTCTCTATGACCTGCAGAGTAAAGGACAGCTCGAGCGGCTGATAAAACCGTATCAGAGCGCAGCAGCCGCCGGTGCCGAGCGCACCTCGGCGCGGCCGAGTTCCGCCCACCTGCAATATGCGGTCGCGTGGAATGATGACGCCGGGCGACTCATAAAGGTTGCCGACACCGACGCCAGCCCAACGCCGAAGAAAAAGCACGGTAAAGAGCCGGCACACAGCAAGGTGCCGGCTCTTTACACCGAGGATCAGGCCGCTAAGGGGTCTCTCGCCTACTACAAGAACTGCTCGATGTGTCACGGGCCGCTGCTGGATGGGCAATCCGCGGGCTATCCCGGACCGGCGTTGAAGGGACCGGAATTCGCCGATCCGAGCTATGATTTTCACCTCAACGAAATGTTCAATTTTGTCGCCAAGCTGATGCCGCCGGGCGAACCGGGCACCCTCACGCATGAGGAGTACGTCCAGATCATGGCGTTCATCCTGCAGCAGAACGGCTACCCTCCGGGCAGCCATGAACTCGTTTACGAAGAGGCCGAGAAATCCAGGGTGCCGATCAGATACTACGGAAAGTGACATGAACGACAAGAAACTGTATCCAGTCCCCGAGAGCTTTGCGGTCGCGGCCCAGGTCAAACACGTTGACTACGAACGAATGTACGCGCAGTCCCTTGAAGATCCAGACCGGTTCTGGGGCCAGATCGGTCGTCGCATCGATTGGATCAAGAACTTCACCCACGTCAAAGACTCGAGCTTCGCGGCCGACGATTGCCACATTCGTTGGTTTTACGACGGGAAACTCAATGTCGCGAGCAATTGTCTGGACCGTCACCTGGAAGCCCGCGCCGATAAAACCGCGATCATTTGGGAGGGGGATGATCCGAATCTCGCGCAGCACATCAGTTACCGGGAACTTTACGAGCGCGTCTGCCAATGCGCGAATGCTCTGAAGTCCCTCGGCCTGCAGAAGGGCGATCGCGTCACGATATATTTGCCGATGATTCCGGAAATTGCCATTGCGATGCTCGCGTGCGCGCGCATTGGAGCCGTTCACTCCATTGTGTTCGCGGGCTTTTCCGCCGAAGCGTTGGGTGGCCGAATAGCGGACTGCGATTCCTCTTTGGTGATCACCGCCGACGAAGGCCTGCGCGGTGGTAAGCGGGTACCGCTCAAGCACAATGTCGATGGCGCCCTGAGTATCAAGGGTACGGAATGTGTCAAACATGTCCTGGTCGTGCGCCGCACCGGCGGGACTGTTCCCATGTATGCGCCTCGTGATCAGTGGTACGACGAGGTGGTGGCGACCCAGGCGAAATCCTGCCCGGCCACCGTGATGGATGCGGAAGATCCGCTCTTCATTCTCTACACATCCGGGTCGACCGGTCAGCCCAAAGGCGTCCTGCATACCAGCGGCGGTTATCTGGTATACGCCGCATTCACCCACCAGATCGTTTTTGATTTACGTGAAGAGGATGTTTACTGGGCGACTGCGGACATCGGCTGGGTCACGGGGCACAGCTACATCGTCTATGGCCCGCTTGCCAACGGCGCGACGACGGTCATGTTCGAGGGCGTGCCGAACTACCCGGACACGGGTCGATTCTGGCAGGTCGTGGACAAGCACAAAGTCACCATCTTGTATTCGTCGCCGACCGCAATTCGTTCGCTGATGCGCGAAGGCGAGAAGCCCGTGAAAGCGTGGTCGCGCAAGTCGCTGCGGCTGCTCGGTTCCGTGGGAGAACCGATCAATCCGGAGGCCTGGGAGTGGTATCACCGGGTCGTAGGCGATGGCCGGTGCCCCATTGTCGATACCTGGTGGCAAACGGAGACCGGCGGGATCCTGATTACGCCGCTGCCGGGCGCGATCGACCTGAAGCCGGGATCCGCAACCGTGCCGTTTTTTGGCGTGAAGCCCGCCATTGTCGATAATGAGGGTCACGTCCTCGAGGGCGCTTGCGAGGGCAACCTGGTGTTGCTGGATAGCTGGCCCGGACAAATGCGCACGGTGTACGGCGACCACCAGCGCTTTGTCGACACGTATTTCAAAACCTTTCCGGGAACGTATTTCACGGGCGACGGCGCGCGTCGCGATGCGGATGGCTATTACTGGATCACGGGTCGCGTGGACGATGTCATCAATGTCGCCGGTCACCGTTTGGGTACCGCAGAAATTGAAAGCGCCCTGGGCGCTCATCCTCAGGTGGCAGAAGCCGCGGTCGTGGGATTTCCACACGACATCAAGGGCCAGGGTATCTACGTGTACGTCACTCTCATCACCGGAGTCGAGCCCGGTGAACCGTTGCGTGCCGAATTGCGTGCCTGGGTCCGTCAGGAAATCAGTCCGATTGCAACGCCGGACGTCATCCAATGGGCGCCCGGGCTTCCGAAGACACGGTCCGGGAAGATCATGCGCCGCATTCTTCGCAAGATCGCCGCCAACGAGTCTGACCAGTTGGGAGATATATCAACCCTGGCGGATCCGAGCGTCGTCGAGCAGCTGATCCAGGAGCATGCACGTCTGTGACGGGCTATTTGCCCTTCTTGGTCCGCTCGATCGCATCGACGATCAACTGCCGTGCCTCGGCGGCATCGCCCCAGCCGATCAATTTGACCCATTTGCCAGCCTCAAGATCCTTGTAATGTTCGAAGAAGTGCTGGATTTGCTCGCGTGTGATCGCCGGCAGGTCAGTGTATTCATGGACGTTCTCGTAACGTTTGGTGAGGCGCGGGACGGGTACGGCGATGATCTTTTCGTCACCGCCGCCGTCATCATGCATTTTCAGTACGCCGATCGGTCGCACGTTGATCATGGCACCAGGCACGATGGGCCGGGTGTTTGCGACCAGAACATCGATCGGATCGCCATCGTCGGACAGGGTATGCGGTACAAAGCCATAATTGCCGGGATAGCGCATCGGCGTGTGAAGAAACCGGTCAACCACGAGCGTTCCCGCCGCTTTGTCCATTTCGTATTTGATCGGCTCGCCCCCGATCGGCACCTCGATAATGACGTTGACGTCCTCGGGCGGATGGGTGCCAATCGCAATCGCGTCAATGTTCATCGCTGTTCCCCAGTCTGGTCATGGTGCTGACTATAAGGGCCAGCGCCCGGCGGCGCCACCGAGCATCATCAGTGGTGGTGAGCCGGGTTGAGCGGCCCATAAATCGTCAGCGCACCGAACACCAGCAGCAACCAGCCCGCCGCGGTATACATCCCACGGGCCAGGGTCAACCGGCCGAATTGGGCGCTTAACATGCCGGCGCCGAATACCGCGGGTGCCGTGCCCAAGCCGAAGAAAAGCATCATGGCGGCAGACTGCAACGCGCCGCCCTTCAGGGCCGCAAATATCAGCATGGAATAAATGAACCCGCAGGGAAGCCACCCCCACAGCATTCCCAGCAGCAAGGAACCGGCAACGCCCTGCGGCGGAATGAGCCGGGCGAGCGGCGCCATGTGGCGCCACAGCCGGCCCCCCAGCCGCTCCAGGATCGCGAGGGGGCGCCACTTGAACAGCACCCCTATTCCTACGCAGATCAACACCAGGCCCGCCAGGACGCGGGCGATCAGCGCGACATGATGCACATCGAACATGCCCTGCATTAGTCCGCTGAACGCACCCACGATGGCTCCTGCAAGGGTGTAGCTGATCAGCCGTCCCACTTGATAGCAGGCCGTCAGCGTGGCAGCTCGTTGCGGCGTCGTCGCACCACGCGCGCGCATTCCCAGCGCTCCGGAGATGCCCCCGCACATCGCCAGGCAGTGCACGCTGCCGGCCATGCCGACCGCGAAGGCGGCCGACAGAGACACCGGATCGCCAAGCGCGCCATGCTGCATCAAGCCGGGTCGTCCGGGTCCGCAGCCGCCGCTGCGGCATCGGCCGCCGCGGCATCGGCCGCTCCGGCATCGCTTTGCTCGTCCACGAGAATCTCCCATCCGGGAATGTCAAGGTCATCGAACTGTCCGGTACGCACCGCCCAGAAAAAGGCCCATAGGCCGAACCCGACCAGCAGCATGGTGACGGGGATCAGGACGGATACGAGGCTCATGGCGCCGGGTTCCGCAGCGCCGGTGCCGGCATCGCAGGAGAGAATGACAGCGACAGCGGCGCCATGCCGGGCGATGCGGAGCGCGGGCGACCGCCGCGAATGAGCCGCAGCGAATTCAACACCACCACGATCGAACTCATCGACATGCCGATCGCGGCCGCCCAAGGCGGTACCCAGCCCATTGCGGCAAGCGGCATCGCCGTCAAGTTGTAAGCGGCCGCCCAGACCAGATTTTGACGGATGATCCGCGTCGCACGGCGTGCCAGCGAAAAAGCCTCGGGCAGGGCGTTGAGCGAATCGCCGATCAGGATGAGATCGGCGCTTGCCAAGGTCAAAGCGGAGCCGCGGCTCATTGCGATGGAGACGCCGGCGCCGCCGAGTACCGGTGCGTCATTGATTCCGTCCCCTACCATGGCCACGAATTCACCCTGCGAAGTGAGCGACCGGACCCGCTCGAGTTTCTGGGCGGGAGACCGGCGAGCCGCGAAAGTCCCGATGCCGCAATAGAGTGCCAGGCGGCGCACCGCAACTATGGAGTCGCCGCTCAAGATCTCGATTCCCATTCCTTGGCCGCGCAGTGCGGCGACCGTGCGCGCGCTCTCCGGCCGCGGTTCATCCGCTACCGCAAAGCTGGCCAGGTCGCCGTCGTCCGAACTCAAGAAGACCGCCGCATCATCGATCTCATCGGCGAGCGCCGAGGGCGGAGAGGCCGCGCCGCTCGCGAAGGCTCGCGTACCGATCTTGAAGCGTTTGCCGTTGACGAGTCCGCTGACCCCGCCGCCTACGATGACTTGAACGTCGTGCGCCTGCAGTCCCTCGCGATCCACCTCGCGATCGGTAAACGCGCGCGCAATCGGATGCTCCGATCCCACTTCCAGGGCTGCCGCAATTTGCAGGCATTCAGCCGCCGAGGACGCGCCGAGAGGGTTGCAACGGGAAATAGCCACCACGCCATCGGTCAGCGTGCCGGTCTTATCGAACACGACGCGCGTCACCTTGGCGAGTCCCTCGATGGCGTCCGGGCTCGTGACGAGCACGCCGCGCCGTGCAAGCGCTGCATTCGCGCTCGCTACGGACACCAAGGTTGCCAGGGAAAACGCGCAGGGACAGGCCACGACCAGGACGGCGAGTGTGGCGTCGAAGGCGCGGCCCGGTTCGACGATGCTCCAGAATGCGCAAACCAGGACGGCGCCGATCAGCACGCGCGCGAGAAAGCGGCTCGAGAACCGATCGCCCGCCCGGGTGATGCGCGGCCGTTCGGATTGGGCGCGGGTGAGCAGTGCCACGATGCTCGCGAGAACCGTCCCCCGTCCCGCCGCGGTGACGCACATCTGTGCCGGTGCTCCTACGTTGATGGTGCCGCCGGTCAAGCGATCCCCCACCGATCGTTCCACCGGCACGGACTCTCCGGTCAGCATGGACTCATCGAGCTCCGTGCTGCTCTGCGAGAGTACCCCGTCTGCCGGCACCACTTCCCCAGATCGCACCAGCAAGCGGTCGCCGATCACGATCTGCGATACGGCAATATCGGTGACCGCCGTGCCCGGGTCACCGGCCGACAATCGATGCGCCGTCGCCGGAAGCATGCGGCCCAGCGCGTCGCTCACCTGGGTGCTCTGGTGCCGAGCCACCATTTCCACATAGCGGGCCACGGTCAGGAAAAAAATGAACATCGTGACCGAGTCGAAGTAGACTTCACCGGCATGCCGCCAGGTGTTGAATACGCTGGCAGAGTAGGCAAGCATCAATCCGAGGCTGACAGGGACGTCCATGGTGATGGTGCGCTTCGCCAGCGCGCGCGCCGCTCCGGCAAAATAGGGCCATCCGCCATACAGCATCACCGGGGTGGCGACCAGCAGGCTGACGATGCGCAAGTACGCGCGGACATCCGTCTCCATTCCCTGCATATCGCCGGCATACATCGCCACCGCGAACATCATCACCTGCATCATCCCAAGTCCTGCGAGGGCAAGCCGTTTCAACAGGCCGCGCCGTTCGTTCTGGCCGCGGGCGGCTTCGTTCTCCGCCGTGGCGATTTGCGGTTTGTATCCCAGGCTGGAAATCACTCCGAGGAGCTCCGACAGTTTGAGCGTGGTGCTGTCCCACCCGATCTGGGCCCGCCCCGTGGCCGTGTTCACGCTGACGTGCCGAACGCCCGCGAGGTGCTGCAGCGAGCGGCTGACCAGCCAGCTGCAGGCCGCGCAGGTCATGCCATCGATCATCAGTACGACGTTCCGGCCGTGCGGCCCTTCGCGGGTGAACGTTTCGAGCAGCGCGGGATCGTCGTAGGCAACCCAAGCGCAGGCAGTGTCGGCGGGCTTCGGCGATACCACCGTTCGGAATCGGTAGAAGTCGTCCAGGCCCAGCTCGCCGATGAGCTGCACCGCCGCCCGGCAACCGGGACAGCAAACGCTGACATCCGTCCCCTGCACGCGCACCCGCAGCGGTTCGCGCGCTGCGTAGCCGGTTAGGCTAAGCGGCTCACCGCAGTGGAAGCAACCGGCGACGGGCATGGGTCTGGCGCCTCAATCCGCCGGCGGAACCACGGAATTCGCCGTGCCGCCGTGCAGGACCGCCACAGTTGCGGGTGCCGTCTTGATGACGGGGTCCGGGTGCTCGAGAATCAGCACGAACGTAATGATGCCGGCGATCACCGATCCCACGGGAGGGGCGATCACCAGCCACATCATGGGGTAGCGATACCACGCCTTGGTTGACTGGTCACTCTTCATTCGTGCTGCTCCTGAAGGATCAAGGCTTCGAGAAAAATCGTGCGCGGCTGGTGGCAGCCAACTTCGGATCATCGAGCGCCTGGGCGGAAATGGCGAAATCCTGGCCGCCGTTTCCTTGTGCGAGCGGGATGCGTACCCGCACCACTACCGATTTGACATCCTCCGCATCGACACTCTGCGTCGGCGACTCCGCGTCGATGACCGCGTTGGGGAGACCTTTCGGCACCAGGCGGAACGTGTGGGCGTGCTGATCCTTGTTGATGATGCGCACCGTGAACACGTTTTCGATACGGCCATCGTCGAGCTCGCGGTACAGGGAACTGCGATCGCGTAGAACATCGAGATCGACCGGCATCCGATGCGTCACGGCATAGATAAAGCCCGCCAACAGGGAGACCAACAGCACGGAATAGACGACGATGCGGGGTCGGATGACGCGTGTCGGCTCGCTGTCGATCTCCGCCTGGGTGGCATAGCGCACCAGGCCGAGCGGGGAGCCGACCTTGGCCATGACGGTATCGCAGGCATCGACGCAGGCGGCGCACGCAATGCACTCGTATTGCAGGCCTTGACGGATGTCGATGCCCGTGGGACAGGCCTGTACGCACAGGGTGCAGTCGACGCAATCGCCCTGGCCCGCGGGCCGCGCCGCGGCATCGTGGCTGCGCGCGCCGCGCGGCTCACCGCGGGCGGCGTCATACGAGATGATCAGTGTATTGCGATCGAACATCGCGCTCTGGAAGCGCGCGTAGGGACACATGTACTTGCAGACCTGCTCGCGCAGGTATCCCGCATTGCCGTAGGTCGCGAAGCCGTAGAAGATCATCCAGAACGCTTCCCAGCCGCTTAAGGAGGCGACGGCGATCTTTCCACACAGGCCATCGATGGGAGAGAAGAAGCCGACGAAGGTCAAGCCGGTGAAGCCGGCAAAGCTGATCCACAGGACCTGCTTGACGGACTTGCGCGCGAACTTCTGCAGGGACCAGGGAGCCCGCGCCAGTTTCATTTGCTGCGACCGGCTTCCCTCCGTGAGCCGCTCCATCCAGACGAAGATCTCGGTCCATACCGTTTGGGGACATGCGTAACCGCACCACAAGCGGCCGGCGAGGGCGGTGAAGAAAAACAGCGATAGAGCGGCCATGACGAGCAGCCAGGTCAGCAGCCAAAAATCCTGCGGAAACAGAGTCAGGCCAAAAATATAGAACTTACGTGCGGGCAAGTCGAAGAGCACGGCCTGGCGCCCATTCCATTGCAACCATGGCAATCCGTAGAAGACGCCCAACAGCACGATCACGGAGGCGCTCCGCATTCGGGCGAAGCGGCCGTGCACCTCGCGGGCATAGATCTTTTGTTGCGCGGCGTACAGCGGCGACGCGACGACTGCTGTGGTGGTCATGGCCCGACCCGCCGGCTTGCCGCAGCCGAACCCGGGGCAGGCGGCCCGGGCGCAGGCGAGACCGCGCGCGGATTCGTTTCCATCATGTACGCCGTCAACCCCGCGGCAATGAAGGCGAACGACCAAAACAGGAAGAATCCGCAGCCATAGAGCATCGGCCGCAAGGCAGCCAGCGAGGGCGACCATCCCTCGAAGCCGAGCGTCACAGGGTCGAGAAATGCGAACACGATCATGGTTTCAAAGCAGGCGACGAGAAACGATGTCCACAGCGCCACACCGATGCCCTGACTCCGGGGCGACCAGAGGGCGGCGGGCGGTTCACTCGGCAACATGGGCCTCGCCCGAGGCAACGACGGCCACCGGCGCGGCCGCGGCCGGCCGCGACAGCGAGAGCACGTAGGCCGCAAGGAGCCGCACCTTGGTCTCGCCCAAGCGCTCCAGGTGCGCCGGCATGGCGTTGGTCCGTCCCTTCGTGATGGTCTCGCGGATGTCATCCACCGATCCGCCATGGAGCCAAATTTTGTCCGTGAGGTTCGGTCCGCCGAGGGCCTGATTGCCCTTGCCGTCGGCTCCGTGACAGGCCGAGCACATGGTCGTGAAGCGGACCTTGCCGGCGGCGACGGAATCGGCCGACCCGGCCGGTCCCTTGAGTTCACGGCCGCTCAACGACAGCACATAAGCCATGACCTGCTCGACGCCGTCAGCGCCGAGCACCGGGCCCCATCCCGGCATCGCGTTGTAGCGGCCCTGCGCGATGGTCTGATACACCGCCTCTTCGCTGCCGCCCCAGAGCCAATCCTGGTCGGTGAGATTGGGAAAGCCCTTCGCGCCGCGCGCGTCCGACCCGTGACACGAGGAGCAGTTGAGAGCGAACAAATTCTTTGCGGTGGTCATCGCCGCCGGATCCATGGACAGTTGCAGCAGGCTCTTGCCCTTGTCCGCGGCGAAGCGCTGCTCAAAGGTGTCTCGCGCCGCCGTGTCCTCGGCCGCGAACTGCGATACCGACGTCCATTTTAAAAGCCCGCGATAGTTCCCGAGGCCGGGAAAGAGCGCGAGATAGGCAAGGGCGAAGGCGATGGTCAGGATAAAGAGCCACAGCCACCAGCGCGGCATCGGATTGTTGTATTCGGTGAGGTCATCGTCCCAGACGTGGGTGGTGTCCTGGGGAGCGGCCTTGACGCCGCGGTTAGTCCACCAGATAAGCCACAATCCGCCGAATATGTTGGCCAGTACGGCGATGACGACAAAAATTGCGGTACCTGATTTCATGACTCATCTTCCAAGGGTAATTGCGCCATGCGGTCGAACAGATCCTTGCGCCGGCTGCTCCACGCCCAGATAAACAGGCCGACGAACAGCAGCAGCAGGGACAGCGTGATCATGCCGCGCAGCAGACCGATCATTGCGCCACCTCGCCGTTGTATTTCAGCACTTGCAGGTAGGAAACCAGAGCATCCAATTCGGAATGTCCGGTGACCAGTTCGGCGGCCGATTGAATGTCGGCGTCCGTATACGGGACGCCCATCCGGCGCAAGACGCGCATTTTCGCGGCCACTTCGACGGGATCCACGGTGGCATTGGCCAGCCACACGAAACCGGGCATGTTCGATTCGGGAACCACGTCGCGGGGATTGTTCAAGTGGATCTTGTGCCATTGGTCCGAATAGCGTCCGCCGACACGGGCGAGATCCGGTCCAGTGCGCTTGGACCCGAACTGGAAGGGATGGTCGTACACCGCCTCGCCGGCCACCGAATAGTGACCATACCGTTCCACTTCCGCCTGCAGCGGCCGCACCATCTGGGTATGGCATAGATAGCATCCCTCGCGGACATAGATGTCGCGGCCGGCGAGTTGCAGCGGCGCATATGGTTTGGTGCCGGCGGACGGCGAGATGACGGACGCCTGCATGTAGAGCGGAACGATCTCCACCAGTCCGCCGATGCTGATGACGATGGCGATGAGCGTGCCCATCAACCAGGCGCGTTGTTCGATGATTTCGTGATTCATGTGCTTCTCTGGACTCAGACCGCCGGAACGGGGATGGCGTCGAGCCGCGGCTCCACGACGGTCACGGTCTTGATGACGTTGTAGAGCATGATGAACATGCCGGCGAGGACCAGTACGCCCCCGCCCAGCCGGACCACGTAGTACGGATAGGTGGCCTTCAGCGATTCGACGAACGTATAGGTCAGCGTGCCGTCGGAGTTCGTCGCCCGCCACATCAGACCCTGCATGACGCCGGCGATCCACATGGCCGCCACATACAGCACCACACCGATGGTCGCGGTCCAGAAATGCACATCGATGAGCCGGATGCTCCACATTTCCCTGCGGCCCCAGAGCTTCGGGATCAGCGAATACATCGAACCGATGGACATGAAGGCCACCCAGCCGATTGCGCCGGAGTGCACGTGCCCGATGGTCCAATCCGTATTGTGCGAGAGCGCATTGACGGTCTTGATGGACATCATCGGCCCCTCGAAGGTCGACATGCCGTAGAACGACAGGGATACGATCAGGAACTTGAGAATGGGATCGGTCCTGAGTTTGTACCATGCGCCGGACAGCGTCATGATGCCGTTGATCATGCCGCCCCACGACGGTGCCAGCAGAATGACCGAGAACACCATGCCGAGCGATTGCGCCCAGTCCGGCAGCGAGGTGTAGTGCAGGTGATGCGGGCCCGCCCACATGTAGATGGAGATCAGCGCCCAGAAGTGCACGATGGACAGGCGGTAGGAGTAGATGGGCCGCCCCGCCTGTTTCGGCACGAAGTAGTACATCATGCCCAGAAAGGCCGCCGTCAGGAAGAAGCCCACGGCATTGTGGCCGTACCACCACTCCACCATGGCGTCCACCACGCCGGCATAGATATCGTACGACTTGGTCAACGAAACCGGAATGGCCAAGTTGTTCACGACGTGCAGCACGGCGATGGTGATGATGTAGGCGGCGAAGAACCAATTGGCCACATAGATGTGCTTGATCTTGCGGATCGCCAGCGTGCCGAAGAACACGAAGGCGTACGCTACCCATACGATGGTGATCAAGATGTCGATGGGCCATTCGAGTTCCGCATACTCCTTGCCCTGGGTGATGCCGAGCGGCAGCGTGATCGCCGCCAGAACTATGACCAGCTGCCATCCCCAAAACGTGAAGCTGGCGAGCTTGTCGGAGATCAGCCTTACGTGGCAGGTCCGCTGCACGATATGGTAGGAACTCGCGAACAGCGCTGAGCCGCCGAAGGCGAAGATCACGGCATTCGTGTGCAGCGGCCGCAGTCTGCCATAGCTCAAGAATGCCAGACCGAAATTGAGGTTGGGCCAGATGAGCTCGGCCGCGATCACCACGCCGACGAGCATTCCGACGATTCCCCAGATCACGGTCATGATGGCGAACCGCCGGACGACGGCATCGTTATACACCACCGGAATTTTCATCGCGGGGTCCAGCGTGCTCTGCATTGGCAATCCTTGAAAGGTGCGGTTACGACTCTGGCGGGATGATAGAAAGTGCGGACGGATGCGCACCATAAGGAAGGTGCGTCGGCTCCTACGTAGTATCCGCGGTCTCGGGGACAACCAGACCGGTTCCTAGGTGAATGTACCTATAGGCGTTTAGGGGTGCTTCGCCGGAATCTAGCGGAAAGACATCGACGGGGAATTCGTTCTATGAAGTCAGGACGGTTATGAGAAGCGCGGACGTTACATTCGATACCGGGATCATGCGCCGCTACGATCGGGAGGGCCCGCGCTACACCTCTTATCCGAGCGCACGCCAATTTCATGACCGGCTGCCGCCCGATGCCTACCGACAGGCGGCATCGACGAGCCACGGCGCCGTCGAGGGCAGTCCGTTGTCGGTGTATGTTCACCTGCCGTTCTGCTTCAGTCCGTGTTTCTATTGCGGGTGCAACAAGGTGGTGACGCGTCAGTTGAGCCCCGTGGAAGCCTACGTGCGTCATCTGCTCAAGGAGGTTGGCCGCCGCGCGGCCTATTTCGACCGCGAGCGGGTCGTGGAGCAGATGCATTTTGGCGGTGGGACGCCGACGTTCTTGCCGAAGAAGCGGTTGATCGAGTTGATCGACCGGCTCGATCACGACTTGCAGCTCACCGACGATCCATCGCGCGACTATTCCATCGAGATCGATCCGCGTGGCGCCGATCACGGCTTGCTGCAGCTGCTCGCGGCCCTCGGATTCAATCGCATCAGCCTGGGCGTCCAGGACTTCGACGAGAACGTCCAACGGGCCGTCAACCGGCTGCAACCGGCGTCCTCCGTTCAGAGCGTCTACGATTCGGCGCGAGAATTCGGCTTCAAATCCATCAATTTCGACCTCATCTACGGTTTGCCGCGCCAGACCATGGCGACTTTCAGCGACACACTCGACCGCGTCATCGCACTACGTCCGGATCGCCTGGCCGTGTACGGGTATGCCCACATGCCGAAGTTGTTCAAGGCCCAGCGGCAAATCCGTTCGAGCGATCTTCCGGACGCTCCTGCGCGCCTTGGATTGCTGCAGTTGACGGTCGATAAGCTCTGTACGGCGGGATATGTCTACATCGGGATGGATCATTTCGCTCTTCCGGAGGACAGTCTCGCGATCGCCAGGGAAAACGGCACCTTGCACCGAAGCTTTCAGGGCTATACGACGCATGCCGATCGGGATCTCGTGAGTTTCGGGGTCAGCGCGATCGGGCGGATCGGCGATCTATACATCCAGAATTACAAGTCGCTGCAGGAGTACGAGACGGCCATCGCTCGCGGCGATCTACCTTCCTACCAGGGAACCCAGATGAGCGCGGATGATCTGATCCGCAGGGACGTCATCAACCAAATCATGTGTCATGGGGCCGTGGATCCCGCCGCAATCGAAGGCCGGCACGGCATTCAGTTCGCCAGATATTTCGAGAATGAACTCGAGCAGCTGCAGGATCTGCGGGCGGACGGCCTCGTCGATCTGACCGACGGCCGGATTGCGCTTACACCGGTAGGAAGGCTGCTGATGCGAAACGTAGCCATGACCTTCGATGCCTATCTCGGCGCCGACGTTCGTCCACTCATGTCGCGGGTAATTTGATATGAATCACAGACCACCCTCAGGGATCAATTGGAGTATTCACCACCGCTAAGTTCAGATATGGCAGAGAGCAGTGCATGGGTATCCACGGGCTTACTCAAGAAACGACAGCGCGGAATGGATGTTTTCACCACGCGCATCATTGACTGCAAATCTCCGCTCAAGAGAATAGCCGGAACCTCCCGTTGATGTTGCGCGCGAACCTGCTGCAGTACGTCGAGACCGGTCAAGGCGCCATTGAGATGATAATCCGAGATTAGCAAGTCACCCGGCCCAAGATTAGCAAGCAATTCCTCGGCATCTGCGACGCTCGCGGCACTATGGGTCTCGTAGCCTTCCAAGGTCAGAAACAGTTCCGTGGCGGCACGTACGGAATCGTTGTCCTCGAGCAGTATGAGTCGGGTAGGGGCCGTGGCATGCGGTACGGAGGCGTGAGGTTGGAGGTCTTCGGCGGCATGCGTATCGGAACCGACTTGGGTTAGGGGTATACGTACACGAACCAGCGTGCCGCGGCCAACCTCGGAGGAGACGGATACCGAATAGCATAGTAGGCGAGACACCTCACGCACGATGGCAAGGCCTAAGCCGACCCCGGACCGCAGTGTACCGGACCGATCGACTTGGTAGTACTCATCGAAAATGCGGTTCAGCTTATCGCTCGGAATGCCGCTGCCAGAATCCTCAACGCAGAGCAGGAATCCATCCGCATCGGAGGTCTCGGCGACTTTCACGAAGCCTTTCTCCGTGTACTTGAGCGCGTTACCGATAAGATTCTGCAGCATTTGGCTCAGGAGGATACGATCGCTGATCACGGTTTTCGAAGTTTCGGGAAATTCCAGGGGTATGCCCTTCGCCAGCGCCACCGGTTCAAACTCGCGCCTCAGATCGCCATAGACCGCTTTAAGGTCGATGGGGGATAAGTGCGGCTCGACGGCACCGGACTCCAGGCGGGTAATATCCAGCAACGAATTGATCATTCGGCTGGCGCTGTCGATGGCCGACTCCTGGCGGCGCAAGAGCTGGTGTTGCTCGGCCGTCTCGGGCGTGAGAGTCAGTAACGACGCATTGAGCAGGCGAATGGTTTGCAGGGGCTGTCGAAGGTCATGGCTCGCCGCGGCGAGGAACCGGGTCTTTGCCAAATTGGCGCGGTCCGCTTCCTCGCGCGCAGCCACCAAGGCATCGTTGATAGCGCGTCGCTCCGTCATATCGCGAATCGCCGCGGCGACAAAGGTCTTCTCCCCGTCATGCATGGGTGCTAGGCGGATGCCGGCGGGAAATTCGGTGCCATCCGCGCGCCGAGCGAACAGATCAATGATGCGCGCGCCCATTTCTCGCGCCGTGGGATCGCGAAGATAACCAGCCAAGTGAGCGCCGTGGCGCAAGCGAAAGCGATCCGGCACGAGCATTTCGATGGATTGCCCGACGAGCTGCTCACGGGAGTAGCCGAAGAGAGCGCGCGAGGTGGCATTGGCGAAGAGAATAACCCCTTGGAAGTCCACCACGAGGAGCGCATCCGGTGAGAATTGCAGCAGTTGCTGCGAGATAGAGGCGATTTTGTCCATATCTGGGGGGCGAAATGCCAAAGACCGCACGATTATCCCGCCAGCCTATCACGGGTCGGGAAGGCCGCTATTCGGTTGATGCCCCGTAGTAGGGGGAGGGCGCATATAATTGCGGAAACCCGCCAGTGAATAAGCCCCTGAAATCGGGCAGACTCTCGTGAGTCCTCCCGGGGAGGCTGCCTGCGAAGGCTCGGTAACCCTCGAAAAGGTGGCGTTTGGACCAACTCAAAGGCGATTCGGCGGGGTCGGAGGGTATCCTCAACCGGCTGATGGAACTCTCGCGCATTGCGGCGCTGGCAGAGATGGCGAGCGGCATTGCGCATGAGCTGAACCAACCGCTTGGCGCAATCGCCACCTTCAGCCAGGCGGGCGATCGGCTCTTGAACCGTCCGGAACCTCTCGTGCCGCGTGCGCGCGATGTCTTCCAGCAGATCAATGCGGAAGCCCTGAATGCCGGGGAGGGGATTCGCCGGATTCGACGCCTGTTCGATCATGCGGAACCCGCGCGCATCAGGTGTCAGATGTCCGAACTCGTCGGGGAACTGGTGCCGGCACTGCATGCTTTGGCGCGAGCGGCGCATGTTTCCCTCACAGTGGACGCCCAGTCCCCCTTGCCCGAGGTCAACGTGGACCGACTGAGAATTCAGCTGGTGCTCTTTTCTCTAGTGCAAAATGCCATTGAGGCCAGTACCGGGAAGGATGGCGCCCAGGTACTCATCGTGGTGCGAGCGGATCGCTATGCCGTCGAGACCAGCATCACGGATTCCGGAGTGGGGGTGCCCGCGGATGTCGCCGGCAAGCTCTTTCGGCCCTTCTTCACGACCAAGGCCGGCGGAACCGGCTTGGGTCTGGCTTCAAGTCGTGCCAGCATCGAGGCCCACGAGGGCAGCATTGGCTTTGAAAAGGTCGACCCAACCGGCTGCCGTTTCTGGTTTCGATTGCCGATCGTGACGGCTTGAGAAGTTCACAATGGCTAAACTCGAAGTCGCTGTAAACGCCGCCACCGTCTATGTAGTAGATGACGACGATGGCATGCGTCGCGCCTTGAGCTTGCTGTTGAATACCGTGGGGTTTAAGACGGCTGCCTTCGCGAGTCCTAAAGAATTCCTGGACACATTCAAGCCCGACGCGGCGGGCTGCCTCGTGCTCGATATCCGCATGCCGGGCATGAGTGGGCTCGAATTGCAGCAGCATCTGAACCGCATGGGCTCCATGCTGCCGGTGATTTTCATCACCGGACACGGGGATGTGCCGATGGCGGTCCAAGCCATGAAAGAGGGCGCGTTTGAATTCGTGCAGAAGCCCTTCCGCGATCAAGACTTGCTCGACCGAATCAATCATGCCTTGGAACAGGACAAAGAGAACCGAAGCAGCTTGGCGCGCCGCGCCGACGTTCTGCACCGCGCCGAATCCCTCACTCCCCGAGAGAAGCAAGTGATGGCATTGGTGGTCGATGGCGCTGCCAACAAAGTCATTGCCATCGATTTGGGATTGAGCGAACGAACCGTAGAAATTCACCGTGCGAAAGTCATGGAAAAAATGGGCGCTCGATCCGTGGCACACTTGGTGAAACTGCAAATGAGCTTATCGAACGATGCCTAAGTGAGCCGCAATGGCCCACGGGAATCCACGTATTTAATTGATGGTGGCGCGAGGCGATACTTATCCTATCGTTTCAATCGGATTCCACCCATGAGTTCGCCGGTGACCTTGACTTTCCGCCATCTGCCTCGATCGGGGGCGCTTGAGGCCTCGGCGCGCGATGTTGGTGACCGCTTGCGGCGGCTCAACGATGGTATGACGGCGTGCCATATCGTCTTCGAGGGTGCCCCCGAGGCGGCTGGCGGCGTGCCGTTTCGAGTCAAGATTCACGTGAGCGTGCCGGGCGCGCAGATCCACGCCGAAAGCGCGCAACAACGGGAAGAGGGGCAGACAAATACTCATAGTCCGCTGCGTTCGGCCTATGAGAATGCAAAGCGTCAGCTCGCGAAACTCAAGCAATCGCGCGGCGGCTGCGCGCGCTCCTAGAATATCCCGTCGGCCCAGGCGCTTGCGCGCTTGACACACCGAGCCGCGAATTGTGGAAATCGCGCCGCGACTAGCCCGGAATAGATCACGAAGCCGGACGACACGAGGATTAACAGCAAGATCACGCCGCTCACGTATGGCTTGAGGCAGTACTGCAGAAACGAGACGGCCCCGGCCATACCCATGGCTGCCATCAGAAGAGGGAGCTGGGGCACCAGAATTTGCGCCGCCGACAGCCCGCATCTGCGGGCCGACACCAGCAGTGGGAGCGGTAGCAATGCGAACGGACGCGCGGCGATCCCGGCGGCACTCGCAATCATGCCAAAGGGTGCGGTGATACTGACCGCCAGGACCGCGCCGACCGTTTGGGCGGTTTCCAGCCAGGCCGCGGCGCGCTGCTGGTTGAGCGCCATCAGCAAGGCGCCGACCGTGAAGATCGTCACCGAGGGCACGCACACCAGCAACAGCAGCTGCGCCGGGAGGATTCCCGGATTCCACCGCGCATCGAGCCATGTACGAAACAGCGTGGGCATGATTGCCGCCCCCCCCAGACAGGCCGGAAAACTCAACAGCGCGTAGCCGAAAACCAGCTGCCGGATCGCCTCCGGCAGACCCGTCCGATTGACCGCATATTGCCGGAGCGCCACGCGTGCGACCGCATATCGGGGCACCAGAAAAAGCTGTACTGCGATATCGCTCAAGCGCGACGCCAGACTCATGATGCCCAAATCGTTCACCCCGAGAAAAGTACCGAGGATGAAGCGCGGCACATTCCCGGACGCCCAACTCATGGTCCGTGAGACCAGCAGCGGCAGCACGTATGCCCGAAAATCCCGGGCGTGCCGACATGACGAGCCGAAACGGAACCGCAACGGCACTGCCCGCCACAACACCACCGCCGCCAGAAATTTCTGCGTAATGACCTGCCAAACCAGCGCCCAGACGCCGTAGTTCAGCAGCGTCAGCGAGATCCCCACGATGCCGCCCGCGATCAGGCTGAATATCGTGCGCAGCGCCAACGGGCGAAACTGCATCTCGCGTTTGCTCATGGCGTTCGCCGGCGCGGCGATGACCGATAGCAAGGGAAGCACCGCCATGACCCGGGTGATCGGCACCAACTCCGGCTCCCTGAACCATGCCGCGATCGGCTCTGCAACGGCGAAGACGCCTACCCCGAACGCGACCGAGATCAACGCACACAACGTGTTCATGACATCGAAGTGCTCGACCTCTGCCTGGGGGATGCTGATGAGTGTTTCGCTGGCGCATTCGCCTAGAACGAATTCCACGAACCCTGCGAAGATCATGACGAGCGAGATCAAACCGAAGGGGCGGGGCCCCAACAGGGGTGCTTGAATCGCGAACAGGAGAAATGTGAATCCCTGCATGAACGCCGTTTGCATGGTCACCCATGACGTCGGCGACAACGCACTTCGGCGGCGCTGATTCATCATTTATTTGGCGAAATAGTAGCCCTTGTAGGCGTGTATCGAATGTTCCGGGTGAAATGGAATGTGGCACCCCAACGGCGTCTCCCACTCGTCCACCAATTGGTACCCCAGGGACTGGAACACGCCGGTGAATTCGGCCTCGTTGAACAAATGGTTCGGCAGCAGGGCCGTTCCCATGTTTTGCAAGGTTACTGCAGATTTCAGGGAATACACCGGTACTTTATTCAACAGCACTTGTCTCGGCAGCCTTTTTTGGGCGCGCAACGCCTCATAGGGTGCCTCGACGAAGTGCAGCATGCCCGCCGCCAGCAGAATGTCGGCCTCGCACAACCGTTCCAACGACGTCGTGAAGCTCAGCCCAGGCGCGTTCAAATCGGCGGCGGTGGCAACGCCTTCGGCGACCACCGCGGGCAAATCGCTGACCAGCCACGTCAATTGCGGCGGATAACGCAAGTGCTTGCGGAAGGCAAAGTAGCTGATGCCGATGTTCCCGCCCCAATCGAACAGCAAGCTGCAGTTCGGCAGCAATCGAGTGAGCCAGAACAGGATGGGATAATCCATCGGAAAGATGCGAAACAAGTCGTGAGCGTTCCGCCGGGACCCGGCCGGGTTGTCGTAGCCGACCAGCCTATCGGCCGGGATGGCGCGCTGCGCCGTCTTAAAATCAGGGTAGACGCCGCTGAACAGCCGGACCGAGCCATGGATGCGGTTGAAATAATGCTGGTATGCCATCTCCAATGGAGCGCGCAGCAGGGGAATGCGCGCGGCGGCATTAGCCCCCGCCATGGCCAGTTTGCGGGCGTATGACGAAGTCCGATCGCGATTGACATCAGGACCCGAGGTTTGCATGCCCCGCAAATGCTGCGCTTGCCGCGAAGGACTTACAAGATCAAATACCTCGCCCACTGGGTCTCCTACAAAACCCCCCTGCTAGGCTCCTGCAATCATTCAACCGACATCATGCAACGGGGGCGTGAATTATTAAGATGGGTTGCGCGCCGCCAGAAAAAAATCGACTCGATTATCGGCAGGAGGCGCGAAACATTCGGGCCATGGCATGGGATATGCGGGAATTCGAAGCCCGAGAGCAACTGTTTATGATCGCCTCGCTTTACGATAAGTTGGCGGACGTGTCGGACACACTGACTGCCTCACTTCAGGCCAAGCTCTCCGGTTGTTTGCCGATCGAGGTCGGCGCCGACGGATCCCGTTACCAGCGATAGAGGCTGGCGACGAACCCTTTGGGGTAGGTGTTTGGCCCCGGCGGGAGCTCGACGAATCCATCCGTGCCGGCCAGGCTCAAGAAGTCCCCCGACCCGTTGGTCGGTCGCGGATGGGCCCAGGGCTGTCCCCATGCGTCGTGTTCGATCGATACCGGCAAGAAGTAAGAGAGCGGCAGATCGAAGGATACCGGCGAGGCCAAGGGCAGGCGCTCGTGCAGCAGGGGCCGAGTGCCCATCGCGTCGGCGATCGCGGGGATCACATAGCGAATCAAGCAGACCAGAGTGGACACGGGATTGCCTGGCAAGCCAAACACCGTTTGCGCCTGGGGACCGATACCGAACCACATCGGCTTGCCCGGCCGCTGCGCAACTTTGTGGAACACTTCCTGAACCCCGAGTTCGATCAGGACTTTGGGAACGAAGTCGAATTTCCCCATAGACACACCGCCGCTCAAAATGACGACGTCGTGGGTGGTGAGGTGCAGCTTCAGCCGCTCGCGCAGCATCCCTTCGTCGTCGGGAACGTGGTCGTCGCCCACCCGGCCAAAGCCGCGTGCCCGAAGAGTTGCCGCGACCGCATAGGCGTTCGAGCGGCGCACCTGCTGCGCGGCAATCGGCTCGCCCGGCTCGACCAGCTCATCCCCGGTGGAGACGATCATGAAAGCCGGCTGGCTGCTCACGCGCACTCGCGCCAGACCTGCCGATGCGGCAACCGCGATTTCCGGCGGACCGAGCGTACAACCGGCTTTCAGCATCACCATGCCGGCCGCCCCGTCGGCTCCGCGTCGCTGGACGTTGCGATACGGCGTCGATACCGCGGCAGAGGTCAGGGAGATCATGCCTTCCGCGACGCTGTACTGCTCGACGGGGACGACGCAATCACTGGCTCGCGGCAAGATCGCGCCGGTCATTACCTCGATGGCATGATCAGGGCGTTCGAGTTCCATGGCAGGCGACCCGGCAGCTTGAGTGGCCTGAACCTTGAATCGACGCACTCCGCGGTCTAGCGCTTCGCTGTCGACCGCGATCCCGTCCATGCACACACGGTCGAACGGCGGAAGATCCCGCTCCGCGATGATATCTTCCCGCAGGGTCGCGCCCACGCATTGCATGAGCGGCAAGGATTCAATGGGCGAGCAGGTCAGCCGGGAGCTGATGGCTTCTTCGGCCTGCCGGGGGGTGAGGAGATTATTACCGTTCATGATCGCTGGAACCACGCTACCATCCGTCGGTCGTCTCTAGGGCCGCCCGCGCGATAGGCTAATCGATTGATTATGATACACTAAATGACTAATCTGGCCGTGGCCCCTAGACCGTGAGCCCATCGCCTGTAAAATCGACCCGGAACAGATATATCATGTGCAGACGCAGCTTCGTGGGTGAGCATTAGCACCTTACCCTTGGGCGCACGGAGCCGGTTTACCGTAACTCCATGTTTTTGTTGTACGTGGGGCCATACTCGGCCAGGACCTTCCAACTGCTAACCTTTCCAAATGGAGTGCATTGAGTGAGTAAAGCGGTCATTCCCTTAGTCCGAGAAGGCGCAACGAAACAGCGGAAGCGCGAGAAACCCAAGGGCCGAACCGTGGATCCGCAGGCCATTGCGCAGGTGGAGGGCCTAATCGGCGCCCCGCCTTACCGGCATGATCTGCTGATCGAATATCTGCATCTCATCAACGACCGGTACAAGCAACTCGCGGCCCCTCACCTGGCCGCCTTGGCAAGGCTGTTGAGCCTTGCACAGACCGAAGTGTACGAAGTGGCCTCGTTCTACCACCACTTTGATGTGGTGAAAGAGGCCGGTGATGGCAGCGTGGCGGCGCCGCCGGCGTTGACGGTGCGCGTGTGCGACGGCTTGAGCTGCGAAATGGCGGGCGCCAAGCAGCTGCTCGAACGGCTGCCCGATCTTCTTGGCCGCGGGGTGCGAGTGATCGCTGCTCCTTGTATCGGGCGTTGCGAGCAAGCGCCGGTCGCGGTGATTCATCAAAAGCCGGTGCCGGAAGCCACGTTGGAGTTGGTCAAGGCGGAGGTCGACGCCGGACGGCGGCTCGACCAGCCGGCGAAGTACATCGCATTTCGACGCGTATCTTGCCCAGGGCGGATATGCGCTACTGCGCGATTGCATCGAGCATCGGCGAGATGTCGAGAGCGTCCTCAAAACGATGGAAGACTCCGGACTGCGCGGCCTGGGCGGCGCCGGCTTTCCGGCGGGTCGCAAGTGGCGCATCGTACGCGGCGAGGCCGCACCCCGCCTGATGGCCGTCAATATCGACGAAGGCGAACCGGGAACCTTCAAGGATCGCGTCTATCTCGAACGGGATCCGCACCGCTTCCTCGAAGGTATGCTGATCGCCTCATGGGCCGTCGGCATCTCGGCCATATACATCTATCTCCGCGACGAATATCACGGCTGCCGCGCGCTGCTCGAGGCCGAACTTGCGAAGCTCAAGGCAAATCCGCCGGCGCCGCTGCCGAGGATCGAGCTGCGCCGGGGCGCGGGCGCCTACATCTGCGGCGAAGAATCGGCGATGATCGAATCGATCGAAGGCAAACGCGGCATGCCGCGTCTGCGTCCGCCCTATGTGGCGCAGGTCGGACTGTTCGGGCGCCCGACGTTGGAGCACAACTTCGAGACGCTGTATTGGGTGCGCGAGCTGCTGGAGAAGGGCGCCGAGTCGTTTGCGTCCCAGGGCCGCAACGGGCGCAAGGGGCTCCGAAGCTTTTCGGTATCGGGACGCGTGAAGAGTCCCGGCGTAAAGCTGGCGCCTGCCGGCATCACGATCCGCGAACTCATCGACGAGTTTTGCGGCGGCATGCAGGACGGCCACAGCTTCTATGGTTATTTACCGGGGGGCGCATCGGGCGGAATCCTGCCGGCGTCGATGGGCGATATTCCGTTGGACTTCGATACCTTGCAGCCTTACGGATGTTTCATCGGTTCGGCCGCGGTGATCGTGCTGTCCGACCACGACACCGCCAAGGCAGCTGCGCGCAACATGATGCGTTTTTTCGAGCATGAGTCGTGCGGTCAGTGCACTCCCTGCCGGGTGGGGACCGCCAAGACGAACACGCTGATTGCCAAGGATGCCTGGGACAAGCCGCTGCTGGCCGAGCTATCGCAGGTGATGCGTGATGCCTCGATCTGCGGTCTGGGTCAAGCGGCGCCGAATCCGGTGGACTGCGTGATCAAATACTTTCCGAATGAGTTGAGCTAGGGGACGAGATGAACGCCATTACCCGCACAGAACGCGCGCTAGTCGACGCACCGACCGTCAAGTTTTTGCTCGATGGCCGCGAAATCACGGCCTCGAGCACCGATACTCTCATCGAAATCGCGGATCGCGAGGGCGTCGAGATACCCCGCCTATGCTATGCGCCGGGCCTGGATGCAGTCGGCAATTGCCGGTCCTGCATGGTTGAAATCAAGGGTGAACGCGTGCTCGCTGCATCATGCTGCCGCGTGCCGGTCGACGGCATGCAAGTGACGACCAACAACGAGCGGGTGCGCAAAGCGCAGCAGATGGTGATCGAGCTGCTGCAGTCCGACATGCCCGAGAAGGAGTACACGCGGCACAACGAGGTGGATGAATGGGCGGTCAAGCTCAAGGTGGGCAAGCCGCGCTTTGCCCCGCGCCCCGCGGTGGCCCCGGACCTCTCGCATGCGGCGATTGCGGTAAATCTCGACGCCTGCATCCAATGCACGCGCTGCGTGCGGGCCTGCCGCGACGAGCAGGTCAACGACGTCATCGGACTCGCATTCCGCGGCCAGCACGCCAAGATCGTCTTCGACATGGATGATCCCATGGGTGCTTCGACCTGTGTCGGTTGCGGCGAGTGCGTGCAGGCCTGCCCCACAGGAGCGCTCATGCCGGCCCGCGACGTGGCGCTCACCGTGCCCGATAGATCCGTCAATTCGCTCTGTCCGTACTGCGGGGTGGGGTGCCAGTTGACCTATCACGTCAAGAACGATGAAATTCTCTATGTCGAGGGGCGCGACGGTCCTGCCAATCACTCGCGCCTCTGCGTCAAAGGGCGCTACGGCTTCGATTATTCCCGGCACCCGCAACGCCTCACGGTGCCGCTGATCCGCCGCGCAGACGCGCCCAAGACCGGCGGGGAGTTCGTGATGGACCCCGACCATGTCATGCAGATTTTTCGCGAGGCAACCTGGGAGGAAGCGCTTGCGGTGGCGGGCGGGGGCTTGCGCAAGCTGCGCGACTCGCACGGACCCAAATCTCTGGCAGGATTCGGGTCGGCCAAAGGCAGCAATGAGGAAGCGTATCTGTTCCAGAAGCTGGTGCGGCTCGGCTTCGGCAGCAACAATGTCGATCATTGCACGCGCCTCTGCCATGCGTCGAGCGTGGCGGCGCTGCTCGAGGGGATCGGTTCGGGAGCGGTCAGCAACCCGGTCATGGATGTCACGAAAGCGTCGGTGGTGATCCTGATCGGCGCGAATCCCACCGTGAATCACCCGGTGGCGGCAAGCTTCCTCAAGAACGCCATGCGCAACGGCACCAAGCTGATCGTCATGGATCCACGCCGCAGCGAACTGGCGCGCACCGCGTATCGCTACCTGCAATTCAAGCCGGATACCGATGTCGCGCTCCTCAATGCAATGATGCACGTCATCATCGAAGAAAACCTGGTCGATGCGAAGTTCATCGCCGATCGCACGCTCGGATACGCGGAACTCGTGAAGAACGTCGCCGGCTACAGCCCGGACCTGATGGCGCCGATCTGCGGTGTCCCCGCGGAAACGATTCGCGAAGTGGCGCGGTTGTACGCGCGGAGTTCCGGATCGATGATTCTCTGGGGCATGGGAATCAGCCAGCATATCCACGGCACCGACAATGCGCGCTGCCTGATCGCGCTCGCCATGATGACGGGCCAAATTGGTAAACCGGGTTCGGGTTTGCACCCGTTGCGAGGCCAGAACAACGTGCAGGGTGCCTCCGATGCCGGCTTGATCCCCATGATGTATCCCGACTATCAGCGCGTCGACAACCCGCAGGCGCGCGAACTCTTCGCGAAAGCATGGGCAGTGCCCGTCGAACAGCTCGATGACAAGCCGGGTCTTACGGTGGTGGAGGTCATCAAAGGCATCTTGGCGGGCAAGGTCAAGGGCATGTACATCATGGGCGAGAATCCCGCGATGAGCGATCCCGATGCCGACCATGCGCGTCAAGCGCTGTCGAGACTGGACATGCTCGTGGTGCAGGACATCTTCCTGACCGAAACCGCCTATCTCGCGGACGTGATTTTGCCGGCGTCGTCATTCGCCGAGAAGACCGGAAGCTTCACGAACACCGATCGATTCGTGCAGCTGGGGCGCCAGGCGCTCAACCCGCCCGGCAAATCGCGTCAGGACCTCGAGATCATCATTGGCATCGCCCGCGAACTCGGTCTCTCCTGGGATTACGGGAAGGGAGAGTCGGCGGTCGCGGCGGTGTTCGACGAAATGCGCCGTACGATGCCGAGCATCGGCGGAATTACCTGGGAGCGGCTCCAGGCGGAGGATAGCGTGACCTATCCCTGTGTCGAGGAGGGAGATCCCGGGGAGCCTGTGGTTTTCATCGAATCCTTTCCGACGCCGACGGGCAGGGGCCGGTTCGTGCCGGCCGACATCATCCCGGCCGACGAAAGGCCGGACACCGATTATCCTTGGGTGCTCATCACCGGCCGGCAGCTCGAACACTGGCATACGGGCAGCATGACCCGCCGTTCGGGAGTGCTCGATGCCATCGAACCGGATCCTGTGGCTTCTCTGCACCCGCTCGATCTGGCCGCGCTGGGTATAAAGCCCGGAGATCTCATCACCGTCGCTTCACGCCGCGGCAAAGTGAGCCTTTATGCGCGCGCGGACGAAAGCTCGCCCCGCGGAGCGGTGTTCGTCGCGTTCTGCTTCTACGAGGCGGCAATCAACAAGCTCACCAACTCGGCTTTGGACCCGTTCGGCAAGATTCCCGAATTCAAGTATTGCGCGGTGCGCGTGACTGTCGGTGGAATTCCGCCGGTGCAGGCAAGTTACGGCGGCGGGCAGATCTTGGCGGCGAAGCCGACGGCGGACGTCTAGGAAGGAGCGGGGAGGCAATCCCGCGATTGTTTCAGCGAGATCGGTGCTGCAGCTGCTCGAGTTCCATCAAGGTGTTGACGTTGAAGAACGCGGCGTCATCGTCAAACACCACTTGGGCGCAGCGATGGGCGCGCCCCCACAATCCCGTTTTGCGTTCGCCGCTGCGCACGAAGGCGCTGAGGCTGTCGCACAACGAGGCTTTCATGAGACAGAACACCGGCTGTGGGAACGACTTGGCGCCTTCTCTCGTGTAAGCCGTGGCCATGTCGCCGTCGATTTCAGAAACACCATGGGCGAGCCGCTCGATCAGATCAAGTGGAAAGTTGGGCGTATCGCACGGCACCGTTGCCAGGTACGGAGTGTCGCAATGCTCGAGTCCGGCCAACATCCCCGCGAGAGGTCCCGGGTAATCGGGCAGCTCATCCGGCCAGACGGGAACCCCCATGGAGCGGTACTCGGAAAGGTTGCGGTTGGCATTGATCATGATCTTGCCGACCTGCGGTGCGAGGCGCTCCAGCGCGTGTCGCGCCAGCGGCACCCCCAGATGATTCTGCAGTCCCTTGTCGACGCCACCCATCCGGCTTCCGCGCCCGCCGGCAAGAACGAGACCCGTGATGTCGGCGATCGCAATGTCCATGAAGCAAACATGGTAACGTTTCCTGCGGTGGGTGGCCAACGAGCGCGTGCCGGCCATCGAGCGGAGAACGGCCATCGAGCACAGTGATGTGACGGCTTGGGTTGTGGAGCCGGCAGCCGCCGCGCTGCGGCCCGTGCCGGACGCCCCACGGATCAGCGCCGCGTCATGCACTGCGCTGCGCGAGATATCGATCGTCGATGAAAAAGGCGACCGCCGTCCCATGTACGTTCCCGTCGAACGTCCGCTCACGGTAGTTCTCGACGGCCGCGAGCTGGTCACGCTGATGACCCTTGGCGGCTGCCCCGAAATGTTGGTACTGGGCTACCTTCGCAATCAGCGGTTGATCGGCGAGGCGGCGATGATCGAGTCGCTCGTGGTCGACTGGAGCTCGGGGTCCGCCGCGGTGGTCACGCGGTCCGGCATCCGGGGCGGTGCGGTTGCCCCGCCGGGAGTCGTCGCTACCGGCTGTGGTCTCGGCACCGTCTTTGGCGATTTGATGAGGCGGGTGGATGCGATCGCGCTGCCCCCGCCGGAATCGGCACGCATCTCTCGCAGTACGTTGTTGGACGTACTCGAGGCCATGCGGCATCACGACGCCATTCATCGCACCGCCGGATCGGTGCACAGCTGCGCCTTGTTTCAGGGCTCCGTTTTGCTGGTCAGCATCGAGGATGTCAGCCGCCACAACGGCCTCGACACCGTCGCCGGCTGGATGACGTTCCACGGTGTCTCAGGCGGCGACAAGATCCTATTCACTACCGGCCGTCTCACCGGCGAAATGGTCATGAAGGCGGCCCATAACGGTGTGCCCATCGTCGTCTCGCGCAACGGAGTGACGGCGATGGGCTGCGATCTTGCGGCAAGACTGGGAATGACCTTGTTCGGCCGCGCCGCGAATCGGCGTTTTTTCTGCTACGTTGGGGCGGAGCGCCTCGATTGAACCTATGCGCAGCCGTGCATATGGTTGCCGCCGATACTCCATGCTAGTTTTCACCATGAACATAACGGCTACGTACTTATGCCTTGTCCTCGTCTCGGTGCTGGTCGGAGAAACCGCCAACGCAGACGATTCCGCGCCGCCGGCGCCATCCGCGCAGGCCACATTGCCGCGCATCCTGGTGACGGGCAAACACGAGGCCGACGACAGCTATCGCGTGGACGCCGTCGACTCGCTGGGGCCTCTTGGCTCGACGAAAATTCTCGATACTCCTTATACGATCGGCATCCTGCCGCATGACTTGATCGAGAACTCCCAGGCAACCAATTTCAAGGATGTGTCGAAATACCTGCCGCTGGTGGCCTACCAGGAGCAGCAGGGGTCCGAAATCCTGCGGCCGCAGACGCGCGGCATGCAAGGCGGCAACTTTCAGAATACGCGCTTGGACGGCATGACCATGTTCATCACCGTCGCGACCGCGATGGAACAGTTCGAACAGATCGAGGTGGTCAACGGAGTCTCGGCGTCTCTGTATGGTCCCGCCAACCCGTCCGGGATGTTCAATTTCGTCTCCAAACGTCCGAGCGACGCGGGTCCGCGGGAAGCCGGCGTCACCTACAACAGCGACAGCATCGGAACGGCTTACATGGACGTGGGCGGCCGCATCGACAAGAACGGTGTGGTGAGCTACCGAATCAACGGTCTATTTGGCGAAGGCGACGGCTACGTCGCGGATAGCCATCAGCGGCGGGTGCTGGGCGACCTGGCCGTCGACGTGCGTCCGCGCGAGGACACGGTGCTCGAGTTGAACTACAGCGACTACCATCTCGTCGATACCGGCTATCCAGGGTGGTTCAGCTACGGCGAGAAAATTGTGCTGCCGTCCGCACCGGACCCGCGGCGCGTGGGCTACGGTCAGAATTACGCCGGAGTGGACCTGGAAACACGGATCGCGACGGCGCGAATCAAGCACGACTTCAATTCCGAATGGCACCTGGTGGTGGGTGCGTTGAACCAGGACGCCACGCGCGACATCGACACACCGGTGAACAATCTGACCTCGAATAGCGGCACGTATGTATCCTCGTTGGCCAACGGCTTCGCGCCGCGCTTCGTAATGACCAGCGACGCGGCCTATCTGAACGGCAGCTTCGGCACCGGGGGAATCGGCCATGATCTGACCATCGGGACCGCCGGCTATCGCGCCCAGTCGTACTCCGTCAACAAGTCCGCGAGCCCGGCCAGCGTACTCCTCGGGTCCGCCAGCATCGACAGTCCGCAGATTTTCCCTTTTCCCGCGGCGGGTCTGCCCAACACCGGACTGAATTATGATTCATCGACCACCTATCAGCAGGGCGTCAATCTCAGCGATACCATCCGTTTCACCGAGGCGTGGTCTTCCAGACTCGGCGTCAGTCAGGACTGGTTTCACGTCGATAATCAAAATGCCAAGGCCGTGCCGCTGCCGGAATATTCCGATCACGGAGTGAGCCCCACCGGCAGCATTCTCTTCAAGCCGCTGCGCAACGTGACGACCTACCTGACCTATGCCAGCAGTCTCCAAGCCGGCGATTTGGCACCGAACGGGACGACCAATATGGGGACGAGTTTGGCTCCCTATCGGAGCAAGGAGTACGAACTGGGGACCAAGGCCACGCTCGGAAAAGTCGATCTCGGCGCCGCATTGTTTCGCATCGAACGGCCGTTCGCCAATATCGATCCCCTCGATAAGGTGTTCAAGATCTCCGGCGAGCAGATCAACAAAGGGCTGGAATTGTCGGCGGTCGGCGAGGTTCTCAACGGTCTCACGGTCTACGGCGGAGTCACCCTCTTGAACCCAAAACTCGAGAACACCCCGAAGGCGACCACCAACGACAAACTCTACGTGGGCGCGCCGAAGGTCAAGGGGAACACGCTATTCGAATATCGCTACCCGAACATCCCGGGCCTGGTTACCAGCTTTGACTGGCAATTTTCGGGCGCACGCCCGGGCAATGACACCAATGCGTTCTTCGTGGCCGGTTACAACCTGTTCGACATCGCAGCCCGCTACACCTCGGTCATCAGGGCCACGTCGGTGACCTGGCGGCTGGCCGTGGACAATGTTGCCAATAGGTACTACTGGTCCACCGTGGCACCCAGCAATCTCACCGGAGCGAATACGGGATCGCTGCTTGCGCATTTGGGTTCACCGCGCACCGCGCTCGCGGCGGTAGCCGTTGCCTTCTGAAGCGACGCCGTTGGCTTCTAACGGGAACATTCCGTATGAACCGCCGTAAGCCGCTGCTCGCCGTCGCCTATCTCTGGGGCATCGGCCTATTGGCCGCGTGGACCGTGGCACCCGCCGCCGGTCCGGACACCCGTCAACTGACCGATGCGGCGGGCCGTCTTGTGACCCTTCCAACTCGGGTCACCCGCGTGGCCGATCCATGGCACGCCAACAACTCGGTGGTGCTGATGTTGGGCGGTGCCGACAAACTCGCCGCAACGACCGTGCAGGCGCAAAATCAACCGTGGTTTCGCAGGCTCTATCCCCGGATCAAGCGGGTGCCGGTGGCTTTCAATGGGGCGGGAGAGGTGGATATGGAAGCCTTGATCGGTGTCCGGCCCGACGTGATTCTCATGGCCTACGACGGCACCCTGCCGGCGTGGATGGGCGCGGTGAGTGCGTATCAGGTTCCGATCGTGATGATGCCGAACCGCTCGTTGGCCGAACTCAAAATCACCGTGCGCATGACGGGGGAGGTCCTCGGTGAAAGCGAATCACGCGTCGCGGCAGAGTACCTGCGTTATTTCGACGACAACGTCCGCCGAATCACGGCGGTCACCGGTAAACTCCGGCCCCTGCAGCGTCCGAAGGTACTGCACACGGCCTCCGCCGGCGTACTCACCGTCGATGGCCGCCAGAGCGTCATCGACGACTGGATCGCCATCGCCGGCGGAATCAACGCAGCCGACGTCGTTGGACTTGGCAGACCCGTCACGATGGAACAGGTCGCCGCCTGGAACCCGGACGTCATCATCGTCGGCACGGCGCCCAATCAGCAAAACCGACGGAGTATTCTCGATGATCCACGGTGGCGGCAGATCAAAGCCGTCAAAGACGGTAAGGTGTTCGTCAATCCGAGCGGAGCGTATCTTTGGGACCGCCATGGCGCCGAGGAAGCGTTGCAGGTGCTATGGGCGGCGAAGACTCTTCACCCGGCCGAGTTCGCGGACCTCGACATCGGCCGGGAAACCAGAAACTTCTATGAAAGGTTCTTCCACTACGAGCTCAGCGACGATGAATTGAACTCGATTCTCAACGCCGCCCCGCCGTGATGAGGCGATCTGCCGTCGCCGCCATGATTGCCGCGCCGCTCGCGCTGCTGTATGCGTCCCTGTTTGTCGGCCGCTTTACCGTGCCGCCCGCCGACGTGGCGCGGATACTGTGGTCGAATGTGTTCCCCATTACGCACGATTGGCCCGCGTCGGTCGAAACCATCGTCATGCAAATCAGGCTCCCGCGCGCCGTTCTGGCAATGTTCGTCGGGGCCGGTTTGGCGGCGAGTGGCTCCGCTTATCAGGGAATGTTCCGCAATCCACTGGTAAGCCCCGATATTCTCGGGGTGACCGCGGCTTCGGCCTGCGGCGCCGCCATGGCGCTGTTGCTCTCGAGAAATGCGTTGGAACTGCAGGCAGTCGCGTTTGCATTCGGGCTCGGCGGGGTGTTCTGCACCTATGTGCTCGCGCGGGTGTATCGGACGACGCCGGTCTTGATGCTGGTGTTGTCGGGCGTCGTGGTCGCGGCATTCTTCAGCGCGCTGTTGAGCGGTGCGAAATACGTGGCAGACCCCGAGTCGAAGCTGCCGGCCATCACCTATTGGCTGCTGGGCAGCCTCAATGGCGCATCGACGAGGAGCCTTGCGATGGCTCTACCACCCATCATCGCCGGCAGCACCGGTCTCATGTTCTTACGGTGGCAACTCAACGTGCTGGCGATGGGGGACGATGAGGCGCGTGCGCTCGGTGTGCGAACCGAAGTGTTGAAGGCCGGCGTCATCGTCTGTACGACCCTCATCACGGCGGCTTGCGTTTCAGTTTGCGGCATCGTCGGCTGGGTGGGATTGGTCATTCCACATCTGGGACGCATGCTGATCGGCCCGGATCACCGCGTGTTGCTGCCGACGTCGCTTTGCATCGGCGCCGCTTACCTGCTGCTCATCGACGATGTGGCGCGGACTGCCACCGTCGGGGAAATTCCTCTGGGTATTCTCACCGCGCTGATCGGCGCACCTTTTTTCGCCTATTTGCTGCGCAAGACCCGCGGAACATGGCAGTAGCCGAACCGTTGATCGCAGTTCGCGGAGCAGCCTTCAAATACGGCGACCGGACGCTATTTTCCTCCATCGACCTGGATATCTTTGCCGGAGAAGTGCTCACCATTCTCGGCCCGAACGGTTGCGGCAAGAGCACTCTGCTTCGTTGCATCGGCGGCGCACTGACCCTCGCTCAAGGAACCGTGCGCATGGGCAATGATGACTTGTCGGCTCTCGACCCGGGCGCTCGGGGGCGCCGGATAGGATTTCTCTTTCAAGATCATACGCCGACCTTCCCATTCACCGTCCTCGCTGTGGCGATTATGGGGCGAACTCCTCACATGAGTATCTTCGGGATGCCGTCGCCGCGGGATGTGGCGCTGGCCGAGGAGGCGCTCGATGCGGTGGGTATTCGCCATCTCAAAAACAGACCGTACACGGAATTGAGCGGGGGAGAACGTCAGCTGGTGTTGCTGTCGCGAACGTTGGTGCAGCAGCCCGGCGTCATCCTTCTGGATGAGCCCACCTCGCACCTCGACATGAGGAACCAGGTGCTGTGTTTGAAGACCATCGGCGCTCTGGCTGCCGAGGGCCGATCGATGGTCATGACCACCCACGACCCCAACCACGCATTCCTGTTCCCAGGCCGCGTCGTCTTGATGAAGCCGGATGGCTCGCTCATCACAGGACCGGCAGCCGATGTCATCACGGATGCCACGCTCTCGATGATCTATGGAACGCCTATCGGCGTCTTCGCCGTGGCTCGTAGCGCCGGGCCCGGGCAGCTCAAGTTTTGCAGCCCTTGGCAATAGCGTACGCACCGGCGGTGCGTTGGCGTGGCAGAAGGGCTACAGTACGATGATGGCGTCGCGTCGGAATCAAAGCATGGTGGACCTGGGTTTGCACTTGAGATACGCCTTCGAACCCGGGGAGCAACGCGGGGCATCGCTGGGCAACCCGCTGTTCGCGTTGTTGGCGGCGGTGGTCGATAGAGGCTCGATCCGCCATGCAGCACAGGCGTTGGGTTGTTCGTATCGCTATGTCTGGGGTTCGCTCAGAAAATGGGAGCAAACACTGGGCGAGCCGCTCGTGCTGTGGTCACAGGGACAACGAGCGCGCCCGACGCAGTTCGCCGAAAGGCTGCTCTGGGCCGAACGCCGCGCCCGCACGCGGATGCAGCCGCACATCGAAGCGCTGCGTGCCGATCTTGCGCGCGTGCTCACCGACGCGCGCGATCAGCGCCATCAGTTGCTGACGGTCCGCGCCAGCCACGACATCGCGCTTTCCTTGCTTCAAAAGCATGTGGCGGGAAGCGCCGACTTGCACCTCGATATCGGGTTTCAAGGGAGCGTCGATGCCCTTCGCTCGCTGAACGACCGCCAGTGCCTCGTGGCCGGCTTTCATGTGCCGGCATTGCGGGGCGCCGCTCCGGTGTTCGCCAAGGCGCTCAAGCCGTTGCTCAAGCCGGGATTGCACAACTTGATCGGCTGCTCCAAGCGCATGCAGGGATTGATGGTGCGCCGAGAGCACGCTGCCCTTGCCCGCACCTTTCCCGACGTCGTGCGGCATGCACTGCGTTTCGTCAATCGACAGCACGGCTCCGGTACACGGATGCTGGTTGACCACCTTCTGCACGAGCACTCCATCGATCCCTCGGCCTTATCGGGTTATGTGGGGCATACGGAGCAAACTCATGTCGCCGTCGCGTTGTGCGTGGCAAGCGGCGTCGCCGACGCAGGCGTCGGCGTCGAAGCCGCCGCCTTGGAGTTTGGCCTGCATTTCACGCCGCTGGTCGAGGAAGACTATTTTCTGGCGTGTCTCAAGGGGAACATCGCTCATGCCGCCGTGCAGCGCCTGTGTGCGGCCTTGGCCGGCGACGGCTGGAAGGAGATCCTGTCAAACCTGCCGGGTTACCAACCCGCGGCGGCGGCGGGAATGGTGCTGGTGATGGAGGAGGCGCTGCCCTGGTGGAAACATGCGCAGGCCGATATCAGACGCGCGCGTGAGCGCGGCTAGCGCGTTCAAGAGCTACGGGCTTTATCCCCTGGCGTGTATGCGTTGCGGACTCGAATACACGTTGAAGTGCTTTTCGCGCAGAAACCCGACCAAAGTCATGCCCGCCGCGACTGCCAGGTTGACCGCGAGGCTCGATGGCGCACCGATGGCCGCCAGTATGGAGACGCCGGCGCGCAAGGCCTTTTGAACCAATTCGAAGCTCGCGCGTCCGCTCAACAACACGATGTGTTCCTGGAGCGGCAGCCGGCCCGACATCAGGCATTCACCGACCAGCTTGTCGAACGCATTGTGGCGGCCCACGTCTTCGGCCACCGTCTGGAGATTCCCGGCGAAATCGAACAAAGCGGATGCATGAATGCCCCCGGTATCGCCGAACTTGGATTGCGCCTCGCGCATGCGCGCAGGCAGCGCCAGCAGCAAAGACAGGTCGATCGGCTCGGTTTCCGCGATGCGGATGGCCGCGGCCCGTGCAATCGCCGCATCGAGTCCGGTGGTACCGCAGACGCCGCAACTCGAACCGGCAGAGAAGCGCCGCGTTGCCGTCTGCATTTCCATCTGCACCTCCGGTCGCAGGCGCACATTGACCACATTCGGCCGGCGCGTGCTCGACTCGATGACTTCGATGTCGCCCGGGTGGTCGACGATGCCTTCGCCATACAGCAGGCCCGCCGCCAAGGATTCGTCATCGCCGGGCGTTCTCATCGTTGTGCCGAAGGAGACCGGCTCGAGCCCAAGGGCGGGGTGATGCAGGAGATATTCGAGGGGCGCTTCCACTGCCACGCGGTCGTTTCTCTCGACCTGCGAGTCCAACCCGGTGCGCAGTATCTTGACGATCATCGTGCCGCTCTGCACGGGCGGCTCGATTTCCTTGGATAGCGCGATTTCCGGGGTGGTCATCGGCAAAGCATACCGCTTGCCGGGCGGATATTCAGCTAAAGGTGGCCGGTCGGATCGATGTTCGGGTCAATGTTCCGCGCAAATCGGCGTGGCGCGGGTGAGTTTCGCCGTTCCCGTCGTCGCCAGGGAGAAAATGCCCGAGATGACGCCGGGAAGCATGAATGCCAGTCCAGGTGCGGCGAATATCAACGCCAGCGCCCAATGCCATCCCCACACCGTCATGGCGCCGAAAAATGCACCAACGGTGATCGGCAAAGTGAATCGCAGAAATACGGCGGCAAATACCGCGGCGAGAGCCCAAAAGGGGCCAATGCCGTGCTCGATGCCCGCATAACCGGCGGCGATTTGCACCGCCGCAAAAACGAGAAATGCTGCAAGTGCAAGTATGCCGATAGCGAGTTTCATATTGACCTCTTGAGCCGAGATGCTATTTCAGGAGTGCTATGCGATCCGCGATGGATATCTCGATTCATCGATCAACAGTCCGCCGGTATTCCTATTGCATGACTTGCTGCACGGAAATTTGGTGGGCGACTCGTGACCGTTCCACATAATGGGGAGGGCGAGGGGCGGGACGACGGCGACGCATCTCGTCAACACCCGGCCCCATTTGTCGCGGGCCTCCGCGATATGCACCGAATAATCCCGCTGCACCAATTTCGTGCGTACCTGGTCTGCGATGCATGTCTCAGATCCGCGCGTCCGGGGAAGAGCCCCGCATCAATTGCGATCAAGGTGACCAGGCGCCTCGCAACGCAAAACCGGTACTTCGCACCGCTGTTTCGCCCGCATTATTAACTATTTGTGAACCCTCATGCACAAAAGCAGCGGCAATGTAGGCAAATGGAGACAGGTTTGAAAATTCAACAATCACACTGAATATGCGGCTGTCGAAACGCGACAACGCGCCGTCGAGTGAAACGCGACGATTGCCGCCCGCGGGATGAAGTTTTACGCGCTGTCGGATACGCCCATCTGGTATCGCCACGCGGTCAAGGATCGAAATACCGTAAGCACTTAACGTGAGGATGATTCATGAAATATCTTTTGGGATTGATGTTGTTCGCGAGCGGATTGGCCCATGGGGCTACAGCGACTGGCGGCGATCTGCACTTTGCGCAGGCAAGCTACTCGGTGCAGCAGAGCGCCAAGGCCGTAACTATTGTGGTCGATCGCACCGGCGGAACGAGCGGGGCGGTCAGCGTTCATTACGCGACGCGCTTCGGGACGGCGTGGGACGGTATCAATTACATGAATAAATTCGGGGATCTCACGTGGGCCGCCGGTGACTCGTCGTCGAAATCATTTACCGTTGTGCTGGGCACCTCAGCGTTTGCGGGCAGCCGAGAATTTTCAGTCAACCTTTCGAGCCCGTCCAACGCAACCCTGATGGCTCCTTCGACGAGTACCGTGACGATTGTGAGCAGTAGCAGTACGCTTCCGGACGGGGCTGTCGCGCTCGGGTATTACAAACAGTTATTTTATGATCAGCCCTCATTAGCCGAGGTCAGTACTTCGATGACTGCGACCACATCGAAGTGGTACTCGCTGCCGACAAATGTCAACCATGTGAGCATGTCAGGTTCCGAATTGGCCATAGCTTTGGGGGGAGGGGTCTGGAGCCAAGCCCATCGCGGCAAAGAGGGAGCGCTACCCTACTTGACTGGGGCTCAAGGGTTCTACGTCGAATTTGCCATGCACTTATCGAGCAACAACAATGACCATTTCGAGGGTCTCTACTTGCAAACGGCGGAACATACGATGGGGCTCGATCATCTATCCACCGATCCTGCGGGGTATGAGCGCTGGACTGAAATCGATGTTTCTGAATCAGGCTACGCCCCCGGTTCCCTTGCGACCGTAATTGACTATTATGGAATTTCTCCTAACTACAGCAGGACGTTAAAGAACGATTGGGGCTATATTCAAACGCCAATCGACTATACGAAGGAGCACATCTACGGGGTAAGTTATGATCCCGCTACGAATGCTCTGCAATATTACATTGATAACGTGCCCACCTGGAACGCCATTCTCCCCGGCTCGGTGATTAAGGACTATCACTACTATTTGGTGATGGAATCGAGCAGTCATGGTGCGCAGACGCCCTATGACATGTACATTCGCTATGTAGCGGCGTATACGAAGTAACCGAAGACAACTAACGAAGACCGATCAGGATCGAGTGGTGCGCGGCAGCTCGCCGGTAGGGGCTGCCGCGCACGGCGATAGCGGGCACTGGAGGCGGTCGAGCAGCAGCACTGCCTACGCCGGGCCAGGATCTTGACGGGCCTAGGGCAGCCTGCCGTTCGAGGCCCCTGTCAACGGCAATCTTCCCCACTTTAGGCAAAGTAAATTTCCCCAGGTAAACCGGGCGATCAGCCCGGCGTGACGGTCCCAAATAAATCCACACAGCCCCGGGGAAGCGAAAGCCGGCAGGTCAATGGGTCTGCAGAGCTGACCGCGCACCACGTTGATCGGGCAGCGGCGGAACGCGCAGTGCCACGGATTGTCCGGAGGCACCCTCACCTATCTTCTGCGAGGTTTGTCGCTTTTGGACGCGACTCCGCTGGAGTCATGAGGGTTTCCGCATGGCGGTAGGCATGCTCGCGGCGGTAATCTTTCGCCCACGGATAACCACTCTTTGGTCGACGGCGCTCCTGATGAAACGCCACCGAGTAACAACGTGCATCAACCGACTACTCGAGCGGGCGTCGGTGGTGACGTTTATTGCAGCCGCCCCCCCCTGCGTGAAACCAATATGATACGTATATTATATCCCAGGCTGCCGACCTGCTTGGCCACATAAGAAAGTTGACGCCTCAGCATTGCGGGCATAGTTTGATTCGCGTCGGGGGAAACGGAGACGGAGGCTACTTGATTCTGGATGATCTGGATGGAATACAGTGTGGTCTCTCGCCCGGAGTAAGCACCGTTTCGAACTTCGAGAATGACTTGGCGAATCGCAAGATTCACTGCTGTCTGGCGGTCTATTCCGTTATTGCGCCGCCCATTTCTAGCCCGGAGTTTACCTTTGACAAGAGATTTTTGGGCTCCAGTGATATCGAATTTTGGACGGCGCAACGATCAATGCCCCTTGATTCGCTGCTGGCCGAATTTTCATTGTGGACATTAACTCGACGCTGGGGGCACGGTGCTCGCCACTGATTCGCGGGGATGGCTTAACGCTCGGTTCTTGGATTCACAAAGGGCTACCCCTCCAGCAACGCAATAATCATGACGCACACACCAGCAATTTGGCAAAAAATCAAGAATTCGATCAAAACAATCGTTGACCCCTTGGGAAGATTATTATGGTTTGCATTATTACACAGCATGCAATTTCGGAGACTAGTCTTTGACAGCGCACCAAAAAACTCGCTGCTCCTGTCCACTGGATCGGAGACGTATCTCGTGTCTTCGCAAGATAAAATCATCGGCCGATCTGCCTATCTAACCGGGGAATTCGATTTTGGGAAACTCGAAAAAGCGCTCAAGCTTTTGAGCGGAAATTTCAAAGCGTCAGTTCTCATTGATATAGGTGCCAATATCGGCACCATCAGTATCCCCGCCATCAAGAGAAATATTTTTGCTAGCGCCGTTGCGATTGAGCCAGAGCCGTTTAACTACGGACTACTCGTCGCGAACATTCACATCAATGGACTCGCAGGTAAAATAAAATCCCATAATGTTGCTTTGGGAGCGCGTGATGATGAGGAAATAGGATTTGAATTATCGAATAATAATTATGGGGACCATCGAATTAAGATTTCAGACAAGGATGGAGCGTTCAAAGAGTCGTCGCGAAAAAACATTAAAGTCAATTCGGAAACTTTCGATAAAATAATAGGGAACGTCGACCCACTTAAGACGCTCATATGGATGGACACGCAAGGCTTTGAAGGATATGTTTTAGCCGGTGCCGCCAAGACTTTAAATAAACATACGCCAATGGTGATTGAATTTTGGCCATATGGTATGACTCGCAGCGGTTCTTACCCGAGTCTAAAACAGTCTATATTAGCGGCAGGTTATAAAGCCTTCTATGACCTAGACACTGCATCGGCGCCAATCGACGTTTCTGAGACCTCACTAGACGAGCTATACAAACGACTTGGCGAAAGTGGCAAGTATACTGATCTGCTCATTTGGTGAACTGGCGCGTCGAGCGCAGAGGTGTAATCCGCCGGTGCCGCTCACGGTGGCGCCCCCACCTCAAATCACCGCATCGCGGCATGTTGATCATTACCATCAGCCACACCGCAGCGGGCATGATGCTCCCGACTCGAATGATCGTATGATCGTATCGGCGGCATTTTTTAATTTAAGGTGATGCAAAGCACGGAGGTGACGCGCCGCTGACCTAGTGCGCCGCAGCTTGCGCTATTTTTTACCGACTACGGGCGTGGCATCATCAGCCTTGATGAAATCCGCGAGCGCTTCGGACAGAAAATAGCCGGCCCGAATCTTCTGGCCGATTGCGGCGACACCGTCACGAATGGCCGCCTCGTCCACGCTGTCGAGACCTTTTATGGCGTCCGGAATCTCATCGATGGAACTCACGCACAGCCCCACCTTCCATTGCTTGACAAGCGCCGCAACGGCGGCGTCCTTGTGGCAAATGACCGGAATTCCCGCAGCCAGGTACAGGGAAAATTTGTGCGGCTGATTATAGCGCTGATAAAGCCCCGTCGGCCCCGACAAGGTGTGCGGCGAATCCCCGTCCCATACGAGGCCCCAGCGAATATTTTCCGGAAAATTGGGAATATTGGGGTCGAAATGGCCGAGGAAGGTATCGGTCTTCATTCCACGTTCGGCATTGTAGTTTCGCCCCGCAATAAACAAGGGTGTCTTGCGGCTCGAATCGTAAAGCCACGGCGATTTATCTTCGTTGAGACTGCCTGCAAAAATCACTCCGGGCCCGTTCGACCATGGCTGTGGAACGCCGTCCGTAATGTAGTCCCAGCACCTTAAATGCATGCGCGGTGAGGACACGTCACCGACCATGGGGATCTTGGATAGAGACCCCGAGTACAAGCACACGCTTGCGGAATTCAATATCGACAGACCTTGCGTGGGCTCAACAGCGCGCTCCTGGTCGATATCGTGAACGATAAGAACAACACGGTGTCTGATCGCAAATATTCTCATCGCGAGCTTGGCGACGGGATTTATCGATGGAAAATTGAAAATATAATAGTCCACCTTCCCGAACAGGGCGTGAGACAGGGCCGAAATCAGATTCTTGGCTTTTCCGGCGGCCCCGTTTCCACCCGTTGGAACGGACCTTATACCCAATCGGCTACAAATTTCGTAGATGTCGGAGCGCGCCTTGGTGCCTCCGTGGGTGGTACGTGAAGTTTGCGGGCCGACAAGATAAGCCATTACACTCTAAATCCCCTGTTGCAACGGCATTTTCTCGAACAACGTAACGGAGAGAATCATAGGAAACTCTTTTTTGACCGCGCACGGATCCGACACATCGCTTGAGCTGTTCCAGCGCATTTCGCGTGGGAGTTGCAATAGAGAAGTCAGTTGTATCGCGCATTCGAAAATTTTGGTATGTCTTTTTACACCGAATTTCATATTGATCGAGAGACTATCAGAATGTTGAGATTGAGCCTACGTCGGCATCTCGCGGTGGAAGCCGATCTGGTCGCTTTCCGGAAAGTCGAACTCGCGCGCGTAGCGATGGCCGGCATACACGGCGGCGGCGATCGTACCCGGCGCGAGACAGTCACCGATCGCATGGACCGACACGATACCGGCCGCGGACAGCGCATCGCGCCGGACCGCCAGTGCCTCTTCCAGTTCGTCATTCGGCAGGCGCGACGTTATGGTCACGACCGACGACGCAGCGAGCGTCGATCGACGCGCGGTATAGGTGTCGAAGCCCTCGACCTGCGTCGCGTTGGCCCGTCCCACGCCGTCCCGGCGCCAGCGCGCGCCGGTTGCAAGCACCACTCGTCTCGCACCGAAGTCGATCGTCTCACCGGCGCTCACGCGGCTGCCGCGCAGCATCTCCACGTTACTCATCTTCCGTAGTTGATTGATACGGTAGTCGCGCACCCTGATCCACGAGGCCAAGCCGGGCAGGGCGGCCTCGCGCGTCGCGCGGCCCCCCCATTGTTCGCGGGCTTCGGCGATATGAACCGAATAGCCTCGCTGCCCCAATATTCTGCCGCATTCCAGACCGGTCGGTCCGGCGCCGACGATCAGGAACGTATCCTTCCCGGCTGCGGGAGGCACTCTCTCGGGGTGCCAGCCTTTGCGCCATTCCTCGCCCATGGTCGGATTCTGCGTGCAACGAATCGGCGACATCGTGAAGTCGCCGGATACGCAAATATTGCACCCGATGCATTCGCGAATATCATCCAAGTCGCCGGTTTCGATCTTCCTCGGCAGGAAGGGATCGGCGATGGAAGGGCGGGCGGCCCCGATGAAATCAAGAACGCCCCGGCGGATCTGCGACACCATGGTGTCGGGGGACGTGAAACGTCCGACACCCACGACGGGTTTGGTGGTCACGGTTTTCACGAAGCGTACGAAGTCCTCCTGAAAGCCTTCCTGGGCAAAGCGCGATGTCTTCGAGTCGTTCGCCCAATCACTCACGTTGACATCCCACAGGTCCGGCAATTCAGCGAGCATCTCCACGATCTCACGCCCTTCGCCATCGCGCCGAATCCCTTCGCCGGAGAGGAGTTCATCCACTGCAAGCCGTACGGCGACCGCGCAGTCGCCGCCCACAGCCTCCTTGGTGTCCTCAATCAACTCCCGCAGCAGGCGGACCCGATTGACGAGGCTGCCGCCGTATTCGTCGGTGCGGTGGTTGTAGCGGCTCTGCAGGAAGTGCATGGGCAGGGAGATGCCGTGGCCGGCGTAGACATAGACGATGTCGAATCCGGCCCGGCGTGCTCGGAGCGCGGCATTGCGATGCCAGCGGCGCAGATCTCGAATATCGGACTTGCGCATCGCCCGCGCTTGCACAGGCATATATGACGCCGGGTTGGCGGTGTGGCTAGGGGCGATCGATACTTCGCGTGAGTACGCGTTGTTCGCGTTCATCCCGGCGTGGACGAGTTCGATCGCGGCCAGCGCGCCGTGCCGATGCACGGCGTCACTCATCAATGCGAGCGCGGGGATATCCTTGTCATCCCACAATCTGCCTTCGATGAATGGCGCGACGTCGCTGGTCGGGTGAATTTCCACTTCCTCGGTCGTCACGACCGCCCATCCACCCTCAGCCTTGACGCCGCGCATGGCGGCGTGGCTCTGCGGCCGGGTATGACCCATGCCGTTGCAATGCGGTACCTGGAAGAAGCGATTCTTCGCAGTCACGGGACCGATCTTGATCGGCTCGAAAAGAATTGCGTAACGAGGATCTCGAGACATAAATCTCCATTCGATGACGCAAGCAACGGAATGTCCACAAGGATGAAGCTTGCTTATGCGGATATCGGTTGGGGCGCGCCGGGCTGAGTGCAGTTAGTTTTTTTTTATATTTATCAAATGTTTATTTGCATATTATGTCATTCTACATGAAGAGTCTTTCGAGCTGAGTATCGTCCATGAACAACCTTGGGCTTTTCACAATCGATCTGCGCCCAACTAATACCGGCGGTAACGCTCGCAGCTGTCGCGGCGTTTGCAGGAGCGCAGCGATGCCGGCCCGCAGCCGGATCGGCTGGCGCCCTTCTCTGCTTGATCGGATTCGTTGAATGCATCCCGAACTACTAAGCGCGCAAGCGCGGTTGCTGCATATTATACGGATGATGCGATGGCTCCCCGGTTGCGCAGAATCGCGCAATACCGAGCGAGCTTTTGACGGCGGGTTTGGTTTGTGGCGAGCCCCCATTGTGTTTGACTTTTACGTGGGTACCATGTCAACTACTTCGCTAATCAGATGCGTTGGTGCTGGCGCGCTCGTGTGATCGAGTACCGGGTTTCGGTGGAGTTCTCGCCGGTTAGCAAGCCGGCTAATAACAAAATAGGGCTGCATAGGGTTCGTGTAATGCAATGAAGGGCTAGCTACATGAGGATTCTGATCTATAGCGCTAACTTCGCGCCCGAGCCCACGGGGATAGGCAAGTACTCCGGAGAAATGGGCGCTTGGCTGGCCGCCCGTGGACATAATGTGCGAGTCGTGGCCGCTCCCCCCTATTATCCCGCTTGGAAGGTCAGTCCCGATTATCTGAGGCCTCGCTACCGGCGGGACCAGTGGCACGGAGTGGACGTCTGGCGGGCGCCTCTGTGGGTGCCGAAAATACCGACCGGTCCGTCGCGTGTATTTCATTTGGCATCTTTTGCCGTCACATCGTTTCCCGTCATGCTTAGGCAGATCTTCTGGCGGCCGGATGTCGTGTTGGTGGTTGCTCCCGCGTTTGTGTGCGCGCCAACCGCCCTGCTGACTGCGCGTCTGTGCGGGGCGGAGGCCTGGTTGCATCTACAAGACTTCGAGGTTGACGTCGCGTTTCGGCTCGGTTTGCTCAGGGGCAAGCTACTACAGCGTTTGATCCTGCGAATGGAGCGATGGGTGCTTCGCCGCTTCGACGTGGTTTCCTCGATCTCGAGCCGTATGGTCGAGCGTCTTCTCACCAAGGGAGTTCCGCAGGAGCGGACCCGCTATTTCCCAAATTGGGTGGACATGTCGCACGTCAGGCCCTCTCTGGCAAGTGGGTCGTACCGGGCGCAGCTCGGTATCGCGGCAAATGCCATGGTGGTCCTGTTTTCAGGATCACTTGGCGCTAAACAGGGACTGATGATGATCCCAGAGGCGGCCAGGATCCTCGCCGAGCGCCGGGAAATCCAGTTCGTCATTTGCGGGGATGGGGTAATGAAATCCCAGATTGAAGCAGCCGCTGCCGGTATGAGCAACATCCATTTTCTACCGCTGCAACCATTCAATCGATTGGGTGAATTGCTTGCCATGGCAGATGTGCATCTTTTGCCGCAAAGTCCTGACGCCGCGGATCTGGTATTGCCGTCGAAACTTTCCGGAATGTTGGCGAGTGGGCGACCGGTCATCGCCACGTGCCGCGAAGGGACGGAACTTCACTCCATCGTGTCGACGTGTGGATTGGCGGTGCCGCCCGAGGAAAGTGCGACTTTGGCCGCAGCGGCCATCCGCAAGCTAAATGAAGAGCCCGAAGTACGGGTCGAACTCGGCCGACGTGCTCGTGCATATGCGGAGGCTAACTTCGAGCGCGACGCGGTTCTCGGAAGAGTTTTTGAACACCTTGAGAGAGAAACCTCGGCGGTAGCGGATGACGTCGTTGCGTGAAGTCCAACGTGCAGGACGCCTTTAGCGGTCAGTAATTTCCTGACGCAAGAAAAATTACAAGCTGAAATAATTAGAACTGCGACAAATCAGATGATCGAGCCGCTATCTCCGCATGCGATAGCTGTGCTCACCCGAATGGTTGGCTGCCGCAATGAATCGAAAAAGCATTCATCCCACTGACCGGCATGTATGAGGCTCCCTAAAGAATGATACGTTGGCGAAAATTGATGCTCGTGGTGATCGCGGCCGCCATTGGCGCACTGGCCGTTGAATCCCTCTCCTCCTATGTCATTTACCGTAATACGTCTCGCGTGGGAAAAAGTTTCCATCCGCGCGGTTCGGCGACCGTCGCTTTGCTTCGATTGATTTTCTATAAGTTCGAAGGGCGAAAGGTGGTGGTTTGGGCCGACCACGGCCCCTTGTTCTATCCGGATCCCCTTCTGGGTTTCGCTGTGAATCCGGGTCAGTACGAGATCAACGAGCGGTTCGATGGCCAGAGACACCGATTCCAATTGACGATCAACGACGCCGGCTTGAGGGCCACGTCGTACTCGCCGACACAGGCATCCCGGCGTATTTACGTAGCCGGCGACTCGGGAATTTTTGGTTGGGGCCTGAACGATGAAGAGACGGTTCCATGGCTGCTGCAAGAACGTCTGCCACAGTACGAAGTCGTGAATTGGTCTCTGACCCGATATTCCACCGTGCACGCCTTGCTGCAGTTGCAGCAGGCGCGGGCCCGGATCGGACCCGAAGACGTCGTCGTCCTGACCTATCACCCCACGGACGTAGACACCAACGTGGCGCAGCCGGCGATTTTTCGGGATTTTTCGGAGGGTCTTGAGGCGCAAACGGCCGATGCCCAGTTTGTCGCCGCCATCAACTATCCATTCGGTGCGTTCGACGATCAGGGGCGATTCGTCATTCGCCGGACCAAATTGTCGTGTTTTTTGCGAACCGCCATTGCGGATTGCAGCCACGTCAGCGTGGATCAGAACGCCGCGATGCGGGTAACGGAGCGTGCATTCGATGAAATCATTGCGCTGCATGCCGGCCGGTTGCTGGTGGCCGTTGTGGGCGGAACGGGGTCGGATCCCGTCATTTCATATCTACGTGCGAAAGGAGTGCCCATCGCTGACGTTACGCCTCATGCGAATGATCCCGAGTCCAAGGATGAAATTGTCACCGATACTCACGGCGGAGCGTTTTGGAATCATTTCATGTTCACACGCTTGCTGTCCGCGTTGCAAAGCACTCAGCTCATCCACTAGATGAAGCATTCAAGACACAAAACACCTTCCTGCCGATGTGATGGGCTCTGCAAATTTCGGCCTTGGCCGTGACCCGACCGCACACTTTGCGGACGCGCGGGTAGGCAGAAACAGACACATTGCGAGCATTGCCGTCCGTCGTTAATTTTGTTTCCGAACTAACTGTGCGGAACGGAGTGAGGACGGAATGCAAGGATGGGAATTGCTCGCAGCAAGGGCACGACTAACCGAATGGCTGATCGTGGTACTGATGTTAGGAGGTTGCTCAGGGATGCACGGAAGTTCGTCTTCGAGCATCGGCGCGACGGCCGGCAGCATGGAGACGACAACCGGCAGCAACTCCGTATCCGGCGTCATTACGACCACGCCGTCAAGCGGACCTGCATCGGCCCTCTCGACCGTGTTAACTTTACAGGGTGCTCCGCCCCCCAGCGCGACCGTCGGTGCCCACTATTCATTCCGACCGACGGTTTCGCCGAGCAGCGCCGACGTCGAATTTGCCATATCGGGGCAGCCCGCGTGGATCACGTTCGATACGAGCACCGGCGCTCTGGGTGGTATTCCCCTCGCCGCGGATGAGGGCACCACCGGACATATCGTTGTCACGGCCAGCATCGGCAGCAGCAGCACGTCCCTTACGCCCTTTACCATTCAAGTGGATCCCGCCGTTGCGGTGACGCCGCCGAGCCCAACGGTGTCCGCCGCATTGTCCTGGACCGCTCCCACCGAAAACGCGGATGGCAGTCCGGTCACCGATCTGGCCGGTTACCGAATATATTACGGAACGAACGCGGCTGACCTCACCAGCAAAGTTGTCGTCTCCGGAGCCCAATCAACCACCTATGTGCTCAAAGGTCTCACCAACGCACGCTACTATTTCGCGGTGGTGGCCTTCAATACACTCGGCATCGACAGCGGCTATTCGAACCTCGTCAACGTAGCGCTCTGAGGCACGTTCGGATCAGGACGTTGTCGCAAATCGCCGACATGGGTGGATTTTGGCGGGAGCATGGATGTAGGAGAAATCGGACCTCAAGAAGCGCCGCCTACACTTCGCTGATCGACTACTCTAGCAAACAATGAGAAAAACACTGTTTGCGACTATGGGCTTCCCGGCCCAGCGGGCGGTTTACGCCGAGGAATCATATTCGGGTTCTGGGACATGAAGGTGCTGGTTTACAGTGTGAACTTTGCTCCGGAGCTTACGGGCATCGGCAAATATTCCGGAGAAATGGCCGCTTGGCTCGCCGCTCGCGGTCATGACGTGCGTGCGGTCGTTGCGCCTCCCTACTATCCGACTTGGGAGGTGGCACGCGGCTACCGGTGGCCGCCCTACCGGCGTGAGCAGTGGAAAAATGTGCAGGTTTGGCGCGCGCCACTTTGGGTCCCTAGAGCACCGGGCGGACGGACACGAGTCCTGCACCTACTGTCGTTCGCGATTGCCTCCTTTCCCATCATGCTTGCCCAAATTCTATGGCGCCCGGATTTGGTCATCACGATTGCTCCAGCGTTCGTTTGTACTCCCACTGCATTGCTCACGGCGCGTTTGTGCGGAGCGCGAGCTTGGCTGCACATGCAGGACTTCGAGGCGGATATTGCGTTCCGCATGAACCTGCTGAGGGGAGAGTGGCTCAAACGGGTGATTTTTCGCATGGAACGCCGGATATTGCGCCGGTTCGACAGCGTCTCATCCATCTCGGGCCGGATGGTGCAATTGCTACTCGAAAAGGGCGTGGCTCCGGAACGAGTGCGATTCTTCCCGAACTGGGTGAATTTGGAGCACATTCGTCCGACCGCCGCCTTTGAGTCTTATCGGGCGCAACTTGGCATCGCGCCCGATGCATTCGTCGTATTGTTTTCTGGATCGTTGGGCGGCAAACAGGGACTGACGATCGTACCGGCAACCGCCGCACGCCTGAAGTCGCGCACCGATATCGTGTTCGTCATTTGTGGCGAAGGTGTGATGAAGCCGGAACTCGAGTCGGCTTGCACCCAACTCGCCAATACGCGCTTCATTCCGCTTCAGCCCTTCAATCGCCTCGGGGATTTGCTGTGCATGGCGGACATTCATTTGCTACCGCAAAGCCCGGGGGCGGAGGATCTCGTTCTACCCTCAAAGTTGTCGGGAATGCTGGCGAGCGGGCGCCCGGTGATCGCGACCTGTCAGGAGGGAACCGAACTTGATGCTATCGTCTCTACATGCGGCATCGTCGTTGCGCCTGAGGATAGCGCGGGACTGGCAGAGGCCGTTTGCCGACTCGCAGACGACGAGCCATTGCGTACCCGTCTCGGCCAGGCGGCGCGGGCATATGCAGAGACATACTTTGAACAGGATGCAGTGCTCAAGAGGATATTCGCACCGGCCGTATGTGCCGAACTGGCCGTTCCGGACGATGTCGCTGCGTGAACCCTCTCATGTTGCGCTCCGCACCGATCTTGAAGTCCGCCCCGGTGCCATTGATTACCAACGATTGCGTTAGACGAGGATCAGCTTGAGAAAAATCACAATTTCGGACCTTCCCACCGTTGCTGTGCCCCTCTGTGGACTTGGACTTGCCTGGTGCGCGCTGGCATTCGGCGCCGTGGAGATCCCCGACCCCAAGGACACGTTGGACAAAGCGGTCTCGGGAGCCGACGTCATCGGCGGAACAGGCGAAAACACCTTCAACATTTACGCCGCGGACAGAGAGCAATACGACAGTAACCTCTATCGTCTTCCGGCGGGGACCAACATTGCCGCTGTCGTCGGCCCGGGCGCGGCGCCACATGATTACATCAATTCCCCGGGCGCCGGCCTTATTGGTCAATGGGGAATCGGAAGACAAATCATCGATGTTGACCTGAATGTCCAAGATAACCGTTATACCAACAATACCAATCTCAACAATATTTCCAGCACGGACAAAGCAGTATTGAACTGGGGTCTGGGCGGCGTATTGTCGGGTCAGGTGGGCATAAATTACCTCAGGGGTCTCGTGGGTTTCGTCAATGCAACGAGCTATGCGCGGAACATCTATGATCAGGCCAATTATTTTGCTGCGGGGCGTATCCAAGTTGGCCCGCGCTGGGCAATCTATGGCGGCATCGAGAACTCTTTGTTGGGATTCGGACAGAGCGTTGCGAGGGGGGATAACTCCAACTCCAAGTCGGTTGACGTTGGGTTCGACTTTGTAACGAATGTCGAAGATACCATCGGGTTGGATTATCGATATTCGGATACCCGCTATTCCAATGCAATTGCTTTAAGCAGTTCGGTCTTTGCGCCTGACTTTCGGGATGAGCGGCTTCGCGTGCTGGTCAAACGCGCGCTCACCGACAAGACGTCAATCGATCTTTCCGCGGGGTATTTGGAGCGTACCTATGCAAATACGTTGATTGGCTCGTTCAAAGGCCCGATTTGGAGCGCCACGCTCGGTTGGCAGCCGACGGAAAAAACGCAACTCTTGGCCTCCACATGGCGAAACCTGCGGGCTTACCTCACGGACCAAACTTATTACTACCGGTCTACAGGTGTGAGCTTGTCCCCCGTGTGGAACGCCACGGAAAAAATCAACCTGTCATTCTTGGTTTCTCGAGAAAGTCAGACCTATATTGGCTCCAGCCCAATCGGCGGTATTGGGTCGAACCTACTTGGGGGAGTTCAGCCCGGCCGCCACGATACCGTGAACGCCCAGGTGGCGAGCATTACGTATACACCGATGCGCGCTCTGACCTTTGATTTATCCTTCCGTCACGAGCAACGCGACTCCAATGTGCAGCTGCGAACCTACACCGATGAGTTGGCGAACGCCGCCGTCAAGTTCGTATTTTAGATAACAGATACTCGAACAGCCCCAGAGGATTCTATGGCCGTAACCACCACCAAGATTTCGCAATTCTCGGCGATCCAGTTGTCGGCGCTCGTGGTTTCGTTGGCCGCGCTCAGTCTTCCAATGCGGGCACATGGGCAGTCCCAGCCATGCACGAATCCCGCGCCGCCTCCGGGGGCACAAAGCCTGGGCTATGATCGCCTCGTGTTTTGCGTCACGCCTACCGTAAATGATATCGACAACACTTGGACCTCATCGTCGGCCAAACTCTACACGGGATCATGGTTTGACAAGAACCCTCCGCCCATCGGGCCTTATGCCATGAGCGGCCAGACTTTGGTGATAACGGCTGGGGGAGGGGTCAGCACACAGACGCACCGTTCCGGTCAGGGGGCACTCCCTTTATTACTGGCGGGTGCGGGCTTCTACGTCGAGTTTGCCGAATGGCTGTCCGATAATGACCCGGATCACTGGCCTGCCGTTTGGCTCATGCCGCAGGAACATGATGGGAAACACCATGACTATATGCCTGGCGATCCCCCGGGCTCGGAGCGCTGGGTGGAACTCGATGCGGACGAGGGCGGATTCAATATGGGTCATCACGGTGCGATGATTAATTGGTCCGGAACGTATCCCAATTACCAAAATCAACAAAAGGGTAACGATCCTGCCTCAACGTTTGGAATGGACAGAACCCAGGAGCATATTTTTGGCTTGAGCTACGATCCGGTCGGCAAGAAGGTTACGTGGTGGGTCGATGGCGTCAACGTAGGCAATGCTAGTACGGCAGATGTGCCTTCCATTGTGAACAGTTATCACTATTACCTGAACATGAATCATCAGACCCACAAATTAAACCATCCCTATCTGATGTACATCGCGTATTTCAGCGCTTGGTCGAAGGCGGTGCCGCCGAAGCCGCCGGCCGGAGTGAAGGCGGAGCCGGTTCCCTAGCGCCCGTGGGGAACCGTGCAATTCTTACACGACACGACTCTTTTAACAGTTTCCATTTGACCATGCGCGATCAGGACGGAGCGGTAAATCTCATTCGTTCACAATGGCGGCGCTTATGGAGTCGATCGCATGGTAATTGTTGTTCCGATTCATTAAATTGTTCTCACTGACCCATTTAAGGGTGATTAACGCTGGTAATCGCCGACGGAGCCATGAAGAATGCCTGACGCAATCTTGTGCGATGCACGATACTGGTGGTTATCGATTATGTTGAGGAACTTGCAACTCGCGTGTCCGAACTCACTGCAGTCGCAGACCTGTGCCGCAAACTCACGCAGGCGCGGCCGCGGCTGGCTCCTACAGCCTCTGGCTGTGTGGCTGCTGGGTGCGGGGTTGACGCCGGCGCTGGCACAACAGCCGGCACAACAGCCGGCACAACCGGCGCTGGCACAACAGGTGGCACAACAGGCGCTGGCACAACAGCAATACCTGATTGGGCCCGGAGACATTCTCCGGATCAGTGTGTTTAAGAACCCCGATCTGAGCCTCGACGCACGCGTGTCGGAAGCCGGGACCTTGAGCTATCCCCTCGTCGGCTCGGTTCCCGTGGGCGGCCTGACATTGTCCGCGGCAGAAAAGAAACTCGCGGAGTTGCTGAAGGAGGGCGGATTTGTCTTGAACCCGCAGGTCAATATCCTTGTTACCACGGCGCTGGCAGGCCTGGTATCGGTGCTTGGCGAGGTGAAGACCCCCGGACGCTATGCGATCGAGGCGGCGGGGGGACACCTCTCCGGCATGTTGGCGGTGGCCGGCGGCATCGCCCCGACGGGTGCTGATACAGTCATCGTGAGCGGATTGCGCGGTGGTAAGCCGTTTCGGCGCGAAATCGACATCGTGGCGATGTCGCTTGGCACCAATGCCGCCGATGACATCCTGCTTTCCGGTGGGGATACCCTGTTCGTCAATCGGGCGCCACTGTTTTACATCTACGGGCAGGTACAAAAGCCCGGCCAGGTTCGCTTAGAGCGCGGCATGACCGTCATGCAGGCACTCGCGGCGGGCGGCGGGATGACGGGCAAAGGGACAAGCCGAGGCATCGTCAGGCATCGGCGGGATGCCGGCGGCAAAGTGAAGGAGGAGGGCGTCTCCTTGGATGACGACGTACGGGATCAAGACGTGATTTATGTCAAAGAAAGCTTGTTCTAGGGAAATTTTAAAAGTGTGCTATAGATCAATCGCAAGCGAGAGACGCCCATGACCATTTACCAGTTCCTCACCATATTGCGCGCTCGTTGGCGTGTGGCGGGCATGATCTTTTTCGGGGTAGTCGCAGCTTCGATCGCTCTTTTATTCATCCTGCCCAAGAAATACACGGCCACGGCGTCCATCGTCGTCGACTCAAAGGTAGACCCGGTAGCCGCGGGCGCCGGACAGTCGGATGCGGTCATGGCGAGCTATATCAATACGCAGTCCGACGTCATTACGAGCGAACGCGTTGCAAAAAAGGTCGTCAAGGCGGTGGGGCTCGACCGGGTGCCAGAAAACCATGAGGCCTGGGTCGAAAGAACCCATGGGGAGGGCGACATAGTCACGTGGCTGGCAAGCGGTCTACTCTCGAACAAAAAAGTCGTGGCAGGGCCGCCGGCCAACGCGAGCCTCACCCGGCAAACCAATGTGATCGAGATTTCGGTCAAGTGGTCCGATCCGAAAACGGCCGCGATACTCGCCAACAGTTTCGCACAAGCCGCCATCGACACCAACATCGAATTGAAGGTCGAGCCTGCAAAGCAATACGCGGCCTGGTTCGATCAGCGCTCTGCGGCGCTGCGTGCGGATCTTGAGCGCAAGCAGAAGAAGCTGAGCGATTTCCAGAACCAATCGGGTATCGTGGCCACCGATGAAAAGTTGGATGTCGAGAACGCGCGTCTGACCGAGCTCTCGACACAGCTGATTGCCATACAGTCACAGCGGCAGGACAGCCAATCGCGGCAGAGACAGGCGGCCGGCGACAACGAATATCTACCCGAGGTGCTGCAGAGTCCGCTGATTGCAACCCTCAAAGATGCACTCACAGTCGCGGAGGCCAAGCGAACCGAGGTTGCCGGGCGCCTTGGAAAGAATCATCCCGATTACAAGGCCGCCGAGGCCGAAGTCGCGAGTTTGCGCGCTCGCCTCGCCGCGGAAACCGAAAAGATCGTTGCTTCGCTGGGCAGCACCACGCAGGTGAATTTGCGTCGGGAAAACGATATACGTTTGGCGCTCGAGGCGCAGAAGAAACGTGTCATGGATCTGAAGCACGATCATGATGAAGCGGCCATTCTACAGAGCGACGTTGTCACGGCGCAGCGTGACCTTGACGCGGTGAGTCAGCGCCTCGCCTTGAGCAATCTCGAGAGTCTGGCGCAGCAAACGAATGTGGTTTTGCTGTCGACCGCCACGGCGCCTCTCGACCCTTCCAGCCCAAGGCCATTGATCCTGCTTGCTGGAGGCATGTTTCTTGGCGGTGTACTGGGTATCGGTGCAGTGCTGCTGCTCGAGATGAGGGATAAACGTCTCCGCGACGAATCCGATCTTGACGGACTTGGTGTGCCGGTCTTGGGACGGATACGGAAAGTGAAACTCGGGCGAAGTGATCAAGAACCCGCAGGACGTAAACTCTCACCTATTTAGCGGCTAACCACCCCGCCGATAAGGAAGTCTTCTCGCCATGGCCAATGTCAAAAATGACCTCGAAAAACTCGCGGAGCCGACCCGTGACCACGGTCGAGCCATAGGATCCATTCTCGTGGAACAGGGCTTGTTGAGCCCGGCCGACCGTGACGAAATCCAGCGTTATGCCACCGAGCACGAAATTCGCTTCGGCGACGCTGCACAAAAACTGCGACTTCTGACCCAGCGCGACATCGATCTGGCGATTGGGCAGCAGTATCACTATCCGACGCTTGCGCGAGGCGGCAACGATGGCGTTTCCGGCGAGGTTATTGCGGGTTATTTGCCGCAAAGCGAACTCGTCGAGCCCTTGCGGGCATTACGCAGCCAATTGAACCTTCGCTGGGTCGCCGAACACAAAGTCCTGGCGATCACGAGCCCCGGTCGAGGAGAAGGGCGAAGCTGGCTCGCGGCCAATCTGGCGACGGTGTACGCTCAGTTGGGCATGCGGACTTTGCTCATCGATTCGGACATGCGTTATCCGCGTCAGCATCGATTGTTTAACTTGAATAACGGATTGGGCCTGTCGGCTTTGCTCACAGGCCGTGCAAGTCGGGACATCGTGGCCCGGATTCACCCGCAACTGCGGCTTTTCGTCCTCACCGCCGGCACGCTGCCGCCGAATCCACAAGAGTTGCTGGGTCGTCCGGTTTTCGACCTGGTACTACAAAGGTTTTCGGAACAATATGACATGATCATCATGGATACGCCGGCCGCCTCCGATGTGGCGGATGCGCAGATTGTTGCGGCCCGGGCGGATGCCGCGGTCCTGCTTGCACGCCTCAATCACACACGCGCGGCGCAATTGACCGCCACCATGCACAATCTCAAGCAAAGTGGGGTCAACGTCATCGGAACCGTGATAACCGATCATTGATCGGAAGCGACGCGCCCCCGCAGGGCAGCGAGTGGCCCCGGTTTTCGCCGGATCTCAGCGCGCCGTGCACCTGCGAACTTGAAGGCGCGAAATTTTCGCAAGAAACTCTTAATTTATGTACATAGGCGATAAGGGGTGGGCCGCCGCTGCGTCGGAAGAGTGGGACGTTGCGGTTGTGGGTGCCGGCGCCGTCGGCTTGATCGTGTCGGTATCCTTGGCCCGTGCGGGCCGGCGAGTGCTGCTCATGGAGAGCGGCGCGACGGAACCCACCGCCGATGCAGGCGAATTGAATGAGATTCTGGTGACCGGTCGTCCCCACCTCGGCGCCACGCACGGAAGAGCGCGAATGGTTGGCGGTACAACCACACTTTGGGGCGGTCAACTCACCCAATTCGTACCATACGATTTTGACGCGAGGGAATTCATGGTCGACTGCGAGTGGCCGCTGCGTTACGAAGAGATAGCGAGTGCCTATACCAACGTGGCGAAGATGCTGGATCTCGACCTGCAGTACCTGAGTGACGAAAGCGTGCAGAGCAAGATTAAGTACGATCGAAGCCGGGACACGTCGGGATGCGAAATATACTTCACCCGCTGGCTCCGCGATCCCAACTTGGCGCGATGGTTCGCCGGCGATTTACAAAATCGAGCGACGTTAACCGTGGCACCAAAATGCCACGCCTCGCAAATACTTTGTGGGCCGGATGGCTCGCAGATCACTGGTATCCAGGCCGTCTGCGGTGATGGCGAGCGCCGCGAATTTTGCGCCCGCGACGTGGTACTGGCATGCGGCACGATCGAGATTTCCCGGCTGCTTTTGCTCTCGGCAAAAAAGTCACGCAATGTCCCATGGGCGCAAAACTCGAATATCGGCCGATATTTTCAAGACCATCTGGATTTGGTTCTGGGTCAAGTTGAGTTGAAGAGTAAAAAAGCGTTTTCAGATCTTTTCGAGAATGTGGTTATCGATGGACACAAATATCAGCCAAAGGTGAGACTGAGAACATCGGTTCTTCGCGAACTCGGCAGCCTGAACATCGCTTGCACCGTACGATTTGACTCGTCATTTGGAGACGACATTCAGATGCTGAAGCAATTCTTCAGATCGCTTCTCACCGGATCGAGGATCGATAAACCGTGGAAGAGCCTGATGCGCATGGCGGCGCTGAGCCATGTGTGGTTCCCGCTCATCTGGAGATATGTCCGGCACCGGCGGATTCTCGCAATGGCCGACCGTGGGATCAGCATCATAGCGCACTGTGAACAGCGGCCCCTAAAGGAAAGCCGAATAACGCTTGACGCAGATAAGACGGATCGATTCGGAGATGCGCTTGCTCGACTGCATTGGGCGGTCGACGAACCGCTGCAAATGAAGAGCCTACTATCGTTCGTTACGGAGCTCGGGATTTTCCTACGAGACGGGTACGGCGCCAAACTCAACGCATTACCCGGAATTTCTTCCGGCGATCTCGCAGTCCTGAGGGAGGCTACTGATTCCTACCATCAATGCGGCGGGGCGCGAATGGCGCACACCGAGGAGAAAGGCGTCGTGGATCCAAACTGCAAGGTGTTTGGGACCGAAAATCTCTACGTGGCAGGGGCAGCGGTTTTTCCGAGTTCCAGCTTTGCCAATCCCACCTACACGGCCATGGCGCTGGCGCACCGACTGAGCGATTATCTGATGGATAGGCGCGGTCATTCGATGAATGGGAGGCCAGCGACATGATTGAATTTCTGGTTGGGGCTGCTTGCTACCTGTCCCTATTTGCCGGTCTTGCGGGCGTTGGACCCGCCATGCAAGTGCTGGCGCTCGTGCTGCTATTTGGTGCGGCGGCTTGGGCGGTCGTCCTCGATCGGTTCAAGGCGATCCCGCTGTCGGCGCCGGAGATCGTGATGTATGTGGTCGGAATTGCCTATGTCGCTGTCGCGATGCTCGTCGACGAGGATTCCGTAGTGGTATCCGCGGTGTTTCTGTGTACTATTTTGGTCATCTCCATCGTCTGCAGGGCGATATCGTTGGAGAGGCTCATGGACGTTGGTGCCGCGGTGGCCATGCTGTGCGTACTCACTGCGATCGCCGTCGACCGTAAGGACGCGGTTGCGGCACTCATACCACGCGCTGGGGGGGCAATGGATCGCTTCATGCCTATGGGACTTGCCCCGAACCTAATCGGCTATATATTCGGCGCGGGGTCGATTTTGATGATGCGCCGCGCAATGGTTTCCAACAGCGGCATCGAACGCCTGGCAATGGGAGGCGGAGCGCTGCTCGCGTGCCTCTTCGTGTTGGCTGCGTCGTCCCGCTCCTCGCTCATTGCGCTGTTTGTGGCGGCGCTCGTGGCGATATTTGTGGAGTATGGATTCAAGCGTTTTTTTTCATTGAAATGGATGAAGCTGGGAACTATCACATTCGTCATTCTCGGCCTGGCGTTCAGCGGCAGAATCGCGGCGTACTTTTCTCGAATGTTGGAACTCGATTCGGAGACTCGCGGACTGGCATCCGGCGGCTCAGGGAGGACAGCCCTTTGGGCACGCGGTATCGACGTGCTGTTCAATGATCCGATCAGGTTCATGTTTGGAGGGGGGTTTCGCAGTTCCAATGCAAATGTCATCGGCTTTTCCACCGAAAGTTCTTATATCACCATAATGCTGGACAGCGGGGTGTTCATCGGCGCCGCCGTGATCCTGGTGTTTGCATATTCCCCGATCAAGGCACTCAAGTTGACGTCACCACAGAGTCGCCACGCCAGTGCTCTGGTATTGGTGGCGTCGTTCATGACGTTCTTGATCGTAGAGTCCGTCTTCAACAGGTATCTTTTGGCGATCGGTAACCCAACATCTCTGTTGTCATTGCTGCTGCTCTTTACCTTATGGATCCGGCAGGGACCGGTAATTACCGTGGATCAGTTGTCGGGCGAGCGAAAGGCTGGCGAAGATTTATCAGGACCACTTCACCGTTGATCGGGTTCGTTGTGCAGGATCTATTGGCGAGAATTGGCTTCGGTTGCGGTCGCCTCCGAGGGGGGTTCGAGGAATCGAGTTCTCGCCGGTTGCTAGCTGAAGCGCTGCGTTGTGGAATCAGATATTTCGACACCGCACCGTACTACGGCGCGTCGGAGGCAATTCTCGGAAGGGGTTTGCATGGCGTGCGAAGCGAGGTGCAGGTGTGTACGAAGGTCGGGTTATATGCCTCCCGTCCGAGCACGGTTGCGCAGCTTCGTGGGGTGGTTCTCGCTTCCGTTCGAGCGATCCTACCGGACGTTGCGGTCAATAAGCTGAAGCGAAAACGTCGTGCACGGGAAGCGGACGTGATTAAGCCACGCGGATATGGCAATTTCGACCCAATTTTGATGCGTCGGAGCGTAGAGAGAAGTCTCGAGGCATTACAAACCGATTTTTTGGACTGCCTGATGTTGCACGAGCCACGTATGTCGGACCCGACACCGGATGTGGCGCGACTCATGGGTGAGTTGATTAGCGAAGGGAAGATCGTGAAGGTAGGAGTTGGCACTCATTCTCGATTGGAGGAATTACCGCGATTCGGAGATGTTGCGCAGTTTGCAATTGGGCGACCGGTGCGCGACGTGGGCGACTCGCGATTATTTATTGGCCATGGGTTATTTCGTCGGATCAATTCAGAAGTTTTTGAGAATTGCGTCCGAGAAGCGGGAATTCTCGAGACAGTGCCCGCGCTTGAGCGATACGTGTCGGATCCGCTGGGAACGAGTGCGCTCCTGCTGAATGCGGTGCTTTTCGGCACTGCCATTGACCGTGTTCTGGTGTCAACAGCATCTCCAAAACGATTGCGAAAATTTGTCTCGACCGCGGCAGACGTCTATGGCGACATCCAGGCGCGCCACGACGGGGAAATTGACAAGAAACTCCGACTTTCCGTCGATCAATACTTCGCCAGAGAGGCGGCCGGGTGGCGTTCATTGGATTTTCGGAGTACATGACTTTTGAAATTATTGCACATCTTGTCGAGCGTGAATCCTAACGGCGGCGGCCCGATGGAGGGGGTGCGCCAACGCGGCTTACGGCTGCAGCAGCTCGGCCATTCTGTCGACGTGGTGACGCTCGACGACCCTCGATCAGGTTTTCTCGAGGAGTTTCCGCTCAAAGTGCATGCGCTGGGACCCTCGACTGGCGCTTATGGCTACAATCGCCGGCTGGTTCCCTGGCTCAGCGCGAACGCGAGCGACTTCGATGCGGTTATCATCAACGGGCTATGGCAATACCACAGTTTTGGTGCGTGGCGCGGTTTGACTAAAATCGGTGTGCCTTATTACATATTCACTCACGGGATGCTGGACCCTTGGTTCAAGAGGGCCTATCCGTTCAAGCACATCAAAAAATGGCTGTACTGGCCATGGGCCGAATATCGCGTATTGCGTGACGCCAGGGCTGTGCTTTTTACCAGCGAAGAGGAGCGCATACAGGCCAGACAGTCATTTTGGCTCTATCGGGCGACAGAAGAGGTGGTCGCATACGGCACCAGCGCTCCGCCCGATAATTCGGCAGAGCTACGCGACAAATATTTCGCTGCGCACCCCGAGCTTCGGCGCCAAAGGATTCTGTTGTTTCTCGGCCGCATCCATGAAAAGAAAGGCTGTGACCTCCTGATCCAGGCGTTCGCCGGCGTCGCGGCCGCGGAATCCACTTTGCGTTTGATCATTGCCGGCCCCGACCAAACCGGTTGGACGAGCCGGTTGAAGGAGATGGCGCGCGGACTCGGCGTGTCAGACCGCATCAGTTGGCCCGGCATGTTGCGTGATGAGGCGAAGTGGGGCGCTTTCTACTGCGCCGAGGCATTTGTGCTGCCCTCTCACCAAGAAAATTTTGGAATTGCGGTGGCAGAAGCATTGGGTTGCGGGGTTCCAGCATTAGTATCGGACAAGGTCAACATTTGGCGGGAAATCAAGTCGACCGGCGCTGGATTGATTGCGCCCGACACCGTGGCGGGCACCACCGAGATGTTGCGAGAATGGCTGTCCTTGACGGGAGAAGAACGCCAACTGATGGGCCAAAATGCCCGCGAGTTGTTTCGCAGCCGCTTCACCGTCGATGCCATGGCGGTCAGCCTACTCGATGTAATTATGCAGCATTCCACGTCGCCGCTGGCGATGGACGCTTGACATGAGTCGGGACCCGCTCGTTGAAACGGACGGTGACCCCGAGGATCCCATTAGGGTGGAGCTTCAATTCGCGCCGTCGGGTTGGCCTTTTTCCGTGAAACTTAGGCGGGTTCTTTGGGGCCCATTCAAGTTGCTCTTCGTCCGCGGCAGCGGCCGCTGGCTTTCGCCGCTGCGCGTAGCCGCGCTCAGGTTGTTCGGCGCACGTATCGAGCACTCTGTGCTCGTCATGGACGGCGTCAAAGTGTGGCATCCCTGGAGCTTGACGCTACACCGGTATTGCACCCTGGGCCGCGGCGTCGAGGTCTACAACTATGCGCTCATCACGGTTGGCGAACAGGCGACCGTGTCGCAGGAGACCTACCTTTGCAGTGCCACTCACGATTTTGAAGACCCCACAATGCCGTTGATCTACCACCCCATAACCATCGGCCGGCAAGCGTGGGTGGCTGCGAGCTGTTTCATCGGCCCGGGAATTACCATCGGAGAAGGGGCGGTCGTGGGAGCATGCTCCGTCGTGACCAAGGACGTTCCCCCCTGGACCGTCGTCGCCGGAAACCCGGCACGCGTGATCAGGCCACGGCAACTCAAGCCGAAGACGGAGCCTCGCGGGAAATGAGCCGGTCGTGGTAATAAAGGTGCTCTCGATTACGCCGACGTTTTTCCCCCAACTGGGCGGACTGGAACAGACGGTTCTCGAGCTTGCGCTGCGCGTTCGCGATCTCGGGGTGAAAATGGACGTAGCTCATGTGGCTGCGGGCCTGGCTCACGCCGCCGAGACCGTGCAGGGCGTCGATGTGCATCGAGTACCGTTGTGGGGCAACCGTGTGATCGGTTGGGCGCCGGCGCTACGATCGCTGGCCCGTAGCTACGACTTGCTTCATGTGCACGACCCCCAGCTGCTGGCCATTACCGCCAACGTACGATCAACGTGCCGAGGAACTCCCGCGATACTGAGCACTCACGGTGGCTTTTGGCACACGGACCGTGGCTACATGCTTAAGAAAACCTATGAGGCTACGTTGCTGCGCGGCGCTGCCGGGTATTATCGCCGCGTTCTGGCGACCAGCATCGCTGACTTTGACTACTTCAAGCGCTTTGCGGATCGTATCTATCTTTGCAGCAACGGCGTTCATGTCAAGCGCTTCAATACGGTACCGTCGTCGGGGCGCAAGGGCTTGAATCGTTGGATCTACTGGGGCCGGCTGTCGCGCAACAAACGCGTCGATTTGATCATCGATTACGCGGCTCACGCACGCCGGCTCGGTCATCCGATCGACCTGCTCATATGCGGCCGGGATTTTGACCAACTCATGCCGGAATTACGCGCTCAGGTCGAAAGGATGCAGATGTCGGACGTCGTGCGCTTCGAGCCGTTTCTCGATGATGCGGCGTTGCGGGCTGAACTGGCAGACCGCAGCGTGTACATCACCGCAAGCGAGCATGAGGGTTTCGGACTCAGCGTGGTGGAGGCGATGGCGGCAGGGCTGATCGTCGTCTGCCGCGACATGTCGCCATTGAATACTTTCGTCTCGCACGGCGTGTCGGGTTGGCTGCAGCGGTTCGACGGCAGCGGGCAGGACCTGGCGGCGCTTGAGTTATTCCTGTCGATGCATGCGCAGGAGGCTCATACCATGTCCGACGAGGCGAGACAGGCCGCGAGCGAGCATGACTGGGACGTGGCTGCGCCGCGCTTTGTCAAACATTATCAGGAGGTGCTGTCCGGTGAGTCCGACACGAAGTGACCCCATAGCGGGAGTGCCGATATCAATCGTGATTCTGACAAAAAACGAGCAGCAAGACTTGCCGCAATGCCTGGACTCGGTCTCCTGGAGCGACGACGTGGTGGTCTTCGATTCGTATAGTACGGATGACACGCTGCGCATCGCGGAGAGCTTTGGTGCGCGTGTAGTTCAGCGGCATTTTGACAACTGGGCAGCTCATCAGAACTGGGGATTGAGAAATATTCAGTTCAAGAATCCCTGGGTCTTCTACATAGACGCTGACGAGCGCATGACCCGCGAACTGATCGATTCGGTTCGGCAAGCCGTAGACAATGCCGGGGACTTGGTCGCTTTCCGTGTACAACGCCGCGACTTCCTTATGAGCACCTGGCTCAAGCACGTACAGACTTCGTCATTTTATCTGCGGCTGTTTCGGCCCGAAAAAATGCGCTACGAAAGACTCGTCAACCCCGTGTCGATCGCCGACGGTCCCGTCGGTTCAGTGTCCGGATTTCTCGACCACTTTCCCTTCAGCAAGGGCATGAGTCACTGGTTGGACCGGCACAATTCATACAGCTCCCTCGAGGCAAGACAAATCATCGAGAATCGCCGCCGCGAGACGTCCTTCTCCTTGCTGAAGGCACTGTCAGCGCGTGACTTTCACGAACGGCGGTTTCATCAAAAGGAATTCTTTTACCGCATTCCGCTGCGCCCGTTGGTGAAATTCCTCATCCTCTATATCGCGAAGCGGGGTTTTTTGGACGGCCGCGCCGGTTTCAGATATGCGCTTCTGCAAGCCATTTACGAATACATGATAGTCTTGAAGGTCCGAGAATTGGAGGTCGAAAATTAATCTCGAAACCGCTCTGGATGTCATGTCGACGCATGTTGACCGGTGGGCGTCTGCCCGCCGCGAGAGCCCGTGAGCCAGTCCAAGTTACGTGTGGCTGCAGGAGTCGCGGCACATTTTTATGCGCAAGGGGTGACTATTTTAACGCAGCTCGTGACGCTCCCCATTTTTTTGGCGCGATGGAGCACCGAGCAGTACGGTCAATGGATCGTGCTGTCTGCGATCCCGATATACCTGACAGTCGCCGACTTCGGCATCGTGACAGCCGGCGGAAATATGATGTCGATGCATCGGGCTCGGGGGGAGATGACCGAGTTAAATCAAGTTTTCCATTCAAGTATCTTCATCATACTTGTAATGGTGCCGCTACTTGCGCTGTGTGCCGTGGGCCCTTTGCTGTTTTTCGGGTTTGGACTAAGTCTCGACCAGCGTGCCGCCTTGGCGCTTCTGGCAATCGCGGCTCTCCTCAATGTGGCGTGCGGATTGTTCGACTCCGCCTATCGGCCTTTCGGGAAATATCCCAAGGTGACCTTGCTTCTGACCACCGCCCGCATCGTGGACTGGTCCGGCAGTATCGTGGGGTTGTACGTTGGCGGGAGCCTCACGAGTGTGGCAATCGGCTTGCTCTGCGGTCGTGTAGTCTCGTGCATCGCGCTATTTCTTTTCGCGCTGCGGGACGTACCCGAAGTCAAATGGAATTTAGAGCACGTCGATAGTAAGTTGGTGAAACAACTGATCCGGAGCGGCATTGGATTCTTGTCATTTCCGATCGGGAACATGCTGGTGCTGCAAGGTATGGTGGTGCTGGTGGGTGCGCAACTCGGCGGCGGCGCCGTCGCCTTGTTCAACACCTGTCGAACGCTGGCGCGGCTATTGGCCCAGATGGCCATTCTGACCGGCAAGTCGATGGCACCCGAGATATCCAAGCTTTTTGGGGCCGGCAAAGAGCACGAGGGAGATATCTTGATTAGGCAGCTTCTGTGGGCAATTTTGCCGCTTACAGTGGTTGGCGCCGTTGTGCTGGAATTCTTCGGCCCGATGATTCTGGACCATTGGAGTCGAGGCAAGCTCACTTTTGATAGAACCGTGTTTACCTGGTTGTTAGCGAGCGCGATTTGCGCCGGCTATTGGCAGATTCGCTCCACCAAGCTGACTGCTACAAACAGACATTCTCTCCTGGCAACAATGTTTTTGATCGTCTCTGCCGCAGCGCTGTTGGTGGCCTATCTGACGGAGAAGGTGTTTGGAATTGCGGCAGCGGCGGCGGCAACCTTTTTGGTGGAGTTCCTGATGGCCCTTTGCACAACCTGGGTACTCTCGCGTTTGAAATGGTCGAACGCATCATTGAGTACTTCGCCCTAATCGTCCCCTGGCTCAGCCTCGTTCGGTCCAAAGGAGCCTTGACGATTGCCCCGGTGTCGGATATTTCCTACCGGTGTTCCACCCGTTGGAAATAGAGGATGAAATGAGGATGAGGTATCATGCGAGGCGCTGTGCCCGATGTAGCAACCGCACGGAGTGATAAGCGTAAACTGATGCCAGAAACTCACGACGACGGTTTGACCGGATCCGAAAAATCTGCGATTTGGATTCCAAGCCGCCGGGTTTGGGGAAAATGAGCGTGATTGCGCGCGTGAAGCGACCGGTCACAGAAAATGGCGCACCGCTGCATAATTCAGAATCGAACCTCGGCGCCGCAAGGGTCTCCGGAAAGAAGGTCCGGGTAGCGCATCTTATTTCTCATCCGGTTCAATATCTGGTCCCGGTTTACCGGGAAATCAGTAAGGATCCGGATATCGATTTCACCGTCTACTTCTTTTCGGATAAGTCGATCGGAAAGCATTTCGACGCCGCGTTCGGCAGAGAGTTCGAATGGAGCACCCCGCTGCTCGGTGGATACAAATATCGGTTTCTCCCGAGTTCAAAAGGAAAGCCGACGGGCCGAAGGTTCGAATCTCCTAATTGGGATTTGCTCGCCGAAGTCGTGCGGGAACACTACGATGTAATTTGGATCAATAGCTACATCGGTACAAATGCCTGGTTGGCCCGAATAGCCGCTTTTTTCTTGGGCATTCCCGTTTTCTTTCGGGACGACACGAATTTTCTGACTCCGCGACCCAGGTGGAAGCGGATGCTAAAAGCGATCTTTCTGCGCACGTTTCTACGGGGTGCCTGGGCGCTCTACGTTGGCGAAGAAAGTCGGCGATATTGGAGGTTTTATGGCATACCGCCACAGCGGCTGTTTTTCTCGCCCCATTGCGTAGATAACGCTTTCTGGTCGTCGAAGGCAAGCGAACTCGCTCCGCGCCGCAGCGAGATTAGGCACTCTTATCGTATCGATAACGATTCGCCGGTGATTTTGTTTTGCGGTAAGTTCATCCCGAAAAAGCAGCCCCTCATGCTGTTGTCTGCATTTGCAAAGGTGAGGGAGAAATTACCCTGTTGGCTGATGTTGGTTGGTGACGGCGCTTTGCGCGCGGAACTGGAGCGGAGAATCGGTGAGAGCGGCATCGATAATACGATACTCCCGGGTTTCCTAAATCAGGACGAGTTGCCGTTCGCGTACACGGCGGCGGACATTTTCGTCCTTCCGTCGGGGTTCAATGAAACCTGGGGGTTGGTCGTCAACGAGGCCATGAATTTCAGCCTGCCGGTCGTCGTGTCCGATCAAGTGGGATGCGGCAAGGACCTGGTGAAGGAGGGATGCAACGGCTTTACGGTCGACCATACGGACGAGACACAGTTGGTGGATCGATTGACGCAACTCGTGCAGGATGCGGCAATGCGCAAGGAATTCGGCAAGAACAGCGCCGCACTGATCGCGGACTATACCGTGGAGAACTGCGCGAAGGGCATCGTACGGGCAGGGCGTGCCGCCAGCGTCGGACCCTCTTGAAGCTTGTCATATTCTGCCATCCGGAGTTCCTGCGCTCGCAAAGCATGCCGCGTTTTGCGCATATGTTAAAATCATCCTTTGAGGCCCGGGGGCATGAAGTGACGATGTGGTCGCCAACCGCAAAAAGTCATCGCTTGTTCGCCGCCAGCAAGCATGCGAAATGGGCCGGCTACCTCGATCAGTACGTATTGTTTCCGCACTCCGTGCGCAAAGCCTTGAAGAGCACCTCGACCGAAACGCTGTTTGTGTTCTGCGACCAAGCACTGGGACCGTGGATGCCGCTGGTGAAGTCCCGGCCTCACGTGGTTCACGTGCACGATTTGCTTGCCTTGCGATCCGCTCTTGGTGACATCGAGGAAAATCCGACCTCGTTCACCGGACGGGTGTACCAGCGGTACATCCGCCGCGGCTTCAGACATGCCAAGCATTTCATTTCAGCTTCCAAAAGGACCCGTGACGACCTGCAGCGCTTTGGCGGCGTAGACGCGCTGACTTCCGACGTCGTCTACAACGGTCTGAATTTTCCCTATGAACCGATGCCGCGTGAGGATGCGATCTGCGTTTTGCGCGATGCCGGATACCAGGTTCCGCCCGACGGAATCCTGATCCACGTCGGCGGTAACCAGTGGTACAAAAACCTTGCCGGTGTCCTATCGATTTATGCCCACTATGCCGCTGGAGAGAACAATCCCTTACCTCTATGGTGCGTCAGTCCCGCGCCCACAGGAGCCGCAAATGTTCAGCTGTCCAAGGTTGCCGGTAACGGCCGTGTCCGGTTCCTGCGACACCTAACCAGCCATGCACTTCAGGCGGCATACTCATGCTCTCGAGTATTATTGTTTCCGAGCCTTGCGGAAGGTTTCGGCTGGCCTTTGGTTGAAGCACAGGCGTGTGGGTGTCCGGTGATCACCACGAACGAGCCACCGATGAGCGAGGTGGCGGGCGATGCTGCGTTTTACCTGCCCCGCCTTCAATACGGCGAGGACATCGACTTCTGGGGCGCACGCGGCGCGGCGGTCTTGAAAGAGGTGCTGTCGGAATCGCCGGAAAATCGAATGCGGCGTTCGGAGCGTGGCCGCGCTTGGGCGAAGAGGTTCGACGCGGATCGCGCGATTGACGCCTATCTCGCGATCTACCACAAAATTCTCAACCCCGAATCCGGGAGATCCGCGTCGGATCTCGTCCTCGACCAGGGTGGCCGGTCGTGACGCGGGCAACCACCCCCGACTTCCGGGAACTGCTGCACGGAAAGGTTCAGTTTCCGTCCAGCATCGATGACATCAAGACTGCGTACAGGAATGCGAAGCCCTTTCCGCACGTTGTTCTGGATGGTCTATTCTTCGAGAGTTCTCTGGACCCGATGCTGTCGGAAATCGGGGAAATGTCGGGTGAGCAATGGGTGAACGTCGATCGCGACCCGCGCGAACGCACGGTCAGAATGCGTTCCGCAGCCGAGATGCGTGAAGCGGGCACCCACATAGTGGGAATTGTGCACTCTGCCGCCTTTCTGTATTTTCTGACGGAGATCACGGGTATTGGGCAATTGTTGCCGGACCCGTACCTGCAGGGGGGCGGATTTGCGGTGATGCGTCGCGGCGATTATTTCGATGTGCACGCCGACCGAAGCGTGGCGTACGACACGGGGCTCACGCGGCGTCTGGCCATGATCATTTTCTTGAACAAAGCATGGCAACCGGAATATCACGGTGAGCTCGAACTTTGGAGTCCCGACGGCAAGCGCGCCGAGGTTTCAGTTGCGCCTTTGTTCAATAGGACCATATTGTTCGAGGTTGCTTATCCGAATTTTCACGGGGTTCCAGCGCCGCTGGCGTGCCCTGCCGACCGGATGAGACAGTCGTTCATAGTTTACTATCACACGGGCGGCACGAATCAACCGGGGGGCGTCAAGCCGCATACGACCATATTTGCCCCACGCTTTTACGGCACGCCGGGCGCTACGCTGCGCTCCATCATGCGCGAAATCGTGCCGCCGTTTTTGCGACGCTTGCTGCGAAGGTTTTTTGACTAAATCATGCGAATCCCGTGCGCGTCGGCACATCACCGAATTCGCAGCCTCTCTCCGTACCCGGTCAATTCCAAGTATCCGCGACCCACTATCCGGCCCCCGGCGAGCGCCCGAACGGCTCCCTCCCAGTAAATCGCTCCGGTCGAAACCCGGGTGTCGTTCTCTTGATTGTCGAACAGCGGCTCGATGTCGATCTCCCTGGTTCCCGCGTGGACCGTCCATGCCACCGGATACGCGACTCCCGTTCTCGGCGACACCCACCGTCTGCGGGGCTGGAACTTCACGTCCGCGGCTTGCAGCACCTGCACGCGACCGTCCGGGTCGCGAAGCGTTGCGCCGGCCCAGTGCTGCTCGCCGTGGGTTCCCCGGATGCTGAACGCCATCAGCGCTCCGCCGTCATCGAGATTGATACCGATCCAGTTCCAGCCCACCGCTTCGCTGTCGAGGTATTCGCTCGACCATTCATGATCGAACCAAGCCTCGCCGGCCACGGAATCGGTGTTGCCTTTGCGTGCGATCGTCCCTGCAACCCTCAGGTGCGGCAAGCTGTAATAGTAGCTCGCTGCCGAGATTGCGGGCCCCTTGCGGCTGAATCCGGACGCGCCGTTGAGCAGCGGAGGCTGCGATTCGGAGAGTTGCAGATCCATCGAAAAATCCTCGGCTGCGATCTTGGCTACATACGCCCCGGCGTCCCGCCGGAGCAGCCAGTTGTCGATCGAGACGTTGGTGTCTCCTTCGGTCGCTTGGGCAAGACCGAAGCCCGCGCGGCGGATGCGCTGGTCCTGCCACAGCTGTCCTCGCTTGGGGTCGCTGATGGCACAGTGAGCGATCAGCAGCTGACGGGCCGCAAACGCGCTCGGATTGGCGTCGTCGATGCGCGGTTTCGTGCGAAAAAAAGTGATTTGAAAGCCGAGAGGCTCGCCCCCTCGGGTCGTTAGCCACCCGGTTACGTACCACCATTCGGTACGGAACCGGGGATGACTGCCGAAATCCGCGGGAAAGACCATCGATCGATCCGGGGTCACTGCGGCGTAGGGAGCAGCGGCGGCAATGCCCGGCTGCGCGCCGATCGCCGCCGGCGCCGTCAGCGCCGCCAGCGCCATCAGCGCCATAAGCGCCATAAGCGTCGAGACCCGTGGGCTCGCGGTCTTCACCAGTCCTCCCGCACCGCGCGCAGCGCGCTAGGGCCCGTGGCGGCGCGGCCGCTCCACACGGCGGTGAGTGCCGCTGCGGCGATCAGGGTGGCGCTCAACGCGCCGAGCTGCCAGTAGGGCACTGCAAAGTCGATGCTCCAATTGAAGGACTGTCTATTGATGACGAACACCAGCACTACGCTGAGTCCCGCACCCAAGATCAATCCGTACGCGACGCCGAGCGCGCTCATGAGGATGCCTTCGCTTGCGAGCATGGCGACCACTTGTCGACGCTGCATGCCGATGTGCCGCAGCATCCCGAACTCCGCGCGGCGGGCGAGGGCGGTGGAACCCGCCGCAAAACTCACACCGGTGAGGCCGATGCCGACGGCAATGATCTCGAGCGCGTAGGTAATGGCGAAGGCTCGATCGAAGACCTGCAAGGAGCGCTCGCGAACCGCATTGCTGGTCAAGATCTCGAGCGAGTCGGGGCGCGCAAAGCAGGCTCGGACGGCAGCCTCGGTGGCGACGGCACTCACCCGCCCGTCGAGCCAAATCGATCCCTCGTTGGCGGTCTGATCGTTGGTTGCCGCGATATAAGCGGTACGCGTGATGACGATCGCACCGGAAGCTCGTGCATAGTCGCGCCAGATCCCCGCAATCGTGAAGGACCGGCTGCGCCCGGCAAGCGGCAATTCGATGCGGCTTCCAAGCTTGAACCCATAGAGATCCTGCAGCTCCTCCGAAATCCATGCGAGCTCCGCGGGTTGCGCCGGCGCCCCCGTCATACGTGCCACCATCGGTAATGCGGCGTCGACTTCGGCAGAACTCGAGTTGCGGGCGATCAGGGTTACGGGCTGGCGCGCCGGATCCAACAACAATTGACGGGTGAGGCGAAATTCGATCAGCGAAATACCGTCGAGCGCCCGCAGCCGGTCCTGATCGGCGGCGGACCAATACGCCGTGTCGTTTCCGTATGGTTCGCGCAATTGCAAGTCGGCCGGCAATAATTTGCCCAGCCAATGATCGAAAGATTCACGGAATGAATGGACCATGATGGCCATTGCCACCATCAGACTGAAACTGACGATGATGGAGGCGAGACTCAACGTCGAAAGCCCCACGTTCTCCCGGAGTTGAGCCAATGCCGTATCCACGACCACCCGTTTCGTCCGGGGCGCCCACGTCAAGAGTTTGACCGTGAGCGACGGTACCAACAACACGGCGCCGAACAGGAGCGCCGCGATACTCAAGTAGCCAAACACGGGTAGGCCGACGGTAGGCGGCAGCCCCGCCAGCAGAGCGCCGCTCATCAGCAGTCCAATGCCTGAATACGCGCTGCCCCGCGCGATCGGCGCATAGGCGTAATCGCCGCCCTTGAGCGCGAGCGCCGTGGACTGCCGTGCGGCAGAGCGGGCCGGAAGCCACGCACCCACGGCGGACACCCCCGTCCCGATTGTCAGGAAGGCGAGCAGGGGCCACGGCGCGGTGCGCAACGAGGCACCCGCCACGTGCAGCTGCGCATTGCCAAGATCGCCCGTCAGCAGCCGCAGCATGGCCTCTGCGGCCAAAACGCCCATGAGCACCCCGAGCAGCGAACCGATCGCACCGAGAGCGGCGCCTTCACCGATCAGAGCAACCTGCAGTTGGCCGCGGGTGACGCCCAGCGCACGCAACAGCGCCAACGAACGGCGCCGGCGCAGCACGGACAGCGACTGTGTGGAGAAAACCAAAAATGCACCGGTCCATAGGGCAACCAGGGCGAGCATATTTAAGTTGACGCGGTAGGCCCGGGTTACCGTGACCGCCCGGTCGCGTTCCACCTGGGGTGCGACTGCAAATACACCCACCGGCAGCCGTCGACTAAGCTCCCGTCGAAACGACTCGACGTCGCGGCCGGGAGCGACCCGCAAGTCGATACGATTCAGCCGGCCCACTTGGCCGAAGGTCCATTGTGCGGAGGCGATGTCCATCAGCCCGAGCGCCTGCGGATAGCTCATTTCAGATAGAACACCGAGGACATGCAACGGCTTGGGAGCGCTGCCGATGATCACGGGCAAGGTGTCGCCCCGACGCACCTGCAGCAGTTGGGCGGCGCTGCTGCTCAAATAAATGCCGTCCGCTTGGAACAGTTCGAACAATCCATCGGCAATATCGGCGAATAGTGCGGGTTGCAGGGACGCGGCAGGGAAGGCGTCCATGCCGAGTACTTTGAGTGTTTCGCGCCGTCCCGGCAGAGCCACCTCCAGTTCGAGTACGGGGCTGGCGACCTTCACCTGCGGATCGGCGGCCAGCGTGGGATACAACGACTCCGGGAAGCCGTCACGAGGCCCGCGTACCACCACATCGGCTTCACCCACCAACCGTTTCGTCGCCAATCCGAATTCGTTGAGGGCCGCAATGTTGACCAGATACACTGCCGCGCCCAGTGCCACACCCAGGGCGATGGCGAGCACGGTGACCGTGAGGCGCCAAGGCTGCTCGCGAAACTGTGCGGCCAGCAACAGGCGCCAAATACGCAGTGAACGGCGGGCGCGAATACCGCGGATCACCCACCGTTCTCCAGACATCGCAATCCACGTGCATCGAGTAGCAGGATTCGATCGGCCGTCTCCGCCGCCGTTCGAGAATGCGTAATCAATATTCCGGCGGCCGAGTTCGCCTTGATCTGCGTGCGAAGCAGTTCCAGGATCTGCGCTGCGCTGCGAGGATCGAGATTGCCGGTGGGTTCATCCGCCAATATCAGCCGCGGTTTGTGCACCAGCGCACGGGCAATGGCGACGCGCTGTACCTCTCCGCCGGAGAGTTCGCGTGCATAGCGTCGTGCCAGCGGAGCGATCCCGACGCCCTCCAGCATTTCGGCGGTGCGGTGAATTCGTTCCGGCGCCGCGACGCTCAATAGCTCCAGGGGAAGAGCCACATTTTGTTCTACCGTGAGATAGGGCAGCACGTGGAAGGCTTGAAACACGAATCCCACTGATGTCCGACGCAGCAGGGTGGCCGCGTCGTCGTCCAGGCCGGACAGATCGATACCCATGAAGCGCACGTGGCCGGAGTCCGGGCGGTCGAGTCCGGCCAGCAGATTAAGCAGCGTCGACTTGCCCACCCCCGATTCGCCCATCACCGCGATGTATTCGCCGTCGGCCAGCTCGAGATTCAGATCCTCGAACACCGGTTGACGATCGCGGCGGTACCGCTTGGTGAGATTCTCGAGCCGCAGAAGAGCGGGTTCGGTCACCTTAGTCGTCGGCAATCATGCGGTCGTCGGCAATCAAGCCGCGTCGACTCCGATGAGTGCTTTGACCTCCAGGAAGTCCCGCAGCCCGAATTCGCCGTACTCGCGCCCGTTGCCGGACATCTTGAAGCCGCCGAACGGTGTTTTCATATCGCCGTAGGCGCCGTTCAAGGCGACCTGCCCGGCGCGGATGCGATTACCCACCCGGCGTGCGCGAACGTTGTCCTGGGACCATACGTAGGCCGCGAGGCCATAGGGCGTGTCGTTGGCGATCCGGACCGCATCGTCCTCGGTCTGATACGGCAGTATGCACAACACCGGGCCGAATATTTCCTCACGTGCAATGGTCATGTCATTGCGGACGCTGGAGAAAATAGTCGGCTTGACGAAGTAACCCTTGGCGAGACCATCCGGGCGGCCGGTCCCGCCGGTCACGAGATGCGCCCCTTCCGCGATGCCCCTTTCGATGTACCCTTCGACGCGGTCGAACTGCAGTTTCGACACCACGGGACCCACAGCGGTTTTCTCGGAGCTGGGATCGCCGACGATCACCGCGTCCGCCACCCGCTTGGCGATGGCTTCGACCTCGGCCATCCTCGAGGCCGGCACCAGCATGCGTGTCGGCGCATTGCAGGATTGCCCGGAATTCTGGAATACATGGAGGACGCTCTGTTTCACGGCGCGCTCGAAATCGGCGTCGTCCAGTAGCACGTTCGGCGACTTGCCGCCGAGTTCCTGATGCACGCGCTTGACCGAAGCCGCCGCGTTCTTCGCCACTTCGGTACCGGCGCGAGTCGAGCCGGTGAAGGACACCATGTCCACGTCCCGGTGCGAGGAGAGCGGTGCTCCCACATGGAGGCCGTCGCCATTGATGAGATTGAAGACGCCGGCGGGTACGCCGGCCTCGTGCATCACCTTTGCCCACAGAATTGCACTGAAAGGAGAATATTCGGACGGTTTCAGCACCATCGTGCATCCCGCGGCGAGGGCTGGGACGACCTTGGCCGCCACTTGATTCATCGGCCAATTCCACGGAGTGATGAGGGCGCAGACCCCGACGGGCTCCTGGACGAGCCGGGTGGTGCCGTGCAATTCCTCGAACTTGAACGTTTTCAACACTTCGATCATCGCGCTGATGTGTCCCACCCCGATGCGGGTCTGCGAACCTTTCGCCAGCGTGATGGGCGCGCCCATTTCAGTGGATATCGCCAGGGCAATCTCGTCGTAGTGCGCCTTGTAGGCCGCCAGGACGCGCTCCAGGAGGGCGAGTCGCTCCGCCGGGGTAGTCCTGGAATAGCCGTCGAAAGCGCGCCGAGCCGCCGCCACGCCGCGATCAACGTCCTTCGGACCGCCCATCGATATCGTTCCGGCGACCTCTTCGGTCGCGGGATTGATCACGCGAAATTCCTTGGGTTCGACCGGATCCACCCAGGCCCCGTCGATGTAGAACTGCCGATTGTCGTAGGTCATTGATCTATCCTTCGAAAAATTCATGAATTCCTGATCCCCATTCTACCCGTTGGCGTGGCGGACGCGGGTCTCTTGTCGCCAGCCACCGACGTTTGGTCCCAAGGCGGCGCGTTGCCGAGAATCGGCGCTGGTTTTGCGGTCGCAGGTCTCATTCCGGCATCTGCATTATTGCTAGGCTGCGTGCGCGGAGCGTCATGAGGAAGGACGATTTCGCCCCGTTTCCAGGTTTTGGAGTGTTTATGCCAGGAATTGCAAGGCTGCTGCTCGCGCTCACCTGCGGCGGTTTTATGTGCCTGCAGTCCGATCCGGCCGCCGCAGCCCATCCGGAATGGAACCCGGTGCGCTCGCCCGCCGTCCAGATCGGCCCCGAGGCCAGCCGCTTGGTGGTGGGTCTTCGCGCGACCGCCGGCAACACCGTGGTCCAGGCAGTCAAGCTCCGCCGGCAGGCGCAAAGTGTCAACATAGCCCAAGCCAAGACGTCGGACGCGGACGTCGCTGATCTCGCCCAGCGGACCGGATTGGCGATGGCCCGGTCGCGGCAGATGACGCCAAGCATGCATGTCATGTTCCTGCGAAAGACTCTCTACGGCGCCGAGGTCATTGCAGCTCTCAAGAAGTTGCGGAGCGATCCGGCTGTCCAGTTTGCCGATGTCGATGAGCGCCGCTATGCGCATTCGCTGCCTCCGGACGATCCGCTGTTCAGTGCGCCCGCCGATGTTGCTACCACCAACACCAGCATGCGCAGCGGGCAGTGGTTCATGCAGACACCCAGTGCGGCGACCATCCTGGTGAACGGCGTTGCGACCCAGGATCTATCCGCGACCGACGCCATATCCGCATGGGCGATTACCACGGGCAGCACGGGCACTGTCATTGCGGACGTCGATACGGGCGTCCGCTTCGATCATCCCGATTTATTGCGAGCGGGCTTCGACTCCCCACGAGCCGGCTTCGGCGGGCGACTGCTTCCGGGCTACGATTTCGTCGATCAAGACTACAATCCGACGTCAGGGGCAGCCTTGGGCACCTTCCTCATCGCCAACGACGGCGATGGCTGGGATCCGGACCCGTCCGATCCGGGTGATTGGATCAACAGCACGGATCAGCAAAACACCACCCTGTTCCCGGCGGCGACCTGCCCGGTCTCGGACAGCTCGTGGCACGGCACGCGGGTCATCGGTGTCTTGGGCGCACTTACCGACAATGGCGTCGGCATCGCCGGAATGACTTGGGGCCCCTACCTGTTGCCGGTCCGGGCGCTGGGCAAATGCGGGGGCTACGACTCGGACATCATCGCCGGGATGCAATGGGCTGCGGGCATGCCGGTTTCGGGGGTTCCGGATAATCCGTATTCCGCCGACATCGTCAATTTGAGTTTGGGCGGGAAGGGCAGCTGTCCCTCGGCGTATCAGAACGTGGTCGATACATTGGCCACCATGGGCGTGCTGGTCGTCGCCTCGGCTGGCAACGCGAGCGGCCCCGTGGATGCCCCGGGCAACTGCAGTGGCGTGCTGGCGGTCGCCGGGCTGCGCAACGTTGGCACCAAAGTGGGCTACAGCAGCTTCGGTAAGGAAGTGGGCGTCGCAGCCCCCGCCGGTAACTGCGTGAACGCATCCGGCGCGTGCCTGCGGTCCATCGACACCACCGTCAATTTCGGGCTGACGACGCCCTCAACCAATGGTTACACGGATCAAACCAACGTCAACCTCGGCACCAGCTTCTCGGCGCCCATCGTCTCGGGCATTGTCGCACTGATGCGTGCGGTGAACGCGAACTTGACGCCCGCTCAACTGATTGCACGGATCAAGTTCAGTGCCTCGGCGTTTCCGCAGCCGGTCGGACTTCCCGTGTGCCCAAGCTTGGCTACCGACGGATCCGGCGAATGCGCTTGCCCCAACGACGGCAGCCAGTGCGGCGCGGGTATGGTCGACGCGCTGAGCGCCGTCAAGGCGGCGCTCGATCCGATTCCGGCGATATCCGCGAGCAGCAACACTGTGTTTGATGCAACCGGGAGTGTGGCGGCCTGCAATTTTACGATTGCGTCCTACAAATGGACATCCAGCGGCGGGGTCGTCATTCAGTCCGGGGGCGCGACTGCACAAGTGACGGTGGCGTCCACCGGCACTGCGGGCATCCTGATGCTTGCCGTGACCGATTCGGCCGGCCACACCGATAGCACAGCCAGCGTTTCATTCACTGCCAGCGGTGCGGCGACAATCAATGCGCCATCCTCGCCCGGTACCGCCGCCAGCGCATGCCCGGCGGCTTTGACCGTGACACCGGTGCCGCCCACGGTCGTCGAGGCCTTTTCTCCGGCCAGCGTCGGCGAGAATGTCGTCTCGGCGCTCACCATTACTTTCAGCAACGCCAACGGCTTCGACTTGACCCAAGCGGGCTTCACCGAGACCGTGCCCGCCAATCTGAGTCTCCAGGCCTCGCCGGCGCCGACCACGACCTGCAGCGGCGCGTCAGCGACGTTGACCAGCTCTGCGAGCACCGTGACTCTGGCGGGCGCCATTATTCCCGCCAGCGGCAGTTGTTCCATCACCCTGAGCGTCAAGAGCGCGACGGCAGGCAGTTATGCCAACGCGATCGCCGCAAGTGCCCTCTCGACGGCTTCGGCCGGCGGCAACTCGGCGAGTGCCTCGACTTTGCTGACGGTGACGGCGCCGCCCAGCAAGGGTGGAGGCGGCGATCTGGACTGGTGGGACACGATGTTCGTCGTCGGGGTGCTGCTTGCCGGCCGCCGCCATACGAAGCGCCGGTCGCAGCGACCATGACCTCCGATACGCGGCAGGAGACCATTCTCGAGTGAGCCGAGCGGCGCACTGCCGCGCTTTATACGAGTACCGCCACTATTTGTTTAATCTCGTCCCACGAGTTCGCGAATAGGATCAGGGTCAACGCAAAATAGGTGTAGGTACAGGCACACGCGACGACATAAATGGCGCGGTTTTGCTGGTACGCAATGAAACCGGCTTTGCCGAGTCGTTTCTTCCAGAAAATGGTCGAGTAATGAATCGCGGCTACTCCCAGACCCTGGGAAAGGCCGAACAGCACAAAATTGACGCTCGCGCCGTGCCACACGCCGATGACGAGAAATACGCTTAGAATGGAAATTGCGACGGCGTGATTCAAGTTTTTGGGCCCAAAGCGGGTCGCCAGAAACTTGACCAGCGGCGTAAACATCATGTCGCGCATAAAAGTGCTGAGGCTGATGTGCCAGCGGCTCCAAAAGACTTGAAAGTTTCTCGAAGTAAACGGCCGATCGAAATTCTCCATGACGCTAATGCCCAAGATTCCCGCGACGCCGATTACTATGTCGCACAGACCCGCAAAGTTGCAGTATAGGTAGATCGGGTACGCGAAGATCGCGACGGCTAGATCCCATTTGGCATGCGGATGTCCATCCAACAAGAGGCTTCGATAGCACAGCTTGCTGATGAGCGGGGCGATGAAAATGTATTTTGTGAGCCCGACGACACCGCGTTGGAGAGATCTTGCAATCGGCGTACGGGCGCGGTCCGGATTCTTGAGGGATTCGATGAAGAGTCGAAACGGACTGATTGGGCCCACGCTCAACGTGGGGAGGAAATAAGCGAACGAGAGGTAATCCCAAACACTTGGCATTTCGACTACGCCATTGTGTACTTCCTGCACCAGATAACTGAGCCGAAAACTCAAGTAGGACAGCCCGACGAACGTCACCGCGGGATTGGCGATGAGCCGCGCCACGGGCTTCGATAGGTGCAGCGTCTGGTAGATCGGCAGATATTTGATCGATACCAGCATCAGGAGGGGTGCCCACAATGCCAAAACGAACCATAGGCCGCCTCGTTTCTTGCTGCTCCTGAGCAGGGCATAAGAGCCAAGCACCAGTGAAATGTAAGCTGCAAAGGCAATCAACGCGGCCTTGAGGGTATCGCCATCCGGGTAATTTTTTCCGATGGCGGCCTGGGTTAGCGAGATGGTCACCACATAGGCGGCCAGCAGATTGACCACCGCGAACGGCACCCTGCCGTACCGCTTTGCGCGACAGAACCACAGCGTCGGCGCCGCCAATAGCGGAAACAGCATCAACGCCGGAAGGAATGCCAAAGACGGGTTGGCAAATAAGTAAACGAGAATTTCTAGCATCAAAATTTCTGGTAAACGGCGTCCACTTTGAGAGAGTCCTCGTGTAGCGACAGCATCATGGTCGCCGCAAACAAGCAAAGCAGTAGTACGATTCCGGTAATCATTCGCGATAGCATCTCGTTGAAGCCGGCTTTATTTTCGCGTTTCACTTTCTTTACCCTACACCGGAGCCGTCAATTTCCAGGATGATCGTTGCTTGCGGCAAGATATGCCGTCGCTACCGAGGACGCGATTGACGTGGTGAATCTCTCTCCGCCGCTCGGATTCATATGATTGTCGCCGGGACGATAGAATTTGCCAGGGTCGAGGCCCTCGAACAGCCGGTCCTTGGGCACCGCGATGATCTTGATGTCCGGTCCGAACAAGGTGTCCCACGGCATTATTTCCTGCACCGTACTCGACACGGGATCGCGGCCCAGCGGCAAGTGGATCAGCACGAGTGCCGCGCCGCGGGAGGACACCAGATCGGCTATGCGCTTCATAAAAAACAGGGGGTAGGGCCCAATGGGAAACCGGTATTCACTCAGCAATCTGGGTTTTGCGATCTGAAATAGCGGCGACGTCGCCGGTTCAAGCGCGGCCTGCGGCACGGATGCCGAGCCGCCCCCACATCGGCGGCCCGCACCCGCGGCGGCGTCGGAGGATGTCTCCGGACTCGTGCCGGTGCGGGACGGTTCGGGCGGATCTTCGTCCTCTCGCCCGATGAGGTTCGGCCGGATCACCGACAACAGTTGCCGCGGTCCTCCCAACACCATCTCGCCATAGAGCTGGAGCTTCGACAACAGCGGAAATCCATCGGGCAACTCCGGAAGATCGCCATAGCGAAGCCACCGGTATGCCTGCGGGTGGGGTCGGTTTTCATAGGCGTGAACCTGAGGAATGTGAAGCACGACGAGTTTCGGCGGCGGATGATGCGAGAGGTAGTCCTTGAGCAAGAAGTATTGCTGATCGGCCCCGGACCAATTCAGCGCCAGGATGTCGACGCGCATGCGGTGACCGGTCTCGCGGCTGAGAAGACACGCCAATCGTTGCGCGTGGACGTCGGCTCGGATGAGCGATGACCCGACGAAGACCACGTCTGCGCGGCCGGTGTCCTCGAAGATCAGCTGCTTCATCATCCCAACCGGGCCGGCAGCGGTCGGCAAGCTGCCGAATGCCTGCTCGCGTGTGGGCAGCCCCATCATTCCAAGAAGCAGCGGCAGGGCGATGATGAGCGCCAAGAGCACGCCGAAGCCTGCCGCGGCGCGGGTCGAGTGAAAGGCAGGATGCATCGCCGCTACTTCATCCTCAGCGCGATGAGTTTGACCAGATCGCCCAAATTCTTGGTGGACTCAACTTCTCCGACCCTGAATCGCAGGCCGAACTCTTCTTCGATGGCCAGCACCAGCGAGACGTGAGTCACGGAATCCCACTCGTCGACGTCGTCCGCCGAAAGCTCGGGAGTGACTCGCACCTCCTCCATGAACACATTGTCGAATATTCCTTGCAGCCGTTTGTAGATATCATCCGTATTCATTCGTCACCCCGGCAAATCCTGATGTGGCTACTGAAGGTCAAATCTTCAATGCGATCGAGCGCGTACCTGTCCGGATCCGTTTCAGACTTGGAGAAGCCCAGACTGGGGTACAGATCGCCAACCATGCCGTTCTTTTTGGTGGGAATATAAACGCCGACGACGCGACGGCAGCCGCGCAGCCTGGCCAGGCGCAGGATCTCGTTCATTGTTTCTTGCTCGACGCCGCGCTTCAGGACGCGGCAGCTCATCAACCACGTATCGATCACGAAGTCGTCATCCTCGACTTTTCCCACCACGACCGCAATGAGACCGTGCTCGCCGAATTTGTCGGTGAGCCGCACGGTAAATGCTTCATGCTGAGCGCTGCACATGATATCGAGTACCTCCGATTCCGTCCGGCGCACGGTCGTCAAATTGAACTGGTTGCTCTTGTTGATGAGCTGTGCTATTCGCGGTACGTCAGCGGCGGTGAATCTGGATAAATATCCGACCATCTCGAGCGACGTCAGGTAGGACTCCATGTCCGTGGATTGATCGAGCAATCGCTGTCGACTCGAGTCTTGCTTGTACAGATGCACTCGATCCAGATCCTCCTTTGTGAGCGAAGAGACTTCGAACAACCGCGAGTCTTGGAGAATCCCGGTAAACAGGGACGGATCATCGCCAAGGCAGATTCCCGTCACCTCAGGTAAGAACTGCCGCACGATTTCGATCTCCGCCGGGTTATCGTCGACGAACACCATGCTGTCCAGACCGAGATTCAAATCGGCGGCAATTTGTCGAATGTTTTCCGACTTGGGTTCCCAGTTCGCCTTGATGCTCACGATATCCTCGAGACGAAGCACCATTTCGGGGTGCGTTGCGAACGGCTCGATCGCTTTGTCGTGATCATTTTTGCTGCAGACGGCGAGCAGGATGCCTCGGCGCGATAGGGAGAGGACATATTGCTGAAAGTGCCGGAATGCCTCTCCGCGAGGAGATGTAGTGCCTATCTCGATGCCCTCCATTCCATCGTCGCCGATGACCCCTCCCCAGAGAGTGTTGTCCAAATCGAGAATCAGCACCTTTTTGGCCGGATTGGTAAGAGACCAGACGATCTCGGCGCATTCTTTTGCAATGTGTACGAGCATTTCCGCCGAAAACGGTTGCTTGCTCTCGAACCAAGCGCGCTGGTCGACGGATCTCAGTGTCCCTAGGCGATTCGACAAAAATTCGGCATCGCAAATATGAACGCCATTGGGGCGATGCAGACCCATGTGGAGGTTGACGTATTTGCGGAATGCGTAATCGGAACCCAGGGAAGAAGAGCGCATGGGGCCAGGGTCAAAATACGGCGGAAGGCTAAAGTTGCAGACGATGACCTGGGCGGCCGACCGTTCATGGGCGGTCCGGCACAAGTCGAGCAGTTCTTGGGCGACAGCTTCGGCCTGGGCCCGTTGCTCGGAGAGCGGGTCGGCCAGCGACCCCTTGTACAGACATCGACTCATGGCGGGCAGAACGAAAATCACCTGGGGATTGAAGGCGTACAAGTTGCTTTGCGGATCCATGATCTCGGAGGTGTACGAATCGAACTCCCCGACCATCAGTTCGACTTTCGACCCATTCATCACGGACACGAAGTGCTCGACGAGATCGGCCAGCGGCCGAAGCGTCGCCCCACCGACCAATGCCAGGCGCAGCGGACTCTGCTTTTCGGCCATGAGACCAATGGCCTCAGCCCGCCTTCGGAGATTGTGCAGCGAAAGCACCTGACCGAATTGCGCCGCCCGCCGCGTTTCCTCGCGTAGCATCGGGAAAAAGGCGGGATCGGACTCTTGGACTAGCTTTCTGAGTAGCGACAGCGGCGAACCGTTCTTCGCAGTCCGCGAATCTTCCGGGTCTATCAATGTAACTCCATCGTACGGGCGAGAACCACGATCCGGTTGGTCGTGCCGCTTGCTACCATATCATCCGCACTGCAATCACACTAGGCTATGGCTGGATTCAAACTCCACAGCGCGGCGGATTTAAGCCGCTTGCGAGTCGGCAGCCGCGGGCAAGATAATTTTGAAGCGAGTCTCGTGGCCGGCCAGGCTCGCAAGGGCAATCTTGCCGCCGGCCTCGTGGATGTAGCGCCGCACCAGCGACATGCCGCCGCCGTGCCGGATGTCGGTCGGAGATTCGGCAAGCGTCGTGTAGCGGGATTTGAAGATGAGTTTGATCGCTTCCCGGTCACGCAAGCGGGCCGCCTCATCCTCGGTGAGAACGCCGCGCGCAATGGCAGTTGCGCGCACCTCGTCCGGAATGAGTCCGCAGCCGTCATCCTCGAACAGCAATTCGAAATTCTCATCCTTCGTTCTGAACTCGAGCCGCAGCATGCCGCGGATGTTCTTGCCCGCAGCCTTGCGCACCGCCGATGGCTCGATGCCGTGCATGACGGCATTGCGAATGAGTTGGATGGCAACGTTCTTGATCATGGCGACATACTTCTGCGGCACCAGGTGCAATCCACTGGTTTCGAGCAGCACTTGTTTGTTGTGTTCCTGGGCGACGTGTTCCGTGAGGGCCTGCAGGGTGCTGCCGAGGCTGCCGGCAGGCGCGGCTTGGTGCGCACCGGGCATGCTCTTGGGTTTGGGCTCCGTAGCCGCCGCCGTGAAGTTCGGCGCTTCCATGATCGCCGTGCCGCCGTTGGTGGTCGGTCGGATTTGGCCCGCGGCGTCAGGCTCTTGCAGGGACCCGGCCGCGGCGGTCAGAGTCTTCACCAGGGTGAATTGGCCGTACATTTGATCCAACTTCACGGCGAGGGGCAGGAAGTTGCTGCCGGAGAGTCCGCTGCGGAGGCGCAAATCCTGCAGCGCGTCCTCGAAGACGCGGGCCGCGCTTTCCAGGGCGGTGAGTCTGAAGGCCGCGGCTTCGCGCCGAACGCGGTCCACTTCGTTGAGAATCTCTTCGAGCTTGTTGCGGAACGCCGCTTCTTCGCGCGCCGGCTTCTTGAGCACGGTCCCGATGGCATTCATGGAGGCGTCGGTCTTTTGCAAGAATGCGCCGAAGCGAGCCGCACCCATCTGCAAAACGCTGCGCAGGATTTCGCCCTGGATTTGCACCTGGACCCGCAATTCCTCCAGTTCTCTGTGGGCCTGGACCCGCGCGGTGATATCGGTGACGCGTACCAGCCAGAGCGGGGGTTCGTCGGCTGTCTCGATGGGGTCGAACTCGAAGGAGTAGTGCGCGCTGTCGAAGGATCCGTCCGGATTCTTCAAGCGGACCTCGATGTCGCCGAGGGAATGAGTGTCGGGTGCGCCGCCCAGTAAAGCGGCGACGTGGTCCTTCGCCGCGGTCAAAGTTTTCGGCGTGACCACCGGCGCGAGCAATTTCTCGAACGTGAGATTGGCGAAATCCTCCCGTCGAAACAGCGCCGCGAGCGCACGCGACACCGGCGGCAGAATCATGTCCTTGGCATCGAGCAGAAACACACCGTGCGGCACGCTGTTGAGGACGGCCTCGGTCAGCGCGCTGCGGACCCCGTCGGGTGCCTGGTTCTCGCGCTTCCTTCGCTTGCCCATGGTGAACATAGGGCAGCAGGGTGCCAAAGACTCCGGGCCGCCGAATGGATGGCGGTCACAGGCTAAGAAGGTTGCTCAGGCCGCCGCGCCTTGAATGCGACACCAGTCACAGCGAGCGGGGACAGGCTAGGCGACAGCCGCCACCATGGGACCCAAGTCGGCCAGCAGCTCGTCCGCCGAGGCGTAGCGTTCCTCCGGCCGTTTGGCCATGAGGCGGTCGAGTAGGGTCTGCTGCAAAGCAACATTCGGCGGGAGTATGGGAATCGGCGAGCCTGCGTGCTGCGCCATGATGGCCATCGCACTGCGTCCGTTGTACGGGCGCTGACCCGTCAGCATCTCGTAGAACATCACGCCCAGGCTGTAGAGGTCCGTGCGCGCATCCACTCGTTGCCCTTGCGATTGCTCGGGGCTGATGTAGTAGGGGGATCCCAGGACCTGCCCGGCACCGGTCGTGTCCGCGTCTTCCATCGAACGGCGCGCCAAGCCGAAGTCGATCAACACCGGCGAATTATCCTCGCGCAGCATCACGTTGGCGGGCTTCAAGTCCCGGTGCAAAATCCCGAACACGTGAATCACGCGAAGCGCTTCGGCGATGCTGCGAAGGTAGTACAGGCTTTCCTCGATGCTCAGCGGATTTCGCAGCCGATCGCGAAGGTCGCCGCACGGGATGTATTCCATGGCGAGATACTTATATTCCGGTAGCGTGCCGAAATCGTTGATCTCGGCGATGGCTCGATGCGCGATGCTGGAGATGATCTCGTATTCGCGCTGGAAGCGGTCTGCGTCATCGAGTTCGCGCGGCGACGTGCCGCGGTTCATGACCTTGAGTATGACATTGCGCCGCAGACGTTCGCTGCGCGCCAGGAACACCGATGAGAAATTACTGGTCGCTATCTCCTTCACGATGGCGTAGCCGGGCACGCGAACCTGCGTGGTTTCGATTCCCGGCGCGAGCAATGCGTCGGCGGCCGGCACAGCCGTCCTGCGTTTGACGTGCGCCTCCGCGACCGCCTTCAGCAGCGAATCGCGGCTGATGCGTGCCAGCGGCAGATAGTCCTTGGCGCCGCTCTTCATGGCGCGTACCGCCGACATCTCGCTGCCGTTTTCAGCGAGCACGATGCAGTACACATTCGGCTGCGCACTCAGCATCTGTGTGACGTAGTCGAGTCCTTTGTGCGCCGCGCTTTCGTCGCCGAAGTCCACCTGCAGGATGACGGCGTCGGGCGCCCGGTCCTGGACGAACGCCGTCAGCGACACGGAGTCCTCGGCGGGCGCCGTGGTCACCTGGGCGTTCGGCCAATGACTCGTCACATGATGGGTTAGCCACTGGAGGCGCTTGATATCGCCGCCCACTACCAACAGGACTGGAGCGGTCATGACGCGAGAGTAGCCCCTCGGGCACCCCATTCGCCCGTCGAGATTTCACATTTTCCGGGTCTGTCGGGGGCCGGGTGCACGTTTTGAGCCCCCGAAAGGCTGAATTATCGTCAAATACTGCACCGCGCTCCTTTAAAAATTGAAACCAACGCCCCAGCTTCGAGGTCAGACGTATCAGCTCAACCGTTTTCGCAAAGGACTTTATCAATGGGAAGCATGAGAACTTGGTCGCTCGCCGCGGTGGCGGGCATTTTTATCGTTGTGGTGGCCCATCAGCGTTCGAGCGCCGAGGGCGGACAGCCGGAGCTGAGCCAGAGTAAGGCGGTGCCTACGGCGGCGGTCCCGACATCTGCGGCCCCTGTATCGGCTCGCGTCACCGGGTTGCCAGATTTCTCGGAACTGGTCGCCGAGAGCGGCGCGGCCGTGGTCAATATCAGCGTCACCGAAAAGGCGCAAAAAATGGGCATCGGCATCGGCGGGCCCGGTGCGGGCGAATCGGGCGAGGGCGACGATCCCTTGTCGCAGTTCTTTCACCATCACCAGATCCCGGGGCCGGACCATGCACCTCCCAGCCATGGAATCGGTTCGGGTTTCATCGTCAGCGCCGACGGCTATGTGCTGACCAATGCACACGTGGTGGCCGACGCTTCGGAGGTGACCGTCAAGCTGACCGATCGCCGCGAATTCGCTGCCAAGGTGATCGGCGTGGACAAACGCAGCGACGTCGCGCTCATTAAGATCGCCGCCACCGGCCTGCCGTTCGTCCACTTCGGCGATCCGTCCAAACTCCGGCCGGGCCAGTGGGCCATTGCTATCGGCTCACCGTTCGGGTTCGAGAACAGCGTGACCGCCGGCGTGATCAGTGCGCTCAATCGTCCCCTGCCTCCCGACGAGAGCGGCGGTTCGTACGTGTCTTTCATTCAAACCGATGCCGCGGTCAATCCGGGCAATTCGGGCGGACCATTATTCAATCTCGACGGCCAGGTCATCGGGATCAACTCGCAAATCTATAGCCGCACCGGCGGATATATGGGCATGTCGTTCGCCATCCCGATCGACGTCGCGCTCAACGTGAAGGAGCAGCTCCAGAAGAACGGCAAGGTGGCGCGCAGCCGCATCGGCGTGGCCGTCCAGGATATGAGCCAGCCGCTCTCCCAGTCGTTTGGAATGAACACGCCGCACGGGGCGCTGGTGAGCGCAGTGGAACCGGAGAGCCCCGGCGAGCACGCCGGTCTCAAACCGGGCGACATCATCACCAGCGTCAACGGACGCAATATCGATCACTCTTCGGACCTGCCCGTGGTGATTTCGCAATTGCCGCCCGGCACCGAGGCGCGATTGGGAATCTGGCATGACAAGAAGGCCACCGAGGTGAAGGTCAAGACCGTATTGCTGGAGGACACGCCGGCGCAGGCCGCGAAGGCTGGCGGCCAGGATGGCGGCGGTAAACTGGGGCTTGCCGTGCGGCCCTTGAAACCGGATGAACAGCAGGAACTGCACACCCGCGGTCGATTGGTCGTGGAAGACGTCACCGGACCTGCGCTGGCTGCGGGTTTGCAAGCCGGCGACGTGATCCTCGGAGTCAATGGTTCGGGCGTATCGAGCGTTGCGGATCTGAAGCGCGAGGTCGCACGTGCCGGGCACAGCGTCGCGGTGCTGATCCAGCGTGAGGATGCCCAAATCTATATCCCCGTTGATTTGGGGTGAGGGTAGGTTGGTTCAGGCTTTTGGGGTGATGCAGGCTTATACTCGCGGCGATGCAAACCGCCGACCCCCTGTTTTGTCATAAAGCGGCTAAAGCCGGTCGGCCGGCGCTCGATGCGCCGGCCGCTGCACGCGCGGTCTTTCTGCCCACCAGCCGCGCCGAAATGGAGGCGCTGGGCTGGCGGCAATGCGACGTCATCATCGTCACCGGCGATGCCTACGTGGACCATCCGAGCTTCGGAATGGCCATCATCGGGCGCGTGCTGGCGGCGCAGGGCTTCAAGGTCGGAATCATCGCGCAGCCGGATTGGCACAGCACGCGCGACTTCCAGGCGCTCGGACCCCCGCGCCTCTTTTTCGGCGTCACCGGCGGGAACATGGATTCGATGGTGAACCGCTACACTTCGGATCGCCGCGTACGCAGCGACGACGCGTACACCCCCGGAGGCCTCGGCGGCAAACGCCCCGATCGCTGCGTCATCGTCTACTCGCAACGGCTGCGCGAAGCGTACAAGACCGTGCCGATCGTGGTCGGCGGCATCGAAGCCAGCCTGCGCCGCATCGCGCATTTTGATTATTGGTCGGAACAGGTACGCCGCTCGGTTCTGGTCGACGCGAAGGCGGATCTGCTGGTGTACGGCAATGCGGAACGCCAAATCGGCGCGATCGCACAGCGTCTGCACGAAGGATCGACCATCGGCGAGATCACGGACCTGCGCGGCACGGCCTACGTGCGGCGCGGGGTTCCGGCGGATTGGATTGAAATCGACTCGACCGAGTTGGATGCCCCCGGACCACTGGCCCCACCGGTCAATCCCTACGCGGATGAAGACGAGCGCACGCGGACGCTGCGCACTTCGGCTGCGCCGCCGGCAACGGCGGTTGGTGCGTCCGGTTCGCCGGCCGCCGGTTCGACCAACGTGGTGAAGTTCTACCGCAAGGTGCCGAACGCGCGGCGGGAGATGAGCGTCATTCGCTTGCCCTCGTTCGAGCAGGTCAGCCGGGATGCCGTGTTGTACGCGCATGCGTCGCGAATCCTGCATCTGGAATCCAATCCGGGCAACGCGCGCGCGTTGGTGCAGCGCCATGGCACCTTCGACGTGTGGCTCAATCCGCCGCCGATCCCATTGTCGACGGCCGATATGGACGCGGTGTACGAATTACCCTATGCGCGTTTGCCGCATCCGCGTTACGGGAATGCAAAGATACCCGCATACCATATGATCCGCTTTTCCGTATCCATTCAGCGGGGTTGTTTCGGCGGGTGCACGTTCTGCTCGATCACCGAGCACGAAGGGCGAATCATTCAAAGTCGCTCGGAAGATTCGGTGATTCGCGAGATCGAGACCATTCGCGACGAGGTGTCCGGATTCACGGGGGTCATTTCGGACTTAGGCGGCCCGACGGCCAATATGTACCGCTTGCATTGCAAGAGTCCCGCCATCGAATCGGCCTGCCGACGGCCTTCGTGCGTGTTTCCCGGAATCTGTCCGAATTTGAATACCGATCATGCGCCGCTCATCAATCTCTACCGCCGCGCACGTGCGCTGCCCGGCGTGAAGAAAGTCCTGATCGCTTCCGGCGTGCGCTACGACCTGGCGATCGAATCGCCCGAGTACGTCAAGGAATTGGCCACGCACCACACGGGCGGCTATCTGAAAATCGCACCCGAGGCCATCGGGGAGGGCCCGCTGTCGAAGATGATGAAGCCGGGCGTGGGTACCTACCATAAGTTCAAGGAGCTCTTCGACCGGTATTCCCGGGAAGCCGGCAAGGAGCAGTACCTCATCCCCTATTTCATCGCAGCCCATCCCGGCACGCGCGACCAGGACATGTTGGAGTTGGCCGTCTGGCTGAAGAAAAACGGCTTCCGCGCCGATCAGGTGCAGGCGTTTCTGCCTTCGCCGATGGCCACCGCGACCGCGATGTACCATTCGGGCAAGAATCCACTGAAGCGCATCACCCGCACGAGTGAAGAAGTCGTGATCCCCAAGGGGATCAAGGTACGCCGGCTGCACAAGGCCTTCTTGCGATATCACGACCCCGACAATTGGCCCGTGTTGCGCGACGCCCTGAAGCGCATGGGGCGCGCCGACCTGATCGGCAACGGTAAGCATCACCTGATTCCCGCCTATCAACCCGTGTCGCCTGCAGGCCCCGGAGGGGGGCGCAGCCGGGTATCCCTGCCGTTTCGCACGCAACATACGGGGTTGCCGCCATCGGGGAGCCGCTCAAAACCGGTATCGCGGCCGAAAGCGGGCCGTAAGGTTGCGCCCGGCGGTCGCTAGCCCTTGCTGGCACCCGGCAGTGCGATTAAAGTTCCGCGCTGTCTCGCGGTTTCCAGCCGCAATTCATCAAACGAACCTCAAATGGGATGGCGCTGCAGCCCCAGGCAACATGCGCGTATGAAGTATGGATAAATGGGTCGTACATAAATTCGGAGGGTCGAGCGTCGCCGACGCCGGCTGTTTCCGCCGTGTGGCCGCTATTGTCGAGGCATCCGCCAATCCGCGCGAGGCCGTGGTCCTGTCCGCCTGCCGGGGCGTCACGGACGCGCTGCTGTCGCTGGTGAGTCTGGCGGAGCAACCGGGCGCCGATACCGCGGCCGCCATCGACGCGCTTAGAGGGCGGCACGACGCTCTGGCGGCGGAATTGGTGTCCGCCCCGGCCCGTGCCGCATACCTTGCGCAATTGGCTCAGGATTGCCGGGATATCGCCGGCATGCTGCAGACCGTGCGCCTCATCCGGGCGGCACCCCAGACCATGCGCGATGTGATCTCCGGGTACGGTGAAATCTGGTCGACGCGGTTGTTCGCCCCGTTCCTGCGGGAGCGCGGCCGCATCGCCGGCGACGTGCAATGGGTGGATGCCCGTGAGGTCGTCATCGTCGAATGGGGGCCGCTGGGTCCGGCGGTGCAGTGGACGACCAGCGAGCGCAACCTCGAGCGGTTGATCCCCGCGGGTTTCGAGGGCCGCCTCATCGTCACGGGTTTCATCGCGACGACGGCGAACGGCATGCAGACCACGCTGGGGCGCAACGGCAGCGACTTTTCCGGATCGATCTTCGGCGCATTGCTGCATGCGCGGCAGATCGTCATCTGGACCGACGTCGACGGAGTATTGTCGGCCGATCCCCGGCTGGTGCCGAATGCCCAGGTCATCGATCAGCTCTCCTACAACGAGGCGATGGAGCTGGCCTACTTCGGCGCCAAGGTCATCCATCCTCAGACCATGGAACCGGCGGTCGCGCGCGACATCCCCATCTATATCCGCAACACCTTTGCGCCGGAAAAACCCGGCACACTGATCTGCGCCAAACCGGTCTCCGCCCTCAAGGTCAAAGGCATCACCACCATCGACCCGGTGGCGCTCGTGAATCTCGAGGGCGCGGGCATGATCGGCGTGCCGGGAACGGCGCACCGCCTGTTCGGCGCGCTGCGCGACGCCGGCATCTCGGTCATCCTGATTTCGCAGGGCAGTTCCGAACACTCCATTTGCTTCGCGATTCCCGAAGCCCAAGCGGTGCGCGCCGAGGCGGCGGTGCGCAAGGCGTTCGACGCCGAGCTGCGGGATGGACAGATTCAGCGGGTCGACGTCGGATTGAACCTGAGCATATTGGCGGTGGTCGGCGACGGCATGGCAGGGGCCCATGGCGTTGCCGCCAAGGTGTTCAATTCGCTGGGTGATGCGGCCATCAGCGTGCGCGCCATCGCGCAGGGTGCTTCCGAACGAAACATTTCCGTGGTCGTGGACGGCCGCGGCGCCGCCAAGGCGCTGCGCGCGGTGCACGCCGCGTTTTATCTGTCGCCGAATACGCTGTCCATCGGACTCATCGGACCCGGGACTGTGGGGCGTGTGTTGCTGGCGCAAATCGCCACCCAAATCCAACGTTTGCGCGCGTTGAATTTGGACTTGCGCGTACGCGCAATCGCCGGATCGAAGCGCATGCTCCTCACCGACACGTCGATCGATCTCGACCGGTGGTCCGAGCAGTTGGCCGCGGCCGGAGAACCGCTCGACCTCGACAAATTTGCGAACCACTGCCAGGCGGATTACATCCCGCACACGGTCATCATCGATTGCACGGCGAGCGCGGATGTTGCGGAGCAGTATCGAGCCTGGCTCGGGCGCGGCATCCATGTCGTCACGCCCAACAAGAAGGCCAACAGCGGCCCATGGCCCTACTATCAAGCGCTGCAAGAAGCGCGCCGCGCCGCGGGGACGCATTATCTTTATGAGGCCACCGTGGGTGCGGGGCTGCCCGTCATTCAGACGTTGCGGGACTTGCGCGAGACGGGCGACGACATCACCGGCATCGAAGGAATTTTCTCCGGCACGCTCGCTTATTTGTTCAATGTATTCGACGGCAGCGAGTCTTTTTCCTCCATCGTCCGAGCGGCGAAGCTCAAGGGCTACACCGAGCCCGACCCGCGCGACGACCTGTCCGGCATGGATGTGGCGCGCAAGCTCATCATCTTAGGCCGTGAAATGGGCCTGACGCTGGAAATGTCGGACGTCGAGGTGACGGGATTGGTGCCGAAGTCGCTGCAAGGCGTCGGTGTCGATGAGTTCATGAAGCGTCTTCCCGAGTTCGACGATGTGATGTCGGGCGTGTTCGCGGAGGCCAAGAAGCGCCAACAGGTGCTGCGGTATGTGGGACGCATCGATGCGGCCGGAAAGGCGACCGTGGGGCTTTGCGCACTACCGGCCACGCATGCGTTCGCAAACATCGCGCTCACCGACAACGTGGTGCGCTTCGCGACCCGCCGCTACTGCGACAATCCCTTGATCGTGCAGGGACCGGGCGCCGGCCCCGAGGTCACGGCCGGCGGCGTCTTCTCGGACCTGCTGCGCCTATCCGCCTATCTGGGCGCGCATTTGTAAGAAAACTCGACTTCACAAGGACCGCCGTGCTCACCGACGTTACCGCCTTCGCACCAGCCACCGTTGCCAACGTGGGCATAGGCTTCGATATTCTGGGGCATACCGTGGACGCCGTGGGCGACCGCGTGCGGCTGCGCAGAATCGATGAGCCGCTCGTCCGGATTCGTGCGATTACCGGCATCGCCGGTGATCTTCCCGTTGTACCGGCCAATAACACCGCAGGACGGGCGGTTCAGGCCCTGCACGCCGCACTCAATTTGGACTTCGGATTTGAAATCGACATCGACAAGGGCATCCCGCTGGCCTCCGGCATGGGTGGTTCGGCGGCGTCCGCCGTGGCGGCGGTGGTGGCGGCGAATGCGCTGCTGCAGGAGCCCCTGCCGCGTCTGCAACTTCTGAAGTTCGCGATGGAAGGGGAGATCGTTGCCAGCGGCTCGGCGCACATCGACAACATTGCGCCCTGTCTGTTCGGCGGACTGGTGCTCACGGTGGGCATCGATCACCCGCGCGTGAAGCAGATTCCCGTGCCCTCATCGCTGCGCTGCGTACTCGTGCATCCGCATATGTTTCTCGGTACCCGCGAGGCTCGCGCCATCCTGAAAACCGACGTCAGCCGGTCGGACTTCATCTGGCAGTCCGCCAATCTTGCCGGCTTCATCAGCGGGTGCTACTCGAATGATCTCGACATGATCCGCGACTCGTTCAACGACGTGATCATCGAGCCGCAGCGGCACTCCTTGATCCCAGGATTCAAGGACGTGCAGCGCGGGGCAATGTCCGCAGGCGCCCTGGGTTGTTCGATCTCCGGCGCAGGTCCGACGATCTTCGCCTGGGCTGAAATACAGCAGGCCGAGGCGGTACGCGGCGCGATGGTGGCCGCTTTCACCCATCATGGACTGCAATCGGACTGCTGGATATCCTCGCTGGAGAATTACGGCGCCAGAGTGGTGAAGGCTTGATGTCCTCCTTGAGCTTCCTGAGTTCTCGCGGCGGCGCTCCGCCAGTCACCTTGAGCGCAGCGATCCGGCAGGGGCTGGCTCCCGACGGCGGTCTCTATGTGCCGAACCGCTTGCCCAGCGTTGATGTTGCCTCGTTCGCCGGTCTGTCGAGCTTGCCGGATGTGGCGCGCTTCGCATTGGACGGTTTCTTCGAAGGCGACCGGCTGCAATCGCAGCTCGGGCAAATCTCCGACGCGGCGCTCGACATTGACGCGCCGACGACGGCTGTGACGGGTTGCGAGAACCGGCTGTTCGCGCTCGAGCTCTATCACGGACCGACGGCCGCCTTCAAGGATTTCGGTGCGCGATTTTTGGCCGAGAGCCTCGGGCGGCTGGAGGGCGGATCGCCGCAACCGCTCACCATCCTGGTGGCAACCTCCGGCGACACCGGCGGCGCCGTGGCGGCTGCGTTCCATCGGCGCCCGTGGGTGCGAATCGTGATCCTCTATCCGAAAGGACTCGTGAGCCCGCGTCAGGAGCAGCAGCTGACCTGTTGGGGGGAGAACGTGGTGTCGCTGCGCATCGACGGTACGTTCGATGATTGCCAGCGGCTGGTGAAGGAGGCGTTCGTCGATGCCGCATTGAATCGACGGCATCGCTTCAGTTCGGCCAACAGCATCAACATCGGGCGCCTTCTGCCGCAGATGGTTTATTACGTGGCATCGAGCCTCGACGTCGAGCGGCGCACGGGTGCGAAGCCCTGCTACATCATTCCGGCGGGCAACCTGGGGAATGCGTTTGCGGCCGTTTGGGCGCGCGCGCTGGGCTTTCCCCTAGGCCGCATCATCCTGGCGCACAATGCCAACCGCACCGTCCCCGATTTCGTGGAAAGCGGGTCGTGGCGGCCCCGGCCGAGCATCGCAACGCTGGCGTCCGCGATGGACGTGGGCAATCCCAGCAACATGGAACGCATCCGTGCGCTCTATCCAACCCTCGATTCGATACGCGAACAGCTGAGCGCCGTCAGCATCGATGACGCTACAATTCGAACTCGCATCGGAGAGGACTTCATGCACTACGGGCGCGAATGGTGTCCGCACACCGCGACGGCGGCGGAAGTCTACAGCCGCCTGAGCGAGCCGGAGCGGCGGGATCATCCATGGGTGCTGGTTGCAACCGCTCATCCTGCGAAGTTCAACGAAGTGGTCGAGCCGATCCTTGGTAAGACCATCGAGATTCCCGAAGCCTTGAGCCGCTTGCTGCGATTGCCCCGATGTTTCCTTGACCTGCCGCCGACTCTGGAAGCTGTGGCTGCAGCCCTCGAATGAACGACTTTCGGATCGACCCGCAGTGGATCGTCATCGGCGTGGCTCTGCTGATGCTGGGGGTGAGCGTGTACGCGGGCTACGGCGCCTACCTGCGCCGCGCGCGGCGCAAGGGATTGCTGGCGCGCTTGGAACGCATCGGTTTCGAGGCCGCCCATCAGGTCTTGGTGCCGGACGGAATGGGCGGATACATCCACATCGATCATATTCTGCTCACGGCCCGCGGGGTGCTCGTGCTCGACACGCGGCGAATCGCCGGACTGATCTTCGGCGGTGATCAAATGAGCGAGTGGACGGTCATGGGGCGCGGCCGCCGATTTACCTTCGATAATCCGCAACCGGCACTGTACGACCGCATCGCGGCAGTCAAGGCGTTGGTGGGCGAGGTCCCGGTGGAGGGTCGATTGCTGTTCTCCAATCACGGCAGGTTCACCAAGGGCAAGCCCAAATACGTGATGATGCTCGACGGCATCGAAGTTGAGTTCCCGGCCGTCGACCGCGGCCAGACGGGCTTCCCCGAATATGCGGCCTACATCGACGCTTGGAACCGGCTGGTTGCGCAGCTGCGGCCCAGCCCCCACCTCTTTACCAATCTTTAGCCTTGTTCATTGGAAAAAGTCGCCTGCGGCGCTTTTTGTGCCCGTCCCATCCCTGGACAGGCACCCTTCGGGTCGACCTTCGGTCGACCAAACGCGCTCCTGCGCGTTTGTCGGACATCAGCTCCGTTTCCGCCGGCAAAAAGCGTCGTTTTTGCCGGCTGCGCAGCGGCGGGAAAAGTCTGACAGGCTAGCGTTCGAGGCCGAAGAGGTCGATGGCGGTGCGCGTGGACGAGGCGGCGAGACTTTCCAACGATTGATTTCTGATGTGCGCGATCGAGCGCGCGATGTGCGGAAGGTACATCGGCTCGTTGCGCCGCGACCCGGGATGCGGCTTGAGATCGCGGGGCAGCAGATAGGGTGCATCCGTCTCAATCATCAGCCGATCGGCTGGAATGCGCGGCACGGCGGCGCGCAGTTCCGCGCCGCGGCGTTCGTCGCAAACCCAACCCGTGACGCCGATGCAGAGCCCGAGCGCCAGGTAGTCCTCGAGCTCGGCAACACCGCCGGTGAAGCAATGAGCCACTCCGCCGATGAGCCTGCCGTGAAACTCCTGGAGGATGGCGTTGAAATCGCCGTGTGCGTCGCGCTGATGAAGAAAAACCGGCTTCGCGAGGTCCGCAGCGACCTCGAGTTGAGCGATGAATGCGGCGCGCTGCGCCGCGGGCGGCGAGAAATTGCGATAGTAGTCGAGGCCGCATTCGCCCACCGCAACCACATGGGGCTGGCTCAGTAGTTCAAGCAGTTCTTCGCGGCGGCCCGGATCGAATCCCGCCGCATGGTGCGGGTGAACGCCCGCGGTGCTCCACAGGACCTGCGCGTGCGCGGCAGCCAGCGCGGACGCGGCGCGCGAACTCACGAGATCTGCGCCGGTGACGATCTGCCGCGTGACCCCGGCCGCGGCGGCCCGTTCGAGCACTTCCGCGCGATCGGCCGAAAAGCTTTCGTGCGTCAGGTTCGAGCCGATATCGATCAGTTCCATGTGCAAGCATCGCTACTCAGGGTGTATCTTCATTATATGTTGCGGGCGCGCTTGCATTTCGCGAGTTTTCTACTGCCGCTGTATCTGGCGGCCGCGCCCACCCATGCGCAGGGCGGCGGCGATCTTCAGGCGCAAATCCTTTATGCGTTTCACTCCGAAGACGGCAATGAGCTGGCGAACTTGATTCAGACGCTGAAAACCCGGGAGCAGGCCGGCACGGCGGACAGTGCCGCGCGCTATCATCTGGCCCATGCTGACTACCGCTTGGCGCTGTTGTCGGGGGAGGCGGATCCGCGCAAGGCGGAGGCGGCGCTGGGCGAGTGCATCGATCAGCTCAAGCCGGTACTGGAGCAGGATGCCAACTCGGTCGAAGCTCTGGCGCTGCAGTCCGTGTGCTATTCGATTCTCGCCGGGTACAAGAAGAAACTCGAGGCGGTGCTGTATCGCTCGCGAGCCGCCGACCGGCTGCGCGCCGCGCTCAAGCTGGCCCCGAAAAATCCCCGCGTGCTATACCTGTCGGCCATGGACGCCCTGGCGCGGGCAAGCCCGGGATCCCCGGAAGCCAATCTTGCGCTCGAACAGCTCGAGCTCGCTGCGCGACTCTTCGAACAGTCCTCCGCCACCACTATCGATACCCCGGGTTGGGGTCATGCGCAGGCGTATTTGGAATTAGGACGTCAGCTCGAGTTGCGGGGTGATGTGCTCGGGGCCCGCAATTGGATCGAGAAAGCCTTGATCGTGGCGCCCGATTACAAGGCCGCCCGGCGGCAGCTCGCGACCGTGGTTCATCCTTGAGTCGACCGTGGTTCATCCTTTCAGTGCGGCGTCGGCCGGCACGAACCTGGTATCATATAGCGCGATGAACGCACAAGGCACGCAGCTATCGTTGTTCGAGACACGGGGCTCCAACGACCCATTCGCTGTTCGGGTGAGTCCTCGCGCGCGCCGGCTTACTGCGCGCGTCCATGTGGGCGGACGCGTCGAGATCGTCGTTCCAGTCGGGGTGAGCGCGAAGGCGGTGCGCGATTTCGTTCAGCGCTTTACTCCCTGGATCGACCGCAAAGTGGCAGCGATGCAATGCCATGCCGAGCCGGCCGTGCTCGTGCCCGAGGTGGTCGATTTCCGTTTGACCAACGAGCGATTCGACGTGGAGTGGCAGGGGGCGCCGAAGCGCAGCGTGTCCGAGCGCGGCGGACGGGTACGGGTGCTCGCGCCTGATGACCGGGGCGCGCGAAATCTACTGCAGGGCTGGCTCAAATGTGCGGCGGGGGAACGTCTCGTGCCGCAACTCATGCGGTTGGCCGACGATTTGAATTATTCCGTGGCGCGGGTGGCGGTCCGCTGTCAGCGGACCCGGTGGGGAAGTTGCTCGACCCGCGGGACCGTGAGCTTGAACTGCTCGTTGGTGTTCCTCCCACCGGAGGTTGTCCGTTATCTGTTCATACACGAGCTGGCCCACACGAGACATATGAACCATTCCGCCAGCTTCTGGCGGCTGGTCGAGAAGCTGGAGCCGGAGTACCGGCGCCTCGACCGTGAATTGCTCTCGGGCTGGCGCACGGTACCCGCCTGGGTTTTCAAGAGTTAGCGCGTGGAAGGCTCCACTCCCGCCCCTAAGCCCTTCGTCGATCTCTCCGACGAGGAGGTCCATTGGGATTTGAGCGAGCACTTGAGCTACTCCCAGTACCTCAATCTCGATAAATTGCTGAGTGCGCAGCACCCCTTGTCCTACCACCACGATGAGATGCTGTTCATCGTGATCCACCAGGTTTCGGAACTGTGGATGAAACTGTGTCTGCACGAGTTGAATTCGACCATCGACTGCGTGCGGCGGGACGATCTGGGCCCCACCTTCAAAATGCTCGCGCGCGTGTCGACCATTCAGACCCAGCTGCAGCAGTCCTGGGACGTCTTGGCCACGATCACTCCGTCCGACTATTCCGCTTTCCGCAATACCCTCGGACGATCGTCGGGTTTTCAGTCTCCTCAATACCGGATGTTGGAGTTCTTGATCGGCAACAAGAACGCGGACACCATCAAGGTTTTCCAGGCCGACCCACCTGCTCATGAAGCTTTGGAGCGCGCGCTGCGCGCTCCCAGCCTGTATGATGAGGTGCTGCGATTGTTGAGCCGCCGCGGGCTCGATGTACCGGCGGAAGCCATCGATCGGGACTTCGCACAACCCTACCGAGCCAGCAAGCAGGTCGCGGCAGCTTGGCTCAGCGTCTATCACAATTCGGTGAAGGATTGGGATCTTTACGGGCTGGCGGAACGGCTGGTCGATCTCGATTACAAGTTTCAGCTCTGGCGGTTCGCCCACGTCAAGACCGTGGAGCGGATCATCGGATACAAGCGCGGCACCGGAGGGACGGGCGGGGTGTCCTACCTGACCAAGGCCCTGGAGCTCAAATTCTTTCCGGAACTGTGGACCATCCGGACCTCAATGTAGACCACGAGCCGTGCCCAAACCCCAAGACCAACTACAAAACGTCAATGTCGTTTCCAGCGACCTGCTGGCGACGCCCGAAGAAGTCAAGCGCCGCATGCCGCTCACCGATTCGGCGGCCGACACGGTATTGAAATCCCGCGAAACCGTGCGGGCGATATTGGAGCGCCGCGATCCGCGGTTGTTCGTAGTCGTGGGTCCATGCTCCATTCACGACGTGGCTGCCGCGCGCGACTATGCAGGGCGTCTCAAAGCGCTGGCGGCCCGGGTCGAATCGACCATGCTGCTCATCATGCGCGTGTATTTCGAGAAACCGCGTACCACCGTCGGCTGGAAGGGCTTGATAAACGACCCCGACATGGACGACTCGTTTCACATTGAGAAGGGCATCGCGATGGCGCGAGACCTGCTTCTTCATGTTGCCGAACTGGGGCTGCCGGCGGGCACGGAGGCGCTCGACCCGATCATGCCGCAGTATTTGTCCGAACTCATCACGTGGACCGCCATCGGGGCGCGAACCACCGAATCGCAAACACACCGTGAGATGGCCAGCGGCCTGTCGACCCCGGTGGGATTCAAGAACGGCACCGACGGCGGACTATCGGCCTCGATCAACGCTCTGCAGTCCGTACGGCATCCGCATCACTTCCTCGGCATCACGCAACAGGGACAATCCGCCGTGTTCCGCACCCGCGGCAATATGCATGCGCACATCGTGCTTCGCGGCGGCGGCGGCCGGGTCAATTACGACGCCGTCAGCATCGCGGTTGCGGAACGCGAGCTGACTGCAGCGAATCTGCCGCCGACCATCGTCGTGGACTGCAGCCACGGAAACTCCAACAAGGAACCGACACTTCAGCCCATGGTGGCCGAGAATTGCATCGCGCAAATCATCGACGGAAACCGGTCGATCGTCGGGCTCATGCTCGAAAGTCACCTGAAAGCGGGGAATCAGTCCATCCCCAAGGATCTGACCCAGTTGGAATACGGAGTGTCCATCACCGATCCCTGCATCGACTGGGCGACCACCGAAACGCTGCTCCTCAAGATGCATCAGTCCTTGCAACGCGCGCGACGCTGACCCGGGCCATCAGCGACCTACGATGCTTCCAGAGGCGGTAGCCCAGGAGCAGCGACAACCCGCAAACGTACAGCAGCGGCTCCCGGACATCCTTCTTGACCTGCCACCAGAAGTGCCATACCCCGAGGATCGCCACGAGGTACACGAGGCGGTGCAGGCGGATCCATCGTCTCCCCAATCGCCGCTGTGCTTTCGCGGTCGACGTGACTGCGAGCGGAATCAGCAGACACAACGCCAGCATGCCGATGGTGATGTACGGTCGCTTGACGATGTCCTCCCACAGCGCGCCCAGCTTGCCGGCCTGATCGAGCACCAGGTAGACCGTGAGATGCAGCAACACGTAGAAAAATGCGAACAAGCCGAACATGCGGCGAAACCTCAACCAGAACACCGAATGCGTGGCATCGCGCAGCGGCGTCATGCACAGCGTAATCATCAAGAAATTGAGCGTCCACCTTCCGCAGGTGTGCAGCATCACAGCCACGGGATCGGCCCCCAAGGAGACTCCCGCAAATCCGACGGCTCCGGCCGTCAAACGCAACGCCGGTATCAGACAGGCGACGAACATCAAGGGCTTCACCACCCACCGAATCAGCCACGGGGGGGCGGCGCCCAAGGGCGCGTTTCGCGAAACTCCCATCGCCCCGGCCATCAAAAGTATTTCCGCAGATCCATTCCGCTGTAAAGACTTGCGACTTGCGCGCCGTAGCCGTTGAACGGCAATGTGGGTCTGCGCTGATCGAACAGGCCGCCCCCGATATGACGTTCGGTCGCCTGGCTCCATCGCGGATGATCGACTGCGGGATTGACGTTCGCGAAGAAACCGTACTCGCTCGGTCCCGCCAGGGACCAGGTCGTGCGCGGCGCCGTTTCCGTGAATTTGATGCCGACGATGGCCTTGATACCCTTGAAGCCATACTTCCAGGGCACGATCAAGCGCAGCGGCGCACCGTTCTGATTGGGCAGCGTCTTGCCATAAAGACCGACCGCCATGATGGCGAGCGGATGCATGGCCTCATCGATGCGCAGTCCTTCGACATACGGCCAGTCGAGCACGCGCGAGCGTTGTCCCGGCATCTGTTTCGGGTCGTAGAGCGTCTTGAATTCCACGAATTTGGCCTTCGATGTGGGCTTGAATCGCTTCAACAGATCGCCTAGGGGAAACCCCACCCAGGGAACGATCATCGACCAGGCCTCCACGCAGCGTAGCCGATAGATGCGCTCTTCCAAGGGATGCGGTTTCAAAATGTCTTCCAGGTCGTACGCGCCGGTGACCTCGGCCTCGCCCGATACGGTCACCTTCCAGGGTTGCGGTCGAAAGCCTTGCGCGTTTTGCGCCGGGTCGGACTTGTCCGTACCGAATTCGTAGTAATTGTTGTAGGTGGAGATGTCCTTGTAGGAATTCGGCGCATCGGTGACGGAGAGCGCGGCATTGTGCGTGTAGCTCAGCTCGGCGGGACTTGCCTCCGCGAAGGATTCGCCCCACCGTCCCAAGGTCTGGCCGGCGGCCAGACCCACGCCGCCGGCAAGCAAAGCGCGCCTGGACACGTACTTGTCGTAGGGCGTGATGTCCGACGGGACCATCCTGCCCAGTTCGTGGGAAATCTTCCGCATGCTCGCTCCTCAAAATGACCGGTTCTGTAGACATAGACCGGGCGGGTCGATGTTTTGTTGCAGTGGTGGTACGTCGGAGCCTGGATCCTACCTCCAATCGGCCAGCGGAATTCCGGCCGACGCGGCCGAACGGCGCGCCGCCCCGCTGCCGTTGACCAGCAGGGCGCGGTCGGCCTCCCGGAGGTGGGGAATGTCGGACCGGCTGTTGCCGTAGGCGGCCACCGGCAATCGGGGATACTGCGTCCGCAACCATGCGAGACATCGCGCTTTTTCCTCGTCGCGGCGGTTAGGGGTCCGAAGCGCGCCGTCCAGACGGTCCTCTTCGGAAGCATCATGGCGCCATTCTACCTCGGTGCACAGCGTGCGTTCGAAGCCCAGGAGCCGCCCGATGGCGGGCACGTACAGGTCGGGGCTCGCCGATAGGAGGACCAGATGGTCCCCGGCAGCACGATGCGCTTCCACTGCGGCCAGTGCCGCCGGCCGGAACATGTGCCGCCGTTTGAGCTCTGCGGCGAACGTCTCGGCCCATGCCTCGATCGTCGAGCGCCGATCGCCGCCCATGACCGCGCGAATGGCGCGCGATTTCAGCAGGCCGCGATCGGGAGACGCAAGATAGCCGGCGACGGCGAGCGGCAGGCGCCACAGGTTCTTGAGCCGCGAGGGGTGCTGCAGAGCATAACCGGTGAGGAAGGGCAGCAGGGTGTCGCGCCAGGTCAACGTCCCATCGAGATCGAATACCGCGACGCAGGGTCCGGTCGCGGCGGCGTGAGAGGCGGTCATACGCCAATATAGCGGCGTTCCGTCGAATGGGTAAGCAAACCGGCCGTCCGCCTATTTTTCGATCCTATTGACCTTGAATAAGGTTGAACTGCGTCACGGTATCGACCACACCGGCATCCAGAGCGCTCTGGGTTTGCGCGCAAGCCGGCGCGCTCGAGAGCGTCGTGCACAACGCCATCCCCGCCGCGAAAAGAGAAATTGCCGTTTTCATTCCTTCCCCGCTCCCTTGCTTCGAGTCTACTCCTTGATTTCTCGGTGACACTGCCGACTACGTAACAGCGGCGAGTCAATCCGAGGTCCGAATATTGTGAGTAATGCAACCGCATCTGCGGGGCGCGGCGATCCGCTCTTTACATCGTATGTGGCGCTGGCGAATGGTCTGGTGGGCGATCTGACGGGAATCGTCCTGCTGGATGGCTCGCTCAAACCGCGGGGCGAGTCGGGCGAATTGAACGCGGCAGCGCTCTCGGCCTGGGCGGGGTCGCTGCGCTGGACCCAATTGCACGAGCGGTCGCCGACCGCGCATGCCTTCGGCGCGCTCCACTGGTGGGTGGTGATTCCCATACAGCAAGCGGACGGTGTACTGCTCGGCGCCTTTTGCGTCAGCCGACGGGTCGGCGCCGCGCCGACGCAGCCGTCGCGCTTCGCGGATGAGTTCGCAATGCGCCTCAAGCCCCTGCTCGACTGCGTGCATCGCGACCTGGCCGCGGCCAAGCCGACGCGGTCGAAGGTCACGGAGCTTACGCAACGCACGGCCGAACTGGAGTGGCTGTTCCAAGTCACCAGCAACCTCAATGGAGCCGGCGACGATCAGCGCGTCATCGAGGAATTGCTGGCGGCGGCGACCTCACGCCTCGGCTGCGCCCTGGGCATCATTTGCATCCCCGACAAGCGCCTCGTCTTGAAGTGCGAGCATCGCGCGGCGGCATCGGCGGCGCTGCTCGCCGCGTGGTCGAAAATGCAGCAGCATTTGATTACCTGGGTCCAGCGGCAAAATCGCCCCTTGGTGGTCAACGGCGCCGGAAGCGGCGGGAACAGCCTCGTGAGGTGCAAAATTCTGTGCGTTCCGATCGTGCGCGACGCGCAGCGCGTCATCGGAGCCTTGATTTTCTACAACCCCCTCGAATCTCCCGATTTCATCGCAAGACATATCTTCCTGGCGCGTCACATCGGACGCCAGGCGGCGAGCATCGTCGAAGCGCAATTCGATCTGATGACCGGCCTCTACACCCGCAGCGGCCTCGATCAAATGTACCGGCCGACGGACGACCCTCTCGACTACTCCGAGACCAGCGTCATCTATCTCGACGTCGATCACATGCACGTGACCAACGAGTTGCACGGATTCGAACTGGGCAACGAACTGATCGTGCGGGTGGCCGAAGTGCTTTCGGCGCCCTTGTTGCCCGAGGAAGCGCTGGCCGGCCGCATTTCGGGCGATCGCTTCGCGGTCATACTGCCGAAGACGACTTGCGCCGAAGCGGTGACAATTGCGCAGGGCCTGCAGGGGGCCGTCTCTCGGCTGCGGATCGGACCTTCCAAGGAAGTGTTCGACATCTCGATCAGTTGCGGCGTCTCCGGATTGCTGCCGATGCCCGAGGGGCTGGCACGCGCCATTGCGGCCGCGGAGCTCGCCTGCAAGACGGCGAAGGCGCGCGGCCGCAACCGGGTCGAGGTATATGCAATCGAGGACGGCAGCATGATGCGCCGGCATCGAGATGCGCTGGCTGTGGGGCAATTGCGCTCCGCGCTGAAAGCCGATCGTCTGCTGTTGTTCGCTCAGCGCGTCGCACCGCTGCGCGATCCGAGCCTGCCCGGCGGCTACGAGATTCTATTGCGGCTGCAGGAGGTGGACGGCAGCTTGGTGACTCCGGGACCCTTGATCGAGGCCGCCCAGCGATATCAAATATTGCCGTCGATCGACCGATGGGTGGTACAGCGCGCCTTGCAAATGCTTGGGCCTTACCGAAGCATGCTCCGGACCCGCGGATTGGGAATGTCGATCAACGTGTCGGGCCAGTCGATCGGCGATGAGACCTTCATCCAGCAATTCATCCAACTGCTGAAGCAGGCCAATCTGCCGCGGGAATGCGTGAGCGTCGAGCTTACCGAGCAGGCGGCGATCACGAATCTCGCCAATGCCAAACAGATGGTAGCGCGCATGAGCGCGCTGGGTTGCACGTTGGCGCTGGACGATTTCGGCACCGGCTCGAACTCGTTGACCTATATGAAGGCGCTGCAGGTGAGCCGGGTGAAGATCGACGGCAGCTTCGTACGCGACATCCTGTCCGACCGGAATTCCCAGGCCACGGTTCGTGCCGTGGTGGAACTCGCGAAGAGCCTGGGGATTCCGACCGTCGCCGAATATGTCGAATCCGACGAAATCGCGCGCGAGGTGCGCCGCCTCGGCGTCGATTACGGGCAAGGCTATGCGCTGGGCAAGCCCGAGCCGCTGTCGAAATTGCTCGAAAGCCTGGCGAAGGACGAATCGCAGCGGCTGCACCGGATGTTTCTCGAGACCTGAGTCTAGGGTCGATCGGGGTATAGGGTCGATCGGGTGCTAGATCGAACGACCGGTCTGCTGCAGGTATGTTGTGTTGCGTCACTGATTCTTGCACCTGCATTCGTCATTGGGGTTACGCTCGAGGGCGACCTATCGAGGTGGACGATGAACACATCCTTGCAGGACGAACAAACTCCGTCTCCCGCACGAATTCCGGTAGCGGTGTCCGAGCGCCACGTGCACCTGACGCAGAGCGTCATCGAGCAGCTGTTTTGCGACAAATATCATCTGCACGAGCAGTCTCGCGTCTCCCAGCCGACGCAGTTCGCGGCGCAGGAGACGGTGACTCTGGTGGGCCCGCGGGGGCGCATAGCCGGCGTCCGGGTGATCGGGCCTGCGCGAGACGATAATCAGGTCGAGATCTCGAAGAGCGACGCGGTGGCGCTCGGCGTGGGCGCCCCATTGCGCGAGTCCGGCGACGTCAAGGACTCGCCCGGCATCCTCGTCGAGGGGCCTCGGTCCTGTGTACGACTCGATCACGGGGTGATTCGCACGCTTCGTCACCTCCATCTAACCGCTGCCGAAGCCGCGCGCCACGGACTCAGGGACAGAGACCGCATCGACGTGATCAAAGATGGTGCACGGCCGCACACGGTGTTCCATGACGTGCTGATTCGTGTGTCGTGCGGTTGCAAGACGGAGTTGCATCTCGATCCGGAAGAGTGCGATGCCGCCGGATTGCAGACGGGCGCTTACGTGGCGATCCAGCGCAAGCGGTAGACGCCTGTTCCCGGCACATTTCCGGCGGCCCCGTGGGCGGACCCTTGAGAGTCTGCCTGTAGGATGCGCCCTACGGAACCGCGCGGTCACGCTGCCCTATGTGTCACCATGTCCCCATGCCACATTCGGCCATCAAAATTCGCGACGGGTGGGACACATGCTGATCAGGGTGGGCTATGAGTTGATCTACGAGTTCCAGCAGGCCACGCCCATGATCCTCAACTTGAACGTGCATTACTCGCGCAGCCAGGATCTGGTGCGCGCCGATACCATGGTGACGGAGCCCGCGGTGCCTTTGTCGATGTACCGGGATGGGTTCGGCAACTGGTGCACCCGCGTCGTTGCGCCGCCCGGCACGTTCCGCATCACAGCGGACGGCTTGATTCGCGACAGCGGCCTCGTGGAAGCCGCGAGTCCGCAGGCGTTCGAATCACACCGTCGAGTCCCTCCCCGATGAAACCCTGGTGTACCTACTGCCCAGCCGCTACTGCGAGACCGAACTGGTGGCTCCCACGGCGTGGGCGATGTTCGGCAGCATGATGCCGGGCTGGAGCCGGGTGCAGGCCGTCGTCGACTACGTGCACGGCCTCATTGCATTCGATTATCAATGCGCCCGTCCGACCAAGACCGCATGGGAAGCCTTCAATGAACGGCGCGGCGTGTGCCGCGACTACGCCCATGTAGCCATCGCGTTCTGCCGTGCACTCAACATCCCGGCGCGGTACTGCACCGGATATCTGGGCGATATCGGCGTTCCTCCGATGGACGCTCCGATGGATTTCGCCGGTTGGTTCGAGGCCTACCTCGGGGGGTCATGGCACACCTTCGATCCGCGCAACAATCAGCGCCGCATCGGCCGGGTGTTGATCGCGCGCGGACGCGACGCGGCCGATGTCGCCATCAGCATGACCTTCGGCCCGAACATGCTGTCGAAATTCACCGTTTGGGCCGAAGAAGTGGCCCGGTTAGGCTAGAATCTGCCGCCACACGCGGGCCGTTTCACGAGGAGCTTCATGAAGTACAAAGTCGGATCGCCCATCGGGCGAGTCGCCGGAATGGTGTGCATGGTTGCCTTAGGTTGGGTCGGCGCCTGCGGCCCCGGGATCGCGGGGGCGCCCGAAGCGGCACCCGCGGCCACCGCAGCGCAGCCGGTCGCAGCGGCGGGCTTCACCTTCGTCAAATCGCTTGGCGGAATCGACGAATACCATCTGGATGGTAATGGCCTTACCGTGCTGTTGGTACCGGATCATTCGGCTCCCGTCGTGACTTTCCAGGTGACCTACCGGGTGGGCTCGCGCAACGAGGTGACCGGGACCACCGGATCGACCCACCTCCTCGAACATTTGATGTTCAAAGGCAGCGAGAATTTCAATGATCCGAAAGGGAACAGCGTGAAGCAGTTTCTCGAGCGCGTGGGCGGCCAGTTCAACGCCAGCACGGCGGTGGATCGGACCAATTACTTCGCCACCGTCGGCCGCGAAAACCTCGAAGGTTACATCGCAATCGAAGCCGACCGCATGCGCCGTCTATGGCTGCGGGAAACGGATCGCCAAGCGGAAATGACCGTGGTTCGAAATGAATACGAACGAGGCAAAAACGACCCGGAGCGCGTGCTCGGCGAGGAGGTAACGGCGGCGGCATACGAGGCACTTCCGTACCACCACCCGACCATCGGCTGGAAGAGCGACATCGAGCACGTTTCCATCGAACGATTGCACCAGTTCTACGACACGTTTTATTGGCCCAACAATGCGACGGTGACCGTGGTCGGCGATGTCGACGAGGCGGCTACCTTGGGCTTGATCAAGAAGTACTACGGCGTCTATTCGGCGTCGCCGCAACCGATTCCAGGGATGTACACCGAGGAGCCGCAACAGAGCGGCCCGCGCCGCGTTCTGATCAAGCGTCCCGGCGAACTGGGCACCGTGGTGATCGCCCACAAGGTGCCGAACGCGCGCGATGCGGATCAACCGGCCTTGGAAATGCTCGACGCCATCTTGAGTTCCGGCAAGAGCGCGCGGTTGTACCGGGCTCTGGTCGACAAGGGCCTGGCTTTGAATGCGGGTGCGGGCACGGATCTGCACTACGACTTGTCGTTGCACGTGCTTTCCGCATCGCTGGCGCCCGGATCCACCCATGAACAGGTAGAGGATGCGCTGGGCGAGGAAATCGCGAAAATCAAAACCGACGGCGTGACTGCCGCGGAAATTGCCCGCGTCAAACAGCAATACATCGCGGCCGACGCGTACAAACGCGACGGTACGGCGGCGGTCGCAAGCGAACTCAATGAATGGATCGCCGTGGGCGACTGGACGTTGTACGTCACATTCCCGCAGAAAGTTCAGCAAGTGACTCCTGCCGATGTGCAGCGGGTGGCGAAACAATATCTCAACGAAGACCAGAGCACGACGGGTTGGTTCGTGCCGGTGCATTCCGGAGCGGAGAAGGGCTCGTGATTCGACTCAACATTCGACTCAAGATGATCCAGCGGTGCGTATTGCCTCTGGCGCTATTGGCGAGCGCGACTGCGGTTGCGAGCATGGCCGACCATGCTCATCGGGCGCAGGCAGCCGGTATCGACGTGGTCACGTACCCGACCGGGGTTAAGGATGTGGTGGTGATCCTCGGGGTGCTCCCGGCGGGCGATGCCATGGCCCAATCCGGCAACATCGCGATACCCAGCCTCGCCGGGATGATGCTCGATCGCGGCACCAAAGCTCTCGATAAATTCGCGATCTCCGATAGGCTGGACAATGTGGGCGCCTCGATTTCGTTCGCAGTCGGCGTCCAAAGCCTGGAAATTCACGGCAAGTGCCTGAAAAAGGATTTGCCCCTGGTCTTGGGGTTGATCGCTGCGGAGCTGCGTACCCCTGCCTTACAGCCGCAGGAGTTCGCGAAGGCGAAGCAGCAGTTCATCGGCTCTCTGGAAGCGTCGCTGCAGAACACCGAGGGCCGTGCTCGGGAGGCATTCGGCCGGGCGGTGTTTCCCGAGGGTCACCCGAACCATCCACATTCGATTGCCGAGTACCTCGCAGCTGCCAAGTCGGCGACCCTCGAGGAGGTCAAGGCCTTCAACGCCAAGTATTATGGCCCGGCGCACATGACGCTCATTGCGGTGGGCGACGTCTCGCCGCCGGGCGTCGAGGCCGAAGTTGCCAAGGCCTTCTCCGGCTGGACCGGGGGTCAAGACTACCTGCGCCCCGCACAACCCGCGGTTGCCGCCGGGCCGCGCGACATTCCAGTGCCGCTGCCTGAGAAAACCAGCGTGTCGGTGATATTGGGCGAGACCACCGGCCTCAAGTACCGGGATCCCGACGCGCTGGCGTTGCGGGTGGGCACGGCGATCCTGGGGCGCGGCTTCACCGGGCGCTTGATGGGGGCGGTGCGCGACAAGGAGGGTCTCACGTACAACATCGGTGCGGCAGTCTCGGAAGATACCATCGCGGACGGCGCGTGGGACATCTCGGCCAGCTTCGCGCCCGCCCTGTTGGAAAAGGGCGTGGCGGCGACCCGGCGCGAACTTCAGAAATGGTGGTCCGACGGCGTCACCGACAGCGAACTTGCCGACCGCAAGCAAGGACTGATCGGCGGCTATTTCGTCGGCCTGTCCAACACCGCGGGCCTGGCCGGCGCCATCGTAACGACCATACAGCGCGGTTATGACCTCACATGGCTCGACGGCTACCCGGAGGCCGTGAGGGCGCTGACCCGCACCGAGGTCAACAACGCCATCAAGACGCATCTCAATCCCGCCGCCATGGTGCTGGTGGAGGCGGGGACCCTCAAGACCGGGACCTCGCCCCAAGCCGGGACCTCGCCCCAGACCGGGACCGAGAAGTAGGAGCAAAAGCCGCCCGGTTCTTGCTGCTCAGTTCCTGCCGAGGAAATCCTGTTTGCCGATCTCGAGCCCCGCCTGTCGCAAGATGTCATAGGCGGTGGTCACGTGAAAATAGACGTTCGGCAGCACATGATTGAGCAGGTAGGGCATGCCCTGCATGCTCTTGGTGGAACTGCGCGTCTGCCACGTGACGGTTCGATCTTCGGCACCCTCGAATTGCTCCGGCTTCAAGGTCTCGAGAAACCCGATGGAGCGGTGTACGCCGTCGATGAGTTCGGCGAACGTGGTCTTGCCCGTGTCGAGCACGGGAACCTCGGCCCCGGCCAGCCTCGCCGCACCGCCCCTGGCGATGTCGCCCGCGATGACGATTTGCATGGTCAACGGCAGCATGTCCGGACACAGCCTCGTGCCGAGCAGCGCCGCGGGATCGATCTTGCGACTCGCCGCATGAGCCTCCGCCTTGTGCAGAATGTCCGTCAAAGCGCTGAGTGCCCGCACGCAGGGTGCCACGGTCGCGTGATGCATGGTGAGCTTCATGGTTCAGGCCGCCTTGGTCGGCGCGGCGAGTTGCCGCAGCACGTAATGCAGTATTCCGCCATGCTGATAGTAGTCGAGTTCCTTCGGAGTATCGATGCGCAGGCGCGCTTCGAACTCGGTCTTCTTGCCGTCGTCGGCCGTCGCGATGACCTTCACCACCTTGGCCGCTCCCTGATTCAAGCCCACGATCTCGAAACGCTCCCTGCCGGTCAACCCGAGGTTCTGCGTGCTCTGACCGTCCTTGTATTGCAGCGGCAGCACGCCCATGCCGATCAGATTCGACCGGTGAATGCGCTCGAAGCTCTCCGCGATGACCGCCTTCACGCCGAGCAGCATCGTGCCCTTGGCCGCCCAATCTCGCGAACTTCCCGTTCCGTATTCCTTGCCGGCGAGGATGACTAGCGGCGTACCCTCGGCTTTGTACCTGACGGCGGCGTCGAAGATAGACATCGATTCGCCGCTCGGAATGTGCTGCGTCACGCCGCCCTCCGTGCCGGGTAGCAGCGCGTTTCGCAGCCGGATATTCGCGAACGTGCCGCGCATCATGACTTCATGATTGCCGCGGCGCGCGCCGTAGGAATTGAAATCCGCGGGCTGCACGCCCTGCGCGACGAGATATTTGGCCGCCGGACTGGACTTGGAAATGTTCCCGGCAGGGGAAATGTGGTCGGTGGTCACCGAATCGCCCAGCATCGCGAGGACCCGTGCACCCTTGATGTCCCCGACGGGCGAGGGAGACATGGTCATGCCGTCGAAGTAGGGTGGGTTCTTGACGTAGGTCGACTTGCCGTCCCACTCGTAGATCTTGCCCACCGGCGTCTTGATCCCGCTCCAATTCGCGTCACCCGTGAAGACGTTGGCGTAGCCCTTCTTGAACATCGCGGAATCGACCGATGATGCCACGGCAGATGCCACGTCGGCCGCGCTCGGCCAGATATCCTTCAGGTAAACGCTCCTTCCGTCCTTGCCCTGGCCCAGCGCCTCGGTGGTGATGTCGATGTCGAGGCTGCCCGCCAATGCGTAGGCGACGACGAGCGGCGGCGATGCCAGGAAATTCATTTTGATTTCCGGATGCACACGGCCTTCGAAGTTTCGATTGCCCGACAGTACCGAGGCGGCGATGACATCGCCGGTCCGCACCGCCTCCGAAATTTCGGGCTTCAACGGTCCCGAGTTGCCGATGCACGTGGTGCATCCATAGCCCACGGTGTAGAAGCCCAGCGCTTCCAGCTCGCGCATCAGACCGGCTTTCTGCAAGTAATCGGTTACCACGCGCGATCCGGGAGCGAGGGAGGTCTTGACCCAGGGTTTCGACTTCAGTCCCAAGGCGTTTGCATTGCGGGCCAGCAGACCCGCGGCAATCAGAACGGACGGGTTTGAGGTATTGGTGCAGCTCGTGATCGCGGCGATCAGCACCGCGCCGTCCTTGACGTCGAAGCGCGTGCCGCCCACCGAGGCTGCGCCCGAACCGGTGGCGCCGGGATTCTTTTGCGTGCGCTCCTCGGCCATTTTCTTGACGCTGGTCTGATAGACCGTCTTCGCCGAACGTAGCGGGACCCGGTCCTGCGGACGCTTGGGCCCCGCGAGCGAGGGTTCGACCGTGGAGAGGTCGAGGGACACGATGTCGGTGTAGTCGGCGGCGGGCGCTCCGTCGATTCGCCACATGCCCTGCGCCTTCGCGTAGGCTTCGACCAGGGCGACCTGCTCGGGCGTCCGGCCGGTGAGTTCGAGGTAGCGGATGGTCTCCTCGTCGATCGGAAAAATGGCGCAGGTCGATCCGAACTCCGGCGACATATTGGCGATGGTCGCCCGATCTGCGAGGGGCAGGCCTTTCAGGCCGTCGCCGAAGAATTCCACGAACTTGTCCACCACGCCTTTCTTGCGCAGAATCTCGGTCACCGTGAGTACCAGGTCCGTGGCCGTCGTGCCGGCGGGCAAGGACCCCGTGAGTTTGAAACCGATGACCTGCGGGATAAGCATGGTCACGGGCTGGCCGAGCATGGCCGCTTCCGCCTCGATGCCGCCCACTCCCCATCCGAGAACGCCCAATCCATTGACCATTGTGGTATGCGAATCCGTGCCCACCAACGTATCCGGATATGCGATGGCTCGGCCGCTGCCGTCAGCCGAGAAGATGACGCGAGCCAGCCGCTCGAGGTTTACCTGGTGCACGATTCCCGTGTTGGGGGGGACCACTTTGAAATTACTGAACGCCGTTTGACCCCAGCGCAGGAACATGTAGCGCTCGCCGTTGCGGTTGAATTCGATTTCGTTATTTTGCCGCAACGCGTCGGCCGAGCCGTATTGGTCGACCTGCACCGAGTGATCGATCACCAATTCGGCGGGTGCGAGCGGATTCACGCGCTGCGGATCACCCCCGAGCCGCACGATGGCTTCGCGCATGGCCGCCAGGTCCACGATGCACGGAACGCCGGTGAAATCCTGCATGATGACGCGCGCCGGTGTGAATGCGATCTCGTAATTGGGCAGCGCTTTGGGATCCCAGCCGAGCAATGCTTCGATGTCGCTTTTGGTGACATTGACGCCGTCCTCAAAGCGCAGCAGATTTTCCAGCAGGATCTTCAATGAAAACGGCAGCCGGTCGACTTTGCGGCCCTTGAGGGCGCTCAGGCTGAGAATTTCATACTGCTGTGCGCCCACGCTGAGCGTCGTTCGTGCGTTGAAACTATCCGTCATGACCCCTCCGCTGAAAACAAAGCAGTATAGGCGATTCCGCCGGCGTCCGGCGCCGCGCGCGACCCGCGAGAGTTGTAGCGGCGTGCGATGACGCCGCCGCCGAGGCATTCGTCGCCGGCATAAAAAACCGCGTATTGGCCCGGCGTTACCGCACGCGCGGCCTCGCGTAAGATCACGTGCGCCGATGCGCCACGGGCCTGCACCCGGCACGGCAGATCGCTTTGCCGGTAGCGCGTCTTCACGCCGCAGCCGAAATCGCGCGCGCCGCCGCCGGAGGCCGGCTGGTCGAGCCAGTGCAGTTGCTCCACGTCGAACGCATCGGACATGAGCAGCGGATGGCAGTGATCCTGCACCGCGATCAGCGCATTGCGCTCCAGTTGCTTGCCCGCTACGTACCAGGGTGCCGCCGCAGCACCGATCCGGCCGCCGATGCGCAGCCCCGAGCGTTGGCCCAACGTGTACAGAGCCAGCCCCCGGTGCTCCCCGATCACCGTGCCGTCGGCGTTTTCGATCGGACCCGGTGTCAGGCGCAGGTATTGGCTCAGGAAGGCCTCGAAGGGCCGTTCGCCGATGAAGCAGATACCGGTGCTGTCAGGTTTGTCGAAGACCGGAAGGCCGGCCGCGTGCGCGCGCGCGCGCACCTCCTGCTTGCGGAGATGGCCGATGGGGAACAGCGTTCTACCCAAGGCGTTCGGCGCCACTTGGTGCAAGAAGTAACTCTGGTCCTTGCCGCTATCGGCACCCTTCCGGAGCCGCCGTCGCCCGCCGTCGCAGTCCACTCTCGCATAATGTCCGGTGGCGATCCACGATGCCCCCAAACGCTGCATGTAGTCGAGACAGACGCCGAACTTGATTTCTCGATTGCACAGCACGTCGGGGTTCGGCGTGCGCCCGGCCTGGTACTCCCGGAGGAAATGCGCAAACACACGCTCCCGATACTCGACGGCAAAGCTGGCGCGGTGCAAGGGAAGGCCCAGCACCTCGCAAACCCGGCGCGCGTCCTGAAAGTCCGCGGCTGCGGTGCAATAGGCATCGCCGTCGTCCCAGTTGGACATGAACAGTCCTTGCACGTCGAATCCGGCATCCCGCAACAGCAGTGCGGAGACCGCCGAATCGACGCCGCCGGACATCCCGACGATGACGGTGCCGGCGTGGCTGCCGGCCGGTGCACACGGGTCGGGCCGGGCGGGGAGAGTGCGAGAGGAGAGCATCGGCGCATTATACCGGCGCCGAGCGGGTCGTGCGGGCACCAAAGAGGGCCCGCGAGAGTTACATCAGCATCTGGCGCATCTGCGATTCCTGCATGCTCGTCTGCCACACCTCGTCGAAGAAATTGAGGTAGCGGCGCGCATTGGCCGGATCGTTCATGTCGGAGATGCCGTCCCAGCGATCCGCCTGCAGCCGGTAGACCAGTGCCCGGTCGTCGGCGATGATGAAGGCGCCGGCGCTGGCCGGATATTCGGAGCTCATCGAGCGCATGTCGATGCAACTCGTCAGGCGGCGCGCGCAGGCCAGGAAGCGGTTGTTGTCCACCATCGCGCGCGACGGATCGGCCAGCAATACGCGGACCTTCGCGTAGGAACGCGCCAGCACCAACCGTTTGATGGCCTCGAGAAACGGCTCTTCGCCGTAGACCTGGGGTTCCAGGTCTTGAGTGAAAATGGACAACAGACGCTGTGCCGATTTGGCCACCTTGAGGCTGGCGTCGCGCACTTCCGGCATGGTGCTCAGGATCATGCGGGTTCCCGACCCGGTGGGAGGGTCAGCCGCGGCGACGCTCTCCTTGACAGGCTTCGTCAAATCGTCAAAGTAACCCGCCATATACTTGCCTCATGGACGCGGACGGGCGACGGCCCGGACTCACGTACTCTCAGCTTGATACTACAGTTTGCGTTCCATACGACCGTGCCAACTGCGTCACGTTTCACGCGGTCCAGGCTCGAAACCTAGTGCCTGCGCCGCGGACGGCGCGCCAATTGCGGCGCCAGCCCAAGGTAACTCTCCGGTGTCAATCCCAGCAACCGTTCCTTTTCCGCGACAGGTAGTTCCACGGAGGCGATGAAATCGCGCATCGCCGCCTGGTCGGTCGGCCGGCCGCGGGTAAAGGCCTTGAGGCGGTCATAGGCGTCCGGGATCCCATGAGCCCGCATGACCGTCTGCACCGCTTCGCCCAGGACCTCCCAGGCTCTCTCCAGGTCCTCTCCGAGCCGACCCGCATCGAGTTCCAGTTTCCCGAGCCCCGTTTCGAGCGATTGATAGGCGAGCGCTGCGTGCCCGACGGCGACGCCGAGGTTGCGCAGCACCGTCGAGTCGGTAAGGTCGCGCTGCAGTCTCGAGACCGGCAATTTGTCCGCAAAATGTCCCAATAGGGCGTTCGCCAGCCCCAGGTTGCCCTCGGCATTTTCGAAGTCGATCGGGTTGACCTTGTGCGGCATGGTGGAGGAGCCGACTTCTCCCTCCACCGGCCGCTGCCGGAAGTATCCCAGCGAGATGTAGCTCCACATGTCGCGCGCGAAGTCGAACAGCACGGTATTGCTGCGCATCAATGCATGGCAGTACTCGGCGATCCAGTCGTGCGGTTCGATCTGAGTCGTGTACTCGTTCGGCTCGAGACCCAGGGAGGCGACGAAGCGCGCGCTGAATTCCAGCCAGTCGACGTTCGGGAATGCCGCCACATGCGCATTGAAATTGCCCACGGCGCCGTTCATCTTGCCCATGATGACGACGCGCTCCAGTCCGGTGCGCTGTCCCTGCAGGCGGGCTGCGATATTTGCAAGCTCCTTGCCGACCGTCGTCGGGGTCGCCGTCTGGCCGTGCGTCCTGGCCAGCATGGGCACGGAAGCGTATCGCTCCTTCAATTCGTCCAGGGCCGCGCCGATGGTATTCAAGGCAGGTATGAGCACCGTGCTGCGCGCGCCCTCCAACATGAGTGCATAGGCTAGATTGTTGATGTCCTCGGACGTGCACGCGAAATGTACCCACTCGAGCTGCGCCGGCAGCGCGCCGCGCGCCTGCAATTGCGCGCGGATCCAGTATTCCACCGCCTTCACGTCATGATTGGTGCGCGACTCGATGCGCTTGATCGCGCCGACGTCGGTGCCGGCGGGATTCTTCGCGAGGGACGTGAGCCAGAGGTGAGCATCCGGGGGCAGCGTGGCCAATCCGGCGGCGGGTCCGGCAGCCAGTGCCAACATCCATGCACACTCCACGCGCACCCGCTCGCGCATCAGTCCCGCCTCGCTGAAGAGATAGCGGACCGCCGCGAGTTTTCCGGCATAGCGGCCGTCGAGCGGAGAGAGCGCGTCAATTGCAGTGTCGGGCATCGGAGGAGCGGGGACTCGGTGTTAGACTAAGACGATATTACCGTAAACGATCCGAACCCGGCGGAGTAAGGCGATCGCCTACAATTTGTCAGCCAGTGATGGAGCCGCTCTTCGATAAAGCGCACATTCGCGAAGCCCTTGCGCCCGCTCCATCGGGTCCCGGGGAAGATATGCATTGGTTGCCTGGCGCGACCCCCGAGCTGTTGAACCGCGTGCGGGCGGCGATGCCGGCGGCGCGGGTTCCGGCAGCGGTACTGGTGCCCCTGGTCGAGCGCGCGTCCGGCCTCACGGTGCTGCTGACGCAGCGTGCAACGACGCTCAAGGACCACGCCGGGCAGATCAGTTTTCCGGGCGGGCGTATCGAGCCCGACGACGCCGATCCGTGGCGCGCTGCGCTGCGCGAAGCGCACGAGGAAATCGGACTCACGGAGAATTTTGTGGAATTCGCAGGCTATCTGCCCGATCACTGGGTGGGAACCGGCTATCTCGTCACACCGGTGGTGGGGTTCGTCAATCCTGCCTACGAACTGCGCATTGCCACCGACGAGGTGCACGATGTGTTCGAGGTGCCCTTGAACTTCATTCTGGATGAGGCGAATCACCAGCCCCGCGAGCGCAACCTCGGCGGCGTGATTTTTCAGGTCCATGACATCCCCTATGGAGATCGAAATATTTGGGGCGCCACAGCCGGTATGTTGCTGACTCTGCGGCGCCAGTTGCAGGCGCGCGCCGGGTGAGTTCGCCACGATCATCATGGCGAGTGTGACCCGATCACCATGACGGCCCGGCTGCTCGATCTTCTGGCCATCATGGAGCGCCTGCGCGGCGTGGACGGCTGCCCGTGGGACCGCGTCCAAACATTTGCCAGCATCGCCCCCTACACCGTCGAGGAATCCTACGAAGTTGCCGATGCCATCGAGCGGGGCGACATGGTCCATCTCAAGGACGAACTCGGCGACCTCCTGTTTCAAGTGGTCTTCCACGCGCGAATCGCGGAGGAGGGCGGTCATTTCGATTTCGATGCAGTGGCGGCGTCGATCTGCGACAAGCTGGTGCGGCGCCATCCCCACGTATTCGGGGACGGGCCGGCGAGCGGCGTCGAGGGACCTGTGAGCGCGGCGGTTCAAAGCGTGGCCTGGGAAGAGCTCAAGGCGCGCGAGCGTGCGGCCGAGGCGACCAGCGCTTTGGACGGCGTGCCGCTGGCGCTGCCCGCGCTGACGCGGGCCTTCAAGATCAGCAAGCGGGCGGCGCGTGTCGGATTCGATTTCGAGCGCCCGCAGGAGACCGCGGACAAAGTGGCGGAGGAGTTGGCCGAGGTACGCGAAGCAGTTGCCCTGGCCGCCGCTGAAAGCGACCGGGCCATTGGTAGCGGCGCGCCGTTACGCAAGGTGTTCGAGGAGGTCGGCGATCTGCTGTTCGCGGCGGCGAATCTCGCGCGCAAGCTCGACGTCGATGCCGAGGCGGCGTTGCGCGCGGCCAACTTGAAGTTCGAGCGCCGCTTCCGCGGGATGGAGCGCCTGGCCGCGCAGCGCGGTGAAAACTTCGAGGGCTTGAGTCTCGCGGCGCAGGAGGCGCTGTGGCAAGAAGTCAAACGTGCCGATTGAGGCGCGGCCGGCCGCCGCGCGCGTCCTCGCGCAGCTAGTTTTCAAACACGATGCCGATCTGCCGATTTCGGCGCGGCGCGAGGAGATCATCGCTGCCCTGCGCCGGCATCGCGTACTCATCGTGGCCGGCGACACCGGGTCCGGGAAGAGTACTCAGCTGCCGCAGTACTGCCTGGAAATGGGCCGCGGAAGCGACGGGCTCATCGCACATACCCAACCACGGCGGCTGGCGGCCCGCGCATTGGCGGCGCGCATCGCCGACGAGCTCGCACAGCCGGTGGGCGCGGCGGTGGGTTTCCGCGTGCGTTTCGCCGATCAGGTGTCCGCGGCCACGCGCCTGGTGTTGATGACGGACGGGCTGCTGCTCGCGGAGCTCGCATCCGATCCGACCCTCAAGCGCTACGACACCGTCATCGTCGATGAGGCGCACGAGAGAACCCTCAATGTCGATCTACTGCTCGGCGTCCTCAAGCGTCTGCTGCCGCGCCGGCCGGATCTCAAACTCATTGTGACTTCGGCAACGCTCGATGTTGAGCGCGTGTCGAAGTTCTTCGACGATGCGCCGATCATCGCGGTCACCGGCCGCAGCTACCCGATCGAAGTGCGCTACGCCGAGGAAGCCGAGGCCGCCGAGGACCCGGACTTGCCGGACGCCGTGCTCGAGGCGTATCGGGATATCGTGACGACGCCCGGTCCCGCGGGCGACGGCGACGTGCTGGTGTTCCTGCCGGGGGAGCGTGAGATACGCGATGTCGGTGATTTCCTGGAGCGCGAACTGCCGTCGGACGTCGAGATACTGACGTTGTATTCGCGGTTGTCGTGGGAGCAACAGAGCAGGATATTCCAGCGCGGCACGAGGCGGCGCATCGTGCTCGCCACCAATGTGGCGGAAACCTCCATTACGGTGCCCGGGATCCGGGCGGTCATCGATTCGGGCCTGGCACGCGTGAGCCGCTACAGTCCGCGCAATCGGCTGCAGCGGCTGCCGATCGAGCCGGTATCGCGCGCCAGCGCCGACCAGCGCAAGGGCAGATGCGGTCGGCTGGGACCCGGGCTGTGCGTGCGCCTGTATTCTCAGGAGGCTTTCGAGGCTCGCGCCGCGTTCACCGAGCCCGAGGTGCTGCGCACGAATCTCGCCGCCCTGCTGCTGCGGCTGGCCGCGGACGGACTCGGCGAGGCCGAGAAATTCCCGTTTATCGATGCGCCGGACGCGCGTGCTCTCGGCGACGGCTACCGCCTGCTGCAGGAATTGGAGGCACTCGATGAGCAGCGGCGCATCACGCGCCGCGGACGTGCCATGGCCCGCCTGCCGCTCGATCCCCGGCTGGGTCGAGCGTTGCTGGAGAGCAAGCGCTTCCGTGCCGAGAGCGAACTGCTGGCAATCGTTTCCGGTTTGAGCGTTCCGGACGCGCGCCTCGCGAATGCGGATGGCGCCGGCGAGGATCCCGGCGTAGCCGCGGCCTTCGAGGACGTCAAATCCGAGTTCTCGGCGTTGGTCAAGCTGTGGCGGGCGTATCGCATCGCCCGCAAGGGTCCGCGCCGTGAACTTCGGCGGTGGTGCAAAGAGCGGAGTCTGTCCCTCCTGCGCCTATCCGAATGGGAGGACGTGTACGGACAGGTGGTCGATCGCGCCGCCGAGATCGGCATCGTCGGGCAGGACAAACCCGCAAGCTATACCGGAGTGCACCGCGCGCTCCTGGCCGGCTTTTGCACCATGGTCGGAACGCGCGGCGAGGAGGGCGCTTATCTCGGTACGCGCGGGGTGCACTTTCACATCTTTCCCGGATCGCCGTTGAAACGCCGCCGGCCGCGCTGGATCATGGCCGCGAATATCGTCGAGACGTCGCGGGTATTCGCCCGGCGCGTCGCCGAAATTGAACCCGTGTGGATCGAAGCTGCCGCGCATCATCTGTTGAAGCGCGAGTTCCTGGAACCCGACTACGACGAGGCGCGCGAGGAAGTCGTCGCGCGCGAGCGGATCAGCTTCCTGGGATTGATCTTGAGCGCCAATCGCGTCGTCAACTACGGGCCCATCGCCCCGGAAGAATCGCGCATGATCTTCGCCCGGGAGGCATTGGTTTATCAGCGATTGCAGCGCAGGCCCGCGTGGCTGCGGTCGAACGACGAGGCCATTCTCGCGGCGCAGCGCATGGAAGACCGGCTGCGCACGCGCGATCTGGTGCGCGCCGCCGATTCTTTCGTCGAGTTCTACGACCGGGCGTTGCCGCGCCAGGTTTCGAGCGCCGCCACGTTGGAATACTTCACCCGACATCTTGCGCAGGCCGAGCGGGCCGCCCTGTCCCTGCAGCCGGAGGATATTTTTGCGCGCCGGCCAGATCCCGCACTGCTCGCTCAATTCCCCGAACGCGTGGTGCTGCCGGTAACCGGCGACTCTGTGAGCGTGGCCGTGGACTACCGGTTGGCGCCGGGGGAAGCAGGGGACGGCGCAACGCTGCAGGTGCCGCTGCTGGCGCTGCCCACGCTGACTCGTGCAGCCGTGGATGCCGCAGTGCCCGGCCTTGCCGAACCGCGGGTCGAGGCGCTGCTGCGATCGCTGCCGAAGGATGCGCGTCGCGCTTTGATACCCATCGCCGCCACCGCGGCCGCATTCGTGGACTTCATGGGCGCTCCATCGACGAACGTACAGCGCCTTGCCGACTGGCTCAAGGTATCGCGCGGAATACCCGAAGGACTCATTCGGTTCGACGCCGATGCCGTGCCCGCACATCTGACGGCGCAACTGGCGGTGTTCGAAGCCGGACCCGAGTCCCGGCCGTTGCGTGAATTGGCCCGCGGCAGTGATCTTGCAGTCTTGCGCCGCCGCTGCGCCGCCGAGGCGCGCGCGGAACTCGATCGCCGTGCGAGCGCCCTGTTTCCCGGAGTCTGGCGCCGCTTCGAATTGGACGAGCTCGGCGGGACCGCGGCCATCGACGTGGGGCAGGGGTTCGTGCACGTCTACCCGGCGCTCGCGCCCTGTCCTGCCGGAGTGAAATTGCGCTTCGAGTGGTCGCGGGAGGAGGCGGCGCGCACTTCCGCACAGGGTGCGACCGCCCTCGCGCGCTTGATGCTCGATCGCCAGGCCCGGGTTCTCGCCAAAGCGCTCGCCGCGGACACTCAGTTGTTGCTTGCGGCAAGCCCCTACGTGCAAGGCGACGCGCTGACCGGCGCGTTGCTGCACCTGACGTTTCGCCGTGCGTGTTTTCACGACGCCGATCCGCCCACGGTGCGCGGAGCATTCGAAGCTGCCGTGGACGCGGGTCGGGAACGCTTGCATCCGGCTCTTTTGGAGCTGACGGCGAGCGCGCGTTCGTGGTTCGCGGAGGCGCGCGAGGTCCGTCGTTTATTGGATGATCCGAGGGCGCGTGCCCATGCCCCCTTGGCCGAGGAGAGTCGTGCGCATCTGCATCGACTGCTCTCACCAGAAAGAATTGTAGCTATTTCAATGGAGTGGCTAAGACAGATGCCACGTTACATGAAGGCGGAAGAGCGCCGCTGGCAGCGTCTGCTCGCGCGCGGCAGTGAGCCGTCGAGCATTTTGCGCGAACTCAACGAATGGACCGCCAAGCCCAAGCAGCTCGACTCGCGCCTTGCCGCGGAAATGCGCTGGATACCGCAAGTGGGGGAGCTGCACACGTGGATCGAAGAATACCGCGTCTCCATGTATGCGCAGGAGCTGAAGACCTTGGGACCCGTGTCGGCCGCACGATTGGCGGCGCGTGCCGCCGAGATCGAGGCGTGGCTCACACGTTGAATTCGATGCCCTGGGCGAGCGGCAACGCGGAACTCCAATTGATGGTTGTCGTTTGCCTCCGCATATACGCCTTCCAAGAGTCCGACCCGGCCTCGCGCCCGCCCCCCGTGTCCTTCTCGCCGCCGAATGCTCCCCCGATCTCGGCACCCGAGGTTCCGAGGTTGACGTTGGCAATGCCGCAGTCACTGCCATCTGCGGAGAGAAAGCGTTCCGCTACCTGCAGGCGATCGGTGAACACAGCCGAGGACAAGCCGTAGGGCACGGAGTTTTGCAGTGCTACCGCCTCGTCCAAAGTGTCGTAGGTAATGAGGTACAAAATCGGCGCGAAGGTTTCCGTGCCGACGATGGGCATGTCCGCGGAGGCGCGCACGATGGCAGGTTCCACGAAATTTCCGGGCCGCTCGAGAACCTTGCCGCCGCACAGCAATTCGCCGCCTTGATGACGGGCAGCCGCAATGGCCGCTCGATAGCGCGACACCGCGTTGGGATCGATCAAGGGACCCATGAGGGTGCCGGGATCCAAGGGATCGCCGATGCGAACCTGGTGGTAGGCAGCGATCAGGCGGCGCTCGAGTTCTGCGGCGCGCGAGCGGTGCACCAGTACGCGACGGGTCGTCGTGCAGCGCTGCCCGGCCGTCCCGACGGCGCCGAACACGATGGCCGGAACCACGAGTTCGAAATTGGCCGTTTCGTCGACGATGATGGCGTTGTTACCGCCCAGTTCCAGGAGGCACTTTCCCAGCCGCTCGGCGACGCGTACGCCGACGTGGCGGCCGACATGAGTCGAGCCGGTGAAGGACACCAGCGCCACCCGCCGGTCGTCCACGAAGCGAGTGGCAAGATGAGTGCCGGAGTCGATGAATAGCTGGAAGATGGGCGGCAGCGAATGGCGCTCGAGCACGCGATTGCAGATCTGCTGCACCGCCAACGCGCAGAGGGACGTTTTCGGCGACGGCTTCCACACCACCGAGTTGCCGGCAATCGCGGCAAGAAAGGCATTCCAAGACCAAACCGCCACCGGGAAATTGAACGCGGAGATCACACCCACCACGCCGAGCGGATGCCACTGTTCATACATGCGGTGCTGAACGCGCTCGGAATGCATGGTCAGGCCGTACAGCATGCGGGATTGTCCAACGGCAAAATCGGCAATATCGATCATTTCCTGGACCTCGCCGTCGCCTTCGGCCTTGATCTTGCCGTTCTCCAGGGAGACCAGGCTGCCCAGTGCGTCTTTGTGCAGGCGCAGCTCTTCACCCATCAGGCGGATCGCCTCGCCGCGTTTCGGAGCCGGCGTTTGGCGCCACTGTTGGGCGGCCTCCACCGCTGCGGTCATCACATGCTCATAGTCCTCCTCCGTGGCGCCGCGCACCTGTGCTAGGCGTTGGCCGGTGGCGGGGTTGATGGAATCGATGAGCGGACCGGATTGCTGCTCGCTCCAGCCGCGGATGCCGGACCAGGTGCCCGGGTTGAGGTCGCGAAGGCCCAGCGCCCTCAGGGTGTCGGTGATCTTGTGCATGGTGGGTTCGGACGGATATTGGTGGGGGCGGCATTTTGCCGTAGCATCGCGGCCATGTCCAAAAGCCTTGCAACGATCAACTGGCATCCGGCGAGCTGGCGCAGCCTTCCTGCCACCCAGCAGCCGGCCTACGCCGACTCCCCGGCCTTGGAGCGCACGGTCGCCGCGTTGAGCCGCCTGCCGCCCCTGGTGGTGTCCTGGGAGATCGAGGCGCTGCGCGACAAGTTGGCAAAGGCGCAGCGCGGCGAGCAGTTCCTGCTGCAGGGCGGCGACTGCGCCGAAAGCTTCGAGGATTGCGAATCGGACAACATCGCCAGGCGGCTGAAGATTTTGCTGCAGATGAGTCTGGTTCTGCTGCAGGGCTTGAAAAAGCCCGTCATTCGCGTCGGGCGTTTCGCGGGGCAGTATGCCAAGCCGCGCTCGGCAGACACCGAGACACGCGACGGCGTGACGCTGCCGACCTATCGCGGCGACAATGTGAACCGCCCGGGCTTCACGGCCGCCGAACGCCAACCGGATCCGGAGTTGCTGCTGCGCGGCTACGAGCGCGCGTCTCTCACGCTGAATTTCGTCCGCGCCCTGATCGACGGCGGCTTTGCCGACCTGCATCACCCCGAGTATTGGGACTTGAGTTTCCTGCGCCACGCGCCGCTCCGCGACGCCTATCAAAAGATCGTCGATTCGATCGCCGAGTCGCTGGATTTCTTCGAGTCCATGAGCAACCTCTCCGTCCATGCGGCCACTCGCGTCGACTTTTACACCAGCCACGAAGGCCTGCATCTACTGTCCGAACAAGCTCAGACCCGGTACATCGAGCGCCAGAAGAAATGGTACAACCTGTCCACCCACATGCCTTGGATCGGCATGCGTACCGCGCAGCTCGACGGCGCCCACGTCGAGTATTTCCGCGGCATCGCGAATCCCATCGGCGTCAAGGTCGGCGCCGCCATGAGCGCGGAGTGGCTGCAGGAACTTGTTCACACGCTGAATCCGCAGAATCTGCCGGGGCGGCTGACGTTCATTCATCGCTTCGGTATGAAGGACATCGAGCAACGCCTGCCGGCGATGATCGATGCGGTTCGCGCCACCGGCTCCCAGGTGCTTTGGGTGTGCGATCCCATGCACGGCAACACCGAGACGACTGCGGGAGGTTTGAAGACGCGTCGCTTCGACAACATCCTCGGGGAGGTGGAGGCGGCGTTTCGCATTCATGAGGAAGCGGGCTCCATGCTGGGCGGCGTGCATATCGAGTTGACGGGGGAAGACGTGACCGAGTGCATCGGTGGGGCGCGCGGCCTCGCTGAAGCCGACCTGGTGCGAGCCTACCGGTCGCAGGTCGATCCCCGCTTGAACGCCGAACAGGCACTCGAACTGGCCATGTTGATCGCCAGGCGCGCGGGCGCCAACAGGCGGACAGCCAGGGTCCCCCGTGCGTAGGGCTAGCACTCTGAACCCGGGGGTGATCTGCGAACGTTTTACCGGCGTTTTATTCTAAATATTAGGTAGTTACACGACTTTACTAGATTTTACCCGAGTACGAGGGCGGCGGTTTTGTAAAAACTGGGTTGCCTCACGGCACGCAGATGATATTCTGCCGTGCAACCTCTCCGGTCGCGCTTTTAGCGTGGCCTGTCTTGAGTCCTAGACCGCACAATTCGATTGACCGATCGTGGGAATCTTTTCCGCCCGCGCTGTCGAATGGTCGGCGCCGGTGAATGAGACGGCAGGTCTGACGGGTTCATGGCCAGGGAGTGGCGAAGTTTCGATTGCGCTCGGGTTAGTCCAAATTCCAGGCGCGCTCGATGGCGGGCTACGCGGTGTTCCGCGTAGCCCGTTTTTTCTTGGGCTTTCTTAAAATCGCCCCCAACCGGCCCTTCCCGCAAGCGACCTGTCCGGCCATGAGTAAAGTGTTCGATCCAAGCTGCCGACGTTGTCCGCGCCTCGCCGGGTTCTTGGATTCCGTGAAGGCCGAGCATCGCGACTACTACTGCAAACCGGTGGCTCCCTTCGGCGATCCGAAGGCAACCCTGCTCATCGTGGGCTTGGCGCCTGGCAAGCACGGTGCGAACCGCACCGGCCGCCCGTTTACCGGGGATCACGCGGGCATATTGCTGTACGCAACGCTGTTCAAGTTCGGGCTGTCGACCGGGCCCGTCTCCACGGCAGCCGACGACGGCCTCGAACTCAAGGCGGCGAGGATCACGAATGCGGTGAAGTGCCTGCCTCCGGACAACAAGCCGTTGCCGGAAGAGATCAAGATTTGCAACGGGTACCTCCGCGCCGAGCTTGCGGCAAGCCCAGCCGTCCGCACCGTGCTCGCGCTCGGCAGCATTGCGCACGAGGCGGTGCTGCGGGCATGCGACCTACGGGTAAAGGACTTTCGCTTTGCGCACGGCGCGCTGCACCGGCTCGATGCGCAACGAGTTCTGGTGGATTCCTACCATTGCAGCCGATACAACACGCAGACGCGGCGACTGACCACGGAGATGTTCGAAGCCGTCGTCGGCCATGCTCGAGCGCTGGCCGTCGGCGTGCTGGGCGCCGGCATAGCGCCCGGTACCGGTGCTGTGTCCGCTCGATGAGCGCCGTACCTCCGCCGTTCGATGCCCGGTCTTTCGTCGATAGCCTGCCGGCACGCCCGGGCGTCTATCGAATGTTGGATGCGCACGACGAGATCCTGTACGTGGGCAAGGCGCGTCAGCTCAAGAGCCGCGTGAGCTCCTATTTTCAGCCGAGCAACGTACATCCCAAGGTCCAGGCACTGGTCGCCAAGACGGCCCGCATGGAAGTCACGATCACCAATTCGGACACGGAAGCGCTGCTGCTCGAGTTCAATCTCATCAAGAAGCACCGGCCGCGGTTCAACGTGGTGCTGCGCGACGACAAGAGTTTCCCCTTCGTGCATCTCGACACGGCGCACGAGTTTCCGCGCTTGAGCTTCTATCGCGGTTCGCGCAAGGAGGCCGGCCGGTTCTTCGGGCCATACCCGTCCGCGGGTGCAGTTCGCGAAACATTACAGCAGCTGCAGAAGCTTTTCCGTCTGCGCAATTGCGAGGACACCTATTTCGCGAACCGCTCGCGGCCCTGTCTGCAGTATCAGATACAGCGTTGCACTGCGCCCTGCGTGGGACTCATAGCGAAGGACAGTTACGCGCGCGACGCGGCGGCGGCGGTCAAGGTGCTCGAGGGGCGCGACGACGAAGTGCAGCAGGAACTTGGGCGCCGCATGGAGACGGCCGCCGAGCGGCTGGACTTCGAAGAGGCGGCCCGGCTGCGCGATCAGCTCGCGAATCTCAAAGTGATTCAGGCGCAGCAGATCGTCTCGGCCGGCACCGACCACGATGCCGACGTCATTGCGATCGCCGCCGGCAACGGTGAGTATTGCGTCGCGTTGATGTTCGTCCGCGGCGGCCGCAGTCTTGGGAGCACGACGTTCTTCCCGCGGGCGCCGTACGCCGAGCTTCCGGAAGTTCTGGCGCAATTCGTCTCCCAGTACTACCTCGAGCGCGAGGCGCCCGCCGAGATCCTGATCGAACGCGAATTCGACGAGATGCTGCTTCTGGAGGCAACCCTTTCCGAACGTTCGGGCCACAAAGTCCGCATCTCGTCCTCGGTTCGGGGCTTGCGTGCGCGCTGGATCGAGATGATGCGCAACAACGCCGAGCAGGCGCTCAAAATGCGCAATCTGGCGCGCTCCAGCATCGAGGCCAGCCTTGACGATATGCGCGAGGCGTTCAATCTCGATGGTTCGCCGAATCGCATCGAGTGTTTCGACATCAGCCACACGGGCGGCACCGATACGGTGGCTTCTTGCGTCGTGTTCGGCGTCGAAGGACCGCTCAAGAGCGACTATCGACGCTTCAACATCTCGGGTATTCAACCGGGCGACGACTACGCTGCCATGTACCAGGTACTGACACGGCGGTACAAGCGGATCCGCGACGGTGAAGTGACGGCCCCGGACGTGCTCTTGATCGACGGCGGCAAGGGCCAACTCGCCGAAGCGGCCAAGGTCATCGATGAACTGGGAATCAAGGGAATCACGCTGATCGGCGTGGCGAAGGGCGCCGACCGCCGCCCTGGACAGGAGCAACTGTTCTTGTTGGGGCAGGATACGCCCACTATACTGGCACCGGACTCCAGCGCCTTACACCTGATTCAGCGCGTGCGCGACGAGGCGCACCGTTTCGCGATTGCGGGACACCGGCGCAAACGGGCGAAGCGTCACAACCAGTCGATTCTCGAGACCATCCCGGGCCTGGGGCCCGTCAAACGACGCGAGCTGCTGAAACAATTCGGCGGCTTGCAAGGAATATTGCGTGCCGGTATCGACGATTTCGTGCAAGTTCGAGGCTTGAGCCGGGAATTGGCCCACGTCATCTATGAGCACCTCCACCCCGGGCAGTAGCGGCACCCGGCCGCAAGCCTCTCATTGGAATTTGCCGAACACATTGACGTGGCTGCGGATTCTGATGATTCCCGCCATCGTCCTGCTATTTTACCTATTGCCCTATCCCTGGGGGGATACCGCCGCGTGCGCCGCCTTTGCGCTCGCCGGCATCACCGACAGTCTCGACGGTTACTATGCCCGGAAATTAGGCCTGACTTCGCGGCTGGGCGCCTTCTTGGATCCGGTCGCGGATAAGTTGATCGTCGCCGCCGCCCTGATACTGATCGTCAGCCGCGACCCGCGCTGGTTCATGGCCATCGCCGCCATCGTCATCATCGGGCGCGAAATCGCCATCTCGGCGTTGCGAGAGTGGATGGCGGAGATCGGAGCCCGCGGCAAGATGAAGGTGTCGTCGCTGGGCAAGTACAAGACCATCATGCAGATCGTGGGCCTGTCGTTTCTGCTGTTTCGGCAGACCCTGTTCGGTATTCCGTTTTACAAGCTGGGGATCCTGTTGATCGCCGTGGCCGTGGTGCTGACGCTCTGGTCGATGATCGGTTATTTGCGCCTGGCTTGGCCCGAACTGCGGGGTAGTTCCAGCATGTAGCTGGAGAAAAGTGGGGCAGTTCAAGGTCTTAGGCCCAATCCGTGGCCACTTCTTCTTGACTCCGGCGGGCGGGGCCCTACAATTGCGCGTCTGTTTCGGGCGTCAGCCCCGGAATGCGGGAATAGCTCAGTTGGTAGAGCGCAACCTTGCCAAGGTTGAGGTCGCGAGTTCGAGTCTCGTTTCCCGCTCCATGATTTATCTGTCGTCAAGGCACTTGCTTGGGTTTTGGCATTCCTTGACTTAGCGATTCGGTGCTCCCCCTCGTTGTGTGCCCGGCCCGTCCACTGGCAGCAACAAGTTCGCGCAGATCCTTCCTCTGATATGCCGAAGAAATCCGATCGCTTCATTGCGAATTACGTTCCCGATGTTCACGCCGTTCGAACACTCGGCTTTGAAATCGGTTCGGCAATCGAGAGTGCCAGCGTCGAGAGCCAGTCGACCCGGCAGGAGAGGTCGGCACTTTTGCCGGTGTAGCTCAACAGACGGGCCGGAACGATGGCGTCGCCCGGGACGCCCGATTTACCAGCCCCACGGGATCGCGATCGACAGTGCCGATAATTTGTTCGTCACGGATACCGGAAGTCGGCTGATCCGCAAGATTACGCCAGCGGGCATCGCCAGCACGTTGATGGGAATCACCGGCGACACCGGCAATCGCACGGAACCCTTGCGATTCAGGAACCCCAGAGGCGTGGTTTGCGCACCGGACGGAACTCTTTATGTCATCGATTCCAATGCAGACCGTGACCGACGGGGCGAATGGAAACGAAACTTATCTCTTGCACCGCGCAAAGTAATGTAGTAACGTAACTACATAATTTGGAAGTTGGGCTATGACCGTTCTAACCATGACTAGCCGCGAATTTAATCAATCTGCCAGCGAGGCTAAGAAAGCATCGTTGAAAGGTCCGGTATTTATCACCGACCGGGGCAAACCCTCGCATGTGTTGTTGAGCATCGAGGAATACCGCAAGTTAACCGGGGGGATTACCACGCTTGCGGACGCCCTGGCACAGCAGGATCCGATGGATGTGGAGTTTGAACCGCCCCGTGTGGACCGCCTCCATCGGGCCACCGATTTGTCCTGATGTTCGTCCTCGATACCAATGTCTTATCCGAGTTGCGTCAGCCTAAGAGATCCAGTCCCAAGGTGCTCGCATGGGCCTCGTCGCAGCCGGTCGCCGCACAGTTCGTATCGGCGATCACAGTACTGGAGCTGGAATTGGGCGTATTGCAGAAGGAGCGGAAGGACGCCGCACAAGGTGCGGTGTTGCGCGCCTGGCTGGATGGGAAAGTTCTGCCGCAGTTCGCCGGCCGCATCCTTCCGCTGGATCAGGCAGTCGCACTGCGCTGCGCGCGCCTGCATGTGCCAGACCCGCGTGCAGAGCGTGACGCGATTATTGCGGCCACGGCTCTTGTCCATGGAATGACGATCGTAACGCGCAACGTCGCAGATTTTGAAGCAACCGGCGCACCTCTGCTCAACCCGTGGGCGTGAGCGCCAACGCTCCGTTTGCTCATCACTGCGCGTTTTGAGCGCTATTGAGCGACCCTCCAAACTGCATGATTCTTGTGGCTTCGATGACTTGAGGCACAACCTTGCAAGGTTGAGGTCGCGAGTTCGAGTCTCGTTTCCCGCTCCATTAGTCGATCCGCTGAGTAGCTGACTTCCTCGCGCTTCGCGGGAAGTGCGCAAATCACGGATTGCAAACGTCTTTCGCCTCGGGGAGTTCCCAAGTTCTGGCATTCTCGGTTCTCGGGGGGCGCCCGCATTCGTCGAGATGAGGCTCGTGCTCCCCCCAGCGCGGTCTCGCACACCGATCGGATCTTTTGCCAAGAACGGGTTGTCGTGTTGTCGTGGCTCAGGCTGTATCGATCTTCCAGGTCACCCGCAAGGAACCGTTCCAGGTGCGGCGCCGGCGTGCGCTGCTCTTGCTCTAAGAGTTCCCCGCACGCCTGGACGGCGAAAAGCCTGCACCCAATTGAATCCGACACGGTCCGCAAATGTGCGAAGCCGTCACAGCCGGCTGCCGGCAAGCAATGGCATCTTTCGTTCCGTTTTCATCCAGCGGTGGGTCTGAGTTGCAGCGGAGTGCTGGATATCGCCTGGCCTCGTCAAATTCTCTTCGGAGTCGCGTCTTGAATAAAATTCGGAAAGCTTTGCAGCGTTTCGTCAGCGGACCGAGCGAGCGGCCGTCGGTTACGCCCGCTGCTCTCTTGATGCCGCTCGAGCCGCGTATCGTCTACGACGCTTCGGTATCGGGCATTGGCGCCGCCTCGCACCATCATTTCAGTGGCACCGAGCGCCCGGGTCACGTGGACGTGCCGCAAGGCGCCGCCGAGCTATTTCGCGCTTCAGCCCCGGCGGCGGCGGTCGCCGGATCGCACGTGAGCAAAGCGTCCGGCATCGGCGGCGTGACGGCCCGAGACCCGCAGCACCCGCCGGAGCGAAGCGCTTCGGCCGCGAAGCAGGTGGTTTTCGTCGATTCGAACGTGACCGACTATCAATCGCTGGTCGCGGGACTGCCGTCCGGTACTCAGTACGTCGTGCTCAACCAGAAAACTGACGGCCTCGAACAAATCGCTCTGTATCTGGAGGCTCATCCGGGAATCGAGGCGGTTCACCTGGTCTCGCACGGCTCGGAGGCTCAGGTGCAGGTGGGCGGCATCCTGCTCGATACGGCGGATCTGTCGAAGTACGGTGCCGAACTCGCGCGCATCGGCGCCGAGATGAGCCCCGGCGGCCAACTGCTGCTCTACGGCTGCGACGTGGCCGAAGGCGGGGACGGACACGCGCTGGTTCAGCAAATTGCAGCGCTCTCTCATCTGAACGTGGCGGCGGCAACGGGCCTGGTGGGCGCGGCATCGCTGGGCGGCAACTGGACGCTCGACTATGAGGTGGGCCATGCGCGGGCGCCGGTGATTTTCTCCCCGGCGGCGGAGCAGCGGTATGGCTATCTGCTGTCGCAGACCATCGAGGACTACACCAGCAATCCCAGCTTCGATTCGGGTTTTACGTCCCAATTCACGCTCGACGGCCTTATCTACACCATCGTCAAAAGCGGTCCGCAGGGCGACAACACGATCGGCGTGGATCCCACGCTGCAGGCCTTGCCCTCCGAAGGCGGACCCACCAACGGCACCGGCAACACTCTGCAATTCGATACGAGCGAGCCCGGTGGCCCGCCGACCGGCGGCATCTCGAGCATCACGATCGGTCTGGCCAATGGCAACGCGTTCAACATGAGCAGCCTGGACATCGACGTGACGGCCAACGGTAGCGTGACGTTCACGGCCAGCGACGGCACCGCCCTGTCAAGCATCATTTCTTCGAACGGAAATGCCGTCTCGACGACCGTGGATTTCGCGAGCGACCCCCAAGCCTCCCACTTCACCGATACGACCAGCGTCACCATCAGCGGCGGAAGTAACGGCAACCTATTCGTCAACCTGGGGCATCTTGTGTATACGGAGGTGTTGCCGGCTGTCGTGGCCGCCTCCGGGGGCACCACCAATTATGTCGGCAGCACCGCCGCAACCGTCGTGGATAGCGGGGCGACCGTCACCGATACCAGCCTGGGAACGTTCGGCAAGCCCACCACGGGCACGATAACCGTGAGCAATTTTGCCACCGGCGACACGCTGTCGTTCACCGGCTCCGCCGCCACGGGCAATATCACGGCGACTTTCAACAACGGTGCGTTGACCTTGATCTCCGCCGACGGCTCGTCGACCGGGACGCAATGGACCAACGCTTTCGAGGCCGTGAAGTTCTCGAGCACCAGCACCACCTATGGTAATCGGAGTATTACGTCTGTGCTGAACGACGGCACCGTCAACAGCAACACGACCAGCAAAACGCTCGATGTGCTGAACCCGCTGCCGGTGCTCACGGCCGACTCCGGTTCGGTCGCCTTCTCGACCAGCAACAACGTGGCCTCCGTGCCCTCGACGCCGGTGGTGATCGACTCGACCTTGGGGCTGACGGATTCGGTCTCCTCAACGATTCAATCCGCGACCGTGTCGATCAGCGGCAATGCGCAAACCAGTACCGACGTACTGAACTTCACCAACAGCGCGAGCGACGGCAATATCCTCGGCGCGTACAACGCGGGCGTCTTGACGCTGACCTCGGCCGGCAATAGCGCCACGCTGACGCAGTGGAAGGCGGCGCTCGATTCCGTATCCTTCACCAGCACGGCGGCCGTGCCCAGCAATGCAACGCGCACCTTGAGCTTCAGCGTCACCGACGGGAACAGCAACGCCAGCAACACCGCGACGCGCCTGGTCACGGTCACCGATGTCGACCAGATACCGGTGGTGACCATCGGCAACGGCACCACCAACTATGTGGGCGGCACCGCGGCCGTGGCGATCGACACCAGCATCGGCGTGAGCGATGTCGACAGCACCAACCAAGTGTCGGGCAGCGTCACCATCAGCAACGGGTTTTCCGCCGGCGATACGCTGGCGTTCATACCCAATAACATCCTGTACGGCAACCTCTCGGGCGCCTATAACACCAACAATGGCACCCTGACCCTGACCGGCTCGGCCACCGACCAGCAATGGGCCAACGCGTTCAACTCCGTGACGTTCGCGGCGGCCAACACCACCTCGTCGGGCGTCCGCACCGTGTCCTTCATCGTCAACGACGGCACCTTCAACAGCAGCGCCGTCACCAAGACCGTCACGGTCACGGCCCCGCCGGTGATCACCACCGATTCCGGTTCGGTCGCTTTCTCCACCAGCAACAACGTGACCAGCGTGCCCTCGTCGCCCGTGGCGATCGACTCGACCCTGGGCCTGGTCGATTCGGGTAGCAGCACGGAAGTTTCGGCGTCGGTGTCGATCACCGGCAACTACCAGAACACCGACGTCCTGGGCTTCACCAGCAATGCGAGCTTCGGCAACATCGTGGGCTCGTACAACGCGGGCGTCTTGACGCTGACCTCGGCGGGCAACATCGCCTCGCTGGCGCAATGGAAGGCGGCGCTCGATTCGGTCACTTTCACCAGCACGGCAGTGCGGCCCAGCAATGTGACGCGCACCTTGAGCTTCAGCGTCACCGACGGGAACAGCAACGTCAGCAACACCGCGACGCGCCTGGTCACGGTCACCGACCTCGACCAGATACCGGTGGTCACCATCGGCAACGGCACCACCAACTATGTGGGCGGCACCGCGGCCGTGGCGATCGACACCAGCATCGGTGTGGCCGATGTCGACAGCCCCAACCAAGTCTCGGGCACCGTGACGATCAGCAGCGGCTTTAGTTCCGGCGACACGCTGCTGTTCACCAGCAACAACACGCTGTACGGCAATCTCACGGCCGCCTACAACGGCAGCGGCACCCTGACTCTGACTGGATCCGCCAACGACCAGCAGTGGGCCAACGCCTTCAACTCCGTTGCGTTTGCGAGTACCAGTACGACCTACGGCACTCGCACCGTGTCCTTCGTCGTCAACGACGGCACCTTCAACAGCACCGCCGTCACCAAGACGGTCAATGTCACCGATCCCTCGCCGGTGATCACGACTGACTCCGGGTCAGCGTCCTTCTCGACCAGCAACAACGTGGCCAACGTAACCTCCACGCCGGTGGTGATCGACGCGGGCTTGACGTTCACGGATCCCGGCACCTCGACCGTGCAATCGGCGACGGTATCGATCAGCGGCAATTACCAGAACACCGACGTCCTGGGCTTCACCAGCAATGCGAGCTTCGGCAACGTCGCCGCCTCGTACAACGCGGGTGTCTTGACGCTGACCTCGGCGGGCAACAGCGCGACACTCACACAATGGAAGGCGGCGCTCGATTCGGTGACCTTCACCAGCACGGCGGCGCAACCCAGCAATGCGACGCGCACCTTGAGCTTCAGCGTCACCGATGGGAACAGCAACGTCAGCAACACCGCGACGCGCCAGGTCACGGTCACCGACCTCGATCAGATACCGGTGGTCACCATCGGCAACGGCACCACCAACTATGTGGGCGGCACCACCGCCGTGGCGATCGACACCAGCATCGGAGTGGGCGATAGCGACAACACCACTCAAGCTTCAGGCACTGTCACGGTCAGCGGCGGCTTTGTGGCCGGCGACACGCTGGCGTTCAACAACACCAGCAACGCGCAGTTCGGCAATGTCACGGCCGCCTACAACGGCAGCGGCACGCTGACCTTGACCTCCGCCGGCGGCACGGCGACCGATGCCCAGTGGGCCAACACCTACGATGCCGTGACGTTCGCCGCAGCCAGCTCCACGACTCCAGGCAGCCGCACCATATCGTTCGTCGTCAACGACGGAACGGTCAACAGCGCCGCGGCCACCAAGACGGTCGACGTCGCAGCGCCGCCAATCGTTACGGCCGACTCCGGTTCGGCCGCCTTCACGGCCGGCAACAACGTGGCCGCCACGCCAGTGGTGATCGACTCGGGCTTGACGTTCACGGATGCCGGCACCTCGACCATGCAATCGGCGACGGTGTCGATCACCGGCAACTTCGAGAACGGCAAAGACGTACTATCCTTCACCAACACCGGCAGCACGAGCTTCGGCAACATTGTCGGCGCGTACAACGCAGGCGTCTTGACGCTGACATCCCAAGGCAACAGCGCCACGCTTGTGCAATGGCACGCCGCGCTCGATTCCGTGACCTACAGCAGCACGGCCGTCACGCCGAGCAGCCTGACGCGCACCATCAGCTTTAGCGTCACCGATGCCAACGACAATGTCAGCAACACGGCGACGCGCAGCGTGACGGTGACGGACACCGACCAGACGCCGATCGTGACGGCCAGCGGGGGTGCGACGAACTACGAAGGGGGCGCGGGCGCGGTCACGATCGATGGCGAGATGACGGTAAGTGACCTCGACAACACGACGCAGTCGTCGGGGACGGTATCGATCGGCACCGGCTTCCACAGCGGCGATACGCTGGCATTCACGAACACGAGTGCGACGCTGTACGGCAACATCGGCGTGGCGTCGTACGATGGCGCCACAGGGGTGTTGACGCTGATGTCGGCCAGCGCGGCGGCCACGGACGCGCAATGGGCGAACGCGCTCAGTGCGGTTACGTTCTCGGCCAGCGCAGGCGCGACGCCTGGGAACCGTACCATCTCATTCGTCACGAGTGACGGTACGAAGAGCAGTGGGGCGGCGACCGACATCCTCGACCTGACCGCGCCGCCGGCCGTAACGACCGATTCGGGTTCGGCCGCCTTCGTCGCCGGCGACAATGCGCCATCTACACCGTTGACAATCGATTCGGGCTTGACGGTGACGGATGGAAGCACCGCGGTCCTGACTTCGGCGACGGCGTCGATCACCAGCAACTTTCACAGTGGCGAAGACGTACTCGCCTTCACTAACACCAGCGGCATGATCTTCGGCAACATTACTGGCACATACAATGCCGGTGCCGGCGTATTGACGCTGACGTCGGCCGGCAACACCGCGACGCTGGCGCAATGGCAGGCGGCGCTGGATGCGGTCACCTACACCGACACGGCGGTCACGCCGAACAACCAGACCCGCACGGTCAGCTTCAGCGCCACGGACGGCAATAACATCGTCAGCAATTCGGCGACGCGCACCATGACGGTGGCCGATACCGACCAGACGCCGATCGTCACGACCGGCGGGGGTACGACGAACTACGTAGGGGGCACGAACGCGCACACGATCGACGGCGGCATTGCGGTCAGTGACCTCGACAACGCCACGCAAGCGTCGGGGACGGTATCGATCGGCACTGGCTTCCACAGTGGCGACACGCTGACATTCACGAACACGAGCGCGACGCTGTACGGCAACATCAGCGTCTCGTCGTACGACAGCACCGCTGGCGTATTGACGCTGACGTCGGCCGGCGCAACGGCCAGTGACGTCCAGTGGTCGAACGCGCTCAGTGTGGTCAGCTTCTCGGCGAGCGCCAGCGCCGCGCCTGGGCACCGCACCATCTCATTCGTCACAAGTGACGGCACGAAGAGCAGTACCGCGGCGACCGATACCGTCGACGTGCTCGGGCCCCCGACTGTGACTGCGGACTCGGGAGCGGCGGCATTCGTTGCAGGAGACAACGTAACGTCTCCTCCAATCGTGGTGGACTCGGGAATCACACTCTCCGATGCGAGCAGCGCCACGTTGTCCTCGGCGACCGTAGCGGTCACCGGAAACTTTCATGCTGGCGAGGACGTGCTGTCGTTTGCCAATGATGGCTCGACGATGGGAAATATCGCTGCGTCGTACGATGCGACGACAGGCGTTTTGACCATGACCTCCTCTGGGGCAGCAGCGACGCTGACGCAATGGCGGGCGGCACTGGGGTCCGTGACTTATAGGGATACCGCCGTCACACCGGACCGTGGCACGCGCACCATCAGCTTCGCGGTTATTGACGGCAATAGTTACGCCAGCAACGTGGCGACCCGCGCCGTCGCGGTGGCGGATACCGACCAGACCCCTATCGTGACGGCGACGCAAGGGAATACCGTCTATGTGGCGGGAACGGGCGCTATCGGCATAGAGGCCGGCGTCACGGTAAGCGACCGAGACAACACTACTCAATCATGGGCAACGGTGTCGATAGGCGGCGGGTTTAGCATCGGCGATACGCTGTCGTTCACGAATGCCCGCTCCACGGTATACGGAAACATCAGCGCGTCCTATAACTCGGCGACCGGGGTAATGACGCTGACATCGCCCGGCGGGACAGCTACCGATGCTCAGTGGGCAGGCGCACTCGAGGCCGTGCAATTCTCGGCCGCCTCTAACGCGACACCCGGCGATCGGACGATCTCCTTCGTGGTCAATGACGGCACCAAGAGCAGCGTCGGCGTCACGAAGACATTGAACGTGGTTGGACCGCCATCGATCGCCGGCGACTCGGGTGCTGCCGCCTTCGTTGCGGCCGACAACGCGGCGTCGACACCGGTCGTCGTGGATCCTGGTATCACCGTGTCCGATCAGGGGAGCGGGGTGCTGGCCTCGGCGACAGTGGCCGTCACGGGCAACTTCCACAGCGGTGAGGACGCACTTTCGTTCACCAGTAACGGCTCGTCGGTGGGCAACATCTCCGGCTCGTACAACCGCGCGACCGGTGTGCTGACACTGACCTCCACCGACGCGTCGGCGACGTCGGCGCAGTGGCAGACGGCCTTGCAGTCGGTGACTTATACCGATACGGCCGTGACGCCGAACACGGCTCCACGCACCATCAGCTTCAGTGTGATGGACGGGAATGGCAACGCCAGCAATGCGGTATCCCGCACCGTGACAGTGCGGGATACCGATCAAACACCCATCGTCCTGGCAACCGGCGGGACGGCCGGGTATGAGGTCGGATCGCCTCCCACCGCGATTGATGGTGGCATCACGATCGGTGATCGTGACAGCACGACACTCGCTTCGGCCACGGTTTCGATCAGCGCCGGCTTCCGCAACGGCGATCAGCTGTCGCTTGGCTCCGGCGACGCGACGTACGGCAACATTGCAGCTTCGTACAACGCTTCGACGGGCGTGCTGACGCTCACAGCATCCGGTGCGACCGCGCCGATATCGCAATGGCAATCCGCGTTGGAGGCGGTACGGTTCTCGAGTCCGGCGACCGCACTGGCCGGCAGCCGCACGATCTCCTTCGCCGTCAACGACGGCACCGAGGTGAGTGCCGTGGCGACCAGAACCTTGGGTGTGGTGAACATTCCCTTCGCTCCGGCGAAGATGCCCCATGCCCCGGTTGAATGGACGGCGGCAGACGACAACGTTGCCTCGGCGGCATATCAGGACGTTGCGGCTACTCCCATGATTGTCCTTACTGCGGTCGACCCCCAGGAGCTTGCCGGCACTTTTCCGAGCGTCTGGCCTTCTTCGCAGACCGCCCTCCAGGGGCCCATCGGCGTGCAGCCGCCCATGGAGCACCATGACTTCGCGTCGCAGCAGCCTTTCTCGCTGGCACTTTCGCCTCCCACACAGGACGGCGACGGGCAAGACGGACCATCGACGATATCAGTGGAGCAGAGCGACGGCAGCGCGCTCCCAGCTTGGATGAGCTACGACCCGGCAACAGGCGTCGTGAGCGGGGTCGCACCGGGAGGGGATCCAAGAGAAATTCATATCGTCGTGATCACACGACACCGCTCCGGCGCCACGACACGCCGGGAAGTTTCCATTGACTTCAGTGCGCATCGAACGCCGAGCACGCACCGGAGCGCTGTGCGACCGCGCGCTCCGCATGCGGCACTACACGGCGCGAAGCCATCGCTCGCGGAGCAGTTTGCCAGTCAGCGAAGCGCGCCCCGCGTCTCCCGGCTTTCCAGTACGACGCGGCCAAATTAGGTCGCGTGATTCTCTAATCTCGCCTATTTTCAGATAAGGAATAGATCCTCGTGAGCGTTTCACTTATTACCAAACCTGCGCTGAGCACCGTGCGTTACTCACTGATACAGTAGCGGTGGCAATGGTCATCGGATGCGCGGTGCACCCGAAGCCCTTCACCGATGCCGAGCGCGCCCAGAGCGCACATGGGGGACGCACCGAAATAGCGGGTCAAGGGGACCCCGTGACCGGACCGATCACGCTGGATGAGGCGATGGCGCGCGCGATCATGCACAACCTCGACAATCGAGTGAAGATCATGGAGGAGGCGCTGGCGCAGAACCAGCTGGATCTGGCGAACTTCGACATGTTGCCGAAACTCACTACCGCCGCCGGCTATACGGGGCGCGACCATCTGCTCGCGTCCCGATCAGTGGGGATCGCTTCCGGATCGACGACCGTGCCGCCATCATATTCGAGCGAAAAGACCGATCGCACGTACGACGCTGCGTTCTCGTGGAGTTTGCTCGACTTCGGTGTCAGCTACTATGAGGCGCGGGAACAGTCCGATCGCGTTCTGGTGGTCGGAGAGCGGCGCCGGAGAGTCGTGCAGCTCATGATGCAGCAGGTGCGTGAGGCGTACTGGGAGGCCGCCGGCGCCCAGCGCCTGCAGGAGCGTATCGAGCCTCTGCTGCAGCAGGCACGCAGCGCGCTGGAGGATTCGAGGCAGGTACAGCACGAGCAATTACGCGGACCGCTGAGCTCACTGAGCTACCAACGCGAGCTCCTGGAGATCATGGAACAGCTCGAGATCATCCGCGGACATCTCAACGCGGCGAAGCCGCGTCTCGCCTCGTTGATGAACCTCGAACCCGGCAGGGACTACACGCTGGCACCACCGCAAGCGTTCGAACTGCCCGACTTTCAGATGCCCATCGACAAGATGGAGGAAATCGCCCTCGAGCGACGGCCCGACCTCATCGAGGCCAACTACAACGAGCGCATCGGCGTCAACGAGGCGCACAAGGCACTCGCAAAGCTGCTGCCAGGGGTCCAGCTCGAGTTGGGTACACACTACGACAGCAACAGCTTTCTGTCTTTCAACAAGTGGGAGGATGCGGGCGTGCGCGTCAGCTGGAACCTCCTGAATGTGCTGAATGCGAAGAGCATACGGCGTACAGCGGATGCGCAGCTCGCGCTCGAGCACACACAGCGGTTGGCACTGAGCATGGCCGTGCTGACGCAGGTGCACGTGGCCCGTTCCGATCTCGACGCGAAACGGCATGATTTCGAGCTGACGCGGCAGCTAGAAGACATTGACCAGCAGATTCTCGAGCACACGCACAACGCTGCGCAGGCGACTGCTGAAGGTAAGCTGAATGAGATCCGTGCGGCGACCGGCGCGATGATTTCTGAGCTGCGGGTATACGAAAGCTACGGTGGCCTGCAGAGCGCATACGGAAATCTGCTCGCGACACTCGGACTCGACCCGGTGCCCGATAGGGTCGCGGGTCGCGATCTCACGTCATTGGAAAAGGCGATCGCCCAGGAGCGGCAGCGTTGGGCTGAGCTCGGACAGTCCGGCGGAACTGTGCGATGAGGGGCGGAAGCCTACGCAGATACTGCTGTGCTGCTCTCTGGTCAGGCCTGCAGTTATGGTTGGGCGGCGCGACCGCTATTGCGGCCGCGCCGTCGATGTCGCCCGAGCAGGCTTCAGCGCCGAGCGGTGACGACGGCCGTATCCGTATCCAGCTCGTACCGCGCGATCAAGTAGAGCTGTCGAGCGAGATCGCCGCGAAACTCGCCTCGCTCCCTTTTCGCGACGGCGATTCGTTCACGACCGGACAGACGCTCGTAGCGCTCGACTGCGCACTTTTCACCGCGCAGTTGCATAAGGCGCAGGCTGAGGCGGACGGTGCGCAGGAACTCTGGCAAGTTGATCAGCGGCTCGCGCAGCTGCGCTCCGTTGGTGAACTCGAGGTGACGCAGGCCCACGCGAAAGTAAAATCGACCGCGGCCGAAGTCGCGTTCGTGGAAGCGACGGTCAGTAAATGTGTGATTGCCGCGCCATTTGATGGCCGCGTGTTGAAGCGTAGTGCCGCGCCCCAGCAGTTCGTCGAGCCCGGCAAGCCTCTGTTGACCATCGTCGACACCGGTCATCTTGAGCTGAAAATGATCGTGCCGTCAAAGCGACTGGCGGAATTGAAGCGGGGGAACCCGCTGACGGTGCAGATTAGTGAGGTCGGCAAGACGTTTCCCGCGCGGATCGCGCGGATCGGGGCTCGTGTCGACCCGGTCACGCAGACCATCGACGTCACCGCCGCACTCACCGGCAGTGCGCCCGAGCTATTGCCGGGGATGAGCGGCTGGGCCACGTTCCCCAAATGAACCCGACCGGCAACGACGAGGCGCGTATCACGTCCGAGCAGCTGGTGCTGCTGATGCAGCTTTCTGCGCGTGCCCGTGATGCTGCGACCGAGCAGACGCTGGCATTCACTATCGTCAATGAGACCCTGGCGCTCCTGCCGTACCGACAAGCGGCGTGGTGGCGCGCCCCGGCGCCCGGTGCGGTGGCGGCGGTCTCAGGATTGCCGCAAAGCGATCCCGGAGCGCCGTACGTGCAGTGGCTCGGATCGTTGGGCCGCGCCTTGGCACGCGAAGCCGGCGGTGGCCCCGGCCATGCCGTTCTGAAGATACCGCGTCCATTTACGGCGGTGGATGTTCCGGAAGGAGTCGCGGCGGATTGGGGAGCTTGGTTGCCCGCTCACGCCGTGTGGGTGCAACTGACAAACCGCCAGGGTGCTTTGCTCGGCGGCATCGTATTCGCGCGCGAGGAGGCATGGACATCGGTTGATCTGGCGCTGCTGGGAGAGCTAGCCCGGGTCTGGGGGCATGCGTTTGCGGCGTTCGATCCGCGCCCGTCGTTGGCGACGCGTGCACGCTCGTTGCTGCGGCCCGGTCGACGACAACGCCAGGCGCTCGCCGCCCTGGCCATTGTCTGCCTGCTGCCCGTGCGGCTCTCGATGCTGGCACCGGCCGAAGTCACAGCAAAGGATCCGTTCGTCGTCCGCGCGCCGTTCGATGGTGTGATCGAACGGCTGTTCGTGCAGCCAAGCCAGCCCGTGTCGCCGGGGACACAACTCCTGACGCTCGAGGCAACGACCCTGCAGTCGCGATATGCGCTCGCTCGCAAGGATAACGACGCCGCACAGGAGGAATATCGGCAGACCGCGCAACTTGCGGTTACGGATGACAAGGATCGCCTCGACATGGCGATGCGCAAGGGCAAGCTCGATCAGACTCAGGTCGAGCTCGATTACACGGCGCGGCAGCTGGCCCGCGTGCTGGTGGCGGCTGCTCGCACCGGTGTCGCGGTGTTCGCCGACCCCAACGACTGGACCGGTAAAGCGGTATCGGTCGGCGAGAAGATCATGCTGCTCGCCGATCCCGCGAACGTGGAACTGACGGCTTATTTGCCGGTCGCGGACGACATCGACGTGAAGCCCGGCGGAACGCTGACGTTATATCCAAAGAGCTCCCCGCTGACCACGTACGATGCACATATCGACTCCGTTTCGTATCGCGCCGAGCCAACGCCGGAAGGTGTGTTGGCTTACCGCGTGAAGGCGACTTTTGGCGGCGCTGCGCGACCCGCCCTCGGGGTGATGGGCACCGCACGTACTCACGGCGGCTGGGTGCCGTTCATCTACTACGTGCTGCGCCGGCCGATGACGCTCGCACGGCAGTGGCTCGGCTGGTAGGCCGCGCTTCTTCGCAATAGCGTTAGATGCCGAATCTCCCGCAACTGCGCCAGGAGCTGACTCTCTCGGCAGGCTCGCCTACCCCTGAAGGCGCTCCGACCTGGATGGTGCACGATCCGGCCTCGAATCGCTTCTTCCAGCTCGGCTGGCCGGCATTCGAGTTGCTATCCCGATGGCCGCTGAATGATCCGCAGGCAATCGTTGCAGCAGTGAATAGTGAAACCACCCTGCATGTGTCGTCAGACGACTTTGCGGGGTTACTGAATACCCTGCATCAGCAGAATCTGTTGGTGATGGCAAGCGCGGCCGATACCGAAAGGCTATGCGCCAGGGCTGAAGCCACTCGTCTGACGCACGCGATGTGGCTGCTGAAACATTACCTGATGATCCGCATCCCGTTGTGGCGGCCAATGCCGTTCTTGAGCCGCTACGCGCGCTACGTCGAGTTCACCTACAGCCCCGCTTTCTGGTGGGCCGTTGCCGCCTGTGCGGCCATAGGGCTGGCTTTGGTGTCACGTCGCTGGGATGAGTTCGTGCACACCTTTCATTCGTACGCAGACCTGAAGGGACTCCTGGCCATCGGAGTGGCGCTCGCTTGCGCCAAGGTACTCCATGAGTTCGGCCATGCATTCACCGCGTATCGCTACGGCTGCCGCGTCCCGACGATGGGCATCGCGTTCCTGGTGATGCTGCCGGTATTGTACACGGACACCACCGAGGCGTGGAAGGTGACGTGTCGCGCCGATCGGCTTCGGATCGGTGCGGCCGGGATGCTTGGCGAGTTCGCGCTCGCGGCGACCGCGACGCTCGCTTGGAGCTTGCTGCCGGATGGCCCGATACGTGCCGCGGCGTTTCTGCTTGCGACGACCACTTGGATCGGCACTCTCGCCATCAACGCGAGCCCATTCATGCGCTTCGACGGCTATTTCCTGCTGTCGGACTGGCTCGATATGCCGAATCTCCATGACCGGGCGTTCGCGCTGGGCCGCTGGTGGATGCGCGAATGGCTGTTCGGCTTCGGCGCTCCGCAGCCCGAGCCCTGCGCCCCGGGTCGACGCCGCTTCCTCATCGCGTTTTCCTTGGTGACGTGGCTGTATCGCCTGATCGTCTTCTTCTCCATTGCATTGGTCGTCTATCACGCTTTCTTCAAGGCAATGGGAATCGTGTTGTTTGTCGTCGAATTTGGTTGGTTCATCGTGCGGCCCATTGGGCGCGAAGTCGCCGCCTGTTGGCGGCGCAGAGCGGCATTGCACTGGCGGCCAGAGACCATTCGGAGCGCGGCGCTGGGCGTGCTGTTGTTGGCGTTTGCCTTCCTCCCGTGGCACAGCGGCGTCAATGCGCCGGCGGTTTTCGGCCCAAGCCAGGCACAAGGGCTCTATTCACCTGAGTCGGGCTACTTGTCGGACAGCGCGACACCGCCGCACAACCAGCAGTCTGTGCGGGCCGGCGAGGTGTTGGTGGTGCTCGCGTCGCCTGATCTCGACCACAAGCTGCAGCAGGCAGAGGCGGAGGAAGCGCTGCTGCGTTGGGAAGTGGAGCAGCAGGTGTTCGAGGGTCGGTTGCAAGAACAGGGCGTCGCTCTGCGGCGGCATTGGGATGCGGCGCGACAGACCGTGGCGGGCCTGACATCGCAGATCGCACAGCTGACGATCCGCGCGCCGTTCGACGGTACCGTCGAGGCAGCCGAGGATGGCTTGTCGGCCGGCACCTGGCTACCCCGAGGCGAGCGGCTGTTCGATGTGGTCGGGCCGACCGGCATCAAGGGTGACGCATTTGTCGGCGAGAGTGACGTCAGCCGGGTCGCCGCCACCCATGCCGCCACCTTCGTGTCCTCGCTCCCGGAGATGACGGCGTTGCACTGCCGTGTGACTGCGGTGGACCGTGTGAATCTGACGACGCTCGATGAGCCGTCCATTGCCAGCCCGTACGGTGGACCTGTCCCGGCCGAGCTGCAGCCTGCCACCCATCAGCTCGTGCCGTTGCGGACCACGTACCGGGTGCGGCTGGCTCAATGTTCGGGTCCGGCGTTGTTGACGCGGCAGGTGATAGGAACGGCGACTATCGGCGATACACGGGAGAGCTTTGCGTGGCGTGGCCTTCGTTCCCTGGTCGCATTGCTGCAGAGCGAGGCGGGGATGTAGGGGGCGGCGTGCCACCGAGTGACGGTAGATCTTCTGGCGCACCTGCCAGCCGGAGCAGTGGACGCAGGGCGAAACTCCGCCCTGCGTCCGCTCGAGATCAGTGCGAGATCACGAGACCGGTGGCCGGATCGAGGATCAACTTCGACGCGGAGGCGCGATGCTCCTCACGGAAATCGAACATGCCGTTGAGCGTCCCGGCCTTCACGTCCGAGGAGTCGGCGCCGATCCTACCGAGGTCCCAGTTGTCCTCGATGAAGCGCAGAATCGACGACTGATCGGTGGTCCGGTGATCGACATAGTTCGGCTTCGCGTATGGCGAAATCACCAGCAGCGGCAGACGCGGCCCGTAACCGCAGCGACCCTGTGTCGCGCTGGTGCCGGAACCGCAATTGCCCGTGGCCACCAACGCATCGTCCGCCACCGCCGATTGGTTCACGATCGGACCCAGCACATGGTCGTACCAGCCGTCCGAGTCGTCGTACGCGATGATGATGGCAGTGTCGTTCCAGAATCGGCTGTTTTGCACCGCGTTCACCACGCCGACCACGAACGCCTGCTCATCGATGGGGTCCGAGTAGCCAGGATGCGAGTCCTGGAAAGCGGCCGCCTTGAGGTAGGTTACCGACGGCAGATTGTCCTCCGCCAGCGCGGTCCAGAAAGCGCCTAAGTCGTACTGGTGATTGGCACCGTCGGCGGAGCTTCCGATCAACGCGGAATTCGTCGGCTGCACGTGATGCAGGTTGCTGGTGCTGGCGTAGTACTGGAATGGCTCGTGGTGAGGAATGTAGTCGCCTACCGTTGCCACCGCATCGTCACCGGCCAAGCCGGCGTGATGCGAACCGCAGACGGCGCGGCCCTTCGAATCGTAACCGGTGGGCGCGAAGCCGCCCTGGAACCATCCCCAGGTGAGACCTTTTGCATTGAGCAGGTCGCCGACATTCTTGCCCGCGACCGTAATCATGGTCGTGCCCTGCAGACCTGGATTGGTGAGCACGCACTCATCCCCACCGGGGCGCGGGTCGCCGATGGCCGCGCCGCTGCTAGCACCGTTCGCGATCGAACCTGAACCGCTGGCCGCCGTGCCATTCGGCTTCAGCGGCACCAGCGTCGCCGTGGCCGTGGTGCCGGCGATCAAATTGAGCGCTCCGACCGTCGAGGGTCCGAACATGGTGCCATAAGAATTGTCGCTCATGGCGAAGTGCTGCGCGTAATTCCACAGCGCCGTGACAGTGTTGCCGTCGAAATAGCCCATCACCACGCCGGTGCCCTTGCCGTAGCTATTGCAGGTTGCTGAGGCCGATCCGGTGGACTCGGGAAATTTGTCCATCAGACCGTGATCGAGTGCGGCCTGTTCGGGGCCGTAGCTGTGGTTCTGGTCGCAGGTAACGGAAGCGGCACCCGTGTCCATCCGGAACGGCTGCGTCGAATTGGGATTTTGGTCCAGCAATCCGCCGCTGCGCAAATTGTTGACGCGCGGCGTGTCGGGGAGCGGGTGAAAGGCGGGTTCGCCGCTCGGGTTGGTCGCAAAGGGATAGGTGGCAAAGTAGTGATCGAACGAGATGTTCTCGTTGAAGATTACGATGACATGTTTGATGGGCGTCGTCGTCTGCGCCCGTTGTGCCCAGTTGTTTGCCGCCCAGAGGCTGGCCGGTGCGAGGTTGCACGCGAGAGCTATCGCCGCCGTCAAGCGAGCTTGCTTTGAAATCATGGAATTCCCCTAGGTTGAAGTCATTCGTTTCCGCGGCGGTGCGCCAACCCGCTGCCATCCGCGACAGACGCCAAAATGTACCCGGCGGTTGTGACTGTCCGATGACCGAGCGGTTACGGTCGCGGGGGGAGGGAGGGGGGCGGCTGCCTGGCGCCGGCGGGATCGTGAACGGCGCGTCGAGGCTCGACCCGAATGAGACCCATCATGCCCCCGTCCTCGTGCTCCAGCAGATGGCAATGATAGACAAAGGTTCCGACGACGTTCGGGCCGCGAAAATCCATGCGCAGCCGCACGCTCGGATACTGCGTGCCCACACCGTCCCAGTAGGCGACATTGACGGTGTCGCGCAAGTACGGCTCATCGAGGGGGATGCCGTTCCAGTCCACGAGCATGAAATGCAGTTGATGAATGTGAAAATCGTGCAGTTCCTGCGTCCTGTTCTCGATGATCCAATCCTCGACGTCCCCCTGACGAACCACGATGTCGGGTGTCTTGGAATTCGGATCGAATAGCTTGGGTTGCTGGCCCTCGACGGTAATGAAGAAATCAGTGGGACTGTTGGCAGCCGCCGGATCGCGCGCCCGTTCCGAAAAATACAGGGTGCGAGTTCGTACCGGCGATACATTCCCCAGCCACGGCAAACCCGCCCTGGCCAGCGGGTGCGGTGCTGCGTCGAGATGTGTGCGCACCGCCGGAGCCGCCGGATCGCCAATGACGGTCGCCAGCGGCCGCGTCGGATCATTCTCGCCGGCCGGCCCCGTGTCCACCGTCCGTGTGACCAAGCTCGCCTTGACTCCCTCGGCCGGTCCTTTCACGACAATTTCGATTCGCCCTGCGGGCGGTACTAACGCATGGCTCTGCCAGAGTATGTGCTCGTCCGTCACGCCGCTTGCGTTGATCGGAACGCCATCGAGAGCTACTACACCCAGCGCCTGCAACTGATCTTCGATCAGCAATTGCAGGTCCAGATAGGTGATCGCCGATGCGTTCAGAATGCGCCACAGCTGCCGCTCGCCCGGCCGAAGCTTGATCAGGGCCGGCGCATAGCTGGGATACGCGACGGACACGAAGTTGATCGACAAATCTTTCGCCGGCTTGCCGCCGCTGGTACCGGAATTCAGCACGTCGCCTTCGGCATCGCGCATGACCATTGGAGGGGGCATGGAATCTGTCTGCACCGGCGCTGCGTCCGGATTGAGCAACTCCTGATCGCGAATGATGAAGATGCGCTCGGCCATACCCGCCAATCGCGGATTTGCACGTTCCGTGCCTTCGACGACCAGTGCGCCTGAAGCGCCTCCCAGCACCTGGGCTCGGGTGATGCTGTGAACATGCGGGTGATACCAATACAACCCAGGCGGCTCGTGCGCGGGAATCCGAAATCGATAAACGAAGGGACCGTCACCCGGTTGAATCAGGGTATTGACCACGTCGTCCTGGTGACAAACGGGGCGCACCGTCACGCCATGGAAATGCACATTGGTCGAGGCAGCGCTCATCGCACCGCCGCCGCATGCACCCGCCGCCGCCCGCCGGTGGTTCGGCATGACATCCATGGGCGGTGCGGCGGGTTGTTCGTTCTTCACGGCCAGCACCAGCAGATCGCCGGGTTTCAAACGCAGCGTAGGTGCCTCACTGCCGTTCCGGGACACGTAGCAGTAATGCATCCGACCATCGGCATCGACGCCGCTGCGGTATCGCAAATTGACGCGCAACACGCCGTGTACGCTGCGCAGGTCTTCCGGTTCACCAACCACGCTGCCGGCGGAGGGACGTTCGGGACAGCCCGGCTGCGCCGATGCTCGATGCGGCAACAGTGCCCAAGCCGCCAGCAAGCAGGCCCCGAAACTCCAGCGAACCATGACCGTGGTGGCGCACTGCGCGGACGAATTCCTGATGGCCGGACGGCGGCAACGCGTCCGCAAGTGATGGTACATAGGCTCAATCGGTTGCAATACTGCCGGTAATCTACACGGGTGTCCTGCCAGGGGTCATCGCTTGCAATCCGGCGCGCCGGTGATCAATCCTTGGGAGTGAGCGGCAACGCTCCGTTTGCTCATCAATGCGCGTTTTGAACGCGATGAGCGACCCTCCATACCGCATGATTCTTATCTAGATCAGGGACTTGGACGAGTTGAGGCGCACTCTTGCCAAGGTTGAGGTCGCGAGTTCGAGTCTTGTGTCCCGCTCCAGGATTTCCACGGCCGGGCGCGATGGCTTAGCATGGTGGTTGCCGCCGCGCTATGCGGGGGTAGGACGGAGTGCCCGGCACGAATTTATTGGGGATGAACTCACGCAGTTCACCGTGCCGACGGGATGTGGCAGGCAATGCCAATTTCACGCTCTCACCGGGGCGTTCATCGGGCACGAGTTTCAGTCATCGTTCGCAGGAAGTCTTCCCGGTCAACGATGGCACCGGCGAGGCACATTTGGGAGATTCGATGCGTACGGTGGACGGATTCGTCGTTTCGCTACTTTGTCTTGCCGCTGGTGCGCTCCACGCTCAAGTCAACGTCACGACTTACCATAACGATAACGCCCGCACCGGCCAAAATACTCAGGAGACGATTCTTACCCCTTCCAACGTCAACAGCACGCAGTTCGGTAAGTTGTTTTCCACTTCGGTGGATGGGGCTGTTTACGCGCAGCCCCTGTATCTCTCGAATCTCGCGATCGCCGGGGGAACGCATAATGTCGTCTATGTCGCCACCGAACATGACAGCGTGTTTGCCATCGATGCGGACACGGGCGTCATCTACTCGCACGTCAGTCTGATAGCGCCCGGAGGCACCACTCCCAATAGTCTCACCAATCTCGGTTGCAGCGATCTCGTGCCGGAAGTGGGGATCACCGGCACCCCAGTGATAGATAGTGCCTCCGGCACGCTGTACGTGGTGGCAAAGTCGTTGGTCGGCGGCAATGTCGTGCAGTATTTGCATGCGCTCGATGTCGCGAGTCTGACCGATAAATTCGGCGGCCCGGTTGCCATTCAGGGCACCGTGCTAGGCACGGCGTCCGATGGAATTGGTGGCACCCTGTCGTTCAATCCCACCAGGCAGCATCAAAGGGCGGCTCTGTTGCTTGAAAACGGCCATGTAGTGATCGGCTGGGGTTCGCATTGCGACATTTCGCCGTTTCACGGCTGGGTCATGTCCTATTCGGCTTCCACTTTAGTCCAGGAGGCGGTGTTTAGCACGTCGCCGAACGGTGTGGAAGGGGGTGTTTGGATGAGCGGGGGCGGTCCGGCTGCGGATACCAACGGCTATATTTACCTCGCCACCGGCAATGGCACGTGGGACGGGAGCGCCAATTTCGGGGACAGCATTCTAAAGCTCGGGCCTCCCGCCAACACAAGTTTTGCCATCATCGATTACTTTACCCCTCACAACCAGAGCTCGCTGTTTACGGGCGACATCGACGTCGCGGCGGGCGGTTTGGTGCTTTTACCGCCACTGCCGTCCGGTCATCAATTGCTAGCTCAGCAGAGCAAGCAAGGCACGATCTATCTGCTCGATACCAGTAAACTCGGCAAGTATTGTGTCAACCAAGTTCCGGCATGCACCACCAACGATCCGCAGATCATCCAGGAAATCCAATCGGCGAGTCCCGGCGTGTGGGGGTCGCCTACTTACTGGAACGGCAACGTGTATTGGACGGGGGCAAACGATACCATCAAGGCCTATTCGTTCAATGCAGGCAACAGCGGCCAACTCTCCACCACGCCCACGTCGCAGAGCCAGCAGATCTTCCCGTTTTCCTCGCCAACCCCGGCCGTATCGTCCAACGGAACGCAGAACGGCATCCTTTGGGCGCTGGACGGCAGCGCTGACAACTCCACCTGCGGTTCGCCAGGTCAGAATTGCCTGGGCTTGTACGCCTACGATGCAACCAACCTCGGCAACTTGCTATACGTCAGTACCCAAGCGGCAAATAACCGCGACTCACCGGGGTCGGCAGTAAAGTTTGAAAAGCCTATCGTTGCCAACGGCAAAGTCTATGTGGGCACCGCTAGTTCGCTGTCCATCTATGGGATTTTTAGCCTGCAACAGATAGCGTCGACGCCGACGATCAGTCCGGGGACCGGCACCTATGGCAGCGCCCAGACGGTCAATATCAGCGACGTGACGCCGGGTGCGGCGATTCACTACACCACCGACGGGACGCTGCCGAACGCATCGTCCACGCTCTACAGCGGTGCGCTCACGGTGAGTGCGGCCGAGACGGTGCAGGCCATTGCGGTGGCCACCGGTTACCTCAACAGCGCGGTGGCGAGCGCCGTGTACACCTTCGGCAGCGCACCGGTCATCAACGACCCGACGGGTTTTGCGAGTGCCGCGGGCTTGAGCTTGCGCGGCGGCGCGACGCTGACCAACGGCGCGCTGCAGTTGACCGACGGCGGGCAGCTCGAGGCGCGTGCCGTGTGGTACGCCACGCCGGTGAATGTGCAGAGCTTCACCACCGACTTCGACTTTTTGTCGACCGCGGCGGTGGCGGACGGCTTTACCTTCACGCTGCAGAACTCCACTGCCGGCGTCACCGCCCTCGGCGGGGGGGGCAGTGGTCTCGGGTATCAAGGCATTGGCGCGAGCGTTGCGGTCAAGTTCGATCTACACAACAATGCCGGCGAAGGCAGCGATTCGACCGGCTTTTATGTCAACGGCGCGATTCCGACGGTGCCTGCCGTGGACATGAGCGCCTCGGGTGTGAATCTGCACAGCGGCGATGTCATGCATGCGCACCTTGCGTACGACGGCACCACGCTCACCCTGACGCTGACCGATACGGTCACGGCGGCGAGCTTCACGACTTCGGCGGCGATCAACATCCCGGGCACGGTCGGCGCGGCCACCGCCTACGCCGGCTTCACCGCCGGCACCGGCGGCTCGAGCGCCACGCAGAGCATCATGAACTGGACCTATGCGACCGTCTCCACAGCAGCGACGCCGACGATCAGTCCGGGGACCGGCACCTATGGCAGCGCCCAGACGGTCACCATCAACGATGCGACGGCGGGTGCGGCGATTCACTACACCACCGACGGGACGACGCCGAGCGCATCGTCCACGCCGTACAGCGGTGCGCTCACGGTGAGTGCGGCCGAGACGGTGCAGGCCATTGCGGTGGCTACCGGTTACCGCAACAGTGTGGTGGCGAGCGCCGTGTACACCTTCGGCAGCGCACCGGTCATCAACGACCCGACGGGTTTTGCGAGTGCCGCGGGCTTGAGCTTGCGCGGCGGCGCGACGCTGACCAACGGCGCGCTGCAGTTGACCGACGGCGGGCAGCTCGAGGCGCGTGCCGTGTGGTACGCCACGCCGGTGAATGTGCAGAGCTTCACCACCGACTTCGACTTTTTGTCGACCGCGGCGGTGGCGGACGGCTTTACCTTCACGCTGCAGAACTCCACTGCCGGCGTCACCGCCCTCGGCGGGGGGGGCAGTGGTCTCGGGTATCAAGGCATTGGCGCGAGCGTTGCGGTCAAGTTCGATCTACACAACAATGCCGGCGAAGGCAGCGATTCGACCGGCTTTTATGTCAACGGCGCGATTCCGACGGTGCCTGCCGTGGACATGAGCGCCTCGGGTGTGAATCTGCACAGCGGCGATGTCATGCATGCGCACCTTGCGTACGACGGCACCACGCTCACCCTGACGCTGACCGATACGGTCACGGCGGCGAGCTTCACGACTTCGGCGGCGATCAACATCCCGGGCACGGTCGGCGCGGCCACCGCCTACGCCGGCTTCACCGCCGGCACCGGCGGCTCGAGCGCCACGCAGAGCATCATGAACTGGACCTATGCGACCGTCTCCACAGCAGCGACGCCGACGATCAGTCCGGGGACCGGCACCTATGGCAGCGCCCAGACGGTCACCATCAACGATGCGACGGCGGGTGCGGCGATTCACTACACCACCGACGGGACGACGCCGAGCGCATCGTCCACGCCGTACAGCGGTCCGATCACGGTGAGTGCGGCCGAGACGGTGCAGGCCATTGCGGTGGCTACCGGTTACCGCAACAGTGTGGTGGCGAGCGCCGTGTACACCTTCGGCAGCGCACCGGTCATCAACGACCCGACGGGTTTTGCGAGTGCCGCGGGCTTGAGCTTGCGCGGCGGCGCGACGCTGACCAACGGCGCGCTGCAGTTGACCGACGGCGGGCAGCTCGAGGCGCGTGCCGTGTGGTACGCCACGCCGGTGAATGTGCAGAGCTTCACCACCGACTTCGACTTCTTGTCGACCGCGGCGGTGGCGGACGGCTTTACCTTCACGCTGCAGAACTCCACTGCCGGCGTCACCGCCCTCGGCGGGGGGGGCAGTGGTCTCGGGTATCAAGGCATTGGCGCGAGCGTTGCGGTCAAGTTCGATCTACACAACAATGCCGGCGAAGGCAGCGATTCGACCGGCTTTTATGTCAACGGCGCGATTCCGACGGTGCCTGCCGTGGACATGAGCGCCTCGGGTGTGAATCTGCACAGCGGCGATGTCATGCATGCGCACCTTGCGTACGACGGCACCACGCTCACCCTGACGCTGACCGATACGGTCACGGCGGCGAGCTTCACGACTTCGGCGGCGATCAACATCCCGGGCACGGTCGGCGCGGCCACCGCCTACGCCGGCTTCACCGCCGGCACCGGCGGCTCGAGCGCCGTGCAGAGCATCATGGACTGGATGTACACACACTGACCGCATGGGCGGGCGGTGCGGCGAACCCCGTGTCTGCCGGCGCTCTGCGCTGCGTGCTCACCCGTTCGGGGGTCTTACCGCACAGCGGATCTTGCGAGGCGGTTCGGTAGGCCAGCGGTGGGCGCCAGGGCCAGCATTGGCTTGTTCCCCCGGTAGTGTTCGATCAGCTTTGTCAGGTTGTTCGCCTGCTCGGTGAGCGCCTGCGACGCAGCCGAAGCTTCTTCCACCAGTGCCGCATTTTGCTGCGTGACTGCATCCATCGAAGTCACCGCCTTGTTCACCTGCTCAATCCCAGAGGCCTGCTCACGACTCGAGCTGGCGATCTCTCCCATCACGTCGGTCACATCCCTAACGCGCATGACGATTTCGCCGAGGACTTTACCCGACTCGCCCACCAGCTTGGTTCCCTCGTTCACCTTGGCTGCCGAATCCTCAATCAACGCCTTGATTTCCTTGGCCGCCGCTGCGCTCCGGGAGGCTAGATTTCGCACCTCGGAAGCGACCACCGCAAAGCCTCTTCCATGTTCGCCCGCACGCGCCGCTTCCACTGCTGCATTGAGTGCCAACAAATTCGTCTGGAACGCAATCTCGTTTATTAGAACTATGATATCGGCTATCTTTTTGCTCGCCACGTTGATCGCGCTCATGGCGGCTACCGCTGAGTTTACGACCGTGCCCCCGCGTTCGGCCTGCTCGCGCGCCGCGCCCGCCAACTCGTTGGCCTTTGCTGCATTGTCGGCATTATTTCTCACGATCGAGGTCATCTGCTCCATCGAAGACGCGGTCTCCTCCAGACTGGCGGCTTGCTCCTCCGTGCGCCCGCTGAGGGCGAGGTTGCCGCGGGAAATCTCCTCGGCACCGACCTGCACCTCGCGCGCGGTCTCGGTCAAACTAGAGACCACTTCCATCATGGCTTGAATCATCGAATTTACCGATTCGGCCAATGTCTTGAAGTGACCGGACTTGTCGGTAACCTTCATTCGCGACGTAAGATCGCCCGCCACTGCGTGTTGCACGACCTCCATCGTCTCCGCGACCGTGGTCAAAACGCTGTCGATCATCTGGTTGATACTGAGCGCGAGCAGTTCGAGATTGCCGGTCTTGCCTGACAGATTGATGCGCCGGTTGTCCGCACCGGCCAGCACTGCGTGGATCACGTCCTGGGCTTCATGCACCGTGCTGTCGAGGGCTCGCGCCTCGATGATGATCGGCGTGATTTCACTCGCGAACTTGACCACTTTCCAGGCTTTTCCGTCCTGATCCAGCAGCGGATTGAAGCTCGCTCGCACCCAGATCTCGCGCGCGTTCTTGCCTACGCGTTTGAAGCGCCCCTGCTCGTATTGACCGGCTCGCATATGCTCCCACAGGCCCCGATATTGCTCTCCGTTGCGCTCGACCGGGTCGACGAACAATGTGTACGGTTTTCCCGAAATCTCGGCGAGCGAATAGCCGAACATCTTGAGGTAACTTTCGTTTGCCGAAAGAATCGTGCCATCCAGATCCATTTCGATCACGGCTTGCGATTTATCGATCGCCGCGCGCAGGGACTCCAACTCTCGCAACCGCCTGGCGTCAGCGGCTTCCATGAGGATCTGCGATTTATCGGTTGAGGTGCCCGGGGACGGCCGGGCGCGCAAAAGCCCGAAGGTCGCCAGTCTGCCAAGGTCACCGAATAGGGAGATTAAAGTTGCCATTGAGGCGATCCAGTTGATCGAGAACTTGACCTAGTCTGAATAACGGGTATCGACCAGAGGCATGGGATCTTGAGGCGACGGGCAGGGCGATCGGCCTTGAGGCCCTGCGGTCGCGCCCCCTAAAACGAAACTCCACCTTCCAAGCTGCATGATTCTTATCTAGATCAATGACTTGGATGACTGGCCACAATCCGACGTGCATACGGCCGCGCCGCCGCCGATTTGCGGAGCTGCCGCATGCCACCATTCACGACTCGAGCGATTCGCGTGAACTCTTTTTGTGGGAAAATGTCACAGCTGCAGGTGACCATCCGGTCAGCCGAGGATTGTGCGCGCACGCTCGTATCATCACTGATCACTTCACCCAGGAATTATGATTGCCGAAACTGCGGACCCAGCGCCGCCCCCACGTAAAAGGCGCGGCTGGCTCATCGCGGGGATCATCGGCAGCGTCTTGATCATCCTCGTCATCGTTCATTTGGTCAGCGGCAAGAAGGCGAAGCCTGCGCCGTCGGCGCAGGTGGTGAGCGTCGCTCCCGTGATCTTGGGCGAGATGCCGGAAACCTTGAACGAGCTCGGCACGGTGACGCCGATCGCTACGGTCAACGTCCTGCCGCAGTTGAGCGGCTACCTGACGGCGGTGGGCTATCACGAGGGCGAGGACGTGGCGAAGGGTCAGTTCCTGGCCCAGATCGATCCGCGGCAGTTCGAGATCAGTAAGCGGCAGGCCGAAGCGCAGTTGGCCAAGGACCAGGCGAGCCTGGCTCAAGCCCGCTCCGATCTCGTCCGTTTCACGCAGTTGAACCAGCAAAAATCGATTGCCGAGCAAACCTTCGTCGACCAGAAATTTTTGGTCCAGCAAGACGAGGCCGCGGTCGAAGCAGACCGGGCGAGCATCGCGCAATTCGACCTCGATCTGATTTATTGCCACATCACGGCGCCGGTCGCCGGGCGCGTGGGTCTGCGCCTGGTCGATCCCGGCAACTTCGTAACCCAGTCGACTTCTCCCGGCATCGTGACCATCACCACCATGAAACCGACCACGGTGGAATTCACGGTGCCGCAGAACTCGCTCGGCAAAGTGCTGGAGCGCTTCAACTCCGGCGGCAAGCTCGCGGTAACCGTGTACAACAGCGACAACACGGCCGAGCTTGCCACCGGCGTGCTCTACGCCCTCGGCAATCAAATGGCCACCAGCACCGGTACCGTCATGCTGCGCGCAACGTTCCCCAACGACGACGAGCGGTTGTTCCCAAGCGAGTTCGTCAACGTGAGGTTGCTGGTCGATACACTGCAAAATGTGGTGCTGGTGCCGACGCCGGCGGTTCAGAGCGGTGCGCCCGGGGAATATGTGTATCTGGTCAATGCGGACCAAAGCGTCTCCGTGCGTAAAGTAACGCCGGGTCCGAGCGACGGGAAGAATACCGTCATCTCGTCCGGCCTCGCGGCCGGTCAAACAGTGGTCACGGACGGCATGGACCGATTGAGCGACGGCGCCAAAATCAAAATCGCTGCGGCGAAGCCGGCCACTGCCGCCGGCCCGGTCGCGCCCATCGCCCCGGCGCCCGGCCCACGACAGCGGGGCACGAAAGGATCGGGCGCCGGCACTTCCGCTTCGCCGGCGACGTAAGCGCCGGGCGCACGATGAACATCTCCCGCCTGTTCGTGCTCAGGCCGGTGGCGACCTCGCTGCTGATGATAGCCTTGGTGTTGGTGGGGCTGGTTGCCGTGCGGTTTCTGCCGATTTCTTCGCTGCCCGGCGTCGACTATCCGACTATTCAGGTACAGACCTTCTACCCCGGTGCCAGCCCCACGGTGATGGCGACCACCGTCACGGCGCCGCTCGAGGTGCAGTTGGGAGAAATCCCCGGCGTGCAGCAGATGACCTCGAGCAGCTCCGCCGGCGCATCGATCATCACCATGCAATTCGACCTGGCGCTAAACCTGGACGTCGCAGAGCAGAACGTCCAAGAAGCGATCAACGCAGCCAACAGCTTGTTGCCGGCCGGTCTGCCGGCACCGCCCACTTATGCAAAGGTGAATCCCGCCGACCAGCCCATCCTCACCTTGGCGGTCACTTCCAACTCGATGTCGCTGACGCAACTGCAGGACGCAGCCAACAATCGGCTGGGAGCAAAGATCTCCGAAGTACGCGGCGTGGGTCTGGTGACCCCCGCCGGCGGCAACGTGCCGGCGGTGAGGGTCGAGGCCGACCCACAGAAGCTCGCGGCCTACGGCCTCAACATCGATGATCTGCGTTCGTTGATCGCAAACGTCAACATCAGCCAGCCGAAGGGCAACTTCGACGGCCCCAAGCTCGACTACACGATCAACGGCAACGACCAGATCCAAGATCCCGAAGACTACCTCAACACGGTGATTTCTTACCAAAACGGCTCACCTGTGCTGTTGCGCGATGTCGCTCGCGTCACCCAGGCGGCGCAGAACACCGAGCAAGGCGCCTGGTACGACAGCACCCAGGCGATCGTGCTCAACGTGCAGCGCCAGCCCGGTGCGAATGTGATCGCCACCGTCGATCGGATCAAGAAATTGCTGCCCCAACTGCAGGCCACGCTGCCGGCAGGAATGAAGGTCGAGATCGTTGCCGACAGCACCGGCGTGATCCGCTCGTCGGTCTCGGACGCCGCGTTCGAACTCGGCCTTGCGATAGTGCTCGTGGTGCTGGTGATTTTCGTGTTCCTGCGCAATGTGCCGGCCACCATCATCCCGAGCATTTCCGTGCCGGTCTCGCTCATCGGCACACTCGCGGTGATGTACCAATTGAATTACTCGATCGACAATCTTTCGCTGATGGCACTCATCATCGCCACCGGCTTCGTCGTCGACGATTCGATCGTGATGATCGAGAACATCGTGCGTTATCTGGAGGAGGGCAAGACGCCGCTCCAGGCGGCGCTCGAAGGCGCCGGGCAGATCGGCTTCACCATCATCTCGCTCACCGTCTCGCTGATCGCGGTGTTGATCCCGCTGCTGTTCATGGGCGGTGTGATCGGGCGATTGTTCAGCGAATTTGCCGTCACTCTCGCCGTGACCATCGTGATTTCCGGCGTGGTGTCGCTCACCCTCGTGCCGATGCTTTGCGCACGGCTACTGCGCGCGAAAGGCGATCGCAACCCAAGCCGTTTCGAGCGGATCAGTGAAAATCTTTTCGACAAGACTCTGGCTGCTTATGAGCGCGGCTTGCGTTTCGTCATGGCGCGCCAGACGCTGACGCTCAGCGTATTTCTGGGGACCCTGCTCCTGACCGTGATCCTGTACGTCACGATCCCGAAGGGCCTCTTCCCGGTGCAGGACGTCGGTGTGATCCAGGCCATCAGCATCGCCGACAACTCGGTCTCTTACACTTCAATGGTAGATCGACAGACCGAACTCGCGGACGCGATACTCAAGGATCAGGACGTGGTCGGTCTCACCTCCTACGTGGGTATCGACGGCACCAACACCACGCTCAACAACGGCCGGTTCTTGATCAACTTGAAGGCGCGCGATGATCGTTCTTCGACCGCGGCCGAAGTCGCGAGGCGCTTGCAGAGTGAGGTGGCAAACGTATCGGGCATCAAGCTGTTCCTGCAGCCCGAACAGGATTTGACCCTCGACACCACCGTGTCGCCGAACCAGTACCAGTTCGTGCTGCGCGGACCGAGCCAGCAGGCATTCATGCAGTATGTACCCGCGCTCATCGCGCGCATGCAGGGCATCTCCTCGATCACGGATGTCACGAGCGATCTCAACAATGATGGCCTGAGCGTCAACGTCGAGGTCAATCGGCAACTGGCAGCGCGCTACGGCATCACCCCGGCGACCATCGACAACGCTCTCTATGACGCGCTCGGGCAGCGTATCGTCTCGACCATCTTCAATCAGTCGAGTCAATACCGTGTGATTCTGGTGGCGAAGCCCGAGAGTCTGCCGACGGTCGAGTCGCTGGGCGATTTATATCTGCCGAGTCAAACCAGCAGCAGCGGCCAGGTGCCGTTGAAGGGCATCGCCAGCATTCAGATCACCAAGTCGCCGTTGGTCATCAGCCACCTGGCGCAGTTTCCCGCCGTCACCATCTCGTTCAATCTGGCGAAGGGCGCCTCGCTCAGCAAGGCGGTAGACGAAGTCAATCAGGCCGAGCAGGCGGTGCATCTGCCGCCGTCGATCACGTCCTCGTTCCAGGGCGCCGCGCAGGCATTCAAGGATTCGCTGTCGAGCGAAGTGTACCTGCTGATTGCGGCGCTGGTCGCCGTCTACATCGTGCTCGGCGTGCTCTATGAAAGCTTCATCCACCCCGTCACCATTCTCTCGACGCTGCCGTCGGCGGGCATCGGCGCGCTGCTCGCGCTGATGATTGCGGGCAGCGATTTGGACGTGATCGGCATCATCGGCATCGTGCTGCTGATCGGCATCGTAAAGAAGAACGCGATCATGATCGTGGACTTCGCGCTCGATGCGGAACGCAACCACGGCAAGCCGCCGGAGGAGGCGATCTTCCAGGCGTCGCTGCTGCGCTTCCGGCCAATCCTGATGACGACGCTCGCCGCCATGCTCGGCGCGTTGCCCATGCTGCTCGGCAGCGGTACCGGCTCGGAGCTGAGGCGGCCGCTGGGGCTCGCCATCATCGGCGGTTTGGCGCTGAGCCAGCTGCTGACGTTGTTCACCACGCCGGTGATCTATCTATTCTTCGACCGCCTGGCGCTGCGCTTCAAGGGCAAGCACCCCGATTCTGTGTCGGAGCCCGCACCGTGAACATTCCGGGGCTGTTCATCAATCGACCGGTGGCGACTACGCTGTTGGCGGTCGCCATCCTGCTGTCCGGCGTGCTCGCGTATTTCCGATTGCCGGTGGCGCCGCTGCCGAACGTCACCTATCCGGTCATCGTGGTTCAGGCGGCCATGGCCGGCGCCAGTCCCGATATCATGGCATCCACCGTGGCTGAGCCGCTGGAGAGGCGTTTGAGATCCATCGCCGACGTCAATGAACTGACCTCGACCAGCACGGTGGGCGCAGCCAATATCGTGATTCAATTCGGTTTGAGCCGCGACATCAACGGCGCCGCGCGCGACGTGCAGGCCGCGATTCAAGCGGCGCGCGCCGACTTACCGAGCACGCTGCGCAACAATCCGACCTATCGCGAGTACAACCCGGCCGATTCGCCGATCATGGTGCTGGCGCTCACGTCTGATACGTTGACCCGCACGCAACTTTACGATTCGGCCGACTCGGTGATACAGCAGCAGCTATCGCAGGTCGCCGGCGTGGGCCAGATCACCCTCGGCGGCAGCGCCTTGCCATCGGTGCGTGTTGAACTGGAGCCAGACCAGCTCAACAGCTACGGCATCGGTCTGGAGGACGTACGCGCTGCCATCAGCGCCGCCAACGCGGACAGCGCCAAGGGCCACATCGATCAGGCCGGCCAGCGCTTCGAGATTTTGTCGAACGATCAGATCAGCAAGGCCGCGCCTTACCGCGACCTGGTCATCGCCTACCGCAATAATGCGCCGGTGCTGCTGCGCGACGTCGCGGATGTCGAGGATTCGGCGGAAAACATCCGCAACGCCGGCCTGTACAACGGCAAAGATGCGGTGCTGGTGATCGTTTATCCGCTGCCGGGCGGCAACATCGTGAAGACCGTGGCGCAGATCCGCAAAGTGTTGCCATCCATCGAGGCAACGCTGCCGCACGATGTTCATGTGGGCATCGCGGTCGACCGCTCGCAATCTGTGCGCGCTGCGGTGAGCGATACCGAGCGCACGTTGTTCATCGCCGTGCTGCTCGTAATCGGCGTGGTGTTCGTGTTTCTGCAGTCGCCGCGCGCCATTCTGATACCAGCGGTGGCGCTGCCGCTGTCCATCATAGGCACCTTCGGCCCAATGTATCTGCTCGGCTACAGCATCGATAATCTGTCGTTGATGGCGCTGACAATCGGCACAGGCTTCGTAGTGGACGACGCGGTGGTGGTGCTGGAGAACATCGTGCGCCATGTCGAATCGGGCATGGATGTACGCGAGGCTGCCATCCGCGGGAGCGCCGAAGTCAGTTTCACCGTGATTTCGATGAGCCTGTCGTTGATCGCGGTGTTTTTGCCCATCCTCTTGATGCCCGGCATCATCGGCTTGCTGTTCCACGAATTTGCCGTGACGCTGTCCATCGCGATACTCATCTCGCTGGTGATTTCGCTCACCGTCACGCCGACCATGGCGGCCTATCTGCTGAAGCGCAACGGCGATCTGCACTCCAAGGCGCGCTGGGCGCTCTGGTTCGAGCGGCAGTTCGAACGGTTCAAGAACGCTTATGGGCGCTCGCTCACGATCGTATTGGACCATGCGCTCATTGTCGGCTTGACGCTTCTGGGCTTGATCGTACTCAATGTGTTCTTGCTGCGGCTGGTGCCCTCAACCTTCTTCCCGGAACAGGACAACGGTATTTTGCAGGGCCAGATCATCGCGGATCAGAGCATCTCCTTTCAGGCGATGGCACAGAAGCTGGCGCAGTTGCAGGCGATCGTGCAGCAGGATCCGGCGGTTGCCTCGGTGGCGGGATTCGCCGGCGGCCGCGCACTCAACACAGCCAATGTGTTCATCGAACTGAAGCCGTTGTCGCAGCGCAAATTGTCCGCCTCCCAGGTCGTGACTCGCTTGCGTCCGAAGCTCAATGCCGTTTCGGGCGCCAGGCTGTTTTTGCAGGCGGCGCAGGATCTGCGGATCGGCGGCCGGCAGTCGGCGGCGGAGTATCAATACACACTCACCGGCGACGATCCCAACGCGCTGTTCAAGTGGGTTCCAAAGCTCGTAACCGCGCTCAACAAGGATCGCGCCGACGTTACCGACGTCAACTCGGATCTGCAGCAGAATGGCTTGCAGATCTACGTCAACATGAATCGCGCCACCGCTGCGCGCTATGGCTTCGCGCCGAATCAGCTCGACAACGTGCTCTACGATGCTTTCGGCCAACGCACGGTCTCCACGATCTTCAATCAGATCAACCAATACTTCGTGGTGATGGAGGTGGCGCCCAAGTATTGGCAGTATCCGCAGATGATCGATCGCATCCGTTTCAGCACCGCGGCGGGCAACGCGAGCGGTACCCAGCAGACTCAGATGCCGAGCAACACGATTAAACCGGTCCAGACGTCGGTGGTGGGAACGGCGCAGACATCCGCGCCCGGTACCAATGCGCTTAACGCCAATGCGGAGGCTAATGTGCTCACCAATGCCATCGCCAACGCCAGAGGCGGCAGCTCGAGCGGTAGCGCGGACAGCACGGCCGCAGAAACCATGGTGCCGTTTCCGGCTTTGGCCTCATCGATCAGCAACCATACGGCCACCCAAGTGAGTCACCAGGGCGGTCTGGTCGCTGCCACCATTTCCTTCAACCTGCCCCCCGGCGGTTCATTGAGCAAGGCGACGGCGCAAATCAATCGTGCATCGCAGGAAATGGGCCTGCCGGCCTCCATCCACGGCAGCTTTGCAGGCGCCGCGCAGGTTTATGCCCAATCGATGTCGACCATGCCGCTGCTGATCCTCGCCGCACTCGCCGCCGTGTATATCGTACTCGGCATTCTTTACGAAAATACCGTCCATCCCATTACCATTCTCTCGACGCTGCCGTCCGCGGGCATCGGCGCCATCCTGGCGCTGCTCATTTTCGGTATCCCATTCTCGGTGATCGCGATGATCGGCATCATTCTGCTGATCGGCATCGTCAAGAAGAACGCCATCATCATGATCGATGTCGCCATTCACCTGCAACGCGATGACAAAATAGAGCCGCAGAAAGCCATTCACGATGCCGCCGTGGTGCGCTTGCGGCCGATCATCATGACTACCGCCGCTGCCGTGTTGGGTGCCGTGCCGTTGGCCATCGGCATCGGACAGGGCGCATCGCTGCGCCAGCCGCTCGGCATCACGGTCATGGGCGGCTTGATCTTGAGCCAGGTTTTCACGCTGTACACGACACCGGTGATCTATTTATACCTTGACCGGCTGCGTGCGAGGCTTGCGCGGTGGGCAGCCTCACTGCCGTGGAACCGGCAAACCGACGCGCGCGCATCGCCATGAATATGTACCGCAGAGCTCTGGTCCCCTCGCTCGCGCTGCTGCTCGATGGTTGCCTGGTCGGGCCTGACTATCATCGGCCGCCCGTCCCGGTACCCACCGAGTACAAGGAACTCGCGGGTTGGACAGTCGCGGCGCCCTCGGCCGATGCGCCCAAGGGCGATTGGTGGACCGCGTTCAACGATCCATTGCTCGACACGCTGGAACCCATGGTGTCGGTGTCGAATCAGACCGTGCGTCAGGACTACGCCAACTACCAGCAGGCGCTGGCAGAAGTGCAGGTGGCACGCAGTGCCTTGTTTCCGACGGCCGCGGTGACCGGCTCGGTAACCAAGCAGCACGCGGCAAGCGCCACTTTCGCCTCCCCAGCGAGCGTTACAGCAGCTTCCCTCGAGGGCAACGTGAGCTGGGCCCCGGATCTGTGGGGCGCAGTGCGGCGTGCCATTCAAGAGAGCAAAGCAACTGCCCAGGCGAGTGCAGCAACGCTCGCCAACGCCACTTTGTCGGAACAGACCGCGCTCGCCACCGCCGTCATCGATTTGCGGGTAACCGACGCCAACATCGATCTGCTGCAGAAGACCGTCGAGGCGTTCACAGAATCTCTGCGCGTGGTTTCGAACCAAGGTACGGCGGGCACCACGCCCCCCTCGGACGTCTTTACCGCGCGCACCCAATTGGAAAACACGCAGGCCAGCCTGATCGCGCTCGGTGTCGCGCGCGCGCAGAACGCCCATGCGATCGCCGTCCTGGTCGGCAAGAATCCGGAGGATCTCGACATCCCCCATAGCACGGCGGTGCCCCAATTACCCTCGGTGCCGGCGGGCGTGCCCTCGACGTTGTTGCAGCGCCGGCCGGATATTGCCATCGCCGAACGCCAGATGGCCGCGCAAAATGCCGCGATCGGCGTGGCTGTGGCCGCGTATTACCCGAGTCTTTCGTTATCGGCCGCGGCCGGATTTTCGCAGTCGCCGCTTGCGGGCTTGCTGCACGCCGCCAATCATGTCTGGTCGCTTGGCGCCGCTGCCGGCGAAACTGTGTTCGATGGCGGCGCGCGCCACGGCCAGGTCGCCGCCGCCAAGGCAGCTTACGAGGCGACCGTCGCCAATTATCGCGGCACCGTATTGAAGGCGTTTCAAAACGTCGAGGATGATCTGTCCGGCCTGCGCATTCTTGCCCAGCAGGGTGAGGTGTTGGACTCAGCCGTGCGAGACGCCACCCGCGGATCCGAGATCGCGCTCAACGAATACCAGGCGGGCACCGTGGATTACACCACGGTTGCCACCGCTCAAGCCACGAAGTTGAGCACGGAGGAGAGCGCGCTCAATGTAAAGCAGCAGCGCTTGCTCGATACGGTGTCGCTGATCGGGGATCTGGGCGGTGACTGGGCGACGCCGCTACCGGGCGCACATTGACTATGGATTTGCGAAAAACGTCTTGACCGCGGCGAAGCAGAACGGCGCCACCAGGAGCGTGTGATACGCTTCGGCGACCGCAAAGGCTCCGCCGTCGGTGGCCCCTTGCGCCACGGCATTTGCGGCGATAAGCGCTTTTGCAATCGCAAAATCCTTCTTCAGGTCGGCGTACGGATCGTTGCTCGATGCCGCGGATTCAAGGTCGAGCACGCTGAGCGATGCGGATGCCGGTGCCTGCGATGCCCAATAGTTTTGCATCAGTTCTGTGTTGTGCCAAAAGACCAGCGGGTCGACATCGCCGCCGCACAGCAGCACGGGTGCCGTGGGCACCCAGTTGCGCAGATCATTCATCTGCAGCGCCTGGCGCCATGGCAGGCCGGGATTGGCGGCCGCGACCCCGGTGGTTATGGTGGGAAAGCCGCCATCCGGGTTGGCCTGCGCATCCTGCAAGTAGCTCAAGCGATAGCTGTTCTGAAGTAAATTTCCGCTACCAAAGCCGAGCGCAAAAACTTCCGCGAGGTTGGCGGGCATCGTCGGCGGCGTATCGCCTGCGAACGCGGGAGCCGGCGGCGTCGAGCTGAAGAGCGCATATTCGGGAAGCTTTCCCTCCGCATAGAGCTGGCTCCGCGGCGTGGTGCTCGGCAGTAAGGAGTCTATGCCGCCGGCGTACTGGTCCTCAAATACGTCAACGGGGTTGGCGTAGATGTTGCCGTAGGCCTTTTGATAGGCCGTGAGCAGCAGGGCGGAGGACACGGTGGCGTCGCCGTTGACTTGGCCGTAGAACACGGCGTCGACAAAAGCCGCAAGCGCATAGGGTCCCGACATCGGGGCGGCTGCCGTCACCGCCATCCCCGCAGCCTGCATGGCGCGATGGGTTGCCATCGCTACATAACCCCCCTGCGAATAGCCGGTGATGAACAACTGTCCGTTATCCTTCGTGAGCGTTGCGGAGGCCAGCGGCAACGCCGTACGCGCCGCAGCCAGCGCGTCGATCATGTCCTTGGACTGCTGCTCGGCTATCAGGTAAGGATGGTAGGGAAGAGTCGAGGTGTCATAGCCGGCATAGTTCGGCGCCACGACGATATAACCCTTCGATGCGAACAGGGCCGCCAACGAAAGGGTTTCCGTATTCTGTAGATTTGCCATAGTGAACGCGCGGTCGGTCGTCGTCCCATGGGCGTACAAAACCATCGGGCGCGCACCCGTGCAGTTCGCACCGACACCCGTTGGTATCATCAGCGCCGCGGACGCAGTCGTGGCTTCATTCGCGCCGCCAACTGTCTCGTAACTGATGTCATAAATCAGGATGTCGCAAACCGGCGGGCCGCTGAGTGACAGCAGCTGCTGATTGGCCGCGAGGTTGAGTTCGAGCAGCAGACTCGGCGCGGTGAGCGTGGACAAAAGCTTGAGTGGATTTTGCAGCAACGTTCCGCGCGGCGGGGCGGCGGGAACGCCGGAGTCCGGGTTGCCGTGGCCACCCCCGCCGCCGCACGCGGCCAGCAGCAGTGCTGCAAGAAACGACGGATACGAGCGCTTGTTTGGGTGCATAATGGATTGGACTTGGCGCTGCGATCTATCGTTCCCTTGAGATCATCCGGCCGGATGGGTAACTCTATCAAAGCACATCGCCACGGCGGCTATCGCTTCCTCGCGTACCACGGCCGCTATCGCTTTCTCGCGTACGCATTGGTCACTGCGGCTTGCGCGGTGGCCTCGACCGTGGCTCGCGGGGCCGATTTGCCGGCGCCGGCGGGGGTAGCGGGCAGCCTCATTGCACATTTTCAGATGAAGCGCATACCGCAGGAGGGCGCTTGGTTCAGCGTGACGTATACCAGTGAGGATCTGTTGGACGGTGCTACGTTGCCGCCTCGCTATGCGGGACATCCCCACGCCGCGGGCGGCGCGATCGTGGTCGTGGTGACCGCGCGCGATTTTTCGGCCATGCACCGCTTGAAGACCGACGAGGTGTGGCATTTCTATGGTGGCTCGCCGCTCGAGCTGGTGTTGCTGTACCCGGACGGCAAGGGTCGGACGGTAAAGCTGGGCACGAATGTATTGGGCGGTGAACTCCCGCAGTTCACGGTGCCGAAGGGGGTGTGGCAGGGCGCGGCACCGATCACCTCGACGGCTCGCAGCTTTTCCTTCGCCGGCACGCAAATGTCCCCAGCCTTTGATTCCAGCGATTTCGAGATCGGTTATCGCGATGAGTTGGTGCGCCGGTATCCGGCCTTTGCCAAGAGCATCGGCCGGCTCACCCGTGCTGAATTCATCACGAATGCCGGCGCACCAGCGAGTCGGACGGGTGCGTCGAGCATGCGGTCACGCGTGTTTACCGAGGAGGACATACCCTCGGTGTCGGCTTCTCCCGGCGTCAGCTTGCAAGAACTGGTCGGCCGAGCCGCGCCGTTGGCGAATTCTTCGACGCTCAGCATTGCCAAGTTCACGCTCTCACCGGGGCGTTCATCGGGCACGAGTTTCAATCATCGTTCGCAAGAAGTCTTTCTGGTCATCGATGGCACCGGCGAGGTGCATTTGGGCGACAAAGCGACCCCCGTGAACGCAGAATCGACGGTGTTCATTCCGGCCGGGGAGGTGCATTCAATCCGGGCGGACCCCAACAGCACGTTGACGTTCTATGCGGTATCGGCGCCGGCGTTTAGTCCCGAGGACTATGTAGGCCTCACGAACGGCGAATCGCGAAGGTGATTCGATAGGGAAGGCAGAAAGGCATGGGCGGCGGCTCACGCCTTCGGTGCCGCCAGCAACTGCACCCAATACAATCCGCGACGTGACGCGCGGCCGGGGGAGTAGGCGATGCCCATTTCGGCGAACCTCGGGTCCATGATGTTCTCGCAATGGCCGGGACTGTCGAGCCACCCCTTGACCACTTCGTCGGCGGATTCGGGACCGTAGGCGATGTTCTCTCCGACCAGCTTCTCGAGGTAGCCGACTGCGCGGACACGGTCGGCGGGTGTGTGCCCGGACAGGTCGTCGTGCTCGAAATAGTCATGACGGGCCATGTCGGCGGCATGTCCCAGCGCGACATCGTTCAAGGTGCCGGACAACCTGACCGGCGGTGCGGGACCGAAGGAGCGCTCGCCGCAGCGGGTGCCGCTGGCTCGGACATTGTTGACGAGCTGCAGCGCACGCGCGGCGAGCGGAGGCGCGGCGAGCGGAGGCGCTTGGATGGGAGTTGGCGCCGTCTTCGCGGTTATTACTGTGGGCCCCGGTGCCGACAGCGTATAACGTGAGGCCAGGAGGAACCAGGTCTCGAGTCCGCGGTGGTACACCCCCAAGTCGTGCAGGCTGCGATCGGTGATCGTGCGGCAGCTGGTGCTTCTCAGCAGCTGCACCAACGACGAGTCGGGACCCGACACGTGCACGCCCGAGAGGGCGTCGGGCGGATAGCCGTTGTAATGAGCGGCGGCCGACATCGTGGAGCCGTTCGCCCATTGCGCGGCGGCGCGATCCAGCGCGGCGTCGCGGTGCAGGGGCCGCGCTGCCGGCACGATGCCGCCGCAGCCGCCCTCCCGAAGCAGCTGCACCGCGGAAATGGCATCCTCTTCGTTGGCCGATGCCGCCAGGGGCGCCAGCAGCATAATGGTCGAGAGCCAACCTGAAATCCAGGACCCAAGCCCCTGCAGCCGGTGTACGTTCCTCATTACTAGACGAACGCAGACCGCGACGCGGGGATGACGCGGGCCGGCGGAAGGGCGTCACATTTTTCGCCGAGCTACCTCTCCTCAGTGAAAAAGGGGCGCTCCAACGGTCTGGAGCGCTCCGCAGCGTACCTGCAATCGTCTCGCCCCGGACTAACGGTCTTCCTCGAAGAGGAACGGCAACACGTCGATCTGTTCCTGGCGCACGGCCGCCAGGCTCCAGGGATCGAGTCCGAGTGCCTTGAGGATGGTTGGCGCAACTTGCTGGTTGGTCGTCGCCGTTTTCACGACTGCCGGCTGCAACCCGTCCAACGACAAGAGACCTGGATACCGAGGAGTTTCTGATTCGCCGGCAGACTGAGCGACGCGACTACGCTCGGCGTGAGGGAGGAATCCGCGAGCCAAATCAGCGAGCCGTCGTCGGAAATGTCGAGGGCTTCGTTGGCGCCGAGGAACGTGCTCGGCTGACCATTGCCGATGTTGTGATTCTTGTTCCGGTCGATGGGCGACTGGCCGTGCTTGGCGCTGATGATGATCAAGGTCGAGCGGTATGGGTCTTCGGCCTGCAGTGCCCGCAGGTTGCGAGTTCGGGTCTCGTTTCCGGTCCAAAAATTCTCGCTTAAAGTCAATGACTTGCGTGGCTAACTTGAACGTGAAGAAAAACTAAACCGAGGTATATAACTTCTGTTTGTTGCCTAGTGCCGCCGGGCGCATGGTGTGAGTTGGTGTTTGTTACACAGGATATTTATGAACGCTGCAGCAGTCGTGCATCTCCCGCGCGTTGAGGCGGGACTTCGTTATCTCGAACCTCCCTCCGGCAAACCGCGCTCGCTCGAATTCGAGCCGCCTCCGGGCGTGCCGCGTACCACCGCCGTCTATCGTCAGCACACGGTCGAGATCCGGGATGTGCGGCCGGTGGCGTCGACCCTGTCGCTGGAGCGCGAAGGTTTCCGGCTCCTGACCGCGCCCACGGGGATCGGAGATTTCGATGACGAAGAGGCCGTCCGCGCGCGGTACTATGCCGAGACAATATCGTTGCTCGAGGAATTGACCGGAGCATCGCGTGTCGTGGTGTTCGATCATACGATTCGCCGCCGGATTCCGGGTGCGACCGACCGCACCAACGGCATCCCGCGACAGCCTGTGCCCCGCGTGCACAACGACTACACCGTGAAGTCAGGCCCGCAGCGCGTGCGTGACCTGCTCCGTGGTGAGGCTGACGCGCTTCTGCAGAAGCGCTTTTCGGTGATCAATGTGTGGCGGCCGATCCGCGGCCCGGTGCAAGATAGCCCGTTGGCTGTCAGCGATGCCCGCAGTATCGATGACCAGGACCTGGTCGCAACCGACCTCATCTATCCGGACCGTACCGGAGAGATCTACTACGTGAAGTTCAATCCCGCGCATAAGTGGTTTTACGCGCCCGCCATGCGCGGCGAGGAGATCATGTTGATCAAGTGCTACGACTCGGCCGAGGATGGGCGCGCGCGATTCGTGCCGCACTCGGCGTTCGTGGATCCGACGACTCCGGCGGGAGCCCCGCCTCGCGAGAGCATCGAGTTGCGAACCCTGGTGTTTTACTGATTAGTGCGACAGTACCGGCAGCACGCTTATTCGACTTCAATGCCGAGGGCGACGAGAAACCTCGACACCATGTTGTAGGTCGCGACGACCCCGATGAGCTCCACGACCTGGCGGTCACTCGCCAGACACTGTTCGAGCGCCGCATACGCATCATTCGATAGACGAGCTTCGCGCGTTATTTCCAATGTGGCGCCAATGTGGCGCGGCCCGCAGCGACAGTTCCGTGCGCACGGCGCGCAGCAGCCCATTCCAGCCCGACGCGAAAGGCGGGCTGTGCAGCACATCGCATTCTCCGGCTCACGTTGGTTGGCGACGACTATATCCCGCTGCGAGGCCTGCCGCGTAATCTCCCATTCATCTAGTGTTCACAAAGAGTCAATAACGTATCGCTCTCGGGATCGGGAGTGCCGCGGGCGTGCGCCCTGAATTCAAGCAAACTTTAGGAAGGTAATCGCGTGAACAAAACATTAGTTGCAGTGTCGGTCGGAGCGGCCTTGGCGGGCGGCGTTTGGGCCGACGAGAATCATCCGGGCCAATTCAAATTCAAGCCCGATACGTTGGTGCTCAGCCGGAGCGTCTATGTCGGTACGCCTTCTTTGCTCGTTCCAGGCGTCACGTTATTGCCCCCGGGGTGCGTCGCCGGCACGGTCAACGTGCCGCTCATTGCGGGCGGCACCACGCCGGTAGCGGTGACCTGCAGCACCGCGATTGCCGACGGCACGTTTCCAGCGGTCTTCAATAACGGTGCGGCGGATGGCCACTTTGGCATTACTTCCCCGATCTTTTTGGACAATCTCACGACGGATGGCCGTCTACTCGACACTCTGCCGATACCGACCGACCGGATAGTGACCAGTTTCAGTTCGAAATCCGAATTGGCCGTGAACCGTTCTGTCGACGGCAAATCCATCACGTTCATGGGTTACCGCGGAGGCCCCGGATTCCCAACCGCAGTAAACGTCTTCGACGTATCGAATGCCAATACGCCCGGCGTCGTCGACCCGACGAACGCCGCCGTTGGTCGGTATTACCGTTCGGTCGCCGAAGTGGATTCCAGCGGCCGTCTCGAGATCACGGAGGGCAATGCTTACAGCGGAGATAATGGCCGCGGGGCGATCAAAGGGAATGGCTTGTATTACACGGTCGGAAATGACAACAGCGGAAACCTCTCCAAGAAGCAGGTCACCTCGACCATCATCGGCGAGGAACTCGTAAATTCCACCGGCGCCGAGTTGCTCGTTCCCGGCCAGACGCCGCCGCTGCCGCCCAATATCGCCAAAATCGGCGACTTCGAGATCGATCAAGTCATTGAACCGTCCACCGGGCTGCCCTATGCGCCGGATAAAGCCGGCAAGGACGATAATTTCCGCGGTATCACCATCTTCAACAACACTCTGTATGTCACCAAGGGTAGCGGCGGAAATGGCATCAACACGGTTTATCAGGTCGGCAATGCCCAGGTTCTGCCGAGCGGCGGCACGGCGACGCTCGCGGCGCTGCCGATCACGATCCTGCCGGGGTTTCCTCATACGCTGGCGAGTGGAGTCTCATCGACCGGCGCCGCAACCCCGGTTGCCTATCCCTTCGGCATCTGGTTCGCCAATGAAAAGACGCTGTACGTTTGCGATGAGGGCGATGGAACGCTGGTCAGTCCCGCGGTCAACGGAAATGTGGCGGATGCCGCGACTCAAGCCACCGCCGGCGTCCAGAAATGGACTCTCGCGAATGGCACGTGGCATATGGACTACGTGCTGCAGAATGGCTTGAATATCGGTATCCCCTATAACGTGGCGAATTACCCGACGGCTCTTGATCCCGCAACAGACGGCTGCCGCAACCTCACCGGCCATGTCGGTGAGGACGGCATCGCGACGATTTATGCCGTGACTTCGACGGTCAGCGGCAGCGGGGATCAGGGGGCCGACCCGAACCTGCTCGTGAAGGTAACGGACCGTCTCGATGCCGTTACCCCGCCGCCGGGCGACGCGTCCGCGCATCATGAGGCGTTGGGCCGATTCGTCACCATTCGCGGGGCTGCGGCCGGGGAAGTGTACCGCGGGGTCGCCTTTGCTCCTGAGGGAGACGATGGCGGCGGGGAGTAAGCTTCCCGGCGGGCGGCGCATGACCCGAAGCTCGCGCGGAGGGTCACTGCGCTACTCGCCGCCCGGAGTGCAGGGCCGTTTCTACCCGTCGCTTGACCGGTTCATCCGCCGTCGGGTCCGGCTGTTCGCATGGCTCGCGCATGCCGGTAAGTAGCGGCCGCTCGTCGCCAGTTTAATCGAGCGCCCTCATAACTGTTCCAGCAATCACCGGAGTTCGGGCAGGAACAATAAAGTAATCAATGGGATATAACTGGAGCTAGAAGTCTCCAGTACGCCGCGATTCGGCCGATAACCGTACCAGCAGCGGCGGATCCGTGAGGTTTCCGCCCCATAGTCGCGGAGTTACGGATGGCGAACGATCGTAGTGGGCGGGTGCGCGGCGTCGCAGTCCTGAATCGGCTTTGGATCCGCGGCTTGCTCGCGGCTCTGCTCATCGGCGTCGGTGCGCCGGCGTTCGCGCTCGATCCGTCGCTGCAGCTGAGCCAGTACGTACTCGACAATTGGCAGATTCCCGAGGGACTACCGCAGACCTCCGTCCAAGCGATCGCGCGAACTCCGGACGGTTACCTGTGGGTCGGCACTCAGGAGGGACTGTGCCGCTTTGACGGCGTTCGCTTCACGGTGTACGACACCGGCAATGAACCGGCCATCCCGGACAAGTACATCTCAGCTCTGTTCGTCGACCGCGCCGGGCGGCTGTGGGTTGGAACACGGTCGGGCCTCGCGGTACTGGAGAATGGGCGTTTCAAGCCGTTTGACAAAATTGCAGGACTGGCGCACGCCTACGTACGGGTAATCACGGCCGGCGAGGCTGGGCGATTGTGGGTGGGGACGGAGAGCGGACTGTTCGAGCTCGGCGGCGCGAGCGACCGCTCCTTCGACGCGTCGAGCGGGCTGCGAGATAGCCGCATCCGCGCCCTGCACCGGGACCCCGCCGGCGTGCTGTGGGTGGGCACGGGGGCGGGCTTGCAGCGCTTTGACGGCGAGCACTTCGACGTCGTGCAACTGGGGAGGGGCAACGCAGACGTGCCGGTTACGGCGATCCACGAGGACGCGGACGGCACGCTGTGGATGGGAACCGGAACCGGAGCACTGTATCGCAGTAGTAGGGATCACTTCGATGCCGTAGCGGAACCGGGGCGCCTAGGTTCGATCGTGCGCGTGCTGATGCGCGATCGCGATGGCAATTTGTGGATAGGCACGAACGCCGGCGGACTCGTCAGATGGCAAAACGGCAAGTTCAGCGCGCTCGCGAGCAACTTGTTTACCGCGAGCGATCTACATTCACTGCTGGAAGATGACGAGGGAAGTCTGTGGATTGGCAGCCACGGGGCCGGGTTATTGAGATTGCGCGATGCAAAGTTCGCTTCGGCAGGCGCACCCGAGGGTATGCCGGGCAACCTGGCTTGGACCATCGCTCCGCGCAGCGGCGGCGGCCTATGGGTCGGGTCGGACGGTGGACTCAGCATCTATAATGAGGGTGCCTTTCAGCGGGTTGCCGGACCGCGTGGCCGCGAAAACGTCGCGGTACGTGCCTTGCTCGAGGACCGGGGACATGCCTTGTGGGTCGGCACCGAGGGCGTCGGCGCGTATCGGCTCGACCAGCACGGCATGACCACGTTCGACCGGCACAACGGCTTGTCCGGGGATACGGTGACGGCACTCCTCGAGGACCGTCAGAGCCGCATCTGGGTCGGCACCAACGAGGGGCTCGACGTCGTCGAGCAGGGCAAGGTCACCTCGAAGAAGTCCCTGCTGCAGGCGTCCGGACCGACCTCGGTGCACCTGATCTATGAGGATCGGGCGGGGAGTCTGTGGGTGGCGACCGAGACTCAGGGTCTGTTCATCATCGATGCGCGCGGCACCCGTCATCTGGGTATGGCCGACGGCTTGCCCGGCGATTGGGTCGTCGCCATCCACGAGGACGACCGAGGAGCGGTATGGCTGGGCACGACAGACGGCCTGGCGCTGTGGCGCGACGGCAAGCTTGTCTCGCTGGCGCGCTTCGGCGGTCCGCTGCGCGAGACCATCATGCAGCTGCTCGAGGATGATGCGCACCGGATCTGGCTCACGACCAACAAGGGCCTGATGTCCGTATCGCGCGACGAGCTGGACGCCTTGGCGGCCGGTGGGACTCGGCTGCCGGAGTTTCACATTTATGGTCTCGCCGACGGCTTGCGCACGGCCGAATTCAACAGCGGCAATACCGCCGCCGGCTTTCGCTCGCAGGATGGCCAGCTCTGGTTTCCGAACATTCGCGGCATCGTCCGGGTCGATCCCGCGCATATACGCACGAATACGCTGCCGCCGCGCGTGCAAATCGAACAGGTCGCCGTCGATGGAGTGGCGCTGACGCTCGACGAAGGAGCGCAGGTTGCGCCGGGTCCCCAGCAGTGGGAATTTCACTACACGGGGCTGAGCCTCCTGGTGCCGCGACACTCGTTATTCAGGTATCGGCTCGACGGCTTCGACCAGGGCTGGATCGACGCTGGAAACCGCCGGACTGCCTACTACACCCGGCTTCCGCCGGGGACATACACCTTCCGGGTCATCGCCAGCAACAATGATGGGGTCTGGAGCGAATCCGGAGCGAGCTTTCGCTTCACCCTCAAACCGCACTTCTATCAGACAGTCTGGTTCGCTCTCGCCTGTATCGTCGCCATCGTGGCCCTCGCGGGCGCCTGGTACCGCCTGCGGGTGGGGCGTCTCAGACGTCTGGCGGGCGCTCTTGGCGAGCAGGTGGCGTTGCGCACGCGCGATCTCGAGTTGGCCAACGCCGAATTGCTGCAAGCCAAAGATCGGGCCGAACTCGCGGCCCAGGCGAAGTCCCAGTTTCTGGCCAACATGAGCCACGAGATCCGCACGCCGATGAACGGCGTGATCGGCATGACGGATCTGTTGCTGGACACCGATCTGGACCGGCTCCAGCGCGATCACACGGAAACGATCCGCGACAGCGCCGCCGGACTACTCACCATCATCAACGACATCCTCGACTTCTCGAAGATCGAGGCCGGCAAGCTGGATCTCGAACGCATCGACATGGATCTGCGCGGCATCGTGGACGACGTCGCGCATTTGCTGGCTGTTCAAGCCCATACGAAGGGACTCGAACTCATCTCCAACGTCGACCCGCTGCTGCCCGAGCGGCTGATCGGCGACCCGGGCCGCCTGCGCCAGGTGTTGCTCAATCTCGGCAGCAACGCAATCAAATTCACTCAGGTCGGGGAAGTCTCGATCGACCTGCGGCTCGTCGGCAGCGACCCGACCGGCACCACGATCCGCTGTGAAGTGCGCGATACCGGCATAGGAATCCCGGCCGAGCGCCTCGAATCGTTGTTCCAGCCGTTCTCGCAGATCGACACATCGACGACGCGACACTACGGCGGTACGGGTCTTGGATTGTCGATCGTACGGCGTCTCGTCGCGCTGATGGACGGCGAAACCGGTGTCGAAAGCACCGTGCACGCCGGCTCGTCGTTCTGGTTCACGGCGCGCCTCGCTCACTCCGCCGGGAAACCCGAAATCCGCAGCGTCGACGCGGAACTGCTCAAGAACCTGCGGGTATTGATCGTCGATGACAACGCCACGAACCGCAAAGTGCTGAGCCTGCAGGTGACTCAACTCGGAATGAACCCCACCTGCGTCGCTAACGCCGAAGAGGCCCTGCGCGCCCTGGACGAGGACGTCGATGCGCACGCGCCTTTCGATCTGGCCGTGCTCGACTATATGATGCCGGGCTGCGACGGGTTTGAGCTTGGCCGCCGGATCTCGGGCGACGGGCGGTTCAAGGCGACGCGGCTGGTGCTGCTCACCCCCGCCTGGGGCATCCGCCAGCCGACGGACTTCAGGCAGCTGGGGTTTGCAGCCTATTTGCTCAAGCCGGTCTCGCAACGCGATTTGCGCGAATGCCTGGCCCGCGTCATGGCGGTGGACGCTGCGCAGTGGCACGAGCGCACGCAAACCATTGTGATCGCGGATCGGAATCGCGATGCATTCAAGCGGCGCCGCATCCTGTTGGCCGAGGACAATCTGGTGAACCAGAAGGTGGCGCGCGGCACGCTGGAAAGGATGGGCTACAAAGTTGACATCGTGAGCAACGGGGCCGATGCGGTCAGCGCGTGGGAGACCGGCAGGTATCAGCTGATCCTGATGGACTGCCAGATGCCGGTCATGGACGGGTACCAGGCGACCCGGGAAATCCGTGTGCGCGAGCGCGGCGCCCACCGCGTCCCCATCATCGCGCTGACGGCCGACGCGATGAAGGGTGCCGAACGGCAATGCCTGGACGCTGGCATGGATGATTACCTGACCAAGCCGCTTGATCGCGCATTATTGGGCGAGACCGTCGATCGGCATCTCGCCTCCACCCACATCGTGGAAGGCATGCGCCGCTCGACTGAAACGCCGCTCGAAACCGATTCTCCGGTCGAAGATTCTCCGGTGGACTGGGAGCAGTTCATGAGCACGATGGACGGCGACCACGAGAGCGCACAGGAATTGGTGCGGCTGTTCATCGACTCTGGCGATGCGACGTTGCGCGATATCAGCGCTGCCTTGGGGCGCGGCGACCTGAACGCGATCGGTTCTGCGGCACATTCGTTCAAGGGCTCGAGCGCGAGCATTCGCGCCCGATCCGCGAGCGCGGCCGCCGCCCGGCTCGAAGAAGCTGCGCGCGCCGGGGCGACCGAGCGCGTGTCCCAGCTGGAAGAGCAGTTGCAGCGGGAAGCCGGAAGGGCGATACGATACCTGCGCGCGCGCGCGATCTGACGGGCGCGGACCTCACGTGTCGCCGCCGGTCGTATGGTGTATGCTAATCGGCCCGGCCAGCCCGGGTTCGTTTTTAGCATGTTGGGCTAAGTGGCAGAGTGGTCATGCAGCGGCCTGCAAAGCCGTGTACGCCGGTTCGATTCCGACCTTAGCCTCCACCACCGTTTCGCGACGTACCTGGCTGTCCTGCCAGGTACCATTTAATCTCGCAAGTAGCTGATTTTGAAATGTTAAATTGTACCTGTGTGTCCTTGGCTGCTCACGGTTGTCACTGCAAAGCGTCGGCTGGACCTGGGGTATGTTGAAGCCGGCATTTCACATACCCAGTTTTATGGCCTACCTCACCGAGACTCGAATTCGCGCCGCCAAAGCGCTACAAGCTGTTCGACGAGCGCTGCCTACACATGCTTGTGACTCCGCAGGAGGCCGCCTGTGGCGCTTGCGTTATTGGCTGGAGGGACGCGAGAAACTCCTCGCCTTGGGAGCGTATCCCGATGTGCTGCCGCTGAAGCGGGCACGTGAGAGGCGCGAGGAGGCTCGCAAGCTGATCGCGGATGGCATCGACCCCAACGCGCGGCGCAAGGCGTTGCGTGAGGCGCCGGCGGATACCTTCGATCGGTGCCGGCTCGTCGCCTGTTAGGCGTAATCAGGCAAACGATCGAAGGTCGATGAGATCGATGTTCGCTTCACGCGGCAATCGCAGCATCTGCACCAGCATCGCCGCCATAGTTTCAGGCGCAACCGGCTTGCCGGTGGAAACGGTGTGACCGCCGGCCTGAAACGCGGCAAAAAATCCCGCCGACCGTTCGGGACTCCACTGACGGCTAATGCTGCTTTCGGCGACGCGCCCGGAGCGTAGTACCGTCACCCGGATTCCCTCCGGCCTCAGTTCATCGCGCAGTCCAGCCGACAAGGTTTCGAGGCCGGCCTTGGTGGCTGCATAAAGCGTTAGATAGGCGAACGGCGTTTTGACCGATTCAGATGATATGTTGACGATATCGCCGCCGCCCGCGGCTTTGAGCAGCGGTATGGCCTCCCGAATGCAATGAATGGGACCAGCGAGGTTGGTGTAGATCTCCTGATGGATTTCCTCGTCGGTGGTCTGTTCAATCTTATGCAGCAGGCACACACCTGCGCTGTTGATCAGGCCGTGCAATTGTCCGTGATGGACCTGAATGGTTCGGAAGGCCTGCCGTACGTCCTCCGGATCGCTGACATCACAGGTCAGTGCAAGGGAAGCGTGAATCTCCTTGCCAGCCGTCTCCAATTCAGGGGAATCGCGTGCGAGCAATACCACTTTCGCGCCCTCTCGCGCCAGCGCTCGGGCAAATCTCAGGCCCATGCCCTTTGATGCACCCGTAACCGCGTAGACTCGACCTTCGAGCGATTCGAAGTCGGGCATGCTACGACCAGACGATGGGTAGCCGTGGGACGGCGATCAAGCCCGGTTGAACTCTGCGATCTGCGTCGGGTGCCAGACGGAACAGTGGAATACGCCGCAGGACATCCTCGAGCGCGATCCGCAGTTCGCGCCGTGCCAAGTGCGCGCCCAAGCAATTGTGGAGTCCGCCTGCAAAGGTGAAATGCCGGTTCGGCCGGCGGCCGACTTGAAATTCGCGCGGGTCTTTGAACTCATCCGGATCGAAGTTGCCTGCTAGGTTGAAGGGCAGCACATGGTCGCCCTTCTTTATCAATACGCCCCTAATCTGATGATCCTCCTTGACGAGTCGGGGGCCGTTAACTATTGGTTGGACCCGCAAGAACTCCTCAATCGCATCCGCGGAACGCTCCGGCGCCTCTCGCAGCGACTGTTGCAGTGCCGGATCCAAGGCCAGGCGGCGAAACATCAGCGAGCTGGTCGCCGCGACGGTGTCGAGACCGCCGAGCCATAGGAATGTAAGCGTGCCGATGATCTCCTCGTCGGTCATGGGCCGACCATCGACGTCACCGTGGACTATGTGACTGGCGAGATTCTCGTTCGGCAATTTTTTGACTTCCGCAGCGAAACCACGCAGATATTTGATGGCGGAAGCGATACCCCAGCGAACCTTCTCGATATCGCCGTAGCTGTGCAGCACCGCGTATCCCCACCTCAAGAACTCTTCCAGCATGTCGCGTGGAAAACCCATGAGACCGAGAAAGACCCGCACGGGATAGATGCGCGCGAAGTCGTAAGCAATGTCGCAGCCACTCTTGTCGGCGAAGCCATCAATGAGTGAGTTGATCGTCGCACGGATTTTCGGTTCCAGCGCGTCGACGGCCTTCGGCGAAAACCAGGAATTCAACATGAGTCGATAATTCTTATGCTCCGGCAGGTCGACTGCGAGCGGGATCATACGGAACGTTTCGCCCACCACGGACTGAAAGCCAGCCGCTCCTTGGTTCGAATACAAACCGGTGTTCTGATATACCTCTCGGATATCCTCGTAATGCGTAACCACCCAGGCCCCATTGTAAAGGCCTGGACGGCTGTAAGTCGTATAAAACACCGGCGGTAGCACGTCGTATACATCCGACGTCGTGGCGAAAGGATCGTCCAAAACGTTCGCATCTAAGTAGCGGCTGATGTCGTAGACCAGCGACGGTGGAACGTGCGGCGGCAACGTTCCGACCGACGCGGTTCGCGCCGCAGGCGATGCCTCCGTCGAAATGGTTGTGGGCACGTCATGCTCCCCGCGAGCGGTTTGTAGCGGTTAAACGTTTTCTGCTTTGGGCGGCACTGTGCGTCGTCCGGCAGCAGCGAACAATTTCATGACGTCCGCAGAGGTGACCCTTCGTGTTTCGCCTAGCGGGATCGGGCGATTTCCGCCGCGGGAGCGCGGCACCGTATCGACGTGGCTGGCAAGCGAGCGCAAGGCCCCCACGGTGCACTGATTGCGAGACAAATATTTGAACGGATCGAAACTGTAGGTACGCATAGCGTTGAGATGCGTAATTTTGTTGATGTCGTCGTCAGGCACATCGGTAAGGCTGCGCATGAGGTGCTCGGGCGCCTCAGGCCACAGAGTATCGGAATGCGGGTAGTCGCATTCGTAGCAAATGCCGTCGATGCCCACATCGTGGCGATTTTTGATGCCGAACTTGTCGTCAATGAAGCAGGTGATGAAGTGCTCGCGGAAAATGTCGCTTGGCTTGCGGCCCCCGAAGTCCGTGTGAGTCCATTCATGGTGGTGTTCGAAGGTGAAATCGGCGCGTTCCAGGAAATACGGTATCCAGCCGATACCTCCCTCAGATAATGCGATCTTGAGCGTCCTATATTCCAACAACGCGGGCAACTGCAGCCAGTCGGACGCGCTGTTGGCAATCGCCATCGGCATGCCGATGATCCACGCATCGATTGGGGATTCCATGGAAGGGTGCGTCGCAGAGGCGCCGGTGCCGATATGGCAATTTAATACAACATTTTCTTCCGCGCAGATTTTCCATAGCGGTTCCCAGTACACATTGTGAATGCTGGGAAACCCCTTCAGGCTAGGGTTATCGGAAAACGCGACGGCGTGGCAGCCCTTTTGGACCAGGCGTTTGACTTCGGCGACGGTCGCGTCCATATCCCAGATGGGCAGTATCCCCATGGGTATAAAGCGTCCGGGATACGCGGCGCACCACTCATCCACATGCCAATCGTTGTAGGCCATCAGCATGGTGAGCGCCAGCGGCTTATCTTTGGAAAGCGCGAAAAATGCTCCGTCGAATCCGACGAAAGAGCCGAAGTTGAGCGCTGCCAGCAGACCGTTGACGTTCATGTCATCGATGCGTTTGTGCACGTTGAATGCACCTTCCCGCATTTGCGAGATGGCGGTGGGCTCCATGCCGTACTCGCTTCGCGGACGACCTACGACGGCATTTAAGCCGATATTGGCTATCTGGCGGTCCTCGAAGCACCAAAACCCGTCGCCGTTCGGCTGGATTACATACTTGGGTGCTTTATCTTTGAGGCTCGCGGGTACGTGCTGCTCGAACATTTCCGGTGGCTCGACGATGTGATCGTCGACGCTGATGAGAATCATCTCGTCGAGTTTCATGGTGCACTCCCAGCGTCGGATAACGTCAGCCCGCAGTCAATCGACCTCTCGCCCCCCGCAGCGTGTAAGCAACACTAGTGAAGCAATGTCGGTTATAAGACGGACCACGTTAGGACGACTTTGGCCAAATAATAAGGTATGCCAGCAACGCGAGTGTGCTTCCTGGCGGCGTATGATGTCAAGAGTTGATGGTATGTCGCTTTACTTGCTTGACGCGACAACGGCGCGGGCGATAGGCTTGAGCCGGGGTTGGAGAGGCAGCGAATCCATGAAACGTATTGAACAAGAGTCTGTGTGCAGGCCAAGCTCGCTGCGTCGCGGGCTCCTAGCGCCGGCGGCGGCCGACATCGCGCCAACTCCTATGGGATCGGCCAATGAATCTGTCTACTAAGTTTTCCGATCATCTATTAATTGCGGGGGAGTGGATCAAGGCTTCGGCAATGTCGGAGGCGGTTATCAACCCGGCCACCGAAGCGGTCATCGGTTATTCGGCGGTCGGCGGTCGTGCGGAAGTCGATGCCGGCATTGCCGCGGCGCGGGAAGCTTTCGATCGCGGGCCGTGGCCTCGAATGAGCCCGGCAGAGCGCGCGGCCAAGCTGCAACTGCTGCACGACCGCCTGGCCGCGAAGCGCGTGGAGATATTGCAGCTGTTGGCGGTTGAAGCCGGCGCGGTGGCTGCTATTGCTGCAATTCAATTTGATTTCCCGATGGCGCTTGCGAAAAACGCGCTGGAAATCAGCACGCGAGGCGGTGACCGGCCCATGTCGCCCGGCGTGGTCGCCAACGCGACTGGCGGAAAGAGTTTCGTCGGCGGCGTGGTGCGCCGCGAACCTGCCGGCGTGGTGGCGGCCATTACGCCGTACAATTTTCCCTTCTTCCTGAATATCGTGAAGTTATTTCCCGCGCTGGCCGTCGGCAACGCCGTGGTGCTCAAGCCTTCGCCCTACACGCCCTTCGCGGCGTTTGTGTTGGCGGAAGTGGCCAACGACATCGGTCTACCACGCGGGGTTTTGAGCGTGGTCACAGGCGGCAAGGAGGTTGGCGAGCAGCTGACCACGGATCCGCGCGTCGACCTGATCAGTTTCACCGGCTCCGACACAGTGGGTTCGGCTATTATGGCGCAGGCGGCATCCAGCCTGAAGCGCCTGCACTTCGAGCTGGGCGGGAAATCTGCGTTCATCGTGCGAGGAGACGCAAATCTGCCGGCCGCGGTTGCGGGCGGCATGCACTATCTCGTTCATTCCGGTCAAGGGTGCGCGCTGACGACCCGGCACATCGTGCACAACAGTATCCGCAAGCAATACGTGGAGGCGCTGGCGGCCGCGCACCGGTCATTGATAATTGGCGATCCGGCCGACGCCGCGGTGAATTTTGGTCCGTTAATTCGTGAGTCGCAGCGCGCTCGCACCGAGTACTACGTTGAGGAGGGACTCAAGTCCGGGGCGAAGCTGGTGACCGGCGGGCGACGTCCGATATCCCTGAAAAAGGGATTTTTCTATGAACCTACCTTGTTCGACGACGTCGACAACAAGTCGAAGCTCGGGCAAGAAGAAGTGTTCGGCCCGGTCGGGGCTGTGATGGGATTTGATACGGATGAGCAGGCGGTGAGTCTCGCCAATGATTCACCCTTTGGACTCTCAGGCTCAGTGTGGTCCAGCAATCTTGGCGCGGCCTTTGAAATTGCCTGCGCCGTCCGCACCGGTAGCATTAACGTCAACGGCGGCGGCTCAGTGCCTGGCGCGCCTTTCACACCCTTCGGCGGATTCAAGCGTTCAGGATTTGGACGCGAATGGGGGGAAGAGGGCGTAAACGCCTTCACCGAATTGAAAACCATCAGCTTTCGGCAGATTTGAATCATGAGCACCCTCACGTATCAGGGAAAACGCGTGGTAATCGTTGGATGCTATTCGGGTATCGGGGCAGCGGTTGCCAAGAGTCTCGTCGAGCTGGGGGCGGAACTACACGGCGCGGATGTGCGCGCGAGCGAGGTTCCGATGGCATCGTTCCGGCAGGTCGACCTCAAGAGTCCCCCGTCCATCGATGCCGCGGTGAGCGCAATCGGCGGCGAAATCGACGCGCTGTTCAATTGCGCGGGGCTTCCGCAGACATTTCCGCCGCTCGACGTCATGAAAGTAAATGTCATCGGTATGCGGCATTGGACGGAGCGCTGGATTCCGCGAATCCGCAGGGGCGGAGCAGTTGCCACCATTGCCTCTACTGCAGCGTTTAGATATCTCGCACGGTTGCCGACCATCCGGGAGTTCGTCGACACACCGGACTTCGATGGCGCGGTGAATTGGGTGGAGAGTCACAAGGATTTGGTGGGCGACGGGTATACGTTTTCGAAAGAGGCCATCATCGTCTACACGCAGAGGCGGGCCGCAGAGCTGGCGAAGTCCGGCATTCGCTTGAATGCCACTCTGCCAAGCCCCGTCGCGACACCCATGATGAACGACTTCGTTAAAATAGCGCCGGCGCGCATATTCGAGGTGTTCTCTGAGCCGGTTGGCAGGATTTCAACGCCGGAGGAGCAGGCCGATCCGTTGATTTTCTTGAACAGTGACCTTGCGCGCTTCGTGAGCGGTCATGCGCTGATGGTGGACGGCGGTTTCGTGGGCGGCGCGATCAGCGGTGTCATCGATGTGCAAACGATGCTGGCCGAGGCCAGGGGTGCAGCGTGACGGTCGGCTAAAACGCGGCGTCCTCCGCTGAGGCGATTTAGTTTTCACGCAAGCATAGCCGAAATGAGCAAACGACCTGTCTCCAGTCTTGCCGCCACCCGATCGGGTGCACGCGGCTGCAATCAACTGGGTCAGGCTATCGGCACCAAAGGTGCACAAACGCGCCGCAAATTGCTCGCCGCGACCGAGGCGCTGCTCAATTTCACGCCCCTTAGAGATCTTCGCGCGGCGCAAATCGTGCGCGTCGCCGGAACGTCTGCGGCGACCTTCTACGTCTACTTTAACGACGTGTCGGAGGCGGTTCTGGCGCTGCTCGGCGAATACACTCAGAGCACGCCAAAGTTGTTGGCGCTGGTTTCGAAACCCTGGGTCGGCGAAGGCGCCTTTGACCATGCACACGAGTTTGCAGCCGCCTATGTTGAGCACTGGCAGCAACATCAGGCGGTCTTCCGGTTACGCAACCTGGCGTCGGACCAAGGGGATCCGCGTTTCTTGGAAATCCGCTCTCATGCGTTGGCGCCGCTGCTCAATGCGATGTCGATTCGCGCCGCCGAACGGCACAGTGGATTGCCGTCCGACCTGCACCCGCAGTCAGCCGTCAGTGCACTGCTCGCTATGATCGAGAGGGTGGCGGCGGTTTATCTTCCCGGCAATCTCGGCATCACCCGGCCGCGGCTGTTGCATGTGGCGGCCTTTTTTGCCGCGTTGCTACTCGGCGAAGGATGGGAGTTGCACTGCTTGGCGCGTTCGACGCAGCGGCTCGGGGCGCAAACGTCGTCGCGACCCGCGGGGCTCGATGGGGAGCCGGACGTGAATCCCGCGTCCACCGTAGCCGCTTTCAATTTGCGTGGCCAGGTAATCGGCCCCAAGGGCGCACGGACGCGGCAGATTTTGATCGATGCCGCCTGCTCGTTGCTGAAAACCCGAAGCTATCTGGATCTGTCGGTTGCGAACATCTGCACGCACGCCGGCGTGCCGAGCTCGCGCTTTTATCTTTACTTCAAGAGCGTGCCGGAAATCGTTCTGGTGGCGGTCGGCGATTTGACCCTGATACCGGCCGATATGATGCAGTTGCTGTCTTCGGATGGGCGCGGCGGCCGCGCCAGACAGAATGCCTATGAATTCGTGCGTCGCTTCGTCGAGCGCTGGAACGCGCATAAAGAACTTTATCTCGCGCGGAATCTCGCAAGCGACGAAGGCGATGAGGGCTTCCAACGCCTGCGTAGCGATTCGGTCCGACCGCTCATGCAGCTTTTGCTCGAGCGTATAGCGCACTGTCAATCCCGCGGCCGTTTGCCCGCCGACATTCACCCAGCGTCCGCCGCAGGCGCCATCCTTGCGATGATTGAACGTATCGCTGCTGCGCCCGGCATGCTGGCCGGAGTGGTCACTCGAGAATCGATAACGCATGCCGCGGGCTATTTTTTGGCGGTTCTTCTCGACGGTGTCGCGACGTCTCGAGGCCACACAGTGATCGATTTTGCGCAGGCGCAGGCTTAGTTTAGGTTGACCATCTTTCGGAGAAACAAAATGACCCAGGTGATGAAAGGCGTGCGCATTCTTGAAATGGCGCAGTTTACATTCGTTCCGGCGGCAGGCGCGGTGCTCAGCGATTGGGGCGCGGACGTCATCAAGATCGAGCATCCGGTGCGCGGCGATGCGCAGAGGGGTATCAAGATGCTGCAGCGCTTCGCCGTCAGTCCACAGCGCAGCGCCTTCATGCAACACCCGAATCGAGGCAAGCGCAGCGTGGGCGTGGACCTGTCTACCGAAGAGGGGCGTGAGTTGATCTACGAATTAGCCGCGAAGTCGGACGTCTTTCTGACCAACTACATTCCGTCGGCGCGGCGAAAAATGCAGATCGATGTCGAGCATATCCGTAAACATAATCCGAGAATCATCTACGCTCGGGGCAGTGCGCATGGCGACAAAGGTCCTGACCGCGAAAAAGGCGGGTTCGACTCGACTGCGTATTGGGCGCGCGGCGGTTCGGGGATGCTCGTGTCACCGCCCGAACTCGGCGGTCCGCTGACTCAGCCCGGCCCAGCCTACGGGGACACGATTGGCGGCATGCACATAGCCGGCGGGATCGCGGCCGCTCTGTTTCATCGCGAACGAACCGGAGAGGCTTTGGAAATTGACGTCTCGCTATTGTCGTGCGGCGTGTGGGCTACGGCCTGCAGCATTGATGTGTCGCTGGAGGTGGGATCAGTGCCCTTCGCGAATGCGATGCCCGGTCCCTCCTCCTACGCGGGCGGCGCTTCTTCACGCGGGAACCCACTTGTGGGGGTCTACAGAACTTCCGACGGGAGGCACATCAACCTCACCGTCCTGACTCCGGGACCCTATCTTGTGGATACACTTGAGCATCTGCACCTTGCTAACTTGGTCGACGATCCGCGCTTCAACACGGATAGCTCGTTGATGGAGAATGCGGGCGATGCCGTCAAGCTCATTGCCGCCGAGATCGCTCGCCGCCCGTTTGCTTATTGGGTTGCGCGGCTGCAGAGCATGCGCGGTCAATGGGCTCCTTATCAGACTGTGTTGGAGGCGGGCCGCGATCAGCAAGTCCTTGCGAACGACATGGTGTTCGAGGTGGAGTCGGCGGATGGGGGCAAGCCGATCAAGCTGGTGGCCAACCCGGTACAGTTCAACCATCAACCGGTGACCAATACGCGTGCGCCGGAGGCCTCGGAACACACTGAAGAGGTGCTGATGGAATTGGGCATGGACTGGGACCGAATCGAGGTCCTAAAATCCAAAGGGGCTGTCGCATAGTGGAACCGAAAACAGGGTTCGCGCTGTAACAGCGCGGTGTGCAATGCCGAAGTCGTGGTTGTGCGATCCAGTGGCTGAAATCGTGGGTGCATCCGGACCCTTTACCCAAGAAGCCCTGATGTCGATGGACTTGGCGAACAAGTTCTTCGCAACAGAGTTTGTGCCTAATGCTGAGCGGTGGCGCCGCCAGGGCCGTATCGATCGCACGCTATGGACCAAAGCGGGCGAGCTGGGACTGTTGGCCGCGTCGCTCCCGGAAGAATACGGGGGAGGCGGATCGCAGCTGCACATGGCGGCGGTCTTACTCGAGCAGGGACGGGTGGGGGACGCCTCGTGGGGCTTGAGCGTTCACAACTATGTCTGCCATTATCTGCTCGCGTACGGAACGCAAGCGCAAAAGAATCGCTGGCTGCCCAAATTGGCCAACGGGGAACTGGTCGCCGCGATAGCACTGACTGAACCCGGCGCGGGCTCGGATCTGAAGGCCCTTTCAACGACTGCGATGTTGAAAGACGAGCGCTATGTACTCAACGGACAGAAGACCTTTATCTCGAATGGCCAAACGGCGGATCTCATCTGCGTCGCTGCGAAGACTGATTCTGCGGCGGGCGCGAAAGGGATTTCACTTTTTCTCGTCGAAACGCGCGGGGCGAGCGGTTTCAGACGTGGTAGGAGTCTCGAGAAAATCGGTTTGCGTGCGGCGGACACATCGGAGCTGTTCTTCGATGACGTCTGTGTGGAATATGGGTGTTTGCTCGGCGGCGTGGCCGGCAACGGCTTCAAGCAGCTGATGTCGCAATTGCCCTGGGAGCGTCTCGCAATCGCTTTAAGGAGCGTCGGACAGTGCGAGTTTGCGCTTGCGCAAACCATTCAGCACGTTGGGTCTCGTCGACTATTCGGCAAAACACTGTTTGAGCAGCAGAACACTCAGTTTGTGCTCGCCGAAGTCAAGACCAAGTTGGAAGCCATGCGCAGTTTCGCCTACGACGGCCTTGCCGAGTTATCGGTGCACGCCTTGTCGGGCGAGAAGGCGGCAATGATAAAGTTATTCTGCTCGCAGGCAACCAACGAAATCGCCGATGCATGCCTGCAGTTATTTGGCGGTTATGGATACATGGAGGAGTATCCCATCGGAAGACTGTTCTGCGATGTGCGCGCTCTAAAGCTCTACGGTGGTTCCAACGAGGTCATGAAGACCATCATCGCCAGAAGTTTGTTGCCTCAAACCGAAGCGAAGAGTTGAGAGGCCTTCATTGATTACAGAATTTGCTAGTGGACGAACTCAATTGCCATGCGAACAGGAGAATCGAATGCCAGGGATGTTGAACGATCAGGTCGTGGCCGTCACAGGCGCTGGAAGGGGCATTGGGCGTGAAATAGCGTTGTTATGCGCAAAGGAGGGCGCCTCTGTGGTGGTGAACGACTTCGGCTCTTCTATTGATGGCACAAGTAGCGATAGCGGCCCGGCAACAGAGGTCGTGGGGGAAATCGAGCGCGCCGGTGGTCACGCGATCGCGAACTTTGCCAGTGTCGCGGATCCGACGGGTGCCGAGTCCATCATCCATGATGCGGTAGTGAAATTCGGCCATATCGACGCACTGGTCAACAATGCCGGGATTCTTCGAGACCGCATATTTCACAAGATGAGCCACTCCGATTGGAACGAGGTGATCAGCGTTCATCTGCACGGGGCGTTTCAAACCTCGAAAGCCGCCGCTGTACTGTTCAAAGAGCAGGGGCATGGTGCGTTCGTGCATTTCACGTCTAGCTCAGCGTTGATTGGCAACTTTGGACAGGCAAACTACTCCGCCGCCAAGATGGGTATCGTGGGTCTATCCAACTCGATCGCAATCGACATGCAGCGATTCGGCGTGCGGTCAAATTGCATCGCTCCGCTTGCATGGAGCCGGATGATCGAAAGCATTCCGCCGCAGAATGAGGCCGAGCGTCTGAGACTCGAGCGATTCAGAAGCATGTCCGCCGAGAAGATAGCTCCACTGGTGGCGTGTCTGTGTTCGAACAGCGCCAAAGAGGTGACCGGGCAGGTATTTGGGGTGCGGAAGAACGAGATCTTTCTTTACAATCCCATGCGTCCAATCCGGTCCATGCACCGCTCCGACGGGTGGACTACCCAATCCATCGCCGGCGACTTGTTGCCGGCTTTCCGGCCGAGTATGCATGCCCTGCAACGATCGGCGGATGTCTTTTCGTGGGACCCTATCTGACCATGAGCCTCGACGCCGCTCTGCTGCTGTCTCTTCCGCCCCGGGAGATCCGGCAAACCTTTACAAAGAGACACACGATACTGTACGCCCTCGGTGCCGGCGTGGGTATCCCCGGCAAAGCGGCGCTGCGGGCGCGTGTGGCAAGTCGGAGCAAGACGATCTTGGATAACGGCTACGTTGAATATGAATCGCGGTGAGGGGATGACGAGCTCATGATCGGCTTACTTGCCTACGGCATTTATGTTCCGCGTGCGCGATTGCAGCGCGCGGCGATCGTTGCGGCCAATGGTTGGTTCAACAAAGGACTTGCGGGTCTTGCGAAAGGCGAGCGCGCGATGGCGAATTGGGACGAAGACGCTATTACCATGGCGGTTGAAGCGGCCCGCGATTGTTTGACCGGAATCAACCGCAGCTCCGTGTCCTCGGTCGTTCTTGCTTCCACTACGGCTCCCTTCGCCGACCGGCAGAACGCCGGCGTCGTCAAAGAGGCGCTCAATCTGCCGGACGACTGTGGTTCCCTGGACGCCGGCGGCAGTCAGCGTGCCGGCACATCCGCGTTGATTCAAGCTCTGCAGGCGTGTGCGTCCTCGAACCGCCGGATTTTATGTCTAGCCTCCGACAAGCGCAAGGCGCTCGCCGGATCGGAAGCCGAACTGCAGTACGGCGATGCTGCTGCGGCTCACCTCGTGGGCGAAGGCGATGTGATTGCTAAGTACATCGGTGCGCATAGCGTCACCATCGATTTCGTCGATCACTATCGGGCGGCGAACAAGGACGTGGACCAGATGTGGGAAAGCCGCTGGGTCCGCGACGAGGGATATGCTGGAATTGCCGCCAAGGCTATTCGGGGCGCAATCGCCAAGTTCGAAGTCGCTGCCGAGGACATCGATCATTTCATAGCCCCCATTGCAGCCAAAGGGATCTCGGAGTCTCTGGCTAAAAGTTTGGGATTTCGCGCTGGCTCGGTCATTGACACTTTGTCGCTGACACTGGGGCATGCGGGTGTCGCGCATCCCGGCGTAATGCTCGCGCTGGCGTTGGAGAAGAGCAAGCCCGGCGAGCGGATCTTGATGATCGGATTCGGGCAGGGCTGTGACGTATTGCTCTTCGAAGCGACGGGCGCGATCAATAATCATCCTTCGCCGCGGGGCCTACGAGGGTCGCTCGAACGACGCAAAGTCGAAGATAACTATATGAAATATCTTTACTTCAACGAGTTGATCCAGTTCGAGAAGGGTATGCGTGCCGAAGTGGACTTCAGGCAATCACTGACGGCACTCTACCGCGACCGCAAGACCGTGCTCGGTTTGATCGGCGGGCGTAGCAGCGTCACCGGTGCCGTTCAGTTTCCCCGGTCTCAACTCGGCGTGGATCCCGAAGATCGGTCGGTCGGCACACAGGAGGATTATTTATTCGCGGATCGGCGCTGCCGGATATTGACCCATACATCCGACGCGTTGACATTCACCCTGGATCCGCCCGCCTATTACGGCATGGTCGAGTTCGATGGCGGGGGCCGCATGGTCGCGGAATTCGTCGATCTTGACCCGTCCGATATCGAGGTCGGCCGCAAGATGTCCATGATGTTTCGCATCAAGGACGTCGATCAACTACGCGGGTTCAAGCGGTACTTTTGGAAGGCCGCCCCAATTCCTTGAAAGGAGGAGACGACATGGCAAGTGGTATTCGAGACCGGGTTGCCATACTAGGGATGGGATGCACTCGCTTTGGTGAGCGCTGGGACGCGGGGGGCGAGCAACTCATGGTTGAGGCCTATACCGAGGCGCTGGCCGATGCCGGGATAGAAACCTCACAAATCGAAGCCGCCTATTTGGGGAGCGCTTTCGACGCCGTCAACATTGGACCGTCCGGAGTGCCGGCATCCATGGCCTTGCGACTTCACAATGTGCCCGTCACGAAGGTGGAGAACTATTGTGCCTCGGGAACGGACGCGTTTCGCGGAGCCGTCTATTCGGTAGCGTCAGGTGCTGTCGACATTGCACTTGCCATAGGTGTTGAAAAGCTGAAGGACACCGGATACGGTGGCTTGCCCGTCCGCTCTCGCGGCACGATGTTCGATATGATCGGTGTCGTCGGGTCGGCACCGGGCAGCTTCTCACAGCTCGCGTCTGCCTATTCTGCCGAACACAAGGTGCCCGCCGTCGACCTCAAGCGGTCGATGGCTCACGTCTCGGTGAAGAGCCACGCGAATGGTGCGAAGAATCCGCGCGCGCACCTGCGCAAGCCCGTGGATATGGATACGGTGATCAACGCGCCCATGGTCGCCGCCCCGCTGGGCTTGTATGATTGCTGCGGAGTTTCGGACGGAGCGGCGTGCGCGATCGTTACCACGCCCGCAATCGCGAGAAGTCTCGGCAAGAAGGAGTTGGTTACCGTAAAGGCGGTGCAGTTGGCGGTATCCAACGGTTGGGAGCTCCAGGGCAGCGGTTGGACTGGAAGCTACTTTCACACGACAAGAGTCGCCGCTGCGCGCGCCTACAAAGAGGCCGGCATCGGCGACCCGCGCAAACAGTTAAGCCTCCTGGAAGTCCACGATTGTTTCTCCGTCACCGAACTGGTGACGATGGAAGACTTGTTCGTCAGCGAAAAGGGAAGTGGCTGGAAGGACGTGCTTGACGGCTTCTTTGATTCGGAAGGCAAGCTTCCGTGCCAGATCGACGGCGGGTTGAAATGCTTCGGACATCCTATCGGCGCATCGGGACTGAGGATGATTTACGAGAACTATCTCCAGCTACTCGGGCGAGCGGGAGCGCGACAATGCAAGGCGCCGCCGGTGTTTGGTCTTTCCCACAATCTGGGCGGAATGCCCAACCAAAACGTTGCTGCGATCGCCATAGTTGGAATGCTGGGTACGTAGCTCTTGACTGGACTATGCAAAGAAGCTACAAGTTATATAACTAGGTATAATGTGTATACGAACAGCGACTGGACCAACAGAATGGCTCGACTTGTACAATGAATTGAGGGGCGTTGGCGACAAACGCGCCGGGTACCGGCCGAGCGCTGCGGCCATCGAGGTCGATGGCCGCGTTAGATCGATTCCGGAGCGCCACGGGGTGGACCAATCCCTCGACCAGGGAGCTGCCGACGCTTTCTCCGTTCGTGGACGAATCGCCGCGGATTCAATCGATGATGCCCGCGCCGCCGCCGCGCTCTTTATTCGGAGATAGTTGATGCCTGACGTACTCGAGAGCGACGAGTGGCAAAAGGCCACCGCCTACAAAATCGCCGATGAGGACATCGAACGGCAGCGCAAGCTCCTGGGTTTCGATGAGGCGGCGGGCACTCGTGAGTACATTCAGACGGCGACCGTCGACAATATCCGAAACTTTTCGCATGGTTGCGGTAACGACAATCCGTTGCACTGCGACCCCCAATACGCCGCGGGCTCGCGCTGGGGCGGTATCATCGCGCCCGGCATGATGGCCGGAGTGATCAATTCCCCGATGCGCGCAGACCCGATACCGCCCGAAATCAGGGAGTTGCGGAAATCATTGTTTCGTGGCGTCCACGTATTCGTGTCCGGATCCACGTGGGATTTCTACCGTCCGATTTTCCCCGGCGATACGTTGTTCAGTTTCAAGGGTGAGGAAAGCTGCGAGGTCAAGCAGTCGGAGTTTGCCGGCCGTTCCGTGATCAACGTGCGGCGCGACGTGAAGGTCAACCAGCGTGGCGAGGTGGTCGCCGTGTACCGCATGTTGCGCGTGCTAACTGAGCGGAAGACGGCCGCGAGCAAGGGCAAGTATAGGGGCATCACTCCGGCCACCTATACGGACGAGGACATCGCCGAGATCGATGCCATCTACGCGGCGGAGAAGGTTCAAGGCGCGGTCAAGCTCAACTTTTCCGACGTCAGCGTGGGCGACTCTTTAGGCACAATGGCCAAGGGCCCCCTGACTGTAACCGATGTGATTTGCTTTCACGCCGGCGGTTATGGCTTCGTCCCCTACGCACCCACTGTGGGCCGGCTGGCGTTCAAGAATCGTCGACGTATCGGCGCTTTTTACATCAAGAATAAGTACGGTATTCCGGATGTGGCGCAGCGGCTGCACTGGGACCCAAAGTGGGCGCAAGCCGTCGGCAACCCCATGGCATACGACTACGGCGTAATGCGCGAAAATTATCTATATCACTATCTTACCGACTGGTGCGGCGACGATGGGATCGTAATCCACGTGCGCGATGAAATTCGCAAGTTTAACTACATGGGAGATACTCAGACCATCACCGGCCAGGTCACCGGCAAGCGCCAGGAGGGCGGTCAGAATCTGGTGGACGTCACGGTGCGTTTCACCAATCAGCGCGACGAGGAGACTGTAAGTGCCATCGCCACTATCGCGTTGCCTGCGGCGGAGAAGCCTGCATCGTATCCGCCCGTGCCGCCGGAGTTGGCCGAAAAGGCCACGCGGATGATGTCTCGGCATTGGGAGTTGTCCCACCCTCGAGCCGCTCAATGAGCGCATCGCCCGAGATCCTGCTCGAAAACCAAGGCGGCGTGCGTATCATCTCGAAATCGCGCTAATTCGGAGTTGCGGCATGGATCTCAGCTACGGCTCGGCGGCCGACCAGTTCAGGCAGCGGGTGCAGGCGTTTCTCACTACGGCTTGGCAACCGGGCGAGCGGCGCGGCGATGAACTCACGCATTACGTCAAGGGGTTCCGCCGAACGGCGACCGAGGCCGGATTTCTCTATCGCGGCATTCCGAAACGCTATGGTGGCTCGGAGCAACTCGCCGATGTGGTGTGTGGTCAGGTAATCCGCGAGGTGTTCGCCGCCGCACGCGCGCCGTTGGAGGTAGGTGGTAACGGGGTGCACATGTTAATCCCTACGCTGCTCGAGCGCGGTACCGAAGAGCAGCGTGAGCGCTTTATCCGCCCGACCTTGGAGGGAGATTTTATCTGGGCACAGGGGTATTCCGAGCCCGGCGCCGGATCCGATCTCGCATCCGTTCGTACGCGTGCGTATCTCAAGGACGATCATTGGATCATCAAAGGCCAGAAAACTTGGACCACGCAAGGGCGCGAAGCTACCCACATGTTCGCGCTAGTACGTACCGATCCTGACGCCCCCAAGCACGCAGGAGTCTCGTATCTGCTGATCGACTTGAACCAGCCGGGCATCACTCGCCGGCCAATTCGCCAGATGACCGGCGGTTCAGGCTTTTACGAATTCTTCCTCGAGGACGTGAAGACTCCTGCCAGTTGGATCGTCGGCGAGCGTGGTGGCGGTTGGCAGGTGTCTCGCACTACGCTGAAGCACGAGCGCGCCAGCATTGGTTCCTCCGAGGTGCTTGGCGGACAGTTCGAAAAATTGATTGAGTTGGCGCGCCATACACCCCGCGGCGGCGGCGACGCCGTCAGAGACCCTGAAATTCGCCAGGCCTTGGCGCGCATCGAAGGATGGGTGATGGCGCATCGCTACACCAGCTATAGGCTGTTCTCTTGCGCTGCCGCCGGCGAGGACCTGGGGCACGTCAGCTTGATGATGAAACTGCTCACCACCGAGATTGGCCATGAGATGGCGCTATTGGCGCAGGAGTTGATCGGCAACGCCGCCCTCATCGAACCGGCCCCGGCCGGTAGTAGCGGTCGCGGGCCGGAAAAGTGGTTGGATCAAATCATGGGTTCGGTGGGCAATTCGATTGCCGGGGGCACCACCAACATTCAGCGCAATATCATCGGCGAGCGCGGCTTGGGATTGCCGCGCGATTCTCCTATGGGCGACTGCTCGTGAGATTTCATCTCACGACGGAACAGGCCGCCATCCAGGATTCGCTCAGGAGCGCGATCAGCGACAGCTTTCCCAAGGAACGGTTGCTGGCTTTGCTCGAGGAGGAGTCGGACTTCGACCGGGCAAGCTGGGACACTGTGATGGGTCTGGGCCTTGCAGGTTTGAGTTTGCCTGTAGAACTCGGCGGAGGCGGTCTTGGCTTGATGGAATGCGCTTTGGCTCTGGAGACGTTAGGTTCCGCGGCGGCAGCGGGCCCATTTATTGGACAAATGCTGGCGGCTATGGCCCTGGCAAAGACGGCTAAGGCTCAGGCTCGCGCTGAATGGCTCAAAGGCGTGATGGATGGCTCGTCGGTAGCCGCCGCGGCCATCGGCGCAGAGTGGCTGCCCGACACGTGGGATATCGACTATCTCGATGGCACGCTGTCCGGCAGGGTGCCGTTCGTGCAAGGCGCACTGGCCGCCAGGCTGTTGATAGTGGGGACCCGTAGCGCCGGACTCGCGCTTGCGGTCGTAGGCCGAGGCGTGAACATTACCCCTGTCAATTCGACCGACAGAACCCGGCGGCTAGCCTCGGTCGATTTCGAGCACGCACCGGCCGTCGAACTATTTGCGCCCGGCGATCCCGAGGTGCCTCGGTTGTTCGACGCTGCTCTGGTGATGGTGGCGGCTGACGCGCTCGGCGGTGCGCAGCATTGCCTCGATCAATCGGTGGGATACGCCAAGGAGCGCGAGCAATTCGGTCAACCCATTGGCCGTTTTCAAGCGCTCAAGCATCAACTCGCGACCATGGCGCTCGAAGTGGAACCGGCGCGCGCCTTGGTATGGTATGCCGCGTACGCCCAAGATACGAGGCTGGGGGATGCCGCACGCGCTGCGTCTGTGGCCAAGGCGCACCTTTGCGATCGCTATGTGTCCGTGACTCGTGCGGCCATCGCTGCGCACGGCGGTATTGGATACACCTGGGAGTACGGCCTCAACGTTTGGTTTCGACGGGCGATATTCGACCGAGCGTACCTCGGCAGTCCCGGCGTACACCGCGCGCGTGCCGCGGATCTGGGCGGATGGTAAAGAACTACATCATTCACAGGGAATTGCCATGGCCTTCAAGACTCGAGTCACCGAGCTACTGGGTGTGCGACACCCTATTATCCAAGGCGGTATGCAGGGTGTAGGGCGCGCGGAGCTGGTGGCGGCAGTATCGAACGCGGGCGGGTTCGGCATTCTCACTGCACTGACGCAACCCACGCCGCAAGCGCTGCGCGATGAAATCAGCCGTACACGTGCCATGACCGACAAACCGTTCGGGGTCAATGTGACGGTGTTTCCGACGATGAATTCGCCAGACTACAAGGCGTATGCACGGGCGATCATCGACGGTGGTATCAAGGTCGCAGAAACTGCTGGAACGGCCGCCGTTGCGGAAATCTGGGCGATGTTTAAGGCCGCGGGAATCAAGATCATTCACAAATGCACATCGGTAAGACATGCGCTGTCCGCTGAACGCAAAGGCGTCGATGCGATTTCCATCGACGGATTTGAGTGCGCCGGCCATCCCGGCGAGGATGACATACCTGGGTTGATTTTGATCCCTGCTGCGGCCGATAAGGTCAAGATCCCGCTGGTGGCCAGCGGCGGCTTCGGAGACGGCCGTGGATTTCTCGCAGCCTTGGTGCTGGGTGCGGAAGGCATCAATATGGGCACGCGCTTTTGCGCCACTCAGGAGGCACCCATCCATGAGAACCTCAAGCAGGCCTATATCGCAAACGACGAACGGGCGACAAATCTGATTTTTCGCAGCCTGCACAACACTGCGAGGGTCGGCAAGAGCGCAGTGTCCGATGAGGTGGTGCGGCGACTGGCACAGCCCGGTGCTGTTTTCAAGGATGTAGCCGACCTTGTCAAAGGCGCCAAGAGCCGAGCGGTGTTAGAACAAGGGGATCTGAGCGCCGGCATATATTGGGCCGGACAGGTACAGGGGTTGATCCACGACATTCCGACGTGCCGGGAACTGATCGAGCGCATGATCCGGGACGCTGAGAACATCATAGACGACAGGCTAAGGCGTTTTCGCATCCAGACGACTTAGGCTAAGACAAAAGCGCGCCGCGAGATGCGGCACCGCCGATCGCTGAGGAATCGCGCGGAATCGCGCGCGGCAAAGGCAAAATCGATTGATTGCTGCACCAACAGGCTGCGCCCCGCGACGGCGCGACGCGGTCGTGCTCCGCAACTCTGGTGCACGGTGGCCTAGGGGTCAGCGATATCGGGCTGACACGAGGCGGGGATCCCGTTGCTCCGGTAGCGAGGACTGAACGCTTGGCAAAGTGATGCGACTGTGGGTAAGATAGATCACCTGGTAATATATGTCAGGGAATGGGCAAAAAAATGAACGACGTAGCGTCATTCGGCATTGAAGACAGCATAAGAATTCTGACAATCGATTTGTCGGCCGCTGTCGCACCGCCGTGATCGGCAACAAACTCATACCTCTATCGCATGATGGAGAAAACAACTGCAGGTCGCCGGGGAGTACCGCATGTACCAAAAATCCGAGCTGTTCGCGTCACGCCTATTTTTATGCGGCATCGGTATGCTCGCGGTCTTGACCGCGCAAATTTCGGCGGGTCAGGTAAGCGCACCATCAAAGACAACAAGTCAAAGTGAGAGTAACGAGATCGGCGGACTCGAAGAAATCATTGTGACGGCGCGCCGCAGGGAAGAAAATGAGCAAACCATACCCGTCGCAGTGACGACCCTGTCTGCCGAACAATTGCGAGACCAGGGCGTGTCCGATCCCCAAAGCCTCAATAGCAAGATTCCCGCATTATCAATCAGTTCGTCGAATGGCAACCGAGACGCGGCGAATTACGATATTCGCGGCCAAGGGCAGGCATTCGGCGGCAGTGAGCCCGCAGTGGTGACCTATTTTGCCGAAGTCCCTACGGTCATTGCCGGACCTGGAACGTTCTTCGACTTGCAGGATATCCAGGTTCTTAAAGGGCCCCAGGGCACATTATTCGGCCGCAACACCACCGGCGGCGCCGTTCTCATCGAGCCCACCCGTCCAACCAACGCTGCGAATGGTTACGTGGACTTTTCGACAGGCAACTATAATCTCACCCGCACACAAGCGGCTGTGGGTCTACCGCTCATTGACGATACGCTGATGATACGAGCCGCGATCGATATCAACCGGAGGAGGGGATTCACCGAGGATGCCGTTACCGGTGTCGACTACGACAATACGCATTATGACGCTTATCGTTTCAGCATCCTAGCTCGGCCTGCAGAAGGTCTCGAAAATTACACGATATTGAGTGCTGCGGACAGCGAGACCCACGGTACCGGGCAGGTCCTTCTTGCGGTAAACCCCGCCGGCCCCGCGGTGTTCGCGTTTCCCAATCTCGACACTCTCCTGGCGAAACAACAGCAGCGCGGTCCTCGCTTTACTAGCTTGTCCACGGACGATCCTTTTTCTCAGCAGAAGAGTTTTGGCGCGACCAATATCACGACTTGGATTCTCAGTGATTTTGCGACTCTCAAAAATATTGTGGGGTACCGGCGCTACGGAGAGAGAGACAACGCAGACATCGACGGCTCCAGCGACCCAATCGTCGACTATGTTCGAACACCTAACTACTCCAGCGGTTCTTCAACTCCTCCGTCGCAGAAGGCGTATTCGGAGGAGTTTCAGGTTCAGGGGAAAGCGGATTCTGCGCGGCTAAATTACGTCCTGGGAGGGTACGCCGAGCGTATCGCGCCTGATGCCGCGCACGATAAGGACGAGATCATCGAATTCGGGGCGGGCCCCATCATTCAGCAGAGTCTGAACACCGATCGCAGCATCGCCGGCTTCGGCCAGGCGGAGTATGACTTATCATCTTGGGTCGAGGGCCTAAAGTTGACCGCGGGAGCGCGGTACACAGGGGATAAACGAGTACAGGCAGCATCGCAATATTTCAGAACCCCTGCGGCGTGCCTGCTGTCCGGTTTTCCGGCCGATTGCCGCGTGAATTCCGAAGCTATGTTTCATGCGACGACTTGGAACACAAGCCTCGACTATCAGATTACGTCATCGACGTTGGTGTATTTCGCCGCTCGCCGCGGTTACAAGAGTGGGGGATTCAATGCTACAGCCGTGCTTCCAAGCGACCGCGATTTTGACCCAGAGTATGTCCGCGACGCGGAGTTTGGCGTAAAGACTGACTTTGCTATTTGGGGGATGCCGGCGAGGGTCAATTTGGCCGCGTATCGCAGCATTTACACAGATATCCAAGAGAATGCGGTAATTTCCGAGGTTCCAGGTGAAGTCGAAACCGTCACCAAAAATTTCGGCGATGGATCGATTTGGGGTGGGGAATTGGAGGCGACTCTCATTCCAGTGCGCGGACTGACTCTATCTGCGTTCTATTCTTTAATCGAGGCGCATTACACGAGATTCACTATTCCGGGTCCGACCGGTCCTGAGGATCTTAGCCAACTACCTTTTCCCAATTCGCCAAAGGGTAAAGTTGGCTTCAACGTCCGCTATGAAACCCCAGAATTCAGCTGGGGCTCCGTTGCTGTATCGGGAAATTACACTTATCAAAGCCGGGTAGAGTTCACGGTTCCGCTCGTCCCCGAGTTTTCGGATCCGCAGTTTGGCCAGAATGGCTATTCACTGGTCAATCTAAGAACCGACTGGAACAACGTAATGGGAGACCCGGTCGACATTGGTTTGTTCGTTAACAATCTGACCAACAAGGTATACAAGATATTTGAAGATGCCACCTACCCGACTGCGGGGTTTACCAGTGGCTCCTTCGGTGAGCCGCGAATGTACGGAGTCGAAGCGAGATATCGCTTCGGAAAGTGAGGGATGACGCCACTGCCACCGGCGAGAACGTTGCCTAGCATCGATCTCGACAATAAAGCGTTCTGGAGCGGTGGTGAGGCTGGTCGGCTGATGATCTATCGTTGCAGCGCGTGTCGCTACTACGTGCATCCACCGGTTCGCTTCTGCCCGAAGTGCGAAAGCCGCGCGGTCGGACCTGAGGCGGTCTCCGGCCGCGGCCGCGTCGAAACGTTTACCGTCAATCACAAACAGTGGGTGCCGGGTCTGTCCGTACCCTATGTGCTAGCGCTGATCACGATCGCTGAGCAAGATGACGTGCGCTTGGTGGCCAACATCCTCAATGTCGCCCCGGCAGAAATTCGCATTGGCATGCCGGTGAAGGTGCTGTTCGAGCAGCACGGCGACGTTTGGGTACCCCTCTTCGAGCCTGACTCGCCGCCATGAGCCAGCGATACCCCGAAAAAAACCTGGCCATCACCGGCATCGGCCAATCGGCCGTGTCGCGGGCTGCCACCCAGTCGGCTTTGGAACTGACGGTGGACGCATGTCTCGAGGCGATCGCCGATGCGGGCTTGAAGCGCGCGGATATCGACGGTGTTGCCACCTGGCCGGGCGATCGCAGCGATGGTTCGGGATTCTCGCCGGTGGGTTGTGCCGGCATTCAGGATGCGCTGCGGCTTGAATTGACCTGGTACGCGGGCGGCGGTGAGGCGCCCGGGCAATATGGCGCGGTATTCAATGCCATCGGCGCCGTTGCGGCAGGACTTGCCAAAAACGTCCTGATTTTTCGCACCCTGTACGAGGCCACCGAACGCAAAAAGGGATTTGCCAATTCGCTCGTGAAGCAAGGCGGGCGGCAATCGGGCAACTTTGCCTGGTATGCGCCTTATTACAATTACGCGGCGGCGCTGCAACAGTCGTTGTACTTCAGCCGATATGTGCATGAATCGGGAATCAGACCCGAGCAAGTAGCGCAGATCGCCATCAATCAACGCCGCAATGCCTCGTTGAATCCGAAGGCCATTTACCGTACGCGAATCACGCTTGACGACTACATGAACTCGCCCATCATCGCCACGCCGCTGCGGCTTTACGATTGCGATGTGCCGATCGACGGTGCCACCGCGATCGTTCTTTCGCGCATTGACGTGGCTCGGCAATTGCGCAATCCACCCATAAGAATCGAGGCCATCGGCTGCAGCATGCAATACCGCAATTCATGGACCCAGCTGGATGCGCTGGCGACGCAGGCCCAGCCCAAGGTGGCGCAAATGATGTGGTCGCGTACCGATTTCAAGCCGCAGGACGTGGACGTCGCCGAGCTCTACGACGGCTTCAGTTTTCACACCATCAACTGGCTCGAGAATTTCGGCTTTTGCAGGTGCTTCGAAGCCGGCGACTTCATCGCGGATGGCCGCCGCATCGCGCTCGAAGGAGAATTGCCACTCAACACCAGCGGCGGCGCGCTGTCGGCGGGACGGCTGCATGCCTATGGCGCCGTGCACGAGTCCTGCGTGCAGTTGTGGGGCCGCGGCGAGGCACGCCAGGTGAAGGGCGATCCTCGGGTGGTCGCCACCAGTACCGCCGGCGGCCCATTGGCGGGCTGCATGTTGCTCGTCCGGGACGACCCCTAGCGGACCTCGAACTGCTTCGCCGCTTTCATCACCGCAGTTCGATCGACTTGCGCTGTGGCATCAGGATTTCCGAGTAGCGGGTATTTCATAGCCATGACCAGCGCAATCGTGCGCGGCACATCCTGTGATTCCCAGACCGCGCGCACGGTGCCCTGGGTTGCCATGGTCGGTTTGTTGGCAACCTTCGCCGCCAACGCGTGAGCGCGCAACCATAATGCTTCATGCGCGCCCGGGACGACCTCGCTCACCAGACCGATCCGCATCGCGGTGTACGCGTTGATGCGCTCGTCATTGCCGAGCAGCATCATGCGCATGACTTCGCCGTAAGGCATTCGATAGGTAAGCCCAATGGGTTCGACGGCCGCGACCTGGCCGTAGGTCACGTGCGGATCGAAGAATTGAGCATCCTCCGAGCAGACCACGATGTCGGATTCGTTTACCCAATAAAACCCCCCGGCGCAGCACATGCCATGCACGGCGGCGATGATGGGTTTCCAGCAGCCGTTCGACTTGGCGCCGAGGTATTCCCCTGGGTCGCGTTGCTCGAAGGGCCGCGAGAAATCCACCACGCGCTCGCTTGCCGTTGCTCTCACGTCGGCGCCGCACGAGAAGGCGCGGCCGGCCGCCGCGCGCAGCACCACCGCGTTGACGCGGTCCTCCTTCTGGACTTGTGCCCACAGGTGTTCGAATTCTCGCAACATGGGCATTGTGAAACAATTCATGGCTTCGGGACGATTGATCGTTACGGTTGCCACCTTGTCGGTGCCGATTTCATAAATCAAAGTCTGGTAATCCATTTGAACCTCAATTGTGGCGCTAGCCTGCCCGCAGGAGCACTTCGATAACGGGTGCCGATCAGCTCGCTGGGGCAAAACGCCGCATTACATCGCGGGGATTTGCAACCTCATAAGGCCGGGCCAGGCGCTGTACCCGAGAATTTATTTTACGCCATAGCGAACTAAGTGATATATGTAGTAATCTAGTTTTCGGTGGTTAAGCAGGAAGACGCATGAAATATGTAACCAGAGGAATAGTTACTGACCACCTGGCCGACGGCGCGGCAAATGACGGCGCTGCGCATTGCGGGAAGCGCCGATGAGGTTCTGCGCAATCAGATTGCCGAGCGAGATGCGCATGGACAAGAATGTGCCCTTCGATCAAACGAATAATGCACGCGGGGACTCGCTCGATTCGCGCGTGCCATTCAAGTGATTCGCTGCTGCTCTATGGTAGTATATTAAGTTAGTTTTCCAGCCGCGATGGAGATCCATTGTCCGTGAAATCGAAGGAAACGCGAGCGCCACAACGACGCGACCGTAGTACCGACCTCAGCCTGCCGATTCGAGTACCGAAAACGTCGGAAGTGATCGCTAATCATTTCCGCGCTCAAATCGTGCGCGGCGAACTGTGTGAAGGCGATTTTCTCCCCCCGGAGGGTCAGTTGATAGAGTCTCTGGGAATCTCCCGCCCTACCTTGCGTGAAGCGTTCCGCATTATCGAGGCAGAGAAGCTGATCAGCGTCGTGCGTGGGTCGCGTACCGGTGCGCGCGTGCACAAACCTCAGATCGAAAGTGTATCGCGCTATGTCGGCTATGTTTTGCAAGCCCATGGGACGACCATTGCGGATGTATTTGAGGTACGCCTCGCGATCGAACCTTACGTGGTGCGTCAACTTGCGCTGAAAAAAAATAAGAAGAGCATCGCGCGCCTGCGCGAAGAGGTCGAGCGTATGTCGGCTTTGGCCAGCGAGTCACGCTTCATCGAATTTGCGGTGGAGGTGGCGGAATTTCACCGCATCCTGGTGGAGTTGGGGAGCAATCGAACGCTGCATTTTCTGACGCAGATGATTCAGCACTTGTTGGAGCGGTCGCAAATAGAGATTTACAAACGGTCGGGTCAGTCCACGGAGACGCAGCGAAAGAGTGCATTCTTGGCGATTCGTTCCTTTACCAAGCTGATCAATTTGATCGACTCCGGCGATCCGAATACTGCTGCAGAATATTGGATGCTTCATTTGAATAACGCCAATCGTCGTTGGACATCGGGTGCGGAAGGTGCCCGCGTGGTCGATGCCCTTGGCTAGCGCCAGGCGCTGCGACCCAAAGCCGCAAATTGCATCTGCTGTCGTCGGCTCTTTTATTTGTTCAAGAATCCCTGCAGTGAGCGGCCGTCGTGCAGCGAATATCAATTCGATTCCTTATATAATGCCGAAACATAGTTCGCAGGGGGTGCGACCATGGCATTTGAGCAGATCGCGGCTACGCTGACGGATGGTATCCTGACCATCTTGCTCAATCGGCCCGAAAAGTTGAACGCCTATACGCGACAAATGGGGGCCGAACTCAATGCGGCGTTCGCGAGCGCCGACGCGGACGACGAAGTGCGAGCGATAATCGTCACCGGTGCAGGACGCGGTTTCTGCTCCGGCGCGGATATCTCGCCGGAGGGCAACATCTTTACCGATCTGAAACCGGGCGAGGGCCAGCCCCCGCGGGGCGAATTCGCGTTGGCGATCTACCGCTGCCGTAAGCCATCCATCGCTGCCATCAACGGTGCGTCCATCGGCGCGGGGTTGACGATGACCCTGCCGATGGATATTCGGATTGCCTCCGCCGATGCAAAGTTCGGCTTTACGTTCAATCGGCTCGGAATGGTGCCTGAGCTCGGGAGTAGTTGGTTTCTGCCCCGCATTGTCGGCATCGGACAGGCGTTGCGTTGGTGCTACTCGGGGCGGATATTCGACGCGGGCGAGGCGCTGCGCGCGGGACTGATTGACGAAATGCTCGCACCGGAGGACGTATTGAGGCGGGCCCATGAAATCGCCGGTGAAATCACGTCGGCCAGCGCGCCGGTCGCCGTGGCTCTCACGCGGCAGATGTTCTGGCGTCTGTCCTCGGCACCGTCGCCGGAGGCGGCGCTCGGCGTCGATCGCGCATTCATTGCCGCCTTGGAGGGCTCGGCCGACATGATTGAGGGAATCGCCGCTTTTCGCACCAAGCGGCAGGCCCGATTTCCGGGTCGGGTAAGCACGGACCTGCCGCCACCCTATCCGTGGTGGGAAGATCCATCGGCCAACTGACTGGGCCCATGGCGAGCTGTCTGCTGGTTGGTACGGCGGCATTGGACGGAAGGGGACTATATGCCAAATGATTTCGAAGTCGACGAGCGAGACGGGATCATCGAGGTCTTGCTAACCCGTCCCCACAAGCTCAATGCCATGACGGATGCGATGCTCGACGCGATCCGCGATTCGGCTCTGCGCCTCGAGGCGCGCCGTGAACTGCGTGTAATGTTGCTTCGTGCGCAGGGCGAATACTTCTCGTCCGGGCGCGACATTGGGGGGGCTTTGACGCCCGAATTCGCGGGCAGCACGTTGGAGGCGCGGCGCTGGTATCGACAAGGTATGCAGTCGGTTTGCGATATTCTAGAACGCATCGAAAAACCCGTTGTGGTGGCACATCAGGGCACGTGCTTGGGAGGCTCATTGGAGATGTCGTTGTCCTGCGACTTCCGACTGGCCTCGGCATCCGCGCGATACGGTCTCCCGGAGATCAAGCTTGGCATTCTGCCCGGATCGGGTGGAACGAGCCGACTAACTCGACTGGTCGGACCGCACTGGGCGCGCTGGCTGGTGATGGCCGGATGCGTCGTGGACGCGCAGCAGGCCCTTGCCATGGGATTGATCCACGCGGTGTATAAAGATGATGCATTGGAGGCGGCGGCCCGCGCCTTCTGCGACCATCTTGTCGCACTGCCGCCGGAAACGCTTGCCATGGCTAAGCTAGCCATCGAGCTGACCACGGATCTGGAGGCAAGCCAATCTCGCCAAGTCGAGCGGCTGGTCAACAGCGTCCTGTTCCAGGGTAACGAGTACTGCGAACGGATCACCTTGCTTAAGAATCGAAAGCAACCTCCGCCATAGATTGAAGGTCAGCCAGTGCTCATGCGTGTCCGTACGCCCGTCACAGGTCCAGAATGTTCTTGGCAATAATGTTGCGCTGGACCTCGCTCGTGCCTCCCGCGATCGACAGTGCGCGCTGACCGAGATACCGAGCCATCGCGTTCAGACTGTCGCGCGTCGACGCATCGTCCGCGGCGAAGCCGCAGGCACCGGGAGCGGCTCGGTCGAGGATGGCTGCCTCGCCCGCGGCGTCCAGGGCGATCTCGCTGAGCTGCTGCGCCAATTCCGCCGAGCGCAGCTTCAGGATGCTGCTTGCCGAACCGGGCCGTTGGCCCGATGCTAGCGCCGACGTCATCCTCAATTCCATGAACTCGATCGTGTCGATCGCGATCGACACTCGTGCAAGTCGCAATGCAATGTCGGTCCGATCGGGATCAGAGACGCCGTTCACCAAACGCCGGGTGAAGGCTAGGCTACGCCGCAGCTTACCCGCTGCCGACACGCCGCGTTCATATTCAAGGACATACTTGGCCACTTTCCATCCCTGGTTTTCTTCGCCCAATCGGTTCGCCTTGGGCACCCGAACACCGTCGAAGAATACCTGGTTGAAGTCATCCTCTCCCGCGATCGTGCGGAGCGGGCGCACCGTGATACCGGATAGGCCCATATCCAAAAGGAGGAATGTGATGCCGTCACTTGGACGCGGCGTGTCGGCGGTCCTGACGAGAGCGAACATGCGGTTCGCATGCTGGGCATGGGTTGTCCAGATTTTTGATCCATCCAACACATAATCGGCACCGTCCGATGCAGCGCGCAGGCGCAGCGAGGCGAGATCGGATCCGGCATTCGGTTCTGAGTAGCCTTGGCACCAGAAATCCTCGCCACTCAGCATGGGCTGTAGATAGCGCGCCTTCTGCTCCGGCGTTCCGTAGCCGATGATCGCCGGTCCGCACAGGAATATGCCCATGTTTGGCCAACTGGGCGCGCATTGCTCCCCGCATTCGGTATTGAAGATATATTTCTGCACGGGGTCCCACCCGGGACCGCCATACTCCTTGGGCCAATTCGGCGCCGCCCAGCCGCAACGGTAGAGGATTCGCTGCCACACAATCCCATGCCGATAGGCGGTGATGGTGCCGGCTGTGGCCCGACTCGCCTCGCGTAATTCAGCCGTGAGCTCAACGCCCAAGAAGGCCCGCACCTCGTCACGGAACACCTCATAGCGTCGTTCGAGCTTCAGGTTCACGCCGCCTGTCTCCGGCCGCGGTTGGCGGCAACCTTCATTCGGGCGAGCATGCGGCCGCACGCGCAAAGCGGCGCAGATGGTCGTGGACCGACCCGAACTGCTTTTCAATCACCGTGGCGCGGCGAAAATAATGGCCGAGCGCCAAATCGTCCGTCATTCCGACGCCACCATGAATCTGAATGGCGGCCTGGCCCACATTGCGGCACGCTTCGCTCACCTGGACTTTGGCTGCCGATGTCGCCGCGCCTCGTTCACGCGGCGGGCATGCAAGCTGGCAGGCGGCGGCCATCGTCGCCGCTTCGGCCTGCTCGACCTCCATGTACATGTCGACGAGGCGATGTTGAATCACTTGAAAACTGCTGATGGGTTGTCCAAATTGAACTCGTTGGCGAGCGTAAATGAGACTGTCAGAGAGAAGTCGCTGCATCACGCCGCAGGCCTCAGCGCACAACGCGACGATCGCATCGTCCATGGCCGAATCGACAGCGCGGCGCGCCTCCTCTCCTGTGGCGAGCGGTGCGCCTTCCCAATCAACGTCGGTGAACACGATGTCGGACACGCGGCCGCCATCGATCGTCACGTGGTCACGACGCGTGATGCCGGCGGCGTTTGTCGGCACCAGAAACAGATTGAACTCATTCACCTCGTCGCGTGCGGCGACAATGAGAAAGTCAGCCCACGATGCGTCGTAGATGAGTGTCGCCTCGCCGCGCAGTGAGCGATCAACCGCATCGACGCGTACACCGATGCCCCGCGCATTGCCGCCGTCACAGAGAGCGAGGCTGCCGCCACAGAGAGCGAATATTCTGTCTCCCGAGATTATCGGCGCGATCAGATCGGCGGCCCGTGCCATTACGATCCTGCGGAGAATCCCTCCGGCAATCACGATGGTTTGCAAGTAAGGCGAAGTAACCAGTGCGCGCCCAAGCTCGCGCGCAATGACCAGCATGTCGATGGCACCGCCGCCAAGGCCGCCCGCCTCTTCGGGAAAGATGGCGCCAAGCGCGCCGAGTTCGCCCGCAAACGCCCTCCAGAGTGACCGCGAATAGCCGGCGGGAGACGCTGCTATCTCCCGCCGGGTCTGGAAATCATGCCGGCTGACCAGATAGCGTGCCAGCGTCTCCTGCAGCAATTTCTGCTCGTGCGTCAATTCGAAGTTCATATCCTTACTGCTGTCCGGCACCGCCGGCTCGATTCGCTTCGACCTGCAGTTTTGCCGCCGCCATTTTTCGTTCCAGCAGATCGCGCACTCTGGTAAGGTCGGGCTTCAGCGCCGCAGTGCGCGGCACATCGTCGACGACGTGGATGGCGACCGGCACCTGATATGGCGTCAGTTTGCCGCGCACCCAAGCGCGAAGCTCATCTGGATCGATCGGTCCGCTATTGGCTTTAAGAATGACGGCTGCGACTGGCACGGCGCCAAGCCGGCTGTCGGCCAATCCGACCACGACTGCTTCCCGAATCGCCGGGTGCCCTTCGAGCGCGGCAACCACTTCGTCAGGATGAACCTTGAATCCCCCTCGGGTAATGGCGTTATCCGACCGACCCCTGATCCACAGGAAGCGATCTTCGTCAATCAGCGCTCGATCGGTAGTACGCACCCATTCATCGGCATTGGGAAATTGCGGCCCACGCAATTCCAATATGCCCTCATGCCGCAGGGGTAGGACTGCGTCGGTTACGGGATCGCGCACGCGCGCTTCGACCCCGTCGTGGAGCTTGCCCACCGAACCGCGCTTCGCCTTACCACGGGCGCGATGGTCGCGCATCGTCCACCCAGCAACTCCGCCGGCAAATTCGGTCGCACCGTAATTCTGCAGAACGGGCGCGCCGTACCGACTTTCGAACTCATCGGCATCGGCCTGGTTGAGCGGCGCGGTTCCGGAACGTACCGCCCGCAGGCTGGCGAGCCGCGACGGCGCAATCTGGGCATCGATCACCATCCGCAGTGCTGCAGGGGGCAGCGACGCGACTGTCGGTCGGTACTTCTCGACGGCTGCAGCCCACTGTTGGACATCGAACTTCACGAGCAGATACAGATTGTGACCGCTGAGGACGGCGCGAAGGGCGTTGAAGACTCCGCCGATATGCACAAAGGATGTGAACTGGATGACTGTCTTGCCGCTGAGAGAGGGCTCAGCCCCAAGCTCCCGACTGCCTTCATATCGCATGGCGTCGAGTATCGCCCGCTCCAGTCCTCGCCCCAAGAGCGGAATGCGCTTGGGAGGCCCCGTGGTGCCCGACGTCAACATGACGATAGCGGTCTCCGGCGCGGCCACGGCGAACTCACTGCCTCGGATATTCTCGAAGTCGTGGACCGATTCCACCGGGTTCACCCATGAAGCGGTCAGCGCGATGCCGGCGGCGCCGATACGGGCCGCCGCAGCTCGCAACGCGGGTCGCTCCCAATCCGCGCCCGCAGCGACGACGACAGGTGGTCGAAGGCGCTCGATGTCGGACGCGACCTTGTCGTCCGGCTGGAATGGATTTAACGTTAGTATGCAGCGCTGCGACGTGAGGGTCGCTAGTAGTAGCGCAAGGTGGTGCGGGCTATTGCGCAGAATGCAGCCCACATGGGCACCTATCCCCAGACCGAGGCGCGAGAACTGATCTTGCAACTGCGTCACGGCGCCTCGAAGCTCGCCCCAAGTGATGCTGCGTTCCTCGAACTCGACTGCAAGCGCCGCCGAATCGAGGTTCAGAACGCGTCCAAGGTCTTCTCTCAATCGCTCCATCAATCGCTCCGGCGGCCGCTCAGGCGAGGATCAGATCGACTGAACTGTGGAATTCTGCCATGTTGGTAGTTAACTTAGCTCACTATCTCGACAATATACTCAATTGGCGCAAGAACTACCACCGCTCGACCCGTTGCGAAAATGGCCGCCGAACGATAATGTGTAACCTGGTTATCTATCTTGCGGACATAGGATATGGCGCGGCAAAGTGGTGGGAGCGAAGAAGGAGCTTGTCCTTTTGTGCGGCGCCGATGAAGCGATCAGTCTGCGCCCACATCTAGGAGCGATTTGATGTCCGAAGAGCTGTTGGAGACGATCGAAGACGGCATCGCGACCCTAACGCTGAATCGACCGGAAGTGTTGAATGCCCTGAATCCGTCGCTCATGAAGACACTATATGCGGCTCTTCAGCGTATCGCAGCTGATTCGACGGTCGCTTGTGTCGTGCTGACTGGGTCGGGGCGCGGATTCTGCGCCGGGGGCGATATCAAGGCGCGCGCACGTGGGGCTCGCACCGAGGCCTCGTCTGTGGACGTCGTTGAGCAAGTGTCGAAGGCGGCGCGCGCTGCGCAGTCGTTCGAAGACCGGGTCGCATGGCTACGCCGATCTTCGGAAGCGGCGCGTCTGTTGCACGATATGGGCAAGCCGACGATCGCGATGATCAACGGCGCCTGTGCAGGCGCCGGCCTGGCTCTCGCTGGCGCTTGCGACTTGCGCTATGCGGGCCGCAGCGCCGTATTTACAAGCGCTTTCGCACGTGCCGGTTTATCGGGCGACTTTGGCGGCAGCTATTTCTGGACGCGTATTCTCGGCACGGCAAAAGCACGTGAGCTCTATCTGCTTTCGGAAAAGTTTGACGCACAGGCAGCATTCGACTTCGGTCTGGTCAATCGCATCTGCGACGACGATGAGTTGCGTACGGCCGTCATGACGGTGGCAAATCGCTTTCCCAAGACATCCAAATGGAGCGCCGACTATATCAAGCGCAATCTCAACGCAGCCGAGCAGGGGACGCTGGCACAAATTCTCGACCTGGAGGCACTGACCCAAACGTTATCCTCCCGCGCTCTCGACGAGTCCACGCTAGAGCGCGGAGGATTGGAATAGGAAAGGCGAAGCACCGAGGCGCGGATCGGCATAAACGGCGTACCGGGCGCTTGAAGCGCGGACACGCAAGGTCTGGATGAAGAGGGCGCGTCGCCGTCGACACTCTCTCTCGCGCAACCTCTAGGCGCCTCGCTCTGGGAACAACCCCGGCATCCAGCGACTAGCCAGGGCTGCCGGAAAAGCCAGCCGCAATGGGGCCCGCGTGCTTTCCGATACCAGCACTCCGTGGTCGAAGAGCGCCGAGACTACGCGGCGAGCCTGACGGTCGCCGGTATTGACGATGCCGGCGGCATCGCCACGCGGCACCTCGCCGCGATAGAGTACCGCTTCGAGGATGGCGCCGGATCGTGGCGGCAGGCGGTCTAGGCGGATTTCTTCTTCGGCCCATAGCAGGATGCGCGCGCGCAGGGTATCCGGATTCATCAGTCCTTCCATGAAAGTGACCTGGTCGAGGCAGGTGGTGAGGAAGAAGCGCGTGAATTCCGCCACCGCTTCTTCGCTGAGATGGCCACGGCCGTCGAGATCGTTGCGGCGGATCTGATCGCACGCGGCGAGATGGCCCTTGTAGGCTGCGACGTTGCGCGCCAGGCCACGCGCGACCGACCAAACTGCCCCGGTATCGAGCGCGTCCAAGAGTGTGGCGTGCGACATCAGTCGCGCGACGCGGCCGTTGCCCTCGATAAAAGGGTGTATCCATGCGAGGCGGTGGTGCGCGGCCGCGGCGGCAAGGATAGTCTCGGTCTTGCCAAGGCGGGCGTAGGCCTCCTCGAAGCGCGCGAGGAAACGAGGGACGGCGGGTGCGCTGATAGCGATATGGCCGCCGACCATCAAATCGCGGGTGCGTAGTTCGCCCGGAACAACCTGGATACGCTCGTGCGTGTCCGGATTTTCTACCCTGAGCAGGTCCTCGGGAAGCGCCGCGCAGAAGCGCCGGTGTATCTCGCGGATGGCGTCGGCGGTGACCGCGCGCGCCTTGAGGCCGCCTTCGTCGATCCATTGTTGGACGTCGATATGCGCCCTGGCTTCGAGCTGCAGATCGCGTTTTGTCCTGTCACCGCTATAGTCGCCCTGCAGCGCGCGCTCGATATCGACAGGGTGCGTGTCATGCCCTTCGATCAGGTTGCTGTAGTAGCAGTTCATCGCGCGCACGAGCGTCGCCAGCGACGCCAATAAGCTGGCCGGCAGCGAGCGACGGAACCCGGCGCTGCGTTGGGCCAATTCGAGCGCAAGATCGGTCAGCGGAGGCCGCTGTCGCGAGCCTTCGCCCAACACAAGCGGCTCCATCAGAGTGGTGCGTTCACCTTGGTCCTCGGCCGCTTTTATGTCCGGTTTGTGGTCCGCTTTGTTACTGACCATAATGTATTCTATATCATATGGTTATGTATGACAAAGATAGAAAATAATCCTTTTGATGGCCAGTTTTATGACCGGTTCTGAAGCTTTACGCGTGCGATTTGGGAACCGCCGGCCGACCGGAGCGTTCCCGCTAGAGAGTTGTCGCGCGAGGTCGCGATGCGAGGATTACGGCTTGGCAAACATCGCCGTAGTCCCGAACAACTTGGTCAATCGTGAATCCCTGAAGAAATAAATCGCGCCGTGCAGCGCCGCCTCGGTTGCCTTCGGATCGGACCTGCTGCCAACTGTGACGCGGCAACGATCAATTAAGACCGCGCGATTTGATGTGAGGAATTCGTGGAGCATTCTCCACCCTATGCCAAGCGGGCGGCGCCGTCTGTTCGGCAGGCACACTAAACCGCTCGCCACGTTCCAACAATGGGCGCAAATCTTGCGGTTCGATGTCCTGCACTTGCGCTGAGCCAGCCCGAGATATCAGAGAGCGCGCCCGCATAACCTGGAGAAAATGCGGCGTCTGTACGGTGGCGTACACTTGCAAGGAGGGCGGCACGAGGGGCCGAGAGCGAAAAGCTAGAACGGTACCAATCACTGCCGATCACCCCCTATTCAGGCCGAGCCTGAAAAAATGCGAGTGAATAAAAACAAGCACTTAAGTCGTCGCGAGTCGGCCCGGGCCGGGTTGGTCGATCGTGCACGCCAGTTCGATCCGACCTTTAGCCTCCGCTCTAGCTGCCGCGACATTCAAATCGTCCTGCGCTTCGCGACCCGCGCTCCGCATCGATGCGGGCCGAAGCGTTGATGACGATCGTCGGCAGCCGCGCTATCTGCGCGCACCGCGCTATTCTTGCGCGCACGAAGTGAAATGGGAGCGTGCTCGATGTCCGACGATTCTTCGAACCTTGCCGCTCTGCGTGCTGCGAATTCGCCGAATTCGTCCGATTTACGCCGCGTGGGAGCGCACCCTGACTATTGGTATCCGGTGGCGTGGTCGGAGGAATTGAAGGCGGGCAGGGCGCTGGGCCGCCGCTTCGCCGGCGACCCCATCGTGATCTACCGCGGCAAGAGCGGTAAGGTCTTCGCATTGGAGGATCGCTGCGCCCATCGTCAGGTGCCGCTGCATTTGGGTGTAGTCATGGGCGATGATCTCAAGTGCCACTATCACGGCTGGACCTATAACTGCAGCGGCAAGTGCGTCGGCGTACCGTATTTCGGCACGGAGCGTCTGCCGAACGGCGTGAAGAGCTATCCCGCACGAGAGGTGGACGGACTGATCTTCGTATTTCCCGGCGATGCAGCGCTGGCGGAGAGCCGTTTGCCGCCGACCCTGGGTTCGTCGCAACGAGCGGACTACAAAACGCGGCGCCTCAATCGCGAGGTGGCATGTCATTACACATTCATGCACGAGAACCTCTTCGACATGAACCACCAGTTCATGCACCGCAAGCAGATGGGTTCGATCAGGGCCCGCTGCCTCGGAAGGAGCCACGGTGAGAACTGGGCGCAGGTCGAATACAGCTTTGCGCGCTCCGAGGGGAAGCAGTCGGTGGGCGAACACGTGATCGTGGACTTGATGCGCAAGCGCGGCGTACCGAAGAAGGATTTCTCCGATCACATGCGCATCCGAACCGACTATCCGACACAGAGCCTCCGAGTATGGGTGGGCCGCGACATCCAGACCACCGATGAACCGGTGCTCGACGTGTGGCTGGCGTATACCCCGTTGGACGCCGCTCAGCGGACCAACCGCACGTACGGGTACCTATCGGTGAAGAAGCCGAAGATACCCGGAATCATTCATGCGGTATGGCCGCTGGTGACCTGGTTTACCGAGAATATTTTTCGCGAGGACAAGGACATCGTCGAGTTCGAGCAGCGTGCCTACGACGCCCAGGGCGCGGACTTGAACAATGAGGTATTTCCGCCGCTGCGCGACCTGCGCGGCGTGCTCGCGCGCTGCGGACGACCCATGACCTAGGACCGGCTCCTGGGGTCGCTGATATCGGCCGGGATACCAGTTCTCTTGGGATGCGTCGCGACCCATGTCCCGAACCTCAAGAATCTAGCGTTCAACGTGAGTTCCTGCCTCTCGGGGGCTTTGGTAAGATGAGATTTTTGATGATGGGGCATTATGTCAGACGCGCACGTTCCCGGTTTTCCGGAGCAACGCCCCTGGGACGCGCGGCTAGCCCGTTGGTTGGTTGCGCCTTTGCGTGATAGCTGGGTCGCGCCGAATCACCTGACGACCGTCCGCTTGCTGGTCGGACTCGCCTCGGCGGCAGCCTTTATTCCCGGGAGCTACGGCTGGTCGAACGCGGCGGCTCTCCTGTTGGTGCTATCGAACTTTCTGGATCATACGGACGGAGAGTTGGCGCGGATCACCGGCAAGAGCAGCCGTTTAGGACATGTCTATGATTTGGGCAGCGATGCAGCGGTGACGATCGCGGTGTTCGTTGCGATCGGCCTGGGAATCGAGGACCCTCACCGGAAGATCTTGGATGTTTCCACTCTTGACGGCGCAATCGCCGGCGGGGCGGTCGCATTGATCTTCTTCTTGCGTATGCGCATCGAGGAGATGGCGGGCAAATCCGCGACGCGCCAGGGTTCGCTGGCCGGGTTCGAGACGGAAGATGCCCTGTACCTCTTTCCTCTGATCACTCTGTTCCACGGCCTCGAGGCGATGCTGGTGGCGGCCTCCGTCGTGGCTCCTCTCTATGCCGTCTGGACGGTGATCGAATACCGCCGGGTGGCGCGCCGCTCGCAATCGCCGGGTTCCCGCGAGGTGGCGCAATAAATATCAATGCATCCCATGCAATTGCAGATCGCATGCTTGGATTCGATACGACCCCACTGCGCCGCATTTTCGTCGAGCAGGGGGATTTTCTCTATCTCGAGAATTTCCTCCCGCCCGAGGTCACGGCGGAACTCGTGGCGGCAGTCGCTGCCGTCGGGGGGGCGGTAAACCGCAACTATCTTCCCGGCCACAAGCAAGGCGGAAGCGTCAGTCGGCACATCATCGACGAGCTCGCGCCGTTCATTGCAGAGCTCTATCGGTCCGTGACGCTGATCGCGTGGCTGGAGGAGGTGTCGGGCGAGCGCCTGCTTCCGTCGCCCGCGGAGGATCCGCATGCCTATGCGCTCTATTTCTACACGCGCGCCGGAGATCATATCGGCTGGCACTACGACAGGTCTTATTATCGGGGTCGCCGATTCACCCTGTTGCTGGGCGTGATCGACGATTCGTCGTGCCGCTTGGACTACGAATTGCATACCCGCGATCCCGGGATCGCCACCGTCGCGGGGTCCCTGCGGTATTCGCCCGGCGGCCTGGTTTTTTTCGACGGCGATAAATTGCGTCACCGCATAACGCCCCTCGCGCACGGCGAAACGCGCGTCTCGCTGACGTTCGAGTACGTGACCGATCCCCACATGCTTTCTTGGCGGCGCTTCATCTCCAACATGAAGGATGCGGTTGCCTACTTCGGCTTGCGGCAGGTCTTCCGCAAGGCCGTCGGAGTCCGATCGGAGCATCCATGACGCGCGCGGCGTCCCTGCTGCTCCTCGGAGGGGTGGCTCTATTCGTTGCCGTGCTGATTTCCCAAGGGGTGCCCTCGATCGTATCGGCGCTGTCGCTGGCCGGCTGGGGCTTGTTGCTGGTGGCGATGTTTCACCTCGTGCCGCTGGTGCTGGACGCGGCGGCAATTCGGGTGCTCTTCAAGCGCGGCGGCTCGCGCGGCTCGATGCGCCATGCGCTGCTCGCAAGATGGCTGGGCGAATCCGCGAACAGTCTGATGCCCGCGGGACAAATCGGCGGTCCCTTGTTGATGGCGCGTTATCTGACCCAGCAGGGCTCGAGCGTGCACGACGCGGCTGCCGCCATCGTCGTCAGCACCACGCTGCAGACCGTCGCGCAGATCCTCTTTGCACTCTTGGGCGTGACCCTGCTGGGCGCGCGCGCCGGCCATCTGTCGGAACACGCTCTGCGAACCGCATCGTTGATCGCCAGCGGTGTGCTGGCCGTTCAGGTCGCCGGCTTCTATTTGCTTCAGAGGCGGGGATTGTTCAGCAAGGTCGTGCGCGCCGGCGTTCGCTTGGCAGGGAAGCGCGATTGGTCCAGCTGGTTGAGCCATGCGCGATCCATCGATCTGGCGGTTGAAGCCACCTACGGGCGCGGGGGACGCGTAGCCGCAAGCTTCTTGCTGAGCCTGATCGGATGGCTGGTCGGAACGGGGGAAGTATTTCTGATTCTCGTGCTGCTGAATAATCCGGTGAGCTGGGCCGATGCGCTGTTGCTCGAAAGTCTGGGCCAGGCGATTCGCGGAGCGGCATTTGCCATTCCCGGGGCCCTGGGAGTTCAGGAGGGCGGGTATTTGTTGCTGGCCCCGCTGGCGGGTCTGCCGCCGGACATGGCGTTGGCGCTGTCGCTGTCGAAGCGCGCTCGCGAAATCATTCTCGGCGTTCCCGGTTTACTCTTTCTGCGCCTGTCGAAAGCTTAGTCGCTGCACGGCCGGATCCGACGCGTGGGCATCCTCCGACACGCTATTTCGCATTTCCCCCATGGGAAATCTACATCCGCCGACGTCGATCGGCTGGTACAGTGCCCGTCCGAAGCGATTTCCAAAGGTGTGTAGTGGAGCGACGATATGGCAGATTGATTGTGCGCGCCTTGCACCGGTTTTGCTGCGCCGGGACCGCGTGCGTGGCCCTGGCGCTGGTAGGCGCCGAGTGCCTGGCGGACGATCATCCGGCCCCGGACGCCGCAGGCGCAGCCCCGCAATTGCCGCCGCCGGGATTGTCGCAATGGTTCAATCCCGCAACAGCGCCCTTCATTCCGGTGCCTTTGATCGGCACGGACCCCAACAGCGGCACGACGTTGGGTCTTTTGCCGGTCTGGTTGAAGACCGACGACAACCACGAAATCAGCCAGATCATCGCTCCCGACATTCTGCATAACCCGTATTTCGGCTACGGCATCGATGGCCGCCTGTACGAATATTCATCCAAAGACGCGCAGTGGTCGATCGATGGAGGGATCAAGCAGCGGGTCGAACGGACTTTCGACGCCGAATACCAGCTCGGACGCTTGCGCGATCAGCGTTGGTCCTTGAACTACAGCGTCATCTACGATCGTAGCGGCGTCCCCCGGTTCTATGGAATCGGCAATGATTCGCCGAAAGGCGATCAAACCAACTACACCGACAGCCAGGAGCTGGCGCAGGTGCAGTTGGGCCTCAATCTCACCCACGTCTGGCAGTTGCTCTACACCGGCCGCATGCACTCCGTCGACGTCACCGCCGGCACCTTGGCCGGTATCCCGACGCTCGAAAGCCGCTTCGGCCACATCTTCGGCGACGGTACCACCAACGTGCTGCTCAACCGGCTCTCCATCATCTACGACACCCGGGATGACCTGACGATACCCAATCAAGGGATGCAATGGATCGCATACGCCGGCGGGGCTGCGCGCAGCGGCATACTGAACGATTCCCTGTACAGCGAAGCGGGAATCGATGGCCGCAATTTCTGGCCGGTCGCGGCAAAGACGGTGGTGGCGGCGCACCTGGCAGTACGCTATTTACCAAGCGCCAATCAGGTGCCGTTCTGGGCGCTCTCCAGTCTTGGAGGCGGCGACAGTCAAACGGGCGGAGAGCAGGCTCTGCGCGGCTACGGGCAGGGACGGTTCTACGATCGGAACTCCTTCGCCGCCAGCGCCGAGCTGCGCCGCACGATGTTTTCCTTCGATGCCGTTTCGACGCGTGTCGATATAGAGATGGCGCCCTTCCTCGATCTCGGGCGCGTGTTCTCGCGCACCAGCACCTTGCCGTTCGAGCAGCTGCATCATGTTGTCGGCGTCGGATTTCGCGGCATCGCGCGGCCCTTCGTCGTCGGCAAGGTGGACATCGGCTACGGGAACGAGGGGGTCGCCATTTTCACCGGTCTCAACTATCCGTTCTAATGAGTCGTCATGGCCGAGCGACCAACGATCGCCCGAATTCGTCTCGCTCAATCCAAACAACAAAATTCCCGCCATCATTGATCCGCATGGGCCGGACGGCAAACCGATGCCGTTGTTCGAATCGGGGGCGATTCTGATGCGCGCTCTCGATGCCTTCCTCGCGCGCCCGGCCGTCGTCCGCGGCCTGAATATCCCGAAACGGCAGTAGGGGCATTGCTGAGGTGGCCGCTCGACCCGCGCATACGCGTTGGTTCGTGCATAATCTCCCGCATGCCGACCGTGCCCAGTCCCGTCCGTCGTGCGCCCCGATTGCGCGCTGCGGGTACGATAACCGTCAAGCGCTGCAGCAGCCGCGCCGCGCCGCCGCGGATCGCGCGGGTCACGGTGCTGTTCGCAGACCTGCGCGGATACACCGCGCTTGCCGAACGGCTCGCCCCGGCGAACATCGTGCCGTTGCTCGAAGAATTTTTCCATATGCTGGCGAAAGCAGCGATCGCGCAGGGCGGCACGGTTTTTCACATGGCGGGCGACAGTATGATGGCCGGGTTCGGCGGGGAGGATCTGGCGGACGACGGGGCCCGTGCGGCGCTGGTCGCCGGTCATTCGATGCTGCAGCATTTCGACACGATCGCGGCGCGCTGGCGGCGGGACCTGTCCATTGATGCGGGGATCGGTATCGGTTTGCACCTGGGCGAAGTCGCCACGGGCTTCTTCGGGCCGCCCGGGCACGAATCGACGACCTTGGTCGGCGATACGGTCAACGTTGCGGCCCGCCTTTGCAGCCGCGCGCGCGCCGGCGAAGTCTTGTTGTCGTACACGGTGGCTGCGGCATTGGAAGTCGAGGAAGCTGACGGCGAACTCTATATCGGCCCAATCCCGGTACTGCACCTGCCTCAGTACGCCCTGCGCGGACGCAGTGCGCCGCTGGACATCTGGTGCGTGCCGGCGGCTGAACGGCTCGTTTGTTGAGGTCCCGCACTTTGGCTGATCCCGTGCGGTAAATGATCTGGTGCCCCGAGCCGGGGTCGAACCGGCATGACCTTGCGGCCAACGGATTTTCGTACCCACTACGGCTTTCGCCGCCGCGTAACAACGCGTTTGGGGTCTGGAATGCGCCACGACCGTGAGAGTTCTTGCGAAATCTGTTAGGCCCCCGCCGTCCACTCTCTACACCTGCCAGCCGCCTTGCGGCCTGGATTGGCTCGGCGTTGCCTCGGGCCCCGGGGCCCAGGGGGTTCGCCGAATTTGGCGGGATTCAACGGGCCGTTTCCATGCCCGCCGCTCAATTTTTTCAAGTCCGTTGCGTCTACCAATTTCGCCATCGGGGCGTGGTCGTAGTGTAGCCGTCCCGGTGCAGCGCCGCCTAGGTCCTTGTTGCCGTAAGTGCCAATCGATCCGCGAAAGGTTTAATCTGTGATTCGTGCACTTAGCCGGATTTGACGTGTTCGTATATCGAATGAAAAAGAACAAGAGCGCCGCCGTGCTGATCACCATCGCTTGCCTGACTCCAAGCGTGCTCCCAGCCGCGGAAATATGGGGCGAGTCGCTGGCGGTCACCAGCGATTACCTGATCCGCGGCATCTCCCGCAGCAACCAACACGCCGCGCTTCAGGCGGACGTCCATGTCGCCACCGAGAGCGGATTCATCGGCGGCGTCTTTGCGTCGAGCGTGCAATTCGATTCCGGCGATACGCGCAGCGCCGAGGTAAGTGCGTTCGCCGGATTTTCCCCAGCGCAAACCGGGCTCTGGCGGACCCGGATGCTCGCCAGCTACTACGCTTATCTCTGGAACGACGCCGGCTCGCAATACAACTATGCGGAAGTGACCTTCGAGGCGGCCTATGACAACTGGCTCGGTTTCGATGTAGTGTATTCCCCCGACGCGCCGCGTTATCTGGGGTCCGAGGGTTTGAGCGCCGTGAGGTCCACATCGGCGGAGGTCAACCTGCGGACTCCGCCGTACCGGCACTTTGCGGCGGCGGGAGGTGCCGGCTATTCGGATCTCGGGGGTCCGGGAGGGCGCGGCTACGCCTATTGGAGCGTCGGCGCCGTGGGCGACTTTTCTCCGTGCTCGATTTCACTGTTCTTCGTCGATACGGACGCCAACGCCAAAAAACTGTTTTATAGTGCAGCGGCGCATGATCAATGGACGGCCACGGTCATTTGGCGGTTTTGAGCGAGGGGCCTGGCGCCGGGCAACCTTTTGGTGCGCCGCCGGTACTCACGCTATAGGTACCATTAACTTTCCCGCGGTCGTCTATGCAGGCTCGTCAAATTCCCAAGCGTCAGGATGAAGATCTGCTGCGCGACGTGGCGCGCGGCGACCGTCGCGCCCTCGATACGCTGTATCTTGGATACCACCGGCGTCTGGCGCGGTTTCTGGCGAGAATCGCTCCGCAGTATGAAACCATCGAGGAGATCATCAACGACACCTTCCTGGTCGTCTGGCAACGTGCCGGGGAATTTCGGGGTGCCTCGCGTGTCTCCACTTGGATCATCGGCATTGCGTACCGGATCGCACTGAAATCGCTGCGCCGCAACGACGGTTTGGTACGCGCCCAGCGATACGACTCCCTGCCGGAGCCGTGGGTCGAACCGATGAAAGACACCGAATTGCGCGATTGGGTCGTGCGCGGCTTGAGCCATCTCCCGATGGAGCAACGGCTGGCCTTGGAGTTGGCCTACAACATGGGGCATTCGATCGAGGAGATCGCCGAGATCACCGACAGCCCCGTGGGCACCGTGAAGGCGCGTATGTTTCACGCGCGTGAGAAGTTGCGTCACTACCTGCCGGTCCTCGGCGGAGCCGACGCGTCCGACAATGCGGAGAGCTGAAGAGCCCTTATGAATCAAATCGAAGACAGCACCGCCGAGCATCGGGAGATCGGGGAGTTGCTGCCCTGGTTCGTCAACGGCCGGCTGAGCGATGCCGATCGCCAGCGCGTCGACGCGCACCTGCGCGTGTGCGGCGCGTGCAGCGATGAATTCACGATGCAGCGCCGGATATATGACGTCATGTCCGTGGAAGCAGGTGTCGAACATATGCCGATGGCGGGACTTAACCGGCTGCGCCGTCGCATCGAGAGTCTCGATGCCGGCGGTCCTGCACGCGGCGCGCCGGATGTGGCCGCACCAAGCGAAGCGCCGGCCGGTTCGAGCTTGAGGCGGTGGCGCGGCGCGATTGCCGCCTCTCTTGCCATGACGGTGGTCGGCGCCTTGGCGGCGTTGCTCTGGAATCAGCATGAACGGCGAATTGCGCCTGCCGATTACTATACGGTGACCACGGCGGCACCACGGGCGGCGAATGCCGCCATCCGAGCCGTGTTTGCGCCGACTGTCACCTTGTCGGAATTACAGGCATTGCTCGACGACGCGCATTTGAGGATCGTTTCCGGACCGACGGAGGCGGGCGTGTACTCTCTCGCCGTGTCGGGATCGCCCTCGGTGGATTGGTCGCTGCAGCGTCTGCGCGGGCACGACGTGGTGCGCTTCGCGGAGTCCGTGGCCGCCGGGTCGGTCCCGGGACCGATGCAATGAGTTATCGGCCGCTCGCCGCACTTGCCATCACGTGTCTATGCGCCTGCAGCAGCACGCGCGTAGCCGTCGAAGCGAGAGCGGGCGCGGCCACACTCACCGACAATCCGGACCGCTACATCGTGGCCGGCGTCGATAACGACGCGGCTTCGGACGCAGGCCATGCCGGAAGCTCGCCCCGCGGCTACGACGGACTCGCGGCCTACGGCCCGACCCCGCACGCACAGCGGCTGCTGCAGGGCTTGGAGCGCGAGTATGGCATGCGTGAAATTGCTGCATGGCCCATCGCTCCGTTGCATATGCACTGCGCCGTGCTGGAGATACCTTCCGGCGCGGACCGCGTCGCCGTGCTGGCGGCGCTGACGCAGGACCGGCGGGTGCGGATTGCGCAACCGCTGCAGACGTTTGCGACGCAGACGTCCGCGTACGACGATCCGTACGTGGGGCTGCAGCGAGGCTTCCAAAAAATCGACGTGCCGGACGCGCACCCGTGGTCGCGCGGGGAGGGCGTACGGGTCGCCATCATCGATACCGGCGTCGACGATTTGCATCCGGATTTGCGGGGCGCCGTCGTCGAAGTAGCCAATTTCGTGGATGCCGACGTGGGGCAGTTTCGGCGCGATCGGCATGGGACCGAACTGGCCGGCATCATTGCCGCGGTGGCGAACAACGGCGAAGGCATCGTCGGGATCGCGCCCGGGGCGCGGTTGTCGATATTCAAGGCCTGCTGGCAGCTGCAGGAGGACGCGGATTCGGCACGTTGCAACTCGTACACGTTGGCGCGGGCGCTGACTGCGGCTATCGATTCGCGCGCCCAGGTGGTCAATCTCAGCCTTGCCGGTCCGGCCGATCCATTGCTGCGCCAACTCATTCAAGAGGGTCTGCGCCGCGGGATCCTGTTCATCGGAGCCGCGCCCCCCGAAACGGCGACACCTGAAGATCCCCTGCTGCAGTTCGCGGGCGTGATCGAAGTTGCCGGCGACGGCATGCTGGGCGGACCCGGTGCGCCGTTGCGCGCGCCGGGACGCGAGATCCTCACCCTGCTGCCGGGCGGACGTTATGATTTTGCGTCCGGAACTTCCTTGGCCACGGCCCATGTGACTGGAATCGTCGCGCTGCTGCTTGCCAAAAATTCAAAACTGACCGGGACTGCGGTCTATCAACTGCTACGCGACACCAGCGTGCTGCACGTCGATGACGGCGGCGACGACAGCGTGGATGCCTGCGCTGCCGTGACTGCGCTCATAGGTCACGGGCTGTGCCACAACGGAATGCCCGGGAGCAGGGTCGCCATGCACTGACCCCTTGGGTAACGCCAAGGCAATCGAATTCCCCTTCCGGAATCTGCTCAAGCCCGAATCTGCTCAAGTTTTCCGCGAACCGGACGACACACCCTTCATACCCTGCGCGATTGAGCTGCGCGACGTGTGAATTCGACATATGCAAAGACTCGTAAGTGCGTCGGCCCCGCCTGCTGCCGCGGATGACAACCTGATGAATTTCCTGCACCGGGCGCCGTTCGGGCTCGTGCATCTCGCGCCCGACGGCACCGTCGCGGCCATCAATCCGATGGCGGCGAACTTGCTCATGCCGCTGTCGCCGGCGGGCAAGCTCAAGAACCTGTTCGCGGCCTTGAGCGAGGCCGCACCGCAACTGCGGCGCCTGGCAAGCGACTTCACGGCGGTCACCGGCACGGTGTGCGAAGCGATGCGCGTGCCGCTCGTCGGCAAGGCGAATTCGCCCGTGGCGCAGAATCTGTTCATCGGTCTGTTCAAGTTGAATGCGGCGCGATTCGTCGCGACCGTGAGCGACGCCCTCGTCGATTCCGCGCGTCAAAACCGCGCCGCCTCGCGCAATGGATTGGAGGGCGAGCTGCGCCAGGCGCTTGAGGACAAGCAATTGTTCGTCCAGTATCAGCCGGTGGTCAGCTTGCGCAGCCAGGAGTCGAGCCTCGGCGAGACGGATCGCTCTGCGGGGGTCGAAGCTCTGGTGCGTTGGAACCATCGGATACGCGGTGCGGTGTCGCCGCTGGAATTTATCGGTGTGGCCGAGGAGTGCGGGCTCATCGGCGCACTCAGCGACTTCGTCCTCGACAGCGCCTGCCGCCAGTTCGTCCGATGGCAGAAGGAATTGGGAGCGACCGCACCGCGGCGCTTGGCCGTGAACCTGTCGCGCGGCCAGCTGGCGCATCCGGCCTTCGTTGCCACCGTGCGCGATGTTCTGGCGGCCAATGACATGATGCCGGCCCAGTTGCAACTCGAGGTGAACGAGAGCCTGGCGGCACGCGACGAAGCCGTTCAGGCACGGCTGCATGCGCTCAAGGACCTGGGATTGACCCTGGCCCTGGACAATTTCGGCACTGCTCTGTCATCGCTGGCGAACCTTCACCGCCTGCCGGTGGACCTCGTCAAGATCGACCGTTCGATCGTCAGCGACGCCGTTGCCAACGCACACACGCGGGTACTGATCGACGCGACGGTGCGGGTGGCCGCGAGCCTCAACATGAGAACCGCTGCGGAAGGAATCGAGACCGAGGCCCAACTGGCGGTCGTTCGGCAATTGGGGTGCGACAGCGGACAAGGCTTTTTCTTCAGCGAAGCAGTCTCGCCCGCAAATCTCGTGCAGTGGCTGACTCCGGAGCCCGTGGACTCCCTCGAGACCTTCGACTAACCCGGCAGGACGCCGAGTACAAACCCGGCAGGAGGCCATGGAAGGCCCTATAATCGCTGTTGCGGTGTGCCTCGCATTTGCTCCATTGCACACGGCATCACCGGCCTGTCCAAAGAAAATATCGTTTTGTCACGTTTCAGACTGTTGCCCCGATTTACGCTCGCAGAGACGGACCTGCTGCGCGACGCGACATACCGCAGGCTGTGGACCTCCATTTTGATTTCTTCGTTCGGTGGCCAAGTCACCTTGCTGGCCTTGCCGCTGTCGGCGGCGGTGTTGCTGCACGCGGGTCCGACGCAGATGGGGCTGTTGACCGCGATGGAAATCGCCCCCTTCGTCCTGTTCTCGCTGCCGAGCGGAGTGTGGCTCGATCGCGTGCGCAAATTGCCGGTGTACGTGATCGGCGAGTTATCCGTCGCAGTCGCGGTCGCGACCGTACCCGTGGCCTGGTGGCTCGGTTGGCTGTCGATCGCGTGGCTTTACTTCGTGGCCTTCGTGATCGGCGCGGTCAATACAACCGCGGGCAGCGCCGCGCAAATTGTGCTGACCCAGATCGTGCCGCGTGCGCGGCTGGTTGAGGCGCATGCCAAGAACGCGTTGGCGTCCTCCACGGCCGAGGTGACAGGTCCCGGTGCGGCGGGGATGCTCATCAAACTGACCGGTGCACCGGTCGCTTTGCTGGCGGACGCCGTGCTGCTGTTGATTTCCGCATCGATTCTGCGGGGGGTGCCGCTCCGGGAGACGCCGAGCAAGACGAACCGGCCGTTCTGGCCCGCCATGCGCGAGGGCGTGAACTTCGTTCGAGGCCACCCGTTGCTCATCGCCATGGCCAGTTGCGTCGGCATCTGGCAGCTGTGCAATCAGGCCGCGATGGTGGTCCAAATTCTGTTCGCCACGCGCCAACTGGGGCTCTCCGAGCGCGGTGTCGGATTGAGCTACGTTGCCTTGGGCGTTGGAACGATCGTTGCCAGCGCGGTCGGGTATCGCGTCGTTCGCCGCGTAGGAAACGGCCCCACTCTAGTGTTGGGCTTTGCGGTGAGCGGAGTCGGATGGCTGGTACTCGCGGTGGCGCCGGAGAATGCGCTCGGCGTGGCCGCATACGCCTTCATGCTGCTGTCGTTCGGCGTCGGTGCGGTATTCATTTTCATCAACTTCCTGTCGCTTCGCCAATCGGTGACTCCCGGGCCGATGCTGGGCCGCATGACCAGCACCATGAGATGGTTGATTTTGCTGCCGGCCGGCCCTGGGGCGTTGCTGGGCGGCTGGCTGGGCGAACACTTGGGTTTGCGGGTGTCCCTGGGGTTCGCCGGCACTATGGCGGTCCTGCTGTCTCTGGGGGCAAGTCGGCTATCCGTCATCCGCAGCGTGAGGACGCTGCCCACCTTGACTGCGGAGGCCGTGACGCCGTACTCGTCGGACTAGACCGATGCGGCGTGTCCTCGGAGGGCGCGCCAGACGTCCCCGCTGGACGGGATTTAGGGGGCGATGCGAAGCCCGTCGGGAGCAAATGCGAAGCTTGCATGAATTGGTAGCTTCAACTCTTTGATTTTGCTACGATCGCCGCCCCATGAACATCGCCCCTGACGGTCTTTGCGTCGAGAAGGTCCACGTTTGGCGCGGCGATCGTCACGTGCTCCGCGGCGTGAGCCTCGACCTGTATCCGGGCGAATTGATGCACGTATCCGGTCCCAACGGCACCGGGAAGACCACGTTGCTGCGCGTGGTCAGCGGTCTGCTGCGACCGGAAAAGGGCAGCGTCGCGTGGCAGGGCCGGTCGATCGCCGCCACGGCCGCCGAGTACCAGGCGGCGCTCGCCTACGCGTCTCACGAACCGGCGCTGAAAGGCGATTTGACTGCCCTCGAGAATCTGCGTTTCACCGTGGGACTGAAGCGCCGCGTCACAGCGGCTGAATTGCGTTCGAGTCTGGAACGCACCGGGGTCGGTACTTGCGCGGATTTGCCCGCTCGGGTGTTGTCCGCCGGACAGCGACGCCGCGTTGCCATGGCGCGGGTGCTGGCGTTCCAAGCCGATCTGTGGCTGCTGGACGAACCCTATACCAATCTCGACGGGTCGGGATCGTCGCTGTTGTCGGCCCTGCTGGCCGAGCATGTGGGGGGGGGAGGCGTGGCGCTGGTGGTGGCGCATCACGACCTGAACCTCGACGTGCAGACCCGGCAGCTGGAGCTGCAGTGACGAAAGTCGGTCTCTGGGAAGCGTTTTTGCTGGTGCTGCGCCGCGAACTTGCGCTGAGCTTCCGGCGGCCGGATCAGCTGCTGCAGCCATTGGTGTTCTTCATGATCGTTACCACGCTCTTCCCCTTGGGTCTGTCCGTGCAGTTGTCGCTACTGCGAGACATGGCGCCGGGTGTCTTGTGGGTGGCCGCGCTGCTATCGTCGCTGCTGTCCCTGGATGCGCTCTTCAAGAGCGATGCGGACGACGGAACTTTGGAACAACTGGCGTTGTCCGGGCAGGGCCTGAATGTGATCGTCATGGCGAAGACGTTGGCCCATTGGTTGGTAAGCGGTGCAGCATTGGTGCTGGTGTCGCCTCTCGTCGGCACGGCGCTCGCCATTCCGCAAGCGGCCTTTGGGACCATGATGCTGAGCCTGAGCTTGGGTACCCTGACCTTGAGTTGGCTGGGCGCCATCGGCGCCGGGCTCACGGTGGGATTGAAGCGCGGCAATGTGCTGCTGTCGCTGATCGTGCTGCCGCTGGCGATGCCGCTGCTTATATTCGGCGCCGGAGCCACGGACCGGGCCATTTCGGGTACCAGCGCCGCGGGGGCCTTGTATTTGCTTGCAGCACTGTGCGTGCTAACGTGCACGCTGGCGCCGTTCGCGGCGACGGCGGCTCTGCGCATCACGCTCGAGTAGGTATCGAAAGAACTTTATGTGGACATGGTTTTACAAGCTGGCCTCACCGCCCTACGTGTATGGCGTTGCCGCGGCGCTCACGCCTTGGTTTTTCGCGCTGGCCGGGCTGGCGCTCGCTTACGGAACCATCGCGGGATTGGTGTTTGCGCCTCCGGACTATCAACAGGGCGACGCGTTCCGGATCATCTATGTGCATGCGCCGGCGGCGTGGCTCTCGCTGTTTGCGTACACCACCATGGCGGTGGCCGGCGGCATCGGGTTGATCTGGCGCATCAAGATGGGCCACGCGGTGGCGGCGGCGACCGCACCCGTCGGCGCATCCTTTACGCTGCTCGCGCTGGTGACCGGGTCGCTGTGGGGCCGGCCCATGTGGGGCACCTATTGGGCTTGGGACCCGCGGCTCACGTCGGAGCTGATTTTGTTGTTTCTGTATATCGGCGTGATGTCGCTGCGGCCGGCTTTCGAGGATCCGGCGCGCGGGGACCGGGCGGCGGCGCTGCTGTCGATCGTCGGCGTGGTCAACGTGCCCATCATTCATTTTTCGGTTGTGTGGTGGAACTCGCTGCATCAGGGCGCCACGGTTGCTAAAATCGGCGAGTCGGACATGCCGGCCAGCATGCTGTTGCCCTTGTTGTCCATGCTGCTGGGGTTCATGTTGTTCTACGGCGCGGTGCTATGTATCCGGGTGCGCGGCGAAGTGCTCAATCGCGAGCGGCAAGCCGCCTGGGTGCGGGAGGCGGTGAAATCGTGACGACTTTCTGGGCGATGGGTGGCTATGCGCGTTATGTGTGGCCGTGCTTCGGTTTTGCGGCTGCCATCTTCTGCTGGAATCTATGGTCGGCGTGGGGCCAGCTCGCGGCGGCGCGCATGCGCGCGGTGCGTGCAATTGCAATGCAGGCGGGTGAGAACGTATGACTCCGAGACGCAAACGCTTGTTCGTGGTGCTCGCCATTCTCGCGGGAGTGGCGGCGTCGGTGTCGCTTGCCATGATGGCATCGCGCGAGAACACTCATGTTCTATTACGACCCCAGCCAAATTGCCGCGGGGAAAGCTCCGGTCGCGAAGCGGTTTCGAGTCGGCGGCATGGTGGTGAAAGGCAGCGTGACGCGTAAGCCGGGCGACTTGGAGGTGAAATTCGTCCTGACCGATTTCGCGCATCAGGTCCCGGTCGAATACACCGGCGTGCTGCCGGACCTGTTTCGTGAGGGGCAGGGCATCATCGCCCATGGCACCATGGGCGCGAACGGGGCATTCGTGGCCGACGAGGTGCTCGCCAAGCACGATGAAAAATACATGCCGCCGGAAGTGGCCGCGTCGTTGAAGAACAAGGCTGCTGCCGCTGCTCCAACTGCCGCCGGTCCGACTACCGCGGGGCCCACCTCCTAAGGTTTAGGCGCAGGAACATCTATGGCACCGGAACTCGGGATATTCGCCCTCATCCTGGCTTTCTGCCTCAGCCTGTCGCAGGCGTTTTTCGGCCTGGTCGGCGCATGGCGCGGCAAGCCCGAGTGGATGTCGGTGGCACGGCCGGCGGTGACCGGACAGTTCGTGTTCGTCGCGGTCGCCTTCGTCTGCCTGGTCTATTGCTTCGTCAACTACGACTTCTCGGTGCTGTACGTTGCGCGAAATTCAAATTCGCACCTGCCGCTCTTCTACAGAGTGGCGGCCTTGTGGGGCGCGCACGAAGGTTCGCTGCTGCTGTGGATCTCGATCCTGGCCATCTGGAGCGTCGCGGTTGCCGCCTTCAGCCGCGGTCTGCCCATGACCTTCTCCAGCCGTGTGCTCGGGGTGATGGGCTTGGTGAGCAGCGGCTTTCTGTTATTCACACTGTGGACCTCCAACCCGTTTCAACGGCTGATTCCGGCGGCGCAGGACGGCGCGGACCTGAATCCGGTGCTGCAGGACTTCGCGCTCGCCATCCACCCTCCCATGCTGTACACGGGCTACGTCGGCTTTTCGGTGGCGTTCGCCTTCGCCTGCGCCGCCATGCTCGAGGGCCGGCTGGACCAAGCGTGGGCCAAGTGGACGCGGCCGTGGACGATCTTCGCGTGGCTGTTTCAAACCATCGGAATCGCGCTCGGCAGCTGGTGGGCCTACTACGAACTCGGCTGGGGCGGCTGGTGGTTCTGGGATCCCGGTGGAAAATGCGTCGTTCATGCCGTGGCTGGTCGGCACTGCGCTGATCCACTCGTTGAGCGTCACCGAGAAGCGCGGCATCTTCAAGAGCTGGACGCTGCTGCTCGCGATCTTCGCGTTCTCGTTGAGCCTGGTCGGAACGTTCCTGGTGCGCTCGGGCGTGCTGGTGTCGGTGCATTCGTTTGCCACCGATCCGAAGCGCGGCCTGTACATCCTGGCGTTCCTGGTGCTGACCATCGGCGGTTCGCTCACGCTGTACGCGTGGCGCGCGCCCGAAGCTCTACGCGCCGGGCGGATTCGAACTGTTTTCGCGGGAATTCTTCCTGCTCGTCAACAACGTGATCCTGGTGGGCGTCGCGGGATTGGTGCTGTGGGGAACGCTCTCGCCGCTGGTCTACGAGCTGCTCGGGCATCGGCAAAATCTCCGTGGGCCCCCCGGTATTCGCGGTGATGTTCTTGGTGCCCATGCTGCCCTTGATGGTGTTTCTCGCCGTCGGCATGCATTCGGCGTGGCGGCGCGGCAAACTGACGGCGGCCGGCAAGCCGCTCTGGCGACTGCTGTTGCTGGCCGTCATTCTCGCGGTTGCCGTTCAAGGCCTGGTGTTCCGGTCCTTCCATGGCGTCGGTCTGATCGGCTTCATCTTCGGCTTCTGGATCATGTTTTCGGCGCTGCTGGAACCCGTTCGCCGCTTGCGCCTCGGGCAGCAGGTACCGAGAGCGCTGCTCGGCATGGCGATCGCGCACTTCGGCGTGGGCCTGTTCGCCATCGGCGCGAGCGGCGTCGAGAGCTACAAGATCGAGAAGGACGTGGCGCTGAAACCGGGCGGCAGCTTCGCCATCGCCGGCTACGATTTCCGTTTCGTCAATGCCACGGACGTGCGCGGACCGAACTACGATGCCGTGGAAGCCCTGGTGGAAGTCACGCGCGAAGGCACTCCGGTCGCGATCTTGAAGCCGCAGAAGCGCCACTTCTGGGTGCAGCAGACGGACAACAGTCAGGCTGCGATCTCCGTGAACTGGTCGCGGGACCTGTTCGTCGCCATGGGGAATTCCCTGGGCGATGGTGCCTGGAGCATGCGCATCCAGTACAAGCCGTTGGTTCGCTATATCTGGCTGGGCGCCTTGGTGATGGCGATCGGCGGATTCCTGGCGGCAACGGATAGGCGCTATCGATCGAGGGTGCCGGCTCCGGTGCAGGACACGGCCGGCTCGCCTCCCGATCCGCAGCCGAAGCTCGGGGCTGCATGATGTGGAAATTTCTTTTGCCGTTCGCGGCTTTCATCGCGCTCGCGGTGTTGTTTGCGTTTGGCCTCAATCCGAAGCGCGACATCCACGCCCTGCCGTCGCCGCTGATCGGAAAGCCGGCACCGTCGATCGCGCTCACCGACGTGATGGATCCCGCCCGGCCGGTCAATAATGCCGCGTTCAAGGGGCAGGTCTACATCGTCAACGTGTGGGGCACCTGGTGCGAAGCCTGCCGCCAGGAGCACGCAGCGCTGCTCGAGATCGCGCAACAAAAGGTCGTGCCCATCATTGGACTGGTGTACCAGGACCAGCGGGAGAAGGCGAAGCAATGGCTGGAACAGCTGGGAAATCCCTATTCCGCGGTCGCCTTCGACACCGACGGCCGTACCGCCATCGACTGGGGCGTGTACGGGGCGCCGGAAACGTTCCTCGTCGACAGCCGGGGCCGCATAATCTACAAATTCATTTCGCCGATGACCCCGGAGGTCTGGCAGCGTGAATTCCTGCCGCGCATCGCCGCCGCGCGGGGGGCGGGCGCGTGAGCGCGAATGCCCGGCGGCCACGGTACGCCGTCCGCCGGTACGCCGGCCGGTTGATAGCCGCAGTGCTCGTCGCCGTGGTAATCGGCGTGCTGGGCGGCGCTTTCGCCCGTGCGTTGGAGGTCAGCGGTCCGGTGGATGCCAACGACCAGCTGAAGGACCCGGCGTTGCAGGCGCGTTTCGAGCGGGTCGTGAAAGATCTTCGGTGCTTGGTCTGCCAAAACGAATCGATCGCCGACTCCAACGTGGAACTGGCCAGCGACTTGCGCCGTCAAGTTCGCGAAATGCTCGTCGCCGGCAAGAGCGACGATGAGATCTTCGATTTCATGACCGACCGCTACGGCGAGTTCGTGCGATTCAATCCGCCCGTGGACCGGAAAACCGCCTTGATTTGGGGCGCACCGTTCATCGTGCTGCTGCTGGGCGTGGTCATTATCGTCCGTATCGTCCGCGGGCGTTCGCGCATGCCGCTCGACGATGAACCGTCGCCAGGACCCCTGTAATCCATGACACTATTCCTCGTCGTCGCAGCCCTCATGGCTGCGCTCGCTGCGTCCGCCGTTGCGGTGCCTCTGTTGCGCCACCGCCGGAGCCGCGTTGCCGGCGCAGCGGCCGCCGTGCTCATCGTCGCTGCGGCCGCCGTGCTCTACCCGTTATGGTCGAACTGGCGCTGGCAGGATTCGGCGCAGAACCCCGCCGCCGGCCCCGACGTGGCCGCAATGGTGACCAAGCTCGAGGCCCACCTGCGCGAGGAACCCAACGATCTTGAAGGATGGCTGATGCTCGGACGCTCGTATGTGGCTCTGGAGCGCATGGACGACGCCATCCTGGCCTATGATCACGCGCACCGTCTCGACGCCGCGAATGCCGAGGCTGCGCTGGGGCTGGGCGAGGCGATGAGTCTGCGCGCCGGGGGCAACATCACGCCGGAAGCTGCGAAACTGTTCGAGCAGGCGTTGGCGATCGAGCCCTCGAGCCCGAAGGCGTTGCTGTACGGCGGATTCGCCGCGGCCGCGCGCGGCGATGTCGCGGTCGCACGCAGCCGCTGGCTGGCGCTCAAGGAGATGCATCCACCGGCCCAGATCGAGCAATTGTTGGACGCGCGCATCGCGGAGTTAGGCGCTCCCGAGGCGGGCAACTCGCCTGCGGGCAACCCGCCTGCAGGCGCCTCGCCCCAACCGGCGGCATCCGATGCGGACGTCAGCGTGAACATCCGTATCGCACCGGCGATCAAGGCACGCCTGATCCGCGAGGCCCCATTATTCGTGTTCGCGCGCGAACCAGGCGGTAAGGGGCCACCACTGGCTGCGAAGCGCCTGACCAGCGCCGCCATCGGCACGCAGATCCATTTGTCTGCCGCGGACTCGATGTTGCCGGGACGGGTTCTGACGAAAGGAAGCCGCGTCTCGATCACGGCACGCGTTTCGTTCAGCGGCCAGCCACTGCCGGCGGCAGGCGATTTGTACGGCGAAGTTACCTATGATGTCGGCCAGGATGGAACACGCGATTTGTTGATCGATCGCGTCGCTGACTGAGGTTTTCTCATGTTGTTGAAGGAGTCATCGTCGGCACCGGGCTCGTGGCTGACTCCGCGCCGCGGATTGTGGTTGTTGATCGCCTGCGCGGTCGCCATCGCCACCGTGCTTGCCTTGCGTCTCACGCAGGCGTTGGCGCTCAAGGACAGCAACGCCAAGAAGCATGAAGTACCAACGGTGACGGTGACCCGCGTGGCGGTCAGCACGACGCCCACCACCATCAGCATCGTCGGCACGATTGCGGCGCGGTATGACATGCCCATTGGCGTGGAGGGCGACGGCGGTCGGGTGGCGGCCATCTACGTCGAAGCGGGTGATCACGTGAAACGCGGCCAGGTTCTGGCGCGGCTCAATGTATCGGTGCTCCAGCCGCAGGTGGCGAATCTTGAGGCGGGTCTGGAACAAGCGCGTGCGGAAGCCGAACTTGCCCAGGCGGAATACCACCGAGCCGAGGCGGTCGGCGCCTCGGGTGCACTGTCGGCGGAAGAGACGCAGCGGCGCAAATCAAGTGCGGTGACGGCGGCGGCGAAGGTGAAGGTGGCCGCCGCCCTGCTGGCCGAAGCGCGGGCACGGCTGGCGCGGGCAGAGGTGCGGGCGCCGTCGGACGGCGTGATCCTGACGCGCAACGTCGAGGTCGGCCAGACGGCGAGTGCGGGCGGCGAGGCATTGTTTCGCTTGTCCGAGGGCGGCGAGGTCGAACTGCGGGGTCAGGTCCCCGAACAGGATCTGCCGTTGTTGAAGGTCGGGCAAACGGTGAGTGTCCTGTTGACCGGGTCAACCCTGAGCTATCCGGGGCGGGTCCGCCTGCTCGGGGCCGTCATCGACCCGACGACCCGCCTTGGGATGGTGCGCGTCGCCCTCGAGCCGGATCAGAACCTGCGCCCGGGGGCGTTTGCCCGCGCCGAAGTGACCGTCAGCAATGCCGAGCGTGCGGTGCTGCCGCAGACCGCGGTTTTGACCGACGATCGCGGCAGCTACGTGCTCGTCGTGGACGGTGAGAATAAAGTGGCGCGGCGCGCGGTGCGCGTATCCGGCATGGTGCAGAACGGCGTTACCATTGCCGCCGGCCTCAACAGCGAGGAGAAGGTGATTGCGACGGCCGGCGCGTTCCTGCAAGAGGGCGAACTCGTGAGGCCGGTGTCCAAGGATACGAGCGGCTCATGAAAAACATTTCCGCCTGGGCGATTCGCCATCCGATTCCGCCGATTGTTTTCTTCGTGGTGATTTTCTTTCTCGGCATCGTGGCGTTCATCCGTCTGCCGATCAATTTGCAGCCGGACATCGCGTTTCCGCTGGTGATGTTGGACATCGCGCAGCCGGGCGCGGCTCCCACTGAAATGGAGACTCAGATTGCCCAGAAAGTGGAGGGTTCGATCTCCAGCATCGGCAACGTGCGCAATATCACGACGTTGATCGTGGAGGGCCTCGTTCATACCCACGTTCAATTCGAGATCGGTACGCCGATCGACCGCGCGGTCACGGACGTGCGGGACGCCGTCGCCAAAGTGCGCAACGACCTGCCGCAGAACATCATGGAGCCGCTGGTACAGCGCGAGAATGTCGACGGCGGCGCCTTTGCCTATTACGCACTGACCACGACGTCGCTGACGCCGGAACAGCTGAGTTGGTTCATCGACAACACCGTCACCAAGCGCCTGCTGAATGTATCCGGCGTCGCTCAGGTGACGCGCAGCGGCGGGGTGGACCGTGAAATTCGCGTCGAGCTCGACCCCGGCCGGCTGCAGGCGTTGGGTCTTACCGCCGTGCAGGTCAACGACCAGCTGCGCGCCCTCAATCTGGACGCCGCCGGCGGCCGCGCCCAGGTGGGCGGCGGCGAGCAGGCGATCCGCGTGCTTGGCGGCGCCAGGACCGCGGCGGCGCTCGCGGATTCGCAGATCATCGGTCCGGGCGGAAAATCCCTGCGATTGCGCGAGCTCGCGGACGTGCACGACGGTGTCGCCGAAGTGCGGACCATCGCGAGACTCAACGGCCGGCAGTCGACCACCTTCGGTGTCTTCAAGGCGAAGGGCGCCTCGGACGTGGCGGTCGCGAAATCGGTACAGGCGGAAATCGACAAAATTCTCAAGGAGAACTCGTCGGTTCATATCACACCGGTATTCACCACCGTCGACCACACGCTCCGCACCTATCACTCGGCGATCAGCGCCCTGATCGAGGGTTCGATCCTCGCCGTCGCGGTGGTGTGGTTCTTCTTGCGCAGTGCGCGCGCCACGGTGATTTCGGCTCTGGCCATTCCGTTGTCCGCGGTGCCGACGTTCGCCTTCATGCAGTTGATGGATTTCACGCTCAATGACATCACATTGCTCGGTCTCTCCTTGGTCGCCGGGGTGCTGGTCGACGACGCCATCGTCGAAATCGAAAACATCGTGCGCCACATGCGCATGGGCAAGAGCGGCTACGCCGCCGCCATCGACGCAGCCGACGAGATCGGCCTCGCCGTGGTGGCGACGTCGTTTACCATCATCGCCGTGTTTCTTCCCGTCAGCTTCATGGGCGGGGTCAGCGGCCAATTTTTCAAGCAGTTCGGCCTCACGGTTGCGGCGGCGGTGTTCATATCGTTGATGGTGGCGCGGCTCATCACGCCGGTGCTGGCCGCTTACGCATTGCGCAGCGACGCAATGCCGGTACACAGTCAAGATGGTCCCCTCATGACGCACTACCTATGGCTGCTGCGCTGGTGCGTCGCGAATCGCTGGAAGACCATGGCCTTCGGCACCGCGTTTTTCGTGCTGTCCGCAGGGGCATTGACCATCATTCCGAAGGCATTCTTGCCGCCCGAGGACTATGCGAGTTCGGAGCTCGACATCGAACTGCCTCCCGGCGGCACCCTGGACGATACGTCGCGGGTCGCGGCAGCCGCCACCGCGGTGCTTCGAAAGCAGCCCGAGGTCACCAACGTGGTTGAATTTGTCGGCGGCGAGGACGGCGAAATCCGCACCGCAACGCTCTATGTCAGCCTGGTGCCGCGTGGCGAGCGTGACTTGAGCCAGAAGCTATGGGAGCAGCACATGATGCCGCTGCTCAGTCAGGTACCCGACGGCCAGATGAATTTCTCCGAGGGTGGCGGCGGGCGCGACATCCAGCTCTATTTGACCGGGGATGATGCCGCCTTGCTCGATCGCACCGGTCATCAGGTGCTCGCGGAGATGCGTGGATTGGGTGAGATCCACGATCCCCGCATCAGGGGCGATCTGCCCCGCCCGGAAATCGTCGTGCGCCCGCGTCTCGACATCGCCGCCGAACTCGGCGTCAGCGTGCGAAGCATCAGCCAGACCATTCGCATCGCGACTCTCGGCGATTTGCCGCAGAACGGAGCCAAGTTCTCGTTGAGCGATCGACAGATTCCGATTCGCGTGAGCCTCATCGAGAGCGCGCGGCGCGACCTTTCGACTCTGGAGAGTCTGCCGGTACCGACCGCGTCGGGGGCCAGCGTGCCGCTCAAGACGGTTGCCGACGTCAGTTTCGGCGAGGGTCCTTCCGCGGTGCGCCGCTACAATCAAAACCGCCGGTTGTTTTTCCAGGCGGATCTGAGCACCGGTGTCGAACTCGGGAGCGCGACCAAGAAAATCTACGCGTTGCCGTCGCTGAAACACCTGCCCGAAGGCGTGCATCTGGTCGAGACCGGCAATACCGAATTCATGAACGAACTGTTCCAGAATTTCCTCCTGGCGATCGCCGCGGGCATCCTCATGGTCCTGGCCGTACTGGTCCTGCTGTTCGCGCGCCTGTTTCAGCCGGTCACCATTTTGTCGGCGCTGCCGCTGTCCTTGGGCGGCGCGGTGCTCGCCTTGCTGCTCACCGGCCGCCCGTTCTCGCTGCCCGTGGTGATCGGCATCTTGATGCTCATGGGTATCGTCGCGAAGAATTCCATTCTGCTGGTCGATTTCGCCATCGAAGAGATGCGGGCCGGGAGGTCGCGGCTGGAAGCGATCTTGGAATCGGGACACAAGCGTGCACGGCCGATCATCATGACCACGGTGGCCATGGTTGCCGGCATGCTGCCGGTCGCACTGGGCTGGGGCGGCGACAGCGATTTTCGGTCGCCGATGGCGATTGCCGTCATCGGCGGCTTGGTCACGTCGACCTTGCTGACATTGGTCATCGTTCCAGCGGTGTTCACCGTATTCGACGACCTCGAACGCTGGCTCGCGCCGAAGGCAGGCAGGCTCTTGGCCGAACCGATCGGTACCGCCGCGGGGCGCCTGCCCGCCGCCATCACTCCGGACGCTACTCCATGATCGGCTGCGAATCGACCGGCGCACCGGCGCTCGGCGGTTTGATGAGCAGCACCAGGGGGAGCACGGCCAGCGTCAGGTAAAGCATCAGCCGGAAGTCGTTGATGTAGGCAATCATCGCCGACTGCTGGGTGATCATGGCGTCGAGCGCAGCTGCCCCATGGGGGCTCGCCGGATTGTAAGCCGACGCCACGGCCGGATTGTTCCAGGCAGGATTGGCGTAGGTGATGTGCTCGACCAATGCCGCGTGCGTGGACGAGGTGTTGCGCACCAGGACGGTCTGCACCAGGGAGATGCCGATGCTGGCGCCGATGTTGCGCACCAACGAGAAAATGGCCGTGCCCTGCGCCCGCATGTGCGGTCTCAAGGTCGCAAACGCGGCCGCACTCAGCGGGACGAACGCCAATCCTGTCCCGATGCCCTGCAACACACCGGGCCATATGATGTCGCTTTCCGACAGATCGAGTGAGTATCGGGTCATCTGCCACAGCGCCACCGCGGTGATCGAAAAACCGGTGAGGAGCAACAGCCGCAAATCGACTTTGCCCATGATGCGGCCTGCGATCAGCATGGCCAGCATGGTGCCGAGACTGGACGGCGCGGTGACGAGACCCGTCAGTGCCGCGGGATAACCGAGCAGAGTCTCCAACATGGTCGGCGCGATCGCGCGCGATCCGAACAGCACCGAGCCCACGATGAAAATGAACAGCAGACCGGTGACATAGTTGCCGTTCTTGAGCAGGCGATAGTCCAAAAATGCGCGATCGGGGCGCGACAGGGCGGTGTGTGCGGTGAAGTACGTGAATGCCATGACCATCACGACGGCTTCCATCCATGTTTCCACGGATGAGAACCAATCATTCTGTTGGCCGCGATCCAGCAGCAACTGCAATGCGCCTACACCCAGGCTTAAAGAGGCGAAACCGAAGATGTCGAACTGCATGCGCCGGGTGACGGGGGCGGGTCGCATATACCGCCAGATGCCATAACCCGCGAGCGCGCCGATAGGGACGTTGATGAAGAACACCCAGCGCCAGCTGTAGCTATCCGTGAGCCAGCCGCCCAGCGTGGGACCGAGAATGGGACCTAACGTGACCCCCATGCCCCAAACGGCCATCGCCGGGCCTTGCTTCTCCGGCGGGTTGATCTCCATGATCACCATTTGCGCCATCGGCACCAGAGCTGCCCCGAACACGCCCTGCAGCAGGCGCGCCGCGACGATCCCTCCCAGCGAATTCGACATTCCGCACAGCGCAGAAGCGGCGGTAAATCCGATCACCGAAGCTATGAACAGATTCTTCTGGCCAAAGCGGTCGACGAACCACCCGGTCAGCGGCGTGGCGATCGCCGCTGCCACGATGTACGCCGTCAGCACCCACGCGATCTGGTCCTGAGAGGCGGACAGGGTGCCTTGCATATGGGGCAGGGCGACGTTCGCGATCGTGCTGTCGAGAGTCTGCATGATCGTCGCCATCATGATCGACAACGTGATCATGGCGCGATTGAGCGGACGCGTCATGGAGCCGCTTCGATGATGCCCTGCAGCGCCTCCAAGACATCGGCCGCTGCCTCGAGCTTTTTAGGATCCAATCGCGAGAGAAGCTCTTTTCGAACCAACGCCGCTTCCGTTTTGACCGTGTCGAACAATCGATAGCCGGCTTCCGTCACTACCACGCGCTTGATGCGTCGATCGGCCGCGGAGGGCGCGCGCTTGACCAGGCCCGCTTTCACCAGACGATCCACCATGGCCACCATGGTGGCGCCCTCCACGCCGAGACTGTCGGCCAGTTCGGATTGGGAAAGTGGCGCGCGCGCGTTTGCCGCCACCGCGATGGTCATCCAACTCGCTTGACTCATGCCGAGATATTTCAGCCGCCGATCGATTGCCTGTCGCCATACTCGTGCCGTGCCGTGCAGGGCATTCGCAAAGCGCTCTTCCGGATCAACCACTTCACAAGCCCTCTAATAATTAGTATTCTAACAAATATACCATGAATCCCGTATTCGGAAATACGGAGGGAACCGAAGACCAGAACTCGCTGTCACCTTGTGCATGAAGCACCAAACGCTGGTGTCGACGACGCGTTTCGACGCGGGCATATTGCCCCGCAGGTCCATTCCCGATGGCCAGGGGTTGAGTTCCAGCGATCCCGCCATTCTCGCGGTCACGGACTTCACCCGTGAGCTTCCGGTCACCATCGATCCGGAGCGGCAAATCGACGACGCATTGGATGACATGATTCGGATGGGCGTGCGCGCCCTGCTGGCCGTCAAGGATCAGCGCATCGTAGGTCTCATCACCTCGTACGACATACAGGGCGAGCGGCCGCTGCAGTTTCTGCAATCGTCGACGTACTCTCATCATCGCGACATTCGCGTCGCGCATATCATGACGCCCTGGCACGCGTTGGCGGCGATAAATTGGGAGACCCTTCAAACCTTGCGGGCGGGCGACCTTCTGCAGCTGGTCGAACACGCGGGCTTGACGCATATCATCGTGGTAGAGGCCGATCGGGCCGGCGCGTCCTGCGTGGTGCGCGCCCTGGTTTCGCGCGCGCGGCTCATCCGGCAGCTGTCGGGGAGCCGCCGCTAGCCCAGCGCTTTGATTCGCGGCCTAGCTCCGCGCCCACGTGACCGTCGCGATGCCGGCGAAAGTCATGAGCAACGAACCGAAGAGATGGGCGGCGATCGTGGCCATGGCCCAGGGCAAGCGCCCGCTCTGCATCAACAGCACCACTTCGACCGAGAACGTCGAGAACGTGGTCAAGCCGCCGCAAAATCCCGTCATGACGAATAACCGCCATTCGACCGGCATGGCGGGGTGCAACGTGAACAGAGCGACGGCGGCGCCGATGATGTAGCCCCCGATGAGATTGGCGGCCAGCGTTCCGGGCGGCATCAAAGGGAGATATCGATTGAGGGCCGCGGACAGAAGCCAGCGCGCGAGACAACCCACTACCCCGCCCAACGCCACTGCAACCATCGAACGCCACCAGGTCACGCCGCCACCACCAGGGCGACGCACATCCAGAAACCCGGCAAGTGCGGATGCGCGTTGACAGATGGCATCGCCAAGATCGTAATCGCTTTGGTCGCACGAATCAAAGTTAACGAATCAAAGTTACCGAATCAAAGTCAGCGGGGAAGTCGCAATGAAAAAGAAGCACATCAAAACCGAACTGCCCGGGCCCAAGGCTCGAGAATTACTGGCCCGCGATGCGTTGGTCGCTTCGCCGTCTTATCCGCGGGACTATCCCTTCGTGATGTCGCATGGCAAGGGGGCCGAAGTCTGGGACGTCGACGGCAACCGTTTTCTGGACTTTGCGGCCGGCATCGCCGTCTGCAGCACGGGACACAGCCATCCGGCGGTGGTGCAAGCCATCAAGGATGCAGCCGACCGTTTCCTGCACATATCCTCGGACTACTGGCACGAGGGCCAAGTCCGCCTGGGCGAGCGGATCAATGAACTCTCGCCGATGAAGCAGCCGGTGATGAGTTTCTTCGCGCAGTCCGGCACCGAGAGCGTCGAGGCGGCGCTCAAGCTGGCGCGTTACGTGACCGGCCGCGGCCGTTTTATAGGGTTTCTCGGCGGCTTTCACGGCCGAACGATGGGGTCGCTTGCGTTCACCTCGAGCAAGTACACGCAGCAGAAGGGCTTCTTTCCGTCCATGCCGGGAGTCACGCACGTTCCGTACCCGAACAGTTACCGGCCCTTGTTCGCGGGCAGCGATCAGGGGCGCGCGGTGCTTCGCTATATCGAGGAAATTCTGTTCGTGCACAACGTACCGGCGAACGAAGTGGCCGCCATACTCGTCGAGCCCATCCAGGGGGAGGGCGGCTATCTCGTCCCCCCCGATGGATTTCTGGCGGGCCTGCGCGAGCTCTGCGACCGCCATGGCATTCTCCTGATCTTCGACGAGGTTCAGTCGGGCGTCGGGCGCACCGGCAAGATGTTCGCCTGCCAACACTGGGACGTGGCGCCGGACATCATGACGCTGGCGAAGGGCCTGGGCTCCGGCATGCCCATCGGCATGATGGTGGCCAAGCGCACCATCATGCAGAAGTGGTCCCGCGGCGCTCATGGAAATACCTTCGGCGGCAATCCGCTGTGCTGCGCGGCCGCGCTCGCGACGCTCGACCTGGTCGAACGGCAATATCGCGCCAATGCCGCCAAGGTGGGCGACTACTTCATGAGAAAGCTTCAGGGGCTGGCGGGCGCCTATGGGGTGGTCGGCGAGATCCGCGGCAAGGGTCTGATGATCGGAATGGAATTGGTGACCGACCGGGGCGCCAAAGTTCCGGCCAAGGAACTTTGCGATGCGCTCATCACGCGTGCCTACCACAACGGCTTGATCCTGCTGTCGTGCGGACTGTCGACGGTGCGCTTCATGCCGCCGCTGATGATCGACGAATCCGATGTCGACGAAGCGGTCGAACTGCTGGAACGCAGCCTGAAGGAAGTCCTGTCGAACGCACATCCGATCGCGGCGTACGGCACGCTCAACGCCTGAGCGCCCGGCCGCGCCGTCAGTTCGGCGGCAGGCGTCCGTATTTTCTGAGCACTTCACGCAGCGCTTCATGCGGAAGCGCGATGACCCGATGCCCGTCGGCGCCCGTCATATCGGTCGCCGCCATCATGGCGTTGACGATGGCTTCCTCAGTGGACTCGACGGTGGCTCGGAACACGGGATCCAGGGAATCATCGGGCATCATCTTGACGTCCCTCGCGGCGGGACCTGCGGTGCCGGCCCCTGAATTTGCCGTCGAAAAGGCGATGAATATCGCCGACCACCGGCAGCGACCACCAATACCCGGTGGTGTCGGCGCCGCCATGCGCCAGCCGAGATACCGGGATGAGCAGGAAAACCATGAACCCAAGGCCCGACCGACGCACGAGTTGCTCCTGTAGCAGCCAGACGCGATGGTAAACTAAGTTGATGGACTCCAGTCGAATTCGAATGATGGCGGCGCTGCTGCTATTGGCGTGCGCTATGCAGGGGCTCGGGGTTCGGGATGCCGCGGCCGAAGACAAGCGATTGTTCATCTACAATTGGTCCGATTTCATCAGCCCCCGGACGGTCGCGGAATTCGAGAAGCGGACCGGCATCAAGGTGATCTACGACGTATACGACGCCGAGGAGACCATGGAGGCGCGACTGATGGCCGGGAATTCCGGCTACGATGTGGTCGGGGCGTCTACCGAGTTCTTCAGCCGCGAAATCAAGGCGGGCGTGTATATTCCCTTGGACAAGTCCAAGCTTTCCAACTGGAAGAATCTCGATCCGCGCATGTTGGCCATCCAGGCCGCCTACGATCCGGGCAACGCGCACGCGGTACCGTATCTTCATTCCATCAATGGATTCGCGTACAACGTCGACATGGTCAAGGCGCGCATGCCGGATGCGCCCGTGAACAGTCTCGACATGCTGTTCAAGCCGGAAATCGTGTCGAAATTCGCCGATTGCGGGGTGACATTTCTCGACTCCGCAGAGGACGTGCTGCTGTTGGCGCTGAACTACCTGGGAATCGATCCCAATACCACGCGGCGCGAGGACTACAAGGCCGCCGAGACCCTGTTGATGAAAGTGCGCCCGTTTATTCGATCGTTCGATTCGGTGGAATACATCAACGGACTTGCCAACAAGGAGGTCTGCCTCGCGATGTCGTATTCGAGCGATTACGCGCTGTCGCGCGCCCGCGCCCGGGCGGTCGGAGTGGATCTCAATCTGGCGTTTACCGTGCCGAAAGAGGGCGCGAATGAAAATTTTTTCTCGCTGCTCATTCCCGAGGGCGCGCCGCATCCGGAAGCCGCCTACCAATTCGTCAACTTCATCCTGCGGCCCGACGTCATCGCCGACATCAGCAACTCGATCTTTTACGGGAATGACAACATCGCTTCCCGGCCCCTGGTCGAGCCGTATATCCTCGAGGATGTCACGCTGTACCCCACTCCCGAGATGGAGGACCGGTTGTATAAAGCCGCGGAGGCAAGCGCGGCGACCGAGCGCATCCGGACCCGCACGTGGACCCGCATCAAGACCGCCCGATGAACGAACCCATACGCTACGAATGAGGACCGCAATGAACACCAGCAGCAGAAGAATCGTGAGTTTCCAGCGCATGGAGGACGGTACCCGCGAGGACTACGAATTTCTGGATCGATCCGAGCGCGAATATGCGCTCGGTCTTCCCGACACCATTTTCAGCGCGCTCGAAAAGCTCGATCACACGCTGCAAGGCTACCCGGTGAGCCGCCTCGAGCATTCCCTGCAGACCGCGACGCGTGCGCTGCGGGACGGCGCCGATGACGAACTAGTGGCGGCGGCCCTGATCCATGACGTCGGCGACGAACTTGCACCCTACAACCATGCCGAGATAGCCGCCGGCATCCTGCGGCCGTACGTGCGGCCGGAAGTGACTTGGATCGTCGAGCAGCACGGGCTGTTCCAATCGTATTACTACGCCCACCACTCGGGCGGCAATCGCGATGGGCGTGATCGATTCCGCGATCATCCCTGGTATCAGGCATGCCGGGATTTTTGCGCCAACTGGGACCAGTGCTCCTTCGACCCCCGTTATGACTGGCAGCCTCTCGCGAGCTTCGAACCCTTGATCCGGAGGATCTTTACGCGCCCGCCGCATGATCCAAAGTACGTCGGAGGTGCTACCCCATAGGCTCCCAGGGCGGCTCCTAGGCGTCCTGTTCGGCCATCTGTGCGTCGGCGAGCCGCTGCTGGTCGGCGCGGCGCATGAGGTAGCCCGCCAGCAGGATGCAGACACCGACCAGGCAGATGATGAGGCTCGCGAGGGCATTCACGTCGGGGCTGACGCCGAGTTTGACCTTCGAAAAAATCACCATCGGCAGCGTGCTGGCGCCGGGACCGGAGACGAAGCTCGAGATCACCAGATCGTCAAGCGACAGGGTGAAGCTGAGCAGCCAGCTCGACGCGAGGGCGGGGGCGATGCCGGGCAGCGTCGTATCCACGAAGGCGCGCACCGGGCCGGCGCCCAAGTCCATGGCGGCCTCTTCCAGCGAGCGGTCCGCGCCTTGCAGCCGGGACTGCACCGTGATGGTCACATAGGCCGTACAGAACGCGATGTGCGCGATGACGATGGTCGTGAAGCCGCGATGCGGCCAGCCGAAAAGGTGCAGCATCGCCACGAACAGCAGCAGCTGGGTGATGCCGGTGATGATCTCCGGCATCACCAGCGGCGCGTTGACCATGCCGGTGAGCAGCAACCGGCCGCGGAAGAGCTTGAATCGCACCAGCGCGATTGCCGCCAGCGTGCCGAGGATCACCGCGCCGGTCGAGACCACCACGCCGATCTGCAGCGACAGCCACGCGGCATCGAGGATCTGCTCGTTGTGCAGCAGTTGCGTGTACCAACTGGTGGAAAATCCGCCCCAGACGCTGACCAGTGCGGACGCGTTGAACGAGTAGCCGATCAGCACCAGAATGGGCAGGTAAAGAATCGCGATGCCGATGCACAGGACCGAGATCAGCAGCGGCGAGACGCGCTCCTGCACCTTAAGACTCCATCTGCTTGGTGCTGTAATGTTGGTAGAGCGCGATCGGCCCGACCAGCAGCACCAGGAAGGCGATGGCGACGGCGGACGCCACCGGCCAATCGCGGTTGCCGAAGAATTCATCCCATAGCACGCGGCCGATCATCAGATTGTCGGGGCCGCCCAGCAGGGTCGGGATCACGAATTCGCCGATGGCGGGGATGAACACCAACATTGAACCGGCGATCACCCCCGGCATGGACAGCGGCAGCGTCACGTCGACGAAGGTGCGCCATGGGGGACTTCCCAGGTCCGCCGCCGCTTCGAGCAGCGAGCGGTCCAGCTTTTCCAAGGTCGCGAACAGCGGCAGAACCATGAACGGCAAGTACGAATAGATGATGCCGAGGTAGACCGCGAGGCTGGTCCGCATGATCTGCAATGGATGATCGATGACACCCAGCCACAACAGCGCCGTATTGAGCAGGCCGGTCTCGCGAATGATCCCTTCGAGCGCATACACCCGCAGCAGAAACGACGTCCAGAACGGCAGAATGATGATGAGCAACAGGACGCTCTGTGTGCTCTTCGCGGTGCGCGCGATGGCGTAGGCCATGGGATAGCCCAAGGCCAGGCAGATGAGCGTGGAAAAAAACGCTGTCTTTATCGAATAAAAATAGGAAAGGCCATACACTTCATCGGTGAATAAATACTTGAAATTGCCGAGGTTCAAGGTGGCGTGGATGTGCCAATCCGGGCTGATCCGATAGAATGTCGGTAAAGGGGGGCACCCGCACCGCGGTGTCGGCGAAGCTGATTTTGAGCGCAAACGCGAACGGGATGAGGAAGAACACCAGCAGGAACAGCAGCGGCGGCAGGATGATGAGCCACTTGCCATGCAGTTTCTGCCGGGTGTCGGCCAATCTCAGGTGCCTACGGTGAGCCGAGCCAAGAAGGCGCTTGCGCCGCGGAAGGGCGTACCGTCGCGCGCGCGCGCCGGGCGTAGCCGCCAACGGCAGCGCCTGATCGACGCCTGCATCTCGGCGCTGCACATGTACGGTCCGTCGCGGACGACCGTGGAAAAAGTCGTGGCCATCGCGAAAATGTCCCCTGGCATCGTCAGATTCTACTTCGACTCAAAGGCCGCGATGCTGGTCGCATCGCTGCAATTCCTCGCCGCTGAATTCGAGGAGCGGCTGCTGATGCCGGTCGCGGAACTCAAAGTCGAGCCCGGTCGCGGCGCTCGAGTTGATGGTCGATTTGTATCTCGACCCGGACATTGCCAGTCCCCGCAAGGTTTCTGTTTGGTACGCGTTCTGGGGCGAGGCAAGTTCCCGGCAGGAATACTACGACATTTGCGGGCAGAAGGACGAGGGCTTCGCCGCGTTGGTGCGCGAACTGATCGAAAGATTGATCGTCGACGCATCCCTGCCGCATTTGGATTCCGATGGCATTGCGCTCGGCCTCATCGGCGCGCTGGAAATCATTTGGCAGGACTTCGCGTTCCGCACGGAACGCGACATCGACCGCGTCGCCGCCAAGAGCCGCTGCATGGCCTATCTGCGTTCGGTATTCCCCGGTCAATTCCGCGTCGCCGGCGATTGCGGCGGATCCCCGCGTCTTGCGATCGCCGCCGCCCAGCCTCTGCGATTGCCGGGATGGACCTACGCCGATGCAGGGATTCATGCCGTGGAGCGCGATACCCTGTTTGAATCCGCGTGGACGGTGGTGGGCCATGAATCCGATATCGCGCGCGGCGGCGATTTTCTGACGCTCGACACGGGTGTCGAGCGGGTCTTGGTCGTTCGCAGCCGGTCGGGGGCGGTACATGCCTTGCGCAACAGCTGTCCGGAGTCGCCGCACGCGCTGGTGGCCGGTCGCCGCGGACGGTTCGATGCGGGAATCGAGTGCAAGCTCCATGGGCTTGAGTTTTCGCTGGACGGACGGGCACGCCCGGCAGCAGGTTATGCCGATTTGACCGCTCTCGACGTAGCGTCGGTATCCGGACTGATATGCGCAAGATCACCGGGCAAACACCCTGGCGGGGAGAGCTCCGCCGACGGCGCACGGTATCCGCGGCTGTGGTTCGACACGCAGCCGGCCTTGGGGTTGACGGGCCTGGGCCCGCCTCTGGAGGTCCCGGTCGCCGCCGATTGGAAAGCGGTGGTCGAACAATGGCTGGAGCCGCCGGTGCATCTTGCGCCAAGCCCCGCAGAGGATTGCATCGTCTGGCAGGCCCCTGCATTGAACGACGCGGCGTGGAGTGCGCGCCTCTATCTGCGCCTCACCGGGTGCGTTCCGCCGGTCGCTTGGCGGCGGCAATTCACGGCGCCGAATCAGCTGCTGGAACTGCGCCCGGACGGGCTGTCCGTCATTCAGGCCATTCCGACGGCGCCCGGCCGCTGCCTGGTGCGTCGGCTCGACTACACGGTCCTCCCGCCCGAGGAAGGCGCACGCGCGGTCCTGTATCTGGTCCGAAGGTTGGCGCCGTATACCCGCCGGACGACGCTCGAAGTGGCTGAATCGGTCCAGAGAGGAATGATCGATTTTGGCTACGAAACCGCGGTCGGGCGCGGCAGTTCGCCTGCCGTCGACTGGTTTCGTCGCCGGCTTGAGGCACGCCTTCCGGCGCTCGCCCGGATGAAGGAACCCGCCGCAAAAAGCCGCTAAACTAGCCATCGGCTTCGACTGAACCGGGGATACGTATGACATTGGCATCCTTGAGCACCGGCGACTGGCATGCGCGCGCCGCCGCCCTGCGCTATGAGACCGGGCATTTCATCGACGGCAAGTTCGTCGACTCCGCGGCCAAGGGGCGCTTCACGGTCGTCAATCCCGCGACCGGATCGCCGCTGTGCGAAGTGAGCGCGGGTACCGCCGCGGACATCGACCTCGCCGTCGCCGCGGCCAAACGGACCTTCGCATCGCGGGTGTGGCGCCGGCGGGCCCCGCGCGAAAGGATGGCCGTGATGGCGGCGTATGCGCGGCTGATCGATGCCAATGCGGAGCGGTTCGCACTGCTCGATACCTTGTGCATGGGTAAGCCCATCACCGACATGGTGACCATTGACGTGCCCGCCGCGGCCAGGAATTTCGCGTATTTCGGCGAGCTCATCGACAAGATCGACGGCACGGTCACCGCCACCGCGAAGGATGCGTTCCACTACATCCTGCGCGAGCCCTTGGGCGTCGTGGGCTGTATCGTGCCGTGGAACTATCCGCTATTGATGGCCGCGTGGAAGGTTGCCCCGGCCTTGGCGGCGGGCAACTCGGTGGTCTTGAAGCCCGCGGAACAGTCGCCTCTATCGGGCCTCTTGATGGCTCAGTTGTTCATCGAGGCCGGCGGGCCGCCGGGCGTATTCAACGTGGTCAATGGATTGGGCGAGGCCGCGGGCGCCGCACTGGCCCTGCACAATGACGTTGCCAAGATCGCGTTTACCGGTTCCACCGAGATCGGCAAGCAAATGCTGATCTATGCCGGCCAATCCAACATGAAGCGCGTCGCACTGGAGTGCGGCGGCAAGACCCCGCAGATCTTCCTCGCCGATATGCCCGACATGGAGACCGCGGTCACCTATGCCATCAATGGCATCTACGGCAACATGGGCGAAGTCTGCAATGCCGGTTCACGGCTGCTGATCGATCGCCCGATTGCCGAAGAGTTCATCGCCCGCTTCATCGACAAGGGCAGGTCTGCCTATCGCGCCGGCGATCCGCTCGATCCCGGCACCAATCTCGGACCGTTGGTCACCGCGTCCCACCGCGCGCGGGTGATGAATTACATTACGCGCGGCAAGAGCGAAGGCGCCCGTCTCGCATTCGGCGGAGATGCCCCGGAACTACCCGGCGCCTACGTCAATCCCACGTTGTTCACCGGGGTGAACAATCGCATGACCATCGCCCAGGAGGAGATCTTCGGCCCGGTGGCCGCGGCCATCGAGGTCGACGGAATTGCCGATGCGTTGGCCATCGCGAACGATTCGATCTATGGCCTCGCCGCGTCGGTTTGGACCCGGGATCTGACGGTGGCGCACACGACGGTGCGCGACCTCGAGGCCGGGGTCATCTGGGTGAATTGCTTCGATCACGGCGACATGACACAGCCGTTCGGCGGCTACAAGCAATCGGGCCAGGGCCGGGACAAGTGTGTCGAGAGCCTGATCTCCTACACGCAGACAAAATCGGCGTGGATCAACCTGGGCTGAAATATCAACCTGGATTGAAATATCAACCTGGATTGAAATATCAACCCGGGCTGAAATGCAGGGGCGGAGCCGGGAGTCGAAATTCCGGTATCCGCGCCCGCAGAAGGTTGTGGAATTCGAGCATGCAGCCCTCGAGCTTGGACAAAGGACCGGGCTGATAGCTGCTCGATGCGAGCCCCCGTTGCACGCGCGCGCACAGCCACTTGTCTTCGTTGTTGACGGATGTGTTGATGCGGTTGCTCAAAAATCGTGCCGCGCGCAGTTCCGGCGCGGTTCCCGGCAAGCCGAACACCCCGCCGCGAACGATGCACTTCCCAGGACCCGCCGGCAGCACCTGGAAGAAGTCCATCTGATCGGGAAACACATCGATGCCGAGATTCGGCAGCGCGCTGTAGAACCGCCAGCAACGGCGCAGGTCCTCGGGAAGGTGGCCGGCCGCCCGGCCGATCAAGGATTGATACAGGCCTTCGGACCAGCGTGACGAGCGCTTCTCGCGCAGCCAGCTCAAGCCTCGCGCCACGCCCGGCAGGGTGGCCTGATCATCGTAGTCGGGGGTGAACATGCGGTACAAACCCGGATGTCCGATGGGCACGTGGTACGACTCGAGGTAGTTGTCCATCGCGATTTTCCAATCGACGTTCCAGATGTCCGAGCTGATGGGACCGAGCGGCACCATCTCCTCGCAACGGTAGGGCGCCAGCTCCTCCCCGAGCTTGCCCCAGGTGCGCGACACCGGCGGCGGTGTGCCGAACTCGGAATCGGGCGCGAGGCACACGAAGACGAACCCGAACGCAATGTCCGTGCGCACGGTACGCAGACCGTGCTCTGCGCGATCCAGGCCCGGGAAACTTTCGCGCACGGGCATCCCGATGAGGCCCCCGTCGTGACGATAGGTCCACCCGTGATAAGGGCAGGTGATGGTCGCCGGGCAGTTTCCCGCACCATCCAGCAACCGCGCGCCGCGGTGCCGGCAGACGTTGTGAAATGCCCGGATGGAACCGTCGCGGTCGCGCAGCACCACGACGCTCTCGGGGCCCAGGTCGAAGGTCTCGTAATCGCCCGCCTGCGGAATCGAATTGACGTGACACACGATCTGCCAGCTCGGCATTAGAATTCGCTGCTGCTCGAGGCGCGTCAGCGCCGGATGGTTGTAAACCCAGGCCGGCAGGGCGCGCGGCAATCCTGCGGGAGTGGCGTCGTCAAGCTTCGCGGCGGGCGTGCTGTTCATGGCGGTTTCTCGGTCGCGATTATATGAACGTTTAATTTACGCTGGACCCCGGCAACTTGGCAAGTCGAACTCCAATTACTGGAAAAATCGCCAAATTGGGCTAAATCGGCCGCCCGGCTGCGTCGTCTCGGCGCCCGGCAATGCAACAAACTATATGACCATATAAAAAACATAGACTAAAGCGGGGTCGGATGGTAGGGTCGCAACCCGGAACCACGAAGCGGAGGGGATGCCATGGCCAGAAACCTGACCAAGAACAACGCACATTTTGCGCGCGCCGTGCGGCGGTTGCCGCTCGGAGTCGCTTCGAATTTTCGCTACTGGGGCGACGACCGCACCATTTATGTAAAACACGGCAAGGGCGCCCGCATCGTCGATCTCGACGACAACGAGTACGTGGACTACCGCATGGGCTACGGACCGGCGATCTTGGGCTATGCCGACGAGCGCGTCGATGCCGCGGCCCGCGACGGCATGTCGGTCGGTGGGGTTTTCGCGCTGTCGACGGAGCGCGAGCTCAAGGTCGCCGAGCGCATCTCGAAAATGGTGCCGGCGGCGGAACTGGTGCGCTTTTCCAATTCGGGCACCGAAGCGGTCATGGCGGGGCTGCGCCTCGCGCGGGCGTACACGGGAAAAGACGACTACGTGATCCTCGAAGGCGGCTACCACGGATTGTTCGATGCCGCCATGTGGTTCACCCCCATGGACAAATGGTCGCAGGTCGGCGATCCGGAAGTGAAGCCCTACAGCGAGGGCGTGCCCATCAGCACGAAGAGCTTCGCACACTTCGTTCAGGCCAACGATGCAAATCAATTGGAAGACGTCTTCCGGCGTCATGCGCACCGCATCGCATGTCTGTTGATCGAGCCCATCATGGGCAACTGCCTCGGGATTGCGGCCGAGCCGGACTACCTGCGCGCTGCCCGCGAACTCTGCGACAAGCACGGTGTGGTGCTCCTGATCGATGAAGTCAAGACCGGATTCCGCGTGGCGCGCGGCGGGGTCCAAGAGTTGTACGGCATCAAGGCGGATCTGTGCACCTTCGCGAAGGCGCTCGGCAACGGGTACCCCATTTCCGTGCTCGCCGGGCGTGAGGACATCATGCGCAAGATCGGTCGCGGCGTCGCTCACGGAGGCACCTACACCGCGCACTCGGTATCGCTCGCGGCCGCCGAAAAATGTCTCGAGATTCTGGACGAGACCGATGCGCTGGAGCGAGTTGCCGATTACGGCACGCGGTTGCGCAACGGCATGCGCACGATCCTGGCGGCGCGCGGGATCGCGCACAGTTTCGTCGGCCATCCGTCCATGAGCGGCCTGTATTTTTCGCAGGAGCCGCCGCGCAATTACCGGGCTTGGAAGAGCAGCGACTATTCATTCTACGATGCCATGGCGCGGGTGCTGCACGACCAGGGCGTGCTGTGCGAGCCCGATTCCCGCGAGCCGTGGTTCGTATCCGCGGCGCACGATGCGTCCTGTCTCGCGGATACCCTCAAGGCATTCGAGATTGCGGTCGACGCCACGCTGCACGCCGGCGATGGGAGAGACGCGGCTGCCCGGGCGCCCGGCCGGTGAGCCTCGACGCCATCATCGTCGGCGCCGGCCACAACGGACTCGTGGCCGCCTGCTATCTGGCCCGTGCCGGCCTCAAGGTGCAGGTGCTCGAGCGCAACCCGTTCATCGGCGGCGCGGCCGTCAGCCGCAAGCTCTATCAGGATTTCACCTACTCGAACTGCTCCTACGTGTGCAGCCTGCTGCGTCCGGAAATCATGCGCACGCTGGAACTCCCCAAGTTTGGCCTGCAGATCATTCCTTACGAGGGCGGTTGCACCATGATGCAGGGGGGCGGCCATCTCGCGGCGTACGACAACCACGATGCGCTGCGCAGGGAGATCTCACGGCACTCGAAACGCGACGCCGAAGCCTATGATCGCTATTCGCGGGACGTCATGCGCCAATGCAAGTTCATCAAGCCGCTGCTGATGCGCGAGCCGCCAGATCCGACGTCCTTCAAGCCGCGCGATATTCAGGAGTTGTTGTACTTGGGCAAGCGCTTTCATGGTCTCGGCGAGGAGCGGATGTACGACACGCTGCGCTTCTGGACGATGAGCGCCGCCGATTTTCTCGATGAATACTTCGAGAGCGAAATCGTCAAGGCGCACTTTGCGGGCAGTTCCATTATCGGCACGGCGTTGGGGCCGCGCTCGCCGGGCACGGCGTATGTCCTGCTGCATCATTACATGGGCGACATCGACGACACGGTGGGCGCCTGGGGCTTCGCGCGCGGCGGCATGGGTGCGATCAGCAACGCGCTCGGCGCATCGTTCCAGGCCAGCGGCGGCGCCATCCGAGTCGCCGCGCCGGTCGCGCAGATCCTGGTGAAAGGCGGCCGCGCATCCGGCGTGCTGCTCGACGACGGGGAGGAGATCCACGCGCCGCTGGTACTGTCGAACATGGATGTGCGCCGCACCTTCCTCAAGTCGATGGACGCGAAGGACCTGCCCGGCGAATTCCTGACTCAGGTGAAGAATTTCAAGATTCGCGGATCGTCCGGCAAGCTCAACATCGCGCTCGACGGTCTGCCACGCTTCCCGGCCATTCCCGACGGCAGCCCGAGCACCCGCGGCGACATGCACGTCACGGATACCATCGAGATGATGGAGCGGGCGTACGACGACTGGAAGGAGGGCCGTTGGTCGCGGGCGCCGTACATCGACATGCTGATTCCGTCTCAAATCGATCCGTCCATGGTGCCCGACGGCAAGCACTACATGACGGTTTTCGTGCAGTACTGTCCCTATACGCTCGCCGACGGCGAGTGGAACGCCGATAAACGGCGCGCTTTCGGCGACACCGTCATCAACACCATCGCCCAACATAGCCCGAACTTCAAGGAGCTGATTCTGCACGCGGAAATCCGCACCCCGTGGGACATCGAGAATGAGGTGGGGCTCACCGAAGGCAATATCTTCCAGGGCGAGTTGACCATGGATCAGCTGCTGTTCAACCGTCCCATCCCGGGTTACGCGCAGTATCGCTCGCCGGTGCGCGGGCTCTACATGTGCGGATCCAGCACTCATCCCGGCGGCGGCGTGATGGGCGCACCGGGTGCCAATGCCGCGCGCGCGGTGCTCAAGGATCTCGGGAAGGCGCACTGACCATGGCGCAGCAACGCTACGATTTCATCATCATCGGCGCCGGCCACAACGGCTTGGTTTGCGCAGCCACATTGGCGCGCGCCGGCCGCAGGGTGCTGGTTCTCGAGGCGCAATCTCGAGTCGGCGGTGCCGCCGGCACCCGCGAATTTGCACCCGGATTTCGCGTCTCGTCATGTGCGCACCTGCTGCATCTCATGCCGGCCGATCTGATCCGCGGCCTCGAGCTCGAGTCGCACGGCTTGGAGTTCTCCGCGCGGAGCATGCCGACCACGGCGTTGCGTCCGGGCGGCCCGCCCCTCCCCGTGACCGAGGCCGGCGCATATACGCAGCGGATGCGCCGGTTCGCGCGCGCGCTCGTGCCGCTCTTCGGCAAGGTGCCCCCGCGGCTGGGCACTGACGATTGGTCGGACCGCTGGGCACTGCTCGGGCTGGCGTGGCAGATCCGCCGGCTCGGGAAGCGCGACATGCGCGAGTTGCTGCGCATCGGCGGGATGAACGTCTTCGATCTGCTCGAGGAGCAGTTCGATTCCGAAGCGCTCAAGGGCGCGTTGGGTTTCGATGCCGTGCTCGGCACCAATTTCGGCCCGCGGTCGCCCGGCACTGTGCTCACGCTGCTATACCGCATGGCCGCCGAGTCTGCCGGCGGCGAGGCGGCGCTGTCGCAGCCCAAAGGCGGCCTTGGCGCAGTGTGCGACGCATTGGCGAAGTCCGCGACCGCTCACGGGGCGACCATCCGCACCGCATCGCCGGTGGCGCGCATCCTGGTGACTGCCGATCGCGCCGCGGGCGTGGAACTCGAGTCCGGTGAACGGATCGAGGCGGGCGCGGTCGTGTCGAGCGCCGATCCGAAGACCACCTTCTTGAAGCTGCTCGGGGCAAAGTACCTGGACACGGGTTTCGTGCGCCGCGTGAGCCATATTCGTGCGCGTGGACTTGCCGCCAAATTGCATCTTGCCCTGGACCGCCCGCCGCAATTTACCGGCGTGGACCCCGGCGCGGCCAAAGGCCGCCTGCTTCTCGCGCCGTCATTGAACTACCTCGAGCGGGCCTACAACCACGCGAAGTACGGCGAATATTCCAGTGCGCCTGCGATGGAAATTACCGTGCCCACATTGAACGAACCGCAATTGGCCCCATCCGGCAAGCATGTCTTGTCGGCCATCGTTCAATACGCGCCCTATGCCCTGCAGGCGGGTTGGCAGGATGAGCGGCAACGTTTCACCCAAGTGTGCCTGGACGTTTTGGAGGGGGTGGCGCCCGGGCTGCAGGGCAGCGTGCTGCATGCGGACCTGCTCACGCCTGTCGATATCGAACGGGAGTTTCGCATCGACGGCGGCCACTGGCACCACGGTGAACTGGCCTTCGATCAGTTCTTCATGGTTCGCCCGGTACCCGGAGCCGCGCAACATGGGACACCGATGCCCGGTCTGTACCTGTGCGGCGCCGGCTGTCATCCGGGGGGTGGAGTTACGGGCACGCCCGGCCGCAACGCCGCGCAGCGACTGCTTGCCGCGCAGCGCGTTCTCGCGGGGGCCGCATGAGCACGTCCTCCAAGATCCTCGCGCCGCACGTAGCGCCGCACGTTGCGTCCGCCGTCGCGTCGGCCGTCGCGCCGCACTTCAAGAAACCCCTGCTCGAGACTCCGTTCCACGCGCGCGCCAGAGATTTGAGCCAGGTCGACAGTTTCGTGGCGTGGGCGGGCTATACCACGGTCGATGTGTTTACCTCGGTCGAGCAGGAATATTTCGCGATTCGCAACGCGACCACGCTCTACGATCTGACGCCGATGGTGAAATACCGGATCGCCGGACCCGACGCCGTGCCGTACCTGAATCGGCTGGTGACCCGCGACGTGACGAAGCTCAAGCCCGATCGCGTCGCCTATTGCGTCTGGTGCAACGATACCGGGCATCTGGTCGACGACGGTACGGTATTCCGGCTGGGCGAAGGCGAATATCGTCTGTGCACGGCGGAGCGGCAGATCGACTGGCTGCTCGATTCCGCCATCGGATTCGCCGTGACGGTCGACGAAATCACGGAAGAGATCGCGGCCCTCGCCGTGCAAGGGCCGACGTCCTGCGCGGTGCTCTTGGCGGCGGGTCTTGCCGGGCTTGAGCTTCTCAAACCCTTCGAACTGGGTTACTTCTCTCTGGCCGGCTTTCCCGTCACGGTATCGCGCACCGGCTTCACCGGGGACTTGGGCTACGAATTATGGATGGCACCGGCAGCGGCCGAGCCGGTGTGGGACGCCCTGATGGCGGCGGGTCGTTCGCGCGGAATTCGCGCCATCGGGTCGCAGGCGCTCAACCTGGCGCGGCTCGAGGCCGGCTTCTTGAGTCCGAACATCGACTTTGTGTCCGCGGAACACACCCTTCGAACCGGCCGCGATCGTTCGCCGCTGGAACTGGGCCTCGCCTGGCTGGTCGATTTCGACAAGGGGCATTTCACGGGACGCCGCGCCCTGCTCGCCGAAAGGCAACGCGGACCGGGACGCTTGCTCGTGGGGCTCGATATTGCCGGAAATAAACCGGCGCACAACGCGCTGCTGTACTTGCAACCGGATGGCAAGCGGGAAATCGGCAGCGTCACCTCGGCGGCGTGGTCGCCTACTTGCAAGCGCAACATCGCCCTTGCTATGGTCGATGCGCCGTACTTCCGGACGGGCTCGACGGTCTGGGCGGACATCTATCTGAACCGCGAACTGGTATGGGAGCGCAGAATGTCGCGTGCCGAAGTGGTCGAGCGTCCTTTCTTCGCGCCGGCCCGGCGCCGCGCCACTCCGCCGGCCGGATTTTAGGCCCCGACGCGTGCTCCCGACCCAGCAGAAATCGATTGCCGACAAGCCGTGGCTCGATCCCGACGCGAAGCCGCAAATAATCATCGAAAGCGTCAACAAGACTTTCGGCGCATTCACCGCGGTGGACAGCGTCAATCTGCGCATCTACAAGGGCGAGATGTTCGCCTTGGTGGGCGCCTCGGGCTGCGGTAAGACTACGCTGCTGCGCATGCTCGCGGGTTTCGCGACCCCCAGCGCCGGCCGGATCATGATCGACGATCAGGACATGACCGCGGTCCCCCCGCACGAGCGCCCGGTGAACATGATGTTTCAATCCTACGCGCTGTTCCCGCATATGACGGTGGAGCAGAACGTGGGCTATGGCTTGCGGCGCATGGCGCTCGACGCTGCGGAAAGAACCAAGCGTATTCGCGATGCGCTCGAGATGGTGCAACTCGGACCGCTTGCGAAACGTAAGCCGCATCAACTTTCCGGCGGCCAGCGCCAGCGGGTCGCGCTGGCGCGTGCGCTGATCCGTCGGCCGAAGGTGCTGCTGCTGGACGAACCGTTGAGCGCGCTCGACAAGAAATTGCGTGAACAGACCCAATTCGAACTGATGAACATCCAGTCTCAGGTGGGAATCACCTTCGTATTCGTCACCCACGATCAAGACGAGGCGATGGCCCTGTCGACCCGGATCGCCGTCATGAATCGGGGCCAGGTGATTCAGGTGGGTACGCCGTCCGAAATCTATGAGTTCCCGCAGAACCGGTTCGTGGCCGATTTCATCGGAACCACCAACCTGTTCGAGGGAACGGTGCGCGACAGCGATCGCGGCGGCGAACGCGGCGGCGAGACCGGGCACCTCGTCGTGAGCTGTCCGGAGGCCGGCTGCGACCTGATCGTCGACGAGATAGGACGGTTCAGCAGCGGCCAGCGAGTTTGGATTGCGCTGCGTCCCGAGAAAATCCGGTTGAGCAAGCAGAAGGTGTTAGCGGCCGGCTGGCTCGGGGAGCCCGTCAATCAAATCAAGGGCACCGTCTGGGAGCTCGGGTATCTCGGCAATCGCTCCACGTATCGGATCAAGACCGACACCGGCAAGCTGGTCACGGTGTTCGCCCAGAACGACCGGCGTACGTCCGAATGGTCCATCGACTGGAGCGATGAGGTGTACCTGAGCTGGTCGGCCGACGGTGCCGTCGTCTTGAACCATTGATGAACTCTGCGGCACGACTCACGCTTGCGGCGTTGGCCACGGTCCTGTGTCTGAGTGCGGCGGCGACGCGCATCGTGCAGGCCGCGGACCTGCCGGCACGCAAGACCCGGACCGTGGTCCTGATCGTGAGCGACGGGTTGCGCTGGCAGGAGATCTTCAACGGCGCCGAGGCCGATTTGCTCAATGACAAGGAGGGCGGCAGCTGGTTGGCGCCGGAGGAGTTACGAAGGCGCTACTGGCGGCCGGACGCCGCCGAGCGGCGCGCGCTGCTGTTCCCGTTCCTCTGGGGCACGGTGGCGAAGCGCGGCCAGATTTTGGGCAATCAGCAGCTGGGCAGCGTGGCGCACGTGACCAACGGCAAGGCGTTTTCTTATCCCGGTTACAATGAGATGACCACCGGTTATCCGAACGATGCCATCGACAGCAACGAGTTCGGACCCAATCCGAACCCGACCGTGTTCGAATGGCTGAACAGCTCGCACGAACTGCGCGGACATGTGGCGGTCTACGGGACGTGGAACGTGTTCGACAACATTTTCAACAAATCCCGCAGCGGACTCGTCATGCAGACGGGTTGGGCGCTGGCCAAAAAAGCGCATGAGACGCCGCGCGATGCCCTGTTGCGCGAATTGTTCGAGACGAGCACCCAGTTCGACGAGGAAGACTGCCCCAATTCGTTCCTCCAGATCCCGCTCATCGACTATGTGAAAACGGGGCAGCCCCGGGTGCTGTTCGTGGGCTACGGCGAAACCGACAACTGGGCGCATCAGGGCCGCTACGATCTCGTTCTCGATAGCGCTCACCGGTTCGACCAATTCGTCGCGCAGCTCTGGAACATCATGCAGGCCATGCCGCAATACCGAGGGACGACCACGTTCATGATCACGACCGACCACGGCCGGGGCGGCGGCCTCGTCGAATGGAAGGAGCATGGAGTGGAGGAGAAGGGGTCCGAGAACATTTGGTTGGCCGTCATGGGACCGGATACCCCCGCACTCGGAGAGCGCGCGCATGCCGCGCCCGTCGCCCAGGCGGGAATAGCGGCCACTCTCGCGGCCTTCATGGGCCGGGATTATCGCGCCGCGGTACCCAAGGCTGCGGCGCCCATCCAGGACGTGCTCGCGCGGGCGCCGCCGGCGGAGCAGCACCCGCCGGCGGAGCACTAGCAGCCCGGCCACTCGCGACACGCCGCCCGCCCCAGACGCCGCGACGCCGGCTCATTTTTTATATTATACTCGTGACATTACAAAAATCGGCATGTGCGAGGGCGTCATGAGGAAAGTCAAAACACTGGGTCTTTTGGGGACCGGAGTTATCGGCGGCGGCTGGGCGGCGCGGGCGCTGCACTTCGGCATCGACGTGATCGCCGCGGACGTAAAGCCCGAAATGGAAGCTTGGATACGCGGGGCGGTTGCCAACGCCGAGCCGGCGCTCGCGCGTCTGACGTTCGCACCGCTGCCTCCCAAGGGGACGCTGTCGTTCACCACGGACCTGCGCACCATGGCGGAGGAAGCGGATTTCATCCAGGAGAACATTCCCGAGCAGTTGGCGCTCAAACAAAGGATGCTGGCTGAAGTGAGCCGGTACGCGGGCCCAGACGTCATCATAGCGTCGAGTACGTCGGGTCTCACCCCGACGGATTTGCAACGCGACATGGTGGCGCCCGAGCGGTTTCTCGTGGCGCATCCGTTCAATCCGGTCTACCTGCTGCCGTTGGTGGAACTCGTGGGCGGCGCACGGACCGCGTCCGCCACCATCGACGCTGCCGCCGAATTCTTCGTCTATATCGGAATGCATGCGCTCAAGGTGCGGCGCGAAGTGCCCGGCCATTTGACCGATCGATTGCAGGAAGCGATCTGGCGCGAAATATTGCATCATGGTCAACGATGGGGTGGCGACGACCGGTGAGCTGGACGAGTCCATCATCTACGGTCCCGGCCTGCGGTGGGCGGCCATGGGCACCAACATGATTTATCACCTCGCGGGCGGCGAATCCGGCATGCGGCACATGCTGGCGCAATTCGGTCCGGCCTTGAAGTGGCCATGGACCAAGCTCGAGGCGCCGGAATTGACCGAAAGCATTGATCGATCGCATGGTCGAAGGGACACAGGCCCAGGCGGCGGGACGATCGATACGGGAATTGGAGCGGCTGCGCGACGACTACCTGGTCGCCATCCAGCAGGTCCTGCGGCAATACGATATCGGCGCGGGTTCGACCTTGCGCTTGCTCGAGGAGCGGTTGTACAAGGATGCCGCGGCCACGAATGCGAGCGCGTACCGCGAACGCCGACGCGGAGCTGCTCCGCTTGGACGACGGTGGTTCGTCCGGAGTGGACCGACTACAACAATCACTGAGCGATTTCCAGCTACGGCCATCTCTTCGGCGCGCCATGGATGCGCTGTACCGGCGCGTGGGAATCGACGAGGCGTTTCGCAGCGGCCGGCGGGATGTTCTACACCGTGGAAAGCCACGTGAAGCATTTGCGCGAGGCCAAGGTCGGCGACGCGCTGTACGTCACGACGCAGGTGCTCGGCACGGACGACAAGCGCCTGCATGTGTTTCACCGTCTGCATCGGCGCGGCGACGACACGCTGCATCGCAACGGGGGAACAGATGCACCTGCACGTGGACACGGCGCGCGCCAAAGCTGCGCCCGCGGATGCCGCGGTCCGCGGCAAGCTCGAGGCGCTGCGCGCGGCGCACGCCGCGCTTCCTGCTCCTCCGGACCGGGCAGCTCCGTGGGCAGCCGGGCCAAGCGCTGACGCCGATGCCGAAAATCGTCGATCATGCGAAGCGGCGCGAGGAGATCGCGTTGGTGGCGTGCGAGGTGGTCGCGGCTCGCGGCTTCGAGCAGGCCACTGTCGCACGCATCGCGCGCGCGGCGGGCTACACGACGGGCATGGTCGCTCACTACTACGAATCGAAACAGGCGATTATCCTCGCTGCCTTGCGCCTGATACTGCTGCGCATCGAAGTACGGCTCACCCGTGAACGCGAGAGCGGGGAGGCAAACCTCTTGAACGTGCTGTCGGAGGCTTTGGCCGTCGATGCGCAGCGATTCACGGAGTGCGCTTTCTGGATGGCCTTCTGGGGTCAGGTATCGACGGATAAGCGGTTGAAGCGGCTGAATGCATGGGTCCATCGTGAATACATGCGCTTGTTCGCGCGCTGTTTCGCGGAACATTGGCCCGAATGGTCGACCTGGCCGCCCGCCATCCAGGACCATGTCCTGCGATCCGTCGTTACTTTCATCAATGGCTTGACCGCGAGCGCGGTGACCAGTCCGCGCGATTGGCCGGCCGCCGTTCAGCTCAAGCAACTGGACCTGCAGCTCGAATTGCTGCGGCGGTGGGCGAAGTCGGAGCGCTGCCGGCCGGCACAGCGAGTCTGAGGCCTGCTCATCTTAAAAGGGGTGTAACGATGGACTTCTCACTGAGCGACGAACAGCAGCTCATCATCAAGACGACCCGGGAATTCGTGCAGAACGAACTCTATCCGTACGAGAAAGAAGTGGAGGAGAGCGGGGTGCTGCGCGACGACCTGCACCGCGAACTCAAAGCCAAGGCCATCGACGCCGGGCTCTACGGCGCGAACATGCCGGTCGAGGTGGGCGGCGCCGGTCTCGATACCGTGGCGTGGGTGCTCTATGAGAAGGAACTGGGCCGAACCAACTACGCGCTGCATTACTCCTGCGTTGGGAGGCCGTCGAATATTCTGCTGGCGTGCACCGGCGACCAGCGGGAACGCTATCTGCTGCCCACCGTCCGCGGCGACCGGACGGAATGTCTCGCCATGACCGAACCGGGCGCGGGTTCCGACCTGCGCGGCATGAAGACATCGGCCGTGCCGTCCGGTGACGACTTCGTCATCAACGGCACCAAGCACTTCATCAGCCATGCCGATCATTCGGATTACGTGATCCTGTTCGCGGCCACCGGCGAGGAGTCCACTTCGCACGGTACGCGCAAGAAGATGACGGCCTTCCTGATCGACATGGGTCATCCGGGATTCGAAGTGCGCCCCGGCTACAAGAACGTATCCCATCGCGGCTATACCAACAGCATTCTCGAATTCAATGATTGCCGCGTACCGAAATCGGCGATTTTGGGCGAGCTTCATCGGGGGTTCGATGTTGCGAACACCTGGCTCGGCGCGACGCGGCTGCAGGTTGCCGCCACCTGCCTCGGGCGCGCCGAACGCGCCCTCGAGCTGTCGACACAATGGGCTGTCGATCGGCAACAGTTCGGGCAGCAGATCGGCAAGTTTCAGGGTGTGAGCTTCAAACTGGCCGACATGGCCATCGAGTTGCGGGCCGCTGAACTCTTGGTGCTCGAGGCCGCGTGGAAGCGCGACCAGAAAATCGATACCGACATGGACATGGCGATCGCCAAGGTCAAAGCCACGGAAATGCTCGCCATGGTCGCGGACGAAGCGCTTCAGATCCATGGCGGCATGGGCCTGATGAGCGACCTGCCGCTGGAGCGGATCTGGCGGGACGCGCGCATCGAGCGCATCTGGGACGGTACCAGCGAAGTTCAACGGCACATCATTTCGCGCAGTCTACTGCGGCCATTGGGCGGCTGACGCACCCAGAACCCCCCCCCCCCCCCCCCAACTCTGTGGCTTTGGCGCAACAACCGGCCACCCTTAAGAGTAATGACATAATCCGGCCGACTCGCCTCAATGCGAGAATGAGTCATTTTCCTACAGAAAAAAGCTTGCAAAGGCGTGATGCTATCGGCATTAATTTGAAAAGCACCCTTGTTGCGGAAAGGCACTGTTGCGGAAAGGCACTTAGGAATAGGCCATGATCGATAAGGAAGTGGAGAGACTGCGCCGACTGCGAGCGACGGCGTTGCGCGTCCGGGGCGTCGCCCGCGCGCTCAGTCCCAGCGGTGCGCTCAGTCCCGGCGGTGCGCTCAGTCCCGGCGATCCCTTGCTGAACCGCGGGCGATGCGCCGCGTGGCGTGTCGCGCGCATCGTGTCGGGACGATTGCGCGCTCATCCCTATGCGAGCTTTCAGAGAGACGCCGGCATCAGCGTCGTTCTCGCCAACAGCCTCGCGGCAGCCAACGCAGCGTTGGGCGTGAAAACCCGGCAGCAAGGGCTTTTAAGATTCGAAGCGCATTTAAAATCGCTGGCACGCGAATTGTCCGATGTACGGGCGCTGACATGCGCCCCCGACCTCAATGACAATTTCGCTCGGTCGCAAATCGAGATTCGCGCCTTGCTCGCCGCCTTGGCTTACGAAACTAGTGGGGTTCATGTGCCGGAAGCCTCGACGATACCTGTTATGCGGGATGCCAGCGGTGCGGTCGCCGCAGTGGATCCCGACTGGCCCTACCTCCAGGTAGCCAAGGGCGGCGCCGTCTGAATAGTCCTACAGGGGTCGCTGTGATCGGCCGACCGTATTCGCCGCGGCACCCCCCCATAGTGCTTGTGGTTTCCAAGAAAACGACAAGAGGAGGGTTCATGAACAGCAATGTGGTCAGCCTGTTCGCCGATCAGTTGACCGGCGCCGCCAAAAGCACGGAACGCTACGTTCGATCGAACCCATGGCGGACAGCAGGAGCTCTTGCCATCGTGGGCGTGGCGGCAGGACTGGCGCTGGTACGCGGCACACGCCGATTCCGGCATCGCCGGGCGGATCCGGATCCTTCGGGCGCAGCGTCGGAGGTATCAGGCGGATGAACAATGTCTACAATGAAAGCGTTCCCGATCCTCCCAATCCTGAACAACCGCCACTGGCGCCCTATGATCCCCCGGCACCCGCCCCGCAGGCCGAAGCATGGCGCAGAGCCTTGAGGGTGGTTACGGGCGAGGTGTCGCGGCGGCCGGCGTCCGTGCCGAAGGTGCGCTCGGGCCGAAGCTGGTCACGGCCAACGGATGATTTTGAGCCGCATTAACTAAAAAAAGGTTGGGATTTCATGGATCATAGGCACAGCGTGGCCGTGGCGATTGCGTACGTCCGCGATTTCCACGCAAGCACGCACGAACTGACGGAACTGCTCCGCGAGACCATCGCCGCCGCGCCCGTAGAATGCCCGCAGTGCGCTGCTCCCGCTGTCGAGCACCTCACCTGAGGCCGCCGACGCCGGGCGGCCGCCTTGGGGCGGTCGCAGCAACGGTGCTGCTCTGTGCGATCGTCCTAGGGCCGCGAGTTGCGTTTTCCCAAACGCCGGCACCGCTGCAGGAGTGGCAATACTCTGCGGGCGTCGTGCTGATCCCGATGTTCGAGCCGAATCTACCCGATTGGCGCGTGCAAACCGGAATCGCGGCCGAACCCAGACCTGCCTTTGAAGGGGCGCGCAACTACCGCACCTTGGCTGGACCCGTGATCGACATTCGATACCGCGATATCTATTTTGCCTCTGTGGGCGAAGGAATCGGGCTCAATTTCATTCGTGGTGAGAATTATCGGGTCGGCGTCGCAGCCGGCTACGACCTTGGGCGCCGGGAGTCGGACGACCTCAATCATTTGAAGGGCTTGGGCAATATCGAAGTGGCACCCGTCTTAAAACTGTTCGGTTCTTATGTCGTTTCCAAGCAGTTTCCCTTGGTCATGCGGGCGGACGTGCGGCGCATCGTCGGAGGGGCCGACGGCTGGGTGGGCGACGTGGAGGCCTATTTACCGCTGCCCGGCAGCTCGCAGAAACTCGTCATGTTTGCCGGCCCCTCGGTGACCTTCGCGGACCACCGGCACATGCAAATCGCGTTTGGGGTCGACGAAAGTCAGGCAAAGGCGTCCGGGTATCCGATGTTCGCCGCCCACGGCGGCATGAACGCGGCGGGCTTCGGATTCAGCGCGACGCGCTTCCTGGGCGCACACTGGCTCGTGAATGCCAACCTGGCGGTGAATCGCCTGCTCGGCAGCGCGCGCGACAGTCCCTTCACACACGAGCGGCAACAATTGAACGGCCCGGCAGCTCTGGCCCTGACCGGCGGTGCTCTGGCCTTGTCGGTGGCATATACCTGGTAGCTGGAGAGGGTCCCCGTCCTACGAGCGGGCCAACGAGGCTGCTTCGTTCAGCGTCTTTTCCAGCATGTCGAGGTCGTATGGCTTCGGCAGCACCATGACGTTCGACTGCGCGCTACCCATCAAGAATTCCACATTGAGCGAGCCGTACCCGGAGGAGATGACGACCGGAAGCTTCGGGTATTTCTTGGCCAGTTCCTTGGCCAGTTCGATGCCGGACATCCCGGGAAGGCTGACATCGGTCATAACCGCATCGAATGCCCGCTGAGCGACCTGTTCCAGCGCGAGCTCGGCGTCGACGACGGCAACTGCCTGATGACCGAGTTCCTGTAGATACTCCACCGTAATCAGGCTGACTTCCGGGCTGTCTTCGACCAATAGGATTTCCATCTCAGGAGCTTGGACGTAAATTAGCCTGCTGACTAGGGGGACGTATTATGTCCACCGCCCCGTCTACCGCCCCGTCCAGCGCGGTTTGCGCTTTTCCGCAAAGGCCCGTGTGCCTTCCTTCAGGTCCTCCGACCGGATGACCCGCTGCACCAGGTCGAGGGAATCATGGAGTTCGAAGGCTTCGTGTTCCGGCAGCATTTCCGTATGGCGCAGCAGCTGCTTGATGGCCGGGAAGAGCAGCGGGGGTCCGTCCGCCAACTGACGCGCGATCTCTCGGGCCTTCGTCATGGATTGCCCTTTGGGTACGACATGATTGGCCAGACCCCAATGTTTGGCCTCCGTCGCATCCATCCAGCGGCCGGTGAGGAGGAACTCGACCGCGACGTGATAGGGGATTCGTCGCCGCAGCTTCACCGTACCGGCATCCGGCAGGACGCCAACGTTGATTTCCGGCAGCGCGAATTTCGCGTGTTCCTCCATGACGATGATGTCGGTGCCCAAAACCACTTCGAAGCCGCCGCCGCAGGCGATCCCGTTGACGGCGGAGATGATGGGTTTATTGAGATTGCGAGGATGGTTCAAGCCGCCGAAGCCGCCAATCCCCCAGTCCTCGTCGGATTTTTCACCGGCCGCCGCAGCCTTGAGATCCCAGCCCGGCGAGAAGAAACGGTCGCCGGCGCCGGTGATGATGGCGATCTTGAGCGACGCATCGTCCCGAAACGACGTGAAAACGTCGTTCAGTCGCCGGCTTGCCGCGAGATCGATGGCGTTTGCCTTGGGACGATCGATGGTCACCTCCAGAATATCGCCGGCCTTTGTGACATTGACTCCATCCGACATGAACTTCCCCTTCGATTAGGTTCGACTATTGAGACGAATCAGGGTGTCCACGGCGACGACACCCAGCCCCACGGGCCGCACGATCACCGGGTTCACATCGATTTCCAGCAATTCGGCGAGATTTGCCGAAGCATAGCGCGCGATCCCGAGAATCGAGTCCACCAGAGCGGCAATGTCTCCAGCGGGCTTTCCGCGGTAACCCTTGAGAAGAGGCGCCGCTCTCAGGCGGTCCAGTCCCGCACTGATTGAGTCCCGAGTCCAGGGCGGCAACAGCGTCACGCTGTCCGCCAGCAATTCCGTCAACACGCCCCCGGCGCCGAGCACCAGCACCTGGCCGAATTGCGAATCGACGATCATTCCGATCAAAATCTCCGCGACACCGTCGACTACCATCTCCTCGACCAGGAGAGTGTCCGACAGCGCGGCCAATCGCTCGCCGGCGGCCAGGGCTTCGGCGGTGCTGCGGACGTTGAGGACGACGCCGCCGACTTCGGTCTTGTGTTCCAGCTCTGCCCCTACGGCCTTCAAAACGACGGGGAACCCGATCTCGGCCGCCGCCTCAGCAACTTCTGCCGCCGGTACCACGCGGCCGCGCGGGACCCGCACGCCGTAGGCTGCGAGCGCCCGCTTGCCCTCGGCTTCGCTCAAGGTTCGTGCCTTGCCGGCGGCGCCCGGTATGCTCAAAGGCAATTGCAACTGCGGAATCAGGTTCAGCCGCCATGTTTCGCCGACTCCGCCGGCCAGCGATAGCGCTTCCAGCGCCTCGCGTTGACCCTGCATGGGAATGACGCCACCCTCCAGACACCGCTGCCGGATCCGGGCACTGATGGTTTCGGGTAATGAGGCGATCAGCGCCGCACGCGATGGTGCGCCCTGCGCCGCCGCAATGAACACGTCGATCACCGCGTCGAAGGAAGCGGTGTCGGCCTTCTGTTCCGGAGGGCAATCGAGCATGAATCCCACGGCATCGTAGCCGGAGTGCAGCACCGTGCTGAACACCTCCCTCAGGGCCGGGGGATCGAACCATAAATACGTGTGGAAATCGAAAGGATTCGCCACGGTGACCCGATCGGTCAGCAATTTGCGGAGCGTGGCGGCCCGGTCTTTCGGTATGGGCGCAAAATCGAGATCGAGCGAGCGCGAAACGTCGGAGGTCATCGCCATATCGCCGCCGGATGCCCCCATGATCAGCAGCTTGCGGCCCGGCAGCGCACCGCCCACGTGGAACAGTTTCAGGGTCTCACAGAGCGTGCCGAGGGTCTCGCAGCGCGCGATGCCTGTTTGCCGGCAAAATGCATCGAAGACGGAATCCGCGCCCGCCAGAGCCCCTGTGTGGCTGTGCGCGGTGCGCGCGGCCGCCTGGGTCCGTCCCGCTTTCACCACCGCGATGGGCTTGCCGAGCGAACGCGCCTTGGCGGCGGCGCGAGCAAATGCTGCTGCGTCCTTGATGCCCTCCAGATACAACCCGAACGCGGTGACGCGCGGATCTTCGGAGAGAATTTCGATCAAGTCCTCGACCGCAAGGCGGGTCTGGTTTCCGACCGAGAACAGAAAACCGATGGGCAGCGAACGGTCATTGAACATCAAGGTGAGCGCGATCGTGCCGCTCTGGCAGATCAGCGCAACGCCGCGCTCCACTCGCGCGCCCACGACTTGATCGGGCAGCATCGCCGCTCGATCGAAGAAATTGACGAAGCCGTAGCAGTTTGGTCCGAAGAAGGGCAGGGTGCCGGCCTGCTTGACCAGATCGTCGGTCAGCAGCCGCCCGGCCTCGCCGCCGGTCTCGGAGAACCCGGCGGTGAAGCAGACGAAGCCACCGGCGCCGCGCGCAGCGAGGGCTCCGGCGACGGCAGCCGCCTCGTGATTGGGAACGGCGATGAAGGCCGCGTCGGGCGCCGCGGGGAGATCGGCAACCGATCGGAAGTAAGAGGCCGCCGCGGTCGAGGTGCGCGTGGGATGCACGCGCCAGATGGCTCCGCTGTAGCCCACCGCGGCATTGCCGGCGGCGACCGCGTCGGTCCAGGCGCCGGAGCCTATCAGGGCGATGCTGCGCGGTGCGATGAGCCGCCGGATGTCTGCCGTCATGAGCTACCGGCGTCGGTGGCCGATGGCGGGCGGCGCAGCAGTTCGATTTTGCGCGATCCGGGCCCCCACGCCGCGCCGGCGTCGGGAAGCAGCTTGAGGATCTGGAGCCTGGCATCGATGTCGAGCGGAAAGGGCGCGCTCGCGGGCTTATCGCCCTGGTGTACGTGCAGCAGCATGACTTCGCCGGTCGCCGCGGCGTCGTTCAGGCGGCTGCAAACGAAGCGGCAGCCCATTTGGATGCGCTTGCGATCGGCGTCCAATATCGAGGTCTCGACGACGAGATCGTCAGTACTCTTGATCTCGTGCAAGAACCGCATGTGCAGTTCAAGGGTGTAGAGCGTACACCGCGTACGTTCCCGGTACGCGGCGTCCAACCCGAGGTGGTCCATGACGTCATCGATGGCATTGCTCATCACCAGAGCATAGTACGCATCTCGTACATGGCCGTTGTAATCGATCCATTCCGGCAGCAGCTGCGCCCGGTATGGAGGCAGGACTGAGGTCGGCGCTACGGTCAACGCCGCGACTCAACGCAGCTGCAGTTTTTCGCGCGCCTGCGCCGCGGTGAGCACGCGCGCGCCCATCGCTTCGATGATGGTGCGCGCCTTTTCCACGAGCTGGGCGTTGCTGGCGTAAACACCTTTGCTGAGGTAGAGATTGTCCTCGAGTCCCACTCGAACGTTGCCCCCCAGCAGGACGGATTGCGCCACCCACGGCATTTGCATGCGGCTGATAGCGAACGTACCCCAGTTGCAATTTTCGGGCAGCGAATTGACCATCGCCAGCAGGTGGCCCACGTCGGCAGGTACGCCCCACGGGATGCCCATGCACAGTTGTATCAGCGACGGCGCCGCCAGCAGCCCCTCCTTGATCATCTGCTTCACGAACCAGAGGTTGCCCGTATCGAATATTTCGAGTTCCGGCTTCACGCCCAGGTCCTTGGCAATGGAGGCACCCTGACGCAGATAGTTCGGAGTGGAGATGTAGGCGCGGTTCCCGTCGCCGAAATTCAGAGAGCCGCAATCGAGCGTGGCGATGTCGGGACGATAGAGACCCTCGTGGCAGAGATCGATGATGTGGCGCATGCGATCTTCCTGGGTCACGAAGTCGCTGCCGGGTGCCGGCGTGTCCTTCAGACCATGCTCGCCGACGACGATGTAGCCGCCCATGCCGCAGGTGAGATTGACGATGACGTCGACCTTGCTTTCACGGATCCGCTTGACCACTTCGCGGTAGTGGCGGGTTTCCATGCTGAATAAGCCGGTCTCGGGATCGCGCACGTGAATGTGAACGACCGCGGCGCCGGCGTTTGCCGCCGCGATGGCGGTGGCGGCGATCTGTTCTGGCGTGATGGCGCAGTGAGGACTCTTCGTCACCTTGGTGTCGTCACCGGTAACCGCGCATGAAATGATGACGTCATGATTCATAGATTTCCCCAGTGCGAAAGGTGGATGGCGACCGCGCCAGTTTTTATTATTGTCATGATAATATTTAAAACCGTTCCCGGCAACTCAAGATAGCAAGCGTCGCGGGCGCCCGCGACGTTCCGGCAAGATCGGGCCGGCTAGTAGCCCAGGGAGGCGCGGGGAGGGCACTGCTGTATATAACACCAGCTCCTCCGCCCCGCAATCGGGGCGGACAAAATGCACTGATATCGTAGTCGTCCTATCGATGATCCCAGTGACGATGAAAATGCTCATACCGGTCGTGATCGTAGTCACGATGCCAGTATCGACCAGGCGCGTAGTAGTAGGGTGCGTGGTGGTAAGGCGCGTAGTAACCCGGTGCATACGCGAATGGCTCGACGACGGCCACATCGGGCAACGCGATACCGACGCGGACATAGGGATGCGCTTCGGCGGACGCGCTGTGAGAAACGCCGGCGATTCCCAGAGCAGCACTTAACGCAACTGATGCTAGTTTATACATGGTGGCGATCCTCGATTAATGGTGAACCTACACTACATTCAACGGCGCGCGCGGATGCGCGTTGACGGTGCGGCGAGCCTGGAACGCCCCGTGGGGGCCTCGTTTGCGGCGGTTTCGATTACAGTTCGTTAACGGTCTGTTCTTTCGCCGGCATCCTTGCGATACCAGGAATATGGGAGAATCCCCATTAAATGGAATAGTATCTCCGGTCCCGTTGAGAAGTCAGCAGCTGCCCCTGTATGAAAGTGAAAACCAAAGACAGCGGTAAGCTGCGCATTGGCGATGACTGGAATGCGATCCGGATCATCGCGCTGTCGCAGAGCAACCCCTTGAAGGCGATCGCGGAATTCGTCGAGAACAGCATCGATGCGCATGCCAAGGTCATCACGATTACCCGCGGCAAGGAGCACGGGGCGCATTATTTGTCGATCAAGGACGACGGGGATGGCGTGCCCCGCGATGACGACGGGCTACCCGATTTCAAATACGTGGCGACCCACATTTGCGACTCAATCAAACGGCGATTGAAAGCTGATGGCGGTGGCGCCGGGCTGCAGGGGGAGTTCGGCATTGGACTCTTGAGCTTCTGGACGGTGGGCGACAACCTGACGATGACCTCGACGAGCACGGACCAGAAGCCGTATCAAATGACGATGAACAAGGGTGATTCGCGCTACGAGGTGAGTCCGCGGCGCGTGTTATTCGCGGAGAAGGGCACGGAACTGAAGATCAGCCCCTTGCTCGAGGGTATCCGGACTTTGAGCGGCGAGAAAATCCAGTGGTACCTGGCCTCCGAGCTCCGGGATCGCATTCGCGACTCGAAGGCGCGCGTCACCGTGATCGATAAGCTCGCGCGCAAGCAATACGAGGTGGAGCCGCGGCAGTTTGAAGGCCGATTGCTGCACCAACTGCCGCCGATCCGTACCGTTTTCGGCGACGCGTACGCCGAATTGTATCTCGCGGAGCCCAACGAAGCTGCGCGAGTGGCGCTGACTCGCGTGGGAACCCGGGTGATCGAGGATTTGTCGACGCTGCCCGGCTTAGAACATTCTCCGTGGACCTCGCGCTACGTCCAGGGCCTCATCGATGTGCCGTTCCTCAATCTCACGCCGGGCACGCGTAGTGGAATCATCCAGGACGAGCGGTACGCGGCCTTGGTGGAAGCCTTGGTGCCCCTCGAACAGCACGTCAAAGTGCTGATCGAGGAACAGCAGCGCGCAGAGGAAGAACAGGCCAGCCAGCAGTCGCTCAAGGCCATCCAAAAGGCCTTTCATGAAGCCATGCTCGCGCTGCCGCGCGAGGAATATGACTGGTTCGATGTGCAAGGGCGAGCTCGCCAGGACGGAGGAGCCGCCAATGCCGCCGCCGGAGGCCTGCCCGCCGGCACCGACTGGCAGGAAGAGTTCCCGGGCGTAGCTGAGCCGAGCCCCAGCGAGTCGCCGCAGCGGCAATTCTTCGACTATGCGGGGCCCCTCTTTGGCGTCGTCGTCTCGCCGGCGGCGAGCACCATACCGCTCAATGAGACCCGCAAATTTCGGGCGCTGCCCCGGGACCGCTCGCGGCGGCGAGTGGTCGAGGATCTCACGTTCAACTGGGAGTTGCTCGAAGGCGAAGGCACCCTGCAGGGCCTGACCGATCAAGAGGTGGAGTACCGAGCCCCCGGCGTGCCCGGGCTGGCTCGCTTGAAGGTCACCGTAGCGCAGCGCGCGGTCACGGTCACGGCCGAAGCGCTGATTACGGTCACCGACAGCCTGGAAAGCGCGATGACCCCCGCCGTCGTCAACACGCGCGGCTTGCCGGGATACACGTTCGAGCGCGCCGCCGGTGAGCTGTGGCGCTGCCGCTTCGACGCGGAGCGCAACATCATCGTAGTCAACAGCGGGCATCGGGATTTCGTCTTCGCGACCCGCAATCGCGCGCTGCAACTGCGCTACCTGGTGCGCCTGTACGTCAAGGAGCTTGTGCTCAAGAATTTCGCGGGACTGCCGGCCGATCAGCTGCTCGAGCGAATGATCGAGCTGTCGCTATATGCGGAGGAGAAACTGAAGTCCGGGTGATGCTCAGGCATGCCGCGGGCAGACTTTGACCGATGGGCGGCGCCCGTAACGTTTACCGATGAATGGGGTGACAGGTAAGATTGCTGCAAATCAATGCAGCGGAATCGATGCCAATGAAGAAATACAAGATCGCCGTTTTGGATGACTACCAAAACGCGGCTCTTGACAGCGCCGATTGGTCGTCGCTCCGCGACCGAGCGGAGATTGCCGTATTTCAGGACCACCGTGCCGATCCAGCTGCCGTGATTGAGCGGTTGCTGCCGTTTGACGTCATCTGTGTCATGCGTGAGCGTACTCCATTACCCCGCAGCGTCATCGAGCACCTTCCCAATCTTAAGCTCATCGCCTCAACGGGACCTGTCAACGCGTCGATCGATCTTGCGGCCGCCGGCGATCACGCGGTCACAGTAGTTCACACCGGATACAGGTCGGAGCCGACGATCGAACTTACTTGGGGTCTGATCTTGGCCTCTGCACGAAATATCGTGACGGAGAGCAACTCTATTCGAGCCGGCGGCTGGCAACAAACGGTCGGCGCAGATCTCAACGGAAAGACGCTGGGCATCCTGGGGCTCGGAAGGATTGGATCACAGGTCGCGCGGATCGGTAGCGCGTTCGGCATGAAGCTGGTTGCCTGGAGTCAGAATATGAAGGCGGAGACTGCCAAAGCCGCGGGCGCATCTCTGGTCTCCAAGGAACAGTTGTTCGAGCAGGCCGACATCCTGACAATCCATTTGGTGTTGAGCAGCCGTACACGGTCTGGTAGGGGCAGCGGAGCTGGCGCGCATGAAGCCGACTGCCCGGCTGATCAATGCCTCGCGCGGACCCATCGTCGACGAGCGGGCTTTGATAAGCGTCCTCAAGAATCGGCAAATCGCAGGCGCGGCGATCGATGTGTTCGACGTTGAGCCGCTGCCTCCGTCGCATCCCTTGCGGACGCTCGACAACGTGCTGGCAACGCCGCACATCGGCTACGTCTCGCACGGCCTCTACAAGACCTTCTACGAAGATACCGTCGCGAATATTCGAGCGTGGCTCGACACACAATCAAGTGGCACGCGGAGCAAATGAATACGGAAATGGGTAGGGGCATACTGACGGGCGGCTGCCTCTGCGGTTCGGTGCAATATCGAACCGGACTACCGATACTACCGGCGACGATCTGTCACTGCAGGTCGTGTCGCCTCGCGGCCGGGGCAAATGCCGTGGGTCTTTACACCGTGGAGAAAACCTCGGTCGTGTTCACGCAGGGCTGCCCGGTAGAGTTTCGGTCGTCCCCCAGGGTGCTGCGAGGGTTCTGTGGAAGCTGCGGTACCGCACTGACGTACTGGGAAGCCGATTACCCGATGGAGTCCTCGCTGACAATCGCGAGCCTCGACGACCCTGGGCTCGTGGTGCCGGCCGATCATACGTGGATGGCGCATGCCGTGCCTTGGGACAGCCCTATGGATCGCCTACCTCAACACCAGACGGACCGGCCGAACGGCAAGTAGTCGGCTCGTATAAACTCCCGATGTTGAATGCATATACCACTAGGTCCGGCGATGCTGAGGCGGAAGGCGCCAAGGTCTTCTGGGTAGATTTGCTCAATCCGACTTCGGCTGAGATTGAGCGGGTGGCGGCGGAATATGGCTTGGAAATTCCTTCACGAGAATCTTTGCAGGAGATCGAGAGTTCGAGCCGGCTCAGAGCGGAGGGACAGGTCCTCTACGTCAGCATGCCGCTCGCTATACAGGATGAGGCAGCCGACTTCGTGCCCGTTCCGCTCGGATTCATTCTGTCGCCGCAGCTGTTGGTCACGGTACGCTTTTCGGAAGTTCACGCTTTTGCGCAGGTCAAGGCGCGCATCGAGAAGGATCCGCATGGGGCGAGTGCAGCCGCGTTCTGTACCCTAATGGAAGGCATGGTGGATTTCGGCGCCGATAAGCTCGAGATATTGAGCAGTGATCTCGCAGCCGTCTCGGCACGGTCCTTTCGTCCCAAAACTTCTCCGCGGCGGGGCGACAAACGTATCTCGCTCGGGTTACGTGATTGCCTAAGCGCAGTTGGGATAGCAGGGGACGATCTCTCGCACACTCGCGAAAGCATCCTCGGCTTGCAGCGCATCATCGGCTTCATCTTGAAGATGGCCACGGATTGGTTGTTGCCGGAGGAGAAAACTCGCCTGAGCACGGCACAACAAGATCTCATATCGTTGATCGATTTCGAAGGGCATTTGTCGGCTAAGACGCAGTTTCTCTTGGATGCCATTCTTGGTTTTATCAATACGGAGCAGAACGAGATCTTCAAGGTGCTCACGATCGTCTCCGTGGTCGGCATTCCGCCGACATTGATCGCGAGTATGTACGGCATGAACTTTCACAACATGCCGGAGTTAAGTTGGCGTTGGGGTTACCCCTACGGGCTGGCGCTCATTGCCTTGAGTACGTTGCTGCCGATTCTGTGGTTTAAGCGGCGCGGATGGTGGTGACCTTCGCAAAGCGCCGAGCCCCGGCGGTCATATTTTACTGCTGGCGCGGCGCGCGTCTCTCCGCGGGACAAATCGTGCGGGGCGGACTCGCTCCCATCACGTTCGAGTGCCAGCTCGCAATTTGGTAGCAGTTGGCGTTGATCCACACGATCCAATCGCCGCTCTCGGTTTTGAATTGCTCGCCGGCGTGGTGTTCTCCCGGCCACCAGTCGTCCAACCTGGAGGAGACCGAAATGGCGCTGCTCGGGGGTTGATCCCGGCGAATTTCGAATGCCCGAAGGGCACGATGCGCTTCCGCAACCCAATTCACCGCCGATCCGTGACCATCGGGCGAAGAGGAGGGTCCCGAGACCAATGATGAATTGAGCACGGGCTGTGCGAGCGCCGGCGCAATGTTGGTGCTGAGGCGCTGAGGTCGGGTGTTCTCCGCGCGGACTCTCGGAATTTTCGCCGGCGGGATGAACATCACTTCAATGGAATGTTCGGTCGACGGGAGGATGCTCCGGGTCTGAGATGCTGCCACCAGCAGCGCGATAACCCCCAGGTGCAGCGCCAATACGACGAGGAGGATGATGGGCCGTGATTTTCCCCGGGCATTCGCTCCGTTCATGCGCTAGTTGACCCGCAGCAGCGGGTAAGGTTCCTACTTTCGGCTGCCGGCAAGTGCCCGAATGATCTCGGCTTCGCTGCAGACGCCGACGATCTTACCCCCGTCCGACAGCAGCACGGGATGCCCGGTGGTCTGGCGCAACTGTATGATGGATTGCAGCGAGAAAGAGGCGGGCGCTACGACGAGGCCGGGCTGCAGGTCGGAGACGCCGGTATCGTCCTTCACGTGGCGCAGCGTATATGCCACGCCATCGAGTTCGAGGTCGAGGGCCTCATCCGCTCCGCTCATTGCCAATCGGTAGCGGCGCCGTTCGTCGAGCCACAGCGTGTTGCCTTCCCGCGTCATGTCGGCCCGTTCGCACATGATCATGCTGCCGGTGAGGACGTCGAGCGGATTCATGTGGCGTACGAATTCTGCGACGTAATCGTCGGCTGGTGCGAGGACGATGTCCTCGGCAGTCCCGGTCTGGATGATTCGCCCGTTCTGCAGGATGGAGATCCTATCTCCCAACCGCAGCGCCTCGTCCAGGTCGTGACTGACGAACAGGATGGTCTTTTTGACGCGCTCCTGCAGCGCCAGCAGCTCATCCTGGAGCTTGCCGCGAATCAGGGGATCGAGCGCCGAGAACGGCTCATCCATCAGCAATATGTCGGCGTCCGTCGCAAACGCCCGGGCGAGCCCGACGCGCTGCTGCATGCCGCCGGACAATTCGCTGACGTAGCGCTCGGCCCATTGCGACAGGCCGACCAGTTCCAATTTTTCATCGACGATGGTCTTGCGCGTCGCAGGCGACTCGCCGCGCAGCTCGAGGCCGAAGCCGACGTTCTCGCTCACGGTGCGCCAGGGCAGCAAGCCGAATTGCTGAAATACCATGGCGACGCGCTCGCGACGAATGCGGCGCATTTGTGCCGTGTCGCAAGTGGCAACATCGATGGATGAATCGCCGGCACGCACCAGCACGTGGCCGCGGGTAACTCGATTCAAGCCGTTGGCCGCGCGCAGCAGGGTGGACTTGCCGGAGCCGGACAGTCCCATCAGCACCGAGATCTCGCCGCTTGCCACGCTCAAGGAGGCGCCGGCCACGCCGACGATGACTCCGAATTTGTTCTGGATGTCGGACCGTGTGCCGCCGGCGTCGAGGGCCGCCAAGGCCTCGCGAATGGCTCTGCGGCCGTCGCGGCCCTGCTGTTGCGCAAAGAGAATGTCGACATCTTGAAATTCGACCGCTGCCGTCATCGCTTCGCTCCGTGCTCTTTGGGTCTGCTGATACGATCCAGGATGATAGCCAGGAGCACAATGGTGAAGCCGGCCTCGAATCCCATTCCGACTTGCACCGAATTCAAAGCCCGCACCACCGGCACACCGAGTCCGCCGGCACCCACCAAGGCCGCAATCACGACCATGGATAGGCTCAACATGATGCACTGCGTGACCCCGGCTATGATGGTGCTGGCGGCGCTTGGCAACTCGATTTTCCACAGCAATTGCAAAGGCGTAGCGCCAAAAGCTTCACCGGCTTCGATGAGCGGACGAGGAACCGACGAGATGCCGAGGTGGGTCAAACGGATGGGCGCCGGGAGCGCAAAAATCACGGTGGAGATGAGTCCGGGCACGACGCCGAGACCGAACAAAACCAAGGTCGGAATCAGGTAGACGAAGGTCGGCAGCGTTTGCATCAAATCCAGAACCGGACGCAACGCGGCGAAAAGGCGCGGCCGGTGCGCGGCGGCAATGCCGAGCGGCACCCCAATGGCCGCGGACGCCAGGGTGGCTACCATCACCAAGCTCAAGGTTTCGAGGGTCGCGACCCAATAGCCCTGGTTGAGGATGAATAAGAGCGCCAGCGCGACGAACGCCGTCAAAGTCCAGGACCGGCGCAGGGCGTACGCCAGGGCGGCGATTGCCACGATCAAAGCCGGTGCAGGCAGCACGCGAAGCGCCGCGGTGACGCCACCCACCATGCCGCGGATCACGATGGAGATCCCGTCGAACAGCAAGGTTCCATGCGCCTTGATCTTCTCGATGGCCACCGCAATGACGTCGCCCACGGGTATTTTGTGGCTGACGACCCATTGCTCGAAGCCGCCGGCGTGCGGCGGCGGAGCCGCGTGCGCGAGCGCCGCGTAGGCGGGCTTCCCGTCGAATGTAAGCACGCCGTCCAGCCACGCCTTAGCGGTGGTGGGATTGGCCTTCAGCCACTCGGCCGCCGCGACGTCGGGCTGTTCATGTCGGTCCAGGATGGCGGCCATCATTTCGCTCTCGCCGCGCAGCGTGAATTTGAGGTTGGCGAGAAGGTGCCCAATGTTCGGACACTCGGCGCTGTAACCCTTGCGGGTAACGGTATAAATCGTCGCGCCGCCGAAGTTTGGACCGAACACTTCATCGCCGCCGCTGAGATACTTGAGTTCGAATCGCATGTTCATGGGATGCGGCTCCCATGCGAGGAACACGATGGGTTGCTTGCTGCGATAAGCCCGCTCCACCTGCGCCAGTTCACCTTGCTCGCTGGATTCGATCAGCTTGAAATCGCCCAGGCCGAATTGATCCTGCTTCAGCATTTTCAGAACCAGGCGGTTGCCGTCGTTGCCGGGTTCGATACCGTAAATCGAATTGTTGAGTGCCGCGGCAAAACTGTGGATGTCCTTGAAGTCCTTGAGTCCCGCGTCATAGGCGTACGAGGGCACGGCGAGCGTGTACTTGGCACCCAGTAGATTCGGACGGATCACGGCCACGGAGCCGTCGGCGTCGTAGGGCTTGCGATCGGCCTCCTGGGCCGGCATCCAGTTGCCGAGAAACACGTCGATGTCCTTGTTCTTCAGGGACGCGAACGTCACCGGGACCGACAGCACGGTGATGTTGGGCTTATAGCCGATCGTGTGCACTAGTTGGCCGACCAGGGCCGTGGTCGCCGTGACATCGGTCCACCCGACATCGGAGAAGCGAATGTTCTGGCAGCTTGCCGGGTCACTGATAGGACTGACTTCGGCCGCGGGCTCAGGCGCCGCGGCGGGTTCAGCCGCGACGACGGGGGGCGACGCAATCAGCGCTGCAGTAACTGAGCCGATCAGCGCGGCGGCGGCGAGGGTGACGGCGGCCAGGGATCGCTTGACCCCGCGGTTGCCGGGACGGCATGATTGAACCCGAAATTTTAAACTTGAATGATCGTTCAATAGAATCCCGTTGGCGCTCACCCATGCTTTCCTAGTAGATTGAAAATATACGTAATTTCTCCCCATCTTAAGTGTAGTCAGTCCGGGCGTCTACCTAAGTCCGACGCATATTGGAAACCATGGCAAATGAAATTTTCGATTACGTCATCGTAGGCGCAGGCTCAGCGGGCTGCGTGCTTGCGGACCGGTTGAGCGCCGACGGCGCGCGGCGCGTGCTGGTGTTGGAATACGGCGGGTCCGACCGGTCCATTTTCATTCAGATGCCTTCGGCCCTGTCGATCCCGATGAACATGCCGAAATACAACTGGTTCTACCACACCGAGCCGGAACCGCACCTGGACGGAAGGCGCATGCACACGCCACGGGGCAAAGTGCTGGGCGGGTCGTCGTCGATCAACGGCCTGGTGTACATCCGCGGTAATCCGCAGGATTTCGAGCGCTGGGCGGAGGAAGGTGCGGCGGGTTGGTCATACCGCGACGTGCTGCCGTATTTCAAGCGTGCAGAAAATCGCGAGGAGGGCGGCGACCACTACCGCGGCAGCGGCGGCAAGTTGCAGACGCGATACGGAAGCGTGAGCAATCCGTTGCATGCAGCCTGGCTGGCGGCCGCAAGCCAGGCCGGTTATCCGCAGTCCGCGGACATCAACGGATTTCAACAGGAGGGCTTCGGCCGGATGGACATGACGGTGGGCGGCGGCAGGCGTTGCAGTGCCGCCAATGCGTATCTCCGGCCGGCCATGAACCGCTCCAACCTCAAGGTGCTGACACATGCGCTCGCCACCCGCATCGTGTTCGACGGCCGGCGCGTGTCCGCCCTCGAGTACCGGCACGGAAACGTCACGCATCGCGTGGAAATCAGCGCCGAACTGATACTCTGCGGGGGGCCGATCAATTCACCGCAGCTGTTGAAGCTGTCGGGCGTGGGGCCTGCAGCGGAGCTGCGCGGCTTCGGAATCGACGTGGTGCATGATGTGCCCGGCGTGGGCGAGAACCTGCAGGATCATCTGGAATTTTACTTCCAGGTGGCATGCAAGGAACCCATCACGCTGTACTCATCGATCAATCTCTGGAGCCGTGCGCTGATCGGCGCGCGCTGGCTGCTGCGCAAGGACGGCCTCGGCGCCACCAACCACTTCGAGACCTGCGGGTTCATCCGCAGCCGCCCCGGTGTTGCCTATCCCGATATTCAGTATCACTTCCTGCCCATGGCGGTGGCCTACGACGGATCGACGTTGGCGCAGGAACACGGTTTTCAGGCTCACGTAGGACCCATGCGCTCGAAAAGCCGCGGGTGGGTCCGGCTGGCGTCGGCCAACCCGCTCGACAAACCGCGCATCCTGTTCAACTACCTGAGCCAGCCCGACGATTGGACCGAGATGCGGGCCTGCGTGCGGTTGACACGAGAGATTTTTGCGCAGCCTGCCTTCGACCGTTACCGCGGCCGCGAGATTCAGCCGGGCGCGGATGTGCAAACCGACGAGCAGATCGACACTTTCATCCGCGCGAAGGTCGAGAGCGCCTACCATCCCTCCTGCACATGTAAAATGGGCGCAAGCTCGGATCCGCTCGCCGTCGTCGATCCGCAGACGCGCGTACACGGTCTCGAGGGGCTGCGCGTGGTTGACTCCTCCATCATGCCGTCAGTCACCACGGGGAACTTGAACGCGCCCACCATCATGCTGGCGGAGAAAGCGGCCGATCACATTCTCGGGCGGGGCACGCTGGCGCCCGACGACGCGCCGTTTTATGCGCCCGGCGATTGGCAGCGCGCGCAGCGCTGATTTCTTCGCACGACGGAGCCTCGGATCAAGCATGCAGCTTTCACCGAGGCTCCCTCAGGTTTAGGGCGCGACCGTATAGGTGTAGGGAATGCGCACGACTTCGTCGCCTGTGCCCACCGTCGGATTGATCGTATCGATATAGACAAAACCGCTGATGGTCTGACCGACTTGGCTCGAATCAGGCGTGATCGTCACGGTGATCGTGCCTTGCGCGCCGGAGCCGAGTAGCAGAGGGCTGAACGTCTTGGTGCCCAGGATCAAATCCGCCCAATAGTCGCCGCTGTCGGCGGATAGTGCGGCATCGAACGGTTTCATGACTGCAAAGGCGCTGGTCGTTACCGGAGTTGTCGGTGCACCCGCTGAGCCGTAGGGACCGATCAGCGCGGGGGCAACCAACCACTGTCCGTAGGGGATCTCGGGTTCGCTCAACGAAGCGATCACCGTGCCGGGTCCGACCTGCTTAGCAAAGATATCCGGATTACCGGTGAAGCCGACGAGGTAGCCAACGTTGTTGAACGCATCCATTTGGATCGGCGACGTGGAAATCGCCAGGAACTCGACGGTGCTGACCTCCGGAGGAACGTTGTAACAATCCAAGGTCCCCGGCAGCGTCGGACTTGCCGAGCACACTCCTCCGGGCAATGCCGCGACGCCCAGCTGGGCAAGTCGTGCGTCGGCAAAATACGCCTGACTGATCGCTCCGGTATTGGTCACGCTGATGGTGGCTGTGACGGGCTTGCCGCTGGCCGACAGTTGGATGTTCGGACTGTCCGGTAAACCGCTCGCGGTGACTTGCGCATTGTTGAAGCCGATCCTGGCGCTGAATCCCAGCGAGGTCTGATTGCCCGAGGAGTAGAAGTCCTGCAGCAGTACGAACCGCCACCGGCCGGGCTGAGGGGCGTCGTGAAACTGTTGCAACGCGTACTGCACATTGCCGAAGGGGTCGACGTTGGGCTCGACGCTCAACTGCATCCCGTGCGGGTCCACCAGCAGACCTTCCAGCAGATAGCCGTTATCCGGGATCTGCAGCACCAAGCTCATATCATGCACACCGACCGGAACATCGAACTCGAAGGTTTGAGTGGGACCTGCACCGGGGCGCCCGTTGCCGCCGGTGAGCGTGCCAGTGAATGCCCCGCCGCTGGGTCCGACCGGGATGAGCGCCCGCAGGCTCACGGGGATTTCGGGCAATTTATGGCTGTCCTCGCCGTCATCCGCCTCGGCCTCCCCCTCGTGGAAGCGCAGGCCGGCGGCCACATCGCCAGGCTCCGACGGCATGAAAAAGTCGGCGGTCACGGATTCGCTCGCCCCGGGAGCGAGATGCAATGTTGCCGGATGGACGGCGCCGACGTCGACGAAGCGCTCCGCCGCCCAAGAGAATTGTACGGGACCGGTATAGCTGCCCACTCCGGAGGTGCGCGTGAAAATGACCGCGGTCCACGTTCCGGCAACCGGCTTGACGACGTCGACGTGAGCGTAGCCGCTGGCCGCACCCTGCGGCAGGCTGTAAGCCGCTTCACGTCCGGACGGGTCCAACAGCGCAAGATAACCGTAGGGCGTTGCGCTGCTGGTCAGAGAAACCTGGAACGCAATGGCGGCATCCAGATGCTGTGCGCCCGGCGGAACGGTGAACTTCTGTTCGATGTACGATCGCTTGGCGCCGGTCGGACTTAAGAACACGGGCTCGCTGCTCGGGGCCAGGTTCAAATTCAGCGTGGCGCCGGCGATGGGCGCGCCCAGCATCTGCAATGCGGGCGTGAGGTGCCGCGTCGTCGATCCTGTGTTGGTGATCGTGAAAGTCCGCGACTCGTGCGCGTTCGGCTCGGCGACGACGCTGACGCCGGTCGCGTTCGTGTACAACCCTTGCCCTCGCGCTTTCGGCCGCCCTTTCCCATCGTCGATCGACAGCGCTACGTTGACGGCTGCGAGGGAGTTGATGAGTCCGGCGCCCTGTTCGCTGCTTGGGGCTCCCAAGTCCGTTGCGGTGCTCATGATGATTTGCTTCACCAGCGCGGGCGAGGGATCGGCCCCCCCATGGGTACTGCGGTAGGCTTGAATCACCAATGCGGCCTCGCCGGCCGTCAGCGGCGACGACTGGCTGGTGCCACCAAAGAGTTGAATGGCGGCGGGATTGGCGGCGGCAGTAAAGTCGAAACAATCAGCGTACAAAGCTAAATTGGTGGAGCACAGAGCCCAACCCAGATCGCCGGGCGCCACCACGTCGACAGTTCTTGCCTTGAGCTGCGAGAATCCGCCGGAGCTCAGCGCAGAGATGTTGTTGCTGAGGTAGCCGTGCGCGATCGGCTGAACGTAGTAGCCGGTCTGCGCGTACGCTCGAAACTGCGTGCTCGCGCCCACGGCGATGACGTCGCTGTTGGTCGAGGGAGAACCGAGGGTGCCGTTCGTGCCCGCATCGCCGGTGCTCACCGTCACGGTCGTGCCGGCCTTGACCGCGGCATTATTCGCGAGCGAAATTGGATCATTGTCGTTATCGGGGAAAGGATTGCCGCCGAACGATTCGTTGATCACATCGACATCGTCGTGGACCACCGCATATTCGATGGCCTGGACAAAACTCGAGGTAGTCGTATAACCCAGATTCGAAAATACCTTGAGGCCCACCAGCGAGGCGCCGGGCGCCATGCCGCGAATGTGGATATTGCAGGGCGACGGCAGCGGATGCGCCGCGTTGACGTACGTACTGATGTCGTACGTCAGAAGTTTGCCCGCGGAGCGGTCTTGGGCCGCGATGGAACTCGCGTCGCCGAAGGCCTCGCCGCCGGCCGTCGGCGTTCCGGCGGGATCGCCGCTGAAGTCCTGGTAGTCGATGAAGACATGCGAACCGTCCGGGCGGATGAAACCGGCGATGTTCGGATCGAGCCCGTCGGCCAAGAAGGCAACTTTGACGCCTTTCCCGGTCACCGGTTGCCCCTTGCCGTCGATCACCGATTGCGCCTGGGCGATGGAGGAATTCAAAAATGCGGTATGGGTGAGCTGCAGCGCCTCAGGCTCCAACGTGCCGCACAGGCCGGAAGTGCCGGCGCTATTCGCTGCGCCCGCAACGAAGGTCACGGTTGCGGATTTGGCGCCTTCGGCAGCGCGCGGTGCGCGGATGACCCGGTCCGGTACGATCGCCTGAACCTCGGGATGCGCTGACAACAGCTGTGCCGACTCCGCGGCCGAGAGGCGCGTCGCGAACGCGTTGATGGTGCTGAAGGACGTCACCTTGCGAGCCCGCATCTGTTGCAAATGGCTGACGACGGCACGCTGCGATTCGGCGATGGACATCGCCCGCGCTCCCATCGCGCGCCGGGTGGGAGGAACGTACGGCAATTGATCGCGCAGGATCACGATCATGTCGCTTTGCGCGGCTTGCTGCGTCTGCGCAGCGGTCATCGGACTCGGCATGGCGCTGCTTGCGGCGGCCAGCCCTATGCACCCACCGATGCACACTCTCAAAGAGAGAGAAATAAACTTCGTCATGACACCCCTCGTGATCGAATTATTGGTTATGGTGACCCCGCATTGTCGCGGGAAGCACTCACAATATGTGAAGCTACTTGACCACAATCGGATGGCAAATCGCAAGTGAAGAAATGGCCCTCTGGTTTACCATAATCAAGAACAAGCGATCGGCAGCAGACGCATTGCCGATGAGACCCGGCGGGTGAAACACAGCGGCAACGAACGTGTGCTACCGGCCTCGCGATAAAAGTTCAGCGGGTTGGCGGAGCGCCGCTTGACGTTGGAGCGAAGGCCGGCTTCAAGAACTCGAGCAGCGCGCGTCGCCCATCTTCGAACAGCTTGAACGATGCATCGAACGGCTCCTGCGGCATGCGCAGGGTCAGATCCTGGCTGGTGGCGATGAAATGCAAGATCTCCGCGTCGACCTTGTAGCCGCGCGGAACCACATCGTCATGCTTCGGAATGTGCAGTTCGCGGCGCTGCGCGAAGTTGACCGGCAGTTTATCGACCGGTCGGAAGTCGAAGGTCCGTCCGTCGGCAACGATGCGCAGTGCGCCGCCGGCAGGGTCGGGCGGCGGCAGCATGCGCCGGTCCACGGTCGACCACCGGTATACCAATAAGTAGTCGCTATATTCGCCGGAGATGTCTATTTCCACCGCGACCACGGTTGCGTAGTCGCGCGCGTAGGCGGCGAGGTCCGAGCGCTCGCGGGCGAACACGATGGGTTTGGCGGTCACCAACAGCGTGCTGGCGTCCGACTCGTCGAAGATCTCGTGCGATGCCATGGGCGGCCGGCTCGCGCACGACGCCAACGCCGTCAGGACCAAGAGCAGCACCGCACGATTCTTCATATTGGTCTAAAAGCGTACTCGATATGCCGCCGAGAGATACAGTGAACGTTGGTCTACCTGGGACGTCACCGGCTGCCCGGTCAATGTCTGCAGTTGCTGTAGCGCTTGCTGGTTCTGCACCTGGTAGCCGGCGGTGAGTTCGAATACGGATCTGCGGCTGGTCCAGTCGCCGCGCACCTCCGGCAGGTACAGCGTTTCCTTGGTGTGCTGCTCGTTATCGTTTAAACGCTCGACGCTCAAGCGCGGCCCGAGGCGCCAGTTGCCGTAAACCGGGAAACGCGCGTCCCATGACACCGTTTCGCTGGTGGATATCGGCGAATTGTCGTAGCGAACGCTGAAGATGTGCAGGTCGCTCGCCCGCAGCAGGCTCGAACCCGCCATCTGCAGCGAGCCATTCTTGTCGAGTCCGGTGGACGGAGTTGCGGCGACGGCGCAGCACAGAGTATTCGGCGCATTCGGCGGAGCCAACTCAGGCACGTTCGGCGAGGCGGGCGTGCCGCCCAAGCGCAGCCCGGAGATGTCCGTCGTGAATTGCCAGCGCTCGCCGAGCGGGCGGCTGGCCGATATCACCACGGTGTCGCTGATCGCGGTACGAGCCAGGGCAAGCTGCCTGATGATCGACGGCGGCAGCAGTTGGTAGAGTGCCGACAAATCCGTAACCGTCTGGCCGATGATGGCATTGCTCAACTGCAGCTGCGGGCTGCGTCGATGGTCTGCATCGAAACCCAGCACCCAGGATTCGCCCACTTTGGCGTTTCCGATGAGGGTCGCCGAATTCAATTGCCTGAAAGCGATGTCGTAGTCGACGAGAAACACCGCCGTGCGTCCCGCCACGGAGTAGCGGGTTTGAAGTCCGACGGAGCGACGTTCGGTGTTGCTGCCGTTGGTTTCGTCGAATACGTAGCCGTCGAAGATCCAGGCGTGATTGAACGGATCCAACTCCGCGGTGAGCGTACCGAATTTCTGGCTGCTGGAAACCCCTGAATAGCTGGTGTAGGCGGGCAGGCCGGCCGCAGCGCTCACCGACCATTTGGGGCTGACTTGATAACCGACGTAGAGCCCGTCGAACAGTCCCACGATGCCCTGGCTCGCCAGCGATTGTCGGCCGACCCGGGCGGTGACCCCGAAGAGACGGTCGGTGAGTTCGGCGTAGGCGGCCGTGGTGCGGTCCTGGCTGCCGCCGTTGGTGGTCACCAAATTGTGCGTGTATCCGGCGTTCACCCGGGCGACGAAGTCGTACCGCTCCCCGCGGTCGCGCAGCAGCAGGTCGCCGTAGACCAAGGCGGCATTCAATGAATTTGTGGTGGTGGTGGTGCCGTTGGAGACGGTTTGATCCTTGCCGTACTGGTAGGTGACCGCCGCACTGCCGGCCATGGTCCAGCGGTTGCCGGCGACCGCCCCGAATTCGCCCGTGGATTTCGCGTCGAGCGACGCCGCGGCCAGCGTCTGCAAGCGGCCGCGGATGCGGGCCGCCGCGGGGCCATTCGGATAGCGACGTAAATATTCCTGGTACTCGGCCTTGGCCTGGGCCATCTGGCCGGCCCGTTCCCGTGCCAGACCCAACAATTCCTGCGCATCGGCACGCGCCGGATACTCCGGCTGGCGCAGCAGGCGGCTCAACAGATCGACGGCTTCCGGATACTTGTGCTTGGCGAGCGCCTCGCGCGCCTCGCGCAGCATGCGGGCACGCTCCTCGTCCGGCAACGGCGGATCGGTGGGGCGGTTGGCCGCTGCCGACCGCACGCCCGCGGTCTCCACCGCGGACAGATCGACCATTTCATCGTTCACCGCCAGCCAGGCGCGCGGGTAAGTTGCCTGGGCGATCTTCAGTACGCGTTCGGCCTCCGCGCGGCTGGAGAACGGGCCAACCCGCAGCCGGTACCAATGCTGGTCGTCGATATCCGTTTCCGACACGTACACTTGAGTCTGCAGGCTGGCGGCGGCCGCTTCCACGGTCTCGCGCGGGATCTTGGTCTGCGATGAGTCGAGATTCACCGAATATCCCGCCGCAGCTTCGGCCTCGGCGACGAAGCTGGTGCCCTTTTTTCGATTGGTGTTGAGCAGCCGCACTCTCAAACCGAGGCCAGAGGCGGTGGGTGCCAGGAAGAAGTCGAGGGGTTTGCCGAATGTCAATTCCAAGGTGATTTCGCCGGGAACGATGGCGTCGACACGGGCCCCCGTGACGAGTTGCCCGCCGCCGCCGACCAGCGGCAGTTCGGGCGGGATCAGTCCGTTTTGCATGCCGCAATCCAGACCGAGCTTCAGCGTGATGGTGGTGCTGCTGCCGTGACTCACCGGCGTATTGGTGACGTAGCGGGTCGAACAAGAAAATTCAATCGAAACGTCGGCGTGATCCTCGCGCTCCTGGACGTCGATCAACTGCACGATGGGACCCATGAGGAGCCCCTGGCCGATGGCCGGCGCGGCGGACGCCGTTGCCGCGAAACCGCCGGCAGCGATGGCCATCAGCACGGGCAGAATGCGCCGCCACAGCGCTCCGGCGAGCAGAACTCGACGCTTCGCCCCTTCGATCACCGCTTCGAACCGTTGACCGCGTCAGGGGCTATGGGGCTCGGTTTACGACGAGGGATGAGCGGTTTGAGCGGTGCCGACGGGAGGGTCGTGGTCCAATTCAAGGTGCTGTGGCAGCTGCCGCAATCGAGCGTGGTGGGGATGTGCCCAATTTGCTTGGCGGTGGCGGCCACACCGTTGTGGCAGCTCTGACAGGCGGCGCTGATGCCGATGTGATTGAAGGTGGCCGGAGTCCACGCCAGGGTGCCGTGGCAGGCGCTGCAATCCTGATTGGTCTGAATGTGCCGAACCGGTTTGCCCGGAGCGGCAACCCCGTTATGGCAGCTGGCACAAGTGGCGGTGATGCCGCGATGATCGAACTGCGCCGGGATCCAGGCGAGCGTCGTGTGGCAGTTCTCGCAGGTGTTGTTGCTGGCGATATGCGTGGGGCCCTTGCCCATCGCCAGCACGCCGTTGTGGCAGCTGACGCAATTGGCGATCACGCCGGCATGATTGACGCGCGTGATGCCCGTGTTGTTCGCGGCGACCGCGCCGATTGCGGGGACCGCACCAGTGGCGAGGGCCGCGCTGCCGGCGCTGCCGCCTGCGAGCGGCGCTGCGCTCAGCTGAACGCTCGACTGGCTCAACAAGCCGCTGTTGACCGAGCGCGCCGCAATGCCCGTGTTGGCCACCATGCTGACCGTGGTTTTGGCGGCGGTGGGAGCCGCGGCGGTCTTGCGGATCTGCGCATTGCTCCAATTGTTGGTGCCGTGGCAGCCGTTGCAATCCTGTCCGACGTGGTGACCGTTGGGGCGGTGCTGCAGATTGGTCACGCCGTAGAACGACAGGGTGGTCGCGTCGTGGCACTGATCGCAGGTGCCGCCGGTATCGGCGAGCAACAAGGTGTGTTTTGACGAGGACATGCTGGTGCCGCTGAAGGCGGTGAACACCGTGGCGGTGTGGCAATTCTCGCACGGCGTCGCCTGACTCGGGATGTGCACTGGCGACAGGCCCGAGGCGGGTTTGGGCGTGAAGTTATTGGCATACACCGGCGCCGTGGCATTGGGCGCGCCATGACAGGTGATGCAGCCGCTGGCGATGCCGGTGTGCAGGACCGCATTGGTCGCCAAGGTGGTGTAGTTCGTCGGCGCCGCGGTGTGGCAGACCGTGCACGTTTGGTTGGCCGGGTTGGGCATGTGGTTCGCCGGCATGGTGCCGCTGTTCCAATTCGCCGTGGTGTGGCAACCGCTGCAGTCCCCGGTCAGCATGGTGCCGGTGGTGTGATCGGCCGGACGCAGCTGCAGCGCCGGGTTGGCCGCACCCATGTAGATGCTCCCCGCAGCAGAGGCGTGGCAGGTGTCGCAGGTGGTGGATACGAAGGCGTGCGTGGCCTGCGACATATTCATCGGCCCGAAGGAACCCGTGGCGTACGTGGTCGTCTTATGACAGGAACCGCAATCGGTGCCGGCCAGATACGGGATGTGATTGGCGTGCAGCGGCAGAGGCGGGTCGTTATTGTTATAGAACGACAGGGCGGTAGTCGTGGCGCTGTGGCACTGCGAGCAGTTAGAGCTGATGCCCGTGTGCAGCACGGAGTTCGCCGCCATCGTCGCGTAATTCGTCGGCGCGGCCGTGTGGCAAGTATTGCAGCCGAGATTGCCGGGATTCGGCATGTGACCCGCAGGCAGCGCGGTGCTGTTCCAGTTCGCCGTGGTGTGGCAGCCGCTGCAGTCGCCGGTCAGCATCGTGCCGGAATTATGATCGGCCGGGCGCAGTTGCAGTGCCGGGTTGGCCGCGCCCATGTACAGGCTGCCGGCGGCCGAGGCGTGGCAGGTATCGCAAGTGGTGGTCACGAAGGCATGCGTGGCCTGCGTCATGTTCATGGGCCCGAAGGTGCCCGCCGCGTACGTGGTCGTCTTGTGGCAGGAACTGCAGTCGGTGGCGGCCAGGTACGGAATGTGGTTGGCCACCTGCGGTTTCGGGTTGTCGTTATTGTTGTAGAACGTCAGCTGCGTGGCGCCATGGCATTGAATGCAATTGCCGGTAATACCGGTGTGCAATACCGAATTGGCTGCCAGCAACGCATAGTTGGCCGGCGTTGCGGTTGCTCCGGTATGACACGTGTTGCAGGCCGTATTGGCCGGGTTCGGCATATGGCCCGCCGGCAGCGAGTTGCTGTTCCAGTTCGCCGTGGTGTGGCAGCCGCTGCAGTCATTGGGCGCAACCTGGTTGCCGGCTGTGTGATCGGCCGGACGGCCCTGCAGCGCCGGACTTGCCGTACCCATGTAGAACGACAGCCCCGCCTCATGGCAACTGTTGCAGGTGGTGGGCACGAAGGCGTGCTTGGCCTGGGTCATGTTCATCGGCCCGAAGGTGCCCACGGCGTACGTGCTCGAGGAATGGCAGGAACTGCAGTCGGTGCCCGAGGTGTAGGGAATGTGCGCGGGCGCGAGCGACCCGGTGTACTTGGGGACGAAGCCGTTGTACCAGGTGAGCGCCGTCGCGGCGCCATGGCACTGGCCGCAATTGCCGCTGATGCCGGTGTGCAAGACCGAATTCGCGGCCAGCGTCGCCGTCGTGTAGTCGCTGGGGGCGCTGATATGACACACCGTGCACGCCAAGCTCGCGGGATTCGGCATGTGTCCTGCGGGCAGCGTAGTGCTGTTCCAGTTCGCCGTGGTGTGGCAACCGCTGCAATCGCCGGTCAGCATCGTGCCGGTGGTGTGATCGGCCGGGCGCAGCTGTAGCGCCGGGCTGGTGGCACCCATGTACAAGGTGCCGGCGGTCGAGGCGTGGCAGGTGTCGCAGGTGGCGCTCACGAAGGCATGCGTGGCCTGCGTCATGTTCATGGGCCCGAAGGTACCGGTCGCATAGGTGGCCGAGACGTGGCACGCGCCGCAGTCGGTGCCCGCCAGATACGGAATGTGATTGGCGTGCTGCGGTATCGGGTTGTCGTTATTGTTGTAGAACGTCAGCTGCGTGGCGCCGTGACATTGAATGCAATTACCGGTAATGCCGGTGTGCAGGACCGAATTCGCCGCGAGCGTCACGTAGTTGCCCGGTGCCGCCGTGTGACAGATAGTGCACGCCACGTTTGCCGGGTTGGGCATGTGGCCCGCCGGCAGCGAGTTGCTGTTCCAGTTCGCGGTGGTGTGGCAGCCGCTGCAGTCATTGGGCGCAACCTGGTTGCCAGCCGTGTGATCGGCGGGGCGGCCCTGCAGTGCCGGACTCGCCGCACCCATATAAAGGTTGAGGCCCGCTTCGTGACATGTGACGCACGTCGTCGCGACGAAGGCGTGCGTGGCCTGGGTCATGTTCATCAGCCCGAAGGTGCCGGCCGCGTAGGTGGTCGTCTTGTGGCAGGAACCGCAATCCGCTCCCGCCAGCAGCGGGATGTGGGAGGGAGTCAGTGCCGCGGACAGCGGATTGTCGTTGTTGTTGTAGAAGCTCAGCTGCGCAACGCCGTGGCACTGCGAACAGTTATTGGTGATGCCGGTGTGCAATACCGAATTGGCGGCCAGCAAGGCATAGTTGGCCGGCGTCGCAGTCGCGCCGGTGTGACAGGTATTGCAGGCCGTGCCGGCGGGGTTCGGCATGTGGCCGGCCGGCATCACGTTACTGTTCCAATTCGCAGTCGTGTGGCAACCGCTGCAATCGCCGGTCAGCATCGTGCCGGAGGTGTGATCGGCCGGGCGCAGTTGTAACGCCGGGCTGGCCGCACCCATGTACAGGCTGCCTGCGGCCGCGGCGTGGCAGGTGTCGCAGGTAGTGGTCACGAAGGCGTGCGTGGCCTGCGACATGTTCATCGGCCCGAAGGTGCCCGCTGCGTAGGTGGCGGTCGAGTGGCAGGAAGCGCAGTCGGTGCCGGACAGGTACGGAATGTGATTGGCGACCTGCGGTTTCGGCGGATCGTTATTGTTGTAGAACGAGAGCGCTGTGGACGTGTTGCTGTGGCACTGCGAACAGTTATTTGTGATGCCGGTGTGCAGTACTGAATTCGCCGCCAAGGTGACATAGCTGGCCGGCGCAGCGGTGTGGCAGACGTTGCATGTCTGGTTGCCCGGATTGGGCATATGGCCCGTCGGCAGCGTGGAGCTGACCCAGTTCGCCGTCGTGTGACACAGGCTGCAATCATTCGGCGTCGCCATGTTGCCGGCCGTGTGATCGGCGGGGCGCCCCTGCAAGAGAGGGCTGGCCGCGCCCATGTAGAACGAGAGGCCCGCTTCATGGCAACTGTTGCACGTGCTGCCGACACCGGAGTGCGTGGCCTGGGTCATGTTCATTGGGCCGAAGCCACCGGTGACATAGTTCGTCGTGTGGCAGGAACTGCAATCCTCGCCGTTGAAGGCGGGGATGTGCGCGGGCGACAGCGACGCCGCGGACTTTGGATTGTCATTGTTGTTATAGAACGTCAGCTGCGTTGTGCCACCGTGACATTGCGCGCAACCGTTGGCGATGCCGGTGTGCAGAATATTAATGGGTGCCAGCGTTGCGTAGCTGTTGATGTTGCCCGCGACGATTGCCGTGTGGCACACCGAACACGTCGCCGTACCGGGAATCGGCATGTGCCCATTGGGCAGCGTCGTGGGGGACGTCCAGTCAGTCGTGTTGTGACAGAGCGAGCAGTCGCCGGTCGCCTGGCTCGCAGGGTTCGGTGCCGAAATGTGGGTCGGCGGCCGCAGCTGCAGTGCGGTGCCGGTACCCGTGTAGTAACCCTTATTGGTGTCATGACAAGTGTCGCAGGTAGTCGGCACGAAGGCATGCTTGGCCGCACTCATTGCCGTCGCCGGACCAAATCCGCCGCTCACGTAGTTCGGCGGCGTGTGGCAGGAGCTGCAATCGGCGCCATTCAAGTATGGAATATGGGTGACCGAATCCGCGAATTTCGGGACTTCGTTCGGGACGTCCCCATTATTGTAGAAGGACAGAGCCGTCGCGTCGCCATGGCATAGTGCGCAGTTGCCGCTGATGCCGGTGTGTATAACCGAGACGCTCGCGAACGTGCTGTAGGTGGTCGGCGCCCCAATGTGGCACACCGAGCACGCCTGGGCCCCGGGGTTCGGCATGTGGCCGGTCGGCATTACCTGTGATGTCCAGTCGGTGGTGTTATGGCAACCCGAGCAGTCGCCGGTGGCCTGCGTGCCGGCGGTGTGATTCGCAGGACGGCCCTGTAATGGAGTGGCCGCCGGGTTCACGTAGAAGCTCAACCCCTTCTCGTGGCAGGAGTCGCAGGCCGTGGGCACGAAGGCGTGCTTGGCCGCGCTCATCTGCGTCGGGCCGAAGCCCCCGGTGACGTAGTTCGACGCGTGGCAGGAACTGCAGTCGGTGCCGGAGATGTAAGGAATATGGCCGGGCGCGAGCACCGCCGCCTTGATTGGGTCGTTATTGTTGTAGAAGGTCAGCACTCCCGACGGGCTGCCGTGGCACTGACCGCAGTTGCTGCTGATGCCGGTGTGCAGTACCTGAATGCTGCCCAACGTCGCGTAGCCGGCAAAGGTACCGTCGATCGCGATGTGGCAGGTGGTGCACGCTTGATTTCCCGGATTGGGCATGTGGCCGATGGGCAGCGTGTTGCTCAACCAGCCGACGGGCGTGTGGCACATCGAACAGTCGCCGGTTTTCTGGTTCGCGTCGCCGCTCGCGATGTGGTCGGCCGGCCGAGTCTGCAATGCCGGAGTCGAAGCGCCGAGGTAGAAATTTGAGCCAGTCTCGTGACACGCGTCGCAAGTCGTCGGCACGAAGGCATGCTTGGCCGCGGTCATGTTGGTGGGGCCGAAGCCGCCCGCGACATAGTTCAGCGCATGGCAGGAACCGCAGTCGGTTCCCGAGATGTACGGAATGTGCGCAGGCGTGAGCACACCGTCTTTCGGATTGTCGTTGTTGTTGTAGAAGGTGAGCTGCGTCGTGGCGCCATGGCATTGCGCACAGCCCGTGGTGATGCCGGTATGCAGCACCGCGATGCTTCCCAAGGTCGCATAGCTGGCCTGCGTGTTGGTGATCGCGATGTGGCACACAGAGCAGACCTGGCCGGCGGGGTTCGGCATGTGCCCGGCCGGCAATAGATTGCTGTTCCAGTTCGCCGTGGTGTGGCAGCCTGAGCAGTCGCCGGTTTGCTGCTGTGCCGTTCCGGTGGGGGCCATATGATCGGTCGGCCGACCCTGCAGCGCGGGGCTCGCCGCACCCATGTAGAAAGTCAGTCCCGCTTCATGACAGGTGTCGCAGGCGGTCGGCACGAACGCATGCGTGGCCGCGGTCATGTTGGTCGGACCGAAGCCGCCCGTGACATAGTTCTGCGCATGGCAGGAACTGCAGTCAGTGCCGGAGATGTACGGAATGTGCGCGGGGGTGAGCACGCCGTCCTTCGGGTTATCGTTGTTGTTGTAGAAGGTGAGCTGTGTCGCGGCGCCGTGGCATTGGGCACAGCCCGTGGTAATGCCGGTGTGCAGGGCCGCGATGCTCGCCAGGATTGCGTAGCTCGCGAATGTTCCGCTGATGGCGGTATGGCACACCGCGCACGCTTGGTTCGCCGGATTCGGCATGTGGCCGATGGGCAGCGTGTTGCTGACCCAGCTGACGGGGGTATGGCAGATCGAGCAGTCGCCTGTTTTCTGGTTCGCGTCGCCGCTGGCGATGTGGTCGGGCGGCCGAGTCTGCAATGCCGGAGTCGAAGCCCCCAGGGTGAAGTTCTTGCCCGTCTCGTGACACGTGACGCAAGTCATCGGTACGAAGGCATGCAAGGCCGCGGTCATGTTCGTGGGTCCGAAGGTGCCGACGGCGTAGGTGCTCGAGGTGTGGCAGGAGCTGCAATCCGTGCCTGAGGTGTACGGAATGTGCGCCGGCGTGAGAATCGCGTCCTTGGGCGTGAAATTGTTGTACCAGGTGAGCGCGGTCATGGCGCCGTGGCACTGCCCGCAGTTGCCGGTGATGCCGGTGTGCATCACGGAATTCGCCGCCAGTGTGACGTAGTTGGTCGGCGCAGCCGTGTGGCAGATCGTGCAATTGAGCGCGGCCGGGTTGGGCATGTGGCCCGCCGGCAGATTGCTGCTGTTCCAGTTCGCCGTGGTATGGCAGCCGCTGCAGTCTGCCGGAGCTGCCAAGGAGCCGGTGTGGTCGGCAGGCCGGCCCTGCAGCGCCGGACTGGCCGCTCCCATGTAGAACGTGAGGCCCGCCTCGTGGCAGGTGTTGCAGGTCGTGGCAGCGAACGAGTGCTTGGCCTGAGTCATGTTCATGGGCCCGAAGGTGCCCGCGGCGTACGTACTCGAGGAATGGCAGGAACTGCAGTCGGTGCCGGCCACGTACGGAATGTGGGCCGGCGTCAACACCGCATCCTTGGGCGTGAAATTATTGAACCAGGTGAGCGCCGTGGTTGCGCCGTGGCATTGACTGCAGTTGCCGGTGATGCCGGTATGTAATACCGCATTGCTGGCGAGCGTGGGCTGCGTATAGACGCTCGGCGCGCTGAGATGGCAGATCGTGCAGGCCAGATTGGCGGGGTTCGGCATGTGGCCCGCCGGCAGCGCCGTGCTGTTCCAGTTTGCCGTGGTGTGGCACATGGCGCAGTCGTTCGGCGCCACCATCTGGCCGGAGGTGTGATCGGCCGGGCGCCCCTGGAGAGCGGGACTGGCCGCGCCCATGTAGAACGAAAGCCCCTTCTCGTGGCAGGTGTCGCAGGCGGTGGGCACGAAGGCGTGCTTGGCCTGGGTCATGTTCATCGGCCCGAAGGTGCCCACCGCATACGTGCTCGAGGAGTGGCAGGAACTGCAGTCGGTGCCTGCGAGATATGGAATGTGCGACGGGGTGAGCAACGCGTCCTTGGGCGTGAAATTGGTGGCCCAGGTCAGCGCCGCGACGTTGTTGCCATGGCACAGGCCGCAATTGCCGGTGATGCCGGTGTGCAGCACGGAATTCGCCGCGAGTGTCGCTGGGGTGTAGTCGCTTGGCGCCGAGGCATGGCAGGTGCTGCAGGGTAGACTGCTGGGATTCGGCATATGCCCGACCGGCATGACTTTGCTTGTCCAGTCCGTGGTGTTGTGGCAAGCCGAGCAGTCGCCGGTGGCCATGCCAGGGTCGGTGCTCTTGATATGGTCGGCGGGCCGCAGCTGCAGCGGCGTACCGCTGCCGGTGTAGAAGCTCTTGCCCGTGTCGTGGCAGACGTCGCAAGTGGTGGACACCGCCTTGTGCGTGGTGGCGCTCATCGCCGTCGCCGGACCGAACCCACCCGCGTTATACGCGTAGCCATGGCAGACGCTGCAATCGGTGCCTGCGAGGATGGGAATGTGCGGCGGTGCGAGCGGCGTTTTCTTCGTCGGCGAGATGCCGGAAATCGACATGGGGATGTACGGCGCCGGCACCCCGGCGAAGGTCTGCCCCGCATGGCACAGGATGCAATTGCCTTTCATTGCAGGCAAGCCGGAGTGCAGCGTCGGGATGCTGGCGGCCAGCACCGTCCAGGTCTCGGCGGTCGGCGTGTTGCCGTGGCACACACCGCAGTCCGGGGCCGCCGGCACCAGGGGCACGTGATTGGAGGGCGAGCCGGACACGAAACCGGTGCTGATCTTGACAGTGCCGCTGTGGCAGGTCGCGCAGGTCTGCACCGACATCTGCGTATGGTCGAAGGTGGAGGGCACCCAGTTGGGCGTTGCCGTGCCGATGCCCGTGGTATGGCAGTTCTCGCACAGATTCGAGGTGGGCATGTGGTTGCCCTGCTTGCCCACCGCCTTGGTGCCGTTGTGACAGCTGAAGCAGCCGGTTCTGATCCCTGTGTGATCGAAATTCGCGCCGAGCCAGGTCGTCGTCAGATGGCAATCGCCGCACTCGAGCGAGGTGAGGAGATGGCCTTTGTTCTGGCCCGTTGCCGAGGTGCCGTTGTGGCAGATGATGCAGAAGCCTTGGACCGCCAGAGGTATTTGGGTGTGATCCACCGCCTTGGGCGGATTCCAGCTCATCACCGTGTGGCAGGCGTCGCAGGCGTCGCTGGTCTGGGGATGGATCTTGGGGTCCTTACCCTGCGCAATCGTGCCGTTGTGGCAGCTGACGCAGCTGCCCATGACTTCACGATGATCGAAGTGCACATCGGGACGAAATGAGATGGTGTTGTGGCAAGCGACGCAGTTGTTCGAACTTTGGATATGCGTCTGAGTTTTCGGTGTCGCGTTATAGACCGAGCCGGTAATGTGGCAGACGCCGCAATTTTTCGGCGTTCCCTTGAACACCGCATTCAAGTGGCACTGTTCGCATGGCAGGTCACGGTGTACGCCGTCGAGCTCGAAGCCGGTGGATAGGTGATCGAAGGACAGGGTGATCGGCGCCGCACCGGCAGCCGCCGCCTGCATCGACGGCACGAAACTCAAGAGCGCCGCCGCGAGCAATGCGATGACGATGAATGACCTTGCGAACAGCCCGATTTTTCTTGTTGAGGGGCGGCGGTTCATCATGGCGCCTATTGAATCCTTGCGCCTTTCCACGTATCGACGGAATGGCAGCGATCGCACTGCGCGCCGTACTGACCGAGATGCCGGTCATCCTTGTTGTGACAGCTCCCGCATTGCGACGGCGTCTTCACCGTGCCTGGAGTTACGTGATGGCAATCGGCGCACTGCAGCTTCTTGTGAGCGCCCAAGAGTGGAAAATGAGTTTCCTTGGCGTGATCGAAGGTCCAAATCTGCCATCCGTTCGTCGAGTGGCAGCTCTCGCACTTCTTGCCGAGGCCGCCCTTGTGCACATCATCGTGCGAATGGCACTCGTCGCAGGTCGCCGGCGCCCGGTTGAACGCGAGTGTCGTGTGGCATTGCGCGCAGCTGACGACCCGATGCAGCCCCGCTAGCGGAAAGTCCGTCAGGTCGTGATCGAACACCACATCGGACCGCCAGGTTTGCTGGCCGTGGCAGGCTTCGCATCCGTCCTTGAGTTTGCCGGCATGCGGATCTTCGCTGCTGTGGCAGCCGACGCAGTCCTTGGCCAGCTTTTGAGTGGCGACGGTGGCGGTGTGGCAGGCGTAGCAATCGATCTTCGCGTGCGCGCCCACCAGCGGAAACTTGTGGCGCCCGGTATGGTCGTAGTCCTTGAGCGGCCAATGATCGTTGTCGTGACAGTCCTCGCATTTCTGACCGAATCGGGCCGCATGGGCGTCGTCGGCTTCATGACAGCCGTTGCAGTCTTTGGGGATCTTGTCCTTGTAATTGCCGCTCCGATGGCAGGCGACGCAGTTGATCCGGTCGTGCACGCCCAGCAGGTCGTAGCCCGTCTCCTTGAGGTGATCGTACTTCGCCGTCTTCCATTCCTTGGTGGTGTGGCATTTTCCGCAGTCCTCGCCCCGCGCGCCCCGATGTTCATCGTCGGTGGCGTGGCAGCCGTTGCAGGTCTTCGGTGTCTGCTTGTAGTGGCCTGCGACGTGGCAGGCGTTGCAGGCCACGGTTTCGTGAGTACCCGTCAACTTGAAGTCCGTCTTGTCGTGATCGAACTTTCCGCCGGTCCAGCTCGAAGAGCTGTGGCATTCGCCGCATGATTGCGTGAATTGGCCGTGGTGCACGTCGTCGTTCTTGTGACACCCGACGCAGCCGGCGGGGGCTTTGCGCCAGGCTTCGCCCTTCTTGTGGCAGGCGTCGCAGGTGAGCGCCGCATGTGCGCCCTCGAGCGCGAAGTCGGTGACATGGTGATCGAATTGCGCGCGGCTTAGCTGCACGATATCGGCATCGCGGCCCTTATGCTCGGTATGGCAAGCCCGGCATTCGCCGACGCCGGAATTCGTCATGCGGCCGTGATAGCCCTGATGCTGCTTGAGATCCGCGGCGATGGGCTTGTGGCAATCCACGCACAGCGAACTCTGAGTCTTGACGTTGGAGCGGTCATGGCAGTTGGCGCAATCGTTTTCCTGTTTTATGTGCGCGCGGGAGACCTTGCCAGGCATCAGCAGCGTTTCCATATTGGCGGCGAATGTACTGGAGAAGCACATCAAGGAGATAGCCATCAGCCAAGCCGCCTCTCTTGCATTTCGACATCCCCGCGCACGCATCACCTGGGTCTAGTACACGTTGATCGCAATCACGTGCACGATGCCGGCAATCAGCAACATGAAAAACAGCGGGATGTGCAGCACGTGCCAAAACGAGAACAGTCGTGCATACAATTTGTATTCGGACGTGCGCCGGCCGGCCTCGATCCGCCGATCGGCGTAGCGGCGCGCGACCTCGGCAATGCGGTGTGCGTGCTTGGCGATCAGCGGCGAGTCACGCATCAGCGCCTTGCTCACCGCGTGCTTGATCTCGCGGTGGAGCGCCCAGCGGGCCCTAGCAATGCGATAAGGTCCCGAAAACAAGTGAATGAACCGGGCGATGCTGCCCTTGGGAGGCGCGATGTATTGCCGTTCCACCTCGTCGATCGCGTCCAAAAGTCCCGGCAGGAAGGCGATCGACGTGGTTTGGGTACGCAGCCGATTACCCACCGCTCTCAATTGTTCGAGCGTGTCTTCGTTGCCGTCCATGTGCGCATGCAAGCGCGTGTAGATGTAACGGCCGACCACGCCGCTGCCGGCGACCAGCAGCATGCAGATGAGCGCGACGTTGCTGTTGGTGGCGCCCAAGCTGAAGTTGGAATGAAACAGGATCAGCAGCGGGCCGACGACGCCGAGAACCATGTGGAATTCGAACCAGGCAGGGATGCTTCCCATCCAACGCAGCCACGAGACGCGTTTCCGCGCCGAGTACACCAGCAACAACAGCATCATCGAGCCGCCGGTGATTCCGAGCCAATAGCCGACGCCCCGCTGCGGCGTGATGTAGCGCTCGAGGTGGGCGTGCATGCCCCACAAGATCAACGCCGCGACCGCGACGGTCCAAATGATGGGCCAGCGCAGACGCGGCAGCTTCTTGGTAACCGGAATGTTGGCCGCAAGGGTGTTCATGAGATGACGCGGTCTATGGTGATCTTGAGCGGCTTTTGGTCCGCCGGATTGATGACGCCGCTCGATCCCTGCAAATCTCCGGCGGCCGGCAACGGTTGACCCTTTTGAGAAATGCGCGCCTCGATGGTCACGCGGCCGGCGTTCGACAGGTTCCGTCCGGGCATCATCGCTTGCGAATCATCCAGCGTGAATTTGAGCGGCCAGTTGCCGACACTGCCGCGAAACACGGCGACCGGAATGCCCGGTGCATCGACCGACTTGGCCACGATGAAGAGCGTTTCACCGGAAGTCGCCTTGGCGGCCAAGCCGGCGGCCAGCGTCACTTCGCCGCTGACGGCCATACCGGATCCGGCGGCCGGCGAACCGGCGGCCGCCGAAGCGGGGGCTGGCGATCCCACGGGAAGCGATCCCGCGGCCACAGCTGGTGCGGATGATTTCGGGTCCCCTGCCAATGCCGGCAGTTGTTTCGCCCGTGCCTTCGCCGCATCGGCCGGACGGCCGAGAAACTCGAATGACTTTGCCAGCAGCTCCCAGTCATCGGGCGTACCGCCCCCCTTGGCGAGGCGCGCTTCCAATGATGCGATGGCACTGTCCATCGACCCTGCGCCGGGTTTCGGGGCCGGATTTGGGGCGCCGTCCGGGCCCGCTGCCGGACCGGTCGCTTCGCCAAATACCTTCGCTGCAGTGCCGAAGGCGCCTGCGTTGCCGGAAAGCCCGCCGGTGGCAGCGACGGGCGAGCTGGGCTTGCCTGCCACGTCGGGGCGGACCAGCCAAGCGTGAAATGCGAAAAATGCGGCTACGGTCACAATTGCAACCGCCGATCCTTGCCAGGGAGCCGCCGGCAACGACCCGAGGCCCGGTATGCTGCGCAGCAACGGCGATAACACGACGAGGAGGGCCAGCGTGGTTAGTATTCCCGCGATGAACCAAAATAAAGGCATTAATATCCCTCTCAAAACCCTTGGATTACTGGCTGACCGAGTCGTGCTCGCGGCGTTATGCTCCTATCAGCAGCGGAGTGTAGTCCTGGTCAATTCAATCAATACAATGTGTGCAAAATGCGACACTTTCGCGGGGTGCGCCAAGTGACCAAACTCACGGAATGCTGAAGTAATGAGCTTTAGCGTGATCTACCCTTCCTCCCTAGCGTCTCGAGCCCGTCAAGCATGGATTTTTCTTTAGTCATTTATGCGGTTCCGTTTGCGGTGATCACCGCCGTCTATGTCTGGCGCCAGCGGCGCACAGAGGGGCGTCATCGGCAAACGCTGGAGGATACGGTCGCGGCCGGGATGACCGAGCCGGCGTCATTGCATCCCCTCATCAACGACAGCAAGTGTCTCGGTTGCGGAGCGTGCGTGAAGGCCTGCCCGGAAACTTCTCATCATGATGTGCTGGGACTCATCAACGGTAAGGCCGTGCTGATCGGTCCTACGGACTGCATCGGGCATGGGGCGTGCAAAACCGCATGCCCTTTCGATGCAATCACTTTGGTCTTCGGCACGGCGCGGCGTGGCTTGGATATACCATTGCTCCAGCCCAACTTCGAATCTAACGTGCCCGGCATCTACGTAGCGGGCGAATTGGGCGGCATGGGCCTCATCAAGAATGCCCTGACGCAGGGCAGGCAGGCGCTCGAAGCCATCGCCAAGGCCGGCGTGAAGCGTTCCGGGGCGCTCGATGTACTCATCGTCGGCGCGGGCCCGGCAGGCCTCGCCGCGTCTCTCGCCGCCAAGAAAATGGGACTGTCGTACCAGACCGTCGAACAAGAGGCGCTCGGCGGCGCCGTGTTTCAATATCCCCGGGGCAAGCTGGTGATGACCGCGCCGGTGGATTTGCCCATCGTCGGCAAGGTCCAATTTCGCAATACCTCCAAGGAGGAGCTGCTGAAGTTCTGGAACCAGGCATGCCAGGGGAACGGACTGAAGATCGGTTACCAGGAGCGGGTCGAAAGCATCGAAAACAAGGATGGTGCGTTTCACGTGCGACACCAACAAGAAGCAATACGTTGCGTGCACCGTCTTGCTGGGAATCGGGCGGCGCGGCACGCCGCGCAAACTCGGCGTTCCAGGCGAAGAGCTGTCGAAAGTCGTCTATTGCCTGATCGATCCCGAACAATATCGAGGTCAGCAGGTCATCGTGGTCGGCGGCGGCGACAGCGCGCTCGAGGCCGCGGCCAGCATCGCCGAGCTCGGCGACACCGCGGTCGCGCTCTCGTACCGCGGTGAAGCGTTCCAGCGCGCCAAGCAGCGCAACCGTCAGCGCGTCGACGCAGCGAGCGCCAGAGGCCAGCTGAAAGTGCTGCTGAATTCTCAGGTCCGCGAAATTCATGCCGACGAAGTGGTGTTGAAGCAAGCCGGACAAGGAACTCAAGCTGCGTAATGACGCGGTGATCGTCAGTGCCGGCGGCATCCTGCCGAACGATTTCCTGAGATCGATCGGCATCCAGGTCGAGACGAAATGGGGTACTGAATGACGGCTGATGACGGCGCGAGGATACGATTTGCGGCGCTGTGCTGCGCCATCGGCC
>CAWCYX010000011.1:0-434973 GCA_963799885.1 uncultured Gammaproteobacteria bacterium | reverse complement strand
CACGGCTGCGGCAAGCCTACGATTATACAGGCCGCGTGATGCAGGTCCCATCGGGTCCGTGCCGTTCACGCTAGGCTGCGGCGTGAGGACACCGAGCCCATGCGACCCCAATATGTCTTATTGATTGCCACGCTGCTGGCCGCGAGCGGCGCCGGCGCGCGCCCGCGCATCTATTCCTTCGTGGATGCCGACGGCGTCCGCCACTACACCGATGTACCCGACAACAATCGCTACCGGCTGCTGGTGCTGTCGCCGGAGGACCGGACGGCAAGTGGCGAGCGCTATGACTCGATGCTGCTCGCCCGTGCCTCGCAGTACGATTCCATCATCGAAAAGGCGGCGCTATCCGCCGCGGTCGAACCCAATCTCTTGCGGGCCGTGATCGTGGTGGAGTCGGGCTTCAACTCGCGCGCCGTGTCCAAACGAGGCGCGGTCGGTTTGATGCAGCTCATGCCCGCGACCGCCTCGCGCTTCGGCGTTTCGAATGCGTACGATCCGAAACAGAACGTGCACGCCGGTGCGCACTACCTTAAATTCCTGATGAACCGGTTCGGTCAGGATGTCCGCCTGGCTCTCGCGGCATACAATGCCGGCGAGGACGCCGTGGAGCGGAACGGCGGGCAGATACCGCCATTCACGGAAACCATGGCCTATGTGCCGAAAGTGCTGAGGATCTACCGCATGCTCAGCGATCGGCCACGCGCGACTTGACGGCGGCCCAGCGCTGCGGCGGCCCCGCGGTACGGCGACCCCATCGTCGTGCGAGAAACTGGCATGATGGGTCCGCATGAGCACCACGGAGCCGCCGCACCAGGGTCTCGGCGCCGCGCCCTCGGTGTCCGTATTTCGCGGCTCGCAGGCGGCGTGCTTCGAGTACGCGTTGGTGCTGGAGGCCCTCGAAATCCCGTACGAGCGGGTCGTGTCGGACGGGGAGTGGTTGCTGCTGGTTGCACCCCCGCTGGCGCAAGCGGCCACCGAGGAACTGACACGCTACACGGCGGAGCGAGTCGTGCGGCGCGAAGCGCCCGCGCCGTTCGTGCCCTTCGCCGGCAGCGCCATAGGCGCCGCCATGTATGCATTCGTCCTGATCCTCGTGGCGTACTGCGCCGGTATCGAATTGTTCGGAATCGATTGGCTGGGCGCAGGTGCGCTGGAGTCGAAGGCCGGTGCGGCAGAGGAGTGGTGGCGCGCCGTGACCGCCCTCACCTTGCATTTGGATCAGGAGCACCTTCTCGGCAATCTTCTATTCGGCATCGGGATCGGGGTGCTCGCCGGCCGGATGTTCGGCCCGGGATGCGCGTGGCTCAGTATTCTAGTGTCCGGGGCGGCGGCCAACATGGTCGATATGCTGGTCTCGCCCTCCGGGCATCGGGCGGTCGGAGCTTCGACGGCGGTATTCGCGGCACTCGGGTTGCTCGCGGGCTTCGGGTGGGGCGAGCGGCGCAAGCTCCGCGATCGGCGCTTCTATCGCTGGGCGCCGCTATTCGCCGGAGTATGCCTGCTCGCGCTCCTGGGGGCGGGGACCGAGCATGTCGATGTGCTCGGCCATCTGTTGGGGTTCATGAGCGGCACCGCGGTGGGATGGATTTTTGCGCACGCCGGACTGCCACGTACCCGCAGCGCCGCCTTGCAACGGACGAGCGGCGCCATCGCGGGGCTGCTGCTGGGCGGCGCGTGGTTTCTCGCGCTGCGCCACGCAGGGTGAGAGGCTCACCCGCGTTTCGCGAGTAGGTCCCGGATTTGCTCGAGCAGCACTTCGGACTTAGGCGGCGGGGCCGGCGCTTCTACCACCGGAGGCGGCGGTTTTTTGAGGCGGTTGATGCCTTTGATCGCCATGAACAATACGAACGCAATGATGATGAAGTCGAAAATCGCCTGCAGAAAGGCGCCGTATTTGAGGAGTACGTCTTTGCCCGTCGGATCCTTGCCGAGGTTGACCGCGAGGTCGGAAAAATTCACGCCACCGATGATTTCGCCCAGAGGAGGCATGATGACGTCGCCCACCAGCGAAGAGACTATTTTTCCGAAGGCCGCTCCGATTATCACGCCGACCGCCAGATCGACCACGTTGCCCTTCATGGCGAATTCTTTGAATTCCGACGCTATGCTCATAGCTGGCTCCGCGTGGTGGTCAGGGTCCGCAATGGTACCGGGCGCGATGCGCTCCGGCAAGCGGGTTGTGTCAGCGCAGTGCGCCGAATACCTTCTTGAGCAACGCGCTGCCTTGACCCAGCGGGTCCGCTCGAATCGCGCGTTCTTCCTCCGCCATCATCGAATAGAGGCCGTCGAGGGTCTTCTGAGTCACGTAGGACTGCAGCGACGCATCCTCCGGTTTCAGGACACCTAGAGCGACGCCCTTCTGGGCAACGGCATCATAGGTTTCCGCGAGTTTCACTTTGCGGATGGCGCGATCGATGATGGGCGCGAATTTCACCTGTAGAGGCGCATTGGTGACGCGCTTGAAATACTGGGTGGCCGCATCGTTGCCGCCGGTCAGTATTTGTTTCGCATCGGCGACGCTCATTTGTTTCAAGGCTTGCCGCAGCAGGACCTTGCTCTCGGGAACCGCGGCTTCCGCGGCCCGGTTCATGGCGGTCTCCAACTCATCGGTTTGGCCGCCCATTCCCAGCATGCGCATAGCACTTTCCGCCTTGGCAAGTTTCGGCGGCAGGGGAATCTTGACCTTCGGATCGTTCAAGAAACCGCCGGGCACGCCCAGTTTGCCCACCGCTACGTCGATTCCCTGGCTCAGCGCTTTCTTAAGTCCCGCAGATGCGTCCGCGGTCGACAGCGAGTTCACGTCGACACCGAATGCTTGGCCGACGAAGACCGGTCCGGTCAATGCCGCACAGATGCATAGGATGGCGCAGCGCTTGACCCTGGAGCCTGTCTGCGTCTTCCTCGTGATGTTCGTTTTCATCTGGCTGGTTCGATCCGCGGCTTCGGGGGCTCATACTGATTGCGAGCAGCGGCCGCCGTCAAGCCGGAGTCGAGGCTCCGCTGCCCCCGGCGTCGCCCACGTCCGGATTATACATTCGATCGAGCGCCTTGAAGTGGCGGCGCGCGTAACTCAAGACTTCGGCGTCGCTCGGATGATCGGCGGTCTCCACCGCCACGATGCCCTTGCCGAGTAGTGCGTGCTTCGCTTGCAAGAAATTCGCAAACTCCTGTTTGGCCTCCGCCGGTCCGATGATGAGGATCTCGTGAGTGCCCGAGAGCGCCGCGGCCACTTCCTCGAAGAACTTCGCATCAGCCGGATGTTGATGTCCACCGTGAGTGCTCCTGCGGCCATGTACCTTCTGATGTTGATCGTGGGAGTGCACGTGCGTCTGTTCTTGTTGAGTGGAGGTGAACTGCCACACGGTGGCCTTCTGATGATCGATCCAAACCACGGAATGATAGTAGGACATTCGAGTGTTGTTCCAGGTTGGTGGGTGCGCCGCGAGCCAATCGCGTAGTGTGCTCGGCGCCGTGCCGCCGCACAACCCGGTCGCGTCGCGTAGGTGTTTGTCCTACGTCCCAGCGACGCGCTATCTGTCATGGACACTGTGGCAGACTCGTCGCATGGCTCAGGCTCAAGTACTCACGATCAACGGCGGTTCCTCGAGCATTCGTTTTGCTCTGTACGAGGCCGCGGACGTCGCGGCGAAATTGCTCGGCGGGAAGATCGACCGCATCGGCCTCGCCGGCTGTACGATGAGCGTGGACGAGATGCATCACGGTGCGACGTCGCGAACAGAAACCGCGGTCGACGCGGCCGACCATCGGTCGGCGGTCGTCCTTTTATTGGACCACCTCGGCGCGCAGCCTTGGTTCGCCGCGGTTCGCGCCGTGGGTCACCGTATCGTGCACGGCATGCAGCATTCGAGCCCGGAACGCGTCACACCGACCTTGCTGGCCGAACTGAGGACCATCATTCCATACGATCCGGAACACCTTCCCCGCGAGATCGAATTGATCGAAACGATCGGCCGCATGCATCCGCGCTTGCAGCAGGTTGCGTGCTTCGACACGGCGTTCCATCGCACCATGCCTCGGGTGGCGACCGTATTGCCCATACCACGCCGCTATGAGTCGAAGGGCGTGCAGCGCTACGGATTTCACGGCTTGTCGTATACCTACCTGATGGCGGAGCTGCGACGTATGGGAGACCCTGCGGCCGCGCGCGGCCGCGTGATCCTGGCGCACCTCGGCAACGGCGCGAGCCTCGCCGCCGTTCGCGACGGACGATGCATCGACACCAGTATGGGATTCACGCCCACGGCGGGGTTGGTGATGAGCACCCGGTCGGGCGATCTCGATCCGGGCGTAATCAGCTTCCTCGCGCTGACCGAATCGATGGACGCCGCAGCGTTTCAGAAGATGGTGACGCATGCATCCGGACTTCTCGGGGTGTCGGAGACCAGCTCGGATATTCGCGATCTACTCGCGCGCGAGACAGAGGATCCGCGAGCGGCCGAAGCGGTGGCGCTGTTCTGCTATCAAATCAAGAAATGGATCGGCGCCTTCGCGGCGGCGCTCGGCGGCGTCGATACGCTGGTATTCGCCGGCGGCATCGGCGAAAACGCGGACGCCGTACGAACCCGGATCTGCGAGGGCCTGCAATATCTGGGTATCCGGTTGGATGATGCGCGCAATGCACAAGGCGCAGCGTTAGTGTCGGCCGATTCGGGATCCGTCGCGGTGCGAGTGATACGCACCGACGAGGAGTCCGTGATCGCGGATGCGACGGTGCGGCTGCTTGAGTTGAATCGAAAAGGATCTCCGACATGACACAACCCCTATCCCCGCAAGCAGTCCTGAATCCCGAGGAGCTGCGGCATATGGACGCCTATTGGCGCGCCGCGAATTATCTGTCGGTCGGCCAGATATATTTGTGCGACAATCCTCTTCTCAAAGAACCCTTGGCCCTGACGCATATCAAACGCATGCTGCTCGGGCACTGGGGAACCACTCCTGGCCAGAATTTTCTATACACGCATCTGAATCGGGCGATCAAGAAGTACGATCTCGACATGATCTATATGTCGGGACCGGGCCACGGCGGTCCCGCGGTGGTCAGCGGTACTTATCTGGAGGGCACCTACAGCGAGGTGTATCCCAACGTGGGACAGGATGAAGCCGGACTCAAGCGCCTGTTCACGCAGTTCTCCTTTCCCGGCGGCATTCCAAGCCACGCCTCGGCCGAGTGTCCGGGTTCCATTCACGAAGGGGGCGAACTCGGCTACTCCTTGAGCCATGCGTTCGGCGCGGTTTTCGACAATCCGAACCTTACGGTCGCCTGTGTCATCGGCGACGGCGAGGCGGAGACCGGACCGCTCGCGACGTCGTGGCACTCGAACAAGTTTCTGAACGCGGCGACCGACGGGGCGGTGCTGCCCATCCTGCACCTCAACGGCTACAAAATTGCGAATCCCACGCTGCTCGCGCGCATCTCGCGCGAGGAATTGGAGCAGCTCCTGCGCGGCTATGGGTGGACGCCGTACTACGTCGTGGGTCATGAGCCGACCGCCATGCATCAAGCCATGGCGGCAACACTCGACGCGGTGGTCGAGGAGATCCAGCGGATCCAGACCGAGGCGCGCAAGCGGGGTAATACCGAACGGCCGCGCTGGCCGATGATCGTGTTCGGTTCGCCGAAGGGGTGGACCGGCCCCAAGACGATCGACGGCGTGCCGAACGAGGGAACATTTCGTTCGCATCAGGTGCCGTTGTCGGATCCGGCGAAAAATCCCGAGCATCTCGCGCAGTTGGAGGTGTGGCTGCGCAGCTATCGCCCGGGCGAACTCTTCGATGCGCAGGGCCGCTTGAAATCCGAGTTGGCCGCGCTCGCGCCCACGGGCGATCGCCGCATGGGAGCGAATCCCAACGCCAATGGGGGAAAACTGCTGCGGGACCTGCGGATGCCGGATTTCACCGAATACGCCGTCGACGTCGCCGTACCGGGGGCCCGCGGGGGCGGCGACACCCGGGTCCTCGCGCCTTTTCTGCGCGATGTGGCCAAGCTGAATTCGGAGCCGCGCAATTTCCGGATATTCGGGCCGGACGAAACCGTCTCGAACGGCCTCGAAGCGGTGTTCCAGGCCACCAACCGGCAGTGGCAGGCGGCCACACTGGAAAACGATCAGTACCTCGCGCGCACCGGCGGAGTAATGGAAATGCTGAGCGAGCACCAATGCGAAGGCTGGCTCGAGGGATACTTGCTCACCGGGAGACACGGCCTCTTCAATTGCTACGAGGCCTTCATTCATATCGTCGATTCCATGTTCAACCAGCATGCGAAGTGGTTGAAGGTGACGGCGGGGCTGCCGTGGCGCGTCAAGATCGCATCCCTCAATTACCTGCTGAGTTCCCATGTCTGGCGTCAGGATCACAATGGCTTCACCCACCAGGATCCCGGGTTCATCGATCATGTAGTCAACAAGAAGGCAGAGGTGGTGCGTGTGTACCTGCCGCCGGACGCGAATTGCCTGCTCTCCGTGATGGATCACTGTCTGCGCAGCCGGCATTACGTCAATGTGGTCATCGCCGGCAAGCACCCTGCGCCCCAGTGGCTGTCGATGGATGCCGCTGTGAAACATTGCAGCGAGGGCATCGGGATCTGGCAGTGGGCAAGCAACGACCAACAGAGCGATCCGGACGTGGTGATGGCCTGTGCCGGAGACGTGCCCACTCTCGAAACTCTGGCGGCGGTGTCCATCATGCGCCAGCATCTGCCGGCGCTGAAAATCCGGGTGGTCAACGTCGTCGATCTGATGAAGCTGCAGCCGGATACCGAACATCCGCACGGGTTGAGCGACTACGATTTCGATTCACTGTTCACGCGCAACAAGCCCGTGATTTTCGCGTTTCACGCCTACCCCTGGCTGATTCATCGACTCACGTACCGTCGCCGCAATCATGAAAACCTGCATGTCCGCGGCTATAAGGAAGAGGGCACGATCACCACCGCGTTCGACATGACGGTGTTGAACGACATGGACCGGTTCCACCTGGTGATCGACGCCATCAATCGGCTGCCGCAATCGGGCAGCCAAGGTGCTTACTTGAAGCAGCAGCTGCAGGATAAGCTCGTCGAGCACAAACTCTACATCGACAAGTACGGAGAGGACATGCCGGAAATCCGCAATTGGACGTGGCCCGCTGAGACAGGGCCGGTTGAGGCGCACGCGGGGTGACGGTGCAGCAGCGAAGGTTGCTTGCCATGGCGCTTTTCCCTACAGTTCATTTGTGTGACAGACAAGGGCTGCTGGACAGCAACATCGAGGAAAACCAATGGATTCAAGGGCAGCAGACAAGATGCTAGAACTGGCGGAAACGTCGACTTTCACACCCTTCACGCGAAATACCCGGGCAGGCTCCTGAGTGGCGGACACGGCTACGTCGCTCGAGGGAACCCGCGGCGAGGGCGCCGCCGACGCAGACTCGTGCTCGCCGCCGGTGACTTTCGCCCCAGGATCGCGTTTTCCCCGAGGTGCCACCTGGGACGGTCGCGGCGTCAATTTTTCGCTGTTTTCGGAAAGCTCCGAATATATCGAACTATGCCTGTTCGATCCCGCCGGGCAGAACGAACAGCGAATTCGCGTACGCGAAAGGACCAATGGTGCGTGGCACATTTATCTGCCCGACATCAAACCGGGTCAGCTGTACGGATACCGCGTTCACGGGCCCTACGAGCCGGAGATGGGACTGCGTTTCAATCCGAATAAGCTGCTCCTCGATCCCTACGCAAAAGTGATCGGCCGCCAACTCGAATGGGCGGACGAGCTGTTCGGTTACAAGGTCGGGGATCCGAACGGAGATCTCGCCTTCGATGATCGGGACAGCGCGCCGTTCGCGCCGCTGGCCGCCGTCGCGGATGAGCAATTCGATTGGAGCGGGGAGAAGCGCCCCTCGTATCAGGGGCACGAGACGATCATCTACGAAGCTCACGTGCGCGGCATGACCAAGCTGCACCCTGGGATCCCCGAGGGGCTGCGGGGGACCTACGCGGGGCTGGCATCCGAGCCCGTCATCAATCATTTGCGGCAATTGGGGGTCACAGCGATCGAGCTGATGCCCGTGCACTACTTTTTGAACGACCGCCATCTCGCCGACCGGGGATTGCGCAACTACTGGGGCTACAACACACTCGGTTTCTTCGCGCCGGAATTGACGTACGCGAGCAATCCCGGAACTCCTGCCGACGTCGTCCGGGAATTCAAGCAAATGGTCAAGGACCTGCACACCGCCGGGTTCGAGATCATTCTCGACGTCGTCTACAACCATACCGCCGAAGGCAATCACGCCGGTCCGACGCTATCCTTTCGCGGCATCGACAATCTCGCCTACTATCGCGTGGTCGACGGCGATCCGCGCCATTACATGGATTACACGGGTTGCGGCAACACGCTCAACATGGTGCACCCGCACTCCATCCAGCTGCTCATGGACAGTCTTCGGTACTGGGTCACCGAAATGCACATCGACGGGTTTCGCTTCGACCTTGCCTCGGCGCTGGCGCGAGAGCTCAAGGACGTCGATCAGCTCGGGGCCTTCTTCGACACGATCTATCAAGATCCGACGCTGGCGCCCGTCAAGTTGATCGCCGAGCCCTGGGATTTGGGTGACGGCGGCTACCAGGTCGGCAATTTCCCGCCGGGCTGGATGGAGTGGAACGGCAAGTACCGGGACACCGTGCGCAAGTACTGGAAAGGCGACATGGGGCTTCATTCGGAGATCGCGACGCGCCTGGCCGGCAGCGCCGATCTGTACGAAACGACGCGGCGGCCGCCGTCGGCCAGCATCAATTTCGTGACGGCGCACGATGGCTTCACGCTGCAAGATCTCGTCAGTTATGAGCAGAAGCACAACGAGGCGAACGGCGAGGAGAACCGCGACGGCACCGACGACAACCACGCGTGGAATTGCGGTGTGGAGGGTCCCACCGACGATGTGGACATCATCGAACTGCGCGAGCGCCAGAAGCGAAACTTATGGTGCGCATTGATGCTGGCGCAGGGCGTGCCCATGATGTCCGGCGGCGACGAACTGTCGCGCACGCAGCTCGGCAACAACAACGCCTATTGCCAGGATAGCGAGTTGTCGTGGTATGACTGGGAGTTTGGATGAGCGGCGCAAGAATTTCCTCGAATTCGCGGAACGCGTGAACCGCTACCGCAAGCAGCATCCGAACTTTCATCGCTACGCGTTTTATCATAACGACGCCGAGGCGATTCATCCGGACAAGAACATCGTTTGGTTCCGTGCGGACGGCAAGCGCATGGAGGCCAACGACTGGGAAGTGGGCGGGTGGATGCGCACGCTCGGCATGTTTCTCAACGGGATGGCGCCGGAGATTCGCGACAGCGAGGGCCGGTGCGTACAGGACAGTGACTTTCTGCTGCTGCTGAACGCGCATCATGAGCCGGTGACCTTCCGGATTTCCTATCAGCTGTATCACTCGGGGTGGAGGGTGGCATTCGATACGGCGCGTCCGGACCTGCCCATTGGGCGCGAATCCGTGAAGCGAAACCGCATGGTCGAAATGGCGGCCCGGTCGTTCGTCCTACTCAGCCATGGGCGCTAGCCGGTCTTCCGCTGGCGAAGGACCGGCTAAGTGGGTTGCCACCTACCGTCTGCAGCTGCACGCGGGATTTCCACTGGATGCGGCGGGCAAGATCCTGCCGTACCTCGCCGAGCTCGGCATCAGCCACGTCTACCTGTCGCCGTGCCTGCAGGCGGTGCCGGGAAGCCAGCATGGCTATGACGTCACCGATCCCAGCCGAATCAGCGACGATCTGGGCGGCGAGGCCGCGTGGGCCCGTTTCGTCGATGCGGCGCGCTCCAACGAGCTCAAAATTCTCCTCGATATCGTGCCGAATCACATGTCGGCCTCCCAGCACAATCCGTGGTGGGATGACCTTCTCGCCCATGGACCGTTCAGCAATTACGCCGCCTTCTTCGACATCAAGATCCCGGCCGCACAGCCCTTCCGGGTCCACCTATGCACGCTCGCGCGGGCCTATGGCGAGGCTTTGGAGGCCGGCGAACTGCGGCTGGAAGTCGGCGACGGACGTCCGCGCTTAAGGCATTTCGACAATACCTGGCCGCTCGCCCCGGCTTCGTGGGGGGAGGTGCTGGCATCCGCCTCCGATACGGCGCGCGACCCCTGCTACCGGCAACTTCAGCTACTGCTGCACCGCGTCGCGCCCACCGAGGCGGACCGTGCCCTGTACCGGTTGCATGCGGGCAGGGCGGAGACATTGCTGGCGGAGGCGGTTCGCGGCGGCCGCCTGCAGGCGGCGGTGGCGGGCCTGCAAGACGAGCCGGAACGGCTGGATGCGATTTTGCGCCTGCAATTTTTCGTGCTGCACGGTTGGAAGCTCGCGGGCGAACTCACCAACTACCGGCGCTTTTTCGACGTGGGTTCGCTGTCCGGCATCCGGATGGAATTGCCGCAAGTGTTGACCGCCACGCATGCGCGCATCGAGACCATGGTCGCGCGCCGCGAGGTGGACGGGCTGCGGGTGGATCACCCCGACGGTCTGCGGGATCCTTTGACCTATTTCAAGAGATTGCGCCTGTTCCTGCCCCACGGGCGTGTGTACGTCGAGAAGATTCTGGAAAACGACGAGCGCCTCATGAACGACTGGCCCATCGACGGGACGGTGGGTTACGACTTTCTCGCGAAGGTCAATCGTCTCTGGATGGACGATCAACGCATCGATGCGCTCACGGCGACGTACTCCGATTTCACGGGCCACCCCGTGAATTTCGCCGCACTGGTGCGCGAAAAGAAGCGGGAGATCGTCGAGTCGACCTTCTCGGCCGACTTGGAGCGTTTGGCGGTGGCCGCCATCAATAGCGCGCGCGCCGGCTGGCGCACCCGCGACATCAGCCCGCGCCATCTGCGCGAGGCGCTGGCGAGGGTGACCGTGGCGCTGGGGGTTTATCGAACCTACCGCACTGCCGACACGCTGCATGAGGAGGACCGGCGCGTCGTCGCCGAAGCGGTGCAGAGCGCGCGCATCGGTTCGACGGATGTCGATGCGGCGGCCTTCGACTTTCTCCTGTCGCTTTTCACAAAGCCGCACCTGGAAGAACTCGACGAGGATTTCATCGCGCAATGGCAGCAACTTGCGCCCGCCGTCATGGCCAAGGGTGTGGAAGACACCACCTTTTATTGCTTCGACCGCCTCGTCTCGTGCAACGAGGTGGGCGCCCAGGCATCGTTGGTCGGAATCTCGGCGGATAAATTCCACGAGTTCTGCCATATCTTGAGCGAACGCTGGCCGAACAACATGCTCGCGACGTCGACCCACGACAACAAGCGCAGCGAGGATGTACGGACTCGAATTTCGGTTCTCTCGGAAGTCCCGGATCGCTGGTCGGAAGGCTTGCACGCCTGGTCGCAGTTGAACGCACCCGCCTGGAAGAATCGCACGCCGGACCGCCACGCCGAGTACCTCCTGTATCAGACGCTCATCGGCGCGTGGCCCCTGAGCCAGGAGCGCTGCTGGCAGTACATGCTGAAGGCGTGCCGCGAGGCCAAGATCCGGACGTCCTGGCACGAGCCGAACACCGGATACGAGGAGAACATTCGCGGCTTCGTCGACGGTGTCTATCAGACGCCGGAATTCATCGCGAGCCTCGAATCCTTCGTCCAGCCTCTCGTGCTGCCGGGACGCATCAACAGCCTGTCCCAGACGCTCATCAAAATGATCGTGTCGGGGGTGCCTGATTTCTACCAGGGAACGGAGCTTTGGGACCTGAGCCTCGTCGATCCCGACAACCGCCGGCCGGTGGATTTCGAGCTGCGGTCGAAGCTGCTGCGCCGCTGCCGCGAACTCTCTGCGGCCGAAGTGTTACGGGACTGGGACTCGGGTCTGCCGAAGCTCTGGCTGACGGCACGCGTGTTGGCGCTGCGGCGTGAACGGCCGGAGGAGTTCTCCGATCTGAGCAAGTATCAGCCGCTGGTGGCGCAGGGCGCGCATCTCGGAAACGTGCTGGCATTCCGCCGCGGCGAGAATCTGATCGCGGTGGTGCCGCGGTTCAGCCTGACGGTGGCCGGCGATTGGGGGGATACGCTGCTGCCGCTGCCGCGCGGAACCTGGAAGAACCATTTCACCGGCGCGGCCGCGCATGGGGCACTGAGTCCGGGCGAACTCTTCGATCAATTTCCCGTTGCGCTGTTGATTCGCGGCGAAACTTGATAGTGATCGGCGTCCGCCGACTGCGGCGGCTGCGACCGCCACCACGCCGCCGTCAACAGTTCCGCATGGTGCTCGAGGAAGACGCCGCGCAATGCGGGTGGAATCGCCAGAAAAGGCAGCCATTGCTCCGGAAACACATCGCGCGGCCCGCAGTGAAACCAGGGTTCGGCGCTGGTTTCCTCCTCCTCGCAAGTGGGCGCCGGCAGATCGCGAAACACGCAATCCGTCACCAGGCTCAGTTCGTCGTAGTCGTAAAAAATGACGCGCCGATGGCTGGTCACGCCGAAATTCTTGAGCAGCAGGTCGCCGGGGAAGACGTTGCTCGAGGCGAGGTCGCGCAGCGCGTTCCCGTAATCGATGATGGCAGCCTCGGCGGCCGCAGGTTCGGCCTCGCGCAGAAACAGATTGAGGGGCCGCAGGCGGCGCTCGATGTAGCAGTGCTCGACGATCAGGTCGTCGCCCTCGATGCGGCAGCTCAAGGAGGCATCTTGCAGCAACTCGTCCGCGAGTGCGGGCATGAAGCGCGCGCGCGGCAGGCGTAGCCGCTTGAACTCCTGGGCGTCGACCAGGCGCCCGGCGCGATCGTGGCGGAAGACGAATTGGTAGCGCTCCATGACGTCGGCGCGGGTGCTGGTTTTCGGCGCGCCGAAAGTATCGCGAATCACCTTGAATACCAGGTCATGCGAGGGCAGCGTGAACACGATCATCACCAGGCCGCGTTCCCCGGGGGCATGAACGAAGCTGTCGATGGACGTGCTCAAATGCCGTTGCAAGGCGAAATAGCGCTCGGTCTTTCCTTGCTTGGCGCGGCCCAACACCGTGTACAACTCGTCGACGGGCTTGCGCGGCATGAACGAGCGCAACAGCGTGATCGCGGCGCTGACCACCGGAAGATCGACGTGGAAATACGAGCGTGCGTAGCCGAACAGCGAGCCCACGTCGGCGCGCGACAGCATCACGGCGTCCACCTTGACGCCGTGCGCAGAATTCGTGAATGCGATGACGAGAGGCGTGATGGAGCTGTCGCCGATCAGACGGCCCACCACGAACGCGTGCATGCCGCGATAGAAAACCGGGTCGATCAGTTCGATGGACTCCGGCGCGCCGCTCTGCCGCCCGGATTCGAAGTAGCGCCCGATTTCGGCGCTGATCCGGTGGACCGCGGTTTCCTGAGCGTCGACGGCCGCGCCGAACGGCAGATCGGCGAGGATTTCGCGAACGGCCGCCGGCAGCGAGCCGCCGATGCGATAGACGCGCAGCGGCACCGCTCCCGAGGCGCGTCCTACGTTGGTCGCGCAGAACTCCACTTCGGGGTTGACGCCGACGGTGCCGAACAACTCGCGGCTGACGGAGTTGAAAAACGTGCGGTAGAAATCGCTGTCGGGCCGGCGCGCCACCAGCATCTCGTAGGCGCGCTTGATGTCGGACCAGAGCGGTACATCGGTCCGGCGCTCGCGCAGGTCATGGGCGAGGGCACCGACACAGCGAGTGACCCGCAGATCGTAGAGCTCGATGCGCGCCACCGCATCGGATTGCGCGGTCTGCCAGTCCTCGGCGAGGAAATTGAGTGCCGCGCGCCGCGTTATCCGGCCGAACTCCTCGTTGTACGAACGAAAGTGTTCGGCGATGGCCGTCGCGTGCTCCTTCGCGGTGGCGGTGTCGCTCGCGGCCGCGGCGCTCATGCCAGGCTCCTTAGGCGACGTCGCGCCGCGGCGCGGACTTGGCCGCCTGGGCCGTGAACTGCTCGGTCTCCGTGCTTCCCGCCATGGCGCCGGTGGAATGGGCGCCGGCGCTGATGGCGGTTTGAACCGCGTCGAAATAACCTGTGCCGACGAAGGACTGGTGCTTGGCGGCGCGGTAGCCGGCCGCTTCCTGGCCGAACTCGCGCTGCTGCAACTGCGAATATCCGAGCATGCCGTCCTCGCGGTACGCCGACGCCAGCTCGAACATCGAGAGATTCAGCGCATGCCAGCCCGCGAGCGTGATGAACTGAAAGCGATATCCCATCGCGGCCAATTCCTCCCGCCAGCTCTTCATCGCCGCCGGCTTCAGTTTGGCTTGCCAATTGAAAGACGGCGAGCAGTTGTAGGCCAGCAGCTTGCCGGGGAATTTTTCATGGATCGCCTCGGCAAAGCGGCGCGCTTCGCCGAGCTCCGGCTTGGAGGTTTCGCACCAGATCAAATCGCAATACGGGGCATAGGCGAGGCCGCGTGCGATGGCTTGCTCGATGCCGGCGCGCACGTAGAAGAAGCCCTCGGACGAGCGCTCGCCGGTGATGAAGGCGGCATCGCGCGGGTCATGGTCGGACAGCAGCAGATCCGCTGCATCGGCGTCGGTGCGCGCGATGAGAACGGTCGGCACGTCGAGAACATCGGCCGCGAGGCGGGCGGCCACCAGCTTGTTGATGGCCTCGCTGGTCGACACCAGGACTTTCCCCCCCAAGTGGCCGCACTTCTTGGCGGAGGACAGCTGGTCTTCAAAATGAACGGCGGCTGCGCCGGCGCGGATCAAGGCCTTGGTCAATTCGAAGGCGTTGAGATTGCCGCCGAAGCCGGCTTCGGCGTCGGCGATGATGGGCGCCAGCCAGTCGATCTGCGACTTGCCGTCCAGGTGATGAATCTGGTCGGTACGCAGCAGTGCATTGTTGATGCGTTCGACCATTTTCGGCACCGAATCCACCGGATACAGGCTTTGGTCGGGATACATCTCGCCCGCAGAATTGGCGTCGCCGGCCACCTGCCAGCCTGAGCAGTAAATCGCCTTCAGGCCGGCTTGAACGGTCTGCACCGCTTGATTGCCGGTCATGCAGCCCAGGCCTGCAACCACCGGTTCACTGTGCAATAAGCTCCAGAACTTCTCCGCACCCAGCCGCGCCAGCGAATATTCGATGCGAACGGAGCCGCGCAAACGGGCGACGTCGGCGGGGGTGTAGGGACGCTGGACGCCATGCCAGCGCGAATTCGGGACTCTCAGCTCGGTCATCGTCGGTCTCCTATAAGACATGTAGGCAGTAAACGGTGCGCGAGCTTGCGCCGCGACCTGCCGGCAGATTAGAGTGTTTAGCGAGGTTATTTACACAATAGAAATTTCACAATGTGAATTTCACACAATCTGACAGGACGGCCACAGTGGGGGATTTATGGCAGGTCTGATACGCCAGGGACATTTCCTGGGCGCCAAGTTGCGCTCGCTGCGCAAGCGCAATGGGCTTACCTTGGATGAGCTATCCGCCCGCTGCGTGCAAATCGACGTTGCCGGGGCGCCTTCGGTGTCCTATCTGAGCATGGTGGAGACGGGCAAGCGCATGCCCTCGCCGCAGATGCTCCAGATGTTGGCCGGCATATTCGGCAAGGATTCGCGCTGGTTCCTGGACGAAAACACCGAGGTGGAAGTGGCGCCGGCGCAGCGCGAGCGCGGCGGCCTGGAAGCGATGCCGCTGGAACCGGCTTTTCTCTTCTCTCACGAACTCTTGCAGAACGCGCTGCCGGAACTGTTGTCCCAGACCGGCACCACCGGACGGCAATTCGCGCAATTGCTGATTCGGGTCTGGCAGGAAACGCGCCACAACAATTTCCCCGACATCGAGCGGGCCGCCGAGGAATGCGGCGCCCGCGAGATGCCCCTGACCCTCGATGCGCTGATGTCGATCTGCAAGCGGCACGGCTTGCAGGTCAACTGGTTCGATGAAGAGCTGCGCAGCGGACAGCAGGGCGGCGCATTGATCAGGTCGCGATTCGAAGCGCCGGGAACAGTGCTGGTCAACCGGCGTTTGCGCAGCCAGGAAGGGCGCTTGAAGTACGAACTCGCGTTCTTCATCGGCCACAAGGTGCTGCACAACGGCGACGGGGCCATCTCGCCGCACAGCGCCATGCATTCGGGGGACGGCGAAGCTTCGAGTTCCGCCGCCGGCATGGGTGCGCAGGACGTGCTGTATGCCTGGCGGGATTTCGAGTGCAGTTTTTTCGCGGGCGCACTGCTGTGCCCCCGCATACCGTTTCGCCGATTTCTGATCCGTGAGGCGCACAGCGTCTCCGCCGGCCGCAAGCTCGGCGTTACCGCCGCCCTGGTCATGCGCCGCATGACGGCGGTGTCTCCGTACCGGCATTGGCATTTCTTCGATGCCTATCCACCGGGATTTCTGCGTGCGGTGTATCGCGGCAACGGAATCCCTCTGCCGTGGGGCAACATGAGTCTGGTGTCGGATCCCTGCCCGCGTTGGGCGGTCTTCCGCCTGTTGAAAGACGCCCCTCAATCCACCGCCGCGACTCAAAAGCCCAAATCGCAAATATCGGTAATGCAGGAGGGGAGGCGCGCCCGGCTGTACTGCTGCCACTCGCTGCTGACGCGCGACGCGCTGGACGAAGTACATGTGCTGTCCGTCGGCGTCGACCTGCTGCCCGCGTTGGAGGCGCAGGGGTTCGACGGCGAGGACGTCGTCGCCGCAGTTGCCGAGTCCTGCAGGCTGGGCGGGGGCGACGGCGAGATTCCAGCCGAAGCCGCCGCCAACATTCGCGCGGCGTCGCAGGTCCTCAATATTTCCTGGATTGCCGACGCGCTACATTCGACCGCCAGCGTCATCTGTCCGCGCAGCGGGGCTTGTCCGCGCCAACCCAAAGCCTGCGCGCACCCCGCTGAATAGGTGGCACAATCAGCAGTGACCATGCCGCTCATGGAAGGAATCCGATGCTTGATCTCAATGACGTGCGCATGTTCGTCCAAGTAGTGCGGGCGCGCAGTTTCGCTGAAGCGGCACGCCGATTGGGCGTCCCGCCCAACACGTTGAGCCGTCGGATCCGCGAACTCGAGTCCGGGTTGGACACGCGCCTGATGCAGCGCTCCACCCGCAAGCTCGCGTTGACGGCGGCCGGACAGGCCTTCTTCGATCGCTGCGCGCCTGCGGTCGACGGGGTCGTGGAAGCGGGCAAGGATTTGGTGGACGGCGGCGACACGCCCAGCGGATCGGTGCGCGTTGCGGCGCCGGCGGACTTTCTCGATTTCTTCAACATCGCCTGGGTGGCGGAATTCCTGGGCCGTCACCCGCGGGTGCGCCTGGATTTCGTGTTAAACGATGCACGGGCGGACCTGTTTGACGAGGACATCGACGTTGCATTTCGCGGCGGCCGATCCCGAGATATGCGTTCCGTGTTCCGTCAGATTACATCGCAACATTTCGACCTGGTGGCAAGCCCTGACTATTTGGCTGCTCGAGGCCATCCGCAAACGCTCCAGGAACTGGCGCACCACGATTGTCTGATCGGGTCGACCCGGCAAAGCCGGGTGACATGGACGCTGCAAGGACCGAACGGCGAGGAAGACGTGGAGGTCTCCGGACGGTTCAGCGCCAACAGCCCGCGCATCCTGCTGAAAAGCTGCCTGTCCGGCTTGGGGGTGGCCTTGCTGCCCGCCGTGATGGTAAGCGCGGATCTGCGTGCCGGCCGCCTCATTCATGTGCTGCAGGGCTATCGCCGGGACGGTGCCGATCTGAACATCGTCCTGCCCAGCCGGCAGCACATTCCGACCGCAGTATCGGCCTTCGTCGAGTTCGCGATGCTGAAACTGCAATCGATCACGTTATAAACTCTGGTTTTCGCACTAGGAGGCAAGATGGTTTTCTGCCGCAATGTCCGCTTCGCGCTGCCCCTCATCCTGGGACTCGCACCCTGTTGCAACGCACTCGCCGCCGATGCGCCCGCGCCTGATAAGAAGCCGCTGCCGGTCGCCCTGGTAGACGCCTTCAACGTTTTGTCGAACGGTCCCCACAAAGGTTATCGAGCGAATCATGCGAAAGGAATCATGGTCGAGGGAACGTTCTCGCCCGACCCCGCCGCTGCCTCGTTCAGCAAGGCACCGCATTTCGCGAAAGCCGTACCGGTGTTGGTTCGGTTTTCCGATCCCACCGGCGTTCCCACGCTGCCGGATGCGGATCCCAATGCCAGTCCGCACGGAATAGCGATCCGCTTCACGCTGCCCGACGGCGCCGCCACGGACATCGTGAGCATCTCGGCAAACAGTTTTCCGGTCGCAACACCGGAGGATTTCCTGGCGTTCCTGCAGGCGGCCGCACAGAGCGGGCCCGATGCTCCCAAGCCCACGCCTATCGAGAAGTTTCTCGCCGCTCATCCGGCGGCGGCAAAATTTCTGAGCACGCCGCGTCCGCCGCCGGTTAGCTTTGCAACCCTCGCCTTCTACGGCGTCAATGCCTTCAAGTTCACCAATGCACAGGGCGTGAGCAGCTACGCCCGCTACCAGATCATTCCGGTTGCGGGTGAGCACGCACTCGGGGCCGCGGAAGCGGCGAAAGCCGCCCCGAATTACCTGATGGACGAGTTGCCGCAGCGGATCACCCGCGGACCGGTCAAATTTCGCCTGTTGGCACAAGTAGCCGGCGAGGGCGATGCGCTCGACGACGATACCTCGACGTGGCCGCCGGATCGCAAACTCGTCTCCCTGGGTACCCTTACCTTGACGAAAACCGTCAAGGATCAGGCGACCGCTCAGAAGTCGATCATGTTCAGTCCGCTAAATCTCACGGCCGGCATCGAGCCCTCCGCGGATCCGGTGCTGCTCATCCGGCCGGCGGCTTATGGAGTAAGCTTCAGCCAGCGAATCCAGTGAATTCAGTCCACCTGCGCGCGAAGCCGCCGATGCACGGCGTTCTTATGCAATGCTCCGACCTGACGCGCTTCGTCGAATGAGATAATCGGCCGTGAAGCTTTACTCCTGGAATGTGAACGGTATTCGTGCGGTCCATCGCAAGGGACTGTTCCAGTCGTTCCTCGATAAGCATCAGCCCGATGTCCTGTGTCTCCAGGAAACCAAGGCAGAACGCGGGCAGATTGAAATCGATCTGCCGGGTTATCGGGAATTTTGGAACTCGGCGGTCAAGAAGGGTTATTCCGGAACGGCCATTTTCTCCAAGCAGGAACCGCTCGCCGTCACCAACGGATATCCGATCGAATTTGCCAAGCGCTTCAGTTTTGCGGACGAGCTACGGCGCGACAGCGCCGAAGAAGGCCGGGTCATCACGGCCGAATTCGAAAACTATCACGTGGTCACCGTGTATACGCCGAACGCCAAGGACGACCTCAGCCGGCTGGAGCTGCGCTTCAAGCATTGGGATCCGGCGTTCCTCGCCTATTGCAGGCAGCTCGAGACGCGCAAGCCGGTCATTTTGTGCGGCGATCTGAACGTCGCGCACACCGAACTCGATCTCGCCAATCCCAAGCCGAACCGCGGCAAGAAGGGATTCACCGACGAGGAGCGCAAGGGATTTCAAAATATGCTGGATGCGGGGTTCGTCGATACCTTCCGACTGTTCACGCAGGGAAACGGCCACTATTCGTGGTGGAGTCATTTTGCGAACTCGCGGGCGCGCAACATCGGGTGGAGAATCGACTATTTTCTGGTGTCGGCCGCCCTGCGCGCAAGCGTGAAAAGTGCGGCGATCCACCCCGAGATTACGGGCAGCGATCACTGTCCCGTCAGCGTCACCCTGCGCTGATCGTACGTCACCCTGCACTGATCTGGAGCGTCGTCCTGCGCTGATCTTAGGTTTGACCCACGCCGGCGGGAAACCACCTATTTCGCTTTAATTTGCCGTCGACATGGCGCATATTCTTCCTCCAAAAGATCCAATAGTTCGAAAAAAAGCAGGGGGCGGCCATGAATAGACTGGAAGGACGACGGGCTTTGGTGACCGGCGCGGCGCGCGGAATCGGCAGGGCCATTGCCCTGTCGCTTGCGGGCGAAGGCGCGGATGTCGCGATCAACTATCAAAGCAGCGAGAGCGAGGCGGGTTCGCTTGCGGAACAGTTGACCAAGGCCGGCCGAAAGTCGCTTTTATTCAAGGGCGACGTCGGCGAGCGATCGACCTGGACCTCGATGATCGAGAAGATCACCAAGGAGTGGGGAGGGATCGATATCCTGGTGAACAACGCCGGCATCACGCGCGATAAGACGTTGCGCAAGATGACCGACGACGATTGGCTGGCCGTGCTGCATACCAATCTCAACGCGTGCTATTTCGGGGTTTCCGCCGTCATGCCGTTGATGACCACCCAAAAATTTGGCCGGATCATCAATATCAGTTCCTTCGTCGGCCAGGCCGGCAATTTCGGGCAGGCCAATTATGCAGCCAGCAAGGGCGGAATTATCGCTTTCACCAAAACCGCGGCGATGGAACTCGCGAAGTACAACGTCACCTGCAATGCGCTGGCTCCGGGGTTCACGGAGACCGGCATGTTGGCAAAGGTGCCCGAGCAAGTGCAGGCGAGCATTCTGGCGCGCATACCGATGGGGCGATTCGCATCGCCCGAGGAAATCGCGAAGGCGGTACTCTTCCTGGCGGCCGATGCCGACTACATCACCGGCCAGCAGATCAACGTCAACGGCGGCGTCTATATGTAGCCGCAGGCGTACACCTGCGCTGCGCGAGCCGGCATTCAGCGCTGCGCGAGCCAACCGACGATCGCCGCCGGCACCTCGCGCTGCGCGCGGGCGCTGATGTACATGCCGATGTGCCCGAGTTCGAATTCGAGCGTCGTGCAGTCCTGGCTCCCGACCAGCCGCTGGAGCGCTGTGGAAGCGTCCCGCGGCACGAGGTGATCCTTACTGCCGATCAGATTGAGCAGCGGCAGGCGTAGGTTTCGCAAATCCACCTTGCGGCCGGCGATCTCCAGCTGGTTCCGCGCCAGACGGTTCTCCTGATAGAACCAGGTCAAGAATTCCTGAAAGGCGGCGCCGGCCAGGTCGGGACTGTCGAATATCCACCGCTCGACGCGCATGAAATTGTCGACCTGCGCTTGATCGCGGCTTCCGAGCAGCAGATCCATGTATTTTTGATGGCCCAAGCGAAACGGCATCAGCGCCAAGAACAGCTGATTCAGAACCTCTCCCGATACATTGCCATCGCCCACCCACGCGGCCACATCGATTTTTCTCGCCCACTTCGAGAGCAGGTCCGCGGGCGTGTGGAAATCCACCGGGGTGACCATGGTAATCAGGTTGCGTACTTTCCGGGGATGCAGTGCCGAGAAACACAGGCTGAGCACGCCGCCCTGGCAAACCCCGAGCATGTTCAGCGCATCCAGGCGGTGCGCCCGGAGCACGTGTTCGACGCAGCCCGCGAGCAGCCGGTCGATATAGTCGGCCAGCGTAGTGAATCGGTCCGCCCCATCGGGGTAACCCCAGTCGATCAGGTATACCTCGAGGCCTGCATCCAGGAGCCCGCGAATCAGCGAACGGTCCTCCTGCAGATCCATCATGTAGGGGCGGTTGACCAAGGCATAAACGATGAGCAGCGGCACGGCACCGGATGAGGGTACGGTGGGCAGATATCGATAGAGGCGCAGCTTTCCCGATTCCCAGACCAGTTCCTTGGGCGAGCACCCGGGAGCGCAATGCTTTGCCGCAGCGAGCCTGGTGTTGACCTCGGCGAACGTCATGACTACGGACGCTTTGCGCGGCGCGTGCGGGACGGTCGGCGCGCGCGCGGCGGATCCGGCGGATCCGTTGGGGTCGGATCCATTTGCGGCCGAGCGCGCGGCTCCTCCTTCAACCGAAGTTGCTCCTCCAGCGAGTTCACCCGCCGCATCAGGGTATTGAGTTCGCTGCGAGTGGGTAGGTCGAGCGCTTTCGCCCACTGTTCGATGTTCGCCTGGGATTCCTTGCGCCAGGCGCTGCTCGCATTGATGAAGTCGGCCAGCGCGTTGCTGAAGGAATCGCTGTGCGCGATGCGCGCATAGGCTTCCTCCGCGCAGTCGATCCACACATCATAGAGCCGCCGCAGAGCCTCGACGCCCGGCACCGCGCCCGTCGCGGCGCTCGAGGCGGGCGGCTCGAGCCGCGCTGCAAAAGCGATGGCGGCGTCGCGCAACGCATCGGACCACAAGAATTGCAGCTTACGCTGCGCGTCGCTGAGGCGCCGGCCCGCAGCGGCGCTGCGCTGCCAGCGCAGCTGATGTTCGCGGCTCGGACCGAACGCGGGGAAGTCTTGCATCGCCGGCGGCGCTGTTGCGCCGGCTGCACCCGAGCCCTGGTTGGCGCTCCATGGAAACTGGAACAGATCCATGGTTTCCACACGTAGAAAGTCGCCAAAGGCGCGTGCGGCCGCCCCCGCCGCCGGCCCCGGAGCCTGAATGCCTTCGAGGTAGTTGCGGGCTGCGGCCGCGAAGCGATCGGCGGATTCGAACAGCGGTGTGAGGATGGAATCAGTGCCCACAGCGCTCTCCGTATGCAGCGCAAAATTCCCGCTGTTGTCCCCGGTGGTCCACGATCGGTATCATTTATTCCACATAAGTGATTGTTTTTAATTAAGAAATTTTCGCTATTGAATTAGCGTATAATGCGAGACAGGTATCAGACTTTGTGCGATGCGAAGCTCAAACTATAACTATGCAGCCAGAACGTCTCATTAGAAAGTACTCGAATCGCCGGCTATATGACACTAGCGGCAGCCGTCACGTCACACTCGACGATCTGCGCCAACTGGTCGTGGCGGGCGAGAAAATCAAGGTGGTCGACGACAAGTCGGGCGATGACCTGACCCGCTCGGTGCTGTTGCAGATCATAGCCGAGCAGGAGCAATTCGGCGTTCCCGTCCTGAACAGCGACCTGCTCGAAATGGTGATCCGATCCTACGGCGGACCGATGCGGGCACTGCTCAGCCGTTATCTCGAGCAGGCGTTCACCGCGATGCTGCGTCAGCAAGAGGCCATGCAGTCGGAGATGGCCAAGGCATTGCAAACGCCGTTTGCGCCTCTGACGGAGCTGGTCCGCAAGAACATGGAGGCGTGGCAGCAGATACAGGCGGCCACTCGCGACGCGCTCGTGGGCCGCGCCGGCAAGCCTTCCTTCGAAACTCAGGACAACACGGATAAGCCGCAAGGCGACGGAACTAAAGGTGAGTGACAATCATGGACATTCGTAACAAGGCTGTTGTGGTAACCGGCGCAGGCCGGGGCATCGGGAGAGCCATTGCGCTGCAGATGGCCGGTCGCGGCGCAGATGTTGCGCTGTTCGACCTCAATGCCGCGGATCTCGAGGAGACGCGCGCGTTGTGCGTGGCCCAATCCGTGCAGGCTAGAAGCTACGCGGTGAACGTTGCGGACGAAGGCCAAGTCGCCGAAGCCATGGCCCGCGTGACGGCCGATTTCGGCCGCTTGGACGGATTGGTGAACAACGCCGGGATCGTGCGGGACGGGTTGCTGGTCAAGGTCAAAGACGGCGTTGCGGTCGGTCGCATGAGCATGGATCAGTGGAACGCGGTCATCGGCGTCAATCTCACCGGCGTCTTCCTGTGCGCGAGGGAAGCTGCGGCGCACATGATCGAATGCGGCAACGGCGGCGTGATCGTGAACATTTCGAGCATTTCACGGGCCGGCAATGCCGGGCAAAGCAACTACAGCGCCGCCAAGGCCGGCGTGGAATCCATGAGCGTGGTGTGGGCAAAGGAGCTGGCCCGCTACGGAATTCGTTGTGGTTCGGTCGCGCCGGGGTTCACGCACACGGAGATTCTCGCGTCCATGCGTCCTGAAGTGTTGGACAAGCTGACGGCGCCGGTGCCGCTGAAGCGCCTGGGCCGGCCCGAGGAAATCGCTCACGCCGTGCTATTCATCTTCGAGAACGATTTTTTCACCGGCCGCTGCCTCGAGGTGGACGGTGGGTTGCGGCTGTAAGCTGGCAGGTTGGCGGCTGTAGCCTAAGGAGTTCTAAACCCCCAGAGCATCGCAGATTCGGCTGCTCGCCCAGACCACGCGCTTCACCGATGCGGGCAGCAGGTCGTCGGTTGGATCCTCGCCGACTGCCGCGATCTGGTCCGATGGGGATTGTAGGCCGAGCCGTGCCATCACCAGCGCTTCGACCGCCTCGGCTTCGTATTCAAAGACGGTGCAAGGGTGGTGGAGGCAGGGATCCCGATGCGTGAGCCAATGGGTCAGTTCGTGCACCAGGGTCAGTAGTTGCTGCCGGGGATTCAAATCCGCTCGCAGCATGATGAGATTGTTGAACACCCGGCCGTCGACCCATTCCGGCAATGACGAGCGCACCAGACGGGCGCCGCTGCGTTCGACGTAGCACTCGAGCGACCGGATGTGATCGCCTATCGTCGCCATGGCTCGACCTCAGGTCCTCATTGCTCACACTGCTTTCATGATGCGCCCGCTGGACAGGGGCGTCGAGGGTGGGATAAATGTTCTTTTTGCGACGCAAAATATAAGGAGCTTCCCTCCATTCTCGTTTTTTTAATAAATAGTTAATATAATCATCATATTAACCAATATAAGAAGGCTATTTTACAGGAATTTAAAATTCCTCTTGCAATGCATACAAAACGCGCTATGATGCTGCTTGACCGAGATCCCCACATTCAGGAGCTGATATGAGCGACATGACTTTTGACCCCAAGACCATCCTCGAGACCTATAAGTCGGCGTTCGCGCCGGTGCTGAAGGCACAACAGGAAGGCGTGAAGGTGATAGACCGCGTAGGCCGTTACCAGTATGCCGTTGCCGGCGATTACCTCGAGTGGAGCCTGGCGCAGGCGAAATTGGCACTGGGTGTGCAGAGCCCGGCCGACTTCGTGTCCAAGCAGGTCGAACTGACCACGGCTCTCTCCGAGAAGCTGCGCGCCCGAGCCCAGGAGTTCGCCGCCCTCGCGACCGAAACTCAGGCGAGCTTCACCGACGCGGTGAAGGAAGCGACCACCAAGGCCGTCGACGAGGCGAAGCGGTTCGAGGAGCCGAAGAAGAAAGCCGGCTGATAGTCTATCCAAGAACGGCGGGGCGCCACGGCGCCCCCGCCGATTCGCGGTTCGGGAAGCAAGGACGGGAGCCTATGTCGAACCCCAGCGCTAACGAAGCCGAAACGCCGGAACAGGAACAACTGAATCTGCAACGGGCGCTGCGCGCGCAAATGGCTACCGTCACCGGAGGTTTGGCGCCCGACGTGTATGTCAATGCGTGGTGGGACTGGCTGCTGAATCTGGCCAAGGAACCGCCGCAGCAGTTGAAGCTCGCCGAAGACGCGATGGCCAAAACCGCGGAAACACTGGCGTTTGCCGCTCAGGCCGCCGCCTCCCGCGAGCCGTTGTCGCCGGCTGCGGGCGACTCTCGATTCGAAGGCACGGCCTGGTCGCAGTGGCCCTTCAATGTGTACGCGCACGCGCACCGGAATTACGCCGACTGGTGGCAAAACGCGCTGGCGGCCGTGCCCGGGGTCGCGCCCGAAAACAAGCGCACCTTGGAATTCATGGCCCGCAACGCGCTGGAGGCGGTATCCCCGGACAATTACCTCGCGACCAATCCCGAGTTGCTGGACGCCACCCGAGCGGAGGCCGGCAAAAACCTGGTGCGCGGTTTCGGGAATTGGCTCGAGGACATCCAGGGCACTCTCGGCGGCAAGGCGCGGCCCGGGTCGGAGAAGTTCGTGATCGGCCGAGACATCGCGGCAACCCCCGGCAAGGTCGTGTTGCGCAACGACCTCATTGAATTGATCCAATATTCGCCGGCCACCGCGACGGTCCTGGCCGAGCCGGTGCTGATTATTCCGGCGTGGATCATGAAGTATTACATTCTCGATCTGTCGGCGAAGAACTCCTTGGTGGCATATCTCGTGTCCCAGGGACATACGGTGTTCATGGTGTCGTGGAAGAATCCAACCGAGAGCGACCGCAATCTCGGTATGGACGACTATCTGCGGCTTGGAATCCGGGCTGCATACGACGCCGTTTCGCGCGTCGTGCCGGATCAAAAGATTCATGCCGTAGGTTACTGCATCGGCGGCACGCTGCTCTCCATTGCCGAAGCCGTGTTCGCGGCCGAAGGCGATCATCGTACCGCAACCATGACTTTGCTCGCGGCACAGCAAGACTTCAGCGAACCCGGGGAACTGTCGCTGTTCGTCAGCCCCAGTCAGATCGACATGCTCGAGGCGGTCATGCATCGTACCGGCGTGTTGAAGAGCGAGCAGATGGGCGCTGCATTCTCGCTGCTGCGCGCCCGCGATCTCCTTTGGACTCCGGCCGTCAATTCGTATGTGCGCGGCAAGCGCGAATCGCCCAATGATTTGATGGCGTGGAACGCCGACGGCACGCGCATGCCGTGCCGCATGCATTCGGAGTATCTACGCCAGCTCTACCTCAATAACGCTCTGGCGCGCGGCGAATTCAAGGCCGACGGCCGTCTCGCCGATCTCGCGGGCATCCAGGTACCGATGTTCGTGGTCGGCACCGAGACCGATCACGTCGCTCCCTGGAAGTCGGTATACAAAGCGCGCGGATTGACGCGTTCGGCGGACTATACCTTTCTGCTCACCTCCGGCGGCCACAATGCCGGCATCGTCAGCGGCGCCGTGCATCCGCGACGGCGCCACCGTGTCCGTACGTGGTTGAATGCAACGGAGACCTTGTCGCCGGAGGCCTGGTTCGACAATACGCCGCCGCGAGCCGGCTCGTGGTGGCCAACGTGGGAACAATGGCTCGCGCAGCACTCCACGCCGCAGAAGGTGGACCCCCCTCCGATGGGATCCGCCTCTTCCGGCTACGGGCCGCTCGCCGATGCCCCCGGAGAGTACGTATTGCAAAAGTGAGCGGCAATCGCTGCAATGCACGCGGTCGGCGGCCTAGGCACACGCTCGGCGGCACCGAAAATTCTGGCTTTTGAGGTTGTATCAGTTGTGGGGGTTCCATGAGCGAAGTAGTCATCACGGCAGCGGTGCGAACCGCGGTTGGTAAGTTCGGCGGATCCATTGCGAAAGTCTCTGCGGCCGATTTGGGCGCACACGTCATCAAGGCGCTGCTGGCGCGAGCGGGCGGCGTGCAGCCTCAGCAAATTTCCGAAGTCATCATGGGTCAGGTGCTGACCGCCGGAGTGGGCCAGAATCCGGCGCGGCAGGCTCTGATTCATGCCGGACTCCCGGATGGGGTACCGGGGATGACCGTCGGCAAGGTGTGCGGCAGCGGATTGAAGGCGACGCATCTGGCCGCGCAAGCGATCAAGTGCGGCGACGCGGATATCGTCATTGCCGGCGGACAGGAGAACATGAGCGCCGCGCCGCATGTGCTGCAGGGATCCCGCGACGGATTTCGCATGGGCGATGCCAAGCTCATCGACAGCATGATCACGGACGGCCTGTGGGACGCCTTCAATAACTACCACATGGGTGCCACGGCGGAAAACGTCGCCAAGAAGTATGAAATCTCCCGCCGCGAACAAGATGAATTCGCCGCTGCATCCCAGCAAAAGGCCGAGGCCGCGCAGAAGGCGGGTCGGTTCAAAGCCGAGATTGCACCTTTCGAAATCGTTACGCGTAAAGCCACTACGGTGTTCGACAGCGACGAATTCATCCGCTTTGGCACGACTGCCGAGGCGCTCGGCGAGCTGAAGCCTGCGTTCAGCAAGGACGGCACGGTTACCGCGGGCAACGCCTCGGGAATCAATGATGGCGCCGCCGCGGTGATGATGATGTCGGCTCGCAAGGCCGACGAGCTGGGGCTGAAGCCCCTCGCCTGGGTGAGAGCGTACTCATCTGCCGGTGTGGATCCGAAAATCATGGGCATGGGTCCAGTGCCGGCGGCCCAACTCTGCCTGAAGAAAGCGGGTTGGACGCATCAGGATCTCGATCTCATGGAAATCAACGAGGCGTTCGCGGCACAAGCGATCGGCGTCAACCGTCAGATGGGATGGGATACGTCGAAAATAAATGTCAACGGCGGCGCCATCGCCATCGGCCATCCGATCGGCGCCTCGGGTTGCCGCATCTTAGTGACGCTGCTCCACGAGATGATTCGGCGCGATGCAAAAAAGGGCCTGGCCAGTTTGTGTATCGGCGGCGGCATGGGCGTCGCGCTCGCGATCGAACGCTAGTAGTGGTTCTCAAGATCGGTCTTGTCGAGGCCCAGCGTGCATGCGATAGTCACCGTATAATGTTGGAGTCACGTCATGCGACCGAAACCCGCTCCTCTGAGTCCCACCGAGTATCTCGATCGTGAGGAAAAGAGCCCGGTCAAGTCGGAGTACGTGAATGGCGAAATTTACGCCATGTCCGGGGCGAAGCGCGCGCACAATCTGATCGCCTCCAATCTGGTTTATCGTGCGCGGGGCGCCGCGATTGGCCGCCACTCGGGTTGCCAAGTGTTCGGCTCCGATATGAAGGTCTATGTCGAGGCGTATAGTAGCTTCTACTATCCCGACCTTAGTGTGTGCTGCGATCCCGGCGATCGACATGACCTCTTTGTCGCGCGGCCGTGCTTTATCGTCGAAGTGCTGTCGCCCTCAACGGCGCTCATCGACCGCAGGGAGAAGCGCGCGAGTTATACGACCTTAGAGTCGTTGCGGGAATACGCGATCGTGGATCAGGATCGCATGCACGTGGATCTCTACCGTCGTGAAAGCGGCTGTTGGCGCGGCTATCTCTTGAGCCAGCAGGACGATGTCGTGGAATCGTCCTGTTTAGATTTGCGTTTGAGTTTGCAGCAGATCTATGAAGGTGTGGAGCTGCCGCCGCCCGGCGTTGGCGAACCCGAGCCGCCCGAATACGAGGTGGTTGAATAGATTTGGGTGTCGGCGGCGGCCTACGGAGCATGAGCCGATTTTACGCGTCCCTCCGTTCGCGATGCCTTGCAGGTGGTGTCATGGCGGTCCGACACCGAGCGCCGCGGATCAATGAGATTCTGATGGACAGATACTCGGGACCCAACAGGGAATATACGACCAGTGTCCAAGATAACGCGACGAGAGGTTCTCATGGCGGGCGCGGCGGTCACGGGTGTTGGTATGGGTGCCTCTCCGGCAAGTACGCCCGACGGTGACCTCCCGGTTGTCGCCACCCCGCACGTGGATCTCGACGTCAACGGACATCACCATGCACTTTTGCTCGATGGCCGGACAACGCTGCTCGACGCCCTCCGCGAGCATCTTCATCTCACGGGGACCAAAAAGGGCTGCGACCACGGCCAATGCGGCGCATGTACGGTGCACATCGACGGCGCCGCGGTTCTCTCCTGTTTGACTTTCGCCGCCGCCGCGCAGGGACGGCACATCCTAACCATCGAGGGCCTCGCCTCGAAGGAGGGCGTGCTGCATCCTATGCAACAGGCCTTCATCGAGCAGGACGCCTTTCAATGTGGTTATTGCACTCCGGGGCAAATCATGTCGGCGGTTACGTGCGTTCAGGAGAGTGCTGGCGGGGAGGACGACATTCGAGAATATATGAGCGGTAACCTGTGCCGCTGCGGCGCGTACCCAAAGATCGTCGCTGCGATCAAACAGGCGCGTGCGCGAATGGGGAGCACTTGATGCAGCCCTTTGCGCTGCAGCGCGCGCAGGACCTGACGCAAGCGATCCGCTTGGGCGCAGCAACCGGCCAAGGTCAAACTGACGCTGCCGCGCAATTTCTAGCGGGCGGCACGACATTGGTCGATTTGATGAAGCTCGATGTTCTGCGTCCACGACGCGTGATCGACCTTGGCGCGCTGAGCGGCGCTTATGAGGGCATAGATTACACCGGCGGCGGCTTGCGGCTCGGAGCGCTCGCCAAGATGGCGCGAGTCGCGAAACACCCGCTGGTCGTGTCCCGCTATCCCGTCATCGCACAAAGCCTGAACCTTGCCGCGAGCGTCCAATTGCGCAACATGGCGACATTGGGAGGAAACGTGTTGCAAAGGACACGATGCACTTATTTTCGTGACCCCAGCTGGAGCGCCTGTAACAAAAGATCGCCAGGTTCAGGCTGCGCGGCGCTCAGCGGGTTCAATCGCAATCACGCGGTGTTGGGAGTCGATGAGAGCTGCATTGCTCAGTATCCAGGCGATTTCGCGATCGCGCTCATCGCTCTCGATGCGGAACTCGAACTGAGCGGGCCAGGCGGCATCCGGCGCCTGCCGTTCGCGCAGCTTCACAGGCCTGCCCAAGGCCAGCCTCACGTCGAGACTACTCTCGCATCCGGCGAAGTCATCACGGCATTCCGGATTCCCGGGGGCGCCTGGACGCAACGCTCCCTGTACTTGAAAATACGTGACCGTGAGTCATATGAGTTCGCCATAGCGTCCGCGGCAGTGGCGCTCGACCTGCAAGGCGGGCGCGTACGAGAGGCGCGAATCGGCCTCGGGGGCATGGCCTATCGGCCGTGGCGGGCCGAGGCTGCGGAGGCCGCTCTCCGCGGCACCATGCTGAGCGAAGCGGATGCCGAAGAGGCGGCACGGATCGCCTTGCAGAATGCCCACACTTGCGGCTACAACGACTACAAACCCGGACTCGCGCGCCGCACGATAGTCCGGGCGCTGCTCGAGGCCAGAGCTTTGCCGTCGGGCGACGCACGGAGCGTGTCGTAGATGGCCGGCGATGCGAAAACCATCCCTCCGCTGGGCGTGAAGGCGACGCGGATCGACGGTATTGCCAAGGTTACCGGGGCCGCTCGATATGCATCCGATGAACCGGTCCGGCAGCCTGCCTATGCTTTTCTGGTCACGAGCTCGATTGCACGAGGTCATATCAGGAGCTTTGACCTGCAGAGCGCAAAAGCAACTGCGGGCGTCCTCGACATTCTCTACTACGAAAATGTCGGCGGCGAACTGCAACCGGCGAAGGGCCCGGACGGCGGTCCCACCACCACGTTGCTCGAGAACAATCAAATCTGGCACGACGGCCAGATCGTGGCGGTGGTGGTTGCAGATACGTACGAGGCCGCTCGCGAGGCGGCGCACAAGGTGCGAGTCACTTATGACGAGGAGATGCCCGGGGCGACTTTCGACTGTCCTGGGGTCGAGACGGAACCACACAAACCCCAACGCGGGCCGGATCCCCAGAAAGGCGATGCTGCAGCCGCATTTGCCTCGGCGCCGGTGACGATCGACGCGCACTACGCGACTCCCACCCAGCACCACAATCCGATCGAACTGTTCACCGTGACTTGCGCATGGGACGGGCCCAAGCTCACCATTTATGAACCTTCGCAATTCATGTACGGCACCAAAGCCTCGGCCGCGACGCGACTAAAGGTCGATCCACAGCACGTGCGGGCCGTTTCCCGCTATGTCGGCGGCGCGTTTGGATCCAAAGGGCCCAATCCGCGTACCGCCTGGATTGCTCTGGCGGCGAAGCGGGTCGGGAGGCCCGTCAAGCTGGTGCCGACACGCGACCAGGGTTTTACCATCGCGACCTATCGTGCTGAAACACGTCATCACATCCGCCTAGGGGCGGCGCGCGACGGTAAGCTCGTGTCCTATTCGCATGAAGGCTGGGAACTCACCTCACGGCCGTCGCCGTACAACGTCTCGGGCGTGGAAACGACAGCGCGCATGTACGCGTGCCCGAATATTGCCACCTCGGTCAACGTCGTACACGCCGACCGCAACACGCCGGGCTTCATGCGCGCGCCTCCCGAGACTCCATATATGTTCGCGCTTGAAAGCGCCATGGATGAACTAGCATATGCGCTCAAGATGGACCCCATCGAATTACGCCGGGCCAATGATACGAAAGAGGATCCCGTCGACGGCCGGGCGTTCTCCTCGCGCTCCCTGATGCAATGTTTCGACGAGGCATCGGCACGAATCGGGTGGTCGAATCGCAATCCGCAGCCGGGTTCAATGCGTGAAGGCGATTGGCTGCTCGGCTACGGTTGCGCCACCGCATGCTATCCAAGCAATGTGGGTCCCGCTGCGGCGCGTGTTTCGCTGCGGGCGGACGCCAAGGTCACCGTGGAAATTGCAGGCCACGAAATCGGCACGGGCGCCTATACGACGGTCGCGATCGTGGCCGCCCAGAGCTTGGGACTCCAAACCCAGGATGTTACGGTGCTCATGGGGGATAGCGAGCTGCCGCCGCTGATGGTCGCCGGCGGCTCAAATAACGCGGCCTCTGCCAGTTTAGCGGTCGCCAAGGCCTGCGGTGATATCCGGCACCGGATCAGCGAGGCTTCGGTCAAGGCTACGGATAGCCCCTTCCATGGCGCAGATCCGACTGGTCTCAGGCTGAGCGGCGGCCGGCTGACGGATGGCGCGCAGCACGAACCGCTGGCACGGTCCGTGAGGCGCCTCGGCCAGCGCTGCGAAGCTTACGCGGAAAACGTCCCCGAAGGACTGGCACCCACCGCACTGGCCGACATGGCCGAGGGCAAAACAGCCATGTTGAGCGGTTCGGGCCGCAAGGACGTGACGGCCTACGCCTTCGGTGCCCAATTCGTGCAGGTGCGCGTGCACCATCGTACGCGGGAAGTGCGCGTAAAACGCGTGGTGTCCGCATTCGCCGCGGGGACAATCGTCAATCCCATCACCGCGTACAGCCAATTCATGGGAGGAGCGATCTGGGGAATATCCTCGGCGCTGCACGAGGAAACAGAGATCGACAAGCGCGCCGCGCGCTACGTGAACGATAATCTTGCGGACTATCTAGTCCCGGTGAACGCGGATGTACCCGATGTTGAAATCTTGCTGGTGAACGAACGTGACGAGCGCGTCAACCCTCTCGGCATCAAGGGCATCGGCGAAATCGGCATCGTTGGTCTGAATGCGGCGGTTGCGAATGCGGTGTATCACGCGACCGGCCGGCGTATCCGGGAGCTGCCCGTCCGTTTGGAAAAACTGCTGTAGGCATAGCCGGACGTGGAGAATGGGTCATGACCTGCACTCGCGACGTCGCAACCACTGATCGAGATCTGGAGTCTGCAACTAAATGAGCCCTATCGCCCAATCTGACCGTGACAAGTGGATAGCGGAAGCCGCCTACTATCGCGCGGAAAAGCGTGGTTTTATCCCGGGATACGCACTCGAGGATTGGCTGGTAGCGGAAGCGTTAGTCGACTTCGAAATTGCGCGCCGAGGATCGTACAACGACCCCGATGCAATAAACGCCGAAAGTGGCACCTCGGATTAGCTAGGGGCCGGCGGGTCGATCCCGAATGAACTCTATTTGGTGGACGGGAATCCAGGTGCTGGCAAGACCACACTGGCTCTGCATTACCTCATCGAAGGGGTTCGATGCGGGGAGAACGGGCTTTATGTCACTCTGTCGGAAACAAAACAGGAACTGGAGGCCGGAGCTAATTCACATGGGTGGTCGCTCGAATTGAAATCGTAGAGTTGATCGCTGACCAGGAAGAGCTGCAGGCAGAGGAACAGCTTACCATGCTACCGCCTTCCGAGGTGGAACTCGGCGAAACGACGCGACGGATTTTGCAGGCGGTCGAGCGCAACAAACCGGCTCGGCTTGTTTTCGACTCATTATCGGAGTTGCGACTACTTGCGCAAAGCTCGCTGCGCTATCGGCGTCAAATTCTCGCCTTGAAGCAGTTTTTCGCCGGGCGCCAATGCACCGTCCTAATGCTTGACGATCGAACTGCGGAAGGTGCGAATACGCAGCTTCATAGCATTGCTCACGCCGTTGTTTCTCTTGATTCGAAGCCTCAAGTGTACGGACAGCGACGACGCGAATTGCAAATCATGAAGTTTCGAGGAAGCGATTTTGACAGCGGATATCATGACTACTTGCTGCGGCGCGGGGGCCTAACGGTGTTTCCCCGTCTGGTGGCCGCGCAGCACAGCGTCTCCTTTGGGCGTGAAATAATTCCCAGCGGCGTTGAAGCCTTGGACACGATGCTGGGCGGGGGAATCGACCGCGGTACCAGCACGCTCTTGGTGGGGCCTCCCGGGACCGGCAAATCGACTCTCGCGATTCAGTATGCGACCGCCGCTGCACGGCGTGGTGATCACGCGGTACTTTTTGTATTTGATGAGACGAAGGCCGCGATCAAAATTCGCTCCGAGGGGCTCGGCCTTCGTTTTAGCGAAGGAACGGGCTCCGGCCAGATCGCCCTTCATCAAATTGATCCGGTGGCAGTCTCTCCCGGGGAATTCGCGCACCTCGTGCGGTCAAGTGTAGAGCAATACGGCGCGAGGGTCGTAGTCATCGATAGCTTGAATGGCTATCTCAACGCCATGCCGGGCAGCAATTATCTAACCCCTCAGTTGCACGAGTTGTTGTCTTATTTAAACAACCAAGGTGTGGCGAGTTTCTTGGTAGTCGCACAGAATGGCATGATTGGAAGCACGATGTCTTCGCCGGTTGATGCGAGTTATCTCGCCGATTCGGTAGTGCTGCTGCGATATTTTGAGCATCACGGGTCGGTGCGCAAAGCCATATCGGTGCTCAAAAAGCGCACCGGGGCGCACGAAACGCGCTCCCTTAATGAAGCCGGATGTGATATTGCTCGATATTGGATTACCACAGATGGACGGGTATGAGGTGGCGACCCGCCTACGCCGGATGCTCGACGGAGTCCGGATCGTGGCGTTGACCGGTTATGGTCAACCGGAAGATGTTGAGCGTGGCCGGCACGCGGGATTTGATACCCATCTCGTTAAACCCGTCGACTACGCTGAGTTGAGCCGATTCTTACAGCGAAACTCACCCACGGGGAGCGAGCCTGCGGTCTAAGGGTTCGGCGTGGACCTACATGTACCGCGCGCGGATATGGTCGCGCCGCTGATGGGAGCTAGCCGCTGATGGGAGCTAGGAGCGGCGCCAGATAAACGGCGGTCTTGCTGGTGGGATGACCGGCCACGGTTTGCGGCGTGCCGGCGACGACGATCTTGCCGCCCTCATCACCCGCGCCGGGCCCGAGATCGATGATCCAGTCGGCCACGGCCGCGACGCGCATTTCGTGTTCGGCGACGATCACGGTATTGCCCGCGTCCACCAAGGACTCGAGTTGAATCATCAGCCTGTCAACGTCAGCCGGGTGCAGCCCTATGGTTGGCTCGTCGATGACATACAGCGTCGCGCCGCGCGGAATGCGCTGCAGTTCGGTGGCGAGTTTCACGCGTTGCGCCTCGCCTCCGGAGAGATCCGTCGCGGGCTGTCCAAGACGCAAATAGCCGAGGCCGATGTCTTGCAGTAGTTTGAGGGGCCGATAGATGGCCGCGTGATTGGCGAAAAATTCGCAGGCAGCATCGACGCTCAAGGATAGGACGTCGGCAATGTTCTTGCCTTGATACAGCACCTGCAATGTCGATTCCTGATAGCGAGTGCCGCGACAGGTAGGGCAGGGTGCGTAGAGGCTCGGCAGGAACAGTAGCTCTACGCAGACGAATCCCTCGCCTTCGCAGGTGGGACACCGGCCGCCTTCGACGTTGAAGGAGAAGCGGCTGGCGGAATAGCGGTGTTTCTTGGCAGTGGCGGTCGCGGCAAATAATCGGCGCACCTCGTCGAAGAAGCCGGTGTACGTGGCCAGGTTGGACCGGGGTGTGCGGCCGATGGGCTTTTGATTCACCGCGACGACTCTGCGGACCCACTCTCCGCCCGCGCCGACGCTGCCTGCCGTCACCTGCGCGACGCCCAAGGCTGGCTCTTCGGTGGTCTCTTGAACGGCGCCTTTTTGTCCGACCACTCTATCCGCCAACAGGTCGGTGAGGGCGGAGCTCACGAGGCTCGATTTCCCCGCGCCCGAGACGCCGGTGACCACCGTAAACACGCCGATAGGAAAGGAAATATCGAGGTCGCGCAGATTGTTGCGCGTGACCTTTTTCAATTCGAGCCAGCCGCGCGGCGCGCGAGGCCGGCGAGCCGTCGGCGTCGCATCGGCAAAGAGATAGCGCGCCGTATGCGATTCAGCGACCTGACGCAGCCACTCGGGCGGTCCGCTGTACAACACCCGTCCGCCGTGGGCGCCTGCGTCCGGGCCGACATCGACAATCCATTCAGCGCGCCGCATCACCTCGAGATCGTGCTCGACCACAAACAAGGAATTGCCGCCTTGCTTGAGCTGTTCCAGTGCTCGCAGCAGCGCTTCGGTGTCGGCGGGATGCAGTCCGGCGGATGGCTCGTCCAGCACGTACACCACGCCGAAGAGATTGGAGCGAATCTGGGTCGCCAGACGCAATCGCTGCAACTCGCCCGGCGAGAGGGTCGGCGTGCCGCGTCCCAGCGACAAGTAGCCCAGCCCCAAGTGTTGCAACGTCGAGACCCGCTCTTGGAAGTTAGCCGCAATGCGCTGTGCCGCGCCGCGTTTCTCCTCAGGCCAGGGGTCGCAGCGCGCGCCGCGCGCCGTCGAGTCTGCAAGCAGCGTGACCAGTTCGTTGAGCGGCAGGTGCGACAGCGCCGCAATATCTTGTCCTGCGAATTTGACCGACAGGGCTTCGCGCTTCAAGCGCTTGCCATGACACACCGGGCACAGCGCGGAACTCATGAAGCGCGTGGCGCGCTTTTTCATCAAGGCGCTGTGAGTGGTGCGAAACGTTTGCAGCACGTATTTGCGCACGCCGGTGAAGGTGCCTTGGTAGCTCGGCTCTTCCTTGCGGCGCAAAGCGCGCCGGGTCTCAGCGGGCGTGTAGCCGGCATACACGGGCACCGTGGGCTGCTCGTCGGTATAGAGGATCCAGTCGCGGTCCTTCTTGGGCAGTTTGCGCCACGGGATGTCGACGTCGTAGCCCAGAGTCACCAGGATGTCGCGCAGGTTTTGCCCATGCCAGGCCGGCGGCCATGCGGCGATGGCGCGATCGCGAATGCTCAACGACGTGTCCGGCACCATGGCCGCCTCGGTGACATCGTAAACATGTCCGAGACCGTGACAATTGGGGCAGGCACCTTGTGGTGTGTTCGGCGAGAAATCCTCGGCATACAGCATCGGCTGCCCGCGCGGATAGTCGCCGACGCGCGAATAGAGCATGCGCAGCAGATTCGAAAGTGTGGTGATGCTGCCGACGGAGGAACGGCTACTGGTGGCGCCGCGCTGTTGCTGCAGGGCCACTGCCGGCGGCAGTCCTTCGATGGAGTCAACGTCGGGGATAGCGACCTGGTCCATGAGCCGCCTGCGCGTACGGGCTCACCGACTCGAAGTAGCGGCGCTGCGCCTCCGCGTAGAGGGTGCCGAACGCCAGAGAGGACTTACCGGAGCCCGAAATCCCGGTGAACACCACCATGGCGTTACGCGGGATATCCACATTGACATTCTTGAGATTATGTACGCGCGCGCCGCGAACATGGACGCGGTTGTCGGGGGCGATAAGGGCGGGAATGTTGGCTTCGGCGTAAGACTTCACCCGTGGCAGTGTAGGTTCAGCGTGCGCTGCGAACAAGGCAGACGCAGGTGCGGCAAGGGTCAGATATATCCCGCACCGGATCAGGTGCGCGCATCGGCGCGGCGACAGCGCGAATCACCGGAGCGCGTCGTCGATTGCCCGCCGTTGTCTGACGAAAGTTGTCGAGTGTGTGAGATAGGTGCGAGGTGAATCACGAGCATATTGTCCTCACTCCTTTACATCACAGGAGCGAGCTCTGGCCTTGGGCGCGAGCGACAGCTAATGGCCCTAAAGCCCGCAATCCGTGTCGGCGTGTCGGGTTGGCGCTACGCCCCATGGCGGGGCCGCTTTTATATTCGGCGTCAAGGGTCCGCGCTATATCACGCACATGCTGCGCCTGAAACAAGTCGCCAAGCCGCTCGCCAATTTTTTTGCCTCAGGAATATTCAAGCTGCGGGAGAAGCTCGGGCCCATTCTCTGGCAGTTGCCGCCGAACTTCGCTTTCGATGCTGAGCGTTTGGCGAGTTTCCTTACGCTTTTGCCGCGCGATCTTCACGATGCCGCCGCGCTCGCGCGCAAGCGAGATGCTTTCATGCGCGGCCGCGCGGCGCTCAAAATCGGTGCGAACCATGCGATGCGCTACGCGCTGGAAGTACGTCATGAAAGCTTCAACGATCCGCGTTTCGTGCGCCTTCTGCGCGAGCACAATGTAGCGTTGGTGATCGCGGAAACCGCACGCCGCTGGCCGATGCTTCAGGACATCACGGCAGATTTCGTGTATCTGCGTCTGCACGGCGACAAGAAGCTGTACCGCAGTGGCTACAGCGACAAGGCCTTGGGGCGCTGGGCTGAGCGGATCTCGGCGTGGTCACGTGGCGGTGAGCCGGACGACGCCGTCAAAGCCGAACCTCAGGCGAGGCCCGTCCGCCGGCGGCGCAATGTGTACTGCTTTTTCGATAACACGGATGAGAAGCTGCGCGCGCCTGCGGACGCGAAGTCGTTGACGAAAAAGCTCGGCTTGTATTGGTCAACGTGTTAGGTGAGTGTCTGACCCCTTCTTGCGGTAGCCACGAACTTCCCAGATGAATCGCCGACCGCCAGTATTCTTCCCCGGCTAAGCGCGTAAAAGGGGGATAAACATGTCTATCTTAGATAAGGTCGTTGCGGCCGTCACACCGCCCGAAAGTGACGAACAACGGGCCGAAGCCCGTGCGAAGGCTCAAAATGCTGCAACCGATGGCGATTGGCTGTATCTCGTGCTCAGCCACCATAGGCAAATCGAGGCGGCGTTTGCCGGGGTGAAAGCCGCGACGGATAGAGCTACGCGATTGGACGCCCAACAGCGGTTGGCGATACTCCTCACTGGTCACTCAATTGCAGAAGAGGCGGTGATCTACCCGGCGATGGTAAAAGCCAATGACCAGGGACACTCTACCAAAGCCTATACGGAACAGTCCGCCGCGAAAATACAAATGGGATTGTTAGAGGACCTGGAACCGATGAGCCAAGCCTACTTGGACAAATTGGAGCATATCCGCGGCGCTGTGGCACATCACGTATACGAGGAGGAGGGCACTTGGTTTATCGACTTAAAGGCGAAGCTGCCACCGGCTGACCAAACAAAAATCACGTTCCGCTATCAGCAAGAGTTCTCACGCTACACGGGAGACCGGGAGGATGTGGCGCCAAACGCGGGAGCAAATACGCTTTCGCGCGCCCGAATGGCGCAGGGGGATCCGAACGCAAAGGATCCAAACTGACGAGGGGGAGCGTAGGCCTGGGCAGCCACGCTTCGACGCCGATCCGGCGCATCGCTGGCTGCGAGGCTTGGTGCTGGCAACCTGCCGGCAACAGCGGCAATAGATTGAGCTGACCTAGGTTTCTCGGAGAGGCCGGATATGGTCTGGGCTCTCCTCCAAACACAATACAACCAAGGCTCTTCAGATGTATTTACCAGCCCGCGCGGCCAGTCTCGCAGTCATGCTTTTTGTCGGCCTTCTACCATGACGCAACTGAGCGCTGGTTTCCAGGCAGGTGGAAAGGCTTATAGCCAGATCATCTTTTTTGAAAACAAAGCGGCGCTGGATACATTTCGGAACGGGAAGTTTGAGTTCAGTGCCGGCGCGAGTGCTACTGCGATCACGGCCTCTGCCGGCGCATCAGTCGGAACTACCGGGACGACATCCAATGCGAGCGGAACCGTTAACAACGCTACTACGGCAGGAGGCTTTGTCAATGGCATGGCTGTCTTCACGATTGCCAAGGGCGGTCTAATGTATGCGGCAACTCTCGCCGGCCAGAAGTATTCATATAAAGCGCGCGGCGAACCGTAAAATCCTGAAATATATGCCTGCGGCCGGGATCGCGCGCGAGTTCGCTGCGCAAACGGGGTCGATTGTAGGAGTTCTCTGACGTAGCTGTTCGCCGCCATAAGCCGTAACACCACGAATTTTTTTACTTTCTCCCCCTTGGTTTTTTCTGGCCCAACCTTAGTTTGGCGACAGGCGGCAGGTAGCGCCGCGGTGTGGAGTCAAGCAAACCTACGAGGAGAATCGCGATGAGGAACGTGATGAGACAGGAGCCGTGGAACGTCATGCCCCGTCTGCAGGACGACATCAATCGGCTTTTCGGCAATGCAAACGAGAACGATAGCAGCTCCGCCACGGCGGCGTGGATCCCGCCGGTCGATATACATGAGTTTGCGGATCGATTTGAATTGTATGTCGATCTCCCTGGCGTCGACCCCAACCAGGTGGAACTCACCTTGGATGGCGGCGTCCTGACGTTGGCGGGTGACCGCACTGAGCAGCAAGTCTCGAATAAGCGCGACGATGAGGTTCAGTCGTTACGGGTGGAGCGAGGTCATGGGCGCTTTCATCGGCGTTTCGTGCTTCCCGATACCGTCGATGGAGAAAAGGTAAATGCCACCGGCAAGAACGGCGTGCTAACTATCTGGATCCCGAAACAAGAAAAATCCAAGCCCCGGAGGATTCAGATTTCGGGCTAGATCGTCGAACTCGTGGCGCGAGCTAAGAGCGCGCCACGAGTATACGCGCTGCGCTGAGCCCAGGGACATCCGCATCCCAGGAACATCCGCATCAGGGAACGCGGTCCGCGATGAGTTGTTGAACAACGCCGGGATCCGCCAGCGAAGAGATGTCGCCGAGTTGATCGCATTCATTGGCGGCAATCTTTCTCAATATGCGCCGCATGATCTTGCCGGAGCGTGTTTTCGGAAGACCGGGCGCCCATTGGATGGCATCCGGAGTCGCGATCGGACCGATTTCGCGGCGGACCCAGTTGCGCAGTTCAACCCGCAGAGGCTCGGAAGGCGCCGCGTCGGAGATCAAGGTGACATAGGCATAAATGCCTTGGCCTTTGATGTCGTGTGGAAATCCGACGACCGCGGCCTCGGCGACTTTTTCGTGAGCCACCAGGGCGCTCTCGATTTCCGCAGTGCCCAAGCGGTGGCCCGAGACGTTGATGACGTCATCCACGCGGCCGGTAATCCAGTAATAGCCGTCCGCATCGCGGCGTGCCCCGTCGCCGGTGAAGTACATGCCCGGAAAGGTCTTGAAGTACGTGTCGATGAAGCGTTGGTGATCGCCGTACACCGTGCGCATCTGCCCGGGCCAGCTGTCGAGCAGCACCAGATTGCCTTCGCACGGCCCCTGAAGCACGCGGCCCTCATGGTCCACGATCGCAGGCCTCACGCCGAAGAACGGCAGCGTTGCGGAACCCGGCTTCAAGTCTATCGCTCCCGGCAGCGGCGAAATCAATATGCCGCCGGTCTCCGTCTGCCACCAGGTATCGACGATGGGGCAGCGGCCGTCGCCGACCACGCGGTGATACCACTCCCACGCTTCCGGATTGATGGGCTCCCCCACCGACCCCAACAGCCGCAGGGTCTTTCGAGAGCATGCCTTCACCGGAGCCTCGCCTTCGCGCATGAGCGACCGGATTGCCGTGGGCGATGAATACATTATCGTGATCTTGTGCTTGTCGACGATCTGCCAGAATCGACTCACCGTCGGAGAATTCGGTACCCCCTCGAACATGACGGTCGTAGCGCCGTTGGCAAGCGGGCCGTAGACGATATAGCTGTGACCGGTGACCCAACCGATGTCCGCAGTCGCCCAGTAGATATCATCCTCATGCAAATCGAAAACCATCTGGTGCGTGAAGGCGGCGTACACGAGATATCCGCCGGTGGTATGCAGAACCCCTTTAGGTTTGCCGGTCGACCCGGAGGTGTACAGAATGAAAAGCGGGTCCTCCGCGTCCATCGCCTCGGCCGCGCAAGTCTTGGCTTGCTTGCTGACCAGTTCGTCGTACCAGACATCCCGCGGCGAATACATCGGGACAGGGGCGCCCGTCCGGCGCACTACCAGCACGTGTTTGACGCAATCCGTGCCTTCGATGGAGAGCGCTTCGTCGACGCAACTCTTGAGGGGCACGCGTTTGCCCCCGCGCAATCCTTCGTCGGCGGTGATGACCAATCGCGAATCGCAGTCGGCGATGCGGCCTCCCAATGCCTCGGCGGAGAAGCCTGCGAAGACCACGGAATGGATGGCGCCGATCCGCGCGCATGCCAGCATCGCAACCGCAATCTCCGGAATCATGGGCAAGTAGATCGTGACGCGATCACCTTTCTGCACGCCCAGAGTTTTCAGCGCGTTGGCGCACCGGCACACGCGCTCGTGCAACTCCCGATAGCTGATGCGCAGTGAGTCCGCGGGGTCGTCGCCCTCCCAGATGATGGCGGTCTTCCCGCCCCGGGTTTGTAGATGGCGATCCAGACAATTGTGGGCGACATTGAGCTTGCCGCCTTGATACCAGCGGATGCGGAAGTCGCCTTCGGCGAAATTCGAGTCCTTCACGCGCGAGAAGTCTTCCATCCAATCGATGCGACGGCCGATGCGACCCCAGAACCCATCGGGGTCCTCGACGGACTCGCCATACATCTGATCGTACTGTCTCCGCTGGATGAGAGCCCCGGCCGCAAATGCTTCCGGAACCGCATATCGATTGGTCGTCATGGTGCCCCCCGATGCGGCGCGCCCCATGGAAGTGGGCCCGGACGCCGGCCGTCTACGTTGGATATATCCCCTTATATGGCTTTTCGCAACCGGCGTGCAGGGCGGATCGAATTCTGGCATGGTGCACGCATGGCACAAACTCAGGCGGTCTGGCAAGGCCGCGCGCTTTGCGGCGTACTATTCGATCTCGACGGCACACTACTGGACACGGCCTCGGATATTGCACGGGCGCTCAACCGCACATTCAGCGAGCATGATTTGGCCCCGCTGCCCGTTGCCGATATCTCCCGGATGATCGGGCGCGGGTCGCCGATGCTCATCGAGTCCGCCACCCGGGCGCGCGGCCGGAAGTTTAGCGACGGCGAAAAGGCCGCCATGCTCGAACGATTTTTCCATCACTATGGCGAATTGGAGGAACGGGATGAATCGGACGCGCAGCCGTATGCGGGCGTCCGGGAGGCGTTGCGGCGCCTGCACGAGGCTCACCTGCGCGTTGGGGTCGTGACGAACAAGCAGCACCGATTCGCAAGCGCATTGCTGCAGCGACTGAATCTCATGCAGTGGGTCGGGATCATCGTCGGCGGCGATACGTGTGAACGTCGAAAACCGGATCCGCAGCCGTTGCTGTTCGCATGCCAAGCGTTGGGACTGTCGCCCTCTCAGGTCTTGATGGTGGGCGACTCGATCAACGATGTGACGGCGGCGCGCGCCGCCGGGATTCCGGTCGTATGCGTACCCTATGGGTACAACGAGGGACGGGATCCGCGTTCGTTGGCCTGCGACGCGATGATTGAGACCCTCGCCGATCTCCCCGGCCTCCTCTGGCCGAGCGAGGAGACAGGCTCCTAGAGCGGGTCGGCCGGTTCATCGCGCTCGTCAAAGACGCGGAAGCCCGCGCGCTCATACACGCTCCTGGCCGCCGGATGGTCCCACTCATCGGTGTGCAGCCATATCCGGTCGGGGTTCGATCGCCATTCGCCTTGCAGCGCTGTCGCCAGCAGCCAAGGCCCGAGACCGCGTCCCTGGGCCTGCGGCACGAGTCCGAAGTTCTTGAGTTCGATTTGAGGAAATGCACTGCGGTCGAATTCGCAGAATCCGAGAGCCTCTCCGCTCAGGTCGCGCAGAACATAGAGATGCAGCGACTCGCCTGCGAGCAGGGCGTCGAGTTCTGCCGCCGGCATCTTGAGGCGTTGGTCCCAGCGCAACGGGGTCCCCACCTGCCGGTAGAGCGCCAGGTACGCGCTGCGAGTCATCCGCTCGAGAGCGATGCGCTCACTGCCCCAGTACAGGGCGGGCGGCAGCGCGGGGTCGCTTTGTTGGAGGTAAGTGACGCGCAGGACCGTAAACCTAATTCGCCTGGGTGCGACGCCGCATGAAGGCCAGTGCGAGGACCGCGGATGCGACCATCAGGAACAGGCTGACTGCGTTCAACACCGGGGTCGCGCCCTCACGCATCCGGCCATACATCATCACGGTCAGCGGTGAATCCGTGCCCACCAGCATCAACGTCGTATTGAAATCCGCGAAGGACATGAGAAACGAAATGGCGGCCGAGCCCAGCAATGCCGGGCGCAAGTACGGCAAGACGATGGTGCGAAAGACGGCGGCCTTGGTGGCCCCGAGGTTCAACGCAGCTTCCTCGAGAGTCCGATCGAAGCGCCGCAAACGGGCGCTCATGGTCAGGGTGGCAATGGTCGCAATATAGGAGAATTGACCGAGCACCACCAGGGTCAACCCGGGCCGCAAGAAATCCAGCTCTAGGCCGAAGGCATCGTCGGCGAATTGTGCGATCCGGCTCGCGAAGGCGAGAATCGATATTCCCAGAATGACTCCGGGGATGACCAGCGGCGCCAGCATCAGAACCGACAGGGACTGCTTGCCGGGGAAGCGCCCGCGCTCGATGAGAAATGCGTTCGCGGTACCCAGCAGCACCGACAGCAGCGTGACCCAGATGGCCACGACGCAGCTGGTCCAGATGCTGCCCAGAAGCTCAGAATCCGCAAACAGGCCGGTCCGTTCCAAGCTAGGGTTACCCAGGAACCAGTCGAGGGTGAACCCCCGCCATGGCGGGGCGGGGTAGGGCGCATCGTTGAACGAGAACACGGCGACGATGATCAATGGCATGAATAAAAATGCCATGAACGCGACCAGATAGACCGCGGTGGCGGCGCGCAGCCAGGCCGGACGGGGCAGCGACGGAATCATGTCCGCCGCATCACGTCGCCGAATCGTTGGCCGGTGATTCGCAGACCGAGCACCACCATCGCCGTGGACAACGCCAGGAGCAGAAAGCCGAATGCCGCACCCTGCTCCCAATTGAAGCGCGTGATGAACTGGGTATAAATCTGTTCGGTAAACCACTGGGAGTTCTTGCCGCCGAGCAGCGTCGGCGTCAAGTAGTTTCCGAGCGTGAGCATGAACACGACGATGCATCCCGCGGTGATGCCGGGTGCCGCATGGGGGATCACGATGGTGCGCAGAATGACGAACCCGCCGGCGCCGAGATCGTAGGCGGCCTCGATCAAGGAGTTGTCCAGGCTCTCAAGACTCGAAATGAGCGGGATGACCATGAACAGCAGCGACGTATAAATTAAACCCACCAGGATGGTTGCGTCGTGGTAGAGCAATTCGACCGGGACCGCGGTCAGCCCAACCTTCACGAGCAATGAGGGCAGAACGCCGGACTCTCGCAGCAGGATCATCCACCCGAGAGTGCGCACGGTCTCGCTCACCCAGAATGGGATCAAGCAAAGTACGAACAGCCAAGAGCCGGCGCGGCCGGGCCTGAGTTTCGCAATGATCCATGCGATGGGAAACGCGAGCAACAGCGTGAGCAGCGTCGCGGCGACCGACATCAGGGCCGTTCGAACGAACACGTGCCAGTACAGCGGCTCCGTGAAGAAAGTCCTGTATTGGGCAAGGCTCGCCACATAGTCGCGCGGTCCCACGCGTGCACGAAACGAGAGCACCGCGAGGTCCACGTGCGGCAGGACGATCAAGGCGGCAAGCCACAGCAGAGCGGGCGCGAGCAGCAGGCCCAAACTCAATCGTCCCTGCCAGCGGGTGACGGCGGCGCTATCCATCCTGTTCCGTGGCTCCCGGACGCGCGGCAAAGCATACCGCCCGGTCGGGATCGAAACTGAACAACACGGACTCGCCCGGGCGCAGATCGGAGAATTGTCCGGTTTGCGGAAGGGCGATGCGAAATTCTCGTTGCGTGCGCACCTCCTGCAAGAGGACCGCGGAGTTGGCGCCGTCGAACAGCAGACTCTGTACCTGACCCGCGTGCGACGGCTGACCGCCGGGCAACTCCTGAGCCTCCCGTCCCAGACTGGCCGTTTCCGGACGCACGAAACCCTCGACCGCATCGCCCGCGCCGATCGAACCGTGACCGCGGGCGCGGATGATCCAGCCGTCCGCAGTGGTGATTTCGACGAGCGCACCATCCCGGCCGGTTGCGCGCCCTACGATTCGATTATTTGCCCCGACGAAGCTGGCCACGAACGGCGTCTGCGGCCTGTAATACAAGTCCTGAGGCGTCCCCAATTGCTCAAACCTTCCATGACTCATGACGCCGACGCGGTCCGACAGCACCAACGCCTCGGATTGATCGTGCGTGATGTAGACGAAAGTCGTGCCGAAGGCGGCCTGTAATTGCTTCAACTCGATCTTCATGTGTTCGCGCAATTTCAGATCGAGCGCGCCCAGCGGTTCATCGAGCAGCAGCAGCGTCGGTTCGAGCACCAGACTGCGTGCGATCGCGACGCGCTGCCGCTGGCCGCCCGAAAGCTCATCCACGCGTTTGTCGGCCGAACCGCCGAGCCCGACGCGTTCCAGCATGGAGTGGCTGCGCCGATCGCGTTCGGCGCGTGCCATGCCCCGGCGCGCCAATCCGAATGCCACGTTCTCGCCCACCGTCATCATCGGGAACAGCGCCAATTGCTGGAACACCATGTTGACTGGGCGCCGATTCGGCGCGACGTCGCGCATGCTTCTGCCGCCGATGGCGATATCGCCGCTATCCGGTGCGATGAACCCGGCTATCATCCGCAGCAACGTGGTTTTGCCGCAGCCCGACGGGCCTAGAATCGAAAAGAAACTGCCGCGTTCGACCGAAAAGGACAAGGCGTCGACCGCGACGTGATCCGCAAAGCGCTTCGTCACCGCGTCCGCGACCAGATCCGCGGTGCTCAATTTGCGGCCTTGATGCGATCGAGTACCTTGCCTTCGATCTCCTCCAGTCCCGGCGGAATCGACGGATACCAATGAATGTTCTTCAAGGTGCTTTCCGGAAAAGCCGCGACGAATTGCGCCTTGAGGCGGGGATCCACCAGCGGCGCCGTGTCCCTGGCGGCCGAGAAATTTCCGACCGATTTGATGACGCGCGCCGCGTTTTCGGGCCGCATGGTGAAGTTGATCCAGGCGTACGCAGCGGCGTCGTTGCGGCCGCGGGCGGGTAATGCGAATGTATCGAGCCAGCCGAGCGCACCCGAGCGCGGCACGACGTACTGGATGTCCGGATTGTCGCGATTGAGCGTCCAGCCGCCCGTGTCCCACATGATCGCCGCCGTGAGTTCCCCGGAGCGGAATCCATTCAAAAGCTGATCCTTGTTGTCATAGAAGAATTTGAAATTGGGCTTGCAGGCGATGAGCGCGGCGCCCACCTGATCCATGAGAGCGCTATAGGCGGCCGGATTTCCGTATAGCGCGAAGGGATCCTTACCGGCAGCGAACGCAAATGCCATCAGCACCGGCCGCCGCAGACGTATGGCCGTCTTGCCCTTGAGTTCCGGCTTGCAGACATCGGGATAGTCCTCGACTTTCGCGCGCTTGGTGTTGACGACCATGCCGTCGGTTCCCCAGAGATAGGGCAGCGCATAGAGTTTGCCGTCGAGGGTGGTGTTGCGCCTCACGATGTCGAGCAGCGCCGGCTGGAATTCCTCGACTTTCACCTTGGACAGATCGATGGGCTTGTAGATGCCGAAGTCGCGTTGGACCGACGTTATCCGGTCCTGCGACGGCTGCGCGAGATCGTATCCAGCCCCGCCGGTCGCGCGCAGCTTTGAAATCATTTCCTCGTTGTTGGATAGAGTGACTTCGACGTCGATGCCGGTCTCCTTCTTGAACGCGGCGATGAGGTCGGCGGGAACGTAATCGGCCCAACTGATGATGCGTAGCTTCTGACCGTCGGCGTTTGCGTCGCTGAATCCGAGCGCCAAAGCCGCCAGGATCACGGATACGTAGAAAGTCCTCATCCAATCTCCTCGCGGACTATGCGGTGCCGGGTTGAGACGGGTCTTGGCCCGCTGGCCCAACCTTGGATAGGGTAGCACAACCCTCGAGCGCATCAGGCGCCGGGGCGCAACGAGGAAGGCTTGCTTCAGCGCCTCATTGAGCAGGTATCGTCAGCGCGGCAGCCGGACTCAGAAAGAGTAGCCACCGGATATGACCAGCGCCTGGGGCCCGAATTTGATGGTCGTCGTGCGTATCACGCCTTCGGTATCGGCCGTGACATGGCTGTTGACCCGCGAGATCGAATACGAGCCATAGACGTGCCAACGCGGCGAGATGGTGTAGGCCAAACCAGCGGTGGCCGCGGGACCCACCGATGCCGTGAGCGATAGTTTCGTGGGCCCACCCAAACCCTCGTTGCCTTGGGCCGTCGATTGACGGTCGTAGAAATTGGTGTAGTTCACGCCCACCCCGATGTACGGCCGGAGTTTCGAATCCTCGCTGAGGAAGTTGTATTCGAACAAGACCGTCGGCGACAGCCAGCGGGCCGTCGACACGACCTGGCCGTTGTACGGTACGGAGCCCACGGTGGCCGGTCCCTTGCCCTCGACCTTGTTCAGCGGGGGATATCCCAGCGCGAGCTCCACAGAGAACGCCGACGACAGGCGGCGGACGTAACCCACGTACAAGGTCTCCAGATCCTGTGCTTTGAGATTCACGCCGGCAGGCACGAACGGTCCCGATATGTCGTCCGCATGCGTGTGATAGAACACGGTGTACGAGCCGAGACGAAAGCTATTGTCGTACACCTCGTCGGCGGCGAGGGCGGGCACGCATCCGAGCAGGGCGACGATCGCGGCGGCGGAAATCAGCGCTTTATTGATGGATTTCATGATTGCTGATCCCTCTTAGAAATTGGCAAAAAACGAGCGGGCTGCGACGGCGCAAAATGGCGCCACGGCCGTGTGATAACCTTCCACCAACTGTTGCTCGGCCTGGGCCAGCGTCAGGCTGCCGCCGGCCGCGGACTGATAGAAGGCGAGCAGCGCGGTCTGGCTGGCAATGAATCCGCCTTGGATTTGCGCAAATGGATCGTTGGCCGTCGGCGCCGCGTTCACGTCCAGGATGGTGATCAAGTGTGCAGCCACCAGGCTGCTCCAGAAGGTCGCCATCACCCCGGTGTTGGCGCTGAAGAACACCGTCGGATCCTGATCGCCCCCGCACAACAAGGTGGGCGAGGTGGGTGCCCACTTGCCGTTGCGCAGGTCATTCGTGTAGAGCCCCAGGCGAAAGGTTTGCGTGGGCGGCGCCGCGGCGAGCGGCAGGCCGGGAAGCCCGGTCGGATCGGTGGGTGTCGGATCCGCTCCGTCGGGATTGGTCGCGGCGTCGACAGCGTACGCCACGCGGAAGGAATTGTTGAGCAGGTAGGGAGAGCCGAATCCGGCCGCAAACAGCGCGGTCACGGGGACGTTCGGGTTGACGACCGGCACCGCCAAGGCGGCGGTCAGATAGGCCGACAGCTGCGCCTGGCCGGGGATGCTCACGGTCGGCGTCGTGCTGTCGAACAAGGCGGTCTCCGGCAGCTTGCCGTCGGCAAACAGTGTGTCGAGGGGTGTGATACTCGGCAGCAATGTATCGATTCCCGCTGCGTAGGTCGACGAATATAGGTCGGTGGGAGCCGCGTAAATATTTCCATACGCGTGCTGGTAGCTCGTCGTGAGCAGCGGGCCGAACACGGTCGATCCCAAATCAACGTTGCCGAAGAAGATCGCGTCCCCGAAGGCTTCCAACGCGTAAGGCCCCGACATGGGCGCGGCGGCGGTCACGGCGGCGCCCGCCGCCTGCATCGCACGCTGCGTGGCCATCGCGACATGTCCGCCCTCGGAATATCCCGTCAGGAACAACTTGCCGCTGTCGGTGGTAGCCGCGGCGAAGGTCTTCGGCAGCGCGGTGCGGGCGGCCTTGAGGATATCCATCATCTCTCCCGACTGCTGGGAAGCATTCAGGAACGGGTGATAGCCGAGGGTCGAGATATCGTAGCCGGCGTAGTTGGGGGCGACAACAATGTAGCCCTGCGCCGCGAACATGGCCGCAATCAGTACCCCCTCGGTATTCGTCGGGTCGGTGATGTTCGCGAGATTCAATGCCTGATTGGTGTTCGTGCCGTGGGCATAGAGCACGATGGGTCGCGGACCCGTACACCCGGTCCCGCCGGTGGGCACCATCAGGGCGCCCGAAGCTTGGGTTGTTTCCTTGGCGCCGCCCACCGTCCAGAATTTGAGGTAGTAGAAGTCCACGCCGCAGGTCGGCGCGCCCGTCAATTGCAACAGTTGCTGGCCCGAAGCCGTCGCACCTACTTGGGCGGCAAAGGTAGCGGCGTCCGCCGAGGCGATGCGAAAGGGCGGGTCGAGCGCGAGGCTGCCCGGCGCGGTGGAGTTGGCGACTTCAACGGTCTGCGAACTGGAACCACAGGCCGCCAGACCTAAGGTTGCCACCAATAAGCCAAAAGGCTTCAGGAACTTTTTCATGCGATCTCCCTACCGATTCGTGAACGATGACGATCGGAAATCCAGCAATGAACATCCGGTCTTCGTTTGTTGTTGGCGGCTGCCAGCCCGTGGTGGCGAAGTGTACGCTAACGGAGGGAATCGAGCATTAGGGGCGTTGCGCAAGCCACGCGTGAATTTCGCTGATGATCGCGAGCGCGATCCCCTCCGGGGTGACCGCGCCGATGTCGAACCCGACCGGACCGCGCAGGCGCGAGTGCAGTTTTTCCGAGACGGCGCCCAATTCATCGACGATGCGCCGGCGGCGGGCGGACGGTCCGAGCAAGCCGACATAATCCGGCACCCCGGCTTCGGCCAACTCGCGCAGGTACGCGACATCCGACGTCAGATGATGGCTCATGACGACCACAGCGTGGCACTCTGCGACAGCGACGCTGGAGCGCAAGCTCCCTGCATCGACACGCCGCACGGCGGCGCCCGGAAAACGTTCTGCCAGCGCATAGACTGGACGATGGTCGACCACCGTCACTCGCCAACCCAGTGCCAACGCCGCCGCCGCCACCGGTTGCGCATCGGGCCCGGCGCCGCACAGCAGGATGTGAGGAGGCGGTGCCAGAAATTGCACGAAGGCGCGGGTGCGGCGTCCCGTGACTGCGGTGTCCAAGGAGCGCGACTCGACATCGGCCAGCGCCCGTTCCGCGGCGCTGAGCAGCGCAGGCGACAGCGTCTGCGCCGCGGCAGCGTGAGTACCGAGGACGAGGTCCGTTGATTCATGGACCATGATCAGCGATGTCGGCCGGCCCGCGCGCAACGAACGGCCTGCGTCGGCAAGTGCCGTTGCCGCAGGGCTGCCGGGTCCCGTGGGTTCGAGCAGAACGCGCATGGCGCCCTCACAGCCTGCTCCGATCCCGAACAGGATATCGTCGGGCCCGCGCATGTCGTACTCGACGGCGCGCGGCATGCCGCCGTCCAGAACCTGACGCGCGTGAATCGCAAGATCCGCTTCGAGACATCCGCCGCTCAGCAATCCGCAGTAACTGCCATCGGGCAGAATCAGCATGCGCGCGCCCGCTTTGCGGTAGGTCGAGCCGGCGGTGGCCACCACCGTTGCCAGTACGCCGGCGCTGCCGTCCCGGGGCACTTTTCCCAGCAAGGATTCCAAACTTGTGTCGAGCCGTACCTCGAGTCTGCCGCTATGCATGGCCCCATTCTCGCAAAGAAGGAGCGGAAACGCGACGCAGTCCCGCGCCAGGAAGCCGTTGCCATCCGAATGGGAAGCGATCAAGATTCGACTCCGATGATACTCGCTCCCGACACCCGCAAGCTCTACCAGCAGGTCGCGAGCACGATTATGGGGTCCATCATGTCCGGCAAATACAAGCCGGGCGAGCGCCTGCCGTCGGAGCGCGACCTTGCGGTCGCATTCAAGGTGAGCCGCCCAACGATCCGCGAGGCGATGATCGCCCTGGAAATCCGCGGGTTGGCGGAAACCCGCCATGGGTCCGGGATCTATGTGACCGACCAGCCGAATGCGGCCGCGAATTCGGCTGACCTCGACATCGGAGCGTTCGAATTGACCGAGGCGCGCCGCCTGTTCGAGGGTGAGGCGGCGGCATTGGCGGCGACTCAGGTCAGCGACGAGTGCATCGAAGAACTGGAACAGATCATCGCCGAGATGGAAGATGAAAATGCGCGCGGCCAGCAAGATTGGACTGCCGACCGGCGATTTCACATTGCCATCGCGCGCGCCACCCGCAACACGGCGATTGCGACGGTGATCGAAAACCTGCTGGACATGCGGCATAAATCGCCGCTATGCGTTTACATGTTGGAACGCGCGCGGCGAGTCGGCGTGCAACCGCGCGTGAGCGAGCATCGGCGCATTCTGGTCGCGCTGCGCCGGCACGATCCGCGGGCGGCCAGGACTGCGATGCGCGACCACCTGGCGCGGGTCATCGAGGATGTGTTGGCGGCGACCGGACCCGACGCTCTGGGGTCGACGGCACGGACGACCAAGAAGCGCCATGACTACATGCGCCGGCTCGCCATCTGAAACTTGATGCGCAGCGCGGGTGAACTCCTCGATGCCAATCGCCGATACTACGACTCGTTGTGGGCAGGAGCACGCCTGGTCGAACCGCAACGATTCAACACCTGGCCGCTGGTGCAATCTCTCTTACCGCAAGGCGACAGCCGACTCGAGATAGCGCCGGGCCTTCGGCCGCGACTGCCCCTCGATGGTACACACTTCGTCGATATCAGCATGCCGGCGCTCGTCAAGCTGCGGGGACGCGGCGCATCGGCGACCTTGAGCCAGGTGACCTCGCTGCCCTTCGCAAGCAATAGCTTCGGCTTGGTATGCGCGCTGGATATCGTCGAGCACGTCGATGATGAGAATGCAGCCTTGTCGGAGATATCGCGGGTGGCCAAGAGCGGGGCCCTGCTCCTGTTATCCGTGCCCCTGCATCCCGCACGTTGGACCTCGTTCGATGATTTCGTCGGACACCGCCGCCGCTACGAACCCGAACGCTTGTGGAAAAAATTGGCGGAGCACCGGCTGGTCGTCGAGCGCAGTGCGGTTTTCGGCATGCAGCCGAGGTCCTCACGCCTGCTGGATGCCGGCATGTGGTGGCTGACGCATCGGCGCGAACGGGCTCTATGGTGGTACAACCGCGCCATCATGCCGTTGGGCTTGCGCTTTCAAAAGCGGCTGGAATTGCATCCCGGCACGATAGCAACCGACGCCGTGGACGAAATCTTGATGGTGTGCCGAAAGATTGAAGAGCCGTAGTGGGTCCGAGCGTAGGGTGATGCTGTCCCATCCGCACATGTCACGCCGCGAGGCGTTGCTCGCCGGGGCCGGGGTGCTGTGGTCTATGGCCACGTCGACGCGCAGCCGTGCCGCAGAAAACTTGGTCACGGAGGCGGTGGCACCCGGAATCCACATCCGCCGCGGCGTCGATGAGGATGCCAGCGCCGCCAACGGCGATGCGATCGCCAATATCGGGTTCATCGTGGGCCGCAACGCGGTGGCCGTGTTCGACCCGGGCGGTAGTCTGGATGACGGCCAACGCTTGCGCGCACGGATTCGCGAGGTGACGCAATTGCCGGTTCGCTTCGTGGTGCTCTCGCACGTCCATCCCGATCATATATTCGGTGCGGGAGCGTTCGAGCAAGATCGGCCGGAATTCATAGGCCATGCCCGGCTGCCGAACGCTCTGGCGCAGCGGGGCGAATACTATCAAAGAGGCTTGGAGGCCGTTCTCGGCAAGGGCAAGGCGGGTCCGGTCGTCGTCCCGACGCGCCTGATCGACGACAGCGGTCAGATCGACCTCGGCGATCGTCTCCTCCTGCTCACCGCGCATCCGGTCGCCCACTCCGACTGCGATCTATCGGTGTTCGACTCGTCGAGCGCCACGCTGCTGGCGGGCGATCTCTTGTTCGTGGAGAGGATACCCTCGCTCGATGGTCGGTTGAGGGGCTGGCAGAGCGCTTTGACCTCGCTGAAGACCGTCTCGGCGATGCGGGCAGTACCGGGGCACGGCCCGGTGAGCGTACACTGGCCCTCCGGAGCCCGGGATCTCGAGCGTTATCTCGACGTGCTATCGCGCGAAACCCGGGCGGCGGTGAAAAGGGGAATGGAGCTCACCGAGGCGGTCGCATCGGTGGGTTTGTCCGAGCGCGGCAAATGGAAGTTGTTCGACGACTATCAGGGCCACAACGTCACTCAGGCGTTTAAGGAGGTCGAATGGGAGTAACACGAGCGTTGTGGATGCCGGTCGCGTTGCTGGCGTTCTGCGCCGGCTGGGGAGTGAACCCGGCATGGGCTGCCGGCTCGCCCGCCACTGGCGCCTCGCCCGATGCCGCCGGCCCAACCGACGCCGATGAGACCGAGCGGGCCGAGCGCTGGAAAGAACTGCAGCACGCGCTGTTCGGCGACCGGCAGATACAGGATGGCAGTGCGTGGCTGGCAATCGATGCGCCGGCCCGAGCGCTCGACGCGGCCCTGGTGCCGGTCAGTCTGACGGTCAAGGGCGACAGGGCGATCAAGGGCATCTATCTGGTCATCGACAACAACCCGGGGCCGTTGGCCGGCCATTTCATTTTCGGGCCGCAGGCAGATCCGCATTCGCTCAAGCTGCGGGTGCGCGTGAACGCTTATACCTACATGCATGCGGTTGCCGAGACGCGCGACAACCAGCTGTTTTCGGCGGCGCGCTTCGTCAAGGCGGCGGGCGGGTGTTCGGCGCCGGCGGGTGCCGACGAGCAGCAAGCGGTGCAGGACATCGGCCATATCAAGGTGCGGCTCATGCAACCGTTCGCCGCGGGCAAGACCATGGAAGCGCAGCTCATGATCCGGCATCCCAATTTCAACGGCATGCAGATGGATCAGACCACCCGCCTCTACACTCCCGCCATGTTCATCCGCACCATCGACGTGAGTTACAACGGCGCGCCGGTGCTGCATCTGGACTCCGATATCTCCCTGAGCTCGGACCCGGTCATCAGCTTTGGGTTCATACCACCTCAAAAAGGCCAGCTCAAGGTGCTGGTGCGCGACACGAAGGATTCGACCTTCGGGCAGAGCTTCGATGTACCGGCCCCTGCTGGATAGTGCGCCGGGGTTGCTGCTGCTGTGGAGTTGCCTGGCAGTGGGCGCAGGAATGGTGGCCGAACCCCAAGGTTATTGGGAAGGGGACGTCGATGCGCCGACGCCTGCTACTCTCCGGGGTGGGAAGGTCATCCACGTCGAGGGGGTCGAAGCGCTGTTGCGGCAAGGCAAGGCGGTCGTCCTCGACGTGTCGAATACGCCGCGCCGGCCCGCGGAGCTCGCGCCCGGGGCTCCGTGGTTGCCCGTGCCGCATCGCGCGATTCCGGATGCGCTGTGGCTTCCCGGAGTCGGTGTAGGGGCGCCGACCCAGCAGATCGACGATTTCTACCGCGACCGCTTGCAGCGGGCGACGGGGGGGAATCTCGAGGCGCCGCTCATCGTCTACTGCCACGCGAATTGCTGGCTGAGCTGGAATGCGGCCAAAAGGGCAATCGGCTATGGATATCGCCGTGTATTTTGGTTCCCAGAGGGAATCGAGGGCTGGACCGCTGCGGGTCGGCAGACCACGGTCGCGGCGCCGGAGGGAGCCGTGGTCCCGGCGCTCGCCGTTCTGGATCTCGAGCTCACGGGAGACTTGGGTGGACCTGAATTCGAGGCGGAACACGCGGAGCGGTTGAGGACCATGAGCGCGAGACTCCGCCAGGACCTCGAGCGAACCGGGTTGTACCGCATTCTCGATAATAGTGCCGCGCAAGGTTTGATCGATACGCTAAAATCCCAGCAGGCCTACCTTCATGATTGCAATGGCTGCGATCTTGACGTGGGCCGCTCGTTGCATGCCGATCTGGTGCTGGTTGCCTGGGTCGACCGGGTGAGCGGGCTCATCCTGAGCCTTACGTATGAGGTTCACGACGTGCAAACGGGGCAGATAACGGCAAGGAAATCTTTCGACTTTCGGGGCGATAACGACAATGCTTGGAACCACGCCATCGATTACATGGTGCGGGACTTGGCGAAGAATAAAGGCAGCTAAGAAAAAAAGGGAAGTTATGTTCCACCAATTATTGACCCCAGTCGGCGGCAACCTGGGACTGTCCTTCCTGGTGGCACTACTGCCGATCGTCACCGTTCTCGCGCTGCTGGGGTTATTCAAGAGACCGGCGTGGCTCGCGGCCCTCGCGGGCCTCGTAGTCGCCTTCCTGGTCGCGGTGACGATCTGGCGAATGCCGGTGCAACTGGCATTGGCCTCGGCCTGTAACGGCGCGGTTTTCGCGCTGTGGCCCGTGATGTGGATCGTCATCAACGCCTTGCTGCTCTACAACATCGCGGTGGCATCGGGCCGGTTTGACGCGTTTCGGGATTGGGTGATCGCCCGTTTGCCGAACGACCGGCGAGTGATATTGATCGTGATCGGATTCTGCTTCGGCGCGCTGCTCGAGGGGATCGCGGGGTTCGGAGCACCGGTTGCGATCACCGCGTCGCTGCTGATCCTGGTCGGGTTTGCCGAACTCGATGCCCTGGTTTTCGTGCTCATCTTCAATACGACTCCGGTGGCCTTCGGCGCACTCGGCGCCCCCGTGACGGTTCTGGCCGCCGTGACCGGCCTGCCGGCCGCCGCGCTGGGGGCGATGATCGGCCGTCAATTGCCCCTGATGGCAATGATGCTGCCGTTCTACGTCATGGCGTTGTACGGCGGGTGGCGCTCGGTGCGGACGCTCTGGCCGGTATTGCTGGTCGCGGGCGTGAGCTTCGGCGTGGCACAATTCCTTGCGTCCAATTATCTGGACTACACCCTCACCGACGTGCTGGCGGCGCTGGGGTCGCTCATCGCCACGGTACTGTTCCTGCAGGTGTGGCGGCCGCCCGCGACGGCCGATTACTCCATCGTGCGCTCGCCGCTCGATACATCGAAGTCATCCCTTTTGCCGCCGGTGGCCGCGTGGCAAGGGTGGATACCCTGGTTGATTGTGTCGGCCACGGTGATTCTGTGGTCATCGTTCAAGATCGCCGCCAAGGGCCAAGTCAACGTTCCATGGCCCGGCCTCGACAAGGCGATCGCCATCACGCTCTACCACGACAAGCCGTACGCGGCGGTGTGGGCATTCCAGCCGCTCGGGACCGGCACGGCGATATTGCTTGCGGCACTCGTCACGGCGCTATTGGTCCGCCTGCCGGCAGCGGAACTGCTGCGCTGCGCGGTACGCACCATTCAGCAGATCTGGCTGGCGGTCGTGACAGTCATGCTCGTCGTTGCGCTCGCCTACGTCATGAATTACTCCGGTCTGGCCTATACGCTGGGTCTTGCCGTCGCCTCCAGCGGTGCGGTGTTCATTCTCTTCTCGCCCTTCCTCGGCTGGATGGCGGTGTTCCTGTCCGGCAGTGACACGTCGGGTAATGCGCTTTTCGGAAATCTGCAAGTGGTCGCCGCCCGGCAGCTGAATCTGAATCCCTTGCTGTTTGCCGCCACCAATTCTTCGGGAGGTGTTCTCGGCAAGATGATTTCGCCGCAAAACATCGCGACGGGCGTGTCGGTCACCAGCCTGAAGGGCCGCGAGGGGGCAGTTTTGGCGCGCACCTTCGTGCACAGCGTCGTGTTGACGTTGGTGCTGGTCGTAATCGTCATCGTGCAGCAGTACGTCGTCCCCGGAGTCATTCCGGTGTTCACCGCCGTAAAATAAGCGGCAATGCCGGGGGCGGCTTGGGCGATTAAACCCGTTCGAGACGGACTTCGTTCCGATAAGCGGGGGCAATTCGCCCTGTAAGCGAATCCTGACACACACTGACACCATTATCCGGCCTGTCGAGCATTCTGCTTGACTAAGAATAACGATCCACCCGCAGCAGGCGAACGAACCCGATATGGCCTTGCCACGTTATGCCTCCACAGGCGCGATCAGATTTCTCGGGCACTACGTTCGTCGCCGCCTGTTCAGCCACAGCCATTGTGCTGTTGGCGGTGTTGGCGGCGGTGGGCTGCGCCGTCGCCTCGCAGTACGCGGTCAAGCATTTGGTGGATGTCCTCGGGACGCACAATCCTGCCCCGCAGGTATTGTGGGGTGCAGTCGGGCTGTTGCTCGCGCTGGTGGCTGGGGACAACCTTCTGTGGCGGCTGGCGGGGTGGGTGTCGACTCACGCCTTCGTGGCCGTGGGCGGCGACATGCGGCTCGAACTGTTCGATCATCTGTCGGGCCAGGGGACCCGTTACTTCGTCGAGCGCTTCCCGGGTGCCCTGGCCGGCCGGATCACGGCGGCGGCCAACGCCGCTTGGCTGATCGAGAACTCGCTGACCTGGAGCACGATCCCGCCGGGCGCCGCCGTGATTGCGAGCGTGTTGGTGCTGGGGACGATCAACTGGCATCTGACCGTGGTCCTGTTGGTGGTCATCTCGGTGCTCGGCACCGCCATCGGCTGGCTGGCGTCCCAGGGGAGGGAACTGCATCAAAGCTTCGCCGGACATGCGGCGCACGTGAGCGGCGATCTGACCGACATTGTGAGCAACATCGGATTGGTCCGCGCCTTCGGCGCCGCGCGCCGCGAACAGCAGCGGCTCAGCGCGAAAATCCAAGACGAAATGCAGGCGCAGCGCGCCAGCTTGCGATCCCTCGAGCGGCTGCGCCTGTTCCATGCCTTCACCGTGTTCGGGGTCACTGCCGGCGTGCTGATCTGGTCGGTGGAACTCTGGCGGCGCGGCCAAATATCCACCGGCGATGTGGTGCTGACCACCACGCTGGGCTTCACGGTACTGCATGCCTCGCGCGATTTCGCCATGGCCCTGGTGGACATGGTGCAGCAGTTCGCGAAGCTCGGCGAAGCGGTGCAGGTGCTCGGGCTGCCGCACGAGATGCAGGATGCGGCGGACGCCAAACCGCTCGTGATGGGCGGCGGGGCGATCCGCTTCCGCAGGGTTAGTTTCGCCTACCCGAGCGGCAAAAGCGTGCTCAAGGATTTCTCGCTCGACGTGCCGGCCGGTCAAAAGATCGGTTTGGTAGGACGCTCGGGCGCCGGTAAGTCGACGATCATCGCGCTCCTGCAGCGGCTGTATGATCCGGCCACCGGAGATGTATGGATCGACGGTCAGAATATCGCGGGCGTGACGCAGGAGAGTTTGCGCAGTTCGATCGCCGTCGTGCAGCAGGATATTTCCCTGTTCCACCGCTCGCTGCTCGAGAATCTGCGCTACGGACGGCCGGAGGCGACCGACGAGGAAGTATTCCGCGCGGTCGAGGCGGCGAAATGCACGGAGTTCATCAACCAGCTGCCAGACGGGTTCGGCACCCTGGTGGGCGAGCGCGGCATGAAACTCTCGGGAGGCCAGCGCCAGCGATTGGCGATTGCCCGCGCATTTCTCATGAATGCACCCATCGTATTACTGGACGAAGCGACTTCCTCTCTGGATACCGAATCGGAACAGGCGATTCAGGAGGCGCTGTCGCGGCTGTTCAAGGGCCGCACTGTCATCGCCATCGCTCATCGGCTCTCGACGCTCGATGCATTCGATCGCATCGTGGTGCTCGATCGAGGCCGCATCGTCGAGGACGGGCCGCCCCGTCGGTTGCTGCAATCCAGAGGGATCTACAGCCGAATGTACGGCCGTCAAATCAGAGTCGGCGCGGAGCAGTTGCCGTGAAGCGACTGAGATTCTGCGCGGTCCTGGCGTTGGCCGCTGGGTTGTCGGCCTGCCACACCATGCGGGGAGCGGCGCCTCGCGGCGGGCCGCCGCAGCCGCCGGCCGGAGAAATTGCGGCGCCGCCGTCCGAGACCGCCCCGACCCAGCCCGAGTCGCCGCCGCAGGACACAGCCAATCCGGAGGAGCCGAACAGCGACATGTCCCAGTCGGCGGATGTCAACACGGCGACCTTGGCGCCCTGCCTGCCGATCGACGACAAGACACCGAAGCTCAAAGTCAGGCCAAAACCGGTGCGGAAGACACCGCCTCCGCCGCTGCCCCCGGCCCCGCAGGTGGCGGAGACGCCTCCGGACGGAATCATCGATGCGCGGGTGGCGCCGCTGCCGGTGTCAGTCACGTCGATACTGGGTAAGAAAGTGCTGAGCCCCAAGGGCGATGACCTAGGGCGCGTCGTGGATGTGCTGGCCGATTCCAGTGGACGCGTGCGCGTGGCGATCATCGATTTCGGCGGTTTCTTGGGTGTAGGCGACCGGAAAATTGCGGTCGACTGGCCGCTGCTGCGCTTCAACCCGGACCGCGGCAATCCGTCGCTGTTGTTGAGCTTGAGCCAGGAAAAGTTGAAGGCGGCACCGGAATACAGGGACGATCCGCGCCCGCAGACCTTGATGGTGCCAGAGCCTGCGGCCGCACCGGCCGCGCCCGCCACAACGCCCGCGCCAGCCACCGCGCCCGCACCGGCTGCGCCCCCCGCCGCACCGGCCGCGCCTGCTGCACCGGCCCCGGCCGCAAATTCGCCTCCGTCGGCAGCGCCCGCCAACGACCCCAAGAAGTAACTCGATGCCTGCTGCCGACAACACGGGCTCGGCGAACTCCACTCCGGCCCGTGCCAGCCGCGGGCTGGATTGGTTCAATCTCTTCGTCGCGAATATCCAAACGGGATTCGGTCCCTTCATCGCGGTGTACCTGAGCAGTCAGAGTTGGACCCAGACATCCATCGGCGTAGCGCTCAGCATCGGGACCGTGAGTGCGATGGCCAGTCAGGTGCCGGCGGGCGCCTTCGTGGATCTCATGCCGAACAAGACGCGCGTTGCGGCTTTCAGCGTGGTGGTGTTCACGATCAGCGCGCTGATGTTCGCCATTCACCCGATTCCGCTGTTCGTGTATCTTGCGGAAATCTTGCACGGTATTTCGAGCTGTACCCTCGGTCCGGCCATTGCGGCAATGAGCCTGGTGATCGCAGGCCGTTTCGGCATGGGCCTGCGGTTGGGCCGCAATGCGCGCTATGCAGCCATCGGCAATGGCGTCGGCGCGGCCCTGATGGGGGCTTGCGGACAATACGTGTCGGAGCGTGCGGTGTTCTTTCTCACCGCCGCGCTGACATTGCCGGCATTGGTCGCATTGTTGCCGCTGCGGCGTTCCGCCGTGGCGCCCGAGGAACTGCGTCCTCCGCATCTCAAGGCCGGGGAGAGCCGGGTGAAATACCTGAGCGTGTTGGCGGACCGGCGCTTGTTGATCTTCAGCGCCTGCGCTCTGTTGTTCACTTTCGCCAATGCGCCGATGCTGATGTTGATCAGCGGCACCTTGACGGCGAAGGGATCGAACCCGAGTTTGCTGATCGCCGCCTGCATCGTGCTGCCGCAGATCATCGTCGCGCTGGCATCGCCGTCGGTCGGTCGTTTCGCGGAACGCTATGGCCGCCGCATCGTGTTGATGGTCGGCTTCAGCATGCTGCCGCTGCGCTGCGTGGTGTTTGCGACGACGCAAAATCCCGCGGTCCTGGTTGCCGCCCAGGCTTTCGACGGCATTGCGGGGGCCTGTTTCGGGATCATGGTGCCGTTGATCGTCAGCGATGTGGCGGGCCGGTCGGGACACTTCAATTTGTCCCTGGGTGCCGTCGGATTCGGCGTCGGTATCGGCGCCACCTTGAGCACGCCGGCCGCGGGATGGATGGCGGACCATCTCGGAACCAGGCCGGCTTTCCTCGCATTGCTCGCCATCGGGTCGCTCGCCGTGCTCACGGCTTTCGTCATGCCGGAAACGCGGCCCCGGCGCGATGCGGACGACGACGCCGCAGGGGGCGGCGCGGCGGGGGGCGGCGCAGGCGGAGACCACCCTGCGCGCGATCAACGCAACAGCGCGGCGGAGGAGTCCGCGTCGAGCGCCAAACCGAAACCGCCCGCGCGGCTGCGCGCCTAATCGGTCAGTGGCGCACGACGACGACCGCGTCGCCGTCGCGGCGCGTGACGGTAGCCGCGACACCGTCGCCGTAGCGATGCAGCAGAACATCGACCGAACCGCCGCTGAGCCGAAGGTTGCGCAGGTGCACGTGATCGAGGAATGCCGGCAGCATCGGCCGGTAAAACGCCACCTCGCGGCTACCGTTGAACAGTTCGAGGCCCAACGTGGCCTGCAGCAGGCTGAGCATCGTCGCGCTGGCCCATGCCTGCGGTGAGCAGGCGACCGGATATTGGGTGGGAGCATTGCGTTGGCGTCGAACGAATCCGCAGAACAGTTCGGGCAGCCGGCGCAGATCCATATACGATGCAGCGTCGAATAACGCGCCGAAGATGGCGGCAGCCGCCTGCTTCTGACCGTAACGCGCCATGCCCATTGCGATCAATCCGTTGTCGTGCGGCCAAACGGAACCATTGTGATAGGACATCGGGTTGTAGCGGGCCTCCGACGTGGCGACGGTGCGGATACCCCAGCCGCTGAAAGCGGCGGGCGCAAGCAGCGTCTGCGCGACACGCTGCGCACGGTCCGGCGATGCGATTCCGGTGATCAGCACCTGACCGGCGTTCGAGGAGACCACGCGGCAGGGCTGCTTGTCGCCGTCGAGCGCAAGGGCGTACGTCGAAAGGTCCTCGCACCAGAACCTCTCCTCGAATTGCCGCCGCAGCGCTACGGCCTGCGCCTGCAGGGTGTTGGCTCGGTCGTGATGACCCAGCGCTCCCGCCAATAGAGCGCCGTGACGTTTTGCGCCGTAGACATAGGCTTGCACTTCGCACAAGGCAATCGGACCTTGCGCCGTCCGGCCATCGCTGTGGAAGATGGCGTCATGGGAGTCCTTCCAGCCTTGATTGGCGAGGCCCTCCTTGGTTTGCCGGTAGTACTCGATGAAGCCGTCGCCGTCCCGATCGCCGTAGGTATCGATCCAGCGCAACGCCGCCTCCGCGTTGGGCCACAACGAGCGCACCGATTCCAAGTCGCCGGTGCGCACGAAATATTCGCCGAGCAGCAAAACGAACAGAGGAGTGGAGTCGACGCTCCCGTAGTAGCGGCCGAATGGCACCTCACGCAGATTGGCCATCTCGCCATGACGCATCTCATGCAATATCTTGCCGGGTTCGGCATCGCGCTCCGCCTCGCTGGCCGTCGCCTGGGTCGCGGCCAGAAACTCAGACACCCCCTTCGCGATGCTCGGGTCGATCCACAGGGTCATCAGGGCCGTGATGATCCGTCGCGGCCGAAGGGCGTGCTGAACCACGGCGTGCCGGCATATGGATAGTGGCCGTGCGGCGTGTCGGTGATGAGCATGTACAAATCGGACACGGAGCGGCGCACGATTTCGTTGAATACTGAGTTGGAACTGTCGATGCTCGCGGCGCGCGCGCTCGATTCGCGCAGAGCATGGCGAGCTGCCCGCATCTGGCGATAGAAACTCCGGCCGGTCCAGTCGTCCTCGGCCCCCTCGATTGAGCGGCCGGGCACGCCGTAGCGCACGAACATCCGGCGCGTCTCGCCGGGTTTCAGGGACAGTTCGTACGAAGCACGCGCCGTGGTCAAAGTACTTCGGCGCGGGATCGAACACCAAACGCGTGATTGCGCTCGATCTTGTCGAGGCCCATGTACTTGAGAGACACCGCGCTGCTCGCTCTCCAAATCCGCGGAAGCCGGCCGCGCGCCGCGCGCTTCTCGCCGCGCACTTCGAACAGATCGGCGAAATCCGCCGCAAACCGGAACGTCAACGCGCACGTGCAGCGGACGCGTCGCTGAAATTGCGTACCGAGCACGCGCTCGTAGCAGGCGCCCTGCCAAACGAATTTCGTGCGGTTGCAAGTGGATCTGTTCGCGGCGCAACGCGACGCTGCCCGTCGATGAGCAGATCGGGGTTGCTGAGATCGGCGCTGAACACCGCGTTGTCGTCCTGAGTCATGGAACTCAGCAGCAGCGGCCGCGCTTCTTCGAGCAGCACTTGAAACTGCGACAAGATCCGGGTGTCCCGATGGTACAGTCCTTCGGAATTTCCCGGTTCACCGCCGATGTCGCCGCGCTGATCGAAGACTGCGAAGGTATCTCCGTGTTTCAGCGTACGCGTCCGCCGCTCCTGCAGGTTGGCGCTCGCGGCGATTGCGTATTGTGGAGCCTGAGCAACATCGTCGACTGTTTGGGCGGACGATACTGTTTGGGCCGACGATATAGAGTTGGGCAAAGATGATGTGTTCACGCACGTCCCATTTGTCAGTTGATTGTAAATGTTGCATCCCGGCCCGCGCACGGTGCGGACATCCCGAGTAAGAGTGCCCGCACGCGCGGCGGTTCCATCGCGAACGCGGCGTCTTGGAACTACCAGTATTCCGCCGCGTCATATATTCTCAGCCAACAATCCTATATCGAGACGGAACGTCAATATGAAAATCGCACAAGTCGCACCGCTCACGGAAGCCGTGCCGCCCAAATTGTACGGCGGCACGGAGCGTGTCGTCGCTTATCTTACAGATGCATTGGTAGAACTCGGACACGATGTCACGCTTTTCGCCTCTGGCGATAGTCTGACGAAGGCGGATCTCCATGCCAGTTGGCCGCGCGCCGTGCGCCTCGACCCCGCCGTGACGGATCATTTCGTTCCCTTGTTCATGCAGCTCGAAATGGTGGCGCGGCGTGCGCACGAATTCGACGTCATTCATGCGCATTTGGACTACTTCGGCTATCCGATGCTGCTCCGTCTCCCGTTCCGTCGCTCACCACGCTGCACGGCCGGCTGGATCTGCCGGAACTGCCGCCGCTCTACGGCGCTGTATGACGATGTGCCGGTGGTATCCATTTCGAACTCGCAGCGCATCCCGCTGCCGCAGGCGAACTACGTTGCGACAGTCCAGCACGGGCTGCCGAAGGATCTGCTCGACAAGGGGTCCGGAGCGGGCGGATACCTGGCATTCTTGGGCCGTATTTCACCGGAGAAAGCTCCCGATGCCGCCATTAGAATCGCCGCCAAAGCCGGCAAGCGGCTCAAGATAGCGGCCAAGGTCGACAAGGTCGACGAGGAATATTACAGGTCCACGGTCGAACCGCTGCTCTCGGGGAGCGACGTCGAATTCGTCGGCGAAATCGGCGAGCATCAAAAGAGCGAATTTCTGGGGAATGCGGCCGCGTTGGTGTTTCCCATCGCATGGCGCGAGCCGTTCGGTCTGGTGATGATCGAAGCCATGGCCTGCGGAACACCGGTAATCGCGTTCAACAACGGGTCGGTGCCGGAAGTACTGGAGGACGGGGTCACCGGATTCATCGTGGAGAATGAACGCCAGGCGATCGAGGCCGTGGGGAAGATCGGTACGCTCGACCGCGACCGGATCCGCGCGGAGTTCGACCGCCGCTTTACCGCGCACCACATGGCCCAGAATTATTTGAAATTGTATGCGCGGTTGGCCAAGGCGGAACGCACGGGCAAGCGCGCCAACGGGCACGCGACCGGGAACGCCAACGGGCACGCGAACGTAGAGGGATCGCTGCTAACATAGGGAGCATGTTACAGACCGATTCAGGCGCAGCGGCGGCGGAGGGTGCACAGCGCCTAGGGTCCACATTCATCGATAGCTATGCGCGGCTGCCCGAGCATTTCTACACGCGTGTCGACCCCACTCGCGTGGCGAACCCCACGCTAATAGCCTTCAATTCGGCGCTTGCGTCGGAACTCGGACTCGATGTCCGCGGCCTCGATCAGCAGGCGCTCGCGGACATTTTCTCAGGCAACCTTGCGTTGCCCGGAACGCTGCCGCTCGCAATGGCGTATGCCGGCCATCAGTTCGGGCAATTCGTGCCGCAACTCGGCGACGGGCGCGCCATCCTGTTGGGGGAAGTGCGCGACCGCTTCGGCCGGCGCCGCGATATCCAATTGAAGGGCTCGGGCCGCACACCCTATTCGCGAAGCGGCGACGGGCGCGCGGCGTTGGGCCCGGTGCTGCGGGAATACGTGGTGAGCGAGGCCATGCACGCGCTCGGAATACCGGCGACCCGCGCGCTCGCGGCCGTGGCGACCGGCGAAGCCGTGTATCGCGAACGGGGGGCATTGCCGGGGGCGGTACTGACGCGAGTCGCCGCGAGCCATGTGCGGGTGGGCACGTTTCAATATTTCGCCGCGCGCGGAGATACGGACGCGGTCCGGCGCCTCGCGGACTATGTGCTCGAGCGGCACTATACCGAGGCGCGGGCCGCGGCCAATCCGTACCTCGAATTATTGCGATCCGTCATGCAGCGTCAGGCGCGGCTGATTGCCGCGTGGATGAGCGTCGGATTCATCCATGGCGTGATGAACACCGACAACATGGCCGTCTCCGGCGAGACCATAGATTTTGGTCCCTGTGCGTTCATGGATGCCTACGACCCGGCGACGGTGTTCAGTTCCATCGACCACATGGGCCGCTATGCATATGTGAATCAACCTGCGGCCGCGCAATGGAATCTGGCGCGGTTCGCCGAGACACTGTTGACGTGCATCGATCCGCAAACGCACGGCGCCATCGAGCTGGCCACCTCGGTGATCACCGATTTCTCGCGGCAGTTCGACGAGCACTGGCTGGCCGGCATGCGGCGGAAGCTCGGGCTGTTCACGGAAGAGGATGGCGACCCTGTCTTGATTGGCGACCTGCTGGACACGATGCAGCGCGGCGGCGCGGATTTCACGCTGACCTTCCGCCGGTTGTGCGCGGCTGCCGAAGGCGTCGCCGGCGACGCGGCACTGGACGAGATGTTTGCGGACCCGGCGGGCTTCAGGCAATGGTCGCAGAGGTGGCGCGCCCGGCTGGCGCGCGAGCCGCAGCCGGGAAGCGAACGTGCGGCATTCATGCGACTGGTCAATCCCGCGGTCATACCGCGCAACCATCGCATCGAAGCTGCGATCGTGGCTGCCGTGGAGCGCGGCGACTTTGCGCCGTTCGAAACACTGACGGCGGTTCTGTCGCGCCCCTACGAGGACTCCGACGCGGGTGCGGCCTACGCCGCTCCGCCGTTGCCCGAGGAACGCGTGCTGCAAACGTTCTGCGGGACCTGAGGAAGGACTCACCATTTGAGGAAGGACGCAACATGAGCGAGCGAGTGTGATCGACAGGAGCGATGGAACGTGAACATGGAAGCGCTCGAGCAGATTCAAACCAAGATCGCGTTCCTGGAACAGGCGAACGCCGATCTCAGCGACGTGGTCTTTCGCCAGCAGCTGGAAATTCGCGCGCTGGGAGCGCGCATCAAAGAGGTGTCGGAGCGCCTCGCTGCCGCCCAGTCCGAAGAGCGCCAGCGCTCCGCCGACGACGAGCGGCCGCCGCATTACTGATATGGATATCGTGACGAGACCGTTTTGGCAGGAGCATTGCGCGGTTCCTGAGTTGCCCCGGCGTCCGCTGCCCGCGCGCGTCGACGTATTGATCGTGGGCGCGGGATATACCGGGTTATCCGCGGCCCGAGAGACGGCGGCCGCCGGGGCTGCCACCTGGGTGTTGGATGCGGGAGCGGTGGGCGCCGGCTGTTCAGGCCGAAACGGCGGTCAGGTCGCCTATAGCATCAAGCCGTCGCTTGCAGCGCTCTCGTCGCGCTACGGCGAGAGCAGGGCATACGCCATCTGTCAGGAAGGTCGCGAAGCCGTGGCTTACCTGCGCCGATTGGCGACCCTCCAGGGCGTGGATTGCGACTGGCAAGCCCACGGGTGCTTCTTCGGCGCACACACGAAGGGCCACTTCGCCTCGATGGTGCGCGATGCGGAGCATCAACCCCGGGGCCTGGAGCAGCGCATTACCGTGGTTCCTCGAGCCGAGCAGTTCCGCGAAATCGACAGCGATTATTATCGTGGGGGCTGTGTCTATCACGATGACGCATCGGTAGACCCCATGCGAATGCTGGTAGCCTTATTGCGGCGCGCGGAGCACGCCGGGGCCACCGTGCTGGATCATTGTCCGGTGGCCGGCATGCAAAGGTCGGGCGATGGATTCGAGATTCTCACCCCGTTGGGAAGGATCCAGGCCCGCAAGGTGCTGATCGCAACGAACGGCTACTCCGGCCCGCTCTCGCCGTGGCATCGCAGGCGGGTGATTCCGATCGGCAGCTATCAGATCGCAACGGAGCGATTGGGAGTGGATGCGGTGCGCAAGCTGATACCGCAGGGCCGCAATGTCGTCGATTCGCGCCGCGTCGTGGTGTACTTCAGGCCCTCGTCCGACGGCGAGCGCATCATCTTTGGTGGGCGGGCAGCCTTGGCGGAGAAGGATGCGCTGGCCTGTGTGCCGCGATTGAAGGCCATGCTGACACGCATCTTTCCGCAGCTCGAAGCGGTGCGGATCGACTACGCATGGGTGGGGTGGGTGGCATACACCTTCGATACGCTGCCGCACTTGGGAAGACACGAGGGCGTCTACTATTGCATGGGATATTGCGGACAGGGAGTGCCGCTCGCGCCGTATTTCGGGCAGCGGATGGGACAGCAGATGATGGATCTGAAGGAGGGCCGAACCGCTCTCGACGATCTCCCGTTTCCGACGCGTCCCTATTATTTCGGGATCCCTTGGTTCCTCGCTCCGTCGGTGTTCGCGTATCGTACGATGGATGCCTTGGGCGTTTAGGCAGACAGGCTCTTCGGCATCCGGGCATGACATGAGCAAGTACGCATCATTCGGGGAACTTGCGGAGCACGAGGCGCAGGGAAGGGATTTTCGCGTTCAACGGGTCGAGCGCCCCGGCTCCCGGGTCATCATCCTCGCGCCCCATGGCGGCAAGATCGAAGAGGGAACCTCCGAGATCGCCGCGTTGATCGCTGGTTCGGATCACAGTCTGTTTTGTTTCGAAGGCCTCAAGTCGTATGGCCGGAATCGGGACCTGCACATCACCAGTCACCGCTTCGATCATCCCGATTGCCTCGCCATGGCGGCGAGCCGCGACATTGTCGTCAGCGTGCATGGCTGCATGGGACATGCGCGGATATTCGTCGGCGGGCTCGACGTCGACTTGTCGGGACGGCTGTCGACCGGGCTCGCCGCGGCCGGTTTTGCGGTGGTCTCCGAGGGCCACCGGTATCCGGGGCGCCACCCGTCCAACATCTGCAATCGCGGCCTGCGAAAAATGGGCGCGCAGCTCGAAATCACTTACGATTTGCGGGCGCGTGAGCATCACGCGAGTATCGCTCGTGCGGTCCGATCGGCGATCACTGACTTCAGCGAGTTACTATGAAGGATCCCGCCGATTGGATTGACGACGGCGCCCGCAAGGGACCGCACCGGCCATTTCTGCGCACCCCCGGGGGACGCGAACTCAGTTACACGGAGCTGCCCGGCCAAATCGTGCGTTTCGCGGCCGCATTGGCCGGCCGGGGAGTCGTGCAGGGCGATCGCGTGGCGGCGCAGGTCGACAAGTCCGTGGACGCGGTATTGCTGTATCTCGCCTGCTTGGATCTGGGCGCCGTATTCGTACCCATCAATGTCGCAAACACCGAAAATGAAGTCGACTACTTCCTGCGCGACTCGGGCCCGCGGCTTGCGGTGGTCAAGCCGTCGAGCCGAGCGTTGCTCGAACCCGTGGCTATGCGAGCCCAAATCAGCCAGTTGGAGACTTTAGGGGCCGACGGCGAAGGCTCGTTGCCGGCACTGGTGAGCCGCAGCGCCGGCGGAACGCGCCCTGCGCGCCGCTACGGTGCGGATTCGCCGGCGGCAATCGTATACACGTCCGGCACGACCGGCCGGGCCAAAGGCGCGATGCTGACGCGCGGCAATCTCGCGAGCAACGCCGAGGTACTCGCGGAAGCGTGGCGTTTTACGGAAAACGATGTGCTGCTCCATGCACTGCCGTTGTTTCACGTACACGGCTTGTTCGCGGCGATCAACACCGTACTCGCCTCGAGATCGAGTCTGCTGCTGCTGCCGAATTTCGATGCGGCATCGGTGTTGACGCACCTGGCCGCGGTGACCGTCTACATGGGCGTCCCAACACACTACACCCGGCTACTGCAGGAACCCGGCCTCAATCGCGCGGCGGCCGCCGGCATGCGATTGTTCATCTCCGGATCCGCGCCGCTGCTGGCCGAAACGTATCGCGATTTCGCGGAGCGGACGGGTCACCGCATCATCGAACGATATGGAATGACCGAGACATTGATGAACTCGTCGAACCCCTACGACGGGGCGCGAGTGCCGGGATCCGTGGGACCGGCGTTGCCGGGGGTGTCCATTCGGGTGTCCAATGCCGTCGAGGGCATCGGCGGCCTCGAAATCAGGGGACCGAACGTGTTTGCGGGCTATTGGGGCGACGCCGAAAAGACCCGCGGCGAGTTCACCGCGGACGGTTGGTTCAAAACGGGTGATGTGGGCCGCATCGGCGACGACGGCTATCTGTACCTCTTGGGCCGGACCAAGGATCTCGTGATCAGCGGCGGATGTAACGTGTATCCGAAGGAAGTGGAGACGGAATTGGATGCGGTGACGGGTGTCCTGGAGAGCGCCGTCTTCGGCGTTCCGCATCCGGACTTCGGCGAGGGCGTCACCGCGGCTGTGGTACGGGAGCCCGGAGCCGCCGTGGCGGAAGCCGACATCATCCGCGCCGTCAAGAGCCGGTTGGCGGGATACAAGATTCCCAAGCGAATCCTTTTTCTTGACGAGCTCCCGCGCAACGCCATGGGTAAAGTTCAGAAGAATGCGCTGCGGTCGACCTATGCGGCGTTGTATCTTGGCGAATGAGGCTGGGGGCGCGCTATGAACTATCAACTTTACTACTGGCCGACGATTCAAGGGCGCGGCGAGTTCGTGCGTTTGGTGCTCGAGGAAGCCGGCGCGCGTTATGCGGATGTTGCGCGTGAGTCGGGCCCAGGAGCGGGAGTCGCGGCGCTGGTGCGGTTTCTCGAAAGCCGCAGCGTCCGCCGGCCGCCGTTCGCGCCGCCGTTTTTGAAGGCGGGGCGGCTGGTCATCGGGCAGACGGCCAATATTCTGCGGTTCCTGGGGCTGCGCCACGATCTCGTTCCCAAGAATGAGGCCGCACAGCTGTGGGCCAACGAGCTTCAGCTCACCATTGCGGATTTCGTGGCCGAGGTCCACGACACGCACCATCCCATTGCCGCCGGTCTGTATTACGAGGATCAAAAGCGCGAGGCGCGGCGCCGCGCCGAAGATTTCCTCGAGAACCGTGCTCCGAAGTTCCTCGGCTATTTCGACCGGGTGCTAGCGCGCAATGCGCGCAGCGATCGGTATCTGGTCGGCGCGAAGCTGAGCTACGTGGACGTTTCGATGTTCCAGGTCATCGCGGGCCTGAGCTATGCGTTGCCGCGCGCGATGGCGCGGGCCGCATCCAGTCATCGGCGTATCTTCGCCTTGCACTCGCGGGTGCAGGAGCGCCCGCGAATCGCCGCCTACCTGGCGTCTCCCCGGCGTATTCCGTTCAATCAAGAAGGGATTTTCCGTCACTATCCCGAGCTGGATGCATCCTGAACAGAGTTTCGAATGGCCCTCCCCCTCGCATGACAACCGTACCGCTCAAATTGCTGTCCTCGATGGCCGCTCGCGACGTGTTGCGCGAGATGGTGTCCCGCTACTTGGTGGACACGGCTTGCGCCGTGGACAGCGAATCGGCCGGCGGAGTCGACGTTGCCAAGCGCGTGCGCGGCGACGAGGCGGTGGACGTCGTCGTGCTCGCGAGCAACGTCATCGACAAGCTGATCGAAGAGAAAAAACTCATTGCCGGCAGCCGCGTGGATCTGGTCAAGTCCGGCATCGCGATCGCCGTTCGAGCGAACCGCCCGCGGCCGGACGTCGGGACCGAAGAGGAGGTCAGGAGCGCGGTGCTGGCTGCGGGGAGTTTGAGCTACTCGACCGGCCCGAGCGGTGTCTACCTGGAAAAGCTGTTTGAACGCTGGGGCATACTTGAGGCCATCCGCAACCGCATCGTAGTGCCGCCTCCCGGCGTGGCGGTGGGATCGCTGGTCGCAAGCGGCGCGGCGGAGTTGGGATTTCAACAACTGAGCGAGCTCAAGCACGTGGCCGACATCGAGGTCGTGGGACCGCTGCCTCCGGCGATCCAGAGCATGACGACTTTTTCAGGCGGAATATCGGTCGCCAGCGCCGACCCGGCGGCGGCGCGCCAGCTCCTGGCTTTCATGGCGTCGCCTGCGACGGCGCCGATGAAACTCCGGCACGGGATGGAGCCTGCCGCCGTGCCCGCGTAGACCGGCGCCCGGCTCAAGTTTGGCGCGTATCGGCCGACCATTGAAGGCAAGACGCTGAGGCTTTCCATCGGGGAAAGCCCGGCGGCGCGGATAACCCGGTGGTCCTGTGACGGTACTCATCCCCAATAAAAAAGTGGCGGCACGTTGGAGCGGAGCGCTCGAAACGCGGCTCCGGCACGCCCCGCTGGAATCGTTTCTGAGATCCAGGGGCCGGAAGTGGGTGCTGTCCGGAGAAGCACGCGTCAGCGACAACCTGGCGTGCGCGACCATCTTTTTCGTCGACCAAGCTCTGACTGCGTGCACGCCGGGCGGCAATGGCGTGCTCGACGCCACTCATCACGCGGCGGTAGGTCAAGCCGCTTGTGCGGTCAGCCACGGTTTGGCGCTGCTCATTCAGGAAGCGAACTCGTGGCGCATAGCGGCGCTCATCGGCACGGCGCGCATCCTGGCTCCGCACATCGGGCCGGACGCGGCCGCCCACCTGTCGGCGACTTGCGCCCGGGATTATGCAAAAGGCCTGAAGACCGGCCTCGAGGCCGGCTTGCTGCAGATCAGCACCGTAGTCGCAGGCGCGGTGGAGAGCAACAACGAGGCGCTGGCCGGCAAAGCCCTGCAGCTGATCTCGCAGAGGATATCGCCGGTGCCGTCCGGGATCCTCGCGCGCCGCGCCGCACCGCTGTAGGACTGTTCCGCAATCCCTGCGGGAAAAAGTCCGATAGCATCGCGCGCCCACGCATCCCGCGGGCTCAGGCAAACTGTATTGCGGCCAAAATAAGGTAGCATCTGCCAATTGAACTTGCTCACGCGTAGCGATGACGAACCACCAATTTCCGGAACGGCGGCAGTGAACGAAAACCATCATTGCCAGCTTCTGGATATTGCGCTGGCGACGGTGGTCGATGCTGTTATTGGAACCGACTCGCAAGATCGCATCACTTTCTTCAATCCTGCCGCAGAATCGATGACCGGCTGGCGGTCCAGCGAGGCGCTCGGCAAGCCGCTGACCCAGGTATTCTTCCTCATCGATCAGGAGAACGACAAGGTCATCGACCGTCCGCTCGATCGGCTGAAGCATGGCCCTGCGCAGACGGCCGGAGCGATCCATGCGGCCGTGGTCAACCGAAGGGGCCTGCAAGTCGAGATCGAATATACGGCGGTGGCCATGCATGATGCGCGCGGCCGGTTCGCGGGCGCCGTGATCGTGTCCCGCGCGCGCCGCCAGACTGCGGAGATCGCACTCCAGAACACCAACGAGTCGTTGCTCGCCAACGCGGACGAATTGTTCGAGGAAAAGGAGCGTGCGCAAGTGACGCTCAATTCCATCGGCGACGCCGTGATCAGCACGAATTTCAGCGGCCGCGTGAGCTACCTGAACATCGTCGCCGAAAAAATGACCGGGTGGGTGCAGCTGGATGCATCCGACAGCGCCGTCGACGAGGTATTTCGGCTCGTCGACACGGCCACGCATGAGACGATTCCCTGCCCTACGGCGCAGGCCATCATCGAAAATCGCAGGATTTCCCTGGAGGCCGTGTGCGTGCTAATTCGACGGGACGGCGCGAAAATCGCCGTCGAAGTTTCGGCCGCGCCCATCCACGACCGCAATGGCGGCGTCATCGGCGCCGTCATGGTGGCGCATGACGTCACCGCGGCGCGCGAGTTGTCCACGAAGCTGGCGCGGCTCGCCTTGCACGATAGCCTGACCGATCTGCCCAATCGGGCGTTGTTCGGCGATCGATTGACTCAAGCCACGACAAATGCCTTGACGAGCGGCGGTTACGCGGCATTGCTGTACGTCGATCTGGATCGGTTCAAGCACATCAACGATTCCCTCGGGCACGCCATCGGCGACCAGCTTCTGCAGACCGTCGCCAGGCGATTGCTCGGCTGCGTGCGCAGCACCGACACGGTGAGCCGGCAGGGGGGCGACGAATTCGTCGTGTTGCTGGCCGATATCGTCCATATCAAAGACGCCGTGACATGCGCGGAGAAGCTCCTGGGCGCGTTGGAAGCGCCGTACCGAATCGGCGAGCATGAACTGCGCTTATCCGCCAGCATCGGAGTGGCCATATTTCCCGACGATGCCCGGGAGGCCGAGGCGCTGCTACGCTGCGCCGATTTCGCGATGTATCAGGCCAAGTACCACGGGCGTAACAACTACAAACTCTTCAATTCCGCGTCGGAACTCGATTTTCTGGAGTGACGTGTCCGCGGCAACGCGTCCCGTTCGGCCGTCGTCGCGAGTTGCGCGGTGGTTGCGAGCTCTTGCGCATCGAAGGCCACCAGCCTGTCGCGCCCCCGCCTTTTCGCAGCGTAAACAGACCGGTCGGCGGCTTCCAACAGTTGGGCCGCGTTGTCGAACAGCGCCCCTGGGTGCAGCGTTGCGAGACCCAGCGAGGCCGTCGTTATCAACGTCCCGCCGGCAACCGGATGATGAAAGGAACGCAGCCGGTGGAGCAGCCGTTCCGCGATTTTCTTGGCGCCTTCCGCTCCAAGTCCCGGAAGGATGATGATGAATTCCTCGCCTCCATACCGAGCCACGCAATCCGTGTCCCGAACCACATCTAGGATGATGTTCGCGGTCGCCGTCAGCACGGCGTCGCCGGCCGGATGCCCGTAGGTATCATTGACCCGCTTGAAATGATCCAGGTCGGCAAAAACGATGCTGAGCGGCCAGCCGCCGGCTACGGCGCTGCGGAACTCCGCGTCCAACACCCGATCGAGGTGGCCGCGATTGAACACCCCCGTCATGGCGTCGCGCCGGTGCCGGTCCTCGAGCTCCGCCGTTCGCGCTTCGAAGCGCTGGGTGATTTCCTGCAGGGCGCCGACCTGTTGCATGCTTTGTAGATTGCGGATCATCAGGAGTTCACGCGCTTGTTCGAGAATCGCCGTACAAGCGTCGGCCTCGAGCAGCGTGGTCTCGAACAACCGCTCGATTTCCGGTACGAGCGCGACGATTCGTTCCATGGCTTCGCCGAGGGCCTCGGGCGCAATTCCGAGCCACGCAGCCGCGTTGGCGGACAATTCGTTGAGCTTGTCGGATGTGCGGTCGCCCAGCAGCATTTCAGCGCATTCGCTGCCCAAAGAGACGCAACGGGCGCACAGCCCCACCCGGCTGTCCGGATCCGTCGTCGCCGGCGAATGACTCCACTCCACGATGTGGCAGAGCGACTCGGGGAGTCTCCAATGTCTCAGCAGCCAGGCCCCCAGCGATGCGTGGTCCACGCCCAGCCGGCTGACCTCGTGCGCGCTGAGCTGTGCATGGGTCGCATGGCCGGGCAGGTCATCGTAGAAGTCCGGTTGAACGCGATCGACTGCCAGCACCGCGATGTCCTGCAGCAGCGACGCCAGGAAGATGTCCTCCGGCGCGTCGAGCCGCTTCAATTCGCCGAACGCGCGGGCCGCAGAGGCGCCGAGGATCGCGCGGCGCCAATAGCGAGAGTAGTCGATCCGGCTCGACTTGACCGTCCGGTAGGTCCCGACCAACGAGAAACTCAACGCCAGGGTGGTCGCCGCGTTCAGACCAAGCACCACAAGGGCCTGCCGCAGGTTTTCGCTCTTGCGCCGCTTCGCGTACATCGGCGAGTTGGCAATGCGCAGAATCTTTGCCGTCAAACTCGGGTCCTGACGCATGGCATTCGCGACCTTCACCACATCGATTTCAGGGTCACTCGCCAACTCGATGATCTGCTGGGCGATCGCCGGCGGGCTCGGGAAATTCACCGCAAGCTTCATCTTATTGCGCAACTGTTCAAGCATCCTGACCCCTACGCTTAGCCCTTCGTGTTCCCTTTGTCGTATCCAACTGACGGCCGGACTGCGCATTCCTTGAGGGTTTGGATGAATCGGAAGGCGCGCAAACCCGCAATTTGAGATGCTGCGATGCAGCATCTGCGTACCCGCTGCACCTGCGTGCGGACCTGCTTGCTATGTAAACTGTCGACGCTACCCCCCAGAAACGGAACACTCATGCATCCATGGATCGCGGTCTTGTCGGCAAATTTCATTCTGGCAGCGTCGGCGGTTGCGCAGAACTCACCAGCCGGACCGCGCACGGGGGCAGCGGATGACGACCCGATTCTGACCTTGGTCGCGCGCCTGGACCTTTCGGCCTACAAATCGACCATCAAGGGATTGACGCAATTCGGCGATCGCCGGCAGGGTACGGAGCGCAATCGCGCCGCCGTCGATTGGATCGAGGCGCAGTTGAAGAGTCACGGCTGCGCGGACATCGCTCGTCTGAAGTACACCTACTTCCCGTCCGATACGGAATTGCCGAGCGGGCCGCGGATCGCGCGCAAACCCGACTCGGCCGTGGGCGGCGCCCGCTATCGCGGCGTCCGGGGCCCGACGGGCGTCAATACGGATCCGGACCGGCAGCCGGACGAGAAGCTGCGCAGGCTCAATGCCGAACCCAGTAAGGGCGGCGCGCGCGAAGAGGTGTATTGCACGAAGGTCGGCGCGACGCACCCCGAGGAGATGTACATCGTCGGCGCGCACATGGATGGCCACGGATGGGGCGAAGCCGCCAACGATGACGGCTCCGGCACCGCGCTGGTCATGGAACTCGCCCGCATTTTCTCCTCGCCGGACGTCAAGACCGAGCGGTCCATCCGGTTCGTGCTCTGGAACAACGAGGAGACGGGTCTCAACGGCGCGTACGCCTATGTTGCGCAACGTGCGGCACTCCAAGGCCGGGAGGATCCGGCTGGATCCGGCCGCTACCCCGAACCTAAGTGGTTGGGCATGATTCAGCACGACATGATGCTCTTCGATCATGGAATGCCGCGGGTGGACGGAACGGTCTCGAAGGAGCAGCGTCCGGAGGCGGACATCAATATCGAATTTCAGTCCGCAGCCGGAATGGCCGATGAGGCGCAGAAGCTTGCCTGGGCGTTCTATGCGGCCAACGAAGCCTACGCATCGGACTACCCGGCTGCCGTCGGCCCGCATATGACAAATACCGACAGCACGCCCTTCATGGACCGGGTGGCGGCAATCAGTCTGCGAGAGAACGAACGCGGCCGGGAGATCGGGGCCGGGCGGGATCCGCATTGGCACCAACCTTCGGACGTGTATGCCACGTTCAACGACCAGGACTTCCGCCTGGGATTGAATGCCACACAGACTTCGCTCGGTGCGCTAGCGCGCTTGAGCGGGGCGACGCTGACCCGGTGAGCGGCTGCCCGGTCGACACCGCGCGGTGGTCGCTGCTGCCCGCCCGCAAATTTTCTTTGTCATTTCGCAGAAAGATGATGGTTTTGACGACCTAACGTCGCTTTACTCGGTGAGGACGCAAGTTTTGCAGGTTGGAACGGGCGCCGCCCCGGTATACCCGCCGGCGGCGCACGGCCACGACACTCAGCGAGGAATGGACGATGACAGCAGGCAATACATGGATATCTTCAATTTCGACCCCGTCCACCGTCGCGGACGGCAAGCGGGGCGCGCGTCGGGTGCTCATCATCGACAATCATCCCATCGTTCGGGAGGGGTTGCGGCGGGTCATCGACGCCGAGGATGACCTGTTCGTGTGTGCCGAAGCCGATACGGCGCGCGATGCGCGCGTGGCGATCAAAGAGCGCAATCCGGACGTGATGATCGCCGATATCGGCCTCAATCAAGGCGATGGGATCGAGTTGGTGCGCGATGTACGCGCTCACTACCGAAGGTTGCCGATTCTCGTACTCTCGAGTCACGACGAGACCATCTACGCTGAACGGCTGTTGTCCGTCGGCGCCAACGGCTACATCATGAAGCACGCAACCAGCGAAGAAATCTTGGTGTCGCTGCGTCGGGTGCTCGATGGCGAAATCTATGTTTCGCACGATGTTGGATGCAACATGATAAAGAAGAAAACCAGCGCTCGTTATGTGTCGTCGGACCCCATTGAACGCCTGAGCAACCGCGAGCTGCAGATCCTGCATCTGATCGGTAGGGGAATGAGCACTCGGGAGACGGCGAATTCCCTCACCCTGAGCATCAAAACGGTCGAGTCGCACCGCCAACGCATCAAGACCAAGCTCAATTTGCATACCGGCACCCAACTCGTGCAGTTCGCAATCAACTGGTTTACCGGTCAAGAGGGCGGCACGCACAGATACCGGATCGGCGGCGGTGCCGCGAATGCGGTTGCACCCTGAAGCGTAGCGCCGACCCGGTACGTCAAGGCGGCATTCGAAGCGCCAGCTCTGCTGCCGCGAGATCTTCGATCGCGCAACCGACGCTCTTGAATAGGGTGATTTCCTCGGCAGACCGCCGTCCCGCGACGCCGCCTCGCACGAGATCGGAGAGCCCGCCCCGGATGTCCGTCGCCGAGATCACCCCCGACGCCAAGCCGTGCAGCAGCTCACCGCTCTCGGCCAGCGCGTCCCGGGTGTCCACGTAGATGGCGGCGCGCGCCAAGGCGTCATCGTCCACTTCGCGCATTGCGCGCGTGAAGGACCCGATCAGATCGAGATGCTGGCCGGGACGCAACCAGGCGCCCTGTACGACGGGAGTCTCCGCAAGCGTCGCGCAGCTGATGATGTCGGCCCAGCGTACCGCAGCCTGAAGATCGCTCACCGCTTCGACCGCATAGGGGCGGCCCGCGAAGCCCCGCGCGACCGTCTCGGCCGCCTCCAGTCGCCGGCCCCAAACCCGCACGGAACTGATGGGCCGCACGGCGGCATGGCTCTCGATGACGTGGGGCGCCAGGCCGCCCGTGCCCACCATCAAGAGCCGTGTTGCGTCGGGCGGCGCGAGGTATCGGGCCGCCAGCGCGGAGGCCGCGGCGGTTCGACGACGCGTCAACTCGGTCCCATCCAGCACCGCCAACGGCAGACCGCTGGCGGCATCGAACAGGGCGTAGGTCGCATGGACCGCCGATTCTCCCTGCCGTGCGTTGCCTGGAAAAATGGTGACGAGCTTGACTCCGAGACAACCGCGCCCGGCAACAGAATCCGCACCATCCATTGCCAAGGTGGACGGCGAGACTCTGCGCCGCCAGGCGGGCATGATGAGCAAGGTGTCCTTCGGATTCAGTGGGCCGCCCACCGCATAGTGCCGCCGTTCCGGAACTTGATAGTCCTCCTGAAATGCGCGCATCAGGGCGTCGATCAAGGGTCCGCGGGCGAGCCGCGCGGCCACCTCCGGAGCATCGAGCTGCAACATGCGGTCTCCTAGATAACGTTCTGCTCTCGCAATGGCCGGCCGCGCAGATAGCGCGAGTACGAAAACGGCGAGAGGTCGATGGTACGGTATTCTCCGAAAGCGATGAATTCGGAGAGCGCACGGCCGATTGCCGGTGCGTGCTGCAGCCCGTGACCGCTGAAGCCGCTTGCCAGGATCAGATTGGGTACGGTCTCGCATGCACCCAGGAACGCATTTTGATCGAAGACGTTGTAGTCGTAGTGTCCCGCCCAGGCGCTTGCCAATCTGATGGCCTCGAACGCGGGTACGCGATGGGCCAGCGCCGGCCATGCGACGTCTTCGAATAGATGGTAATCCACCTCGAAGTCGTCCAGGGCGACATTAGGATCGTGCACGGGCACGACTCCGCAGATGAATCGGTCCCGTTCCGGTCGAAACCAGAGACCGGACGGATCGATGACCATGGGACAATGGAAGGGCGGCGAAGAACTCGTGAATACGAAGACGATCCGTTTGCGCGCATAGACCGGAAGATCGATTCGCGCTTCCGCTGCGATCGCGCGCGAGTGGGTGCCGGCCGCATTCACCAGCCATCGGCATCGCAGCGTCTCGCCGCCGCTGAGGCGCACCGCGGCCACCGAATTTGCACCATCCATGACCACCGATGCGACCCGGTCGCGCAGATAGCGTACGCCGCTACGTTCGCTTGCCTGACGCAATCCACGCAGCAACCCATAGCCATCGAACCAACCCTCGCCGCACGAGGTGTCGGCGGCGGCGGCCACATCGCCGCCATTGATCCACGGATAGCACGCAAGCAGGCCAGCAGCATCCAGGAGCCGCGTCGCCACGCCGCAACGCCTCTGCACCTCTACGTTCCGATTCAAGGTCGATTCGCCCCGCGCGGAAGCGAGATAGAGGTAGGTCGACTCCACCAGGTTTACGTCGGCGAGACCGCGGCCGCAGTCCCGCAGGAACTCGAGCCCGAATGCCGAGAGCTCGATATTGAGCGGCGTCGAAAACTGCCGGCGGATGGAACTCGCCGACAATGCGCTCGCGGCGAACGAATACGTCGGGTCCGGCTCGATCACCACGATGGACCCGGAAAAGGCAGGCTGATTGACGAGAAAATACGCCGTGGCAGAACCCACCGCTCCGCCGCCGGCGATAACCACATCCGCACTTTGCATGCCGAAGTGTAGCGTGCCAAACTGCCGGCATCATGAAAAAGCCTAAACACGAAGCGGAACTGTTCAAGGCGGCATTGCTCGCGGGCATCAAATATGCGGAGGGCCGCGGCGCGGTGGAGTTCGAGCCGACCGACTCCGCCAGCGACAAGGCGCTGTACGTGTACCGGTTGCTGGTGCACGACAAGATCATCACGCCGATGCCCGAAGAACAGGTGGCGGAGAAGAGTGTGCGCCACCGGCTGGCGTTGTGGTACGCCCATCAGTTGCCGAAGGATCACCCGCTCTTGTCTTGAGACCCTGCTTGCACGCCGGTATGCGCCGCCGATCGGCTACCAGCGTTTCTTGAATTGCAGCGATATCAAGCGCCCCACGGGCGACGCATTGGCACCCTCAAACGGGATCGCATTGCGGCCCGGTGCAAGGTACGACAACGGAATTTGCAAATACGGCGGCTTTTGATCGAGCAGGTTCTGCACGCCAAACCCGACTTGCACATTGTCCAGGAGATGGGACCGATTCGATCCTGTGTTGTAGCCCAGGCAGAGATCCGCGGTGGTCCAGCCATTTATTCGCTGCGCGGGGGAGAACAGCGTATTGACCCACAAACCACACATCGAACTGACCGTGGCCGGTGGACCAGCGATAGCGAGTCGACGCGTTGAGTCCTCTTTCGATTGTAGTTGCGGTGTTGGCAAGTTGGTCATCTACGATGATGCTCACGCCGGCAGGTCCCAGTCCCGCATAATCTCCTAAAAAGCCGGGACTCTTGAAATAGGGCTGAACGAACTGTGTGTCCGAGTTGAAGCCGTAAATGAATAGCAGCTGCGGTTGCGACGGGATGGGCTCCGTTCCGGCGAGATCTCATCGACCAGGGCGTGCAGACCCTCGAAGTCCGGCCTCGAATCGATGGATACCACGCGACTGTGCCGCAATCGGTCCGTCATCAAGTTGCGGGCCGTGGCAAAAAGAAATTTCGGCGTCACAGGTCGATTCACGCGTGCGCTCTCATAGACTCGCACGTAGATGTCCTGGCGCAAATCCGAAACCTCCGACGAGACCGCCGCCAGGAACCTACGTGTACTCCGGCAGACAGAGCCCGAGCGGATTCGCCGTCGTCGGTCCCCGGATCGGGTACGCCGGGGATACTTGGCTGCCGTACCTCGAGCAAGGAATCGATCTCCACAACCGCGTGCAACGGTTCCCCCCTCACATGCGCCGCATTTGCCGGCGTGTCATTGGACAACATTCACCAGGGCCTCAGCGCGAACATATTCCGCGTCGGCATCAGCTATTGGTTCGGCTATTGGGAGCCGTGACCGTGAGTGTCGCCTATCTGCCGGCGGGTGCGCTGCCCACCGGTTCGTAGTGGTAGTCGACGTGCAGGCGGGTGAGCCGCTGCGCCGCGATGCGCCAGCGGCCGTCACGGCGCACATAGCGCTCGTGATAGTGGCCATATCCGGTGTGTCCGACATAGCCCAATTTCGCTTTCCGGTCTGCACCCCAGACCACACGATCCTGCATCGCCCAGACCACGTGCGCCGTATCGCCGTCGAGCTTGATCTCGGGCGAATGGACCTGGTGGGCAGTGTACGCAGTCTCGACCGCCGAACGGATCATGCGCATCGCCGCTTCACGCCCATGGATCGTCGGCGGGCCGCCCGCGGCGGAAGTGTCCAGTTCGAAATCCTCGGTGAAGACCTCGGCATAGCCAGCCCAGTCCTTGGTATCGAGCGTGCGGCAGTAGCGCGCCTTTACCTGGCTGATGGCGACATAGGCTTCCAGTTCGGCGATGTCGGTCATGGTTGTTTCCCCTTGATTGCTGTGGGTAAGCTTACACCACGCTGATTTGCAGCTCGATAGGCGCTCTGGCGCCGATCACCCGATGCGACGAATTTTTGACCGCCGCCGTCACCAGGTGCAAACTTCGCCCACCGATACCCCATGAAAGCAAAATCGCATCAATATCCGGTAAACTCTCGCGGATCGCGCATGGCGCGTCTCACCGTAGTAGCGTGCTTATGGAGTCTCCCCGCCGTAGTTCTGCTCAATGTCGCCCGGGGAGACACGTTTTCCAAGGTTTTCCATGATGCTGCTCACGACGAGCTGGTCGTGACCATGGCATACCGCGGCACGAATCCCGACCACACCTTTTCATTGAAATGGGGGCCGTGCCAAACAATGGATGATGGCAGCGAACCGGAAATTGTCGCCGAGGTGCTCGACAGCCAATGGCAGGATGCCGCGCGCCAACCGTACAAGGTGACCACCCGCTTTAGCCTCGCGGACCTTCCATGCAGACCCGTAAAGCTGACGTTGAGAACGGCGCCACGATTCTATGTCTCGCTGCACATTCCGGCGCGCAGTAACTAATCTGCGCCGCGGAGCACTGCGACCGGGATGCGCAATCGCGATGGCGTTGGTTCTGCCGTGGGCCGCCTCCCCGGCCGGCGCCGACAACGACCCCTTGATGGCAACGTGCAACGAAGGGGTCAAGGCGCCGTTCTGTCAGGGTCTTCGCGGCGACCGTGCCGAGGGCTGGCCGGGACAGGGACGGTCGGAGGTGATGGCTCAGCATGGCATGGTGGTCACCAGTCAACCGCTGGCGGCACAGGTCGGCTTGCAGATATTGAAACAAGGCGGCAACGCCGTCGATGCAGCGGTTGCCACGGCTGCCACTCTCAATTTGATGGAACCCATGATGGTCGGGGTGGGCGGCGACCTGTTCGCTCTCGTTTATGTCGCCAAGGATCATCGGCTCTATGTATTGAATGCCAGCGGCACGGCGCCCTCGGGAGCTACGATCAAGCGTTTCAATGGGCTCGGGTATCGATGGGATCCGAACAACTGGGCGCCGGGTTCGGGCATGCCTTTGCATGGGATCTTACCCGTGACGGTACCGGGCGCGGCCTGGGGCTGGGAGGCGGTACTGAAACGCTTCGGCACTCTAACGTTCAAAGAGGTTCTGCAGCCCGCCATCGATTACGCGGAGCAAGGTTATCCCGTGTCCGAGCGCATCGCCCATGATTGGCAGCTGCCGCCCGCGCTGCCGCTCAAGGGCTGCTGCAGCGAATTCGATCCCGACACCATCAAGGCCTGGATGATCGACGGCAAGCCGCCGAAACCCGGGCAGATCTTCAAGAATCCCGACCTCGCGCGCACCTTCAGACTCTTGCAGCAACAAGGAGCCGATGCGTTTTATCGCGGTGAGATCGCGCGCGCCATCGTCGCCAAGTCGGATGCCCTGGGCGGCACCATGACCATGGCCGATCTCGCCGATTATCACGGGGAATGGGTGGAACCGGCGGTGACCCGCTACCATGGGTTCGATATAGCGGAGTTGCCGCCGCCGTCGCAGGCGTGGGCCGCGGATGAGATGCTCAACATCCTGGAGGCCTGCGTACCGCAATGGGCGCCCGGCCAAACTCTCGCCAGCTTGGGACCAGCCCGCGCTCCATACTGGCATTTTCTGGTGGAAGCCAAGAAGCTCGCGTACCGTGATCTGTACCGGTACAACGCGGATCCGAATTTCGCAGAGGTGCCGCTCAAGAAGCTGCTGTCAAAATCGTATGCCGCTTCGCTGTGCGGCCAGGTGGATCCCCAACACGCCTCGAGCACCGGGCCGCGAGGTACGGGAAGCGATCGTGGGGATACCATCGTCCTGTCGACTGCCGACAAGGACGGCAACATGGTGTCCTGGGTCAACAGTAATTTCGACGAGTTCGGCTCGGGACTCACGGTTCCAGGGTTTGGATTCATACTGCACGATCGCGGTTATCTGTTTACCCTCGATCCAAAGAGCCCGAATGCGATTGCGCCTCACAAGCGCCCCTTCAATACGCTGTCGGCGGGCTTCATGTTGAAGAACGGCGAGCCGAAAATGACGATTACACTGATGGGCGGCGACATGCAGGCGCAAGGCCATGCGCAGTTGCTGGTCAATATCCTCGACCTGGGCGCCAATTTGCAGGCGGCGGCGGAGATGGCGCGGTTTCGGCACGACCAAGTGCCGAACGAACTCAATCTCGAAACCGAGCTGTTCAATGCCTTGGGTGCGCAGCTATCCGGCATGGGGCACAACATCAAATCGGTGAACGGCTCCTCGATGGGCGGCGTTCAGTCGATCCTGTTCACCGCCGATCCGGCCGGCGGGTTTTATCGGGGAGGCTCCGACCACCGCAAAGACGGCGCGGCAGTCGGATGGTGACCGGCCGATCCGGGGACCGGTCGAGCGACAACCCATGCTGAAGAATCTCGAAGCGCGCTTCTACGTCGATCCGGCCGTCTACGGAGCGGAGCGTCAGAGCATATTTCGCCGTCACTGGCAGATGCTGGGGCCCGCCGCCCGGTTGAAAAAGCCGGGCGACTATCTCGCCGTCGATGTGGCCGGATGGAAGCTCTTCGCGCTGCGCGGCCAGGGCGGCGTGCTGCGTGGCTTCCACAATGTATGCCGCCACCGTGGAGCGCGCCTGTTGGCGGACGGCACCGGTCAATGCCAGATCCTGCGATGCCCCTATCATAATTGGGTCTACGACCAGCAGGGAACCCTGATCAAGGCCCCCTGGTTCGGCGAAGAGACGGAATTCAAGTTGACGGATTGGCCTCTACCGAAGGCCGAGCTTGCCGAGTGGCGCGGTTTGCTGTTCATCGCGATCGAGCCCGACAGGAGTCTGATCGATCAGTTGGGTGATCTACCGGAGGAGGTGGAGGAGTTCCCGCTTGAGACTTATGCGGCAATGGAGGAGAGGCGGTTCGTCATGTACTGCAACTGGAAGACCTACACGGACAATTTTGTCGAGGGCTACCACATCCCCGGTATTCACCCTGGGTTCATGAACGTCATCGACTTCAAAAACTTTGAAACCGTCGCCCGGAGGGGTGTGGTTCGCATGACCTCTCCGCAGAAGGGCGGCTCGATCTACGGCGGCAAATGGCTGTGGATGTGGCCGAATTGGACGCTATCAACCTTCCCCGGCGGGATGAACACCAGCCGGATCAACCCGGCAGCGGTGAATTCGACCGAACTTATTTACGACTTCTATTTCGCAGATGCCTCCGCGGAAAACGAACCATCGCGAAGAAACACGATCGAGGTGAACTCGGGGATCGTGAGAGAGGACTTCGGCGTCTGCGAGAGTACCCAAAATAACTATGCTTCCGGCGGCTACACTCCCGGACCGCTGAGCCCGCGGCATGAGCGATCCGTGGCTTACTTCCAATCGATGGTCCGGACGGCGCTTTGCGCGGACGGAGGCTCGTTCCCCGCGTGATCGGCAGGTTCCCCGCGTGATCGGCACTAGGGGCCGTGGAAATCTTCCTGGTCGTGCAAATCTTCGGGGCCCCGGAAATCTTCGGGATCGCGCAATTCTTCGGGATTGAAGAGGCCGCTAACCGCAAAGCGAACCAATTGCGAGCCCGTGTTGAGATTCAGTTTCCGCTTGATGCGCTGTCGATGCGATTCGATGGTCTTGATGCTCAAGTTCAGCGTTTGCGCCGTTTCACGCGTACTCATGCCCTTGCCGATCATGTGGAGGATCTGCAGTTCGCGGTTGCTCAGCCGTTCGATGGGATTTGCCGATGTCCGCGGTCCGCCCGCGGCAAACTTGTGAATCATGTTGTTGCCGACAGCCTGCGACACATATATATGGCCGTCGAGCACCTGCCGCAGCGAGCCGAGGAACTGCTCATTCGCGGCTTGTTTCATGATGTATCCGTTGGCTCCGGCGGCCAGCATGCGCTCGGCATAAATGGCTTCGTCGTGTGAGGATAGAACGAGGATCGGCAATCGCGGATGATGCGCCCGCACTTCCCGCACGAGATCGATCCCGTCGCCCTGTCTTAGGCTGAATTCGGTGATGACCACGTCGGGATTCAGCTGCTTGATGGCGCTGCGCGCGTCGCGCGCCGTTTCCGCTTCCCCGCATACGGTGAGATCGTCCTCGCCATCCAGGATGCTGCGCAGACCCTCGCGCACGATTGGATGATCATCGACGATGAGCACGCGGCGAACCGAAGGTTGGCTACCGATCAGGCCGAATTCGGGTGGCGACATATGAAGGCACGCGTTGCTGGCTGTCATCGGTAGGTTCCTCAAATCCCTTGAGCTAGACATATCATAGAGATATTAGCGAATTTAATCATAATAGCGAATCAAATTGTGACGCAGTTCACAATTTTGCAGCCGATGCCGCCGGCAAAACCAGTGAAATGGACGAACGAGCGGGATCCAACACGACGTGTCCGCCGGCCGCATGCGCGGCGTGAACGCTTCCCGTGATGACCAGTTGAGAGAAGGTTTTTCCGGCGCCCCGCCGCGTACCAGCAGTCGGCACGCCGTCCGCAATTAGCGTGATTTCTACGCTCCCGACAGGGAGCACGGCGCTGCAGTAAGAGCACTGGGATTCGGATGCCGTACGGCCGACGGTAAATTTTCGATCGGAACCGATTGTCGAGTCGGACCTCCCCAAGTGAGTCAGCGTCCGCAGGGCATGGTGCACCTGCTCGGGATCCCCATCGACGAGGGTCGCCGGATCACATTTCCAGTCGAATCTCAGCGCATCGCCGGAATCGAGCGCAGCGTTGCCGCCGACGCATTCGCCGACGGCAATTCTCGTCGAATTGCCGTCGACTGCCGCGAGCGCCTCCAGCACGGTGGCGAGGTTTCTGACTCTGGCAACACCGATTCGGATTTCCCCCAGACAACGCAGTACGGGCGACCCGGGGTCGACTTCTTCGGCCGCCAATTCCACGAATCCGAAGAGCGAGGCTGCAATGTTATTGAGTTCGTGGGCGACGCTCTCCGCGAGGGAAGATCCGCCGACTTCCCGAGGTCTACTTGGGTCAGAGCATTTCACCATGGACCACCCATCGTGTTCCCGCCGGATCAAACTTTGGGCGCCGGCACCCGCATTCGAAGCGACCTGACTCCAAGTTCTTCGATCAGCAAGTCGGGCGCCGTGGTTTTCGCGATACAGGCGTCCGCACCGGCGGCTTGAATTCGACTGATATTCTCTGCGGAAAGGAACCCGGAAAGCGCCACGATTCGCGGCTTGCGTTCACCAAACATGCTGGTCAACAGGCGGCAAACGGCAAATCCGTCCATGTCGGGCATTTGCAGATCGAGCGTCACGACATCCGGACGCATGGCTTCGCACTTGATGCCGGCCGAAAAGCCGTCGGTCGCAATTTCGACGGAGACCGTCGGGGCGCGCGAGGCAATGAGATTCGATAGATACCGCGCGAACTGTGCGTCATCATCGATGATCAGCAAGCGCGCAGGACGGGTGTCAGTGCCAATCTGAACCTGCTGACGTTTTGCAATGAAATCGTCCACGTCCTCGACACGAAACCGCCGATGCCCCCCGGGCGTATTGACGGACTTCAAGAGCCCTCGGCTGGCCCACAAGCGCACCGTGACCGGCGCCACGAGCAACCGATCCGCCACCTGGAGCGGCGTCAGATACTCGAGTCGGATGCCGCGAGGGGAATGGTCCACCTGCGAGGTACCCCGGGCTTTGCCTGGCGGCCTTTGCGAATTCATTCTGTTAACTTATCGGGCGCAGCAAGAATTTTTTCACGGGATCCGGCCAGCCAAGGCGGCTGGCTGCATCCACCGGTTCAAGCTAGCATGGCGATTCTAGCCTTACAAGCGTATATAGCGTATTTCGGGATCGGCCGCAGAAGCAATCCCCTCACGGGTGCCATCGCGTCACAGGGAAGGGCGGTAGATGATGCAGGATCGCCATGAGTACTCTCGCACCGTCGCCGGCCTCGCGGACCGCCCGGGACAGGTGTCGCGTGCGAGGGCTTCGTGACGGACGCGCGTCTGTTGATCCTCGACGACGATGCCCATATCGGCAAGATGGTGCAACTCATCGCGGAGTCGGTGGGGCTGACCGCACGATTCATGACGACTACCGCGGAATTCTTCCGTGCCGTCGACGAGTGGCAGCCGACGCATATCGCCGTCGACCTGGTCATGCCGGAGATGGACGGAGTCGAAGTATTGGTCAAGCTCGCGAATCGCAACTGCAGGGCGAAGATCATCATCACGAGCGGCGTCGGCACGCGAGTCCTGGATGCGGCCGGACGCTCGGCAAACGAGCATGGGCTCGACATCGCCGGCGTGCTGTCCAAGCCGTTCTCGCCGCGCACTCTGCGCGCTCTACTGGCGGGGGCGCCGGGCACTGACGACAAGCGTAACGGTGCCTCCTTGTACACCCCGGCGCCCGGCGACTCATCCCATGCATCGGAATCGATCGCCGGCGAATTGCGGCATGCGCTCGATCGCCGTGAGTTGACTCTGGTCTTTCAACCGCAAATTCATTGCAGCACCGGCGCTATCGCCGGGTTCGAAGCTTTGGTTCGCTGGTCGCATCCGACGCGCGGGACGATCATGCCCGGCGAGTTCATTTCGTGCGCTGAAACTCACGGGCTGATCCACGAATTGACGGACCACGTCCTCGATTTGGCGCTGGAATGGTACGCCCGGCGATTCGCGGGATCGGATTTGACGATTGCCGTGAATCTCTCCTGCCGGACCACCTCGAGGATTCCTTTCCTTGATGAAGCCGCCGGTACCGGCTCCGATTTCAGCCTGGTCGACAGCATCACGGCACTCTGCCGGAAGACCGGGATGAAACCCGAATGCCTGATCTTGGAGCTGACCGAAACGAGCGCCATGGACAATCCGGTGATGACATTGGATCTGTTGACCCGTCTGCGCATGAAGGGGCTGCAGCTGTCCATCGATGATTTTGGCACCGGCTATTCCTCGATGTTGCAGCTCGTGAGGCTGCCGTTTTCAGAAATCAAGGTGGATAAATCGTTCGTCACGACAGCGACGCGTTCCACCGAATCGCGCGTCGTGGTGGAATCCATCATCGGTCTTGGCCATAGTCTGGGTCTGCGCATGGTCGCCGAAGGCGTCGAGGATGCCGAGACCATGCAGTATTTGCGGGACTTGCGATGCGATCGAGCCCAGGGCTACTACATTGCCAGGCCAATGCCGGGTGAAGCGGTTTGGGAATGGCTGGAGCACCGGAAACCATGATGCAGCCCCCCCATTCATCGGACGGTTTCGATTACGGCAAGCTCGATGCAGACCCGCCGGTCGCGAGCGGCGCTCAATTCCGGGCGGTGATCGACAATCTCTCCCAGGGTCTCGTCATCGTGGATCCGGAATCGGAGACGCTCTATTGGAATCCCGCCGCGCTGACGATGCACGGGTTCGCGAACCCCGCAGCAGCGAAAGGCCGGTTGCAGGATCTACCCGGTATTTTTGAAGTGTCGACTCTCGAGGGTGCGGTGTTGGGACTCAATGATTGGCCCCTTGCCCGCCTTCTTCAAGGTGAATTGATCAGCGAGGTCAAACTGCGCGTCAAGCGTCGGGAATCGGACTGGAGCCGCGTCTTTCAGTACAGCGGCGCACGGGTTCCGTATGCCGGCGACAGATCGCTGGCATTTCTCGCGATCACCGACATCACCGAGCTCCGAATCGCGGAAGAGGCGCAGATGCGGTTGGCGGCCATCGTCAATTCCTCCGACGACGCCATCGTCGGTGCGACGCTGAGCGGCCTCATCAGCAATTGGAACCGCGGCGCTGAAGCATTGTTCGGCTATTCCGCCGCCGAGATGGTAGGCCGTCCCCTCGCCGTGCTCGCGCCGGCGGATGCACTGCCCGAGGAGGCGGCGGCGGTCGTACGGGAAATCAATTCCGGCGTCCCAGTGCAGCAGTTCGAGGCCGTGCGCGTATGCAAGGACGGTCGCCGCATCGATGTGTCGGTCAGCGTGTCGCCCATCATCGATGGAGAGGGAAAGGTCATCGGCACATCGCGGATCGCCAGGGACATCACCGACCGGAAGCGGCACGAGCGGGAACTGCAACGGCTCAACCGGCTCAATGCCGCGCTCAGTCACGTGAATCAGGCGATTACCAGGACGCCGGAGCGGATCGATTTGTTTCAACGTGTTTACCGGGCCCTGGTGGACGAGGGGGGGTTCGCCATGGTTTGGGTCGGTTGGCACACGCCCGGCAACCCGAAAATCGTGCCGCAGGCTGCGTGGGGCGGCCACATCGACCATCTGGATCGCGTCTCGGTCTATGTGGATGATCGTGCGGAGAGCCGCGGTCCGTCCGGTACCGCGTTTCGCGAAGGTCGACCCTACTATTGCAACAATGTACCGGACGATCCGCAAACTTTGCCGTGGCGCGATAGCTATCGACGCAGCGGGTTCCACGCCTCCGCCGCGCTTCCCATCCGGCAGCGCGGCAGCGTACGCGGGGTCCTTTGCGTCTATTCGTACGAACCGGACGTTTTTCAGGACAAGGAGATGTCGCTGCTGATGGAGGTCGTGGCGGACATCTCATTCGCCTTGGACAGCGCGGATCAGGCGGAAGCGCGCCTGCAGGCTCAAGAGGTTGCGCGGCGGGAACGCATTTTCTCTTCGGCGCTGATCGAGAGCATGCCCGGCATCTTCTATTTTCTCGACGAACGGGGAAAAATCCTGCGCTGGAATCAAAACTTCATGAACGTCTCGGGTTATTCGGCCGACGAGATCGCCAACATGCATGCGTCGGAATTTTTCACCATCGAACAGAAGGAACGGGCCGAGGAAACGATTCGCGAGGCCTTCGCCCACGGCGAGGCCTCGCTCGAGGGAGACTTTCGGTTCAAAGACGCGAACGTCGCTCCTTATTTCTTCACCGGCAAGCGCGTCGTGGTGGATGGGATCGTCGGGTTGGTCGGGATGGGTATCGACATCACCGCTCGAACGCACGCCGAGGCCGAGGTTCGCCGCCTCAATGCCGAACTCGAACAGCGGGTCATCGCGCGAACCGCTCAATTGGAGGCGGCAAACAGGGATTTGGAGGCGTTCAGTTATTCCGTTTCGCATGATCTCCGCGCACCCTTAAGGACGGTCAACGGCTATGCGGAAATAGTCTTGACCGATTTTGGGGCGGGCCTTCCGGAGGAGGGGCGGCGTCTTCTGCAGCGGATTCGAAGCCGCGGGCTGTACATGGGGGTACTGATAGACGATTTGCTGGAATTTTCACGCTTGGGCCGAAAGCCGCTCAAGCGGCGGCAGGTCGACGTGCGCAGCCTCGCCGAATCCATTCTGCGAGGCACGGCGCCCCAGACCGAGGGGCGGCGAATCGAATTCAATCTCGGCGACTTGCCGCCGTGCTACGGCGATCCCTCGCTGCTGCGGCAGGTATGGGTGAATTTGCTTTCAAACGCGATCAAGTATTCGCGCGGGCGCGACCCGGCGATCGTCGACATCGGCAGTACGATGGAGAAGGACGCTCGCGTGTATTTCGTCCGCGACAACGGCGTCGGATTCGACATGCAGTTCGTGGATAAACTTTTCGGCGTCTTCCAAAGACTGCACCTCGCTGACGAATTCGAGGGCACCGGCGTCGGGCTCGCCATCGTGCAGCGAATCGTCGAGCGTCACGGAGGCAAGGTCTGGGCGGTCGGTCAAGAGCAGCATGGCGCCACGTTCTACTTCAGCCTGCCGCCCCCCGGGACGGCATGACCACGTCCGTCGATATCCTGGTGGTTGAGGACGATCCGGACGATCTGGAGATGACGCTGCGCGCGTTGCGCAAAGTCTGTCCGGGCAGCGCTTTGAGCGTTGCGCGGGACGGGTTCGAAGCCCTGCTCTTCATTTTCTGCGAGGGGGCCTACGCCGGGCGCGACTTCGAGGCGACTCCGCGGCTCATCCTTCTCGACCTGGCGCTTCCCAAGATAGACGGCTTTGAAGTGCTGAAGCGCCTCAAAACCGATTCACGCACCAATGCGATTCCGGTCGTCATCCTCACCTCGTCCCGCGAGTACAGGGATATCGTCGAGGGCTACAATCTGGGCGTGAACAGCTACATCGTAAAACCCGTCGGCTATGAGAGTTTCGTCGAGACGGTGCAAAGCCTTGCTGCGTACTGGCTGTTATTGAATCAACCGCGACAATAATTGGGGCAACCATGCAGACCTTAAAGGCGTTGCTCGTCGAGGATGATGCGGACGACGCGGATCTGCTGGCCCGCAAGATAAGGGAAGCCGGATACGAACTGGAGTGGACGCGTGTCGATACCGAGGCGGATTTCTTGGCTTCCCTGCGCACGCCCCCCGACATCATTTTCTCGGATTTTTCGATTCCCAGATTCGGGGGCCTGCGCGCACTGGAAGTGCTGCGATCGACAGGTTTGGATGTGCCGCTGATACTGGTGTCCGGAACGGTCGGCGAGGAGGTCGCCGTCGAAGCGATGCGCTACGGCGCTACGGACTACCTCCTGAAGGACCGCACCGTTCGACTGGCCACCGCGGTCAAGCGGGCGCTCTCCGACACGCAGTTGCGCGCTGAACAGCGCCGAACTCAAGAAGCGCTTCGAAACAGCGTTCAGCTGCTTCGCTCGATCGTCGACCATACGATGGATTGCATCATGGTCGTCACCCCGCAGTGCGTCGTCTCGGAAATCAACAGGCCCGGACTTCAGATGCTGGAGGCCGATTCATTGGCCGCCGTTCAGACCAAGCCGTTCGTCGAATTCATCATGCCCCCGTTCCGTCAAGCGTTCCAGGACGTACTGCGCCGCGTGCTCGCCGGCAAGAGCGAACTCCTGGAATTCGAGGTTCAGGGCATCAAGGGCCGTCGACGCTGGCTCGAGACGCAGGCCGGGCCGCTCCTCGACGCCGCCGCCCGCGTGGAAGCCTTGATCTGCATCACCCGCGACGTGACCGATCGAAAGCGCACCGAGGCGCAAATTCGAGGTCAATTGGACGAGCTGCAACGATGGCGCGCGGTGACGCTCGTAGCCGAGACGGCGGTGCGCAAGAGCGAAGCGCTCAGCCGCGGCGTGCTCGATTCGATGCTGGCCCAGATCGCGGTGCTCGACCGCAACGGCAGAATCATCGCGGTCAACGACGCCTGGCGCCGCTTTGCGGCCGAGCGTATCGGCGACCCCGAGTCGTTGTCGCGGACGCACGTCGGCAGCAACTATCTTGATGTCTGGCGAAGCAGTTTTGACGTCACCGAGAGCGCGGCAATGACGGTTCGCGAAGGGTTGCAGTCCCTGTTGGAGGGCGCACGCAGCAGCTTCACTCTGGAATATTCGTGCCGCACCCGCGACGAACAGCGCTGGTTCTTGTTGAGCGCGACGCCCTTGAAAACCGAAGATGGAGGAGCGGCGGTTTCGCATCTGGACGTCACCGAGCGGCTCGCGATGGAGGAACAGCTGCGCCAATCGCACCGGCTGGATGCGGTCGGGCAGCTCACCGGCGGCGTGGCCCATGACTTCAACAACATGCTCACCGTCATATTGGGCAATGCCGAGCTCCTCCAGGAAGCTTTGGGAAGAGATGTTGCGCAGCGCGAGCTCGCCGAGATGATCGTCGGCGCTGCGAACAGCGCGGCGGAACTCACCAAGCGGCTGTTGGCCTTCGCGCGCAAGCAAGCCCTCAATCCGATAGCTGTCGACGGCAATCGATTGATCGCGGACATGTATCCTTTGTTGAGAAGGACGCTCCCTGCCAATCTCGAAATCGCGCTGGCGGCCGAATCGGACCTCTGGCAGGCGCTGGTGGATCGGGCGCAGCTGGAGAATGCCGTGCTCAACTTATGCATCAATGCGCGCGATGCCATGCTCGGAGGCGGCCGCTTGCGGATCGAGACCAAAAATGTCGAGCTGGACGACGACTACGCGGCAGGGCAGGTGGACGTAAAATCGGGGAAATACGTCATGATTGCCGTGACCGATACGGGCTGCGGGATTGCGCCCGATGTTCTGCGCAGAGTCTTCGAGCCCTTCTTCACCACGAAGGACAAGGGCAAGGGGACCGGGTTGGGATTGGCGATGGTCTACGGCTTCATCAAGCAATCGGGCGGACACATCAGCATCCATTCCGAACCGGGGCACGGCACGACGGTGAGCATGTATTTGCCGCGCGCCATGGGCGGCTCGCCGGCCGCGCCGGTCGCAGCCGGGATTTTCCGCATCATCCACGGCACTGAAACGATCCTGCTCGTGGAGGACGACGAGCAGGTGCGCGGGTTTGCCCTCAGCCAGCTGAAGTCCCTCGGGTACAACGTCCTGCAAGCTCGTAACGGCGTGGAGGCGATGGAACTCATCGAACGCCATGGGCAGATCGATCTGCTGTTCACCGATGTGGTGATGCCGGGGGGCATGAGCGGCCGACAGCTGGCGGACGCGGCGCGGCAACGCCGGCCCGGCTTGAAGGTGCTGTTCACCTCGGGTTACGACGCAGAGGCGATCGATCATCACGGTCGTCTCGACCATGGCGTCCATCTGCTTCCGAAGCCGTATCGGCGCCGCGAACTGGCCCAGCGCATCCGCAGTATCTTCGACGCACCCTGTTGATGTGTTTTCGGATGAGGCAATATACGGGCGAATGAGAGGTCGCGGCGAGGTCCCGTTTCCCTATGGCCGACGAGATAATCATCGAGACTCGTGGCCTTGTGAAGGAGTTCAACGGGTTCGTAGCCGTGGCGGGCGTCGATTTACGGGTGTATCGCGGCCACATCCACGCGTTGATCGGGCCGAACGGCGCCGGCAAGACCACATTTTTCAACTTGCTCACCAAATTTCTGGTGCCCACACGCGGCAGCATTTACTTCGAGGGGAAGGACGTAACCGCAGCGAGCCCGGCCGAGCTGGCGCGGCGGGGCATCGTGCGCTCCTTTCAAGTGTCCGCGGTGTTCCCCCATATGACGGTGCTCGACAATGTTCGCGTGGGCTTGCAGCGTGAAATGGGGACGTCGTTTCACTTTTGGAAGCCGGCCTCGAGCCTGCGCAGGCTCGATTCCAACGCCATGGAACTGCTGGAAGCGGTCGACCTTGGGCCATTCGCGCATAGGCTCGCCGTCGAGTTGCCGTACGGCCGTAAGAGGGCGCTGGAGATTGCGACGACGCTGGCGATGGGTCCTCAACTGATGCTTCTCGACGAACCGACCCAGGGCATGGGCCATGAGGACGTCGAGCGGATCACGGCCTTGATCCGCAAGGTTTCGCAGAATCGCACCGTTTTGATGGTGGAGCACAACATGAGCGTGGTGTCGACGATAGCGGACCGGATCACGGTGCTGCAGCGGGGCCAGGTCATCGCCGATGGAAAGTACGCCGACGTATCGAAGGATCCGCTCGTGATGGAAGCCTACATGGGCAGCGACTCCGAATTCGCAAGCGCACACGGCGCAAGCATGCACCGGGAGCCTCTCTGAGTATTTTGCCTGAGCCGCTGCTGCGCGTCACCGGTCTGCACGCCTACTACGGCGACTCGCATATTCTGCATGGTGTCGATTTCAAGGTGGACCGCGGCGAGGTGGTGATTCTGTTGGGACGAAACGGCGCCGGCCGGACCACGACCCTCAAGGCAATTCTTGGGTTGGTGGGCGCGCGGTCCGGTTCCGTGACGATCGACGGCCATGAGGCCATCGGTTTGCCGCCCCACAAGATCGCCCGCCTCGGCGTCGGATATTGCCCCGAGGAGCGCGGCATCTATTCGAGCCTGACGACGGACGAGAACCTCTTCCTGCCGCCCCAGGTCGCCCCAGGAGGGATGTCCATCGATGATATCTTCGCCATGTTTCCAAACCTCAAAGACCGGCGCGGCACTCAGGGCACGAGGCTTTCGGGCGGGGAACAGCAAATGCTCGCGGTGGCGCGCATCTTGCGGACCGGCGCCAAACTGCTGCTGCTCGACGAGATTTCGGAGGGCCTCGCACCGGTCATCGTGCAGGCGCTGTCGAGCGTGATCCACGCGCTCCGCGACAAGGGGTATACCATCGTCCTGGTGGAACAGAACTTCCGCTTCGCGTTGCCTTTGGCGGACCGGTTCTACATCATGGAACACGGACGGATCGTGGACGGTTTCGCCGCTTCCGAACTGCAAGGCAAACTGGGCATGCTGAACGTCAGGCTCGGCATCTGAACAATGTACACACAAAAGGGAGAACGAGCATGTTAAGCAGGAAATGGGGCGCCGGGCTGGCAGCGGCGGCGGTCGCGGCTGTTGCGGGCGGCGCCGCGGCGTTCGCGGCAGGCGGCGAGATTGTGATCGGCGACATCGACGATTTGTCCGGAACTTACGCGGATGCGCAGGGTGTGGGCGGCATCGAAGCCGTTAAAATGGCGATCGCGGACTTCGGCGGGACGGTGCTTGGGAAGAAGATCGTACTCCTCACCGCCGATCATCAGAACAAACCCGACGTAGGCGCGTCGAAATTCCGCGAGTGGTCGGACCAGAGCGGTCTCGACATGCTGATCGGCGGCTCCAACACCGGCGTCAGCATCGCCATGGCGAAAGTCGCGGCCGCGAAGAAGGTGCCTTTCTTCTCCATCGGAGCGGGCGGTGCGTCACTGACCAACGAGGACTGCACCGCGTACACCGTCCACTACGTTTACGACACGACGGCACTTGCGAACGGCACCGCCAGCACCATCGTCAAGAGCGGCGGAAAAACCTGGTTCTATGTGACGGCGGACTATGCGTTTGGTTCGCAACTCCAGAACGCTGCATCCAAGGTGGTCGAGGCCAACGGCGGCAAGAACCTGGGCGCCGTGCGTGCACCCCTGGCGTCGATGGATTTTTCATCCTTCCTTCTGCAGGCGCAGGGATCCGGTGCGGCGGTGCTCGGACTCGCCAATGCGGGCGCTGATTTCAGCAATTCCCTGAAGGCCGCGAACGAGTTTGGAATCACCAAGACCATGAAGCCGGCAGCGCTGCTCGCCTTCATCAGCGACATTCACCGCCTGGGCCTGCCGACGGCTCAGGGGCTCTATCTGACCACCGGCTGGTATTGGGATCTCAACGACGACGCGCGTGCGTTCGCCAAGCGATATTTCGCGAAGATGCAGTCGGAGCCGACGATGGATCACGCGGGCGCGTATTCGGCTACCCTGAGCTATCTCACGGCCGTCAAGGCGGTCGGCTCCGCCGATCCGGACAAGGTGATGGCGGAGCTGAAAAAAATGAAAATCAACGACATGTTCGCCAAGGGCGGGTACGTGCGCGCGGACGGCGTGATGGTGCACACGATGTACGTCATGCAGGTGAAATCGCCGCAAGAGTCGAAGTACCCGTGGGACTACTACAAGGTCGTCAAGCAGATGCCCGGCGAGGAGGCATTCGGTCCGATCACCGGCGCCTGTGCACTGGCCCCGAAGTAAGCGTTCATGACGTCCGTGTTCGGCGTTCCGACGACGGTCATCCTCGGCCAGCTGATGCTCGGCCTCGTCAACGGGGCGTTCTACGCCCTGCTGAGCCTCGGGCTCGCGGTGATATTCGGACTCATGGGCGTCGTCAATTTTGCGCATGGAGCGTTTTACACTCTCGGCGCCTTTGCGGCGCTCCTCGGATTGCAGTGGTTCGGCGTCAACTACTGGGGCGCACTGGTGCTCGCGCCGCTCGCGGTCGGGATCCTGGGAGTGGTGTCGGAGAGGCTGCTTCTGCGTCATGTGTACAAACTCGAGCCCCTGTATGGTCTGCTTCTGACCTTCGGATTATCGCTGATCGTCGAAGGGAGCCTGCGCGAGCTCTTCGGTTCCTCCGGCCGTTCCTACCCCGTGCCTAATGCCCTGCAGGGAGCGATCAACATGGGGTTCATGATCCTGCCGATCTATCGCGCCTGGGTGATCCTCGCGTCCATCGTCATCTGCGGCGCAACGTGGTTCGTGATCGAGCGCACCCGCCTCGGATCTACGCTGCGTGCAGCCACCGAGAATGCAAAGCTCCTGCAGGCATTCGGCGTCAACGTACCTTTGCTGTTCGCGGCGACCTATGGAGGGGGCGTCGCGCTGGCGGCGCTGGCCGGCGTACTGGCGGCGCCGGTGATCGTGGTGTCGCCGCTCATGGGCAACTCGCTGGTGACGGTCGTGTTCGCGGTGGTCGTCATCGGCGGGATGGGTTCCATCTTGGGCTCGGTGGTGAGCGGCCTGACTCTCGGGGTCGTCGAAGGCTTCACCAAGGTCATTTATCCCGAGGCCTCGAACATCGTCGTCTTCGTGATCATGGCACTTGTTTTGATCCTGAGGCCCGCCGGCCTCTTCGGCAAGGAGTAGGCAATGCGCACGGCGCGAATTATCTATGCGCTCGCCGGCCTGTTCGCACTCTGTGTGCCCATGCTGGGCATCTATCCGATCTTCATGATGAAACTCCTCTGCTTTGCGATGTTCGCGTGCGCTTTCAATCTCCTGTTGGGCTTCAGCGGCATGCTGTCTTTCGGTCACGCGGCTTTTTTCGGGACCGCCGCCTACGCAACCGGCTGGTTGGTGACGGCGCACGGGTGGGGAACCGTTCCCGCCATTCTAGCCGGCATTACGGTCGCTGCGACTCTGGGTGTGGTCATCGGCCTGATCGCCATCCGAAGGCGCGGAATTTATTTTGCGATGGTGACGCTGGCGCTCGCGCAACTGGTGTATTTCGTCTGTCTCGAGGCGCCCTTCACCGGCGGCGAGAACGGATTGCAGGACGTACCGCGCGGAAGTCTCATGGGGGTCCTGGCGCTGAAGTCCGACGTCGCCATGTACTACGTCATCCTCGCAGCCTTCGTGGCGGTGTTCGTGCTGATCCGGCGCATCGTTCACTCGCCGTTCGGCCAGGTGCTCAAGGCCATCCGCGACAACGAACCTCGCGCGATCTCGCTCGGATACGATATCAACCGCTACAAACTTCTGGCGTTCGTCCTGTCAGCGACGCTCTCGGGACTCGCCGGATCCTTGAAGACTTTGGTGCTCGGATTCACGACGCTGTCGGACGTGCTGCAGGCGAACTCCGGCGAGGTCATCCTGATGACGTTGCTCGGAGGCGCGGGGACATTCTTCGGTCCTGTGGTCGGCGCCGCGCTGATCGTCACGCTGCAGGAGTATCTGTCGGACATCGTCGGCGGCTGGGTGACCGTGATCATCGGCGGTGTATTCGTCGCCTGCGTGTTGGCATTTCGCAGGGGAATCGTCGGTGAACTGGCGGCCATCCGGTTGCGCCGGTGATCGCGCAACGCGGCAGTCCGCGGACCACCGCATCCGTGAGACAATTCCGACACGAGTTGTCGAACATCCGCCGGTGCTTCGGGGGCTTGGGCTCTGTACACTGCAGTGAGGCGCCTTGAGTCCCAAGTTTTTGATTGCCGACCGGAAAACGACCATGCCGATTTTTTCCGACTCGCTCGCCGTGGTCGCGCTAGCGGCCGCCGTGCTGATCGCTTACGCGGTATATCGCCGCGCCCTTAATCGCCGCTTCACTGAACGCAACATGCACGATCTCAGTGCGGAACTGCGCGCGGAACAGGAGTCGCTGCGCGCAATCATCGAAGCACTACCTGCGCAGATCGAGCTGGCAAAAAGATACCGTCGAGCGCCCGCGCTGGATCACGACACATCGGAAGTAGAGCTCTTGCGATCGCAGTTGTCCGCGATCGATTCCGGCGACATGTCGTTATCCGACGTGGACATGGAGATCAAGCTGGTCGAGGTTCTGGCGCTGTCGCTGCGCGCAAGCGCGCTGGCGGAGAAGTACGGCGCTTCGATTCCCGAGCGCGAGACAGATCTCGAAACGTTTGCGGAAGATGCACATGCAACGTTTACGGAAGACGCAGCTGCGCTGCGCCGCGAGGCGTCTCAGTATTCCGCCAACGACGACTCCAGGTCGCCGATCGTCGAATCAGTCGTGTAACGCTCCGCCGGGTTTCTCGCCGGGGTGCCGACGCAGCACGTATTGATCGCGGTAGTCATCGAGCAACTGACCCAGCAGCGCTTTCCAATCGTCCTCAACCGTCGGTCGTTCCGGGATCTCGAAGTGCGCCATGTTGGGCCGCTTGGGCGGGTAAATCTGGTCTGTCACGTCAGCCTCCAGAATCTGAATCGCCTTTGGGGGGAGGGGAGTGTACACCCCGCGGAGCCGATTGCTAGAGCCCGTCAGCGCGCGCCGCGCTGCAGTGCAACCAGGTGCGTTTCGAGGTCGGGAATTTAGGCTGCCGTCCCCAAACCTAGGCCCGTCCCCAGGCGCGGCGATTGCCCCGCGCTCGGCAGCGCCACGGTGCGCTCGAGCATCTTTATCCGATCGTCAAGCCGAATCATGGCGAGCTGCAGCAGGCCGCGGATGTGCAATCCCTCGGGCAATTCGCCGCACACTCGATCGAGCTCGTGCCAATCCAAGCGCAAAGAAGCCAGTTCCAACGTCAACTCACGGGTTCTCGGCATGAGGGGCTCCTCGGTCGACGTCCTTGAGACTCAGGCCAACGTCCTCAAGACTAAACCGAATTCATGTAGATGTCATGACATCGGCGAGAGCGGTGGAATGCGGAGCCGCCATTCACGGGGCGTTTTGCGCTGCGTCAAACCAAGCGGCCCGCGACCGTCAGAAATTCCAGGTGCTCGTGACGCCGATAGTCCGAGGCCGAAAGGTGTACGCGTAGATCAGCGACGAGGAACCGGAATCCGCGTTTCGCTGCAGCACGGGATGGGAATTCAACGCATTGTTCAAGAACATTCTCACGTCGCAGTGGGCCCAAGTTGCGCCGAGCTGTAGATTGAGCTGATCGGTGGCCGGATCGGCGGTATACCGAGGAGAGAAGCTGATCGATTTCGGATCCAGCTCGGAAAATGGACCCGGATTATGACTATGAACCAGGTTCTCGGCTCGGGCATAGGCGTCGACGCCCGCCGCGATCGGTTGTTGATACCTTAGATATATCATTCCATTCCAAGGCGCGGGTACATGCGGGACACCGCCCACGACCGCACCGCGATCGACGATCACCTTTCCTTGGATCATCACGTTCTTAGCGTAGCGGACATCCACGGATTCTGTCGCCAGCCCCAACGTCATCCGCTCTGTCAGCGCGGCATCCAGGGAGAGATCAAATCCCTTACCCGTAGCATCGCCCGCGTTGGCCACATAGCCGAATCCGCATTCGGGTACCTCGTGCTCTTGAATGTTATTCCAGCGAAGGTAGAACGCGCTGGCGGCGACCTGCAATCGTTCGCCGAAAGCACGGCGCTTCGTTCCGATTTCATAGCTCCACACGGAATCCGAGGCATAGGACGACGGTACCGCCCGCTCTCCACACTGGATGGGCAGAGCGGTGTTGATGCCTCCGACCCTAAAGCCCTTGGCGATGCTCGCGTAGGCAAGGTTGTGGTCGGCGGATTCATACTCGACATCGAACTGCGGCGTAACGGGCTTTTCATCCGTGACCGCATGCGAGAAGGGCGGAGCACCGACAGCGGCGAACCCACCGTCATACTGCGAATACTCGCTGCGCGCGTCGTCGACGCGCAGGCCGAGGCGAGTTCTCAATCCATGTGAGAGGGGCACCTCGAGATTCCCGAAACCGGATGTCAGCGTATCCGTGTAGTCCTCGTTGGAGTACACCCCGGGATTTAGCGGCATTGCGATGGGGTAGGTATCTTCCCGCTCGTCCTGATGTGCGCGCGAGAAGAACAGCCCCGCCGCCCAGCGCACCGGTGCGTTGCGATCGGAAGACAACAGCCGCACTTCCTGCGAAAGCACGATCTGATGCAGAGAGGTTAATGTGGGGACGGCGTCCGCGTAGGAAGTTGGATAGGCGGAGCCGAGCGGGTTGCCGAAGCCGCCGTAAAAGACCGCTCCCGCTTCGTTCGTCGTATCGATGGTGGCCGTTGACGTCCGATCGAAGTAGGAGGAGGCGGCCGTCAGAATGGCGTCTCCGAGGCGGTATTCGAGGGTGGCGGTGGCCAGCGTAAAGCGATTCTCGATGGGCTGACCGAGCAGCTTCCCATTGCGGAATACGCCGGCCGCCGGATCCGACAGGTACTCATAAAAGCTGGACGTATCGGCGATTCGAATCGATTGATATGCCAGTAGCGGAGTAATGCGCAGCGCCTCGTTAGGTTCAATCGCGAAGCTCAGGCGAAATGCTTCGCTCCGAGCTTCGTTGGAGTTTTTGTCGACCGGCGACAGCGTGAAGGGATCGACGCGATCGATATAGCCGGCGTCGTCTCGGTACCAGGCTGTCACACGAGCGCCCACACGACCGTCGACCAGCGGACCGCCAACCGCGACCCCCGCTTCATAACTCGAACTCCCGTACTCTGTCGAGCCGACCTCCACGCGCGACAGACTGCTGAACGTCGTGGTGCTGGGGTCGTTGGGAATGAAGCGAATAGAGCCGCCTTCCGCCCCCGCGCCGAACAAGGTCCCCTGCGGGCCGCGCAGCACCTCGACCCGTGCAAGATCGAAGGTCACTGGATAGGGGTTGCCGAAATTGCCGTTGCGGGCCTGGATTGGAACATCATTGATGTAGATGCCGGTGGTGGAGGCGCCCACTTTGGAATCGATGCCGCGGATCGCAAGGTTCGTGAGCACCCCGCCTCCCCATTGAGCATTGAAGTCATATTCGACTCCGGGGGTCATCGCGGCAAGCTCGGCGATATTCGTCACGCCGGCCTGATTCATGGCTTCACCCGACAGGACGGTTGCGCTGACCGGCACGTCTCTCAGAAATTCTTCGCGCTTCGTGGCGGTCACCACGACCTCCTCGAGCGCTGAGAATTGAGGCGGCATGTGCGGCGCAGAAAGTACCGCGGGCCTCTGCGCGAGCGAAGGGACGACCGTAAAGAGCTTGACGGTACGACTGTTTAGATAGACATAGTCAATTCCCGTGCCAGACAGCAGGCGCACCAGCGCTTGAGAAGGCGACAGTCCCGCCGGCGCCGCCCGAGAATATTTACCCTCCGCCAACGTTGATAGGTACACGAGCTGCAGCCCGGTTTGATCGACGAACGCGGCTAGCGCCTGCGGCAATGACTCCGATGGAATGTCTGAGGATAATGTGCGACCGGGGGAGCTATCCAAGGCTACGGCAGCGAATGCCAAGATCGCTGCGCAACAGCTGAGCGCGCACTGCGCTACCAGGCGCCTCAAAAGATCATCCCTGCGTCCGACGGACTTTATTACAGTCATCAGTGTAGCCGGATGGGTCCATCAAATCCAGGACAGGCCATTCCATTGAGCGGACGTGCACGGATGTCGGCGGGCACCATGTGCTGGACGGACCCATTAGAGGTAGCGGAAATCTATCCGCGGGGCTCTTAAACTTCAGTCGCCGTGTTCTCGCGGAGACTTCGCTAGGCCGCCACACGATCCGTCTGGCGGACGAGGTCGCCCGCGTCCAATGCGGTCGTCGTCATTGGAGAGCCGGTTCATGTGGAGAAGATCAATCAAAGCCCCGCCGCCTGCACGGCAGTCGCAGGCGTCAGCCCCGCCGCGCAGCCGGTGGCACGCGGTGTCGATTGTCAGCAGCGCCGCATGCTGCCCCGAGGCGGCCGGGCTGTTGGGCACCCGGTTTCTATCGAAAGAGGCGCCAGGGTTGCCGCTCAAACATTGCTCCAGGAGCGCCGAATGCCGTTGCTCGTATCTTCACCACGACGATCGGCGCGGATTGCCGAGACGTACCCCGGATCTGTGGAGTCCGGGGCATGCGCGTTACGGCGGAGAGGATCGGCGGCGGGAGCGCGGCAGACGGAGCACCGACGTTAAGTGAGACGCGGCTGCTATGATGATGGCATGTTGAAGGCCGCGGCGTGCGTACTGATGTTGGGCTTCGCCGCGGCGAGTTACGGGGCCGCGCCGGTTGTCCTTGTCGAGAATGAGCATGTCAAGATTTGGGATACCACGGTTCCGCTGCCTCCTTCACCGCACGACTTCGTCGCTGTTTCCTTGTCCCGCAGGGGGACTGCCGAATTCGGCCGCCTGGGCGATATACTCGGGAAAACCGGTTTTCGAACCATCGTGATCGAGCTGAAGGACCTTCCCGTGGGCCCTTTAGCCAACGCGACTGGATATCCGCCGGCGTTCCCCCGTCCGCACGCGACGAAATTGCTGGAGAATGCGAAAGTGATCGTCTGGGATTATGTTTGGCATCCGGGCGAATCGACGCCCATGCACTTTCACGACAAGGATGCCATCGTCGTATTCGAGGCGACGGGCGCCATAAAAGCGACAACGCCGGACGGCGAGAGCGCAGTCTCGGAGATCAAATTTGGCGAAGTGCGCTTCAATTTGCGCGGACGCTCGCACACAGAGATTCTTGCGCACGGCGAAGCCCATGCGGTTATCACCGAATTGAAATAGTCAGCGACGAGAAAAGCGACGAGGTCATGCACGAAAGTCTCCCGGCCCCTGCCGCGTTGCCCCGTGAGTTGCAGACGGGCATTCTTTTTGATGCGTATGGAACGCTGTTCGACGTTTATTCCCTCGGCTCGCTCGCTGAAGAATTATTTCCAGGGCATGGGGCGGCTCTTGCCAAGGTATGGCGCGAGAGGCAAGTGGACTATACGAGATTGCGCACCCTGTCCGACAGGTACGTCGACTTTCTGACGGTCACGGAAGAGGCGCTACGCTATTCCTGTGATCGATTGCGGCTGGATCTTTCCGACGACGCGTGTAGCCGCTTACTGAGTCAATATCATCGTCTGAACGCTTACCCGGAAGCCCTTCCGACGCTCGAGCTGCTACGCTCGCAGGGATTTGCGCTGGCGATCCTGTCGAATGGAACTCGCGAGATGCTCGAGAGCGCCGTATCTGCCGCAGGGATGTCGGGGCTATTCGCGTATATTCTCAGCGCCGACTCAGTGCGCAAGTTCAAGACCACGCCGGAAGTGTATCAGCTCGGCGTAAATGCCTTTGCCTGTCCCGCAGAACAGTTGGTTTTCGTCTCTTCGAACGGCTGGGATGCCTGTTGCGCAACGGGGTTTGGATACCGGACACTGTGGGTGAACCGCAGCGGCGACCCGGTCGAACGGCTCGGCGTCGAGCCGACCGGAGAGGGTCGCAGCCTGAGCGACATTGTCGGGTTCCTTGGTCTGGCCCGGTCGTCAGACGGGCGCGAATTGGGCGGGTGATTGCAGGGGTGTTGATTGTAGGGGCACTGACTGCCGCGCCCGCGCTTCGCCGCGCAGGCGCAACGACTGCATGTCGGTTCGGCACATCGATGCCCAGGCTAGGGTCGCTTGGGCCGCGCGCTGTTTATAGCTCGCGAGGAGAGTAGGGCTGATGGTGTTGAGGGCATCGCGCAATGCGCTTTCGCTGACATCGAGCGGCAGCCTCAGAAATCCGAGGATGTTACGGCGAAACTGCCTGAATGCCAGGAGTTCATCGGCGTGGCTGTGATCGAGTCCCACACGACTGCTCGCGTTATTTGTGTGGACGCCACCCTACCCAAGGCTGCCCCGCTGTCGCAGTCGGCGCGGCCGCCGACCTTTTGTAATCCTACGCTGACGTCGACGGGCGAGGCGTCGACGGGCGGCGAGCGAACAGCGCGCCGATGCCGCGCCGGATCGCCCGCTGCCTTCTTGACGATTCTATTTTGAATCGGGATGCATATTGCCGCGAGAAAAGTACTTCGTGGCGTCGGCAGTCGTCATCATGCCGCCTTTGCTCATCTTGTCGAATTTCTTTTCCCCGTAAGACATGAACTCTTCTTTGGAGATCGTGCCGTCGTGATCGGCATCCATCATCTTGGCGCTGAAACGCATGTTGCCCCGCGCAAAATCTTGGGCTGCGTCGCGGACGGTGACAGTAGCCGCTCCCTTGCTCATCATGCTCCACATCTTCTCGCCGAATTGCATGAACTCGTCTTTGGAAATCATATGATCTCCATTGACATCTATCGCCGCGGCATCGAAATGCATATTGCCCGTGGCGAAATCGTTGGATTGCGCGTGCGCGCCGGCCGCAAACGCCAGCGTCACGGCAGTCAGAAACAGCTTGCTTCTCTTGTGCATGAGATTCCCCCATAAATACCGACTGTGAAGTTGCAAAAATGCGATGTTGCTAAAGCGTAGACCGGCGAAATTCGGCAATTATTTCCGATGGCAGGATGGTCGACGGCGTCGCGCGGCGTGATGCCCCGCGAACCGCATCAACCATACACGGGGAATCGGCGGCACAGCGCCAGCACCTGGGCGCGCACGCGCTCGATCACCGACTCATCGCCGTGCCCGTCCAGCACATCGGCGATCCAGTGCGCGAGCTGCCGCACTTCCTGCTCCTGCATGCCGCGCGTGGTCACGGCGGGCGTCCCGATCCGCAGCCCGCTGCTGACCATCGGCGGGCGCGGGTCGTTGGGCACCGCGTTCTTGTTCACCGTGATGTGCGCTCGCCCCAGCGCCGCATCCGCCTCCTTGCCCGTGATGTTCTTGTCGATCAAGTCGACCAGAAACAGATGGTTGTCCGTCCCCCCCGAGACGATCTTGTAGCCGCGCTCCTGCAGCGCCCCGGTCATGGCGCGCGCATTGGCCAGAACCTGCGCCGAGTAGACCTTGAACTGCGGCTGCAGCGCCTCGTGAAAGGCCACCGCCTTGGCCGCAATCACATGCATCAAGGGGCCGCCCTGCGTGCCGGGAAACACCATCGATTGGAACTTCTTGTGCAACTCCGCGTGCGGGCGCGCCAGAATCAGCCCGCCGCGCGGGCCCCGCAACGTCTTGTGCGTGGTGCTCGTCACCACATCGGCCAGCGGCACCGGGTTCGGGTACAGCCCGGCGGCCACCAACCCCGCCACGTGCGCCATGTCGACGAATAAATACGCCCCCACCGCATCGGCAATGGCCCGAAAACGCTCAAAGTCCAAAATCCGCGAGTACGCCGAAAAACCCGCCACCACCACCTTCGGTCGATGCGCCCGCGCCAGCCGCTCCACCTCCTCGTAGTCGATCTCCCCCGTCTCCGGCCGGATCCCGTACTGCACCGCGTGGAACAGCTTGCCCGAGAAATTCACCTTCGCCCCATGGGTCAAGTGCCCCCCATGGTCCAGGCTCATCCCCAAAATCGTCTCCCCCGGGTTGAGCAGCGCCAGATACACCGCCGCGTTCGCCTGCGAGCCCGAATGCGGCTGCACGTTCGCATAGGCGGCCCCGAATAACTGCTTCGCCCGGTCGATCGCCAGCTGCTCGGCCACGTCCACAAACTCGCATCCCCCGTAGTAGCGCCGCCCCGGATACCCCTCCGCATACTTGTTCGTCAGCACCGAACCCTGCGCCTCGAGCACCCGCGGACTGGCATAGTTCTCCGAAGCAATCAGCTCAATGTGCTCCTCCTGGCGCAGCCGCTCCCCAGCCATCGCCTGCGCCAGTTCCGGATCAAACCCGGCTATCGTCATCGAGGCATTGAACATAAATTTCTCCGCTTTGATTCTTGTCAGACGGTTAATACGATCTTGCCGATGTGATTCGACGATTCCATGAGTTGATGCGCCGCCGCCGCCTCGGCGAGCGGAAATGTTGCGTGAACGATCGGACGCACTCGCCCGGAGGCGAGCAGCGGCCATACATTGGCGTGTACGGCGTCGGCGACGGCCGCCTTTTCGGCGACGGTGCGCGCCCGCAGAGTCGAACCGGCGACCGTCAGCCGTTTGGTCAGCAGGACATTCAGCTTGATCTCCGCGCGTGCGCCGCCCTGCATGGCGATGATCACGAGCCGCCCTTCGTTCGCGGCGACCTTCAGATTGCGGTCGAAGTAGTCGCCGCCGATCATATCGAGAATCACATCCGCTCCCTTGCCGCCGGTGGCTGCGAGGACGACCTCGACGAAATCCTCGGTGCGGTAGTTGATGCCGCGCACGGCGCCGAGCCGCTCGCACGCACGCGCCTTATCGTCGCTGCCGGCAGTGGCATACACGCGGGCTCCCAAGGTTTTCGCAAGCTGGATGGCCGTGGTTCCAATGCCGCTCGTGCCGCCGTGGATCAGGACCTCGTCGCCCGATTTGCACCGCCCGCGCGTGAATAAATTGTCCCACACCGTGAAAAATGTCTCGGGTACCGCGGCCGCTTCCTCCAAGCTCAAACCTTTCGGTACGGGAAGACAGAGCGGCGCGGCCGCGACCGCGAATTCAGCGTAACCGCCGCCGGACAGGAGCGAGGTGACCTGATCGCCGACAGCGAGGCCGGCAACGCCGGCGCCGAGGCTGACGATTTCCCCTGCAGCCTCCATGCCCGGAATGTCGGAGGCGCCCGCCGGCGGCGGGTAGCGGCCCTGCCGCTGCATGACATCCGGCCGGTTGACGCCGGCGGCCGCCACGCGGATCAGCACTTCTTGGACTCCCGGTTTCGGAACCGGGCGTACCACTATTCGCAGCTGCTCCGGTCCGCCGGGTGAGGTGATCTCGACCGCTTTCATCTCAGAAGGTACGACGCTCATAGATTCTCCCGCACCGAGTTATTGAACGGCCAGCGCCTTGACATGGGCAACGGCGCTGCGGCCGAGAGCCGACAGGTTATATCCCCCTTCGAGCATCGAGACGATTCGCCGTTGCGAATGGCGGGCGGCGACGTCCATCAATTGCTCGGTCATCCAGACGTAGTCGGCCTCGATCAGCGCCATGCCGCCCAACAGGTCTTCCCGATGGGCGTCGAAACCGGCGGAAATGAAGATCATTTCCGGCTTGAAAGACTCGAGTGCGGGCAGCCACTCTTCTTCCACCGCCGACTTCACCGCCGCTCCGCCGCTTCCCGCAGCGAGCGGCACGTTCAGCATGTTGGGAGCGGGGTTTTCGGCGCCGCTGTAGGGATAGAAGGGGTGCTGGAAAAAGCTTGTCATGAGGACGCGATCGCGCCAGCGCGGCACGCCGAACATATCTTCGGTCCCGTTCCCGTGATGAACGTCGAAGTCGATGATGGCGACGCGGTCGAGACCCTTGACTTCGAGCGCGTACGCAGCGGCTACGCCAATGTTGTTGAATATGCAAAAGCCCATGGAGCGCACGCGAGTCGCGTGGTGACCGCAAGGCCGCACGGCGCAAAATGCATTGGTCGAGCGTCCCGCAATCACTTCATCCACGGCGAGCAAGCCGGCGCCCGCAGCGCGGCGCGCTGCGTCGAGGCTATAGGGATTCATTGCCGTATCCGGATCCAGCTGGATGCGCCCCTCGGAGGGCGCGTGCTCGAAAATCAGATCGACGTAGGCGCCGTCATGGATCCGTTTCAGGTCCGCGCTCTGCGCCAGCGGCGCCTCGAGCGTCTGCAGCTCGTCGATCAACCCGGAGCTTTGCATGCTCGCGTTGATCGATTTCAAGCGGTCCGGACATTCAGGATGGCCGGCGCCCATGTCGTGACGTAGACAATCTTCGTGGGTGATATAGGCGGTAGTCATGCACCATTCCTCCGGATTGAGTCTCAACCGGCGATGCGAGGCCGCCGGCGGTTCGTATAGTCCCATAAAACGGCCCATTCCCGAACCACCGCCAACCGGAAGCAGTTTTGCGATCATTGATCGAGTGCCAGCCAGATGGCTTTGGGTTCGGTGAAGTTCTCCAGCGCGGTATCGCCGTGCTCACGGCCAAGACCCGACTCTCCCGAACCGCCCCATGGCAACCGAACGTCGGTGTAACCGTAGGTGTTGATCCACACCGTACCGGCCTTCATGCCGGCGGCCATGCGATGCACCCGTCCGATGTCAGCGCTCCAGACGCCTGCCGCGAGGCTATAGGCGGTCCCGTTCGCGATCCGTAGCGCGTCCTCTTCGTCCTCGAAGGGAATGACCGACAACACCGGTCCGAAGATCTCCTCCTGAGAGATCCGCATGTCATGGTCCACATTCGCGAACACGGTGGGCTCGATGAAGTAGCCGCGATCACCCACTCGAGCGCCGCCGGTGACGACGGAGGCGCCCTCGGCCCGGCCGACATCAATGTAATCGAGCACGGTCTTCATCTGTCCAGCTGAAATCACAGGACCCATGGTCGTTCCGGGGTCGCTGGGGTCGCCGACGCGAATGGCGCGCGCGCGCGCGGTAATGCGGTCGACGATTTCGTCATAAGCCGGCCTTTGGACGAGTACGCGCGAGCCCGCCGAGCAAACCTGACCTGCATTGAAAAAAATTCCCGAAGCGGCGGCACCGGCCGCGCGCTCGAGATTGGCATCGGCGAAGATGACATTGGCGGATTTTCCGCCGAGTTCGAGCGTGACCTTTTTGAAGTTGCCGGCCGCTCCCTGCATGATGCCGCGCCCCACCTTGGGCGATCCCGTAAACGTCAGCTTGTCGACGCCGGGGTGCTGAACGAGCGCCTCGCCGACCACGCTGCCTTTGCCGCACACGACGTTGAAAGCTCCGGGCGGCAGGCCGGCCGCCAGAAACAGCTCGGCGACGCGCAGCATGCTCAAGGGGGTCAGATCCGCGGGCTTGACCACCAGTGTGCATCCGCAGGCGAGCGCGGGAGCGATCTTCCACATGCCGATCATCAAGGGAAAGTTCCACGGGACGATGGCTGCCACCACGCCGACGGGCTCGCGAATGGTGTAGGTCAGCGCGTTGGGACGCGTCGGGATTACCTGCCCGGTGATCTTGTCGCACCACCCGGCGTAGTACCGCACGGTGTCGATGACCGAAGCCATATCCTGCCGCCGCACGCCGGCCAACGGCTTGCCCGCGTCCAAACTCTCCAGTTCGATCAACTCTTCTTGGTGCTGTTCCAGGAGGGCGGCGGCCCGTTGCAGAATGCGCCCACGTTCGGCGGCGCGCATTCCGCCCCAGACCGGCAACGCGGCGCGTGCCGCGGCCACCGCACGTTCCACGTCCTCCTTCCCGCCCTGAGCCACCCTCGCGATCGGCATTTCGCTGGCCGGATCGAGGTCTGTAGAGTACGCACCGCTCGTGGGGGGAACATGTTTGCCGTTGATGAATAAATCATGCTGCGCGAGTTCGACTAAGCGGTCCATGTAGGTCTCCGGGTGTGCAGGCAACAGGGAATCCTCGTGACGGGCAGTCAGGGGAATCTCCCGGCGATGCGGCTAGCGGTGCCCCAGATATATCATATTTCAGGGGTGACGGCAGACCTCTGAGATAGGTTTCAGCGTAGGGGCGCGGGGCGGTCTCGTGTGGGGGATATCTGGGCGCAGGCCCCACATTCGGCCGCACTGCGGTCAGACCCCCCCTCTTGCGGTCGGTTGCGCCGCTAAGACCACGACAATAGTTCCCAGCGGAAACTGCTTTCGACTTCAGATATATTGGATATTACTCATAGGGCCCGCGCCTTGCTACGCGCCCCGTGTCGAACCGGGCCGGAGCGCCGTAGACTCGACCGGCCGTAACCTCGAGCAAATGAACGCAGCCCCCGAACCGTATTCTAGAACGTCGAACGCCTCCATGTCGCAGACCCAGCCGGTGATCGCTCAAAACTCGGATATCCGTTTCCTCGGCCGGATGTTGGGAGATGTCATCCGCCGTCAGGGCGGTGAATCGCTGTTTCACCGCATCGAAGCCATCCGCGCAGCATCCGTCGACCGCTACCGCGGGGTGCAGCCGCGCGAACTCTCGGCGGGCCTGGATACCTTGTCGCTGGACGAGGCCGTCGCGTTCGTGCGCAGCTTCATGCTGTTCTCCATGTTGGCAAATCTGGCGGAGGACCGTCAGGGCACCGTGGTCGAGAAGGAGAGCACACTGGCAGCGGCGCTCAGCTACTTGGGCGCCCAAGGCACGCCGCCATCCGCGGCCGCCGCCCTGCTGGAGCGCGCCCTCATCGTGCCCGTCCTGACCGCGCATCCCACGGAGGTCATGCGCAAAAGCATGCTGGATCACCGGAATCGCATTGCCGCGCTGCTCCGCCGCCGCGATGCCGGTCTCGATGAAAGCGTGGAGGGCCAACCCATCGAGGAGGCGATCGGTGCGCAGATCACTTTGCTGTGGCAGACCCGGGCGCTGCGCCGCGAGCGTCTTTATGTGACGGACGAGGTCGATACGGCACTCACTTACCTCCGGGACATTTTCGTCCCCGTCATTCCGGTGTTGTATGCGCGTTGGGAGCGCGTGCTGGGCCAGCGTCCGGCGAGCTTCTTGCGGCTCGGCAGTTGGATCGGCGGAGATCGTGACGGCAATCCGCATGTGGTGGCGGATTCGTTGCGCTTGGCCCTGGATCGCTCGTCGAAGGCGCTCCTGCTGGATTACCTCGAGCAACTCAACAGTCTGGGTGCCGAGCTCTCGATCTCGAACGAGCTTGCCGCGGTGTCGGCTGCGGTCATGGCATTGGCGCTCAAGAGCGGCGATAAAAACGCGGCGCGCGCCGACGAGCCGTATCGACGTGCGATCACCGGTATCTATGCCCGGCTCGCAGCTACCTATATCCGGTTGACCGGCCAGGCGCCGCCCCGGCCGGCGTCCGTCGACGGGGAGGCCTATCCCGATCCGCAGAGCTTCCGCCTGGACCTATTGCTCCTCGAACAATCGCTTGCCGGGGAGAGCAATATTGCGACTGCGGGCGGCGGCGGCCTATGGCGGCTGATCCGGGCGGTGGAAACCTTCGGTTTTCACTTGGCCACGCTTGATCTTCGCCAGAACGCCGATGTGCACGAGCGCGTCATCGGCGAGCTTCTGCGAGTGGCCGGCGTGTCGGCAAACTACGGCGGTCTGAACGAGCCGGAACGGATCGCCTTGTTGCGGCGCGAACTCGCGACCGAGCGGCTCCTGTCGAGTCCCTATGCCACCTACACGCCCGAGACCGCATCCGAACTCGCCATCGTCGGCGCCGCCGCCCAGGCCCATCGCCGCTACGGTCCCGAGTGCGTCAAGAGCTACATCGTTTCGAAATGCGAGAGCGTTTCGGATCTGCTGGAGGTCAACGTCCTGTTGAAAGAGGCGGGCCTCTACCGGGCCCAAGGCACGGCGCAGGGCGCGCCTGCCGCCGCCCTCATGGCAGTGCCCTTATTCGAGACCATCGGTGATCTGCTCCGTTCGGCCGACATCATGCGTTCCTGGCTGCAGCTGCCGGAAGTCGTTTCGATCGTTGCCGCCCATAGCTTTCAAGAAGTCATGCTCGGGTATTCGGACTCGAACAAGGATGGCGGTTATCTGACTTCGGTGTGGACCGTGCACCAGGCGACGCGGGCGCTCGATGCTGAATTCTCGAAGGCCGGCACGGCTCTGCAGGTTTTTCACGGCCGTGGCGGCGCGGTCGGCCGCGGCGGCGGCTCGTCATTTGCGGCAATTCGGGCGCAACCGTCCGGCAGCCTGCACGGCCGCATCCGCATTACCGAACAGGGAGAAATCATCGCCGCAAAATACGGCACGCGAGAAGGGGCCGCGGTCAATTTGGAGGCCATTTGCGCGGCGACCCTGCTGGCATCGCTGGAGCGGGAGTCCTTGTCCGAGTCGGATCGCCGCCGCTTTTCGGCCGCCATGGACGCGCTGTCGGCCGAAGCCTTGAAAGCGTATCGCGCGCTGGTGTATGAAACGGAGGGCTTCACGACCTTCTATCGCCAGATGACGCCGTTGGTGGAGATCTCGGAACTGAAAATCGGTTCGCGTCCGGCGTCGCGTTCCCAATCGACACGCATCGAGGACTTGCGCGCAATCCCATGGGTATTCAGTTGGGCGCAGGCGCGGGTGATGCTGCCCGGCTGGTACGGGTTCGGGCAGGCGCTGCAGTCGTTCCCCGACACCGGATTGCTGCGGGAAATGCTCGTCGCATGGCCGTTCTTTCGCGCAACCGTCGACAACCTGGAGATGGTGTTGTCGAAAACGGACATGGGAATCGCCACCAGATATGCCGCGCTGGTGGAGAACCGCGCGCTCGCCGACGAGATTTTCGCGCGCATTCGCGATGCGTGGCGCATCACCCACGACAAACTCCTCGAGGTGACCGAACAATCCCGTCTCCTCGAGAGTCATCCCGCGCTCGAGGTGTCCATCCGATTGCGGCTTCCGTACATCGAGCCCTTGAATTTGCTGCAGGTGGAACTGCTGAAGCGGCACCGCAGCGGCGAATCCGATCCGCGCGTGCGCGAGGGCATTCAATTGTCCATCAACGCGATTGCGACGGCCTTGCGGAATAGCGGCTGAAAGTCATGCGAGCCGAGACCGAACGCCGGGTCGAGGAGGCTTATGCCAAGCTGCTGGCCTGCACCGACGATGAATTGCGCATCGTCATTGCGGCGGAAGTCATTCTCTGCGTATTCGACGAGTTCTACTGCCAGCTCTGCGAGTATCCGTACCGCGCCAAGCGTGCATTCGAAACCATGGATCCGCAGGCGTCGAATCGGATCAGCACCGAGCGCCTTGGACTCTACAGCCGCTACATCGCGGAACACGGCCCGAGACTCCTTGCGGCCTTCCCCGCGCTCGCCGACCGCCTCGACGTGTGGGACACGCTGGACCGGCTATTTGTCGCCATGATCGTCGACCGCTATGAAGCGGATACCGCGTTCAGCTTCGCGCACTCGCTACGCCGCAACATCTGCCATGAATTGTGGCGTCCCGTCGCGTACTCGTTCCCCCCGCCGAGCAAACTGCGCGCGCTGTCGATGGCGCATGTGCACCGCCGATTTGCGGTTCACGGACGGATCGGCGTGGAGCTCCTGTGCGAGGCGCTGCGCGTGCCGGGCTTCTCAGTACGGTTCAGGGACCTCCGGGGCGACGCGGAACGCATCCTCGACCGGCTTCGGGACATATTGCCGACCGATCCTGCCGAGGGTTCAGTGCCGCTCGCACTCGACGTCGTGGATGCGGGATTCTACCGAGACCGCTCGGCATTCTTGGTGGGACGCTGGGTGTTCGAGGAGGAGCGGCTCATGCCCTTCGTGGTGGCATTCCTGAACGGAGAGGACGGCATCCGCGCGGACGCCGTCCTGCATCGCGTATCCGACATTCACGATCTGTTCAGCTCCACTTTGGCGAATTTCCACGTCACTACCCGGCTGTACTACCAAACATGCGTGTTTCTCTACAGCCTCATGCCGCTGCGTCCCCTCGGCCATCACTATTCCACGATCGGTTTCAACCATGTGGGAAAAGTCGCCATCCTGAACCAAATCATCGAACAGATGCGTGCTTCCGGCCAGCGGTTTCAGCGTTCCCCCGGAGTGGCGGGGACGGTGGCGCTCGGCTTCACATTCGACGCGTGCTCCTATCACTTGAAGGTGGTGCGTGATGCGCCGACCGTTTCCTACAAGTGGGGCGCCTTCCCCGGCGTCGCGGCGGTCATCGACAAATATCGGGTCGTTCATGAAATCAACCGCGCCGGCAGCATGCTCGACAACGTCATGTACTTCAATCTGCGGCTCGACCGCGAACTCTTCGAGCCGGCCTTGCTCGAAGAGATCTGTCGGCAGGCGCCGGGCAGCGTACATTTGGCCGAGAACGGCGTGTTCCTTCGCTCGTTGATCGCGCAATTGAAAATCGTGCCTCTCCCCGTGTACCTGGAGAGCTGCAGCGAAAGTGAAACGCGGGCGGTGATCGTGAGCCTCGGGCATTGCATCCGCAACAATGCCGCGACCAATATCTTCAACAAGGATCTCGACAGCAGAAATTATGGAGTCGGCCGATACGGCCGAGTCTTTCTTTTCGACTACGACGCGGTGGAAAAACTGACCGATGTGAAGATCCGCACCAATACGGACCTGGAGCCGGGGGAGGAGGGCGTACCGGCCTGGTTCTTCGAGGACGGCGTGGTCTTCCTGCCCGAGGAACTGGAGTACGGCATGCAATTCAAGAACGATTATGCGCGGCACTGTTTCCGCCAGGTGAATCGCGATCTCTTGACGCTGGAATATTGGACCCGGGTGCAGGAGATGCTGAAGGCGGACGAGCTACCGGAGCTGCGGGTGTATCCGGATTCCACCAAGTTGCGGGACGCCGTAGAGGCAGAGTCCTGAGCGGCGATGAGCGAAGCGCTGAGCCAAGCGGAGCAGCAGTACGGGTCGTGGAATCCGGGGATCGGGTCGATTCTACCGAAGGAATTGCTCGCGCTTTCCACGATCTTTCGCCCCGAAAATGTCGTCACCGGCGTTCCCGCAGCGCTCGAATTACAGGGGCTGACGGGATTATCCTTGAGCGAGCTCGCGGTCTTCAGGGCGGAGCGCCTGGCCCTCCATGAATTACTCATCCGGGTCAGCGCGGATTTCGTGGTACCCGACGGTACGCGGGTCGAGGATCTCGGCATCAGTTTTCGCGAGATGACGGGCAACTTGCTCGCGCGGCATATCCTTCCGAAGCTCTCGTCCTTCATCGGTGTCGATGCCGAGGCTCGAGTGCGTGTCGCCGCGGCCGTCGAGGCCGCGTTCGATGCCGTCGTACCCGGCGTGGCCGCAAAACCATCCGGCGCGGAACGGGTGCGGGTCAAGTTATTTGCACGAAGGAGGGTGAGTCGCAAGGCGGAACGTACCGGCGCCGCACTGCGTTTCGGACCGCAGCAGGTTGACGCGCTCATCCGGATGGCGGCTTCCTCCAAGGATCCCTTGCAGGAGGTGGCCTGCCGCGCCTTGTCCCGCGTGATGTCGGCGCTGTTCAGCACCCATGGCGATGCGTGGGGCGGACGGGAACTCATCCTCTCGATCGCCAACGGCATCGCCGGCAATGTGTATTGCAGCGATTGCATCGGAGCCGCCCTTGAACCGCTGTTGCGGCAGGCCGCCATTGACGAAGGCTATCGTCTGCTGCCGCGACAGGAACGGCCTGTCGTGATCAACACCAAGGGGCCGTCGGCCTCGGGCAAGAGCACGCTGCGGCTGCTGCAGCGGAAACTGGCGAGCGATATCGGCGTCGATTGGCGGGACATCGCGCTCATCAGCCCCGACATCTGGCGCAAGCAGCTGCTCGATTATGGATCGCTGGGGCCCGTCTACAAGTACGCCGGGGCGTTTACCGGTGAGGAAGTTCAAATCGTCGATCAGAAGCTGGATCGATACATGGTGCGAAAGCACCGGCTCGGCCACATGCCGCACTTGTTGATCGACCGATTTCGCTTCGACAGCTTCGCTCCCGGATCGGACGAAGCGGGGAGCAACCTGCTGACGCGCTTTGGTCAGACGGTTTATCTGTTCTTCGTGATTACGCCTCCGGAGTTACTGGTCGAGCGGGCGTGGAAGCGCGGACTGGAGGTCGGCCGCTACAAGGCGGTGGACGACACGTTGGCGCATTCGGTCGAAGCCTACACGGGCATGCCGGATGTCTTTTTCACGTGGGCGAGGCGCCGCGACAAGCGTCTGCAGTTCGAATTCCTGGACAACACGGTGCGCCTCGGCGATCGCCCGCGCACCATTGCTTTCGGCGACAACTCGACTTTCAATGTATTGGACGTGGGCGGGGTGCTCAACATCGAGCGCTACGGCCGCATCAATGTCGACGCCCTGGATCCGCAGTCCATCTACCCCTCCCGACAACTGCTGGCGCCTGAAAAGAATTGCGGCTTTCTGGGCCGCTGCCTGAAGGAATTCCGCAACGTGAATTTCGCCGATCAAGGCACCGGGCGCATCTACCTGCATTTGGAGGGCGGCCGGGTGGATTGGATCGATCGCGAGCCGCTGCATGCGGCCGGCAACGACGCCGACGTCGCAGAGAGCATTAAAATCGTGGCCGCATCGGCCTTAGGTGCCCAAGCGCGGCAGGTCGACGCCGCAAGATATCTGAGTCACCAACTGACCGCGCCCACCCTTGGGGAGTGGGGCATGGGCATTTCCCGCCGGGCCCGCTAGGAGCCTATGGTGGCCTACTCGAGAAAATCGCAGTAGCGGTCAACATGTACCGCGAGGTCGAGCGTGTGCTGCCGCGTCAAGCGTTCGGCCAATTCGGTATCGCGCTTTTCCAATGCTTCGATGATCTTCAAATGGTCGATGATCGATCGTGCCGCGCGATCGCTCTGCGTGATCGTCGCCCTACGAATTGCGCGAACGTGAATCAGCAAATTGCGGGTGGCATCCACGATCATTTGCGAGCCGCCGAGCGCGATGACGGCGGTGTGAAACGCGATGTTGGCATCGGAGTATTCGCACAGATGCTCGGACGGCGGCGAGTTCTGGAATTCATCGAAAATATGCCGCAATTTCGCGATTTCCGAATCGGGCGCGAACAGCGTTGCCAGGCGCGCCGCCATCGACTCGAGCGCCGCCCACATTTGGATCATCTCGATCATTTCCCGCTTCGACTTGCGAACGATGTAGATCCCGCGGCGGGGAATCGTGCGAATGAAACCTTCTTGTTCCAGAACCGACAGCGCTTCACGGATCGGCGTCCGGCTTACACCGAGCGCGGTCGTCAGTTGGCGCTCGTCGAGACGCAGCTCCTGCTTCGGATCGTAGATGTCGGTGTCGGCAATCGCACTCTTGAGCAGGGCGTATGCCTGATCGCGCAAGCTGGTCGAGTTCAAGGGCCCGAGGGCGAGTGTCGCGGGAGAATCGGAGCGCTCCGCCGCGGAACGCTCCACCAGAGTTGCAATCGTGTTCATTGGTCTTCGTACCGTCCTTGATGAATGCTGCTAATGCTGCTCGCCGCCTCAGCCTGCGAGGCTCAGGCAGATTGTCCCTGAAGCCCGGACACGGCGGCGACCGGCTGATTGCCCGTAGTGGAGTCATGCAGCCGATGCGGCATTCCGAGGCCAAGATAGCGCCCGTGGCGCGCTGCGTACTCCAGCACGGCAGCGGGCAGGGCGCTATACAACGCGGCCGAAAGGCCTGCAATCACAGTCGTTCCGATGAGAGCGATCATAACAAGTTCATAGGTTTGCATTAGAGTTCCTGGCGACGGTTGCGCGCGCCGTAATATAAAAAAGGATTCCAACTTGAGTGCACTCGTCAACGGCCGCGCGTGAGATATATTAAGACTCTCTAGAAATATTGATAACGAAATTAACTCAATGTCGATGTAATTTTTTTCATTTGTCATAATACATTATTTAGAAATCGCGCACTTTGGCCAGTAGAGTCATATCTATCAATAGCTTAGAGGTATAGCAGCGATCCGAATTCAAGCCATTGGTTAAGAATTAGCTCAGCTTGAGCTACCGTTTCACCGAAAATACCTGCCTGCGAGGCGACTTGACACCCGGAAATCGCATCATATATGGTATACCACGCTGAGCAATTCAAGACTGGTGGGGCCAACGCGCTGATGCTGGCTCGAGGGGGTTCGATGAAAGAATTCACACACGCTGGCGTTGGGCTCTCGGCGCGATGACGCATCGTTTCACACATCTTCCTCGTTTCACGCGTCTTGCTACTGTGACGACCGTCACGGGTTGTAGTCCTCGACTCGTCATACTCGTCAGCCGGCGGCCGCAACGCGACGCTTGCGACCGCGACGCGTTGCCGCACGCGGCGTTTGCGGACCGATTCATGTCGACCACGGGGTCATCTTCTGCGACTGCCTGAAAGTAAAAGGGACAAAACTATGAATACAAGATTGACCGGATCGAATCCCTCGGCGCTGGCGAATCCTTGGGTGCAACTCATCATCGGCGTGATATGCATGGCATGCGTCGCCAACCTCCAGTATGGTTGGACGCTCTTCGTCAACCCCATCGATACGAAATACCACTGGGGGCGAAGCGCGATTCAAATCGCATTCACGATCTTCGTTCTGATCGAAACCTGGTTGATCCCCGTCGAAGGGTATTTGGTCGATCGGTTCGGTCCGCGCTGGGTGGTGCTCGGCGGCGGCATCCTGGTGGGGATCGCGTGGGTCATGAACTCGATGGCCGACTCTCTCAGCCTCCTGTACGTCGGGGCGGCGCTCGGCGGCGTCGGTACCGGATGCGTTTACGGAACCTGCGTCGGCAATGCGCTCAAGTGGTTTCCCGGCCGGCGGGGCCTTGCCGCCGGCATCACGGCCGCGGGATTCGGCGCCGGCGCCGCCTTCACCATCGTCCCCATTTCCACGATGATCAATACGGCCGGCTACGAGCACGCCTTCTTCGTGTTCGGACTTTTGCAAGGCGGCATCGTATTCGTGATGGCATGGCTGTTGCTGGCGCCACCGCCCCAACTGGTCGCGGCAAAGGTGAAGCCGAGTCAGACGGCGCATGGCTACACACCGACCGAGGTATTGCGCAGCCCCGTCTTCTACGTCCTCTACGCGATGTTCGTGCTCATCGCCGCCGGCGGACTCACCATGGCGGCCTCCATGGCGCCGATCGCCAAGGACCTCAAGATCGACAAGATTCCGGTCGAGCTGCTCGGGATCGCGATGCCGGCGCTGGCTTTCGCCCTGTTCCTCAACCGGATATTCGACGGCGTAGGCCGTCCGTTCTTCGGCTGGCTCTCGGACCAGATCGGCCGTGAATACACCATGGCGCTCGCCTTCTTCATCGGCGCGGCCGCGCTCTTCACGCTCAACCAATCGGGATCGAATCCGGTGATATTCGTCCTGGTCACGGCGCTTTACTTCGGCGTCTACGGCGAGATCTTCAGCCTGTTTCCCGCCACGCAGGGCGACACCTTCGGGGCCAAGTACGCGGCCTCGAACGCGGGCATGTTGTACACCGCAAAGGGCGCCGGCGCGCTGCTGGTGCCGATCGCCGCGGGCATCGCGAAGGCGCACGGCTGGGGTGCGGTGTTCGCCACTGCGATGACGTTCAACGTCATTGCCGCCTTGCTGGCGTTGTTCGTGCTGAAGCCGATGCGATTGCGGCATTTCGCCAAGAGCCGCGACGCGTACCCGTCCCAGGCCGCGACCGACGGCGTCCCTCGAGCCACGTGATCGGTATCGCGCGGCATATTACATCCCGGCCGCAACCGCAGCCTTGGCTGCGGCCGGGAATTCAATTCATGATTTCGGAGGTATGATGGCTACCGCAAACCCTGTGTCGAATCAGCCCAAAACGTCCACCGCTGAGGACACGCTGCAGAGAAAGAGCCGGGACGCGGGCGTCATATCCGGCGGCCACCTCGTCGCGAAAGCGCTCAAGAACGAGGGCGTGGATACCATATTCACCCTCTGCGGCGGGCACATCATCGACATTTACGATGGGTGCGTGGACGAGGGCATCCGCATCATCGACGTGCGCCATGAACAAGTCGCTGCGCACGCGGCCGACGGTTATGCCCGGCAGACGGGAAAGCTGGGATGCGTCGTCACCACCGCCGGGCCGGGCTGCACCAATGCCGTCACCGGCGTAGCCACTGCGTTCCGTTCCGAAAGCCCGATTCTGCACATCGGAGGTCAAGGCGCGCTGACTCAACACAAGATGGGATCGCTGCAGGATCTTCCGCATGTGGACATGATGAGTCCCATCACGAAGTTCGCCGCGACCGTGCCGAGCACCGAACGCGTGGCCGATATGATCTCGATGGCCGCCCGCGAGGCGTTCAACGGCGCGCCCGGTCCGTGCTATCTCGAGATCCCGCGAGATGTGCTGGATCGCGAGGTCGACATTGCCAAGGCGGTAATTCCGCAACCCGGCCATTATCGCGCATCGACGCGTTCCATCGGGGATCCGCGCGACATCGAAAAGCTGGCCGACATTCTCGTCAATGCGGAGCGGCCCGCGATCCTGTACGGCCAGCAAGTGTGGACGGCGCGCGGTCATGTCGAGGCGATCGATCTGCTGCGCGGGCTCGATATTCCCGGGTATTTCAACGGCGCCAGCCGCGGTCTTCTGCCGCCCGGCGATCCGCATCATTTCGACCGGACTCGGACCCAGGCCTTCGCCAGCGCGGACGTGCTGGTCATCGTCGGCACTCCATTCGATTTCCGCATGGGCTACGGCAAGCGCATCAGCAAGGACCTGAAGCTGGTTCAAATCGACATGGATTACCGGACGGTGGGCAAGAACCGGGACATCAGCCTGGGGCTGGTGGGAGATCCGGGCGCGATTCTGGGCGCCGTGCTGCAGGCCGCCGGCGGCCGCATCAAGGGCGACAAACGGCAGGCGCGCCAGCAGTGGCTCAAGCAATTGACCGACGCCGAGGCAGTCGCCGCGGAAAAGCTGATGCCCCTGTTCAAATCCAACAGCGTTCCGATCCATCCGTATCGCGTTGCGTGGGAGCTGAACGAGTTCCTGGCCGACAACACCATCTACATCGGCGACGGCGGCGACGTGGTGACCATCTCGGCCCAAGCGGTGCGGCCGCGGGGACCCGGTCAATGGATGGATCCCGGCGCGCTCGGCTCCCTGGGCGTGGGCACCGGTTTCGCAATCGCTGCCGGACTCGCGAACCCCAACAAGGAGGTGCTGTGCTACTACGGCGACGGCTCCTTCGGCATGACGGCATTCGACATGGAGACCGCCAACCGTTTCGGCGTGCCGTACCTCGCGGTCATCGGCAACAACTCGGCGATGAATCAGATTCGTTACGGGCAGCTCGCAAAGTACGGCGAGCAGCGCGGCAGCGTCGGCAACCTGCTGGGCGATGTGCCCTTCGGAAAGTTCGCCGAGATGCTGGGCGGTTACGGGGAAGAGGTGCGCGATCCTGCCCAAATCGCACCGGCCCTGCAGCGTGCGCGCGAGTCCGTTCAGAAACTGCGGCGCTCGGCAGTCGTGAATATCTGGGTCGATCCGCGCGAGTACGCTCCGGGAACCAAGAATCAGACCATGTACAAGTGATACCGGGAGCAGCGAATGGGTAAAGCATTAGACGGCGTCCGTATCCTCGACTTCACGCACGTGCAGTCGGGCCCGACGTGCACGCAACTGCTGGCATGGTTCGGCGCCGACGTGATCAAGATCGAGCGGGCCGGTGCCGGCGATATCACCCGCGAACAGCTTCGCGACATCCCCGACGTGGACAGTCTCTATTTCACGATGCTGAATCACAACAAGCGGTCGGTGACCCTCGATACCAAGAGCGAGCACGGAAAGAAGGTGCTCGAGCGACTCGTCAAGTATTGCGACGTGCTGGTGGAGAATTTCGCTCCGGGCGCGCTCGATCGGATGGGGTTCACGTGGGAGAAGCTCCAGGAGCTCAATCCGCGCATGATCGTCGCATCGGTGAAGGGATTCGGTCCCGGCCCCTACGAGGATTGCAAGGTCTATGAAAACGTCGCGCAGTGCGCGGGCGGCTCCGCCTCCACCACCGGGTTCGATGATGGTCCGCCGCTGGTGACCGGGGCGCAGATCGGCGACAGCGGCACCGGCTTGCATCTCGCGCTGGGCATCGTGACGGCCCTGTATCAGCGCAAGACCACCGGACGCGGTCAACGAGTGCTCGCGGCCATGCAAGACGGCGTGCTCAATCTGTGCCGGGTCAAGCTCCGCGATCAGCAGCGGCTCGCGCGTACGGGTGTCATGAAGGAGTATCCCCAGTACCCCAATGGCAAGTTCGGCAGCGCGGTGCCGCGTGCGGCCAACGCGTCGGGCGGCGGGCAGCCGGGAACCATCCTCAAATGCAAAGGCTGGGAAACCGATCCGAACTCCTATCTGTACTTCATCACGCAAGCGCCGGTATGGAAGGAGATCTGCAATGTGATCGGCAAAGAGGAATGGATCACCGACCCGAACTATGCCACGCCGAACGCACGGCTGCCGCGGCTCAAGGAAATATTCGCGACCATCGAAGAGTGGACGCTCACGAAGACGAAATTCGAGGCGATGGCCATCCTCAACGAGCACGATATCCCATGCGGCCCCATCCTCTCGATGGAGGAATTGGCCGTGGAACCGTCGTTGCGCGCCACCGGCACCATCGTCGAAGTGGACCACCCGAAACGGGGCAAATACCTGACGGTGGGCAATCCCATCAAGATGAGCGACAGCCTCACCGAGGTCACTCGCTCGCCGCTGCTCGGCGAACACACGGATGAAGTGCTCGCCGAGATCGGATACCCGGCCGCCGAAGTCGCATCGCTTCGCGCCAACAAAGTAATTTAAGGAGCATCCATGCAAATGCGGGCACAGAATGCCGGAACGTTGGATTCGGCACACGACAAGAGCGCGGTGCGAAAGATATTGGATCAGGCCAAGTCTGCCGGGCGGCAGGCGCTGACTGCGCCGGAGGCGCGCGGAGTGTGCGAAGCCTATGGCATCGTCATTCCGAAGGAGGGCGTGGCAAAGACGGCCGACGAGGCTGCGGCGCTTGCCTCGACCATCGGTTTTCCGGTCGTCATGAAGATAGTGTCCCCTCAGATATTGCACAAGACCGAGGCGGGCGGCGTCATCGTGGGGGTCAAATCCGCCGAGCACGCGCGGGAGGCCTTCGGCACCATCGTCGGCAACGCGCGCAAATACGACGCGAAGGCGGACATTCACGGCGTTCAGGTGCAGCAGATGCTGAGCGGCGGCACCGAAGTCATCATCGGAGCCGTCACCGATCCGGCGTTCGGCAAATTGGTGGCCTTCGGTCTCGGCGGAGTGCTGGTCGAGGTCTTGAAGGACATCACGTTTCGGTTGGCACCCGCGACCAACGAGGACGCATTGTCGATGCTGGACGGCATCGCGGCGGCGGAAATCCTCCGCGGCGTGCGCGGCGCGAAGCCGGTAGACCGTACCGCCCTGTCGACGATGATCGAACGCGTTTCCTCCCTGATCGCGGATTTCCCCGAAATCTCGGAACTGGACTTGAATCCGGTGTTCGCCACCGAGCACGGTGCGGTCGCCGCCGATGTGCGCATCGTATTGAACTTCAACCCGGCACCCGCACGCGACCGCCCCAACCAGGCGGATATCGTGGAGAAGATGAACCGGATCATGAAGCCGAAGGCGCTGGCCGTGATCGGCGCGTCGGCGGAGAACGGCAAGATCGGCAATTCCGTGATGAAGAATCTCATCAACGGCGGCTATGCGGGGGAGATCTATCCCATCCATCCGTCTGCCGAGAGCATCATGGGGAAGAAGGCCTATAAGAGCGTCAAGGATGTGCCGGGCGACATCGACGTCGCGGTCTTCGCGATTCCGGCGAAATTCGTGGCGAAAGCGCTGGTCGAGGTGGGCGAGAAAAAAATCGCCGGAGCCATTCTGATCCCCTCCGGATTCGCGGAAACCGGCAACGTCGAGGGCCAGAACGAATTGATCGCCATCGGCCGCAAGTACGGCGTGCGGTTGATGGGCCCCAACATCTATGGTTTCTACTACACGCCGAGCAATCTGTGCGCGACGTTCTGCACCGCCTACGATGTGAAGGGGCATGCAGCCCTGTCGTCGCAGTCGGGCGGCATTGGAATGGCCATCATCGGCTTTTCGCGGTCCGCCAAGATGGGCGTGTCGGCCATCGTCGGGCTCGGCAACAAGTCCGATATCGACGAGGACGATCTACTGACGTTCTTCGAGCAAGATCCCAACACCACCATCATCGCGCAGCACTGCGAAGACCTGAAGGACGGGCGCTCCTTCGCCGAAGTGGCCAAGCGCGTGTCCAAAAAGAAGCCGATCGTGGTATTGAAGGCCGGGCGCACCAGCATGGGCGCGCGTGCGGCCAGTTCGCATACCGGCGCGCTCGCGGGAAACGACAAGATCTACGAGGACGTCTTCAAACAATCCGGAGTCATTCGGGCGCGCTCGCTCCGCGATCTGCTCGAATTCGCACGGGGCATTCCGGTACTTCCCACTCCGAAGGGCAACAACGTGGTGATCATCACGGGCGCGGGCGGCTCGGGCGTGCTCCTTTCCGATGCCTGCGTCGACAATGGCTTGAGCCTCATGGCGATGCCTGCCGACCTCGACGCAGCCTTCCGCAAGTTCATTCCGCCGTTCGGCGCCGCCGGCAATCCGGTCGACATCACGGGGGGCGAACCGCCGACGACGTACCAGAACACGGTGCGGCTGGGTCTGGAGGACGACCGCATCCACGCGCTCATTCTCGGCTATTGGCACACCATCATCACGCCGCCGATGGTGTTCGCGCGCCTCATGGTCGAGGTCGTGGCGGAGATGCGCGCCAAGGGCATCGAAAAGCCCGTGGTCGCATCGCTTGCCGGAGACGTCGAGGTGGAGGAAGCGGCGGAGTATCTGTACCAGCACGGAATCCCCGCCTATGCCTATTCGACCGAGATCCCCGTGGCGGTGCTGGGTGCGAAGTACAAGTGGGCCCGTGGCGCAGGTCTCATTTCCGCAACATAAGGGCATGCTTCACGAGATAAGCAGGCACAGACGTTTACCCAAATTGCTACACTGCGGGTGCCTCCGGCGCCGCAGCCGTCAGGGGTAGTAGCCGACAGCGGTGGAGAAGTCGAGTAGGAAGTAGGGAAAGGTTGCACATGCTGCAGGGGAATGTGCAATGAGGTCCTAGGGATTGGGGGCGGCGGGACTAGCCTCACATGTCCGGCCGGCGAGAGGTGAGGGTGGGCAGCAACGACGAGAATGATTCAAACAAATGCGTTTCATGAGGAATCACACAATGCTTAAATCTAGATTGGCCAAGCCGATGCTGGTGGCGCTTGCGGCATGCGCCGCCAGTGTCGCCTTCAATGGCATCGTCTTTGCAGACGATTCGCAAACTCAGGCGCTGAAGGATCAAATGCGCATCATGCAGCAGCAGATGCAGGAGATGCAGAAGAAGCTCGATGCGCTGTCCAAGGAGCAAGCGGCACCGCCGACTGCGGTCGGACCGCCGGCGGGTGCCGCACCGAGTGTCGCAAAGGCCAAGGAAACGTCCGCGGAACCGCTGTTCGAGAAGTTCCTCAAGGGCTTTTATGGGACCCTCGATTTGTCGGTCGACTACACCACCAAGGGCATGAGTGATCTGGTGGCCTATCCTTGGGGCTATGCTTCCGGCGCTCCCGGCAGCCCGTACGTCATTACAGGAGGGCCGAAGGCCGGACCCTACGGCCGGGTCGGCTGGCTCGGAGCGATGTCCAGCAACGGATCCAATATCGGCTACCGGGGCACGCACAGGATCGGCACCTCGGATGTGGACTTCATTTACCAAGTGTCCACCGCCATCGACATGGCGGCGGCGCCGGGGCTGCGAAACACCTGGACCAAGTCCTCGAATACCGTTCAGGGCGCGATCGGCTTGGGTGACACTTATCTGGGCTTCCAGGGAAAATCCTGGGGCAAGGTGAAGTTCGGCGAGATGTACATGCCGTACAAGACCTCCACGGACCGGCTCAATCCGTTCGGGACCGGCTTGGGCAACTACGCCGTCATCATGGGTAACACGGGCGGCGATAATCGCGTGGAGTTCGGCACACGGTCGGACGACGTCGTGTTCTACACCTCGCCCACGTGGGTTGGTTTGACCTTCGACGCCGCCTACGCGTTTGGCCAGCAAATCGACCCGAACAACAATCTCACGCCGTTGGGATCTCCGGACTGCTCCGGATCGAATAATCCGGGCAGCGGCAACCTGTTTCTAAACTGCGATGATGGTGGCTACAATCAGGCGTTCAGCGCCGACATCAAGTTCGAGATGAGTGGCCTGTATCTGGTCGGGGCCTACGAGCTGCACAAGCGGGTGAACCGCTCCAGCGACGGGATCGGCTCGAACAGTCCGTATTACGGATACCTGCTCGGTCTGGGGGACGGTGTCTCCCCGGTGCTCGACTGGGCGAGCTACGACGCCTTTAAGGCTGAGTACCCGGGAGCGGCGGCTGCGGGGTCGCCCGCTTACTCCACGGCCTACGACATCGCCGACGAGTGGGCTATGAAATTCGGCGGTCAATACAGCTTCGATTTCGGTCTGACGGTCTCCTACCTGTGGGAGGAGATGCATCGCGAGGTTCCCGCGGTCATGGAGTTCCAGAACGAGCGCCAGCGAACCGGCATGTGGTTTGCGGTCCAGCAGAAGCTCAATGGCGGCGCAGACATCGTCGCGGCCGGTTGGGCGCATGCTGGAGCGACGCCGGGAGATCCAGGCGGGCAGCACAATTTCAACCCGACTAAGATCGGAAACAACCAAGCCAACATGTACACCGCCATGTGGACGCACAAGCTCGATAAGCAGTTGAGCGTCTACTTTGACGCGGCCGAAACCCTGAACGACAGCAATGCGCACTACGATATCGGCGCCGGCGGCCACGGGATCAAGACGGACTGCCACGATGCCACGCACTTTACGTTCGTCGACTACAGCAGCGCGGGCCCGACCACCTGGGGCGGCTGCCATGAGATCGGCATTTCGACCGGGGTGAATTATAAATTTTAAGGGACAGTTGGGTGCGAAGGTACGGCGTCGCGGCAAGTACGCGCTGGCCGGTGGGGCCACTCCTCGCGGGGACGCTGGGAGTGGCCGGTTTCGGAAGCTCGTGGCTGACGCCGGCGCTCTCGGCGCCGGCGTCAGAGGAGCCGCGGAACGAGATTGTGGTGACCGCAGTCAGGCCGTCGGACGCAGCGACGATTGCTGGCGACGGCCCTGCAGCAGGATCCCTACATCTTCAGCGATCATGTCACGGTCACCACCGAGAACGGTGTCGTCAGACTCGAGGGGATGGTTCGCGACCTGTCTGATCTGTACCAGATTCTGAGACTGGCCCGCCGGATCGCGGGCAAGGGGCGGGTGGTCAACCGTATCGAGTACGTCCCCACGGATGATGATGGGAATTAGCTGTGGGGTCATCAGGAGGGTATCTTGTCTCAATTCATGAATCGAATCTTGCGCACGGCGCTTGCGGCAGTGGTTGTCTATGGTGTGGTCTCCTGCGCAACGGGTCCTCGCAAGACCGAGGCGGAGCGGCAGGCCGACGCGGAGACGGCGGATCATGTTCAGCTCGCGCTGAACGCCGACAAAGAACTCTACGCCCGCCATATCACGGTACGAGCGGAGAATGGGGTGGTGAACCTCGGTGGCTATGTCTGGACCCAACCCGAACTCGAAGAGGCGATTCGGGTCGCCGGCTTGGTGCAGGGCGTCACCAAGGTTGTCGATCGCATGGAAATTGATCGCGGCGGGATCAACGATTCTCCGGTCAGCCGTTAGAACCGGACTCGGCGGCGAGGATACGCGATGATGAGAATTGCGATCATCGGGGTCGGAGCGATTGGCGGTTACCTGGGAACCCGGCTTGCGCACGCCGGCGACGAGGTGACCTTCATTGCGCGCGGCGCCAATCTGGATGCGCTGCGCACCCGCGGAATCCGGCTCATCAACGGCGATGGATCCGAAACCGCCGTACCGCGGGTGAATGCGACGGATGACTATGCGACGGCCGGCCCGCAGGACGTGGTCGTCCTCGCGATGAAGGCGCATCAGGTCGAAGCGGTTGCGCCGCAGGTACCGCAGCTGTTCGGGCCCGACACCCTTGTGGTGCCGATGCAGAACGGTATCCCCTATTGGTATTTCCATCGGCATCCGGGCCGATACGCGGGGACGAAGGTCAAGAGCGTGGATCCGGACGGACTGATCGAGCGGCACATCCCCTGCGAGCGGGTGATCGGTTGCGTGGTGTATCCGGCCGCCGAGCTGATCGAGCCCGGCGTCATCAAGCATGTGGAAGGGAATCGGTTTCCGGTCGGCGAACCGGACGGCAGCAGCAGCGAACGCGTTACGCGTCTTTCGCAATGCTTCGTGGACGGAGGCTTGCAGGCACCGGTGCTCGACGATATCCGCGGCGAGGTCTGGTTGAAACTGTGGGGCAATCTCACCTTTAATCCCATCAGCGCATTGGCGCGAGCCACGCTCGCCGGCATTTGCCGGTACCCTCTGAGCCGGAGTTTGGCACGGGACATGATGACCGAGGCCCAGACGGTGGCCAACAAACTCGGCGTCACATTCCGCGTGCCCCTGGAGAAAAGAATTGCCGGCGCGGAACGGGTGGGTCATCACAAGACTTCCATGCTGCAGGACGTCGAGGCGGCCCGCACGCTCGAAATCGACGCATTGCTGGGTTCCGTGGTCGAGCTTGCCCGGTTGACCGATACGCCGACTCCGCACTTGGATACGGTGTACGCTTTGACGAAGCTTCTCGCGAAGAACCTCGAGGAATCGAAGCCGAGTTGAGCAATTCGCGTGCGCTCCGCATGAACTAAGCGGACCGTCTGCAGCACGATCAAGGCAAACGCAGTGAGGGTACGTGTAGTGAAGGTACGTGTAGTGAAGGTAAGCGTAATGAGGATAAGCGCAGTGAGGGCAAGTGCAGTGGGGATAAGCGAAACGAGGACAATGGCAGTGAGGGCGTCCGCATGAACATCCACGAATATCAGGGCAAGGAAATCCTCCGCCGCTACGGTGTCGCAACCCCGCGCGGCTATCCCTGCTTTTCGGTCGCGGAAGCGGATGAGGCCGCGCGCAAACTCGGCGGGAAGGTGTGGGTGGTCAAGGCGCAGATCCATGCGGGCGGTCGCGGCAAGGGCGGCGGCGTCAAGGTCGCCAAATCGCTCGACGAGGTGCACCAGTTTGCCTCTGCCATTCTCGACATGACCCTCGTGACCCATCAAACCGGTCCCGAGGGCCGGGTCGTCAAGCGCCTCCTGGTGGAAGAGGGCGCCGACATCCGTAAGGAATTGTACGTCGGCATGGTCGTCGACCGCGCCTCGCAGCGCGTTACCCTGATGGCGAGTTCCGAAGGCGGCATGGAGATCGAGGAAGTTGCGGCCCGTGCGCCGGAGAAGATCCACAAGGTTGCTATCGATCCGGTCGAGGGGTTGACCGAGACCGAAGCCGATGACATTTCACGCAAGATCGGGGTGCCGGAGGCCTCGCTCGCGCAGGCGCGCAACTTCATGCAGGGCCTGTACCGCGCCTTCGTCGAATGCGATGCTTCTCTGGCCGAAATCAATCCGTTGATTTTGACCGGTGACGGCAAGGTGCTGGCGCTCGATGCGAAATTCAATTTTGACTCCAATGCCTTGTTCCGGCATTCCGACATCCTGGCCATGCGGGATCTGGATGAGGAGGACCCGGCCGAGATCGAGGCGTCGAAGTACGATTTGTCGTATATCTCGCTTAACGGCAACATCGGCTGCTTGGTGAACGGCGCTGGGCTGGCGATGGCCACGATGGATACCATCAAGCTGTTCGGTGCCGAGCCTGCGAACTTTCTCGACGTCGGCGGCGGCGCCACGGCGCAGAAGGTCACCGAGGCATTCAAGCTGATGCTGAAGAATCCCGCGGTGAAGGGCATTCTGGTCAACATATTCGGCGGCATCATGCGATGCGACACGATTGCCGAGGGCGTGATCGCGGCTGCAAAGGAGGTCAAGCTCGGCGTGCCCCTGGTCGTGCGGATGAAGGGGACCAACGAGGACGTCGGTAAGCAGCTGCTCAAGGAATCTGGGCTGCCCATCATCTCCGCCGACAACATGGCGGATGCGGCGCAGAAGATCGTTGCTGCCGTCAACGGACGAAAGGAGCGAGCCGCGACATGAGCATTTTGATCAATGCGGACACGAAAGTGGTAACTCAGGGCATCACGGGCAAAACCGGCGCGTTTCACACGCGTCTATGCCGCGATTATGCGAACGGCAAGGCGTGCTTCGTTGCCGGCGTCAATCCCAACAAGGCCGGCGAGGATTTCGAGGGCATTCCGATCTTCGGCAGCGTGAAGGAGGCGAAGGAGCGGACCGGCGCGACCGTTTCGGTAATCTATGTACCGCCGCCGTTTGCGGCGAGCGCCATTGATGAGGCGGTGGATGCGGGACTCGATCTCGTCATCTGCATCACCGAGGGGGTTCCGGTGCGCGATATGATCGCCACCCGCAAGCGCATGGCGGGCAAGAAAACCCTGCTCATCGGTCCCAACTGCCCCGGCGTCATCACCCCCGATGAGATCAAGATCGGCATCATGCCCGGCCACATCCACAAGAAGGGGCGGATCGGCGTAGTGTCCCGTTCGGGAACTCTGACCTATGAAGCCGTGGGACAGCTCATGGATCTCGGGCTCGGCCAGTCGACCTGCGTGGGCATCGGCGGCGATCCCGTCAACGGGCTGAAGCATATCGACGTGATGAAGCTGTTCAACTCGGATCCCGAGACCGAGGCCGTCATCATGGTCGGTGAGATCGGCGGCGACGACGAAGAAACCTGCGCCCGATGGATCAAGGAGAACATGAAGAAGCCGGTGGTCGGTTTCATTGCGGGAGTCACGGCACCGGCGGGTAAACGGATGGGACACGCGGGCGCCATCATTTCGGGCGGCAAGGGCACGGCGCAGGAGAAATTGGCCGTGATGGAAGCGTGCGGTATCAAGGTCACACGCAATCCGGCCGAGATGGGCAAATTGCTCAAGTCGGTCCTCTAGCATGGAGGCGGTTCGCCAGCATGCATAGCATGGGCGCGGTTCTGTAACATGGACGCGCCGCGGCGCTGGGCGCGCTTTCGGTCGCATGACATCCCGGCAGGATTCGGCATTCTCGACGGTGACCGCATCGCTGAATACGCGGGGGACATGTTCGCCGAGCCGCGGCCCACCGGGAAGAGCCTCGCGCTCGCGGACTGCACACTGCTTGCTCCCTGCATGCCGACCAAGATGGTCGCCTTATGGAATAACTTTCGGGCCCTGGCTGCGAAACTCGGCAAGCAGGCGCCGGTGCACCCTTTGTTCCTCATCAAACCGGCCAGTTGCATCATCGGACCGAACGAGGCGATCGTCCGGCCGACGGGCTACACGGGGAGGGTCGCCTACGAGGGTGAACTCGGAATCGTCATCGGCAGACGTTGCAAGGATGTGCCGCCGGAACGGGCGTCGCGTTTCATCTTCGGGTACACCTGCGTCAACGATGTCACCGCAGCCGATGTGCTCAACGAGACGCCGGACTTCGCCCAGTGGTGTCGATCGAAGGGCTACGATACCTTCGGCTGTATCGGGCCGGTCATCGCCACGGATCTCGATTGGGCCCGAACACGGGTCATCACCAGGCTGGGCGAATCCGAACGTCAGAACTATCTCCTGTCGGACATGATTCTTCCGCCCGACGAACTGGTCAGCCACATCTCCCACGACATGACCCTGATGCCCGGCGATGTGATCGCATGCGGCACTTCGCTCGGAGTCGGATCGATCCGGGACGGCGGCGACGTCGAGGTCATCATCGACGCCGTCGGCTCGTTGAAGAATACGCTGGCGCCGATTGGGGGTTGATGATGCGCACTGCACTCACCATGCCGCCCCGTCGACTCCTGCGGGAGATGTTCGACGCGGCCATCGCCTCGGCGCAGCCTGAACTGTGCGTCCCGCCGCATCTGCCCGAGCCCCCGCCCGGGCGCTTGATCGTCATCGGCGCCGGCAAGGCATCCGCGGCGATGGCGCGGTGCGTCGACGAGCACTGGACGGGAGAACTGTCGGGCTTCGTGGTGACGCGTTACGGCTATTCCGTGCCCTGCGAGCGCATCGAAATTGCCGAGTCGTCTCATCCGGTGCCCGATGCCGCCGGGATGCAGGCGGCGTTGCGTATGCTCGATATCGTCAAGGACCTCCGCGAGGACGATCTGGTGTTGTGCCTGATCTCGGGCGGCGGATCGGCGCTGTTGCCGCTGCCCGCCGCCGGTCTCACGCTCGACGTCAAACAAAGCGTCAACCGGATGCTGCTGGCCTCGGGCGCCTCGATCAGTGAAATCAATTGCGTTCGCCGCCATCTTTCGGGGATCAAGGGAGGGCGGCTGGCCGCTGCCTGCCACCCGGCGCGAGTGCTGGCACTAGTCATCTCGGATGTGCCGGGCGACAACCCCGTCGACATCGCCTCGGGTCCAACAGTCGGAGATCCGACCACCTGCTCCGATGCGCTCGCCATCGTGCGCCGCTATGGCATCGACTTACCAGAGGCCGCTCTCGAGGTGCTGCGCAGCGGCCGGGGCGAATCGGTGAAACCCGGCGACCGTCGTCTTGCGCGTTCCAACTTGCGCATCATCGCCACCCCGCAGATGGCGCTCGAGGCCGCCGCGGGAGTCGCACGACAGGCGGGACTCGATGCGCATATTCTGAGCGATGCCATCGAAGGGGAGGCGCGCGACGTCGGCAAGGTGAAGGCGGCCATTGCACTGCAGATTGCCGAGAAGAGTCAACCCTTTGCCGCACCCTGCGTGCTCCTCTCCGGCGGCGAAACCACGGTGACGGTGCGCGGCTCGGGACGCGGCGGGCGCAATGTGGAGTACTTACTCTCGCTCGCCATTGCGCTCGACGGTCATCCGCGTATTTATGCATTGGCGGGCGATACGGACGGCGTCGACGGGCAAGAAGAAATCGCCGGCGCTCAGGTCGCTCCCGACACGATCGCACGCGCGTGGGCCAATGGATTTCGTCCCAAGGAAGTGCTGGCGAACAACGATGCGCATAGTCTTTTCAGTGCTCTCGGGGACTCGATCGTCACCGGCCCGACGCGTACGAACGTCAACGATTTCCGGGCCATTCTCATCGAAGCCCGTCAGCGGCTCCCGCGTGCTTAGAAATTGACCCAGCCCAACATATACAGCGTGTCGTTGTCCGATGCGTTACGCCCCGCGCCGTCGTAGTTGTTGCTCAGTCCGTTGAACTTGGTATACCGCGTGTACTGCAGCTGCAGCTTGATGTTGAGGAACGGAAGGTAATTCACCTCACCGATATACCCGCGCGAGTCGGGACTGTGCGCCGCGCTGCCGACCACCTGAAGGGCTGCCCCCGTAGCGTCTACGCTCGGATAGAGCAGTGAATCCGTGCTGCCGCTGGTATCGAAGAAGCCCAGCGATCCGCCGATGGAGCGCCGATAGCTATACTCGCCCGTCAGCTTGAAGGTCTTGAGTGTATTGCTCGGATTTGCCGTTGCCGCGTTGTAGCTGGCGTCGAGTTTCTGGTTCTCGTGGATGTAGGTCGACAGCACCGTGAACAAATGGTCTTCTCCGATGAATTGGTACTGCACATCGGCCGCGACATCCGTGAAGCGGTCGGTCGGTCCCTGCAGCGCCGCCCCGGCACCCGGATGCTCCTTGGCGACGATGCCGAACGTTCCCGCCGACAAGGAGTTGCGGTCCCAGCGGTATTCGTACGCGAGGCGCCAGTACGGTGCGACCCCGTGAATCACGCTGCTCTGCGTGCTGTCGAGCGGATGTGCGCCGCCGCGAATGGCGGCTCCGTAGAGGCTGAATTCGGCGTATAGACTGTCATCGAACCACGCGTAGACGCCGAGTCCCGCCGCGTTTTGCCCGATGCCGCCGGCGCCGCTGTCCAGCTTGGTCGAGGTGATCGGCGTGGGAGCGACGCTGCTCCCGGAATATGGGAAACCCCACGCCGAGGTCGTATTCCACACGTCCTGCACCGTCGGGCTGTTGTTCACCGTCACGCCCATGGTCAAGCTGTGACTCGATGGGGTGTTATCGGTGCCGAGGGTGAAGTGCCTCGCGTAGCGTATATCCGTGTTGTCGAAGCCGAAACTGTCGCCGACTCCGTCATAGGTGAGCTGGACAAATGCACCCAAGTTGTCGGCGATTTTGCCGGCATAGAAGATGCTAGCCTGCTGCGGAAACAGCACGTCCCCATCCTTTGCGAGCGCGCCGCTCACCGCGCTGTCGGGCAGCGCCTTGCCCGTGTGGGTGTAGGAGATCTGCAACATGACGCTGACCGGCGGGACGGCATTCAAGGACAGCGTTTCCCGATTTTCGGTGGTGATTCCCTTGATCTGCTTGATGTTGTCGAGCACGTAGCCGTTCAATTTGAACTCGCGCCCGAAGGGAGTCAGTTCGGGATACACCGTATGACAGGCGGCGCAGGCCATTCCGGTTTGACGCGCGAAGCTCGGAACGGCAGCGGCCGGAAGCGCGAATCCAAGGAGCGAACAAGCTCCGATGACCTGCAAAGCGCTACTGCGTCTCGATGTTGGCATTGGAGTCATCCCTGTATAGCTGGGCAAATCAGAGTCGGGAAGTGTTGCGGTTATCCGCTCATCACGTCTGGGGGGGTAACGTACGCATGCAGTGCTGCCGCGTCGATACGTAATTGCCGCGGGCAATGGGGATAATCCCGATGGTGGCGCGCAGATTCTTCGATGCGGCCGCCGGCCCTTCTCCTAGGCGCCTCCATCGAACTTGGCGTCCCGCAATCGCACCGTGAATACACTGCCCGCGCCCGCGCCCGCGCCCGCGCTGTACGCTTCTACGGTGCCGCCATGCAATTCAACCAATCCTTTGACCAAAGCAAGACCAATCCCGAGACCGCCCTCCGAGCGATCATCAGCCGATTGCTTCGGCCACAGGCGCCGCATCGTCTCCTCGTACTCGCGCCCGACGAGATCGGGAAGGTGGCCAAACTATCAAGACCGCATCCTCGGTGTTCTAACGCGAATCTTGCTCACTCCTCCGACCGGCGGCGTACGGTCGTATAGACCGCCTCGCTATCGACGGCGCCCGAGGCTGCGAGAGCCTCGATCTCCGCGACCGAGCGCCGGGCAAATTCAGTATCCTTGAGTGCAGGAGCGTTGATGTAGACGTTCAAGGCGGCGCTGCGGAGCGCCGCGTGGGCGGCGACGACGCCCGCGCCGGCGTCACTGATGACCCCGCGGTAGCCCTGCGCCGTCGCGCGTGCCGCGAGTGCGATGACCCCAGCGCAGGCGCGTGCGCAGTCGAGCGGCACTTCGGTCGCCCGACGCAGACCCGCTTGAATGGCGGCGGCGCGGTGGGCCTTCTCGTCGTCGCCGGTCTTGGGCAGCTTGTACGCGGCCATGAGACGGTCGAAGGCCGCGATATCTTCATCGACCATCGCCATCAGGCGTGCGCGCAGTATTTCCGATTCGGCGCGCACCGCCAGCATCTCGACCGCGGCGTGCTCCTGACCGGTTTTCCCGAGGGTCACGTTGCAAACCATGGAGACGAGCGCAGCGCCCATCGCGCCCATGATCGCGGCCGCGCTGCCGCCGCCCGGCGTTGGTGCCGCGGACGCGAGTTGCTCCAGAAAATGATCGACGGTGCCCGGCGAGTTCACGTCAGCCTTGCTCACGTCAGCCCACCATGATTTTGGCGATGGAGTAGATCTCTTCCGCATCGAGCACCACGTCATTGCTCTCGAACAGACGGGCGATGCATTCGCGATGCAATCTCAACTTGAGTGCGCCGAAGCCCAATGGTCCGAAGAGAGTCTTACCGTGGCTGACGAGACCGCGATCGCTGATCCCGACTCCTTCGATGCCGGCAGGCGGCGACGCGTTGGCATCCGCCACCACCTCGAGCGAGACGCTATGCTGCCAAGAGGCTGCATCGAGCAACACGACACCCGCCGCTCCGGTGGCGAGCACGATCTGCGCACCATCGATCGCCGCGGCGCGTGCGGCTGTCGATGGTGCCTCGACCGCCCGGATCGTTGCGCCGAAGCGCGCCTGAATCGCGTCGCACGCCGCTTGCGCGACCTCGCGCTTGCGGCCGGTGATGCTTACCTGCGCTCCTTCGCGCGTCAGCAACAGCGCGGCCCGTTGGCCCACCGGGCCGGTGCCGCCGAGCACCACGGCGCGTTTGCCGGCGAGCGATCGACCGTGCGCCAGCCACGCGACGGCGGCCGCCGCGGTTGTGTTGCAACCGTTCGAATCGAACATGATGGATACGCGGAACTTGGCGAAGAACTTCGCCCGAACCGCGGCCAGCACGGATTCGCCTTTCGGCAGATTGCCGCCGCCGATAAAGATTGCGGTGTTCTTCTTGTCATTGGCGCCGCGCGTAAAGATCGCTCCGTCGACCAATCCGCCGACGTTGCGTTCGTCGATTCCACCGTAGGCGGTCACGTGATCGGCGCCGCCATCATAGGCCACGACATTGTCGAACACCGCAGGCCGCTCGTCGGTGTCGAATTGGTACAGCAGCTTCTTCATACGGGGCCCCGCTCAGGTGACGAGATGCTGCGGATTCCCGGCCGACCATCGGTCAATATTGTCGATCAGCTGATCGGCGAGGAATTGCATGGCGCCGTCCGACGCCCATGCAACATGCGGCGTCAAAATAAAGTTGGGACGGCGCACGTCGAGCAGCGGATGGCCGTCGCGCGGCGGCTCGACCGTCAATACGTCGAAACCCGCCCCCGCGATGAGCCCTTGGTCGAGTGCCTGAATCAGCGCCGCTTCGTCCACCAATCCGCCGCGCGCGGTATTGATAAGAAGAGCATTTCGCTTCATCGTGCGAAACGCCGCCAGGTCGATGAGATTCCGCGTCGCGGGTATGAGCGGGCAGTGGAGCGAGATCACATCGGATTCGGCAAGAACCGTTTCGTGCGGCGTAAACACCACACCGTCCATTTTGGGCGGCGCATGGTCGGCGAAGAGAACGCGCATGCCGAACGCGCGCCCGATTGCCGCCGTCGCCTGGCCGATTGCGCCTTCGCCGATGATGCCGAGCGTGGCGCCGTGCAGATCGCCGATCGGATGCGTGAAGAAGCAAAACTGCTCCGACCTATTCCAGACGCCGTTTTCCACATCGTGCCGGTACGCCAGGAGATTGCGCCGCAGCGCGAGAATCATCGCGAAGGCGTGCTCGGGTACCGTGTGCACCGCGTAGTTGCGGATGTTGGCCACCGCGATCCCGTGCTCCTTGCAGTAGGGGACATCCACCACGTCATAACCGGTGGCCGCCACCGCGATCATCTTCAAGTCCGGCAAGCGCGCCAGAGTGGCTGCCCGCATTGGTACCTTGTTGATGATGGCGACGGCGGCGCCGTCCAGACGCGGTACGATCTCGTCGACCGCGGTCTTTTCATATTCGATGTAGTCCGCCACGCCTGCGGGCTTGCGCACCTTCGCCTTGAGGGATGCGCGATCCAGGAACACGGCCCGCCGAATCACGCCGCGATGTCCGCTTTCGTCTCGGTGCTCTTCGCGGAATGGGAATGCGTGCGCCAGAAATTTTGTGCGGCGGCGACGCCGCTACCGGGTTCGATCTTGACGCCTACATCGAGCATGGCCATCTCCGCGCCGGCGATGCCGCCGAGCAGCATGAGTTCATTGAGATCCCCCAAGTGGCCGATGCGGAACAGTTTGCCCGCCACCTTGGACAGTCCGGCGCCGAGCGCGAGATTGTAGCGTTTGAAAGCGCGCGCGATCACATCGGCGCCGTTCACGCCCTCGGGCACCATAATGGCGGAGACCGTGTCGGAATGCCACTTCGGAGCCGCTGCGCACAGCTTGAGCTTCCAGCCTTCGAAGACTGCGGCGCGCATGCCGCCGGCAAGATAGGTGTGACGGCGTAGCACGTTCTCCAAGCCCTCTTCTGCCAGCATGGCAAGCGATTCCCGCAGGCCATACAGCATGGGCACCGACGGGGTGTACGGAAAGTAGCCGGACGCGTTCGCCTGAACCATGTCGGCGTAGTCGAAGTAGCACCGTTTCGCGGTCGCCGTCTTCGAAACCTCGAGCGCGCGTTGACTGATGCAGGTGACGCCCAGTCCTGCGGGCAGCATCAAGCCCTTCTGCGAACCGCTGACACAGACATCGACCCGCCATTCGTCCATGCGAAAGTCGATGCTGGCGAGCGCGCTTACCGAGTCGACGAAGAGCAACGCAGGATGCTTGACGCTGTCCATGGCCTCGCGCACCGCTTTGATGTCGCTGGTCACGCCGGTGGCGGTCTCGTTTTGACACACCAGCACCGCCTTGATCTTGTGTTGCTTGTCCGCAGCCAGCGAGGCCAGATAGCGCTCGACCGGCGCGCCTTCCCCCCACGGTGTTTCGAGCACTTCCACCTCGAATCCCAGCCGGGTGCACATGTCGACCCACAGATGGCTGAACTGCCCGAACCGGGAGGCGAGGATCTTGTCTCCCGAGTTCAAGCAATTGGTCAGCGCCGCTTCCCAGCAGCCGGTGCCCGACGATGGAAATAGGATGGGAACACCGGTCGTCGTCTTGAAGATGGGCTTGAGCCCCGTAAGGCACGCCCGGGTCAGCTCCGGAAAAGTGGGGGAACGGTGGTCCTCCATGGGCACCATCATCGCGCGGAGGACCCGGTCGGGCACGTTGGTGGGTCCCGGGACGAATAGGAAATTTCTACCGGCCATCGATGATCTCCTTTAGCGTTGCTGCTGCCTTGGGCATGATTGACTTGGGCATGATTGACTTAGGATAGGCACTCTCAACGGCTACCTAATCTGGGTGCTCTCATTCGCATGATATATGAGATATCATGGAGTGCCTAGACCAACGGAAGGACTATGCGAATCGCCATACTGGGTCAGCAAAAGTTCGGAAAATCGGTGCTGGAGGCATTCACCGGCCGGGGCGACACGGTTGCCGGGGTGTTTTGCGCGCCCGACAAGGCGGGCGGGGCGCCTGACCCCCTGAGGTCGGCCGCCGAATCGCTCGGAATACCGGTCCACCAGCTCCCCTCGCTCCGAACGGCCGAGGCCAGGGATATCCTGCGGGGGATGGCGGTCGACCTCGGCGTCATGGCCTACGTGCTCCAGTTTGCACCGCAGGACCTCACCTCGATCCCCGATCACGGCACCATTCAGTACCACCCTTCGCTGCTGCCGGCCTACCGCGGACCCAGCGCCATCAATTGGCCCATTATTCGCGGCGACACCCGCACCGGGCTCACGATATTCCGACCGACGGACGGTTTGGATGAGGGTCCCGTGATCCTGCAGAAAGAGACACCCATCGGCCCCGACGACACCTTAGGTTCCGTCTATTTCGACCGGCTGTTTCCGATGGGCGTCGCGGCTCTCTTGGAGGCCGCCGATCTCATTGCGGCGGGCCGCGCGCGGGCGACGCCACAGGATCACTCGTGCGCCACGTATGAGGGCTGGTGCCGCTCCGCCGAAGCGAAAATCAACTGGCACACCCATGTCGATCTGACCTATGACCTCATCCGCGGTTGCGACCCCTCCCCCGGTGCGTGGACCCTCTGGAAGAGTGAGAAGCTCCAGCTCTTCGACACCCTAAAGCATCCGGTGCGCACCTTCTCGCAGGTCTCCGGCAACGTCGGCACGGTCACGACCGTCGGCGATCGAAGCTTTCGCGTGGCGGCGCACGGCGGTGAAATCGAAGTGTCGAAGGTCAAGCACGGTGACCGCGGCAAGGTGCCGGCGCCGCAGTTCTGTGCCGAGGCCGGTATTTGTCGCGGAGTGGTGCTGGGGTAGCGGCCTACGGCGCGGCAATCATCGGATCGCAGGCGTCGGCCGCCGACATAAAAAAGACCTGCAAGGAGCAGATCAAGACCTACCAGGAGCATCCGAGCGTCACGACGCCGTCGAAGGCGCCTACTTCCCTAACGGCCGCTATGTAGCAAGTCCTACACGAGAAACAAGTCCTACACGAGAAAGACGTCGGCGCCACTAGCGAGGCGAGCTGCAAAGCGCTAGATTCATTTCGAGCTTCTTCTAGAAGCATTGCAGCGCCAATTTTTTTTGTGCATCTAGAAGCGCGATTTTTTTGTTTGGCGGCGGGCAACCGCCCGGTGGAATGGGGGTGGCACCATGGGTCCCGATTCGTCCGTTGTGCGCAGGCACTACAATCGTAGCTGCTTTGCTTTCGAACACGACATTCACAAAAATCCGCTCTTTGACGTTGACCATCTGGCGGAACTCGTCTGCAGGGAACCTGAACTATGCCGGTCTGCGTACTGTTCCTGCGCGCCGGTTTCGGTCAAGGATCCCTGGGCTCACGGGCTGCCGTCACCCGAGACTGTCCGTGCCGCGCTACACGAGGTTGCCACCAACAACTCGCTCATCATGCTTCGTCACATCGAGCATAGCGTGAGCGTTGGGCCGGTGCTGCGAGAGCTCATGGAGCGGGTGGTCGCCGCCGTAGGGCCAACGCTACGAACCGACATCAAGACCTCGCGCGCAACGGTGCTGATCGCCTCCCCGCGGCGCATCACGTCGTATCACATCGACTCCAACACCAACTTTCTCTACCAGGTGCATGGCGACAAGCGCCTGAGCGTCTTCGATCCAAGCGATCGGACGCTGATAACGCCCGAAGAGCTGGAGGGTTACTACAGCGGCAACGTCAGCGCCGCTCGATACAAACCGGAGCGCCAGGCCGATGCGCAAGTGTTCGATTTGCATGCCGGTTCGGCGGTGCACATTCCCAGCCACGCACCGCATTGGGCGCAAAATCTCGACAGCGTATCGGTCGCGCTCAGCATCAATTTCGATCTGCACTCGATCGAGCGGGCCGGCCGGATCCATCGTCTCAATGGCAGGCTGCGCCGCCTGGGAATCATTCCTCAAGCCCCGGGGGATTCGGCGTGGAAGGATGAGATCAAGCTGGGGATGAGCGCTTTGAATCGCGGCGTGCGCCGCTGGACTCGACCGACGCGAGCGTCCGAGGAGCGCGAATACCGTTAGAGCACGTCTGAATCGCGGAACCATGGCGGTGCCTAGGATGCGGGTGCACCGCCGAACAGCCGGTGTCCCAACCGGTACAGAGGCCAGCCGGTGGCTAGTATGACGATACCCGCCAGCGCGAGCCGGGGTTCCAGCGTAAAGACCCGCGCCGCTGCGCCGAGCAGACAGAGCATGTAGAACGCCGGCAGCACGGGATATCCCCGCATCGAAAAGCCGCCCTCACCGGCGCGGCGGCGCAGGACGAATATCGTCGACGCCACGACGGCGAGCGTCAGAGTGTCGGTGAAGATCACATAGTTCAGCAGTTTCTCGAACGAGCCGAGCAAGAATGCCGGCAACAGCATCGTCGCGCCGAAGAACAGCAGCCCCACCTCCTGAACTTGAGTATCCGGATTCACGCGCAGGAATGCTCGCGGAAGTACGCCGTCCTCCGCCATCGCGTAGAAGCTGCGCGGCATCTGAATGATGGTCGCGTTCACGAATCCGGCCGCGGAGAGGAATACCGCTACCGAGATCAGCACTTCGCCCGGGGGACCGAAAGTCGCACGCGACAAGGCTGCCGCAGCCAGCTTCGACTCGGCGATGCCGCTGATGCCCAATACGCGCTGATAGGCGAAGTTGAGCAGCAGGTACAGACCGACCACGGTGAACATGCCGGCGGTGATGGCGAGTGGAAAGCGCCGCCGCGCGTCCTTCAAGTCGGCGCCGAGATTCATGGTCAGGTGATACCCGCCGTAGGCGTAGAAGCACGGTATCAATGCCGATGCCAGGCGCAGTGCGACAGGAGCGTCGGAGCGCGGCTCCACGGCGGCTGCCCGCGGGGCGATCAGCAGCGCAAGCGCCGCAAGACCCACAATCATGACGATCTTCAGCATCGACAGCAGATTCTGGACGCGCGCACCCGGCTTTACCCCGCGGTAGTTCAGGACCAGCAGAAGCAGCATCGTCGCGCACGCGAGAACCAGCGACGCATGCGGGGTGCGCCATGTCGGCGGCAGCAGTACCGGCATCAAGTAGTCGGCCCCGATGAACGCAACGCCGGCCGCACCGGCGCCCTGCATCAGCGTTTGCGACCAGTTCAGCATGAACGCCAGTGTCGGGTGGTAGCAGTCGGCGACCACGCGGTAATAGCCTCCGGCGCGCGGATAACGCGAGCCGATCTCGGCGAAGGTCAGGGCGCCGATCAGGCTGATGAAGCCGCCGGCAATCCACGCGGCGAAGAACAGCGAAGTACCGCCGGCGGCACCGGCGACGATCGCCGGCGTACGAAAGATACCGATGCCGACCACCAGACTGAAAACGACCATCGCGGTGTCGAAGGTCGACAGCCGTGCCCGGATGATTTTGAGTACCTGTCCCGCCTCATCGGCCAAGCAGCGCCTCCTCGAGCAGGGTCGCGAGCCTCGTGAACTGGCCCAGATCATTGTAAAGCTGCGCCGAGATGCGCAGCAGCGGCAAGGGATGCGGATGGAGCCAGGTCTCGACCTGGCGTTCGCGGAACCAGTCGTGCAAGCCTGCGCAGTCGAGAGCGTGCGCCGGAGCACCCCTCGCGGCCGGCGGCAACGGGATGGAGGCCATCGATCCGATCATCGCGTCGGGGCACGGGGCCGCGAGGCCGAAGGAATCGAGCAGCAACGCCCGGGCCTTGAGAGTGAGGTCACGATTGACCGCCATCACCTGCGACCATCCGGCGGGCAACAGGCCGCCGATGAAATGCAACGCCTCCGGCACACACAGCCAGGGCGTTGGATCGAACGTTCCGGGCCAATCGAATTCCGCGTGGAATCCCGCGTTGTGGCCGTGGCTGATGACAGTCGGATGCAGTTGCGCCTGGTGGTCGCGGCGCACGTGCAGGAAGGCGGCGCCCTTGGGGGCGCAGAGCCACTTATGGGCGTTACCCGTGTAGTAAGCGGCGCCGAGTTCCGACAGGGCGAGGGGCACCATCCCCGGAGCGTGCGCGCCATCCACCAACGTATCGACGCCGCGAGTCCGCAGCTCGTTGACCAAGCGCGTGATGGGCAGCACCAGAGCCGTAGGGCTGGTCACATGGTCGAGAAGCGCCAGCCGCGTTCGAGGCGATACACGTTTCAGCACCGAGAAGACGATCTCTTCGACATCTGCGCACGGAAACGGCAATTGCGCAACCACCACTCGGGCTCCGGCGTGAGCCGCCACGTAGTCGACGGTGTTGCGGCACGCCGCGTAGGTATGATTCGTGAGGAGCAGTTCATCCCCCGGCCCGAGGCTGAGCGAGCGCAGCACCGCGTTTACGCCCGCCGTCGCGTTCGGCACGAAGACCAAATCCTGCGGCGCGGCGCCCACAAAAGCGGCCAGCGCTTTCCGTGCAGCGTCGAGGCGAGCGGGCAGCATCGCCACCAAGAAATCAACCGGCTCGCGCTCCATCTCCATGCGCAGCGAGGACTGCGCTTCCAGCACCGCGGACGGGCAGGCGCCGAAAGATCCGTGGTTCAGGTAAGTGACCGACGGGTCGAGGCACCATAGAGAGGCGAAGTTCACTTAGGGCTGCCGAGCATGAGCAAAGTCGCGTTCGCATCCCACCGCGCGTGGGCATTCGTTATAGTGTCGTTGCGGCGGCGCACCGATTGGTGGTGATGTGGCATACAGCGGGGAGTCTACTCGATGCGGTCATTGGTGACGTTTCTATCGTTCGGGCTGGCTTCTGCGCCGAGCCTAGCCTTCATATTGCTGATGCCATGCCTGGCGAGCGCGGCCGGTTCCGACATCAACCCGGCATTGCTCCAGGGCATGAAGTGGCGGCAGATCGGCCCGTTTCGCGGCGGCCGAGTGGTCGCGGTCAGCGGCGTGCCCGGCGATCCGGCGACCTGGTATTTCGGCGGCGTCGCCGGCGGCGTGTGGAAGAGCACCGACGTCGGATGCCTCGTGGAAGCCGGTATTCGACGAGCAGAAGATCTCCTCGATCGGCGCCATCGCTGTTGCCGACTCGGATCACAATGTCGATCTATGTCGGCACCGGGCGAAGCCTGCCCGCGCGGCAACATCACCTACGGCGACGGGGTTTACAAATCGGTCGACGCGGGCCGCACCTGGAAGAACGTGGGGCTGCGCGATACGCGGCACATCGGCGCCGTGATCGTCGATCCGAAGAACTCCCGACATCGTGCTGGTCGCGGCACTGGGTCACGCCTTCGGTCCGAACGAGGAGCGCGGCGTATTCCGCAGCGCCGACGGCGGACGGACCTGGACGAAGGTGCTGTACAAGGACCAAGACACCGGCGCGATCGACGTGGCATTCGATCCCGGAGAATCCCGAACATCGTCTTCGCCTCTTTGTGGCAGATGCGCCGTCAGCCCTGGAATTTCTCGAGCGGCGGCCCGGGCTCCGGCCTCTACAAATCGACGGACGGCGGCGCTCACGTGGAAGCATCTCGAGGGACATGGCTTGCCGCCGGGCATTCTCGGGCCGCATCGGCGTGTCGGTGGCGGGCGGGGCTCCGGACGCGTGTACTCGCATGATCGAAGCGGCAGAAGGCGGACTGTTCCGCTCGGACGATGCCGGCGAGACCTGGACGCCGCGTCAACGACGACCATCGCTTCCGGCAGCGCGCCTGGTATTACAGCCACGTGTTTGCCGATCCCGCGCTCGCCCGACGTGGTGTATGTGCTGAACACCGGTGCGTTCCGCTCTGCCGACGGCGGCAAGATCGTTCGAGTTGATGCCGGCTCCGCACGGCGATCACCATGCGTTGTGGATCGATCCGAAGGACCCGCGGCGATTGATCAACGGCAGCGACGGCGGCGCCAGCATCTCGTGGATGGCGGCAAGACGTGGACTGCGCCATACAACCAGCCCACGGCGCAGTTCTATCATGTGGCCGTCGATAACCGCTGGCCCTATCGCGTATACGGCGCGCAGCAGGACAACACGACGATTGCGATCGCGAGCCGCGACGATGACGGAGTCATCGGCCGCCAGGATTGGTTCGAGGTCGGGGGCGGCGAGAGCGGATTCATCGCGCCCGATCCCAAGGATCCGGAAATCATCTATGCAAATTCCGACAGCGGCCAGATGACGCGGTACGATCATCGCACGAACAACTTGCGCGACGTATCCGTGTACCCGCTCGACGTGTCGGGCAACGGCGCGGCGAACCTGCAATTCCGCCTGCAGTGGACCGAGCCGCTGTTCGTCTCGCTGCACGATTCGAACGTGCTCTACACGGCGGCGCAATTCGTGATTGCGCAGCCCCGACCAGGGGCGCACCTGGAAGGCCATCAGTCCGGATCTGACCCGCAACGACAAGAGCAAACAGCAACCCTCCGGCGGCCCCATCACGCTCGACATCACCAGCGTGGAGTACTACGACACCGTATTCGCGCTCGCGGAGTCGCCGCGGCAGCAGGGAGTGCTCTGGGCCGGTACCGATGATGGCCTCATTCATCTGACTCGCAATGATGGCCAGACGTGGGCGAACGTCACGCCCAAGGACATGCCGCCGTGGAGCATGGTAAGTCTGATCGATCCTTCGCCGCACGATGCCGGTACGGCCTATGTCGCCATCGATCGCCACAAGCTCGACGATTTGAAGCCATTGATCTACCGGACTCACGACTTCGGCAAGACGTGGACGCGGATTGCTGCCGGCATACCGGACGGCGCGTATGTACACGCCGTGCGCGAAGACCCGATTCGCAAGGGATTGCTGTATGCAGGCACGGAACAGGGCGTCTTCTACTCGGCGGACGATGGCTCTCACTGGCACGCGTTGCAGCTCAACCTGCCGACCACCCCGGTGCACGATCTCGTCGTCAAGGACAACGACCTCGTTGCCGCGACGCACGGCCGTTCGTTCTGGATTCTCGATGACGTGTCGCCGCTGCGGCAGGTCGCCGAGGGGTTCGCACCCGCCGATTTCCATCTGTTCAAACCGGCGGACGCGGTCAGACTCCACTACCCCTCTCAGGTCGAGCGCCGGCTTCCGGTGGGCGACAATCCTCCGGCTGGCGCGGTCATCGACTATTACTTGAACAACAAGCCGGCGGAGACCGAAACCATCACCCTCGAGGTTCTGACCTCGGATGGCAAGGTGGTCCGCCGGGTCTCGAATCACAAGACGGACGGCGGCGAGCAACCGGAGGAGTGGACCGACCGCGAGAAGCCGATGGACGTGCTTCCAGACGCTGCCGGCGCAAACCGCTTCGTCTGGGACTTGCGCCGGGAAAACCCGGAGAAAATCCCAGGCGCCTTCTACAGCGATGACGGACCGCGCGGACCGATAGTTGCACCGGGCCACTACCAGGCGCGGCTGACCGTCGGCGGCAAGAGTCAAACGGCGCCGCTCGAGGTGGTGCCGGATCCGAGGCTGAAGGGGCAGATCACGGACAAGGAGGTGAGCGAACTGGCGGACCTGTCAATGCGTACCTGGGCAGACATCGATGCATTGCATAAGGCGGTCAACCAAATTCGGGAGACGCGGGCTCGTCTGGACACCATCAAAAAATGGAGCCAGGACAGCGGCGCGGCGAAGGCGGTCATCGATGCTGCAAACGAGCTCGAAGCCAAGATGGCGCCGACCGAAGCGCGGTTGCTGCAGGTGAAGATGGCCGCTTCAGAGGATAACCTGCGGTATCCGAACATGCTCAACGAACAATACGATACATTCGCAGGCACTCTCGACGCGGAGGACTTCGGCCCGACCGAGTCGCAGCGGCGGGTCTATGAATACCTGCATGGTGAACTCGGCGCCGAGTTGACGAAGTGGCGCACCATAGCCGACCGTGATCTGCCGGCGTTTCACTCGCTGATGCTTGCTCACGGCGTGCCGTCCATCGGGGAGGCGCACCCACCATGAAAGCTGCACGCCCCGCTTTGGCCGCCCGCCAGGTCGTCGGCGCATGTCGCGGGGCCGCTGTCATGGCTTGCCTGATCGCGGCGGGTAATGCTCGAGCCCAGGACGATTGGCTGACCACCCGCGAGAGCTTCCTATGCAAATCCAATACAGAAGTGAGGGAGATCAAGACCTATATCTCCAACTCGTCGGACGCAGATCGCGCGACTGCACACGGCTGTCGCGTGGATTACATCAAGAACGGAACGACCCAAACCATCTGGTCGTCCCGCACCAACCGGTCTTACTGCGACGGAAAAGCGTCGCACCTTGCCGCCAAGCTCGAGGGGGGGCATTTTTCTTGCAGCCCGCTTCATTTGCAGCGGTCTGACGAGAGCTCCAACGACTGAAGAAGAGACTCGACCTAGGTGGGCCGGTATCGAGCTTATAATAGGCCTCCAACCACTGCCGGCTCAATCAATGGCCTCAACAGGCACGCGCGCAGACATTCCGATCCGCTACTTCCAGGCCGGGGACGGAGTTCAACTGGCCTATCGCGAGATGGGCGAGGGTCGGCCGGTCGTGCTGATCCACGGGTACTTCTCAACTGCGGTGGTGAACTGGGTGCGGTACGGGCACGCCGCGTCAATCGCCGCCCAGGGGCATCGCGTCATCATGCCGGACCTGCGCGGCCACGGAGACAGCGCCAAACCGCATGCGGCGGCCGCGTATCCCCCCGATGTTCTGGCGGACGACGGCTTCGCGTTGATCCAGCATCTCGGCCTCACCGACTATGATCTCGGCGGTTATTCGCTGGGCGGCCGAACGACGGTGCGCATGCTGGTCCGCGGGGCGATGCCCGGACGCGCGATCGTCGCGGGGATGGGCCTGGACGGTATCGTCCATTCGGGCGGGCGATCCGCCTTTTTCAGGCGCATTCTCACCCAACTCGGCACCTTCGAGAGGGGGTCTGTTGAGTGGATGACCGAGGCCTTTCTCAAGACAATGGGCGGGGATCCGGAGGCATTACTGCATATCCTCGCCACCTTCGTCGACACACCCATGGAAGCGGTTGCGCGGATTCGCACTCCGACGCTGGTACTGACGGGCGCCGACGATCACGACAACGGTTCCGCGGAAGACTTGGCGGGCGTTTTGCCGAATGGGGAATACGTTTCGGTGCCCGGCAACCACATGAACGCGGTGACAAAATCGGAGTTGGGTGCTGCCATCGCGGGCTTTCTCGGCGGACGAGTGGAGCCGACTTGAGCCTATGGTCCGCATTGAGCGATCCGCTGCAGGGCAAGACTTCATTGTCGACGGTGGTTTGGGGTTACGGATTGCTGGGATCGATCGTGTACGGTGCGCTCGAGCTGTTCTTCGATCCGGGCAATGAATTCGCGATGCGGGCGTATTCCGCGGGCGGGCTGCTGTTCAGCATCTATGTGACAGTCGCGACGTATCGGTGTGCCGGTAATTGCGCCTCCAAATTCTGGGGTCGGATGGCACGCATATCGGCGGTGCTGTCGCTGCTGCTGCTGCCGGTGCTCGCGTACCTGGAACTGACCGGTGCCCTGAGCTTGGCGATGTTGGGGGAGCAGTGAATCGATTGGCGTACTATCGCTCTATCCGCGCCGCCGCACGAACAAGATCACCACACCGACGAGAATGACACCCGCCGATAACCACTCCCAGGCCGAGACGGACTCCCGACCCAGGGTAACTCCGAGCAGCAGCGCGACGACGGGATTTACCAGCGAATAACTGGCCGCCAGACTCGGGGAAGTACGGGCGAGCAGCACCATGTACGCATTGAACGCGATCAGCGTACCGAACACCACGAGATACAGCCACGCTGTCCAGGCGCTTGCCTGAGCCGTCAAGTGCCAGGACTCCCCGCGGAGCGCCGACATAGCCAGCAAAGCCGCTCCACCGCAGAGCAACTCGCTGGCAAATCCGGTCGCGCCCGGCGCGAGCGGGAACCTCCGTTGGCTCAATACGCTTCCGAGCGCCCAACCGCAGGTACCCAAAACGATTGCCGATAGACCGGCCGGCGAGCCATGAATGCCGGCTCCCTGTGTCAACATGACCACTCCCGCCAGACCGACGCACACCGCGACCAACTCGCTGCGCCGCGGGTATACCCCGAAGGCCAAATTGATGACGACCAGAAGGATGGGCATGACGGCAATCACCGCGACGACCAGACCCGACGCGATGGTTTGTTCCGCGTACGCAGTACCGCCCATGCCGCCGCCCAGCATCAACGTTCCCACGAGCAACGCGTTCAACCACTCCCGTGCCGTCGGCCATGCCGCGCCGCGGGTCAACTGCCATCCCATCAACAACAATCCCGCGACGATGAATCGGGTAGCCATGAGATAGAAGGGCGCGAAACCCGCCAGCGCGAAGCGAATTGCCAGATAGGTTGAACCCCATACCAACCAGGTCGCCGCCAAACACGCCAACACCAAGGGCGACAGCGACCGAGCTGCAACTGCGACGGCGGGAGTGTTTTTCATCGAACGAAGATCCCATGCATTATGTGCCACTGTACCGCACAGACGCGCAATACGACCCACGATTCCAGGCAAGCCGCGCGTCGCCTGTCGGCTTTGACCGCTCGGGCAAGAAACGGCACACTTGACGCCGGACGCGAGCTGCGCCGCGGGTACTCGACAATCCGGATGATGGAATCGTCACTCCTCACGGGCTGGGACAACTTTTTTGTCATTGCCGGCTCTTCGGCTGCCGCGCTGACCGGATTGACATTCATCGTCATCACCTTGTCGGCACAGAGCGGCCGTGTAAATCCGCACGGCCTGAAAATATTCATCACGCCGACGATCGTCCATTTCACCGTCGTGCTCGCATTCTCCGCCTTGTTGAGTATGCCGCACCACACCGCGCTTACTCTCTGCGTCAGCCTCGCGGTCGCCGGGAGTCTGGGGCTGATCTATATTGGAACGATCGCCGCCGGCATTCGTCGCATGACCAGCACTTACGTGCCCGTGCATGAAGACTGGATCTGGAACGTGATTCTGCCGGCCATCGCATACGGCACATGGATCGCGGCCGCCGTCCTTATCTGGACCTCGGCTCGCGCCGGCCTCTACGCCGCCGCCGCAGTACTGGTGCTGCTCATGCTCATCGGAATCCACAATTCCTGGGACATCGCTGTGTGGAACAGTACCCGTCAAGCGTCGGCTGGGATGAGTGGGACGGACGTGGCTGATAGTACGGGTGGCTCCAAAGGACCGGCGAAACCGAGAGCGGAACCGGCCACCCCTGAGATGTAACCTTACTTCGGCCCCACCAGCCGGCCGATCAATGCGGAAATCCTGCGCCAGGGGTCGCCCGCGACGATCACGGCACAGTCCTCGACTTCGTGAGTCTTGAGATCAAGGTGCGACGAGGTTCCACTCACGGTTATGGTGAGCCTGGTAGACCCGAGAGGCAGGTGCACGCCGTCGGAGCGGCATTGAATGGATTCAGCCGTAACTCCAGCGCGGTCCAGTTCCTCGCGAACATGGGCAGCGATTTTGAGTTTGCCTAATTGGAATGTGGTCAGCGCCATGGGACTCGTCGTTCTCCCGGTTGCGGTGCATTCACCGAACCGCTCGACTCTTGGACTTCGCTCGCCTTTTCTTCGCTTTCTTTTGTTCGGCCACTTTCTTTTTCGCCTTGCGCCGCATCTTGATGAGCGCATCGATCAGATCATCGACCGGTTGATGCTTTTTTGCTTTGCGCCTCATCCAGACCAGCGCGTCCAGAAGCTCATCAACCGGCTCATTTTTCTTTGCCATGCGGCATGCTAGGTGAATTCCTGTTCGGAGCCAATACGGCGGCGCCGCAGCGACAAAAGTTCGGGCGACGGTCATAAAACCGTCATACCAAGCCCCCGGGGCGGTTCGATTCGGCGACGTAAGATCCAACCGACCTCGATACGCGCGTTGCTCGGATGGCGTTCCGGTGGATATTCGCTAGCGTTGGAGGCTCTTTACTTCAGCGGAGGTCCCATGCCAGAGGCGAAGACATTGCAGCGGGCACGGCGCGACAAGCGTGAGCACAAAGCGCCCACCACTCAGGCCGGTGAGTTCATCCGGGAAGAGATGGATCACATCCGGGAGGGCAAACATGGTGCGCGCTCGCCACAGCAGGCGATAGCGATCGGACTTTCGAAGGCTCGTCGTGCGGGCGTCGAACTGCCGCCTCCGAAGAGCGGCACGACGTCCTCGAAAACGCGCCGGCGCGCGGAACGCGACTACGCCCGCGGGCATGGAGCGCCGGCGAAGAGGGCTGCTACGCCCAAACGCGCGCGTGCATCCGAACGGGCTCTGAAACGCGAAGGAACTGCGGCGGCCTCTCCCCGCGCGCTATCCGAGCACGCCCGCCAAGCTGCCGCCCGCCGCTCGGTTCGGCAGCGATCTGAAACTGCGCGCAAAGCGGCGCGGACCAAAGGGCCGGCCGGGCGCGCGGCCGCCGCGCGAAAGGCAACGCGCAGCCGCGAGGTACACGCCCCATAGAGGGGCGGGCATTTCAGCGGGGCCTCAGGTGAGGTGCCAGAGCCATGGCCAACGGCAGAACGGCCAGCGCCGTGAGGGCGGTCGCAACCGTTGCGCCGCGAACTCCTATCCAGTCGCCCATGGCACCGAAGAGAACGGGTGCGACGGCGCCCGACCCTAAGACACCGGAGTAGAACAGGGCGAAAGCGCGTTCGGTGCGGTGTGCCGGTGCCAAGTCGGGAACGGTTCCATAGAGTACCGATGAAGTTCCATTCAACATCAACCCCAGCACGGGCAGCATAGGCAGAGTCACCGCAAGGGGAGAGAACAGCACGGCCAGTATGCATGCTGCCGTCGCGCTCTCCGTTGCTATGACGGTACGGATCACCCCGGCACGAGCGCCCAGCCATCCGCAGATGAATTTTCCTGTGGCGCCTCCGAAAAACAGCAGCGAGAGCGACAGCCCGATCACGGATAGCGACGCACCCTTCGCTTTGAGAAGAAACGGCAGGAACATTAGCAGACCCATCCTGACCGCAGTGTCGAGAACGCCGATCGCAAACAAAAGCGGAAAGCCGCTGCGGCCCGCTCCTGTTTCAACGTTTGTCGCAAGGTTCGCGGATGAGTGATCCCGGGTCGGGGGCAGAAAAAATGCGAGACCTGCGGCGACGGCAATTCCCGCCGCCGACATGATCCAGAGTGCGTGGCGCCAGGTCATGAAGATCAACAGGCATGACACCGCCGCTGGGAACGTCGCCTTTCCCAGATCGCCGGAAAAGTTATAAATTCCGAGCGGCGCGCGAGCGGCCTTGCCGTACGCGCGCGATACCGATCCTGAGGCTAGCGGGTGCTGAGTACTCGATCCGCTTCCCGACAGGGCCAGTGCGGCACACAGGCCGACCAGGGTGCCCGATAGCCCGGCAAACGCGTAACCCAGCGCGGCCAAGACCGTTCCTGCGATTAGAACAGCCCGTCCGCCGTACCGCTCCGCCAGCCGGCCGGCCGGCCACTGTAGCCCGGCCATGGTAGCGGCATAACTCGCGCGCAGTATCGCGAGTGCTTGGTAGCTGAGAGCGAACTCGGCTTGCCAGACGGGCAGCAGCACATAAATGAGATCGGTGTAACCGTCGTGAAGGGCGTGCGCAACGCAGGCCGACCACAGTGCGCGGCGTCGAACAGCGATCGACGGTGCATCGATGACGTCGACCCTGAGAGTGGCCGGCGTTAGTAGCGCGTGGGTAGATCTACCCATCGGTGCCCCGACAGCAAGTAGAAGTTCCCATTGCGATGACGCCGACCGCGCTGCAATGTACCGGCACCGAGCGCCGGGACAGGGAGGAGTTTCGGCAGAAGAAGAACGTGGGGGAGGGTCCCGCAGGGGCTTTCGCCGGTCGTATCGCGAAGGAAATCATGACGTGGGGAGATTATATGTTTAGCGAAATTGACGCCACCGCCCGAATGCAAACGTTTGTTATGTGCGCTAGCGTGACGATTGTCGGCGCGCTTGCGCTGCTTGCGCCGCCGCCGGTGTTGGCGGCTTACGACGTTGTGACCGTGACGAACGGCGGCACGATTGACGGTGTCGTGACGCTGTCGGGAACGGCACCGACCGAGCCCCCAATCAAGGTCACCAAGAACCAGGACTACTGCGGCACCTCCATTCCGGATCCGACCTACACGGTGGGTGCCGGCGGCGGACTCGAGAACGTGATCGTTTATCTCAAGGACATCACCAAAGGCAAGGCCGCTCCGAGCGAACCCCTTGCTCTCGTCAATGAGCACTGCATGTTCAGCCCACGCGTCCAAGGCGCGATGGTGGGGGAGTCGGTCAAAATCTCTTCCAATGACACGGTTCTGCACAATACCCATCCGCAAAACGCGGAGACCAATGCGACGATTTATAACATCGCGCTGCCCTTCAAGGGATTTTCCGTGACCAAGCCGCTGCCGGGCAGCCCGGGGCTCATCAAAGTCAAGTGCGACGCGCACGAGTGGATGCATGCGTGGATCATGGAACTCGATCATCCGTACTACACGACGACCGGCGCCGACGGACACTTCACCATCAAGGATGTGCCGCCGGGCACCTACACATTGGTGACGTGGCACGAGGCGGCGGGCGAGAAGTCGGAACCCGTGGTGGTCGCCGCCGGCCAGACGGCAAAAGCCAAGATCACACTCGCGGTCAAATAATCAGGCCAAATAATTAATCGTAGCGCGGGGAAGAGTCTCGGCGTGAGGGAGCAGTGACATGAGATGCAAGGGATCGCTGCAGGTATTCCTGCGGTTCACGGTGTTTGCGATCGTGATGTTCGTATTCGTCTCGCCGGCTTCGGCCATCCCGGCATTTGCACGCAAGTATTCATTGCGCTGCACCGCCTGCCACGAGGCGTGGCCGGTGTTGAACGATTTCGGCCGGGCATTTCGCGACAACGGCTATCAATTGCGTATGGGACGCGACGACACCGTCACGGCCGACCCCGGATATTGGCCGGTTGCGGTGCACGTGGTACCGACCTACGTCTATACGAAAGTCACGAACCAGATCACCGATCAGGGTGTGAAGGACATCGGCTCCGGCGGCGTTGCCGATGCTTCGATGGACCTTCTGATGGCCGGCGTGTTGACCAAGAACATTTCGTTCCTGGTCGTGCCGACGGGTTTCGCCTCGGACGGCAATGTGCATCTCGAATCGTATTGGGCCTATTTTACCCGCGTAATCAACAATTCCGACTGGTTGAACATCCGCGTGGGGCAGCATGAAATCGATTTGCCGTCGTCCGCGCATCGAAACCTGGAGCTGACGGACAGCTTTTTGATGTATTCCTATCATCCGGGCGTGCCCGGCGGCAGTAATTTGTCGTCCTACGATATGGGCGAGAATCAACGAGGCGTGGAATTCCAGGGGCACAACGCTACCGACCTCACGCGCTACAGCGTCGACGTCTTCTCGGCACACGATTCGTTGGGTTCGCAAAACGCACTGAGTTCGCCGTCGGTGTACGGCCACTTTCAACAGTACTTCCGCTTCAAGAATGGGCCCATCTCCGAGGCCGAAGTGGGCGTTTGGGGCGTCCAGGCCAACTATCCCACTCAATTCCTCACTTCCGGCGGCGTGCCCATTCCGGGCAGCGGCAGTCATCTGCAGGCGTCGACCCGCTATGGGGTGGAAGCGAACGTTTGGATCGGACCGACGGTTGCACCGTTGCACCTGGACCTGGTCTACGGGCACGGCGCAGATAAGAAAGGACTGCTGCTGACGGCGGACGGTATCACCCCTGCCGATCGCACGGGCACTTGGAACGGCGGGTTCTTGGAGGCGATCTGGGTGCCGCCCGCCGACCTGCTCCACTGGTCCCTGTTCGGCCGCTACGATACCGTGCGCAATCAGAACCAGCCGCTGCTGACGGCGCCATCGAACTATAACAATCAGGATCAATGGACGCTGGGCGTGATCTATACCATCTCCTACAGCATCCGCGACGAAGTGGCCTTTCATGCCGAAGTCTCCTCGCTCAATGCCAAGGGAGTCGGCTACGCAGGGTTGGATCAGCGCACCGAGAACATCATGCTGGGGGTCGACTTCGCTTATTGAAAGACGCGAGCGGCCGCGTCCTTGAGGAGAGAATCTATGACTAATCGAATCGCGCATAATTTTCCGGCAATCGCCGGGCTTCTTTTGGCGATGTGCGCCGCCTCGGCGGCCGAAACCGGCGACGCCAAGACCGGCAAGCTGGTGTATGAACGCTATTGCATGTCCTGTCACGGCGATCAGGGCAACGGCCAAGGCGAGGCAGCCGAATACATGAGCATCAAACCGCGTGACTATCGCCAGGGTACCTATAAGTGGCGCAGTACGCCGTCCGGTTCGCTGCCGCTCGATTCCGATCTCGAGCACACGTTGTTCAACGGTCTGTACGGCACGTACATGCCGACGTGGAAGGTGCTCGATGAGCGGTCGCGCCGCGACGTGATCGCCTACGTCAAGACGTTCTCACCGCGCTTTGCCGCCGAAAAGCCGCAGACCGCGATCGTGATTCCTCCCGATCCCGGCTATAGCGATGCGTCGGTCACGCGCGGTGCGGCGGTCTACGTGAAGTACAACTGTTCGCAATGCCACGGTGCCGGTGGACAGGGCGATGGGCCTTCCGCGCACGAGTTGAAGGATGATTGGGGCAACCCGATCGTTCCGTATGATCTGACGAAAGGGCACGTGAAATGCGGAGATCAATCGACCGACATTTATCGTGTGTTCATGGCGGGCCTGTCCGGGACACCCATGCCGACCTTCTCCGATTCCCTGAGCAGCGCCGACGCCTGGGATCTGGTGCATTTCATTCAGAGCTTGAGTCCGGGGTACGCAAAGAATTTCGCAGGCACGGTGGTCAACAATCCGTCGGGAGATACCAAGTGAGCGACAAGGACAGCCATTCGGAGTCGATCACGCGTTACGAGGGCCCGGGAATCGAAGAGCGGCACGGGATCGTCCCGACGTGGCTCGCCATCGTCTATGCAGTGATGTTCGTCTGGATGATTTGGTACACGATCGTATTCTGGACGGACAAGGGTTGAACCATGAGCACCACGGCAAACGCGATGTTCGAGCACGGACCGGCAACTCCCCGCGTCTATGCGACCGCAACCGGCGAACTGTTCGATCGCGAGCTCATTCTGCGGTACATGGCGGCCGCTTCTTTCTGGCTGGTGTTCGCGCCCACCGTGGGTGCGATCGTCGCGATCAAATTCAACTACTACGACTTCTTGGGTCACATTTCCTGGCTCACGTGGGGACGACTCCGTCCGGTGCATGTCATGGGTGTAGTCTTCGGCGGATTCTCCACAGCCGTCATCGGCCTGACTTACTACATCGTTCCGCGGTTATGCGGCGTGCCGATGTACAAAGAGCGATGGGGCCACCACATTTTCTGGATGTGGAACATCGGCCTGGCCGTCGGCTTCATCTCACTGGCTCTCGGCTACAACAGCGGCATCGAGGCGGGTGAATTTCCGCTGTGGGTCAGCATCCCGGTTGAAATCGTGCTGTGCATGCTCACCATCCAAATATTGGGGACGGTCAAGAACCGGACTGAACCGCGGCTCTATGTCACCCTTTGGTACCTGACCGCGGCGTATATCTGGACGGCGCTCAACTACGCATTCGGTCACTTCATTCTTCCCTATTCGATGCCCGGCGTGAACAACGCCGCCATGCACGGACTCTATATTCACTACGTCGTCGGCCTGTGGATTACGCCCGCGGGTCTTGGGGTGGCCTACTACTTTCTGCCGCTCGCGGCGAAACGCCCGCTGTACAGCCATAAACTTTCGTTGGTCGGATTCTGGGCACTGGCGTTCTTCTACCCGTTCGTGGGAACGCACCACTACATCTACAGCCCGATTCCATACTGGACGCAGACGATCGCCATCGTGGCCTCGATGATGTTGATCATTCCCGTTTGGACCGTGGTGGCAAATTTCTATGGCACCTTCGTCGGGGCCTGGAAGCAGTTCCAGGACTCCTTTCCGGCCAAGTTCATCATCATCGGCGCCTTGTACTATTTCGTCGGCTGTTTTCAGGGCTCGACCGAAGCGCTGCGGGAAATGCAGCGGCTGACGCACTTCACCGATTTCGTCATCGGCCACTCGCATCTGACCGTGTTCGGCACGTTCGTGATCTGGGCGACTGCCGGCATGTATTGGGTGACCCCGCGATTGGCGGGGCGCGAGCTCTACTCGAAGAACTGCGCGCAATGGCACTACTGGCTCACGGTGGTCGGCTTCTCCATCATGGCCTTCGACTTGACGATCCAAGGACTCATGCAGGGGACCATGCTGCAAGCGGGCGCGGACTTCGTCGACTCGATGTCCGCCATGAAGCCCTACTGGCTCGTCCGCTCGCTTGCGGGCATCACAATGGACATCGGCGCGGCACTCGGTTTCTGGAATCTATATATGACCATCAATCACGGCAAGCCCATTCCGGTGCCGTCAGGAGCTCCCGCCAATTATTTGCCCGAACCGAAGTGGTCCTAATCCATGAAGCGCATCGAACCCGTCATTCTCATCGCAGCGTTGGGCTTCTACGCTCTCGCCATGACCAGCCAGGGGTTGATCCCATATCTCGAAAAATCGCTCACCCGGCCGGAAACCGTGAAAAACGTGGATGGTCAGGTAGTCGCGACCCCGCATCGCACGGCGATCGAGAATCTCGGCCGGAAAGTCTACATTCGCGAGGGCTGCTGGTATTGCCATTCGCAATTCGTACGACCCGTCAATCGCGATACCGACAAATGGGGTCCGGTCAGCCAGGCCGGAGAATTCATTTACGACGTGCCGCAAATGTTCGGCACGCGACGCATCGGTCCGGATCTGTCACGCGAGGGCAACCGCCGATCGGACGAGTGGCACTACGCTCATCATTGGGATCCGCGAGCCGTGGAACCGGAGTCGATGATGCCGGCCTATTCGTGGCTGTTCACCGAGGACACGCAGCACGATCGCGCGGTGACCGCATTCATCGAGACCTACGACAAGAACCACGATGGGCGAGTCACGAAATCCGAATTGGATGCCATCGGGCAGAAGCCCGCGAATTTCGCGGAACTGGATACCTGGCCGGTAAACGCAGACGGTAGTCACGGTGACGGCATCGTCGACATGCACGACTACGGACCGGTTCCGTCGGAAGAGATGGTGGGTGTCGAGGCCTACATGCAAAAGATTGGAACCGCCATCGGCGACTGGCGGACCTGGGAGAGCTGGCCGGCGACGCACCGCTCGCCCACCAACGAGCCGCTCGCGCTTCGCGAAAGCCGCGGCAAGGCCATTTTCGAGACCAAGTGCGCCGGCTGCCACGGTGCGTACGGCAATGGCCGAACCACCGCGGACTCCAGCGTCTCGACCAATTTCAATGCGGCCTACCATTTTCTCAATCCGCAGCCGCGTGATTTCACGACAGCGGCCTTCAAGAGCCGCACGACACCGTCCGGCGCGCTGCCGACGGACGAGGACATCTTCCGCACCATTTCCCGCGGCGTACGCAAGGGTCAGATCATGCCCGCCTGGGGCAATGCCGCCGACGGTCACATCATTCCGGAACAGGACCGCTGGGATCTGGTCGACTACGTGAAGACCTTTTCTCCGCGCTTCAAATCAGAACCGGTTCCCGAGCCTATACAGATACCGACGCCGCCGTACCCGAGTCTGAAGGAAGTTCCGGCCTCGGTCATTCAAGAAGGCCGCATGGTCTACCGCACGCTGCAATGTTGGTCGTGCCACGGAAATGCGGGCAAGGGCGACGGCCCCTCGTCGAACGAACTGGTTGACGACTGGGAGACGCCGATCCGGCCCTTCGACTTCACCACCGGTGCATTCAAGTTCGGCGACTCGCCGGCCGACGTGTTCCGCACCTTCAATACGGGACTCAACGGTACGCCGATGCCGTCGTTCTACGACACCATATTGTACCCGCGCGAGGCGTTCCCCGACCTCAACGCGTGGAAGACGCAGGCGAAGGGAAAGCCCATGTTCAGCCAAGAGGACCTGAACGAACTGCAGAAATACGTGGCGGGTTTACCCGCTGCGGCGGATTTCGACAAGATGAGTGATGCGGACAAGCAGGCGTTCGCCGACAAGCGGCGGTGGGCCTTGGTTTACTATGCTTTATCTTTAGCCACCGAGCGGGGAAAACCACCGCAGCCGTCGCGTGCCGGTTTCTCGGCCGCGCGATAGCGGGAAACTCGCACTGGCGCAGGAGCAATGATGGCGCAAATGTTCTTTCGGATCATCGAGATTGCGTTCGCCTCGTATATGCTGCCGGCATTGCTCCTGCCTGCCGTGTGGCTGGCGGCGTGGTTGCTGAAGGAGCGGATCGGCGTCGCCCGCCCGCCCGCGGCGGAGATCGAGGGCCAGTGGCGCCTCTTGTTCGGTTTGTTTATGGTGTGGCTTGCCCTGTTTCTCGCAGTGGTCGCGGGAGCGCCGTTGAACCGAGGCGGAGTGACGGCAATCATCCTGTGTTGGACGGTTTATATCGCCACAAATCTGCTGCTGGCGTGGTTCCTGCTGCGGTTTACCTCGACCTATGCGCTGATTCCGGCGGGCCAGATCGCGGACCGCGCTTTCATGCGATTCCTCGGCATCGTGATTTCCCAGCCACTGATGACGGCAGCAGCATTTGTGGTGCTGAATCGGGTGATGGGCGTTGCGTGGAACCTGCAAGTTCCGGAGCTGCCGGCAATTCAGGAGGGAATTTGAATGGACATCACCTTTTACATGTTCTTCAGTGCATTCCTCATGTCCATGTCGGCGTGGTGCATCTTTCTGTGGGCGGTGCGCACGGGGCAGTTCCGGGATGTTGAAGAGAGCAAATATCAAATTTGGCCGAAGGACAGCGGCGACGTGAACTCGGGCACGGCGCAGGCCTCGGGGCGATAAGCCTCAGGCACGTCGTGCATCACCATCACGCTGAGCTACCGATGGGCGGCGACCTGGTGCTGCTGTTCGGCGCATCCCTGCTGGGCAGTGCCCATTGCGTCGCCATGTGCGGGCCTTACGTGGCAATGTGCACGGCCCAATTCGTCCCCCGGGGCGCGACCCCCGCAGCACGTTGCGGCCTGCGGGTGCTCTTCAATCTTGGGCGCATCGCGACATACAGTTTGATCGGCCTCATTGTCGGGGCCTTCGGTCAGATTGCCCAAGCGGCGGCAAGCCGCTTCGGCGTGACCGGCATCGTGGCGATTGCGGCCGGGGGCGCCGCCGTGATCTTCGGTTTGTCGATGATCGGTTGGTTTCGCGATCCGGCGCGGATCTTGGCCCTGGCAGGGTTGGGACGTTGGTTCATCGCAGGCCGTATGCGTTTGAATCGGGCGCCTCCGGCCGCTGTGCCGGTCCTCCTGGGAGCTTTGCAGGGCTGGCTGCCTTGCGCCCTGGTCTACGCAGCGGCGAGCCGAGCGTCGCTTGCGGGAACGCCCGTCATGGGCGCTTTCACGATGCTGGTGTTTGGGTTGGGAACGTTGCCCGCCGTTTTTGCGATGACGCTGCTTCCGCAGACGCTACTGCGCCGCGTGAGGGCGCAGCGGCTGGCGGGCGTGCTGTTGGCTGGTCTGGGAGCGCTCTTGATATTGCGCGGACTCGCGAGCCTTGGACTGGTGCCGCCGACGGGATGGTGGTGATGTCGACAACTCACGCCGGTGTCATCCGTGGGCTGGCGTCGCGACAGTGCGCGCATTGCCGGCTGCCGCTGCCTGTCCGTCCGCACCGGGAGACCGACGGCGAGGAAACGCTGTTGTTCTGTTGCGTTGGCTGCGTTCTCGTGTTTCGCGTCATCGGCAATGCCGGAGAGGGCGGCCGCGCCGACTGGTTTCTGGCGAAGCTCGGTCTTGCCGCGCTTCTCAGCGGTAATATCATGATGTTCCAGAGCTTGGCCTATTTCGGCACGCTCGACACTCTCGGTCCTGAAGTCGTGCGCACCAGTTCATGGATCATGTTTTTCTGTGCGCTTGCGGTGTTCGCGCTGCTCGGCATACCGATTCTCAGTATCGCGGTGCGCGGACTATTCCGCGGTCGACTCACGCTCGAGACACTCATTGGATTCGGTGCGCTGGCGGCCATCGGCTTCTCTGCCACCCAAACCCTGTCCGGCGGCCATAGTCTTTACTACGACTCCGGAACGATGGTTCTCGTTTTCGTGACACTGGGCCAGTATCTGGATGCCGAGTCACGGCGCCGGGCGCTCGCGCTTCTCCTGCCGACCATGAGCCGCACGCGCCGCCAAGCGCGGCTGTTTCGCCATGGTGTGGAAGTGCATGTTGCACCCACGTCGGTGCGTCGGGGCGAGATCGTCCATGTGCGTGCCGGTGAAGAGATTCCGGTGGATGGAACGGTGGCGTCGGGCAGCGCCGACGTCAGCGAGCCCTTGCTGACCGGGGAATGGCGGCCACGCTTGGTCGCGGCCGGGGATCCCGTGAGCGCGGGCTCGACCGCGGTGGATGGCGCATTCTCGGTCTGCGCGTCGGGCGTCGCCGAGACGCTCGCCGATCGGGTCGAGCGCTTTGCCATCGAGGCTCGCGACCGCCGGGCGCCGATCGAGGCGATGGTGGATCGGGTCATCGCGATCTTCATACCCGCGGTGCTGCTGATTGCAATCGTCAGCTGCTGCTCTTGGGGTTTGGCGGGCGAGTGGGAGCGGGGTTTCCAGGCGGCGCTGGCGGTGCTGGTGGTGGCATGCCCCTGTGCTCTCGGCATCGCCACTCCGATGGCGACCACCATCGCACTGTCCCGCTCGATCGGGCGCGGCTGCTTGGTGCGCAGCGGCGCGGTCCTCGAAGCGCTGTCGCGGGTCCGAGTGATGGCATTCGACAAGACGGGCACCATCACCCTGGGCCGGCCGCAGGTCGTCGATTACCGGGCCTCGGCCGGCGCAATCACCGGCGCCGAAGAGAGTTTGAGGCTTGCAGCCGGGGTGGAGCAGCAGGTGAGCCATCCGTACGCCCGCGCCGTCGTGGCGGCTGCGCAGGCACGCGGCGAGTCGGTTCCCGCTGCCATCGATGTGCGCTTGGCGGCCGGCGGCGGCGCTTGGGGCCGCGTCGAGGATCATCAGGTCGAGGTGGGCAAATCATCCTGGCTCGCGGCCCGCGGCGTCGAATTGCCCGCTACATCGGTAGTCGAAACCGGCTGCAGTGCAGTCGCGATTGCGATCGATGGACGTCTCGCCGGCGAGCTGCTTCTCGACGATCCGCGCCGGGCCGAAGCGCTCGAAACGGTGCAGGCCCTCGGTCAGATGGGGGTGTCCTGCCACATGCTTTCCGGAGATCGTCGGGAAGTGGTGGCGCGCGTCGCCGAAAGCATCGGTTGCACGGATTTCGCCGGCGACTTGTCGCCCACCGACAAACCATTGCGCGTGCGCGCTCTGCGCATGTCGGCCGGACTGGTCGCCATGGTCGGGGACGGCGTCAATGACGCACCGGCGCTCGGCGCCGCGGATGTCGGTATCGCCTTCGGGCCCGCCGCCGACTTGGCCAAAGAGTCGGCCGACGTCATCATATTACGTGAAAACCTTCTCGAGATTCCCCGCTTGCTCGAACTGGCGCGCAGGGCATTGCGCATCGTTCGGCAGAATCTCATCTGGGCATTCACCTACAATGCCGCGGCGGTCGTCATTGCCGCTTATGGCCTGTTGCGACCGGTAGTCGCGGCGGCAGCGATGGTGCTTTCGAGCGTATGCGTGGTGCATAATTCGCTGCGCCTCTCCCGGGGGGAACATGGTGCATCGAGCGGAAAGGGGGGGAATTGACGATGAAGGGCGGAGCCGCGGCATTGGTCTTGATTCTGAGTGGCTGCGGTACCGTGCCTCCCGTGCCGTGGGCGCGGGGCCCTGAGATGAGCCAGTCGGCCTGTACCGCTTCCTGCAATGCGCATTACGATCAATGTCCCCAGATATTCGCTAATTTTCCAGAGCGCGCCGCGGTGGAATGCCCGGCGGAACATAATCAATGTCTCAAAGCCTGCGTCGACCCTGAGAAGTCCGGGCGCACGGCTGCAGCGCCTCGTGTGGCAGCGGCAGATCCGTTGCCCGCTTCGGCGCCTCCGGCGCAGGTGGCGGCCAGCCCTGTGGCGGCGAGCCCTGCCCACACTGTCGCATCGAAGGAGGCAAGGCTGCGCGAGCTGAAGCATTTCTACGACGAGGGACTCATTACGGACGATGTGTACCGGGATCGGCAGAAAGCCATCCTGGCCGAACCATAGCGCCGATCCGGATGCCGGCGGCCGAGCGCATGCCGGGCTGGACCTAGTTCTTGGAGGGATGCCTTGCGGGGGGCAATTCGTGGGCCTTACTGTCGGCGTCCAGCAAACCGTGGTCCATCGCGTAACGCGTCACGGCCGCTGTATTGCGCAGACCCAGCTTATGCATCATTTTAAAGCGGTGTTTCTCGATGGTCTTGACGCTGCGCCCGAGATTCCCGGCAATCCGTTTGCTCGAATAACCGAGCGCCACGCCGATCAGCACCTCCCGCTCGCGCACCGTCATTTCTGCCAGCGGCGCTTCCGAAAGTTCCTCCGTCAAACGCTGCCCATGCGTTTCAGAGGGCCGCGGTATCGCCAAAAGGTCAAAATCGGGGTTCTCCGCGCGAATCGCGCGCAGCAACACTTCGATCGGCGAATCATTGACGATATAGGCGTGGGCGCCGGCCGTGAGGGCGGCATGCTCGCATTCCGGATCCCGGCAGCCCGTCAGCATCACGATACGCACCCCCGCGCATTCGCGGTGCATCTCGCCGATCGCCATGATTCCGCCCCGATCTTCAAACACATCAGTGATGACGACGTCCGGTTGCAGGCATCTCGCCAGGGCGATCGCATCCGATACCCCGCTCGCTTCACCGATGATCTCGAGATCAGACTCTCCTTCCAACATGGCCCGCAAGCCCCGGCGAAGGATGGTGTGTTCATCGGCGAGGACCACACGCAGGCGTGGACGCCGATAGGCGAGGACTCCCGCGTGTCCTTTATAGATTCGTGGCATCAAGTCAATCCGATCATTATTCCCCGCGGGGCCGACGTCTGATGCGTTGCGTTATTCTCCCGGAAGCTTATGTGCAATGTCATTGAACCGCAAGCCCCTGCGGCTGGAGCCATCGGAATGCCCCATATCCATCTCCGGGAGATATTGCTTTGCGTCCTTTTGAGTCTTCCTTGGGCGAATGCGGCACTCGCCCAACACGAACATTCATCCAGCGATTTTGAGGTTTTCGTCGCCGCAGAAGCGTTTCACGGAACCCGGCAGACACGCCTGGGAGACGCCGATCCTTGGATCGACGCCGACGTGGTTTTTGGCGCTACTCAACATCAATTCCGCGTGTTCGGCGAGTATTACATAACGCCCGACGAACGCGACCTCGAGCGGCTTCAGATGGGCTTCGAGTTCGTTCCCGAAACGGTGCTTTGGCTTGGTCGCTTTCATCAACCCGCGAGCGCCTGGAACACCGAACATCATCATGGGCAATATCTGCAGACCGATATCACGCGTCCCTATATCGAACGTTGGGAGGACGAACACGGGGTAATCCCTCAGCACATCACCGGAGCATTGTTCGAGTCGCGCCAGTCGCTGGGCAAGGACGGGGCAATCCAGATGTCCGGCGGAATCGGCGCCTCGCCCGCCTTGTCGGATCACGAGTTGGATCCCATCGATCTGATCGGGCCCAATCCCGGGAGGCACCGGCTATCGGTGACGGGACGCCTCGCCTACCTGCCGCAGTACGTCGGCGCCAGCAGCATGGGGTTGTTGTTCGGGCACGATGACCTCTCCGTCAGTAGTGCCCGCACCCTGGCGTCTTTGCACTCGAATGCAGCGAAGCTCGATATTTACGGTGCATACATCGATTGGATGTCGGAGCCGTGGCGCGTCGTCGCAGCCGACTATTACGTCGACGTTGCGTTGACGGAGATCAATCGCAGAGAAAGCTTCTCATCGGGCTACCTGCAGGTTGAAAGGCAGCTGCTAAGACGGTTCACGATCTTCGGCCGTATTGAAGACTCGGCGCGAATGCAGGAGTCGCGCTATGTCGCCCTATTCGACGATGCTGACGGCGATCTCGAGATTGCGCTGCGGCGCCAGGCTCTCGGAGTGCGCTGGGACTATACCCGCCGCCAGGCGCTCACCCTCGAGATATCTCATATCGTCGCCCTGACCCAGGCCTCGAACGAACTACGTGCGCAGTGGAGCGCGGCAATTCCGTGACTAAGATCGCGGCCACGGCCGTGTTTCTCACGCTTCTGGCGGCGATGCAGCCGGCATGGGCGGCGGAGCAGCTCGTGCTCATCGTGAGCAGGGACAGCAAAGTCGAACAATTGGACTCTCTTGAGCTCAGAAAGTTGTTCCTCGGCCTGACCGTGACCTACGACGGCGATCGGCTGCGGCCCGTGCTCGACGAAGCCGATTCCCGCATCAAGGAAATCTTTCTGCAGAATATCGTTTCCATGTCGGATACGACCTATGACCGCAGCGTACTGCGGCTGACCCTCATTCAGGGTCAAATCAAACCGATTGTCTACAAGGACATCGCGCTGCTGATAAAAGCTGTCGAAGCCGACCCGACAGCCGTCAGCTATACGTGGGCCAAAGATGTGGCGCACGACCCCCGAATCAAGATCCTGAGGGTACTATGGTACGACTAAGTCGGCCCCGGGCCGATTTGAACGCCGCGAACGCGGCGGCCCGAAGGGCGAGGCGCAGGAGCGACGAGTACTGATATGGCGCGAGTAAGAGCGTCTTTCGCAAATTACGTGACGCTGTGCGTGGTGGCGGTGCACATCGTCCTTCTGCCGGCGCTATTCTTCGGCATGGGATATGTGATTCGGACGAGTCACGAAGATTTGTTCGTCGAGCATGCGCGGACCTTTGCCCGGGTACTCGCCGAAGAATTCGAAGTCGGCGTCGCGCTCGACTCCCGCCAGCGAACCGAAGATCTGCTCGACCTTGCCGTACTTCACGGAGAGGCCCGATATGCTGAACTGTTCGATCGCGGCGTGGGCACGCGCAGCCGGCTCGGTTCCTCCGATATCGTGGCGCCCCGCCACACGGATTTGGGCTTTGGGCAGGGGGGCGATGGCATTTACTTCATCGTGCTGCCCATCGTTCACGCGGGGCACAGCGCCGAATTGCGTCTCGGCTTCGACGAATTGCCCGCCGCAGGATCGGATTCACCTCGCCCTCGGCCGCATGCTGTGGCTGCTGGCGGGCTACTTGAGTGTGGCGATCGGCATCGCCATCGTCCTGAGCTATCGTTTGTCGCGGCCGATCCATCGGCTGCAGGATGTGTCCCGCGCCATCGCCTCGGGCGACTACGCACGGGTGCTCAATGTCAGCACCGGCATTCGCGAGCTCCACGACCTGGCGGTGGATCTCGAGGGCATGCGTCACGAGCTGGTCGGCGTCAATCACCGGCTCCAGGACAAGATCAAGGAGAAGGAACAATCCGAGGCGCGGCGCGAGGAATTGCAGAGGCAACTGCGGCATCGTCAACGACTGGAGACGGTCGGCACGCTCGCCGGCGGCATCGCCCACGAAATCAACAATGTGCTGGTGCCCATCATCCTCTTTACCGACACGGTACTGAAGGATGCGTCGCTTGCGAGCGGATCGCGCGCGAATCTCGAGCGAGTGCTTGGCGGCGGCACGGCGCGCCAAGGACGTCGTCAAGAAGATTCTGACATTCAGCCGAGAGCTCGACGAGGCGAAGCTCGCCCTGATCGATCTGCGGGTTGTGGCGACCGAAGGACTGAACCTCTTTTCCGCGCTCGCGCCGCCGAGTATCGAAATACGGACGGAGATCGCCGACGCGATACCGCTGGTGAAAGCCGACGCCACGCTCGCGCTGCATCTGATGATAAATTTGTGCACCAACGCCTACCAGGCGATGGAGGGCGCGGATGGCGTGTTGACCATCGGCCTGCGCTATCCGAGGGCCCGACGCCGGCGGCGCCGGCGAGCCGCCGCGCGTCGAGTTTTGGGTCAGCGACACGGGGCACGGAATGGACCCGGATACGGTCGAGCGCATATTCGAGCCGTTCTTCACCACGCGGTCCGTGGGTCAGGGGACCGGTCTGGGGCTTTCGGTGGTTCATGGGATCGTCGAGAGCTTCGGTGCCAGCATTACGGTTGAGACGAAAATTGGCGAGGGCACCACATTCAGAGTATTTTTTCCTGCGGTCTTCGAGGTGAATACGGTAGGCGATGTGATGGCTGCCGGTGCGTGACGCAGATGCAACGAATACTGATCATCGATGACGAGCGCGACGTGCGCGATTCAGTCAAATGCGTGCTCGATCTCGCCGGATATGCGGTGCGTCACCGCCGAGAATGCGACGGACGCACTGGACCAACTGGGGCGCACTCCGACGGATCTCGTCATCACCGACATCATCATGCCGAAGATAAACGGCGTGCAAGCCATCGAATCGATTCGCAAGGCCTTTCCGCTCGTTCGCATCATCGCCATTTCCGGAGGCGGTAACTTCGGCGTCGCGGGCTACCAACCCACGGCGATAACGACCAATGCCTACCTTGCGTCGGCCGAGGAGGCGGGAGCGCATCTCGTGCTCACCAAGCCGTTTGAGGCCGAGGACTTGCTCGAGGCGGTCGAGAAACTCCTCGGCGTCGGGCACGCCTGAGCGGCGTGCGCGATGCCGTGAGGACCTATCGCTGTACGAAAGCCCGCTCGATCACGTAGTCGCCCGGTTCGCCGATATGAGGGGAGATCTCGAATCCGCGCGAGTCCAGCAACGCACAGGTATCGGTGAGCATCGCGGGGCTGCCGCAGACCATTACGCGGTCGAGGCGGGGGTCGAAAGCGGGAAAACTCAAGTCTCGGAACAGCTTGCCGGATTCGATCAAGGTCGTCAGCCGGCCGTGATTGGGATGCGGTTCGCGGGTGATCGTCGGGTAGTAGCGGAGTTTCTCGCGCACCGACTCGCCGAGGATCTCGTGTTCCTGCAAATCCTCGATGAAGTGCTCGACGACGGCAGTTTCCGACGACCAGCGCACTCCATGCACGAGGACCACGTGTTCGAAGCGCTCATAGGTCTCAGGATCCTTGATGACGCTCATGAAGGGAGCCACGCCCGTTCCGGTGCTCAGCAGGTAGAGGCGCTTGCCCGGTTTCAGATCGTGCAACACCAGCGTGCCCGTGGGTTTTCGACTGACGAGGATCTGATCGCCCGCGCGAATGTGCTGCAGCCGGGATGTCAGCGGCCCATCCGGAACCTTGATGCTGAGGAAACGCAGAACGTCTTCGTGGTTCGCGCTCGCGATGCTGTACGCGCGCAGCATCGGCCGGCTATCGACCTCTACGCCAACCATGACGAATTGCCCGTTCTCGAACCTCAGGCCGGAATCGCGTGTCGTGGTGAAGGTGAATTGTGTATCGGTCCAGTGGCGAACTTTGAGCACGCGCTCGGTACTGATTGAAGACAAGATAGATGACCCGTCGAACAGAGATGACTGCACAATTCTAGCGTAGTGGTGGGATCGCCATTAGGCTCAACCTGCATACGCTTATGACTGGAGGTTATGTGACTGGGCAACGAATCGATTGACAGACGGCTAAGATTCTCTATCCTTCGCAGCGGGCCATCCGCTCCCAACGGCGGACGCTCATCTGTGAGGATGGGAGTACAATTCGATGACACGCAATAAACCGCCGGGTGTCCGTCCGGCTGATGCCCGATTCTCATCGGGCCCGACCAAGAAACGTCCGGGGTGGACCCTTCAGGCCCTCGACGGTGCACCTCTCGGCCGTTCGCACCGTTCGAAACCCGGCAAAGCAAAGCTCAAAGAGGCGATCGACCGCACGCGTGCCATCTTGGGCGTGCCCGCGGATTTCAAGATCGCGATCGTTCCGGCATCCGACACCGGCGCAGTGGAAATGGCCTTGTGGTCGATGCTGGGTGCGCGCCCGGTCGATGTGTTCGCGTGGGAGAGCTTCGGCGAAGAGTGGGTGACCGATGCGGTCGAGCAATTACAGGTCGCCGATTGCCGCATTCATGTCGGCCGGCCCTACGGCGTGCTGCCCGATCTGTCGGTTGCGCGTGAAACGGCGGACATCGTCTTCACGCAGAACGGAACGACCTCGGGTGCAAGGATTCCAAACTTCGACTGGATCCCGGCGAATCGCCAAGGCATTACCTTCAACGATGCGACCAGTGCCGTCTTCGCACAGCCCGTCGCGTGGTCCAAATGCGACGTAGTGACCTTCTCGTGGCAGAAGGTGCTGGGCGGGGAGGGTGCTCACGGCATGTTGATTCTCTCGCCGCGCGCGGTCGCCCGATTGGAAAGTTACGCGCCGCCCCGGCCGCTGCCGAAGATTTTCCGCATGACCAAAAAGGGTAAACTCGATCAGGAATTGTTCGACGGCGCCACCATCAACACGCCGTCGTTGCTGGCCGCCGAGGACTATATCGATGCGCTGAAGTGGGCGGAAGGCATCGGCGGTCTGGGTGCGTTGCACGCTCGCGCGAACGCCAACACGCAGGTGCTGACGGAATGGGTGGCGCGGACACCCTGGGTGGATTTTCTGGTGTCGGACGCGGCGATTCGCAGCAACACCAGCGTTTGCCTCATGGTGGTCGATGAGCGTGTGACCTCGCTGCCGTCGGCCGTTCAGGCGGAGTTTGCGAAGAATCTGGCGGCGATTCTGGAGAGGGAAGGCGTGGCCCTCGATGCGGCATCGTATCGATCGGCGCCTCCGGGCTTGCGCATCTGGTGCGGCGCCACCATCGAGCGCAGCGACGTGCAATCCCTGACCCCTTGGCTCGACTGGGCATTTGAAGACTGCTTCGCGCTGCTCAAAGCCGCAGGGTGAGGAGATTCCGTGCCCAAGGTTCTCATTGCCGATGAACTGAGTCCGAGAGCTCTCGACATCTTCCGCAGCCGCGGCGTGGAGGCGGATCTGCGCATCGGCCTGAAAAGAGCCGACCTACTGAACATCATCGGCGGCTACGATGGTCTGGCGGTTCGATCCGCGACGAAGGCGGATAAGAACGTAATTGCCGCCGCCACGAGACTCAAGGTCATCGGTCGTGCCGGCATCGGGGTGGATAACATCGACATCCCGTCGGCCACCGCTCGCGGCATCGTGGTCATGAATACGCCGTTCGGCAACTCGATCACGACCGCCGAGCACGCCATTGCGCTGCTGTTTGCCGCCGCCCGCCAGATCGCGGCGGCCGACGCCTCCACGCAGGCGGGGAAATGGGAAAAGAACCGCTTCATGGGTGTCGAGCTCTATGCCAAGACATTGGGACTGATCGGCTGCGGCAATATCGGCGCGCTCGTCGCAGAGCGGGCGTTGGCTCTCAAAATGAAGCTGATCGCCTACGATCCGTTTCTTTCGCCGGAGCGCGCGGTCAAGCTTGGGGTGGAAAAAGTCGAACTGGAGGATCTGCTGACGCGCGCGGATGTGATTTCGCTGCACACGCCTTTGACGGATAAGACCAAGAACATCCTGTCGGTGGACGCACTCGGCAAGACGAAACGGGGAGTCATCATCGTGAATGCGGCGCGAGGGGGGCTGGTCGATGAGGCGGCCTTGCGCGCGGCGCTCGACAGCGGGCATGTGGCCGCCGCCGGTTTTGACGTCTTCGTCACCGAGCCGGCCAGGGAGAGCGCGCTGTTCGGCGCGCCGAATTTCGTCGCGACTCCCCATCTCGGCGCGAGCACCAACGAGGCACAAGAAAACGTCGCGTTGCAAATTGCCGAACAGATGTCGGACTATCTGCTGTCGGGTGCGGTAACCAACGCCCTCAACATGGCCTCCATCAGCGCGGAGGATGCCTCGCGTCTGAAGCCCTTCATCGGGCTCATCGACAAGCTCGGTGCTTTTGCGGGTCAAATTGCCGACGATGGCCTCGAGGCGGTCGAGATCGAATACGAAGGAGAGGTCGCGCAACTCAATACCCATCCCCTGACCGCAGTTGCTCTGGCTTCCTTGATGCGGCCGCTGATGCCGGATGTGAACATGGTGTCCGCGCCGGCGGTCTTGAAGCAGAAAGGGACCCCGCTCACCGAATCCAGACGCGAAACCTCACCGATCTATGGGTCGCTGATCCGGATCAAGGTCCTTACCGGAGGCCGCTGGCGGACGCTTGCCGGTGTAGTCAACGCGGGCAGCGCCAAGATCGTCGAAGTGAAAGGCATGGCCTTGGAGGCGGACTTCCATCCGGTGATGCTTTTGATCAATAACCTGGACAAGCCCGGTTTCATCGGCGCGCTGGGAACCATCCTGGGGGAGGCCAATATCAATATTGCGACCTTTCACCTGGGCCGCCAGGCCGCGGACAAGGATGCCATCGCCATTGTGGGCGTGGATCAGGTGCTGCCCGAGGCGATTCAGCACAAACTTCGGGCGTTGCCCCATGTACGCTATGTGAAAGTGCTGAAATTCTAGTTCCGAGCAATTTCCCTGCGGCATCGCAGCGGGAGGCGTGTCATGTTCAAAGGGTCTGATCTGCTGATTGCAGCCCTCGAGAATGAGGGTGTGGAGCGGATTTTTGGGATCCCTGGCGAGGAAAATCTCGATATCGTCGAGTCGATCCGCAAGTCCACGATTCAACTCATCTTGACCCGCCACGAGCAGGCTGCGGCCTTCATGGCGGCCACCTACGGCAGGCTCACCGGCAAGCCCGGCGTGTGCATCACGACGCTCGGGCCCGGAGCGCTGAACCTCTCCACCGGGGCCGCTTATGCGCTGCTCGGCGCCATGCCGATGATCATGCTCACCGGCCAGAAAGGAATCCTATCGTCGCGGCAGGCGCGATTTCAGGTCGTGGACATCGTCGCTGCAATGAAGCCTCTGACCAAACTGTCGCGTCAGATCGTCTCCCCGCTGATGATCCCGACTCTGGTGCGCGAAGCCTTCCGGGTGGCGGAGGAGGAGCGTCCTGGTCCGGTACACCTGGAAGTGCCCGAGGATATTGCGGCGGAAGAATGCGCGGAAGTCGCCCTGATTCCTCCCCACCCCGTGGAGCTTCCACAGGCGAGCCCGGATGCCCTCGATAGGGCCGCGCGGATCATCCTGCAAGCCAAATTTCCCCTGTTGATGTTTGGCGCGGCGGCATCGCGGCCGCGGTCGACTTCGGATCTCGCCCACTTCGTGTTGCGAACGCGAATACCGTACTTCACCACGCAAATGGGTAAAGGCACGGTGCCGGGCGGTACCGAGCTCTATATGGGCACAGCCGCTTTATCCGAACGCGACTACGTGCACGAGGCGGTCGAGCGCGCCGACCTGATCGTGACCATAGGCCACGATACTGTGGAGAAACCGCCTTTTATCATGGGCGATAACGGGCCAAAGGTCATCCACGTCGGATATCAGCCGGCGAACGTGGAACAGGTGTATTTCCCGCAGGCGGAGGTCGTCGGCGACCTGGGGGCCTCGCTGCGCCTGCTCGCGGATCGCATCGAGGGAAAAATTCCTAACGCCACAGCGCTGCTGCCGCTGCGTGAAGGCATATTGAGTCGCATTGCCGCGCGTGCTGCCGAGGACCGTTTCACGCCGCAACGTCTGGTGCACGACGTCCGAGAGGTCATGCCGGCGGACGGCATCGTGGCGCTGGACAATGGGATGTACAAAATCTGGTTTGCGCGGAACTATCGAACCCGCGTGGCGAACACCCTGCTGCTCGACAATGCCCTGGCGACCATGGGAGCCGGTCTCCCGTCGGCCATCATGGCCGCCATGCTCTATCCCGAGCGGCGCGTGATGGCCATCTGCGGCGACGGCGGCTTCATGATGAACAGCCAGGAATTGGAAACCGCCGTCCGGCTGAAACTGAACTTGGTTGTCTTGATCATCGAGGATCACGCCTACGGGATGATCCGCTGGAAGCAATCTGTCGACGGATTCCCGGATTTCGGGATGACGTTCAACAACCCCGACTTCGTGAAATATGCCGAGGCGTACGGCGCCAAGGGAACGAGAGTCGCCGCGATCGGCGAGCTGCAATCGACCCTCGGAAAGGCGTTCGCCGACAAAGGCGTGCAACTCGTGATTGTCCCTGTGGACTACTCGGAGAACGAGCGGGTACTGGTCGACGAGCTCCGCCAACGCCTGCCGCTTGCCCGATAGTTGCTAATCGATCCGCGACCGCGCTAACCTCTGACCAATTATAAGTGGGAGTCGTCAATGGCGGATCAGGCGGAGAATGCCGCTCTGCTGGTCGCAGGGATCGCGATCGAAATCGGCAAACTCGCCGTGGAGATGGCCGATGTCGCGGGAGACGTTCAGCGGGTCAGCCAATTGGTCGACGGGCAGGCCGATCTGTTCGGCGAGCTTCGGCAGTCGACCGATACGGTAGTCGCCAGCAATCAACAGATCGCCGAGAAAGCCGCGCAGACGCTGGCGAATGCCGCGACCGCCCAGCAGGAGGTCAAGGCCTCGGACGGCGAGATCGCTACGGCGCTATTGGCCATCAACTCTCTGGTCGATTCGGTGCGCGCGATCGGCACTCAACTGGCGGTCTTCGAAGTGGCGATGAAGCGGATCAGCAATGTCGCCGACAACATCAGCGGCATCGCCCGGCAGACCAATATGCTGGCCCTGAACGCCACCATCGAGGCGGCCCGCGCGGGCAATGCGGGGCGAGGTTTCGCGGTCGTCGCCGGCGATGTCAAAATCCTGTCCAAACAGACCAGCGAGGCGACGGCTGAGATCGGCGCCACCGTGTTGGAGCTGAGCGGCGAGCTGCGGCGGCTCCTGACGCAGAGCAGCGAGGGCGTAGCGCGCGCCGAGATCGTCGTGCATAGTGCAACCGCGATCGGTCAGGCGATGCGATTGGTCGGAGAGGCGGTCGCCGAAGTGAATGACAAAGTCGGCCAAATCGCCGACGAGACGCGCGATATCGCCGAGCGCTGCGACAGCTTTGCCGAGACCGTGACCGGGCTGGTCGATTCGGTCGAAGAATCGAGCAAGGCGCTGCAATCGGCTGCGGGGCGGACCGACAAGATTCTCGGTCTCAGCGAAAACATCATGGCGCGGACCGCGAGTTCGGGCTTCGAGACAATCGATACCAAATTCATCCGCACGGCTGTCGAGGTCGCCGCGCAGATCGAGGCGCGCTTGGCGGCCGCGATTGCTTCCCGAGAGATCACGGCCGGCGATCTTTTCGACAAAAACCTCGTGCCGATCCGCGGTTCCGATCCACAGCAATACATGACTCGCTATATCGAGTTTCTCGATCGAGCGCTCGCTCCACTGTGCGATCCGGTGCTGACGCTCGATGAGCGCATGGTCTTCTGTACGTGCACCGATCACAATCTCCTCATCCCCACCCACAATCCGCAGTTCCGCAAACCTCATGGGGCCGACCCAATTTGGAACGCCGCCAACGGACGCAACCGCCGCATCTACAAGGACAAGACCGCTGTGGCGGTGAGCAAGAACACCAAACCCTTCCTCATTCAGACCTACCGGCGCGACATGGGCGGGGGTGTTTTCGCCCTGATGAAGGATGCCTCCGCGCCGATCAGGGTTGAAGGCCGCCTCTGGGGCGGCCTGCGGGTTTGCTATCGCGCGTGACGGGTTGCTATCGCGGGTGAATCGCGCGCCGCGGCTCGAGGCGCGCGGCGGATGCAATGAAAAATTCACGTCCGCATCCGCCCTTGTACGATGGGCGTTGGTATGCAACAACAAGCCCCTCAATCTCCGCAGCCTGGCGTGCCGGCGCCGGTTTCGTAGCGGCAACGATGGTGCCGCGGCCGATCCAATCGACAGGCGCGCAATCCTTCATAGCCGCCTACATTGGAACCTTTACCGCACGAGCCCTGTCCTTACCCCCATACGAACTCGAACTAAGGAAGCAGTGTTGCGCATTCGGGTATTCATCGTCAGCAATGTGCGATTGCTTCGGGAGGGACTTGCGGTGCTGCTGCGCGAGAGCTCGTCGATCGAGGTGTTGGGTGCAAAGAGCATGCAAGAAACGCAGAACGCGCTGCTCACGATGACGACCGATGTGGCTCTGGTTGATGCGCTGTCGCCCAGCGACTCGGATATGGTCATGGCGCTGCGAAATCTGTGCACGCGGATGCGCGTTGTGGCATTCGGAATTCGCGAAACTGCCAGTGAAGTGCTGGCCTGTGCGGCGGCCGGCATTGACGGTTATGTGCCGATGGACGCCGCGTTGGACGATATGGTCGCTGCTATCGAGAACGTGGTGCGGGGCGAGTTGGCTTGTTCGCCCAAGGTCGCGGCATCCCTCTACCAGTCCATCGGCTATTCGAGAACTGCCATCGCCAATAGGACCGCCACGGCGATAGCCAACCCATTGACCACGCGGGAGCTTCAAGTCGCCGATTTGATGAATCGCGGCTGCCCCACGAAGGAGATTGCCTGGCGGCTCGGAGTGCAGCCCTGCACCGCGAAGAACCACATTAGAAACATTTTGCACAAGCTTCAAGTCCGCCGGCGCGGCCAGGCCGTGGCGAAACTGCGAACCTTGATCGGCGAGCATTTTTCCAGCTAAGGCAGCCATGGTACCTCGCTCACATCCACCATCCCGCCGCACGCAGCTGGAGTAAAGTGTTCATCGGGTTACCCAGGTACGCCTCCCCGGGGACGAAGGGCGCGTGCAGCGCGCCCAAGCCGGCGGCCGCGGCAATCCCGCCGCCATAGAACTGTTGGCTGGTCGACGACAAGCCCGGGACTTGCTGAAGATCCGGAATGCCCGCGCCCACCCGGCTCGGGTCGATCTGCGCATAAGGGATTGCCGCGGCGCGAAGAAAATCGTAGAGGATTGAGACCCGCTGATCGGCGCGCGCGCCAAAGTTGATGCTTTGTAGCATGGGATGGTGAGAGAGCAGCAACGCCGAAAACCCGACGACATGAGAGGCGGCCATCGCGCAGCCGTCCCAAGCGGCATAACCGCCGCCCGGGACGCTCGAGACGACGGCGACACCGGGTGCGCACAATCCAACTTGCGGCCCCCAAGCACTGAAGTTGGTTGCAAAGATTCCCGAGTACGGGATTAGCTGCGGCAATGCCCGCTGCGCGTGGCGAGTATCCTGGGGATATTCGCCAAGTTTCCCTACCGCCGACACCGTGAGAACGCCGGGCACGTTACCCGGAAATTGCACCGCCCCACCCGAGTTGCCCGCCCCGACGATGCAGGCGATTCCGTTCAGCCGCGCCTCGGTAATTTTTTGGGCCGCGAGTTCGGAGAATTGCTCTCCGCTGACGCCGATTTGCACGATATCCAGGCGCCTCTCGATGCATTGGTCCAAAGCATCGATCAGATCGCTGATGTGGCCCCCGGGCACTACTTTGAATACATGCACTTCGGAGGCCGGTGCGCAGCCGATGATGTCGGATGAGGCGGCAGGTGAACCGGTGATAATGCCCGCGCAATGTGTGCCTTGTCCCAGTTCGTCGGATTTCCAACTCTGCGGGTCTCTGTCTCGGGTGAAATCGACACCCCGCACGACGTGGCGAAGCAGCGGGTGCGAAGTGTCGCAGCCTGAGTCGATCAGGCCGATCTTTGTCCCGGTGCCATTCCAGTCCGTGGATACCCGATCGAATTTCATGATGCGCTGGCCCCAGCCGTAGGGGCGCTCGCCGGGAAAGCTGCGTGAAGCCCGCCCCAACGGGCTCAACCGAATGATGTTGACTTCGCCGGGCTCCAGCGACGGATTTCGGATGTAGCGTTCCCAGTGGTCTGCGGCGGGGCGTACATACACCGCCTGCATGTCGGCACCCTCGACGGCGTGGATTTGCAGGCTGGCCTGGCCGGAGGCGTCCGTGACGGTTTGCGCCGGAAACCCGGGTCCATAAAACCCGGGCCCATAAAGATTGATGACTGCGTTCGCAAGTGGGCGGTCGCTTTCACCGAGAATCCGGAAAAGGAGCTCGCGGCGCGGGCGAGGAAATGGAAGGGCCTGAACCGCGAATCGCCCGCTCATGGGTTCCGGCACGACCATGTCTGAATAATCCAGCGGCGCGTCAAGTTCGACGATCACATGGGGCGGTGCATTCAGGCGCAGCGCTTCGCCCCGCTGCTCGTCCATCCGAACGATCACGGTCTCCGACGGCATCGCCGTCGGCACCGCGGTAGCCGCACCCGGCAGGCGGCGAATGATCTCCACGCCGTCCATTTGACTGATCCTCTCGAGGAAGGGATCGCTGGGCGACATGATGCCGGGGAGCGATCTGAAGCCAATCAAATAGCGCTGCTTGCGGCGCACAACCGTGGCAGAAGCCCTATCGCGCTCTCCGGGAACTCGATCCGACGCGGCGGGTGGTTCCGTCGAACTGCCCGATTGCGGTGGTTTTTTGGACTGAGCTAGCTTCTGACCTTGACCCGATTCATCTCTTTGCTCGGCCATGATGGATTTCTCCTGCCTCGGTTGTGTGACCACTTGTCCTTTTTTCTCGCGCGTATTCCTTGCGCCTATCGCCATGCATCGTGCGTAGGCATCGTGCCTATCAATGCATCGTGATCCCTGGCACGAAGTTCGCTCCTAGCTGGTTCGGTGCGAATTGACCGGCGCCTTGACCAGCGTACGGGTTGCCGGAAGTTTGCGCCGCTTGTTGCGCGGCCAACTGCGCGAACTGCTGTGCGACCAGATAGTGATATTGCGCGAGTCGCTGCAACTGGTGCTGCGGCTGCTGTTGCAGCAGCGGATTGATCTGCTCCGGACTAGTCTGCGGCTGTTGCCATAGCCCAACGGGCTGGCCGATACCGTTTGCAATGCCGTTGATTCCGCTCAACCCCGTCTGGTGTTGCAATGCCAGCGGGTGTTGCACCGCCTGCTGCTGCAGGGCAGCCTGCTGCTGCAGGGCAGCCTGTTGGTGCGCGAGCTGTTGCCAGTTCGGAGCTTGCTGGTTCGGAACTTGCGGGCTTTGGCCGAAGTAGGGCGGCAGCTGCGGGTAACCGTACAACGTGTTCGCGAAGGGAATGGCATTGGGGGTCATCGGAGCAAAGCCTCCTTGGGTATAGCCAAATTGAGGCTGGTGTTGAGGCTGGCCAAAACTTCCCTGAGGGCCTCCCTGAAAGCCAAAGTTTCCCTGTGGATAGCCGAGGTTTCCTTGAGAATAGAAGTTACCTTGCGGATTAAACATGCGGGCCTCCGTCTTGAGTCGGTGAAATGATTCAATCGCCGGCGCAACGCCTCGCACCGATGGCGAACCGGTTCGATTTCCGTTGCGACGTGGAGGCAGCGTAGAGCCGGCCGATGAGTGGGTATATGGCTCGATGGGGCTAAGAGGATTTCCGCCCAAGCGGGATCACGCGGCGTGATGCTTTTGGATCATTGCATCTCTCAGGCATGCTTCACTTAGTCGCCCAGCAAATGCAGAGCCAGGGTCCGCGAGTGCGGTCGCCGGCGATGCTCGAACAGGTAAATCCCCTGCCAGGTTCCCAGCGCCAGCCGTCCGTCGATCAATGGGATGGTCAGTTGAACCTGTGTCAGTGCCGTACGAATATGGGCCGGCATGTCATCCGGACCCTCGTCATCGTGGGCATAGGCGGACGGATCCTCCGGGGCGATGCGCGCAAAGTATTCCTCGAGGTCGCTGCGCACCGCCGCTGCGGCGTTTTCTTGAATCAGCAGCGATGCCGACGTATGGCGGCAGAAAATTGTCAGCAGACCGACCGTCATGGCTTGAGCTTCCGTCCACTGCATGATCCGATCGGTGACCTCGAGCAATCCTGGTCGCTCCGTCCGAATCGATAACAACGTGGTCGACTGTCGCATAGCGGGTTCCTCAGTCCTCGCAGGAGAGCGCACCGGACAATTTTAATAGCGTTTTGATGTGTGGGGGCAGGTTTGCATCAGCAAATTGATCGGTCGCGGCATGCGATTGGGCCGCGATCTGATGCGCCGATGGGGCGGCGAGAATATGCGCCCGCTCACCGCCCGGCAGTTTGAATCGGCAGCATGATCGGAATAACGAGTGCGTAAACCGAGGCGCGCAGCATGCGCAGCAGTCGAGATGCATCGCCGAAATGCGGGACCAGGCAAGCGCTCAGCACACCGTGGCCCATGACAATTATGCAAGTCGCCGCTGATTGGACTTCCGCCGGGTCTGCGTTGGGAGCGTAATGGCGCAGCGCGCTGGCAATTGATGCGATTACCACGGCGTCGTGGGCCTCCTCCGCTTCCCGCAGCTCTGGAATAGCTCCGATCAGCCGCACCACCGCGAGCACTCCCGGCTGCTCGCGATACAGTTGCTCTACGTCGTCCAGCGTGCGGTTCAGATAGCCGAGCAAATCCGGAATGGCGCTGCGGGACGGATGACGTGCCTCAATGATCTCACGGATCCGGCGCAGCCAGTTCGTGCCGAGATGCAGGACAATCGATTCCTTGTTGGGGAAGTACTCATAAACCGCGCCGACCGAAACACCCGCGGCGAGAGCGATGCGCCGCGTCGTGGCCCGCTCGACTCCCTCGCGCTCGATGAGCGCAACGGCGGCGTTTAAGACGGTGCCGAAGGTTCGCTGCGCGCGTGCCTGCGACGGGTGGCGCCGCATGCCCCGTCGGTTCGGCCCGGTATTTGCGCGAGTTAACTTTGCCGGCACGCGATGCGATGCTCCGCGGTAGACTAAGAAAACTGAACAATAAGTCAATTATCTGGTCTGCGTCAACTTGTAGACGGGCATTCCAGTCACGAGATGGTTAATTCTAGACTTTGACACCGACGAAAGGTTCGGTTTTAATACTGCACCCCGACTGCCGGATTCGCACCTCGACTGCCGAGTTCACGCGCCGACTGGCGGGTGCCACCACCAGACCTTGAGGACCTGACATGCGTCGACCCGCTGCGATCGTTCTCTCGAGCGTCAATCTGCTTGCGGCAGCGAGCGCCTTGGCCAATGTGCCGGCCGACCTGGTCCTCACGGAGGCTCGCATCTACACGGCCGCGGCCGATCATGGCGTCGCCGAGGCGCTGGCGGTGAGCGGCGGCAGACTCGTATACGTCGGCAGCAAGAGCGGCGCGGCCGACTGGATCGGACCTGCCACGAAGGTTGAAAGCCTGCACGGCAGGTTGGTGCTACCCGGAATCATCGACTCGCACATCCATCCAAGCAGCATCGTCGATCTCGACGTCTGCGACCTCGACAGCAAGGCGAAGTCCCTCGAGGAGCTTACCGCCTTCGTGCGCGGCTGCATCGAGCGCTACAAGACTCCGGCCGGCGAGTGGGTGAACGTCAGGCAGTGGAACTTCGCCGACAACAATCAGCCCGACAGCGCGCACCCGACCTTGCGCGCAGCTCTCGATCTCGCTTCCACCCAGCACCCTATTCAGCTGCTCGGCAACGACGCACACCATGGGGCTTTCAACAGCATGGCACTCGCCCGCGCGAAGAATGCCAAGGGCGAGCGCATCGGCTTTACCCGTGCCTCGCTCGCCACCGATTTTGCCGCGGTCGCCAAGCTGGTGGGCGTCGACGCGAACGGCGAGCCGAACGGCACCGCCAACGAGGAAGCGCGCTACATCATGGATGCGACACCCCTGCTGTTGGTGGACTTGCCGGAGGTGTTGAAGGCGCCGGAGCGGATCACGCAGCGCCTCAATAGTGTCGGGATCACCGGGATGCTGGATGCCGCGGTTACACCTAACCTCTTGCCGATGTACGACGGACTGGAGAAAAGCGGCAAACTCACGGTGCGTGCGACGCTCGCGCAGTGGTATGACCCCGAGAAGTATCGCGACACTCGCGGCACTATCGACTACGACCGGATGGTACGGGAGGCAAGCGCGGTTCGCACGAAGTACGCGAACGATCCGCTCATTCGCGCCGACGTCGTCAAGCTTTTTGCCGACGGCGTGCTCGAAGGCAATCCTAATGCCGTGCCGCCGACGCTCCCGGAAGTCGCCTCGCTGCACACCTACTTACAGCCGATCTTCGGCAGGGACCCCGAAGGGCACCTTACCGTGACGGGCTACGTCGACACGGGCTCGCCGCTCTGCCGGACCGTGCGCGAGCATGCCGCCAAATACGCCGATCCGGCTGCGGTTTCAGCCTTCATTAAGGCGAATGGCTATCATCCCGACCAGTGCGCCGTCAGCACCGGCCAGCTGCAACACGACCGCGCAGTCATATTGGAGTTCGTACGCCGATTCCACCTGGCAGGCTTCAACCTTCACATCCACGCAATCAACGACGCGGCGGTGCGCGCTGCCGTCGACGCCATCGAGGCGGCCCGGGCGGCCGACGGGATTGCTACCCAACACGATGCGATCGCACACCTCCAGGTTGTCAATCCCGATGATGTCCTGCGCATCGGGCGCGACCACCTGTATCTTGCCTGTACCTTCTCCTGGGCGAACTTCGAACCGGAGTACGACATGACGGTCGTGCCGTTCTTCGACAAGGTGATCGGCAACAGTTACGCGGCACTGCACCCGGCGAACGGCTATTACGAGAGTGCCGTATATCCTTTCAAGGCTCTGGAGGTCGCGGGCGGCATTCTGGTCGGCGGCTCGGACGCGCCCGTCAACACCCGCGATCCGCAGCCCTTCGTGAACATGTCGATCGCCGTGACCAGACAGCTTCCAGGGCAGCCGCCGATCACGCCGGCGCAACGCATTTCGATCCAGAGCGCCATCGACGCCTATACCATCAATGGTGCGCGCTACCTGAATAGCGACCGCGAGACGGGATCCATCGAGGTGGGCAAGTCGGCCGACTTCATCGTTCTGGATCGCGACATCCTGAAACTCGCCGGGGCAGGCCACGCACCGGATATTGCGCATACGCGGGTGCTCGAGACCTGGTTCAGGGGCAAGAACGTGTACAAACAGCCGGAAAAGCAAAACGAAGGCTCTTTCCGCCCGTGATTTCTTGAACGGCCGTTGAAAGAAGTATTAAGCTTTCGGCCGGAGCCGGGGCTTCTAATGCGCAACGGATAGCCAGAAGAACTAAAATTAACCGGGCTCAGAGTGTGGGGAAAAGGCAACATTAGGGGTGCGCAATGCGTTCAGATACGATCAAACGATGCCTGGGGGCAATGGCGGCAGCGGGCCACCTGCTGTGGCCGTTCATGTCCATGGCGGCGGCGACAGATCCGGAGGCGGCGTCGAGCGGCGGCCTTGAAGAAATTGTCGTTACCGCGACGCGGCGCAGTGAGCGGCTGCAAGATATTCCGGTCAGCGTCATGGCATTCAGCCAGGAGAAACTGGATTCGCAGGGACTGAAAAATATCGACGACCTGTCGCGTCTTTCGCCGGGGCTCAATTTCCAGCGCAATGGCATGAGTTCGGCGGGCAACTACAACGACGAAGGTTCCGATATCAATATCCGCGGCGTCGATTCGACGGCCGGCACCTCCACCACCGGCATCTATATCGACGACTCGCCGATTCAAACCCGACACATCGGTTTTGGCTCCATCAATGCCTTCCCGGCGCTCTTTGACCTCGACCGTGTCGAAGTGCTGCGCGGCCCGCAGGGTACGCTGTTCGGCGCCGGCGCCGAGGGCGGCGTGGTGCGTTTCATATCGCCCGAACCGAACCTCAACAAGCCGGCCGGCTATGCGCGCGCCGACGTTGCCACCACCGATGGTGGCTCCCCCAGCTACGAAGGGGGCGCCGCGTTCGGCGCCCCCATCATCGATGATGTGCTCGCGTTTCGCGTCAGCGTTTCGTTCCGGCGCGACGGCGGCTGGGTCGACCGGGTGGGTTACACGCTTTTCCCGAATAATACGGTCGCGCTGCCCATCCCTGTGTATGACGGCGACATCACGAAAACCAACGCGAATTATTCGGAGACGACGACGGCGCGCCTGGCCGTCAAGTGGAAGGTCAGCGATACTCTCGAGATTACGCCCTCCATCTACTACCAGCGGCTGCAGATCAACGACACGTCGGCCTACTGGGTTGCGCTTTCCGATCCTGCCTCGAATGTGTACCGCAACGGCAATTTCGGCACCAACCCCAGCAACGATCCGTTCACCTTGAGCGCCATCAAGATCAAGTGGGACCTGGGGTTCGCGTCGTTCTTCTCGAACACGTCGTTTTACGATCGCAACCAGAATGCGACCTCCGACTACACGCAATACCTGCGTGCGACCTGGAATTCCTTCGGCGAACTGGCCAACGTCTTTCCGTCGGCGGGCGACAACGGCTATGCGCAGTTTCAGGACAATCAACGCAATTTCTATCAGGAGTTCCGGCTGGCTTCGAGCGACACCAATGCGCGGATCGTCTGGAACGCCGGACTTTTTTACTCGCACCTGAACGAGAACGTGCCGGAGAACATCATCGATCCGACGCTGAATTCCGAGGTGCTCGCCTTTAGCGGCCCCAACCCGGCGGTGCCGGTTTGCTCGCCGGGCCAGGGGCTGCCCTGCCCCAACGGCCAGATCTTCACCGGTCCGATCGACCGCGTCATCGACAAGCAAATCGCGGTCTTCGGTGAACTCGCCTTCAAGTTCACCGACACCTTCAAGGCCACCGCCGGCGTGCGCCTCTCCAAAGTCGACTACACCGGCTCGGTCAATGAAACCGGACCGTTCTTGGGCACGACCATCGTCACTCAATCGAGCGCGACCGAGAAGCCGGTAACCCCCAAGGCGGTGCTGTCGTGGCAGCCCGACCGCGACGACCTGCTATATGTCAGCGCATCCAAGGGCTTCCGCCCCGGCGGTCCCAATGTCGGGGTCGGCATTATTTGCCAAAGCAATCTCACGTCGCTCGGCCTCAGCGTAGTGCCGCCGCAGTATTCATCCGACAGTCTGTGGAGCTACGAGATCGGCAGCAAGAACACCTTCCTCGACCACCGGCTGCAGATCAACGCCAGCCTGTTCTACATCAATTGGAGCAACATCCAGCAGAACGTGTATCTGCCGGTTTGCGGCGAGCAGTTCACCGCCAATCTGGGCAAGGCCAAGAGCGAGGGCGGCGATGTCGAGGTGCTATACAAGCCGATCGACGTGCTGACTTTCGATTTGTCGGCGGCCTATACCGATGCCCGGTTGACCAAATCCTCTTGTGCGGGCAGCTTGACGTATGACTCCGCCAGCGCGAGCTGCACCGGTGGCGCGAACGTCGCCAGCCCGATCTCGACGAACGGCGACGCGCTGCTCGGCGCCCCCTGGTCGTTCACGGCGTCGACGGAATATCACTTCCCCGAATGGGCCGGCCGCACGCCCTATGCCCGTCTGGACTTCCAGCACTCGACCGCGCAAAAGTCGCACCTGCCGCAGCAGGACAACAACAACGGCATCTTTGACACCACTCTTCCGGGATTGCCGGTGGTCAACAACCTTTCCGCTCGGGCCGGACTACGGTTCAACGGTTTCGATATATCGGCGTACGCCAACAATCTGACGAATGCGCATCCGCAGATGTTCGAATCGCGCGACATCGCGCCCTATGCTCTCGGGCCGGGTACCAACGGTGGAACGGGTCCGACGACCGATGATCTGTACTTCGCCCGCGGCGTTCGGCCCCGGACCATCGGTGTCACCGCGAGCTATCGGTACTAGGGGAACTGGCGGTGAGGTGATCAACCGTGAAAATCTTTCTATCGCATCGCAGCCGGGACAAGGCGCTGGTGCGCGAGTTTCGGGAACTGCTGCCGAGCTTCCTGAACGCCTGGATCGATGAAGACAGCCTATGCTGGGGCGACATTGTGCCTGCGGAACTCCGGACGACCATCCAGACCGGAGTCGATTTCCTGATCATGTTCCTCGACAGCGAAGCCCTCAAGGCGAAATGGGTGGTGCAAGAGCTTGCCTGGGCACTCGAGCGCGAGAAGGGCTTGAAAAGGACGTTTGTACTGCCGATCCTGCTCGAGGATGTTGCTCATGATGCCCTGCCGGACGGACTTTCGGATCGCTTGTTCCTTCGATTGACGGACTTCAGCCACGCCGCCGTGGAGTCCCTGGCGAAAAGTGCGGTACTCAAGATCTTTCAGCTGGTCCTCGCCAGTTACTCATCCTTGCAATTGGAGATTCCAGGACGTGAGTCCCTGATTTCGACCCGCGACAGCCTCACTGCGGGGCAGGCTACGTTGCTCGGCTTTCTGGTGGAGCAGGGACGGAAGGGAGAGGAAGTCTCCCAGCGCCGCATCGAGCAGGCCTTGGGCTATACACTCGCGTCGGCGGAACTGTACTACCGAATGGAGGCGTTGATACAGCAGCGTTTTGTTGCGAAACGGCGAATCGCGACGGACGGGCAGTTTTCGTACCGGCTTACCGAGGAATTTCTAGCGGAATTGGCGTAGTTCGTCATCGCCGCCACGATCGGATTTAATCCAACCCGCGCGGCTACGCCGGTTCGGTCGCGGCGGCCGCGAGCGGCTGAGTGGTGCGCCAGGCCAGCAACATGGCGCCGACTATCAACACCGCCGCCAGCAAGAAGGGCGCTCCCGGCAAACCCCAATCCGCACCGGTGCTGATGAACACTGCGAAGGTCTGGGTGAACACCAGGGGTCCGATGAGGCTCGCCAAACCCATGAGGCTTGCCAGCGCGCCCTGCAGACGCCCCTGCTCGGTGGCATTCACCAGGCTCGTCATGATGGTTTGCAGCGAGGGCGTGGCGATTCCCCATAAAGCCATAACCGGCACGCCGATCCAGAAAATCGGTCCCGTGGACGCCAGGCCATAGATGGCGAAGCCCGTCGCTCCGAACGCCAAACCGACCGCCATCGCGCGCCTTTCCTTGAGCCACTTCACCGCCGGCTTCACCAGGAAACCCTGGACGATGAGCGACGAGATGCCGACACCGGCCAGTAAGATGCCGACTGCGCGGGTATCCCAGCCGTAACGATAATGCATGTACAAAACGGTGGTGCTCGGCAGCACATTGTGCGCGAGACTGATGAGGAAGTAGCTGACGGCGAGGCCCGCGAGCATCGGATGAGAGCGCAGCAGCTTGAGGGCCCCCAGGGGATTGGCATTCTTCCAGGCGAAGGGCACGCGCTTCTCCTTGGGCAGTGATTCGGGCAGCACGAACAGCCCCCAGCACACATTGGCCAACGCCATGGCCGCCGAAGCCCAGAACGGCAGGCGCGGTGAGATGGCGCCGAGGAGACCGCCCAGCGCCGGCCCCAATATGAATCCGACGCCGAACGCAGCTCCGATGATGCCGAAACTCGCTGCCCGCTTTTCCGGCGGCGTCACATCCGAGATATACGCGCCGGCCGTGCTGAAGCTGGCCGCGGTGATACCCGATATCACCCTGCCGACCAGCAGCCACCAGAGGTTTGGCGCCAATGCCATGAGGATGAAATCCAAACCCAACCCGGCGCAGGAGATGAGGATGACCGTGCGCCGTCCGAAATGATCCGACAGCGAGCCTTGGACGGGTGAGAAGATGAATTGCATGAGCGCCCAGGCGGTGCCGAACACGCCGTACATCTCTGCGGCGCGCGCGGCATTGCCGCCCATGAAGTCTTGAACCAGGACGGGCAGCACGGGAATGATCATGCCGAAGGCCAGCATGTCGATGAGTACCGTAACGAAGATGAAGGTCAGCGCAGCCTTGCGGCCCGATTGAACGGCTATATTCACGCGTGCAAGTCTACAGCAGGTGCGCGTGTGTTCGTGGGCGCTCGTTGCCGGGCCCGATGTTTCTGTTGCCGGGTCCCATGTCTCTGTTGCCGGGTCCCATGTCTTTCCGGAGTATGACGTTTTGGCGTCACGATCCACGACGTCAGAACGTCATGAAAAAAAGCATGCCACCGTGCACCCGCGGGCAACCTTTCAATCGCATGCGGGTACCTACCCTCGCCCACTTCTCGGATCTGGGCAAGGACGGCGCGCCGGACGATTTGTGCGAGCCAAATGTTGCAATCACCGAATAGGGGGGCCAAGCATGCTTATTCAACCAGTACCGCGCGCCCGCGGCAATCTTCGCTCAGCCATTGGCGCCGTCTTGCTCGGCGCAGGGGTGGCGCTCGTGGGGGCCATGGACACCGCGCAGGCGCATGATGCATTCATTCCCAAGCTGGTCAATTCCTCGACAGTGCCGGCGAACGGGGAGGTCAACCCCTACGGTGTGGCCTTTGTTCCGGATGATTTTCCCACGGGCGGCACGATTCACGAGGGCGATGTCTTGGCCGCAAATTTCAACGGCAGCAGCAACATTCAGGGGACGGGTACGACGATCGTGCGGTTTGATCCGACCGGGGCCATCGCGCCTCCCGGAATGGCCGATGTGTTCTTCACGAGCCCGTTGCCGGGGCTGAGCACGGCGCTGGGGGTACTGCGCGGCGGCTTCGTCTTGGTGGGCAACGTGCCCACCACGGACGGCACCGCGGCGACGATCGGTCAAGGCGCCATTCAAGTCATCGATCGTCACGGCAAAGTCATCCATACGTGGACGGATCCGGTATTGCTCGATGGCCCATGGGATCTGACCGTGGACGATCATGGAACCTGGGCGCATCTGTTCGTTTCCAATGTCCTGAACGGCACCGTTGCGCGGTTCGATCTCGCGGTCGGCGCGCACGACCTCACGGTAAACAAGAAAACACTGGTCGCCGACGGCTACACGCACGTGCCGAACGCGGCGGCGGTGGTGCTCGGGCCCACCGGTCTGGCATTCGACGCGGAAACCGACACTCTGTACGTCGCTTCGACCGCCGACAACGCCATCTACGCGGTGGCGCACGCGAGCCGCTTGTCGAAAGCCGCAGGTCGAGGCGAATTGGTGTTCTCCGACTCGCATTTGCGCGGACCGCTGGCACTGCGTTTCGCACCGAACGGCGATCTGTTGACGGCAAACGGCGACGCGGTCAACGGTGATCCGCTGCATCCCAGCGAGATGGTCGAATTCACGAAATCAGGTCATTTCGTCCGGGAATATAACGTGGATCCGAGCCAAGGCGCGGCATTTGGTATGGACACGATCCTGCAAGGCCGGGAGCCCGGCGGGTTCAACTATGCAGCGATCGATGACAGCACCAACAGTATTGCGGTGTACCGATTGCCGAGCGAGCGACGAGTCAGCGAGTGAGAGGCAGGTCGGGCGCGCGACGAGGGGGGTGCCGCCCCTCGCCGCGCCTGCGCGTCTGCGCGCCTGGCGTCCGCAGTTGGATCAAGAATCCGCGGCGCGGTCGATGGCCGCTACCGTGGCCCCCGTTGCAGCAGTGGCGCGATCAGATCGAGGGGTAATGGAAACACGATGGTCGAACTCTTTTCACTGGAAATGTCGGCAAGCGTCTGCAGATAGCGCAGTTGCAACGACGCGGGCTCGTCCGACAGGAGTTTGGCGGCTTCCGCCAAGGTTTGCGCCGCTTGTTTCTCGCCCTCCGCATGGATCACTTTGGCGCGTCTGCCGCGCTCGGCTTCGGCCTGCCGCGCCATTGCGCGGATCATGGTTTCATCCAGATCGATATCCTTGATTTCGACGTTGGTCACCTTCATGCCCCAGGCCGCCGTGTTCGCGTCGAGGATCTGTTGAATTGCGGCGTTGAGCTTGTCGCGCTGAGCCAGCATTTCATCCATTTCGTGCTGCCCGGCCACTGAACGCAGCGTCGTTTGTGCGAGCTGACTGGTCGCCTCCCATGGGTCAATCACCTGCAAAATGGCTTTTTCCGGATCGACTATTCGAAAATAAAGCACGGCGCTCACTTTCACTGAAACGTTGTCCCTGGAAATCACGTCCTGCTTCGGTACATTCAGCACGATGGTGCGCAGTTCCACCTTCTTCATTTGCTGAATCACCGGCAGCACCAGCCGCACGCCCGGCCCTTTGACGCCGGTGAACCGGCCCAGCGTGAACATCACGCCGCGCTCGTATTCCTTGAGAACACGTATCGAGCTCATGACCAGCAGCAGCAGTAGGACAACGACGATGGGTAACGAAAGACTCATGGCTGATTCCCTTTACTCTTGTTGCGGTTCCACCCAGAGCGTCAGCTCCGCCACCTTGACTATACGAGCCTGTTGGCCCGCGCGCAGCGGACTTGCGGTGCGCGCGTTCCACAGTTCTCCGCCATAGCGCACGACGCATCGATCCTGACAATCGCTGACCGCCTCAACGGACGCTCCGATCATCGTCTCGACGCCGCTCGAGAGGGGCCGGCGTCGCGCTCGAGCGGCCAGCCAGCCGACTGCGATGATGACGAGTCCGCCGGCAATCGCGATTCCTGCGATCACGGGCAATGCCACCCCCTGTCCCGACGCACGATTGTCGAAGAGCAGGATCGACCCTATGACAAATGCCGTGAGACCTCCCACGCCCAGCGATCCGAATGCGGGCATGAAGAACTCCGCAACGATCAGGCCCAGCCCTAACGCCATGAGGGCGAGACCGGCGTAGTTGACTTCCAGCAGCTGCAGTCCGTAGAGCCCGAGCAGCAGCGCCAACGCGCCCGCAACCCCGGGCAGGACCGCCCCAGGGTTATACCCTTCGAGCAACAGACCGTAAATGCCGACCAACAGCAGCCCATAGGCAATGGTGGGGTGGGTCAAGATCAATAGCACCCGGGTGCGCCAGTCGGGCACGATGCTGTGCACCGTAAGTCCCCGGGTCTCGACGACCATCTCGCGATCCATCACTTTGAGCTTGCGCCCTTGCAGTTGCTGCAGTAGATCCGGCACGTCTTTCGCGACGATTTCTATCACGTGCTGGGCGAGGGCATCGTCCGCCGACAGACTCGCGGCCCCCCGCACGGCGGCCTCAGCCCAGTCGGCATTGCGGCCACGCAATTGCGCCAGCGACCGGATATACGCGACGGCATCGTTGATGGCCTTGTGCTCAAGAGCCGACCCCGAGGGAATCTCCACTGGACCCTTCTGTTGCTTATCCTGTTTCTTCTCGTCGCCGGGATTCGCCGCCGGCGGCTCGCTCGGCTCACCGCCTATCGAAATCGGCGTCGCTGCACCCAGGTTGGTCGCGGGAGCCATCGCGGCGACGTGGGTCGCATACAGGATGTACGTCCCGGCACTGGCCGCGCGCGCACCGCTAGGCGCCACATAAGCCACGACCGGCAGCGGCGAGGCGAGTATCGCCTTGATGATGTCGCGCATTGAGGTGTCGAGACCGCCGGGCGTATCCATCTGCAGGATGACGACGGCGCTGCGCTGATTGACGGCGTCGGTGATGGAGCGCTCGACATAGCGGCTCATGGCGGGTCCGATGGGACCCTGAAGTTCGATCAGGGTTGCAAACCGGTCAGCGGATGCGACGGTGTCGTCGCTGCTACTCGATGCCGAACTCAACAGTAGCAAGCCAATGACGAGCCACAGCGCGATGCGGCGCAATTCAGCCTGCCTGCAACGAATCCCGCTCACTGTTTGGCCCCCCTTTGAGGCGGCCGCGTTTCACCGGCCCCTAAATGGTAGTCCGAAGCGGGTCGTGCGTGTTAGCTCGCGCGCAGCGCGCGGATTTGGGTGATCCAATCGGCCAACGCGCCTATTCCCTCCGGATCGAGCTCGTAAATCCGGTTCTGGGCCTGAGCCCGAACGCGCACCAGCTTGGCTTCGCGCAAGATCTTCAAGTGCTGAGAAATGGCGGGTGGGCTGATGTCGAATCGCCGGGCAATATCCCCGGACGACATGGCGCCGGTCGAAAGCATCTCGACGATGCGCCGGCGGGTTGGATCGGCGAGGGCGGCCAGGCCTTGCATGATCCAATAATGTAGTAGCTACTTAATTAAGTAAACACGCAAATGATCACCGCACGACGGTGCTTTCCCCCCACTGGCTTATCGAAGCAATCCGGGCGTCGTATTGTTGCGGCGTGCGTGAACCAAAAGTGACCCTGCTGGCCGATCTCGTCGGCACATCGCAGCGCGTGGGCGCCACCTCCGCCCGCCTGAAGAAGGTGCGGGAGTTGTCCACCTTTCTGAAGGCGTTGGCACCCGAGGAGATCGAAACAGCCGTACAGTATCTGTCGGGAGAGACATCTCAGGGCCGCATCGGCATCGGCTACTCGACCCTGCAGGCGGCAGCATCCAAGACCGCCGCCGACACAGCGGCGCTGTCGATCGCCGAGGTCGACCACTGCCTCGCCATGGTCGCCGCGATTCGCGGAGCCGGCTCGGCGGCGCAGCGCGCGACGGCGCTGCGCGATTTGTTTTCACGGGCGACACCGGCTGAGCAGGCGTTCCTCCTTCGCCTGCTGGTGGGGGAACTGCGACAGGGTGCGCTGTTCGGGGTCATGGTCGACGCGATCGCGGCGGCCGCAAATCTGCCCGCAGCGCAGGTGCGCCGCGCCGCCATGTATTCGAAAAACCTGGGCGCTGTGGCCCGCGTGGCATTGCTCGAAGGAGCCGATGCGCTCGGCAGATTCCGGCTCGAACTGTTCTCGCCGGTAGCGCCGATGCTCGCGCAAACCGCCGCCGACGTAGCCGAAGCCATGCGGGAGCTTCCGGGCGAAGTCGCGTTCGACTGGAAAATGGACGGCGCGCGCATCCAGGTCCACAAGGTGGCGGGCGACGTCCGCGTCTATACACGCGGGTTGAACGAAGTGACCGGCGCGGTGCCGGAAATCGTCGAGGAAGTGCGCGGATTCTCGGTGAATACGCTGGTGCTCGACGGTGAGGCCATTGCATTCGATGCATCGGAGCGGCCGCATCCGTTCCAGATCACGATGCGTCGCTTCGGCCGCAAGCTGAACGTCGAGAAATTGCGCGCCGAGCTGCCGATCAGGGCATTTTTCTTCGACTGCCTGCGCATCGAGGGACGAAACGTCGCGGATCGCCCGACCCGCGAACGCTTCCAGGCGCTCGCGGAGGCGGTTCCGGCGCCGTTGCAGATTCCTCGGCTCATCACCTCATCCGAGTCTGCGGCGCGCGCCTTTTACGATGCCGCGCTCGCAGCCGGACACGAAGGTCTCATGGCGAAGTCGCTGGACGCTGCCCTACGAAGCCGGCAATCGGGGTGCGAGCTGGCTCAAGATCAAGCGCGCCCATACCCTCGATCTCGTCGTGATTGCGGCGGAGTGGGGCCACGGCCGCCGTACCGGCAAACTGTCGAACCTGCACCTTGGCGCGCTGGATCCGGCCACGGGCGAATACGTCATGCTGGGCAAGACCTTCAAAGGCCTTACCGATGCCATGCTCGAATGGCAGACGAAGGAGTTTCTCGCGCGCGAGACTCATCGTGATCAGTGGACCGTGTATGTCCGCCCGGAGCTGGTCGCGGAGATTGCCTTCAGCGACCTGCAGGCGAGCACGCGCTATCCCGGCGGTCTGGCGTTGCGGCTCGCACGGGTGAAGTGCTACCGCGACGACAAGCGCGCCGAGGACGCCGACACCATGGAATCGGTGCGAAGAATTTACGCCGCTCAGGCGGGCGCAGCGCCATCGCGATGAGCGGGATGGTGTGCAGCATTGCACGATTCAACAAAAACGGATCAAACTAAGCTTCGAGGGCGATTTGCACCGGCCATCACTCAGGAGATCCCATGAACGAAGATGCGCTAAATCTGAGCATACGCAAGTTCCTAAAAATGGTCGGTATCAGCTCGCAGCGGGAGATCGAGCACGCGGTGGCCAAGGCTGAAGCGGCCGGCGCGATTGCCGGCACCGACTCGTTCCCCGCCACAATGACCCTCGAGATTCCAGGTCTCAAGGTGAGCGTCGCATTTAGCGGCGAAATAACGACGCAATGACGTCATTGTACCGCCGGCCGGAATGCGGGTTGTGTGCCGCCACAACTCCCATTGCAACCATTTTGCCCTGCGGCGGTACATACGGGGGATGCAGTGCACATCCAGTCAATCTAGGACCGCTACGCAGCAAATGCCATGACAAACCCGCGCTCGGCGTTCGCGGCGCTATCCGCTGGATTGTTGGGGGATACACCGCTGCGAGACTATTCGCGCAAATTGAGCTCATTCAATGCATTCGCCAAAAGCGAGCTTCGCGCATCGATCGCGAGTGTGGGCTTGCGACCCGGGATGCGAGTTCTGGATGCGGGATGCGGCACGGGCGACGCTCTTCCATGGCTACTCGATGAGGTGAATCCAACAGGGAGCGTCGTCGGCATCGACCTGGCGGCGGCACATGTCGATGCGGCTCGTATCTACGCATCGGCGAAGATCGAGGTTGTCCAGGGAGACCTGTTGACGGCCCGTCTGGAGCCTGCGAGCATCGACTTCATCTGGTGCGCCAACACCATCAATCATTTTCGAGATCCGATCCAAGGGGTCATTAAACTCTCGACCTTGTTGCGGCATCGCGGCCAAATCGCACTCGGGCAAAGCTCGCTCGTGCCGGATATGTACTTCGCGTGGGACTCGAGACTCGAGCGCGTCACCAACGAGGCCGTGCGCCAGTATTATCGGGATCGTTACCGCCTCAGCGAGCAGGATCTGACGGCGATAAGATCCATCGTGGGCCTGTTACGCCGCGCGCAGTTGCGCAACGTGACCTCACGAACATTGATGATCGAACGCGTTTCTCCCCTGTGCCCGGCGGATAAAACCTACTTGGGTGATGTGATTTTCCGCGATACCTGGGGCGAGCGGCTACGCCCCTATCTGTCGGACGCGGATTACGCCGAGCTCGTCAGACTATGCGATTCGCGGCACCCGCAGTTCGCGTTGCATCGCCCGGATTTTCATTTTCTACAGAGCTTCAGTCTGGCGGTTGGCGAGGTCCGGTCATGAACGCATCCCATAGCTCATTTCCGCAGCCGCCAACCACCCCCACGCCGCAATTGCGCGCCACTCAAGATGCCTTTGACAGCGTCGCCGCGGACTACGACGGTTCGCGCGGCAACAACGAGTTGATCCAGGACATGCGCGGCGAAATGTGGCGCTGGCTCGACGGCGCATTTGCTCCGGGCAGCCGGTTGATCGACATCGGATGCGGCACGGGACTCGACGCCATCCGCATGGCGCTGTCGGGACATCAGGTGACGGCAACCGATTGGTCGGCACGGATGGCGCAGCGGACCAGCGACCGGGCTGCAAGCGCACAATTGACGGGTCGCGTGCGGGTCCTCCCCGTGGGGGCTCACGAGCTTCATCGGTTGGAGGGGCGGGGCGTCTACGATGGCGCGTACTCCAATCTCGGCCCGCTCAATTGTGTGCCCGATCTTCGCGAGGTTGCGCGCGAATGTGCCCGCTTGGTGAGAGCCGATGGAGCGCTCGTGTTCACGGTGATCGGCCGCATCTGTCCCTGGGAGATTGCGCACTACCTGCGGCGGCGGCAATGGGCGCGGGCCAAAGTGCGATTTGCCCGCAGTTCGGTGCCGGTGGGCATGAACAAGCACACCGTCTGGACGCGATATTACGGGCCGCGCGAATTTTATCGCGCGTTCGAAGGCCATTTCGCTCTCGCGCACTATCGCGGGCTGTGCGTGTTTGCGCCGCCGCCGTATCTGACGTCGTTTCGCGAAAGGCATTCCGGGTGGTACGAATGGCTGTGGCGCATGGACCGACGCGTTGCCGGCTGGCCCGTCTTGCGCGCACTCGGCGACCATTTCCTGATGGTGATGAAAAGGCGTTGACGGACCACCGGCGAAAATTGCGGTCCCGGAGCGTTTAGGTAGCGTGAAAACAGTGATCAAGAAGCTCCTGCGCAAGGTGATCGGCCGAAGACGAGCACAAAGCTTGCGTACCTTCATGCGCGACTCGTCTATTTTTACGCAACTGGCGGAAGTCTATGAGCCCGGGGACGGCAGAGTGATGGTTCTGGCGCCGCACATGGACGATGAAACTATCGGCTGCGGCGGAACGATCGCCAGACACGTGAAAGAGGGCGCGCAAGTTACCGTGGTTTTCCTGACGGATGGGCGGCATGGCGGCGGATCGTATGCTGGGATGACGAAAGCTGAACGCAACCGCAAGCAAGAAGAGATCAGTGGCGTCAGAAAGCAGGAGGCGCGGTGCGCCGGCGAGATTCTCGGTGTTCAGTCGCTCATGTTTCTCGACGCGGAGGACACGCGGCTGAGTGCGGACAGGCGGGTGCCCAAGTTGCTGCGAGATATACTGGAGCGAAAGCAGCCGCACTGCGTCTATTTGCCGTATTTCCTCGATCAGCATCGAGATCACCGCGCCGCCAACAGCGTGCTGCTTGCCGCGGTGGCGGGGACGCGGCTCGAATTCGAGTGCCGCGGCTACGAGGTATGGACGCCTCTCTTTCCGAACTGTGTAGTCAAGATTGATGTAACCATCGAGGAGAAGAAGCGCGCCCTGGCCTGTTATCGCAGCCAGTTGACCGACACGGACTACGTTCACGCGGCAGTGGGACTGAACGCGCATCGATCGCTGGCGCTGGGAGGCAAAGCAGGCCAATTCGCCGAGGCCTTCCATGCATTGCCCCTTGCCGAGTATCTGAACCTCTACCGTACTGTCCCGGCATCGATGCTGACGTGAACTGCCCGATGCGATCGAGCCAGATTCCCGCCGGAGCCGCTCGTGACGTGGTCACCGGAGTCGAGTACGTCAAGCAGATCACAGCGTTGGAATCCGATCGCCGTGCTCGCTCGGCTTTCCAGGCACTCGTTCTGAGCATTGCGCCGCCGGGCGGTACCGTGTTCGACTTCGGCGCGGGAACAGGGATGGACGCCCGGTTCTATGCGGAACACGGCTTGACCGTTGCGGCGTACGACGTCGATCCCAATATGTGCCGGTACTTCAGCGAATATTGCCGGGACATCATCGAGGCCGGGCGAGTCAGACTCGACCGCGGCAGCTATCGTGAATTTCTCGCTCGCAAGAGGCCCGAGGATGGTCGCGGTATCGACCTGGTCACTTCGAATTTCGCGCCGCTCAACCTGATCGATGACTTGCAAGAGCTATTCGCGAAATTTCACGAGCTCACCGGACCCGGCGGCCGAGTGCTCGCGAGTGTTCTCAGTCCGTACTTCGTCGGCGATATGAAATATGGCTGGTGGTGGCGGAATTCGCTGCGGCTGTGGCGCGATGGCCATTACTCCGTGCAAGGCGCTCAAGCCCCGATCGTCCGCCGGCGGCTCGCCGATTTTGCCGCACGGAGCGAGCCCTACTTCACGCTGAAGCTCGTTTTTCGCGGACCCCCGGTTTTCCGCGGATTACCCCATTACGGGAAGCGGGACGCCGCGCCGATCGACGTGAGCGGGGGCGCCGGTTGCGCAGGAATACGTGTGAGCAGGTGCCAGTTCATGTTCCTCTTGTTTGAAAAGCGATGAAGCTTCATTGGACATGCAGCGAAAATCGCGCGAGGGCCTTCCTGCACCGATCGTAGGCTCGCGTGGCCCGTTCCAACTCGGACACATCCAGATGGACCTGTCTGGTTGGCGCTTTATGAACTACTCTGCCGGCAGCGATGTTGCGCCCAGGGTCGCCATGTTTCCCGGTGAACGAGTAAGTAGCGTAGGTTTGCGTGAACCCCTGTTGAAGTCCCAGAAACAAACGCAGTGCCTCGAGTGTTTCCTGCGGCAAGTCCGTCAGGGTCTCGTAGGGAATCAGCGCGGCGCATCTCGGGCCGGCTAGATCGTCGCCAAGTTCTGTCAGAGCTCCGAGGCGCTCAATGTAGTAGTCGACCGCTTGAGAAGGCGACCAGGCCTGCCGGTAATGGGCGCGGTAAAGTTCAAGAATACTTGCAATGGTGTGTTCCGGACGCCGCAGAAGGAACAGGATTCTGATTCGCGGATCCTGGAGTAGGCGGCTGTTCGGTGTGAGCCGACTGTGGTTGACTTGATCGGCAACGTAGCGCCAACGCCGGAATGGCGAGCCGCGCGCTATCCGCGCGGCGACCGCCAAGCGGGCGAGGTCAGCGCTCGAGGTATACACGGCGCCGCGCTCTCCAAATGCCGATACCTCCGGATTGGTCATCAGCAGATGGAGCAACAGTGTCGACCCGCTGCGCATGTGGCCGAGAAGCAGTAATGCTGACGGACTAGGCACGCCAAGTGCTTGGAGGCCCGCTTCGGCGGCCATCGCGGCGGACTCGATCGCCCGCTTTCCAAGCCTACGGATCCCTTTCATGGTGAGGGAAAGGTGTCGTTCAGCGGCACATCCGGGCCCAGCACCATCTCGTCCACGAACGACGCCCGTTCGCGTGCGTTGGACCCATTGAGGTGATTCGAGTCCAGATAGAGCGGCATTCCCTTCGAGTCCGTGGCTGGGCAGATCATTCCGTCGCACAGCGTCAGGCGAGGATCGATCAGCTTCGCGCCCGTCTGCGCGGCGATTGTGCGCAATCGGTTCATCACCGGCGCCGCGAACGACTCGAAGGGCCCCGCATCGATGCGCGACCCACTGTCGCTGCCGAGGCTGCCGGGAGGATGCAGCGTCAGGCGGATTTCAGGCGGGAATACCGGTACAAACAGCGGCGATGTCGGGTTCGAGAGAACGATGAATACCCGGCGACCGCTCGACACCAATCGCGAGATGGCACGTTGGAATCGTTCGAAGGCGGCCTGCGTGCCGGGCGAGTCGAGTTGCAGCGGCGCGCGCGCCAAAGGCGGCACGCCGTAGACCTCTTGCACGTAGCGATCCGGCGGATACTCGCCCAGAAAGTAGAACTCCCAAAAGGCCCCGATCACCACGGTGTCGACGTCGGGTTGCAAAGCCAGCTCCATGGCACGGTCGAAAAAGCCGCTGCTATTAGTCGTATGATACAAACGCTTGATGCCTGGCAGCGGGGGCCATGCCGGGAAGCTCACAAATACGGCGGAGCGCGCCGAGTCGGGATGCGCGTCGATGATTCGCCTTACACGGGGCCAGTACTGCTGGATGTGCGAGTCGCCAATGAACAGGGCTTTGCGTTCGCGGCGACTGGACACGGTGAGTGTCCCGAATCCTGTTCGTTTGTCGATCTGGCTGTCACCGGAAAAATGCCAGTCGTTGGCGGCGGCGTCCCATTGGGAGACTATCGGTCCGGACAATCGGCCCGTGATCCACCGTGCCTGGAGAGCGACCCCTGCGACCGCCAGAAGTGCGAGCCCGGCAAGCAATGCCGGAGCTGCTTTTCTGCCAAGCTCACCACAGCGTATCGGCACCTCCACCAAGCGGTAGGTCGCGTAGGCGGCAGCGAGGGCGATGACAATCGCACCGGCCGCCATGGTGGGCTGCGCGGGATGTCCGAGGACGATGCGCGTAAACGAAAACAATGGCCAGTGCCAGAGGTACAGCGGATAGCTGATCCGTCCGACGAATGCCATGGGCCGGCTGGCCAGAAACCATCGGTTCCCCGTCGCACGCGGTCCTGCTGCAATGAGCAGTGCGGCTCCCGCGGTCGGAATGACACTCCAAATTCCTGGAATCCGCTGGTCCACGGTCCAACACACGCCTCCCACAATGATCAGTGCCAGTCCCACCAGCGAGATCGCTTGCGCGCCGAGCCACTGCGGCGGTCCGCTCGATGAGTCGTCTGCAGCCGGAGTGCGAGGTGTTCCAAGCTGCCATGCGGCCAGCATCCCACCGACCGCCAATTCCCAGGCCCTCGAGGCGGGATTGTAGAAGTGAGGTGTGGGCCCAATCCAGGCGCCCCAGATACTCAGGCCCAGCGATGCCGCGATCACCGTGCCCAGAACGCGCATCAGCACGCCGCGCTTCACGGCCAAGGTCAGCAGTACGGGCCAGACGAGATAGAATTGCTCCTCCACCCCCAGCGACCAGAGGTGCAGCAGAGGATTCGCCTCCGCGACCGGGTCGAAGTAGCCGCCTGTTTGCGCGAAGAATAGGTTTGCAAGGAACAGCGAGCACCACTTGATGGAACTACCAAGCGCTCGCAACTCGCTGGGCAGCAGCAGCAACCAGCCGAAGATGCAACAAGCCGTCACGACCACGAGCAGGGCCGGCACGATGCGCCGCACCCGGCGTCGATAAAACTCGATCAGACTGAACGTCCCTGTTTGCAAGCCGTGCAATACGAGCAGGGTGATCAGATAGCCGGAGATGACGAAGAAGACATCGACGCCAACGAAGCCGCCGGTGCGAAATTTCGGAAAGGCGTGATAGGCGACGACCAGTCCAACCGCCAGACCGCGGAGACCATCGATGTCGGGGCGGTACGTAAGCGCAACGCCGCCCGCGCGAGCGCGCCGAGCGGCGGCGGCCACGCGCGGCGGCCGAGCGACGGGCCGTACCTTTGCAAGTCGATTCGGCAGCCGCCCTACGGATGAGTCACGATCAAGCATCCGCATCCGTCGTCTTCGCAGGTATATCGCGGCGGGCCGCGAGAGTCGCGTAAATCGCCTGAAAGCTTCGCGCAGTGTAATCTGCATCCTCCTGGGTGGCTCGGCGCACCGCCTCGCGAGCGATGCGCAGACGCCGATCCTCGTCGCTCATCACTTCGGCCGTCATGTGCGCCAGAGCGGCCGAGTCCCCAACAGGCACGGAAACTGCTGCATGCGGCGCCCATTCCGCGATATGGCCCACCGCCGTACCGATGGTGGGCACGCCCTTGACCCCCGCTTCGAGCACTGCCAAAGGACCAGCCTCGTGACGCGAGGAGATGATCATCAGATGCGCCCCTTCCACGAGCGGCAGCAGCCGCCGCTGCGGCAGGAAACCGTGGAATCGCACCCTCCGGGACAGCCCCAATCGGGCAGCCAGCGCCTGAATTTCCCCTTGCAGCGTATCCTCGCCGACGATGTCCATCTCGAAATCCGCGCCCGTCTCCGAGAGTAAGGCCAGGGCACGCAACAACGTGGGCTGGTCCTTGATCCGATTCAGGCTCGCAGCATGAATAAGCCGGGCGGGCTTGCTGATGTCGCGGCGCACGGGCTCGCGGGGCGACCAAATGCCGAGATCGACGCCCAGCGGCAAGCGTTGCCCTGCGATTCCGAGCCGTGCCAGCGTCTCGATCATGGGCGCGCTTGCGGCGGTGACGACAGTTGCGGCCCGCAGGACTGCTGCTTCTCGCAGGCGTCCTTTCCAGCCCAGACGACCCCCATAACCGATGTCGCTCAGCGCCACCAGCTCGCCGCCACCGAGGTGAATCAGGCTCGGCAGACGCAGGATCCCGGCCGCTGCCACTGCAACGAAGCCCGGAGCGCCCGACCATATCGAGTGCACCAAGTGAAATGCCGAGGTGCGGTGCTCAACGCAGATCGCGCGGATCGCGCGAAATCGCGTATTCGCGGCGCCTATATTGTGGACACGCGCACCGAGCAGCTCCCATCTCGCGGGTAGAGTTTCCTGGTGCAGAGCGAACACGTGGATCTCATCGTACGCAGACAGGCGTGCAATCAAGGCTAGAAGCGCGGGGATGACCCGGTACTCGCCCGAACGGTCCACCCCTCCGGGCACGACGAGGGCGATCTTCAAGGCCTTGCTCGCTTGCTCGCCGAAGCCGTCGGGCGGGGCGGCAACAGTTCCTTCAGAGCCTCGACCGCCTGTAGCGGGTGGCGCCCCCTGCTCAGCTCGAACGCCGGCAGGCGGCACACCCGCTGGGTGAAGGCGCTCCATCCAGGCTGATTCGCCGCGTACCGCTGGCTCGCGGCGAGTTTTTGAGTCAGTTGCGCGCTTCTCATGGGCGCGAGCAGTGCCCGAGCGCCGGCGCGTCTTGGCGAGAGGAAAACCACTGCGCCGATGCGAAGCGGTGCCGCCGCCAGCCGGTACTGCGGGCGCCGCAAGTCGATCTCGAACTTCTCCACGCCGCTGCGTCGCCGGATGACGGGGGTTCCGCGGATGAGGGTCGTCCTGTCGGCGTCCTCGAGAAACCGCAGCGAGTCGGGACGCACGTGCAGGAAGTTCGCGACTCCGGTGGCAAGGCCGTTCGGGTCGACCAGCACGCTGTCCTCGGCCAGGAAATCGAGACCTTCCAACAAGCAGTGCAGGGACACCGTCGATTTGCCCGAGCCGCTCGAACCCAACAGCAGAATTCCTGCGTCGCCGCGGCCGACGCATGCGGCATGCAAAGGCACCAGCCCCAGCGCGCGTGACGCCAGCACATAGACCGCGAATTCCAGCATCTCGTATCGGACGTGATAAGGGAATCCGAGCATTTCCGGCGAAACGACGATCAGTGCCGAGCGCTGCTGGGGAGTGAGGACCACGAAGTTGGCAGTCTCCATAGCCCCGCAAAGAATTCCCCCCGCGGAAAGCGATCTCACCCGCGGCGGCTCGCATTCCGTACGCGTGGCCGCGCGCGCGCGCTGCGTGGCGGCAAGTGCGAGCCGCACCAAGAAGCGCGGCGCAGTGCCCGCAAACTTGTGAGACGGCAGGCGTGAGTACGCGGTGCGTACGATGTGCGCCAGCGGCGGGTCGTCGGTTTCAAAATGAAACTGCCCCCCCATCAACTGGAAGCGCTCACGCAGGCCCGGTCGGCGCCGTTCTCCGAACGGGTCGGCGGGCGGCTCGGCCAGCGTCGGATTCTTTCTGCGCGCCATGCGAAGGGCCGTCAGCGAAGGCCGGCCATGTGCCGAAACGCTTCCGAGTCCTTCAGCAGAGCGTCATAGGTTCCGCTGCCGATGATTTTGCCGTGCTCGAGTTGGAAGATCAGATCGCACGACCGCACCGTGCTCATGCGGTGTGCAATCAGGATGGTGGTGTATCGCCCGCGCAGCCGCCCGAGCGTCGCCAGCAGTTCCCGTTCCGTCAAACCGTCCAGCGCATTCGTCGCCTCGTCCAACAGCAGCACCGATGCCTCGCGATACAACGCGCGGGCGATGCCGATTCGCTGCCGCTGGCCGCCGCTCAATTTCACGCCTCGCTCGCCCACTCTGTGCTCGAGCCTATGAGGCAGCGCCGTGATCAATTCGTCGAGTTGGGCCAACCGCGCGGCCTCGAGCAGACGTTCTTGGTCGATGTCGGGTGCAGCAATTCCCAGAGCGATGTTTTGAGCGATGCTCGCGTCGCGCAGAAAAATATTCTGCGGAACGTATGCAACATGGGCTTGCCAGGCCGCACGATTGTCATCATCGAGCGCGCTCCCATCGGCTTCGACGTTCCCTGCCGCAGGGACCAGCAGCCCCGCGATCAGGTCCACGAGCGTGGTCTTTCCCGAGCCGTTTGCGCCCACGATGCCGACCGTCGACTGAGGCGGAATGCACAATGACACGCCCTTCAGAGCCCACGGCCGGTCGTCCGCATAACGGAACGACACGTCGTTCAGCCGGATTTCCCCGCGATGTTGCGCGCCCCGTACGCTGCCCGGGAGCCGTCGATTTATCGAGGCCATGGTCGGTTGTGCGGCGCGCGCGTGCCGCAGATCCGGCGCAATGAGGGCGAACGCGGGACGGTCGGCGCGAATTTTAACGATCATGGCGAATACCTGCTGCAGAGTCGGCAGGAGGCGGTACGCCGCAAATGCCAGGAATGTCAGTTGTCCGAGCCACGGTCCGACTCCGTCCTCGCGGCCGCCGAGCACGAGCGCAATGCCGACGAGGACCGCCGCCGCCATGCATTCCATGAGGTGCCGGGGACTTTGCGCGACTACCTGACAATGCGCCGCGGCCAGCGCGAGAGCGCTGCTGGCGCGCTCGAACCGGTCGCGAAAGAAGCTCTGGACCTGCAGAACCAGGAGTTCCTTGATGGCGCCGAAACCCTCGTTGACGATCTGTGCCTGTTCGGCAGCGAACTGCGACTGGGCGCGTCCAAAGCGCAGCACCCGGTTGCGCACGGCGAGGTAGATCAATGCATATCCGCCTGCCAGCCCCGCGATCATCGCGATGGCGACCGTAGGATTCAGCAGCACGATCGCAAGCACGATGAATGACGCAGTGACCAGGTTGGCAACCAGTATGAGGCCGTTCAGTAGGATGCCATTGGTCACGCGAGTGCTCTCATAGACGATGTTTTTTACGAGCGTCGCGCTGTTCGTCGCTGCGTGAAACGCGTAGGGCCGCGACAGGTAGTCGGCGAACATCGCCGTTTGCAGTTGATTGCCGACCCGCAATGCCAGGCGATTCATGGCGAGGGACCCCAGCGCATTGGTCAAATTGGCGAGCAGCACAAAAGAAATGAACGCAACTCCGAGAAGCACGATGAAGCCGCGTCGGCTCGCGAAGCCGCCGTGAAGGTACAGCCAATGCAGCAGCGCGTTTTGATCGATCAGCCGCGGTTCGCCGAGCACTGCGAAGAAGGGAGCGATCGCGGCAATCCCGGTGACGGTCGAGAAGGCCATTGCCAGTGAAATGATTTGCGCCGCGAGCACCTGCCGCCGTTGCGACGGGGTTAGTATGCTCCAGACTTCAGATGCCAGGCTCATGGGAGCATCGGGCGCACGCGGCGCTTCTGCCGGTAGTGGCGGACGAGCATGCGGACGGGCGCCGGCGCAAATGCGCTTACGGCCGCCCCCAGCGCGCCGAGCCAACACCTGGGATACGCCCAAGAGTGCGGCAGGCTCGTGAAGAGAGTGGCAAGGGCGCTCATCCGCTTGCCGGAAGACGCCTGGCTCTTGACGAGCCCCGCGGACATCTGCGCGCGCAGCTTGCGCAGGAGCGGTCCCAGATGAGTGCCGCGGTTCGTGCGCAGCGCTTTTTCGAACACTCTTCTGCGATCCCTCCAGGCGATTACATCGCCTCCGGAATGATGCCCGTGGCGCCGTACCAACGTGAGCGGCTGGTCGAGTCCGTCGATTTCGCTGTGCGCGGCCAGCCGGAACCACAGTTCGTCGTCATAACACATCACAAGCTCTTCATCGAATGCGCCCAGCTGTTCGAGCAGCTGTCTCGACACGACCACGCTCGGCTGCGCGATGACGGTTACCTCCTCGAGCAGCTTTTCGAGGATCCAACCGCTCGGTGTCGGCCAGTCTCTGCTGCGGGCAGCGATGATCGAACGGCCCGATCCGTCCACCACGGCGAATTTCGTGTAGCTCCATCGACGCTCCGGGCGCTTGCGCAGCGATTCGAGCTGCGCCTCGAGCTTGTTGGGCAGCCACAGATCGTCGGAGTCCAGGAAAGCGACGAATTCGCCGGTCGCTTCTCGCAGCGCGATATTGCTCACTACGGAGGGTTTACCCGTGTGCGGCAGCCAGAGCACCCTGACGCGTGGATCATCGAGACCTTGCAGGTAGGCCCTTGTCTCGGCGCCCGAGCCATCATCCCCGATTATCAATTCCCAATCCGTGAAGGTCTGGGCGAACACCGATTCGACTGCGGGGCGCAGGAACTGCAGACGATTGAACGTCGGCATGATGATGGAAATGTCCGGCTTCGTCATGACCGAGGGGGAGATCATGGCGGCGCGCCGCCTTGCGCGCGGCGGACGGTTCGATATTTTCGAGCGGCCGCGACCACGCTGTGCGGCGTAACCGCACAAGCGGTTGCCCGCAAAGCGCCGGCCCACCAGTGCGGGTATCGCCAGCAGCGGCGCGCGCTCGAGGCCAGGGTGCGCAGCGCGCTCATGCGATTTCCCTGCGACGCGTGGCTCCTCGCGAGCCCATGGGCCACCTCGGCGAGTTTCTCGCGCACGATCGAATGCAGATGCTCCGTGCCGCGCCCGCGCAGCACCTTCTCGAAGACCCGCGCGCAGTCCTGAAACGAGATGATCTCGTTGCCGGAGTGCTCGGCGTGACGAGTCACGAGCGTGCACGGCTCGTCGATTGCGTCGACCTCGCTTTGTGCCGCCAACCTCAACCACAGATCGTAGTCTTCGCACATGACCAAGGTCTCATCGAATCCTTCCACCTGTTCCAGCAACTCGCGGGATACCACCACGCTGGGCACGGCAATGACCGTCTCAGACTTCACCAGCTTGTCGAAGATCCAGCCATCCGGGACGGGCCAGCTGCGGGTCCGCTGCCAATCAGTTGGATTGCCCGACTCGTCCACCAGGACGAATCGGGTATAGCCCCAGCGGCGCCGCGCATGCTTGCGCAGCGAGGCCAGCTGGATCTGCAGCTTTGCCGGCATCCAAAGGTCGTCGGAGTCAAGAAAAGCGACATATTCACCCTTCGCTTCGCGCAGCGCGGCGTTCCGAGCAACCGCCGGCCTTCCGCTATGAGACAGCCAGAGCACTCTGACGCGCGGATCGTCGAGGGCTTCCAGGTAGGTTCGCGCGTCTGCGCCCGAGCCGTCGTCCGCGATGAGAAGCTCCCAGTCCTCGAAGGTCTGGTCGAAAACGGACGCAAGCGACCTTCGAAGAAGCTTCAGGCGATTGAACGTGGGCACGATGACCGATACGGCAGGCGGCACGCTATCTCTCCTCAAGACGTCTGGACGGCCGCGCGACCGGGTACCGATGCGTCGAATCGATATGGTCCGCGCGTGCGCTCGAGCAGATCTTCGTACATCGATACCAGCTTCGAGCCCAGCGAAGCGAACGACAGTTCGCGGTCGAAGTGTGCGCGCACCGCGGCGCGCGACGTGCAATCGGTGCGCGCCGCGGCCCACCGCAAGGCATCGCACAGAGCACGCGGATCGCCGCACGGCCACAGACGGCCTACCGGACCCGGGCCCGTTATCGAGCGAAAGGAAGGGATGTCGGTGACCACCGGCGGCAACCCACAGGCGAGTGCCTCGATCAAGGAATAGCCGGTGCTTTCGCGGTGGCTTCCCTGCACGAATATATCCGCCGCTCGCATCAGTTGCTCGATCCTTTCATGGGGCACGCGGCCCAGCAGATGCACCCGGCCGCGCAGCGCAGAATCCGCCGCAATTCGATCCCGAACCGCGTGCAGCAGCGGCGCCGTGCCGAAGCAGCAGTAAAGCTGCAGTCCAGGCAGAGTTCGGGTCGCTGCGCTGGCACCCTCGAGCACCGTCAGCGGGTCTTTGTTGGCATTCAGGTGTCCGACCCACAGAACCGCAGGGTCGCCTGTGATCTGGGTGGTGCGACGCGCCTCCTGCCGGTCTCCCGGTGTAAAGCGACACGTGGATTCCGGGATTGCGTACAGATTCGTTTCCGGACGAACGAGTTTCGCATCGATAAATGGACGCGCCTGCTCCGGGGCGCAAAATGAGATTCCGGCGGCAACCGACAGGCCGCGCCGCCACGAAGGCCGGCGCCAGAATCGCGGCGGCCTGTCCGCGTGATCCTGCAGCACGATCGGGAGGTCCGGAGCAAGTGAATGCAGCGACAGCACGTCGCGATGAAAGCCGAGACCGTGCACGTGCAAAATATCCGGGGCGAGAGCGCGCAGCAATTTGCCTAGCGCCTTATTGTCCCCATTCGTCGATAGCACGTTGCCGAACGGCAGAAAGTAATAGTGCGCGCCGTTGCCGACCAGGTGTTCCGAATGAGTGCTCGCTTGGACAACCGAGACGCGAATGCCGGATTGCGATGCGGCTTCGGCAACATCGACGAGCGTCGGCCAGGCGTTCAGGAGCTGCGCCGGCGAACGTCCTTCAGGGTCGTTGAAAAAACTGATTTGGACGGCGTGCAACGGGCTCGGCATGATCGTCACAAGCTCATCACACGCGGGTCCCAATGCCGGATAAGCTTGCGCGAAACACGGAGCTCCCAGGGGTGATCGTACCTTTGAAACCGGTATCGCCACGACGCCAGCGCCCGCAGAGCGGACTTTCCCCAGGCGGACGCGCGGATGTCCATGATAGTCGGGTATCGGCATCCCAATACGGTCGTGAAATCGACGATTCGCCGCCGCAGACGCGCGGACAGCCACGGTGCATCCTGGTGGCACCAGTAATCCACCCATCGTGGTTCGGCCCATTCGTCCGCCGTTCGCGGAAACACGACAGGCCGGCCTGCACAGTCGCGAAGCTCGCTTCCCATACGTGCTGAAGCCGCCTTCATGTTGTCGTGTTGCCGAGGCAGCGGCGTGTAGATGTAAATCATGACCTCGGTAGCGGGGTGCACTCGTTTGATCTTGCGGATGAACTCAAACGTTTTCTCCGTCTCTCCCTCCGGGTCCTGCGGCGGCGCCAGCATGAAGGACAGTTCCGGAATCACGCCATGGGCGCGGCATATCTCGACAGCTTCCAAGGTCTGATCCCGGCTGGTGCCCTTACGGATATCGTGCAGCAGCCAATCGCTGGGAGACTCCGCTCCGATGTAGGCCATGCGCAGCCGACTCTTTTTGACCAGCGCCCATGAGGCTTCAGATAAATTCACCAGGGCATCGGACCGCGCAAAACACCACCACGGCAGCGCAAATTTCGCCAGTACCTCCAACAGCGGCACCATATCGACTTCGCGATCGAAAAAGTTGTGGTCGTAGAACTGGATTCCATTCACTCCAAACCGTTCCTTCATGAACCCAAGATCCTGCTGCAGCCTGGCAGCCGTGGGCAACGCCATCTTGCCGCGAAACATCGTTGCGACTCCGCAGAAGGTGCAGCGAAATCGGCAGCCCAAGGCCGCCTGATAACCGATGGTGCGCGACCCGAGATAGGTCTTGGTCAAGTATTGCCGCGGGTTGTCCAGCTTGCCGTAGGGAAGCATCCGGGCCAGGCCCCCATTGGAAAACTTGCGATCCTGATTGTGCATGATTTGGCCGCCGAGCCGGCGAGTCAGCCCGGCAATCGAATCCAACGCCTCATCCCGGCGCTCAGCGAGCGCATCCAGAAGCTCTACAAACGTATCCTCGCCCTGACCCCTTACGGCGTAGTCGACGTAAGGCGCGTTCAGGGTCGCGTCCGGACAAACGGTCGGGAAGGCGCCGCCCCAGATGATGGGCACGGTGGGTAGTCTCTCGCGGATCGCCTTCGACACGGCGATCGCCGAAAGTAACTGCGGCCCCCCCATCACGGTAACGCCGACCGCGCCGACAGAGCCGTCGCCGACTGCGCGCACAGCAGTCGAGATGAAGTTGCGATCGACGTTGCCGTCGATGATCGTCGATGGGTGCTTGCCATCGAGCGACGCGGCCAGGCTCAGGATCGCGAGAGGGAATCGTGCGTGGTGATGCGATGTGATCGTCGGGTTGATGAGCAGAACACGTGGCGAAGCCGTCATGGTGACCTCTGAGCCGGCTCGAGCTTGAAGATCGTCAATCTTTCGTTGACGAACCGGCGCTCCGCCAGTACTGAAAATTTGAAACTCTGCTTGCGAAATTCTTCGAGAAAAACGTGCCCGTCGCCGAAAGTGGACAGCAGCACGAGCGCAAACCCGGCGGACTTCAAGTGGGCGGCGAGACCGGCGGCGAATCGCTCGGCGACGTCATTCGAGCGCCACGCGCGGTCGCGGTCGTCTCGCGGCACGCCTTGCACGAATGGTGGGTTGAACAGGACCAGATCGAAGCGCTCTCCGGGCACGGGTGCGAACAGATCTCCGTGCCGCACATCGATCTTGTGCTCCAGATGATTCAGGAGCGCGTTGATGCCGGCGCAGCGAACCGCAGCAGCGTTGATATCCACTGCCACAACGTGTCGCGCGTGCTTGGCGGCAAACACCGCGCAAACACCGGATCCCGTGCCCATGTCAAGGACCTCCCAATCGCGTTGCACGAGCCGCGGATCGATCTGCGAGGCGAGAAACTCACCGGTGCGTGGCACTTTGGGATTGAACACGCTGGGAGTGACGACAAAGGGCATGTCATACACCCGCTCCAAACGGAAATCGTCGTATCGATCCTTCCGTACGAGTCTGTAGTACAGGGCCATCGCCTTGCCGAGCAGCCGCGCCATCAGCGGCAAGCGGGCAACCCTCTTTAGCGAGTCCGGAGCGGGTGTCGCGAACGTCATGAAAGAGTCTGCACGGGAACCAGCCAGCGGGTGAAGAGCATTTCGACGGGCCACCGATAGTTGTCCTTGTCGCAGCGATAGCGTGCGATGTTCTGCAGAAGCCTTTTGCCGCGCGACACTCTCTTCCACGCCAGTTCGTGGAAGAACTTGAAACGCTCGATGTGCTCGAATTTCTCGGGCGACACCCACGGGCCGGGTTCTCCGGCCACATAGTCGAATTCCGCCCAAGCTTCGAGCGTTTCCGGCAGACGAAAACCACGGGCGACGGCTTCGATGACCAGCGCGCTGCCGGGATAGGGCTTGAAGTAGTAAAGCGGTGTCAGGAAGTCCGGGCTCATAGAGCGCAATCTCTTCGCACAATCGAGACTAGCCTGAATATCTTCGTCGCTCTCGTCCGGAAAACCGACGATGAACGGAAAGTGACCTGCAATGCCGTACTTGATCATCTTCTGCGCGGTCTCGAATACCTGCTCGATCTTGATGTCCTTGCGAATGCGCTTCAATACTTCGTTGGAACCCGACTCGACGCCCACGAGCAGGCGGCGCAGGCCGGATTGCTTGCACCGGGCCCAAACAGTGTCCGGAAGTCGGACGCCCTGATCGGCGCGCATGGTGGCGGCCCAGGTAATCTTCATCCCTGATTCGACGATTCGATCGGCCAACGCCTCTACACGGCCCGCCTTTGTGAAAAATGTCTCGTCCTGGAAATTGACGTCATCGAAATGATATCGGTCCCATAACTCCTTCAACCGCATTGCCATGCGAATGGGCTCGAGCCCGACCCACTTGCGCCCATAGACGAACGGGTCCGAGCAGAACGCGCAACGAAAATTGCACCCTTGCGATGAAATGTAATCGAGCTGCCGCTTGCCCTTGAGTTCGAAATAGCGCTCGATCGGAATCAAGCCGTAGTCATGCGCCCGAAATTTGTCGACCTGCGCCAGCGACCGCGCCGGATTCTCTTGAATGGTGCCGTCTGCGAGTTTTACAGTGCATCCCGCGCAATCATCGAGCGGGCGACCTTGCGCAAGGCGCTCCACGATCTCGGCAAATGTCTCTTCGCCTTGTCCGCGCACCGCCACATCCACCGAGCGATCCAACAGACACTCGCGAGAAAACATGGACGGATGCCAGCCTCCCCAGACCACCGTCAGATCAGGTCGCGCCCGCTTCGCCGAACGGGATATGCAAAGCGCATCCGAAATCGGCGCACCGGTCAATACGGTAACCCCAAGACACAGGGCCCCCGGGATGTGCGAGAGGACGGTGTTTTGCGCGTCGGGATCGAGACGGGCGTCGACGATCACGACCTCGTAGACGTCTGGGTCGAGTTCAGAGCCGATCGCGAGCAAGGCCAGCGGCATCGTAAAAAAGACCGCCCGCGGATTGTAAAGGACGACTTTCAGTCGCCTGCGGCGGGGTTGAGTCATGTCGACGTGCACAGCACATCCAGATCGCGCCACATGGAACACACACAGGTCTGACATTCGGCGCGCTGCCCATCGCGAATCGCCGTGCGCAGCGCACTCATGCCGCTGCTGTTCAGCACTTCGGTGAGATCGCCGCCGAGCCGCGCTCCGGTTTCCGATATGCGTGCGTCCGGCGGCCCTGAAATGAAAAAGCACGGCTGCACGCGGCCGGTCGCACCGATCACGGCGGAAAACTCCGGCGCGTTGCAGTTGACCTTCGGGTACGGCCCCATCTTGAGGATGGCGCCGAAATATTGCAGGATGCGCCGCAGTTTCTGCGGGCTCTCCGCGATGAAGCCGGAGCGAAATTCCTCCGCATGATCTCGCTCGAGGGAATCCAAGATTCGCGCGAACTGCGGTAAGTCCTCCGGCCGCAATGCGAGATCGGAGACGAAATCATCCGTGCGGCCGAATGCATGCGGATTGGCGACATCGACCGCAAGAAAGGAAATCTGTCGAGCCCCCAGTGTCCTCGCCAGATCGACAAACGCCGGCAGTTGCCGGAAGTTGCCGCGCTGCAAAGTGACTCGGATACCCGGCTGCGATCCCAGGGCGGCGGCGGCCTTGATGCCTTCGCACACCTTATGGAATGCATCCAGGCCACGAATCGCTTGATAGGTCTCCGGATCTGTTCCATCCAACGACACCGTAATGGCGTCGAACAACTCGGCGGCGCGGCGGGCATGTTTGGCCAGGGCCAGACCGGCCGTCAGCAGCCACACTTTGAGCCCGTTCTTGCGCAACAATCCGGCGATCGCCGCCCATTCTCGGTTGAGGAGCGGTTCGCCGCCGGAGAGGAGCACCATTTGGGTATGCAGTTGCGCGAGACCGGGCAGTAGGCGCTTCACTGCGGCAAGGTCCATGTCGACCCGACCGTGACGCCAGTAGTCACAGGTCACGCAGCGCGAATTGCAGCGCTCGGTGACATAGAGAGTAACCAGAGGCAGTCGGGCCGAAGGCGGGCGAGCCGCGAAGCGTTCAGCGGACGCTTGGCGACACTCGTATGTCATTGCGTACACTTCAGCGCCGCGTTCACGGCGTGCATGGTCGCGGCGCGAGGCGGCCGCGAAGTCATCCAGCGGGCGATGCGCCGTCCCTGCGAAAGATGCATCCATGGACTTTGCGATGCCCAAGCTTGGATGTTCGCCGTCTGTTCGCGCAGCGCGACATGCTCGGCACTGGGCCACACGCGATTCACGGTGTATTCCAGCACCTCGCGGATGGACTGCGTCCATTCGATGCCGGGAAGGGCGTCCACGCAGGGGTACGAATAGGAAACCTCGTACAGGGTTCGGCGTCTGGAAACCCTGTTCAGTACGAAGGGGCAGTCATCGGCCAGGGCCGCGACGATGCGACCCGGAATGCGGGATGAGAAATATCGCGATGCCAATTTGAGCGGCGGATAGGCCCACCACAGCCGTCCGCCGCGGCTTCGTTGTGCGAGCACCTGATCCCAATCCGCTTCCGTCATTCGCGACGCGAGCTGCGCCAGATCGTGCAGCTGCAGAAGGCGCAACGACTGAAACGCCATCGAGCCGGCCGCATGCAGCAACAAATGGGTCATCAAAGAGGCCATCGATGGGTAGGTATTGAGGCCTGGACGCGCCGGCGTCGGAAATACGCAGTCCGTTATGTCGGTAATGCGCAACGGCAGCTTCTCGCAGATTTTGTCGTGCAGCTCGATTTTGACGCTATTGTTCGAATGCTCGCCCAAGCCCCCGACCGCGTGCTGAGCGATCGGTGCGAACATCCGCTCCTTCCAGCTGGCGCAGGCTTGGTAGAAGCCCAACGATTCGATCAGCCGCGCCATGCATTCCGCATCCGCCGGTCTTACCAGCAAATCGATGTCCGCCATGGGCCTGTCGCCGATCGCATACAAGCCGATGGCATGCAGCGCCGCCCCTTTCAGCGCGACCGCCGCGATTCCCGCGGCGCGGCCCAGTTCATCGATGTGCTGCAGCAGCTCGGCGATGCGGCGATGCCGGATCGCCGTGTGAATGCTCTGCTCCTCGAGAAACGTCGTCCAATCTGCGGGGCCTTGCCATCGCAACGTCTTGGACAACAGGGGCGAGACGCCGTGCATGGCCGCCACGGCCCTGGCAATGCTCCACTCGAAATCGGACCAGTCGGGCGCGAGCCGCGTCGAACAGGCGAGTTCCCGCGCCAGAGTCTCGGTGACGTTGCGCAAGGTTCCTCGCAAGATCATGGGCGACGGTACCGCGCTGCGGGTTTCGTTCATACGCACTCCCTATCCAGTGGCCGCCGGCTGTTGCGGTCGCGAGCGGTACTCGACTTCGCGATCCAACAAATCATGCCAGCGTTGATCGAGCGTGGGCGTCGCGCGTCCATGTTCGCGGTCCGGCTCCCCGCCTGCCGCCGCGTTCACCGTCTGCAGCGATACCTGGTCGTGCAGCAAGTTTCTAACCTCGCGATAGAAACCGCTGGTGTAAGTGCCGTGGAACATCATTTCCAGGTCGCTGCTCTCGTGCCAATGAGTCTTCCGGCCGAGCTGCGCCTTGACCAGTTCGTAAAACTTCGTTCCCGGCAATGGGTACGAGACGCTGACGCCGATTTCATCGGGACGCGCCGCAGCGAGCAGGTCGCGCGTCGCCAGGATGTCCGCGAGTTGTTCGTTCAGGTAACCCAACTGAATGAAAAATCCAACGCGAATGCCCGCGGACTTCAGGCGCGCGCGGGCGATGTGAAGTTCACCGACGGTCGTGCCCTTGTTCATGGCATCCAATACTCGTTGACTGCCGCTCTCCGCGCCGAGCCACGCTTCGGCGCAGCCGGCGTGCTTGAGCTCTCGAGCCATGCGCTCGCTGATGAGATCGGCGCGCGTCTGGATCGTGAAGGGAACGCTGCCGTCCGCCGCTTCGACAGCTGCCGTGAATGCGCTTACCCACTCGGTACGGAATCCGAAGATGTCATCCGCAAACCAAATATGATCCGGATTGAAGTTGCGCTTGAGATGGACCATCTCGGATGCCACGTCTTGCGGCGCGCGCTGTAGGTAGTGATTGCCCCAAATGGGCTTGGCGCACCAGGCGCAACGAAACGAACAGCCCCGGGAGCCGGCCATGTTCAGGCTGAAATAACCATGCGCAGACAACCAGGTCGCGCGGTAGCGCTCCATGTCGACGAGGTCCCACGCCGCGATCCCGTCGAGCCGCGGGTCCGGTAGAACCCTCGCGCCGTTCGCGGCGACTACCTTACCCTGGCTGAGCGAGGCGATGCCTGCCAGGCCCGCCTTGAGGTCGTCGCTGTGCGCATGCGGCCGCGAGTCGAGCCGGGGCAACAGGTCCAGAAGGGCGGCCAGCCCTTCGCCGATCAGTGCCAGATCCGCGCCCGCCTGCAAATACGGTCCCGGGACGTCGCTGACATCGGGTCCTGCCGCGATCACGCGGGCGCCGGCGCGCCGCGCGGAGGCGATCATGTCGCAAGCGGCCTGACGCATCGAGCCCAAACACATCTTGCTCAGAAAATTGAAGGTGTCCTCATAGAAGAGCACCAGTTGCGGCTCGGCGGCGCGCAGGATACGGTCGTAGTCATCAAGTCCCTCGGCGAGCATCGCGTCGAATAGCGACACTTGATGCCCGGCATTGCGCAGCATGGCGGCGACTTGCAGCGTGGCGAGCGGCGGGTACGGCTTGCCGCGCTCCAGTTGCTTTTGATCCAGGCGCAGAAAATAAGAATGGCAGACGAGAATTGAAAGCATAGCCGCTCCGAGAAGCGCGGGGCGTCGAACACGCGGCAGGCCGACCATAAAGGGCCCGCGCGGACAAAGCGCCGCATACAGAGTGAGTGCTCAAACCAGCGGATTAGGTTTAATCGGTAGGCAAATCTCCCAGTAAGAGTTAGAAGAATCCATGCAATTCCGCGAAGTACTGCCGCTGGTGCTCGGAATTGTCCTGCGGGATACCGTCGTAATAACGCACCCCGGTCCGTATCTGTACGAACTGAATCGGCGAGAGTTCGTACACCAAACTCCAACGCGTGCGTTCGCCGTTGGGTACCGCACGATTGGGATTGAGGAACTCCTGGGTAATTTTTAAATTATTGCCGCGAGTGATGAGCCAATTGGCCTCGAGCAGCGTGGCGAGTTGCTTGCCCTGATCGTCGGCAATGCTCTCATCTTTGGTCACTTCGGCTTGCGCCAGCCAAGAGATCGGGCCGGTTCTGAGGCCGCCGAATATTCCATAGGCGGTCTTGCTTCCCCCCGATTGCGCATTGAAGTTGGCGGCGACCCCCACGCGCCAGAGCGACTCGACGTAGATCAATTGGCCGCTGGATTGTTTGCCGTTGCTGGTAGTAGTGCCTCCGGCGGTGCCGTTGCTCAGCGCAAATTGCGCATCCCAGTGGCCGTGCTCCCAACCGAACTCGACTCCGGAATCCGGGGTGGTCATGTTGATTCCGGTCGCGGTGAGGATGAAAGCGGTCTGATCCTGCAGCCGCAGTCCGAACGGCAGATACATCTGCCCGGCTTTGAGGTACCAGTCGTGCGTAGCGGACCAGTACAGCACATAGGCCTCCCGGTTCAGCGCCCCCCCGGGGGCTACCTGCTCGTCGACGTACGCGAGAAGCCGATTGGGGATGACATCCGCCTCCAAGTAGACGCGAGTCTGGGCGAGAGCGAATTCGTCCACGGAGGCGGTATGGGGAGCCTGAGTCTCCGTCGCATCGAATCGCAAGTCGCCGCCGGTCCGCAGATATGGCCCCAGTTGGCCCGTCCAATTGTCCATGCCCGTATCCAAATGCTGTGCCGCCAGCACGGTCTGGGCGAATGCGTCGCCAAACGTCGTGCGCAAACCACCGCCGGTCGGATTGACATGGCATTGCCCGCACTTGAGACCAAGCTGCACTGCAAGATAGGGTTCCGCCTGAGCGCCATAGGCGCCAAGGCACAGCAATATCAGTAGGTAGGGTCGAGCGTTTCGAATTCGTCCGATCATCGGGTGGGCTCCACGGTGAACTCAAACGATTGATCGGAACCCAGTGGTGTCGCATTCAGATTGGCGATCGCTCCGCCGCCGCTGCCTCGCAGCGTGACGCGATAGGTTCCCGAGGCGAGCGGGGCGTTCGGCGTAATCAGCAGTACGGAGGGATTGAGGCGGGCGAGAGCGCGTGTCACGGGAATGCCGGAGGCCATCGGAGATAGAGGATCGAGCCGCGGATTCGGCATTTTTTCGACGGTGATGGTTGAATCGTTGACAAGCGAGGCGTCGACCTCTTGAGTGAAAGTCACCACAATGCGTGGCGGAGGCGCGTTCACCATCTCGTGGTCGAGCGGTACGGTGCCTTGGACCTCGAACGAACTTGCCGCGGCTGCCGCTGCTGCCGGGGCATTCGGGGCGCCGTCGGTGATCCATTGGCTGATGGCAGCGATCGTCGCTTGCGGCAGCGGCGTTTCGTTGAGCGGCATTTGACCCCCCACGATTCCCGGGGAGCCTTTGATTTTGTGCAGCATGTAGCTGTTGGTGGGGTCGCTGGGTTTCACCCGCAGCAAGTCCGGTTCTTCGACACTCGGTACTCCCACCAGCAGGTTGTAGCTGTGGGCGGCGTCGAGCTGCAGGCCTTCCGGCGCGCCGGCACCGATATGGCATACGGAGCAAATCGGCGTGAAGACTTTGTCCTGGATCGACTGGAAGTCCGCGGTCACCGGGCCGCCGGAGTTGCCGCTCGAGGAGCCGATAGGTTGCCCGTTCTGGTCGAGCCCTTTTCCGTTTCCGGTGCAGCCTGCGGCGCAGGAAATCAGCCCCAGCGCGGCCAAGGAAATCCGAAGTCCCGCAGTCTTCATGCTCCACAACTCGCGATTGCAGTCCTGGAGTAGGTACCCGACAAGCGCGCTAGGGTTTAACCGCTGCCCTCTTTTTCATGAGCATTGCGGCGTCGGCCGCATCACCCCGACGATGCCTTGCGCTTCGGCAACGAACATGCTTACGTCACGCTCGTGAGCGGTGCGCTAAGAGTTGCGGGCAAACTCTAGAATCTGCGGCGCGAGCAAGGGCCAGCGGGAGAACAGACCCTCGCCGCCGGCCGAGGCTTTCAAGCGCTCGATCCATTCACGGTCTCCCCATGGCGGCTCGGCGATGAGCGATTCCGGGATCATCGCGTGCACGGCTTCGCTGGTCTCGCGCGGATGATGAAAATCGGATTCCCCGCTGCGCAAGACCATGACGGGTATCTGCAGCGCGGCCAATTCCGATGGCACGAGAGCGGGTATCGGCGAACCTTCCTTGGGGTAGAACGAGGCAGCCCATCTCTTCATGGTTTCGATGAAGGCGGGCACACCTTGGCGGAGCAGCTTCTCGCGGTTACGTGGGTTTCGAGCCAGTTGCTCTTTCCACCCCGGCAGAGCTGCGACGGCTTCCATGCCCCCGAGCGCCGCCGCGGCCAGCGATTCGTGGCAGTAGTAAAACGCCAGTGTAGCCAGTCCCACCGCACCACCGCTGATCCACAACAGAAATAGACGGTCGACCACATCAGGGTGGTGGATCGCCGTGAGCAGCGATACCCGCGAGCCGGCGGAGCCGCCCACCAGCAGTGCCGGGTAAATGCCGAGGGAGCGCAACAGGCCCGCGAGGGCGTCGGCATGCATCAATGACTCGCTTTCTCCGATGAAACAAAGGTCGGACTCGCCGCAATTGGGGCGATCCCAGATCAGGACGCGAAGGCCGTCATCCGCAAGCTTCTCGGCCAGCGCCCTAACGCCGGGAGTATCCTTGGAAAAACGCCCGCCTGGGGTGATCACCGCGGTGCGCCGCCCGTCTCCCACGACTTCGTAGGCAAGTGCAACTCCATCGACGGTTATTGTCGGCACAAATGAGCACCTTCGACACACGATCCGCTAAGGCTTCGCCTAATAGCCGATTCGATGCAAACCAGCTACCGCAGTTGCCGCGACCAAGCAGTAGATGCCAAAGATATACCAGCGGCCGCTCTCCAGCCATCGACTGAGCCACTTCAATGCAAGGAGTCCCGCACCAAATGCGATCACGGCACCGAATACGCTAAGCAACAAGACGGCCGTTAGATCGGAGCTACCCCCAATCGGTTCCGACCGCACCAGCCGCATCGTTTCACGGAACACGACGGGCGGCGTAAGAATGACTGCCAGCGCGAAGCTGAATGCTTCGGCTTGCGATCTCGTCAAACTCAAAAGCATTCCCGTGGATATCGTCGCTCCGGAGCGTGAGAACCCACGAAACGGCAAACAAAGTCCCTGCACAAATCCAATGACGCCTGCGCGCTTTGCGCTCAGACCGAATGATTCAGACGCAGAGCGATGCGATCTACGGTTTTCGACGATAGCAGCCGCCAAGATAAGCAAACCGGCCGCGGCCAAAGCGGGCGCAATAAAGTCGAAGCGGCCAAAGAGATCTTCTATCTGAGCGTGCGGGGTTGCGCTCAATACCGTCTTCTCCAGGATCTTGATGATCACTCCGCCGACAGTGACGGTTATAACGGTCGCGATGATCACCTGGGCAGCAGTCGATTTGAACGTTCGAGCACTTTGAAAATAGGTATCACGCCATTGAGTCCAGAAATAGACGATGACTGCGAACATGGTGCCCGTGTGGAGCATCACGAGAAGCAGCGTCATGGGAGGCGACGATGGATCGAGCGCCAAAAGTCGTTCGGCGACGACTACATGGGCGGAACTCGACACAGGCAATAGTTCGGCAAATCCCTGGACCAGGGCCAGGATTATCACATCTAGCAATGACATGGGGCGATTCTGGACTATCTCGTAATGGCAGGATATAGCTCCAACATAACAATGGGTTGTGACCGCTGCGTGGCAGCGCCCGAGCTTCGGTAACTCGCCACGCGGTCACGCGGCTGTTATAGGATCGTCTCATGTCCGCAAAACAAGTCAGGCCGCTGCTTGCCATGGCCACGCAGTTTCTCAAGGAAAATCGACCTGCCGATGCGGTCACGCCGTTGCGTCAAGCGGCGTTCCTAGAGCCGTCCGATCCCACCATCCAGCACGACCTTGGCTTGGCTTGCTTGGAGATCGGCCAGCTGCCGGAGGCGATCGTCGCATTTCAGCGTGCTGTCTCGAGCAACCCGCGCTACGCGGACGCATACTTTCGCTTGGGGATAGCCTTCGAGAAGCTGGGCGATCTTGGTTCGGCCATCGTCGCCTACGACCGTGCCACCGAGTTGCTGCCGTCGCTGACGGAGGCCTGGTTCCGCGCGGGCGCTTTGGTCCACACTTTGGGCCATCGTGCCGAGGCGATCGGCTGTTTTCGCCGCGCAGCAGCGTCGGGGCCGAAGACGAGATTCGGACGTCTCGGGGCGGCACGGGCGCTCCTGACCGAAGATCGCGATGTCGAGGCCGAGCGGGTGCTGCGAGAGGCGCTGGTGCTCGATCCGGACAATGCCCTCGCGCACGACCTGCTCGGTAACCTGCTCGCCGAGTTCGGTCGTTTCGAAGAGGCCCACGAATGCTTCACGCGCGCGGTCACGATCGCGCCGCTGATGGCGGGAAGCTACTACGACCTGGTCCGGTGCCGCCGTGTCACGACGACCGATGAGGGCTTGCTCGCACGTATGGAAGCGACCCTGGCCACGCCGGGGTTGGAAGTAGCGCAGCGTCTGCGGGTTCTTCTTGCCCTGGGGAAAGCCGCGGACGATCTAGGGCGTTACGCCCTGGCGATGCAGCACTTCGACGCGGCTGACGCCGTTCGTCAAGGCTCCGCTTCGTTCAATTCCGCCGCATTCGACACCGAGATCGACCGTCTGATCGAGCGGTGTACGCCCGACTTGATCGCACGTGCGCCGGAACTAGGCACGGGCGACGCCACGCCGATACTGATTATCGGTATGCCCCGGTCCGGTACCACCCTGGTCGAGCAGATCGTGTCCAGCCACACCGAGGTGAGCGCCGGCGGAGAGCTGAATTTCTGGAATGAGCGAGGGGCCGCATGGCACCAGGCGGGCCCGGCCGGATCGAAGGCGCCGTTCCTCGGCCAGGCCGCGGCCCACTATCTTGGCGTGCTGCGCGCGATTGGGCCGAAGTCAACGCGGGTGACCGACAAGATGCCCTTCAATTTCCTCTGGGCCGGACTCATCCATCTCGCATTCCCGCGCGCGACAATCATCCATTGCCGCCGCGCCGCGATCGACACAGGCCTCTCGATCCACCAGACCCTGTTCCACCCGGGCCTCGCATTTCCTACGGGCGGTTCCAAACTCGTCGCGTATTTTCGCAGCTACCGGCGTTTGACCGACCATTGGCGCAGAGTGCTGCCGGCGGATCGGTTCCTCGAAGTCGAGTACGAAGAACTGACACGTGAACCCGAACCGGTGATCCGGCGGATCATCGCCGGCTGCGGCCTGTCGTGGCAAGACGCGTGCCTCCGCCCCGAACGCAATCCGCGCGCCGTGAAGACGCCGAGCAAGTGGCAGACCCGCCAACCGATCAATCGCGACTCCGTCGAGCGCTGGCGGCGCTACGAACCCTGGCTCGGTCCGCTGCGGGCACTGCTCGCCGACGCGTAAGGCGCGCCCGCCTGCGCCACTCTCCGGTCAGAGATGTTCGATGTGGCAGGCGCGTGCTGCCGGGCAGCAAATTATTCACGAGACTGTCACAAACGTGTCTCAAGGTTGTGGCGTTAATAATCACGACAATTGTCGTAATCACGGTTCATGGTTAAACGTGAGCCCGTCCATTCACCTGGACAAGTCCGGCCATCGGGCTTGCAGTTTTAGAAGGGGATCCTCATATGTCTCGAAAAAAATCTCGAAATCTATCTCGGATAAAGCGACTGAGTCCATTGGCCGGTCTGGTGGCGATGGGAATTACGGCACCGGCGTTCGCCGATAAGTCCGTGCCGTTTCCGACTTACGTGACCGGGCCGCTGGGAAACGGTAAGTTCGTCGTGAGCGACGGCCAAATCATCAACCCGGCCGGCATTCAAGTCGACCTCGGCATCCGGGTCCGTGCCAAGGCGATTGCTCTGAACCCCAATTCCGCCACCCACACCGCCGCGGTACTTACCTTGGGCACATCGACTAGTGACGGTGATGGGGCCGTCGAGATATTCGATACTCAGACCGGGAAAGTACTGCAGCATTATCTGCCGTTCGGGGACCCTTCCGGCAGCTATGGCGGCATCACCTACTCGGCGGACGGCAAACACCTGCTGTTCAGCCAGGATAGCAGCTACGTCGCGCTCGCCAACGTCTCTCCCACTGGCCTGCTGTCCGACAATGCCCAAGTCTCGGTACCGCCGGACAACAGTTTCATCACGTGCTTCCCGAATAGCCCGATTGGCGACTACGGACGTTCGTGCGGTACGTTCTATACGACCAACACCTCGTATCCCGGCGGTGTCGCCTTCTCCCAGGACGGCAAGAGCGCCTACGCGCTGCTGAATCAGAACGACACCCTCACCACGATCGATTTGACCAAAACGCCGCTGACCCAGGGCACCCAGATTCGCGTGGGCAATGCGCCGCACAGCATCGTGATCAACGGCCAAACCGCCTACATCAGCAACGAAGGCGGCCGGCCGGCCACGGAGTCGGACTTCCAGGTCTACTCTGCCGGCACACCGATCGTCGCCGACTCCGTCAACGGCTCTGCGATAACCGGCACCGTTTCCGTGGTCGATCTGACGACGATGCGAGTCGTGGATACGATCTCGCAGGGCATCGGTCTTCACCCGACCGGGATGGCCCTGTTCGGGGACGCACTGCTGGTGGCTAACACCTACAGCGATACCATCTCGGTTATCGATACCGCCACCAACAAGGTCATGCGGACGATCAATCTGGGGTTGCCGATCAAGGTGCCGGGACAACACAAATCGACCTACGGCGCTGCGCCGAATTCGATCGCGGTCGATGCCAAAGCGGGCGTTGCCTATGTCGCGCTCTACAATGCGAACGCGATCGCGATCGTCGACTTGAGCGGCGGCTCGGACGAACCGGTGCTCGGGATGATCCCGGTGGCCTACGCGCCGGCCTCGGTGGTCCTCGACACGGCCGACAAGCAGCTGATCGTCGCCAACGACAAGGGCATCGGCACGCGCTACTCGACCGAGACCGACCATGGCGTGACCGGCCTCAACAGCCACCAGGACAACGGCACCGTCAGTATCGTTCCGCTGCCGAACAAGGCGACGCTGGAGTCAATGACGAAGCAGGTCTATCAAAACAATCACTGGGACCTCAAGCAGAATATCGAGTCCGCAGGCGGCGGCAGCCATTCCGAAAAGCCGGTCCCCATCCCGGCCCGGATCGGCGATCCCTCGGTGATCAAGCATGTGTTCCTGATCATCCGCGAGAACCGCACCTACGATCAGATTCTCGGCGACGTGTCGGCGGGGAATGGCGACGCGTCATTGGCCGTGTTCGGCGGCGCAGATACGCCCAACATGCACGACATCGTCAAACGATTCCCGTTGCTGGACAATTTCTACGATCCGAGCCGCCAGTCGGCGGATGGCCATCAGTGGATCGTCGAAGCCATGGCGCCCTACGCGGACGACATTCAGTCGCCGGACTGGGTGCGCAGTTATCCGGGCGGCAACGCAGGTGATGCGCTGGCGTATACGAAGAAGGGTTTCCTGTTCCAGGAGGCGGTCGCGGCCGGCCTGTCGACGAAGATCTACGGCGAATATGTCGAGAATGAGACCTTCCCGACCTCGCAAGGGCATCCGACCTGGTCGCAGTTCTATGCCGACTCGCAGAACTTCGAGGCCGGCAAGGAGCCGACGCTGTTGTACCAGAACGCCATCGCCGTGGAGTCTTCCATCCCGGTGGTATCGGACCATCTCATCAAGAATTTCCCGCAATTCGATCTGAATATTCCCGACCAGTTTCGCGTCGATCTGTGGGTGCAGGATTTCAAAAACGATCTGGATGCCGGTACGGTGCCGGCACTGAGCATCCTGTGGATCATGGACGACCACACCGGCGGCCCGCCGACGTCGGATGCCGAACAGGCCGACAACGATCTTGCCGTCGGCCGCATCATCGACTACGTCAGCCACAGCAAGGTGTGGAAATCGTCCGCGATCTTTATCGAGGAAGACGATGCGCAGAACGGTGTTGACCACGTCGACGGGCACCGCAGCCCGGGTTACGTCGTCAGTCCGTACGCGGTGCAGTACGGACCCACCGACCACACGTACTACACTCAGGTCAACATGACCCGCACGATCGAGCAGATCCTCGGCTTACCGCCGATGAACCAGTTCGATCTCGTTGCCTCACCGATGAGGACCGCCTTCGTCGAAGAAGCGCGGGATGAAGAGAGGGAGGACGGGCAGGAAGGCAAGCACGAAGACAAGAACTTCGCGCCGTTCAATCATCTACCGAACCAAGTCCCGCTGGACAAAGGCGTGGCGCCAGCCGCCGCGGCACTCAGCGCAACCGGTGCAGCCAGTGCGACCAGTGCGACCAGTGCGACCAGCGCGACCAGCGCGACCAGCGCGACCGCTGCGCTGGCGAAGGCCTGGGCCAAGGCGAAGGTGCAGATCTTCGCCGGCAAGTCGACCAAGCCTGACTCCGAAGACCAGGACACGGTGAATCATTTGAACTGGTACGAGGCAACAAACTTCACGCGTCCCTATCCCGGCGAGAAGTACGTGCGGCCGCCGACCCAGTTCAAGGATCGCCTGGGAACTCCGAAGCCCGATCTCGACGACTGATACCGGCGCTTCGACCTCAAAAGCCCTCTCCCCGGCCGGGGAGAGGGCTTTTGCTTGTGCGCCCGGCAGGGCGCACTCGTAAGGCCGTCGGCGCCGACACAGCATTGCTGCGCCAGCGGGCTATTGGGCGCTCGTCGAATCGGGCCGCGGTTCGGGCTTCGCGGACATCGCGCATAGGAATTGATGGCTGAAGTTGGCAGCTACGCGCTGCCCAACAGTCGGCCCACGGTTTCCTCACTGATACCCCAATCTTTCAGTGCCTCGCCGGTATTGCGAACAATGGGAGATGGCGGCCACTGGATCCGGCTCGGCGTTTCAGAGAATCGTGGGGCGGGCGCCGGTTGGGTGACTCCGGCGACATCGACGAAGGTGCTTCGCGCGCGATTGTGTGGATGTTCCGGTGCCTCCGCGAGCGAGAGGACCGGAGCGAAGCACGCGTCTGTATGCTCCAAGAGATCACACCACTCCTGGCGCGTGCGCATCGCGAATACTTCGCGCAAGGTTCTGTGCATATCGCGCCAGCAGGGTTGCTCCATTTGCGGTTGCGTCAGGCTCTCCGTCAAGTCTGCCTTTTCAAGAAGAAGCGCGTAGAAGCCGGGCTCGAGAGCGCCGATCGATATCCATTTGCCATCGGCGCACTGGTAGGTATCGTAGAACGGTGCACCGCCGTCGAGCAGATTCGCGCGGCGGCTATCCATCCAGCTGCCTGCTGCGTATTGCCCGTAAAATCTCGTCATCAAATAGGCGGCGCCATCTGTCATGGCCGCGTCGATGACCTGACCTTTGCCGCTCGCACGCGCATGAATGATTCCGGCGAGAAGGCCGGCCATCAGGAACATGGCCCCGCCGCCGTAGTCAGCGACAAGATTGAGCGGCGGAATCGGCTTATCCTCGGTGCCGATGGCATGCAGGGCACCGCTCAGCGACAGATAGTTGATGTCATGTCCGGCATAGGGGGCATACGGCCCTGCTTGGCCCCAACCGGTCATGCGCCCATAAACGATGCGCGGATTGCGCGCGAGCACTACCTCCGGACCCAGGCCGAGCCTTTCCATGACGCCGGGACGACTGCCTTCAAAAACGATATCCGCGTGTTCGCAAAGGGCCAGGCACACGTCGATTGAGTGCGACTGCTTGAGATCGAGTTCGATGGCCAGCCGGCCACGAGCGTCGAGACGTTCCGGGACCGGATCGCGTGTTCCCTTGCGCTCGATGCGCAGCACGTTGGCGCCCATGTCGGAGAGCATCATTCCTACGAAAGGCCCGGGACCGATGCCGGCGAATTCGAGAACTTTGAGTCCTGCCAGCGGGCCGCTAGCCGTCATTGATTAGACACTCGATCGGGCAGGCCATATCGCCACCGTACCATGCCTCGAAGGGGCTGTGTGAACAGCACCCTGCACCCCACCGGCCCACCGCCCCACCGCCATTGCGGTATATTCGCGTTGGACGCATCCAGTTACCTAGAGGCCTGGTCCGCTGTTCAGGAGGGTGGCCGATGAGCGACGCGAGCAGACCGTCCGGATCGAGTGATTGCCCGGCGGTTCTCGACGCACCGTGGTCTATGCTTGAAGCGGTCGATAGCGGAATTGCGGTGACTCGGTCCGACGGAACGGTCGTCTTCGCCAACCGCCTGTTGTCGGATCTAACCGGTACACCCATTCCCGCCATTGTTGGTTCAACCGTCTTCACACTTTTCGACAGCGAACGGCGTACGGAACTGGAGCGCTTGCATGCAGCCGCGCTGACAACGTTCGCACCGCAGCGCACCAATGCGCGCGGACCGGCGGGTACGGCCGCCCGCTTTTCAGCCGCATTGGTTTTGAGGCGGGCCGACCAATTAAGAGAGTCCCTTGTCGTTTGGACCGTGCGCGCCCCCGAGAGTGCCGTGCCGGAACTACGGCCGCTCATCGACCGAGAAGGCACTGATGTCGGCAAATCGCCGCTCGGCCTCGCCCTGCGTGGGACGGAGATCGGACTGTGGGATTGGGATATCGCGACCGACAATCTCTCATGGATCAACAACTGGTGCGAACAGTGCGGGCTGACGGAATTTGCGGGCAGAGGCCATGAGCAATTGTGGACCGCAAGAATGCATGAGGATGATCTGCCAGGCTACCGGTCCGCGCTCGAGAGTCATCTGGCCGACGGCACGCGCGTGTTTGATGTCGAGTACCGTCTGCGCAACCGGAACGATGAGTGGGTGTGGGTCCAGGAACGCGGCCGCGTCATAGAGCGTGATGCAGCGGGGCGCGGCGTGCGCATGGTCGGCCTTTGTCTGTACGCTGACGAGCGCCATCGCACGGCGCAGGCGCTCGCGCATAGCGAGTCGAGATTCGAACTCGCGATTTGGGGTACCCAGGTTGGCTTCTGGGACGTCAACGTCGTGACCGATGAAATGCACTGGTGGAATGACTGGTGCGACAGCATCAATGTGCCCCCGTGCGAAGGCGTCGAACATTCATGGCGTTGGAATGCGCAGATTCACCCCGACGATCTCCCGCTCACGAAGAGTTACGAGGCGCTGATTGAAGGCAGTACGGACGTGTACGAAGCGGAGTATCGGCTGCGAGCGCGCAATGATGGATGGCGCTGGGTGTTATGTCGCGGGCGGGCGATCGCCCGAGACGGCAATGGACGTGCTCTTCGCATCGCCGGCGTTACCATTGATATCGACGCCCGCAAACGCACCGAACTTGCGCTGCGCGAGTCCGAAGTGAGGCTCGAAGCGGCCGTTTGGGGCACGGACATTGGACTTTGGGAGAGCGGTCCTGACAGCGAATACACCTGGTTCGACGATTGGAAGGACCGTTTCGATATCGAAACGTGCCCTGGCCCCGATCAGGATCGGCGCTGGCGCGAACGAATCCATCCTGAGGATATCGACCGTTACATGCAGGCGTCCGACGCTGCTGTGAACGGTGTAATCGACCACTACGTCGCCGAGTATCGCATGCTGACCCGGAGCGGGGCTTGGCGCTGGCTACATGAACGCGGCAAGGTGAGCGCGCGCGACGCCAGCGGCAAAGGGCAACGCTTTGTCGGCGTGTGTTTGTGCGTCGACGAGCAGAAGAAGCTCGAGGCCGCGCTGCGAACGGCCGAAAATAAGTACGAGCTCGCCGTGAGTGCGGCGCGGCTACCGGTCTGGGAATACGACGTTTGTACCGACACCGTCACCGGCAACGCCTATTGGCACCGTACAGTGGGTCACGCACTCACCGAGGATGAGGCTTTACGGCGTGTGGAGACCTGGCTAAGTGATATTCATCCGGACGACGTTGAGCGCCACCGCAGACTCCTCACGAGCGGGGCAATTGACCACACAGGTCTCTACCAGTCCGAGTTCCGGATGCGAATGCCAAATGGCGAGTATAAGTGGCTGCTCGACCGCGGTCGCGTGGTGGAGCGTGCCTCCGATGGAACACCGACCAAAGTCGTCGGAATCTCACTCGACATCGATGCGCAAAAGCGCATGGAAACGGACTTGCGAGAGAGCGAGCAGCGATTTCGCGGCGCGTTCGAATTCGCGGCGATCGGCATGGCGCTGGTCGCTCCGGACGGTCGCTGGTTGAGAGTCAATCGGTCCTTGTGTGAAATTGTCGGATACACGGCCGAAGAGCTGCTGGCCACCGACTTTCAATCGATTACTCACGCGGAAGATCTAGATACCGACGTCGATCAAACCCGACAGATGCTCGACGGGATGTTGTCGCACTACGATATGGAGAAACGTTACTATCACAGGGACGGACACGTCGTATGGGTCCTACTGTCGGTCTCGCTGGTACGCGACTCCACGGGTCAACCGATGTATTTCGTATCACAGATCCAGGATATTGCGGATCGCAAACTTGCGGAGGGTCGGCTCGTCGAAAGTGAGCTGCGTTATCGCACCGTTGCGAACTTGGTGCCGGGATTCGTGTTCGAGGAAATCGTGCACGACGGGAGCTCGCACCCGACTTGGGTGAGTGACGGTTTTGAGCGCGTCTACGGCTGCACCCTCGATCGATATGTGGAATTGGGCGGTAAGGGATTTTCCGATGCGGGTTCTCGCGCACAGATATTCGACGGCGCGTCTGCCGTTGCTCAAGGCGCCGACTTCGGGATCGACGTATCTCTGAAGAGCGCGAACGGGGTGCCGCGGTGGATACGAGTAGTAGCCTGCGCCTTTGGCAACGGGACAGGAGCTGACACCCTTCGTGTGGTTGGCGTTGCGGAAGATGTCACGGAGCGCAAGCGGCTCGAGCGCGCGCTTCGCGAAGCGACTCACCGTGAGCACCAGCGGCTCGGGCAGGAGATCCACGACGGTCTCGGTCAGGAGTTAACAGGACTGGCCTATCTCTCCAGTTCGCTCGCTACCGAGGCTGCGCGCTCGGGATCGCCGCTTGCCGATGAGTTGATCAAGCTCGCCGACGTGGCGCGTCATACGATCGAAACCTGCCGCAGCATCGCCCGCGGCGTATCGCCATTGACCGAGAGCCGCGGCTCACTGGTCCAAAGCCTGCGGCAAATCGCCGACCTTGCCGCCGCGGGCGGACACGCCGGCGTTGACTTCGAGGCGATCGAGAATGCCCCGTTGACGCTTCCATCCGAGTCGCGTGACCAATTGCATCGAATCACGCAGGAGGCGGTCAACAACGCGCTCAAGCACTCGGACGCCGATAAAATTGGGGTCACGATCCGAATCGATGCGACACTGGTGAGGATCAAAGTTGTCGACAATGGGCGGGGATTACGTCCGTCTGGAACGGCACAATCCGGGTTCGGCATCGATGGCATGCGCCAGAGGGCAGCAACCATCGGTGCTCGGCTATGGGTTAGAACTCGGCGTGGCGGCGGGGCTGCCGTTGTGTGCGAATGCCCGCAGTCCCACGCTGGCGAAGGATCTGCAAACTAATGCGTGGCATTCATAGAAGCTAGCTGACGCGACGGGCTACCGGACGAGGTCCCGCGGGGGCGACCATGTCGCGGTCAAGTCAATACGGACGTGGCGTGCAATACGGACGTACATATATGGCTTGCATAGAGATATGTACGTGCATAGACCTGGCGGTCGCAGAAAACTTCAAGAAAATATTGTTCTCAACGGTTCTTGCTTGAGGCAGCAAAAGTTTCGGGCAGATGACGGCGCGCCGTCCCTCGAACGGCCCACCTCGAATGTACGCATTTCTACTTGACGAGAACGTGACGGACGCACACAGTGGATTTTAGTTGAAGGATGCGGCGCGCCGTTCTAGCCCGAAATTCCTGCTGCTTATTGTGCGAGGTGGACCGAGATGAATCCCTCAAGCTCTCAGAGGTGTGAACAGGCTGAAAGCGGTGCGGAAGATGCGACCCTGCTTGACCAGTACCTACAGGTGCGCCGCCACACTGAGACGTTGGTCGTCCCGTTGAATCCCGAAGACATGGCAGTGCAGTCCATGCCCGACGCAAGCCCGGTCAAATGGCATCTGGCTCATACCACCTGGTTCTTCGAGACCTTTCTGCTGTCCGCCAGCCTGTCGGGCTACCGCGAGTTCGATCCAAGCTTTGGCTATTTGTTCAATTCCTATTACGAGGCATTGGGGCCGCGCCAACCGCGGCCGCAGCGCGGACTGCTCACCCGTCCGATGATCAGCAAGGTTCTAGCCTACCGAAGGCACGTCGATGCGCACATGAATACGCTGCTGAAGTCGGGCTTGTCCGCCGAAACCGTGGCGCTCCTGCGACTGGGGCTGGCACATGAGGAGCAGCATCAGGAGCTGCTGTTGATGGACCTGTTGCACTTGTTCAGCCAGTCGCCCCTGAGGCCCGTCTACGACCCGCGATGGCCCGCGGATGAGCCGGGACGCGGCGGTCGGTTCCGGCGGCTGCCGGGCGGCTTGCTCGAGGTCGGCGCCTCTACCGCGGACTTCGCCTTCGACAACGAAGGGCCGTCTCATCGGGTGTGGCTGCAACCATTCGAGATCAGCGACCGGCTGGTGACGAACCGCGAGTGGCTGGCTTTCATGACGGACGGCGGGTACCGCCGCGCTGATCTGTGGTTGTCGGATGGCTGGTCAATGGCGCAGTCCGGCGGGTGGGAAGCGCCGCTCTACTGGGTGCGCGACGATGACCGGTGGCAGGAAATGACCTTGGGCGGCGTGCGAAGCGTTGCAGCCGACGCGCCGGTCACCCACATTAGTTATTACGAAGCGGCAGCGTACGCTGCGTGGGCTGGCGCGCGGCTACCCAGCGAGGCGGAATGGGAAGTTGCCGTCGGCGAGAATCTGCTCGAGCAGGTGGACGACGTGGCCTGGCAATGGACGCAGAGCGCCTACACCGCCTACCCGGGCTATCGTCCCGCAGGCGGCGCGCTGGGGGAGTACAACGGCAAGTTCATGGTCGGCCAAATGGTTCTCCGCGGAGGCGCCAGCGTCACCTCCGCGGGACATGCGCGGCCGAGCTACCGCAACTTCTACAGGCCGGAACAGCGCTGGATGTTCTCGGGGCTGCGTCTGGCTCGTGATGCCGGCCCGAGCAACACGTGATGAGCTATCGGGATATCGTTGACCGCCGCTTCGTTTAAATCACTTCGGGTGTCCGCGCGGTAAGACGGTTGTTCGCCCGCCACGCGGCGCACCGTTGCCGCATATTCTGCTGTGCTCTTAATGACAATCATGGTTTCATTGCACCTCTTCTACGATCGAGTGGCGCGACGTTCATCGAGCGGCGGCCTATGACCGAGCGTTCCCCGCCGGCCGGAATGCTGTAATAGCCGCACTCGCCCTTGTAGGGACAATACGTGTGATGCGATGTCCGTTGCAGTTGCGTCATGTCGACGTCTTTGCGCGGGATGTATTGCACCGGGGGATAGGCTGCCTCCTTCAAGGTAAGGGCCTCCCGGGTATCGGCCACGCGCTTGCCGTTCACGACGACTATGACTCGGCCTTTCGTCGGCGTGATGGTGATCGGATGATCTGGTCCCGGAATCCTGATTGGCTTGCTGCTCATATTCACCCCGCCCAAACATCTTTTGCCGACAAGAACAGGAAAACATGACGAACAAAGAGTTCGGGATACTGGAAGAGCGACCCATGATTTGCATCGGGGTAGAGGATGAGTTGGGCGTTTGGAAGGTTCTGTTGCAGGGTCACGGAATTTATCGTGTAGATAATCACATCATTGCTGCCGTTCACGACCAAAGTCGGCTGCTTGATTGCCCCTAAATAGTCGAATGACTTTTGCGGCACACCCCATTTGGTGATTGCCTCCAGTTGCGCAGGTGCGACCTTTTCGTTCACCTCAGGATCGCGATCCTTGCTCCGAAGCCGAAATCGCTTCACGAAACTGCGACCGGCTGCCTGACCGGCCTCCGACGGCGAAAAGTGCACTTGCAACCAAAGGTCGACGCACGCTAACGTCCGCAATCAATCGCAAGGAGATCGAGGCGGCCGGCCTCATGCTGTTGCGCGCCCATGGTGTCCCCGAGTCGGAGGCGAAACGAATGCCCCGACTCCCGTTGCCAAAGCTACCCGCGCTGCCCTTGCGCGCTGCCGTCATCGGCAATATCGAGGCGAGTTAGAGCACACGGCACCGCGGGGTAGTCGATTGCACGTGGCGAGGCGATACCACCTTCCTCCGAAGATGAGGCCCAATGCCTCCAGTCCACCCCCGAACTCTCGCCTCAGCAAGGACTGATGCGCTCGCTCGGTTGTATTGATACATTGATCTCTTTTTAAAATCAATCGACCATGAATATTAAACTTGTCCAAATAATAAGGCCGCCGCAGACTCTTTCGCGTTGGCAGGCATATCTCGCAAACAAGCGCAGCGCGTATCTAAATGTACACCAGGGTGGTCAATGAGCGATCAGCCGCGAACCATTCGACATAACGAAAGCCAGGTCCTCGAGAGGCTGGCGCGCGGCGAGCCTTTGCTCAGTCTCGGTATTCGAAACGCCCGGACCGCAGAGATCGTTCGTATCGCGAGCACTGCAGGTTTTAGAATCGTCTGGATCGATCTGGAACACAGCAGTATTTCCATCGACTGCGCCGTTCAGATCAGCGCGACGGCCGCCGATCGCGCGACGACCATCCACATCCTGCTCGAATCCGCCAAGGGCATCGAGAATGCGGGCGCGATTGCCGCGATCGATGGGGTCGACATACTGCATGTCGGGATGAACGACCTTTCGGTTGATCTGGGGCACGTCGGCAACCTGCGTCATCCCGACATGATTGTCGCGTGCAAGCGCGTCATCGCAGCCGCCCACGGGCACGGAAAGCTCGCAGTCGCGGGAGGATCCTCCGATCCCGAACTGTGTTTCGAACTTCTCAAGGCGGGCGCTGCGCCGATCATATTCGCGGCGATCGATACTGACGTACTTTCCGCTGGGCTCAACCAGCGAGCCCAGGATTGGGCGCAACGGGCAGAGGACTGGCGCAAGCAGTTGCCCGCAACATCCAACGCGGTCGGAGGTAGTCGATGAGCGGTGAGCCGGAAATATCACGACCTTTGCGGCCACTCGCGACGATCTCGCGGCCTGCGTTCGCGTTACCCGCGAAGCACTGGATCGTGTCGGCACACGTCTCGAATCTGACCTATAAACTCTACAATGCCGGCTTTGGCAGCGCGGCGGAGCTTGGGGCGCCGTTCAACGTGGGGGATGCCGTCCGGCCGCGTCTCTGGTCCGTGTCCGGTTCATATCGTTGGTAAGTCGCCGAAATGTTGAGGTATACACGGGGGATCATCTATGAGTATTGAGAGGACGATGCGGATCGTTTTAGTGCTTGCCTCAACCGCTATTTCGCCAATGGGATCTGTCGCGGAGCATATATCCCCCAATTATTCGATCGAGAGTCACATCCCAGGGTCGGGAAAGTCTTGGGACTACGCGGTCGTCGATGAGAAGTCCGGCCGGTTCTACGTCGCCCAACAGGGCGTCACGGCTTTGGATCTTAAGACAGGGAAATTAACGACTGGTCTGCTGTCCGGCAAGATGACGCACGGCCTGGCGGTTCTCGGGGACGGCAGGCTGGCGGTTGACGACGCCGCCAATAAGACCGTTACCGTGTTCAACGGCGCCGATGGAACGATTGTTGCGACCATTCCGACTGCCGACTCCAACCCGATGGATGGAGGCCATGCGCTGGATGCGATCTTATTGGAACCGACATCGGGATTGGTCGTCGCAATCAATGGAGAGTCCGGACTGCTGCTTCTGATCGACGTCCATCAGGCGAAGGTGGTCGGAACGATTGCCATCGGGGGGCATCCCGAGTTCGCCGTCGCCAATGGCAAGGGTAGGGTTTACATCAATGTCGAGGGCGACAAAACCAGTCAGATTGTGGCCGTCGATATCGCGTCGCGCAAGGTTGTACAGAAAATTCCGCTCAAGGGCTGCGAGGGGCCGACAGGTCTGGCGTACGACCAGGGCAACGATTTGCTGATATCCGTGTGCGGCGATAATGGCGTTACGAAATTCATTCATGGCGCCGGCGGCGATGAATCTGCCAGCATCAAGGTCGGCAAAGGCGCCGATGCGGTGATGTTCGATCCGCAACGTCATTTAGCCTTCATACCCAGCGCCGAGAAGGGCACCTTGAGCGTGATAGCCGTTCGCAGCGCAACCGACGTTGCTGTCGTGCAAACCGTAACCACTCAGAAGGGCACGCGATTGGGAGCGGTTGATAGCACCAGCGGACGGGTATATCTGCCGGCGGGAAAATTTGGGCCACCCGTGCCGCCGAGCCCCTATCCGAGCGTGCTGCCCGGGTCTTTCGAGATTTTGGTCATTGCACCCAAGTAGCGCGCATCCAACCTAGCTCATGCGCGCGGTTACTCTATCTCGAACTCCGTCGTTTCTCGTTCTGATCGCCTTCATTTTGGTGATGATCGACGGATACGATATGTTCATCGTGTCGTTCGTGGCACCCCTGATCGCCCATGACCTTCAGTTGGCTTCAAACAACCTTGGTGCGGTTTTCGCGGCCGGTTTGGCGGGATCCATGTTGGGTGGCCTTACGCTGGGAGCGGTCGCGGATCGCGTGGGTCGCCGGCCTGTCCTGATCGGCGCATTGCTGTTTGCGGGAATCATGACGGTTCTGTGCTCGCGAGCGACTTCCTTCGGTTCGTTTGCGTCGCTCAGATTCCTGACGGGTTTCGGGCTGGGCGGCCTGCTCGCCGCAGTCGTTCCGCTGATTGCGGAATATTTTCCCGCCGAGCGCCGTAGTCAAGCGGTGACCTCCATGTTCATCGGGTATCCGCTTGGAGCCGTCGTCGGCGGCATCGTTACGGCGGTTCTCATCTCCCACGGCTGGCGCAGCCTTTTCACCGGTACCGGAACGGTGACGTTGCTTTTGCTGCCGCTTGCGCTTCTGATGAAGGAAACGCTGGCTTCCAAACTTGCCAAAGCCGAGCATGACAGCGAGGACCGGATTCTCGGTACCAGATTATCGATCCTCGAGTTGTTCACGGAGGGGCGGCTATGGACCACGCTGACGACGTCCTTCGGCATCTTCTGTCTCCTCCTGCTCACTTACCTTCTGAATAGCTGGACGCCGTTGATTGCCGTAAAAATGGGGTTCAAGCCTCAAACCGCCGCGATGTGCGGCGTGTTTCTCAATCTGGGGGGTGTGGTAGGGGCGCTTTCTTCCATGCTGTGGGTGCGGCGATTTGGCGTATTCAGGCTTGCTGCAATGATGGTCACGGTCGGTTCACTCGGCATTGCTGCCGTTGGCTTTGCGGCGCATGCGGCAGCGAGCCTATTCGTAGCGCTTTTTATCAGCGGCGTGCTGGTGATCGGCGCCCAGCAGAACTCGCCTGCAATGTCGGTGCAACTCTATCCGAGGCGGATGCGCGCCGCGGGCAGCGGATGGCAGTTTGCCGCGGGTCGATTGGGCTCCATTCTGGGCCCGATCATCGGCGGGCTACTATTCGCCTCCGGCATGCCGTCTGAGATGCTGTTCTTGCTTTTGGCGGTGCCTGCGCTTCTTGCCGGCGGCGCATATGCCCGAGTGCACTATCTACTGCGGTCGCGTAGCCCGATCGATCCCCATCCAACGAACCACGACCTGGAAAAAGGTGTATTGCCATGATTCTTGTCGAACATCAGCGTTTACCAACCTCTGGAGCCAGAGCGGTTCTACCCTACGTGATCGGAGGTGCTCGCTACCTCGTGATTCCTCAACTCTCAAAGGATGTTGAAAATACGCCCGCGCATATGAATGGGGGCGATAGCGACACCGGGGCTCCGATTTTCAAGTGGAGCGCGGGCAGGTTTGCCGAGCACGGCCGATTGCCGCTCAGCGGCGGCGAGGACATCGTCTACTTTCAGATCGGCGCCGAGCAATTCCTCGCCACTGCAGGCGTACGAAGGGGCCATGGGCCTTATGACTACAACATGGAGCAGACCCTCTTCAAGTGGGACGGTTCCGGCTGGGAGCCCTACCAGTCATTCCCCGGTTTTGCCGCGAAGCAGTGGCACTTCTTCACCATGGACGGCCGCGCCTTTCTTTGCCTGGCGCAAGGCGTGACTCTTGGGCATATCGAGGCCAAGAACCCGCGCACGTCGCGTATTTTTGAATGGAACGGTACGAAGTTCGTCGACTTTCAGTCCCTGGATGGACAATGGGGATATAACTGGGAATCCTTTCAAATCGACGGCCAGACATTTCTCGGATACGCCGATCACGTCAGCGATTCACTCATATTCAAGTGGAATGGATTCAACTTCGCTCCATTGCAATCCTTCGCTCCCAAGGCAGGCCGCTGTTTTCGCTTCTTTACGATCGATGGACACCACTATGTCGCCTTCGCGAACATCCAGGGCGATTCGATGCTTTACCGCTGGGATGGAAAGGCGTTTCAACCGCATCAGAAACTCAGCGGCCCCAGCGGGCGGGAATTCTGCATCGTCAGTACGGAGCAGCATTTCTACCTCGTGCAAATCAACTTTATCGAGGGTGAACCTTCTGCCCCGAAGACCGACTTGAACTCCCGGATCTATCGCTGGGAAAAAGATCAAATGATTCTGGTTGAGGAATTTGCGACAGCCGGGGGCACGGACGCCGCGGCGTTCCGTGCCGATGGCAAGCAGTTTCTGGCCGTCTCGAACAGCCTGACACCCGACGTGCGCTTCCGCACGGACACGATTATCTACGGCTTCAACGGCTGATCGGTGGTCCGGTTCTTTCAATTCATGCAGAAGCGCCAAACGGCATTGAGGTGGTGGTCATGACTTACGCTCCGCACGCCAATTTCAAGAGCCTCTACGGTGCCTACACGGGTGTGGACAGCACCGGACAGCATCTGACGAAGCACATGGTTCGATTGACGGAACGGGATCCGATCCTGATCGTCACCGGCGCGGACTTCGTGATCTTTCCCGGATCCGGGAAAGATCCGATCGTGGAGAGTTTCCGAAACTCGACCCGGGGATTTGTGGAACTCACGGCAATCTCGCATATTGGAGCGGCGATCGCCTGGATTTTCAGATTGAGAGAACTCGGCTATCCGACGTGGCGCGACGATGCCCACCGGCTTATCGAACGCATCGAGAAGATTCATGCGATCAATGACGTCGGCTACTGGAAGGACGTGGTCGCGGTTGAAGCATACCGGGGGTATGAGCCGAAGATCGTGGACATGATCGACTATACGTGCGAGGTGTCGAGGAAGTTCATGCAGGCCTGTCTGGCGGACGAGGGGGCTATGACGTATGAGAATCTGAGGAAGAAGTTTCTTGATCCGACGGACAGCGCGGAGGTTCCGATCCCGATCAACGACGTGATGGTGGCAACGTTCACGCTCACGTTTCTCGATATTGGACATAGGATCATGCGGTGGCTGCGGGCACAAGCTTTCGATTGGCCAACGCTGATGGTGTTGTTGAGCGGAAGGGCGGGGCGACCGAGCTCCGGGCTCACGTGGGTGACGAACAACAATTGCCACCTGCTGTGGCGGGCATCCGGGGAGCAGCTCACCCCGGAGAACGTGCAGATTACGCCGCACGGTCCTTCGCTCGGCTTGTCGGACATGGGCAATAAGGCCCGTTTGACCGAAATCGAGGGACAGTTCCGCGACATATTTTTGCACCTACGGGCCAACATCGACATGTCGCGCCTTATGTTCGAGGGCTATCCGTCGTTCTCCAAGAGTATCGAAGAACCGCCCGTGATCGAGCCGAAGACCAGGACGTTGCGGGCAATGCCCCGTCTACGATCCCCGGACGACCGGGTCACCGCGATCACGCGCCTGCGCTTCGTGATGGAGGATCCCACCCAGTTGCTGTCCAATTCCGTGGCGCATTTCGTGATCGACCAGCTCAACGACCACGGCAATCGCCCGGAGGCCGTTGTCATTCCGGGGTTTTCCAACACCACGTATCCCAAGCGAGGTGCCAAATAAATGGCATGAAGCCCTACGCACAAATTCCGGACGCCGTCGTCTGGCTGCAATGGCGGGCCGAAGTGCGTGATTGGATTTTTAGATCAGCCGCCACGACGGCGTTTTGCCGTGATCTCTTGGGCCATCCGCCGAAATGTCGAAATAATTACCCCGGATTCGACTTCGCGACTCGCGAGATGAACTTCTGTCGTCGCGTCCGGATCCGCGAGTCGTCGATACACGATATTTGGAACCCGGATATAGCTGAGTCCCGAGGGCACAACCGCGACACCGAACCCTGTTGCTGCAAGTCCGATGAGCGTGGTTACCTCCTGTACCTCCTGGACTATAGTCGGCGCGAAGCCGCGTGCGGCAAACAACGCGGTCACCTGTTCGTAGATCGCGACCCCGGCCTGCCGGGGGTAAGAAATAAAGGGCTCGTGACGAAGATCCGCGAGCCTGATAGTCGTCCGCTTGTTCAGTGGATGCCTGCGATCTATCGCGAGTACCAGAGGATCGTTCAAAAGCTTGACGAAGGAAATACCAGAGACTTCGCTAGTCGGAGGATTACGCAAGATTCCAATATCGATCTCACGCTCCTGCAATCCTCGAATCTGGACCTTGGAGGTCATTTCCTTCATCACAATCCGAACTTTCGGATGAGCTGCGCGGAAGCCGGATATCAACTTGGGAAAGAATGGTAACAATGAGGAAGCGGGAGTGACGCCGATCTTGATTTCGCCGATCGTACCGGTCTCGAAATCCCGGATCATCGCGCGGCTTTGCTCGACCCGATCCAGGATTGCCAGGGCGTCGGCCCGCAGCAGCGCGCCACTGTCGGTCAGCGAGACTCGTCTTTGGGTTCGAATAAAGAGCGTCGTGCCGAGTTCACGCTCGAGAGCCTGAATTGCGAGACTCAATGGTGCCTGCGTAATATGCAGGCGTTCGGCCGCTCGCCGAAAATGCAGCTCTTCTGCGAGAATTACGAAGTATCGTAGCTGACGTAGGTTCATCGACTCTGAGGCGGCACCATTTATTGAAACCACAGTGTAGCGGTTTCCTTGGGCTCCAGCGGGACAGGGTACTTGAGGATGAGACTGGGGCGTAAAAGAGCGCAACGACCAAGGGTGCAACGACCAAAGGCGAATCCCCTTGCAACTATCCAGGACCACCTCGATGTCGTCATCCATACGCGTGCCATATGTCTTTTGGTCCCGCCGAGGCCTTCCCGTATCTATCACCCTATTTCGCCGCGAAAGCCGCAATGGACGCATTGGCTGTGAGTTACGCGAGCGAGCTCACCCGCTGGGGCATCGAGACCAGCATCGTGGTGCCGGGGGCCTGCTGCATCCGGTGGTTACCAAGGGCTACGCAAGTCGATAGGCGGGATGAAAAATCGCCGGCGCGGGGGATGTCGTGCCGCCGAATTTGTTTTCGTGGCGCGCACTCGATCGGCCCACGGTTGGCCCGTTCGCTATGATAATCGACCCTCCCGACGAATTATCGGCAGCCGTCTTCCTCTACAACGACGTACTCGATGGCACCGGGGTGGCTGATCACGATGATTGAGCTTGTTATGGTCTTATAGTCTGACGTGGGCAATAAGGAGTCTTCATGCGACGAATTTTCATCAGGTGTCTTGCGGTCATCGGGCTTTCCTGCGCTGCCTTGGCGCACGGCGCGGACGTTCCCAGCACGCAGGTGGAAATTTACCGGATCGCACCCGGTCAGCATGTGGCGTTTCTCAAGCTGATCGCCTTGTACGATCAGGCGAACGTCGAAGCGGGCCTGCCGCCGCGCCAACTTTATGTGCACCAGGACGGCGCCAACTGGGATTTTCTGATTATGCAGTCGGGCGAGGACTGGACGGATGCGCAGCGGACCAAGTTCCGGGCGGCGCTGACGCGGCTGGGTGCGCCGCAGGGGGCGAAGTTTTTCGTGGAGATCCGCAAGTTCATGGCGGAGCACACCGATACGATGACCAAGGGTCCGACGACGGCCGGCGATTGGTTGAAATTGCTCGAATAGCCCGACGATCAGCGAACGATGAATTGGCTTGGCGGCACGCCGAACGCGCGATGGAACATGGCGGTAAAGGCACTCGAGCTGTCATACCCCACCTCGAATGCCACCTGGGTGATCGATTGCCCCCCTGACAATAGCGACAGCGCGTGCATCAGCCGCGCTTGCTGCCGCCAGATCGCAAGGCCCATGCCGGTTTGGTTCTTGAAGCTGCGCGTGAAGGTGCGGCGCCCCATGCCGATGAGCTTCGCCCAATCGTCGAGATCGCGGCTGTCGGATGGGTTCGCCAGAATGGCGCGGCACACGCGCAGCAGGCGCGGATCGGTCGGCATGCTGACGCGATAGGGTGCATTGGGCATGCGGTCGATCTCATCGAGCAATAGCGCGACGATCTTGCCTTCCCGGCCGTTGACGTCGTACAGCGGATCGAAGCCGACGACCTCGAGGATCAAGGCCTTCAAAAAATCGGACACCTCGAAAACCCGGCAGCGGTCCGGCTCACGGCCCAGCAACGCGTCCAGATACAGCGTTCTGAGCGACACCGAGTTGCGGCACGACACTTCATGTGTGACGCCGGCCGGGATCCAAACCGCGCGCTGTGGCGGTACGACAAAGCTGGTCTCCGTGGTGCGCACGGCCATGACGCCGGCGGAGGCGAACAAGATCTGGGTGCGTGCATGGTGGTGCATGGGATCGATCATCCCAGCGGGGTATTCGTCGTCCAGCGCGATCACGGGCCGTTCAACGACGAGCAAATCGGTGCTGTGCTTCATCGCCTTAACTCGACAGCAGTGCCGTCATTGTCGAAGTATGGCCAAACTACGACAGGCCGCAAGCGATTCTTCAAGGGAACCGGCGAACGGCCCAGTCTCGGCAGTGATTGACCCAAAGGCGCAGGCTGGGTCTGCGAACTCGGATAGGATTTGTTTTCATGAACGATGTAAAGCCAGTCGAAACCGATGTGCTCGATCCGGATATCCGGCGCTTCGTGACGGCGCTCAATGAGGGCTACGGCCGGTACCCGAATTTCGACAAACTACCCCTGCGCGAACGCCGAGCGGTCGCCGAACAGGTGCGGGCGCCGTGGTGTGCCGGCGGGCCGCGGATGTGGCGTTCCGTTGACACCCCGGTTGCCGGGCTGCGCGGCCGAATCCACATTCCGTGTGAGGCGCCTGCGCTCGGCGCAATGCTATACCTACACGGCGGCGGCTGGACGATGTTCAGCATCGACACGCACGATCGCCTGATGCGCGAGTATGCCGCCCGGGCCGGCATCATCGTCGTCGGCATCGACTACAGCCTGTCTCCCGAAGCAAAATTCCCGGTAGCGCTCAACGAGGTGGTGAAGGCAACCCGGTGGCTGCAGCGCACGGGTGCGACGCACGGCATCGATCCGAAGCGGTTGGCCGTCGGTGGGGATTCAGCGGGAGCAAACTTGGCGCTCGCCGCGGCGCTCAAGCTGCGGGAGGCGGGCGGTCCCAGCTTGCGCGGAATGCTTTTCAATTATGGCGCGTTCAGTCCGCAACCTACCCTAAGCTACAAACTTTACGACGGACCGCGCTACATGCTGACCGTCGAGGAGATGTGCTACTTTTGGACTAACTATACCCGCGAGCGCGCGGATCTGCAGAATCCCTTGGTGGCACCGGCGCTCGCCGAGGTGCGCGGCCTGCCGCCAGCTTATTTCTGTATCGCCGAGTGCGATATTTTGTCGGACGGCAACCGGGCCATGGCGGAACGGCTTATCGCCGCGGGGGTGCCCACCGAGGAGCATATATATGAAGGCGCGACCCATAGCTTCCTCGAGGCCATTGCAATTTCGGCGCTTGCCGACCGCGCGCTCGATACGGCTGCGCGCTGGCTCGGAGACCGACTGATCGAAGGCTAGTCATAGTGAATCACGTACATCGGACAGGCTTTGTAGTGATCGTGGCCACCTTGTGGCTCAGCGTCGGACTCGCCGCTGAAAAAGGCGCAGCCCATCCTAAGCAGGTTCCGCGCTCCATGCCGCAGTCGGCGCTCACTGCGCCGCCAAGCCAGTACCACGTCTTGCCGCGCGTCGATACTTTACTGGTCGGCGCCATCGTTCTCGACGGTGCCGGTGGCCGCATCGGGGAGGGTGACGTCCTGATTCGGGACGGGCGTATCGCCGCCGTCGGCCAGCACCTGCCACAAGAGAATGACCTGATCATCGATGCGCACGGCCGCTGGGTGACCCCCGGCATCATCGACATACATACTCATTACGGCACGTACCTGTTGCCGCAGACCGCCGTCGAGTCGAACATCTCCGACGTACTGGAGGACAGCGATCCGAATGTGGCGGACACCTGGATCGAAAACGCCGTACGCCCGGGTGATCCCGCCTTTTCGCGGGCGCTGGCAAGTGGTGTAACGACCCTACAGATACTGCCTGGCTCCGGTGCGCTCTTCGGCGGCCGATCGGTCATCGTCAAACCCATTCCGGCGGTTACCCTGGACCAGATGCGCTTTCCGGGAGCGCCCCAGGGCCTGAAGATGGCCTGCGGCGCGAATCCCGCGTCGAATTTCGGCAGCCGCGGACGTTTTCCGAACAGCCGCCAGGGTGAGATTGCCGGCATTCGCGCCGCCTTTCTCGACGCGCAGCGCTACCGGGCCGAGTGGGACGACTATCTGGCCGGACGAAAAGCGGATCCGCCGAAGCGCGATCTGAAAATGGACACACTGGCCGCGGTCCTGCGCGGCGAGATGCCGGTGCATCTGCATTGCTATCGCGCCGACGACATCGCCACTTGGATCGACACGCTCTCGGAGTTCGGTGTGCACCTCACCGCCGTGCATCACGCGACTGAAGCCTACAAGATCTCAGCGCTGCTCGCGGAGAGGCATGTCTGCGCTGCTGTGTGGCCGGACTGGTGGGGGTTTAAGCGAGAGGCGGAGGACGGTATCGCCGAGAATGCCGCGTTTGTCGATGCGGCCGGCGGCTGCGCCATCCTGCATTCCGATATTCCGCTGCTGGGGAGCCTGCTCAACGTGGAAGCGGCCAAGGCCGCGGCCGCGGGGCGCCGCGCGGGGCTGGCGATTCCACCGGAGAAAGCGATTCGCTGGATCACGTCCAATCCGGCGAAAGCCTTGGCGCTGGAGTCGCGGATCGGGCGCATCGCGGCGGGTATGAACGCGGATCTCGTTCTCTGGTCCGGCAACCCATTCAGCGTCTACAGCAAAGCAGATCTGGTCTTCATCGACGGGGCGGTGGCCTACGATCGTCGCGGTGCCTCCGCGCAGCGTCCGACGGACTTTGAGCTGGGCAGGCCGCAGAAGGAGACTGCGCCTTGAAGATTTTGTGGTTTCCGCTGCTGTTCGTGGCGATGAGCGTTCGCGCCGAGACGCTTGCGATCATCGGCGCAGAGGTCTGGACGAATGCGTCCGATGCGCCCATCAAGGACGCGACGATCGTGATCACCGAGGGGCGCATTGTCTCGATTGCATCCGGCGCGCCGCCGCCCGCCAACGCGAGAGTCCTGCGGGCCGCCGGCCAAGTCGTCACGCCGCCGTTGGATGCGGCGGCGACTCAAATAGGCCTCGTCGAGGTGGCAAGCGCCAGCGATACGGATGACCGAGCAGTCAGCGGCGGTCCTCTCGGAGCGGCATTCGATGTGTCGATGGGCGTCGATGGCAACGACCTGACGGTGCAACAGGCGCGCGCTGCCGGTGTTGCGCATGCAATGGTCTTTCCCAGTCAGGCGTCCAACGGTATTTTTGCGGGCCAGGGTGCTCGCCTCGATCTTTCGCGCCATGCAGATATCGTAGCGCACGCGCGCGCGGCGATGTTCGTGACGGCCGGCGGTGCGGCCGCCAAGGCCGCCGGCGGTTCGCGTGCTGCGATGTGGGGGTTGTTGCGCACGTCGTTGGAGGAGACGCGCGGTCTACGTGGCCCGACAAATCCCTTTAAACCGCGCGATCAATTGCAAAACCACGCGGATCTGGAGGCCTTGATGCCGGTGCTCGAACGGCGCATTTCGCTCGCCGTCGTGGCAAATCGCGAGGCCGACATCCGTCAGGCCGTCTCCGTTGGACGTGACTTCGGCATGTACATCGTGATTGTCGGCGGTGCGGAAGCCTGGCGGGTGGCGGATTTACTGGCGGCGAACCATGTGCCCGTCATCCTTGATCCTCTCGATGAATTGCCTGTGAGCTTCGATGCGCTGGGCGCCCGACGCGACAACGCCGCGTTGCTGGCGCACGCGGGTGTCTTGATCTCTTTCATGGTGTCGGGCCAAGGCATCTACTTGAGTTACAACGTTGGCCCAGCCTTGCGCGAAGGTGCCGGCATTGCTGTGGCCAACGGCCTGCCGTACTCGCAGGCGATCCGCGCGATCACGCAGTCCGCGGGCCGCATTTGGGGTGATCCGGCCGCCGCGGGACTGCCGGGAACCGCGGGAGCACTCGTGCCGGGCGCAGCGGCAGATCTCGTGATCTGGGATGCAGATCCGCTGGAGCCCTCGAGCGCACCCGCGGCGGTGATGTTCGGCGGACGTGAGATCTCGCTGCAAACCCGTCAGACGCTGCTGCGCGATCGCTATCGACCAGAAACCGCCAGCCCTCCAGCGGCGTCCCACTCTCCATGAGATTCGCGCTCGCCGTCGCATGGATCCTAGTCGCCGGGGCGGCCCCTGCCGGGGTGGGTGCGCTGCCGCTGCCGCCGGCACGGCACATCGACATCGATACCGATGAGGGGACCTGGCTGTCGCCGGATTTGTCGCCGGACGACGGGACCATCGTGTTTGAGATGCTGGGCGATCTGTATCGCATACCGGCTCAAGGCGGCGAGGCTCACGCGCTTACGCGCGGCATGGCCTTCGATTCGCAGCCGGTTTTCTCCCCCGACGGCCGCGATATCGCCTTCATTAGCGACCGGTCGGGTTCGGAAAACATCTGGGTCATCGCGGGCGACGGCAGCAACCCGCGGCAGCTCACCGACCTTGACGAAGACTCGGTGTTCGCATCGCCGGCGTGGAGCGCGGACGGGAAATCGATTTTCGTCTCCCGGTATAGGGCCGCGAACAACGGCTTCGAATTATGGCGGTACGAGGTGGCCGGGGGGGCGGGCAAGCTGGTGATTCCGATCAAGGCCGCGCCGGACCAGCCGCAGGAGGCGTGGTCGAGCGTGCTGGGCGCCTTTCCATCCACCGACGGACGGTTCCTATATTTTGCCCGGCATATCGGGGCGAACGATTTCGACCGTCTGCCTGAATGGACAATCGTGCGGCGCGATCTCGGTTCCGGCAAGGACGAGGCCTTAGTGTCGGCACCGCGCAGCCCGCGCCCGGACTTGCTGCTGGGCACCGCGTTTCGTCCCGCCGTGTCGCATAACGGTAGGTTTCTGATCTATGGGGCGCGTGATCGGGGACTGACGGGCTTGCGCCTCCTCGACCTTAAGACGCGTGCCGATCGCTGGCTCAAGTTTCCTATCCAGCAGGATGAATCGCAGGCTTCGGGCTGGCGCGACCTGCTGCCGCGCCACGTTTTCAGCCGCGACGATCGGGCCGTGATCGTCAATCTCGGCGGCAAGATCGTTCGCATCGATGTGGAGAGCGGCGCCGAGACCGTCATTCCGTTCCGAGTTCGGCAGAGTGTGGATCTCGGTCCCTCGACACGTCAGGACGTGCGCCAGGAAACGGGTCCGGTGCGGGCCCGCATCATTCAAACGCCCGTGCAATCGCCGGATGGCCGCCAAGTGACCTTCTCAGCACTCGGATCGATTTACACGATGCGCCTCGAGCCGCATGCGCGTCCTCGGCGGATCACGGAGGGATTTCAGCCGAGCTGGTCGCCAGACGGAAACCGGCTGGCCTTCGTGCGTTGGAATGCTCGCGACGGCGGCCAGGTATGGATGGTCGCGGCGGCCGGCGAACCGGCGGCCGCCGCACCGGTGCGCATCAGCCAGACCTCAGCCTATTACACGACGCCGGTATTCACCCCGGACGGAACGCAAATCCTCGCGCTGCGCTCGAGCAATGCCGTACGTATGCACAGCTACATGGAATACGGGGCCTTGCGCTCGTGTGAGCTGGTGCGATTGCCCGCGACGCAGCCCATCGGACCGGACCTCGCGCGAGTTGTGACGCACGGCATGATGGGCGGTACACCACATTTTGGAGCGGATTCCAAGGTCGTGTACCTGATCTTTGACGACGGCCTTCATGAAGTGCGTCTCGACGGCTCGGGCGACCGTCTGCTCGTGAAGGTCACGGGGCCCGGCTGGTACTATGTCGAAGGCCGCGCGCCGGCGGATGATCTACGGATCAGCCCGGATGGTCACTGGGTATTGGCGCAGATCGCACAGCAGCTGCACTTGCTGAAAATGCCCTCACCGGGCACCACCACCGACATTGCGCAGGCGGGCAACTTCCACCGCCAACTGACCGACGCCGGCGCCGATTTTTTCGCCTGGGGGGACGGCGGCCGCAGCATCACCTGGGCCTTGGGCTCGACTTTTTACCGGCGCTCGCTTGCCGCCGCGGGTGGCCAAACCGACGCCTTCAAAGCCGTGGTCGAGTTGCCCCGCGCGGTCGTCGGCGGCAATCTTCTGCTGCGGGGTGCAACGCTGATCACGGAGCGCGGCGGCGAGATCATCCCAGATGCCGACTTGCTGATCGTGAATGATCGCATCGCCGCCTTGGGTCCGCGCGGCAGTGTGAAGGTCCCGGCGCGCACCAAGATATGGGCAGTGGCGGGTAAGTGGATCGTGCCGGGATTCATCGACACCCATGACCATATCGCCGATATCCGGCGGGGTATTCTCGATTTCGACAGCTGGGGACCGCTCGCCAATCTCGCGTATGGTGTGACCACGGCCTTCGATCCGTCACCCTTGAGCATCGATATGCTGGCCTATCAGGACGCGATCGATGCCGGTCTGATGCCGGGGTCGCGCATCGCGCAGACCGGCACGGCGATATTTTCTTTCAATGAATTCCAATCGTACGCCCAGGTTCGGGCGGTGCTCGGTCGCTATCGCGACGATTATCGTGTCGGCAATCTCAAGATGTACCGCAGCGGCGACCGCCAGGTGCGGCAGTGGATCGCGATGGCGGCGCGCGAGCTGGGACTGCAGCCAACCACCGAAGGGGCCTTGTCGATGAAGCTCGACATGACCCAGATCATCGATGGCTATGCGGGCAACGAACATGCGTTGACGGCCGTGCCGCTGTATGCGGACATGGTGAGTCTGGTGGCGAAGAGCGGCGTTGAGTGGACGGCGACGCTTCAAATCACCAACGGGGGACCGGAGGGCCAGGACTATTTCATCGTGCGCGATCACCCCGCGGATGATCCGAAACTGAACCGCTTTGCGCCGCGCTTCGTGGTCGACTTGAAAACGCGTGTGCGCACGTTTCGGGAGCTGGGCGAATATCTGTTTCCGCGCGTGGCCTCGAGCGCGGCGGCGGTGCAGCGCGCAGGCGGGTTGATCGGAATCGGCTCGCACGGCGAGATGCCGGGGCTGGGCTTTCACTGGGAGCTGCAGGCGCATGTCATGGGCGGCATGACGCCGGCCGAAGCCCTGCGCGCCGGAACGATCGGCTCGGCCGCGGCGATCGGGCGTGCAGCCGAGTTCGGCAGCCTCGAGCCGGGCAAATTCGCCGACCTCGTCATTCTGAATCGCGACCCGCTCGCGGACATCGCCAACACCCTGGCGATTGACTCCGTCGTGCTGGGGGGGCGAATTCGCGATGGACGCACCATGGATGAGCAGTGGCCGGACGCGCGTGCACTACCGCGGCGCTGGTACTGCGACGATCGCCCGCCAGGTACGTCTGATCCTTGTGCACCCGTCCGATAGCAGGAAATCGCTGGCCCAGTTGCGATGACATGCGACCCTTTCACTTAGGCGCTCCGCGCGAACGCGGCTCAGCATCCTTGCATAGGGATAAATTCACACCGCATGCCGCGCGGATAGGGGTGTCAATGAAAAAGGCAACAGGTTTGCTTGCATCCATCATTACCGGGCTTGCACTGCTCTGCATGAGTCCGCAAGTGTTGGGGGAGGGTGCATCTGATCAATCGGACGCGCTCGAGACGACCCGTAAGGAGGTCAATGGAATTCAAGAGATCGTCGTTACCGCGAAACACTACGTGCCGGAGGCCAGCATCTCCGCCAACAAGAGCGACATTCCCCTCATTGAAACGCCCCAATCGGTGTCGGTCATCACGCGTGACCAGATCGACTTGCTCAATTTCGTCGATTCGCAGCAGGCCGTGCGCTATGCAGCGGGCGTGGAGGGCGAAAATTACGGACCCGACCTGCGCTACGATTTTTTGACCGTTCGCGGCTTCACGCCGAAGCAATACATCGACGGCCTGGCCGCACCCATTTCAACCACGATCTACAGTGTCGGCCTCGACTTGTATGGATTTCAGTCGTTCGACATCCTCAAAGGGCCGGCGTCGGTCTTGTATGGCAACGCGCCGCCGGGCGGCATTTACGATCAGATCAGCCGCCGCGCATCGAGCGTGCCCAGCGGTGAATTGGGGATCAAATATGGGTCGTATAATTTCAAAGAGGTCTTTGGAACGGCGACAGGACCGCTGGGCGAGGATGTCTCCGCGCGGTTCACGGCGATGTATCGCGATCAAGATGCTGAACGCGACCTCGTCAACTCGAAACGATTTTTTGCGGCGCCCACGCTCACTTGGAAGATCGATGCCGATACCAGCCTGACCGGATTATTCTATTATCAGCACGACGAAGTGGACGGCGACACGAACGGATTCCTCCCGGTGTACGGCACGTTGCTGCCGAACCCCATCGGCATGGTGAGCCCTCACGTCAATCTCGGCGACCCGAACAGTGTCTACAAGCGTCAGCAGTTCGGCGCAGGCTGGGATTTTTCGCACGACTTCAACGACATGGTCGCCTTTCACTCCGATGCCAAGTGGACCCGCTATCGTGAGCGCACGCCCACCGGCATTTATGGCGGCGGTGGTTTGACGAACATCACCGATCCGACGATGCCGAGCTACTACCGCACGGTCCAACAATACAATTTCACTTATGCCGAGGATGTCGACAGCTTCGCTGCCGACAATCGCGTCGATCTGAAATTCTCCTCCGGACCCATTAATCACAAGATGATCGCCGGCGTGGACTATCGCAAAGTCGACAATGGCGCAGCGTTCGGTTTCGTTTTTGCCAACACCATCGACCTTTTTAATCCGGTGCATTCTCCCGAGGCCGATCTCACCCCGGGTTATCCCACTCCCTTCAGCAACGAATCGTTGAAGCAAACCGGCGGCTACCTTCAGGACCAAATGCAGTTCGGCGATCTGTATTTCATGGCGGGAGGCCGCTACGACGCGGTCGACATCGTCAATGCGCTCGCAGCGCCGGAGTCGGCGACGGACCAGCATGCGCTCACGTATCGCGCGGGCTTCAACTACGTATTGCCCAATGGCGTGGCGCCCTACATCAGCTATGCCACCTCCTTCGAACCGGTTCTTGGCACCGATTCCGTGACCCATCAGGAATTCAAGCCCAGCAAAGGCAAGCAGGTCGAGGCGGGCGTCAAGTTCGATGCGCGTGGCCTGGGTGACGGGGTCAAGTTGCTGGCGACGGCAGCCGTCTTTCAAATCAAGCAAACCAATGTCGTGAGCACGGAACCTTCGATCACGCCGGTGTTCGGCACGCAGAGCGGTGAGGTAGAGTCGAAGGGCGGCGAGATCGAGGTGGTCGCGCGCTTCTACGATCGCTGGTCGATCAATGGCTCATACACGTATGACAAAACCGATGTACTCGCGAGCTCGACCGCCGCGGAAGTCGGCTCGCCGCTGCCGACCACGCCGAAGAATAAACTGTCGTTGTTCGTCGACTACACCCAGCAGACAGGTCCGTTGGGCGGCTTCGGCGGCGGCTTCGGCGGCCGGTATACCGGCAGCAGTGCGGGCTCGTTGCCCGGTCCGTTCAATCCGGTGGTGTACTTTGGGCAGTCCTCTACCTTGTTCGACGCGATGCTGCATTACGATACGCCGGAGTGGCGTGTTGCCATCAATGGCTCGAATATATTCGGCCGGGAATACGTCGCGCGTTGCTCGGGGCCCGCGGGATGTACCTACGGCGCCGGCCGCCAGGTGATCGGGACAGTCACCCGAAAGTTCTGAAATGCAGTGCACACGAACGACACCGCCGTGCTCGACGATGCTTGAACTGCCGGGGTGCAGGCGGAAGCGAGGGTGAAAGGCCTGGCCTCGACCCGGATGTTTGCGCGCAAGCCGTTCGATTCGCTAAAGCGCGAGGCGAGTACCGCGGGACTTACGCGCACGCTCGGACCCGTGCAGCTCATCTTGCTTGGTATCGGCTGCATTCTTGGCGCGGGCATATACGTCATGCCCGGCAATGCCGCGGCCAATTTTGCCGGCCCGGCGGTCGTGTTGTCATTTGTCATTGCTGGGATCGCGTGCGGACTCACTGGCCTGTGTTATGCCGAACTCGCTTCTGCCATACCGGTCTCTGGATCCGCTTACAATTATTGCTACGCGGCCATCGGCGAGATATTTGCCTGGTCGCTCGGCTGGATCCTGCTCCTGGATTACGGCTTGGCTGCGGCGCTGCTGGCGGTCGGATTCTCGGGCTACCTGTCCAGTCTGGCGGCGGACTTCGGCGTCCACATCCCCGCTATGCTTTCGACTCCTTATGTGCTGGCTGAGCAATCACCCGGCGGTTACGTGCTGGTTGTCAGCGGCGGGTGTAACGTCGTGGCAGCGCTCGCAGTTGGGGCGATCACCTGGGTGCTGATGCGAGGCGTATCCGCGTCGGCGCGCGTGAATGCAACCTTGGTCAGCGTCAAAGTGGTGGTTTTGTTGATCTTCATTGCCGTGGGATTCGGCGCCATCGAACCTCACAACTGGAGACCCTTTGTGCCGCCCAGCCAGGGTGGATTCACGTACGGCTGGGCTGGGGTCATGCGCGCGGCGTCAGTCCTGTTCTTCGCCTACATCGGCTTTGAAACCGTGTCGACGGCGGCGGCGGAAACTCGAAATCCTCAGCGGGACCTGCCCATCGGGATTCTGGGATCCCTGACGATCTGCACGCTACTCTATGTGATCGTCGCGCTGATACTCACCGGCATTGTTCCCTACCGAGAATTGGGTGTTCCGGATCCGATTGCGCTGGCGATCGACCGGACCGGCCACCCCGGCCTGTCGATTCTCGTCAAGTTCGGGGCGCTGACAGGCCTGTCATCGGTGCTTCTGGTGAACGGGTATGGACAGTCACGCGTGACCTTTGCCATGGCGCGCGATGGATTGTTGCCCGAGATATTCAGCCGTCTGCACGCCGATTTCCGAACGCCCCATCTCGGCACCTTGGTGCTGGGGATCATTTCTGCTGCCTCTGCGGCGCTGCTGCCGTTGACCCTGCTGGGCGATTTGATCAGCCTCGGCACTGGTTTCAGTTTTGCCACGGTGGCGCTGAGCGTGATGTGGCTCCGCTCGACCCAGCCGGATTTTCCACGACCTTTCAAGGTGCCGTTCGGAGGATGTCGCCTGGGACGCGTTTGGATAGGGTACGTACCCGTCGCGGCAATGCTGTTCTGCGCTCTGATGGTCTTCCCGGTTTTTATAGACATCGTCGGCAAGGCGCGGCATGGCCAACCGTTGCCGGCCGTGATCCTATTGTGCTACGTGCTCGTCGGTGCGCTCATATACCTCGGCTATGGACTGAGAAAGTCGCGGCTCGCACCAGAACTTTTGGCCAATCCACTCAACGAGGGTTTGCTGTGAGAACACGTTCAGATCGCTTCGCTCCGGCATCGGAGGCGGAGGTCACGCGGCTGATTCACGAGAATCCGCTGGCTTGGGTTGTCACGATGTCGGGTGCCGATTTTCGCGCCACAGCTCTGCCGCTGCGCCCGATTGTCACGGACGAAGATCGGTCAGTGATTGCTTTCCAGGGTCATTTTGCGCGGTCCAATGACCACGTCGGCCTGCTCCGCGCTCATCCGCGTGCGCTTCTGCTCTTCATGGGCGTCAATGGCTATGTATCGCCCTCCTGTATGCATGACCGCACGCAGGCCCCGACGTGGAACTATGCCGGCGCGCAGTTTCTGGTCGATATCGAGTTCATTGACGACGGCTCGGGTCGCGATGCGGTACTGGAAGACCAGGTGAACGCGATGGAGACGGACCGCGAGAATGCGTGGAGCGCCGCGGAGATGGGCGCGCGCTACGCAATGTTAGCTCATCGGATAGTGGCGTTTCGGGCGAACATTGTGCAGCGTCGCGTGAAATTCAAGCTCGGCCAGGACGAGCGCGATGACGTCTATGAAGATATCTGCACCGCAATGGATGCCGGCGGCAATCCAAGCTTGAGTGCATGGATGAGGCGAGCCAACATCCACCGTACGGTGGGCTAGTCTCCCATCCCCCTTGCTGTATCATCGAGTTTGCATTTGAGATGCAAAATGTGGAGAACTACACGCATGCTGGAAATTCGGCCAACCTGCGAGAACTGTGGCGCTCAATTGCTGCCCAATTCCCTCGAGGCGATGATTTGTTCCTTTGAGTGCACGTTCTGTCGAACCTGCGTGGAAGAACTCGACAACGTCTGCCCTAATTGTGGCGGCGGATTTACTCCGCGCCCCATTCGTCCGGCACGCCGATGGAGGGGGGAGAATTGTCTAACCGCAGTCCCTGCCTCGGCGATGGTAGTCTCAAAACCGGTCGACCGCGCCTCACATAAAGCGTTTGCCGCTTCCATCAGGACCATTCCGCCTGATCGGCGGTAGCAGCAAATTCCGGCTCTGACGGAAAGCTCATTTCACGCCCTGAACCGAGAGCGATAGTCCTGCGGCGTCACCGCCAGGAGCCGCAGAAAACTGCGGCGCATCGTTTCCTCGGAACCGAAACCGCAACGCTGAGATATCCGCTTCACCGGCAGGCCGGATTCAGATAATAATCGCCGCGCCGCTTCGACTCGCAGTCGCTCAATTGCGCGGGCCGGAGTAAGGCCTGTTGCCTTGGCATAGTGACGGCTGAAACTGCGCTCACTCATTCCTGCTTGATCGGCCAATACGGGAAGCGGTAGATCATCGGCCAAGTGACTGTTGATCCACTCGTGCAGCGTCCCAAACTCATCGTCTGCCGCCTGCAGCGATAACGCGGTGCTGAACTGCGCTTGCCCCCCTGGACGCTTCATGAAAACGACCAGGTATCTCGCCACGGCAAGCGCTAGCGTAGGTCCCAAGTCCTCTTCCACGAGCGCGAGGGCAAGATCGATGCCGGCCGTCACCCCTGCCGAACTCCAGATCGGTCCATCGCGCACGAAGATTGGATCGGATTCAACGCGCACCTTGGGAAAACGGCGGGCAAGTTCAGCACAATGCGACCAATGGGTGGCCGCTCGGCGCCCATCGAGCAGACCGGACGCGGCCAGTAGAAATGCCCCGGTACAGACGGAGGCGATGCGGCGTGCCCGCTTTGCTCGCGTCTGCACCCAATCGATGATCACAGGATCCGCAGCCGCCGCTTCGACGCCCTGGCCGCCGGCCACCATCAATGTGTCTACTGCAGCATCGGCGAGGGGAAGCGGACGGGTCGAAAGTTTGAGTCCGGCTGAAGCCGTCACCTGCGCGCCGCTTCGCGCTACTACCTGAAGGTCGTAAGGTGGCCGTCCTCCCGCTTCGAGTACGAGATCGTTGGCGGAGGCGAATACCTGAAACGGGCCGGTGACGTCGAGCAGCTGTACCAACGGAAAAGCGACCAATTCGACTACCCGAACGGACGTTGGCGCGAATCGAGGGGATTTTGGCATTCCCGCCAATCCTGCCTGAGTAGATTGACCTTGTCCAGCGGCGAACCCGTTCGCGATCTCAACGGCCTGCGGATGATCCAGCCCTGGCGCTGGGGGGCGCTACTCCGGTCGGCGTTTTTGTCACTCAATGAGTGGTTGGCGAAAAGCGAGGGCTATTTGGCAATTATGCCAAGACAATCGCCGTTACATTGGCCTTATGTTGGGCTGTCGGTGCCCTGCGCCGCGTCGCCGAAGAGCCAGGTGGCAATGCGGCGTTCTCTGAATACTTTCTCGACAGGACAAAGCAAATGAAACACTTTCCAGTCCTCACGATCGATTCCGCCCCGGAGGCATCGAAGCCCGCACTTCGGGACTTGCAGTCGGCCTTCGGTATGATTCCCAACGTCGCCGGTACCATGGCAACGTCGCCGGTGCTGATCAACAGCCTAGTCGGACTGTTCGGTCGGGTTCACGGCGGGAATTTCTCCGAGGCGCAGATTCAGACCCTGCTCCTCACGAACGCGGTCACAAACGCGTGCACCTGGGCAGTGGCATTCCATTCTGCACTTGCGATAAAGGAGGGCCTGAGTCCAGCCGATGTTGAGGCGATGCGCGCCGGCAGCTCACCGAAGGATGGGAAACTTGGCGCACTCTCGGCCCTGGCGCGGACGCTGATCGAAACGCGGGGGAAGCTCGATGACCAGGTCGCTGAGCAGTTCCTCGCCGCAGGCTTCGGTATGGATCATTTGCTCGAAGTGATCGCCGTCGTGGCCGCCTCGACTATCACCAACTATACGGCCAACGTTACCAAACCACCGCTGGAAGCGCTGTTCCAGCCACATGCGTGGGTTGCGCGATCACCCACACCGGACGCATCGATTCAGACGAATTGACATCCATCGGTTGTATACGGTCGCCGAATTGCCACCGGCACTGCGGCCGACCCTAGGCATCCATCTCGCGCCGCCGTCCGTCGCACGCGGTCGCCCTACCTCAACTGACTTCGGTCAATGGAGCGCATCACTCGGCCTGGAACCGGCCTCTTCCCGTCACCGACTGAGATTTCCTTCAGCATCGACTTCGGCGGCATGGACCGGGGCGATGCTGAACAGCTCCAACGCGCTGTTGAGGTAGGAGAATCCCACGCGTGCGATCCAGGCGCGATTGAAACTGGACCCCAATTCGATCCCAGAGGCCGATTGAGCCTGGACCCCAGAAGATCTCGGCAACTAAAAATATTAAGGAAATCAATGTGTCAGGGTGACTCGATCCCGCTGACGAGTTAGTACTGGAGGCGGCGGTGAATGATCGGGCTTCAGCTTGCGCGCCGCGGGATGATTTCCTTCGTGAGCGCGCGGGAACGGCGAAGCCCAAGGACATGCTCAAGTATCTGCGCCGTGCGCCGAAGGTGGCACCGGACGCCGACGACATACCCCTATTGTCCAAATAGGCGGACGACGTGTTCGGCTGCCGCGCAATTTTGTGCAGCATGCTTAGTCACACTTGAAAAACGTAGTCTTGCGTCGGACTCTTCGTCCGGGTCGGCCTACACCATTCTCGGTCCCTCCGCGATGAGCTAGACTTCGGGAAACGGGCACCGATTGCCTAAATACCGACGGTGTTCGGCGTCGAATAGCCGGATTCCCCGGGCATACCCGCGGCACGAAGGGAGCACTCATGAAAATCGGCGCTGTCTATCCACAGATCGAGCTTCGCGGTGACCCGGAGGCGGTTCGCAGCATCGGGATCAGCGTGGAGTCGCTGGGCTTCGACTATCTCCTCACGTACGACCATGTCCTCGGGGCGACGCACGAAGGCCGCGAGCCCAAGCTCACGGGCCCATACACGGAGAAGGATCCCTTCCACGACCCGCTCGTGATGTTCGCTTACCTCGCCGCGCTCACTCGGAGCATCGAGCTCGTGACGGGCATCCTGATTCTGCCGCAGCGCCAGACCGCCCTCGTTGCGAGGCAGGTTGCCGATGTCGACCTGCTCTCCGGAGGTCGCTTCCGACTCGGCATCGGAATCGGTTGGAACCACGTCGAGTACCAGGCTCTTGGCCAGAACTTCAACACTCGCGGCAGGCGCCAGGAGGAGCAGGTGCAGCTCCTGCGCAAGCTCTGGAGCGAGCCCCTGGTGACGTTCCAGGGACAGTTCGATCACATCGACCGTGCCTGCATCAATCCCCGCCCCATTCGCAGCATTCCGATCTGGTTCGGAGGGTACTCCCAGCCTGTCTTTCGGCGAGCTGCGCGACTCGGCGATGGCTTTATCTTCACCGGTCCCCAGGAGCGGGGCATGGAAGGATGGAAGCAGGTGGAGAAATACCTGCTCGAGGCGGGCCGCGAGCCGGCGCAGTTCGGCAAGGAGATGGTGGTCGGACGCTTCGACGGGACCCCTCAGGCGGTCGCCGCTCGCATCGAGTGGTGCCGTGACTGGGGCTGCACTCACGTCGCGATCGACACGATGGGAAAAGGATTCTCGACCGCGGAAGCTCACCTTCAGTTTCTGTCCGAAGTGCGGCAGAGAGTCAGTCGCTCTTGACGAACGGATCGCGTGCGTGATGATTCCGAAGGTTCAATGCCTTCGACTGTCTGCTATTGCAACTCGCGAAGGAAACGGGGCTTGAGGCAGAATAGACCACATGGGAGGAGAGCATAAATTCTTGGGGTTGCTGCTGAGCTTCTCAGTAGCTGCCGGCGCGTGGGGCAGTGCATCTCGGGTTGAGGCGGCCAATATGGCCGATGTGGCGGAGGGTGCCAACGCCGAGGTGCCCGGCGCTTGGAGATCGCGGGTCTCGGCGAGGCTGCTGTCGATCTACGACACCGTCGCGAGCGTACAAGCACACGCACCCGGCGCCGCAACCAAGAGGCTCGGCGTGCCTGTTGCAGATTCGCCAACGACGGGGCCGCGCCTCGACGACAAAGGCTGGGTCCAGGTGGACGTCCACTACGATTGTCGACAACTCCCCCCGATAAATGCCCTCATTTCTGCTGGATTTTCACGCGGTGCTTCTGTGAAGGTCGCGACCCTGTGTGTTGAGGAGGGTTGGGTTGCGCTCGAGTCACTTTCGCGGGTCGCAGCGGTCGTGGGTGTCACCCGCGTGAACATACCTAGCTACGCCGTGCAAATACATCCCAGAACGCATTCCCTAGAGCCGGACTGGAGTCCGCCACCGCAGCCGTCGCGCAGCATCCTGGCACAGCCTGCGGCCAGCTCCGGTAATGGCATTGACCACAACGGTGCAGCGATCATGCGTGCCGATCAATTCGTTGCGCAAACCCGTACCACCGGCGTGGGCATCACCGTAGGGGTACAGTCAACCGGTGTCGCGAGCCTTGGTGTCATTCAGGGACGTGGTGAGCTGCCCGCGGTGCGGGTCGTCGAACCGAGTAGTGGATCGAGCTCCGCACCGGCGGATGAGGGGACCGCGTTGCTTGAAGAGGTGCATGCGGTCGCTCCCGGCGCCGGCCTTGCATTCTGCGGACCGAATACTTTTGTCGAGTACTCCTCCTGCCTGGGACAGTTGATCAACGCTGGCGCCACGATTCTTGTCGACGACGTGGTTTTTCCGAACCAGGATTTGATGGCATCGGACGGCTCCGAAGTGCAGGCCATCGAGCAGATCCTGACGCAAAACCCCACCGTAGCGTTGTTCACGGCCGCCGGAAACTACAACGGCAGCTATTGGGAGGGACAGTACTCTCCCGCCTCATTGTCGTCTTTGGGCCTGGCGGCACTGAGCTGCCCCTCGAGTGGTACAACGCAGGCCGACAACTACGTCGCGGAATTTGACGGCAATCCAAGCCAGCTTCTGACAGTTACCCAATCGTCAAACATCCCCATGGCTTTCGCGTGGGCAGATCCATCCGGCCACTCTGCCAGTAACTTCGATGTGTACTGGATCGACAGCCAGGACAGTACGCATTCGGGATGCTTCTCGACCACGACGTCGACCGACCCCCAGATCTCTGAAGAGGTCGGTCTCGCGGCAGGCACCTACACTTTGTACGTTGCAACACCTGACGCGTCACTCACGGGCAAGTTTCTCAAACTGTGGATCGGTGGAGACGGCCTTACATCACTTTCCAGTCCAACCACGGGCAGCGTCGTCACGCCTCAAGCATTCGCCACAGGCGCGATTACCGTGGGCGCAGTCAATGGTTCGGATGGCGTTGGCAGCCACATCGAGCCGTTCAGCAGCCTTGGACCCGTCAAGATTGCTTTCCCGGCCATGAAGTCGATTCAAGCGCCCGTGCTGGTAGCGCCCGATGGAATCAACGTCGATGCCGCCGGAACCTACTTTGCCGCGTTTCTTTTCCCCGACGGCAATTTCTACGGTACATCCGCATCCGCGCCGAACGCCGGCGCCGTCGCGGCGCTTATCCGCAGCGCATTTCCGAGTCTGACCGTATCCCAACTCGTCGCGGCGCTGCAGGGCGGCGCAACCCAACTTGGAAGCAGTCCGCCCGATGGGACCTTCGGATACGGACGCATCGATGCTCTTGGCGCCCTCGGGACATTGCCCGCACCCACGATCACTTCGCTGCCCAACAGCACCATCGCGGCGACCTCAAGCTCGCCAAATTATCCGTTCACCGTCAGTGGCACGGGAAACCTGCATTTTTCTGTGACCAGCAGCAATGCGGCGCTGATTCCGCCCTCGATTGTGGCGGCCGCGTCGCCAGGCGTAACGATCGCGCCCTCCAGTTGTGGTGTAACCACAATGACCTGCACGGTCTCGGTGACCGCGGCGAGCGGTCAAGGGAGTTCGGTCAACGTGACGCTTAGCGTCCTCGATGGCGCCAACCGATCTGCGCCGGCCTCGATGACCATAACCGTAACGGGCTCTCAAGCGCCGCCGCCGAGTTCTACCCCCGGTTCGAGCGGCGGTGGCGGTGGAGCGTTCGAGTTGTGGGAAATCGAGATTCTCGCGGTGATTGCCTGGCTGTGCGCTCGCCGCAATCGAAATGGCAACGAGTTGGCTGACAGTGGCCTTGCCGGCCGGTCAATTGCGGGAGACGATCGTTGTTGGATGTCGGGCGCCGAACCGCTTCCGCTCACGTCGCGTTGCAGCCACGGTCTCGCAGATTGACATTCTGCCGACGCTCCTTGATCTCGTCCGGGAAGGAAAGGATCTGCATGAAGAAGTGATCACAGACGGGCGTTCGCTCGTGTCTCATCTTCTTGGTGAGATGGGCCTCAGCTCTACGACCTAACCGCCGATCCCTTGGAAGTGACCAATCTCGCCGCTCGACCTGAACTTGCTCAGCGCATCGCCAAGTTGCGCCAGGAAAACTGCAAGGGCCGGGATCTCGAAGGGTTACGCAGGACGATCATCGCCAGCCAGCGGCGGCGCAGTGAGAGCGGCGAAGTAGAGAGCCATGGGCGTTGGTGAGAAAGAAATCGCATCGGCGATTGGCCTTGTCACTGTCCTCGAGAGAAACTGGCTTTTGCTTCCACCGCGTCAATCAGGGTGCGCTCGACTGAGCGCACCGCGGCGAGATTGCCGTCGGCGCGCGGCGCTGCTGCGCGCATCGACTCGCGCCGGCGGTCCCTGCTCACGGGTGCCAGGCAGCCCCGCGCGAAGCGCACGGCGGTCTCGATATAGGCTTCTCTCGACGCGACGATGCCCTCTGGTTTGCCGATTTGACGGAGCAGACCTGCCGCCAGACGCTGCCTGAGAAAGCGCCCTTCCAGCGTCACCACCGGCAGCCCGCGGTGCACCGCCTGCCAGGTCGTGGTGTATCCGGAGAAAGATGGGCCGTCAAGATACACATCCATCTCGTCGAGAAAGCCGAGGAATCGATCGCGCGGCAACCATGGCGTGACGCGGAGATGCGCGCCGGGGTCGAGCCCAGCCTTACGAAAAGTCGCGGTGAGCCGGTGATGCAAGAACTCCCCGGCCCATCGGTTTTTCACCGGGGAGGCGAACCAAAATTCGCAGTGACCGGCTTCCTGGGCGATTCGCACCAGCAGTTCATCGTCCGTCGGGTCGAACTTGATGGGTTGCAGACAGAGGGCGAAGCGCACGGCGCCGGTCGGCCGTGCCGGTGCGTCCCATCGCCCTGCACGCAGGCCGGAGGAGTCGGTGCAAACGCCGGTGCCCGGCAAGCACACAAGCCGTTCTCGGTAGTGCTCTGCGGCTTCGGGTCCCTCGATGAGTTCCCCCGAAAGAAAGATGTCGATCGTCGGTAGTCCGGTCGTGACGGGATGCCCCCATCCGGCAACCTGGACCGGCGCCAGTCGCAGCGCGGCGAGTGCGCAGGCGGCGGGATCCATCCCCAACTCGGGATAGAAGAGAATATCGGGCCGGTCGTGATCTAGTTCGTCCAACCAGCCTTTGACCGGCTTCAGTCCTTGTACGAATCGATCGACGCGTTGTTTCGCCCATTCCGTCTCCGCATCCTGAAGGGCGCCAGTGTGATAGATGCGGATGTCGAAGCGGCTGCGGTCCAAATGGGCGATGAGGCCTCGCAAAATGACGTCCCACACGGGATGCTGCCGCACCTGGCCGCTGACGACGATCAGACGCAGACGTACGTCTCGTGCGGGACGGTCGGGGGGGCGGGGCCGCCAGTGGGCGGCGGCCGCGGCGCTGACGAGGTCGCCATAGCGCGCGAGCAGCGCATCGACTTCGGTCGGGCGATAAGCCAGATAGAAGGGCTGATGACTACCGACGGCGCTACCCAACCGCTCCGGGTGGGCGCGATCCCAGATCGTCAAAGCATCCAGCGCACGGCTGAAGTCGCCCGTGGCAGCTGCAGCTTCGGCGAACGTCCGTGCGAACACCGGGATGACGGCGGTGGCGAGTCCGAGCGCGGCCTCCGCAAAGTTCGGATCGAGTTCGAGCGCGCGGCGAAAGCAGGCGGTGGCCCCCGGCGTGTCGCCTTGCTCCGTGAGCGTATTGCCGAGGCTCACGTGGGCGGCGGAATGGTGCGGATCGAGGGCGAGGGCCCGCCTCGAGGCAGCGGCGGCCTCCTCCAGTCTGCCCTCATCCAGGAGAACGATGCCGAGATTGTGCAGCGCCTCCGTATGATTTGGCTGAAGTTGAAGAGCCTGGGTGTAATTCGCGATCGCCGCCTCGGCGTGCCCCATCGCCCGATGAATGTTGGCTGCATTGTTATACGCGTCCGAGAAACCGGGTTTGTACGAAAGCGCCCGGCCGTAGGCGGCGAGGGCCTGATCAAGCTTTCCTTGGGCCTGCAGCGCATTGCCCAAATTATTGTAGGCCTCGGCATGATCCGGTTTGTACGCAAGGACCTTTTCGTAGCACGCGGCCGCCTCGTCGAATCTACCCAGGGTCTGCCGGAGCAGTCCCAGGTTGTAGTACGCCTCGAAATAATCCGGTTTGAGCGTCAATGCGTTTCGATAGGAGGCGTCCGCTTCCTCAAGTCGGCCTTGCGCTTTGAGAACGTTCCCCAGGTTGTTGTGAAACGCGGGCATCCGGTTGTTTTCGAGGATCGCCCTGCCGATGAGAGTGGCAGCCGCGTCCTGGCGGCCGGTTTGATGCGCGAGAACCCCGCACAGATGAAGTGCGTCGGCATGATGGGGATCGCGTCGCACGATTTGTTCATAGAGCTGTTCGGCATCTGCGAAACGTCCGCCCTGGTGATGGCGCACCGCAGCCGTGAACAATTCGGGGAGGGAGGTCGAGGAATTATCCGGCATGGCGTACTCCAGTCAGCCGTACCGCCGCCAATCGACGTGAATCAACCCACGGCATTGCGGGCGATCACTTCCCTGTACCACAGAGCGCTACGTTTGGGGGTGCGCTCCTGAGTTGCAAAATTCACCTGATAAATGCCGAATCGCTTGCCGTAGCCGTCGGCCCACTCGAAGTTGTCCATCAGGCTCCACAAGAAGTAGCCCTTCACGGGATAGTTCTCGGAGACCGCGCGCTGCAGGTGCGTTAGATAGTTGCGTAGGAACATGATGCGATCGGTGTCTTCGATGCGGCCCGCCGCATCCCGGAAGTCCTCGCCGGAACAGCCATTTTCTGTGATGTAAATGGCCTGGGGGCTCCACAACTCGGTGACCGACCGCACCGCCCAATACATCACCTCGGGACCCACGAACAGCCAGGGCGACGCCATGCGCGGATACGAAGTGGGACGGCGATCCACCGCATACCCCTGCCGGGATCCGTCGGCCCGGGCGTATTCGGGCTGATAGACGTTCAGACCGACGAAATCGAGTGGGCTGCCAATGATGGTCATGTCGCCCGATTCGACCCTGGGCGCATTTGCCCCTTCGCGCTCCATATATTCATCGGGATACCTGCCTTCGAGGACGGTGGTGATGAAGGGCGCGTTTTCCAGGCGGAATGCCCGCTTCGCGGCGTCGATGTGTTCGGCGGTTTCGATCACCGGCACATACACCCTGGGATTCTCCGCGATTCCCACCAGCGTGCCGGCCGCCCCGTTGGCGCGAACCGCCTGCACGCCGAGTCCGTGCGCCAGGACCGCATGATGCCGTATCTGGTTGACCGCGGCGTCGCCGAGTTTGAGTCCCGGTGCGAACTGGCCGACCTTGTAGCTCAGATCCGTGAAGCAGACGAGCTCGTTGGTGGTCATGAAATTCCGCACGCGATCCGACAGGTGCTTCGCGACGTACCCCGCGTAGTCACCGAAGGCCTTCGACGTGTCGCGCGACTGCCAGCCCCCGGGGAGCGCATCCGGCAAATCCCAATGGAACAAGGTGGCGTACGGGGTAATGCCGTTTGCCAGCAATTCGTCGACCAGCCGATCATAGTAGGCGATGCCCTTGTCATTCGGCCTGCCGGTCCCCGACGGAAAGATCCGCGACCAGGCGATCGAAAACCGATAGGTCTTGGCGCCGAGATCCTTGAGGAGCCGCACGTCCTCCCGGAAACGATGATAGGAATCGGCGGCGACATCGCCGGTTTGGCCCGCGTGGGTCTTGCCGCGCGTGTGGGCAAAGGTATCCCAATTCGTGCGGCCGCGGCCGTCGGCGGTGACGGCCCCTTCGATTTGGTAGGCGCTGGTGGCGCAACCCCATAGAAAATCGGCGGGAAATTGCAGCAAGCGCGGCGACGGCACGGCCATGGTCAGCTTCGGCAACGACACGGTGGCAGCGGCGGCGAGGAGTCGGGCAAAATGGCGGCGCGTGAACGGGTGCATGGACAGCGGCTCAAGCCTCGAGACCCGCGGGAATTTCGTGACCCGTGGCGGACAGAAGCCGCTTCAACCAGGGCCCCGCCATCAATGTCGTAACCACCGCCATGATCACCAGCATGGTGAACACTTTCTGGGGGATCAATCCGAGGTCGAAGCCGATGTTGAGCACGATCAGCTCCATGAGTGCGCGGGCGTTGTGATCGCCATGCCCAGCCCGAGAAACAGGCTGTAGCCGATCTGACTGATGATGGTGATGGGAGCAGAAGCATGTGCACCGAACACCGCGAGCGAGGCTTGCGGCAAGAAATGTCCCACCAGGGAGGGGCCCAGCAACAGGCCCGAGAAAATCTCACCGGTCACCCCCGGTTGACCCAGGCGGCGAAACACCGTGTGCATGTAGCGCGCCGCGCCCACCACGACGATCAGCTGCAGCAACGTCATGAACAGGAGGGACTCGGTCTGATTGATCGATGTATTCACCCTTCCCCCGGGAAATTCTTAAGGCGCGACCGCTTGTGCACGCCGTGTTGTTCGTTGTATGGTAGCGCTAACATCAAGTCAAGGGAAGCGTTGTCGACGGCAAACGCCGTTTCGAAAGGCCGCCGATGACGCTTCCATTCCGAAGCTTAACGCCGCCCTTCGAGCGGGTGCGAAGCGACTATCGGGGCCTCGAACGGTCCCGCGGGCATCCCGGATTTGTCATACAGGTTGCAGAGCGGCGCATCGCCCCAGCAAAATCGTACACGGGTGGCAGCGATGCCCGCCGCGTCGAGCAGCACGCCGCCATCGAAAAGGGTGGCGTCAACGAAACGGCAGCTCGCCTCGCTGTCGCCGCATAGCTCGAAGCCGATCGGGCGCCGCGCACCGTAGGCGATCAGCTCACCGTCGACATCGAAGCTCACCAGCACCCCCCCGCCATCCGCATTGGCCGTCCGGACGGCGGGTCCCGAGGGCGAGAGCGGCTGGCCGTCGAGCAGGTGGCGCGCCGCGCGCGCGAGCCGGGCGCCGACCGCCTGCTTATTCGGTGGATGCAGATCTTGCGCTTCCCCCGTATCGATGGTGACCGCCAGGGCAGCGTTCTTGTCGGCGAGGACGGCTCGTCGTTGGGCCTCGCGCAGCGCGGCCCAGGCGGACGGCGCTGCGACCGGGCTCGGCGCGCCGAAGTTCGGCAACTGGACGACGAGGAAGGGCAAGTCGGCGCCAAATTGCCGGCGCCAATCCGCCATCAGCGCGGCGAGCAGGGACTGATAGCGGTCGGCCTCGGCTGCATTGGATTCACCCTGGTACCACACCACGCCGCGCAGCGCGTAGTCTTGCAGCGGCGCGATCATCGCATTGTAAAGGCCGGAGAGGCCGCCGATCGATGTCCAGGGCGCGCGCGGCGGCAACCCCATGCTATCCGGCACGAATTGATAGCGCCAGTTACCGCCCAGCGGCACCGCGCTGCCGTCGGCGCAGCGAAGCGCCATGTGGTCGGGCGGCCCGTACATCCCTCCAGCATCCCACATACTCAGGACGTTGATGACGATGCTGTTGTCGCCGGCGTGCAACCAGCCCTTGGGGACCGTGTACGTGCGCTCGGTGCCGTAACCGAACGAGTTGGCAAGGGGGCGTCCGTTCACCCAGGTTTCATCCACTTCGTCGATCGCTCCGATCGAGAGCTGCGCATCGCCCGCTGCCTGCGTTTTGCCGAGGGTCGCGGTCCGCCGAAACCACACCATGCCGTCGTGTTTGGCGAGTTCCGCGACTCCCCAGGTCTTCCAGTCCCGCATAGGTTCGGGAACTGCGTGCCAGTCGCCTGCGGCAGCCGCCTTCCACGGAGAAGACCTTCCGGGCGCATGCGCGCGCCACCAAGCCTCCCACAAGATTCCCATGTGGTCATTGCCGGCGCGCGCATCGCTCGCATATATATCGAGCGTGTCGAGACCCGTGTCGAAGCCGCCGATCGCGCGCAGCGCGACCGCGCTTAGCCAGGGTTCGATGCGCGAACCGCTCCATGAGGCCTGAATGAGACCCATCGGCACGGGCACCGACTTCTGACGTTCGCGAGCGAAGAAGTAACAGACAGCGGAGAAGTCGCGGATCACCGCCGGATCGGCGGCACGCCAGGCCGCATCCGCCGCGAAGCGTCGCAGCGGCGCCGGATGAACGTCGTGGGCGACGCTGAGCAGGCGGATCCGATCATTGGCCGCCGCGGCGATCTCGCTCGCCGCGTTCAACGAGTTGGCAACCGGAAATTCCATGTTGGATTGGCCCGAACATAGCCAGACGTCGCCCACCAAGATGTCCCCGATCGTCTGCTCCATTCCGCTCTTCGTCCGTGCGGTCAGCCGATACGGCCCCCCCGCCGGCATGGCGGTGAGTCGCGTGCGCCAGTGCCCCTGCGCGTCCGCCATGGTTTGCGAGACCCTACCGTTCAGCGATATCGTCAACTCCTCTCCCGGCGATGCGTCACCCCATACGGGAATCGCGTGATCACGCTGCAATACCGCATGATCCTGGAACATCTGGTCGAGCAGCACGGGGCCGGCTGCCGCCGCGGAGGGCGTTGCCGCCGCGGGCACGGCCGCCGTGAGGAAGGCGGTGGTGAGACCGGCCGCGGCAAGGCGGGCAGCGAGGCTCGGGAATGATTGGTTCATCAATCGCAACTCCGCATGTGGCCGTGCACGAAGACTCGGCGGCCGAATTCATGTCCCGCTAATGACTGACGGCCGCATCTGGTAGCGCTATCATAGCGCCATTGAAACCCAGTGCGTCACCATCAGAGATTCGAATGCTGCGTGAAAAGTCTACCGCTGACATGCTGATGCTGTCGAACGGGGCGGCCCGCTGCGAGCTCATTCCCGCCTTGGGCGGCAGCATCGCCGCTTGGACCGTGGGCGGCGAGCAACTGATGCGTTCGGCTTGCGAATCCAGTCTCGCGGCCCGGGATCCGTTCGGCATGGCCAGTTTCCCGTTGGTGCCGTACTCGAACCGCATCGGCAACGGCGCATTCGAATGGGAGGGTAGGGGATTCGCGTTGGCGCGCAATTTTTCACCCGAGCCCCATGCCATCCACGGCGCCGGGTTTCAACGGCCGTGGGAGGTTCGGACCCACTCCTCCGACTCGGTCACGCTGGCTCTGCGCCACCAGCCCGGCGCTTCCTGGCCCTTCGCGTTCGAGGCGCAACAGCGCGTCATCCTTGAGGAAGCCTCGCTGACGATCGAGATGAGTGCCGTGAACCTCGAGGATCGGGCGATGCCGCTGGGTTTCGGTCATCACCCCTATTTCCTGCCCACCGGCGCGTTCTTGAAGTTCCGGGCACAAGGCGTATGGCTGGTCGGCGACGATGGGCTGCCGAGCCTGCGGGTCGTGCCGTTTGATAAATTCAACTACTCCGACCCCATGCCGGTTTCCCGCGGCGACATCGACCATTGTTTCGTCGGTTGGGACGGCAGGGCGGAAATCTCGTGGCCGGCGCGCTCGCTGGCGGTTCACATCACGGCCTCGGGCGGATTGCAGTGCTGCGTGGTGTGCATCCGCAACGATCTGGACGTATTCTGCTTCGAGCCCGTCCCTCACATGAACGATGCCCTCAACCGGCCCGGCAGCGGCCATGGCATGCCGGTGATCGCGCCCGGAAAATCCTTCACCGCCAGCGTGTGTTTTCGCGCGGTCAAGGGCGATCGCCCCTGACGGATCCAGGTACTGCCACCCGGAAACTGCTAGCGCACCGCGGGCGGCCCGTCCGAATCCCGGCGCACTAGGGTGAAATCAAGCAGAACGTGCTTGCAATCCTCATCGCGGCCCTCGCGCCGCGACTTGATCTTCCGGAGCAGCAACAGCATCGCGGCCTTCGACATATCGGCGATCGGTTGGTGGATGGTGGTCAGTTCCGGCCAGATCGAGCGCGAGAACTCGGTATCGTCGAAGCCGCAGACGGTGAGGCGCTTCGGAACGTCGAGGTGATGGCGGTGTGCAACCGCGACCGTGGCGGCGCCCATGTCATCGTTGCTGGCGAAGATGGCGGTGGGCGGCTTGGCGAGGCTCAGCAGCTGTTCCGCGGCCTTGAGGCCTGAACGATAGGTGAAGAGACCCTGGCGGATGAGCGAATTATCCACCGGGATGTCGACCTCCGCCAGCGCGGCCTTGTATCCGGCGAGGCGCTGCGCGCTCGCCGTTTGGTCGGGATTGCCGGTGATGAAGCCGATGCGGGTGTGTCCCAACGACAGGATATGGCGCGTCATCGCGACGGCGGCCGCGTGATCATCGATCCGCACGGCCAGAAGTCCGGCGCGCGGACTGGCGCTCGCCACCGCGACCGCCAGCGCTCCGGCCTTGGCGAGGACGGCATGAATGCGCTTCGAGTCGCACAGCGGCGGCGGCAGGATGATGCCGTCGACCCCGGTGGCGAGCAGCTCGCGAACCACTTCATCCTCATGCTGATCGGCGTCGCATTTCTCGACGACCAGCTGTACATGGCTGACGCGCGCCTGTTCGAGGCTGCCGACCAGAAATTCGCTCAAATAGGCGGCGCTAGGGTTGCTGTACAGCATTCCGATGCGGACCTGCTCGGCGCCCGCCAGCGACGCGGGCGGCGAGATTCGGAGAATACTTGAGCTTCGCAATGGCGGCCTGCACCGCTTCGCGCGTTTCCTTGCGGACGTTGTCCTCCCCGTTGATGACGCGCGAGACGGTCATCGGCGCAAACCCGGCGTAGGCGGCCACATCCGCGATCGTGGGTGCGCCCTGTTTACGATGTTTCGGCTTCCGCCCGGGACGCGTGCTCGTTCTTTTTTTTGTGGATCCAGCGGTCATTCGAGGCACCAGCCTCCGGCGGTACGACAGATGCGTATTTGGCGCTCGGAGCGCATTGAAAAGCAAATGGAATTGACAAAGCCGCGCGCCATCCATCATGGTAACGCTATCAATAATTCCACAATTCGCCGAGCCGGGAGTTCCGCAATGCGTTCAGCACTCAGAGGATGGCCGGTCGCCATCGTATTCGCCATGGCGGCGACCGGGCTGGCGTCGGCCGAGTCGAAGGCGACCGGATCGAAGTCCCCCGTGTACAAGGATGCGAACGCGTCCGTCGAGGCGCGCGTCGATGACTTGATCTCGCGGATGACACTCGATGAGAAGGTGGCCCAGATGCAGAGCATCTGGGACGCGAAGGCCGAGGTTTTCGACGCCAAGCTCGAGTTTGATCCTCGAAAGATGGCGCAAAAGTTTCCGGACGGCGTCGGCCAATTCGCCCGTCCCTCCGATGCGACCGGACCGGTATCGCCGCGAGTGACGCCGGGGCGCGACGTGCGCGCCACCGTACGCTTGGTCAACGCGCTACAGCGCTTCACCGTGGAGCACACCCGTCTCGGCATTCCCATCCTGTTTCACGAGGAGGGGCTCCACGGTTACGCGGCCGTCGGCGCAACCAGCTTCCCGCAGGCCATCGCACTCGCATCCAGCTGGGATCCGGCGCTGGTGCGCGCCGTCAACGCGGTGACCGCGCGAGAGATCCGAGCGCGCGGCGTGAGCGAGGCGCTCACGCCGGTGGTTGATGTGGCGCGCGATCCGCGGTGGGGCCGCATCGAGGAGACCTTCGGCGAGGATCCCTACCTCGTTGGCGAGATGGGCGTCGCTGCGGTGGAAGGACTGCAGGGCGGAAATCGGGTACGCGATTTGCAGCCCGGAAAGGTGTTTGCCACCTTGAAACACCTAACCGGTCACGGGCAACCGGAGAGCGGCACCAACACCGGCCCGGCGCCCTATTGCCGAGCGAACCTTGCGGGAATTCTTCTTTCCGCCGTTCGAGGAGGCGATCGCCCGCACCGGCGTCAGCGCGGTGATGCCCTCGTACAACGAGATCGACGGTGTGCCGAGCCACGCGAATGAATGGCTGCTCGGCAAGGTGCTGCGCGGCGAGTGGGGCTTTCAGGGCGCGGTGGTGAGCGACTATTACGCCATCGACGATTTGATGAACGTGCATCACATCGCCGCGGATCTTGCGCAAGCCGCCAGGCTCGCGCTGAAGGCGGGAGTCGACATCGATCTGCCGAACGGTGCGGCCTATGCCACCTTGACGCAACAGGTACGCGACGGGCGCGTGCCTGAGGCGAGCATCGACGCGGCGGTGCGCCGCCTGCTGGCGCTGAAGTTCCGCGCCGGGTTGTTCGAGCATCCGTACGCCGATGCGGACCAAGCAGCAGCTGTCACCAACGATGCGGAGGCGCGTGCCCTCGCACTGAACGCCGCGCAGCGCACCCTGATCCTGCTGAAGAACGACGGCACGCTGCCGCTGCGCCTGCCGGAGGCCGGGGCCGCGAAACCGGTGATCGCCGTCATCGGGCCGAACTCCGGGGTTGCCAGATTCGGCGGCTATTACGGACAGCCTCCCGTGACGGTGTCCATTCTCGAGGGGATCAAGAAGCGCGCAGGAGCGCGCGCCGAGGTCGTGTTTGCACAGGGCGTCAAGATCACCGAGAACGATGATTGGTGGGCCGACGACGTGCAATTGGCCGATCCTGCCGACAATCGCCGCCTCATTGGCGAGGCCGTGGCGGTGGCCCGCCGCGCGGACCATATCGTGCTCGCGGTCGGCGACACCGAACAGACCAGCCGCGAGGGCTGGGCGAAGACTCACTTGGGGGATCGCACCAGTCTGGACCTGGTGGGCGAGCAGCAGGAGCTGTTCGATGCGCTGCTGGCGCTGGGGAAACCCATCAGCGTCGTTCTGATCAACGGGCGTCCCGCCTCCACGGTTACGATCGCCGAGCATGCCAATGCGCTGATCGAAGCATGGTATGTCGGTGAGCAGGGCGGCAACGCGGTGGCGGACGTGCTGTTCGGCGACGTCAATCCCGGCGGCAAGCTGCCCGTGACCATCCCGCGCAATGTCGGTCAATTGCCTTCGTTCTACAACGTCAAGCCTTCCGCCCGCCGTGGCTACCTGTTCGACACCGTCGCACCGCTGTTCCCGTTCGGCTTCGGCTTAAGCTATACCACTTTCGAGGTCGGCGCCCCCCAGTTGTCGAGCGACCGGATCGGTGCGGATGGTTCCGTGACCGTGACCGTGCCGGTGCGAAATACCGGATCGCGGGCCGGCGATGAAACCGTGCAGATCTACGTTCACCAGCAGGTGAGCTCGGTGACGCGTCCCATCAAGGAGCTCAAAGCCTTCAGGCGGGTGACGCTCGGGCCCGGCGAGACCCAGATCGTGTCATTCGTCCTGACCCCGGCGAGCTTTCGCCTGTGGAATATCGCCATGCAACACGTGGTCGAGCCGGGGGCGTTCGACATCATGGCCGGCCCGAACTCGGTCGACCTGAAGACAGCGATATTGCACATCGGGGGCGGGTAACCCCGGAGGCCGGCGTGCGGCGCCAGGCGCGTTCCGGCACCGGCACGTTGCGGCGCCGGCAGGTTCCGCGTGCGGCGTGTGTCTGGCCGCTACAAGGTGTAGCGGCTCACGATATTCTCCAGAAATTCCTGCCTGCCGGAATGCGCAACCGGCGATACGCCATCCGCGACGGCGGCGTCGGCGACCGCGGCGAGCGTGGTCCGCCCTTCCAGCATGGCGCGGGCCGATTCGGCGCGCCAGCCGGCGTATCGTTGATCGACGAAGGAGGATAGTTCGCCACCCTCCAGCATCGCCGCGGCGTTGAGCAGGCCGCGCGCCAGAACGTCGACGGCGCCGATGTGCCCATAGAACAGGTCCACGGGATCGACGCTCTGGCGGCGCACCTTGGCGTCGAAGTTATTGCCGCCGCTGGTAAACCCGCCGCCCTTCAAAATGTAGTAAAGAGCCAGCGTGATTTCCCGGATGTCGTACGGGAACTGGTCCGTGTCCCAGCCGTTCTGCGGATCGCCGCGGTTCATGTCGACGGAGCCGAAGATCCCGAAGTCCACCGCCATGGCGATCTCATGTTCGAAGCTGTGGCCCGACAACGTGGCGTGATTGGACTCGATGTTGACCTTGACCTCCTTCTCGAGACCGTGATCCTTCAAGAATCCGTAGATGGTGTCGACGTCGAAATCGTACTGATGCTTGGTCGGTTCGTGCGGCTTCGGCTCGATCAGAATCAGGCCCTTGAAGCCGATCTTGTGCTTGTGCTCCACCACCATCGAAATGAAACGGCCGAGCTGGCTCTTTTCCTGCTTGAGGTTGGTATTGAGAAGAGTGTCGTAGCCCTCGCGCCCGCCCCACAGCACGTAGTTCTCGCCCTTCAGGCGCTGGGTGGCTTCCAGGCAGTGCCGCACCTGCGTGGCGGCGAAGCGGAACACGTCCGGATCGGGATTCGTCGCGGCGCCCGCCATGTAACGCGGATGACTGAATAGATTCGCGGTTCCCCATAACAGCTTCACGCCGCTGGCGTCCATCTTGCGCCCGAGTTCCTCCACCATGTGCTGGAAATTCGCGACGTGCTCGCGGATGTTGCGCGCCTGCGCCATGACGTCGGTATCGTGGAAGCAGAAATACGGCAATCCCAGGCGGGTGAAAAACTCGAATGCCTCATCGAGCTTGTGGTCCGCCGCCGCCTGATCGAGCGGGCCGCCATGCCAGGGGCGATGGAAGGTGCCGGCACCGAAGACGTCGAAGCCATCCCAGTTGAAGGTGTGCCAATAACATACCGCCATGCGCAGCTGCTGCTCCATGGTCTTGCCCATGACGAGGCGGTTCTTGTCGTAGAAGCGAAACGCCAGAGGGTTCTTGGAATGGGGGCCTTCGAAGGCGATCGGTTCGATATCGGCAAAATAAGAGCGGTTCAAGTTGGTGTCTCCACGAATGAGTCTTTGAGATGTCGATAGAGGCTGCGGAAGCGCGCCATGCTCCGTGCATAGTGATCGGACAGGCGCTCGTCGGGCTCGACCACGTGCAGAATCGGCGGCGGAGTGCAGACCTCCTCGATCGAGACGCGCTCCGCCCCCATGCGCGCCAGCCGTGCGGCGCCATAGGCGGGCCCTACGGTGCCGGCATTGCGGTAGGTGAGCGGCCGGCGCAATACCGAGCTCAAGATCCGTCCCCAGTAGGCCGAGCGCGCGCCGCCGCCGATCACCGAAATGGACGCGATGGCGGAGCCGCTCGCCGACAGCGCGTCCATGCCGTCCCGAAACGCGAATGCGACGCCCTCGAGCACCGCTTGCGCAATCGCTGCCGGAGTCGATTCCTGCGTCAGCCCGAATAACACGCCTTTGGCAAGCGGATCATTGTGCGGCGTGCGTTCGCCTGACAGATAGGGCAAGAATATTTCCGCGTCAGCGGGCCGATTACGCGCCTCCGCCAGTTCGAACAGCGCGGCGGCGTCGGCCAAGCCACACAGCCGCGCCGCCCAGTCCACGCAACTGGCGGCGCTCAAGATCACCGACATTTGGTGCCAGCGATTCGGCAGCGCGTGACAGAACGTGTGCACGCCGCCTTCAGGATTCGGGCGATATCCGTCGTTCGCCAGGAATAGAACGCCGGAAGTGCCGAGCGACAGAAAGGCATCGCCGGACCGCACCACGCCGACGCCGATTGCGCCGGCCGCGTTATCGCCGCCGCCCGCTACCACCGGCACCCGCGCCATGCCCCAGGCCTCTGCGAGTTCCGCACGCAGAGACCCGGTAATTTCATTGCCTTCGAACAGCTTGGGCATGTGCGCGAGGCCAAGACCGGTGGCCGCGAGCATCGCTTCCGACCAGCGCCGGTGCGCGACATCGAGCCACAGTGTCCCGGCGCTGTCCGACATATCGGAAGCGGCCTCGCCGGTCATCGCTAAGCGCACATAGTCCTTGGGCAGCAGCACGGTCGCGGTCTGTGCGAAAATCTCGGGTTCATGATCTCGCACCCACAGCAGTTTCGGCGCCGTGAATCCCGGCATGGCGCGATTGCCGGTGATTTGCAGCATGCCCGCGACGCCTTGCTCCAGCTCCCTGCATTGCTGCGCGCTGCGCCCGTCGTTCCACAATATGGCGGGACGCAACGCCTGGTGTTTCCGATCGAGCAGCGTTGCGCCGTGCATCTGACCGGACAGGCCGATGGCGCGCACCGCCTTGCGCAATGTCAGTTGCAGGTCGCTTACCGCGATGTTGGCGGCGGACCACCAGTCAGCCGGATTCTGCTCCGACCACAATGGATGCGGCCGCGACACGCTCAAGGGCGCGCTCGCCTGATCGGCGACGGCGCCGCTGTCGTCGATCACGACGGCCTTCACCGCCGATGTGCCAATGTCGATCCCCATGTACATCGAATGATCCTAGTCTTCGCCGTGGCAAGGGCGGCGCACGTGCGCCGATGCAACGCGCCAAGTCACGCCTCCCCGCGGCAGGCAAAAATATTTCTGTCACCAACCTACGGTAGCGCTATCATTCTATGCCTGATTGGCGGCATTGGCACGTAGAAATACGCAATTCGACACCGGTACACGGTGCAGCACACACGGGGAGAGACGGTTTTGAACGACAGTTCCAATAGCGACGCGACCACCAATCGCGATGCAGCCACCAACCTGCCGCTGGTCGCAGCCATCGTCGGCGTCGCCACCATCGGCGGCTTCATGTTCGGCTATGACAGCGGCGTCATCAACGGCACTCAGGACGGATTGCGCACCACATTTAATCTGAGCGAAGCTTGGCTCGGCATCACGGTGAGCGCTCTGCTGCCCGGCTGTGCCCTGGGTGCGTTCCTCGCCGGCAGATCCGCGGATGTCTGGGGCCGGCGCCGTGTCATGGTGGCGGCGGCCGTCCTTTTCATCGTGAGCGCTTTGGCGGCAGGCGCCGCGGATTCGGCGCTTATGATGATCTGGCCCGCTTCGCGGCCGGTGTCGGCGTCGGCGCGGCCAGCGTGCTGTCGCCCGCCTACATCAGCGAGGTGACCCCCGCGAGCATGCGCGGCCGGCTCTCGAGCTTGCAGCAGGTCATGATCATCGCCGGCTTGACCGGTGCGTTTCTCGCCAACTATTTCCTGGCGCACAGGGCCGGAAAGTCCACGGACGTCCTTTGGCTGGACTACGCCGCATGGCGCTGGATGTTTTGGATGCAGATCATTCCTGCCAGCGTATTCTTCGTGACGCTTGCTCCTGATCCCCGAGAGTCCGCGCTATCTCGTGGCGCGCGGCCGCGACGAGGAGGCGCGCTCGGTATTGACGCGGCTGTTCGGCGCCGCCACGGCGCTCGCCAAGGCAGCGGAAATTCGCGGCTCCCTTGCCGCGGATCATACCCCGCGGCTCTCGGATCTCATCGACAAGAAGACTCGGCGGCCGCGGCCGATCGTCTGGGTGGGGATCGGTCTGGCGACCTTCCAACAACTGGTAGGGATCAACGTCGTGTTCTACTACGGCGCCGTTCTGTGGCAGGCGGTGGGATTCAGCGAATCGGACTCGCTCAAGATCAATATTTTGAGCGGCACCCTGTCGATCGCAGCGTGTTTGGTGGCCATTGCGCTCATCGACCGGATCGGCCGCAAAGCCTCTGCTGCTGATCGGCTCCGTCGGAATGGCCGCGACCTTGGGAGTTCTGGCAGTCGCATTCGCAACCGGCGACATGAGCAACGGCACCCTGCATCTTGCGCCCAGGATCGGCCTGATCGCGCTGGTCAGCGCCAATCTCTACGTCGTGTTCTTCAACCTGAGCTGGGGTCCGGTCATGTGGGTGATGCTCGGGGAAATGTTTCCGAATCAGATCCGCGGCTCCGGGCTTGCCGTCAGCGGCGCGGCGCAGTGGTCCTCCAATTTCTTGATCAGCATGAGTTTTCCGTGGCTGGCGAGGTTCATCGGGTTGCCGATCACTTACGGCTTTTACACCGCCTGCGCCTTCCTCTCCGTGTTCTTCGTATTGAAGATGGTGCACGAAACGCGCGGCCGGGAACTCGAGGACATGGTGGGCTGAGGGGCAGCGCATACGCGTTGCAATGCAACGAATCGGTTGCTTTTTTATAAAATTGGTAGCGCAACCACAAAATGATTGCTAAAGCAAAAATTCTATGTACTATGGTAGCGCAATCATAAATGTGTAAGCGGTTCCTGTACCGCTGCCGACAAGATCGAGACCGGGGGATCAATGAACGACACTGCATCGAATGCCTACCTACGCCGAGTAGTCCATGCCATTTGCTTCGGGGGCGCAACGACGCTTACCTTGAGCGGACTGTCGGCTCCGAGCAACGCCGCCGGCGCAGCGGCCGGCCCAGCCGCCGGCTCAACGAACGCCGTTGACAGTGAACTCACCGAAATCACCGTCACGGGTTACCGGGCGTCCATCCAGCAAAGCCTGGACATCAAGCGCGACTCCGACGGCATCGTCGATGCGATTTCGGCGGAGGACATCGGCAAATTTCCGGACTCGAATCTGGCGACCGCCATGGAAAGAGTTCCGGGCGTCACCGTGAGCCGTCAAGCAGTCTCATTGACCGGCACCGGGGGCACTTCGTCCGGCGGCGGTTCCACGCAAATCACCGTGCGCGGATTTGGTCCGCAGTTCAATGAAACCCTGTTCGACGGCCGCCAAGTGCCGACCGCGATCGGCAATACCAGTCGCGGCTTTGACTTCGGATCGGTGGGCTCCGACTTCGTCGGCCAGGTCGACGTCCTGAAAACGCCCGATGCCAGTCTCTCGAGCGGCTCGATCGGCGCCACCGTCAACATCAAATACCCTAAGCCCTTCGATAACCCCGGCCTGCAACTGGCGGGCTCGGCCTCCGGCAACGAGTCGACCGGCGAGAACAAGGCCAAGCCCAACGCGGGCCTGCTGTTCAGCGACACGTTCGCGGACGATCGCTTCGGCATTTTGGTCGACGGCTCCTATGCGGACAGTGTCGTGCGAGGCAATCACGTCAATGTCCAGGGATGGGAAGGTGGGAACCCTGGCCTGACCCCTCCAGGCGGTCTGGCGCCCTGCCAGCTGGCCGGTCACGCTCCTTGCCCTTATGCGCCCGGGTCACCGCCGACCGGCGTCGCCCCGGTGGCGGCCGCTACCCCAAGCATCAGGGATTGGTTCATTCAGGACTACGGCATCTATCAGGAGCACACCGAAGACAAGCGGGTCGGTGGGCGGCTGGCGTTGCAGGCGAAACCGGTGGACGGGTTGGAGTTCACGCTCGATGACAACTACTCCGAGGAAAAGCTCGTCCAGCAACAATACGGCTTCAGCGCTTGGTTCAATAACGGCAATCTGACGGATGTTACGCTGGCTCCGGACAGCACGGTGACGAGTTTCACGCAACCTCCGACGCCCTACAATCTTAATGGCACCCCCACCGACTTTCAGGCGCAGATCAACCAGGCGGTGATCAAAACCAACACCATCGGATTCAACGTGAAGTGGGATGCGACCGAGCACTCTTCATACCTCTTCGATGCCTATACGGCCATCGCGAAACTCAATCCAGACGGCCAATATGGAGTGGACTCGGACATCGGGTACGGCAATGGACCCAACGGCAACTCGCTCGGCATCGTCGTTCCCGGCGGCCACAATCTGCCCTATCCGGTGAACTTCGGGCCGGCCGGCAATGCGGCGAATTTCGTCAATCCGGCATTCATCGGTTCGCACGTGGTGGTGGAAAGCTATAACCAGAACAAGGACTCGATCAATCAGTTCAAGCTGGAAGGCGCTGGGCCGACGAGTCCGTCAAGTTCAAGTACGGGCTGCAGTTCACGCACGATCACGAACAGCTGCGCAATTTCACCGACCTGCCTTACACCTGGCAGATGTATGCGGGTTACGGCCCGAAGCCGATCGGCAGCGGCGGCGTTGCGCCGATTCCGGCGAATTTGATCTCCAACACCTTCAGCACCGGCTCGAATTTCATCAACGGCTGGGGCAATGGCGGCCGCCTGCCGCCGGCCATCATTGCCGCCAACGGCTGGGCGATACTCAATTACCTGCAGGGTTTGAATGGGGTGGGGCAGAACGTAGGCGCGTGCAGCAACCTGTCCGGTCCCACGCCTTGCACCGGCAAGTACATCATGTACCAGAATCTTGGCCAGAACCAAGATGTCACCGAAAACACGGTGTCGCCGTACCTGAACATGGCGACGACGATCAAAGTCGCCGAGCTGCCGCTGAAGGTCAACCTCGGGGTGCGCTACGAAGATACGCACGTGATCTCTGCCGGGGTGTCCTCCCTGCCGACCGGGGCGCTGTACATCCTGCCGACCGACAAGACCGCCTACGGCTTCAATCTCACCCCGCCGATCCCGCTCAGCACCAAGAGCGACTACCGGTATCTGTTGCCGAATCTCGATCTCAGCTTAGCGGTCACCGATTCGGTCAAGGTGCGCTTCGACGCGTCGCGCACGCTAACCCGGGCGCCGCTCAACGATCTGACGCCGGATCTCAATATTCCGGCGGGTCAGCGCGTGGGTGCTCTCAATGGCACGGGCGGCAACCCGACCTTGCTACCGTTCCTGTCCGACAATTTGGATTTTGGCGCTGAATGGTATTACGCGCCGAACTCCTACGTGTCGGCCGACGGCTTCGTGAAAGAAGTGACCAATTTCGTCGTGGGCGGCACGGTTGCACAGCCAGTCAACAACGTGACCTTGCCGGGCGGTTCTCCGGCGATCTTCAGCGTCACTTCACAAGTCAACGGTCCCTCGGCCGAGGTGCGGGGACTCGAGTTGAGCGTGCAGCATGTGTTCGGCGATAGCGGCTTCGGTCTCCAGGCGAATGCGACGTTCGTCAGCACCAACAAGCCATATGATCCCAACAGTACCGCTTTGTCGGGTTTTGCCGTGACCGGCCTGGCCAATTCCTACAACTTCATCCCGTTCTACGACAAATATGGCTTCCAGGCACGCGTCGCGGTCAATCATCGCGCCGAGTATCTGCAGAATTTCGGTCAGACGCAGAACAACTCGCAGTTCGGCACCGAGCCCACTTTCGTGAATGCCGCCACCTACGTGGACTTCAGCACCAGCTACGAGATCAACAAGCACTTCAACGTGTATTTCGAAGCGCTCAACCTGACGGATCAGGCCTACGCCACGCATGGCCGTTTCAGTGAGCAGGTCCTGGATGTGGTCGATACCGGCCGCACCTTCACGCTCGGTATTCACGCGAAACTGTAATCCCGATCTTGGGAACAGGTGGGCCGCCTCCTCCCCGGCGGCCCATTTTTTTCATGGGGGCCGTGCGATAATCGCAGCAACATGACTCAACGTATCCAATCCATCGTGATCGTGGGGGGCGGGACGGCAGGTTGGCTGACGGCGGGTATCATCGCTGCACGTCATCAGGGACGCATGAAGAGCGGCTTCACGGTCACCCTGGTCGAGTCGCCCACCGTGCCCATCATCGGCGTGGGCGAGGGCACCTGGCCGACGCTCAGGTCCAGCCTGCAGAAGATGGGCGTCTCGGAAACTGACTTCTTCCGTCATTGCAATGTCGCCTTCAAGCAGGGCGCCAAATTCGCGCGCTGGACGACCGGCGCCGAGGACGATGCCTACTACCATCCGTTGATGCTGCCGCAGGGATTCACCCAGTTGAATCTCGCGCCGCATTGGTTGGCGGGAACATCCGGGCGCACGTTTTGTGAAGCCGTGTGTCCGCAGGGTCAGCTATGCGACGAGGGTCTCGCGCCAAAGCTGATCACGACACCCGAGTACCAAGCGGTCGCCAACTACGCCTATCATCTCGACGCCGGCAAGTTCGCGGGCTTCCTACAGCAGCATTGCACGGCGAAGCTCGGCGTACGACATGTGCTCGCCGACGTCACCGCCGTCAAACAATCGGAGCACGGCGACATCATCAGCGTCGATACCAAGCAGTCCGGAGAAGTGGGCGGCGACCTGTTCATTGACTGCACCGGTTTTGCGGCGCTGCTTCTCGGCAAGACCCTGGGCGTGCCCTTCAAGGAGTGCAAGGATGTGCTGCTCTGCGACACGGCCCTGGCGCTCCAGGTCCCCTATGAAACTCCGGATGCACCTCTGGCATCGCACACCATTTCCACGGCGCAATCGGCGGGGTGGATCTGGGACATCGGCCTGCCGCATCGCCGCGGCACCGGCTATGTGTATTCCTCGCGCCATGCCAGCGACGCCGAGGCGCACGACACGCTGATGCGCTACTTAGGCCCGCAGCACTCCCATCTGACGCCGCGCAAGATCGCGATCCGCTCCGGCCACCGCACCACGTTCTGGAAGAACAATTGTGTCGCGGTGGGACTGGCGGCGGGATTTTTGGAGCCGCTCGAGTCCTCGGCAATCGTGCTAACCGAATTGTCCGCGAAATTAATCGCCGAACAGATGCCCGCCAATCGCGAGGTCATGGACATCGTGGCGGCGCGCTTCAACGAGGTGACGCAGTACCGCTGGGGCCGCATCATTGATTTTCTCAAATTGCACTATGTGCTCAACCGGCGAACCGACAGCGCGTTCTGGCGGGACAATCTCGATCCGGACACGATTCCGGACCGCCTCAAGAACTTGTTGCATCTGTGGAAGTATCAGTCGCCCTGGTTCTTCGATGAATTCGACCGGCTCGAGGAGGTGTTTCCTGCTGCGAGCTATCAATACGTGCTCTACGGCATGGGCTTTCGCACGGAAGTCGAACCCGCGGACAATGCCGGCACCGAGAAGCTGGCGGCAAGGCTCATGAATGACAACATGACCATGACCCGCCAATTGCGTTCGCAGCTGCCGAAGAACCGCGATCTGCTGAACAAGATCTACGAATATGGTCTGCAGCCAATCTGAACTCGACGTGTGGCGCCCATGAGCAACATTATCCTGCTCGACAGCCAGTCGCATCGCAAGCTGCGCGTGCACGCCCAGCCGGCTGCACGCTATGGCGACAATCAGCGCTTCGTGGCCGTGGTCGTCAACGAATTCCACGCGCTCGCGATGCACTATCCGATACTGTTTTCCAAGGACGCCGATACCGGTCGGTTCTATTGCGGCGCCATGATGGGCTTCGACACAGGCGAGAACCTGTTCTTGGAGGAGCATCGGACACTCGGAGTATACCGCCCCCTCAACCTGCAGCGGGGACCTTTCCTCACCTCGGGCTCGGATTTGGCGATCGATCTGGATCATCCGCGCGTGGCGCAGTCCGGCGATCAAGCGTTGTTCAGCGAGGCGGGAGAACCCACGGGCTACCTGCAGAGCATCATGGGACTGATGCGCGAATTGCGGCCGGGGCTCGAGCGCACGCGCATTTTTATCGACACGCTGCTGGGCCTCACGCTGATCGAGCCCGTGACCATTTCGGCTCGCTTCGACGACGGCACCGATCGTGAGTTCACCGGGCTCTACACCGTCAATCGGGATCAGATGAACGATTTGGCCGATGCCGCGGTGCTCGATCTGTTCCGACGCGGCTATCTGCAGTTGATGTATTTGATGCTGGCCTCGCTCAGGCACGTGTCGGCATTGGCACAAAAGAAGAACCATTCCTTCCTTCCGGGCGGCGCTCCGCGCGGCGCCGGCTCCGGCTCGGGCTGAGTGCGCGCGATGAGTCGGACGCTGCGCGAGGTGGACGGTCGGGATCTATCCGGCCCCGCCCAATTCCTCCGGGAGGTCGTCGAGCCCTGCCGTCCCGTGGTCATGCGCGGATTGGTGGGCGGTTGGCCGGCAGTCCATGCGTCCACGCGGTCGGCAGAGGATTTTAGGGACTATTTGAACCGCTTCGACAATGGCGGACAGATGGAGGCCTTCGTCGGAGATCCCAAGATTGCCGGCAAGTACTACTACACCGACGATCTGAAGGGATTCAATTTCGAACGACGCCACATGCGCTTTACCGACGCGTTGAACGCCATCGTCGCCACTCGCGACCGAAGCGGGGAACCCACGATGTACGTGGGTTCGATTCCGATAAGCGAGTACTTGCCGGACTTCGCGGCGCAAAACGTGCTGCAGGTGCTGCCGGCGCACGTGGCGCCGCGGATCTGGGTGGGACATGCCTCGAATGTCTCGGCGCACTTCGATGCGTTCGACAACGTGGCGTGCGTCGTGGCAGGGGCCCGGCGCTTCACGCTCTATCCCCCGGAGGCCATCGAAGGGCTCTACGTGGGACCCCTCGACAACACCATGGCGGGACAGCCGGTCAGTCTCGCCGCGTCGGCTCCTGTCGATGACGACAAGTATCCGCTGTTTCGCGAGATCCGCGAGCGGGCGCTGCGCGCAGAGCTGGAGCCGGGGGATGGCATCTACATCCCAAAGCTATGGTGGCATCAGATCGAGTCCACGGCATCGTTCAACGGCCTGGTCAACTATTGGTGGGACGCCTTTGCGGCAGGTCCGGATCCGCCGTACACCAGCCTGCTGCTCAGCATGATCGCCATTGCCGAGCGTCCTGCGCGCGAGCGGGAGGCATGGAAGGCGTTCTTCGATCACTATGTGTTTCGCAGCAACGGTCACCCGCTGGCGCATCTTTCCCCGGAACATCATGGCTTGCTGGGCCCGCTCAAGGAGAATTACGCCAAGATCCGCGCCATGGTAATGCACCGACTTCGAGGCGGTTCCGCATGACTTCTCGCCGCGGCTTCATCTCCAAGTCCGCGGCTCTCGCTGCGCTGCCGTTCATCGGGACGCCGGCGTTGCCCGACAGCTCATTTTCGAGGAATACCATGAAGCTCGTCGGCTCATTGCTGCTGACGGCGCCACTCGGCGCAGGATTGTTGGCCGCGAGAGCGGAACCCTCCCATGCAGAGCCTCCCCGTCAGCGTATCGAGCCCTCCAAAATCGATGCGGCCTTGAGCGGCTTCATCCGGTCGAAGGCGCTGGTGGGCGTCTCGGCGCTGGTCTATCAGGACGATCGCGAGGTCTATTTCGGCGCTTTTGGTGCGGCGGACCGCGAATCCGGGAAGCCGATGACCCGCGATACGCTGTTGCAGATCTTCTCCATGACCAAACCGATCACGGGCGTCGCGTTCATGATGTTGTACGAGGAGGGCAAATTCCAGCTCGACGATCCTCTCGAACGATACGCGCCGGAATTCGCCAATATGCGTGTCTATGCCGGTATCGATCCGCATGGCGAGGTCATCTATGAACCGGTGCGCCGGCCGGTGACGCTGCGCGACATCACCCGGCACACCGCGGGTTTCGACAGTGGCACGGATCATACGCCGCTGGCTGAAATCGTCCGCGCCGCCGACCCGGGCAGCAAGACCAACACCCTCGCCGACGAGGCCAGAAAGCTTGGATCGCTACCCCTGTTGTTTCAGCCGGGCACGCGCTGGCTGTACGGTCCCTCAGTTGACGTGCAGGCGCTGCTGGTTGAGCGTCTCTCCGGCATGCCCTTCGACCAATTCCTGGAACAGAAAATCTTCAAACCCCTCGGGATGGTGCATACGGGATACGTTCTGCTTCCCGAAGACCGGGACCGAATGGCGGCGCTGTACGATTGGCACGAAGACGGGGCCTTGTCGCGGGAACCGGACGAGGTCGCGCTCGGGTTCAACAGCCGCGAGTGGCCGATGAAGCCCGGTAGCTATGGCCTGCTATCGACCCTGGATGACTACATGCGCTTCGCGCGCATGCTGCAAAACGGCGGTGAACTCGGCGGTGCGCGGATTCTCAAAGCGGAGACGGTGAAGCTCATGGCCACCGACGCGATGCCGCGGGAGGTGACCGACGTGTCATGGCTCCCGACCAAGGGGTCGGTTGGCTTCGGCATCGACTTCGCGGTGCGCATCCGGGCTCCGGCCAATGCCCAGGAGGCGTCGGGGGCGGTGGGGGAATTCTTCTGGGACGGCGCCGGCGACACCCTGTTCTGGGTGGACCCCAAGAACAAGATCACCGCCGTCCTGTTCACGCAATACGTGCCGTTCGGCAAGGTCCCTCTGCACAAGGCATTTCGGGATGCGGTGTACGCGCGGATTCCGGAGGCTTTGGCCCGCTGAGTCGACGAGCGAGTGACTACCATGGAAAACGGCAGCGGTGTCAAAGAAATACTGACCAAATTCATCGAGGAGGTGTGGAACGCGGGCAACGTCGATGCATCGGACAAGTACATCGCTCCCAGGTACACGATCCATCACGATCCGGGCGACCCATGGGACCAGCAGGAGCTCGATCTCCCTGGCTACAAGGAGCGGCTGCGAATATCACGAGCGCCGTTTCCGGATCAGCGCTTCAGCATTCAAGACCTCATCGTCGAAGGCAATACAGCGGTCATGACTTGGTTGTGGAGCGGCACTCACAAAGGCGATATTCCCGGCTTTCCAGCCACCGGCGACAACATCAACATGTCCGGTGCGACCGTGTACTACCTCGACGGCGGTCGCCTAACGGGACACTGGCAAATCACTGACCGCCTTGGCGTCTATATGCAGCTCCGGCGGGGCGGCGCCACCAGCGCAGGTCGCTGAGCCATGTGCATCTCCTCAAGCGCTATGGGCGTATCGCGAATGCCGAGCAATTCTGCCGGATGAAGTCCTCGTGCAGCGGCATCGTCTCGGCGCATTTTCGAACGACGCTGCGGATATTCGTCAGGTTGTCCTCGACGATCTGTGGGTCGAGGACGTCGACCAGAGGGTCATCGCTCTCGGGCATGATGTTCTGGCCGACCATGACATACAGCCAGCTCTGCGCAGGGAACAGGTCAAAATCCTCGCGCAGGATGCGGCCGTGGCTGCGGAACAGGTCTATTCTTTCCTTGAGGCTGTCCGGCAGCGAGACATTGCGGCAATAGCGCCAGAGTTCGCTGTCGTCGCGCTCCGTCTGGCTGTAGTGGAGGATCAGGAAGTCGCGAACGCGCTCGTACTCCGTGATAAAAATCTTGTTGTAGCGGTCGATCTCGGCGGAGCTGAAATGGCGATCGGGAAACAGCGTGAGGAGCATGGCGATCCCGCGCTGTATCAGGTGGATGCTGGTGGATTCCAACGGCTCCAGAAACCCCGATGACAAGCCGATGGCAACGCAATTCTTATCCCAGAAGCGGCGGCGCCTTCCGGTGGCGAATTGAAGCTTGAGCGGGTCGGCCAATGGCTTGCCCTCGACGCTCGACAACAATTCTTCCTGCGCCGGCATGTCGCTCAGAAAGCCGCTGCTGTACACGTAGCCGTTGCCGATGCGGTGCTGCAGCGGGATTCTCCACTGCCAGCCCGCCGCCTTCGCCGTGGCCCGGGTGTAGGACGACAAAGGGCCGGTGCGCTCGCAGGGCACCGCGACCGCGCGGTCGCACGGCAGCCAGTGATTCCAGTGCTCGTAGCCCGCGTGCAACGCGCCCTCGATCAACAGCCCGCGAAATCCGGAGCAGTCGATGTACAGATCCGCCTCGATCCGCTCTCCGCTCTCCAAGGTCAGCGCCTCGATGAATCCGTCTTCGGACCGGAGCGAGACGGATTGGACCCGGCCCTCGGTGCGCACGACGCCCCGGCCTTCCGAGTACGCCCGAAGATACCGCGCGAAGAGCGACGCGTCGAAATGCAGGGCATACGTGATTCCCGCGACCGGGGAGTTCGCGACCTGGATGGGGCGCATGAATTTCCCTGAGTAGGCCGCCGCCGCCTGCAGCGAATATTCTTCGAGCCTGCCGGCGCGGCCCGCGCGGAGAGCTTTGAGCCAATAGGCGGAGAAGGGCACGGGCCCCATCTCGAGGCCCGTTTGTCCGAAGGGATGCATGTAGGAATGGCCGATGCGAGTCCAGTCGCGAAATTCGATGCCCAACTTGAACGTGGCCTGGGTCTCGCGGATGCAGTCGTTCTCATCGACGCCGAGCCCGCGTATAAAGTCCATGATCGGGGGGATGGTCGCTTCGCCCACGCCGACGGTGCCGATCTGCTCGGACTCGATCAGCCGGATGCGCACATTGAGGTTTTTCAGAAATTTGCAAAAGCTCGCTGCCGCCATCCAGCCCGCGGTGCCGCCGCCCACGATGGCGATGCTCTTGATGGGGGCGGCACTCATGGCGTCGAACGCGTCAGCGCCTGCGCCGCATTGGCGGCGAGAAGGTAGATGCTGGCCGCGTCCACCACGTATTCATTTTCGTACCACAGAAACGGCCATGCGTCCTTGAGTTCCGGATAGTCCGGTTCGATGATCACCACGCCGGGAATCATGCCGCCGGGGATGAAGCTGTAGTCTGCCCGATTGTTGCCATACGCAACAAGTTTCGATGCCGCGCCCACCGTCGAGATATACGAGACACTGTTGACCGGATGCGTGCCGAGAACGTAATCAAACCCGCGCAAGGTGTCGTCGGGCCCGATGATGTCGGGAAAGGCGAGGTGCAGGTAATACATGTGGACGGCAAAGGCTGCAGCCGTGGAGGACCCGCCCCACGTGCCGCGGCGAATGGGAACACCATAGGGATTCTGCGACAGGTCCGCGATTTGCTTCGCTTTGAAATCCCGCACGGTCGCGGCCAAGGTTTTTTTGAAGCGGGAGTCCATGTAGGGCAGAGCCCTTGCGGCGGTCCATCCGAGCTCTGAAAAATTCCCGCCGATGGCGGGCATCAGCGCTTTTAACCGGTTTTTGTAGACGGCGTCGCCCTTGGTCGCGATCAGCAGTTCGACCGCCGCCCGGACTTCTTCGTCCTCGGGCTCGCCACCCGTCGTGTTGAACGAGTGGAAAATCACGGGAGGGGACGCGTGTTCGTCGTTCCACACCCGGGTCGCGGTGCTCAGTGATCGGTCGGCCAGCGCGTCGTCATAGCCGCGCAGAACTCTGCTGGCCGCCGCGAGCGACGCCGCGGCGGCATAATTCAATGGCGTGGTGTGCGAAGTGAAGGCCCATCGGTCGTCGGGCACCCCGGAAGAAGTACCGTCGCCTTCCAGCCTCCCCATCCGCGGCGAGTAAATCTTGCCGTCGGTTTTCGACGCGGCGTCGCCCAAGTGCGTGTATTCCTCCAGCGTGGGCTCGACGATGCCGGGTATCGCGTGGCCGAACGCCGCGTACTGCGCCAGCAGGGCGAGGACCCCATGCTTGATCTGCTGCAGCACGTCCGGAATGCCGTCCGGACGCCGGATTTGCACCAGCCGCGCCTCTTCGTCAATCGTGGTCTCGTCCCAATCGATGTGAAAGGTCTCGCGCGCGAGCGCGAGATCGGTGATCACCCGCGCCTGCGTCTCGGTGCGGATGTCGTAGTCGCCGGCGTCGTACCATCCGCCGATGTTGAGGCCGGGAATATGTTCTCCAGCAGCGAAAGGCGAATCAGAGACGGCCGGCATGGCGTAGCCGTCGAAGTGGGTATAGTTGACCGGCGCCTGCCGCGCATCATCCATATGCGAGACGCCGTGCCAGACGCGGTAATTCTCGCGCACCTTGATGTGATCCATTTGGACCGCCAAGAAGGTGTCCAGCGTGGGTTGCCATACGCCTTCGGCATAGAGGTCGTCGGCGATGCGGAAAGGACCGGTGGTGTGTCCGGCATAGTCGATCACAAAGATGCCGGTCTGGCGCACCGTCGAGAAGTCGAACGAGGCATACCGATAGCGCAGCCACTGACCCCAGGGCTTGATGGCGCCGCGGAATGCTTCCTCATAGTGGCCATCCCCATTCAAGCGTAGCACTCGCGCGGTGCGCGGCGCCTCGACACTCGGATCGAGCTCCAGCACGGCGACCTTGGGGCGCCGCGGCGTGTAGCCGACTTGGTTGTAGGACACCACCGGGGGCCGCACCCAATCCGGCAGGATGTTCGGCCTGACGTGCCACACCAAGGCATCGTCGGTGCGCGCCGCGGGGATGAGGCTGCGAACCACGAACCAGCCGTTCTGCGCGCGGTTGCGAGCGTCGAACAGCAAGAGGGGAGCGCCGTCCGAGACGATGGACACGCGGGTCGCTGGGTCTTCCGGCGACAGCACGAGTTGATGACCGCGCCCAAGCGGCCGGGGTTCCGCCACGCCGCCGTCGCCGCGCGCCATCGGACCACCGGGGTGGCGCGGAAAGATGCCCGGGGAGTCGTCGAACGAATAGCTCTTGCCGAAGTAGGCCGTCGGCAGGAAATCGAGGTTGAAGCCCGCTTTGCTGACCAACGCGGGCGGCAGCGGGTGGTCGAGATGTACCGCAATCCGGAATCCCTGCGGCTCCGCGGTCACTTCGATGCGATAGCTCAATTGCTGATCCGGATACCCGGAATAGGCGATCAACTGATCAGCGCCGGCGCCGTGCTTGCGCTCGACGAATGTCGGCACGGCATCCCACTGTTCCGGGGCGGGCAACAATCGTACCTCACCGTCCGTCGCGATCCGCTCACCGTGCAAAATCATTTCCACCCCGCCCAGCTTCTGGTCGCGGAACACGGCGTGGAACTGATTTTGATACACCAGGACACTCAAACCCCGCGCCTCGAGATAGTCGAGATCATTGATGTGCAATTCGGCCGCCGGCGTATGCGGACCCCAAATGAGGCCCAGGACGGGGAGGGCGAGCCGTAGCCGACGAGAGATTACCAATGTGGATGTCCCATGCGATGGTAGCGCAACCATTATAGGGCTGAGGACACGGCTGCCGCCACCGGTAATCGGACGACGTGAATGCAGCCGCCGGCAAGTCACTTCGGCAAAACGGTCTCGCCCTGAATGATCACCGATCCGCCGATGCCGGCGGTGCTGCGAAGCTCATTTGGCGCTGCCGGCTGTCCCTCCCCGACCCACAATCGCAGTTCGCCGGGGAGGATTCGTCGGGTCCCGTCCGGGCTGACGATGCTCAACTCACGGTTGAAAATCCGCAGCGGCACGTGCTTGGTCGCGCCGGCCACGAGTGTCACCCGCTGCATTCCGGCCAGCGAGCGCAACGGCGCACCCTCGACCGCGGGGTGCGACACGTAGGTTTCCACCACTTCATCGGCGGTCATCTGGCCGGTGTTGGTCACGTCGACGGTAGCGGTCAGATCGTCGGACGCGCCGAGGACGCTCTTCTGGATCATCAGGCGGCTGAACGCAAAGGTCGAATAGCTCAGGCCGTAGCCGAATGGATACAAAGGCTCGCCGGTGAAATATCGGTAGGTACGCCCCTTTTCGTCGTAGTTCTCGAAGGCGGGCAACTGATCGACCGACTTGTAGAACGTGACGGGAAGCTTGCCGCTGGGAGAGACGTCGCCGGCCAACACCTCCGCGACGGCGGTGCCGCCTTGTTCCCCCGGGTACCAGGCCTCGAGAATCGCGGCGACGTGTTGCTCGGCCCACTTGACGCCGAGGGCGCTGCCGTTCATGAGCACGAGTACGACGGGCTTGCCGGTCGCCACCAAATTCTCGAGCAAGTCTTGCTGGGCTTTGGGCAGATCCAGACTGGTGCGGTCCCCGCCCCGGAATCCGGGTATGTCGATGGGCATTTCCTCGCCTTCAAGTTCACTGGTGAGGCCCAGCACCGCGATGATGAGGTCGGCGTGCCGAACCGCCGCCGGGTAGTCTTTCCGGGCCCCCGCCTCGTGCCAGACGAGCTGGGCGCGACCCCTCTCCTGTTCCTGGGCGTATTCGATCCGGACTTGATGGGCATGCCCAGCTTCGAGGTGCACCGTGCGTGTCAGCGTCTTACCGTTTCCCGCATAGTCAGTTTCCGCGATGAGTTCTCCGTCGAGCCAGACTCGGAAGCGGTCCGTCCCGCGGAACCCGATTTCGTAGGTGCCGGTCGCGGCCGGCACGAGGGCGCCGATCCAGCGGACGGAAAAATCCGACGGAAGCTCCGGTCCGGCGCCGTTTCGCCAGATGAAATTCACGTCGCCGTCGTTGCGGCTAACGATGGGCGCGCCTTGCAGTTCCCGCCCCCGATAGTAGTTCGCAGAGAGTCCAGGTCCGCCGGATTCGCTTTTGAGGAATTGCCCGGGCACCGGGCGCAAGGGCGGGCCGATGAGCGAAGAGCCTTCCGCGTAGAGCACGGATGCCCGGGGAAATCGCTTGCGGATTCCCGCCAGCACCGTGACCGGATCAGCCGGTGTGCCGTTGTAATTTCCGACCAGCGAAGCGACGTTGTCGGCATTCGGTCCGATGACGGCGATGGTGTCGTAGTGTCCGGTCAGCGGCAGTATCCGGTTCTTGTTCTTGAGCAGCACCAGTGCTTCGCGGGCCGCCTGCAGCGCCAATTCGCGATGGGGCGACGAGCCGTTCTCCGAGCGGGGGATCGTCGAGTAAAGATCCTTCGCCGGAGGATCGAACATGCCGAGCTGCATGCGCGCCGTGAACAGTCGGCGCACCGCGCGGTCGATATCCTCCGCAGACAGCAGCCCACCGCGCACCGCGGACAGGATGGCGGCCGCTTCGGATTGCACCGCCGCCTCCGGCCAGGTGCAGACGAGGTCCATCCCCGATTGGACGGCGACCGCCATGGCCTGCGGCATCGTCCCGACGTAGTGATGGGGGCCGGAAATGTCGCTGGCGGCGCCGCAGTCCGAGACCACGTATCCGCGAAAATCCCATTGCCTGCGCAAATGCTCCTCGAGCAGCAGCGGTTGGGCGCAGGCGGGCTTGCCATCCACGGCATTGTAGGCGCACATCACGGAACCCGCGCCCGCGAGGACGGCGGCGCGGAAGGCGGGAAGATACATGTCCTCCAGATCGTGATCCGAGATCCGGACATCGGCGCTGTGACGCGTGGACTCCGGTCCGCTATGAACCGCGAAATGCTTGGGTGTGGCCAGTGCCCTCAGGTAGGTCGAGTCATCTCCCTGCAGGCCGGTGACGAAGGCAACCCCCATCCGGGAGGTGAGATAGGGGTCTTCACCGTAGGTTTCCTGGCCGCGGCCCCAACGCGGATCGCGGAAAATGTTGATGTTCGGAGACCACACCGTGAGGCCATGGAACCAGCCCGAATAGCCCTTCGTCCGGAGTTCTTCGTTGTACTTGGCCCGGAACTCCGTTGCGATGATGTCCGCCTCGGCATGCAACAGATCGGGATCGAAACTGGCCGCCATGCCGATCGCCTGCGGAAAAACCGTGGCGATTCCCGCTGCGGCCACTCCATGCAGTCCTTCGCTCCACCAATTGTAGGCGGGAATGGCCAATCTCGGGATGCCCGGCGCCGCATACAGCATTTGCGGCACTTTTTCCTCCAACGTCATGCGGGAAACAAGGTCGTCCACCCGCGCGGCAATCGGCAACGATGCGTCGCGGAACGGCAGGCCCGCCGCAGTCGCAGTCGCCGTCGGCGTGTCCGACGGTGGAGGCGGTTGACCAAACGCCGATGCCATCCCGAAGGCAAGGGCGGCCGTCGCGGCTCCCGCGCAACCTAGTACGAGCCCGATCTGAGACATTCCTCCTCCCTGCAAAGCCTGTCGATATCCGTATGGTAGCGTTATCAGTAACTCATACAATATACTCTTTTCGAACCGCAACGATCGCCGCGGGTTCCTTTGGGGGCGCATGGAGAAAGAGTCCGGAGTGCAAGGCGGCCGCATGCCTTGGGCAATATACGCCGCGGCCACCGGAATTCTCGCCGCGCTGCTGATGCCGGGCGTCGTCGTGCAGGCCGGATCCTCGGTCCGTCATGGATCCGTCGAGCGGATCACCGTGCACGGAACGTCCCTGGAGGGAAATCTCGAAACCGATTCACCGGTTCGCGAGGTGTCGGTCTATCTTCCCCCGGGTTATGAGTCCGACAAGTCGCGCCGCTATCCAGTCGTCTATCTTCTGCACGGATTCACGGATTCGGATCTGCGCTGGTTCGGCACCGATCCTCTCTTTGATGGCACCGCCGCTGCGGACCGCGCATTCTCGAGGGGAACTCCGGAGATGATCGTGGTGATGCCTAACGCGAAGACCCGCTATTTCGGGAGCATGTATTCGAACTCGCCGACCACGGGTGATTGGGAAGGATTCGTGGCGCGCGATTTGGTGACCACCATCGATCATCGCTATCGCACCATTCCCGACCGGATGAGCCGCGGTCTCGCGGGCCACTCCATGGGAGGCTACGGAACGGTCCGCCTCGGCATGAAGTTCCCGGAGGTCTTTTCGAGCATCTATGCGCTGAGCCCGTGCTGCCTCGAACCGGCGAACCTTCAGGATCCTGCTTGGGCGGCTGTTCCGGACTCACCGACGGACGCGCAGCTCGCCGACGGCGGATTTTTGGCCAAAGCGATGTTTGCCTCGGCAGCCGCGTGGTCACCCAATCCCGCCAATCCACCGCGATACCTCGATCTCCCCTATCGCGACGGGAGAATCCAACCCGCGGTGGCCGCCAAATGGGCGGCCAATGCGCCCCTGAACATGCTCGATCGGTACGCATCGAATCTCAAGCGGCTCCATGCGATTGCCTTGGACGTGGGATCGCATGATTCCCCTCGATCGTGCACTGACCAACAAGGGCGTCGCCCATGGCTTCGAGATTTATGACGGCGACCACTTGAACAGGATCGAATCGCGCTTCGACCAGAACGTGCTGCCGTTCTTCGCGCGGAACCTCCGTTTCGGCGCGCAGGGCGACTCGGCGAGAAGGGCTCCTGATCGCGATCGTCAACGCAACCCAGCCACCCGGAGTGACGGTGCGTCGGAGCAGCGTGCCCGCGCTGATGAAGCCATCAGAACGCCGCGCTAATGATTGTGCCGAGGCAGTCCCTTGGTGTGCGCAATCCTCTGATACTTCACTGCCGGTTCCAGCACGGCGCCGCCTTGGAACTGCCCGACCACCGCTCTTTGCATCTCCTGCCACGGCGTCTGGCTCGCTGGGTATCGGTAACCGCCTGCAATCGCGAGTGCTTGCTGCCGCGCGGACAATTCCGCGTCGCTCAGCAGCACATTGACCAGTCTCATGCGCAGGTCCACCCGGACACGGTCGCCGGTGCGAAGCACCGCCAGCCCGCCGCCCACCGCAGCTTCCGGAGACGCGTTCAATATCGACGGCGAGCCCGATGTGCCGGACTGCCTGCCGTCGCCGATGCAAGGCAACTGGTGAAAGCCTCGTTCAATCAACCGGACGGGCGCCCGCATGTTGACGACTTCGGCACCGCCCGGGTAGCCGATCGGCCCGGTACCGCGCATGAACAGTATGCAATTCTCGTCGATTTGCGGCGTCCCCTCGTCGATGCGCGCGTGGTAGTCCTCGGGCCCGTCGAACACGACCGCACGGCCTTCGAAGGCATCGGGATCCTGCGGAGTCGACAAATAACGCTCGCGGAATTCCTGCGAGATCACCGAAGTCTTCATGATCGCCGAGTCGAACAGGTTGCCGCGCAGGACCAAGAATCCCGCCATTGGCGTCAGCGGCCGTGCAAAAGGGCGGATGACCCGTTCATCCTCGATCCGGGCTGCGCCGCAGTTCTCGCCGAGCGTGCGTCCGTTAGCGCCAAGGCGATCAAGTGCAGCGGCGCGTTGGTCGAGCCGCCGAGGGCCGAATTGACGCGTATCGCGTTGATAAAGGAGTTACGCGTCAGGATGTCGGAGGGTTTGCGGTCGTGGCGGATCATCTCGACGATCTGGCGGCCGGTCTCGTAGGCGCTCTCCTGCCGGTCCCGATGCGGCGCGGGAATGGCCGCGGAGGCGGGCAAGGACATGCCGAGCACCTCCGTCAAGCTGTTCATCGTGGTCGCCGTACCCATGGTATTGCAATAGCCGGTCGACGGTGTGCGGCGGACGCGACGAGCCTGATGAATTGTTCACGATTGATCTCACCGGCCGCAAACCGTTCCCGGGCCCTCCACACCACGGTACCCGAGCCGATGCGCTTGCCGTCGGCCCAGGCGTTAATCATGGGACCTACGGATAGAGCGATGCACGGAATGTCGACCGTTGCCGCCGCCATCAAACAGGCGGGCGTGGTCTTGTCGCAGCCTATCGTCAGCACCGCGCCATCGATCGGATAGCCGAACAGCACCTCGACGAGACCCAGGTATGCGAGATTCCGATCGAGTCCCGCCGTCGGCCGCTTGCCGGTCTCTTGAATCGGATGCACCGGAAACTCGATGGGGATACCGCCGGCGTCGCGAATCCCTTCGCGCACCCGGGTGGCCAGCACCAGGTGGTGGCGGTTGCATGGCGACAGATCCGAGCCGGTTTGGGCGATGCCAACGATGGGCCGGCCGGACTGCAGCTCCTGCAGCGTCAAGCCGAAATTCATGTATCGCTCGAGGTAGAGGGCGGTCATGTCCGCATTGTCGGCGTCATCGAACCAGGCCCGGGATCGAAGGCGGCGGGGGTGTCCGGAGGAGTGCATGAGAGGCGTCCGAATTACGCGGTAAGAACCCGCGATGAGGTCCGGCCGCTCGAGAATCAGGGGTCGCATTTACTCAGACAAATTGCCACAATGCCCCGGCATTGGCAAGCGGTCTGCTGGAGCAAATCGTCATGCATGTCAACGTCGCAAGAGCCCTCGGATCGGTCGCAGCCGCGATGTTGGCCGCCGGTCTTTTGCCGCCGCTCTGGACGGCGGCCAGCGCCACGGCCGCTGCGCCTTTCGGCAAGGCCGCAGGAGAACACGTGGAGATCTACACGCTTGGCAATGCTCACGGGGTGGAGGCTCGGATCATGACCTATGGAGCGAGCATCGTGTCGCTCAGGACACCGGACCGTCGCGGCCGGTTCGCAAACATCGTGTTGGGTTTCAACGAACTGAAACCCTATCTCGCCGGCGTGCCGTATTACGGTGCCACGGTCGGCCGCTACGCCAACCGCATCGCCCACGCGCGCTTCGTGCTCGACCGCACCACCTACCCGCTGACGGCAAACGATGGCCCAAACAGCTTGCACGGCGGCAGCCGAGGCTTCGACAAACGGATCTGGACGGCGGAGGCTGGCGGGGAGTCCAACCGTCTTCGTCTCACTTACGTCAGTGCAGACGGCGAGGAGGGCTTCCCGGGAGAGCTGACTGTACACGTCACCTACCATCTGCGGGACGATGATTCGCTCGAAATCAACTACGAGGCCACGACGACGGCGCCGACGCCGGTAAACCTGGCAAATCACACGTACTTCAATCTCTCAGGTGATGCGCACCGGTCGATTCTCGACCATACGCTGCAACTCAACGCCGACACCTTCACGCCGGTGGATGCGAATTTGATACCAACGGGGGAAGAGCGTGGCGTGGCGGGAACCCCCTTCGATTTCAGGAGCGCGACCGCCATCGGTGCACACATCGGAGCCGCCGACGAACAACTCACCTTCGGGCGTGGCTACGATCACAATTGGATCCTCAATGCTCCGCGCACCGGCTCCACGCTGCACCTCGCCGCCGTGCTCTCCGATCCAGGCAGCGGACGTGTTCTCGAAATCCGCACGACGCAACCGGGATTACAGTTCTACTCGGGCAATTTCTTGAACGGCAAACCGGCGGGCGAGGGGAGCGTCTTCGGATATCGGACCGGGCTCTGTCTGGAGACCCAGCATTTTCCCGACTCGCCAAACCACGCCGCGTTCCCCACCACCATTTTGCGGCCCGGCGAAACCTACTCCGAGAGAACGGTGCTGATCTTCAGAAACGCCGGCGCGGCGGCAAAATAGCGGCAATCGATCACTGCAAATTCAGCACCACCACGGATTTTGCCGGCAGCGACAGAGTCACTCGAGCCCCGGCGAGATGTCCTCCGCCAAAACTCTTCGGTTCGACGGCGTGCGGCGCCTCGAAGGTGTTGTGGGCGTCCATTTCTTCAGCGCTCAGGATGGTCCCGCTGACTTTGCGCACCGTGAAGCCGGTCAAATTGCCGCTCACACTCAACGCCCGGCGGGGGTCGAGATTGACCAGCGCGACCACGATCGAACCGTCCGTGCTGCGCGCCGCGGAAACACTGAGCGCGGGCACACTCACTGCGCCGAGGCTATAGTCCGGGGTCTGAATCTCCGCGTCCAGCAACGTGGCGTCCTGGAACGGCTGGAACATCGAAAACACATGATAGGTTGGCGTGAGGACCATTTTCGGCCCGTCCGTCAAGATCATCGCCTGCAGCACGTTTACCATCTGGGCAATGTTCGCCAGCCGTACGCGGTCGGCATGGCGATGGAATATATTCAAGTTGACGGCTGCGACCACGGCATCGCGGAGCGTATTCTGCTGAAGAAGAAAGCCGGGTTCGCGGCCGGGTTCCGTATCGTACCAGGTGCCCCACTCGTCGACCGCGAGGGCAAGCTTGTTGCCGGGATCATGACGCTCGAGAGCCGCGACGTTGTGACTGATGAAATCTTCCATGACCAGGGTGTGCGCCAGCGTCGAGATCCACTCATCCTCGCGGAAGCCGACCGCGGCACCCTTGTGCTGCCAATTTTGCCGGGGGAGGGTGTAGTAATGAAACGACACGGCGTTCAATCCCTCAGGCGCCTTCGCCGCGAGCGTGTCGCTCCAGCTGGTGTCAGCGTCATGGCCGCCACTCGCGATCAGCTGCGGACGCGCGCCGGGTGGTGTCTTGAGAAAGCTGAGGTACTGGCGCAGCAAATCCACGTAATAATCGGGCGACATATTGCCCCCGCAGCCCCACGACTCGTTGCCGACTGCGAAATAGGCGATCTTCCAGGGTGTCGGGTGGCCGTTGCGCGCCCGCTCCGCAGTCAGGGATGTGTCCTGGTCAGACGTGAGGTATTGCAGCCACTCCGCCATTTCGCGAGGCGTGCCGGTGCCCAAATTGCCGTTGATGTAGGCATCGGCATTGATGAGCTCGACGAAGTCCATGAACTCGTGCGTGCCGAACCGGTTGGTTTCCGGCACCCCGCCCCAATTGGTGTTGACGGTTACGGGCCTCTGGTCGGGCGGCCCGATACCGTCTCGCCAATGATATTCATCCGCGAAGCAGCCGCCGGGCCAGCGCACCACGGGCACCTTAAGCCGCCTCAGCGCCGCGAGCACGTCGCTGCGAAACCCCCGCTCGTTGGGGATCGCCGAGTGCTCGCCCACCCACACGCCCTCATAAATCCCGTGGCCCAGGTGCTCCGCAAATTGACCGTAGATGTGCCGGTCTATCTTCGGCCCCGGTCGATCGGTGTGTATCGTGACCAGCGCTTGCTGCGCGTGCCCCGCGCTGATCGCGGCAGCGACCGTGGAAGCGGCGAGCAGGACGCGGGTGATGAAGTGCATGGTGCGGCCGGGGTCTTTTATTAACTCAGACATTATTACAGCCAGAGCATTCGAGCAATACGATCAACGTATGATTTTCGCCACGAGCGCCAGAGGATACGAATTATCCGCGCATCACCGGGATTCGACAGCACCCCATGACGGGACATCGGCCGGGCGACCTGCTCGGCGGCGAAATCTACGCCGCCAAGAAACTCGCGGTCTCGCGTACGGCGTATCGCGAGGCGGTCAGAATCCTGGCCGCGAAGGGGCTGGTGGACGCCAGGCCCGAGGTCGGGACGCGGATCAATCCGCGCAACCTGTGGCACCTTCTCGATCCCGACGTTCTCGATTGGATGTTCGAGTTGCGGTTCGCGCCACCACGATCTACAAACAGCGCAGGCAACCGCTGCGGCGCGACCCCTTGCCGGATCACCTGCGGGTGTTCGAGGCGATCGCTGCCAAAGAACCCGCGAAGGCGAAAGCGGCGATGAGTGAGTTGATACGGCTGGCACGCATCGACACCCCCACGTCGAAATCCGCTGATCCAAGGAACAAGCGTTAGGACCTGGCCACTCTCGCCCCAGCTTCCGGCCCGCCGCGGCGGCTGACATTTTGTCTGAGTTAATCTACGATAGACCCACACCTTCCCAGGGAACGCCGTCAGCTCGATGCCCATGACCGGCCGATCAACGCTGCGCACCGCATTCCGGCGAATGCCGGATGGCAGTGCGCGCGAGTGGGTCGCATCGTGAGACTGGCACAGCTTCGTGCGGCAAGCGGTGACAGGATGGTGGCGGCCACGCTCGCCGACGGCATACCCCGCCGCATCAAAGACGTCGATTCGACCTATGGCCTGGCGACCCGGGCGATCCTCGCGCGTTCCACCATCGCCGCCGAGGTCGCGGCACTGGGGCTGGGAAAGCCATTGAATCTCATCGACGCGCTCGATGAGCGACGCGTCTTGCCTCCGATCGATCATCAGAATACGGCGCATGTGTGGCTGACCGGCACCGGCCTCACGCATTTGGGGTCCGCCGATGCGAGGGATCGCATGCATGCCAAGGCGCAAGCAGGTGATCCGAGCGACTCGATGAAGATGTTTCTGTCAGGACTCGCCGGCGGCAAGGTGCCCGGCCCCGGTCCCGGCGTGCAGCCCGAGTGGTTCTACAAAGGCGACGGCAGCAGTCTGGTTGCGCCGGAAGCGCCGCTGCTCTCGCCCCAATTCGCTCTCGATGCGGGCGAGGAGCCGGAATTGGCCGGCATCTACCTCATTGCTCCGGACGGGACGCCATGCCGCCTCGGGTTCACGCTGGCGAATGAATTCTCGGATCACGTCATGGAGCGGTCGAACTATCTGTATCTCGCGCATTCGAAACTGCGGCCGGCAGCGATCGGCCCGGAGCTGCTGATCGGCGATCTTCCGCCCGATATCCACGGAATGGCGCGCATCAAGCGTGGTGCACGCGTCCTTTGGGAGAAGCAATTCCTGACGGGCGAGAACAACATGTCGCACCACGTGCGCAACCTCGAGCACCACCATTTCAAGTACGATCTTTTCCGTCGCCCCGGCGATGTACACGTGCATTTCTTCGGCACCGCGACCTTATCCTTCGCCGACGGCGTCAAGGCTCAGGACGGCGACGTGTTTGAAATCGAGGCCGAACGCTTCGGATTGCCTTTGCGCAATGCACTGCGCACCGAGCCAGCCCCAGCCGTGACCATCCGGAATCTTTAAGGGAATAACTCGGACTGCCGGGGGAACATCTTCATGGGACCAATCAGGATCGGGATCGCCGGGGTCGGCAAGATCGCGCGAGATCGGCATATTCCGTCCATCAGGCCAAACCCGTCTTTTGAGATCAAGGCCGCGTGCAGCAGGGAGGGCCGCATCCCGGGCGTCGCGAACTTCGCTTCGATTGACCCCGGCATCAACGCCATTTCGATCCTGACCAAGCTCATCCACGAACCGCTGTTCGCCCTCACCGCCACCATAAACGTTCCCCGGAATTGCGAGGTCGTGTTGGCGGTCAACGGCGCGCCGCTGCTGCCACCGGCGGGAAATCTGGACGGCGAATATCCGGCGGTTTACCGGCGTTTCGCGGATCTGGTGGCGCGGAGAGAGATCGACCTAGACGCCCGTCCGCTGCAGCTGGTGGCCGACATCTTTTTGATCGCGAAGCGCGTGTCCGTCGATTCATCCGCGGAGCGTGCTCAATGAACACCGCGTCGCAGGCCGGTTCCGCCTTCAATGGCGCCGATTGGGCGGTCGTGGGCATCTTCGTTGCCGCGATGCTGGCGATCACCCTGTTGGCGATGCGCAGGCACGCCGACTCCGGCAAAGATTATTTCCTGTCGGGCCGCGACAGCAACTGGCTGCAAATCGGCACTTCCATTTTTTCCTCGAACATCGGGTCCGAACACCTCGTCGGTCTTGCGGGAGCGGGATTTGCAACCGGAATGGCGATGGCGCACTGGGAAATGCAGGCGTGGTTGATTCTGGTGTTGGGATGGGTGTTCGTGCCGCTGTACGACCGCATGAGCGTGTTCACGATGCCGGAGTATCTGGAGCTGAGGTTCAGCCGGTCGTCCCGAAATCTACTTACACGTCCATGGTCGCCCAAATTCTGCCGCACGGTCTGCGCGGAATGGTGGCCTGCTCGATGATCGTGGCCTTGATGGCCTCGCTCGCATCGAAATTCAACGCATCGGCCACGCTGTTCACGATGGATTTCTTCCGGGAATGGTACCCGCAGGCATCCGGTCGCACCGAAGTGCTCGTGGGTCGGATCGCTACGGGCGTCGTCGTCGTTCTTGGGATCTGTTGGGTGCTCGCCATCAAGAGTCTGCACTCCGATCTGTATGTCTATCTACAGAGCGTGCAAGGCTACTTGTCGCCGGCCATCGCGACCTTGTTCCTGTGCGGCGTGTTTTGGCGGCGCGCCACGGCCCCCGCCGCGTTAGGTGCGCTCCTCGTTGGGACCTCCGCCGGCCTTGCACGTCTGGCCGCCGACCTGGTCATGCGGAATGATGGCGCCGTGGTGGCGGATCTCAAACAGCGCCTGTATCACGGCACGATCACCGCGGCGCAATATGGAATCGATATCTCACCGGTCCGAGACCGGCATCCTCTGATATTCGAATTCTGGAATCTCAATTGGCTGTACTTCGCGCAGGCCTCGTTCGTGATCAGTTCATTCGTGCTGATGTTCGTGAGTCATTTGACCCCGCCTCCCCCCGGCACTTCGATCAAGTACACTTGGTACGGCGCGACGCCGGCGGAGAAAGCGGCAACCCGCGCCAGCTGGAGTGCAATGGATGTCGCGCTCAGCGCGATCGCGCTCGGCGCGACCGTGGCGTTCTACCACGCATTCTGGTAGTCCGGCGCAATCCATGAAGTCGGTGCGCGCGTCGCTGGTCGGAATCGTCGAGGTCGGAAACACGCTCGGCGAAGGGGTGTTGTGGGACGACGTCGGCGGGCGTGTCTGGTGGACCGACAATGCTTCCAACTGGCCGATCCCGCTGACGCGTTAGTGCTGGAGGCGGCGGTGAATGGGCGCGCTTCAGACATTGTCACGCACAATGTCCGCGACTTTTTGCCGGCAGCACGCGACTTCAAGATCGAAGTGATTACACCGAGCATCATGCTCCAGAGGATGAGGAAATGAGCAAGAATACCTATCCATTGAAACTTCCCACGTCGGTGAAGAAGGCGGCCGCAGAATTGGCGGCTACCGACGGCGTATCGCTGAACCAATTCATCGCGGCTGCAGTGGCAGAAAAGGTTGGCTCCTTGCGCGCCGCGGATGACTTCCTGCGTGAACGCGCGGGAACGGCGAAACCCAAGGACATGCTCAAGTATCTGCGCCGCGCGCCGAAGGTTGCGCCGAACGCTGACGACATGCCATAGGGCCGCGTGTGAGGCCCGGGCTGATGCGTGTAACGTTAAGCTACCCGACACATGGGTAACTTCATCTTCAATCCCCCGGGCGCGTCGAACGAATTCGGGGCGCTGTCGATCAGCACGCCGCGCATTGGGGCGGTACCCGTACAGTATCGATTGTGAAGCCAAGAGCCGGCAAGTCGCGCCGGGGTTGTCGGCGCGTCACCCGCTCCAGACCGTCAGTGCATCGAGAGCTTCGATGCGCGAGCCGCGGGCGAACAGGGGATTGACCTCGAGCGTTTCGAGCTCGGGTCCGAGTGCGAGTGCGGCGTCGCCGATGCGCGAGATCATGAGCGACAGCCGGCCGATGTCCACCGCCGGCGAGCCGCGGTAACCCTGCAGCAGGCGGGCGCCACGCAGCTTCAACAGCATCGACTCAATCTCTGCGGGAGTCGCGGGAAGCAAGGTCAGCTGCGTGTCCTTGATCACCTCGGTCCATATGCCGCCCACGCCGAAATTGAGCACGGCTCCCCATTGCGGATCGCGCATCGTGCCGACCAGCAGTTCAACGCCGTCGCGGCGCATGGGGGCGACCAACACCCCGTCCACTGACGCCTGTGGCATGTGTCGTCTAACCGACGCAAGGATGGACTCGTAGGCGGCGGCCACGGCTTCGCTGCCGGTGACGCTGAGGGCTACTCCGCCGACATCGGTCTTATGGGGGATGTCGACGGAACTGATCTTGAGCACGCAAGGCCCCGCGACCTCGGATGCCAGCGCCACGGCTTGCCCAGCGCTGTGCGCGAGTGTCGCCGGCACGACGGCAACCCCCTGCCGCGACAGATAATCGAGCACCTTGAATTCTCCCACGGGCCTTTCGGTGCCGGCGCCGTGCACCGCCCGCGGCCGAACTGGCCGATTCAAATCCACGCTCCAGGCGCAGATCCGGCCGAGAGCGCTCAACACCGTTTCGATACCGCCCAGCGCCGCGGGGATGCCGGTCTCGGCCATGATGTCGCGGCTTTTCTGCGTGAGCGGGCGGAAGAGGTGATTCACCGTCGCGGCGCGTGTCGGCATCCGCGCCATTGCGCGGCCGATCGCTTCGAGCTGCGGTACCTTGTGCCATTTCTCGTTCCACGGCATCTCATAGACCGCGAGCACAAAACCGATGGCCGGGTCATCGCCGACGATCTGCAAGGCCTTGTCGAACAACGACGCGTCGCGCATGGCCGCGCCGGTAATGTCGAAGGGATTGAGCGCTGCCTTTACGAAAGGCAATGCTTCCCGGAGGCTTTGTTGAGTTAGATCGCCAAAGGCCGGCAAATGGACGCCGTAGGCCTGCGCGCGATCGGCAATCAATGTGCAGGCGCCGCCCGAGATCGACACGACGCCGACCGTGGGCGGACTGACCGGTCCGGATTGCGCGAGTAGCGCCGCGGTCACGAGCAACTCCTCCAGGGTATGGACGCGGATGATGCCCAGATCGCGGCAGGCGGCATCGAACACCGCATCGTCGCCGACCAGCGAGCCGGTGTGCGCCGCCGCGACCCGTGCCGTCAATTCGCTCGTGCCGACCTTCAATATGACGATGCCCTTGCGGGCCGCGCGCGCGCGCCGCGCCGCTGCCGTGAACGTCGCGGTGTCGCGAATGCTCTCGGCGAATATCATCACCACCTTCGTGTACTCGTCGTCGACGAGAAAATCGACGCAGGCGGCGATATCGATCATCGCTTCATTGCCCGTCGCAATGTAAATCGACAGCCCGAGATTCATGTCATGCGCCATGTCGGCGACCTGGGCGTTGGTCGCGCCGCTCTGCGAGACGAGCCCGACTTGGGGCGGGAGCCGCGGCAGGAAATTCGGCGCGGGCGTCAGCGGCGCCTTGATCACCAGGTTCGAGAACCCGAGACAGTTGGGCCCCAGAAACACGGCATCCGCCGCCCGCGCCATGTCGACAAGCCGAGTCTGGAGATCCGCACCAGCTTCGTCCACTTCCGCAAATCCGGAGGTTAAGATCACCGCCGCCTTGATGCCCGCCGCGAGCGCGTCGGCGAACGCCTCGATCACGGCATCGGGCGGCACGAAGAGATAGGCGGCGTCGACGGCAGCCGGAATGGCAGTGCAAGATCGGAAGCCCGGGTAGCCATGAGCCGCAGAACCGCTCTTGTTCACTGCATACACCCGTCCCTCGAAACCGAGACCGGCGAGGTTTGCGTGCAGCATATGCGACCAGGGCGAGCGCTCGGATGCGCCTATGAGGGCGACAGAGTGGGGATAAAACAGGCGACGAAGGGCCTCGGCGGAGGGTCTACCAGGCGGTTTGTGCACTGTCGTCATAGCGGAACCTCAGCGCGCCTTCCAATGGGGCGGCCGTTTGTCGAGAAATGCGCGCACCCCTTCCTTGGCGTCCTCGGACGCCATGAGGCGTGCCATGGCCTCCTGACTCAAGCGGCTGAGGTCTGCATCGGTAGCGTCGAAGGCAGATGCGGCCAGGCGGCGCGACTCCGCCACCGAGAGCGGAGCGTTCGCGGCGATGCGCCTCGCAAGTGCCAGCGCCTCGTCCATGAGCACCTCATCCTCGACGACCTGATTCACGAGTCCGAGCCCGAGCGCCGCATCGGCCGTCACTCCCTCGCCCGTGAGCAACAATTCCATGGCCCGACGCGGCGGTATGCTTCGGGCTAGTCGATACGCCCCACCGGCGGCCGCCAGCAAGCCACGGCGCACTTCCGGCAGGCCGAAGACGGCGCTCTGGCCGGCGACGATGAGATCGCAGGCGAGAGCGATTTCCGTGCCGCCACCCATGGCGCTGCCCCGCACGGCGGCGATCCACGGCTTGGTCCGTTTGGCATTCACGAACCCAGCGAATCCGAACGTCGGATCGACGAGATCGGCGGCATGCCCGGCTGCGACCTCGGCCAAGTCGGCGCCGGCGCAGAAGGTGTCTCCGGTGGCCGCAAGCAACACCACGCGGATCTCGGGATTCTCATCGGCTCGCCGCACGCAGTCCGCCAACAGCCGCGTCACCGCACCATCGATCGCATTTCGCTTGTGCGGCCGGTTGAGCGTAACGAGGGCGACGTGGGGTTCGAGGATGCCCCATTGCAGCGGACACGGGGGCAACGGGAACGGCACGGCGCTCTGCAACGTGAGATGGACCAGGCCGTCGTTGCAATCGAAGGCCAATGCGGTGCGACCGACGTGGTCCTCGCCGCTGACCAACGCCTCAAGCGTGCCGGGATCGATACCGTCGACCCGGGCCACGAAACGCTCGCCGCGTGGTGTTCGCGCGATCACCGCAGCCCGATCCGGCTGGCCATGTGTACCGTAATTCACACTGAAGGTCTCAATGGTGCAGATGCCCGCATAGCTGTCGAGGAGCGGTGGTACCTGGCCGTAGTTCGCGTCGACGGCCGCCTGCAGGTCCAGATTGCGCGGCATCTCACGCGGCGGCATACGGCTCAACACCAGCCCTTGATGCTTCGTGAGGAATTCGCCGTTGCCATAAAGCAATCCTCGACGGCCGCCGGCGCGCAACGCCCGCACCATGGCTGAGATGGCGTGGGTCATGTAGTTGTTGCCGGGGCCGCCAAAGAAGGTGAGGCCACCGGTCACCGAGGGCGAGATGCCTGCGGCAAGCCCGAGCGCCCGCCGGGCGAGTTTCAGTACACAGGGAAAACAGCTGTAGAGCTCGTATAGATCGACTTCATCGGCGGCAAAGCCGTTCAACTTCCAGGGTGGCGCTTAGCACGCGTTCCAGTGCCGGTGCCTGGTCGTAGCGCGCACGCCGCAGGAAATCGTACGGCTCGTGGGCGAAGGCACCGGAGGCCACGAAGATCATCCGATGGTCCGCGACGCCGAGCGCGCGCGCGGCCTGGACGTGCGTCATGAGTACCGCCGCCCCTTGATTGACACCGATTTGCGCTACCATGAATTTCTGGTAGGGGAACGCGATCGGCCGATTGGTGGCCGAGGGTGTGATGATGTCCAGGGTCCCACGATCCTTACCGCTCCAGGCGTAGGGGTTTACGGCTGCGTGCCGTGCCATGTCCGCCCATAATTCCCCGGACTCGTGCTGCGCGTCGTCGAAGCTCTGATGCCACGCCGCGCGGATGGAATTCTCGTATAGCGGATAGACGTCGACGGGATTGACGAGACCGTAGCGCAGGGCCTGGCGCGACACATAGTCCTCGGCCCGCGGCAGCGTGACGCCCGGGTCTTCATCAGGCCACGCCGGCTTGCGGCCTTGCGCACGAAAGCTAAGGACGGTTTTCAATGCCTCGGCGCCGCAAAGAAGCACCGTCTCGCTGTCGCCGTTCGCTATGTCGATGGCCGAGTCGAGCACCAGCCGCACCGGCGAATCTCCGCCGACGGGGCCGTAAACAGTCTCGGGTTGGCGCAGCCGGAGCCGGCACGCAAGCGCCGCGGGGAGATCGTGATAGGCCCACGAGATCTGGTTGACGACGCGCAGAGTGTCGACCCGCCGAAGACAGGCGACACCGGTGTCGGCTTCGGCAAGCCGTGCGCAGCGTTCGAGCATCTCGAGCGGCTCCATGCCCATGCTCGGCTGCACGGGTCGATCGATGAACTCACCGACGCCGATGATGACAGGTACGCGCACTAGTCGGCCGTGTGGTCGTCGTCGAGACAACCCTTCAATTGCTCGACGCTGTCGAGGAATTCTTCGAGCATGCCGAGAATCACTGCACGGGTCGAGGTGGGTCCCTTGAGGTCGCCGACCAATTGTCCCACCGGATAGCTCATCCAGTCCCGCGCCTGGGCACGTTGCGCGCGCAGGCGTGGCTCGAGCCAGAGCAGCGTCTGCAGCGGCATGGGTAGCGTCGGCGGTGCGTCAGGCCGATCCCACGCGTCGGTATACAAACTGCGCAGTGCCCGGCACGATTTACCGGTGAGTGCGCGGGTCTGCACGGCGTCCTCTGCGCGCGCCTCGAAGAAGCGTTGGCTCAGGACGGGATCGAGCTCGCTCTCGGTGGTTCCGAGCCAAACCGAGCCGCACCAGACGCCCGCGGCGCCAAGTGCCATTGCGGCCGCCATTTGACGCCCCCGACCCACCCCGCCGGCGGCCAGGACCGGCACATTCCCCGCAAGGTCTACCACCTGCGGCCAAAGGACCATGGAGGTGATTGTGCCCGTGTGACCGCCCGCCTCCGAGCCTTGCGCGACGATGAAATCGACCCCCGCTTCAAGTTGCGCTCGTGCATGCCCGAGGCTCCCTACCAAGGCACCGACTCGGATGCCTTTGGCTTGCAGGCGGCGCACGCTGTCGGCCGGCGGCACGCCCAGCGCATTCACGAAGAGCTTGATGGGGTGCGCCAACGCCACCTCGAGGAGCTCCTCCGCCTCGCGCGGCGTCATGTTGATCTCGCGTGCCTGGTCTTCGATCAACGCCGTTCGATCGGACTCGGGAAGCCTTGGCACACCGGCGTTATCCAATAGAGTACTCACGAAATCGCGATGTGCGGCGGGCACGAGTTCGTCGACCGTCGCCTTGTGTGAGCCGACATCCTGATGAGTCTGCGGGATCAGCAGATCGACGCCGTACGGATGCCCTCGAGCATCGAGCCAGCGAAGTTCTTCCTCGAGACGCTCCGCCGAGAAGCCAGCGGCGCCAAGCACCCCCATGCCACCGGCCTTCGACACCTCGGCCACGACGTTACGGCAGTGCGAGAAGGCGAACAGCGGTATATCGATGCGGAACATGCGGGTGAGTGACGTTTTCATCGGGGCAGCCTTAGGCCTCGCTGGGCAATGATGTTGCGTTGGATATCGTTCGAGCCCCCGCCGACGACGTACATGATGCCCATGACGAGTTCATGAGCGATCGTGCCGGCGAGTACCGATCCTGGGGCGGTCACCGCCAACAGCGCGTCCGGTCCGATCCAACGTATCGCGGCCTCGCTGAGCCGCTCATGCAATTCGCTCGAGAACACTTTGGAAATCGCCGCCTCGACCGTGGCATCCCCCTTTGCGGCGGCCAGCGTTGCCGCGATGGCAAGCCAGCGCGATGCTTCGACCTGGGCGGCGATACGGCCGATGTCCGCGACGAGGTCGCCGTTCGACCTATGCGACCTGTCGGCCCGGCCGTGGCGCAGCGCGCCGATGATGCGATGCAGGTGCTTCGCCAGCTTGGCGCCGAATCCCCCCATCATCATCCTTTCCTGCGCGAGTGCGTGCGTAATGACGGACCAGCCGTCGTTGACGTTGCCGATCAGCGCGTCCGCGGGCAACTCGAGATCGTCGAGAAACAGAGCACAGGGCACCTCCCCGTTCATCGCCCTCAAAGGCCTTATCGTGAGTCCGGGGCTGTTCATAGGTACGATAAAGACACTGATTCCGCCGTGCCGCGGCGTCGGCTCGCCGGTGCGTGCGGCGAGCCACAAGTAGTCGCCGTAGGTACCGAGCGAGGTCCAGATCTTCTGTCCGTTCACAACCCAGCCCGCTCCGCGGCGCTCGGCGCGAGTCCTCATCGAAGCCAGATCGGAACCGGCACTGGGCTCGCTGTAGCCCAGACAGAAAACCGCCTCACCGCCCAGCATCAGCGGTAAATATTGAGCGCGCTGCGCAGCGGTACCAAAGCGGGCGAGCGTCGGCGCAAGCACCTGATCGGCGGCGAAGCCGTAGTACGGCGCATCGCTGAACTGGATCTCTTCGTCGAAGGCGAATTGTTCCAGCGCGCCGAATCCGAGCCCGCCGTATTCCCTGCCGATGGTTACGCCGATGAAGCCGGCGCGGCCTATGGCTTGGAGAAAACCGCGGTCAAAATGCCTGGTGGCGGGATTGCGCCAACCCTCCGGGCCATTCGCATGGCCGGCGAGCCACGCGGCGAGTTGCAGCCGGAAGTCCTCGGCGCCGGACGGCAATCCTATTCGCCGTAACAGATGGGCAGTGCCGTTCGGGCTCTCGAGCAGATGCGCGCCGAGCCGTCGGGCGGCCCGAGCCGGCTTGGCGTGGCGAGCGATATCGGCGTGGATGCGGCGAAAGCGGCTCGGCATGGCGTGCTCTTCCATATAGCCGATGGCGCCGAAACCGTGTTGGCAGTCCAGTGCGAGCTGCGGCAGCGCCTCGCCGGCGTAGCAACACAGCGCCTCGACGTGTAGGCGGGCTTCGGCCGAATGCTCATCGAGCGAGTGGGCGGCGCGCTCCAAGAGGCCGCGTACCGCATCGAGCGCGATGCGCAGGTTGGCGAGTCGGTGTTGCATGGCTTGAAAACGGGCGAGCACTTGTCCAAATTGCTCGCGCACTGAAACATACGCGGCGAGTTCCTCGAGCGAGCGTTGCGCGGCGCCCCAAGCCCGCGCGACGGCGGCCAGACGCAACAAATCGTGCAACCAAGCGCAGCCGCGCTCCATAGCCATGGTGCGCACGGGCACCGCGCTCAAGCGCAGATCGTGCCAGGGGATATATCCCGCGGCGGGCGTCGATGACACTCCAGGCTGCGGCAGGGGGCACCACAGCAGTCGAGCGGAATTCACATCGATGATGCAGAGAGCACCAGCGGCATCCCAGTGCTCGACATTGAGGAGAGAGCCTTCTGCGCGATTATCGTTCACGTCGAGGGTTTCGCAACGCGATTCGCTACCCTCGCCGGGAATCGCCAAGGCAAGTGCGGAGCCAGCCTTGACCACTTGTTCCAACGAGGCGAGATCAACACTGTCCGCCAGCGGACGAAGCGCGAGAATCGGTCCCACAGTTTCGGCTAACGGTGTCGCGCGGCCCATGCGGCCGAGCTCGATGGAGAGGGTGCACAGCATGCGCACCGGGGAGGGCGTTGCCGAAGCAAGCAACATGTCGACCCAGCCCTGCCTGCGCAAGTGGTCCCACAAATCGCGATGGCTCAGCGCGTCGTTCAACTCGAGTTCGCAGAAGCGGCGCGCGGCCTCGCGGACTGCTTGTTCTTCCGGGTGGGAGTGGAGTATGGCGGCGCTCACCGAGCGTCACCGGAGGCGACAAAGTCGGCAAGCGATCGCGCAGTCGGCGTCAAGTGCCGTTTCAAAGAAGCCTGCCACTGAATACCCCTTCATCTCACGCTAAGAATAGCGTGGCGCAGCGGTCGGTGCGACCGCCCCTCTCCAAAGATAGGGTTAGCGCTCAGCTCGAGGGCCGGACACTTCAATGGCATCAGAGGACAACCATGAGCGAATTCGCGAGTGACATCGCCGGCGTGGCGGAATACGCGGCTCGTCGTTGGGCGCGGGCGCCACGCAGGCGTGACGTTGCTACGTTACCGGTTGGCTGGAGGTGCGGAAATGTCGCGCGAAGTCATCGATCGCACGATCGACGGTCACGCGCGCCGACGGAATCGCACCGCGCATGGTGGCGATGCCATGAATCTGACCGCGAGCTTCGAGATAGGTAATATCAACCCCGGATTGGACAAGGCGCGCTGCAAACGCGCGGCCCTCGTCGCGTAATACGTCGAGTCCGCAGGTCAGTAGTGTCGTCGGGGGAAACGAGCCGACGTCCGCCGCCAACAGTGGCGACACCCGAGGGTCGCTTCTGACACTCGGCGCCGGCACGTAGGCCTCCGCGAAATAATGCATATCTGCCGCCTCGAGCAAGAACCCCTCTGAAAACAGTTCGTATGAGCGGGTGGCCCGGGAGATGTCGGTGACAGGATATAACATCAATGCGGCCAGGGCGGGTATCGGTACGTCCCCAGGATCGGTGAGCGCGGCTGCGGCGATCAATCCTGCACCGGCGCTATCGCCGGCAAGCGCAATGCCGGCAACAGCCTGTCCCAGTTCAGTGGGCGAGCTCTGCACCCATCGGGCGGCCGCCTGCACATCCTCATAGGCCGCGGGAAACGGATGTTCGGGCGCCAGCCGATAATCGAGCGATACCACGCGGTGGCCCGATCGTGTCGCAAGATGACGGCAAAGCGAATCACAGAAATCGAGACTTCCCAACATCCAGCCGCCACCGTGAGCGTAAATGATGACCGGGGAGGCCAGGCCGCCACCGTCGGTGATTCGCCGGGCATCGGAGGGGGAATACAATCTCGCGGGAATCGGCCGCGCTCCGCCGACGATCAGCTCCGCTACAGCGCATTCCGCCGGGCACGGCAGGTCCAGCTGCCGAGCCATGGCATCCGCGGCCTGCCGGGCGTCAGTGAGCGAAAGCTGACGCAGTTTGCCACCGCCGGCGCTTGCGACGGCGTCCAACAGTCGAGCGGCATCGGAATCGATATAGAGAGCTTGCATGCTGAGGAGCCTGGTCCCGCCGTGGATGCGCGGCACCTCTCGAAAGATAGGTGCGCAAGGCGCTGGTCTCCCCGAGGCTGGGTTTACTGTGTCCCTTGCGGACATGCGGAGATAGTCACCATGGCCACCGCGACACTCGACGCCAGCCGAAATGCTCCCATTTCTCATCCGGACCGCCTTTTCATCGGGGGAGATTGGGTCAAACCATCCACCCCTCCCGCATCGACGTCATTTCGCCGGCCACGGAAGAAGCGTTCCTTCATGCCGGCCTCGCGGATACGAAGCGGGACGTGACAGCCGCGCGATATGATGTTGTTGGCCAATCTGTTGGCCGCGCATGGCGGGAATTTCCTCGGGTTGGGTTGCGCGATGTGCAGGTTGCCCTTCTCAGCGGAAGAGCGTCATGCCGTTCGGGCGGCCGGCGCCTATCCATCGATAGGTTTCAAAGTGGCCTGATTGAGGCGAGACTGACGCCAAGCTGGAACTCGGTCGAATAAGTATAGGCAATGGGGAAAAGAATAAATGGTAGACGCGAACAAATTGGGTGACTGCAATATGATCGACCACGTTTGCCTGAAACCGTCGTCGACCAAATCCGCGGGACAGCACCGAATATCAGGTGCTCTGATCGTGAGTGCCGCCGTGGCGGTGGCGAGTTGGACGTCTCCGCTATATGCGCAATCCGTGCCGCAAGAATCCTCGGACTCCTCTGTTTTGCAGGAAATCGTGGTGACAGCACGCAAGCGTGAGGAGCGCCTGATCGACGTGCCGGTCGCGGTTACCGCCGTCACCGCCGCCACCATCAACCAATACCAAGCCACCAATCTCGCTGAGATCGGCAATCTGGTTCCCGGCGTAAGTTTGGAACGTACCCAGAGCGGTAGCAGCGGTGCGACTCTCACGATTCGCGGCGTGGGAAACCTTGCCAGCGATTACGGCAACGAGCAGCCGGTCGCCGTCAACATCGACGGCGTGCAGATCACCAAGGGGCACGTGGCGGATATTGGATTCTTCGACTTGGACTCCGTCCAAGTACTCAAAGGACCTCAGTCGCTCTTTTTTGGCAAGAACAGTCCCGCCGGTGTGGTGGTACTCAATAGTGTGATGCCAGGGTCGACGCTTGCTGGCTACATAAAGACGAGCTATGAATTCACTGCCGCCAATCCGGCGATCGAGGGCGGCATATCGATCCCCATCACGGACACGTTTGCCATTCGCATTGCCGCTCGCTACAGCGACCAGCTGCAAGGCTATGTGACTAACTATGCCCAACCGACTCCCGACCCGTTCGATCCGGGCAATCTCACGCTGCCGGGCGCCGCCTATCGCAAAGGACCTGACGCCCGCACTGGCATCGCCCGCTTCACCGCCGCTTGGAAGCCCGCCGACAACTTCGACGCCACCTTCAAGATACTTTGGTCCGATTATCGGGACCGGGGCAGCAGCATCGATGGGGATGAGGTCTTCACCTGCGGCACCAATCAGCACCCGACCACGGTCAATCTCTTGAATCCGCTGCAAGCGCTTCAGGATCCGTACGGAGGCTGCACGGCGAACCATGCGGTCTCCGACGGTGCGGCCCCCGCCGCCATCGTGGATCACTTTTTCGGTGCGCCGGCCAATGGCGAGCCGTATTCTCACACGAGCACCATTCTGGGCTCGCTGTATTTGAACTACACCCTTCCCGAAGTGAAATTTACCTCGGTGACCGGCGTGTATGATGCGTCTCAGGGCGGCTTCGATAACTTCGATGATACCGTGTATGCGCAGGCGCTCGATTCTCAACATGATCGGGACAATCAGATTTCCCAGGAATTTCGGGCAGCCTCGACGTTCTCCGGGCCCGTGAACTACACGGTCGGCGCATACTACGAGCACGATCATCACAAGGTCGGTGACACGGACAAGATTTTCCCGTTCGGTCCTTATCCGATTCCAGGGCCGTACTATGGCTATTGGAACACCCTGGCCGGGGACTCGGACGACATATCCAAGAACTACTCGGTCTTCGCGCAGCTGACCTGGAAGATTCTCGACAATCTCGAACTCGCCGGTGGTGCGCGCTATTCGCATGACGACCGAAGTTCGGTGATCGGCAACACGTTCAATTACTTTGATGCGCTGGTGCCCGCGGCTAACAATCCGTTCTCGCCGGCGGGCGTCACCTACAGTCCGCACATCAAGGAGACGAATACATCGCCTGAGGTCACGTTGACCTATCACCCCGAGCATGACCTCATGGTTTACGCCGCCTACAAGACCGGCTACCTCTCGGGCGGCATCGCCAATCCCGCCAATGTGAGCAACTACACCGGCTTGGCCAATCCGAACGAGCCTTTCGAATTCGGTGTAGAAAAGGTCAAGGGTGGCGAAGTAGGCATGAAGGGACTATTCCTGGACGGTAAATTCCAGGGAGAACTGACGTTCTTCGACTACAAGTACACGGGTTTGCAGGTGGAAACCTTCGATCCCGATACCCTTTCTTACACGATTCGTAACGCAGGCAGCTCCACTGATAAGGGCATCGAGTTGCAAGGTCTATACGCCATCGACAGAAACTGGTCCGTGCATGGTTCGTTGGAATTGATCGATCTCAGGTTCGGCAGCTATACGGGTGCTCAGTGTTATCCAGGACAAACGCTGGTGCAGGGTTGCAACGACGCCGGCTTGGCCAATGCATCTCAAAACCTGAGCGGCACCCGTTACGGTGACTCGCCCGTGTCCGGCAACATCGGCTTCAACTATGAGCATCCCTTGAACGGCGCACTGAACTACAAACTGGGAGCCGACGCGTTCTACAATTCACGGTCCCCTCTGTACGAGCGCGATCCGTACGCGTACACCACGGCCTATACCTTGCTCAACGTGTCCGCATCTCTGTACCCGGTGTCGGGTCCTTGGACCATTCATCTGATTGGAACGAATCTGTCCAACGAGATTTACTACAAGAACTTCATCTTCAAGCCCCTGGGCGCGAACAACGATATTTCCGCGGAAACCATCGGTCGCCCGCGCATGATCACCCTGGAGGGGGATTATAAGTTTTAACCGTAGTTCCCATCGGAATGAGTCGTACGCGTGGATAAATTCGTCGCCCTGATGCGTCGCTATTGCTACGACTACACGAACCGCCAGGACTTTGCGGCGTGCGACTCGGTCATGGTGCCCGGATACACGCTGCATATGGGCACCCATGATCTGACGGGTCGTGATGAGTTCTACAAGCCCGCCACGCAGAAGCAATTCGACCAGTTCCCGGGATTGGTGTTGACCATCAACGAGATCATTACCAACGGCGATCGATTGTGCCTTCAGTTTTCCGAGCACGGCGCGTCGGTGCGCCACGATCTTAGGCGGGCCGCGTGGGGTGGCATTGGTCTGTACAAGTGGGACGGGGAGCGACTGCTCGAAAATTATGTCGAGCAGGATTATTACTCCAGACGACTGCAACTGGCGTCCGGGAAAGCTGTCCCGGTGGAAAATCCTGCGATCGCGCCCTGGGACACGGAGCGCGAAGCGGCGGACGAGACTGCTGAGGCACTGGTTCGCGATGCGCTCCGCGCAGGCACCTTATTGAAAAACCCCGGCATTCGGTTCGATGACGGCGGAGCCGCTGGTGCAATTCAGCAGATTCTCGCGCCTACCCAGGTTCGCATCAATGACCTGTTTTCCGCCGGTGATCGCGTCGCCTTTCACATCGCCCAGTCGGGACATTTGATGGCCGACTTCGCACCGGGTCGTCCGGATCTTGTCGGAACCGAGGTCCTGTTGCACATGGCGGGTGTCGTGACGGTGCGAAACGAAGAGGTTACCGCCGGCCGCATCATCCGCGATCGCTTGGGTCTCAAGCGCCGGCTGGACTCCCCAATAGCACGTGGAGCGGTCTGAACGACCGCATAAAGAGATTCCCGAAACGCGGGGGAGTCGCCGACGGGTCGACTGCAATATTCGGAAATCGGTCGAGCACCGCGTTCAATGCATCCTTCATTTCGATTCGGGCGAGGCCGCTACCCACGCAGGTGCGTGGCCCGTAATTGAAGGTCAGGTGATCTCTCGGGCGCGCGCGGGTCAAATTAGGTGCGGCCGGGCACTCGCCGAACTTCGCGGGATCTCTATTCGCCGCTCCGTGCAGCAGCACCAAGGTGTGGTCCTTGGCGATAGCCACTCCGCCAAGTTCGCAATCGGCGTTGGCGCGCCGGAATCGAAACTGCGGCGAACCGTATAGGCGCTGCGCTTCTTCAATGATAGTGGGAACGAGTGCGGGGTCTTTGCGCGCGGCCTCGCGGACGGCTGGATTCCACAGCCACAAATAGAATGAATTCGCGATGCCATGCACCGTAGTATCCGCGCCGCCGAGGTACAGTTCACGACAAATCGCCAGGGCATCCTCTTCGGTGAGGGTATTAAACTCTGTGGGCGCTTCTAGCCAAACCCGACTGATGAAGTCGCCTTGCGGACGCTCGCGGCGCTCTCGAATGAAAGGCAGGAGGGTTTCATTGATGGCGTTCGCCGCGGCCTGTGCCTTGGCGGCCTCGTCAGGATCGGTGCTAAGACCTTTGCCGATCCAGAGCATGATCTCGTCATGCAGGCGCTTGGTCTTTTCGATGAGCCCGTCGTCCTGCCACGGCATTCCCAGCAGTGCGCAAATCACGCGTGGAGGAATCATATCGCCGAAATCGGCGGTGAGGTCAGCTGCATCTCCCTTCGTCGCCAGGCGCCGCAGCGAGTCCGCGATAATGGGTTGGACGATGTGGGTCCTATAGAAATCCATGGCCTTGGGCGACAGTAGGCTCATGTGAAATCGCCGCAGCCGCTCGTGTTGTTTGCCTTGAGAAATGGTGATGTTGGATTTGCCGCCCTTGAGTTCCACGACCAACGGGTCGGCGTCGGCATAGAGGTTGCGAAATTGATCCTCTTCATGGAGCTCGACGTAGCGGCACAGCTCGAAATCCAGCACGATCCACCCCCTCACTGAATCGTCCCAGATCACTTTACCCTGCGAGCGCATGGCTTCATAGGGCCCGAAAGGGTCGTGGTCCTCGAGCGACATGAGCTTGATGGGACAGGTGGGAGTGAATGCTGTGTTCATACGATTCTGGGTGCCATGGATTCAGTTGGGGCTATGTGAGTAGACTACAGGCAAGCGCTTGCGAAGCGGTTCCTATCTCTCGGTTGGACCGGTCTTGGACTTAGGTCTTGGGGCCGTGAAACGATGTCTATCTTTGGATAGGTGCAACGGACGGCCGCACGGCCAAACCTTGGCGTCATCCTATGTCGAAAAATAACAGCAATAATCGGTTTGCAGTCATCACGGGTGCGGGGAGCGGCATCGGCTCGGCGGCAGCGCTGAGGTTTGGGCGGCAGTATTCGCTACTGTTGTGCGACATAAACGCTGAGCGGCTCGAGGCGACCTTAAGCATGGTACGTCAGGAGCGCGCGAGCGCGCGCGGCGTCGTCTGCAATGTCGCGGACAAGGCTTCCGTCGACACCATGGCAGACGCCGCACGTGACATGGGGGAAATATCGGCCGTGTTTCATTGCGCCGGCATATCTCCTTCCATGGCCGATGCAATGACTCTGTTCGCCGTCAATTTTGGCGGCACCGCGAATGTGATCGACGCGCTTTATCCGCTACTGGCCACCGGCGCGGTGGGCGTGTGCGTGGCGTCCATGTCTGGACATCGAAGGGGCCTTGCTGCTTTCGCGGATCTGTTATCCGCCCCACAGGCTCCATTCGACCTCGAGTCACTGGTCGCGGCTGCCCGGAATCAATCGCGTGCGGCCTACGCCCTGTCGAAGCGCGGGGTCATGACCTTGGTCGAACAGCGAGCCTCCGTTTGGGCAGGTAAGAGCGCCCGCCTCATCTCGATCTCCCCCGGCGTCGTCGATACCCCCATGGGTCAGCGTGAGACCGGCGCCAGCGGCGGCGGCAGTGCGCCGCTGGTACTGAAAAATACGCCGCTGGCCCGATTCGCAACAGCCGATGAAATCGCCGCCTTGGCGGAATTCCTCTGCCAGCCAACCGCCGGCTTCATCACCGGTTGCGATATTTTGATTGACGGCGGTGCAATCGCAGGGTTTCGTCACGACGCGACCCCCGAAGCGCGCCACGCGTGGGACCATCCATGGGCATAAGCGCACCGGACAGCCAGGCGACCGCGCAAGTGGAGGTTGTGGTGGTCGGCGCAGGGTTTGCCGGCTTATATATGCTGCACCGTCTGCGCGCAATGAGTATCGGCGCCCTATGTTTCGAAGCCGCCGCGGGTGTCGGAGGCACGTGGTATCACAATCGCTACCCGGGCTGCCGCTGCGATGTCGAAAGCCTGCAGTATTCTTACTCCTTCTCGAAGGAACTGCAGCAAGAGTGGCAATGGACCGAGCGCTACGCCACACAACCGGAGATCCTGAGGTATATTCAGCACGTGGCGGAGCGCTTCGATCTACGCCGCGACATTCGCTTCAACAGCCGAGTCGTCTCCGCGGTCTACGACGAGAAAGCCAACCGCTGGCAAGTCACCTCGGATCGAGGCGATGTGGTCTCGGCGCGCTACTGCATCATGGCGTCCGGATGTCTTTCCCTTCCTCGCAGGCCGGCGATTCCTGGTATCGAGTCCTTTGCCGGCGAGTGGTATCACACGGGTCAATGGCCGTCCTCCGGAGTCGACTTCAGCGGGAAGCGTGTGGGAGTGATCGGCACGGGGTCGACCGGATTGCAGCTCATTCCCCAGGTTGCGAAACAGGCCGCGCAACTGTACGTGTTCCAGCGCACGGCAGCTTATAGCCTGCCGGCCAAAAACCGCCCCTTGGCCGGCGAAGCGGCCGAGTTCAACCGATCGGAACGGACGTTGCGCGACCAGATGCGCATGTCGCTCACCGGCACGCTGCACCACATGACGGATCAATCCACGCTGTCCCTTCCTCCCGACGAACGCGAGAAGGTGTTCGAAAGGTTGTGGGACGAGGGCGGCGCCGCGCTCATGTACTACTTCAACGACGTGATAGCGACCGAAGAGGCCAACGAAGCGGTCGCCGATTTCGTGCGCAGGAAAATCGCCGGTATCGTTAAAGATCCGACGACGGCGAAGGCCTTGACGCCGCATCACTACCCGATCGGCAGCAAACGAATATGTATCGACATCGATTACTTCGAAACATACAACCGCGACAATGTGACCCTCGTGTCTCTGGCGGATGATCCTATCGAGGAGATCTTGCCGCAGGGAATTCGCACCGCGGGCGCCACCTACGAACTGGACTGCCTGGTGTTCGCCACCGGCTATGACGCCCTCACCGGTGCCCTCCTCAATATCGACATCCGCGGCGTCCATGGTCAGAGCCTTCGAGACAAATGGAGTGCGGGGCCGCGCGCGTATCTGGGATTGGCGAGCGCGGGATTCCCCAATCTGTTCATGATTACCGGACCGGGCAGTCCTTCAGTACTCAGCAACATGGTGATATCCATCGAACAGCACGTGGATTGGATCGCGCAATGCTTGGAATTTCTCGCCTCCAAACACCTCAATCGCATCCAACCGCAGCGCGATTCCGAGGACGAATGGGTCGCGCATGTCAGCGAATTGGCCGGTGGCACCCTGTTCGTGAAGGCCGCCTCCTGGTACATGGGCGCCAATATTCCGGGCAAGCCGCGGGTGTTCATGCCTTACATCGGCGGCGTCGGCACCTACCGGCAAAAATGTGCCGAAATCGCCGCCAATGGATATACAGGCTTCGAATTGTCGAGTGTGCATGAATGACGCCTAGGCGCCTCCTGGATCATCGAATTCTTTTCTCTATTCTGTTGGGGCTCTGCGCGCGACTACCCGTCAGTGCCGCCGCCGACGTCGATTGGCCTACCCATGGCGGTACTTACCTCGAGCAGCGCTTCTCGACCTTGCACGACATCGACACTGCCAGCGTGAAGCGCCTCGGACTCACCTGGTATGCAGACCTCGACACCAACCGCGGACAGGAATCGACGCCGCTTGTGGTGGACGGCAGGATGTTCGTCACGACGGCCTGGAGCAAAGTGTGGGCTCTGGATGCCGCGACAGGCCGCGTGCTATGGATCTACGATCCGAAAGTGCCCGGACGCACCGGCTTCTCCGCCTGCTGCGACGTCGTCAATCGCGGCGCGGCCTACTACGACGGCAAGGTGTACGTCGGGACTTTGGATGGCCGTTTGATCGCACTGAACGCGAAAAGCGGCAAGCTACTCTGGAGTCAGGTCACGGTCGATACCACGAAGCCTTACACCATCACCGGTGCGCCTCGCGTTGTGCGCGGCAAAGTCATCATCGGCAATGGTGGCGCGGACTATGGTGTGCGCGGCTACGTGACAGCCTACGACGCCCGCAGCGGCGCCAAGGTCTGGCGATTCTACACGGTGCCGGGTGATCCCAATGCCAAGCCCGATGGCGAGGTGTCCGATGCAATCCTCGCATCGCGCGCGCGTGATACCTGGTACGGCGAGTTCTGGAAGCTCGGCGGCGGTGGTACGGTATACGACGCCATCGTCTACGATCCCGAACTCAATCAACTGTACTTAGGGGTCGGCAATGGCTCACCGTGGAACCGGCGCATTCGCTCGGAGGGCAAGGGCGACAATTTATTTCTCTCCTCCATCGTGGCGGTGGATCCCGACACGGGACGCTATCTTTGGCACTTCCAGGAGACCCCCGGCGAAACCTGGGACTTCACGGCGACGCAGCCCATCACGCTCGCGACCCTCACCATCGACGCCAAGCCCCGCAAAGTATTGATGCAGGCGCCGAAAAACGGTTTCTTCTACGTCATTGATCGCACGGACGGCAAACTGATTTCTGCCCAGAACTATGTGCCGGTCAATTGGGCCACCGGCGTCGATTCTACCTCGGGCCGGCCCATCGAAAATCCGCAGGCTCGCTTCGCGCAAGCGCCGTTCGTCTCCATGCCGGGAGGCAGCGGCGGTCACAACTGGCAGCCCATGTCCTTCAGCCCCGCGACCGGCTTGGTCTACATCCCCGCGCAGGAATTGCCGTTTCTGTATGCCAATGAGCAGCATTTCGCGATTCATCCCGGCCGCTGGAATACCGGCGTCGATATGCTAGCGCTCATTCCGCCGGATTCGCCCGAAGTCCGCGTCGCCATCAAGGCCTCGTTGAAAGGACGCTTGCTTGCCTGGGACCCCGTCAATCAGAAAGCCGCTTGGAAAGTAGAACATTCGGGTCCGTGGAATGGCGGTGTACTGGCCACGGCTGGGAATCTTGTGTTTCAAGGTACCGCGACGGGCGGCTTCGAGGCCTACGATGCGCGTAGCGGACAATTGCTCTGGAGCTTCGCGGCCCAGAGCGGCGTGATGGCTGGGCCGATTAGTTATTCTGTGAGAGGCCGGCAATATGTCGCGGTAGTGGCGGGCTATGGCGGCGCTATTCCGTTGGCGCTCGCCTCCTTCGATGGACCGCAGCGCCGCCCGAACGGCCGCGTTCTGGTGTTCGCACTGGATGGCCGCGCCTCGCTTCCGCCGTTCGAGAGTACGCCGGCAGCGCCGGCTCCCGGTACCGACACCTGGCCCGCAGATACCGCGGCGCGCGGCCGCGATTTGTACGGCATCAACTGCATCGGTTGCCACGGCCTGGCCACGCTGTCGGCCGGCGTTCTGCCGGATCTGCGTCGGTCCGGCGCCTTGGCGTCGAAGGACGCCTGGCGCAGCATTGTCATCGGCGGCGCCTTGAGCGATGCGGGCATGATTAGTTTCTCCAAGTATTTGAGCACCGATGATGCCGAGGCGATTCGCGCCTATGTCACGAACGCGGCGCGGGCCGCCGAGCACCCGTGAGCGCGGGCGAACTGCCGCCGCCACCCGCCGTCGCGGGGCTCTCCCTGTCGGGCGCGTCGACTTATGTGATCTCGGCCGATGAAAACCGGGTGTTGTGCTCGACACTGGAGGAGACTCCGGCTGCGGATGGCAGCGCACATCCGGTGTATTTCTTCATCGCCACGCAAGTGGGAATGGGTATGACCGTTGCCGAGCTGTGCCGTGCCTGCGACTTCGACGTGGAGGACGGACCCATGATTGCCTCCTCGACCGTGACGTTCAGCCGGCCGTTGATGACGCAGCAGGCCTACCGAGTGACGGGCGAGATTATCAGCCTCACACGCAAGCGCAGTCGAACCTTCGGCGTGATGGATTCGCTTACCTACGTTCTGCGGCTGGCGTTGCCCGAAGGCATACCGGTGCTCGAGACCAGTAACGTGTGGATGCTGCCGCGGAGGCATCTGGCATGACGGCGGCCGATGTACCGCTGATGGCCAACGGCGTGCCGGTCACGGTCGGCGCCTCCTTGCCACCCTACACCCTCGCTGCCGTGAAGCCGGAGAACATGAAACTCTGGGCTGGCTTCCTGCGCGATCCCAATCCCATTCATTTGGACGCCCAAGCGGTGCGGGCCAAGGGGTTGGGTGACAAGGTCATCAACCAAGGGCCGGCCAATCTTGCCTATCTCCTCACCATGCTGCAGCGAGCCTTGCCGCAAGCCGTCCTCCAAACCCTGGAAGTGCGCTATGGCGGAATGGTGTATGGCGGTGACACGGTGGAGGCTACGGGCACCGTTCGCGAGCTGTCCCTCGGCGTTGGCGCATCCCGAGTGATCTGCGATATCTCGCTGCGCGCGGCCGGGCGGGAGGGGGTCATTTCGGGTGTGGCGGTGCTGTCCCTGAGTCATCCGACTGCTGCCTAGATGTGCCTCGCCGGCTCTATCCTTGGATAGGTGCTTGGGCCCTATCCTTGGGCGACTCTTGGCCCATCGCAGGCAACTTACACTCAGGACACCATGACCGATGCCTTGATCTATGACCATGTGCGCACACCGCGTGGCCGCGGGCGTCCCGATGGCGCTTTGCATGAAGTCTCCTCGGTGGAACTCGGTGCGCAGGTATTGCGCGCGTTGGCTCGACGATCCTCCCTCGACACCTCGCTGATCGATGACGTGGTGTTCGGTTGTGCGCAACCGGTGGGAGAGCAGGGCGGCAATATCGGCCGGGCTGCGCTGCTGCAGGCAGGTTATGCACAGAGTGTGGCCGGACAGCAGGTCCACCGTTTCTGCGCCTCGGCGTTGGAAGCCGTGAACGCTGCGGCGGCACAAATCATGACCGGTCAGTCGAACGCGGCCATCGGCGGCGGCGTCGAATCGATGTCACGCACGGTCATGGGAGCCGACACCGGTGCCTGGTCCGCCGATCCCTGGGTGGCCTATCAAAACCACTTCGCGCCTCAGGGCATCGGCGCCGATCTCATCGCCACCTTGGAGGGCTTCTCGCGCAACGATGTCGACAGCTTCGCTGTCGAAAGTCAGCGCCGCGCCGCCCACGCCTGGTCGCAAGGTCATTTCAAAGGCTCGATCGAACCGGTTCGGGACGTGATCGGGGAGATACTGCTCGATCGCGATGAATTCATGCGCCCCGGCACGACATTGGCGGCACTTGCGGACCTCAAACCCTCCTTCGTCGGCTTGGGCCAAGCGGGCTTCGATGCCATTGCCCTGCAGCAGTACCCACAGGTGGAGGCCATCGAGCATGTGCATACCGGCGGAAATTCCAGCGGCATCGTCGATGGATCGGCCGCGGTGCTGCTCGGCAATCGTGAGTTCGGCACAGCCATTGGCCGCGCGCCGCGAGCTCGCATCAAGGCGTTCGCGTCCATCGGCAGCGAGCCTACCATCATGCTCACCGCCCCGGGGCCGGTGACCCGCAAGCTCTTGAAGCGCTGCGGCATGTCGTTGAAGGACATCGACCTTTTCGAAATCAACGAAGCCTTTGCGGCGGTGGTCATGCGCTTCATGCGCGAACTCGATCTCGATCCGTCGCGGGTGAACGTCAACGGCGGCGCCATCGCCATGGGTCATCCGCTCGGTGCCACCGGCGCCATGATCTTGGGGACGGTGCTGGACGAACTCGAGCGTCGGGATCTTAACACGGCGCTCATCACCCTCTGCGCCGGCAACGGTCTCGGCACCGCTACCATTATTGAACGACTATGACATGCAACTCTTCGCCTCGACGTGGATGCCGACGGCATTGCTCTCATTACGCTGGATGCCCCTGATCGTCCGATGAACGTGGTGTCACCTGAATTCATCGATGACATGATCGCCGCCATCGAGCGCGTCGCTGCCGACTCGACCATTCGCGGCGCCATCATTACCTCGGCCAAGCCGGCTTTCATGGCGGGCGCCGATCTCAAGTACATCCTAACCGTCGCGGGCGGCGCGATCTCCCTGAGCGAGGCCGTTGCTTTCAGTCAGAAGCCGTCGATGGCCATGCATCGCCGCCTGGAAACCTGCGGAAAACCCTTCGTCGCCGCCATCAATGGGCTCGCGCTCGGCGGCGGTTTTGAGCTCTGTATTGCCTGTCACCATCGGGTGATGGCCGACATTCCGAAGGCCGTCGTGGGTCTGCCCGAAGTGACCGTGGGTCTCCAGCCGGGGTCGGGCGGCACGCAGCGATTGCCGCGCATGATCGGCATGGAGGCCAGTTTGCCGTATCTCCTCGACGGCAAGACGGCGACTCCCGCCGACGCGCTCGAGGCCGGTCTTGGTCGATGCCGTCGTGTCGCCGGCGGAACTCCTTCAGGTGGCGAAGAACTGGTTACTCGCGACGCCGGATACCGTGCGGCCCTGGGACAAGAAGGGCTACAAGGCCACCGGCGGGCTCTTGAACCCGGCCATCGCCACGGTCATGACCATGCGCGCCGCCGCCATTGCTGCTCGAAACAATCATAATTATCCCGCGCCCATCGCCATTCTCGACTGCGTCTTCGAAGGCGGTATGATGCCCTTCGACAAGGCGCTGCGGTTGGAATCGAAGTACTTCGCGAAGTTGCTGTGCGACCCGGTGTCGCGAAATCTCATTCGCACCAGTTTTCTACACAAGGCAGAGGCGGGAAAGCTCGCGCGTCGTCCCGCGAACGTCCCGACCATTGAGGTGAAGAAGCTCGGCGTGCTCGGTGCGGGCATGATGGGCGCGGGTATTGCCTTCGTCGCGGCCTGCGCCGGCATCGAGGTGGTGCTTCTCGACCGAGAGATCGCTTTGGCCGAAAAAGGCCGCCATCGTTCGGTGGAGTCGCTCGCCAAGGACGTGCAGAAGGGCAAGAAAACCCAGGCACAGGCCGACGCCATCGTCGCCCGCATCACGCCCGCTGTGGATTACTCAGGACTGCAAAGCTGCGATCTCGTCATCGAAGCCGTATTCGAGGACGTGGCCATCAAGGCCGCCGCGACGCGCAGATCCGAGGCCGCGATTCCCAAGCAGGCCATCATGGCCAGCAACACCTCAACGCTCCCCATCAGCGAACTGGCCGCGGCCTCCTGCCGTCCCGCGCAGTTCATCGGATTGCACTTCTTTTCGCCGGTGGAGAGGATGCCCCTGGTGGAAGTGATCGTCGGCAAGCAGACCAGCCAGGCCACGCTCGCGAATGCGCTCGATTTCGTCGCGAAGCTCAAAATGACGCCCATTGTCGTCAACGACAGCCGTGGGTTCTATACCAGCCGGGTGTTCCAGACCTTCATTCACGAGGGCATGTTGCTGCTCGAGGCCGGTGTGGCGCCGGCGCTCATCGAGAACGCGGCGAAACTCGCGGGCTTTCCCGTGGGCCCTCTGGCATTGCTCGACGAGGTCACCGTCGAACTGCCGTGGAAAATCGTTCAAGAATCCGCTGCCGCTCTTGGTAAAGCCTTCAAACAACCCGCGGCCTACGATGTCATGCGGCGCATGCTCGAGGAATTGAAGCGGCCGGGTAAACGTTACGGCAAGGGCTTCTACGAGTATCCGGAAGGCGGCAAGAAGCATCTGTGGCCCGGACTCGAACGGGCTTTTCCGCCGGCAGCCGTCCAGCCCAGTCTGGATGAGGTAAAAACACGGCTTTTGTACATCCAAGCCTTGGAGACGGCGCGCTGCTTGGAGGAGGGCGTGCTGACTCATCCCGCCGATGCCGATGTGGGCGCCGTGTTGGCGTGGGGGTTCCCGACTTGGACCGGGGGTCCCTTGTCGTTGATCGAGACGGTGGGTATTCGGGAGTTCGTGTCCACCTGTGACGAGTACGCGGCCACCGCCGGTCCGCGCTTCGCGCCCTCGAATGCCCTGCGCAACAAGGCTCGACTGGGCGTGGGATTCTATGGTCCTTAACCTGAACCTACGCCCGGGGAAGGCATGCGCCGATTGATCTTCGATCCGGAGCACGAAGAATTCCGCATTTCGGTGCGCCGCTTCTTCCAAAAGGAAATCGCGCCCCATGGCGCGCGATGGCGTGAGCAAGGGTTCGTCGATCGTTGGGCCTTTACCAAGGCGGGAGCACAAGGCTACCTCCTCATGTGGGCGCCGGAAGAATATGGCGGCAGCGCGCTCGCGGATTTTCGATACGAACAAATCGTCTACGAAGAAAACATCCGCCACGGCGAGTCCGGTTTTTACATCCAGCTGCACTCCGGGTTGGTGGCGCCCTATATTGGAAAACTCGGTACCGCGGAACAGAAAGCAAGGTGGTTGCCGCCCTGCGCCGGCGGCCAGAAGATCCTCGCCATCGCCATGACCGAGCCGGGTTCGGGCAGCGACTTGGCGGGTCTGCGGACCACCGCCGAGGACCGCAGTGATCACTGGCTGATCAATGGCTCGAAAACCTATATATCGAACGGACAACTCGCCGATCTGGTGATTGTGGCGGCGCGCTCGGTAGCGGATCAGCGCTATGGAATCGGCCTGTTCGTCGTCGAGGCGGACATGCCCGGCTTTCGTCGCGGTCAACGCCTGCACAAAATGGGACTGCAGGCCCAAGACACCTCCGAGCTGTTCTTCGACAACGTACGCGTGCCGAAGAGCAATGTTCTCGGGGATCCTATACAAGGCTTTGGCTACCTGGCGCAGTTCCTGAGCGGCGAGCGTCTCATAGCCGCCATCGACGCCATGGCGCTGGCGGATACCGCCTTCGACTTGACGTTGGATTTCATTCAGCAACGCCGCGCCTTCGGTCGTCCCATTGGCACTTTTCAGCACAATCGCTTCGTGATGGGAGAGCTGCGCGCCAACATAGACGCGGTCCAGACCTTCGTCGATCAGTTGGTGCTCGAATACAATCAGGGGCGCCTGACAGCGGAACTCGCGGCCGAGGCAAAGCTCATGGCCACCGAGTTGGCCGGCCGCGTGGTCGATGCCTGTGTGCAGTTGCACGGCGGCGCCGGCTACATGGATGAATACCGGATTTCTCGGTTATACACCGATGCCAGGGTCATGCGGATTTTCGCGGGCACGTCTGAAATCATGAAGGAAATCATCGGTCGCAGCCTTGGCCTGGACGAGCGGAAGCTGAAGTGAGCGGCCCTCTGGCGGGGATTAAGATCATCGAGGTCGCCGGGCTCGGCGGCGCTCCCTATGCCTGCATGATGTTGGCAGACATGGGGGCCGAGGTTATCCGCGTGGACCGCCTCGGTGGTGACAAGGATACCCCGGCTACCTCGCCGCTGCTGCGCAGTCGCCGCTCCATTGCCTTGGATCTCAAGCGCTCCAGTGGCCGCGACGTGCTGCTTGCGCTGACCGCGTCCGCCGACGTCCTTGTCGAGGCTTTTCGACCGGGTGTCGCCGAGCGGCTCGGCATCGGTCCCGACCCTTGCCTGGCGCGCAACCCGCGTTTGGTCTATGGCCGTTTGACGGGTTGGGGCCAAACGGGTCCTTTGGCGCCCATGGCGGGCCATGATCTGAACTACATCAGCTTGTCCGGCGTACTGCATCAGATCGGCCCCACCGGCGGGCAACCGGTCGTTCCGCTCAACGTCATCGGCGATTTCGGCGGAGGTGGACTACTCATGGCCTACGGCATTGCCTGCGCGCTGTTCGAGTCACGACAGTCGGGGCGTGGTCAGGTCGTGGATGCCGCCATGGTGGACGGGTCCTTATCGTTCATGGCCATGTTCTTCGGCTACAAGGCCGCGAATCAATTCGACGATCGCACGGGCGCTCATTTGCTGGGGGGCGGTGCGCACTATTACAATGTCTATGCCACTGCCGACGGGAAGAGCTTGGCAGTCGCGCCCATCGAGCCGCAGTTCTACGCCACGTTTCTCGAAAAGCTCGGATTGACTGGCGGGGAGTGGGGCGCCGCCGGCTATCCGGCCCTCGATGCCATCGCGGTCGCTCAGTGGTCCGCCTTGCGGGAGCGCCTGGCGGGCATTTTCAAATCGCGCACGCGGGACCACTGGTGTGAGCTGTTCGCCGGCAGCGATGTTTGCGTGACGCCGGTGCTCACCCTTCAAGAGGCGACGGAGCATGCGCACAATAGGGCGCGTCAAGCGGTTATCGAGGTCGGTGGCATCGTGCAGAATGCGCCGGCGCCGCGCTTTTCGCGGACCTCGCCCGATGTCCCGCGGCCTCCTCGTGGGGCGGGTGCCGATACCGACAGCATCCTACGGGACTGGCGTGTCGATGAGCAGTTGATCGACAAGGCACGCACGGACGGCGCGCTCGGCTGAATCAAGTCTCGAGCAGCGGGGCGTCGGGAGGGCGCTTGCGTCCCTGGCTCAGGCACACGCAACGGCCACTCGCGATCAGGCGCCGTTCCGCATCGTGGACAATCACTTCCACCGTGCTGATGGTCGACCCCACCCGCAGGAGCTTCGCCAGCGAGAACAGCGCGCCGTTGACGATGCTCCGATGATAGTCCACGCGCATGTCGATGGTGGGACCCGAGCCGCCCTTGGCCGCCATTAGGGCCATGTACGCACTGAGATCGATGATGCTCGCCAAAATGCCGCCATGGGTCATGCCGGGAGAGCCGCCGAATTCCACGCGCCACGGGACGCGCAGGCGGACGCCCTCGTCATCCGCAGAAATTACTTCGGCGCCGAGCCATGCATTGAAAGGCACCGCCGCATTGTGGGTGTTCATGACCTCCACGGTGGCTGGATGTTCTTTGGTCACGTTTCGTCCTCCTACCTATTCATCTCGTCGAATGCACTTTGCTGCCCGGAGTCTAGCGGGTGGCTCGTTCGGGTGAGACTATCTTAGGATAGGACCCCTGCGCGATCGGCATCATCACGGTTCGCTCTATCTTTGGGTAGGTGCTGCTCCCCCGCCCGGCGCCGACACTCGCGTACTCGTAACCCGCGCGGAGAGGGAAGATGGATTTCGAATTGTCCGAGGAGCATCGAGCCTTTAAGGATTCGGTGGATAAGTGGGTGGACAGGGAGGTACCCAAGAGCTGGGCGCGCGAGCTCGAGCGCGATGAACACAACTATCCTTTTGCGCTCTGGGACAAGTTCACGGAGGCCGGCTTCCACGGCGTCGGCATCGATGAGAAATACGGCGGGCAGGGCGGCGACGTGGTGACGCAAATGATCCTCGGCCGGTCGCTCGCCAGGTCACTCGCGGGACTCGCCTGGATATGGGGTATTACCTCCTTCGCGGGCAGCAAATCCATCGGTATCTACGGCTCCGAAGCGCAGAAGGCAAAGTACTTGCCGCAAATCGCGGTGGGAAAACTTCGAGCGGCCATTTCTTTTACGGAGCCGGGCGGCGGCACCGACGTGCTCGGTGCCCTGCGGACCGAGGCGACACGCGTGGCGGGTGGTTGGGCCATAAGCGGGGAGAAAATCTGGAGTTCTTCGGCGCACGTGGCCGACTACCTTTTGTTGCTGGCCCGCACCGACAAGAATGTCGAGAAGCGGCATCAAGGCGTCTCGCTTTTCTGGGTACCGGCGAAATCACCGGGCATCAAAGTGACGCAGCTATCCAAACTCGGCATGCGATCCATGGGCTCCTGCATCGTCCACTTGGAGAAGGTATTCGTGCCGGATGAATTGGTGTTGGGAGAGCCTGGCCGGGCCTGGTACATGCTGCTGCCCACCCTCAACAATGAGCGCATTATGGTCGCCGCGTTTTGCACCGGCGTGATGGACGGCGTCCTGGAGGACGCCTTGGAATATCTGAAGCAGCGGAAGGCCTTCGGTAAGGTGATTGGCGAATTCCAGGCCTTGCAACACTACGTCGCCGACATTGCAACCTGGCGACAATCGGTCGAACTCCTGCTCTACTACTGCGCGGATCTGCAGTCCAAGGGACGATCCTGCCATCAGGAGTCCAGTATGCTCAAAGTGCTGGCTTCCGAATACGCGGTGCAATCGGCGGACTTGGGCATTCAAATCCTGGGTGGCATGGGCTATTCGGCAGAGACGGACATGCAACGATACTGGCGCGACGCCCGCCTCTGGCGCATCGGGCCCATCACCAACGAAATGGCGCGCAACGGGATCGCGGAGGGCCTCGGCCTGCCGCGCTCGTTTTGAGCTCCATGAAGGCGCTGCGGCTCACCAGCACCGACGGCCATGAAAGTGCGGGGCTCGGTGACGTCGACCTCCCCGAGCCGGGTGTCAACGAAGTGCGCGTCAAGCTGCGGGCCTCGGCATTGAACCACCGCGAACTCTGGATTGCTCGGGGTCAATATCCCGGGATGCAGCTCCCCTGCACGATGGGATGCGATGGCGCGGGCCTCATCGACTCGGTGGGCAGCAAGGTCAGCGGTCTTGCGGCGGGTGCGGAAGTTGCGCTGTATCCCGGTCTGAAATGGGGGAGTAACCTCGATTTTCCTGCACCAGAGTTCGGACTGCTCGGCATGCCCGGGCCTGGCACCGTCGCGGAATACATTTGCGTGCCCGCCGAGAATGCGGTCGCGAAGCCTGTTTCGTTGAGCTTCGAGGAGGCGGCGGCCACGGGCCTTGCCGGACTCACGGCGTGGCGCGCCCTGGTCACCAAGGCGCGGCTGCGTTCGGGTGAGCGGGTATTCATTACGGGCATCGGCGGCGGCGTCGCGACCTTTGCGCTGCGTTTCGCGGTGGCCTTGGGCGCTACGGTATTCGTCTCCAGCGGCTCCGGCGAGACACTGGAGTCGGCAGCCGAGTGGGGCGCCGCAGCCGGATTCAATTACAACGATCCCGACTGGCGCAAGTCCGTGCCGCAAGTCACCGGCGGCATCGACGTTGTGATCGATGGGGCGCCCGCCGCCTCCTACGCCAATTACTCTCGAGCCCTGAGGATGGGCGCAAGGGTGGTAGTGTACGGATCGACGGGTGGGGCACCCTTCACGGTGAACGCGCCGGAGCTCTTCCTGAAGAACGCGTCGCTGATCGGCACGAACGTCGGAAACCTCAATGAGTACAAGGCCATGCTCGCCTTCGTGGAACAACATCAATTGAGGCCGGCAATCGACCGGTCTTTTGCCTTCGCGGATGCCGCCGCCGCGCTGCAATATCTGGCAACAAGCCATCGCTTCGGCAAAGTCACCGTCACCGCCTAACTGCGCCCACATTCATATGCCAACCAATTCGCTGTTCGACATCCGAGGGAAGGTCGCCCTGGTGACGGGCGGCGCTCGGGGGTTGGGTCGGATGATTGCCGCGGGGTTGGTGGCAGGGGGAGCACGTGTCTACATCACCTCGCGAAAGCGGGAGATCGGCGAGCAGACGGCGCACGATCTGAGTGCCGAGGGCGAGTGTGCTGCCTTGACGGCGAACCTGGCCACCCCCGAGGCAGTAGCCGGGCTTGCGCGGGAATTCAAAGCGCGCGAGCAGCGTCTCGATATTCTCGTCAACAACGCGGGAAAGACCTGGGGCGCTCCTTTGGAGTCCTTTCCCGACAAGGCATGGACCGACGTCATGGCGGTCAATGTGCAGGGACCATTCACGTTGGTGCGCGAACTCCTTCCATTGCTAAAGGCGGCCGGCACCGCCGACGATCCGGCGCGGATCATCAATATCGGCTCGCTCGCCGGCTCCGTAGTGGAGCCGTTGCAGGCCTATTCATACGTCGCGAGCAAAGCGGCCATCCACCACTTGTCGCGCGTGCTCGCCGCCGATCTCGCGCCGTTCCACGTGACCGTCAATGTCGTCATGCCTGGGTTCTTTCCGACGCAGATGACGGCGCATATCCGGGAGGATGAGGAGACGCATCGCATTCTCGTCGGGCGGGTGCCGCTGCGACGACTAGGGCGGGCAGAAGACATTGCGGGTGCCTGCGTCTTTCTAGCGTCGCGCGCCGGGAGCTATATCACAGGCGCCGAACTCCGCTTGGATGGAGGCATGGGCGGCTGCCGTTAGGTCAGGGGCGATGCGGCTCGTCCGCCCGTCGTCTGTTATGCGATGAGGCCGAACTGGCGCGCCTTTTCCACCGCATGAAAACGCCGCCGGGTCCCGATTTTGTCGTACACCTGTTGCATGTACCACTTGACTGAGCCCTCGGTCATGCCAAGCTTTTGCGCGACCTCGCGGTTGCGCATCCCGGAACTCACAAGACCCAGGACTTCGCGCTCCTTGGGACTCAGCTTACCCAGCAAGCCATCGGGTGTCACCGGCATGTTTCACTGCGCGGGGGCTGCCGGAAACCTTCCTGCTCGTCTGATCGAAGATTTCCAGCAACTCCGCCGCGAAGGCGTCGGACGGATGGAGCACCTCGAGATCGCCCTCGTAAATACTGGCCAGCATCGTGCGAATGACCGGGCCCTCATCGATGAAACTACGGACCAGTCGGCTGGCCGCAGCATTGGTGATCGCCTCCCGCAGCGTGCGCTGCGCGGCCCGTTGATCGCCGCGCACGAACATAGCCTGCGCTAGCAGCAGATCCCATCGCACCAGCGATCGCACGGCGCCGCGCGCGGCGCAATGGCGTCGCCATTGCTTGCCCAGGGTCATGGCTTCCTGCATGCGGCCTTGCGCCGCCGCCAGGCGGAACCAGGTGAGCGCGCGCAGTTCGTCGACCGTGGTGATGTTGCGATTGGGTAGCAGCTCCTCCATTTCATGCGGGATGCCCGCGGACTTGGCTATGCGAGCGGCGTCATCGGATTGATTGTCCCCTAGCAGCATGTGCACGCGTTCCGACGTGACCGCCAAGCGCAGGCGCTCCAACCCGCGTTCCATCGCAATTGACATGCCTTCATCCAAGGCCTGTAAAGCAGCCGCGAGATCGCCGCGCGCACGGCGTAAGCGCGCGTGGGTGATGTAGCCCGGCATCAATTGATCGACGAAGCCCAGCTCGGTGGCGTACGGCAAGGCGCGTTCGATGAGTTCCTCGGCCCGTTTGAGGTCGTTATTCTCGTACAGAATCTCGCTCAAGGGCAGGGACGGTAGCGCGGCCAAGGGTGACCGGTGGCCGCCGAAACGAGCTGCTTCCTCAAGCCCCTGCTCGAGCGCGCGCAACGCGGCATCGGATCGACCCGCGAAGAACAACGATGGTCCGACGCTTGCCTGCAATGCGATGGAGGCGAACGTGTAGGCCGACCGCGCCAATATTCCTTGCGCGGTGGCCGTCAGCCTTTCCAAATCTCCCAATTGATATTGTTCCCGCTGGGCATACAGCAGTTGCGCGTAGATGGTTCCAGCAAGGTAGGGGTGGCATTCGCCGTGCATATCCTCGATAAGGTCGCGGCATTGCTGTTCGACCCGCCGCGCATCGTCATGCGCCGCGGTCAGCATCATCTCCCTGTGCAACACCAGGTACCGCAGGCGCTTCAATTCTTTCGGCGGGGTTTTCCCTTCCAGCTCGAGTTGTCCGATCAGATCGGAAACGACGCCCAGCAGTTTGCTGGATTCGTCGAACTGCAAGTTACGGATCAATAGCCAAGAGATGCTGAGCAGGAGCCGTGGACAGCGATGCAGAATCGCCTCGGGTATTCTGGCGGCGAACTGTTTGACGATGGGCAGTTGGCCGAGGTACGTCATGTCTTGGCAGCGCTGTTCCAAGAATTCTGCCGCCTGCGCAGGATCTCCTCCTTCGAGCGCGTACTTGACGGCTTCAACGTGGTGACCGTTGGTCCAGCACCAGCGGCTTGCGCGCAGTTGCAAGTCCTTCTCGGCGCCTGCGTTCTCTTCGGTGAGACGCCGCCTCAAGAACTCCGCAAACAAATGGTGATATCGATACCAATTGCGCTCATCGTCCAGTCTCAGCAGGAACAGGCCTGACTCCTCAATGGTATTGAGCATCTGGCGCCCGCGATCATTGCCGGTCACGGCATTGCAGAGTGCTGGACACAGCCGGTCCAGCACGGAGGTCTTGAGTAGAAAGTCCCGTATGTGGTCGGGCTGCGAGGAGATCACTTCTTCCGCGAAGAAATCCGACACCGAGCGGCGGCTGCCCGTGAAGGAGGCCAGCAGCATGGTCGGCGCTGCGCCCTGGCGAACCGCCAAACGCGCGAGCTTGATTCCGGCGATCCAGCCTTCGGTGCGCTCTTCCAGCATGGCGAGATCGGACTCTCCCAGCGGACTGCCGGCGGCAGCGAGAAAGCGGTGGGTCTCCTCCTGCGTGAACCGCAGATCGTCGATTTGAAGTTCCATGAGTTTACCGCGGGCACGCAACCGCGCGAGGTGCATCGCGGGAATGATCCGCGAGGCGAGTACGAAGTGTACGGTATTCGGGCTCAAATCGATGAGCCTGCAAAGCGTGGTGAGCGAAGCCGATTCCAATAGGTGCACGTCATCGAGAAACACGAACAAGGGCGTACGACTCTGTTCCAAGGAGTTCACGATGGCCACGAGCAGCGGTTCGGGTTTGATGTAGAAATTGGCCGCGGCGATGCCCTCGACCGAGGGTTCGAAGCGCACCCCAGTGCCGGCCGCGGCGGCGGCGATGTACGTCATGAGGCCGACGGGATCGGCCGATCCAGACGCGTCGATGGACACCCAACACGCGCGCTGCTGTGCTTTGCGCAGCGCATGAAACCACTGCGATATGAGACTGGTCTTGCCGTACCCCGCCGGCGTCTGCACGATCACCAGTGACACCTTGCCCGCAGCCTCCAACAGCCGCTGCAGACGCGGCCGTTCGATCAACTCGCCGAGTTCGACTGGAGGATCAAAATTTGTTTGTAACAATTCCACTTTTTACCCCCCCAGGGCCAGCTAGTTCAATTTGCGCCGAACTGCCGGTCTACATGAGGCCGGTGCTCGATCTAACTCATTGCTTTGATGGAAAAGATCAGAGAACGATAGTAGACCCATTCGGGTTGTGAATCCCTATCCGAAGATAGGTACCCCGCCAATTTCGGAGTGGAATTTAACATAATTATGGAGTGGGCGGTCTCGCGGCACCGTCACCATCCAAAGATAGGTTTACCCGCGTCGGCGCCTGCTTATAAAGGCGAACGTGGCAAGCAGGGGCCCTTGCCGTTCGTTCCTAAGCATCCGGGGGGAGAATTGTCCGGCGATCACAACAATATTCAATCCGCACCCGTCTCATCCGAATCGGCCCTGCCAACATTGGGGATGCTGCTCGAGCGACGAACCGGGCACGACGCCGAAACCGCCTTCGCCATCTTTCCCGGAGTATCCATCCGGTACGGCGAGCTGTACGAGCGTGCACGCGAGTTCGCCAAGGGCTTGATTGCAGAAGGAGTGCAAGCCGGGAACGCCGGTCGCCATTTTCATGCCGAACTGCGTGGATTTTTTGTTTGCCCACTACGCGGTCCAGTTAGCCTACGGCGTGAGCGTCTTGCTGAACGCGCGCTACAAACAATTCGACTTGCGGCATGTCATCTCCCACTGCGACGCCGAGCTGCTGCTCACCACGGACATCATCGACGAGCACGTGAATTTCACCGATGTGCTTGCCTCGACGTACCCCGAGCTTCAAAACGCGCGGACCGGCACGTTACTGCAGCTTGCGGATGCGCCACTCCTACGGAGAATCGTTCTGTTCGGCCAGAAGCGCGTGCCCACCGCGTTATCGGCGGCAGCGCTGATCGATGCGGGCAGGACGATTTGCGACGAGACATTGGCGCAGCGCGCTAAGGACCGACATTGCGAAGACACGGCGGTCATCATTTATACCTCGGGAACAACATCCGCACCAAAGGGATGCGAACTGAGCCACGCGGGTTTACAGCGAAGCTGGTCTATCTTTACGCGCGCCGTGGGGCTCAAAGCGGGCGAAAAAGTGTGGGACCCCATGCCGTTCTTTCACTCGGGCGGGGTCGGTCTCATGACCGGCATCATGGCCCAAGGAGCGACCATCGTGAGCTCCGCACATTTCGACGCCGAGGTCATCGTCGATCTCGTTCTCAAATACCGGGTGGAGCACCTTTATCCAGGCTTTCACCTCATGGGTTTGCCGGTCGTGACCTCCGCGCGTTACAACCCCGCCGCGTTCAGTTTCGTGCGCACCATGGTGGTCGTGGGTCCTTTGGGCACTCTACGAAAGATCCAGAGTCTGCTGCCGGCGCATGCGCCCGTACTCAATCTCTTCGGCATGTCCGAGGGCTCGGGGCTCGTGACCCTGACGCCGCCCGACGCCAGCGAAGATGAGCGGCTGCTGACCAATGGACGGCAGCTACCTGGCATCGAAGTGCGGGTGGTCGATCCCACGACCGCTCGACTCTGTGAGCCTGGTGTTGCAGGAGAGATTCAATTCCGCGGCGGCGGTGCGTTTCGCGGCTACTACAAGGACCCGACCGCAACGCGAAACACCCTACTTCCCGATGGGTGGGTGCGAACCGGGGACGTGGGGAGGATGGATGGCAAGGGGTGGCTGCGCTATGAGGGCCGCTACAAGGAAATGATCCGCGTCGGCGGCGAGAACTTTGCGGCGGCCGAAGTCGAATCCTTCTTGAGCGCCCACCCGGCCATCAAGTACGTTCAAGTCGTGGGGCGTCCGGACGAGCGGCTCGGCGAAGTGCCGATCGCATTCGTCGAGCGCAACGAAGGACATCTCGCCTCGTCGCAAGACATCATCGATTTTTGCCGCGACAAAATCGCCAAGTTCAAGGTCCCGCGGCAGGTGATTTTCGTCACCGAATGGCCCATGTCGGCGACGAAGATACAGAAATTCAAACTGCTCGAAATGATACCCGACGAGTCCTTGTTATGACCCTCCTCGCGCCACTATTCGAACCCTTCGATGGCGGCGGCCTCCGTCTCAAGAATCGCATCGTTATGTCCCCAATGACCCGGTGGAAGTCCCCGGATCAGTATCCGTCCAACGATGTCGCCGCCTACTATCGCCGCCGTGCACAGAACGAGGTCGGACTGATCATCACCGAGGGCACCACGATCGATCATCCGGTATCCTCGTACTCGGTGCGCACACCGGCCTTCCACGGTGCGTCGCTGGACGGTTGGCGTCGGGTCGTCGATGGCGTGCACGAGGCGGGCGGTAAGATCGTCCCGCAGCTGTGGCATGTGGGAATCATGCGAGATCCTCGCAGCAACGATTACCCGAATCGCCACCTTCCGAGCGCGAGTCCCTCAGGCTTGTTCAAGCCCGGCGGCAAGCAGGTCTTCGAGCCCATGACGCGCGCGGACATCAAAGAGGTCATCGACAGTTTCGTGAGAGGAGCGATTGCCGCGCGCGAACTCGGCTTCGATGGCATCGAGATTCACGGTGCGCACGGCTATATCGTGGACCAGTTCCTGTGGGAGGCTCTCAACAAGCGCGACGATGAATATGGTGGCGACGCCGTGCAGCGCACGCGCTTTGCCGTGGAGCTCATCAAGGCGACGCGCGCGGCGGTGGGCGGTGGCTTTCCCATTATCCTGCGGATTTCGCAATGGAAGCAGCAGCAATACTCCGCACGTTTGGCGGAAACGCCAGAACTCCTAAAGAGTATATTTCTACCCATCGCGGAAGCCGGTGTGGATATCTTCCACTGCTCGCAGAGACGCTATTGGGAGGGGGAGTTCGAAGGCTCGCCGATGAATCTCGCGGGGTGGATCAAACAACTCACCGGCCGCCCTACGATCACCGTGGGTAGCGTGGGACTCGCGGGTCCGATGTCGGTGACCGAACTCGGGCAACAAACGGATCCCGCGTTTAACCTGGCTCCCCTGGCCGACGCCGTCGCGCACGGCCAATTCGACCTAGTGGCCGTTGGCCGGGCGTTGCTGGTGGATCCTGCGTGGGTGCGCAAAATAGCGGAGAATCGCATGGACGAGCTGAAGCCGTTCACCAAGGATTGCCTCGATACTCTGTCGTAGAATGTGGAGAGCGCCGTGAGCCATCGAGAATTCTGCGAGCGTTTCATCGCCTTAATGTCGGCTGGAAATGTCGACACCCTCGCGCCCATGTTCGATGAGGACTTTGTCGTCCACGAGGCGCAAGGGCTACCCTATGGCGGCGATTATCACGGCATCGATGGCTGGCGAGCGCTGTCGCGGGCGGTGATATCGACGTGGGCGGGGTTTAGAGTGAAGCCGATCGAGTTCTTGGGCGAGACCGCGGATACCCTAGTGGTGCGATTCGCCATTTCCGGTCGATCACGCACAACCAACAAGCCTTTCGACTCTTCGGTGTTGGAGTTGTGGAAATTCAATGGCGAGCGGTTGCGTGAAATCACGCCGTACTATTGGGATACCCACGCGCTGGCATTGGCGGACACGATATAGACGCAGTAAGTCTAGCGAGAAACAGGCAGGCGATGCGGCACGGAATGCAATATCGAAGATCGCGGCAAGTCCTCAGCACCTTGGATGCAGCCCGGTACGGCATCGAGGCGCCAAGCTCGGCGAACAAGAAGCGCACCTCCGGTGTTGTCCGCCGCGGAATGATTTCGCCGAGCGGGAAATCTTGGCGTAGCCCTTCAGGATGGTCGCAGCAGCCACAGGCCCGGTACCGGCGACCTCGAAACCGGAAGGCGCCAAACATTGTCTGAACGCATTTGGTCCGGGTGTCTTTATCTTACTACACGAAGTAAAAATAGCCTTGTGAATCAATGGTCGGGGTGACAGGATTTGAACCTGCGACTCCTACGTCCCGAACGGACAATCGGTTCGCCGAGACCGATATCGTGATTCATTCGACCTCAGTCTGCGCGGAAGGATGCCATCCGGGTCGTCCACAGCTTGATCAGTATCGCGGCCAATTCCGCGAATCCCTCGATCTGCTTTCCAGCCTGCTTCGCAAGTTGTAGGCCCCTATCCACGGCCGCTAGACACTCCTCGAAGAGTCGGATCGTATCCTCGCGAGACAACTTGCCATGCGACCTCGCAAACTCCTCAATCCGTGTTCGCGGCCACCAGTCCTTCGAATACCACTCGAACGACAGCGCTAGCGCAGGCACATCCTCTGGAATGTACGGCAGCGTCGACACCACATCATAGAGCGGCGCAAGGCGGGCATCGAGATCATTGTGGTACAGCACCCCGAAATTCTTCAGATGGGCGTCTCCGTTCCCGAGCAGCCAGTTCAGCACCAACGCTTTAGTCACGTCGCGGCGCATCGTGTCCTCGGTCTGAGGGTCAACAAATAGCGCCAGGGACTCGATCATTGAGCCATAGTCGCGTTGGTATTTGCTGGCGCTGGTTTCGCCCATGAGTACCGCGGCCTCTTCGAAGCCCAGATGACGAGCGTCGCCCAGGACATCGAACCGCTCGACGAGTAGGAGCTCACCGTCGGCGCTCAAGGTGACATTCGGAATCATCAGCCCGGCCGCCTTGAACACGTTCAAGCAGATGAACTCGTTCACGGCCAGAAAAGGAAAGGGCCGGGTCGAAGCCTTCAGGATATGAGTGCTTCCGCGATGCTCACGCAGCTCGAGGGACATCTTCTGAGTGCCCTCGATAGCGCCTAACACCTTTGGCTGTACACCAGCGATGCCCTGCCGGAGATCCAGATCCGCCATCAACTTCTGGAATAGCGCCTGGCCCGCTGAACAGTTCAATATTTCCATTGGAGTGGGCAGTCGCGGAATCTCCTGATCCACTGCAGTCTCTGGCTGCAGAAACCGAACGCGATTTACCGGATTCGCGCCCACGTATGACAACAGAGAGAAGTCATCCGTGCGTACGATCTTGCGCGCCCCCTCGATCCTCTGACGCCGCTCCCCTTCCGGCAGGATCATATCGAACGCCGGCGGAAAGCTCCGCGAATCGAATCGCCGCGGTTGCGGCAGTGGAACCATCGTCAGCGAGACCAGATCCTCCACAGCCGCTCCGTCCACATACTCGAACGAAAACAAGCTCCCGTCCGCAACGTGCTGCTCCGCGAACCGGCCGACCTCACGACCGTCAATCCAAGCGATCAGTTCCGCCACGGTCAAACGCTCCGCTTACGACGCTGTGCCTTCGTCGATGACGGCGGCGATGATGATGATGATGATGATGACGATGGCGAAGGTGCAGGTGATGATGATGGAGCTGCGACACCTGAATTCAGCAGATTTTCCGCACGTGCGCGATCTGCCGCGCGCCGTGCCATGATCTCTTCGATCGTCGGCGGCCGCCGTTCCGCAGAGTAGAGGACGAATCCCGCCAGAGACAGGGCCGCCATGGCCGTCTTCAGAGACACATGCTCCGCCGTCCCTCGCTCCAGATCCGAGATAGTCTTTCGACTCACCCCCAGCTTTTGTGCGAACGCGGCCTGTGAGATCTTCGTCCGGCGCCGCCCTCGCGCCACCTGTAGACCCAGCTCAAAAGGTTTCAGCAGCCGCGCGGCGCTCGCCGGTATGTCGCCCATGTATGTCACCCATATTACTCATCGACACGGAATTCTAACGATTTTCGCACCGAAATGGGAGTTATAAGTGACAAAGTGGCGCTAGTCCATCCAGCCTCGGAAGTCAGGAGCCGAAATCTCGTGCGATTTTCCTAGGCCGAAACAGGAACCGCTTTTGGCGACTCCGACGTCCCGAACGGGAGAAGCCTGGATATTAAACGTACCAATTATTAATAAATAGTGCTAATATTATCCACCATGACTCAGACTCGCGATATTCAAACCGCCCTCGAAACCTTCCGCCAGCACGGGGGCGTGATGAGAACGAGTCAGGCCCTCATGCGGGGTATTCATCCCGCCGCGCTATACCGTCTCGTCGAGGATGGTCAGCTTATGCGACTCGCACGCGGACTTTATCGACTCACCTCCACTCCAGAGTTCAGCAATCCGGACCTCGTTGTGGTGGCGGCCAAAGCTCCAGAGGCGGTCGTGTGCCTGATTTCGGCGCTGGCCTTCCATGGCATCACGACTCAGGTTCCGAGAGTCGTACATCTCGCAGTTCCGCGTGGCCGATACGCGGGGCTGCGCCTGCGCACGCCCCCGGTGAGAATCTATCGTTTTGATGTTCCGACCTTCGATCAGGGAATCGAACCGCACCCCATCGATGGCGTTCCCGTCCGCATCTACAGCGTCGCGCGCACGATAGTTGATTGTTTCAAGTATCGAAACAAGCTCGGGCTGGATGTTGCCATCGAAGCGCTGCGCTTTGCACGTGCCCGTAAACGAATCAGCAATCGGGAAATCCTCCATTTCGCGCAGCTACTGCGACAGGATCGCGTCATGGCGCCATATCTGGAAAGCATTACGTGACCAAAGCGCCAAAGAATGTCGTGGCCTCGGTGCTCGCGAGACTGCGCAACGTGGCCCAGGAGGCGGGCTTAAGCTTTAACGACATTCTTCAATCTTATGTGATTGAGCGATTTCTCTCGCGCCTCTCGCGATCGCCACACGCCGACACCGTCCTGCTCAAAGGTGCGCTACTGCTCCGGGTATGGGGCGTGCCTCGCGCACGGCCGACGATGGATATCGATCTGCTGCGACGTGGCGTTGCTGATCAGGCAGCACTCGTACGACTCGTCGAACAGTGCGCGGCAATTAGTGATCCTTCTGACGGTGTCATCTTCGAGCCGGCGACGATCTCGGTGGAACCGATTCGCGACGCGACCGAGTATATCGGTACTCGCATTCGTCTCCACGCGCGGCTCGACAACGTGCGTCAGACCGTGCAGATCGACTTTGGCGTCGGCGATGCCGTTCATCCCGAGCCGCAGGTAATCGATTATCCCGTGCTGCTGACGAGTTCCCCGGTGCGGCTGAACGCGTACCCTGTCGAGGCGGCCATCGCCGAGAAATTTGAGGCCGTGGTTCATCTCGATATGCAGAATAGTCGAATGAAGGATTTCTATGACAACTGGATCTTGTCGCGGACGCTGGCCTTTTCCGGCCCCGCACTAAGCCAGGCGATCCGTTCGACTTTCGATCGTCGCCAGACCAGCGTGCCTGTAATGCCGCCGGCGGCGTTGACTGCGAAGCTCCACTCTGAGCCTATTCATGTCCGCCAGTGGGCCGCATTTGTGCGTAGGATTGGCGAGCCGGCTCTAGCGAACGAGTTTTCGCGAGTCATTGCCGATCTGATTGAGTTTCTAATGCCAGCGGCCAAGGCGGCGGCGACCTCGGCTGAGTATCCTGTTCGCTGGGAGCCGCTGGGTCCGTGGCAGCACGGACGATCGCCCAAGATCTAGAAATGACGACTTCGAATCGAATTCCCGTGCTCACGCCGCAGGGACACCTCATGCTCGCTCCGACGGAGGAAGCACGTATCTTGCCGGACAATCTGCCGGATCGTCTGGAGGCTGCGTTTGAGCGCGGTGCCGGACACTGGCTGCTCGAGCTTGGGATTCGCGAGGTCGGTACGGCTCTACCCGCCGATTATGCATATTGGCGAGATTTTGCCGGTCGCTACGTCACCACGCTGTGCACGTCCGCGCAATCCACCGGGGCCACGGGCCCCGTTGCGAGCGCCATCGAAACGCCGCCGGCGGAAATGCTGGTGGAACTGGCGAACGCCGCACCGCCGATGCCGGGCGGGGAATATCTGAACGCCGATGTGCTCGCCGCGCTGTGGGAAAAAATTGATACGGCTTGTCGCGCCGAACTCGCCGATGCGAAGCAAACGCTGCAGGAGTTCCTGAAAGGGCGAAATTCGGCTTGGCACCTCGTCGGCCGCGTGCATTTCAATCTGGCCGAGAATCGCTCCGATGAAGAAGCGCCATTCGCGTTCATTGCGACCTACACGACGCGTCTTTCGGCTCAATCTCGCGCGCAGCACCTGCCGCTCGCCGAGGCGCTGCGCGAGTACGCCGGCGCGAAGAACAAAGCGCGTCTGCTCTCCCTTCTAAAACCGGTGCAGGAAGGAGCGAGAGAGTGCACATGGCTAAGGGCCATGGTGGAATCCGGGGAGCTCTACTATCCATTGAGATGGTCCGCACACGAAGCATTTCAATTCCTGACCGATGTGCCCAAGCTCGAGGCCGCTGGGATCGTGGTGCGCGCGCCGAGCGCGTGGGGCTCGGGCCGGCCGCCTCGCCCCAAGGTTCGGGCGACCATCGGCGGACGGGTACCGTCGGTTCTCGGCAAGGATGCGCTGCTCGATTTTCAGGTGGAGCTGACGCTCGGAGAGGAGCGGCTCACGGCGGCCGAAATTCGCGCCCTGCTCAAAGGGTCCGACGGACTGCAATTCCTGCGCGGACGCTGGGTCGAGGTGGATCGAAACAAGCTCAAGCAACTCCTCGACAGATTCCGCAAGATCGAAACCGCAGCGGCCGACGGTGGACTGCCGTTCGCCGATGCGATGCGGCTGGTGGCCGGCGTCGCGGTAGACGAGGAGCAGTTGGGCGATGCATCCGATCCCGACTGGTCGACGGTGAGTGCCGGCTCATGGCTCGCGGAGACTCTCAAGGGACTGCGCAGCCCCGACGGACTCGCCCACGTCGATCCGGGTCCCGCGCTTCAGGCGACGCTGCGGCCCTATCAGCAGGTCGGAGTCCGTTGGCTCTACCTGCTGCACCGCCTCGGGCTTGGCGCCTGCCTGGCGGACGATATGGGATTGGGCAAAACCATCCAGGTATTGTCGCTCCTCCTGATTCTCAAGCACGAGTCGACGGCGCAGCGTACGGCCGCGCCGCCTCGAGCTCCGAGCCTGCTGGTGGCGCCTGCCTCGCTGCTCGCGAATTGGGCCGCCGAGATCGAGCGCTTCGCACCGACGCTGATATTCCTCATCGCGCATCCCTCGGCATCGAGTGCGGACGACCTGAAGGCGATGACCTCCGCGACGCTCGCCGCGGTTGATCTCGTGATCACGAGCTACGGCGCTCTGCTGCGCTACGACTGGCTTTCGAGCGCCGAGTGGCGGGTGGTGGTCATCGACGAGGCTCAGGCCATCAAGAATCCGGGCGCCAAGCAGACGCGCGCCGTCAAGCAACTCCTGGCCCACACTCGAATCGCGCTCACCGGCACGCCGGTGGAGAATCGTCTTGGCGATCTTTGGTCGATTTTCGACTTCACTCATCCCGGTCTGTTGGGCTCCGGTCAGGCGTTCGGGCGCTACGTGCGGCGCCTCGCTGAAGGGAAAACCTACCGACCGCTGCGCGAGCTCGTGCGCCCTTATATCTTGCGGCGCCTCAAGACCGACAAGTCGGTGATCGCTGATTTGCCCGACAAGACCGAGATGAAAGCGTTCTGTTACCTGAGCGCCACGCAAGCGGCGCTTTACCAGAGGGCGGTCGAGGAACTAGCGGAGGCCCTCAATAGGGCTGAGGGCATGGGGCGTAAAGGCGTCGTACTGTCGTTCCTGATGCGCTTCAAGCAGATCTGCAATCATCCATCGCAGTGGCTCGGCGACGGTGCGTGGGTCGAAACCGAGAGCGGGAAATTCGCGCGCCTGCGCGAACTCGCGGAAGTGATCGCTGCCAAGCAGGAGAAGATGCTTGTGTTCACGCAGTTCCGCGAGGCGACCCAGCCGATTGCAACATTCCTGGGCCACGTATTCGGGAGGGAAGGGTTGATTTTGCATGGCGGCACACCGGTATCGAAGCGCAAGGAACTGGTTCGGCGCTTCCAGGTCGACGAGCTGACGCCCTTCTTCGTTCTATCCGTGAAGGCGGGTGGCGCCGGCCTCAATCTTACCGCCGCCTCGCATGTGGTGCATTTCGATCGTTGGTGGAATCCAGCCGTCGAAAATCAGGCAACCGATCGGGCGTTCCGGATCGGGCAGTCGCGAAATGTTCTGGTGCACAAGTTCGTCTGTCAGGGCACTGTCGAGGATAAGATTGATCAGCTGATCGAGTCGAAGCAGTCGCTCGTCAATGATGTGCTTGAAGGAGGTACGGAGCTGCAGCTGACCGAGCTCAGCGACAAGGAGTTGCTGAATCTGGTGGCGCTTGATATTCATTCGGCGCAGGCGAATGTCTGACGTGTATCGCTCATCGGAGCAAGACTGATGTATTTTCCCTGGAAACCGTATGTTCTTGCGGCGACGCGTCGACGGACGGCGGACCGGATGGTCGCGAAAATGCAAAGAAAGGGTCAGATGCTCTCGCCGGTGGCCGCAAGCCGCGGCGCGATTGCGAAATCGTTCTGGGGTAAGGCTTGGTGCCAGAACCTGGAGCGCTATAGCGACTACTCGAACCGTCTGCCGCGCGGCCGCACCTATCTGCGCAACGGCTCGGTGATCGACCTCAAGATCGGTCCGGGCGAGGTGACCGCGCAGGTGATGGGATCAAGTTTGTACCGAATCACAGTTAGAATCAGGCAAGTGACCGGCGCACACTGGCAGGCGATTGCACGCGACTGCGCCCACTCCATCGACACTTTGGTCGAGCTGCTCCAGGGGCAACTGTCGACTTCCGTCATGGAGCGCATTACCCGGCCTGGAACCGGTCTCTTCCCGTCACCGACTGAGATTTCTTTCATTTGCAGCTGTCCGGATTCGGCTGCGATGTGCAAGCATGTCGCCGCGACACTCTACGGAATCGGCGCCCGGCTCGACTCGGAGCCGGCACTACTGTTCGATCTGCGAAAGGTCGACGCCAAAGAATTGATCGCACGCGCAGGGGAGGGCGGGACACCGGTTCAAAAACTGCCAGACGCTGGTCGGATTCTGGACTCGTCGAAACTGGCCGAGGTGTTTGGCATCGACTTCGGCGGCGTAGACCCGAAGCCATCTCATAAACCGACCGCCAAGACAGGGAAGTCAGTGGCTCCTGGTAAGGCGAAATCCGCACACCGTGTCGGCAAGCGGTCGGCGCATGGGAAATCGGGAAAGGCTCGATGATGTTGTACGAGTGATCGCTTCATCTGGCGAAGCGCGACATCAAATCCGTACTAAAGTAATTCGAGACTAACTAGCGGCCTCTACTTCCCAAGCCCAATGTCAGCCTTACTTGCGTCGGTTTCTTTGTCCGAATCGTCGAAGAGAAACGAAGGCGTATGGAACCATCGAAACGAAGCCAAGCCGTATCGGACGCGATACTCGCGCAGCCCCGGAATTCTTCCCGGCGACTCATTGTCGCCATCCTGATAGACCGTATAAAACGTGATGTACCCGTCCGGCTCTAGATCATTGTTAGCAGAGTCGATCTGTCGCCCAGCGCTAGTAATCCGATATCGGCACATGCACGGATCCGTCCATGAGCAGGCGAACAGAACGCGATTTCTCGCGCCCAAACAGGAACCGTTTCTGGAATCGTGAGCCTGAAATACCAGGAACCGTAAGCGAGTGAAGGTGAGAAAACTCTAGTAAATGGCGTAATGTCAAAATAATCGGACGATGCCATTTGACGTGCCGCGAAGCTGCGGGATAGGGCAGGGTGTCTGAGGGACAGATATACTCGACGGCAATGTCCCCACTGCTTCGGCCCGCTCAAATGCTCCTCCTGATGTTCGCGGGTTGGGTAAACCGCCATCAGCTGGACGTGATTGAGTATCTCCAGGAAGAGAACCGCTTGCTTAAGGACCGCATGGGTGGGCGGCGGCTTCGTTTCACCGATGCCGAACGCCGTCGACTCGCCCGAAAAGCGCAAGCACTCGGGCGCAAGGTGTTGAATGAGCTTGAAACCCTGGTCACGCCGGACACGCTGTTGCGATGGTACCGAGAACTGGTGGCGTCCAAGTGGAACTACAGCCACCGGCGCGGCCCAGGCCGACCGCGCGTTATGAAAACGATCGTTGATCTCATTCTTCGCATGGCACTTGATAATCCCTCCTGGGGGGTACACTCGAATTCGAGGCGCACTGGCCAATCTGGGGCATCAGGTGGGACGCGGCACCATCGCCAACGTTCTCAAAGAGAACGGCATTGAGCCGGCACCCGGGCGGGACAGACGCACGCGATGGTCGACCTTTCTGAAGGCTCACTGGGAATGTCTGGCAGCGACGGACTTTCTGAGCGTCGAAGTTTGCACATTCAGAGGCCTTGTCACGCATTACATCCTGTTCTTTATCGACATCGCCTCTCGATCCGTACACGTCGCCGGCATCACCCCTCATCCAGACAATTCATGGATGACGCAGATTGCACGCAACCGAGAACTGTTCGGAATGCGTCGGAGTACTTCGCATCCCGGAGGCCGAAGCGCATTTCTACGATGCTGGCCACTTCGCCCTGGAAACGAGCGGCCCCGAAATCGGAGCCGAAATCGGCCGCTTCCTGGCACGCAATCTGACGCAGCCGCGACCGGATAGGTAAAGCGTGTATGAGCACTCAATCCCACATGATAGTGGCAATTGCGGAAACCAACGGCGGGCCGTTGCGCATTGCCACGCTCCCGCGCCCCACTCCGGGCGCCGGCCAAGTGCTGGTGCGTATCCACGCGAGCGGCGTCAACCCGTTGGACACCAAAATCCATTCGGGTACGGCGGCGCATGCTCGCCATCCTCTGCCGGCTATTCTTGGTCTGGACATGGCGGGTGTAATCGAAGCGGTCGGCCCCGGTGTGCACCGCTTTCACTGCGGCGATGAAGTGTATGGCATGACCGGCGGTGTCGGCGGCCATCAGGGCTCGTTGGCGGAGTTCGCCGCAGTCGACGCAGACCTACTGGCAATCAAGCCGGCGAATCTGTCAATGCGCGAAACCGCAGCTGTGCCGCTGGTGTTTATCACCGCATGGGAGGGGTTGGTCGATCGCGCAGCAGTGCATGCCGGACAGAAGGTACTGATCCACGGCGGCGGCGGCGGCATCGGCCATGTTGCGATTCAGCTCGCGCAGGCATTCAGCGCCCAAACTTTCGCCACGGGCTCCGCGGGGCAGCGCGGCTTTATCGAACAACTGGGCGCTACGTTCATCGACTATCGCGCGACGACGGTGGCGGATTACGTTGCGCGCCATACCGCTGGCTCGGGCTTCGATCTGATTTACGACACAGTCGGTGGCCTCACACTCGACGCTTCCTTCGGAGCAGTACGCCGTTTCGGTCATGTGGTGAGCGCCTTGGGCTGGGGTACGCATGCGCTGGCGCCGCTGTCGTTCCGCGCGGCGACCTACTCGGGTGTGTTCACGCTGCTGCCTCTGTTGACCGGCATCGGCCGGGCGCATCACGGCGAAATCCTGATGGAAGCCACGCGCCTGATCGAAGCGGGCAAGCTGCTGCTGGCGGTCGATCCGCAGCGGTTCACCCTGGAAACGGTGATGGACGCCTATCTCGCCATCGCAGCGCGAACTGCCCATGGCAAGTTAGTGGTTGAGGTCTGCGGCGCCTGACTCGACGAAGGAACGCTGGACAAGATCAATTGCGCAGAATTTAGTCACTCCGAACCGGACCTTTGTCTGCGGCGCGCCTTTGGGTCGTCAATACGCGTCGGCGGACACTGGCTAAGCCAGCACTGTCAAATTTCCCCGTTGAGATCTGTCGACCGATAGGTTTGTCAGTTTGTCATCCGCTATCAGTAGTGTCCCAACGTTAATCGAATAAATTCATCTGGTTATGCGATTCGGTCGAATTTTGGTCAGTGTCGATGAGCGCAAGTGGCTCCTCCAGCGGCATTTGCTCGCAGAGCGTGTGGCTGAGTATCTGTAGATTTTCATAGAGCGAGCGCGGCAGGTTCAGCCGCTTCTTGACGATGGCGACGAGGACATAGACGGAAATGGCGATCCAGATTTGTGTCTTCACCGCGTTCTCGGAGGTTCCGAAGAACGCCTTGATCCGGAGGTGCCAACGACAGCGATACAAAGTCGGAGATGCTCAATGCGGGCAAGGCGAACTGATTGGTCAAGAATACGAGGCGCTTGTGGGTTTTCGGATCGATGTACTTGATGCGACGTAGCGGAACGGGAAGCCCTTTGTGAGAATAGTAACCACTCAAGGCCCTGGCCCTCGGCCTCAAGATCCGTGCGCATGCGCTGCGTGCTACGGCCGCCACCAACGCCTTTGATCATGAAGCTGATATCACCAATGTCCAGGAATGGCTCGGCTATGCCAGCATTGCGCCACACGCATTTTACGATCGTCGCGGGATAAAACCCGAGGACTCCCCGACGGTTAAGGGGTGAGCTACTAAAGACGGCATTTTTGTGAGCAATCAGGCCGGACCCTGAACTGACTGTGGTAACTGTCGGCAGGGGAGCCAAGTTCGACTTGGATGGCGCGGCGAAAGCCAGCAGTCGCAGCCGTAAACACAGAGATCGAGTAAGTGAGATCCTGAGTTTCGATGTGTGCCTTCACACGCCGCGATAGACCAAGGTCACGAACAGCGCCGGCTTGATTACGCCTTGCCCGTACTTGCTATCGTAGAGGGCCGTGGGTGCCGCAGCGATCGCCTCATCAACAGTCTTGCCTGCCTTCTTCAGTTCCGCCACTCGGCCCCGTATCGCCACTAGCATGTCGCGGTACTCCATCAATTCGGTCTTGTTCCCAACCGGCCCATGCCCTGGAACGATTATTGACCGGTCTCCGGACATTGAGATATTCACCTTCATGGCACTGACCATGCCGTCGATGCTGCCGCCGGCGACGTAGTCGATGAACGGATAGAGACCGTTCCACCACGTATCGCCGGTCGCAAGCACATCCGCATTCGCAAAGTAGACGGAAAGATCCCCGTCGGTGTGCGCGGGTCCGTAATATCGCATGCGCACCGTTTCGCCACCGAAGACGAGGTCTTCGCTGCGCCCCACCAACCTCGTTGGAAGATCCCCCGCCGGGACGGGTGTGAAGGTGTGCCCCCACTCCGAGACGCGGATTGTCTCCCGCAGATGCTTTGCCGTGTTCTCGTGCGCGATGATGGTCGCGCCCTTCCGATGCACCCAGCCGTTTCCATCGGTGTGATCCCAGTGCGAGTGAGTGTTGATGACGTACTTAACGGGACTGCTCGCGATACCCTGGAGTGTCGTCTCCAGTTTTGCCTGCGATACGGCGATGCCGGCGTCAACCATAAGCAACCCTTCGGCACCCGACAATACGGCTATGTTGCCGCCGGAACCTTCCAGAACAGTGACGCCGCCGCGAAGTGATTTGACAGTGATTGCCGAGGACGCCGCCTCCGCATTGATCTGTGCATAAGGCGTCGACGCCTGCGCCCACACTGTGGGGGCCGTAGTACCAATGACCGTCAGAACGGTGAGCGCACGAGACAAACATGCCGTTTTCCACTTGGTGCCATTAATCATGTGAAGCTCCTCAGAAGGATGGGACCGATCTGTTGCGCAAGCGAAAGCTCGTTTTTGGGCGCACTGGGCCCCGCGCTATCCCTTCAGAAACGCCAACAGCTCAGGATTGAGGATCTCCGGATGGGTGGACAACATCCCATGGGGAAATCCCTCGTAGGTTCTCAGGGTGCCGTGTTTGAGAAGCTTGACGGACAGCGGCGCGGAATCGGAGTACGGCACGATCTGATCATCGGTGCCGTGCGCCACGAGCACCGGCACGTCGATCTTCTTGAGATCCTCGTTGAAATCGGTTTCGGAGAATGCCTTAATGCACGCGTAGTGGGCGTTGGCGCCACCCATCATTCCCTGACGCCACCAGTTATCGATGAGGGCCTGAGAAATCTTCGCGCCGGGCCGGTTGAAGCCGTAGAAAGGACCGGTTGGAATATCGATGTAGAACTGTGCGCGATTGGATGCAAGCGCGGTACGCAGATCGTCGAATACTTTGAGGGGAAGGCCGCCTGGGTTCTTGTCCGATTTGACCATGACAGGCGGCACCGCACTGACCAACGCGGCTTTCGAAACGCGGTCAGGTTTTGCGCGCGCCACATAGTGCGCAACCTCGCCGCCGCCAGTTGAATGTCCGACGTGGAATGCGCCTTTCAGGTCGAGCGCGTCGGTCAACGCCACGACATCGGCGGCATAAGTGTCCATCTCGTGACCGGTTGCGGTCTGACTCGAGCGGCCGTGACCCCGACGATCGTGCGCGATGACCCGATAGCCCTTCGCGAGGAAGAACAGCATCTGATTGTCCCAGTCATCGGCGCTCAAAGGCCAGCCATGGTGGAAGACGATCGGCTGTGCTCCACGCGGGCCCCAATCCTTATAGAAAATGCTAGTGCCATCTGGCGTAGTGATCGCGCTCATCGTGGATTCTCCCGTGTGTTGGGGCGGTTGCTGCGCCGCGGTTGTCTCGGCTGTGGCCAGTCGAGAGGAAACTAGAGCGGAAATGGCAACGAAGCTTACCGCTCCCACCAGAGCGCTTCGCCGTGAAGTCTTCGCATGCATGGCGCCGAGCATTGTTAACATTCCCACTTACCTCGCCCATGGGGCCGCTGATCTGAGATGCACCCCAAATGTTGTAATAGAGCCCGTGCAGCAACGGCGCAACATTCTGGTGCACGGAAGAGATTAACGGGCGTAGTCCAAAACAGCGCTTCCAAAAGACCGGAAAGTGTGAAAATCTACCGAACTAGAGAGATCATCCGCGCGCTTCGTGTGCGGCAACCGCCTTACCGGATGAACAAATGCCCATCGCGCACTCTGCAGCCGCTACTCAGCCAGTGCTGCACAAGTGCGGAACGCATCAACGGGTCGTTCTGTCGAGAATCGAAGTCGTACGTGAGGGACGTGTAGAACCCTTCGTGGTTGCTCGCCCCACGCAGACAAGCGCTAGCGCGCGCTGGTCCGGATTAGCGCTGGAAAATTACTCCAACGCCCCGGTCATAGTTCCACGCCACGAGCACCCCGAACATTTTGTCCATTTGGTTGTGCGAGGATCTGTGAAATACGAAGTCCTAACCGGGGGCAAAACGCTACGGTATCAAGCGGAACCGGGAACGACTTTCATACTTCCTCGCGGCACGATAGACGAGCTCAGATGGGGAGGTCCAACTGAGCGCATTGCCGTCGCAATTCATCCCACCCTGTTCTCTGGCGCATTGGATGAAACCATGGGGCGCACGGACATCGAGTTGAGCGAGCACTGGAATCTGAAAGACCGGAACATCATGGCCGTCCTTGTCGCGATGACAACGGATCTCGAGGAAGGATCACCCGCTGGTCGGCTCTATGGAGATTCGCTGGCCAATGCCCTCGCTGTATATCTTCTGACTCGCTATACCACGCGACGCTACGCCGCGGAACCTCGGCGAGGCGCTCTGCCGCGATACCTTCTGAAGCGAGTACTCGATCACATCGACGAACACCTCGCTGCCGACATTTCGCTGGCACAACTTGCCACGGTCGCCGGAATGAGCGCCCATCACTTCGCGCAGTTATTCCGACTGAGCATAGGCCATGCCCCCTATCGATATGTGCTGATACGAAAGATTGAGCGCGCCAAACAAAGCCTCCGCCATCCGCAGCGCAGCGTGCTTGATGCCGCCTTGGATGCCGGATTTCAGAATCCGAGTCACTTCGCGCGGACCTTTCGCAGATTTGTCGGCGTCAGCCCGTCACAGTTCCAATCTGAACGATATTGATCTCTCCGAAGATCCGCGCGTGTTCTACCCCAACGTCGGGCTATCGATCCGATTTTTACGGTACTCAACGACCTGGTCTGTGCACACGATTTTGAGGACACGTACGTCGGGTTCTGGTCGGCTGAGACGGACGACGCGCTCGGCGTCCTTACGTCGATGCCCGCAAATCGCGTCTCCTTATCATATGCAAAGGCACGGTAGCAGGGGGTTACCGGACCTAAAATGTTCGGCAAATGGTTTTGCAAATCGTCGAAAGACAGCGCTGAGCTTATCCAGCGATTTGTCATTGCGAATCCTATTTTTGCGGTCGTTTGCCCTCGATCCTATTTGTCGAGAAAAGCGTCGTTCGTTTGAATCTCAATGATTGTGATTGTTCTTGCGCATTCATATACTTCAACGTAACGAAGTAGAAGTTGTAATGAGCTCCCCACTCCCACCTCCACTCACGTCCGCAGACGTTCATCGAACCCAGACATCCCACTTGAAACGACGTCCGGCGACCACCGGATATGTTCGTTGAATTCCGCGCGAGATTAACACCTGATCTCGCCTCGGATGCCCGTCGAGTTAGGTGATCGATGCCCGGAGGGGAAGGGGAGTATTCCGTCGTGCGGCGATCATCTTTTATGTTTCGTCTTGGTGTGTAACCCCAGCCATCGGAACGTCCGTTGACGCGCAGTCTGACCGGCGCGTATCGATCCTCTGCTCCCTGGGTTACCGGCCGCGGGCAAGGAAATGGTATGAGTCCGCCGTAATATCATGCAGTTATCTACCCGTCGCGATCGCGGATTTCTGCGCCCCTTTTGCCAGGACAGACACATTTGAACCGCCTCCCCGAGAGAGCCTTACATCGGTTCGGCATCGCCGTTCTCGGAGGATTGGGATACTGCAACCGCCCCGAAGCAGAAAGACTCTGATGCGATTCGCTCGCAGCATCAGCTCACGAAGCTGCTGGCTGATCGAGTCGGCACGCTCGCGTTCCAGGCTGGGTCTCGACCTAATGGCGTTTCAGAGACTAGGTCGCGGGATTTCTTCGTGAGTCGGTCGTACTTCGTCATGCTCCGTCGTGCTCGGTTCTGGTATTCCAACAGACGTCCCGGGAGCGAAATCACGGCCGAGCACCTGGCTACGAACCATGTGGTCGGCGCGGCAGCGGCACTTGATCCGGCTGGGGACGTAGGTCGCGACTATACATTTGCCCCACTGCTGTCGAAAAATCAGTCGCTTCAACGTCTGCGGAGGTAATTCGTGCATGAGTCCGATAAGCCCAAGTTTATCCCTTACTACCGAGTATTCACCCAAGACCAGGGCGGCAGCGGCTCGCGGCTAGTCAGTATCTCGCCGCTAGCGGCGGCGTTGAACTGGCCAGCTATACCGAAGTCGAGAGCGGCAAGGTTGATTCCCGACCGCAGATATAGCTTTCCTGTTCCGCATGCGAGACGAGGCGTGAAGTTCCAAGCGATTGATGTCCCGGAGGCCAATATCTCCGCCATAGAAGCGCTGCCGCAGGGATGGCCGGAATCGGCATCCCGGTGCGGCGGGGTCTAGAACGGCCCTGTCGGGAATCTAGACCGAACTCGGCCGATCCTTCGACAAGAAAGCTGCCGATTCAAGCGCGAGGTATCTTGATTCGAAAATCTCGCTCGGAACCGGTTTGCTAAATAAAAACCCTTGCATTTCGTCGCAGCCCAGTAATCGCAGCAGTCGCGATTGCTCATCGGTCTCGACGCCCTCAGCCACGACTTTGAGGTTCAGTGAGTGCGCTAGGTTGATAATCGCCGACATTAGGGCCAGGCCCGATGGCCCGGTAGTCATGTCCACGACGAATGAGCGGTCGACCTTGACGGTGTCCACGGGCAGTCTGGCCAAGTAGCTGAGCGAGGAGAACCCGGTGCCGAAGTCGTCGATGGCCACTGTTATGCCCAGCCTACGGATGGCCTGCAGGATGGAGATACTGTGCTTGACATCCCCCATGATGACGCCTTCGGTGATCTCTATCTCCAATCCGGCCGCCGCTTGGGCATCGACATTGATTGCGCGTTCGATTTCGGCGAGGAAGCTTCGATTGCGCAACTGGAGCGGCGAGACATTTACCGCGATGCGCACGGTCGCCGGGCCCGCGTCGCGCCAACGCAAGTAGTCTTCGATTGCCTTGTGCATCGCCCAGCGCCCCACTTCATGGATCAGACCTGTCTCCTCCAGTACCGGAATGAACCGGCCAGGCGCGACTAAGCCTGTTTCCGGATCATTCCACCGTAGCAACGCCTCGGCGCCCGCGAGTTTGCCGCTGAGCAAATTCACCTTGGGCTGGTAATAGAGCACGAATTCTTGGTTATTGAGCGCTCGACGCAACTTATTTTCAAGCGTTAGCTTGTCGGCGACGCTGGCGCTCATTTTCTGCGTGTAAAACAGGTATCGTTCACCGGTGGCTTTCGCATTCTTGAGCGCGGCCTCGGCATTCTTGAACAAAGTCTGAGCGTTTGGACCGTGATCGGGAAACAGCGCGATGCCAGCCTTGGCGTCGATCCGGAACACGGCGTCGTTCAGACGGAACGGATGCTCGAGCAAACCGTCCATGGCCGTCTCGACCAATTGCGTCACATCCTGTCCCTGCGTCAATTCAGGAAGCACCACGGCAAAATGGTCCGAGCCCAAACGGGCCAACAGGTTTGCGTCGCCCACCACGCGCGTCAGCCATTCCGCGACCTGCCGCAAAAGCGCGTCGCCGGCCGGTACGCCGAGACTGTCGTTTATGTTCTTGAAGCGCTCCAAGTCGAACAGGATCAAAGCGAGCTTGTGTTCGCTATTTGCGGCACTGCGCGCGTATTGAGCCACTCGCTCGAGAAATAGACTGCGATTCGCAAGTCCAGTGAGGACATCGTAGTAGGCCAGATAGTTGAGCTTTTCCTCTTTTTCGATGTGATCAAGCGCGAATGACATGTTGCCAGTCAGGTCGGTTAACAGCTTGATCTCTTCTTCACGGAAGAAATCAATCTCGCTGGCGTATAGCGCGAGCACGCCCACCGGTTCATTCGAAGCAATCAGCGGCAAAACCGCCACCGAGCGAACTCCCGATTTTGTATATTTCTCACCCAATAACACCTGGGGGTCGCTTTGCGAATCGTTGGACACGATGGCCCTTTTGCCCATTAGCGCCCGCGCGACCATCGTATTGGGCGCACCCTCACTCGATGACAACATGCCTTCGATCGCGGTCAGCAGCTCCTCATCTTTTCCCGCCGAGGCGACCGGGACAATCTTCATCGCGCCCCGATCCGCGATGCATATCAATGACATGCGGAACCCGCCTTGCTCGACCGCGATCCGGCACGCCTCCTTGAAGAGCTCGTCCCGATTGCGCACGCGCACGATCAGCGTATTGATGCCGCTCAGCACGGCGTACACTCGATTCAATCGCCCGATTTTGTTTTCTGACTCCTTTCGATCGGTGATATCTTCGCCGATACTCGCCGTTCCGATTACATCACCGGCTGTGGATCGCAACAAGGAATTCTTCCAACGAATGAGCCGGTGCTCGCCCGAACGCGTCAGGATTTCATTCTCATGATGCCTCGCGAGGGGCTCCTCGATGAGAATGTCCGCGAAGAGTTTCCTCAAGTTGTCAACTTTCGGGGGTATGAAGAATTCGAACCAGTCCTGCCCGATCACGTCCGAACGCTCCCACCCGGTCAAATGCAGAAGATAATCATTGCAATAGGTGACATGGCCGCCTGTGTCGAGGGTCACGCAAATAATCTCGGCGTCGCCAAACAGATCGCTGAAGTCCACGCGGCCTGATGCCCGTTGCGAACCAGTAAGCGTCCCGACAAACGATGGGTTGCCGGCGGACCACGAGGACGATGCGGGTGTTTTACCGACAATCGATGACATCTTGAGATCTTTCGCAGGTGCGCCAACCAGAGAAGGGAGGGAATTTCTGGGAAATAGGGCCGATGCAATATGACATACTAAACCGCGATAGAACGCGACCGATCCGACAACTTGGCGTCTCCATTAGCCAGGCAAAAGGACGGCGATCAGGCTGAACACCAAAAACAAAGCGGTGAAAATCGCAGCCGAGACTAGGGATTTCCAGCAAACTTCGTATTGTGGGCATGCTGCAAGGGCTTCTAATCGTCCCGTAGCGTGTCTCCTAAGACCTAACGGAATGATCTTGGAAGCCAAGTGCGCTACGCCACAGTAGGCGGTCCAGACCAAGTGGTCTGCGCGTCAGCGAGCGCCAGCTGGGTTAAGTCTCCCACCCTGGCCACATATCCGTCGGGCCGAATCCACACGGCACTGACAGTGGGAACAGCGACCGGCCAGGGTTCAACTGGTCGGCGTCAAATACGCTGGTACATCAGAGTTCCCTGCACCCGGCGTCTCAAGGCTTATTGAGGGTCGAGTCTCGCCGACGCGAGGTCATTGTTTTTGCCTTATTTCGCGCAATATTGTTTCGATCATCGCTCGAGTAGTCCGCGCTTGAGCCGCCAATCAACTTCAGTTCGATCCCGCGCCCAAGTCAGAAACTCCTTAGCCTCGATCGGTTTGGCTATGAGATAGCCCTGCGCCAGATCGCAGCCGAGCTCACGCAGCAAATCCCAATCCTTTTCGGTCTCGACGCCCTCGGCAACCGTGACAATACCAAGCTTTTTTGCCATCTCGATAGTCGACTCGAGGATAATCCGCGCGGCCCGCTGCGTGGCGGCGCTCTTTATGAATGATTGGTCAAGCTTAATTTCGGTAAAGGCGATGCGCGCAAGCTGCTGCAGCGACGAATAGCCGGTTCCATAGTCATCAATGGACAATCCGAAGCCCTTCATGCGCAGGCGCGACAAGGTCTCGAGCGAATGGCCGACATCGGTCGTCGCTGCGGATTCAGTGACTTCAAGGACTATGTTTCGACAATCGAGGTTCTTGCCTTTTACGAGGTCGGTCACCCGATCAGCGAGACTCACATCCGTCAGCGATTTGGCCGACAGATTGACCGACACGCTGACGTCCAATCCGCTATATGTTCGCCAGTCACAGCAGAAATCCACCGACTTGCTGAGTATCAACCATGTGAGACTATCAATCTGGTTGTGATCCTCGAGCGGCCCTACAAACGCGTAAGGACCCACGATGCCGTTTTGCGGGTGGCGCCAGCGCGCCAGCGCTTCGGCACCCTTGACGTGTCCACTTGCCAACTCCACCTTGGGCTGAAAAAATGGCTCGAACTCATCATCTCTAATCCCTTGAACGATCTCTTCGATCGTAAAGGAGAAAGAGTCCGTCCGAGTCCGCTTGGGGTTTGCCTGCGCGGGGAGATGAAGTTTCATCAATGCTGCCAATTTCTCTGGCGTGATCGGCTTTTGGATGACCCCTAGAATTTTCACACCGTATGCCCGGGTCATCGTCTCGACCGAATCCAGCAGTACGCCCTCCAAGGCGCTGGCGAGGATGATTGATACCGCAATGCGCGCTTGTCCTACATGGCGCATGAATTCAAGACCGTCCATGCCCGGCATGTCGAGGTCGCTGATAATGATATCGATGGAGGCACCCGGTGACATGATGATCTCGAGCGCCGCATGGCCGTCCGCAGCCATTGACACCTGCGTGGCGCCCAGACGCGTAAGCATCTTCAGCAGCATTCCGCGCTGAAACTCGTGGTCCTCAACCACCAGGACCTTCAACTTGCTAAGGCCCACGGGCTTTCCTCGCAATAGTTATTGAGCCGTTCCAGCTCATGCTCAAATGCTCCCATGTTCGACCGGACTGCCGGCCAGTCGCCGGCGCGGCTGGCGCGCTCGACACGCTCACAGACCGCGGCGAGCTCCATGGCACCGATCATCTTGCTCGCACCCTTGATGCGGTGGGACGCCGTAGTGACTTCAAGACTATTCGACCCGTCGACGGCGCGCTTCAACATGGCGGCATCCTCCGCATTCACTCGCCGGAAGTCCATCAGGATTTCGCGCTCCTCCGCTACATCGCCGCCGGTGAGACTGGCAAGCGCGGACCGATCGAGCGGTGCCGCCGCTCGCGTAATGGGTAGCCACTGGTCGAGCTTTTTTGACAATGCATTCAATTCAACCGGCTTCGCAAGATAGTCATCCATGCCGGCGGCAAAACAGATTTCCGCCTCGCCCCCTAGCGCATTCGCCGTGCACGCGATGATCGGAATGCGCTTGCCGCCGCCGGCAGCTTCGACTTCACGGATGCGACGCGTCAGCTCGTAGCCGTTCATTTCCGGCATGTTGCAATCGGTAATCAGAATCCCGAAGCGGCCGGACTTCCATTTTTCCAACGCGACGATCCCGTTTTCCGCGCTCTCGGCGGCATAACCGAGCCAATTGATCTGGCGCACGATCAGAGCGCGATTGGTCGGATGGTCATCCGCCACCAGCGTGAGCGTCCCTTCGGCCTCGGCGCTCGCGGCGTCCGGCGCTCTGCGGCGCATCGCACCAGTGTGCAGAAAGTCCGGAGGACCGGCCGAATCCGCTTCGGTCAATTCCTTCGCATTGGCGATAGGCAGCGACAGTTCGAGGGTCATCGTGGTCCCCACCCCCACCTCGCTCCGCATTCCGATCGAGCCGCCCATCATCTGAGCAAGCCGTTGGCAAATCGTCAGCCCAAGTCCGGTGCCTCCAAATCGTGGCGCGATCTCGCCCGCCGCTTGAACGAAGGGCTGAAATAACCGAGCTTGATCTTCTTCGGAAATGCCAATTCCAGTATCAGTGACCGAAAAACGCACACGATCCTCTCCATCGGGCCGCCCCAAGAGTTCCGCCTTGATTTCGATGCGCCCGTGTTCGGTGAATTTCAGCGCGTTGCTGACGAAATTATTGAGAATCTGGCGCAGCCGCATCGGATCGATTAACAGGGCCGGGCTGATATGCGGGTCTACGTGGAAACTCAAGTCAAGGCGCTTGCTGCTCGCGTTGCCGGAGAAAATGTTGCTTACAGCCTTAACCGTTGCTGCGATGGACGCAACCACCGGGCGCACCTCGAGCTTGCCCGCCTCGATCTTGGAGAAGTCCAGGATGTCATCAATGATTCTCTGCAGCGATTTGCCGGACTCGCGCACCACTTCGAGCGTGGTACGCTGCTCGGCGTCGAGAGTCGTGAGGCTCAACAGTTCGAGCATCCCGAGCACGCCGTTCATGGGTGTGCGAATCTCATGGCTCATCGTCGCTAGAAAAATGCTCTTCGTTCGATTACCCGCTTCAGCAGCTTCTTTGGCGTCGTGGAGCGCTTGTTCCATCACCCTTTGACCGCCAATGTCCGCCCAATAGCCGTTCCAGAGGAAGCTCCCGTCAGGTTCCCTGCGTACCGATGCGCAAGATCGTATCCATGGGGTCTCGCCGGCCGCGCCCTTGATGCGAAAATCGTGACGGAGAGGCTCGAGTGTTCGCGCAGAACAATCCATTGCTGCGACAAATGCCGCCCTGTCTTCCTCGAGAACGCAAGCCCAGAAGAGGTCTGCTTGTTGCATCATCGATTCGCGTGTGATGCCGAACAGCTCTTCCAACGAGGAGCTTACAAATTGGAAGCGCAGCGAGCCACCGTGGGCGTCCGACCGGGCCTGATAGGCCGCGCCGGGCAGGCTGTCCGCCAAGTCGCGCAGTTTGCGCTCGGCGTGATGGCGTGCTAGGGACTGCACGATGAATCCCCAATAGCCGAGGATGAGGACGGCCACGCTAATGAACATCGCTGCGAAGAGACCACGCTGAGTACTCTCGTGACGTCGATGCTCCGCGGTACGACGCACCTCGAGCAGCTGCATCTCCTCCTGCTCCATGGCGCTGATGAGGGTATATATTGCTTTGCTCGCCGCGCGCCCGCCTCCGGCCGCTATTCGAATGCGCACACTCTCAGCGCCCTCTGTCCGGAGCAGCCACTCATTCTCATGCATGATGAATATGCGCTGCGCATTCAGTGTTTCGAGCTGGGACACGCGGCGTTGTTGATCTTGGTTGTCGGTCGTCAATTCCTTAATCGCAATGACGGCAACCCTCTCCGCCGCGAGCGCCTGGTCGCGCTCCTCCAAGTACGTCTCTGCGCCCGTCAGCAGGTAGCCGCGCTGCGCAGACTCCGCGCGACTTATCTGCTCGTCGACCTCGTGAAAGGCCTTGATAACCTCCAGCGTGTGGCTCACCCACATCGTCGATTCTTTGGCCCGCGCGCTAGCGCCATACAGTATCCAAGCGCACGTGAGGATCAGTCCGGCAGCCGCCGCAAAGGCCATTTGTCCAATAGACTTGAAAGAAGGACGTCTGAACTTCATTGTCAAACGAACCATGGCCTGGTGACCGCCTTGAAATAGGTCGACTTAGTCTTGCCGCGAACGGCGCAGAACTTAAACCTGCCGCGGTGCGTGAAAAGCACGTTGTACGGCGCCTGGCCGGCGGCGGAGCCCCAGATCTTGGTGCAGGGCAAGTAGTCGGTTTGGTGCATCGAGCGACGTCCTATAGCTAAGCTACTTAGGATGTTCCTCGACACGAATGCTTCTGTGTGTTCGTTTCGCAGATCCATCCAAAGGTTCCGGAAGCCCGTCGGCTATTTCAGTCGACAATAGGGCTACATCGCAAAGAAGCCGCCGTCACTAAGGGTTTGCACGCGCGATCCGCCTCCCAAGTCGTTCGGCGGCCGAAGGGGCCGCCGAACTCGGATCGGGGGTCAGTATTCGAGGGTCAATGTGATGGACCTTGAATACATCCCCGGCGGCTCCCGCCGAAGCTCGTACTGGCCGGCGTCAATTACTTCTTCCGCCAGTTATAATTGTCGCCGGTCACTCGTACAACACGGAAGGTTGATCCGACGCGAATATAGACATGGCTTGAGTCTCCTGAAGTGGAATGTCCGCACCCAGGATGCGCCTCGATAATGGCGAGGTCAGCGAACGCGATTTACCCGAGAAAACGCCCAAACAAGGTCTCCACAGCGCATTACTCCGTACTGCTGATTACTCGATCGCATCGTTCACAACGCACATCGCATCGACGTCTCATCCAAAGACTCGATGCGAAAGCCTCGTCCCTTGCCCCATGGCGGACAGTCTGATATTTAACTCACCGGCTTACGTCGCTTCGCTCCGAAGCTGTCCGTCATCACCGGATCAGCTGTCCGGCATCACTGGAATGCGCAACGAGGCGGAGGACGTTCACGCCTGAGTATCAACGCTAAAGCGAAACGTGACCGGTTCTACTTCACACTTAAGGAAGTCCCCTCTTCGTATGGCGCACCCCATGTGCGAATCTACGAATCTTACGGGTAGCGACGCACGACGAGGGCGAGGCATGACGGAATCAGAAGATTCACCATTAACGGATCGCCCGTTAAACGTTCCCGGCCAGTCAGTGGACGAAACGTTGCGAGAGTTCGCTGACGATCACTTTATTCTGCCGCTGTTTCTTTGCTTGGCGCTTTTCCTCATCACGGTTTGGGAGTGGATTGCGTACACGGCCCATCTTCCGCGAAAACCGTGGATATTCACAACCGTTTCGGTGCTAGCCCTCGTTGCATGTGCGATCTATTGGAGGATCAAATGGCCAAAGGCAATGGCCTTGAAACTCGGGCGCAATGGCGAGAGGGCAGTTGGCCAATTCCTCGATAGATACGCTGAAGCGGACGCGGCCGTGTTCCACGACGTCCCCGGCCCAAAGGGCAACATCGACCATGTCGTTATATGCTCTCGCGGGATCTATGCAATCGAGACGAAAACCCGCACGAAACCGAAGGGTTCGAAGGCTATCGTTGCAGTTGAGAGTGACAATTTGATGGTAAACAGTCGGAAACCGGATCGGAACCCAATGGTCCAAGCGCTAGCTTGCGCCAACGAGATTAAGAAGGTCTTGAAAGATTCGACAGGTAAAGCGTTCGAGGTTCAGCCAGTCGTTTTGTTCCCCGGATGGTTCATTGAGGACAAACGACAATCCCGCAACGAGGTATGGGTTCTAGAGCCCAAAGCGCTGCCCGCTTGGATCAAGAACCGACGGCCAACGATTGAACCCTCCGACATTAGCCTGGCTACATATCACCTATCGAGGCACATCCGGACTCATCCACTACCATAGCTTTGCGGGTAAGCCAGTCGTTAGCAAGACGGTAGCTGGTCGCTCCAATGCCGTTCACTGATAATACGAATTGGCTTCCCGGCTGCCTTCAATGTCACGGCCTTTGCGATTTTCGTTCCGAAGTTCGAATGTAACCATTCTTCGGAGCCGAACGTGCCCACAATCAGATACGCGCACTTACTAGAGACTGAGGGCGAGCACTCGCCCCCTTGACCCTGTATCGATTCTTCAACGCGTTTGCGTGAGCCGTATACAAATTGGCCCGTTAAGGCAAATCGCTGACCTTGATACACGATCGGCGGTGCTGGATCGTCGAAAGGTATGGCCCCGCTAACATCGGGCTTTGATGTGGTTGGCGGGCCACCGGCGATTTTACCAAGCACTTCCAATAGTTCAGATTCCTCGTGCGGGTCGAGATGGCCGTGAGCCATAGCGGTCGATAGCCGATCGTAGAGCATGTTGCCGGGCCATTCATCTTTAGCGTGGAAGTGATTCTCTATCCAATCGAGTAGAAAGGTCGCTTCAACGTCATCGACGTGACCGTCGGCCAAGACCATACGACACATGCCGATAAGCTCGTCCATATTCCGGGTTGCGACACGTCTCTCTGACGAGATGATGCGGCCGATGTTTGGTTGCGCTTCCTGATTACTGTTGGGTAAGCGGCGCCTGGGCCGCACGGCCTGCGCTAGATCGGCGCGGTGTTCAGGCTCAAGAGAACCAAAGAGTCGATTGATAAGTCCCATGAGCTACCTGCGCCCTGCGACGACTGCCGGATAAGACGGAAGCTTAGACAGTACATTCACGTCGTGAGAATTCTCGTGATGTACTTGGCAATAGCTAGCGGGGACATATGCGCTATCCGGCAATCCTAGACGTACGTCTCTTCGCCTCCCTTCGCTTTCATCGGCGACGTTCAAGTTAAGCGATTGGCACCCGCAAATTCCTGCAATCGCTGGTTGATCGGCATCACCGCCCCCTCCGGCAGCTATAAACGACTACTCTAGATCCCGCGGGGTTTTCGCGCAGGTTGGGCGAGAATCTTTGCTCTTTCTTGTTCGAACTCGACTTGGGTAATGATGCCGCCGTCCAACAGTTTTTTGAGATTCGTCAACTGTATGCTCCCCACCCCCAGCGCCACCACCGTCCGCAGATGTCCGCCGAACCCTACCGCTCAACTCGACGTCCGGCGACCACCGGGCATGTTCGCTGACCTCCGCGCGGAAATGACACCGGATTCGACACCTCACGCCAATTAGACCCAGATCGGGGGCCGCCGGATCGTACCGCGCCCAATCTTCAGTTCCATGCATCGACGAAAGATCCCCTGGTTGGCGAGATTCGTCCGCGCGTGGTGAATGCCGCAGCGTACAAGTCTGAAATCACCCAATGGCGGCGATGGGGCCGAGAGCAATCCCAAACCGAGCGCGATCTCAACAGTCCGACGCCCATTGGGCAGGCAGGCAGCCCACGGTACCGTCACGCCTCACCAGGTCGCTAGTCAGGGTTGCCCGCTTCGAGCTTGCCTTCAACGACCGCATAAGCTTCAGGACGCGCAGATTTCGCTACCCGGACGAAGATCTGTTCTCCGGCTCGAATGGGTGAGGCGAGCTGTTCGACTGGGTCGAAGTCACATAGGACTCCCGCGCTGCGATGCGCAGCCGTGTCCGCTTAGATGCGGGTCTCATTTCCATACTGCGACCGAGGATACTGAGCCGCTAGTGGCAGAGCGATACTTTCATCGAAAGAGCTATTCGCCGAACAGTTTTCGATCCGCATCGTGTTTGAGGGGCAGCGGCCTCGGTTGTTGTGCAAGGTCGCGCCTTGCGCTCAGAAGAAAATATCTTGCGATGGACCCGCCTATTTGCCGAAATCCTCTATCGAACGATGGGATAAAACCACCTAATCGCTACACCGCAAGGTTGACTGGGAGCAGGCGGTCGTACTCTTTTTTAACCACCGCATAACACTCGCAGCTGCGCTTTTCCAACCCCTCCCGGTCGAGCACCGTGATATGACCGCGCGCGTAACTAATCAATCCCGCGTGCTGTAATTTGAGGGCGCCTTCGGTAACCCCTTCGCGGCGGACTCCCAACATGTTGGCGATGAGTTCCTGCGTCATCACCAGTTGGTTGCCATCCAAACGGTCCAAGCTCAGCAGCAGCCAGCGGCACAGTTGTTGGTCGAGTGTGTGGTGGCGGTTACAAACCGCCGTTTGCGACATTTGCGTTATCTGCGCATTCCGGTCATGACGGACAGCTGATCCGGTGATGGCGGACAGCATCGGAGCGAAGCGACGTAAGCCGAGTGGTTAGATATCAGACTGTCCGGCATGGGGCAAGTCGGGTCGTGGTTTTCGCATGGAGTCTTTGGACGAGATTTCGATTCGATGCGAGGCGTGAACGATGCGATCCAAGATGGCATCGGCGACCCGGCCGCCGCCCAAGTACTCATGCCAGTCGGTCACGGGCAGTTGCGATGTGATGGTCAGGGCGCCGGAGCCGTAGCGCTCTTCGATGGCCTCGAGGAAGTCTTGTTTTTGCGGATCGGAGAGACTGCCAAGGGCAAAATCGTCAACGATCAGCAAGTTTATTTTGGCCAAGCGCTTGAGGAGGCGATCATAGGTACCCTGCGCCCGAGCCTGCACGAAGAGGGTCAGAAGTGCGGGCATACGTAGATACTGCACGCTGAACCCTGAGCGGCAGGCGTTAAGGCCAAAGGCTTGAGCGACGAAGCTTTTGCCGGACCCCGACGGACCGATGATGAGCATCGATTCGTGGGCCTTGATCCAGCGGTTTTGTGCCAGCTCGAGGACTTGATCTTTGCGCAGACCCCGAGGGGTAGAGTAGTCGATATTTTCGATGGCGGCGGCGCGCTGTTTGAACCTGGCGACCTTCAGGCGCGCGGTAAGTTTGCGATTTTCCCGATATAGCCATTCGTCATCGACGAGGAGGCCCAAGAACTCGGGCTTGGAGAGGTCCTGGTGATCGCGCCGTGCGAGGCGATCTTTGAGGGCGGCGGCCATGCCGAAGAGTTTCATGGCGATGAGTTTGTCGTGGGTCTGTTCAAGCAACATTGGATTTGAACTCCTGGGGTGTTCAACGATGATTGGATGCGTAGATTCGACGTAGGATGGGTTTTTCTGGTTGAGTCACCTCGTTTTTGTCAGTGGTAATAGCGCGGGCCGCGCACGTTCGCGGCACCGAGCGCGGCCGTGGGGTCATCGCCAGCCGTCGTGCTCGTCGTCGCGCTCTCCATGCGCTGTTTGAGCATGGTCTTGATGGTGCGGTAGTGCGGGGAGCGGATATCGAGTGCACGGGCGCAGGCAAGCTCGAGCCTGGCCGGGGTGAAGCGCTGCGAGAGCCGTAAAATGCCGAGCGCCGAGCGATAGCCCTGCTCCGGATGGGGCTTGGAGCGGATCACGTGCTCGATGAGCGCGGCGGTGTGCGCGCCGACGCTTTTCCCCCAGTCGATCAAGCGCGAGGGCGTCCATTCGAGGTGCGCCCGGTGCGAGGCGGGCCGATGCTCAGGATAGGTGCTGTAGTCGTACTTGACGAAGCTTCGTACGTGCGTGGTGATGCGTTTGCCGCGATGGATGAGCTCGACGGTGCGCCCGGTCGCGCGGGCCCACATCGATTCGCCGACCAGGGTGTAGGGGACCGAGTAGAAGTGATCGCCGAAGGCGATGTGATAATCGATGTTGACGCCGACTTTCTTCCACTCGGCATATTCGTACGGCTCGGTGGGCAGGGCTTTGAGGGCCGCCCGGTCGAGCCGCTCGTAGAGCGCGCGGCGCGATTGCTTCACGTGACGCATCACTCGATCATTGAGCTTGGCACAGAGTCCCTCGATCGCGCTGTTCAAGTCCTCGAGGTGGTAAAATCGATGGTGTCTCAAGACCGCGAGGATCCAGCGCTGTGCGACCAGAACTGCCGCTTCCACCTTGGCTTTATCCCGAGGTTTTCGCACGCGCGCCGGGATAATGCAGGTGCCGTAGTGCTCGGCGAGCTCGCGGTAGGCGGGATTAATCTCGGCCTCGTAGCGATCCGGTGAGGCGATTGCCGAACGTAAATTATCGGGCACGGTGATCGATGCCACGCCATTGAACGCCTCGTACATGCGCACATGGCAATCGAGCCACACGGGTAGCTCCTGCGAGAGGGTGGCGCGGGCGAAGGTGAAAGAACTCGCCCCCAACGCGCCGACGAAGAGCTGCGTTGGGATGCGATCGCCGGTGTTGGGATCGATCAGCGCGAGCCCGTCGCAGAAGTCGACGAAGCATTTCTCCCCGCCGCGATGCGGCTGACGCAGCACCACCGAGAGGCGCTTCTCGAAGCGCCGATAGAGCTCGGCAAATTGCGAGTACTGGTACCCATCAGGGTGTTCGGCTTTGTACTCCTCCCAGAGAAGCGCGAGGGTAACCTGGTGATCGCGACGTGCGAGTTCCTCGCGCACCCGCGCCCAGTCGGGAAGCGGGCGCGCCGGCGCGCGCTTCGGGGTGCTACCGCCGGCGCTGCGATAGAGCCGGCGCGAGAGTTCTACTTCATCGGTTTCGGCGATCTGCGCCCAAGCGCTGAGCCCCGCGAGCCTCGCTCGGCGTAGGCAGTCCGAGACCGCTGACTTCCCGCACCCCACGGCGCGCGCGATCTGCCGGCGGCTCTCGATCCCGCCAACCAGATGCAGCCGTAAAACATCTTTGATTTTCTGCATTGCAAGCCTCTGTTGGGCCACCGCGCGCTCCTTTTTCGACGAAAAAGGGCGAAGGATGACACGAGAAACAAAGGCTTACGTCGAATCGACCGCGGACTTCACAGTCCGTTCCGGGATCATGCCGGACAGCTCTCCGCGATGCCGGACAGGGTTCCGCTCAGATGCGCAAATTGTCCGCCATGAGCTCGGAACGGTGTCCGTCATGCCGCCGGAATGCTGTCCGCCATCACTCCGGAATCACTGTCCGCCATGGCCCGGAACGCGCATTATCAGCGTATGGGTGTAGCGCAGCAACAGATGCAGCACTGGCCCCGCTCGATTGAACTCCTCTTTCATCATGGGCGCTTTCAGCCGATAGCCCTGACCGGCGCTCTGCACCACCGCACGGCTGGGGGTGGACTCTCCCCCCATGAAAAGTGAAATACCGACGATACCTTCGTTGCCGACCACGGCAATTTCCGCCGAGGCGCCGTTCTCCATGACATAGAGCAGCGAGACGATGGTAGTTATTGGGAAATAGACGTGGTCCAGTGTGACACCCGACTCGTAAAGCACCTGGCCCAGTGGCATATCGACGGATTCCAGGAGCGGCAGCCAGCGCTGCGACTCGGCATGTGGCAGTGCAGCGAGTAAATGATTTTTTAGGGGGTCCGGCGCAAGAATATCCCGCGGTGTATCTAGGTTGTAAAGAAGAATCCGCCGCCCGGCTCAAGCTCTATCTTTTAGGGAATCAACCGCCAAATATTGTACTCCCGCGCCGCCTAGTCTGTTCGGTAACGCACATAGAGAAATTTGGCCACCCGGAGCTTTTTGGCCCGCCTAAATTGTATGTGGGACACCGCACAGACGACTTACGTCGCAAAGCCTAACCTGGCCGCAAGCGGAGCCATGCCAGCCACACGACAGCCGTCAACATGCTAAAAACGTCCCCGTCGGTTCTGACCGGGACACCGAACGAGGGCGAATTTATGGATGATAGCCCCGAAGACATTGCCGAAGCCGTCGCGGCCATCGGCCGTATTGATGCGGTGCCGACGCTGTTGGCCGTGCTATGCGAGGTAACCGGCATGCGATTTGCGGTAGTCGCTCGCGTGACCGACACTCACTGGACCGCCTGCGCTGTGCAGGATGACATCCATCTTGGCGTGAAACCGGGTGGCGAACTGGCGGTCAATACGACGCTCTGTTTTGAATCGCGGGCAGCCCGTGCACCGATCGTGATCGAGCACGCCAGCCTCGATCCTCACTACCGCTCCCATCATGTCCCGAAGCTCTACAAAATCGAGAGCTATGTGTCGGTACCTATTATCTTGGCCAGCGGGCGCTATTTTGGGAATCTATGCGCGCTCGATCCGAGCCCTGCGAAGGTGCCGGCGCGCATCCTGGCCATGTTTACCCGATTTGCGACGCTCATCGCCTCGCAGCTCGATAATCAATTATTGCAAGAGCAGGAACATACCGCGTTGCTCGATGAACGCGCCGCCGGCGAACTGCGGGAGCAATTCATCGCCATTCTAGGGCATGATTTGCGCAATCCGCTGCAGGCGGTCTACGCGAGCGGCGATCAATTGGAGCGGAAGCTGAAGGACCCGGCTTTATTGGCGATTGCCGGCCGTATTAAAACAAGCGCGCGCCGGATGTCCTTGTTGATCGATGACGTGCTCGATTTTGCGCGCGGGCGCCTCGGAGGCGGGATCGGCGTCGAGCTGAAGGAGGTGAAGAATATCAACACCGGACTCATCACGGTGGTTCAAGAACTTCTGGACGCACAGCCCGACTGCAAAATTATCTCGAATATCAACGTCGACCGCCCGGTTCGTTGCGATTTAGGAAGGCTGCAGCAGGTGGTCTCCAACCTTTTAGGGAATGCGTTGACGCATGGATCGGCGCGCAGCGCCGTCAAGATCACGGCAACCGCCGATGGCAATGACTTGGTGCTCGAGGTGTGGAATGCGGGCGAGCCCATTTCGCGTGAAAGCATTGATAAGATTTTTGAACCATTTTGGCGCCACTCCGTCTCCGCGAGCCGGAATGGCTTGGGATTGGGGCTGCACATTTGCGCTCAAATCGTGCGTGCGCACGCGGGCCGAATCTCAGTCACCTCAACCGAGGAGCACGGCACTCGATTCACCGCGCGTTTGCCTTTGGGTAGTCTCCCGAGAGGAGCAGCACTGTCGGTCGCGGAGGTGCGCGATGCCGGTCGCACCCAGATGAATCGGAATTCCGCCCTTGTTCTCTAAATCGATCAACTCGTGCACGCTGCGCGTGGCACTAAGGACACGACAATGAGTCTTGGAACTATTCTGATAATCGTTTTGGTGCTCATGTTGATCGGTGCAATTCCCTCCTGGCCGCACAGCAGGAGCTGGGGCTACTATCCCAGTGGCGGATTGGGTATAGTTCTTCTCGTCGTTTTGGTGCTTCTCTTGACCGGGCGCTTGTAACGGCTAAGCGCTGGAGCGTGCCGCCGCCGGGGGCCTGACCATCGAGGCGCTCGCGGAGCGCTTTCTCGAGGACTACGCGCGATCGAAGAACCTTAAGTCGGTGCGCAAATACGAGCAAGCGATTGCGACCCACATCCTTCTACAGCTCGTTGGGACACGCCGATGGGAACGTGACGGCGATCTACAACCGCTACGGGTATATGAGGGAGATGCGCGCGGCGCTTGAAGCGTGGGCTCGCGAACTCACGCGGTAGTCCCTGAGCGCCTAAGTTTACGCGAACGGGTCTGATACGCTGCGGCTGCGTTCAACGCGTTGCGTCAGCCACTCCTCCTCTACCTCTCCTTCGATCCGCCCCACCGCCCGGACGCCAATTTTGACTCGACGGGGAAATTTATGCGCTGCCTCGAGCTAATGGATCATGGTGCGGCAGAGACCCATCCAGGCACGGACTTGCGGGAGCCTTAAGATTTGAATGGCGACCGACGCCGGGCGGGCGAGAGGAGTCATGAGCGACTCCGGCCACCAATCTCGACTGGTAGGTCATGGGCGGGGTGGCTGTGGTGACTCAATCCTTGCCGATGCCGGAGTCTTAGGCGCCTTGCCTATCGCGCCTGAGGGTTTTCGCCCTTTGGACCGCAGCGGCTCGCAGTTTAAGAATTCTATTGAGGACCTCCGCATCTCCAGCAGCGTCGACAGGATCACGGTTGATCGCTTCGACAAGTGCATTTTTCAGCCAATCGGATGCGGTTGGATCCTCGGCGATCTTTAGGGCGTCCCGAAACCAAACGTTGGGGTCTTTGAGCTTGGGTGCGCGTTCCGGGCCATGGCGGACAGTGATTCCGGAGTGATGGCGGACAGCATTCCGGCGGCATGACGGACACCGTTCCGAGCTCATGGCGGACAATTTGCGCATCTGAGCGGAACCCTGTCCGGCATCGCGGAGAGCTGTCCGGCATGATCCCGGAACGGACTGTGAAGTCCGCGGTCGATTCGACGTAAGCCTTTGTTTCTCGTGTCATCCTTCGCCCTTTTTCGTCGAAAAAGGAGCGCGCGGTGGCCCAACAGAGGCTTGCAATGCAGAAAATCAAAGATGTTTTACGGCTGCATCTGGTTGGCGGGATCGAGAGCCGCCGGCAGATCGCGCGCGCCGTGGGGTGCGGGAAGTCAGCGGTCTCGGACTGCCTACGCCGAGCGAGGCTCGCGGGGCTCAGCGCTTGGGCGCAGATCGCCGAAACCGATGAAGTAGAACTCTCGCGCCGGCTCTATCGCAGCGCCGGCGGTAGCACCCCGAAGCGCGCGCCGGCGCGCCCGCTTCCCGACTGGGCGCGGGTGCGCGAGGAACTCGCACGTCGCGATCACCAGGTTACCCTCGCGCTTCTCTGGGAGGAGTACAAAGCCGAACACCCTGATGGGTACCAGTACTCGCAATTTGCCGAGCTCTATCGGCGCTTCGAGAAGCGCCTCTCGGTGGTGCTGCGTCAGCCGCATCGCGGCGGGGAGAAATGCTTCGTCGACTTCTGCGACGGGCTCGCGCTGATCGATCCCAACACCGGCGATCGCATCCCAACGCAGCTCTTCGTCGGCGCGTTGGGGGCGAGTTCTTTCACCTTCGCCCGCGCCACCCTCTCGCAGGAGCTACCCGTGTGGCTCGATTGCCATGTGCGCATGTACGAGGCGTTCAATGGCGTGGCATCGATCACCGTGCCCGATAATTTACGTTCGGCAATCGCCTCACCGGATCGCTACGAGGCCGAGATTAATCCCGCCTACCGCGAGCTCGCCGAGCACTACGGCACCTGCATTATCCCGGCGCGCGTGCGAAAACCTCGGGATAAAGCCAAGGTGGAAGCGGCAGTTCTGGTCGCACAGCGCTGGATCCTCGCGGTCTTGAGACACCATCGATTTTACCACCTCGAGGACTTGAACAGCGCGATCGAGGGACTCTGTGCCAAGCTCAATGATCGAGTGATGCGTCACGTGAAGCAATCGCGCCGCGCGCTCTACGAGCGGCTCGACCGGGCGGCCCTCAAAGCCCTGCCCACCGAGCCGTACGAATATGCCGAGTGGAAGAAAGTCGGCGTCAACATCGATTATCACATCGCCTTCGGCGATCACTTCTACTCGGTCCCCTACACCCTGGTCGGCGAATCGATGTGGGCCCGCGCGACCGGGCGCACCGTCGAGCTCATCCATCGCGGCAAACGCATCACCACGCACGTACGAAGCTTCGTCAAGTACGACTACAGCACCTATCCTGAGCATCGGCCCGCCTCGCACCGGGCGCACCTCGAATGGACGCCCTCGCGCTTGATCGACTGGGGGAAAAGCGTCGGCGCGCACACCGCCGCGCTCATCGAGCACGTGATCCGCTCCAAGCCCCATCCGGAGCAGGGCTATCGCTCGGCGCTCGGCATTTTACGGCTCTCGCAGCGCTTCACCCCGGCCAGGCTCGAGCTTGCCTGCGCCCGTGCACTCGATATCCGCTCCCCGCACTACCGCACCATCAAGACCATGCTCAAACAGCGCATGGAGAGCGCGACGACGAGCACGACGGCTGGCGATGACCCCACGGCCGCGCTCGGTGCCGCGAACGTGCGCGGCCCGCGCTATTACCACTGACAAAAACGAGGTGACTCAACCAGAAAAACCCATCCTACGTCGAATCTACGCATCCAATCATCGTTGAACACCCCAGGAGTTCAAATCCAATGTTGCTTGAACAGACCCACGACAAACTCATCGCCATGAAACTCTTCGGCATGGCCGCCGCCCTCAAAGATCGCCTCGCACGGCGCGATCACCAGGACCTCTCCAAGCCCGAGTTCTTGGGCCTCCTCGTCGATGACGAATGGCTATATCGGGAAAATCGCAAACTTACCGCGCGCCTGAAGGTCGCCAGGTTCAAACAGCGCGCCGCCGCCATCGAAAATATCGACTACTCTACCCCTCGGGGTCTGCGCAAAGATCAAGTCCTCGAGCTGGCACAAAACCGCTGGATCAAGGCCCACGAATCGATGCTCATCATCGGTCCGTCGGGGTCCGGCAAAAGCTTCGTCGCTCAAGCCTTTGGCCTTAACGCCTGCCGCTCAGGGTTCAGCGTGCAGTATCTACGTATGCCCGCACTTCTGACCCTCTTCGTGCAGGCTCGGGCGCAGGGTACCTATGATCGCCTCCTCAAGCGCTTGGCCAAAATAAACTTGCTGATCGTTGACGATTTTGCCCTTGGCAGTCTCTCCGATCCGCAAAAACAAGACTTCCTCGAGGCCATCGAAGAGCGCTACGGCTCCGGCGCCCTGACCATCACATCGCAACTGCCCGTGACCGACTGGCATGAGTACTTGGGCGGCGGCCGGGTCGCCGATGCCATCTTGGATCGCATCGTTCACGCCTCGCATCGAATCGAAATCTCGTCCAAAGACTCCATGCGAAAACCACGACCCGACTTGCCCCATGCCGGACAGTCTGATATCTAACCACTCGGCTTACGTCGCTTCGCTCCGATGCTGTCCGCCATCACCGGATCAGCTGTCCGTCATGACCGGAATGCGCACTTGGGCATGGACTGTACCTCAAAAGCGTCCCGATCAAGCGAGTTGATCGTTCACGATCTTTCGCTTGCACCATGCGCGGATTACAAGATTCTTGCTTCTTGCTACCAGGCATTTCGAGCAAATTCGCCTACGAATGAAGAACTCGACACGATCGCACGTCCTTGTCAGGGAACTCGCGACTGCGGGCGTTCGGCAGGGGCCGCAGCATTGTAGGCGACAAACGTCCTCCCGCATCATCAGGGGTCTGTCAGGGGTCTGGTCACGCATACATCCTGTTGTTGTTCAACGTCGCCTCCAGGCTCGTACACGTGGCCGGCATCACCCCGCATCCAGACAGTTCATGGATGACGCAGCTGGCCTCCATTGGAAGAGAGTCGCTTGGGTACGCGATCGCACAGTATATGAACCACTATCACCGGGAGCGAAATTATCAAGGACTTGGAAACCGTCTGCTGCAGTCCCCCGTCGCCGACATGGGTGAGCGTCACGACCCAGTGAAACGCTGCCAGGGACTGGGTGGAATCCGGAGCTACTATCATCGCGCAGCAGCTTGAATCGGTCCTTCGCAGTTCGTGGAGATTCGACGAAACTCACACCAAATCTGCACCAAGGTGCTTGTGAAACTTACACCATGTGCATGATCAGAGAAAAAATAGCTAGGAATGTGCTGGGGTCGTTGCCTCACAGTGATTGTTACCGGACTCACCACTCCCTCCACCCCAAGGTCCGCTGCGGTCCGAAGAGCCGTCCTCGATGCTCCGAGCAACCGACCATAGTGCGAGTGAGTTCTACCGGCAATCCCTTCATTTAATGGCTGTCAGTGATACGTTTAAATGAACAGAAGCAACCTCGTTGCTGTGTCGCTTTGGAGCTTGCGCTATCGCCCAAGGCATAACCTGGTCATTTGCGGTTGCCGCGCTTGCGTATTTTTAGCCATTCGCTCAGTTTACGCAGATCCTGGCGCCGCACCGCAGGCTTGCCGCCGAGGCAGCCGCTCTCGTACGGATTATAGCCAACAAATAATCCGTTCCGATTTACCCTGATCTTTTCGTCATCGATTGGAGAGTCGTCCACAATAGTCAACGCAACGTTGCTGAGTTTACTAAACCGGTCCGAAGGTCTCGGCTCATCGGACGCGAGCTTGCCGCGCCATTCAAGCTCGCTCGTGCCGCGCTCTTTGAAGGCTACGGAAATCGATCCATCTTTTGCGCGAGAGGGACCCCGCCGTAGGGTGTTTGGGGCTGGCTTTTCAGTACTGGATGTCATGGCTAATCCGATTTATGAAGGCAGCGATCAACGTCACGTTGGATGCCCCTCGTCGCAAACAGCATACGCGGGGCAAGAGTCCGCCGTGCTTTATTCATTCGTTGCTCACCCACGCATTAATCGAGGCAGGGCTGGCCAATAGACTGCTTGAACCGACCGTCGACGCGGAGGAAAGCGATTTGCTCCATGTATAACCTTGGCTCCAGGTGTACCCCTTGGCCCAGGTATAGCCCTGGCTCCAAGTGTATCCCTTGGCCCAGGTATACCCCTGGCTCCAGCTGTATCCCTTGGCCCAGGTATAGCCTTGCGACCAAGTATAGCCTTGGGTGCCCGGATAGCCCTTACTCCACGTGTACCCGTCGGCCGAGGCCGGCGTACCCCAAGCGGAGCCTTGCATGTCCATAATGTAATAGTTCCCATCGGAGCCTAAGTTCGCCGGTCCCCCGAAATGTTGAGTGCCGGCAAGATCGGCAGTCACATTCAGTCCGGCGTTGGCGCATGTTGTATCTTGCTCAAACACCGCGGCGTAGGCGTCAATCTCTCCTGCTCCCTGTTGGAATACCGAATAGGCTAGTTGCCCCGCAGCCTTAATAGCCGGGTGGGCAGAACGCATGAGTTTGCACTTCACTTGATCCGGCTTAAGATTGGGCTGCGCCTGAAGCATCAAGGCGACGGTTCCCGAAACCACAGCCGCGGACATCGACGTGCCGGACATGTAAAAGTACGAAGAGCCGAGATAACCGTTCGTTCCGAGGAATGTTGGGTGCGCCTGAGCAACGGTCGAGCTGCCCTGAAGCACCGCAATCACGTGGCCCCCCGGCGCCACAATCTCAGGTTTCACGAAGCCCTCGTAGGTCGGCCCCGTGCTCGAAAACGACGCAAGTCGGTTATTGGACGGATTGTTCGGCGTGTAATTGTCGGTTGTAGCACCCACCGTAATGACATATGGCACGTTTCCCGGCACATTGATGCTCTGAGCTGCGGGCCCACTATTTCCAGCCGCAGCGACCACCACGATGCCCGCTTGCCAGAGCTTCATGACGGCCTGAGCCAGCGGATCGTCCCAGTAGTAAGACTGCGGTGTCGCGCCAAAGGACATGTTTACGACGCGAATGTTGTAGATTGCCGCGTTGTTCAGAATCCATTGGATTCCTCGGATGGTGTTCGCATAACTGCCCCCGCCATTCTGGTCAAATGCCCGTACCACCACCCGCGCGGCGTCCGGCGCAATCCCGATATAAGTCCCGTCCGCAGCTAGCGCGCTATTGGTGGCGATACTCAATACGTGTGTTCCATGACCATAGTGGTCACCGGGCGCGCCGACACCGACGGTATTTCCGATGGCGTCGTATCCCTGTAGCACCACATTTCTGCCACGCGTATCTTGTTGAACGGCCTTTTGGCCCCACCAGCCCGTATCTAAAAAGGCAATCGTGACGCCGCGCCCGGTGATTCCCGACGCATGGAGTCGGTTCGCTTGGGTGTGTTCCACAACATAGGGCTGTACATCGTTACCGGCAATCTTGGCGACCTTATTCACACTGAGAGTTAGCCCCGGATTCGAACGCAACCTTGCCGCTTGCTTTTCCGTCAGCGTGGCAGCTACAGCATTGATGATCTCCAGCTCATGCGTCGCCCTGGCGCCGACCCCGCGAACAGCCGCAATCGCATCCCCCGTCGATTTCGCCTGCACGATGTAACTCTCATGGGACCTTACCCTGGCAAAAGTTCGCTGATGCTGCAGCGGAGCCGCGACAGCAAGCTGCATTCCTATTGTCATTGCCACGATTATTTTTAATAAAATTCTTTGCATTGCCAATACTCCAAGCCCCGGTGTGGTGCGCATCCATTAAACCTTTTTCTCACAAGCCAACTACTTGACCGGTAAGAGCCGAAGCGACTCCTAAAGGGGGAACGCCGTCACATAACGAGGGGTTAAATGGATAGATCACTCTGCTTTCACGCTCTTGTAGCGCCGATAGCGCCCGAGCGGCGTTGATAGTGCTCGCCGGCTTGGCGAGGTTAATTGTGTCTCGGGTGACGAAGTCGGGGTCGGCTTTCTGGGCTGGCGACTCAGGGATGGCGGCATGATCCAGAACCAAAGCGGCACCCTCTTGGCCCTGGGGCGCGCTCGCCCAGTATAGTCAGCCGTTAATTGGTTCGACAGGCGCTCGCCGAACTCAGGCGTCATCATCGGTTTGAGTTTCGTGGCGAAATCTGGAAGATTACTGCCGCATGTTTACCCTGTCGGCCGGTGGGGCAAACTTAGTTGCATGACCGCCCCCGGCTCCGAAATGTATGTGCGCATCATGGGTGGGAAAGAGAGGGCGGTGACCGGCCTCGGCATCTACAAGCCGGGCGTCATCTTTGGCAATCCCAACACACGCCGTCCTACCTGCGCTACTTCGTCCCCGGCCGTGCGGTCGTCGGCCTATGTTTGTGGCGACTCTAGCGCTATGAGGAAGCCGAGACGTTGTTCGAGCGCGTGGTCGTGGTCTCAGCGGGCAACGAGGGGCCCGGTCCGATGACGATCGGTGAGCCGGGCAACGTGCCGTATTTCATCAGCATCGGTGCGCTGACCGATAATCACACGCCGTTCGACCCCACCGACGATCGCCTGGCTTCCTTTTCGTCCACCGGTCCTCCCTATAAAGGGTTCGTAAAGCCCGAGGTTGTCGCGCCGGGTGGCCACATGGTCGGATCGATGTGGTACCAGAGCTACCTGGCGAACATCGATCCGGGCTCCATGCAGAAGAATGACGCTATCACCAGTTCGGCGATCGGTTGCGCCAATCAAGGGCTCAACGTCACCGCTGATCTTGCCGGTACACAGCATTTCGGTGGGCCGGCAAATCAGGACGCGAGCGGCAACTACTACGTGATGAATATGGCTGGCTCGACTTGGGGCGCGCCCGCCTCCGCGGACGGCTATACCTGGACGAGCGGATATACATGGGCCAAGGGCTACACCTGGTCGCAGGGCTACACCTGGGCCAAGGGCTACACCTGGTCGCAAGGCTACACCTAGGCCAAGGGCTACACCTGGACGCAAGGCTACACTTGGGCCAAGGGCTATACCTGGGCGAAGGCCCTACCGTGGTGGGCGCCAGGGGGACCCGCCAACGCCGTGGCCGCTCCTGCCTCAATCGATTTTTGGGTACCGAACGAGTAGCAATGAGCGCTTTCCGAGATGCGACCGCTTGGTGAGCCGCACAGGAACCACGCCAGGGAAGGCGTCGACCATCACGCTATCGCCGGAAGTAAGCTGTGCGGCTCACCGAGGGGCGTGCGGCTCCAATCGTAGGCCCTGATTCGCGGCAATCACATCGAGTGAACACTGTACGAGAAGCGAGCTTTAGGCACCGAGCCATTGTCGGAGCGAAGAAAGGATATGCGGCACGGCGTGCTCCCTTGCGCATGCCGCTCAGATTTGGTTTTGTGGTACGGGCTCTCAGAGCGCGGTTGATGCATCCTTCGAGACAGGGTGGTGACAGAGTAATTCGTCAGTAGTCCGAGCCGTGGACTGACAGGGAGCGTCGACCCATGGTGCGCTCAGATACTCTCGCACCTGCTCCAATTCAATGGGGTGCGCATCCCAGTATATGTCGTGACATGGCGCGTACAGGCGCACGGGTCGGCCGCTGATCAGCGCTGCGGCGACCATACCAACTTTCAAAGTACTCAGTGTTTCCTTGCGACACGTTGGACAAATCACCGGAAATCGAAAGACTGGTTCAGCGGTCATGGCGGCACGTCCCGTGTAAATTTTTATAATGGCCCCCGCGGCGAATCATACTTGGCAGAATCAAGGGCTCGCAATCTCCCGAAAATAAAATATCTCGATTATGTAAAGCTTGCACCCAGGGCTTTCAACGGAATACTCCAGCTTCAGTAAACCGCCGCCTGTGGTGGTGGACCCGTGGATATGGTTCATCAGGCAAATGCTGCCGAAGGTTAGGTAAGGCCACAACCAGCGTGACAACGGCACTCTGGTCGACGCCTAATAAATGTTGACGGCGATGACGTGGACGATTGCGGCGATTAATAACATGAAGAACAGCGGCATGTGCAGGATGTGCCACCACGAAAACAAGGTCGTATACGTCCGGATATCTTCCACACCCCGTGCAGCGCGCAGGCGTCGGTATGCATAACCGCGGGCAAGTACAGCCAGCCGCCGGGGGTTGCGCAGAACGGGGTACCCAGTGCTGACAGCAATGCGGACAGCATGGTCGACAGTTTGACGTGCGATCCAATGGGCGACAGGGACTCTGTAACACGCGGTGCTCATATGAAAAGCGGCGGCGATGGGGTCCTTGGGCGGAGGAGACAAACGCATCTCCAATCGGTCGAGGGTGTCCAGCAGGCCCGGCAGAACTGCAAGCCGATCCCGACCCGATCGACCCCGAGCGTTCCGAGCCTGAAGTTTAGCCAGGGTACGTACCCTGGCGTCCAGCGCGGCGTGCAATCGAGTATAGATGTAGCGGCCCAGTACACCGCTTGTGGCCACCAGCACCATGGTAAAAAGAGCGACGTTGCTATTGATGGCTCCTAAATGAAACGTAGTGTGAAACAGGATCAAGACCGGCCCCAAGACTCCGAGAAACATGTGGGCATTGAACCAAGAGGAAATCGATCCGATTCTACGGAAAGCCGGTATTCGCTTGCGGGCAGAGTAGAGGAGCAAGAGCAGCATCATCGATCCGCCGATCACGCCCAGCCAGTAGCCAATGCCACGCTGCGTCGTGATGTATCGCTCCAGATGAGCGCGGCTTCCCCAGATCAGTAACGCCGCGGTAAGGAGGGCAAATGTCATTGGCCAATGCAGGGCCATGCGGGTCAAAGTAAGCCGACTTAAGACCTTGATGGACAACACTAGCTCCCTATTCGCGAGCGCTGTCTCCCTGCTTGAGAATCTCGAAGTACGCTAACACCCACCTTGGGCAGCGCCAGCACCGCCCGTCCCAAGATTGTGTCGGCGCAATCTCACGCGTTGCGCCCCGTGGACATGACCTGAACAGTCGTTGTCGGCAGCCATTCACTTCAAGGCGAGGCGATAGAACTTCGCTGCGGGTTGAGCGTGAGTACCCGCTCGCCCCACAGGCTTGGGCCGGCGAGCTCGCCGCCGATACCGCCCCCTCCAAGCGTGTAAACAGGCGATTAGACATAACGTTCTGAGTTCGGCAGCTACGCTGCTTTCCGTCGAATGCATGGATTCGTTGGAGGTACACCCGCTCCCTCGGTCCCTCGGCGTTCGTGCCACACCGACGTCATTTGGTACTGCGAGACCCCGGATTTAGCGATTGAAGTAAAGACTCCACCGTTTCCGGCGCGATGGGTTTTGTCAGGTGATGGTCGCAGCCGGCTTCGAGCGCACGGCGCCCGGTCTTCCTCCTGCCCCCAACCGGTTACGGCAATGAGCATGACGCCGCGGCCCCACGGCGACGCTCGGATCTTCGTAGCCAATTCGTATCCGTTAAAATCCGGTAGACCGATATCCAGCAACAGCGCATGAGGCCGGAATGTCTCCGCAAGCTCGAGCGCGCTGTCGGCCGGTATAGGCAGTCTGGACGTGATGCCCTGACAGTTCCAAGAGCGATGCGCACGCATCCGCCGCATCCCGATTATCATCGACGACCAAGTATCTTTAGTCCGGCTCCGGGCGCGGGATGTTCCGCGGTGGCTTCCATGTCGGCAACCTCTTCCACCGGCGTTCCGATGGGCAGCCGCACAATGAACTCACTTCCGGTGCCAGGTCCGTCACTGCGCGCCTCGATGGTTCCTCCGTGAAGCATCACGACCCCGCGCACCAACGACAGCCCGATACCTAAGCCGCCTTCGGCGCGTCCGAGTGCCGTCTGCGCTTGAGCAAACAACGTAAACAATCGCGGCATCATATCCGCAGATATCCCAATGCCGTTATCGCGGATCGTCACGACGACCTCCTGTCCCTCCTGCGACGGCTCGCAGCTGGATGTGTCCGCCGGGATCGGTGTACTTGGCTGCGTTGATCAGAAGGTTGGAAAATGCCTGCGCCAGGCGCACGGGGTCTGCCTCGAGCCGCACGGCGACCTTGGGCAGATCGAGCGACAGGGTGTGATGTTTTGCGTCGATAATGGGCCGGGCAGTCTCGATCGCGGTGCCGATCACCAGCGTCAGTTCGGTGGGACTGCTTCTTCAGCTCGAACTTGCCGCGCGTAATACGCGAGATATCGAGTAGATCGTCCAATAGCCGACTCATATGCGCGACCTGCCGGTCGATGATCTCCTCGGCACGCTTTCGCTGCTCGGCTGTTCTGCCGCCTTTCTTGTTTCCGGCTAGTGCATAACGGATGGGAGCCAAGGGGTTGCGCAGTTCATGGGCGAGGAGTGCCAGGAATTCGTCCTTGCGCCGATCCGCCTCGCGAAGCGCCGCTTCGGCACGTTCGCGTACCGCGATCTCCTCGCGCAATGCCGACTTCCATGCGCTTGCGTTGGGTGATATCCCGCGAGATCTTCGAGGCGCCAATGATGGTCGCCGTTGGATCTTTGACGGGCGAGACCGTCAGGGACACGTCCAGAAGCGTGCCATCCTTTCTCACGCGGATCGTTTCATAATGATCGATGCGCTCACCGCGCCTGAGCTTCTGAAGGATGGCGGGCTCTTCGTCGATCTGGTTGGCTGGAATCAACAGCGTGATCGGTTTGCCGATGGCTTCCTCCGCGGTGTAACCGAAAATGCGTTCGGCGCCCTGGTTCCAGGTCGTAATCACACCCTCGAGCGTCTTGCTGATGATCGCATCATCGGAGGATTCGACGATAGCGGCCAAGCCGCTGCGAAACTGCTCGGCCTGTAGGCGTGACTCACGCAGAGCCTGCTCCGCATCCTTCCGATCAGTAATGTCCTCCACGATACCGATCATGCGTTGAGCCTCATCGCCCGCTTCCCTCATTAGCGCAAGGGTCGTGCGACCCCAGATAGCGGCCCCGTCCTTGCGGACATAGCGCTTCTCGAAAGCGCAATGCGGAATCTCACCGCCAGCAGGATGCGCATCTGCGCCTGCGTTTCGGAGAGATCCTCCGGGTGGATGTCTGCGTAAAGGTCAATCGCTGCAATTGGTCAAATGAATAACCCAGGATGTCGCAAAATCTCGGATTCGCTTCCAGAAACCGCCCATTCAGTCGGCGACAATGATGCCGACGGCTGCCTGGTTGAAGGTTGCCCGCAGCCGCTCTTCGCTCGCACGCAGCGCGTCTTCGACCCTGCGCCGCTCACTCACATCATGGAAAACCATCACGGCGCCGACAACGTTGCCCTTCGCATCCCGAATCGGGGCGGCACTGTCTTCGATCGGGATCACGCGCCCGTTCTTGTCGATCAGCGCTGTGTGATTCGCCAGGCCGACGACTTTGCCGGTTTGCAGGACTTTGCCGATCGGATTGTCGACGCTCTGCCGCGTGTGCTCGTTGATGATGCGGAAAACGCGCTCCAGTCGGCTCGCCCCTGGCCTGCGTCGAGCTCCACCCCGTCATCGATTCGGCCACGGGGTTCAGATATGTGACCTTGCCTTCGACGTCGGTCGTGATGACCGCATCGCCGATGCTGGACAGCGTGACTTCGAACCATTCGCGCTGCTGTTGCAATTCCTCGGTCTTGCGTTCCAGCGCCTCCTTCGCGGCGAGCAGTTCGCGCTCGGCGCGTTGGCGCGCGATTCGCATGCTTTCGGCATTCTTCAGGGCGGCGGCTGCGCAACCGCTCCTCTTCGCCTTCGTCCGAATCCATCAGCGCACGCCCAAGCGCTTCGGCCGCGAGCGCAGTGCCAAGGACTCGGGCGCGAATTTTGGCAAATGCCTTCTCACGAGTCGTGGACGTGTCATCACAGAACGGAGAGAATCCGCAGTCATCCGTTGTGCCGAGCTGCTCGACCGGAATGTACTGCGCAGCCTCCAGGACCCGGTCACGGACCTCTTCCGGCGTTTCGATGATGAGGATCGATCGGCGCGACCACGCCCACGAAGATCTTCTGATCCGGCCGCAAGTACTGCCTGATGGTCTTGAGCACTCTCGGCCGATCCGTCTCTCCCGCCAGCGCGATGTAGAGATTTCCCACGTTGAGCTCGAACAGGCTCGGGAGCAGCTCGGCGTAATCGACATCCGCGCTGTGGGTGGAATCCCGGTCGCCTCCGGGGCAGGTATGCACGCCGATGCGCTGTCGGTCCGCCGCGGAGAACCGGGACAGCGCGAGATTGTTCAGGTCGATGAAAGTGCTCAACAGGTTGCCGGACGGATCGATCTTTGCTGGCAAGCCGTCCCTCGGTAAAGTCGATCTGCACCTTGTAGGCGCCTTTCTGCAAACAGCGGCGCACTTCGGTTTCGTGCTCGCGCAGCAGGTCTTCGATGAATTGATCGCGCGAATAGCCGGCAATCCCCTCGGCGGGATACATGAGACTCAGCGCGGAGGGCGAAATGACCGCCTGCTTCAGCGGAACGTGCGCATACCGAAGCGCAAGATCGAGATATTGATCCGCGTAACGCTTATAGCGGAATGGCTCGGCCGTCAGGCGCAGCATGCGCCGCGTGTGGCCGGCGGAGAACGGGATTTTGAATCCATCGGGGCTGGTGTTTTTGAGTCCGTGGACGCTGTACGTCCAGAAATTGTGGTACTTCCGCTGCTCGCCATCCGTGATCACGGGAGAACCGGTGGCCTCGAATTGCTCGATGGTATCACGCGTCGCCTCCTCGTAGAGGGCGTCCAAGCTCGGGTCGGTGCCATCGCCCTCGGCATTGATTGCCTCGATCAGGGGGAGCGGGCGGGGGATGCTGCCGATGGGCTCGGTCGGGATGTTCATTATGTTCCTCTTCGCGGCCACCGCCTATTATATTACTGGCATACCTCATTTGTCTGTTCGATGGCCGCACTGCGTCCCATGAGCCCAGAGTAGGCCCTGACCGCTTTGAAACGACAGCGATAATGGGCCGTGAACAGAGCCCGCTCTGGACCTCGCTCTTTACGCCCTTATTGCCCCGATGTGGGGCCGGGCGCCTGGCTCGGGACCATCTTGGCATTGAACCTGGAGTTTGCTGACGGCATCCGCGCCCATCCGCGGCATATACCTGCTAGGTGAACCCGAATTCTTGCCTAGCGCACGGAATCTTGGGGCCGCCAGGGGGTACGTTATAAAACCGACGACTCAGCCTCTGGAGGGCCGTTGGTTCGCGCGCACTGCCTCAACCAGCTTGCGCCTCAGCGACTTTCACCAACCGTCGAGATGATAGGCAAGTCATCGAGATTGACACGACCGCGTTGACTCATGAAGGATGGCTTCGCGCCAAGCCCATGCAACAGGCCGCGAAACTGATATTCACCGGTGTCATAAATCGTCAAGTCCCCTTGCCACTCTATTACGAGCCGACGAACAACGGGGAAAAAAGCGTATCGCAAGCCATCGCTTGAACTGCTAGTGGATGGTGTCCCAAATTCGATGGGCCACCAAGGGGCGTGTTCGCGAACCTTGTCCCATTCCTTCGAGCGCTCGGGTATAGGCATTTTCATAGCCCCATTCTAATTGAATGCCAATTGGCCGGCGCTAACCCCATCGCATTTTTGTGGCGTGAGACAAATGTGAGATTGTTCAATCGACTACTCACCGGCGATAATGTATAGCGGATACGTGGCGTGCAGGCGAACGGTTTTCAGGATGCACTCGACATTGCCACAAGGGTCTGTGAAATAGTCGGGCCGACCTCGGGCTAGTGTCTCAGTTTGAATTTTGGTCAGCCGGCTGCGATAACGCGAGGGGAGGGGGGATGATGAAGTCGAGAACGGGGCCGGCAGAAATCACGACGCGCTTCCAAGAAGCGTGGAACACGCACGACATGGAGGCCTTCGGCCTGCTGTTCCACCCCAACGCGACATTCGTGAATCGGTTCGCGACCTATTGGCGGGGGGTCGACCAGATCGTCGCCGGCCACGCGAGCATCCATGCCTCAATCTACCGGGATTCGACGCTTTCGATCGACGCGCCTGATATCGATTCGATCTCCGACAACGCAGCGATCCTCCACTTCTGGACGCGGCTCAGGACCGGCACCGCGCATCCGGCGGGGCCGCATCAGATCGACACATTGATCCTGGCCGTGGTGACGCATCGCGATGGCGAATGGCGCATCCAGGCGCTGGAGAATGTAACACTGACCAATCCGATGACCGGGGCGACGATCCTGCGCCCTTGAGCTCGAGGCGGGATCGATATTCAAACTGCCACACTATCGACCTCGGAGCTCGAAACGTGCACCCTGCACGGTCACGCTAGCGCGTTGATCTCTTCGTCGCCATTCTGATCGACATCGGCGGCGTGAACGGAGCAAGTCAGCAAGATTAACGGTAGCAGCAATGCCTGGCGACGAATTGACTCTGTACGCACCCGACGGATGCTGGCCCGGTTCAGTCTTGAGAACAAGCCGCGGGATGCTTTAGCGGGTGCTCGGCGAGCCGCTGCGCGCGATTGGCCAGGCGATCCGCTACAGATGCGGCGGCAGGATACGGTGCGTCGGCCCCCAAGGTCCGCTGCGGTCCGAAGAGCCGCACCAACAAGTGGAATTACAATAAAACGCTGTCAATTCGGCCGAAACACCCAGTTGGCATTGGCGCGTCAGTGACATCCAATGGGGGTCATTTTGACGCAAAGGCGGAAATGGCAGTCGATGACTCGGCTTAACGATACAGCCCTCAAGGCCGAACTGAAAAAGGCGCGCGAGGCGCAGGAAGAGATTGTGGACAGTGCGGTGCCCGGTCTTGCCGTGCGGGTCGGTCGCGGCCTTGCCGCCACCTGGAGCCTAGTCTTGCGGGTCCGCGGCGAGGGCGGGGTGTCGCGGCGCGGCTTTGAGAAAAAAGGCCGGCGCTATCGCTTGAGCTTAGGCACGTATCCCGCGATGAGCCTGGAAGCGGCGCGTGCACGGGCGAATGAGTTTATTGCGCAAGCGAACGCAGGGGAAAGCCCAATGATCGCGCTGGAGCGTGCCGCCGCCGGGGGCCTGACAGTCGAGGCGCTCGCGGAGCGCTTTCTCGAGGACTACGCGCGATCGAAGAACCTTAAGTCGGTGCGCAAATACGAGCAAGCGATTGCGACCCACATCCTTCCACAGCTCGGGGAAGTTTCCGTGGATGCGCTCGATCGTGAACAGATCCGCAGTCTCATTCGTCAAGTGCGCGCGCCCCGGGCGCGTCTTGATCCGAAGAGAGGCCGCGCGCACGGCGGTATCGAAGCCGCACGCCGGGCGCTGGGCGTGCTCCGACTCATGGTGGGATGGGCGATCGAAGAGCGGCTCGTCAACCGCGAGGATAATCCGGCAAGCCGAATGGAAAGGCACCTACCCAAGAAGCGAGAGGCCGATAGGGTGCTCTCAATCGATGAAGTACGCGCCGTGTGGCGCGCGGCGGATTCCGGGTTTGCCTTTGATAATCACGCGCGGCTCATGCTCTTGTCTTGCTGTCGCGCCGGGGAATGGGCGCGCACGGTGGCCGTGGGTCGATTTGAATCAAGGGCTCCTGAGTATTCCGGCGTCCGAATACAAAACCAACCGACCGCATGCTGTACCGCTGGTGCCGACGGCGGTGGCGATTCTAGAGAATAGTTTCAAGGGCGGGAAAGGCGACTACGTGTTGTCGACAACGGGGGGCGAGAAGCCGATTCGCGGCATCGCGAAGTTTTATCAGACGCGCCTGCCGAGCGCGATCCTGACGAAACATGGTGCTGCATTGTCAGCGCCGTTCACGTCCCACGATTTGAGAAGGTCCGCTGTGACTCATATCGCCGAGTCATTAGGCATCGGCGGTGAGCCCTTGATCAAGCGGTTGTTGGGACACGCCGATGTGAGCGTGACGGCGATCTACAACCGCTACGGGTATATGAGGGAGATACGCGCGGCGCTTGAAGCGTGGGCTCGCGAGCTCACGCGGTAGTCCCTGATCGCCCAAGTTTACGCGGACGGGTCTGGTACGCTGAGGTGCGTCCGGTGGCCTTGAAATAACTACAAGAACCCCAATATATGGGTTTTCAGGGAGATATACCCACAATATATGGGCCAAGTTGAGCCATTCCGCGTCCTATGCCTGGACGGCGGAGGAATGCGAGGCGTCTACCAGGCTGCCTACCTCAATGTCTTTGCCAGCCGCCTAAATTCACTCCACCGGGCGCGCGCGGTTGATATTGGCAAGGCGTTTCACCTCATCGCCGGTACGAGCACCGGCGGTATTGTCGCGTGTGCGCTCGCCTCGGGCGAACCCTTGAGCAAGGTCGAGAGCCTTTACCAGCGCCATGGCGGTGAGATTTTCCCGTATCAGTGGGCGCGGTCAACTCCGTGGTTCGGTCAATTTGTTCGTGCCTCCCGGGCGGGAAATCGCCGTGGCGCGATTGCGTTGCGCCGCGTTTTGGAAGATACGTTCCGAGGCAAGACCGTGATCGAGATGTATCGCGAGCGGAATATCGCGCTTGCGATTCCGACCCTGGATATCAATCGCCACTCGGCAGTCGTCTTCAAGACTCCTCACCTGACACGACTCAATGGTCGAGATGATGAGCGCACGTTGGTCGATGTGTGCATGGCCACCACCGCAGCCCCTATTCTTCGCTCGATGACCCGATTGACCGAGCCTGGGTCGGGAAATGCGACAACCGTCTATGTCGACGGAGGCCTTTGGGCCAACAACCCGGGGGTGGTCGGCATGGTCGAGGCCGTGGAAATCCTCAGGGATCGCGGTGAGTCGGATCGGCCTATCCAACTCTTCATGCTGGGTACGCTGCCCGCGCAAGGCGGCGAGGAAGTATCCGCATGGGGTTTGCATCGGGGTGCTTGGGGCTGGCGCGCGGGTCTTCGCGCCGTTGCGGCGAGTCTCGATGCGCAGGCCGTGGGCTGCGACTACATCGCCCGGAAAATTGCGGAATTGCGCGGCGATGGGAGCTTTGCGTTCCGGTTGCCGGCGCAATGCCCTTCCAATGAACTGCGCAACTATCTGGAACAAATGGATGACGCGAGACCCAAAGTGCTCAATGCCCTCGCGCGGCAGGCCGTTTCGGATGTCGACTACGCCTGGGCGGCGATGAGCACACAACCGCCGTTCTCTGCCTTCCGGGACGCCATTGGTGCCGCTCCCGCTATCGATCAATCTTCACTCGAGGAAAGCAAGCCATGACGATATTGAACTGCCACGACGAGATGACGGACTACCACGGCGATGAAGTGACGCTGCAAAAGCCCGATCAGGATGAGATGCGGGAGCGCCGCAATGCGGGGCGCACCCGTTTGAATACAGGATTGGAGCGTGACGGGCACCCGCTTCCCGTGGTGCAGGCATCGCAGGGTTCTTACGCGATGCGTACGATGCACCATGATGAGCAAACCGACTATGACATCGACGATGGACAGTACTTTGACAAGGACGACTTGCAGGACGCCGACGGCGTGGCACTGACGCCCTACGCGGCGCGCGAGCGGGCTTGCACCGCGCTTAAGCAAGACGACCGCCTCAAGTATCCGGCCAAGATCAAGGACAACTGCGTACGGCAGATCTACCCGGAGGGCTATCACATTGATATGCCCATCTATCGTGTGAGCTATCGCCAAAATGGGAGCGGCGATGAAGTGGCCGTTCATGAGCACGCGAGCGGCGATGAGTGGGTGAAGTCCGATGCGCGCGCGGTGACGGCGTGGTACAACGGAATTGTCGGCGAGCTCAATACCGGACAGACCGACGGCAGTCAGTTGCGCCGAATCACCCGACTCACGAAGAAGCAAGCGCGCAGTCGCATTGCTTGGAAGTCGAAGACCACCAGTGGCATTTGCATGACCAAGCTCGTCGTTGATCACTTTGTTGCGAGCCCCGGCCGCGACGATGAATCCCTGCATGAGACCTGGACGGCCATTCATCAAAAGTTGGTGGGGTCGCAGCAGATCGGCCATCCGGTGCTCACCGGGCAGAATCTTGCCGAGCACGGCGATGCAGAAGTGATCTACTTCCGCGATCGCCTTGCCGAGGCGCTGCGGACGTTGCAGGCACTCAGCAAGGATGGCTGCACGAGAGCCGATGCGCGTAAGGCTTGGGACGAGGTATTTGGTACCACTCACTTTAGCGATCAGCCCATCGATGAAGACTCCAGCAGCGGCAAGAAGGCGCGGACCCCGTTCATTGTGACTTCGCCGGATGCGGCCCAGCGCGATGATGGAGACCGTAGGTTTGGATAATGGTGGATTTTTCGGGCGCGGACGTTCAATCAATCGAGGAGGCGCTGGAGCGGCATCGCCCCGGTGCGTGGCGGCGGCTCAAGGCTGCGGACCTTGAACAGCGTTCGGCGCTCATGGCACGGGCGGGTTGGAGCCTCGCGGTCCCAGCAGGGCAATTTGCCCGCGAGGGCGTCGATCGACTGCTATTGATCATTGATCGCGCGTTCCCGAAATCGGAACCGCGAGTGATCGTCTCGTCCTTGAAGCTCGGCGAATGGCCGCACGTGGAGAAAGACGGCCTCCTGTGCCTGCGGCGTACATCGTGGCGGGCTTGCGCCGGGGATCGCGCGATCACGAGCATTGTAGACGCATCCAGTCTGTTGAACTATGACGAGCCTCGCCGTAGGCAGGAGTTTGCGCGTGAGTTCAGCGCTTACTGGACGCAGCTCCTGTCGCAGACGGAAGTCGGCCCGCTGTTCATGACGCTGACCGCGCCCGGTCCACCGACCCGAGACGTTTTTTTTTGCAAGGTTAGGCAAGGGCGCTCGCATCATCCTAGGTGATAACGCCGATAGCGTAGGGCGATGGCTCGATCACCGAGGGGAGAGTGTTGATCGGCGCGAGATACGGAAAACGTTGCTGCATTGGCTTCCAGAACCCTGGATGCCTGATGAGTATCCCCTCAAAGCGCAAGATGTCCTGGCGAAGATCGATCGCGGTGCCTTGAATCCGTTCTTGCGGCCGGGCGAGTCATTACCCGTTCTTTTTGGCGCCACCACGGTCAGTGGCCCGGTTTTCGTCGGCACCGAGATGCCCAGCGTGCCGAGTAAGCAGTTTCGCAATGGATTTAGGGCAAATCATGTTCCTGGCTCCGCGGTGGCGATGTTCTCGGCGTCCCAGCCTATCCACCGCTGCCGCGTGGAGCGGGTGGATCCGTCTTGGATTCATGGCCGCGACCACGATCCGCAACAAGCCCTGCTTGCGGCCAAATGCGTCGGGATCATCGGCTGCGGATCATTGGGTGCCGCGGTCACCCGACTCCTGGCGCAAATGGGGGTCGGCAGCTTCGTTTTGGTCGATTCCGATGAACTGTCGGCAGCCAACACGAGCCGCCACATTTTAGGCTTGGGGTACGTTCGTCAAAATAAAGCCGCGGCTACTCGGAAAATGCTCCTCCGAGACTTTCCGCAATTGACCGGGGTTGAGTGTTTCGACGTACGAGTTCAAAGCCTCACCGGTGAGAACCTGCATCGCTTGGCGGCATGTGATGTGATTGTGAGCGCCGGTATCGACCTCGCGGGCGATGCCGTTTTGGATCAATGGCGACGCGCATTGACCAATCCTCCGGTGCACATCGCCACCTGGGTTGAGGAATACGCATTGGCGGGTCATGCCGTTGCGTTATTTGGTAGTGATTCCCTTTTCGCCCGCTTCAGCGCCGAAGGTGTGCCGGATTTCCGTCTAACCAAATGGCCGCCGGAGGCAAAGTCGCTTATCGTCGAGGCCGGATGTGGCAATTTCTTTCAGCCGCACGGGGTTGTCGATTTGAACAATTCTGTCGGTATGGCGGCAACACTGGTGCTCGATGTACTCACGGGCGATCTTGCACACACGCACCGGCGCGCGTGGTTAGGATCGCGCGAACAGGTTATCCGGCGCGGTGGAACACCGGCCGCAGAGTTCGATGCCAGCAACACGGTCAAAGAATTCGAATGGGCCGCTGGCGAGGGTTAACGCTTTTCGGGCGTCATCGAAGCGCTGCCTGGGAGGCGGTTTTCCCGGATTCCCTCCAGCGGATGAGGATTACTTTCGGTGTTTTAGACTATGTCAGAAGATTTCGGCAAGCCAAAGCATCGGCTCGTGAGGCGGGCGGGCAACTCTTCGGCACAGTCACACCGGAACTCGTCCTCGTCAGCGAGGTGGCAGGTCCGCATCGAACCGATGAGCGGTCGAGATACGCCTTCAGGTCCGATCCGCGTGCAGCTCAGAACGAAATTACCAAATTCGCCCGACGGGGACTGGCCTATCTCGGTGAGTGGCACACGCACGCCGAACAAACACCTCACCCGTCGCAGAGCGATGTCATGGCGCTTCAGGAAATTATGGCGCGCTCGCGCCTTAGCACATCGAGTCTCCTATTGCTCATTGTTGGTCTTGCTGACGCCGACGCGGATCTCGGTGTCTGGTACTTCGGACATTCAGGTGAATTGCAATCGCTGACTTAAGATGCGGTCCCGCGAATCGTTCGCGCTATGCGCTGTGAGCAGCGCATGCGGCGAACAGGCGTCATGCTAGGAGCTATGTCCCCGCCGCCAGCCAGCCAGCGCGGCGAACTCTTTTCTGTTGAGAAATGGAATATTCATCGAGAAAACCATCCGAGCGCGGTTTCAGAAACTACTGGATCCAATCTGGAGCGTCATTATCGAGGCCGAAGTGAACCACGAGATTGAGCATACCGCCCGACGGCAGACGGGGCACTTGTCGGGGGCATGGATGGGCCACTGCGGGATACAGGCGAGTAAGATCAGAATTTTGGATCTGGACTGCGGTAGAACCCGACACTACCGGATTCACCCTACCTGTTATGACTCAATCCTCGCCGAAGCCTTTGTCTTGGGCGACTTGGCTGTCGCGCCGGAGAGTCCCGCCTTTTGAACCGCAGCGGCTCGCAGTCTAAGAATTCTGCAGAGGACCTCCGCATCTCCGGCCGCGTCGGCAGGGTCACGGTTGATCGCTTCGACAAGTGCATTTTTCAGCCAACCGGATGCGGCTGGGTCCTCGGTGACCTTTAGGGCGTTCTGAAACCAAACGTTGGGGTCCTTGAGTTTGGGCATGGAGCGTTTCCTCAAAAGAGTCCTGATCAAGCGAGTTGATGGTTGACGATCTTTCGCTCGCACCATGCGCCAATTGCGTGATTCTGGCTACGAGGCATTTCGATCGAATTCGCCTACGAATAAAGAACTCGACACGATGGCACGTGCTTGTCAGGGAACTCGCGACCGCGGGCGCTCGGCAGGGGGCCGCAGGGATGTAGGCGACAAAGGTCCTCCGGCATCATCAGGGTCAATCAGGGGTCTGGTCACGCATGCATCCTGTTGTTGATCGACATCGCCTCCAGGTCCGTACGCGTCGCCGGCCTCACTCCGCATCTAGACAGTTCATGAATGAGGCAGCGGCAACTGGCCCGCGATGGAAGAGAGTCGCTTGGGTACGCGATCGCACAGTATGTGAACCACTATCACCGGGAGCGAAATCATCAAGGACTTGGAAACCGCTTGCTCGAGCCCCCGTCGCCGACAGGGGTGAACTCCACGACCCAGCGGAAAGCCGCAGCGACTGGGCGGAATGCAGACCTACTGTCATCGCGGCAGCTTGAATCGGTCCTCCGCCGTTCGTAGAGATTCGACGAAACTCACACCAAATCTGCACCAAGGTGCCTTTAAAATTGACACCAAGTGCATGATTGGAGATAAAATTGCTAGGAAAATCAATGGTCGGGGTGACAGGATTTGAACCTGCGACTCCTACGTCCCGAACGTAGTGCTCTACCAGGCTGAGCTACACCCCGAATGTCGGCCGCGGACTAGTGCTTGCGGGCCACTGCGAACTTGGCGAGTTCGCTCAAACCTTCTTTGAAAGCGGTCTCTGGAAGGGGGGCCAGCGCAGCAAGCGCCTGATCTGCCTCGCGCTGAGCGAGGCGCGCAGTGTACGCAAGGCCCCCGAGGCTTGCAACGGCGCGGGTGATTTCCTCCAGATTATGCAATCCACCATGCTCGATGGCATGGCGAATCATGTCGCGCTGGGTGTCATTCCCATGCTGCATTGCATAAATCAAGGGGAGGGTGGGTTTTCCCTCGGCCAGGTCGTCCCCGAGGTGTTTTCCGAGCTTACCTTCGTCGGCCTCGTAGTCGAGCGCGTCATCGACCAGTTGAAAGGCCGTGCCGATATGCAGGCCAAAACGCGCCAGCGACTCTTCTATTATGGGGGGCGCGTCGCTCAGAACCGCCCCGATCTGTGCCCCCGCCTCGAATAGCCGAGCCGTTTTACGCTGGATGACGTCGATATAGCGCGCTTCGGAGGTATTCGGATCATGTGCATTCATGAGTTGCAGCACCTCGCCTTCGGCGATGGCATTGGTGGCATCGGCGATGATCTGCATGATGCGCATGCGGTCGAGGGCCACCATCATCTGAAAGGCGCGCGAATAGAGGAAATCGCCCACCAGGACGCTGGTTGCGTTGCCGAACACCTCATTGGCGGTCTCGCGACCCCGGCGCAGGGAGGAGCCGTCCACCACGTCGTCGTGCAAAAGCGTCGCGGTATGGATGAACTCGACTATGGCGGCCGCCTCGATGTGCTGGTCCCCCTGGTGGCCGCAGGCCCGGCCCGCCAGAAGCACCAAAAGGGGGCGTAACCGCTTACCACCGGAATAAATGATGTAGCTGGCCACCTGATCGACGAGGGCCACTTGGCTGTGGAGACGATGTTTGACGACCCGGTCGACGGCCTCGAAGTCGGCGGTGACCAGTTCGCGAATCTGTTGTAGTTTCATGAATTGCCTGTGGGAACAGGCCATGTTACCTAAGAATTCGTCGTCTTGTGGGACACGCTGCGGGCTAAGTCCCGGTGCCGGTTTGATTTTCGATCGTGGGCGCCGTACAATTCGCGGCTCTTTTGCAGACCCTTAGGGCTGCCCAGCTGGAGTCGAAAACCATGTATGCCGTGATTGCCACGGGCGGTAAACAGTACCGCGTCCAAGAAGGTGCTGTGGTGCGTATCGAGAAGCTCGATGCGGATCGGGGCGCCAGCGTCGAATTCAGTCAGGTGCTGCTGGTGGGTGCCGGCGCCTCGGTTACCATCGGGGCTCCGTACGTGGGCAGCGCCAAGGTCACCGCCACGGTCGAAAGCCATGGCAAGGGCGACAAGGTCCGAATCGTCAAGTTTCGCCGACGTAAGCACTACAAGCGTGAGAAGACTCATCGGCAGCCTTACACCGACGTGAAGATCACGTCGATCGTCGCTTAGCGTTTTGGCAGGAGTGAAGTAGATGGCACACAAGAAAGCTGGCGGCAGTACTCGTAACGGCCGCGATTCGCACTCGAAGCGGTTGGGCGTCAAGAAGTTCGGCGGTGAGTCCGTGCTCGCGGGCAACATTTTGATCCGTCAACGCGGGACGGTGTATCGCCCCGGCGTCAATGTCGGAATCGGCACCGACCACACCCTGTTCGCGAAAGCGCACGGCACGGTGGAGTTTCGCGTCAAGGGCGCCGAACAGCACACCTACGTCAACGTCGTTTCGAAATAACCGTCACGGCGAGCGTCAAGCGCTCGCCCGTTGGATTTGGAAAGGGGGTCAGGCCAACACCTGTCCCCCTTTTGATTTTAAAGCCCATCACCATGAAGTTCGTCGACGAAGCCAAACTCAAAGTGCAAGCCGGTAACGGCGGTCGCGGCTGCGTGAGTTTCCGGCGCGAGAAATCCGCGCCCTTCGGCGGTCCCGACGGCGGTGATGGCGGGCTCGGCGGCAGCGTGTACTTGAAGGCCGTCGAGGGCATGAATACCCTCGCGGACTTTCGCATTTCGCGCACTTACCGGGGCCAGAACGGCGAGGGCGGCAGCGGCAACGACTGCACCGGCCATGGCGGAGACGATACCTACGTTCCTGTCCCCGTCGGCACCGTGGTTGCCGATGTGGAAACGGGCGAGCAATTGGGCGATCTCACCGCCGACGGCCAGACCCTGCTGGTGGCCAAGGGCGGGAAGGGCGGCTGGGGTAACACACGCTTCAAGTCGAGCACCAACCGCACGCCGCGCAAGGCGGGGCTCGGACTTCCCGGCGAGAAGCGCGAACTCACCCTGGAACTGAAATTGATCGCCGACGTGGGTCTTCTCGGCCTCCCCAATGCCGGCAAGTCCACGCTGATTCGTGCGGTCTCCTCGGCACGGCCCAAAGTGGCGGATTATCCCTTCACCACGCTCTATCCCAATCTGGGAGTGGTCACCGCCGGCCCGGCACGCAGCTTCGTGATGGCCGACATTCCCGGACTCATCGAGGGCGCCGCGGAGGGCGCCGGGCTCGGCATCCGGTTCCTCAAGCATCTGCAGCGCACCCGCGTGCTGCTGCATTTGATCGACATGGCGCCGCCGGATCCGGACGCCGATCCGGTCAAGGACGCCCGCACCATCGTCGCGGAACTGAAGAAATTCGCCGCCGATTTAGCCGATAAAGAACGATGGCTGCTCATCAACAAAATCGATCTTCTGGAGCCCAAAGAAGCGGAGCGCCGGGCCAAGGACATCGTTCGCCGGCTGCGCTGGAAGGGAGCGGTATTCTTGATATCGGGCGCCACCGGTGCGGGCACCGAGGAACTCAAACAGGCCGTGATGCGCTATCTCGAAGCGCATCCGCGGGTGTCGCGCGCAGCGCAAACCGACGATCAACTGGACGAGACGGCCGCTGCAAAAGCAAGCCGCGCAGTTTGACGGGGATGGGTCGGCAGTCGGAGGGCGTTTCCGCGAAAACGCCGACGATACTCGAAAGTTACTTCGCCAGCGCCCGAACTTGCTTCGTGAGCCGGCTCTTATGACGCGCGGCCTTGTTGCGATGAATGATGCCCTTGTTGACCATGCTGTCGATGATCGGGGTGGCATGGGCGAGAGCCGCGGTGGCTTCTTCCTGGTTTCCGGCCTTCAGCGCCGCGGTGGCCTTTCGAATGGCGCTGCGCAGATGCGAGGTCAGCGCGTCATTGCGGGCGCGATGAACGGTCGACTGTCGGGCAGCTTTTTCAGCAGATTTCGTATTCGCCAAGCGGAGGACTCCTAAAACGAGCCGCATAGTTTGCGGACGGAGCCCGCCGCTTGTCAATGCAGCGGTTGAAACCAGGCGCCTTGGGCTCGGAAAACTTGAGTATAATCTGGTGTTTTCGCCATGAAACTAGTGCGCGGACTCCACAATCTCCGGAAAGCAGCGGGCGGGCCCGCGGATGGCCGCCCTACGGATCGCCGCCCCGCCGGCAGCGGCTGCGTACTGACCGTCGGCAATTACGACGGGGTGCACCTCGGTCATCAGCACATGATTCGTGTGCTAAAGCGAACGCGCCGCCGAATTGGGCTGTGAGTCCACGGTGTTGGTGTTCGAGCCCAGTTCGAAGGAATTCATCGATCCGGCGGGGGCGCCACCGCGACTGACGCGCTGGCGGGAGAAGTATCTGGCCCTCGCTGCCCTGGGAGTCGACCGGTTGGTGACGCTGCGGTTCGACGATGAGATCTGCGCCATGTCTCCGCAGTGCTTCGTCGAGCAGCTGCTGGTCGCGGACCTGAACGTGCGGCATCTCGTGGTGGGCGATGATTTTCGCTACGGCGCCAAGGCGCAGGGCACGATTCGACAGCCTGCGCGCGGCCGGCGAAGCGCACGGTTTCGGCGTCGAACAGGTCGATTCCTTTCATCGTCGACGGGGTGCGCGTGAGCAGCACCGCGATGCGCGAGCGGCTGGAGCAGCGGCGATTGCGCGGGAGCGGCGCGGCTTGTTGGGCCGCCGCTACCGCATGATCGGGCGCGTGGCCCACGGCGAGAGGCTGGGGCGAGCGCTGGGATTTCCGACCGCGAACCTGCGGCTCATGCGGCGCAAATCGCCGTTGTGGGGAATTTTGGCAGTGCGAGTGCATGGTATCGAGGCGCAGCCCTTGAACGGCGTCGCGAGCCTGGGCACGCGGCCCACCGTGAACGGAGTCGAGCCATTGCTCGAAGTGCATGTGTTCGATTTTCAGGGTGATCTGTACGGAAGGCCCATCGAAGTCGAGTTCGTCGCAAAGTTGCGCGATGAACTCAAGTTCGATTCAGTGGATTTAATGCAGGTACAAATGCGGGTCGATGCGGCTCAGGCGCGTGACCTCTTGTCGAAAGGTGAATAGTGGCTGATTACAAAAATACGATCAATTTGCCGAACACGGGTTTCCCGATGAAGGCCGATCTTGCCAACCGCGAGCCGGGCATGCTCGAGCAGTGGGAGCGCGTCCGGCTGTACGATCAGATCCGCGCCGCGGCGAAAGGCCGGCCCGCGTTCGTGCTCACTGACGGACCGCCGTACGCCAACGGCACCATTCACTTGGGCCATGCCGTCAACAAAGTGCTCAAGGACATCATCGTCAAGTCGCGCACCCTGGACGGCTACGACGCCCCCTACGTACCCGGATGGGATTGCCACGGTCTGCCAATCGAGATGCAGGTCGAAAAGACGCACGGACGGGTAGGTCAGAAAATCGATGCGAAGACTTTCCGCGCGGCCTGCCGCGCCTACGCACTCAAGCAGGTGGATGGACAGCGCGCCGACTTCAAACGCTTGGGGGTCTTGGGCGACTGGGATCATCCATACCTGACCATGATGCCGCGCTACGAGGCGGAGCAGCTGCGCGGCTTCTCGACCATCATCAAGAACGGTCATTTGTACAAGGGCTACAAGCCGGTGCATTGGTGCCTGAATTGCCGCTCTGCCCTGGCCGAGGCGGAAGTGGAGTATGAGGACAAGACCTCGCCGAGCGTCTATGTTCGATTCGAGCGTCGTCGATCACGACGCGTCTGGCCGAGCGCATGGGCCTTGCGATGCACCGACCAAATGGCATTGTTCGACGATGTGCCCACCTCGGTGCCGATCTGGACCACGACGCCGTGGACCTTGCCCGCAAACCGTGCGGTGGCGGTGCACCCGCAGTTCGACTACTGCCTGGTGGAATTCGACTTAGGGAACGGCGATCGAGCGCCTGGTGCTGGCCACCGAGCTGGTGAAGACCGTCATGCATGCCCTCGCCGTGACCGACTGGACGGTGATCGCGGAGACCAAGGGCGCGGCCCTCGAAAACCTTCGTGCTGCAGCATCCATTCTACGATCGGCAGGTGCCGGTGATCCTAGGCGATCATGTGACGCTCGATGCGGGAACCGGTGCGGTGCATACTGCCCCCGGCCACGGACTCGATGACTACATCGTGGGCCGTCGCTACAACCTGGAAATCGAGAATCCCGTGGGCGGCGACGGACGATTTTTGCCGTCGACACCGCTGTTTGCCGGCGAACAAGTGTTCGACGCCAACGCGCACATCATCGAAGTTCTGCGCGAGCGCGGCCGGCTGCTCAAGGGCGAGCCGTATCATCATTCGTATCCGCATTGCTGGCGCCACAAGACGCCGGTGATATTTCGCGCCACTCCGCAGTGGTTCATCAGCATGGATCAGGCGGGATTGCGCAAGGGTGCGCTCGAAGCGATTTCGCACGTCGACTGGATGCCGGCGTGGGGCGAGCAGCGCATCAGCAGCATGATCGCCGGGCGCCCCGACTGGTGCGTCTCGCGTCAGCGAACCTGGGGTGTGCCCATCCCGTTGTTCGTCGACAAGGTCACAGGCGAGCTGCATCCGCGGACCGCCGAATTGATCGAGGAGGTCGCCAAGCAGGTGGAGCGCGACGGCATCGATGCCTGGTTCGATCTCGATGCCGCGGCACTCTTGGGACCGGATGCGGAGACAGTACGACAAGGCCACGGACGTCATGGACGTGTGGTTCGATTCGGGAATGGCGCATCACTGCGTGACGGCCATGCGGCCCGAGATCACCGCGCCCGCCGACCTCTATCTCGAGGGCTCGGACCAACACCGCGGCTGGTTCCACTCCTCGCTGCTCACCTCGGTGGCCATGCACGGCCGTGCTCCGTATCGCGGAGTTCTCACGCATGGATTCACGGTAGATGAGAAGGGCCGCAAAATGTCGAAGTCCATCGGCAACATTCTGGTGCCGCAGAAGTTGACGAGCACCTTGGGCGCCGATGTGGTACGGCTCTGGATCGCCGCCACCGACTACGCCAATGAAATGAGCGTGTCGGACGGAGATCCTGAAGCGCATGGCGGATTCGTATCGCCGCATGCGCAATACGCTGCGCTTCCTGCTGGGCAATATGCATGGCTTCGATCCGGTCGAGCACGCGGTGCCCTGGCATGAACTGGTCGCCATCGATCAGTGGGCCATCTCCCAATCGTTCGCGCTGCAGAACGATGTGGTGACGGCGTTCCGCAACTACGAATTTCACGACATCTATCAGAAGATCCATAATTTCTGTGTGGTCGAGCTCGGCGGCTTTTACCTGGACATCATCAAGGATCGTCTCTACACCACGGGCGCGCGAAGCACGCCGCGCCGCTCCGCGCAAACCGCGATGTACCATATCGCCTGCGCCATGGTGCGCTGGCTCGCGCCCATTTTGAGCTTCACGGCGGAAGAGGCCTGGACTTTCCTTCCCGCTGTTCCCGCGGCCTCGGTGTTCCTGACCACCTGGCACCAGTTCCCGCCCGGCGCGGAACGCGAATCGCCGCTCGACTGGCCGACGTTCATCGCGCTCAAGGCCGATGTGGCGCGCGAACTGGAGCGGCTGCGCACCGCGGGCGAGATCGGCGCACCGCTCGAGGCCGAGGTCACCCTCTACGCGACGGAACCCCACGCGGCGCGTTTCGCGGCGTTACAGGACGAGTTACGCTTCGTCCTCATCACCAGCCAGGCTCGTATCGAGCTGACCGATACGCCGCCGGGCGACGCGGTTCCCGCGAGTGCGGAGGGGGTCTGGATCGAAGTCAAACCCAGTACCCAGCCAAAGTGCGTACGCTGCTGGCACTTGCGCAGCGATGTGGGCAGCGACCCCCGGCACCCGGAACTTTGCGCACGCTGTGTCGTCAACGTCGAAGGCCCGGGCGAGGAGCGTCAATTCGCATGAACGCCGTCGGAAACGCGACCGTCACCCTACACCGTAGCCGCGCCACGGCCTGGTTGCTGCTGTCGGCCTTCATCGTGCTGCTGGATCAGGTGACCAAGGGCTATATCACGCGCCACTACGGCGAATTCGAGTTCACGCGCGTGCTGCCGGTTCTCGATATCACCCGCATGCACAACGTGGGCGCGGCCTTCAGTTTCCTGGCCTCGGCCTCGGGCTGGCAGCGGTGGGTGTTCATCGGACTCGCGGTGTCCGTGAGCATCGCCATCATCGTCTGGCTGGTGCGGCTGCCGCGCGGCGCCAGTATTCTGCTCGCCGCCGGGTTGGCCCTGGTGCTCGGCGGCGCGCTTGGCAACGTGATCGACCGGATCAGACTGGGTCATGTCATCGATTTCATACACTTTCATTGGGATCGGGCGTATTTTCCAGCATTCAACGTGGCGGATTCGGCGATCACCGTCGGCGCCGCGCTGCTTCTGCTGGACGCACTGTTCGATTCAAGGCGGAAACACTGATGCAAATACTTCTCGCCAATCCGCGTGGATTCTGCGCCGGCGTCGATCGAGCCATCGACATCGTCGAGCGCGCCATCGACTTGTTCGGTGCGCCCATCTACGTGCGCCATGAGGTGGTCCACAACAAATACGTGGTGGATCGGCTGCGCACCATCGGTGCGGTGTTCGTCGAGGAACTCGAGGAGGTGCCTGACCGGCGCCACCGTGATCTTCAGCGCGCACGGCGTTTCGCGCGTGGTGCAACATGGAAGCGCAGCGCCGGGCCCTCAACGGTGTTCGACGCCACCTGTCCCTTGGTCACCAAGGTGCACATGGAGGTCACGCGTTATGCGCGCGAGGCGCGCGAGGTATTTCTTATTGGTCACGCGGGACACCCCGAAGTCGAGGGGACGATCGGTCAGTTCGACACCTCCTTCGGCGGCAGCATTTACCTGGTCGAGACCGTCGAGGATGTGCAGCGGGTAGCGGTGCGCAATGCCGGTCATCTGGCCTTCGTGACGCAAACCACGCTGTCGGTGGACGATACCGCGTGCATCGTGGAGGCGCTGCGAACCCGATTTCCCGGCCTCAAGGCGCCGGTGAAAGAAGACATCTGCTACGCCACCCAGAACCGCCAGGACGCGGTGAAGGACCTGATCGGACATTGCGACGTCCTGGTGGTGGTGGGTTCGAAATCGAGCTCCAATTCGAACCGGCTGCGCGAAATGGCCGACAAGGTCGGCATTCCCGGGTTTCTGGTGGACGGGCCCGAGTTTCTGCACAAGGAGTGGTTCGACGGCGCGAAAACCGTCGGAGTGACCGCCGGCGCCTCCGCGCCGGAGATTCTGGTGCAAGGCGTCATTACGCAGCTCAAAGCGTGGGGCGGGGCCGTGGTCGAATGAATTGAAGGGCCGGGAAGAGCACGTGATCTTCGCGCTTGCCCCGGACCCTGCGCGACGTCACAAAGCGGGTCGGCAGCCTTTCGTCGGATGGCTCAGCGGGTTAGAATGCCCGCCCTTCTCAGGTAGCGCGCCGCAATAGCTCAGTTGGTAGAGCAACGCATTCGTAATGCGTGGGTCAGGGGTTCGAATCCTCTTTGCGGCACCATCACCACTTCCAAGAACGTCCAGAGACATCCATAAAACACTGAAAAACAAGACTAAAGTGACAATTCACCATCCCAGGACGTCCGACTCAATCCGTTGACAGCGTACCCACAGTATGGGTATATCTGTGGGTACGGAGCGCGTTCACGCAGTCGTACCCACATGCTCACCGACAAAGCTATTCAAGCTGCCAAGCCGAGAGTCCGGCCGTACAAACTGGCCGATGGAGAAGGCCTGACGATGCTGGTGAATCCCAACGGCAGTAAGTTGTGGCGGTTTCGATATCGTCACGAAGGGCGAGAGAAGATGCTCGGGTTTGGCAGCTATCCGGACACGAGCGCCAAGCTGGCTCGTGAGAAGCGAGAAAAGGCTCGCAAGCAGTTGGCCGAGGGTCTCGACCCGAGCGGCGCCCGCCAAGCAGAGAAGGTCGCCCGAGGCAACACTTTCGAAGCGGTCGCGCGCGAGTGGTTGCCGCTGCAGAAAGACAGGCTGGCACCGGCAACTTACGCTAAAGCGGTGTGGACCCTTGAAACTCTGGTGTTCCCCTATCTGGGTACGCGACCTATCGATAAGATCGGGGCGGCCGACGTGCTCAAAGTCCTCAAGCGTATCGAAATGCGCGGGCTTCACGAGACCGCTCACCGCACCCGACAGAGAATCAGTCAGGTGTGTCGCTGTGCCGTCGTAACTCAGCGAGCCCAACATGACGTGACCTTGAATCTGCGCGGCGCATTGGCGCCGGTGGTCAGTACCAACCACGCTTCGATTACCGAGCCCGCCAGGATCGGCGAGTTGCTGCGATCGATTGAGTGCTACAAAGGGCAAGCAGTGACTTGGTACGCGCTGCGTATTGCGCCGTTTGTGTTCGTTCGACCCGGTGAGCTGCGGCATGCCGAATGGTCCGAATTTGATCTCGACGGCGACGAGCCGCAATGGCGCATCCCGGCCGAAAAAATGAAAATGCGGGACCAGCATATCGTTCCCCTGTCGAAGCAAGTCGTGAAGTTGCTGCGCGAGCTGAACGCGCTGACTGGAAACGGAATGTATTTGTTTCCAGCGTTGACCACGACAAGGCGCTGCATGAGCGAAAACACAATCAACCTGGCGTTGCGTCGCATGGGCTATACCAATGAAGAAATGACCGGTCACGGTTTTCGCAGCATGGCATCGACGACTTTGAATGAGCAGGGTTGGCATCCCGATTTGATCGAGCTGCAACTTGCACATGCCGAGGGAAATGCGGTTCGTGCCGCCTATAACAAAGCAAAGCGGCTGCCGGAGCGTCGCAAAATGATGCAGGCGTGGGCGGACTATCTCGAGGGGCTACGCGCGGGCGCGAACGTGGTGTCCCTACGTAGGGCGGGTTAGTTTATGAGCAGCGACACCGTAGTAGGTGTTTTGCCAGGATTCGTCTTATGAAGATTCGGTATTTTGAGGAAATGGATACATTGCTTATCGAATTCCGTGACGCGCCAGTCGTTGAGACCCGCGATCTAGACGAGAACACGATCCTCGACGTCGACAAAGAGGGCAACATTTGCTCGATCACTATTGAGCATGCTTCGACGCGGGCGGGCATCCCGCAGTTCTCATACGAACTGGTTAACGCGGCAGGCGGCGGCAATTACCAGAGCCTGATCAACGCTGCGTTGCGTGAACATGCCAGCCGCAAGAAGGAGCCACTGGAGGCAACGCTGCGCCGGGTTCTGCGAGAAGAATTGCGCGCGACGACCTGATCGTCCGAGCCGGGCAAGCTGCTCGCAGAAGTGAGCCGCGCGCCGTACCAGCGGGATCGGTCGATTCGGACGAGGGTTGCGCAAGTGCCGAGAATTTTGAGGTTCTTCAATCTGATGCACAGCCGCGGCTGCGCTCGATGCGGACCGCCAACCATTCCTGCACCTCGCCCTCGATCCAACCAACGGCCCGCAGGCCAAGTTTGATTCGACATGGAAAGCGCCGCTCGGCCTCTAATTGGTAGATCATGGATCGGCACAGACCCGTCACTTTGCAGACCTGGGGCAGACGAAGTACTTGAAGTGGCTCGATTGATCGAAGCTCTGAGGTAGCCATACTCAGCCCTTTTCGCACATCGCGGTTCTGGCCGTTCAGGGACAATCTGTCACGTGATGCAAATTATTCCCGAATCGCGCAAGAAAGTCCCCCGGAGTATCGATGCATTTTCGGACGAAACAGGCAGGAATCAAACCGTCCGCCACGCAGAAGGTCAGGTGGTCGGTTCAGCAGATCGAGGCGCGGGACTGTGTTGCTTCGATGTCGTGCGGCTCGAAGAGAGTGTGGAGTTTTGGCGGATATTGCGTCGAAACGCAGGATTGCCTATCGGCGGCTGTTGTCACACGATTGTTGCCATGGCGGCGGATTCATTTATTCAATGTCGGGTGTCAGCGGCGACAAAGGAGGCGCTTCGCGCGGCTGCGCAGCGACAGCAGCTCACTGAGTGGGCACTCGTCAAGCGCATGATTGAGCTGATGCTTTGCACAGCGACGCCGCCAGACATGACCGCTGAGACCTCGAACGAACGGCCAGCGCGACTTGCGCGCGTCTATGTCCGGCTCAGCTCAGGCGATTGGTCGTTGCTCCGTGAGCGGGCTGCCGCTCGGTGCATGGCCCCGGCGACCTATGTGTCGAACCTGATTCGGGCGCACGTCAGGGCTGTCTCCCCATTGCTTAAGGTGGAATTGGATGCGGTCAGGCAATCGGTCGCGGCGCTAAGAGCGATCGGGAACAACATCAACCAAATCGCCCGCATAAGCCACCAGAATGGCCAGACGACCGGGCCGAACCGGGAGGATCTTAGAACCATGTTGAAGATCTGTGAAAGCCTGCGCGATCATATCCATGGACTTATGCGGGCGAACGTCCTAAGTTGGCAATCAGGTGATGCCTCAGCGCATCATTAGCATGTCGGACGGACCCGCACTCTTCGATCTTCTCAGCTACGCGCGTCGCGGCCTGGACCGTACCGACCGACTGTCACCGGCCCAAGTCGCGCAAGTGGCGCGTACGGTTCAGCGCGCGCCGGAGGTCGTGGTAAAGGTCTCCGGCGGTGGCACCAGCGCTAAAGGAGTCGTCGCTCATTTCAAGTATCTCAATCGTCGCCCGGAGTTTGAGATCGAGACCGACAGTGGCGAGCTTCTGCAGGGCAGGGGGTCGGTGAAGGAATTGGTGGAGGACTGGGACCTCGAACTCGATGCGGAGGAAGCCAAGTCGGCCTATTCAGGCAGGCCAGGCCGCAAGCCCGTGAAGCTGGTGCATAACATCGTGCTGTCGATGCCGGCGGGAACCCCGGCGGAAGGAGTCCTCGCGGCTAGCCGGGCATTCGCACGCGAGCAATTTGCTCTGAAAAATCGGTACGCCATGGTTCTGCACACCGACCAGCCCCACCCCCATGTTCATTTGGTGGTCAAGGCGATGGGAGAGCAGGGGGAACGGCTAAACATCCGTAAGGCGACGCTACGGGAGTGGCGACTGGAGTTTGCTCAACATCTTCGCGCCCGAGGTATTACGGCCAATGCAACGGATCGGGCGGTTCGAGGCGTAACTAAACCGCGCAAGCCGGATGGCATCTATCGAGCGAACGAGAATGGGCGGTCAACGCACATACGGGAGAGGCGGGAATCCGTCGCGGCTGAACTCTTGGCCCGAAATATCCGAAAAGAACCTGGGAAGGCCGACCTGCTCAAGACCCGCCAGAATGTGGAGCAGGGATGGCGCGCGGTGAGCGACACGCTTTGCAGCAATGGCAAGCCGGGCATTGCCGCAACTGTAGATCGCTTTCTAAAGGAGATGCCACCGCCGCAGACGGAGCGCGAATGGATGGCCGCTGAGCTGCTTGAGCACATACGGCCTCCGCCCGTGAAAGAGCGTCCGATTGCGCGGTGATCGATCCACACCTCCAACATCACCGATGGCGTGTCCACGCGCCTACCTGGGCGGCTGCACACTGAGCGCTGGAGGTGAATTGCGTCGTTGCGAGTATTCCGTTTTGGCTAACGCAGACTCGATACTTCTGAACGTTGTAACCAGAGGTGACGAGCCCGCTACAATTGTGCGTTCTCACAAAGGCGCGTTCGCAAGGAGATCTTCGACGTGACAAGGAAGAAGACGCTGGCTCGATCGACCGAGCCGACTTACGACGCTGTGCTTGCTGACGTTGTCGGGCTCGTCGACGCTGCACGCCACGCAGCCGTTCGCTCCACCAACGCCGTCATGACCGCCACATACTGGGCTATCGGTCGTCGTATAGTGGAACACGAGCAGCATGGGGCGGAACGAGCCGGCTATGGAGAGGCACTCATCGTACGCCTGTCGGGCGATCTTCAATCCCGATTTGGACGGGGATTCGGGCGGGCAAACCTATTCCAGATGCGCTCGTTTTACCTTGCTTATCGCGACATTCTCCAGACAGCGCCTGGAGAATCTGCCCCACCCTTCCGGAAAGTCCAGACACTGTCTGGACTTTCCGCAGATCGTGACCCTGTAGTCTCTGCCGCCGCTTGTTTTCCGCTGCCATGGTCACACTACGCCCGGCTCTTGGCCGTGCGCAATCTGAATGCCCGCGAATTTTACCAAGCGGAGGCGTTTCGGGGCGGGTGGACAATCCGGCAGCTCAACCGGCAGATTGAGAGCCAATTCTACGAGCGCACGTCTCTGTCAAGGGACAAGTCAAAAATGCTTCGCCGTGGTGTGACGCAGCTCCCGACGGATGTAGTGACGCCAGAAGAGGAAATCAAAGATCTGTATTTTCTCGAATTTCTTGCGCTCAAAGATGAGTACTCTGAGACCGATCTTGAGTCCGCCCTTATCATAAAACTGGAAACTTTTCTCCTGGAACTCGGCGGCGATTTCACTTTCGTTGGTCGGCAGCGCCGACTCCCGTGTCGGAGGCGCTTGGTATAGAGTGGACCTGCTTTTCTTTCATAGGCGACTTCGATCTCTTGTCGTCGTCGACCTCAAACTCGGAAAGTTTACGCACTCCGATGCTGGCCAGATGCACCTATATCTGAATTACGCTCGGGAGCACTGGGCGTTCCCCGGCGAGAATCCTCCGGTGGGACTCATTCTCTGCGCCGAAAAAGACGGCGCCGTGGCGAGGTATGCGCTCGAAGGACTCGCAAACAAAGTGCTCGCTGCCGAATATCGAACCACCCTTCCCGAGGAAAGCCTTCTCGTCGAGGAGATCAAGAGGACCCGAACTCAGCTCGAGGTTCGGCGCGAATTGAAAGTGTCTCAACCGAAAGGTCGAAAGAGAGCATCTCGGCTATCTCGGCCGGCGCATTAGCGAGGACCCTTACAGCTCGCCTTGTTCGCCGATGAGGTAGGCCCTTGGCAATTCCGCATGGACTGGCGAGCGGTGCTGCCGGTCTACTTCCGGTGCCTCACGGAGGGCACATCGGAGGCGTTCGCTCCGCAGTCAATGGCGTGGTCAGGATTGCTGCCACTATCAGCGGCCTCACCAGCTCGACGCAGCCGAGAATGTAGCGAACGTTGAACAGATGATGGCGCTTCAACGCTTACCAATCCGCAACTGAGGCCGGTGGCATTATTCGTACCTTGAACAGAATTATCGCTTTTTAAATACCGGGAATGGCCGTTATCAATAGTTAACGCACAGCTGCAGCTGGCGTGATAAAACAGTTATCGGCGATAATGTCCTGGCGAGGGCGGGGATGCGGTTCCTGGAATACACAATGCCATTCACTTTGTCACATCGAACAGCGTCGTCCCTTGCATGGTAAAAACAAGCCGGCCGCCCTGGTTCCAAAGCTCCGACTTCGACAACAGAATTCCTGTGCAACCAGATGGCGACTTACTCGAGCGGAGCACCTCGAAGCGAAGGGCTACTGTATCTTCGGGACGCACCGGATGAAGCCACTTGATCGAATCGCTTCCCGATGACCCAAATGCTTCGGATCCAGATAGAACGTTTTGCACCATCAATTCCATTGCAATGGCGCACGTGTGCCACCCACTTGCTATTAACCCCTTCCATCGTCCTTGGCTTGCGCGTACCGGGTCTACGTGAAACCACTGGGAATCATAGCGCGACGCAAACTCGACCATCTCTTTTGCTGTGACAAGGCGCGGCGATGTTCGAATTACGACTCCTGGAATGAGGTCAAAGAAGCGCACGTATGTTTCCTTCTGGTGGCCGAGGTCCCATTGTATCGGACATCTCCATATCGGAGCGCTCAAGTGCTGGGACCCTTAATAACTTTTGGGGGGTGGTCTATCGTCTGTTGTATCGCGGTGTCCGATCGCCGTGTTAAATCTGTTTACCGCGTGTTTACCGGATGGACAGCGCAGATCTTCGCCATCTCTATTTCGCTTTGTCGGCCGCTCTTGAGCATCATGAGAACCCGACGGTCATCCTTGCCAAAACCAAGAAAGGTTACGGCATGGGCAGCGCCGGGCGTGATGTGAAGCAAAACTGTCACCGTTTCTATTATCTAAAAAACCATAAAAACATGCTGTTTTGGTGAAGCTCTGGTTTCCGGAGTGACACTTTTATTGTCTTAGTAATAGACAATAATGTCGTCATTTGCAACCAACAAGCAATAAAAACGTCATTCGTCGCGGATAAAGTTGCACGGAAAATGCTGACCTACGAAAAGCCGATTGAGGTCTCCCGCCGGCCCTGGCAGCGGCGCATCGAGGTCTATAGCCCAAAGCTCAAGCGCCGTCTGACCCTGTTTTCGTCGGCCGCGCATGATGCGTGGCTGTTGCTCGAAGCAGATCCGGCCGTGAAAATCTTCTGCGAGCGACCGACCTATGTGGAAGGCGGAACAGGGCGGTTGATTGATTTTTGGGTCAGCCGCGGGCGCCACGCCAAGTTCTGGGTGTTGTGGCCCTCCGAGTTGGAGAAGCCGGCTTTCCCCAAGTCGGTGCACGGAGTCTCGCTGCGGGTCCTGCGGCGTGCGGATTTGATGGCCCTCGATCGGCGTATCGACAACTGGTCGCAGATCGTGCCGTATAGTGTGTCATTCGCACGGTATTGTGATGGGCGGCTGCAGAAAGACATTCTTAATCGCCTGGAACGGCCCCATCGATTGGAACGACTGGAGGAGGCGTTTCATCCGCTGGACATCGCGGCGGTACAGGCGGCGCTTTTTGAACTGCTGGCCACGGGCCGCGTCATCGCGCCGGAGTTGTATTCCAAGCCGCTGGGTCCATTGACGATGTTTCGGCGGCCAACCCGATGAGGCGGCCGCCGCCCGAGGCGTTGGATCTTGCGACCTGGCCGGGGGTCGATGTGACGGCGCTCAAGGCGGAGGTGAGGCAACGATACCGGCAGCGTGCTGCCGCCATCGAGCACTACCGGCGCGGATTGTCGCTGTCTGACATCCGAGAGAAGACGAAGGTCGATCGGCGCGTTCTGTATCGCATGATCGATCGGGCACTGCGTACCTATCCGGATGGACGGGTGTGGGGCTTTCGGGCCCTGATTCCGGGGCTGCACACCAAAGCCTATGAACGGCGTAAGCCGGCGAAGGGGACCGGTCGAGGCCTGGTCGGCGCCTTCACCCAGTTATTGGGTCGTCACGAGGAACTCGATCAACTGATCCGGCAGTTGATCCGCAACCGCGACGTACTGCTGATCCAAAAGGGCGAGCGGTTCTATCTGCACAGTCTGAAGCGGGCCCACGATCGATTCAAGGAGGCGTGCCGAGGGTTGGGATTAACCGCCCGGGACTATCCGCTGAACCACGACGAGGGCGGCCGGCGAAGCTTTCGGACAGCGCTGCGCCAACGGATGCTGGATGGATTCGCGCAGGCGAACCGATCGGCGGGCGGGGAGGGCGTCGCCGCATTAGCGTTCACGCCCAGCCGTCCGGTCACCGAACCCTTCGATACGGTGGAGTTCGATGCGCACAAGCTCGATCTGCGCCTCAAGATCCTGGATCAGGGTCCCGAAGGCGAGGAGCACGTGCTCGAGATTGAGCGGGTGTGGCTGCTCGCAGTCATCGATGTCGGTTCCCGTGCGATTTTGGGTTACACGCTGTGCTTACGCCGGGAGTATAGCCGCTACGATGTCATTCGGACCTTTGAGAGGGCCCTCACCCCCATGTCGCGACCAACGATTACCATCGGGGACCTGGAACCGATTCGGAGCGGCGGTTTCGTCTCGACCGCGCTCCCGGAAACCGCCTACGCGTGCTGGCGGACCATCCGCTTCGACAACGCACGGGCGCACCTGGCCGCCGACAGCCTCGATGTCGCGTGTGAACTCTTGGGCTGCACGGTCGATGTGGGTCCCGCCTACGATCCGAATGATCGACCCTTCATTGAGCGCTTCTTCGGCACCGTCGCCGAGCGATTTATTCATCGATTGCCGGGAACCACGGGGTCGGACAGCGCCGACATTCTTCGCAAGCTCCGCGATGTGCGCGGCGATCTGCGCTTGATCGTCTCCTTGGAGGAGCTCCGGGAACTGCTTGCGGTGTGGGTATGGAACTACAATGGCTCGCCCCACGGCGGGCTGCCCGGCGGCCGGACGCCACTGGAGGCCATCCAATTGGCCGTGCGCGATCGGCACATCATGCTGAGGCACGTGCCGCAGGAACTGCGCGACAATCTGTGCCTGCTGCAAAGCGTGCATCTGGCGCGCGTTCGGGGGCACATTCAGCGAGGCGACAAGCCCCACATCAGCTTCTATCACGTGCGCTACACGAGCCATCGGCTGGCGCAGTCGCCGCAGCTGATTGGCAAGTCGCTGCGTGTTTTCTACGATGTCGACGACATCCGGGTACTGCGGGCATATCTCGCCAACGGCACCGAGCTCGGGGAACTCAAGGCGGGCGGCCTGTGGTCGATGACCCCGCACTCTCTCGAGATGCGCAAGCGCATCTTCAAAGTCAAGCGACTACGGCAGCTGCGCTTCGGGGACTCGGACGACCCGGTACAGGCCTACTTGAACTACAAGCGTGGGCAATCCAAGCGATCGCGAAAGGCGGCGAGCGAGATCGCGCAGATCAAAGAACGCATTCAAGCCGATCAGCTGAAGAACCCGCCGCCTCCAGCACCGGTCACCCCGCAACCGCTGCCCTTCTTGGCGACAGGGCCGGTGAAGGCGAAACGGCTGCGGATCGCGCCGGGCTACGTATGACAGGAATCGACATCAGGCACTGAGGAGTATTGGGCATGGCGCGACTGCAGATTGAGACTTATGAACACCCGCTATTGAGGCGTAACTACCGCGTGGCGACGGCCGCCATCGAGTCCTTTGTCGACTTGGTCGAGCGTTGCCTGCGGGTTCTGATTCCCGGCGCCCTCGTGTACGCACGTCCGCGGATGGGAAAGACCCACGCCATCGACTATGTGTGCCTGCACCTGGAGCGCTTGCGCCCGGACGTGCTCACCGTACGCATGTCCTGCGAGCATCATCGAACCGATTTCGAAGGACCGTTCTTCAGTGCGCTGCTGATCGCCGCCGGCGCCACCGGCCAGGTCCTCAACACTTCGATCACGAACAAGCGCCAAGAGCTTATCCGACGGCTCCGTGAGCGGCTTGCCGCGCGCCGCGGCCACATCGTGGTGCTGTTCTGTGATGAAGCCCAGCGCCAATCGCGCAATGCCTATGAATGGCTGCGCGATGTCCACGATCAGCTCGCCTACCACGGCATCCGGTTGATTACCTTCCTGGTTGGGCAGCCTCAGTTACTCGCCCAGAAGGCGGGTTTCCAGATGAGCGGCGATGAGCAAATTGTCGCTCGCTTCATGATCGAGCAGTTGCAATTTTCCGGCATCGCCGATGCTGCGGAAGCCGCGACATGTCTTGCCGGCTATGATCGAACCCGTTATCCCGAGCACAGCGGACCGAGTTTCACGGGATTCTTCTTTGCCGCAGGGCGTCGCGGCGGGGTTACGCTTGGAGGAGTGCGGGGCAGATCTGTGGAATGCCTTCGTCCGAGCGCATGCCGAGGCGCAACTATCCGGTGCGCCAGAGATCCAGATGGACTATTTACCCGCGCCGTGGAGAGCCTGTTGGGGCAGGGCGGCCGGTTTGACTCATCGTTGCTCAAACTCGATGAAGTGCACTGGACGCGCGCCGTCGAGGAATCCGGCTACGTCGCCGCGCAACGATCGGTCATCGCGACAATCGGGTGATCGTCACCACGATGCTCCCTATTCTCATCATTCCGGACCGTGCGACCGAATCGGATGAAGGGCCTCGTCTCGAAGAGAGGCACCCGGGCCCCCAATATTGCTTCACACCGAGCGTCTGGAAGCGACCTCGGCGAACGGGCCGGCGCGTCAAGGTTCGACTGGGCCGAGTGATCGAGATCCGCCACCCCCTGCCATTCGTCACGCACGTCAACCATTCCCGCCCCGCGAGTCTTCAAGATTGTGATCAGTTCTTGAAGATGCTCCTGCGCCGGAAAGCCGATTCCCTGGGTCGCCGTGAACGGGCGGAAATCGGCCGGGTTCTGCGCACCACAAATCCCCTGCAGTCTCGGCATTGACGCTGAGTCCCGGTACCGCGACCTGGCTTCTATGGGCGATGAGCTGGCGCGGCGTCAGCACCGCCCGTCAGATCGCCTCTGCACCGCTGCATGCACCGACGCTCGTCATTCAGTGGTGGGCCAGCATGCCGGGGTCACTGTGCTTTGGTCCCGCGGGTCAGTTACTACGGGTTCTGGGCGACTGCGCCGCGCGGTTGTACCGGTTCTGGGGACGGGTGGTACAGCGTATGCGCGCCTCGGGATGGTATCTGCTCAATCCGCGGTTGGTCAGATTCAAGTTCAAGCCGCTGATACCCGACTCGAATCCAATTGCCGTCATGGAACGCTCGATTGCTAATCAACCCTTCGCGAGTTTGGTATGCCAGAGTTTGCCGACAATGGACAATATTGTTGTCTCTGTCGAGCAAGAATCAACAACTTGCGAGGACCCTCAAAGGCAAAACCGGTCTGGCCGGCGGCAGAGTGACACTTTTGCTTCCGCGGAATGACAAAATTATTCCGTTTCACGCTACCCGGACGCCAGATTCGAGCTCTCGGAAGCCGGTATGTGCTTGCAGCACAGCCGGCCGCCGGTCGCGCGGAGGCTGCTGCCCGTTGGGCCCTCGTCGGAAGCCTGGCATGCATAGGCCCCACTACCAGCTTGGCGAAATCACCACGATCACTTTGTCACGGGGGGTCGCACGCGGGTCACGATCACTTTGTCACGCCGGTGACTTAAGCATCGTTGTGGATAAGTCGGTGAGGTTGCCGACTTATCCACGATCAGTTTGTCACGGCATCGACGATCAGTTTGTCACGGGAGGTGAGGGAGAACGCGCGATCACTTTGTCACACCCTCCTATAGTTCTAGAACCTATAGCTCTTCCGATAGCTGCCGGCGCCGCCCGTGGACGGCCGAAGCGGACCGCCCACAGGCTCGAGCGCCGGCCAACTAAACCATTGTCGACAACGACGTGAGAGAGCCGTAAGGATGCCGGACGGAATCAACCACCGGCGAGGACCCGAGGGCGCCTCCCTCACGACTGTTCACACGGCTTTTCATGACGGCCGCCACAACTACCGGCTGTTATTTGGTGTGCCGCTGCGCATCGATATCTTGCACCGAGAGGAGGGCATTTCCCGGTGTGTTTACTCGTTTGGTCAGGGTGCCCGGTTCGGTCTTGATCTGTGGCGTCGAAACACCTATGGGACCATTCAGTGGCGCTGCTTCGTATGTGAAGCAGCGCCGCTAGGACCCGAGCTCGAAACTGTCCCCTTCGTGACGCCCGGCGCTCGGGTATTACTGCACACGAAAGGCGCCGCGCAATCGCGACTTTTTCTGGCGTGGCTCGCAGATCTCGAAAGCCGCAACGTTGATCTGCTCAACTGTCCTCAAGAAACGTTCGAAGCGGCGCATTTTCGTTTGCATGGATCGCGCGCCGATACCACGCCGCCGCAGCGCTTAAGCGGACGGCTTTGAGGGTGATGAAAGTGCACACCGTCGCGCCGTTTTTTGTGACGGGAATTGCGGCCCTCCTTATGGCGTTGGTGGTGATCGCCTGGAAGCGATTCGGGCCGACCATTTTGATCAACGAGACGCCCTCCGAACCGGTCGGATTTTATCGATTAGTCGGGCACCCCGAATCGCACTATCGGCGCGGTATGTTCGTGGTGTTTCCGGTGCCTTCTGAGCTACACGAAATGGTTTACGGGCGACATTGGGTTCGGGAAGGTATTCCGCTCTTGAAAGAAGTGATGGGAATACGTGGGGATCGCGTGTGCATTTATGTGGACCGATTTGAGATCAACGACCAGGTTGTGGGACCGGTTTTCGCTGTCGATCGAGAGGGTCATCCGTTACCGCAACAGCAGCAGGGGTGTTTTGAGATTCAACCCGGCTATTTTTTTGCGGCAAGCCAGCACTTCGAGCGCAGCTTCGATGGACGGTATTTTGGACCGCTGCCGCTCGGGATTGTAATCGGCGAGGCGAGACCGCTATGGATCTTCTAGGCGTCATCTTGGCGTGCAGTCCCCTGGTCGATCCGGCGACCACGTTGCGGGTCATTGCGGTGGAGAGTGCGGGTCACGTTTACGCCATTCACGACAACACCGACGGCAAGTCGTACGACGGGGCTTATGAGGCGCAGGCAGTCCGATTCGCAGCCACTTTGATCCGTGCTGGACATCGCGTGGATTTGGGCCTCATGCAGATCAACTACGAAGCGTGGCTGCGGCCGACTCAATTTGCGCTCAAAAGCGCGTTCGATCCCTGCACGAACATTCGGCTGGGGACGACGATCTTGAGTGCCAATTACGCCCGTGCATTACAACGATCGACAACGGATTCCGCGCTATGGCGCGCCTTGAGTGCGTACAACAGCGGCAGCGAATCGCGTTCTTGGCGTTATGCCCAGCAAGTCCTTGGCTCCACACCTGCGCATCCTCCACATCGCGGTTTCTGATCCGATGATTCCCCACCTTGGAGGCCGTCCGAAAACCGTTGCACACCGAAAGGTCCAACGCGGCCACGCTGTGCCGCAGCCTAAGGCATCGGCATCCGATGCCTTAGGTCCGGCGGGAGGGCCGCCGGAGCACGTGGCCTGCGGCACCCCCAAATTTTCGGTTTTCAATTTTTTCTCCTCGGATCTCAATTCTCTGCGTCGGCCGGACCTTGAGCGAAGTATCCGCTGGTGCGCAAGTTCTTGGCTCGGCGTGGGTTTTGATGGGTTCATGGCTGAATCTACGGCGCGCCTAATATCAAAGGCGGCGCAACTCTATGTTCTGCCCGGTGATTCGAGATATCCGGGTCGTTGCGATGGCTAAAAGCACCGAGAAAAGCACATCGCGATCGAAACCCATCGGGCAACGGGATGCACCTGCCGCGACCCTCATGGAGTCGCCGGCATTTCGGGTCCGGCTTGGTACTGCGCGACCGAGCCGCAATCCCAAGATCAAAGGCTTTATCGGCCGTATTAAAGCTTTGGCGCGACAGCACGGCGGCGGCGGAGCCAATCCGCGTGCTCGAGCGAAGGGCGGCGTGGGTGGGTCGGCCGCGGCGCGTCTTCCGGTGCGCCAGTATCCGCAGCGGGTAATCATCAAAACGCGAGTCGTCAAGCATTCCAAGTATGCCGCTCGGAAGGGCGGCACGCTGGGGGCGATAGCCCAGCACGTCAGTTATTTGGGCCGCGGCGGTGCCGCCGAGGATGGTGGGCGGGGAGTGGCTTTCGATGCCGAGGAGGACCTCGACGGGAATACATTGAAGGCCTTCCGTCAGAGCTTCGTCAATGACCGACATCACTTCCGATTTATCGTCTCGCCGGAGGCCGGGGAGCGGCTCGATCTTAAGGCGTTTGCGCGCGAGTTGGTCAAGGAGATGCAAACCGACTTGGGCACGTCGCTGCAGTGGATCGGGATGGCGCACTACGACACCGATAACCCGCATCTGCATCTTCTTGTCCGGGGCAAAGACGAGCGGGGCGCCGATCTCGTCATCAACCGGGATTACCTGTCGCACGGTATGCGACTGCAAGCGATCGAAGTGGCGACTCGGCATTTGGGTCCCCGACGCGCGGAAGACATTGAGCGCAGTCTGCAGCGGGATCTTCGCGCCGACCGCGTAACCGGACTCGATCTCGGTATTGCTCAACAAGCATCCTTGCATCCGGAAGGGTGGGTCTCGGCGCTGCGGAAGAATGATGGGTCGATGGCAGCGGAGCGACAACGGCTCAATACGCTCGCTCGACTGCAGCACTTGGAGAGCCTTGGGTTGGCTCGTGAAGTCACTCCGGGCGTCTGGCAGCCGGACGCGGACATGGTTCCGCGCCTGCGGCAGCTCGGCAGCCGCGGCGACATCATCAAGCGCCTGCACGAAGCGATGCGGGGTCGCGATCCCGGGATCCCGACCGTCATTTTCAACAAGGACAACCCACCCCCGGAATTGATCGGGCGAGTCTTCGGGCGTGGCGCCGTCGATGAAATTTCGGACGATCTGTATCTGCTGATCGAGGGACGGGACGGCACGGCTTATCACGTGAGTTTAGGTGAGTATTCTGAAGTTGCAGGGCGCGAAGCGCGGATCGGTTCTCTGGTCCGGGTGACCGTGGGGCGGCGCGGAACCGGCGCCGCCGATCGAACCATTGCACGAATCGCGCGTCACGACGGGATCTATGATCCTGACGCGCACGCAGTGGAAGTCTCAAACACCACCCGATTGCCGCCGGGCGTGAGTGTCGACGACTACATCGAGTCGCACGTGAAACGGGCTCAGGCGCTCGGTCGGCGAAGCCTCGTCGAACCTCTTGCGGACGGTCGATTTCGAGTTCCGGCGGATCTGCTCGAGCGGGTCGCGATGCCCGCGATCGGCCGTGACAGTGGGAAGGTGGTCAAAGTCGAACGCCTGGGGCCCGATCTCGAGAGTCAGGTTCGCGAAAATGGCGTCACCTGGCTCGACCGAGAACTTGAGCGCGATGGTGTTCCCGATGCGCGACTCCGAGTCGGCGCGACAGCTTTCGAGCGCCAGTTGGTGGCGGCGTTCAAGAGTCGCACTGAGCACCTGCGAGAGCTCGGTCTTGCGGACGAATTCGATGGCCGAATTCGGCCACGACCGCAGTTTCTGAATGCCCTGTATGAACGCGAATTAGAGGACGCTAGTCGACGACTGCAGAGCCGCTACGGCGAACTCGTTCGGTTGGAAGAGGGGCAAAGAGTCATGGGTCGAATTGACGGCATCGAGGAACTGCCGAGCGGTCCGCATGCGGTGCTGGCAATGACGGATCAGTTCTCGCTGATACCGGCCAATCCCGGGTTGGCGAAGCAAGTGGGGCGGACACTCGGCCTCACGATCGGACGGGGACGCACACGGGACTTGGGTGAACCCCCGAATCTCGCCATCAGGGTCCGATATCTCGACCTCAATCTCACCCGGACTCGGGGACATTCACGATGAGATTTCCTCCTAATGTCCAGGCGCCGCGACGAACCGGTGCATTCAGTCTGGTGCCGTTCTCGCTCTTCGTATTGGTGACGTTAGGATCGTTCTGGGTCGCGACCCAATGGGTGGCTGCTCATTTGGCGTATCAGCCGCGCTTAGGCGATGGCTGGCTCGCGATGGGGAGCGTCAAACTGTACCCGCCGTGGGCGATTTTTCCGTGGGAATACTGGTACTCGAGCTATGCGCCGGCGTTGTTTCAACGGGCCTTCGTCATCTGCGCAGTGGGTCCGATCCTGGGGGCAATCGCGCTTATTTTGAGAGCCGTTTGGGCGGCCCGCAAAGCGCTCGTCGCGACGACGCACGGATCGGCGCGCTGGGCAACGCTAGAGGAGTACAAAGCTGCGGGACTGTTGGGCGCAGAGGGTGTCGTGGTCGGAGGGTCGCCGGACGGCCGAATCCTGCGCGACAACAGTGAAGAGCACGTCGCCTGTATTGCGCCGACCCGATCGGGGAAAGGAATCGGGCACGTGATCCCGACCTTACTCGACAGCTGGACCGGCAGCGTGCTCGTGCACGATATGAAGGGTGAGAACTGGAAGATCACATCTGCCTGGCGCGCGAGGTTCTCGTATGTCATCTATTTCAATCCCACGGACCCCGAGTGCTCTGCGCATTTCAACCTGTTATTCGAAGTCCGGGCCGATGAGAATCAGATTCGCGATGTACAAAATATCGCCGATCAGCTGGTCGATCCGCACGGCAAGGGCAAGGAATCGCATTGGGACCGGACCGCCGATCAATTCTTATTGGGTGTCATTTTGCACGTGCTGCACGCCGAGGCCGACAAATCGCTGTACGGGCTGGCGAAGTTTCTATCGGATCCCAATCGATCATTCGACAAGACCCTCAAATGGATGAAGACCTGTCCGCATGACGGGGGGTTAGCCCACGAAAGAATCGACTCGGCCGAATTCTGGATCTGATGCAGGCCGAGCATCCGATGAGTCTATACCTGGTGGTGTCGGATTCGGATCGCTTGCGTGTCAAACCCTTCACCCGTTCGATGATGACGATGATCACTCAGCGGTTGGTGGAAGTGCTCAACCCCAAAGAGAACATACACCGCCTCCTGATGCTGATCGATGAGGCTCCTCGGTTGGGCCGATTGCCGTTCTTCACTGACGCGATCACTCATCTCGCCGGATACAACATCAAGGTGATGCTTATCATGCAAAGCAAAGCTCAATTGGATGCACCGGACGCCCATGGCGCCGGCAATACGGTGATCGAGGGCTGCAAGATCCGAATTTGCTTTACACCACAGGACCCATCAACGGCGCAGTGGATGGCGGACGCATTGGGGCCTAAAACCGAAGTGCATCAGCAAACGACCTACACTGGGCACCGGCTCGCTCCGTGGCTCGGGCATGTGATGGTCGCCGACCAGGAGAGTTCGCGACCTCTCCTAGATGCCGCCGAGATCTGCAAAATGCCCGCAACCGACGCGATTTTGTTGGTGGCGGGCTTCCCACCGTTTAAAGCGCGGCGCCTGAAATACTATGAGCTGCCAGAATTGCTGGCGCGTGCAAGTCTGCCGCCCTTGAAATTGGTGCCTGGCGGACCGTATCCGTTTCGGCCGCGGCAGCATGCCAATCCGTGGGCTGGGCGAGTCATATCGCCGAATCGATCAGCAGGGTCTAGGGACAAGATCGATGCAGGGGGCCGAGGCTCCCATGCGCCACAAACGCCGAGCACCGAATCTCCAAGGCCGATCAGTCTGCCCGACAACAGCCGCTCTCCCGAGGCGGTGGGCACAGCGCCGCCGGAGGCGGATGACGCCATCATCCAAGAACAACTCGAATTGCTCGCAGACGAGGAGGATCTGCGCCAGCGCCAGGGGTTGGATGAATGGGAACGGATTCACCGTCATCGGGCACTTAAGCGGCGCCATATTCCCCTCTAGCGGACTTAAAGGACTCCCATGAAAATCGACGCACCTTCCATTACAAAAAAGCCGCGCGCCGCGCGGCGGCAGGGCGTCTACATCCGAATCCCTGAGAATCTGCATCGTTCGGTGCAGGAGATGGCTGCGGCGCGGCGTGTGCCGCTCCAGGCGATCTATGAGGCAGCCGTGTCTGCCTATTTGAGTCCCGGTGCGCAGGATCAGCGCGACGCGATGCTGGCGCGTCAACTCAATCGATTGAGCCGGGGCGTGGAATCGGTGGACTGGAACACCAAGTTATTGGTGGCGATGTTGCGGTATCAGGTCGAGCTTGATTTGAGTTTTCTCCCCGAACCGGTGACGGACGAGGAGCGGAAAATAGCCACCGAGAAAGGCGCGCGTCGGTTCGACCGGTTTGAGCAGTGGCTGATGCGACACCTGGTGGATCCGGAGAGCCTGTACTGCAGACTCCGCACCCAAGTTATGCCCACCGAGGAGGACTTCGAGACAAAAACCGACTGACGGGCTGCGGTATCGGATAGCGCGTCCAACTGGGCGCCATCAGGGGGAGGGGTTGGACGGGGGAGTACAGCTCACCTTAAGGTCGATGGCGCCCAGCGGCGCTTGTTGGGCAATCTGTGCCGGGGATGTTTCGACACTATGACCCTCGATCGCCGGGAGAATCGATACGTAGCCGTCTCAAACAGATCACGACTGAGAAAATATTTCGCTTGCTTATCCCAATCCCCAATCTCAGGGGATAACCCTGTGGATAACCAGCATTCAATTCTGAAACCTCATTCCCTTTCAGCCGCTTATGTTGGACTGCCGAATTTTTGACCACTGGAAAGTCTCGTGCAAGTGTCAGCGATTAGTTTTCTGGCGCCCTTTCTTGGCCTTCCTTATTTTGGCCGCCTTCTTCTTCGCTTTGCGCCGCGTTTTGATGAGCTCATCGATTTAATCGTCGACCGGCTCATGCCGTTTCGCTTTGCGCTTCATCCAAACCAGCGCATCGAGGAGGTTATCGACCTGTGCGTCTTTTTTCGCCATGCAACATGCTAGGTGAATTCACGTTCGCAATCCTTGTGACTCGTGTTTGTCTTACCGCAAATACCGGCGGGTTTCCGCAGTGTTCCCTATGTGACCGCCCTCAAGGTGCCCATCTGTTACTGCAAGTGCGCGTGCACGTCCTCAATGACGAACTCGGCGCTGCTTTTCAGCGATGGTATCCAAGGCTCGTCAGTTGCCGGAAGACACAATTGGCGGCTTAGCACCCCCAAGAAATGGATGCTCTCTACCTCGCCATGCTACAATCATTTGTACCACTCCATACTTACTCCTTCGTGACATCCATGGCAATTGCAAAAAAAAGAGAGTCCCGTGTGCTGACTCCGGTTCGCATCGCTGCACGCCCTGCCCGCGCCTCGCATGGGCTGCCGGGTCGGCCGAGAGCGGACGGCCGCCCGCCGATCACTCGTCGTCAGGTACTGGCGGCGGCGGCAACGCTCATCTCGGAGCGCGGGTTTGGTGAGACCAGCATCCGGATGATCGCGAACTTTCTCAACGCGAGGGCGTCGTCCGTCTTTCACCATTTTCCGAGCAAGGATCTGATACTGGACGAACTCGTTTCGGATCTGTTCCGAGTCGAGCGCCACTTTGTGCAGCAGGTCGTCGAGGCAGATTTGCCGCCGGACGTCGCGCTGTACAAGCTTATTTTTGAGGACTTGGTGGTAGGTGCGGCCGACAATCTGGTCTTGCAGCGCATATTTTTGCTCCCCGACTTGCGCTCGGGCCGCTTCCCGCTCGCCGCGGAGCATTGGAATGAGCTCGTGACGGCGTATGTCAACACGATCGCCATCGGTCAAAAGCGGGGTATTTTCATAGCATGCGATCGTCGGGCAGCAGCCGAGGGCCTATTCAACCTGTTGTCGACGCCGTTGGTGGGCTTTGCATCGCCATCCCAACCGACCGCCTTGGTGTTGGCGTCGACGCTGGCGAAACTCGGAGTCCGGGGGATCCTGAAGGACCCGACGCGCATCGAAGAGATCGCCCGCCAAGCGGGCGCTGTGAAGTTGGTGATGCAGCCATTCAAGTTCTGATGATCTGGTGGTCGTGTACGAAAATAAGGCACCCAAGTGATGGACTCCCGCATAGCACAGCTTTTGGCGCGGTTCCCGGTGGAGCGAGAGACAATGACTTTCTTGGAACGCGCACCGGCCCTCTACATTGATGGCGAATTCGTTGCGGGCCACGGCGACCTGCTGCCGGTGTATGAGCCATCAACCGGGGGGCAATTGGGCGCCGTCTATCAGGCGCTTCCTGCGGAAGTGGACGCTGCCGTGCAGGCGGCGCGCCGGGCGGCGGACGGTCCCCGCTGGCGCGAGTTGAAACCGAATGAGCGTCAGCGAATTCTGCTGCGCATTGCGGATCTGCTGGAGGCGGAGGCGACCGTGGTTGCGCAGGTCGAGACGCTCGACAGCGGCAAGCCGCTGGCCGCTTGCTTGAGCGTCGATGTGTTGGGGTCGGCGGATCTGCTGCGCTTCATGGCGGGCCTTGCGCTCGACAAGGAAGGCGAGGTCCGCCGGGTGTCAGCGTCCGGGACGTTCATGGGCCTGACACTGCGCGAACCGGTCGGCGTCATTGCATGCATCGTGCCGTGGAATTTCCCCCTCAACACCGCCATTTGGAAGGCGGCGGCGCCGTTGGCGGCCGGCTGCACTGTCGTCATCAAGCCGGACCAGCACACCTCGCTCTCGGTGTTGTATTTTGCCGATCTGTGCCATCGGGCGGGACTGCCCAACGGGGTGTTCAATGTCGTCACCGGATCGGGCGGTGACATCGGACCGCAACTCATCCGGCACCCGAAGGTCGATCGCGTGACCTTCACCGGTTCGTCGGCAACCGGGCGGCGCGTGGGCGCGGAAGCCGGGGCGCTGGTCAAGCCCGTGACGTTGGAGCTGGGTGGAAAATCGCCCATGGTCGTGTTTGCGGACGCGGACGTTGCGGCGCTCGCCGCCGCCACGCGGCAGAGCGTCTTTTTCAATGCCGGTCAGGTTTGCAGCGCCGGCTCGCGCATCTATGCCGATCGACGGATTTTCGATGATGTGATCTCCGCCGTGTCCGAGGTCGCATCGAGCCTGCGGCTGGGTCCGGGTCTCGATCCTCAAACCGACATGGGGCCCGCGACGACGGCCGCGCATCAATCGCGCGTGCGTGGATTCGTCGAGCGCGCGCGCGAGCAAGGCGCCCAGGTCATTTCCGGGGCCCGCGCTCCGGATGAATCCGGTTGGTATGTCGAACCCACGATTTTGCTGCCGCGGTCGCAATCGGACGAGTGCGTGCAGGAGGAAATCTTCGGTCCCGTCGTGACGATTCAGCCGTTTGACGGTGAGGAGGAGGCCATCCGCCTCGCCAACGACAGTCAATATGCGCTCGCGGCCAGCGTCTGGACGCGAGACTTGAGCCGGTCGCTGACGACCGTGCGCCGCATCCAGGCAGGCACCGTGTGGGTCAACACCCATGATGTGGGGGACAGCGCCATGCCGTTCGGCGGATTCAAGTCCTCCGGGTTCGGCAAAGACCTGGGCCGCGAACAATTCGACGAATGCTTCAACACCAAATCCGTGGTGATCGCGCTGTAGAGGCTGCGGCCCGCGGTTACTTCGTCAGCCCAGGAGTGGACGCGGTAACTCGCCCGGCGTTCTCGCGGCGGCGCACACTGCGGTCGGCACGATAATATTTGTATCGAGTGACTCAATCATTTATGCTGCCGCCTATCGGGCACCTGCGAGGTCGGCATGGACATGCAAATTCGAGGACGCGTGGCATTGGTTCTGGGCGCGAGCGGCGGCCTGGGGGAGGCGATTGCACTTGCCTTGGCGGCGGAAGGCGCGGCGGTGGCCTGTGCGGGGCGCAACCTCGAGTCCCTGCAACGCGTCGCAAACGCGGCCGCCAAGTCGGCCAAGTCGCTGGCGGTGCGCTTGGATCTTGCCGACCTCGCCGCCGTGGATGCGGTGGTGTCCGAGGTCGAAGGGACGCTCGGCCCGATCGACATTCTGATCAACAACACCGGCGGGCCGCCTCCGGGGCCGGTCTCCGGTGTCGCGATTTCGGTGTGGGCTCAGCAATTCGAGCTCATGGTCGGATCGGTCATCGCGATAACGGACCGCGTCATCGGCGGAATGCGCAGACGCCGATGGGGGCGGATCATCACCTCGACCTCCTCGGGTGTCGAAGCCCCCATCCCCAATCTGGTGCTGTCGAACAGCCTGCGCCTGTGCCTCGTAGGTTGGTCGAAGACGCTGGCGCGGGAGGTGGCGGGCGACGGCGTCACGGTGAACGTCGTCATTCCAGGGCGGATCGACACGCAGCGCGTGCGGACCCTGGATGCGCTGCGCGCGAACCGCGAATCCCGGCCCGTGGAGGCGGTGAGCGCCGACAGCGCGACGTCGATTCCGATTGGCCGCTACGGCGTCCCGGCCGAATACGCCGACGCGGTGACATTTTTGGCGAGCGCGCGCGCCTCCTACATCACCGGTACGACGCTGCGCGTCGATGGCGGTTTCATTCCCAGCATTTGAATCCGGAGTCATCCATGTCCTATTCACCCGATGTCGCGGCCGCCCTGCAGGGCGTCTCCACGGCCACCCTGACCACGGTCCTCCTGAAGAAGGGCCTGCGCAACGTTTGGATTCGCGGGGCCCAGGAATTGATCCTGCAATCGAGCCGCATCATCGGTCCCGCGTTCACACTGCGCTTCGTTCCGGCGCGCGAGGATTTGGCGACCCCGGAATCCTGGGGCTCTCCCATTTCGACGCGTGCCGCCATCGAGGCCATGCCGGCGGGCTGCGTCGCCGTGGTCGATGCCAGCGGCGGGATTGCGGATGCGGGAATCTTCGGCGATATCTTGTGCGCGCGCATGGTCAAGCGGGACGTCGCGGCGCTCATCACGGATGGCGTGGTGCGCGATTTTGAAGGCGTCAGCGGCACGAAATTGCGGGTGTTCGCGAGCGGCGTCGCGGCGCCGCCGTCGGTGGCCGGGCTGACCTTCGTCGGCTGGCAGCAACCCATCGGCTGCGGCGGCGTGGCGATTTTTCCGGATGACTTGATCGTGGCCGACCGCGACGGCGCCGTGGTGATTCCGCAGGCGCTGGTGGAGGCGGTGATTCCGCTCGCCGTCGAACAGGAGCGCTTCGAGGGATGGATCATGGGAGAGGTCAACCGCGGGGTGCCGCTGCCCGGACTGTATCCGGCCGATGCGCAAACCTCCGCCCGATACCGTGCTTGGAAGGGGTGACGCATGGGCGAGGACAGCGGGAAGGGCGCCGATCTCTACGACTTGCTGGTGGGTCCCGAGGAGGCTGCGAAGCAGCGCTTCGACTATGTGATCATCGGCAGCGGGTCGGCGGGCGGGGTGCTCGCGGCCAGACTGAGCGAGGATCCCCACGTCAACGTGCTGCTGGTGGAAGCGGGCGCGGCCGGCCGATCGATCTCGATCGACATGCCCGCCATGCTGTTCATCAACGCCAAACGCGCCAAATACAATTGGAAATTCGAGACCGTGCCGCAGCCCGAATTGCTGGGCCGGCAGTTGTACCAACCCCGCGGCAAAACCCTGGGCGGTAGTTCGGCGATCAACGCCATGGTGTACATGCGGGGACACGCCGAGGACTTCAACCGCTGGGCCGAGCTCGGTGCCGAGGGTTGGGACTACCCCGGCGTTTTGCCTTATTTCAAGCGTTCGGAAACCTTCGTCGACGGCGGCAATCCCACCTACCGTGGCACCACGGGGCCCATCCACACACAGCGAACCAAGATTTGGGCCCCGGTGCAGGATGCCTTCATGGCGGCGGCCGCCGAGCGCGGCTATCCCATGAGCGATGACCCGAATGGTGTGCAGCAGGAAGGGTTTTCGCAGTTCGACATCAATGTGGACCACGGCGTGCGCGCGAGTACGGCGCAGGCCTATCTCGGTCCCGCTGCACGCCGGCCCAATCTCAAGATCGTCGCCGACACCCTGTGCGTGCGGCTGGCCATGGAAGGAACGCGGGCGGTGGGCGTCGACCTCGCCACCCGCGGTAAAGCCTGGACGGTGGGCGCGGATCGCGAAGTCATCCTGAGCGCGGGCGCCGCAAAGTCGCCGCAGATCCTGATGCTCTCGGGCATCGGACCGTCGCAGCATCTGGCGACGCAGGGCATCCGCACGCTCATCGACCTGCCCGGCGTGGGATCGAACCTGCAGGACCACGTCGAAGTGCATCTGCGCTGGCTCGCGAAGCAGCCGGTGACCTACAACCGCTTCGTGCGCCCCGACCGCGCCGCCGTTGCCGGCACGCGCTGGCTCACCAGCAAGGAGGGAATTTGCACCACCAACGGCTTTGAATGCGGCGCCATGCTGCGGTCCTCCGAATCGGTCGATTCACCGGACCTGCTGATTCACTATTACCCGGTGCAGGCGAATGACTGGCGGCCCGTAATCGGCACCTACGGCTTTTCGATGGGGCTCAATCTCGAACGCTGTCTGAGCCGCGGCACCATGCGCTTGAGCTCGGCGGATCCGAAGGATCCGCTGCTCATCGATCCGCGCTATTTGACGGAGCCGCAGGATCTCGAGCAGCTGATCAAATTCGTCGCCTTCGGACGCGACCTGGTGGCCACCCGGGCGTACGATGAGGTGCGGGGCGCCGAGCTCGCCCCCGGGCCGCAGATCAAAGATCGGGCGGCGGTGGTGCAGTGGATCCGCGAGACGATGGTGAGCGCGCATCATTTGTCCGGAACGTGCCGAATGGGATCCGACGCCGATGCGGTGGTCTCCCCCGACGGCAAGGTGCGCGGCGCCGACGGGCTGCGGGTGGTCGATGCTTCCCTGATGCCCATCATCACCAACGCGAATCTCAACGCGCCGACCATGATGCTGGCCGAGCGGATGGCGGACCTGATTCGCGGGCGCCCGCCATTGCCGCGGGAAGATGTGCCGGTCACCGCGCCCATTCGCGGCGGCGCGAGCCGTTTTTGAGCGTCCTCGGCCCGTGAACCTTTCACCCGCAGGTGATGCATGAGCGACGATCGATGGCCGCTGAGCCTGCTCGACGCCCACCGCCAGCTGCAGGAGGGGCGTTGCACGGCAGTGTCGCTGCTGGACAGCTGCCTGACGGCCATCGCCGACCCGGCGGGCGAGGGCGCCCGGTCATTCATGACCGTCCACCGGGAAACCGCCCGCGCGGCGGCGGCGCACAGCGATGCCGCCCGGGCGCACGGCGAATCGCTCGGGCCGCTGTCGGGTATCCCGATCTCGATCAAGGACCTGTTCGATGAGGCCGGGCACACAACCACGGCCGGATCCCGCGTGTTGCAAGGTGGCCCGCCGGCGGCCGTGGACGCGCCGGCAGTCGCCGGTTTGCGGGCCGCCGGCGCCACCCTCGTCGGCAGAACCAACATGACGGAGTTCGCCTACTCCGGCGTTGGATTGAATCCTCACTATGGAACGCCCCGCGCGCCCTACGATCGCATCACCGGACGGATTCCCGGCGGATCAACCTCCGGCGGCGCCGTTGCCGTCGCCGACGGCATGTGCTGGGCCGCGCTCGGTACCGACACCGGGGGCTCGGTCCGCATCCCCGCCGCGTTTTGCGGCCTGGTGGGATTCAAGCCCACCCAAGGCCGGTTACCCTCCGCCGGCGCCTTTCCGCTGGCACCGTCCTTCGATTCGGTCGGGCTCATCGCGAAGACCGTGACTGACTGTCGTTACCTCGACGTGGCGATTCGCGCCACCGCGGCGGTCGCCCGCCCAAGGCGCGTGAGCGAGCTCACGATCGGTGTGGCCGCAGGAATGCCCTTCGACGACCTCGAGATCGCCGTCAGCCGGCCCGTGGAAGAGATCATTCGGCGGCTGGGTGCGGCCGGTGCCCGCATCGAGGACACCTCCTCCGTCGATTGGTCCGAGCCCGGGCGGCTGCTCGCTCGCGGGCGCATCACGGCAGTCGAATGCCGGGCCGTCCACGGCGAACTCTTCCATCGAAGGTCCGAGTACGACCCCCGTGTGGCCGCCCGGATCGAGGCCGGCGCCGCGGTTCCGGCGATCGAATACGTCGGCGCCCTTCAGGCGATCGCGGCGCTGCGCACGCAAGTCGCGGCGGCGATCGCCCGTTTCGATGTGGTACTCCTGCCCACCGTCGCGTGCCTGCCGCCCCCCATCACGGCGTTGGCGGACGACGGCGGCTATTTCCGGATCAACACCCGCGTGCTGCGCAACTCCACGATGGCCAACGTTCTCGGGGGCTGCGCGATCTCTCTTCCGTTGCGGGCGCCCGGAGAGGCGCCGGTCGGCCTGATGTTGATGGCCGCGGCGGGCCAAGATGACCGGCTTCTCGATGTCGCCGTAGCCGTCGAGGAGTTCAACGGCCGCCGCTGATCGGCGGCGGCCGCGAACGCGGCCCGACGCAACCCCGGGCGCACCCGGCGGCGGTCCGCCGCCCTCCCGCACCAATTTAGGTCATCTGCTCCAAATAATTGGATCGAGATGGCGCAGCGAGAGGAAACCAGGGCGGGGGGCTTTCCGTGTCGATAATGGTTTGTATCACTTGACTCATATACACTAATGCGCTTAACTCAGCTTCCGATTCGGGATGTTCGAAGTTTTCAAGCATTGCTTCGCCACGTAGGGGGTATCCATGGATAACGCATCGCTCGAGGGTTCGCAGGTCTTGGGAGCTCGTGTGGCGCGCGCCAGGCCCTGCGGGTACGCGGGCAACGCCGCCCGCCCGGCAGTCGCATTGCGGGCACCGGATGCTCAAGCGCCTCTTTGGCAAAGGACCACGATCGGCGCGGCCGTCCTTGTCGCACTCCAGGGAGCGCCGTCGGCGGCGGTGGCGGAGCCCACCGACGAGCTGGCCGAGGTCACGGTGACCGCTTCCCGCCGGCAGCAGACCATCGAAGACGTCCCTTACGCGATCGCGGTGGTCAATGCCGATGAACTGCAGCGCACCGGAGTCACGGACCTGGCGTCTCTGTCTAGGCAGGTGCCGGGACTCAACTTGACCGACTTCGGCGCGCGCTATGCGGCGGCGACGGTGCCGATCATCCGCGGGATCAACGCCGGCGATGTGGTCTCGCAGCCGCAGGCGTTGGTGCAGGCGCCCGTCGGCATCTACATCAACAATTCTCCCGTCACCGGCTACTTTCAGCTCGACGACGTGCAGCGGATCGAAGTACTCGAAGGCCCTCAGGGAACCCTGTACGGTGCCGGTTCGCTCGGCGGATCCATCCGGATCATTCCGAACAAACCGCAGCTCGGCGAATGGTCCGGCAAACTCATGGTAGGCGCCAGCACGCTGGCCCATTCGAATGGCGACGGCAAGGACGTCTCCGCGGTGCTCAACGCGCCGCTCGGCGACACCCTGGCATTTCGCATTGCGGCGAAGTACGTCTACGACCCGGGCTTCATCAATGTCTATGGAATCCTGAAACGTTCGGGCCCCACGCTCACTGGAATTCCGACGCTGGCCAATCCGGCGGACCCGGTGAACAGTGAGGGGATATTCACCGGCATCAACGGCTGGAATTCACAGAAGACGTTGACCACCCGGACCAGCTTGAGCTGGAAGCCGAACGACATCTTCACCGCCGATCTGGCCTTCGCCTACGCCCACGTCGAGGGGGATGGAGGCCCGGTCGCCAACACCTCCGTCACCGCGGGTGCCTATCCGATCGATACCCGGGTCTCGTTTCCGTCGGGCGGACCCTACCAGATGTTCTCAGGCACCGATGAACCCTTTACGCGCAATACCGCCCTGACCAGCCTCGACTTAAGCTACGACGCCGGTTTTGCGACCATCTCCTCGACCAGTTCGTACTACGCCAATCGCGGCAAAACCTTCGATGACTATTCCTATACGGTGTTTTCGTTCGCGCCGTTCCAGAGCTACTACACGGGTAATCCGGTGAACCCGCGTTTCGTCGGTGTGCAGGAGTTCAACGACAGCGACAAGACATTTACCGAGGAAGTCCGTCTGGTGTCGAAGCCCGCGCCGGACCGCCCGCTCGACTACGTGGCGGGGGTGTTCTTCGAGAAGCAGAATCGCAATTCCTTCTGGGGTCTCGGCGAACCCGGAACCGCCGAATACTCGGTCGCCCAGGGATGCACCGCGCCCTATGTGTTCGGCGCACCCTTCCCCAACTGCTTGTCGGTGAAGGGCCCCTCCGACATCGGATATGACCAAGACTCCATCCAGGCCTTCAAGGACAAATCCTTCTTCGGCGAATTGACCTGGCACATCACCCAGCAGGCGCAGATCACCTTCGGCGGCCGGCACTTCGACCAGGACTTCACCGACGGCCAATCCTACAACGCCTACCCGTTCTTACTGGAGCTCTCGCCCGTCAATCACTCGACGACGACCTCGGCCAACATCTGGAAGGTCAACCCCTCGTACGAATATGCAGCCGATCAGCATCTGTACGCCACGTGGTCCCAGGGATTTCGCCGCGGCGGCGCGAATGCCATCGTCACCGGCGGGATTCTGAAGGAGGACGGCTCGATCGAGTACTACCAGCCCGACAAGACCAACAATTACGAGGTGGGCTTCAAGGGCCGCATCGACAAGCGCTGGAGCTATTCCCTCGGTGTATTCGATATTCAGTGGGACAAACCGCAGATCTCGACGGTCACGCCCTACACCCTGGAATATGTGGTGGTCAATGGCAACAAGGCCGAATCGAAGGGGGTGGAACTGGAATCGAACGGCTCGCTGCTGGTGCCGGGGCTTTCGTACAACCTCGCCTTCACGTACGCCGATGCAAAGCTGACCGCGCCGTTCTCGCTGCCCGCGAACAATGGGACGGGCGTCATCGCGCCGGGTCTGATCGCGGGAACGCCCGGTGAGCAGTTGCCGGGCAGCCCGAACAAAAGCGGCGCGCTGACCGTCAACTACGAGGTCACGCTGCTCCCGACGTATACGGCCGTCGCCTCCTTCAATACCACGTACACCGGCAATATTCGCAACGGATTGCCGAATGTCCGCAACCCCTACACGCCGCTGCCCTCGTACGTGATCGACAACCTCTCGGCGAGCCTGAACCACGAGCACTGGCAGCTCATCGGCTACGTCAACAACCTCACCGACAAGCGGGCGATCATCGCGGGACCGGCGATTTCGACGGCGGCGGTGGTCGGTCCCTTGGTCGACGCCAACACGATCAATCGGCCGCGGCAGATCGGCGTCAAGGTTGGATATTCCTTCTAGAGTCCGTGGCCATGAGTGCGGCGACCGAGGCGGGAATGGAAACGGCGGGGCACGCCGCCCGGCAGGCCATGCACCTGATGATGGCCGGACGGTTGGAGGAGGCGTTGGCATGCGCGGACGAGGCGCTGGCCGGAGTCCGATCCCTCATCCCGGTGCACGGATTGCGCGCGAACCTGCTGTTGCAGTTGGGCCGGGAGGAGGCAGCCGTGGCCGGTGTCAACGCCGCTTCCGCGTTGCCGCCCGATCCCCGTTTGGCCGGTGATGCATACGATGCGCTCGCGTTCGTGGCATTGCACGCCGGGCAACATGAGTACGCCAATGCCCTTTATCGCAAGGCGGTGCAGCACGCGCCGCGGGATGCACAAATCTGGTACAACTTCGCATCCAGCGAACGCAGTTTTGGGCGCTTGCACGCGGCGGAAGAGGCCTGCGATCGCGCCGTTGCCATCGATACCGAATTCTTCCAGGCGTACATCCTGCGGGCCGAGTTGCGCACGCAATCGGACGAGCGCAACCACGTCGCTGAACTCGCGCGTTTGTTCAGCCGTCCGGGGATCCCCGATCGGAGCATCGTTTTCCTCGGCTATGCGCTCGGCAAGGAGTTGGATGACCTCGGTCATTACCCCGAGGCATTCGCGTGTTTCGAGCGCGCGGCGAAGGCGCGGCGGCGGCAGTTGAAGTATGACGTGGCCACCGATGAAGGGAAGCTCGCGCGCATCCGGGACCGATATTCGCAGCGCGTCGTCGAGGACACGGCCCCCGCCCGGGACTCCCATCGCTACGTCTTCATCGTGGGGCTGCCGCGGTCGGGCACCACCTTGTTGGAGCGCATCCTCAGCAATCTCGCCGGCGTTCGAACCAATGGAGAGACCGACCGCTTCTCCCGGGCGCTCTTTGCCGGCGCGCCGCCGGACAGCGATCCATTCGAGTATGCGATGCAGTCGGATGCTGCCGCCGTCGGCGACCGTTACCGTCGCCTCGCGGATCGCGGCTATGCGTCGGGTTCGGTGATCGAGAAGCTTCCCATGAACACGCTGTATGTGGGCGCAATCCACCGGGCACTGCCGCTGGCGCGAATCGTCTGGGTAACGCGCGCGCCGCTCGACCATTGCTTCGCCATGTGGCGGACCTTGTTCGGCGCCGGTTATCCATTTACCTACGAGTTCTCGGAGCTGGCGCGATATTACGCGGCGTGCGAGCGGCTGAGGGCGCATTGGCATGCCGTACTGCCGGGCCACCTGCACGAAGTGGCCTACGAACACCTGGTGCAGGACCCGCTCGACATCGCCCGCAAGACAGCCGAATTTTGCGGCCTGGCGTGGGAGGACGGCGCAATCGACATTCTGCGCAATGTCTTCGTGTCGACGACGGCGAGCGCATCCCAGATTCGTCAGCCGATCTACCGCTCCGCCGTGGGGCGGGCGCACCGTTACCACGCGCATCTAAAACCCCTGCGAAGTGCGTTGGCGGGCGCCGACGTGAACTTCGATTGAGTCGCCAAGCGAAAGGAAGGTTGACGTGAACGATTCATTGCAGCGAGGGATGCTGGAGCTGACGCAGCGGTTGATCGCCATCAACACCGTGGATCCGCCCGGCAACGAGCGTCAGGCTGCGGAATGTGTGGCCTCCGTTCTGCGCGCGGAGGGTATTGCGAGCGAACTGCACGACATCGCGCCGGGACGCTCGAATCTGGTGGCGCGCGTGCCGGGGACGAAGGAGCGCGGTTCGCTGGTGTTTTCCGCGCATTTCGATACGATCAGCGTCAATCGAGCGGACTGGAGCGTGGACCCCTTCGGTGGTCAGGTGCGCGACGGGCGCCTGTATGGCCGAGGTGCCACCGACATGAAGGCTGCTCTGGCGGCCATGGTTTATTCCGCTGTTGCGCTGCGGCGCTCGGGCCGCCCCTTGCGAGGCGATCTGGTGCTGGCATTCACCGCGGCCGAGAATTCGAGCTGCCTCGGGGCGCGCCAGCTGGTCGACCAAGACTTGCTCGCCGGCGCCGAGGCGCTGTTGATCAGCGAGCCCACCTCGCTGGATGTGTTCGTGGCGGAGAAGGGTGCGTTATGGCTGCGGGTCGGCGCCCGTGGCGAGTACGGGCACAACGCGTTCTCGGAACAGCGTACCGGGGATCGCGGCAATGCGATTTACCGCTTGAGCGAGTATCTTCTCCGGGTTCGTGATCTGGTGTTGGAGGCGCCGGCCCATCCCTATCTCGGACCACCCACGGTCAGCGTAGGCTTGATCCGGGGGGGCGAGTCGACCGTGCTGATCCCAGCGCATTGCAGTGCGGACATCGACATCCGCATGGTTCCGGGATTGTCGGTCGAATCCGTGGTGGCGGCATTTCGCGCCGTGGCCGGCGAGTACGTGGACGTCGAAGTGCTTGATTTCAAACCCCCGGTAACGACGCCGGCGGACCATCCGTTCGTGAAACTGTGCGCGCGAGCCTGCGAGGACGTGCTCGGCGCTGCGCCGAAACTCACCGGGGTCCCTTACTATACCGATGGCGCAGTCATCGCGCCGCGAATGAATCTGCCCATGGTGATCATCGGGCCCGGCGAGGTGGGGAAGAGTGGCTCGATCGATGAATACGTGGAGATCGACAAATTGAATCGTTCGCTCGACATCTTTACACGGGTTGCCGAGCGGTACCTCTCGCGAGCGGACCAAGCCTTCCATGATGAACGGTGACCGAATCGTCGATCAAGTGCGGCTTCGCGGCGTTCTCGAGGCCATCGAGGCTGCGCCGCTCGACGGGCGCATCAAGGGATTTCCGCCCGCGAGCACGCCGGCGTCGATCGCCGAGCTGGCGGGGCGCCATTGGAACGTGTTGCGACAGGATCTGCCGTTCCCGGTTTGCGTCGCGCGACTGTCGGCGATCGACGGCAATCGCGCCTGGATGCGCGGCTTTCTGCAAGGCGCCGGCGTCGCGCTGGCGCCGCACGCCAAGACCACGATGTCGCCGCAATTGCTGCAGATGCAGGTGGACGACGGAGCCTGGGCATTTTGTGTGGCGACGGCGCAGCAGGCGGCCATCTTGAGGTCCTTTGGCGTGTGTCGGATCGTCATCGCCAACCAGCTCACCGGGCACGCGAACATCGACTATATCTTAGCGGAATTGAACCGTGATCCGGCATTGGTCATCTACGCCCTGGTCGATTCGCCGGATGGTTTGGGCCTTCTACTGGAGCGCGCGCGCGGCATCGGCGGCCCGGGACGCCTGCGGCTGCTGGTGGAAGTGGGTGCCGAGGGCGGCCGCACGGGTTCGCGAAGCGTGGACGCTGCCGTGTCGCTGGCCGAATCTATTGCGAGCTCCGGCTCGTCGGTGCAACTGAGCGGGGTGGAGGCGTATGAAAGCGTCTTTCCGACGCTCGATGCGGAACCGCGGCTGCAGCGGATCGAACAGATGCTGGATCGCGTGTTGCAGGTGGCGGAAATCTGCCGCGAGCGACAGCTGTTCGCGCCGGGACCCATCGTGCTCACCGCCGGCGGCTCGGAGTATTTTGACCGGGTCGCCAATCGCCTGGGGGCTTGGTCCGCCGAGGCGCTGGTGGTCCTGCGCAGTGGTTGCTACATCGCGCATGATGATCTTGCCTACGCACGCGCGTACGAGCGGCTGAAGCTGCGCTCGCCCGCGATGTGTCCGTCGTCCGGCTCGCTGACGGGAGCGCTCGAGGTGTGGGGCGTCGTCCAATCGCGACCGGAAGCGGAACTCGCGCTTGTCACGGTCGGCAAGCGCGACGTGTCGTTCGATTTCGAGATGCCGGTGCCGTTGCGTTGGTACCAACCGGGAAGTCACGCGGGGATTCAAGCGATGCCCGGCGGTCACAGCATCACCCGCTTGAACGATCAGCACGCTTTCCTGCGCTGTCCGGTGAATTCGCCGCTCGCGGTCGGGGATTTGGTGGCGCTCGGCATCTCGCATCCGTGCACGACCTTCGACAAATGGTCGTTGATCTACACGGTGGATGATGACTATGACGTATGCGGTGCGCTGCGGACGTATTTCTGATGGACTCCCCTGCGACGCGCGGGGCGGGCAGGGGAGCGGAGACCCGCTCGATCGAGTTCGTGCCGCATGATGAGCGCTATGGCGAGCCCTGGCGCTTGTTCACGCTCTGGTGCAGTTCCAACCTGCAGATATCCGCGCTGGTGGTCGGGTGTCTGGGGGTGGCCGCGGGATTGAGCTTGGCCTGGTCCTGCATAGCCATCGCGGTCGGGGTCTTGGTCGGGTCGATCTTCATGGCGGCGCACTCTGCCCAGGGGCCGCATCTCGGTATCCCCCAAATGATCCAGAGCCGGGCTCAATTCGGGGTATTCGGTGCAGGCCTGCCCCTCTTGATCTACGTGCTGGCCAACGTGCTGTTTTCGGCGGCCAACGCCATCATGATGCGCGACGCGATCAACCATCTGATCCCGCTCGGTGGCGCCGGCGCCATCGTGCTGTTCGGGGTCGTTTCCTTGTTGATCTCGTACTATGGATACGAAGTGATCCATCGCCTCGGCGTGTATTTGACGGTCGCCTCGGGCGGCGTATTCCTGCTGGCGCTGTGGTTCGTGGTGGGGTCGGGAGACCATGGCGCGGCCTCCTGGCAGCTGGGACAGTTCAAGCCGGCCGTCTTCATGCTGATGATTACCCAGGCGGCATCGTGGACGCTCGGCTACGGGCCGTATGTGGCGGATTACTCCCGCTATCTGTCGTCCGACGTTCGGACCCGAACCACGTTCTGGTTCACCTACCTCGGAAACATCCTCGGAGCGGGCTTCATCATGCTGCTCGGGGCCATACTCGCCGCCGCCTTCCCCGGTAACTTGGCGGATTTGTCCCTGACGACGGCCAAGCTCTTCGGACCGTTCGCCGCCATTGCCCTGGTCGTCCTCGTGCTGGGGATGCTGCAGATCAACGTCCTCAATATCTACAGCGGCTTCATGTCGGGGGTGACCGTGTTCACCGGTTTTTCGGGGAGCGTCTCGTTGACCCGGCGGACCCGCTTCGCGGTGATGTTCGCGGTGGCCGCCGCGGCAACGATCACCGCCATCCTGACGCAGGATCGGTTCAACGATTTCTTCAGCGATACGCTGATCGCGCAGGTGTATCTGATCGTCCCGTGGAGCGCGATCAATCTGGTGGACTATTACTGGGTGCGCAAGGGCGAATACAGCGTTGCCGACATCTACGATGCGCGCGGGATTTATGGAGGCTACAACCGGCGGACGCTGGGCATTTACGGCATCTCGATCGCCGCGCAGGTACCCTTCATGGATCTGTCCTTCTATCACGGCGCGATTGCCCAGCGGATCGGCGCCGATGTGGCCTGGATACCGGCCTTGTTGGTGCCGGCATGTCTTTATGCGGTGTTGACGCCGCGCAAGCCCCTCATGCGAATGCGAGAATCGCTTCTATCTCCACCGTGACGCCGCTGGGCAGAGAGCCAATGCCGACCGCGGATCGCGCATGTTGTCCCGCCGCACCGAGCGCCGCCACCAGAAGGTCCGAGCATCCGTTGATCACCTTCGGGTGATCGGTGAAATCCGGTTCGGCGTTGACCATGCCGAAGAGCTTGATGACGGCCGATACGCGGGTCAACTCGCCCAGGGCCGATTTGGCCGCCGCCAGCAGCTGCAAGCCGACATTGCGCGCATCGGCATAGGCTTCCTCGGCGGTCACGTCACGACCGACGCGTCCCGCGCGAGGACGACCATCGGCGGTGCGCGGTACCTGGCCCGACAGGAACAGCAGATTGCCGGCGAATCGAAACGGCACATAGCTGGCGACGGGGGTGGGTACCATGGGCAGTGCGAGACCGAGCGCCATCAATCGTTGTTCAGGGGTCATGGGTTACCTCGGGAGCTCCGTTGAGCCGCGAAAATCGCGCGGGAGAGAGGGCGGAAGGAAGTACTCCGAGCGCGGCCATGTCTTCCGGCACGGGTCGGCCTTCGACGATGGCGGCGGTCAGTCGTCCCAGCGCCGGTGCGGTCTGGATGCCGTATCCGCCCTGTCCCACGCACCAAATGAAGGTGCTCTCGGCCGGGTCGCGCCCGACGATCGGCACTCGATCTGCGGAGAAGGTGCGCAATCCCGCCCACTGCGCCTCTACGCGCCGCACGGTGGCCGACGTGCGCCGCTCGAACCGGTCGACGGCGGTGGCAACCATCCAATCATCCGGTTGCGCATCGCCCGGCGGCGCCGGCGTTTCATCGGCCGGGCTGACGAGGATCCTGCCGGCATCCGGCTTGAAGTAGGGGGTGCCGTCGGTGTCGATGACTTCGGGCCACCCGTCGTCCACCGGTTGCGAAGGGCGAATGATCGCAGCAGTGCGCAACAAGGGGCTAAGTCCGATGGGCGAGAGCCCGGCGCAGGCGGCGACGGCGTCGGCCCAGGCACCTGCCGCATTGACGATGTAAGTCGCACGCAGCGTTTCCCCGTGCTCCGATTCCACGCGCCACCCGGTGTCGTCGCGCTCGAGCGATTGCAGTCTCGCGTTGAGCCGCAGTGTCGCGCCATTGAAATGGGCCCGGCGCAAAAATCCCTGGTGGATGGCGGCGACATCCAAATCGTAGGCGTCTTCCTCGAACGCGGCCTGCACCGGCTGATGGAGAATCGGGACTTTGCGCAGAGCATCGGCGGCACTGCAGCGCACGATCGCTCCGGGGGTCGCGCTGCCGTCGAGCAGCGCCTCGATGGCCGTCGATCCCTGTTCAAAGTCCACATAGAGAACACCGCGGCGGCGACCCAAGGGGACCCCGAAGCCGGCGGGCGGCGCGGAAAGGAAGGCCTTGCTGGCGCGGGTCAAGGCGCGTACCGCGGGCGGTCCGTAGTTCGGCACGTACAGCGCCGCGGATCTCCCGGTCGCATGAAAGCCCGTCTGCGGCTCCGCTTCCACGAGGATCACACGGGATCCCTGGCCCAGAAAAGCGGCGGCCGCTGCGCCGGCAATTCCGCACCCGACGATCAGGACATCCACGGTGTCCACGGCGCGTTACGGGGCCGCCTGGCAATGTCCGGCGAGCAAGGAGCCGAAACCGCTGCGCGGCGCCGCGATGCCGCCGAGCTTCAGCGCATGCCAGAAGGTCGCTTGGTTGCTTGTGACGACCGGACGACCCGTTTCGCGCTCCAGCGCCTCGATGACGTTGATCGATCGAGCGGCGGTGCAGGACACGAAGATCGCGTCGGCACGCTGGTAGTCCAGTTGCAGCGCGCGTTGGCGCAGCTGTTGTTCGGAGATGCGCCCGATTTGATCGTCGGAATCCAAGTTGAGACACAGAACGTCCGTCAATTGAAAGTCGTTCGACTCTAGGAACTTCGCCACTTTCAGCGTCACCGACTCCGTGTATGGCGTCAGCACCGCAATACGGCGCGCGCCGATGGCGTTGAGCGCAGCCATCGTCGCGGTCGCGGGATTCGTGACCTCGATGCCCGGGCGGCCGGATTTGATGGCCGCGGCGACGCGATCGGGGCCGATCAACATCGAAGCGGAAGTGCAGCCGAAAGCGATGACATCGAGGCGGGAAGACGGGACGATCAGAGAGGCCGCGGAAGGCAGTTCCCTTTCCAGAGCTAGAAAATTCTCCTCATTGTTGGGCGTCGCCAGCTTGATGCGCGTCGTGAAAGTGACGATGTCCTCGCTCCCCGCGAGCACTGCGAGGTCCCGCTCGAAGGCTAGGTCGGTGGACAATGTGATCAAGCCGATTCTGAGCCGCTCGCCATAGGCGGGATTCTGCTGAACATCGATGTTTTGCGCGCGAACTGTAATCTCGGGCATGTTGATTCCCTTGTTAGTCCAACGACTACCGCGTAGAGATGCGATGAAATCTTCGCTCGAACAGCGAGTAAGCGACCAATTACAACGGCAATCGGAATCCTATATATGGAGTGATTGATACAAACATGGAGCTTAGGGCTTGTTCCTGGCGGAATCAAGTCCGCGTCGATGGGTGATCTTCGGGCTTGCGTGTTTGCCGGGCGCACACAGCGCTCATCCACGAGCGCACTGAGTCAGCGCCTTCCTGTGGCGTCAATATGCGGCGGACATTTGCGACGCGGAAGTCCTCGACGCGACCGGCCTGAAAATTCGTCGCAAACCTTTCCCTTTGCGCGACGACAACCGAACCGTATTGGGCACCATCGTGTCGCCGTGCTTTCAGACGTGCGACCTCAATCTGCGTGGAGGACGGCGAGTTCGTGATCGTGATGCTTGCTTTTCAGAATGAGCTTTCGGCCCCGTCGGCAGTAGACCAGCCGCGCGGTAGCTGTCGATCAACGCGTCATAGAGCGAGATATCCGAGCGGCTCCTCGCAATAAGCTGAGCACCGGCGACGGCGGCGAAGATGGCGCGAGCCCGCGGTAAGCTCTTCTCGGCACTGACCACGGCCGCAGCCGACAGCACTTTGCTCAGCCACGCAATATTCACATCAGCGAAGGCCTGGACCTCTTTCTTCACCGCTTCCGGCAGGTCATCGTATTCGGCAGCCATGAAGCTGCAGAGGCACAGGCGGTTTTCACCCTCAAGCGATTTGCGAAATGTCTCTGGATATTGGTGCAGGCAGCGCAGCGGATCTGAGGTTTCGGCCAACATGGCCTCTAGGGCAGCCGCGGTGTCCTCCCAGTAGCGCTTTGCGACCGCTGCGCCGAGATCGGCCTTGCTCGGGAAGTGGTAGTAGATGCTTGCGCTCTTGATACCGACGCCTTCCGCCAGATCACGAAAATTCAAGCCGCTGTAGCCATGCGCCTGTGCGGCGCTTCTGGCGGCCGCCAGGATGGCTTCCCGAGAGTTCGAGCTCACTCCACTACCTCACCGTCTTCTTTTCTGCGCTGGGGAAGGCATTCTACATTGTTTACCTACCAAGTGACAGATAGGGGTTGACGAAGAGATTCGAAGGGCCTAAGGTCTACCTACCAACTGCCAGGTAGATAGATGCAACATGAGGACGGACACTATGAAATTCGATGCCACCAAGCTCGCTATGATGAAGATTTACGATTGGCCCACCGGCCCTTACCCCTCTCGCGTCCGTATCGCTTTGACCGAGAAGAGCCTGGAATCGCGCGTCCAGTTTGTGCGGGTCAATCTATGGAAAGGCGAGCACAAGACGCCCGACTTCCTTGCCACCAAGAACTACTCAGGCACGATACCGGTGCTCGAACTCGACGACGGGACACTCATTGCCGAGTGCACGGCCATTACCGAATACCTGGACGCGCTTGATGGCGCTCCAACGCTCACCGGCAGGACACCGCGCGAAAAGGGTTTGATCCACATGATGAGCAAGCGCGCCGAGTTGGAGCTGCTTGACGCCATCAGTGTCTATTTCCACCACGCCACACCGGGGCTTGGACCCGACGTCGAGATCTATCAGAACGAAGAATGGGGTCTCCGTCAGCGCGACAAAGCCCTCAGGGGTATGCACTACTTCGATTCCGTTCTGAGAAGACAGCCGTTCGTCGCCGGTGAGGCCTTCTCGATGGCCGACATCACGGTCATCGGCGGTTTGATCTTTGCGGGGCTCGTGGATGTGCCGGTGCCAGCAGAGTGCGAGGCTCTTAAGGCTTGGCACGCAAGGATGCAGGAGCGTCCCAGCGTAAAGAAACAGCTTTCCATCGTAGCAACACCGATCGATGTGGCTGCTTGAAATCATTGTCTGTAAACAGCTGCTTTCGTGGTTTTTAGAGTGATAAATTCATTAAGGAGATTAACGTGATCGAAGAAACAAAAGACTCTCAGGGCGATTTCATGCGCCGTCGAACTTTCATCGCCGGCGTGGGCGCGCTGTCGCTTGCTGCCGCCGCCAGTGCGGTCCCGAGCCCGTAAGTGGGGAGTATCGCCCGGCCCCGGTTCCAGCCCCGCGAAACTTGAGGTTCACCCGGGCTGGGTACGCAGTGGCGTCGAAAACGCTCCGGAGCATAAGGCCTACTACTTCAATCTTGAAGCCAAGCCGGGGAAGGGCGATAAGGTGGAGCAATTCCTCCGGGACATTTTGGTTGGGGTAGAACAGGAGCCAGGCACCGGTCCATGGTTTCGCTGCCGGTTCTCCGACACCACTTTTGGAATTTTCGAAGCGTTCCCCGACTCCGAACATGTCGCGCTTGCTGCTGGCGCGTTAGGTGCAATAAATACTCCGAAGGCGCCGTCGAGTAAACACATGTCGTCGCGGAACAGATCTGCATTTCTGCGAAGCCGGCGCCTAGAAGGTCAATACTGCCTTGTCGCCGCTTAGTCG
>CAWCYX010000010.1:0-276805 GCA_963799885.1 uncultured Gammaproteobacteria bacterium | reverse complement strand
CTTGGTTATGTTTATGCATCCTTCTTCGACTTCATCGTATTGCTATCTTGCGGACTTCGCTCTTGTTTCGAGCCGACATGCCCAACTTCGTGCCGCGCGCCTTCGCCGCGGCCAAGCCGGCCTTCGTGCGTGCGCTGATCATGCTGCGTTCCTTCTCGGCAAGGGCTGCGTACAGGTGCAACACAAAAGGGTCGGACTGCCGGCCCAGGTCGCACACCACAAATTCGACCTTGTGAGACATCAAACCCGAGATGAAGTGCACATCGCGCGACAATCGGTCGAGCTTGGCCACCAGTACGGGCGATTTCGCTTTGCGGGCCGTCTTGAGCGCCGCGGCAAGCTGCGGCCGGCGCTCCAGCGCATCCGACCCCGAGCCGGTCTCGATTTCCTCGTAGACCTGCGTGATATCCAGACCCTCGGCTGCGGCAAAGCGGGCGATCGCCGCGCGTTGCGCCTCCAGCCCCAAGCCGGAGCGGCCCTGCGATGTGGTGCTGACCCTGACGTAACCGATTGCGTTTGCCATGTTGAACATCCCCGAGGTGTAGGGGATCAATTTTAGGCCTAAAATCATGGCTTGTAAACACCTCTTGATGCTCGTCATGCTGTGTTAATGGCTGACGATTCATGGCCGACGCTGCAAGGGCGCGAACATCATCGGCGCCGCACCAGGCCCGCCGCAGACGCTCGGAGAGCCGCGCAGCCGATCCAAGGGCAACATCGCCACGGCCGCCACGGTGCAAGGGGCATGGCCAGGCGTGGAGGCGCGGTGAGGTCATCATAGGCATTGGCTCCAGCCTGGCGCATCCGGTCGGCCGGCGCAGCGGATCGCTTTTAAAGCGAAAGGGATAGTCGCGCGCGAGGGTCTTTCGCTCATGGGCTGAGCTATCCGAAGGCGCCCGAGATAGCCATACGGTCAAAAGGTCAAATGCGTCAAGTTTTGACCGCTTTGACTCGATGGACCGGGTAAGGTCAAAAGGTCCTGTCTGTCTATAAGACAGGACCGTTTTGACCCCTGACCATACCGCGACGGTCAAGAGAGTCTCCGAAGGGCAATCGAGCCAGGCTCGACCAGGCGGAAGTAACCTCGGACTGCGAGCGGCATCCACGCCGCCGACACGGCTTGCTTCGATACGCCACGCCCCTTCGCCAGCTTGGCAACGTCCATTCGCACTAGGAATACTTCGCCGCTCGGTTCGGGCGTCTTGCCCTTCGCGAGTTCCTGTGCGGCGGCGAGTACGGTCGCCTGTGCCGCGCCCAAGGGCCTACCCCCGCGCCCTGGTAGCGTCACGGGCTGCTGCCCGGCCCGCACTACGCACGTCACCAGCGGCTCGCCGTCCTCATCCAGCCATTCCGTTTCGTGCCGGGCGAGCTTGAGGGATATCGCCGATTCCATCGGCTCCAAGTCGCGGGCCGCGATCACCTGGAAGCCCACAAGCTCCCCGGCGCCGTCATCCTTCGCCACCTGGATCAAGACATCGGCGCTCGCGCGCAACACGATGGAGCCGCGCTCGCGGCCGGAATCGGTGTGGCCGGTGTGGTGGATGACGATGACGGAACACTGCAGGGCGTCGCGCAGATACCGGATCGCCGTGCAGAAGGCACTCATGTCCTGAGTGGAATTCTCATCGCCGCCACCGAAGTAGGCGTTGAGCGTGTCCGTCACCAGGATGTCGGGCCGCCATGCCCCAAGGGCCTCGACTACCGAGGAGGCGCTATCCGGCAGCGACAGCGCTACCGGCAGGATGCGGAATTCGCCGGCCTCCTCGATATTGTCGTGCGCCTCGACCCACGCTTTAAGCCGCACCTTGAGGCCCCGCTGGCCTTCGCCGACCAGGTAGCCGACCTTGAGGCGCCGCGAGATCGCGCAGCCGTGCCAGTCGAGCCCGTGAGCGGCGTGCATGGTGAGGTCGCACACGCTGAAGGTCTTACCACCCTTCGGCGGTCCGAACACCACGATAAACGACTCGGCGGGAATCACACCGCGCACGTGACTTGATAGGCTGGGCCGCTGGACGAACTCGGTCAGCGTCAGGAATTTCAATTCCTCGCCGTCGGCGGCCGGCCCGGTTTCTTGGATCGCAGCGTCGGAATGCACGTCAACATCCGTTAAGCCATCGCGCCCGTTCGGCTTTCGCGGCGCAGCCTCGTAAGCACTGTCCGGGATGCGCTCGAAGTCATCGGCGCCGATGATGGGTGCAGCACTCATACCGCCCCATGATCCAAGCCTGGCACTTGAGCAATCGCAAGGCCGCGCTCGCCATCAATGCCGGAACATTGCATCTCAAGAGCCGCCTGCAAGGCTCGCATCGCGTCGCGCATTCGCTCCTTGCCGATATCGGAAATCTCGGCGCAGTCAGTGATAAGCCAGAGCGTGTTTAAGGCGCGTTCCGCGGCAATAACCTCGTACAGCCGGCGATCAGTCGGCCGCGGTTTGATCTCGGTGTGGAACTGGCACAACTGCGCGCCATCGCCGATGGTGCGTAAGTGGCCCTGGCGATTGAAATAGACCGTCACGGGTTAGGGGGCTCATCGGCTCTCATCGGCGCCCGCCAGCGCGACACAACGCTCGAATTAGGTCAGCAGGGAACCCCGCCAACACCAATTCTTGACGACGACGAGCTTGCCGCGCCGCCGGCATGTGGAAGTAGAGCGCGCTAATTCCGGGTCCGATGATGGGGGGCGTTTTGCGCCGCGGCCGAAATTCCAATATGCTCGGCGCCGTCCCCGTCGATGTTCCTGCCGCGCGGAGGTCACGAGCCTCCGACGCGGCGTCCTGCTCGCTCATGCGGGGCTGGCCTTCGCCGCCGTCTCAGCCACCGCGAGCGTCTCGGGCCGCCAGCCGACCGCAACGCCACCGATGAAAAAGTCACGCGGCGGTAGCCTGCCATCCCGCTCCATCCGCCACCGCGTTATATGGGAGACACCATACCGCTCTTGTACGCCGCCAGGCCATATAACCGCTGTGCCGGCGCGCGGTCCTTTCTTTTTTCCTGTCAGCTTCTTCTGTCTCGTCGTCATTGCGATGCCCTCAAACGTTTTGCAACGATGTGAAGCGCAGACGATATACGGTCAAATTAGCGGAGCGTAATGGGCCAAAATCAAATTGGCCCACCCCCTTTTTTTAGTAGGCCCTGCCTCGGCTCGGCTCGTATTCAGATAGGTCCGCTTTTTCGTCGTCCGACAGAGGATAGATTGATAGGGAGACATTCGAGATAGCGGAGGGAACTTCCCACGTATTGGCCCCAAGAATGGGTTGTCCTCCGTGAAGGCGGAGAGCGCTTGCCACCTGATGAAACGATGCCGCGAGCCCCAAGAAATTGCGGGGATTCTTGTCAAGATCGCATTCGGCAATTACTTGCTCGACGGCGTGCTCATGAGTAAATTGTCTCGCCGCCCAAAGATGCGCGACGGACCTGAAATTCGACCACGCTTTACGAATGCTGTTGCCGCTACCCGGTAGCGGCTTGCTATCGTTGCGCGGCATACGACTCAGTACCTTTGACAGCATGTACTGTGTTTTCCCTAGACTCGCATTGATACCCGACCGATGTTGGCGCAGGAGCATTATCAATGTTTCGCCTGCAATGATGCCGCCCTGTGACGTCGCCTTGCGCACAAGTTCTCTCATTGCGTCGAAGCCGGGTCCGTCGTTGAGCGCTTTGAATTCCTGCGGGGAAAGAGTTACCTCAAGATTTTCGCTCACGATTGCTTGCGCCATCGTTTTGAGGCGCCACCATTCGCGATACTTTTCATCGCCGGGGAACACCATGTACCCGATGATCTCGCTTCGCACGAGAGGACTATCGAGCGTGAGCGTCATTTCGGTCATGGTCGAAGGGTCTCTAGGTGCGCCGCCCATGTGTTCAACGCATCGCGTTTCTCGTCGGCATAGGCGAAAACGTCGTAGGCCGCCTGCACGCCACGCTGCTTGTGGTTAAGACACCGTTCAGCAATGTGAGGCTTGATGTCGAGAGCCGACAACCCGGTTCGCACCGTTCGGCGCAAATCATGCAGTACGAACGGCCTGACGCTCTGCTTTGCCAGCGCCGGCAGATGCCGCGCGACGGATCGGGTAATCAACAGCGGATTGACAGCGCCCGCGCCCCGCTCGGCGGGCATGACGAAGGGCGATCGGCCGGCGCGTTTCTTGAGGCGCTGGAATTCCGCCACTGCCGCGGGCACCAGCGGTATTCGGTACGTAACCTCGGTCTTGGCATTCTCTGGCGGCACAATCCATAGGGGTGCTTTGCCATCGAGGTTGAGGTCGGACCACTTCGCTTTGGTGAGTTCCGACCGCCGGCATGCGGTAAGCAAGGCTAGGCGGATTGCGCTGGCCGTCCGTGGCGCATTGGCGAACACCGTATCGAGGTTGCCCAAGAGTGCGGCGAGTTCGTCGTCCGCGAGCGCCCTGGCGCGGGGCGGCTCCGCTCCGCCTGGCGCGAACAGCAGTTGCACCGGATTGCTGTCGACGATCTGGCGCTGGCACCCATACTTGAATAGCTTGTTGAGGAGCGTCGCCATGTCGTTGGCCATCGCCGGGCTGCCGCGATCAACGATCCCGTCAAGGAGCGCAATCACGTCTTTGGGTTTGATCGTGCGTGCATCCCTGGTACGCCACGCCGGCAACACGTCCTTATCGAGCATGCGCTGGACGGTCTCAGGGTGCTTGATGCGTGGCTCGATATAGCGGCGCATGAATTCGGCGCACAGTGCCGCGACCGAATGCGGATCGACCGGCTTGCCGTGATCGCTCGCTGCTACAGACGCGGAGCTGGCGCGGGTCAGGACACCTTGCCGGCTGGCGCTGGTGGTGGGCGCCGACCGATCGCGAGTGAGGCCGGCCTGCCGTGGGTCGATGCCACGCTCCAGGAGCGTACGTGCGGCCCGTACAAGGTCGTGGGCGTCGGCCTGTGACACGGCCGGCCAGATGCCCAGCCCCAGCTTCTCGCGCTTACCCTTCCACATGAATCGCCACTGCCAGGCTTTTGCGCCGGGCGATCCGTCGGCCAGAACGGCGTCGACACGAATCTGTAATCCCGGCATGTCCGGGTCGCCGACTTCGTAGCGCTTTGGTAGACTGCGCAGCGCTCGCAGGGCCGTGACGGTTAAGCGTTTGCGGCGGGCGGGGGTTTTTACGGAAATGTGGTCCATTTGTGGTCCATCTTGAGTGCGATACGGTGAAACGGTCTGTATCGGACTGTATCGGAGTGAATGGCCGATATTCAAGGTGGGACAATGACTTATGCTAGCGTCGCGAATTGAATCAGCGAGTTACGAGATTCGCTCAATCCGCATGGCATGCAAGAGGTCGGCGGTTCGATCCCGCCTGGCTCCACCAGATTTGGCGTGTCGCGTGCGAATTGTCGATTTCAGGCTTGCGTCCCCATCGTCTAGAGGCCTAGGACACCACCCTTTCACGGTGAGAACCGGGGTTCGAATCCCCGTGGGGACGCCATCTTAACCCCAGTTATTCCGGGGTAGTTCGGAATCAGCGTCAGATCGTCGCCGTCCAGGGATGCCGACGCGACCAGGGTTCGGACCATCGCTTTCTTCGATTCCGGGTCACCAAACTCCATTTCGCTGCGATAACGCTCCACAAAGGAGCGCAGAGAATGGTCGTCCCAACTTTTCAGGTTATTGGCACCGCTGGGGACTGTCGCCTTGAGCCTCTCCGCCAAGGCGACGCGTTGCGCTTCCAGTTCGTCGATTTTGGTCAAGAGCGGCCGCCGCTGCTCAACTTCCGTTAAGAGCGCGACCAGGGTTTCAATCTGGGCAAGCGCTTTTCGACCTCCTGGAATTGGATCGGATCACAAATCCACTCGCGAGTTTCGCGCCTGCAGTTGGCGACCCACCAATGGCTCAAACCAGGACGATCCACGATCTTTTGCGTGGTAACTTCCGCAGACGTACTGCCGCACAGGTTCGACACAACCGGCACACTGTCCGGCGGCAAATGTTGGGTGGCGGTTGCCAAGAGCAAACCCTGCTCGGCAGGGGTTAGCGATCCCATCGTACATTTTCCAATCCGGGCAATGGCGTCGAAGGGTGCAGCCAACACGAGAAACACGGAGGCGGTCGCGGCCCAGGCAAGGACTCGCAATGCCGGGAGCTTTAGCTTCGCCTTCGGCGCCTGAATAGATTCGTTGGCGCCAGCAAGCGCGGGCAACGCCGGCGTATGCGTCGGCACAGCCAGGCCGTGAATCCGTCCCCGAAGTCTACGGGAGCGAAATCGCCCGTACGATCTAGGGAGCCGACGAAGTGGAACCATCCGCCGTAGTCATGCTGCCCTGGGGCGAGCAGGGCGTTGTGGTAAACCTCGCCGTCCTTGCACGGATCGACTCCGAGAGAGTCGAGGAAGGAAATAAAGCGTTCGGGGAAAACCCGATCTCTGACTACGACGAAGTTTCGGCAGCCATTGCACGTGCAGGCCTCGGCGCCGCCGAGTTCGACGCTGGAATACGCTTTTACCGTTGCCGAGCGGTCGGCGGTAAACAGCCATTCGCCTATATGGCTCACGAATCCGCCTGCTCGTCGCGACCGGAGGACGGAAAAGAATCGACGACCTCGATATTCCCGACGATGTTGGAGTTGAACTCGGGAAGGTCCTCGGCTGGTACCCAATATTCGGTATGGATTGCGGCACCGACCGTCCGCACGGGGAAACGACCGAGATAATCTGCTGCCACGGCAAATCGTGTGACAAACCCAGAACCGCTGTCCTTCACGTTCCAATCGCGAGCGATTTGGATCGCGTACTCTCGATTCGTCACCGGGTAAAAAATCGGTTGCTCAGGCAAACGGGGCGGAAACGCCCGCCAGCCGGAGTCGCGGATAAGCGCCAGCTCGGTGGGCCCAACAGGGCGGTACAGCGTCACCGTCTCCACAGCAGGACCCGGAATTGAGGAATCAAGGCGAGATTGTAGCAGTGCAATGCGTTAGATCCGTTAGCGGCCGGGCGGATAACGGGGTCCCAAGCGCGAGGAATGACCGCCGTCGTCGATCCGGGTCGCTAAGCATGCCATATGTCAACCTGCCTGCAGGGGGGGCCCGAATCCGCGAAAATTGCGTGCGTGCGTCGTTGCGGCCAAACTACTAGCCATGAAGTTCTTGGATCCACACACAGAACGCGCTGTACGTGCATTTCTCGCCCGAGTTCCGGCCGATGTGCGGCTGGACCATGCAATTCTTTACGGTTCGCGCGCGCGGCGAGGACCGGCCCGATAGCGATGCCGACGTTGCGCTGATCATCGCAGAAGGGGCCGCCGACTGGCAGCTCGTCGGAACGCTGGCAGAACTGGCTTACGAAGTATTTCTCGAAAGTGGGATATTGATCCAACCGGTGCCCGTCTCGCTGGCGCATTGGCGTCACCCTGAGCGCTTCCCCAGGCCTGGCTTCCTGCGAAAATTTGCCCGCGAGGGAATAGTCCTTTGACGCTGTCGCCACTAGGCCGAGATTTCCGGGCAAAGGCTGCGCGTGCTTTGGCGAGCGCGCGAACTACAGGATCGCGATCCCGACGGCTCGGTCAATAGATCCTATTACGCGATGTTTGATATCGCACGAGCTGCACTGTTGAGTGCCGGTATCCGGGAAGATGAGTTGCCCCGGACCCATAGCGGAGTCATCTCTGCGTTTTCGAAGCACGCGGTGCAATCCGGCCGTGTCGATCAAAAATTGTCGGGCGCGCTCGGTCGTACAGAAACTCTTCGTTTGATGGCGGATTACACCGGAACTGCACTCGACCCAAAAATCGCAGCCGATACCGTGGCGCGAGCCGAGGCATTCGTGAGCGCTGTCGAAAAGGCTTTTTCGCTAAATGAATCAGCTGTTGCAAATGATCTACAAGAGGGGGGCCCAGATCGGGAACACAAAATTTCAGAGCCGAGCGTGGCGATGGAGCAATCGGAGTCGGATTACGCGCGGCTAAAGCCGGTATCGCTGGAGGAGATACGGCGGCAGGCGCGGGAGAATTGGCTACAATATCGGCAACAAAATGTCGGCGTCTCAAAAGAGCTCGGCCACTCAAAAGCTGCTGATCGAGGTGCCAAGGACGATCAGGGCCATGCTCTGGACGACGGTCTCGATGATTAGGGTTTGACTTGTAAGTGTGTTTCGTGTGCATGTGGCACCCGCCGATCCAATAGGGGCGTTGATCCGGGTCGCTCACCATGCCTTATGTCAACGTTCCAGCAGGGCTATTGGAGGCGTCCCCGGGCCCTTTGCCGTATTTTCTTGGGTTAAGCCGGAATCCCCGTGGGGACGCCAATTTTAAACGGGGTCTGTCAGGTACTACACGGGCAATTAGGCGTCCGTCACCTTGGGCTCGCGCCCGAGTGCGCCTAGCCTCTCACTCCCGCTCGGGTCCGCGGTTCGAATAGCGAGGTGAGGACCGCGGATCGGTTGGGCCGACCGATCAATACGACGCCATCACCCTCACCGACCAGGGTCGCGGCCGGCGGCGCGGTGAACACGTCGCCGTCGCGGCGGTTGATCTGGACGATGAAAAAGGCGCCGCGTGCGCTGTCGTTCAATGGCGGCGACGCTCATGTTGACTGCGGGACTGTGCGGTGCCGCAGTGACCACTTCCAGTTCCATGCCGAAATTGTGCAGCACCCGTTGAAAGCCATGCGATTTTCTCCAGACCTTCGATGAAGCGCGCCGACTCTTGGTACAGAAGCAACTCTGCAATGCGTTCGGCGCCGATATGCGTCGGCATGACCACCTTGTCGGCGCCGGCTTGCAGGAATTTAGGTGCTTGGCAGTTCGCCGCGGGCGACGATCAACAGGCCGGGATTGAGCGCTCACGCGCTGAGTGTGATGAAGACATTGAGCGCATCGTTCGACAATACCGTGGCAAGTGCGTGCGCTCGAGTCAAGCCGGCGGCATGTAGCGACGTCTCGATGGTTGCATCGCCGGCGATGCACAGATAGCCTTGTGCGCGCGCTTCGCTGACTCGAGCGTCGTTCGACTCGACGATGACCAGTCCTGCGCTGCTCGCGGAGAGAGCCCGTGACAACACCGCGCCTAGGCTGCCGAAACCGCAGACGACGACATGTCCCGTCAACTGGTCGATCTGTTTGTTCATGCGCTTGAGTCCTGAAATGGTACTGAACTGATTGAGCGTGAAGAACTGCACGAGCGCGCCGGTGAGAAAGATGACGCCGGTGCAGCCCAGCACGATCAGCGCCATCGTGATGACGTTCAAGGCGGGCGTGTCGATCGGTCGAACTTCGCTGTAACCCACGGTGTAAATTGTGAGAATAACCATGTAGATGGCGTCTCTGAAACTCCAGCCGGCCACCATGTACGCCGCGGTGGCCAAAATCATCACGGACAGGGTGAAGATACCGCCGACGAGGAGATTTCTCACCGGGGAATCGAGTAGGCCCGTGGTCCTGGGTTTTGGGACGCGGCGTACTGCGCGCGGCTGTTTGCGCGGCGCAGGGGTCACTGGTAGCTGCGTGGGGCGACTGCCGGGAGTCGCGTCGGGCGGCCCCTGAGTCCCCGACGAGATGAGCGGTCACGCCGACTGTAGAGGCGAACACGCGGCGAGTTACTCACTCATCGGCATGAAACGCCATGCTTAACGGCAGACTGTGGCGAGATCGATCAGGAACTCAAGTTGCTACGCAAATCGCCGGAAGGCATGGTCCAAGAGGTCCTCGGGGGTTTCACCGGCAAGGTAGATCAGCCGATGATCGGATTCTCGTTTACCGTGAAGATGGAAGTGAGCTCGAGCGAATTGCGAACACGCCCAATGAGCTCAAGTGCAGGTACCGGGGTAAGGGCGCCGGAACGAATGCACGGACTTCCTCGCTTCCGGCGATGGATGTGACATACCGTCCGCTGTCGGACCGCTTCACCGTTGTGCCCCTTCTGGTACACTTTACAGATAGGATCTATGGCGTCCTTCTGCTATAATTTCACATGGCGAAGAAATCAGATCCCGCCGCTGTCGATCCGTCGCGATCGGTTCGTGACGTGTTCTACCCCAAAGGTCGCAAACGGGGCGTAATAGTCCGAATTCAGGTCGATTACTCGCATGCGGGAACATTGCTTCGGTATTCGCTCTCGCTCATTGATTTGTCGAGTCCGTTGGATAATGGGCGAATTGTGGGCTACGACAACGCTCACGGACAGCATCACCGGCACTATTTTGGACGTATGGATCGTGTGGAGTTTGAATCCTATGAAAAGCTCGAAGGTCAGTTTGAAGCGCAAGTCCGCCAGTATCTTGAAACGGGTACCTGCTAGGCGGGCAGCGCCCACTCGGGTCGGCGTTGAGTCGATGGATAATTTTTTTTCCCGCATGAAGGACAATGCGCGCGAGCTTGATCGCGGCAAGGCGGTCGAGCCCGGCTTTCATCTCTCTTTTGAAGATCCTGCGGATTTCTTGGAAGTGATAACTCCGGCCCGGGTGCGCCTGTTGCGGGAAATCTCCACCGAGCCAGTGACGTTGAGTGCTTTGGCCCTGATTTTGGCGCGTGATCCCTCCGCAGTGCGGCGGGACGTAGCGCTGCTCGAGAGCCAAAGTCTCGTGACCACCAGCAAGGTTTCAAACGCCGGACATGGCAAACGTACGGTGGTTAAGCGTGTTGCGACGCGTATCGAACTGGCGGCGGTCGTTTGATTTTGACGTTCGGGGCGGAACCCGCCCACTGTCACCCTGTAATAGCCGGGTACTTTGCCCCCTACCTTTGACCAGACCCATATTTATGGGTGATAATGAGGCTGGCCTGTTGGCGATTGGGATTCTGAACCATGAGCACCACGAAAACCACCTTGGAAATGTCCGAGACTTTGTTTCGGAGGGCTAAGGCTACCGCTGCGAGCCGCGGCCAGACTCTCAAGCAATTTGTAACCGGCGCTCTTGAAAGGGAGTTGGGCTCGAGCGAATCCGGCGCCGTCGTCAGTGCTAGCACGGCTATTCGAAAGGTTCGGCAACTTGCTAAAAAAAACGCTGCTAGTTGGCATACGGATCAAGACGCAGTCGCGGCAGTGCGCGAGCAACGGCGGGGATGATCGTCGACTCTTCCGTGTGGGTGGCAATCTTTCGTGAGAATGATGTTCATCATGGCGCCAGCATCGCGTTCTTGGACTTGGCAGTCGCGAATGAGCGAGATTTAAACATACCCAATTTGGCTCTTGCCGAGATCGCGGGTGTGTTTGCACGCCAAACCGGGAAGGCTAGGCTCGCGATCCGGACAGTACGGGCCGTACTCGCATTGCCGCGCGTGCAGCGTCATGGACTGAACGACGCGCTTGGGGATCGGGCTGCTGCTTTGGCGGCGAGCTGCAAACTTCGCGGTGCTGATGCCGTTTTTGTCGCGCTCGCAGAAACGCTCGATCAACCGCTAATCACCTTGGATCGAGAGATCCTGGAACGGTCATCCCGGGTCATCGAAGCCGAAGCACCCGATGTTTGGGTGCATCGACAGTCAACCCGGTAATGGTCGCCGTTTTACGGGGTTAAGTGGTGTACCCGTGGGGACGCTTGCCACCCGGTCCAAAGGCTTCCTCGAGGAGCACGCGAAGGGAGCCGGATGGTAGAGATGTGCAAACGCATCAGAGAAAGACCGACGCGCCATAGCGCCGAGCGAAGCGGAGGTGGCTCTGCTCGGCGTGAAGTATCTTATGGCGTCGCTCACAATGCCCCCTTGTCGGTGAGTGTGAGCGCGGTCGGCCCTAAGCCACGGTACCGCAAGCCTGGCTGGTCTGTAGCCAGTCGCAGCGCTCCTTGCAGAGCCGGCGTGCCAATCCGGCGATTTGCCGAGCGTATCTTAAGTCTTTGATCTTAAAGCTTGGTCAGATCGGCAACTCTTTCTGATGAGATTTGCGGATCACCAGGAATCGGATTGGCAGAGTTGGTCAATATTGTTACAATTTGACCAAGTAGACGGGGTACGATGTCGTGCTTGTAAACATATACCAAGCCAAGAGCCAACTCTCGGCCCTCTTGGAAAAGGCTCAAGCGGGAGAAGAGATCGTGATCGCACGCGCCGGCAAGCCTATAGCTCGGCTTACCCCGATCGTGGCGACTGCCGACTCGCGAAGCGGCGTTCGCTTCGGAGGCATCAAGCCTGCCAAGCTGAAGCTGGCCGCGGACTTCCATGCTCCACTGACGGACGATGATCTTCTGAATCCGTGAAATTGTTGCTCGACACGCATTGCCTGATTTGGCTGCTCACCGACGCCCCACAGCTTGATGCGCCCGCTCGCTCGGTTATCGCAAATGCCGAGGGTGTGTGGTTTTCCGAAGCTTCAATTTGGGAACTCGGCCTCAAATGGCGTAAGGGCAAAATCGCGGTCAAGCCTCGGCGCCTGGCTGATCAGGCGTTCGCCAACGGCCTGCGTCCGTTGCCGATTCAGATGGAGCCGTTGCTCGTCTCTTGCGAGTTGCGTCAGAGTCATGGCGATCCATTCGATCGGCTTCTTTATGCCCAAGCGCGACATGCCGGTTTCCGGCTACTTAGCATCGATCGTACTCTTTCTAAGTTTGGCGCCGCGGTGATCACGCCGAAATAGCAAAAGTGCATCCCCTTGGTTTTATCGCCGATGCGCGATGGCGGTATCTGCTTCCCATCCGCGGTCCCCAGGCTTTCCCCTCTCAGCGCTGCGCCGCCCTACTAACTGGCTGCATCATCGTGTTGGCCACATACTGGCCAACCTGCCGCCCAAGGGCGGTGCCGACACGGGTTGAGAAGCGGTAGTGAAAACCCGCCCAGATTCGCGCGTTCGCTACCTCCGTCGTGAAGTCATCGAGGGTCGACCAGTGATGTGTCACGCCTGGCGCGGTCGGGCTGGTGAGTGAGAGCTCCGGCATCGGCTCGTGCGCCGGGTGGGGGAGCGTGTGCGCATCACTGCCCAGCTCATCCGGGTCAGCGATGCATCGCACCTGTGGGCTCAGAGTTACGAGCGAGGCCTGCACGATGTGCTCGAGGTGCAGGCGGAAGTGGCCCGGGCCGTCGCCCGGGAAATCCAAATCAAGTTGACGCCGCATGAGCGGCGCCGCTTGGACGGCGACAAGCCGCGGTCGATCAATTCGCAGGCGCACGAGCTGTATCAGCTGTATCTTCGGGGGTCGCCATTTCTGGTACAGGCGTACAGAAGAGGGCATGCGCAAGAGCATTGAGTGCTTCGAAGAGGCGCTGCAGTACGATCCAAGCTTTGCCGCCGCCTACGACGGGATCTCCGATAGCCCATACGATGCTCGCCTGCCGAGGTATGACTCCCGCCCTCGAGTCGTTCCACAAAGCCAAGGCCGCGGCTAGACACGCGGTGCGGTTACAACCGGAGCTTGGGGAAGGATATGCGTCGCTTGCCCACGTACGCTTGCACGACTGGGATTGGGTGAGCTTAGAGAGTGATTTCCGGCAAGCGGTGGAGCTCGATCCCGGATATGCCATCGCGCACTACTGGTACGCGGAATACCTCATGGCGATGGGCAGGACTCGGGAAGCGGTCGGCAGAGTGGAACACGCCTGGGAGTTGGATCCGCTCAACTCCGCGATCAACGCCTCGGTTGGAATAGATGCGATGCGGCAGGCGGTGATGCATTCGGGGGGCAGCACTGAGGCTTTGGCGGGGCTCGCGCAAGCGCACGCTGTCACGGGTGACAAGCCCGCCATGGAGGGAATCGTGAAGGAGCTCGGCGAGAGTGGTGACCGCTATGTTTCGCCGTACAACATCGCAAGAGTCTATGGAGCGATCGGCGACAGGCAGCGAGCACTCGAATGGCTGGAGCGAGCCTATCGCGAGCACAACCCGGATCTCATTGAGCTGACTCGCGAGCCCTCCTTCACGGACCTGCATTCCGACGCGAAATTCCGCGAACTGGTGGAGCGAATCGGTTGGCGCGGCGTGGCCGCTGAAAGACAAACTGGAGAATGAGTCTCCGGACAGTTGCGCAAAGGCAAAAATCCGTCCGCACGCACTCGGAAGTCAAACGTGATGGCGCCGTCTATGCGCCGGCCAGCGGCACGCCGCCGGCACAGTGCCTCTTCATGCGTTCCAGCCGCGGCATTCGTTGAGAAATAAATCGACCGACTTGGCGGCCCAGAGTTCCAGCTCCGCCGCCGTCATCGGTATGCCGTGCCCCATGGCGCGACGCTGCGGCACGGTGACGACCATGAAAATAAACTGTTCCGCAGCGAATGCCAGATTCGCAGCACTCAGCTTCGAATCGCGCAGCTCCTGCGCGAGCAGGCCACCGATGAGAGTGCTCGCTTCGCGCGTGCTGCCGTCGTCGTGAACGGCGCGAACCAGTTCGGGGAATCGCCCGGCTTCGGCCATGACCAGCCGATGCAGCGCAATGGCTTGGGGCGCAAGAGCCGCGCGCAAGATCATGCTGGCCAGGCGATGCAGGACAGCACCAAAGGTCGCTCCCTCGATCAGCGGCACGCCTGCACGAGGACGAATCTGCCCAACGATTTCATGGACGACGGCGGTGAACAATGCTGCCTTATTGTCGAAGCGATGATAGAAGGTGCGCTTCGAGATCCCCGCGCGCGCCGAGACTGCTTCGATGGTCGTCGACCCGTAGCCCTCAGCAAGAAAGAGCTGCGTAGCGACCTCTAGTATTCGATGCCGCAGACGCAGTGCGTCTGCACTTGAGGGTCGTCCGCCCCGACCGGCGGCTTTAGCCGCCTTTCTTCGCTCCATGTCCCCGTGAAGATTCCTTTCCTAGCGACGTGGGTATGCGTAGCCACCCGCGCGATACGAAGCGGGGCCGCCGTAGTAGCCGGGGCGCGGCGCATAATAGGCACGTGGCGCATAGTAGGCGCGCGTCGCGGGGGAGTAGTAGGCCGGCGCTCGCGGATAGTACGTCCGGGGCGGCGCATAGTAAGCCTGCGGCGGCGCGTAATAAGTCTGCGGAGCAGCGTAGTACGCCGGCGGCGGCGCATAGCTTCGCGGGCCATCGTAGGCGGGCGATGATTGATAGGGCGCCTCGGGTTCGGCTGCCGAGAGCGCCGCAGAGGCGATGGCGATCGGAAGAGTTGCAAGACCGACGACGGCTCCCAGCAGGCCCCTCCCCACTCCCCACGGGTGCAGGTGCCCGAAGCCATGTGCCTCAGCGGTTGCGATGGGAGCACACGTGATCGCCGCAGCCGCTAGTGTTCCGAGAACAGCGTGTTTGAATCCCCGCATGGCCCGCTCCTTCATGTGGTGTCAGAACCCAGCGTCGGCCACCATACCCGCTGCGTACTTGAAACGCAACGGTACCGTTGCGTTATTAGCGGCTCTGATCACCGGAATTAGCCGTCAAGTGTAGTGTCTGTAGATTCAGGCGCTTGCGGGCATCACGAACGTCGGAGACTGAAACCGCCGCCGCCTGGTTGCCCCAGCTGTTACGAATGTAAGTGGATACATCGGCGACTTCTTGATCGCTTAGCTTCCACGCAAAGCTCGGCATGGAGAGAGGCGAGGGGCGCGACGGGCTGGTTCCGATGCGCCCGCCTGCGAGAATCAAGTGCTCGAGCCCAATCGGATCGGCCTGCTGCAGCATGGCGTTGGGGCCGAGTGGCGGAAAGTATCTCGGTTGACCGACGCCGTTTTCCAGATGGCAGGATGCACAGGCGTCCGAGTAAATCTCCGCGCCACGGCGCATGGCGCCCGGCTCTGGCTGGGCATTGGCGGCTCTGGGGCTTGGAGCCTGGCTTTTCAAATAAACAGCCATCGCGTGTCGGTCCGCATCGCTCATCAACGATGTGGAATAGGTGATGACATCGGCCATTGCGCCGCCTGCGCCCGCGTGCGCGTTGCGGCCCGTGCGCAGATATTCGGCAACATCATCGACGCTCCAACCCCCAAGACCGGTGCGATCGTTAGCAGTCAAGTCCGGTGCCACCCAGTTATCCAGAGTTGCCCCCTGTAACTCCAGTTTGGTCTTATCCGCTCCGAGCGCGTTCTTGGGTGTATGGCAGCCGCCGCAGTGACCTAGACCGTTGACGAGGTACGCGCCGCGATTCCATTCCGGAGACTGGTTGGCTTCAGGCATAAAGTCTTGAGAATTGAAGTAGAGAAGGTTCCAACCCTTCACCACTGGGCGAAAATTGAGCGGGAACGGCAGGTCATTCTTGGGCGGCGTGTATCTGACAGCCGGCGTGGTTTTCAAAAAAGCCAGGATTGCATCGTCATCTTCGCGGCCGACACGTCTGAACCAAGGATAGGGAAACGCTGGGTAAAGATTATTCCCCTCATCGTCAATCCCGTCGTGCATGGCGCGGTAGAACTGATCGCTGCTCCAATCACCGATTCCAGTCTCTTTATCGGAAGTGATGTTGGGCGTGTAGATAACGCCAAATGGCGTCCTAAGTCCCAACCCTCCCGCCAAAGGCTCACCCCCCTCGCGCAAGTGGCAAGACATGCAATCGCCCGCCGCCACGAGGTATTGCCCGCGGCGCAGCTGCGCTGCGTTAGGAGTCGAGTCTGCAATCGGGTCCGACAGGAGTTGCGTCGGAATGACTCCGGAGACCAGACGTGCAGGCGGGGTCGTGGCAACTTGGCTCATCGCATGATGCCCAAGTCCTAAAATCGCGATGCTCATGCCGGCGAGCACCGATGTACGCAAGTATATTGAACGGCTCATGGCTTTACCCCTGAACCAGAGGGCCGGGACTTTTCAGATATCGCGTCCTGATCTCATGAGCGGCTTGATACGCTAGCGCCGCCACGGTACCGGTGGGGTTGTAGCCGGCGTTCTGCGGGAAAGCACCGGCGCCCATCGAGAAGACATTCGACACATCCCATGATTGGAGATACTTATTAACGACGCTGTTCTTCGGGTTGTCGCCCATGATGGCGCCGCCGGTGTTGTGCGTGGTCTGGTAGGGCACGACGCTGAAGGACCCGGTGCGACGATTCAACTTGATTTCCCTCGGGTTCATCGCCCGGGCTACCTCGGCCGCACGGTCGGTGAGGTAGTCCGACATCTTATGTTCGTTCGCGGTGAAATCGAACGTCATACGCAGCATCGGACGACCGTGGATGTCCCGATAGGTGGGATCCAAGTCAAGGTAGTTGCCTCGGTGGCTCATGCAGGAGCCGTGAACGCTGATCGAGAACGACCGCAGGTAATTCTTGGCTGCCGCATGCTTCCACTCGATGCCCCATGCAGGAGTGCCCTGAGGGGTGTAGATCATCTCGATCGGCCTACCGCCGGTGACCATTCCGGCGATGTAAGCACCGCCGATGAAGCCCAGACCTCCATGATCGAAATTGTCGCCATTGAAGTCATCGATCACGGTCGCCAAGGCGCCCGCGCCGATGAAAGGGTTCAATATCTTGTCGTCAAAGAAGACGTTCACTGACGACATGGTTTGATATGCGTAGTTCTTGCCGACGACGCCTTCGCCGGTCTTAGGGTCGTACGGCTTGCCAATTCCGGACAGGAGCAACAGACGCACGTTTTGCAAAATATAGGCGGACAGGATCACCATCTCAGCCGGTTGAAAAAATTCCTCGCCTGCGCTGTTCACGTAGGTAACGCCCGTTGCTCGTTTGCGGTCGGGCGTCAACTCCACGCGAAGGACTTCGGATTCGGTCCTCAGGGTGAAATTTCCCTTCGCCATCAGCGAAGGCAGGATGGTTGTTTGCGGGCTAGCTTTCGAGTAGTTGCCGCAGCCGAATTTCTCGCAAAATCCGCAATACGTGCACGCCCCAAGCTGGGCGCCGAGCGGGTTGGTATAGGGTTGGGAGAGGTTGCCGGTCGGATGCGGAAACGGATGGCGCCCCAATTCAGCGGCTGCCTTCCCGAATAAGGTTGGAGCGTAAGTCTGCATCATCGGCGGGGTCGGGTATTCGTTCGACCGCGGGCCTTCGAAGGGATTGCCGCCGGGCTGGATTACCCCTTTGAGGTTGCCGGCTTTACCGCTCGTGCCGCAGAGCTTATCGAATTGGTCGTAGAAGGGTTCGAGCTCCGCATACGTAGTGCCCCAGTCCTGGACGGTCAGATCATAGTCCGACACGGACTTCTTACCGTAGCGCTGTTGGTTGTGGCTTTTGGTTTGAAAGTCGGACGGCAAGAATCGCCAAATCTGGCCGTTCCAGTGCACGCCGCCGCTGCCGACCCCGGTGCCCAGCAGAAATGCGCCTAAGTGGCGCATCGGCAGCGCCTCCTGATTGGTGTTGTTGCGAATCGTCAAGGTGTCGTCAGAGACGTTTTGGAACAAGTGGTGCCGCCACATGTATCGCAACTCGTCCTGCGCGAACCCCGTGGCGAAGTCGGTGGACGTGTCGCGCCACGGACCGCGCTCCAGTGCCAGCACGTTAAGCCCGGCTTCGCAAAGCTCTTGCCCCATGATGGCACCGGTCCATCCGAAACCCACCAATACCGCATCGACCGGTTTGAGAGTTGTCGCCATGATTAGGCTTCCCTCCACCCGGGCCGGCCCTTGAATCCGACAGGCGGGTAAGGAACGCGCTCACCGTGACGATGTACCCATTCCTTGTAGTCGTAGTGGGCGCCGGGGAAACCAATCATCTTCCAGGCACCCATATCTTTGTTGCCACCGTAGATCGGGTCGGAGAAGTAGCCTTCCTTGGTGTTTTGCAGGAGCATGGCGAAAAAAGTCTTCCCATCGACGCCGGCATCGAGATTGATTTCGCCGCTCTCCAACCCCTTCAACACCTGGTCCTGATCCTCTGCCGCAAGTTTGCCGAACGAAGCGCCATTGAAATTATCGCCCGCGTACTTGTCGATTGCGGCAATCGCGGCGCGATAGAGTTGGGAGGGGTTGAACCGGGTTTGATACCCCTGTTCCGGCGTGCCCTTGGGCCATGGGCCGCCAAGAAAATAGTGGTCACCCTGCCCGAACTTTCCAGCGAGTTGTCGATCCAGGAAAAAAGGCACGTTCGCCTCTACGGCGCCTGGTCCGACCGGATCGTTCGGAATTAGTCGCCCAACCGCGGCCTCAATCAAGGCGACTTCGGTCGGCGTGAAAAAAACGTATCCAGAGCCGGAGGCAGCGGGCGGCGCATCAGCTGTCCCCTCTTGCCAAGGCACGGCGCCTCGAAAGGTTTGCGCGGGACCCCCGAGTTCACCGTCGTGTATGGCCGCCGCGGCCACTCCGCCAATTCCGGCAATGGCGCTGCCGATCAGGAAGCGGCGGCGATCCAAATTCACCTTGACCGCAGCAGCGACCGAAACGCATTGAAGCGGATTGCTTGGAGACTGGTGCAGTTCGAGGTCGGCGACTCCCGCCACAGACTTGGATTCCAGAGTTGGTGTTTGAGTACCGAGCTTGTCCTGTGGCGGCATGACGATTTCCCTTATCGGTATCGCGAAATTATTGCGTCGCGATGTGGCGATCGATGGTGTGGCAGCGGTTCGAAGCTGTTTTGCGTTTTTTTTATGACTCGTTCTACGTTATCGATTGAGCGTTGCCGACGGATTCCATCCCGTCCGGCGCTATCGAGGAAGGCGAAAGGATTGTGGCACCGAATCTTTGACTCGACGTGTCGGAAAAAGGCCCCTAGCTTTGTAGGATTGTGTTTACTCTGAACTTCCCGGGGCTACAGAATCTCACCGATGAAGGTCTCTGTATAGCGTGAACCCTCAGTTGGATCGAGCGGTCACTCGAATCAACAATATTCCTCACTACACCGCCAGTCTGTCCTTCGACTATGAGACGATGATTCGCGCACGATCGAACTCGAATACATGACGAAATTCTGATGCAATCCCTCTCGCCAACCGGCGCGTGGGGAATCTCGGAAGGCTGCGTTCCTTTAGGACAACAATGTCGGCACCAACATACGACAGAGCGGTTTTTCGATGGAACGGCTCCCTGGTTTCTTTTATGCCCGGCGATAGTGTCGCGGCGGCGCTCTACAGGAGCGGCATTCGCACTCTCGCGAGCACGCGCAAGCGCCACCTTCCTCTCGGCTTCTCCGGCACGTACGTCCAAGGCGTACTGGGCCGTGTCGATGGACGGCCAAATGTGCGTCTTGATCTCGAGCCCGCGGTGATCGGCTTGGAGGTGTCGGCGCAAAACACTTGGCCAGGTCCGCGCTTCGACATTTTGCGTTTGGCTCGTCTCTTGCCGTCGCGGTGGCTAGGAAGCGGCTTCGAGCATCCACGCATCTTTCCGGGAGGCACTCGCCGCTTCCAGGTGTGGGAGCGAGTCCTGTGGCATCTGGCAGGTGTTGCGGAACCGCCTGTTCAGAGCATGGCCGTGGAATCCCCGCTGGGACCGACGTATCGATGTCGACGTGCTCGTAGTGGGTGGTGGACCCAGCGGCCGAACACTAGCCAACGAGGCCGCCGCCGCCGGCCATCGTGTTGCCATCGCGTGCCGCAGTGCCGTGCCCGGTGCATTTGCACGTGCACTGGGTGTGCCGCTTCCCGAGATCGACTCGCGTGTGGAAATCGTCTCTGGCGTCGAAGTATTCGGCATCTATCGGGAAGGGACGCTCGCCGTAGGCGCGCCGCACGACCATCGGAGTGGTGCAACGGTGTTCTCGATGCGACGGCTAATCCTCGCAGTAGGCCAGCGCTCGATGGCTCCTCTCGTACCCGGCGCGCACTTACCCGGCGTAATGGATGCTCATTCGGCTTTGCGGCTCGTGCACGATCATGGCGTGAGGCTCGGCGCTGTCGCGGTGCTGGGCACCGGCTGCGAAACGGATCTCGCCAAGCGCGTCGAGTCGCTCGGTACACGTGTGGTCCACTGCGGGTCGATAGGTGAACTACGGCGTGTCGAGGGATACAGTTCGGTGAGCGGCATCCGCGTGAGCCGACGCATTGCCTGCGATGCGATGGTGCACTGCGGTCCCTGGATGACGGATTCAAGCCTGGCATTTCAGGCGCGCTGCGTGGGTCTTCTGCAGCTGATCCCCGGTGCGCGTCGCGAGCGAGTGACTATAACCGCTGCCACCGACCAGCCGTTCATGATCGGTACGGAAGGACTTGAGGAAGCTCTCGTCTGCCCGTGCATGGATGTCACGGCGGGCGATGTCCTCGGGAGAATCGCAGACGGCGTGACTGATTCCGAAGAACTGAAACGGGCTACTTCATGCGGCATGGGTCCCTGTCAGGGCGTGCCTTGTTGGGCGGCGATGGTGGCACTCATCGACAGCCACACGGCGCGATACGATGCGGCCGGCGTCCCACAAGATCGGCGGCCCAGCTTTCGGCCGCCGCGCCGCGCAATCACCGTCGCGCAGGCCGCGGGGCTACACGGCCTGGTGGACCCAGATCGGTGACGGCTGCGCCCGACATTCCGGAGCGTGTCGACGTCGTCATCGTAGGTGGCGGAATTCAAGGCCTTTGCTGCGCCTACAATCTCGCCGAGTTGGGTATCCACCGTGTTCTCGTGTTGGACGCCGGTTATTTCCAAGGGGGTGCGTCAGGCCGCAATGGGACAATGATACGCGGTGGCTTCGCTACTGCGGAGTGGACCCGCCTGTTCCACTTTTCCAACCGGCAGTGGTTGCACCTTTCGAAGCAGCTCGGCCGCAACGTGATGTTCTCACGACGGGGTTATTCGATGATCGCAGAGACCGATGAGACCGCCGCAATGCTCGAGAGGGCGGCGGACGTCCACCGCCGCTGCGGAGTGCAGTCGAGCCTCCTGTCGGCCCGCGAGGTGACGAAAATTCTGCCGGCGATTGACAATGCTCGAGTTCGCGCTGCCCTCCACTTGGGAGATGGCGGCGTGGCGCCCCACCACGCGGCAATGAGCGCGCTTCTTCATGCGTGCAAAGATCGCGGTATCGGTGTTGCTTACCATACGAGCGTGACGGAGATCGAGCGGCAGAACGCGCGCGTAACCGGTGTGCTCGCCGGCGAGCGGCGCATTCTGGCAAACACCGTGGTGGTCGCCGCGGGGGGTCACAACCTCATCTTGGCAAGCATGGCGGGCGTTGCAATCGCCGGCTTGTCGATGCGAATCGAGGCCATGGCTCTGGAGCCCATTCGCCCCCTGATCCGGCCGGCTGTCGCACTCATTGACAGCCTGTGCTACCTCCATCAGACCGCGCGCGGTGAAGTGGTGGGAGGCACCGAAGTGCCCGAGAGGCCGCGCATGTCTTTGAGCACTGACTTGCCGGCTCTTGCCGCCACCGCAAAGGTCTATGCGACTATGTTTCCACAACTGGCACAGCTGCGCGTGCTACGTCACTGGGCGGGGCTGATCCACGCGACGCCCGACTTTGGGCCGCTGATCGGTGAACATCCCGACCTTAAGGGACTTTGGTTCAGCGCCGGCTGGTCCTACGGTTATGCGGGCGGCCCCGGCGCCGGCGTATTGCTCGCGAAGGCAATCGCCACAGGCGAGATCGATGATCGAATCAAACCGTTTGCGCTGGATCGCTTCGACCGAAAATGCCCCGTGCACGATCCCGCCGTGGTACTGGCGTCACACTGAGCGGCTGATGGTCGCAACTCAAGGCAACAAAAGGCTCCGGTGAAAGTTCGTCAGGGGCTTCGTTGCGATGTCGCCTGTGGCGGCAAGACAACCGATCAGAATACTCAGACCTGCTAAGGTGTCAAGGAGAACCTGCTAAGGTGTCAAGGAGAACGCGCTTCGCGCGCGGCGTTTCACCCACGATCCAGCTTCCATGAACTCGCAACGCCAGTGCGAAATGCGCCGGTGAGTTACCGGGTTGCCGGCGACCGACATCCCTGGCGGCAGAGGAACCTTTGGCACACAATCCGAGTCCCATGTCTGCGTTAACAGGCTGTGGCAGCCAACCCGTAACACAGCAGCGCGGCATGTTCCCGTCAATCTTATGAGCCTTACCCGTCAATCACGCCTGCCGCACCGCCTTGCAACCGCCCTTACCCCGTTCCTGTTGGCCGCCTGTGCGGTGGGCCCGACCTTCAAGCGGCCCGCAGCTCCGCAGGTCAGCGACTACGCGGCACATCCACCGTCGAGCACGGTCGCGACCGTGGACACGGTGGGTGGGGCCGCCCAGCGCTTCGCCAAAGGCGGCGACCTGGCTGCCGACTGGTGGAGGCTGTTTCATTCCGCCGCCTTGAATGCGCTGATCGATCAATCCCTGGAGCGCAATCCGGACTTGAAAGCGGCGCAGGCGGCCCTGTCCGTTGCGCGTGAAAACGTCCTCGCGCAGCGCGGGGTTTACTATCCGAGCGTGGTCGCGGATTTTTCGGCCACGCGGCAACGCCAATCGGGGCAGATCTCCCCGACGCTCAATTCGAACGCCTTTCTGTTCAATCTGTTCACCCCCGAGGTCACCGTCTCCTACCTGCCGGATGTGTTCGGTCTGAACCGGCGCACAGTGGAATCCTTGCAGGCGCAGGAACAAGGCGTACGTTTTCAGATGCTGGCGACTTACGTCACCTTGACGTCCAATGTGGTGGTCACCGCGATTCAGGCGGGCTCGCTGCAGATGCAGGTCGACGCGACTCGCCGGCTCATCGCCAGCAATACCGAAGCGCTGCAGATCCTGCGCTATCAATTGACGAAGGGCTATGCCAGTCAGTTGGACGTGTCGGCGCAGGAATCGCAGCTGGCGCAGCTCGCCGCGACGCTGCCGCCACTGGTGAAGCAACTGGCGCAGTTGCACGATCTGCTCGCGGCGCTGACCGGGAGGTTTCCGAGCGAGGCGCCCGACGAATCTTTTGACCTCGCGACGCTGCAACTGCCGCAGGAACTGCCGGTGAGCCTGCCTTCCGCCTTGGTGGCACAGCGTCCGGATGTGCTGCAGGCCGAAGCCAACCTGCATGATGCCAGCGCCAAGATCGGCATCGCCATCGCCAACCGGCTGCCGAGTTTTCCGCTGACGGCAAATGCCGGCAGTTCCACCGCCTTTTTAAGTCGATTGTTCTCCGGCGGCACGGGATTTTGGGGCGTGGGGGTCGATGCCACCGCACCGCTGTTCGAGGGCGGCCAGCTGTTGCACCAAGAACGCGCCGCCAAGGCGGCTTATACTCAGGCTGCGGAACAATATCGCAGCACCGTGCTGGCCGCCTTTCAGAATGTCGCCGATACCTTGACGGCGCTCGAACAGGACGCCGAGTCCTTGAAGGCGGCAAAGACCGCTGCCGATGCGGCCAAAGTCACGCGCGATTTGGCGCAGCTTCAATGGCGCGACGGCTACGCCAACTATTTGTCGCTGCTGAACGCCGAACAGGCCGATCAGCAGAGCCAGATTGCGCTGGTCCAGGCGCAGGCCAGCCGCTACGCCGACACCGCGGCTTTGTTTCAGGCCTTGGGAGGCGGTTGGTGGAACCGCGCGGATTTGACGACGGGAAAAAATGCACAATAGATCGCTCGCCGGGATGTCGCAGGATCGGCAATGCACGGAACTTCGCCTCTGGCTGGCAACGGTCCTCTTCGCGGCTGTCTGGCTGACCGGCTGCTCCGGAAAGGCCGACGAGCCCCGCCCGGGAGCGCCGGCCGATCTCGGCAATGTGCGCTTGAGCGACGCGCAGCGCGGACACATTCAGATCTACGACGTCCAGAGCGCTGCCTTCCGCAGGACCATCGAGACCACCGCGGTGGTCGATTTCGACAACGATCAGGCCACCAGCGTATTGGCGCCGTTCTCCGGTCCGGTGTCGCGGCTGCTCGTGTCTCTCGGTCAGCAGGTGAAGAAGGGCGAGGCCTTGGCCACGGTGGATTCGCCGGATTTTGCCGCAGCAATCGGCGCCTATCAAAAAGCGCTCGCCACCGCCCGCACTAACCGGAAGCTGGCGGATCTCGACCAGGATCTGCTCGCGCACCACGGTGTCGCGCAGCGCGAGGCGGCGCAGGCCGCGACCGACGCAGCCAACGCCGAGGCGGATCGCGACGCGGCGCTGCAGGAACTCGTGTCGCTGCAGGTGCCGGCCGAGACCATCAAGGGCATTGAGGCGGGGCGCAAAGCGGCTCGCGTCGAGGGCATGATTCGTGCGCCGGTCGCCGGTACCGTGGTGGAGAGATTGGTGACCCCCGGTCAACTGCTCGAAGCAGGCGCGACTCCGTGCTTCACGGTGGCGAACTTGTCGCGTGTGTGGGTGATGGCGCATGTTTTCGGCGCCGATCTCGCCGCGGTGAGTGTCGGCGATGCGGCGGAGGTGGACAGCGGCATCGGTTCGAAGAGTTTTTCCGGCAAGGTGGATAACATCGCGGCGCTGGTGGACCCTGACACCCGCGCGGTGGCGGTGCGGGTGGTGGTCGACAATCCGGGCGACCTGCTCAAGAAGCAAATGTATGTGCGCGTCCGCCTGAAGACCCGCCAGGAGAGCCGCGGCCTGTTGATCCCGGTGTCGGCGATTCTGCGCGATGATGAAAACCTGCCCTTCGTGTACCAGCTCCAGGCCGACGGCAGCTTGGCGCGGCGACACATCACCTTGGGCAGCCGCACGGGCGATGCATACGACATTGCCGAAGGCCTGTCGGGGGGTGACAAGATCGTGGTGGACGGAGCTCTGTTTCTTCAGTTCATGCAGAATCAATGAGCGAAGAGCTGCCTCCCGGCCCGTCCGTACCGCATACGGGGTCGATGTTGAATCGCATCGTGGCTTCCTCGTTGCGGCAGCGGTTTCTCGTCGGCTTGATGACGCTGCTGCTCATCGGCGTGGGATCCTTTTCGTTGCGGCGCCTGCCCGTGGATGCCTATCCAGACTTGGCCCCGCCGATGGTCGAGGTCATCACGCAGTGGCCCGGCCGCGCGGCCGAAGAAATCGAACGCCTGATCACGGTGCCCGTCGAACGCGAGATGAACGGCATTCCGCGCTTGAGCACCATCCGTTCCATCTCGCTGTACGGCCTGTCCGACGTCATACTCACGTTTCAGAACGGCACCGACAATTACTTCGCGCGCCAGCAGGTCTTCAATCGCTTCTCGGAACTCACGTTGCCGGCCGGCGTGACCCCAACGCTGTCGCCCATGTCCGCGCCGTCCGGGCTGATCTACCGCTACGTCCTGCAGAGCCCGGACCGCTCGCCGATGGAACTCAAGACCTTCGAGAACTGGGTGGTGGAACCGCAGTACAAGTCCGTTCCCGGCGTGGCGGATGACTCGGGCTTTGGCGGCGGCACGATGCAGTATCAGGTGCTGCTCGATCCGGTCCGCATCGCCTCGGTGGGCCTGTCCGTGGCGCAGGTCGAAGGTGCGCTGACGGCAAACAACGACAATGCCGGCGGCGGTTTCTATTCACAGGGTGGGCAGTTTTATTACGTGCGCGGTCTGGGCCGCATCGCCACGCTGGAGGATATCGGCAACGTGGTGCTCGCGGTGCACGATGGCGTCCCGGTCCTGGTCAAGGACGTGGGCCGGGTGGAGATCGGCATCGCGCCGCGTCTCGGCGAGTTCGGCTTCCAGAACCAGGACGATGCCGTGGAAGGCGTGATCTTACTGCGCACGGGCGAGAAGACTCAGGATGTCCTGCGCGGAGTGGAAGCGAAGACCAAGGAAATCAACGACGAGATCCTGCCAAAGGACGTCAAAGTCCATCCATTCTACGACCGCAGCAACTTGGTTTCGCTCACCACCGAGGTCGTGAAACGCAATCTGCTGCGCGGGATACTGCTGGTGGTCGTGGTGCTGATCTTTTTTCTCTACGACTTCCGGGCCGGCCTGATCGTCGCCGCCAGCATTCCGCTCGCCCTGTTGTTTGCGTTCATCTGCCTGGATCTACAGCGCGCCTCCGCCAATCTCTTGTCGATCGGCGCGGTGGACTTCGGCATCCTGGTGGACGGGGGCGTGGTGATGGTGGAAAACATTTTCCGCCAGATAGTCGCGCGCAAGAACTCCCCGGTCAGCGTGGCGCAGATCATTCTCGAGGCGGCCGCCGAAGTGGATCGGCCGCTGTTCTACTCGGTCGCCGTGATCGTTGCCGGCTTCCTGCCGATCTACGTCTTGTCCGGGCCCTCCGGCACGCTGTTCAGGCCGATGGCGGACACCATGGTGTTCGCATTGGTGGGCTCGCTGCTGGTCACCCTTACCTTGCTGCCGGTGCTGTGTGCCTGGTTCATGCGCAATGGCGTGCACGAGCGTCGCAATGCCGCATTCGAAGCCATCAAATCCGCCTACACTCGCGGTCTCGACTTTTGTCTCGGGCGTCCTTATGGGACCACGCTGGCGTCGGCGCTGCTGCTCTTGGGTTCGCTGCTGCTTATCCCGCGCATCGGCGCCGAGTTCATGCCGCACCTCGATGAGGGCGCGCTCTGGGTGCGTGCCACCATGCCGTACACGATCTCGTTCGACGAGTCGGCGAAGATCGCGCCCCAGGTGCGGCAAATCTTGGCCTCCTTTCCGGAGGTCACCACGGTCGCCTCGGAACTCGGCCGCCCCGACGACGGCACCGATCCTACCGGATTCTTCAACGTGGAATTCTACGTCGACTTGAAGCCCTACGCGCAATGGACCGGCGCCTATCACAACAAGGCCGGACTGATCGACGCCATCAATCGCAAGCTCGCGGCCTTTCCCGGCATTACCTTCAATTACACCCAGCCGGCCGAAGATGCGGTGGACGAGGCGGAAACCGGCCTGAAAAGCGCGCTCGCCGTGAAAGTGTTCGGTTCCGATTTGGAGACGCTGCAACGCAAAGGCAAAGCCATCAAGCAGATCCTCGAACGGGTGCGCGGAATCCGGGACGTCACGCTGGTGCAGGAACTCGGACAACCCAGCCTGACCATCAAGATCAACCGCGCGCGTATCGCGCGCTACGGCTTGAATGTTGACGATATCAATGCCCTGATCCAGACGGCCATCGGCGGCGATACCGCCACCCAGGTGGTGCAGCAAGAAAAACAATTCGATCTCATCGTACGGCTGCAGCAGCAATATCGCGACAATCCGGAGGAGATCGGCAATATCCTGGTGGCCACCCCGGTCGGTCAGCAAATACCGCTGAAGGAATTTGCGGACATCGATGTGGCAAGCGGCGCCTCCTTCATCTACCGTCAGGACAACTCGCGCTACATCGGCGTGCAGTTCTCGGTGGAGGGGCGGGATCTGGCCGGCGCGGTCGGGGATGCCATGCACCAAGTCAACGAGAAGGTCGGCCTGCCCCAGGGGTACCGGCTGGACTGGGGCGGCGAGTACAGCGAATACACCGCCTCGCGCCAGCAACTGAGTGTCGTGCTGCCGCTGACCCTGTTCCTGATATTCCTGCTGCTGTTTGCGCTCTACAACAACTTCAAGTTCCCATTCATCACGGTGCTCGGCGTGCTGCTATCGGCGCCCGTGGGCGGCATCGTCGCGCTGTGGATCACCGGCACACCGTTCTCTGCCTCGTCCGGCATCGGCTTTCTCGCCCTGTTCGGCGTCTCCACGCAGACCGCGATCGTGTACATCTCCTACGTCAACGAACTGCGCCGCGGCGGCGGGGATGTGGCCGTCGCGATTCGTCAAGGCGCCATCCTGCGGCTGCGCCCCATCATGATGACCGCATTGGTTGCAGCGCTCGGCTTGCTCCCGGTGGCGCTCGCCACCGGCGTCGGTACCGACACCCAACGACCGTTCGCACTGGTCATCGTCAGCGGCCTGTTTACGCGGCTGCTGATCAGCATCTTCCTTATGCCGGTGTTGTATGCGCTGGTGGCCCGCCCCGCGGATCGGTTGGAAGTGTAACTCCGGCGCCGCATCAACGCCAAAAGTCCTCTGCCGGAATCGCGAAATTGATTCCCTGCGCGCCCTTCAGAGAATAGGAGGTGATGGCCACGAGATTGCCGTGGGCATCGAACAGTCCGCCGCCCGACGAACCGGGCGAAATAGCCGCGGTGAATTGAATCAGCCGTGCGTCGCCCCGCGAGCGCATCCCCGAAATGAGGCCGTCCGACAGGGTACGTTCCATGCCTCGCGGGTTGCCCACCGCAAAGACGGTCTCGCCGACCTCGAGCGAATCGTAGCGCCGGATCCCGCTCACCGGCTTTAACGTGAGTGAACGGGCCTTGACGACGCAGCGATCCGCGTCGAAGTCGACCGCCACCAGTTCCGCCTCCGCCGCCTCGCCGGATTGGCTGCCGCCCATCGTGAGGCGGGCATCGGGCTGCGCGACGATATGGCAGTTGGTGACGGCCTCATGGTCGGATACGGCGATCGCAGAACCATAACGGCTCGAGCCGCTGAGACCCGTGGGGTCGCTTCTCACCCAGTACACCGACGGCGACACTTTTCTGAACAGGTCATGAGCCGGCAGCGCGGCTCCCTCGGTGCTGCCGTCGGCGCGCGCCGGGGGCGAACGCCATGCCACCGTGTCCGGGATCGACACTTGAGTGTACGGCGTGACCATGCGCGGCTTGTCGCGCGTGTAGTGCTCGCCCTCGGCGTCTTTCCAGAAATACCGAGTCTCGCCGCGCGCCGCGCTTGCGCCGGCGATGAGGCAAGCCGCAGCCAGGGTGATCGTGTCGCTGATTTTCATCGATCCCATGATGCCATGCCGCGCTGATCTATGCATATGCGACAAAGATGCTTGAAACGCGCGCATCGGTCCCCAGGGTTGGCTGCAGACGGAGTCGGACCCAAGGAGCTTCCCGTGAGTAATCCCGATATTGTTCATACCAACGATGCGAGTTTCGAAAATGACGTCCTCAAAGCAGACACGCCCGTGTTGCTCGATTTCTGGGCCGAATGGTGCGGACCCTGCAAGATGATCGCCCCGGTGCTCGACGAAATTGCAGACGCCTACAAGGGCAAGCTTCGGATTGCGAAGCTCAATGTCGATGAGAATCAGGCGACGCCGGCAAGGTTCAACATCCGCAGCATCCCCACCCTGATGGTATTCGACAAGGGTTCAGTTGCGGCTCAGAAAGTGGGCGCTGTATCCAAATCTCAGCTGGTGGCATTTTTGGACGGCCAGTTGCGACGATGAGTGGCCGTACTGTCGCGCGCCGGGCAGAAATGGCGGCTGACGATAGGGGCTGCCTTATGCAGAATCAGTATTTGGTACGTTCAATACGGCATTTGCCAGGTGGATGGTAGTCCATACAATCCCTGTTGTATTACTAGGCATTTAAGAATGCGTCTGTGAGGCAAGAGGGAGAATTAGTGAATTGCACGAGCGAAAAGCGCCTGGCGGGATGTAGCGGTCTCGAATCCGGGCTCAAACCTTTTTCCATGGGGTCGAGCGGTTTGAAGCTCGGCTGGTGCGCCCTGGCTTTGGTCAGTGCCATGGCCGCCCCGGTCCCCGCGCTCGCGCAGCAGAAGACTGGACCCGGCATCACCGGCGACGATAGTCTGACCTGGCACGGCATTACCCTGTACGGCGTCGTCGATATCGGTTTCCAATACGATACCCACAGCGCGCCGTTCACACCCTATCGCCCATCGGCCAGCGGGAACATCGTGCGGCAGAACAGCAGCCAGTCGGCGACCGGTCTCACGCCCAGCAACATGGGCCAGTCGAGAGTCGGCCTGCAGGGCATCGAGCCCCTGAGCGACGATTGGTCGGCGGTGTTTCAGGTGGAGACCTTTTTCAACCCCCAATCGGGCGAAGTCGCCGATTCTCTGAAGTCGTTGACCGTGAACAATGGTCGAACTTTGGCCAAGCAAACCACCGGAGTGGATGGCAGCTCGGCGGGGCAGGCCTTCCAGACCGCCTGGGTGGGGCTTAAATCGGCGCAATTCGGTACGCTCACCTTCGGTCGTCAGGCGACGCTGCTGTTGGAAGGCGTCATCAAGTACGACCCCAATTACAATGCCTCAGCGTTCGGCCTGCTTGGTGCGTCCAATACATATTCCGGCGGCGGCGCGCAGGAGGACAACCGGCTCGATTCGACGGTGAAGTACGTTGTTGGCTTCAACGATCTGGTGCACCTCGGTGCCCTCTACAAGTTCAACGGGTCCAATGGGTCGGCCAACACCGCCTTCCAGGCTGATATAGGCGCTAAATACGCGGGCGCCTCGGTCGATGCCTACTATTCGAAGGAAAACAGTGCGATTACCGCAACATCATTGACCGCGGCTCAAGTCGCGAAGCTCCCGGCGTTGGGGTATTCGGCAGCGAATTCTCTGGCGGCGACCATCTCGGACAATACCGCGTATGCCCTGATGGCGTTTTATGAGATCGACCCGCTGAAATTCTTTGCAGGCTACGAGCACGTCAAATATGCCAACCCGACGAGGCCGCTGAGCGCCGGGTTCAACGACATCGGTGGTTACGTTCTGACTTTCGTCACCAACACTGCCTATAACGAGAGTAAAACCGTGCAGGTGTATTGGACCGGCGTCCGCTACACCGTCATTCCCCACCTCGACTTGACCGCGGCCTATTATGGCTATCGCCAGAACGCCTACGGCACCGGCAAGCAGGCGGACTGCACGACCACGGCATACAGCACTTGCAGCGGCCGCTTCGAGGCCTTTTCCTTCGATGCCGACTACCGGTTCAACCTGCACTTCGACGCATACCTCGGCGCCATGCACAGCGGCGTGCACGACGGAGTCGCCAGCGGCTACCTCAAAACGACGAACATCAACCCCACGGTTGGCGTCCGCTACAAATTTTAGGTGCGACGCGAAAGATCGAGGTGCCATGGTCACTCTCGACGGCGGCGCTAGGTGACGTGGCGCCCAGCTGCTAGTATCTGACGCTCGCAGGAGGAAAGATATGCCTGGCTCCCCGCGGATTGCCGTGGTCGGTAGTGCCGTCACGGATCTCACGACTTTCACGGATGTGTTTCCGCGCGCCGGCGAAACTCTGTTCGGCAAGGGCTTCGATCTCGGCTTTGGGGGAAAGGGTGCCAACCAGGCGGTCGCGTCGCGGCTTTGCGGCGCGGAAGTGATGATGGTGGCCAAGGTCGGCGACGACCTGTTCGGCCAGGCGACGATCAATAATTTCGCCTCCTTCGGCATCGACACCACGCATGTGCATATCGTCGAAGGCGCACCGACCGGCGTTGCACCGATCTTCGTCGAACCCAACGGTCAGAACCGCATCATCGTCGTCAAGGGCGCCAACGACCGGCTGACGACGGCCGATGTCGACGCAGCCGCGCCCGACCTCGAGCGAGTGGATGCGATCATCCTGCAGTTCGAGATTCCGCTGGAAACGGTCTATCACACCATTCGATTTGCCCGCGCTCACAATATCCGCTGCATCGTCAATCCAGCGCCGGCTGTCCCGGCCGACTTGGCTGAGTTGGCCGGCGCGGACTATTTCATTCCGAACGAGACCGAAGCCGAGCAACTCACCGGACTTCGGGTGCGCTCGGAGTCCGAGGCGGCGGCATGCGCCGCTGCGTTGCTCGCCAAGGGGTTTCGGCGGGTGCTCATCACTTTGGGCGCGCGCGGTTCGTTGCTGGCCGATGCCGCCGGGCACACGCAGCTGCCGCCCTTCCCGGTCATGGCCACCGATACCACGGGCGCGGGCGATGCGTTCATCGGCAGTCTCGCCGTATTTCTGGCCGAGGGCGCGCCGGAGCAGCAAGCCGTGGCGCGAGCGAATCTCTACGCCGCCCTGTCTACCACTCGGATCGGCACGCAAAAGTCATTTCCGCTGCGCGCCGATTTCGAGATGGAATGGGACCGTCGCTGCATCGGGCAAACGCGGGACTGATGCGATGTTCGTCGTGCATAGCTATCCGTTGGCCGTCATATTCTGTGTGGTGACGATGCTCGGTTGGGGTTCGTGGGCAAATGCCAGGAAACTGGCACGCCCCGACTGGCGGTTCGAACTGTTCTACTGGGACTACACGCTGGGAGTCCTGCTGTTGACGCTGATCCTCGGCCTGACCTTGGGCAGCAGCGGCACCGAAGGCCGCCCGTTCCTCGCCGACCTGGCACAGGCGTCGAACGCCTCCCTGCTATCGGCATTGGTTGGCGGTGCGATCTTCAATCTCGCGAATATTCTGTTGGTCGCCGCAATCGAGATAGCCGGCATGGCGGTCGCTTATCCGGTCGGGATCGGACTCGCCCTGATCATCGGCATGATCGTCAATTACCGCGCCGCCCCGGTAGGTAACGTTGCTCTGCTGGCGGGCGGCGTTGGGCTGGTGATCCTGGCGATTGTCTTGGATGCCGTGGCGTATCGGCGATTGCCGGCCGCGGCGCCTGGGTCGGGTAGCAAGGGTAGCGCGAAGGGCCTGGTGATTTCGGTAGCCTGCGGCGTGTTCATGGGGCTGTTCTACCGCTTCGTCGCGGCGGCGATGTACGCGGATCCGGCCGACCCGGTAAACGGCCAGATGGGACCCTACGCCGCGGTCTTCGTCCTCGCCGTCGGCATCCTGCTGAGCAATTTCGTCTGGAATACTTTCGCGATGAAAAGGCCGTTCGTGGGTGCACCCGTCAGCTTCCGCGACTACTTTGCGGGCAGTCCCGGCACACACCTGACCGGCGTGCTGGGCGGCGTAATCTGGGGCGTGGGGATGTGCTTCAACCTGATTGCCTCGGGGCGCGCCGGCTTCGCAATTTCCTATGGGCTCGGCCAGGGCGCCACGATGATCGCGGCATTTTGGGGCGTGTTCGTTTGGAAGGAATTCCGCACGGCGCCGCCCGGTACCTCGGCCGTACTGGCCGCGATGTTCGCGAGTTTTCTGACCGGACTCGCACTCATCGTCCTCGCACGTACGCTGTAGCTGTGCCTTGCGGCAGTCGGGACTCAGACGAGCTTAAGGTCGATGGGCAGCGCACCGGCAAAGACCTGCTCGAGTTGGGCAGAGGAGAGTCCCCAGAGCCGCCGAAACAGACCCCCGAGAACGCCGCGGTAGTCGTTGAGCACGGGATAGTCGCGGTCTTGCAGGAGCGTCGAGCGCGTCACGTTGACCTGCTCGCCCGCCATCCGGCCGCCGGCGATGCTCCCGCCGAGCACCCAGTGGACCGATCCGTGTCCATGGTCGGTCCCCCGGTTCCCGTTCTCGCGGAAGGTGCGGCCAAACTCGGAGAGCACTACCACCACCGTATTGCGCCACTCGGCGCCAAGCGTCTGCGAAAATACCTGCAGACCGCACCCCAGACTCTCGGCATTGGCTGCAAGCGCGCCCAGGGCACCGCCTTCGTTGACATGTGTGTCCCAGCCTCCCACGTCGAGAAAGCCGAGCCGGTATTGATCGCGCATCAGGCGTCCGACGCGTTCGGCCTCGAGCTCGAACCCTTTCGTGGTGACGGCGCCGCGATTCGCGTCCTGCATTTCGGCGTCCATCTCGCGCGCGACAGTGGCACGGAGTTCGAGTCCGTCGGCCACCGCGGGTTCAAGGTGATGACCTTCGAACATGCTTTTCAGCAAACGGGCCTGCCGATCGTCGAATGTCGGTTTGCCGACGTTCCGGAGCGAAATATTCGGCACGTCCACCCGGCCTTGCAGACAGAGCGGCAGTGCGTCGGTAAAGGCGATGGGATTGCCGTCGCGCAGCACTCCATTCAGTCTCGCGAGAAATCCCGAGCGGAAATCGCGCGACCCCTGCAGCGGCTGACCTAGCTCGATGCTGTCCTGCGTTTCGAAGTGGCTGCGCGAAAGATCATCGGTGCCGGCGAAGGGGACGAATGCGGCCTGTCCTGCGGTATAAAGGCCGCCGATCGTGGGGCGTAGCGCCGGCGCAAGCGCCCAGTCCGCATCGAGCGCGAGCGCCGTCGCCGGATCACCCGGCACGGGCTTCGGAATGGCGATGTTCGGCCGGGCTTCGTAGTAGAACGCGCTCGAGGCGGGGACGACGATGTTCGCGCAGTCGTAGCCGCCCCGCAGGAACACGAGCAAGAACCGCGGCCCGGAGGCGGCCGCCGCGAACGCCGCACGCCGCATGATGAGGCTCGCGGCGGCACCGCTTCCGGCAATCAGGACCTCACGACGGTTCATTGCGCCACCTCGGTTTGGGATAAAAAGCTCATCGGTAATTGAGTTCGGGTGAAGCGAGCAGCAGCGTATTCCACTCCTGCTGCGAAGTCGCCTGGTCGAGCGCGGCAAGGGTCGCCGCGGATAACCGGGGCTCGAGCTCCTCGTAGTAGAGACGGCTGGAGAGCCGCGGAAAGCCGGTGCTGGTTTTGGCGGCGCCGTCTTCGGGTTCGAAGAGACCTGCGCTGCCCGAACCGATGGCGCGCGCGATCTCGAAGCGGCGGTTCATCTGGCCAGAACTCGCCCAGCCGGATTCGACGAGCGGATAGCCTTCCGGCGTCTGACGGCCGAAGACCGGCTCACCGAGGCTGTTCAGCCAGTTGACCAGCGGATGAGTGTTGAGGATAGGCCTGCCGTCGTAGGCGAGCCGGATCGAGCCGACGACAAAATGGAACGGATCGCGAAACTTGGTGCCGAGAGATGCCTCGAACTCGGGCGAACGGATGAGTTCACGCAGCACTGCCGTGATGTCGCCGCCGGTGCGGTGAAAGGTCGTCGCGAGACGATTGACGAGTGCCGCCGGCGGCTGATCCGCGACAAAATACATCGCGAGCTTGCGCGATACGAACTGCGCGCAGGCGGGCGTGCTGACCAGGCGATCCACGGCCTGCTGGATCTCGGCATAACCTTGCGCAGTGATGGGCTGCCCGAGGAGGGTCTTTGCACCGAAATCATGACGCGCCGGGTTGAACTCCATCGCCCCATCGCGGCGGTAGAAACCTTCGAGCTCGCGCTTGAGATGCGGTGGCGTGCCGCCGGCCACGGCCACGCCCGTGAGCACCCGCGCGAGCTCCTGCACGTCCTTTTGGGTGTAGCCCCCGGCGACACCGAGGGTGTGGAGCTCCATGAGCTCGCGCGCGTAGTTCTCATTTACGTGGCCGGCGGCGTTCTGCGCGTTGTCCAGATACTGGAGCATGGCGGGATGGGCGAGGGTGGCCAAGACCAGGTCGCGAAAATGTCCGAGCGCCCGCGGGCGGATCGCCCGCGCCTCGTAGTCTGCGACCAACCAGCGCAGATTCGCCTTGCCTTGAAAGACGCTGAAATGATTGAGCCAGAACCAAACCATCTGTTCGCGCAGCTGATCGCGCGAATAGACGGCCTCGAGCAGCAGCCGGCGTGCAGCTTCGTAGGCGAGCCGGTTGCCGCGGTCATTGAGGGGCTTGCGGGCGGCCGCCCTGGCGGCCGGATCAGCCAGTCCATTGATGCGTTTGTTCTCCTCATTGATCGCGATCAGCTCCTGCGCCGCATCCAGGTGCTCGACCTCGAGGGTTGCGATCTGGACGGTGATGCTCGGCGGTAGCGGGTGAGCATCGGGCTCGAGCTGCCGGTCGAGAAATCCGGTCCGGCCGAGACGACTATAAGCGGCGACACTCTGCGAATCGATGCCGAAGGTGACCCGATCGAGCCACAGCGCTCCCGAATCCACGGCGCGATGCGATCCCGCCGCAGGTTGCACAGCTGGGCGAGGCTCTCCCGGCGACGAGGTCGCGCAGGCGGCAAGCACGCTGCAGGCGACGATGACGCCGGCGCCATTTATGCAGCGGCTTATGCAGCGGCCGGCAACCCTGCGGGCAGAGAGCGGCGTGGCGCGCATTCGGTTCCAAAATGGCTAGTGTATGAGTTCAAACGTGGGCGGGCTGCGGGCGTTGACCCCCATTAAGGTTTCGTAAGGCAACAAGGGCTCGTAACTGATCTCGAACGAATGTGTCGCCCGCCGGTTCGGCGAGACCGTTGCTGAAACTCCTGGATGGGGAGCTTGCACGGCGATCGAAAAAACGAGAATGACCGAGAATCTGCTATTCATGGCATTAGTCTCCTGGACGTGGATTTACCGAGTGACGCCTCGCGTACCGAAGAGCGGCTTTGCCGCTCACGTGCCAAGCAGACTTTCGCCGGACGGACTCTATTCCCGGATGCGCGTCAATATTTTGTGACGGATTGCAAATTCCGGTCGCGGTCCAGACGAATTCGTTATTATAAATCAACGATTTAACCCACATCGGAGGGGGGACACATGAGTGGCACGACAGGCGCCGGCGCGATTCGGATCGGCATCGGCGGTTGGACCTACGCGCCTTGGCGGGGTACGTTCTATCCCGATGATTTGCCGCAGAGGCGCGAGCTCGAATTTGCCAGCCGTCAACTCACCTCGATCGAGATCAACGGCACTTTTTACGGCGCTCAGAAGCCGGAGACCTTCGCCAAATGGCGTGACGAAACGCCGGACGGTTTCGTCTTCTCCTTGAAGGCGCCGCGCTTCGCCACGAATCGCGACGTGCTCGCCGATGCCGGCCGCACCATTGCGCGGTTTTTTGCGGGCGGGGTCATGGAGTTGAAGGACAAGCTCGGTCCAATCAACTGGCAACTGCTGCCCACCAAGGAATTCGATCCTCGCGACTTCGAAGCATTCCTGAAGCTCTTGCCGAAGCAAGTGGAAGGACGCGCGCTACGTCACGTCGTCGAGGTTCGACACGACAGCTTTCGCTCCCCCGATTTCATCGCGCTGGCACGGGAGCATGGCGTCGCCGTAGCGATCGCGGCCCACTCTGCCTACCCGCAAATCGCGGATCCCACCGCGCCTTTCGTGTACGCCCGGATCATGGGAACGCGGGAGACGGCAGAATTGGGCTATTCCGACGCAGCGCTTGATCGCTGGGCGGCGCGAGCGCGAGCCTGGGCCTCCGGTGGCGCGGTGGACGGTCTTGACTGCGTCGGGCCCCCAGGGGCGGACGGCCGGCCCCGCGACGTCTACCTCTATGTAATCAGCGGGTACAAGGTGCGCAATCCGGCCGCAGCGATGGCCCTGCTCAGGCGTCTCGCCTGACACACCTCAGCCCAGGAGCACCATCGAGATGAGTTAGACTTGGTTGATGCGGCTTCAGGGCAAAATCGTTCTCGTCGTGACCGGCCAGACGGTCAGCAACAGCTGGACCGACACCAGCCCGCGAGCCGTGCTCCGCTACGTGACAGGCATCAGCAATATCAGCGCCACGACGCTGGGAACCCCTTTCACGAGCATCAGCGCACCGCGATTCTGGGGCGTAGAGGTAGCCGCGCACTTTTGATTTGAAGGGGGATCGCCGATGAATTCCGAATCCAACGTCGCCGCGTCATCGACGTGGGCGGACGGCGACCTGCAAGCGCTCCTGCGACTCCAGCAAAAAGCCTTTCGCGACGACATGTCGCCTTCGCGCACCGTGCGGGAGGACAGGCTGCGGCGTCTTGCCCGGCTCATCGAGACGCATTCGGAGCAATTCGCGGCGTCGATCTCCGCTGACTTCGGCACACGCTCGTCAACCGAAATCCGCATCACCGAGACCATGTTGCTGCAGAGTGGCATCCGCCATGCGCTACGTCACCTGTCGCACTGGATGAAACCACGTCGCGTCGCTACCGCGCTTGCCTATCGGCCGGGTCGATCGATGATGATGAGGCAGCCGCTCGGTATCGTCGGCATCATCAGTCCGTGGAACTACCCGCTACAGCTGGCGCTTGCTCCGCTGATCGGCGCGCTGGCGGCCGGCAATCGGGCGATGCTCAAGCCGTCGGAGCTGACGCCGCAATTCTCGGCAGCTCTGCGCGCGGCCGTCGCCGAGATCTTTGTGCCCGACGAAGTCCATGTCGTCACCGGCGATGCCGTCGTCGGCAAGGCCTTCGCGGCACTGCCGTTCGACCATCTTGTTTTCACCGGCTCGACCGCCGTCGGCCGCGAGGTCGCGCAGGCCGCGGCGAAGAACTTGACGCCGGTCACTCTGGAACTCGGCGGCAAGTCGCCGGCCATCATCGACGCCTCGTGCGACTTGGAAGGCATAGTGGACCGGCTCGCGTGGGGGAAGCTCATCAACGCCGGGCAGACCTGCATCGCACCCGATTATGTGTTGGTCCCGGGCGGCAACGTGGATCGCTTCATTCGAGCATTGCGCACCAGTATGACCCGGCTTTACCCGGCGTTTCGCGGCAACCCGGACTACACCAGCATCATCAGCGAACGGCACCTGCAGCGCTTGCGTGACCTTGTGAGCGACGCCGGCGCGCGTGGCGCTCGTATTGTCGAGATCGAGCCGTCGACCGGTGCTGCGGTCGGGCGCTCCGATCGGCAGATGGCGCCGACATTGCTGCTCGACGTCGATGACGACATGCGCGTGATGCGCGAGGAGATTTTTGGTCCCGTCCTGCCGATCGTACCTTACGATACGCTGGCCGATGCGCTGAATTACGTGAACCGGCGGGAGCGGCCGCTCGCACTCTACTGGTTCGGTACCGATCACGAGGCCCGGGACCGGGTCCTCGCCGGCACGATTTCCGGCGGTGTGTCGGTCAACGACACGCTGCTGCACATTGCCCAGGAACGGTTGCCGTTCGGCGGCGTCGGGTCGTCGGGGCAGGGGCACTATCACGGAGAGTTCGGCTTCCGGCAGTTCTCCAAGGAAAAGCCGGTATTCGTACAATCGCGCCTTTCGGGAGCCGGCATCATACGTCCGCCCTACAAGCCCTCGATCGGGCGGGTATTGGGATGGCTGTCGCACGTGACATGATGCAAGACAGCCGCGAGGTCATCGTCGTCGGCGCCGGCTTGGCCGGGCTCGTCGCCGCGACCGAGATTGCGGACGCCGGTAAACGTGTGTTGATCCTGGATCAGGAGCCGGAACAGAGCCTGGGCGGGCAGGCCTTTTGGTCATTCGGCGGCTTGTTCTTCGTCAACTCGCCCGAGCAGCGGCGCATGGGCATACGCGATTCACAAGCGCTCGCCCTGAACGACTGGGAGGGGACGGCCGGCTTCGACCGCGATGTGGATCGCTGGCCGCGCCGCTGGGCCGAAGCGTACGTCGATTTCGCCGGCGGCGAAAAGCGCGCTTGGTTGCATGGCATGGGCATGCGCTGGTTTCCGGTGGTCGGCTGGGCCGAGCGCGGCGGCTATGGATCGGTCGGACACGGCAATTCCGTACCGCGCTTCCACGTCACATGGGGCACCGGGCACGGCGTGCTCGAACCGTTCGTACGGCGTGCGCGGGCAGCCCAGGGACGCGGGCTGCTCCGCTTCGGATTCCGTCACCGAGTCGACGAGCTTTTGGTGGAAAACGAAGCTGCGACCGGCGTGCGCGGCACTGTGCTGACCGATGATGCGGTCGAGCGCGGTCGACCGAGTTCGCGCGAGGTCAGCGGTGAGTTCGAATACCGTGCGCAGTCGGTCATCGTGGCTTCCGGGGGCATTGGCGGCAATCATGAGCTGGTGCGCAGGAATTGGCCCGCGCGCCTGGGCGACCCGCCGCGGCATATGCTGAGCGGCGTGCCCGCGCACGTCGACGGCCGCATGCTCGGCATCGCCGAACGCGCGGGTGCACGCTTGATCAATGGCGATCGCATGTGGCACTACGTGGAAGGCATCGAGAACTGGAATCCGATCTGGCCGCTGCACGCGATCCGCATTTTGCCGGGTCCTTCTTCGTTGTGGTTCGATGCCTGCGGCAAGCGCCTTCCGGGGCCCCTTTGGCCGGGCTTCGATACGCTCGGCACCCTCGAGTATCTACGCCGCAGCGGCCACGATTACAGCTGGTTCATCCTCGACCAGCAGATCATCCGGCGCGAATTCGCCTTGTCGGGTTCGGAGCAGAATCCCGACCTCACCGGCAAGAGTTGGCGCCAGGTGATCAAGCGCGCCATCGGCAACGGCGCTCCCGCGCCGGTGGAGGCTTTCAAACGGCGCGGAAAGGATTTCGTCGTGCGCGACAGTCTGCGGGAGCTCGTTGCGGGCATGAACGAACTGGCCGGAAATCACTTGCTCGACCACGACCATCTGCGGCGGGAGATCGAAGCGCGCGACCTGCAACTCGACAACCCGTTCGCGAAGGACGCCCAAGTGATGGCCGTCTACAACGCGCGCCGCTATCGGGGCGATCGATTGGTGCGCACGGCAAGGCCGCATCGCATTCTCGATCCGGCCAACGGACCGCTGATCGCCGTCCGCCTTCACATCCTCACCCGCAAATCGCTGGGCGGAATCGAGACGGATCTGCAGGGGCGCGTGCTGACGGCTGACGGCAATCCGTTGGCCGGACTCTATGCCGCGGGCGAAGCCGCCGGCTTCGGCGGGGGCGGCGTGCACGGGTATCGCGCCTTGGAGGGTACGTTCCTCGGCGGCTGCCTGCTTTCAGGGCGCAACGCAGGGCGCGCCGCCGCGGCAGCCGTCGTGTGATTCAATGAGTGCGGCGGAAGCGCGAACCCCAGCCGAACCTCGTGGATTCTGCTAGGCGGGGTGCGCCTGGGGGTCGGCGGCCGGCAGACTGAAATAAAACGCGGCGCCTTCGCCCGGAGTCGATTCGGCCCACACGCGTCCGCCATGCCGCTGGACGATGCGTTTGACGATCGAAAGACCGATACCGGTACCTTCGAATTCCGTCGCCGAATGCAAGCGCTGGAACACGCCGAACAGCTTCTGTGCATAGTTGGTATCGAATCCCACGCCATTGTCGCGAACCACATAGATGTTGCTGGTGCCTTCGTTGATGGCGCTTACCTCCACGCGCGGCTGTGGGCGACCCCGCGTGAACTTGCAGGCATTCGACAGCAGATTGGTGAGCACCTGTTCGAGGAGCGAGCTGTCGCCGATGCAGTCCGGAAGCTCTTTGATCTCGATCGTCACGTCGTGGGCGAGGTCGGCGGCCGGCACCGGCGTGCGCACGGCGGCGGCGACGCGGGCGGCGAGGCTGTGCATTTCGACGACTCCCGTTGTCAGCGGCCTGCTGCCAAACCGCGCGAAGGCCAGCAGGTCGTCAATCAGTTGCGACATCCGCTGCGCGCCCGCGCGCGCCCGGTCCAGCATTCGCCGCCCCTCCGCGGGTATGATCGCGCCGTAGTCTTCCAGGAACATTTGGCAAAATGCGTCAACCACCCGCAATGGCGCGCGCAGGTCGTGGGAGATCGAATAGGAAAACGCTTCGAGGTCCTTGTTCGCCTGTTCAAGCTCACGCGTTCGCTGATCGATGACCCGATGGAGGCGGCGTATCTGCAGCCCACGCGCGATCACTTGCATCAAGGCGTTCAGCTTGATGGGTTTCAATACATAGTCGGTCGCGCCGCCCTTCATCGCCTCGACGGCCGAATCGATCGTGCCATGGCCGGTCATGACGATGCAGGCGATATCGGGTGAAAGCTCGCGAGCGGCATTGAGCAGAGCGATGCCGTTCATCTCGGGCATCATCAGGTCTGTGAGCAGCACGTCGAATGACTGTGTCCGCAGCATATCGAGCGCCCTGTGCGCCGACGGCGTGCCGGTGGTCGCGTAACCCTCGATGGAAAGCGTGTCGCACAAGGCCTTCAGGTGCGCGACCTCGTCATCGACGATGAGAATCGATACTTGTTGGGGGTCGATCATGCCGTCAGTTCCGCAAGTATGACGCGCAGTTCGGCCAGGCGCGGCGGTTTGTTCAGGACGCGGTCGACATGCGGCGGCACCTCGTCATCGGCGACGAGGCGCTGGCCCCAGCCCGTAAGCATCACGATGGCGACGCCCGGCGACGCCGCGCGAACCATGGCGGCCACTTTGCGTCCATCGACGTAAGGCATGCCCAGATCCGTCACCACGGCATCGAACGGCGCGCCGCTCGCGAGGGCGGCGGCGAAAGCGTCGATGCCCGCTTGGCCCCCGCTCGCCGCCGTGATCGCGTGTCCGTCGCCTGCCAGCGTCTCGTGAAGCGATTGCAGCAGAATCGGATCGTCGTCCACCAGCAGGATCCGCAGCGGGGATTGCGGCGGTACCAGCACCGCCACGACGCCGGACGCCGCCGTGTCCGGCACCGACAGCGTGAAAATCAATCGCATGGTCGTGCCCTTGCCCGGTTCACTGTCGATCTCGAGCTCCGCGCTATGGCGCTGGATCATCCCGTAGACCATGGCCAGCCCGAGTCCCGTGCCGCGCTCGCCCTTGGTGGTATAGAACGGCTCAAGGCAGCGGCGTCGAGTTTCCTCATCCATGCCGATCCCCGTATCGTTCACTTCCAGGCACACACGCTGGGACCCCAGCAGGAAAGTGCGCACGGTGAGAACTCCGCCGTTCGGCATCGCATCCACGGCATTGAAAATGAGGTTCGTCAATGCATCGCGCACTTCGCTTTCGGCGCCGATGAGTTCAGGCAGATCATCCGCAAGCTCATTGCGCAGCTCGATCATGATGCCGCGCTGCTGCGGAACATCGCTCCAACGGGCGCGAGTGAGTTCGATGATCTGCTGCACGGCACGATTGATGTGTATGCGCCCCAGCACGATCTCCGGCTCGCGCGGTCGATAGAACTCGCGCATCCGCGCCACTGTCTCGGCCACATCCTCGATCGCGCGTTGAATCGTCACGAGATATGAGCGGGTCCGTTCGCTCAAATTCGGTTCGCGTTCGAGCAGCGATTCCGTATAGAGGGCGACCGGCGAAATCGCATTGTTGATGTCGTGGGCGATGCCGCTGGCCATCTCTCCCAGCGCACGGAGGCGCTCTTGCTGCAGCGCCGTCTGCTGGCTTTGACGCAGATCATCATAGGCACGCTGTAGCGCGCTATAGAGCTGCGCCTGTTGCGTCGCGAGCGCGGCATGCTCGCTGACTTGACGCAGGAACTCGCAATCGCCGCTGGTAAAGGCTCCCGCAGCGCGACGCGCGGCGATCAGCATTCCGAATACGCTGCCTTCTATCAGCAACGGTGCAATCACGAGGGAACGAAAGCCGGCCGCCGCGAGGCGCTGCGGAAGGGGAAACGGCACCTCCCGCACGTCCGGTTCGTACACGAGCTGTCCGCGCAGGCACATGGAGATTCCATTGTCGTCGATGGGAATGCGCGTCTGTTCGGCGATGCCCATCGACGCCGCGGCGGTTGTGCTGCGCACACCGACGGTGCCGGCGATCAAATGATCGTCCCGCGCCTCGTGCAGGCAGATGCAGCCGAACTCGATCGGCATGTCATCCTCGAGGCGCTGCAGCACCACGCGAAAGATATTGGCCGGATCCTGTCCTTCGCCGATCGCGCGGGTGATTTTTTGCAGGAGGTCGAGCCGGCTCAACTGTGCCTGCGTGCGCTCGAGCATATGGTTGAAGCCGTCCGTGAGCAGGCGCAACTCATGACCCTGCACCGGCGCGGCGCGTACCGAGTAATCGCGCCCGTGCGACACGGCTGCGGCGGTTTGGGCGAGCGCGAGTATCGGCTCCGAGATCTGGCGCTGTAGACTGCGCGAAATGAGATACGCGAGCAGGAGGCTCGCCGCGATGACCACGGCGGCAATCCCGCTGAAGAGGCGCAGCCAATCGAAAAGCGCGCCAAGATCCGATTTCAGGAATAACGTCCCGAGCCGCCGCTGTCCCATCAGCACCGGTTGAAGACCGACCAGGAAGCGGCCTTCGAAGCGATAACCATCGGCCCCTGGCCGTTGCGGAAACTCGCCGCTCTTGAGGCCTTGCGGATAGATCGCGAAGAGTTGGCCGGCTGAATCGTAAAGTCCTGCCGATACCACATGCGGCTCGGCCTTGAGCGCCGTCAGAATTTCGGCGGCGTCCTTGGCGTTGTCGAACGCCAGTGCGGCGGTGCTGTTGGTGGCGATAACCTGGCCGAGCGTCGAAAGACTTCGGACGGTCGAATAGCGGAATGTAAGAAACTCGTGCGCCACGAAAGAGGCGGAGGTGAGCAGCAGCACCGCGCCGCTGGTGAGCAATATCATCGTCATGAGCTTGCGCCGGATGGGCGTTTGGCCGGATGACATGAATCAGCCCGCGGAGGTCACGAGTTCTGCCGGTCGCAGCAGTTTCGAGCTGATCGAGAGGCCGGCCGCTTTGGCGGCATCCGCATTGATTCGCAGCCGAATGCGATTATTTTCGGCGATGAATCGGATCATCACGCCGCGCTGCGCCGCGTCGTCGATGTCGCTTACTGTCAGAATGCTGTGCCCGGCCAGCGCCGCGCCGATCTCCCCCGTGTGCGCCGCCTCGGAGCGGCTGATGAATAGAATCTGGCAGTGCCGGATCTCCGTTACGCTGCGATAGCGCTCGATGATGATGCTCCGCCCGTTGATGCTCTCGCCGCGGACGGCGCCTTCAAGCGCAGACCCGAAGGGATCCGTTCCCAGCACGCCGATGACGAAGGGCGCGGCGGCGTCTTCGAAACTTTGCGGCGGCCATTCCACGAATTGTGCGAAGTTGAAGAGGAATACCGCCTTCACTTGATACTCGGGCGCGGTCTCAACTGCCGAATTCGCAAGGCCTGAAGCTACCAGGGAGATCAGCGTTGCAATCACCAGAGCAAAGCCGGAAAACGTGTTACTTGATTGGCGCACCCGTATGATCTGCTACCAGCCGTAGCTTATCCTTCCGTACACGCTTCGCTGGATTTCCTCTCGATCCGGAATCCCGATCGGAATACCGTATTCAGGGTGATGATCGTGCAACAGGTTCTGGCCTACGATGGCGAGTTCGAGTTTCGGAATCGGATGCCAGCCGAGGTGGACATCCAATTCAAAGTAGCTTGGGACCGTAGCGGGTAGACCGTTGTTGTTCGCGATCAGCTTGTCCACCCAGCGAAGAGCGCCGTCCAGTTCGATGCTCCGTGGCAGGTCGACGGAGGATCGAAGGAAGAATTGCTGTTGAGGATCCTGTGTTTCGTTGAGCGCGTTGCTGAAATCGAATCCGCCCGCCTTGACGCGGATGTTTTCCTTCAGCAAATCGTAGCCACCGTGCAGTCGCCATCGCTCGGCCAATTGACAGTCGGCGCTCAGTTCCAGGCCGTACGTATCGCCGGCGAGATCGTTCGCGAAGTACAGGGGAACGATCGTGCCGGGCGTGAAGGTCAAGCTGCGCACTCTGTCGTAATCGTTGTAGAACGTCGAGAGGGAAGCGGAAGCCTTGGATCCGAGGCGGGCCCGGTAGCCCAACTCGTAAGCAATCAATGTTTCGGATCTGAATCCGGAATTGCCTCCCAGGGTAGGAGTGGATGAATCGGGTTCACGGATGTCGCTGTCGATTCGCGAGGGGGTTCGCACAGCACGCGAGACGGCGGACCATAGCATCTGATCGGCAGCAACATTCCACTGCAGCCGGCCGCTGGGCTCCCACTCGAACCCGGTGTAGTCGTTGTGCTCGAGCTTCGTCCCCAAGGTGAAAAACAGGTTCTTGGTCAGCATGACTTCGTCCTGCACGAAGCTGCTGTATAGATTGCGGTCGAGAGTTGGCGGCAGAAATGCCAGGTTCTGAGCTTGCTCGACGACATCGCGGGTGAAGCGGTAGCCCAATCCCCAAGCAACCCGGTTGCGCTCGTTCAGGCGAATATGATGTTGAAAATCAAGGTCGTAGGTATCGAGATAGTCGGTCAGGATCTGGGCGGTGCCGAACTGATTGGAGATCGGATCCACGAGCCGGGTTCTATCGTAGTACACCTGCAGGCTGGTATTGGAGTCGGCCGAAATGACATGCGACCAGCGGCCCAGGACATTGCCCCCCGCTGCGTTGCCAGTGCCGCCCGCGGCGATGTTCACGTCGCTGCCATACAGGTCACCTTGCACGGTAAAGACATTGCCTGTGGATCCATACGAGTCGATGCGGAAGCCACCCTGGCGCATGTTCCACGAGTCTGAAGCATTGTTTCCAGCGGCATACACCTCGTTGCCCCGGTCAAAATATTTGCCGTATGCCCTAAAGAAAACATCGGGGGCCAGCGTGCCGCCGTAGCGTACGCCGGCGAAGCTTTTGAGTTCCGGCTCTCCGCCGCCGGTCTCGAGATAGAGTCCCTGGGTGTCTTTGGCGCCCTTGCTGGTGATATTGATCACGCCATTGACCGCATTGGCACCCCAGAGCGTACCGCCTGGCCCGCTGATGACTTCGATTCGATCGATGTCCTCCAGCAAATAGTCCTGCACGTTCCAAAAAACGCCCGAAAACAGCGGTGAGTAAACCGTGCGGCCATCAATCATGACCAGGAGTTTGTTGCCGAGGGCAGTATTGAATCCGCGCGCGCTGATAGCCCAATCATGGGAATTCACCTGTGCCACGTCCAGGTTGTCCGCCAAGCGCAGCGCTTCCGGAATGCTCGACGCACCCGATCGGCGGATCTCGTCTTGGGTGATGACCTGAATCGCTGCCGGTGCCCGCCCATAGGGCTCGGGCTGTTTGGACACGGAGGTCACATCCAGATTCATCAGTTCTTCGATGCTCATCTGCTTGAGGGCGCTAATCGATAGGCTTTCGTTCTCGGCGGTGCAAAAGGCGTGGCGGGAGCTAATGAGCCCGCAACTTGAGACCAGTAGCAGAGAAAAGATCCATCGACGCGAATCCATCAGGAATTAATAACACAACGGAGAGTCTATAAAAATCGACTTGCGCGGCACGGTAAGGGATTCCCCTAGTACGCGTCGTTATGTTGGGTGCCGCCCCGCAGGAATGCCGAAGGCGCACGGATTTTCATCACAAAGCGTGCAGTGAGGCGCTGATCCCCGAGGAGATGTGTGGGATTCTAATTCGAACTGACTGCCAAAGGAAAATTTGTGCTCGCAGTAAGCGTGGATCGGTAGGGATGGAGACGCCCCTTCGCTTGCTGTTGATCGAGGACATGCCGGACGAGGCGGAACTCGCCGTGCGCGAGTTCGCGCGCTATGGAATCGCTTGCGATTGGCGTCGCGTCGAAAGCGGGCAGCAGCTGATTCTGGAGATCGCTACGCTGCGACCGCACGTGATCGTGTCGGATTTCTCGCTGCCGCGTTTCGACGGCTTGTCGGCGCTCCGGATAGCGCAGGTGTACGCACCGGACGTGCCGTTCATATTTCTGTCGGGCACGATCGGCGAGGAAACGGCGATCGAGTCGCTGCGCAGCGGCGCGATGGACTACGTGCTGAAGAACAATATCGCGCGGCTCGTGCCTGCGGTTGAGCGGGTTCTTCGGGAAATACAGTCGCGCTTGGAGCGCCGACGCACCACCCAGCAGTTGCGCGACATCATCGCCACTTCGCAGGACTGGATTTGGGAGCTCGGGCCGGACAACAAGCTCGTGTTCACCAGCCCATCGGCGGCCCAAATTCTGGGTCGATCTCCGGAGACGATGCGCAACGAAGACTTCATCGCTTTTGTGGCCGCCGATGATCGCGACGCCGTGGCAGGCAGTCTCAACGAATTGTGCGAGAAGCGTACCCCCGTGCGATTTCTTGCGCGCTTTCTGCGCGAAAATATGAGCCCCGCCTGGCTCGAGACACGCGCCTTGGCGCGCCTCGATGCGGACGGAATCGTCATCGGTATTCGCGGCTCCAGCCGCGACGTGACCGAGCAGCAGGATCAGCAGACGCGCATTCTCCATCTCAAGCGTGTTCTTCAGATGGTCAGCGGCGTGAATGGCGCACTGGTTCGTCTGCGGGACCGCGATTCGCTGTTGGCGGAAACCTGTCGTTTGGCGGTAAAGGTCGGCGGGTATTTGTTGGCGACCGTCTGGCTCATCGAGCCCGGCGGCCGTGCGATTCGTTCGGTGGTCATGGCCGGTACCTGCGATGTGGAATCGGCCGGGCTCAGCGCGCCGCTCGTGGGCGCCGATGGCGCAGACCCCAGCCTGATGGCGAAGGCGATTCGGACGCAACACGCCGCGGTAGCTCCCGACATCATGGATCCCCGCGTCCCGGTGGCGCACCCCGAGTTGCTGCACGCGGCCGGCGTTCGCGGACTGGTGGCGCTGCCGCTCCTCGTCGACGGGACTTCAGTCGGTGCGCTGGTGCTCGGGATCGGATCGGCCAACCACCTGGATGACGGCGAGCTCAACTTGCTGCGCGAGGTCGCGGCCAATCTGTCCTTCGCCCTGCAATATCTGCAACGGGAGGATGCCGTGCATTTCCTGTCTTACTTCGATGCGCTGACCGGGCTGGCCAATCGGCGACTCTTCTGCGATCGCCTTGGCCGGCGGCTTGCCTCGCGAGTGGGTCCGGAAATACGCCCCGCAATCGTCGTTTTCGACGTCGAACGCTTGGGCGTGGTCAACGATTCGGCCGGACGGCATGTGGGAGACGCCTTGCTGCAGCATCTCTCCGATCGGCTGCGGCAACAGGTCGCCGAGACCGAGGATCTCGCCCACCTCGGCGGCGGCACGTTCTGTGTTTCGATGCCTCTGCTGGGATCCGTGGACCATGCGGTTGCACGACTGCACGAGCGCATCGCGGCCTTGTTCGCGCGGCCGTTCGAGATCGAGGGCCACACGATTCGTGCGGTGGCCCGGGCCGGTATCGCGCGCTATCCGGAAGACGGCGAAAATGCGTTGGAATTGATCGAGAATGCCGAAGCGGCTCTGAAGAGTGCCAAGTCGGCCGGCGAACGCTTTCTCCCGTATCGACTACAAATGCATCGCGGCCAGGACAACCGTCTGGAGTTGGAAACGCGCCTGCGAGCCGCGCTCGAGGAGCGTCAATTCGTACTTCACTATCAACCGAAGGTCGATATCGGCAGCGGTGAGTTGGTTGGTCTCGAGGCCTTGATCCGCTGGCAAGACCCCTCGCGAGGACTGATCGCGCCCTCGGAATTCCTGCCCGTCCTCGAGGCCACCCAAATGATTGTCGAGGTCGGTGAATGGGTGCTCGACCAGGCGCTGGAAGACGCGCGCCGCTGGTTCGATGCCGGCCTGCAGACGCGGGTAGCCGTCAATGTCTCGCCATGGCAGCTGCGACGCGGGAACTTTGCGGACCGGGTGCTGGCCCGGTTGAACGGCCGGGAATGCTTCCCGGGCGGACTCGATCTGGAGATCACCGAAAGCGCCTTGCTGCAAGATCCCGATGAGACGCGGCGCAAGCTCGAGCTTTTGCGGGTGTCCGGCGTCGGCATTGCCATCGACGATTTCGGCACCGGGTACTCATCGCTGAGCCGCCTGTCGATGTTGCCGGTCGATACGCTCAAAATCGATCGGTCGTTTACCAGCGGTCTCCCTGCCAATGAAGTCTCATTGGCGCTCGTCTCCACCATCATCGCGCTCGCGCGCACCTTCCGCCTCGTGACGGTGGCGGAGGGCGTCGAAACGGCCGGTCAGCTCGAGACCTTGCGACAGCTGGGATGCGAGCAGTCGCAGGGCTACTTGCACGGCAAGCCGCAGCCCTTTGATGAAATCACCCGCCGCTTGCGTGACGCGCGCTTAAAACGGCAGTCCGTGAATCTGGCCGCCCATGCAAAGCAGCATCGGCAATGACAGGATGAAATTGATGCGCGACGCCCGGCCCGCAACCTTGCGTGCCGCCGCCTTTTCATCGTCCGTCGCCGATACGATGCCGAGGATTTTCTTCTGGTTCGGCCAAATGAAAACCCACACATTGATCAACATGATGGTGCCGAGCCAGGCGCCGACGCCGATGGTGCGCACTCCCGGTTGCAACGTGAAGGCCTTCAGAATGCCGCCCAGGTTGCCTTCCCCGTATCCAACCATCAAGTAGAGCGCCCCGGTCACCCAGGTAGCGACCGCAGCCCAGCGGAACCACAGCAGCGCCCGGGGTGCGATGTACTTGGAGACCCCAGCGCCACCGGGACCACCTTTATCGGCGGCCGCGGCCGCAAGCCCCGGTGTCTGCACGACATTGAAGTAATACAGGAGGCCGATCCACATGACGCCCGAGATGATGTGCAGCCACCGATCGATCCGCACCGGGTGAAACGCAAAGCCGAGTCCACTCCAAACGCTGAGCGAAATGCTGATGATCACGGCAAGCACGAAACCGGTAATGATGGCGCCCTTGACGGTGTTGAGCGGATGCATATGAATCTCTCTCCGACGTTGATTATTGGCTGTTTTTGCGGTGTGCCCCAGTGCGGGTGAGCCAAATATTGCGCCCGAACGTGGACGCCGGTCAAAACTTCAAAAGGTGCGGATTTGCGGCAAGTGGGATATCTCTAGCGTATTCAAGGATTTAACCTGCGCTGAGGCGCGCTGCACCCGGTTCCGTGGTGCTCCAGCAATCGTCGGCGAAAGGCCGTACGATATCCCGGGCAAGTCAATTCGAGCGGCCGAAGTTAGATGTTCTTGCAGATACGCGGAACCGAAAAGGATCTCGGCGGCGGCTTTCGCGTCTCGCGATTGCTGCCCGCCGTGGCATGTCGCGCCGTGGGACCCTTCGTATTTCTTGATCATTTCGGACCGATGAAATTCCAGCCCGGCATGAATATCGATGTGTCGGGTGGAGCGCGGCACGCTCGCCGTGCTGGAGCACGGGCGAACCGTGAGGCTCCGGGCAATCGACGGCGGCGCCATCGTCGTCATCGGTGGTGCGCCGCTCGGTGAGCCCCGTTTCCTGTGGTGGAATTTTGTGTCCTCTGCTCACCACAGGCCAAATGGTTCGCCGCGGGCGATAATAGGGCGATGACGGCTACTCCAAGATCCAATCCGCGAGCGATTGCCATCCTCGATGCAATTCGCGGCCATCCCCAGCTGCCGGGGCTGGCCGCGAACATCGGCCGGATCGTAGCCATCGCCGACTCCGAAAACGAGTCCATTCAGGAACTCCGCGACGTCATCCTCGCGGACGTTCACTTGACCCAACGCATTCTGGCCATCGCCAACAGTGTCGGCTACCGGCTCCACTCGGGCTCGGGTGTCAGCACCATATCCAAGGCCATCGTCGTCATCGGCTTCGAACAGGTGAAGGTGATCGCGCTCGGGATGATGTTCGTCGACCAGATCCCGGACCAGGAGCGGGCCGCTGCCATGAAGGGGGAGCTGATCCGGGCCCTTCAGGCTTCGCTTCTGGCGCGGGAAATGGCTCGACAATTGGTGCCCGAGGACAAAGAGAAGGCCGGCATCGCGGCGCTCCTCGGAAACGTTGCCCGGCTGTTGCTGGTCATGATCGATTTCAAGCGTTTTGTAGAGATCTCGCGCCGCATGGAGGCCGGGGCCACCGAGGCGGCCGCGTCATCTGAAGTCCTAGGGATGTCGGTTGAGGCATTGACCAAGGAAGTCCTGACGCTGTGGGGAATACCCGATACGCTCGTCGCGCTCAGCACCGGAACCTCCGCCGCGGTCGAATCAAAACAGCTTCGGCGAGTTGGCCGCATCGTCCGCTTGGCGGCAACGACCGCACAGCACCTGCGTCATCCGGAGGGCCCCGCACGCGATGCCCTGATTGGCGAGGTCCGCCGCGAATGCCTCGCCGACGGCGGAGTGACCGCTGAGGCGTTCGATCGCTGGATGGCCGCTGCCGATGCCCAGCTACGTCCGGTGCGCGCCCTGTTCAAGGTCGCAACGCCGGGCCCGTCGGTCGCCGAGGAGGGTTTTCCGGAAGGCACCGTGATCGATAGCTCGGCCCCCGTGACGGGTCAACTCAATGCCGTCGGGAAGCCCGCCAACAGCCGCGAACTCATCCTCTCGCGCCTTCAGGATGTCACTGACCTGATTTCTCAGGGACAGGGCCTGACCGCAACCCTGCGCACGGCACTCGAGTGTCTGCATACCGGATTTGGGTTTACGCGCTCCATTTTGCTGCTGCGCGAAGCGGGTACGCCGCGAATTTACGCACGCCTGTGGTGCGGCGACGTCACAAAAGCGCAGGCGAGTCGCCTGCAAATCGACATCGGCACACCGGGAGACTTGTTCGCGGAAGCGGTCCGGCGCGGCTCGGATCTGCAGATTCAGAATGCGCGCGATCCGAAGATTGCACCGCGCCTGCCGTCGTATTTCACGGCAGCCTTTCCACAAACCGCCAGCTTTATCGTCCTCCCCATCGTTTCGGGCGACTCGCCGATCGCCTGCATTCTGGTGGGACGGGACGTGCCGGAAACGGGACCGATCAGTTCGGAGGACATCAGCCTGCTCCGCGCGGTGCGCGGCCAGATTATTCTGGCGATGAAGACGGTCCGCTGAACTGGGTGCGCATCGGGGGCGCTTCGAGCCCTATGCTACAATGACCGCCGGGGAGTCCAGCGGGCGGAAAGTTGTCCTACAAACCGCGTTGTCAAGATTTCGTTACTGGCTCGATATCGTGAACGAATACCTTGAAAACAACAGCGGAATGCGCCCAAATTGACCTCATGACCAGGAGACCCAGGCGTGGCGCCGTGCGGGCGATACATCGTGCGGCCTTGATGGCGCTTTGGGCCATTGGGACGGCCGGCTTGGCCTCGGGCGCGAGGGCGGCCGGAGTGCTCACCCCCTATGCGGCGGAGGACATAGAGCACAACACGAACATTTTCGACTTGCCCAGGAGCGGCGGCGCACCGATCGGCAGAAATGGCCCGACATTTGCCGATACCTTCTTTGACACGCGCGCCGGCGTCGAGGGTACCTACCTCCTCGACCAGCAAAAGTTCTTCGGCACGGCCGAATTTCGCCACTTCAATTACGATAATTTTACCGACCTGAATCACAACGAGGAACTGTTCGACGGAGGGCTCAAGTGGAACCTGGCGCGCTCCGTCAATGGTCTGTTCGAGTATCGGCACGAACAGCGCATCGTCCAGTTTCAGGACTTGGCGGCATCCACCCAGCTGACTCTCGAGACGGAAAACAACGTTACCGCGTCCGCGAATGTCAACGTGACCCCTGAATGGCGCTTGGAAAGCCTTGCAAGGGATCACCTCTTGAGTTCACCGCGGTTCGATGTTCCGGGCTTGAGCTTGCACGAAGACTCGCTTCGCGAGGGGTTGAAGTACCTGGGCGTCGCAAATCTCGCCGCCGGGGTCGAGGCGGAATATTTGGAGGGGAGATACAACCACGATCCCCTGGCGCTGGATCCGAACTATCACCAGATCACCGCGGACTTCGCGGCGACCTATATTGTGTCCGGCCTCACCAATTTTACCGGCAACCTGGGATACAGCCGCCGGTCGGACCCCTCGAATGCCGGCTTGTCGGGGCTCACCGGCAGCCTCGTCTATCGGCGCACTCTGACCGCCAAGACTTCCGTTAACGTCCAGCTGAGCCGCGCACTCAGCACCTATGTGACGACCGGTGGCAACGAAATCGACACGTCGGCGGGCGCGACCGTGAATTACCAAGCCACGTACAAGATCCTCATCAGGGCGGGGTACACCTACACCGACAGCAAGTTCCCGGGCACGCCCAACGGTGCGGCGACGATCGATCGTGCCGATCACCTTCAGTTCGCCACGTTGGATCTGAGCTATCAAGTTCTGCATTGGCTGTCAATTCGCCCGTACGCCCGCTACCAGGCCAGACACTCGAACCTGGAAACCTTCAGCTTCGACGGCAATGTCATCGGCGTGGAACTGCTGGTGAAGCAATTTCGGCCGAACCGGTAGCCCAAGGCCGTCCTGTGTTGAAAATCTCTCAAATGTTGTATAACAAAAAACCGGCCATGGAGTCCTCGAGGCTGGGGTACCCTTGTAAACCAATGGTCAACACCGACAAGTCCCTGCCCTCCGTGACTGAGCACTCGTTGCCGTGGACGGTTCAGTTTAGCGACTGCGACTTGACCCATTTCATGAATATAGCCGCGAATTTCGGCTCCGAATCCTATGCATATGCCGTTACGCCGAATGTCGATCATCTGATTCGATTCTGCGACGACGCGTCGTTTCGCGAACTGTATCGGACCGCCGGCTTCGTTCTGCTCGACAGCCGGTTTTTGGCCTATCTGCTGCGGGTCCTCACCGGCCTGCGCCTCTCGACCAGTCCCGGCAGCGATGTAACGGCGCACTTGTTCGAAGAAGTGATTGCGCCGGACGATAAAGTGGTCGTGATCGGCGGTACCGCCGAACAGGCCGAGATTTTGTCGAAGCGGTATGGACTGCGGGCGCTGCGTCACTTGAATCCGCCCATGGGCTTCATCAACGATCCCGCCGCGGTGGAAGAGTGCCTGCGCTTCGTCGAGAATGAGAGTCCGTTTCGCTTTTGCCTGTTGGCCGTTGGTTGTCCGCAACAGGAGATCCTGGCAAAAGCGCTGCAATCTCGTGGGCGCGCGCGCGGTTTGGCGCTTTGTATCGGCGCGTCGATCAATTTTCTGACCGGCGGCGAGCGGCGCGCTCCGAAGTGGATTCAATACGCGGGACTCGAGTGGCTTTATCGCCTGTTGCACGACCCCAGTCGACTGGCGAAGCGCTACCTGGTCCGAGGGCCGCGCATTTTCCTGCTGCTGCCCCGCCTGCACTTTGAACGACGTCCGGTGGCGGCCTTCATTCCGGAAACGCCTCGACCCTAGTGTCGAAATCGGCGCGTCACATACCGTCGCTCGACGGGCTGCGCGCGGTCAGCTTCCTGCTGGTTTTCGCGGCCCATTCCGGCCTCGAACATTTTGTGCCCGGCGGCTTCGGCGTGACCATTTTCTTCTTTCTGAGCGGGTTTTTGATTACCACGCTGTTGCGTGCCGAGTTCGAGAAGAATGGCGTCATCAGCATTCGTCATTTCTGGTTGCGCCGCACGCTGCGAATCCTCCCGCCGTTCTATCTGGTTCTCATAAGCGCTCTGCTGATCGCGCTTGCGGTGGACCCTCCCGGAACCTTGTCGCCTCCGGCGGTTACCGCTCAGGCACTTCAGTACACGAATTATTGGATCGTCCGACACGGATATGAGGGCCAACCGTCAGGGACGGGCGTTTACTGGTCGCTGGCGGTGGAAGAACATTTCTACATCGTGTTCCCGTGGATATACATCGCTCTGCGGAAGGCGAAACTGTCGGCCCGCAATCAGGCGGTGGTTCTTTGGGGTATGTGCACACTCGTGTTGGCGTGGCGCCTGATACTCGTGTTCGTCTACCACGCTCCGATGGTGCGTACATACCTCGCGAGCGATACGCGGGTCGACTCGATTTTGTTCGGGTGCGCCCTCGCGGTCTGGAAGAATCCCGTCCTCGACGATGTGGTGCTGAACGAGCGGCGATGGAAATATGCCTATGTGCCGCTCGCAGCCCTTCTGCTCATCAGCTGTCTGGTCGTGCGGGGCGACAATTTTCGAGAAACGGCGCGTTACTCGTTGCAGGGGGCGGCACTGACCATCATATTCATCGCCGCCCTTCGCTTTCACCATTGGGCACTGTTTGCCTGGTTGAACTCGCGCGTCGCGGTGTTCATCGGTCTCTTGTCGTATTCATTGTACCTTTTACATCTGGCGGTGCTGCTTGGCGTTGCGCGGGCACTTCCGGCAGCAGGCCTTCTCGTGCAAGCGACCCTGTCCCTCGTCATATCCATCTCCCTGGCATGGGTGATCTACGTCACCGTGGAGAAGCCCTGCGCCCGGTTGCGCCGGAAGCTATCCGACTAAGTCGGCAGCAGCGCCGAGTACTGAGGATCGCAGCCGGCCGGCCAACCGCAGCGCCAGCGCCACGACCGTCAACGTGGGGTTCGCCTGACTGGATGTGGAGAACACGGCGGCGCTCGCGATCGATAAATTGCCGACTCCGTGTACCCGGCAGTCGGCATCGACGACGCTGGACCCCGGGTCGCGGCCCATCCGTGTGGTGCCGATATGATGGCCTCCATAGGCACCATAGCGCGTCATTTCAAATTCGATGTCGGCGGGATCGTAGGCGAGAGTGCCGATGCCGCTCTGTGCGATGTCCGCGGCGAGCAGGGCGATCGAGCGGGTGACGGTATCGACGTCGAGCGCCGTATATCGCCAGTCCACCCGCAACCGCGGCATGCCGAGGGCATCCACCCCGTCTGCCAATTCAATCCGGCTGTCGGGATTGGGCTGTTGCTCGGCGTGAAAGTCCAAACTGAACAGATTGGCCTTGGGCTTGATGATGATCGATGGGAATTTGCGCTCGGCCAGCTTGCGATCCTTCAACATATGCCAGGCGAATTCCGCCGCGTCGAAAGGTCCTGCCAGGACGTTGCGGGCGTGCTGCAGCCAGGTCGCGAAATTCGCCTTTTCGCCGCCGTGCAGGCGCTTGCCGTATTCGTAGGGAATCACGAATTTCGCAAGAAATAGCAGGGAAAGAATCGCATTGCGATGACCGGGGTCGGTGATTCGCGGATGATGCAACCGCGCGACGAAATTGCCGATCCGCTGTCGTCGTTGGGTTTCGGGGGTCAAGGCGATGCGGCGCCGGCAGTAGACGCCTTCATCGGACACATCGTAGCCGTTCCACACCGACCCCAGGGGTCGGTCGATGGTGAGCGCGCCGATCGTTCCCGCGAGATGGCACATATAGTAGCGTCCGACGAGGTCACGAGCATTACCGATGCCGGATGTCTGCACGTCGCGGCTGGCCAGCAGCAGTCGGGGCACCTCGAGTCCGCCCGCGGCCAGGACGAATTGCTTCGCTTCGGCCGTCAGCGTTTTGCCGCCGAGCATCCGGATGTCCAGCGATTGGACCTGGTTTCCAGCGGCGTTTAGGCGGATACGCGTGACGTTGCTGTGCAGCAGTATCCGGATGTTGGGAGCGGCCTGCAGTCGATGGCGATAGCGAGCGCCGAAATCGGTAGGGCAGCTGAAGCGCTCCAACGTGTCCGTGCTGAAGTGCGGGCTCTCGAAGCCTTCGATCATCGGGCGCAACGCGTGATCGAAAGCCTGCGCCTGGTTGTATGAAAAGTCGCCCGCTTCGCACAGCGTGTTGGCCTTGGGGTAAAAAGGCAGCAGGGCGGCCAGATCGATCGGCCAACCGCTGCTCGGCATGAAATCTCTGTGCTCGAAATCGATCGCGTCCAACGGCATGCAGCGGCCGCCCCAGATCGTCGTGGTGCCACCGAAGCGACGCTGCCGATACTTGTCGGGCGGGCTGTGGAGGCGCTCATTGGCAACCGCGCCCGCGTAGAGATCCTGGGTGGCCTTTTCGGGTTTCAGTCCGCCGGATTCGAGCACGAGTACGTCGACCGCGGTGTCCGCCAGTTCGAGCGCCATGCTGATTCCGGCCGCGCCGGCACCGACGATGCAGATATCGGCGCGCAGGACGTCGCCGCCGGGAAAGTCGCGCGCGTCGACGATCACGACGATCGCTTTGCGGTCATTTCACGAAAGCCGACAACAGCCGGACATAGGCCGACTGGTAGTAGATACCGGGCTCGGTCACCGCCCACGAGGCGTCGGCCCCGCCGCCGTTCCAATCCCGATAGGATTTTTGCGCCGGCTGCCCGGTAGGGGGCGACAGCCGCAGCGGTACCCCGTCCTTGGCGGCCACGGCGTTGGGTCCCCCCGGTACGTATCCCGGCGGTGGTCCGCAGGGCGAGGTCCTTGCATCGCTCCAGCGGGTCCCGGCGGCGAACCAAACATGATAGATCTCGTTCACCGAGGCGCTGGCTCCATAACCGTACATGTTGCTGAGGTATACGATCCCCAAGGGATTCACGCCATGCAGGTAGTGCAAAATGCCCAGCGCTCGAGTGCGGAAGGTTGCGGCATCGGGCAATCCCAGATCGTGGTTCGTGACGTCGAGATTCGTGTTTGCGTAATTTGCACGCGGATTATTGCTGCCCCAATGGTATTGCGCCTCATGTAGATAGGCCCGATACAGATCATCGTCCGGATTGAACCCATAGATGTGATTGCCCGCATTCACGTCCGCCACCTTGTCCGCGATGATGTTCCGCGACAGCGCATGATCCGCGTTCGGCAACGTAGCATAGAAAAGCAGGGCTTCGCCTTGATCGGCCTTGTAGCGTGACCATCCGATGTCATGATAAGGGTGCGCGTCCTTGTAATGCTCGCGGATGTAGCCCTCGAAAGCGGGCGCGGCGGTAAGCGCGAAGAGATAGATGGCGGCCTCCACGGCGAGACCGTCTTGGTCCTCGACGCTGAGATCGGCGAGGCCGGCGTGCACCACGCCGCTGTCGCATGCGGTTTGTTTGGGTTGGATGTTTTGATAGTCCTGCCACGCCAGCAACGAGCGGCTCTTCAGATCGTTCGCTTCGCCCTTCAGCGCCGGGAATGAGCCGAAAACATACGCCGCGTGCGCCAGCATGCCCGCGCCTGCGATTGTCGCCGACGTGCAACTGGGGACGTAGTAGCGCTCGGAATGATCCGAACTCGGAGGACTTGCGGCCACATAGCCCAATTCTCCCACCTTGAGCGCGAAGCTACCGTCCGGGAATTGCATTTTCTTGAGCCAGTCCGTCTCCCAACGAACTTCGTCGATCACATCGGGAATTCCGTTTCCCGATTCGGGAATCTGGAAGTCATCGCCGAAAGCGGCCGGGTTGGTTCCGTAGGCGGTCAGCAGTTGATGGACGGCCTGAGCGGCGAAGGTCACATACTTGTTCGTGTCGCCGGCGTCGAACCAGCCGCCCGAGAGGTCCCTGATCTTGGCGCCGTTGTCGCGGTCGGTGACGTCGCGCGCCTCCGTATCCTGATGTCTGCCCACGTAGGCGGCAGCGTCCACCCAACACGCGCCGGCAAACGGCTGCACCTTCGCGGCGGCGCTGCGTTGGTAGTAGTACGTCCGCATGGCGGCTTTCAGCACGCCGCGGTATACCTGTGGATCGACGCTGAAGCTCGGGCTGCGCGCGTTGCGGGAAACATCGTAAATGACGTAGCGGCCCGGCGTGCTCACCGAAGAGAAGTCGAACCACCATCCGCGATCCCCCGACAGCGGATCGATTGCTCCTCCTTTCCACGGCGTCGGCGCGCCATCGAGCACGGGTGACCCGTCCTCGACCCGGCGAACTTGGTAGCGCGCGCCGGGCGCAAATCGATCATTCTTGTCGTAGCCCCATTGGGGATCGCGAATGACCGCCACTTTGACCTCATCGGGTAGATAGCCGAATTGATCGACCAGGATATGGCGGTCGAGCGGAACGCGTTCGGCGACGCCCGGCAGGGCGGCCGGCGGGGCTTGCCCGTGATCGCCGCTGCATCCGTACGCACCGGCCAGTGTGGCGAGGTGGCAAAGCGCGAAAACCCGGAGGAGCATTACTTCACATGAGACTTGTTGGTGCGTTCGGTGTGGTAGGCCATCGCCAGCAGGACGATAACGCCGCCGAGATTGATGGTTTCCCCGGCGACCTGACCGATCAAGGCCGCCGCCGGGCCCCAGTCTTTGATGCCGTACCACATGATGGTCAGGGACACGGCGGCGCTCACCGCGGTCACTCCGGCCAATGACCTGAATTTGCGCAGGGCGAACAGTCCGGTCTGCAGCAAGTCCCGGTACAGGGCGATCAACGATAGAGCGGCCCATAACATCAATAGCAGATCGCGGTTGCCGATGGTCTTATGCATCAAGTCGTGGCTCAGAAAATCGCGAAAGATCCACAGCAGTACGCAGTACACCAGGTCGATGAGTGCGATGCCTGTGGCGAACAACAGGAGCCGCCGGATCAGGCGGCCGACGCTCGATTCGGCCAGCCAGGAAGCGGCCGTCGGCACCAGCAGGGTCTTCACTCCCACCGTCAGCACGATCGTGGGCATCAAGAGGAGCCGCGCCGCGTTTACGTCGGCGACAGCCGTCAGGTCGATGCGGCTCGCGAGCACGTAGTTGTAGCTCTGGTTGTAGATCCAATAGGTCATCGCTCCGACGGTCGCCCACACCGCCAACGGCCGCATTTCCTTCCAAAACGGCGCTGCATCGCCGGCAACGAACCCGGGGTCCTGGGCCAAGGAGTGCCGCGCGGTTGCCTCGCCGGCAAGTGCCGACACGATGAGCGCCGCCACGGCCCACAGCACCGCGGGGCGGGGCCCGTAGGCTGCAATCATCGCGCCCGTCAATAAGACGCCTACGTTGACGAGGTCCGCGCGAAGCATCGACTGGGGACGTCCGTAGATCAGCAGGACGCTGCGCAGATACTCGCGCTGCAGGGCGGTCCAGCAGGCGGCGATGCCGAGTGCGATCACCAAGCATTCGAGACCTGTCCACACGTGCAGGAAGTAGCCGGCTACCGGGACTAGCAGCGCCGCAGCGGATGCACGCCGCAAGAAGCGGCGCTGGCTGATTTCGACGGCGCCCACCATGAGTCGCCGCAGCGCCGGCGCCTTGCCGGGAGCTAAAACGGCCAGGGGGCTCGAGAGCAACGCCATTTGTCCCGACATCAGAAGGGTAATGGCCGATTGAACCAACACGAACAAGCCATAGTCCATGTCACTGGTCTGGCGGATTAGCAGCAGGCCGACCAGGAAATTGGCGCCCGACAGGACGACCTGATCGATGACGGTGGTTGAAAACTGCCTGAGCAGTCCGCTGCGCGCCGGGCGAGCGACCGCTTCGGGAGCATTCACACGCGAGATCTATTGTCGGTGAATCCGCAGCAAAGGCCGCCGGTTCGGCCCAGATTATTGTTGCTTCCGGAGTTCAGGAGTGGCCTCGCTCTGCTTTGTTTTTTCGACCCGTGCATCCTTAATAGTGTCGCCTTACCTGCCGGCAGCCGTCAATGAATAATGTCGCGATACGCGTCTCATCCCGATGCAATGGACGTGGTCCTAATGCTCGTAAAAAGCCACGGGGATGCGTTACGCTCCCCATGATGAATCGGCCCCTCACACTTCGGTCACCGCGTACGCAGCCCCAACCCGCCCCTTCGCCGCAAAGCCGCGGTCGGGCGCCCGACTCCGGCGGCTCGCTTTTCGCTACGCTGATGGTGTGGGTATTGATCGTCTATCTGGTGGTACCCATTGGGTATTTCACGGGAGACATGAACGGCGGAAACGATACGGGTATGGCGGGGCCCAATTCCCTGTTGCGAACCTTCAAGCTGGGGCTATTGGCGTCCAGTACGGTGGTCCTGCTATGGCGGAGCGGCTTCGCGTGGCTCGAGATGAAATCTCTCAATCCATTTTTTTCCCTATTTCTGGTGCTGGTTCCGTTGAGCGTTCTGTGGTCCGTGGATCCGTCGGCGACGCTCAACCGGTACGTGTCGTTGATCTCGATCGTGACCGTGTGTTTGGCCTTTACGCTCCTGGGTTGGAACCGCACGCGCTTTCAGGACGTCGTGCGGCCCGTCTTGACTACCCTGCTGATCGCGTCGATCCTATTCGGACTCCTGTATCCGCAGTACGCGATCGAAGTCGGAGAGGGCACGCTGAAGAACTCATGGCGCGGCTTGACGGCGCAGAAGAACCAGTTCGGCATGCTGTCGAGTTTCGGTGTGGTGTTCTGGCTGCATGCGTGGTTCTACGACGGGAAGAAGTGGTGGATCGCCTTTCCGTGCATTGCGTTGTCGATTGAATGCGTTTTGCTGTCGCGAAGCTCCACCGCGCTGCTGGCGACGACGCTGTCCACGCTGTTCATGCTGCTGGTGATGGTGGCGCCGTTGGGCCTGCGTCGCTACATGCCGTACATTGTTTCCACATTCGCGGTGCTGGTCGTCGTCTACGCGCTCGCGGTCCTCAACCTCATTCCCGGCACGAGTATGCTGCTCGATCCCGTCGCGGAGTTGGCCGGCAAGGACCTGACCTTCTCCAACCGCGCGGTGATTTGGGACATCATCAAGGAGCACATTCAACTCGCACCCCTGCTGGGTTCCGGTTATGGCGCCTATTGGACCGGCCCCGTGCCGTCGTCGCCGTCTTATACGTTTCTGGGGCGCATGTATTTCTATCCGAGCCAATCGCACAACGGATACCTGGAAGTCGTCAATGACCTGGGGTTCGTCGGCTTGATCTGCCTGCTCGGCTATCTGGTTTCCTGGGTACACCAGTCCTTGCAGCTGATGAAGTTCGATCGCGGCCAAGGCGTGTTGTTTCTCGCGCTTTTCTTCCAGCAGGCGATCACCAACCTGTCGGAGAGCACCTGGTTTGCGATCAATTCCGCCTTTGCCATCGCGGTCGCGACCCTGGCGACGTTCTCGCTGTCCCGCTCGCTGCTCGAGCAACGCCTCAAGCAGCTTTTCCGGCCGGCCCGCCGGGGAGGGCTGCGATAACCGTCACAGCGCCCCGCCCGTCCTTCTGTTATGCTGTAGGTCGCTGAAATCTATGGAAATTGTTTTGCCCTCGTGCTTGAATCGCAGCGGTCGTACATGTCTGCCCATTACGACGTAATCATCGTTGGCACCGGCTTCGCGTCGTCCTTTTTCTTGATGCGGTATTTGGAACATGCTGCGCCGAACGCGCGGATTCTCGTGCTGGAGCGAGGCAACGAGGACACGAAAGCATGGCAACTGGCGAATCGAGCGCACACCAGCATTGATCCGGACGATCTATTCGAGAACGACAACCCCAGTAAGGAGTGGTACACCAGTCCGGGCTTCGGCGGAAACTCGAAATGCTGGATGGGCGGAACGACTCGGATGATGCCCGGGGATTTCAAGCTCCGATCACGCTACGGCGTCGGCCTGGATTGGCCCATTTCGTATGACGACCTGGAAAATTACTACGGCGTCGCCGAGCAAGCCATGCTGGTGTCGGGTCCGGCCGATAGTCCCATGCCGCGCACGCGTGGAGCCCCCTTGGCGCCGCATCGCTTCTCCGACCCCGATGCGCTGCTCAAGAAGCGCTTTCCCGACGGCTGGTACCACATGTCGACCGCCAGGGCGAGCGTCGCCACCGGTCGGCGCGGTATCTGCTGTGCCAGCGGAATCTGCGGATTGTGTCCGGTCGATGCCAAATTCACGATTCAGAACGGCCTGGCGGAGATCTACCAGGATCCCCGCATCACGCTGCGGCTCCGCGCCGAAGTGAAGACGGTGGAAACCGCGGCCGGCATCGCGCAGGCCGTGAACTACCTATCCGAGAAAAAAGATGTCCGTGATACTGCCGATCTGATCGTGCTTGGCGCCAGCGCGCTGTTCAATCCCCACATCCTGCTGCGCTCCGGTTTCAATCATCCGCTGATAGGCCGCCGCCTCCATGAACAGATGTCCGTGTACGCCACGATCGATTTGAAGGGGGTCAAGAGCTACAACGGCAGTACGGTCCTTACCGGCCTGGGTTATCTGTTCTACGAGGGTGACCATCGGGCCGAGCACGCCGCCTGCATGATCGAAACGTGGAACGTGCCGTTCCCTTATCGATTCGACGATGCACTGCGGCTGGAGCGGGGCCGCTGGACTGAACGCTTGATGCTGGGATTCCTGTTCGATGACATCCCGGACGACAGGAACCGCGTAACGGTCAGCCTCAGGGACCCGTCCGTCGCGCATGTGCATTTCGAGGATTACTCCGAATATGCCAAGAAGGCGGCGGACCGCATTCCTCAGATGATCGACAAGCTGGCGGAAGCGCTTCCCATCGAACGCATCGTCGGTACGTCGCTAGGGTCGACTGCCGCGCACATCCAAGGCACCGTCGTGATGGGGGACGATCCGGCCACCAGCGTCGTCGATCGATATCTCATCCATCATGAATATCGAAATCTGTTGGTGCTCGGTGCCAGCGCCTATCCCACCGCGAGTCCCGCCTATCCGACTCTGACGGTGTCGGCACTGTCGCTGTGGGCCGCGGACCATGTCATCGGACGGGGGACGGCGTGATCAGCCGGCGGCGCCTGATCGTGGGCGGTCTGGGGGTGGTCGGTGCCGCAGGCTTGGGTGCGTGGGGTCTCGGCCGTCTGGGATTCCAGATGGAAATCGCGTCGATTCTGCGCCGCCGCCTCGCCTTCTTGAAATTAGATGAAGCCGGCGTCCGCGCGTTCGCGAAGGACCAGACCCGCGCCACGTTCGCTAAAAAAATTCCCACCTGGAACCGGCTGCGTTACCATTTCCAGGGTCCCGGTACTTCTTCCTTCAAGCGTTTCTATCGGTCGACCGGCGCGCGTTCCCGCTTGAGCGGCATCGAGGACGCGCTCGTTGCCACCTACCTGCTCTCCAGCGACTTTTTCTGGAACGGTTCCGACGAATCTCGAAAGGTCAATTACGTGGCGTACTACGATCCGCTGCGACCGTGCAACAATCCCTTCGCGCGGCCGGTGATCAGCGCATGAATCGTACGATGGCGCCGTTGGCCGTCGCGCTGCTGTCGCTGCTGCCGTTGGCCGTCGCGCTGCTGTCGCTGCTGGCGGCCTGCACCCGCAAGCCCCCTGTCATCGTACCGGCGCCCGCGGGCCAATGGATCGCGGTGTTCAACGGCAGGAACCTGGACGATTGGATCGTGAAGATTGCCGGGCACGACCTCAACGACAACTACCGAAACACCTTCCGAGTCGAGGACGGATTATTGAAAGTGTCCTACGATCAGTACGACAAATTCGGTGGTCGATTTGGCAGTATCTTCTACAACAAGAAACTGTCGCATTATTGGTTTCGGGCGGAATATCGCTTCGTCGGCAAGCAGGCCGGAGGCGCGCCGTCCTGGGCCTATGAGAACAGCGGCATTCAACTCCACAGTCAGCCGCCGGAAAGCATGCTCAAGAACCAGGAATTCCCGGTGTCAGTGGAGTTCGACATCGTCGGCGGGCGGCTGTTCGGCAGACATCCCACGGGCGACGTTTGCGAAAACGGCACTCGCGTGACAATCGCCGGTGCAGTACTTACGGACAAATGCTCCAAATTGAGCGGTATCGCGATTCCCGGCGACCAGTGGGTGACCATTCTTGCGGAGGTTCAAGGCGGGACGCATGTGAGGCAGGTCGTGAATGGGGCGCTGGTGGTCGAATACACGGACTTGCTGCTCGACGATAAGGATGCCGATGCCCGCCGGCTCTTGAGCTCCGGCGCCGATCGGGCGCTAACCGCGGGCTACATTTCCATCCAGGCCAACAGTCATCCCATCGAGTTTCGCCGCATCGAAATATTACCGCTCGACTAACCCGGCGCGGAACCCCGCCGCCGCACGCTGCAGGCCCTCGTGCAGCGGCGTCCACGCGAGGCCCAGTGCTGCTTCGGCCTTGCCGCTCGACAAGGTGATGTTCTGACGGCAAAGATTCAAAAGGGAGGGCGTAATTGCGTGTGAAATAGCGCGCGCGAACCCCAGACGCCGCTGCATCATCTCCAGGAGCTTGAGGGGCGGCGCCGCCAGGCGCGCCTCGATTTTCAAGCGGCGGGCGCCGATTCGCGAAACCGGCACGGCGCCCAGGACTCGCGCAAACCGGATCAAGAACTCGTTCCAGGTGGGCGGCGAGCGCATCGCAAGATTGAAGCAGGCGCCGTCGATGCAGGGCACGGTCAGCGATTTCAAAATCGCCTCGACCAGGTCGTCCACGAACAGCAGATTGCAAACACCGTCGCCGGCGGCGCCCAGGTCCCCGAGCCGGTGCGCGCACAGTAGCTGCGCGATGCGTTCGCTCCATTGCGGACAAGCGGGACCATATTCGCATCCGGGACGCAATATCACGCTGCGCGGATAACGCGCGGCCAAGGATTCGGCCGCTATCTGGGCCGCGCCATAGGCGCCCAGATCCGGCCACAGGGCGTCGCTCTCGACGACCTCGCCGCTGCGTGTTCCATAAACCGTCATCGAACTCAAGTGCACCACACGTGCCTCGCCGCCGATGCGCGCCAGAGCGCCGTAGAGCCCTTGCGCCTGCCCGAGAATCGCCTCAGGCCGGCCCAGGGTGCCATTGAACACACGGTGGATACCCGTAAGGTGCGCTTCGGACCAGGTGGCCGGTGGGCCGGAAAACGGCACCGGCGTCGCCCAATCGCTTGCCGAGAGCGCCTCCATCACCCGGGCCGCAACGAAGTGCTCGGCGCCGAGTACCAGAACCCGCAGCTTCACGAAGGGCGCCTTAAAACGAGCTGCCCCAGAATGACCTGCCTCAGAATGACCTGCCTCAGAATGACCTGCCATAAAAAAACCTGCCACTCGTCGCCCTTGGCGAAACGAATGGCAGGCCCGTTGGTGATCGAGCGATTCTGGCTTGCGGTGCCGGTTACGGTTCGAACCCGACGTTGTCCACGTACCATGTGTTGTTCGAAAGTCCTGTCTGATCTTGTATGCAAAACTTGTAGATGTCGGTTCCCAGCACGCCGAGAGCGGACAGCGGAACAGTATAAGTCGCCCACTTACCGACCACCGGTGCCGGGCCATAGTTGGACGCGTCGATCGAGATCCCAACGGGGATGTCACCGACCTTCACGAAGTATACGTTCCATTTCTGGTTCGCGACGGTCGGTTTCAGCGCGAAGGTCAGCTTGGTATATCCATTGGAATTGAAGCTCCAATTCAGTGCATAGGGCAGCCAACCACCCCAGGCGCTCGTCAGCGTGACCTTGATGTCGTGCGGACCGCTCAAGGGCGCACCGCTCGTATCGGCATAATCGGGCGTCGCAACGAATGAGTAGTCGCCGGGCCAATCAAAGACGCCGTTGTAGTACACCCAGGAGGTGCCTGCTACCGGCGGGGGAGGCGGGGGCGGCGGGGGCGTCGTCGTGCCGGATGCCGCGGCCACGGTGATTGAGGTCGCCGCGCAGGTTGCCGCGAGGTTGCCGTGGACATCGGCGGCGCACAGCTGGAACGAATATTTACCGGCCTTCTGGGGCGTGCCGGTTAGCGTCCCGTTGTTGTTGAGTATCATGCCGATGGGAGGCGTTCCCGTCGCAAACGTGCCGGCCTGGTAATGGTAGGTGCCGTTGCCGCCGGTGATGGTTTTCAGCACCGTGGTGGTGTAAGACTTTCCGATCGTTGCCTGGGGCAGCGGGTTCACCGCAGTGATGGCGATCCCGCTGCTCGGCGCTACTCCCGAAGTGAAATTGTTTCCCAACGAGTCCACGCTCCCGACCGTCATGACTTTCGTAGTGCTGAACGCATGGCCCGGCAGGGATGCGCTTACGCTGTAGGTTCCCTTCGAGAGTCCCGAGAAGGTGTAATTTCCGCTGAGATCGGTGGCTGCGGAACCGATATTCGCGCCGTTCAAGGTCATCGTGACCCCGGACGTGGCCGCGCCGCTCATGGTGCCCGAGATCTTGTACGTCGGCGCACTCGTCGCGGCGCCGCTGAAATTCACATTGCTCACCGGCGCGCCGCTGACCTTGGCAGCGACGCTGGTCGGCGTGAACACGTGGCCGGCGACGGCGGGAGCCACCGTGTAGGTTCCGGCGGCAACACCCGCGATGTTATAGCCCCCGCTCGAGCTCACGGGGGTGATTTTAGTGGACTGCCCGGTCAGCACCACGGAGGCGCCGGTAGCGCCGGTCACCGCGCCCGAGATCGTGGTAGAACCCGCCGCGGGAGGCGGTGTCGGCGTCGTGCCCGCCTTCGTGACGGTAAAGGTTGCCGAGGTGAAATGCGAAAACTGCGGATTGATGAAACCTAAGTGCGCGGTGGTGGCGTCGTTCGGCACCGTCACCTTGATCAAGGTATCGCTGACGATGTGGACGCTCGCGTCGTGCGCGGCGCCGATCCACACCTGAGTCAATCCGGTGAAACCCGTGCCGGGTATCGTAATGATGGTGCCCGGAGGTCCGGAGGCGGGCGAGAAGCCGGAGGGCATCGGGGTTGTAAGGGCAGTCGCGCTCATTGCGCTCGTGACAGCGAACAGGGCAAAAACAAAAGACAAGGCGGTACGTCTTGGCATCTTCTCACTCAATAGCTTTGGCTGTGGGAAAAACCGCGCCGTGATCACTGAGCACCAACTGGAGACTTCTCAGAATCGACCAATGCGGAACACGGGAGGAGTTTTACGTGCCATGAAAATTGCTCGCAACCGTCTCGGTTTGGCGACGTGAGCTTCGACTGAATGTCTTGAAATGGCGACGGACCGTCCTACAGCGAACGCCCTACACGGATGTGTGAACTCGTGCAGACGGGTGTCTGAGCTCGTGTGGACGAATGTGTGAGCTCGTGTGATGCCGTATGATTTCTGTACGGCGCGGTGCGAATTTCGTACCGCGGCGGACGCGCTGCGGACCGGCGACATTATGCGCCGGAGTCTGGAAATCTAGGGCTTTTCTCGATCCGTGCGCACCCATTCGTCGGATGTTCGGCGACGCATCATCAGAAGAATTTTCCAGAGCAGAAATCCGGGCGCACGCGCGAGATCAAGCAGTCCTCGCGCACCGATGCCGCTCAATTGCCAGCCGCGCAACACGTAGAGAATGAGACTTGCCGCGCAACCCAGTCCGAACCATAGCCACGTGTGCATCGTCGGCAGCCACCATGCGGCGGCACCGGCGAGCGCGATCAGCGCGCAAACGTTGAGAGTCACGTACGACAACGGCAGCACGAGCAAGTCAACGGCGAGATCGAGGCACACGGCGCTGCGCATGAGGATCGCAGCCCGCAGCAAGGTCGCGCTCTTCGCGCGAACCAGTTCGAAGCGACCGTGCTCCCACCGTTGACGTTGTTTGCGGGCGATCTGTTCTCCGGAAACCATGTCGGCATCCGAATGCGCCTCGTCGGCATATTGCACGCGGAATCCCGCCAGGCCCAGTTCGATTCCGTATTCGAGGTCTTCGGTCAACGAGAACGCGCGGTAGGGCACCCGCGCCAGAAGTGCATGCGTAACGCACCAACCGTTGCCGCGGATGCCGCAGGAAACGCCGACCCTTTCGCGGGCGCGCGAGCGCACGATATGAAATGCGGCCTTGGCGATCGTGATGAGCCGCGTGCGCCACGAGGCGAATGGATTCAGCACGCCGTAGTGTGCCTGCACCGCGCAGGCGCCGCGTTCGATTCGAGCCGCGAACGCCTCGAGGAGATTCGCGGACGCTTCGGCATCGGCATCGATGACGACCACCGCATCCGCCCAGGCTTCAGCGGCGCTGCGCTCGAAGGCATGCTTAAGCGCATAGCCCTTGCCGCGCAGCTCGAGATTGGCGCGTTCGAACACCCGGGCCCCGGACTGCGCCGCGATGCTCGACGTGGCGTCGCTGCAGTTGTCGGCGATTACGATCACCCGAAAGCGATCGGCGGGCCAATCCAGCCGCAGCAGGTTCGCTACAGTGCGCGCAATAACGGCCTCCTCGTTGTGTGCCGGCACGAAGACATCGAAACGCAGGCGGCGCGAAGAGCGCTCCGGCGCCGGGGCGCGCGCGGACAACAGCGTGCACGCCAACAAGTAGGCGCAGGCGAGACCGGCGGGTAGAGCCAAGGCGAGGAGCAGCAGGTCCAACAGGGCGATCACTTGATGTCACGCATACTCGCGGTACCGCCAGCCCCAAAATACCGACAGCTTGCCCACGTTGGCCGAGAGCGTGGTCAGCCAGCGCGCGGCGTGATGCCGGCCCAGCGGCCACACCACGAGCGCGAGCGCCGCCGCGGCCAGTGCTTGTGCGAGGGCGCGCAGGAAGAATCGTACGCGCTTCGCAGCGGACATGGTGCCGTAGCGGCCGGCGAGCGAATGCCGGGCGAAGTCCTGGCCTCCCGACAGCGCGCGGCGCAGGAGCCACTGCAGGGATAGGCGGGATGATTCCACCGGTTCCCGCACGATCGCCTCGTCGCACCAGACGAGGCGCGCGCCTCGTTGCACCAGGCGCGACAGCAGATCGCCGTCCTCGCCCCCTGTCAGCCCCAAGGCGGGGTCGAACGGCGCTTCGGCGCCGCGTAGCCACGACCCTTTGACGAGGACATTGCCGAATCTCAGGCGATTGGGGGGAATGACCGTTCCCGTAGCCATGCGCGGAAAATCGTAGAAGCGGCCCCGCCGGATCCATGCGGGAGCGCTCGAGGGAACGACGGGGTCGACGGGACCCAGGACTCCGTCAGCGGCATGCCGAGCGGCCGCTTCCACCAGTTGCGCCAGCCAGGGGGCCGGTGCACGTTCATCGTCGTCGATGAATGCCAGCCAGTCGCCGCCGGCGAGTTCGACCGTCTTGTTGCGCGTCTGGGAAATATTCTTCACCGGTTGAATTGCGTAGCGGATGGGAAAGGGCGCACTTTGCTGCGAGCGTTGTTCGACGACGGCCCGCGCGCTGGCGGCTGCATCGTTATCCACCACCACCACCTCGTCGGGCAGGCGTGTCTGGCGGGTCAGATCGTCGAGCACGGCCGCAAGGCGCTCCGCACGACGGTAGGTGGCAATGCAGACGCTGACAGTGCTCATGCGAGTCCGGGATCGGGCGGCCGCTCAAAAGTGATTGATCACCGCTCCGAGTAGTCTCGACTGGGTGCTCGCCAGACGCCGCAGCAGGGTGCGGGTGCTCTTGAAGGATGTGTGTCGCGCGCGGCTCAACACCAGTGCACGTGCGGCAATCGTGGCGACCGCCAGCCCGTCCGCGCACTCTTCCACGGGAGGAGTGTCGAGAACGATGAATTCGTAGGCGTTTCGCCAGTCGTTCAACAAGTTGCTGAACCGGCCGTCGGACAGCAGCTCCAGCGGATTGGGTGGAATCGGACCCGCCGTCAACAAGTGCATGAAAGGCAGTCCCGTCACCGGATGATAGTAGGGCTTCTCGTTGTGTGCGATCGATTGCGACAGTCCGTGCTGATTGGACGAACCGAACAGCACGTGCTGCTGCGGCTTGCGCATGTCGGCATCCACGAGAAGGGTGCGTCGCCCGAGCTGTGCGAACGAGACCGCGAGTTCGGCGCAAAGCTGGGAACGCCCCTCGCCCGAGCCTGGGCTGACGACGGCGAGGACATTCGCCCCGCGGCCGGTCTCGTGCAGCAGCAGAAGCTCGGTGCGCAGGGCACGCAGGCGCTCGCTGCGCGGATTGTCCGGATCGTGAGCGAGAATCAGATTTTTGCTGGGCGCAACGCGCTCGCCCTGACGCAATACCACACGGCGATCGGCGGCGATGCGCCGGATCGCCGTCTCCACCATCCCCTCGTCTTCCAGCGTGCTGCTGGACTTGATTTTCAGAAGGGCCTGTTCGAATGCGTCGGGCCTCAGTAACCCCAGGCGTTGGGCCGCATCGGCGAAGGTCGTGTTCATCGAGCGCATGACTTCGTAGATTTTTTCGATGGAATCGTCCGTCAATCCCAACTCTGCGACCAGCTCGTCGTTGATGTCCACGTGCGTATCTTCCAGAGGATCGCGGAGAGGATCGTGATTGGTCGGCGACGGGGCGTTCATGCGGCACTTCGTAGAGTGGGGATCGGATCGAACTCCATCAGCACCGGCAGATCGAAATCGCGTTCGAAATCGTCCCTGCAGCGGATGCGCCGGTTAATGAGCAACTCGTAGATCAGGGGCGTGAGGACGCCCACGGCAATTCCGGCCATGACGCCCAGGAAGAGCAATTTGAGCTTGTTGGGTTTGGTCGCTTTTTGCGGCGGTACCGCTCTACTGACGACGCTGATGTTCGCCACGTGTCCGCCGGACGCGAACATGATCTGGTCGTAGCCGTCGAGCGCGCGCTTGTAGACGGACTGTGCCGACTCGAGTTCCAGCTCGAACTTCATCCCCTCGTCCTGCAGTTTGTTGACGCCCAGCACCTTTTTGCGCTGTTCCTCGACCGCTGCCCGCATCTTGGCCTCGAGTTGTTGAGCTGCGGCGAGATCCGACGTGTTGGCTGAACTCACACCATGCAGCTCCGAGTCCAGGTTGCGCTGCGTGGCATGCATCTGATTCTCGAGTTCCAGCACTTTGGGGTGCTGCACGCCGTATGTGGTTCGCAACTGCGCGAGCTGCGTCTGTTGCGTGTTCAGCAGCGCCTTGAGCGTCTGCACGCCCGCTGAACCAGTGGCCGTGTTCGCGTTCTGCGTGGACATGGCCCTCACTTCGGCCAAGCGGCGCGCGTTCTCGGCATCCTGCAGCTTGCCCTCGAGCATGCCGAGGAGGGCCTGCTCCACACTGGCATTTTTTGCCGTGGTGTCGGTGACGCCCGTGCGCTGCCGGAAGGCGGTTACCTGATCCTGGGCAATGCGGACCTTGTTCTTGAGCTCGGCCAGTTCCATGGCGTAGCGCTTGGCGCGCTCGCTCGCCGGACCCGATACGCGCTCGCGCTGCTGCGTCAGATACAGGTCCGCCAAGGTATTGGCGATCTGCGCGGCGAGCTGCGGGTTGCGCGCGGCCGCATTCACTTGGATGAGTTGACTGCCGAAGGCGCCGAGTTGTATGTCCAGGCTCCTGAGGAGATTTTCCCGCACCCAGTCGCGCAGCGTGCTGCCGTCGCCGGCATAGCCTGCGGTATAGTTTTTGTCCTTGGTCAGTTCCAGCTTGTCGATCACCGGCAGCAGCACTTCCGGGCTGAGCATGAGCTGCGATTCCGTCGACATGTAATTGAACATGGGTGTCGTCGCCGCCCCTGGGTTGGTCGCCAGCGGATCATTGCCCTCCGGGTTCACCATCATCGTGGTGGTCGCGGTGTAGGTTTTCGGCATGAGCTTGATGAGGCCGGCCATGAGGACGGAGATGGTGAGCGCGATGGCGAGCGTCGGCCACCGGTACGCTCGCAGGATCGACAGAATCTGCTGAAGGGAGAGGCCCGGACCCGCGGACGCATTCGGAAGGGCCGTCTCGAACGCTGGGGTGACGGCGGCCGGCACCGAGCGGGCAACCGCGAGCACGGGGAGATTTCTACGCGATCTCAAAAAATACTCTCCTTCACTTGAACCACATCGTCCGGTTGGACGAGGTCGCCCAACTTGGCTTTCACGGTCGTATATTCGCCGTTGGCCTGTTTACGCTTGATCTCGACCCGGCGTTGGCTGCCGCGCAACGTAATACCGCCCGCTCTGGCGATGGCTTCGATCACCGTCATTCCCGGCTCGATGCGGTATCGCCCGGGCGTCGCCACCTCGCCATAGATCGAGAACTGTTCCGCCTTGGGCACGAATACCGAATCGCCGCCCTGCAGGGACATCGAATGGATCGTGCCGTTGCCGCTCGCCAGACCCTTCAAATCCACCGGGAAGCGCACTTCCTTTCCGTCCTTGTCGAGCCGGATGATGTAGATGATGTCCGAACCGGTCGCCGTGATCCCGCCGGCCTGCGCCAGAAGATCGAAAATCGTCGTGTTCGACTCCACCGCGTAGCGGCCCGGCGTGCCCACTTGGCCGAGCACGGACACTCGTTGGCTGCGCGTCTGGGTTACCGTGAGCGTGACGTGCGGGTCGACCAGAAACTTGCCGGATTTCAGGGCGGCCTCGATACGGGAACTCGCTTGGGCGGGCGACAGGCCGGCCACTTGGACGTTGCCGGCCAGCGGAACCGATACGGTTCCATCGTCACCGACGTAAACCGTCGTGCTCAAATCCGGCTGACCGTACACTTGGATACTGACGCTGTCTCCGGGCCCCAGCTGCAGCAGGGGTGCCTTCACCGCAGGTTTGTCCGGCGGCGGCGGGGCCGCGGCAGCCACCGCACATTGGAACGCGCCGAGCGCCAGCACGGCGGCAGCCGCCCACCTTACGATGGCGCGCAGCCCACCGCTCCGGCGCTTCGGGTAAACCCATGGAGTCCGCAATTCGGCACTTTTCATCATAGTACTTAACATAATACGTCAGCGGCTCTTATAACCCAGGCTGACGGCGAATATATTACTATCGACTCCCGCCGGGGAGCCGCGATTGGTCGACATTACTGCACTGTTGACGGCATCTCGGACATGGCGTGGGGTTACGCTCACAATTGTAAAGAGATCGCAATCCATCAATGCAGACCCTACTCGCCTAGTGAAAGTCTTCCCGCGACTGTCCCCCACCTCCTGGCTGACGACCAAAACGGTTTTTTCGCAAATCTTTGCGCTCCTGCTGTTTGCGATCCAAGCGCCAGTTCTTGGACCGAAAGCCTTCGGGCTCATTTCCATCGTCATGGTTTTTGTCGGATTCTGCGAGAACGTACCAGGTGAGGCGGCCGCGGAAGCCTTGATTTCGGTGCGTGAGATCGACGAGCGCCACTTCCGCACCATGACCACGGCCAACGTGCTGTTGTCCATGGCCATCGGAATAGCGGTGTTCGCGGGAGCGCACCGGATCGCGGGCTGGTTCGGCGAGCCGGAGCTTGCCTCGATCTTGCGCTGGATGGCGGTGCTGCCCGCCATCAGCGCGTTTGCTGCAGCGCCCATCGCGGCAACCAAGCGCGACATGCTATTTCAGCCGCTGGCGTTGCGCTCCATCGGCAGCTTGTTCGTCGGTGGAATCGTGGGTCTGGTGCTCACCCTGGCCGGGGGCGGCGTCTGGGCGCTGGTCTGGCAGGCCCTCGTCACCAGGTTGGTCTCGTCGATCCTGCTTTGGTACACCGTGCCTCTAAAATTCGGCTTGGGGTTTTCGGTCCGACACTTCCGCGAATTGGCGCATTTTGCGGCTCCGACCCTCGTGTCGCGCTTTCTCACCTGGAGCTGCAATCAAATTCCGCGTTTGATGCTGGGACTGTACTGGGGATCGACGGATCTGGGGTTGTTCAGCCTGGCCTCCCGATTGGGCGACATCCTGGTGGAAGTCGCCGTGGTGCCCCGCTACGCGGTTGCTCGGGTTGAACTGCGAAAACACGCCGACAACCGTGCCGGCCTCGATGCTGGGTTGCGCCGTACCTTTACCTTTCTGACGGTGTTTTGCTTCCCGCTGTGCATCGGGGGTGCCGTCATCGTGCCGACGCTGTTTCACGTCTGGCTGGACCCGCGGTGGATCGGGGCGATCGTTCCGGCGCAGTGCCTGCTGCTGTCGTGCGTGCCTCTGGTCACGCAATATCTCGGCGGCGCCGCGCTCCTCGCCATGAACTTCCAGCGCCAGGAGGCCATGGTTTCCATCGCACAAACGGCAGTGACCGTCCTCGCGGTGGCCGCCTGCGCGCCGCTCGGCCTGTTGGCGGCGTCGATTGCCATCGCCGCGCGCCCGTTTGTGCTGCTGCCGTTGTCGGTGGGTCTCTTGAAGCGCTATTGCGCCATCCCGGCCGCCACCATATTCCGGCCGCAATGGCCGCCGCTGGCGGCCAGTCTGCTCATGGGAGCCTGCGTATGGGCGCTGCGGATGGCGCTCGAGGGCAGGGTCGCCGACATCGTTGCGCTACCCGTGTTGATCCTTGCCGGCGCCGCCCTCTACGCGCTGATGGTTCGAATGACCATGCCCACCGTGGTCGCCCGCTTCGTCACCCGGATGCCCAGTGTTTAGTTGGGAGCTGTGTCATCCATACGCTAATATCCCCGAATGAGAGGCCCGTCGCCGATCGCTTGGATCGGTGCGCGATACCCTTTGACGCGGAGACCACCCATGAACGCCATTTCCATTGAACGCGAGCCCACCTCGCTGCCGGGCGTGGCCGATCAGGAAGGCCAGTTTCGCCGCAACTACAATCGCGTGAATTTCATGTTCAAGCACGAGTTGGCCGGGAATCCGCTATTCGAATTGGCAAGCCTGGTCGAACTCACGCGGCGCATGCCGGACCACGGCGAACATTACTGGGCGAACGGCAAGGTCGCGGTGAACAATACCTGGTCGGAGGGGACTGTCGGCCGCCAATCGCTGCAGGACACCATCCTCAACATCGAGCATAACGATTCCATCGTCATCCTCAAGCATACGGAGCAGGATCCGCTGTTCGCGCCCGTGCTGCAGCATGTCTTGGGCAGATTGATCGAGTTGTCCGGCGAGCGGATGCGCTCCGATGTCACGATCGGCGAGGTCTTGATCCTGGTGAGTTCGCCCGGACGGATTACCCCCTACCACATGGATTCGGAGACCAATTTTCTGCTGCAGGTCACGGGCAACAAGCTCTTCCATATCTTCGATCAGACCGACCGTACGCTGGTCACCGACCGCGAACTGGAAGACTTTTTCGCCGTCAGCCGGAATTGCGCCGTCTATCGGCCGGAAAGGCAACATGATTGCCGCAAGTACGAGCTGCTGGCAGGCTACGGTGTGCACGTGCCGACGTGCGCGCCGCATTGGGTTCAAAATCGGGACAATGTGTCGGTCGCGCTCAGCGTCAACTATGAACTGCGCTCGGTTGACCGGCTGGAGAAATTGCACCGTTTCAATCATCGCCTGCGCAAGCTCGGACTCGATCCCACCGCCCCGACGGTTTCCGGTTGGCGCGACCGCCTCAAGCTCGCCGCCGCGGAAGGCGTGAGCGCCGTGCGCTCGATCGGCAAACGGCGCGAGGCAGCGCGTCCGTATCGGGTGTGGACCCCGCCTACGGCGCAGTCGTAGGGTCAACCGGCCGGAGGTGGCGGTTGTATCGCGAGCGCCGCCGCTACTTGCTCGGCCATCTGCTGGGAACCTGGGTCCTGGAACATCGTGAAATGATTGCCGTCGACGAATTGCACGTCGACGCCCGATTGCGTGAACTCGCCCCAGCCGGCATCCTCGCGAAAAAACCATCCCGTGGGTTCCAAGCGGCTGCGCAGCAGGGTCACTGCGCCCCCGTAGGGCTTCGGTGTATAGCCGTCGGTCATGCGCTGCAGGTAAGCCAGTAACCACTGGTCGTAGGTTTCAGGCGTGGCCCGCGTGTCATGGTCCGGCGCCCCCACGTCGCTGCCGTTGCCCTTGAACAAGCGCTTCAACCGTTTGAACAGGGTGCGCTGCGAGATGAAGGCGCCGAGCGACTTCTCGCTCGCCAGCACCCGGCGCCAATCGGCGACGATCAACTGCGCACGCAGTGAATACACCGCCAAGAATCCGCGCAGCTTCGGGAGGCGCCTGAAGTAGCCCGGAACCCAGGAGTCGATGAGAAACAGATGGGAGATCTCCTGCCCGTCCGCCACGAGTTGACGCGCTATTTCGAAGGCGAGTGCTCCGGCCACACACCATCCCATCAAGTCGTAGGGACCCTGGGGCTGCACGCGCCGGATGAGTTCGACGTACCCGGACGCTATCTCTTCCAGCGAATTGGGCAGGGCGGAATCTTTCACCGATGGATCGAACAACTGCAGCGAGTACACCGGTTGTTCCGGACCTAAATTTTTGGCCAGCCCGTAATAGATTCCCGTATTGTTGATTACGATCAAAGGGCGCTTCGAGCCATGCGGCTGAATTTTGACCACTTGGCGAAAATCGAATTCGCGCAGATCCGTTTGCGCCAGTAACTTGGCGAAGTCATGCAGCGTCGGCGCCAAAAACAGCGTTGCCAGCTTGATGCGCCGTCCGAATTCCCGCTCGACTTGGGTCAGCATCCGCGCGGCCAACAAGGAGTGGCCCCCGAGTTCGAAAAAATTGTCGCCGGCTGCAACCGATTTCACGCCCAATATCCCGGCCCAAAGCGGCGCCAAGCGTTGCTCGATCTCGCCGGACGGCTGCTCATGCGTCGTGTTCCGCTGCGTGCGTCCTTGCGCCGATTGCAGGGCATTGCGGTCGAGGGCGCCGTTCACCGAATGCGGCAGCGAATCGCGCACGACGATGGACGACGGCAGTAAATACCGGGGAAGGGTTTCCGCGAGGGTTTTCTGGAGATCGGAAATCAGCGTTGCGGCATCCGCCGCGGCGCTGCCGGCGACGACGAAGGCGGCGATTGCACCGTCGCCGCCCGGATCCTGTGTAGGGACCACCGCGGCCTCGGCGACACCCCGGTGGCGCAGCAGCATCGCCTCGATTTCGGCGGGGTCGACGATGCGGCCTGCGGTGGCGAATCGATGGTCCGCACGGCCGACGTATTCGATCTGCCCGTTGGCCTGCAGCCGGCCCAGGGAGCCGGTAGGATATAGCTTGATTCCGGATTCGTTGGCGACGGCCGCGGCGAGTGCGCGCTCAGTCAGTCCGTCGCCGCCGACGTACACTTCGCCGACGACGCCGACCGGCGCGACGCGCAGCGACGCCTCGAGCACATACAATGCCGTGTTTGCAATCGGCTCGCCAAGGCTCGAGGAGATATTCTTGGCTTTGACCAGGCGGATCGCGGACCAGATGCCGGTTTCGGGGCCGCCGTACAATGACCAGAGTTCTCCGCCGATTGCCGAGAGCTTCTCGATCAGCCGCGCGTTCACTTCCGTTGCCGAACAAAGACTTTTGAGCGCGGGATACCCTATCCAGTTGGCGTCCAGCAGGGCCGACCACGTCTGCGGTGCGCCGTACAGAATGGTCGCCCCGGACCGCTGCAGTAGGTGCAGCAGACCGCGGCCGCTCGCGAGCTCCTTGTCACGCGGGATGACCAGCCGGGCGCCGGTGAGCAGCGGCAGGAATATTTCGAACGCCGCCCGATCGGTCGTGATGGGTGAACTCATCACCATGACGTCGCGATCGCCGACGCCGGGCCGCTTTGCCATGGAGTAGATCAGGTTCGCCAGGTTTCGGTGTGAAATGCAAACGACCCGTGAGGCGTCATCGCGGCCCGAAATGAAAATCGTGCAGGCGAAGGCATCCGAGTGGAGCGGCACGGCCCGAGCGTCGTGCTGCGTTTCACCGGCATAGGCGAGCGCAGCCTCGATCTCTATCAGGTGCACGGGCACATCCGCCACGGCTGTGCGCTCCAGCCGCTGCCCGATGACCGCCGTGGTACCGGAGGCGCGAATCATATCCGCGCGCCGCAGCGGCGGATCGGCCGGATCGAGGGGCACGTAGGTGGCGCCCGCTTTGAGGATGGCCAGCAAACAGATGGGCAGTTCGATCGACGTGGGCAGGCACACGCCCACTCTCGATCCCTTGGCGATGCCCTGGGCACGAAGGTATGCCGAGAACCGGTTGGCGGCCGAATTGATCGCGGCATAGGTCAGATGACAGTCGCTGCAGCTGACCGCCGTCGCATCCGGAGCCCGCCCGACCTGCGCCTCGAATAGCTGACCGAGGGTCAACTCGCGAGGATATAGCGTGCGCGTGTCGTTGAGTCTGGCGAGCAGAAGACGTGCTTCGTCGCTCGAAGACAGCGTCAATTCCGATAATCGCAGCGACGCATTCGACACCGCGCTGTCGAGCAGTCTCTCGAAATAGGCGAGGAGCCGCTCGGCGGTCGCCCGCTCGAATTGATCCGTATTGTACTGGCAGGAAAACCGCCAGCCGTCGGGCCGTTCGACCATGAACAGATTCAGGTCGTAGATCGCGCCGGCCGGCAGCGACGGCATGTCGATGAGGGCGAAATCGCCGTAGACGGTATTTTGTATGAACGTCTTTTGAAAGATGAAATTCACCGAGATCGGCGGAGTGTTCGCATCGCTCGCGCTCGCTCTTGACCATGCCGAGCAGCCGTTCGATGGGGATGTGCCGGTATTCCAGAGCTTGCGCGATGGTGTCGCGCACCGCGTCTACGATGGCACCGAAGGCGGGATTGCCGCGCAGGTCGTTGCGCAGAATGAGCGAGTTGACGAACTGGCCGATCATCGGCTCGAGTTCGACCTGATCGCGGCCGGACACCTGGGTTCCGACGACGATTTCAGTTTCGTTGGTGAACCGCGCCAAGGTGGCGCACAACGCGGCGAAGGCGGTCGCGAACAGCGTCGCTCCACGCTCGGCGCTCAAGCTCTGCGCCCGGTTGGTCAACTCGCGCGGCAACAATCGCGATGCAATTGCGCCATTGGTGGTCGGCATGGTCGGGCGTGCATGGTCGGGGAGGACCTTGAACGGTTTGACGCCCGCCAGCTGCCGGGTCCAGTAGACCGTCCTCAGCCTCGGTGCCGCGCACTCGCAGCCACTCGAGCTGCCACTCCGAATAGTCCGCGTATTGGATCGAAAGCGGTTCGAGCTCGATCGCCTTTCCATGCCGCAGCGCCTCGTAGACGACGCCCATCTCGCGAGCCATGACTCCGATCGACCAACCGTCGGACACGATCTGATGAGTGGTGACCAGGATGATCGAGATGGTGGGCGAGAATCGCAGCAGGGTCGCTCGAATCAGAGGACCCGAGGCCAGGTCGAAGGGGGCTCGAGCTTCGATCACCCCGATGCGATCGCCTTCGGTTTGCTGCAATTCGGGAGACAAGTTGCTGAGATCGATTTCGTTCAAGCGAAACGGTGCGCGCGGCATCACCCGCTGTATCGGCGCGCCGTCGGTCTCCAAAAACACCGTCCGCAACACTTCATGCCGCTCGATGATCTTGAGCCACGACTTCTCGAGCAAATCGGTGGCGATGCGGCCTTCCAGGCGCCACCGAACGGCGACGTTATACGCCGAATTTCCCGGATCCAGGCGGTCCAACAGCCAGAATCGTTCCTGGGCCGGGGAGCATGGGAAATCGGTGCGCTCCGCGGGTTCGCCCGCGTCCGCCGGCCGCGAATCATTGGGGTTGGATGCAAACCCGGCCGCGAGCTCCTGCCCGGCCGCTGCATCCAAAACTCTGTTCGCAGGCTTCGCCATGGGTATACGACGCTATCCGGTGCGCCGATTGCGCTTGAATTGCCCGAGCGACGGCAGCGCCGAGTTCGCCGTCGCCGCTGCGGCCTCACCGCCGCCCGAATCCGCGAGGGCGCCCAAGGCGGCCGCGTTGCGATGCTGAAGCAACTGGCGCGCCGTAATCTTGATGCCGGCCCGGTTCGCCCTTGCCGTGATCTGAAAGAGTTGAATCGAGTCCGCGCCCAACTTGAGCAGATCCGCGGTTGCACCCACCCGTTCCAAATTCAATACCTCCCCGAATATCGTCGTTAGCGCCACTTCGGTCGGCGTCGAAGGCGCCACGAATTCCTGTTTCGCGGTCTGCGTCGCATCCGGCACCGGCAGGGCGGCGCGGTCGAGCTTGCCGTTCGGCGAGAGCGGGAGAACGTCCAGCCTCACCCATGCCGACGGTATCATGTATTCGGGCATATCTTCCGCGAGAAGTGCGCGCAAGACCTCCGGCGAGCGGTTTTCGCCCGCCTTTTCAACATAATATGCAACCAGGCGCGGGGACCCCGGTACATCCTGCCGCAGGATGACCGCAGCCGCGCTCAACTGACCCTTGTTCATCAATACGGTTTCGATTTCCCCGAGTTCGATCCGGAATCCGCGCAGCTTCACCTGATGGTCGATGCGGCCCATGATCTGGAGGGCGCCGTCCGGCAACCAGCGCGCGAGATCGCCGGTGCGGTACATCCGGCCGCCGGCGAATGGGTTTTTCAGGAATTTCTCCGCGGTCAGCGAGTCACGCTTGTGGTAGCCGCGCGCCACGCCGTCGCCGCCGATATGCAATTGGCCGGGGATGCCAGCGGGCACCGGCTGGTCATTGCGGTCGAGGATGTAGAACTGGGTATTGGCGATGGGCCCGCCCACCGTGATCGGCGAGTTGGCGCTCACTCGCGTGCACGACGACCAAATCGTGGTCTCGGTGGGCCCATACATATTCCATAACTCCCCCGCGCCTTGCAGCAGTCGATCGGCGAGTTCGCGCGGCAAGGCCTCTCCGCCGCACAGCATTTTGAAATTTGCCGGCGCGCGGAACCCTGCCTCGAGCAGCAGCCGCCAACTCGCCGGCGTCGCCTGCATGGCGGTGGCGCGGACGTTCTCGAGATTCTTGAGCAGTCTGAAGCCGTCGATCACGGCGTCGCGTTCGGCGATCACCACCTTGGCGCCGACGATCAATGGCAAAAACAATTCGAGCCCTGCGATGTCGAACGAGATGGTGGTCACGGCGTAGAACACATCGGTGGCCTTGAGGCCGGGGGTGCGCGCCATCGACGTCAACAGGTTCACGACCGCGCGGTGTGGAATCTCCACACCCTTCGGTTTGCCGGTCGACCCGGAGGTGTAGATCACGTAGGCCAGACTGTCCGCGCTCACCTTGAGGTCGGGAGCGGCGGTGGAGGCGGCGTCGATCGCGGCAGCGTCGCGATGTACATCGACGACCGGCGTGCCGTCCCCGACCAGCGATGCGTTCTCCGAACCGTCCGAGATCAGCGCGGCGACCTGCGCCTCGTCCAATATGTAGCGCAGACGAGCGGCTGGGTGCATGGGATCCAGGGGGACGTAAGCGCAGCCCGCCTTCATGACCGCGATCAGCGCCACCAGCATGTCGAGCGAGCGCTCCACGGATACGCCGACCAGCTGGCCCGTCTTGTCCGTCGTCTTGATTCGCTCGCGCAGCACGTTCGCCAGCTGATTCGCGCGCCGGTCGAGGCTTTGATAATCCAACTGCTCTTCGCCGAACTGCGCCGCGATCGCATGCGGGGTCGACTTGGCCTGAATCTCGATGAGCCGGTGCACGGGCTGGTCGCGCGGATAGTCGACGGCCGTATCGTTCATGCGTTCGAGCAGCGCCTCGCGCTCGGGCGCAGGCAGGCACGACGCGCGGCAGAGCGCTTGGGCCGCGTCGGAGACGAACGACTCGAGGAGCGCCTGATAACAATCGAGCCAGTGTGCGACCGTCGCTGCGTCGAACAAGTCGGTGTTGTAGTCGCAATCCATGCGCAGTCCGTCGGCCGATTCGATCACGTTCAGGAACAGATCGAAATTGACGTAGGCCTTCGCATTGGGAGCGACGTCCATCGTCAAATTGGGCAATTCGATGCGTTCCGCCAGGCGTTCCAAGTTGAACTGAATTTCGGCCAGCGGCAGGCGGCCTTGCTCGCGCGGCAAATTCAATTTGCGGACCAGCGTACCGAAGGTGTAGTTCTGGTGTTCGTAGGCGTCGAGCACGCGCTTGGCGGTCGCCGCCAAATAATCGGAAACGCTGGTATCGCGCGTCCACGCGCCGCGAATGGGCAGGAAGTTGACGCAGTGGCCGACCAGGATCTGATCCTCCAGCAGCGACTGCCCGGCGGTCGGCACGCCGACCACCACCTCATTCTGGTCGGCGAGCCGGCCCATGAGAGCTTGGGATGCCGCGAGCAAGGTCACGAACAGCGTGCTGCCCTGGCGCGCGCCGGCCTTCTTGACCGCTTGGTAGAGCTTGGCATCGATGCGGCGGCACAAGCTCGCGCCGCTGAAGGACTTCACGGTGGGACGCGGACGATCGGTGGGCAGCTCCAGCGAGGGCGGGCGTACCGCGAATTCCTTCAGCCAGAATTCTTCGGTTTTGGCGAGTTCACCCGGTTCACGGGACGCCTGCATCCGCGCGTACTCGCTGAAGGGCAGGGGCGCGGGCAATTCCGTCGCCTCGCCGCGGCACAGTGCGCCGTAGATTGCGGCAAGTTCATCGACGATGACGTTGATCGACCAGCCATCGCAAATGATGTGGTGGGCCGTCAGAACGAAGGCATGCGCGTCCTCCGCAAGCTTCACCAGGTGCCCCCGATGCAGGGCCCCTGCACCAGATCGAATGCGGTACGCGCGTCGGCGTCGAGCAAGTCCGCGAACGCCGCCTCCGCCTGCGCCAACGGCCGATTCGACAAGTCGGTCGTCGGGTAGTCGAAGGACATCGTGGCGGAGATCCGCATCTCCTCGCCGGTGGAGCTGAACGTGGCACGCAACGCGTCGTGGCGCGCGACGATGCGGTTCATCGCGGTATGCAACGCGCCGGTATCGAGCAAACCGTTCAGCCGCAGGCTCAACGATTCGTTGAACGCGCAGGACGCCTCATCGCCCAGCTGCGCCGACAACCAGATTTCGATCTGGCTCTCAGTGAGCGGAGCGCCGCCCGGCGGCACGCCGTCCGGCGGAATGCGCCCCGGCGCAGCGCCGCCCAGGGCAGTCGGGACGCTCGATGCGGCCGGCGCCGCCGCGGGGACGGCAGATTTTGCCAGGATGCCGACCGACTGCAGCGCGTCCAGGCTCTCTTCGAATGCCGCATAGATGCGCTCGAAATCGGCATCCGAATGCGCCGTGGTCAGGAAACAGGGGAATCCTTCCTGGATGTGGATGCCGCGCTCGCGCAGGTGATAATAGAACAGGGTCGCCAGCGGATGCTCGTTGTGGAAATTGAAGTAAAACCAGCTCGAGTAACTCTCGATCTTGGTCGCCACTCCGCGGCCTGCGAATAACGCGTTCAGCCGCCCTGCCAAAGTGGCGGTTTTCTTCGCCAGGCTCTCCTGCAGCGCCGGCCCCTGCTCCTTGATGTGATTGAGCACGGCCCACATCGCTGCCAGCACCAGCGGATGGCGCACGAAGGTGCCGGCGAAGAACGTCACGCCCACTTCGGGAAACGAGTCGTCGCCGAAGCGCCACTGGCCGCCGTCGAGCGCGTCCATGAATTTCGCTGTTGCCGGCCAGCACGCCGATCGGGCAGGCCGCCGCCGACCACCTTGCCGTAGGTGGCCAGGTCCGCCCGGATGCCGATCACCGCCTGCATGCCGCCCGGATGGACGCGAAAGCCGGTGACGACCTCGTCCATGACGAAGGCCGTGCCCGAGGCTTCGGTGATCTTGCGCACTTCGCGCAGGAAATCGAAGGGCCGCAGATGCGGATGGCGGCTTTGCACCGGCTCGACGATGACCGCGGCGAGATCGTCGGCGTTGTCGCGAATCCATTGCAGCGACGTCGGCGTGCCGTACTCGAGCACGATCATGTTCTCGACTTGCGACGCGGGAATGCCCGGCGCCACCGGCATGGAACGCGGCGCCGCGCCGCTGCGTTGCACGCCCTTGACCAGCACCTCGTCGAATTGGCCGTGATAGTCGCCGTTGAAGATGACGATCTTTTCCCGGCCGGTGACGGTGCGCGCGAGACGCATCGCCGCCATGACGGCCTCGGATCCGGTGTTGCAGAACGTCATGCGCTCGTTGCCGGTCATTTCGCAAAACAGGTCGGCCACCTTGCCCGCGAGGTCGGCCTGCGGGCCGATCGCAAAGCCGCGGTCGAGCTGCGCCTTGACGGCTTCGACGACGAAGGGCGGTGCATGGCCGAACGCGGTCTGACCGAAGCCGTTGACCAGGTCGATGTATTCGTTGCCGTCGACGTCGTAGATCTTGGAGCCGGCCGACGTCGTATTCACGATGGGATAGACCATCTCCTTCCACTCGGAGCGAAACCCGGCGGCTGCCCGCGGATCGGCGAGCACGGCGCGGTTCGCTTGGGTGTAGCGCTTGGAACCGGCAGTCTTCTTGGTGTAGCGTTCAACCAACTCATCGATATGCTGGCGCTGCTCGGCCGTCATGGGGCCTTCCGCAGCGCTCTTGCCCGGTACGAACACCTGAAAACGCGAGGGCTGCGGCGGGTCCGCCGCGGGCGGTGCCGAGCCAACGACCGCGGCAGTAACGGCTGAAGAAGCAGCGGCCGGCGAACCGGCGGCGGGCAATCCGGTGGTCGGCGCGGCGCCGCGGCCCTGCAGAATTTCGAACTGCCGATTGATGAGCTGCGACATCGCCTGCAGCTGATCGTGAAACAGCCGTTCCATTGCCGAGTCGCCGCTTACGGCGTGAGCGGCGGACGCCAGCGGTGGCGCCGAAGCCGCCGTTGCGGCTACAGCCGGCGCCGGTGCAGCTGCTCGAGCTGCGGCGGTCGGCGCCGGCTGCGGGATCTTCTCGGCGAGGAAGGCCGCAAGCGCGGGGATGGTCGAAAACTCCCCGAGCAACTGCCGGAAAGTGATCTTCACCTTCATCTGACTCTGTATTTTCTGTGCGACCTGAGTCAAGAACAGCGAGTCGTAGCCCATTTCGAGGAACGTGGTCTGCGCATCGGTGGCCGCGGGTCGTTCGCCCGAAAGATCCTCAAAGATCGCGGCAATCGCCGCGCCGACTTCCGATATGCGGTCATTCACCGAGATCTGATTCATCACGCTTTCGTCCTGAACTGTAGGGAGTTGGGATCCATTCGCCGCAGCGGCAACGGCGGCGCCGCCGGGGCCGCGGTCGATCCGGGGCGCCTCGATCCAATGGCGGCTGCGTTCGAAGGGGTACGTGGGCAACGGCACTCGCTGCGGTGAGCCGACGTGCAGCGCCGTCCAGTCCGGCGCAGCGCCGTAGGTCCACGCGCGACCCAGCGCTTCGAGCAGGCAGTCGCGATCGTCGCGCTCATGCGCGGCATCCTGCATGGAGCTGACGACCGGCACCTTGCGGCCGCGCATCGCTTGAGTCGCAAGCGTGGACAGTGCGGTACCCGGACCGACCTCAATGAGTATCGTGTTTTCGGCGGCGCTCGCCGTTGCGATTCCATCCGCAAACCGGACGGGCTCGCGGGCATGCCGTGCCCAATAATCCGGGGAAGTGGCTTGCTCCGGGCGGATCCATTCTCCCGTCACGCAGGAGACATAAGGGATGCGCGGCGCAGATAGCGCCACGGTGCGCAGCTGACGGCGCAATGGTTCGACCACCGGATCGACCATCGCCGAATGGAACGCATGCGAAGTGTGCAGCCGCCGCGTCACCACATCGCGAGCCGTCAACGATCTTTCGAGTTCGTCCACCGCCGCAAAGGGACCCGCGACCACGCACAGGCCCGGTCCGTTCACCGCCGCCAGATTCAATGACGGCGTCAGCAGGCCCAGCACCTCTGGCTCGGGCAGACGCACTGCGAGCATGGCGCCGGCGGGCAGCTCCTGCATCAAGCGGCCACGGGCGGCAACCAGCGTGAGTGCATCTTCCAGCGAGAAGACACCGGCAATCACGGCGGCAACGAATTCACCGATGCTGTGACCGATCATCGCGGTGGGCTTGATTCCCCAGCTCATCCAAAGATTTGCCAGGGCGTACTCGACGCTGAAAATCGCCGGCTGGGCTGCAATCGTCGACATCAATCGCTGCTTGGTTTCCGGAGAAATATCCCTCGGATAGAGGAGAGCTATCAGATCGTCCTTCATCAGCGGTTTTAAGATGGCGGCGCAGCGCTCGATGTGCCGGCGGAACTCCGGTTCGTGTTCGAACAAGTCCTGACCCATGCCGGGGTATTGCGCCCCCTGACCGGGGAACATGAAGACCGCGGCGCCGTTGATCGAGCGCTTCGCGCCCGATGTGCCGGCTTCGAGCTTGGCCAGCGCTTGCCCTGTATCGCGCGCCACGATGCTCGATCGATGATCGAACGCACGGCGGCCGACCTGAAGGGAGTAGGCGATGTCCTCGAGGCGAGCCGTTGGGTGCTCGCGCAAATGCGCGGCGAGCCGCCTGCGCGCCGCATCGAGCGCGGCCGCACTGCGCGCCGACAAGACGAGGAGCTGCGAGCGGTCGTTTGCGGACGACTGCGAGGTGGACGCGATGCCCGGCGGCGGCTGCTCGAGGACCACATGAACGTTGGTTCCGCCGACTCCGAACGCGCTCACGCCCGCGCGTCGCGGTGTGCTCGTCTCGGGCCAGGGAGTCAGCGCCGAATTGACGAAAAACGGCGTGCGGGAAAAGTCGATTTGCAGGTTCGGACGCCGGTAGTGCAGCGAGGGCGGCAGCATGCGGTGCTTTAGGGCCAAGGCAGTCTTGATGAGTCCCGTGATCCCCGCGGCAGCATCCAAATGTCCCACATTGCCCTTCACCGATCCGATCGCGCAGAACTGCACATCGTTAGTACCCGTCGCGAACGCTTTGGTTAACCCGGTAATCTCGATGGGGTCGCCCAGGGGCGTGGCGGTACCATGGCATTCGACATAGCTGATCGAGCGTGGTGCGACGCCGGCGGCGGCATGAGCCATCTCGATGACCGCAGCCTGACCCTGCGCGCTGGGGGCGGTGAATCCGACCTTCGACGCGCCGTCATTATTGATGCCCGCTCCGCGCACTACCGCATAGATATGGTCGCCGTCGGCGAGGGCGTCCTCCAGCCGCTTGAGGAGCACGACGCCGGCGCCGCTGCCGAAAATGGTTCCGGTCGCGTCGGCATCGAACGGGCGGCATGTACCGTCGGCTGACACCATGCCGCCTTCGAGATGCTGGTAGCCGCGCTTTTGCGGGAATGTGATCGACACGCCGCCGGCGAGCGCCATGTCCGCCTGGTAGAGAAGCAAGCTCTGACAGGCCTGTGCGACGGCCAACAGCGACGTGGAACAAGCCGTTTGCAGAGTAAAACTCGGACCCTTGAGGTCCAGTTTGTAAGAGACGCGGGTCGTCAGAAAGTCCGGGCCCGCACCGAGCAGCAGGGGATAACATCCCACTTGATAGCTGCTGGTGAACTCTTCGATGGTGCGCCGCTCGCCGCACACATTGTTGAGCAGATAGGTGTTGATGCTCGACCCGGCGAATACGCCGATGGCGCCCGGGTAGGCGGCCGGATCGTAGCCGGCGTCCTCCAGCGCCTCCCACGAGCATTCCAGAAACAAGCGATGCTGCGGGTCGGTCAGCTCCGCCTCTTTGGCATACATGCCGAAGAATTCGGCGTCGAATTGATCGACGTCGTCGAGAATGGGACGGGCTTTCACGAAGTTGGGGGCGCTGCGGATCTCCGCGCTGAAACTGTCCTCGAGTTCCGAGTCCGCGAAACGCGTTATCGACTCGACTCCCGCGCAAAGATTCCGCCAGAACTCATCCACGGTCTTGGCCCCGGGCCAGCGTCCCGCCATGCCGATGATGGCCACCGCGCCTTGAGCGTCGGTCACCTGGTCGTTCTCGCGATCAGTCATGGTGCACCCGCCGCAGGCTGGTGCGCGTTCGCGCCAGGGCCGCGTGCTGGCGGCGCGCCCGTTCCTCAGCCGTCAAAACACCCCCCGCGAGTTTATGGCCGGGCGCCGCAGCGGGCGCCGCTGAACCGCCGTTCGTCGCCAGGCGCGCCGCCAGGGCGCTGATTCGGGGGTACTCGAAGAGGTCGACCAAAGTGAGATCGCTGCGCATAACCGACACAATTGTTGCGTGGACCTGGATCAGTTGCAGGGACGTGCCCCCCAAATCAAAAAAATTGTCGTTCAAACCCACTGTTCCCGTGCGCAGAACCTCGCGCCAGATCTCGAGCAGCATAGTCTCCGTCGTATTTCCTGCGGCCGGCTGCAGCGTCGCGCCGGGCGGCGGATCCGTGCGCGGCCGGGGCAACTTCGATCGATCGACTTTCCCGGTGGGCGACAACGGCATCTCGTCCATCAGGGTGAAGCTCGCCGGAATCATATGATCGGCGGCCTCTTGTTTGAGGAATTGCCGGAGCTCAGCGGGACCGCCTTCCGCGCCCGTGCGCAATTTGACGTATGCATGAACCTTGCGGGGTCCGTTATCGTCGAGCGGTGAGGTCACTGCCGCATCCTCGACCAGAGGACTTCTCCGCAGGCAAGCCTCGATTTCGTCCAATTCCACACGTTTGCCGCTGATTTTGACCTGCCGGTCTACCCGGCCTAAAAACTCGATATTGCCGTCCGCGCGGCGTCGTACTCGGTCGCCCGTCCGGTACAGCCGGCTGGAATCGCTGGGATCGAAGGGATTCGCGACGAATCGCTCCGCGGTCAGCTCGTCGCGGTTCAGGTAGCCGAGCGCCAAGCCCTCCCCGCCGGCGTAGAGCTCCCCTTCCTGCGCATCGATGACCGGTCGCCCGGCGTCGTCGAGAATGTGCACGGTGGTTTGGGCGATCGGGGTTCCAATCGGAATGGGGCCTGGCGGCAGCTCTCGCGGGATCGCGTAGCAGCAGGTGAAGGTCGTGTTTTCCGTCGGTCCGTAGCCGTTGATCAGTTGGCATCGGGGAAGCGCCGCCTGCGCCTTGGCGATGTGGGATGGCGACAGCACGTCGCCTCCGGCGATCAGTTGCCGCAACGGGGCTAATCCCGATAAGCGATGATCGACCATCAGGTGGAACAACCCTGCGGTGAGCCACAGCGTGGTGACACCGAATCGCGAAATCGCCTCGGCGACGTCATCGAGCGAGGGATAGGGCGCCGTCACGACGGCCAGCTTGGCCCCGTTCAGCAATGCGCCCCATATCTCAAAGGTGGACGCATCGAACGCCAGCGGCGCCAAGGACAAGTGAACTTCGTCAGGGCCCATGGAGGCAAAGGGGTTCTCGACCACCAATCGAACGACTCCGCGATGCGGGATCAAAACGCCCTTGGGGTGCCCGGTCGACCCGGACGTATACATGACGTAGGCGAGATCGTCCGGACCGGTTTCCGGCAGAGGGGCCGCTGCCCGCGGCATTTCCGCCCCTTGGGCGACCTCCCGCAGGTCGTGACTCGGACCGGTCCAAAACGGCAGGGTGCCGGAGGCCAGCAGCGACGGCTCGACCAGCATCAGCGCCGGTGTGCAGTCGTCGTACATGAAGCGCAGGAGCTTGGCCGGATAAGCTGGATCGAAGGGCACATAAGCCGCTCCCGCCTTGAGGATCCCGAGAAGGGCCGCAACCGCGTCCAGCGACCGCTGCGAGAACAGACCTACGCGATCTCCGCGGCGGACTCCATGGCGCTGCAGGTAGCCGGCGATCCGGGTCGATCGTTCCTCGAGTTCCCGGAAGGTGAGGCTCCGGTCGCCACTGTCCAATGCGATCCGCTCGAGCAGGGGGGCGCTGCGCGCGGAGAAGGTTGCGTGGATCGTTGTCTGGACTTTCATGTCAACGTAGTCCGAGGGTAAATCTCCCTCATAGAGCTCTGGAAATGCCGGGATTGGGTGAGACTAGCGTAGTGTTGGACCCTATGGTCCCGGGAGATTATTGTCAAAGTGTCTACCACCTCACAGTTCCCATCGAAGCCGCTCATGACCGAAGGGTCGATCCGCAGCCTCTTTCCGCAGACCGTCGTCGTCAAGGACCGCCGCATTCCCGGCGACCCCGCCGAACTGCACCCCGCAGAGGCGGAGCACGTCGCCAGGGCTGTCCCGAAGCGGGTTGCGGAGTTCGCCGCCGGACGGACATGCGCCAGGGCCGCCCTCGCCGAATTCGGCGTCCGCGAATTTACGCTGCGTGCGGCCCCCGATCGGCAGCCCTTATGGCCCGAACGATTCATTGGCAGCATCACCCACACCGCCGGCTTCTGCGCAGCGGCAGTCGCGCCGCGCGCCGACATGCTCGCCATTGGCCTGGACACCGAAATCGTCGGCGCCCCCACCGAGGACATTTGGCCGACGATCGCTCGGCGCGAAGAGTTGGCGTGGGTACAGTCCTTGCCCGCCATTGAACAACCGGCTGCCATTACGCTGTTATTCGCGGCAAAGGAGGCCCTTTACAAGTGCCAGTATCCGCTGGTCGGAGAATGGCTGGATTTCCACGACTTGCGTGTCGAGACCGGCGGATGGGGCAAAGCGACCGGCAGCTTCGCCGTGAGCGCCACGCGGAGCCTCAAGTTCGCCCGCCGCGTCGCGCTGCCCATCGTGGGCCGCTACCTGTTTCACGAACACTTCGCTTCGGCCGCCGTCGCCGTTCCGGCGGCCTCTCAATAGGCCTTGTCGTCGCGGAATACCTTCACCACGGTGAGCAGAATGATCTTGATGTCCAGCATCGGCGACCAGTGCCGAAGGTAATCGAGATCGAAGTTCACGCGTGCTTCCATGTCCTTCAATTCCGCGGTTTCTCCGCGGCAGCCGTTGACCTGGGCGAGTCCCGTGATGCCCGGCAGCACCTTGTGCCGCACCATGTAGCCCTTGATGAGTTTGCGGTATTCCTCGTTGTGGGCGACCGCGTGGGGGCGCGGACCCACCAGGCTCATCCGTCCCTGCAGCACGTTGATGAGCTGCGGCAGCTCGTCGAGCGACGTGCGGCGTAAGATGCCGCCGATGCGCGTAATTCGGGTGTCGGTGCGCGACGCCTGCCGGATCTGAGCACCGTCCTCGGTCACCCGCATGGTGCGGAATTTGTAGACCGCAATCTCTTTGCCGTCCAGGCCGTAACGACGTTGTTTGAAGATGATGGGGCCGGGAGAGGAGGTTTTGACCAAGACCGCCACCACTGCGAGCAGCGGCAGGAGCAGCAACAGGATCAACAGCGACAGGCCGATGTCGGTCAATCGTTTGGCGACTCCACGGTATCCGTAGAACGGCGTCTCGCACATCGCTACCACCGGGATGCCGTGGATCTCGCCCGATCGCGCTTGAATCAAGTCGAACACGAAGATGTCGGGAACATAGTAGATCGAGGCGGTGGTGTCGCGCAGATCGTCCAGAAGATTCATCACGCGCTTGACATGGCGGATCGGCAGCGCGATGAAAATGACGTCGGTCCGGTGTTCCTTCACGTAGGTTCCGAGATCGCTCAAACTGCCGACGAGCTGGGCGTCCGGCTCCATTCCCAGCCGATCGCTGCTGCGGTCGTCGAAGAATCCGGCCACCTCGAGACGCATGCCCGGATTGCTCTTGAGCCGGCGCGCCAGTTCCAAGCTGCTCGCGTTGTAGCCGGCGATGATGGCGCTGCGGCTGTCGAATGCGCTGATGAGAAAGCGCCGCATCAGTTCCTGCATGGCCAGTGTGGCCAGCACCAGCCCCACCGGCGTCGCCGCGGCCCACGTAAGAAAAATCCGGCGTGGATAGGCTTGTAAAGGCGACTTTGTGACGTAACCGATGGCGAGCAGTACCGCCAGCAGCAGCAGCCAGCGAAAGATCACGTCGACCACCGCCGAGACCCGCGGAGACGTAATCTGCGAACTCACTTCGCGGGGCGGCTGGACCAAAATCAGGCACAGCACCGCAACGATGACGATGGCGGAGGACGACGGATCGAATTTGTCGCCTAACAGAATGATCGTCGCGTACAGCGAGGCCACGGCGACGATCGCCGGCACGACGGCCTGCGCCGCCGCCAAAATCGCGATCGTAAAACTTCTTTTGGCTAGGACCGGCTGCGTCATCTCGAATCCGTTGAAGCACCGACAGCGGTCGGGACGTCGATCGGCCACCGCCGATCTGAGACATAATCACCGGTCATTATCAACCGCGAACGTCGATTCATGCGTGACCCATCTCTCCACTTCAACGAAAGTAACCGGACCAATGTTATTCTAGCCAGCCATGACAAACGTTCCATTACTCGATCTTAAGGCGCAGTTCGCGCAAATCCGCTCTGAGGTGATGCCTCTCATCGAACACGTTTGCACCACGCAGCAGTTCATTCTCGGCGATAACGTCCGCGGATTCGAGCAGGAGATTGCGCTGTATTGCGGCGCGCCGTTCGGTGTGGGGGTGTCTTCTGGAACGGATGCCCTGCTGCTGGCCTTGATGGCGCTCGAAATCGGCGCCGGGGATGAAGTGGTGACCTCGCCGTTCACATTCTTTGCAACGGCGGGGACGATCGCACGCAGCGGTGCGCGCCCCGTATTCTGCGACATCGATCCGGAAACATTCAATATGTCGCCCTCCGCGGTGCAGACGTTCATCGAGCGAGATTGCATCGCCACCGGCGACGGTCTCGTCAATCGCGCGACTCGTGGACGCATCAAGGCCATCATGCCGGTGCATCTTTACGGCCAGGCGGCCGATATGGATGGGTTGATGGAAATCGCGAGGCGCCATGGACTCAAAGTCATCGAAGACGCTGCGCAGGCCATCGGTACCGAATACAAGCGCGGCGTCCGCGTGGGTTCGATCGGCGATATCGGCTGCTTCTCCTTTTTTCCGAGCAAGAATCTGGGAGCTTTCGGTGATGCCGGACTGTGCACCACCAAGGACCCGGAACTCGCCGAACGGATGCGCGTGCTCCGCGTTCACGGCGGCAAGCCGAAATATTTTCATGCGTTGATCGGCGGAAATTTTCGCCTCGACGAGCTGCAGGCGGCGGTCTTGCGCGTCAAGCTGAAATATCTGGATGGTTGGACGTCCGGCCGCCAGCGCAATGCGACATATTACGATCGCGCGTTTTCCGCAGCGCGGTTCAGAGGCCGCGTCATCACTCCGCGGGCCACGCCGGGCCAGCGCCATATTTTCAATCAATACGTCATTCGGGTTCATGAAAGGGACACTCTCAAGAATTTTCTCGGTGAGCACGGGATAGGAACCGAAATCTATTATCCGGTGCCGCTCGATCGCCAGGAGTGCTTCCGCTACCTGGGCTACGCGCCCGGAGCCTTCCCCGAGTCGGAGCGGGCTGCCGCGGAGACGCTGGCGATCCCCATCTATCCGGAGCTCACCGAAGAGCAACTCGGCACGGTCGTGGCGCGCGTCGCCGAATACTTCACGCCTTCTTGAAATCGTCCGGAAGCAGCTGGTGGCGCGACAATAGCTTGTAGAAATCCGTGCGATTGCGTTTCGCCAAACGCGCCGCCTGGCTGACGTTGCCCGCGGTGATCTGCAGGATCTGCGACAAGTAGTTGCGGGTGAACTCGTCGCGCGCTTCGTCGAAGGAGGGCAGCCGCGTCGGACTTCCCCCCAGCGATTGCTGCACCAATTCGGCGGTGATGATGGCGCCGTGGGAAAGGGCGACGTTCTGACGAACGACGTTGTATAGCTGACGGATGTTGCCGGGCCACTCGGCGGTCGCCAGGAGTTCGACCGCCTCCGGCGCGTAGATTTTCCGCTGCCCCGTTTCCTTGGCGATTTGCTCGAGGAAATGCGCGACCAGCAGCGGGATGTCCTCGCGCCGGCGTCCAAGCGACGGCATCTCGATGTGAACCACGTTGAGGCGGTAGTACAAGTCCTCGCGGAACTGTCCGCCGGTCATCAGTTGATGCAGATCGCGATGGGTGGCGGAGATGACGCGCACGTTGATTTGCACCGCTTCCTCGCCTCCCACCGGACGGATGTGATTTTCCTGCAAAACGCGCAGCAGCTTGACTTGCAGCCGCATGGGCATGTCGCCGACTTCATCCAGCAACAGCGTTCCGCCCTCGGCGGTTTCAAACAGGCCCTTCTGTGATCGCGTGGCGCCGTTGAAGGCGTCCTTTTCATGGCCGAACAATTCCGACTCGAGAATATTCTCCGCCATCGCACTGCAGTTGATCGCGACGAAGGGCTTGTTCCGCCGCGGGCTGGCGTCGTGGATGGCGCGTGCCAGCAATTCCTTGCCGGTGCCGCTCTCGCCGGTGAGCAGCACCCTGGCGTCGGTACCCGCCACCATGTTGGCTTGGGCGAGCTTATCCTCCATCAATTGATTTCGCGTCACGATGTTCGCGCGCCAATCCTCGTCCACGTGCGCGAACCCCGACACCTTGAGCGCTTTTTGGACGTGATCCAACAAATCCTGCTTGTCGACCGGTTTGGTCAGAAAGCCGAACGCTCCGCTCTGCGTCGCGTGCACGGCATCCGGAATCGTGCCGTGTGCGGTGAGGATGATCACTCGCAATCCCGGCCACCGGCTCTGGAGTTCCTTGAGCAACCCGATGCCGTCCATCTGATCCATGCGAAGATCGGTGATGACCAGATCGGGACGAAATCGCGTGCAGGCGGCAAGAGCCGCGGCGGCGCTCTCCACGGCCTCGACTTCGTAGTTCTCGGCCCGCAACCGGATGGTCAAGAGCCGCAACAGGCCCGGATCGTCATCCACGACCAAAATACGCGCCTTGCGCTTCTGCGGTGTCGAACTATCCCGAGTGCCCGGTTGCAGGCCGAAGGCAAGCGGTGTGGTGGCGGCGATCGAATGGGCGTTCACTTTGTCTCCAGGGCGCATGCGGTTAACTCAAGGCGTATGTGATCCGTTGGTTCCGCGATCGTTGATGGATCGTTCGATGTGGGTGACCGCCTCAAGCTTCGCTTGAGCCTCATCCAGGGCTTTTCGGAGGCGGGCGTTCTCATCCGACTCGGTCGACAGCCGGTGATTGAGCGCCACCAGCTTCTCGCGTAATTCGCGCGGCGCTTCTTCCCGCAATTGCTTGTTTTCCTCCTGCAGGATCAGCTGTTGCTCGACGTCTTGCAGCTCCACCATGGCCAGCAAACGCTCAACCGGCAATAGAGTTTCAGGTGTAGCCAGTAATTCCGCCAGCTGTCGCTGCGCGGCGACGGGATCGGAGCCGACATGCCCCGGAGTCGCGAGCGCCAGGGCGAATTTGAGCTTATTGCTGGTCGTCGGAGCCAGGGTGGCGGCGTCCTTCGTCGATTGAAACAGTTCGGCCTGCTGCGCAAGGTCGGCGGCAGGCAGAGTGTGCATCAATTCGAGCGCCGGTGTGACGGCGGTCAAATCGGCTTGCGGCCGGTCCGCCGGAGGCGGTGCCGTCTTTGGGCTCGTTTGGGCGCCGCCCAGCACGCCGCAGCCCGCGACCCCCCCGACGGCGAGGGCAAGCGCGCATGCTGCATAGCGCAAGCGACTACGCCGCATGAGCTGCCGAACGCGTCGGCTTGGCTGCATGGCGCAGCGGAAGTCGGACCCGGAAGTGCGCTCCCCCCGTCTTTGCCTCGAAAATTTCGATGCTGCCGCCGTGCGCGTTCACGAACTCCGTCACCACCGAAAGACCGATTCCGGTGCCCTTCACGTGGCCGCCTTGCGGAGTTTTGCCCTGGTAGAACGCCTCGAATATGCGGTTGCGCTCGTCGGCCGGAATGCCCGGTCCGCTGTCCATGACGTCCAATATCAATTGCTCACGCTCGCCCCGGGCATGAATCCCGATCGTGCCGCCTCGCGGGGTGAATTTGACGGCATTCGACAGGAGATTATCGAGGATGAGGCGAACTTTGCCGCGATCGGCGCACGGGGTGAGATCCTCGACGTGGACGTCGAGACGGACCCGCTGCGCCACCAGCGTCAGCTGTTGGTTTTCGAGCACTGATTTCACCAATGGACGCAATTTGAACTCCGTGATCTCGAGACCGACACTCTTCGCCTGCCAAGCGCTGAAGGACAACAGGTTTTCGATGAGCCGCTGCAATTTCATCCCGTTCTCGCGCAAAATGGCCGTCACTTCACGCTGGGCGCTCTTGAGCTCACCGACCGCCCCGTCCATCAGGAGTTCGGTTCCTTCGCGAATATTCGCGAGCGGTGTCTTTAATTCATGCGACATATGTCGCAGGAATCGATTCTTTTCCTGCGCCAGCTCCAATAATCTGCCGCGCAGCCACTCGAGTTGAGCCGCGAGGCGCTCCAGATCCGCCGGCCCGCTGATGGCGATCGGTCTGGAGAACGTGCCGCGGCCGAGTTCGCTGATGGCGCGATCGATGGCCCGGATGGGCCGGCCGAATACGTACGTGAAAACGCCCACCACCGCCAAGGTCATCGGCACCAGCAGCAGCGTCTGCCAGAACAGCTTTTGCTGCGCCCGTTGCGCAGCAAGCTGTAAACTCGTCAGCTCGTCGTTGATGTCCGTGTTGATGCGATTGGACAAGTTCGAGGCCAGTTCGGACATGTGCGGAAACGAGTTGATGATTTCCGCCATGCGAGGCGAGTTCGGCGGGGCCGCCTTCAATTCCCCGGAGAGCCGATCGGCTTCCGCCAGCAAGCCGCGCGCCTCGGTCTGAGAGCGCGCATCGAGCGGCAAGGTCAGAAGCTCGCCGATCGTGGTCGCGAGGCGCGCGTGGTTGCGGGTATAGCCTTCGAGCAGTTCAGTGTTGCCGATGATCTGATAGAGCCGCGCCGAACGCTCCAGCGCGCCTATCTCTTCGAACATGGTTTGATTGTTGCGGGTACCCTGCACGCCATGGACGACCAATTGTTCGCTGCGATTCGACAGGCGATTCATTTGCACGGCGGCATTCACGATGGCGAACAGCAGCGGCGCAGCCACGATCGTGAAGCCGATCAGCATCAATCCGCTCAATGACTTGGGCCTGGGTAGTCGCATGCCTTTCATTCTAACATCGCGCCTATGACAGCCGACGCTCCTTATTCCGACCTTTCTCCCGAGACCGTGCTCGATGCGCTCGAGGCAGCGGGTCATCGCTGCGACGGACGAGTCCTTGCACTCAACAGCTATGAGAATCGCGTCTATCAAATCGGCATCGAAGATGCTCCGCCGGTGGTCGCCAAGTTCTACCGCCCCGGCCGTTGGACCGATGCCGCCATCCACGAGGAACACGCGTTTTCGCTGGAATTGGCCGCGCAGGAAATTCCGGTGGTGGCGCCCCTGACCCGCGACGGCGCGGGCGGCGCTCGGGAGTCGCTGTTCGTCCATCATGGGTTCCGCTACGCCGTTTTCCCACGGCGCGGCGGCCGCTGGCCGGAGTTGGGGACTGCCGCCGACCGCGAATGGGTGGGGCGGTTTCTCGGCCGAATACACGGCGTCGGCCGCGCCGCCCGGTTCGCTCATCGGGTGCAGCTCAGCGTGGCGGATCTGGGGCGCAATGCGCGGGATTTCGTGTTGGACGGCGACTGGATGCCCGACTATCTCGCGACCAAGTACGAGGACCTCACCGATTCGCTGCTGGAGGAAGTCGAGGCGCAGGCGGACGGGTGGGGCGGCGCCCGCCTCGGACGGATTCTCGGCGATTGTCACCGCGGCAATATCTTGTGGACCGATCTCGGACCGCATTTCGTCGATCTGGATGATTGCCTCACCGGGCCCGCAATCCAGGACATCTGGATGCTGCTCGCAGGGAGTCAACAGGAGATGCGGGCCGACCTGACCGATCTCTTGAAGGGCTATGAGCAATTCCTGCCGTTCGACCGGTCGGAATTGGCCCTCATCGAACCGTTGCGTGCGCTGCGAATGATTCATTATTCGGCGTGGCTGGCGCGCCGCTGGCACGATCCGGCATTTCCCAAAGCATTCCCGTGGTTCGCCGAGCCGCGTTACTGGGAGGAGCACTATCGCGCGCTCGAGGATCAGCTGGCTGCCGTCATCGGCCCGCGGCTGGAGTTGTGAATGCGGCCGCGTTTGGGGATTATGTGCAAATGAATACAGGGAGTAAGTTGGCGTTCGTCACGGCCGTGCTGCTGGCGGGCTGCCATGGCGAGCCGAAACAATCGCCGGCAGTCATTGCTGCCTCGGCCGCCAGCGCTCCGGCCGCGGTCAAACGGGGACCGACACCCGAGGAGTTGACCGCGGGCATGGTGGAGGCGGTGACCATCGGCAAATCGACGGCGCCGGTCGCCGTCAAGTTCGACCTTCCGCAACGGCCTGCGGTGGGCAAGCGCTTCGACCTCGTCATTGCGGTCCTGCCGCAAATTGCTGCGAGTTCCGCGATGGTGCAGATCTCCGGCTCGGAGGGTTTGCAGCTCGCACCGAATCTCGCGCCGACCGAAATCCCCTCGCTGGACCCCGCCCAGGTGTACCGGCTGACTATTCCGGTGACTCCGACTGCCGATGGCGTGCATCTGCTGAGTCTCAGCGTCTCGTTGAAACAGGACGATACGGCCGAATCGCGCTCTTTTTCGGTGCCTGTTATCGTTGCGCCGGCTGCGAGTGAGTGAAACTCCGGCGTAGCTTGCGATAAGGCCCTATAATGGTGGGTTTCGCCGGGACCTCACTGTGATGCAGAAACTCCGCAACATAGCCATCATCGCGCACGTCGATCATGGCAAGACCACGCTGGTCGATCAGCTCCTACGCCAGTCGGGGACTCTCGACGCGCGCAAGGACCTCCAGGAGCGGATCATGGATTCGAACGCGCTCGAGCGCGAGCGCGGCATCACCATTCTTGCGAAGAACACGGCCATCACCTGGGGTGATTTCCGCATCAATATCGTCGATACGCCGGGGCATGCGGATTTCGGCGGCGAGGTGGAGCGCGTGCTCGCCATGGTGGATTGCGTGCTGCTTCTCGTGGACGCCGTCGATGGACCCATGCCGCAGACCCGTTTCGTCACGCAGAAGGCATTCAAGCACGGGTTGCGGCCGATCGTCGTCATCAACAAGATCGATCGGGACGAAGCCCGTCCCGGTTGGGTATTGGATCAGACTTTCGATCTATTCGACCGCCTCGGGGCGACCGATGAGCAGCTCGACTTTCCCGTCGTGTACGCATCGGCATTGCGCGGGTTCGCCGGGCTCGACTCGACTGTGCGCGACGGCGACATGCAGCCGCTGTTCAAGACCATCGTGGACCATTGCCCGCCCCCCGACGTCGACTCCGACGGTCCGCTGCAGCTGCAGGTGACCTTGCTGGATTATTCCAGCTACGTCGGCGCGATCGGTATCGGCCGCATCAAGCGCGGCACCCTCAGGAAGGGCATGGCGGTCACGGTGGTCAATCGCGAGGGCAAACAGCGCTCCGAGAGGATCACGCAGGTCTTGGGGTTTCACGGGCTGACGAGGATCGAGGTCGAATCGGCGTTTGCGGGCGATATCGTGGCGTTCGCGGGAATTGCCGAGCCCAAGGTCTCGGATACTCTGTGCGACCCGCTGAATGTCGTGGCGTTGCCGAGTTTGACCGTCGACGAACCGACCATCAGCATGACGTTCGAGGTCAATACGTCGCCGTTCCTCGGGCGCGAAGGCAAATTCGTCACCAGCCGGCAAATCCGCGAACGCCTCGACCGCGAGTCCATCCACAACGTGGCCTTGCGCGTCGAACCAACGTCGGATCCGGACAAATTCGTGGTCTTCGGCCGCGGCGAATTGCATCTCGGGGTATTGCTGGAGAACATGCGGCGTGAAGGCTACGAAATGGCCGTATCCCGGCCGCGCGTCGTCATCAAGCATATCGACGGCGTCGCCCATGAACCGTACGAACAAGTGACCGTGGATGCCGACAGCGAAGCGCAAGGTTCGATCATGTCGGCGCTGGGCAGCCGCGGCGCCGATCTCAAGGACATGCAGGCCGACGGCCGCGGCCGGGTCCGCTTGGATTACATGGTCCCCTCGCGCGGACTCATCGGATTTCAAACAGAGTTTCGCACCATGACCCGCGGCACGGGCTTGCTGCATCACGTGTTCGATCATTACGGTCCGGTCGTGCAGCGCGAACTCGGTCAACGGCCGAATGGCGTTTTGATCGCCAATGGCCAGGGTGTGGCGCTGGCGTATTCGCTGTTCAGTCTGCAGGAGCGCGGCAGGCTGTGCATCGGGCCCGGGGAAGAGGTCTACGAAGGGATGATCATCGGTCTCAATAATCGCGAGGACGATCTCGTGGTCAATCCTCTCAAGGGCAAGAAACTGACCAACATGCGTGCCGCGGGCAAGGACGAGAACGTCGTGCTGACGCCGCCGATCCGCTTCTCCCTGGAACAAGCGATGGAGTTCATCGATGACGACGAATTGATCGAAGTCACGCCGAATTCGATCCGGCTGCGCAAGCGCAACTTGCGCGAAAACGAGCGAAAACGATCGGGTCGCGAAACCCTGGATCAGGCGTCTTGATGGGACGCGGATGGCGACGCCGTAGCGCCATAATTTAACCGAATATTGACCGAACCGAGACGCCCGTCACGCCTCAGTTGCGGGATCTCCCTAACATTCGATACCGAGGGCGGGATGCCCTTCAGTTTCAGTGCGGGAGATTCAGGAGTGGCGCGCGATATTGCGGCCGCGCTTCGCAGCGCAGCAGCGGAAACCCCGGAGAGCTACAATCGCGTGCTCGACCAGCAGCTCGCGGCGGCGCGCGGCCGCGGCGGCGAGTTGGACATGCGGGCCCTGTTGCAGCAGGTCAGCGCGCAGTATGACCGCCTCGATGCCGAACGTCGCGGCGTCGTGCTCTCCATGCAGCTCATGTCGGACGAGGCGCAGGCGCTTACCCGCGAGATCCGTGAAGAGACGGCCTCCCACTTGCAGGCCATTCTGGACAATGTCAAGGATGTCATCGTCACGGTCGACGACATCGGCCACATCGAAACCTTCAACCCCACCGGGGAACGTCTCTTCGGCTACACCGCTGCCGAGGTGCTGGGCCGCAGGCTGAGTTTCCTGCTTCCCGACGCGGGTGCCGGCGGGGCGGGCGACCCGGCGCGCGGTCCGCTGGTCGAGTTTCTCGAGCGCTGCGCCACGAAGATCGACGACACGCACGTCGATTTGGCCGCCCATCAAACCTGGGGCACCACCAAGGATCGGGTGCGGGTCGAAGTCGAGGTCGCGGTCAGCAAGGCCAGCCTCAACCGGCATGACGGCTATATCGTGTGTATTCGCGACTGCACCGAGCGGCACCAGGCGGAGCGCGCGATGCGCGACAGCGAGGCGCGGTACCGGACCCTGGTGGAACACGCCCCCGAAGTCATCGTGGTGTTTGACGTCGATCAGGGGAGGTTCGTCGATGTCAACGACAATGCCTGCCGCTTCTTCAAGATGGATCGCGGCACTCTGCTGGCCAGCGGGCCCGACAAGATCACGCCCTCCCGGCAGGCCGACGGCAGCGCGTCGTTCGGCATGGCGCGCGGCTATATCGACGGCGCCTTGGCCGGCGAGGCGCCGGTTTTCGAATGGGTGCATTGCGACGCCCAGGGGAAGACCATGCCGTGCGAGGTGCGCTTCGTGCGTCTGCCGAGCTCCAATCGCCGCCTGATCCGCGCCAGCATCACGGACATCACCGAGCGCAAGCGCGGCGACGCCATCGCGGCCGGCGAACGGCGGGTGTTCGAGAAAATCGCCGCTAATGCGCCGTTGCCGTCGGTTCTCGAGGCGATCGCCGAAGTCATCGAGCGAGTCATCTCCGATAGTTTCTGCGCGATCAATCTGCTCGATCAGGAGGCACAGGTTGTCCGCTTCGGCGTCGCGCCCCGACTGCCGCGAGAGTTCGTCGCGGCCATGGATCATGCGCCTGTCGGCATCCGCTTCGGCTCGTGCGCGGCCGCCGTGTATCTATCCCGTCAGGTCACCGTGGCCCACATCGAAACCGACGCTCTCTGGGAGTTTCGCCGCGAAGCCGCCAGGCACGCGGGATTGAGCGCCGCGTGGTCGGCGCCCATCATCGCCTCGGACGGGGCCATCGTCGGAACGTTTTCGGTGTATCAACGCCAATCGGGAGTGCCGCCGGCCCGCGATCATGAGTTGATGTCGCGTATGTCTCAGATCGCCGGCATCGCGATCGAACGGCGCAGTGCCGAGGACGCTCTGCGCGACAGCGAGGCGAAGTTTCGCGGGCTGTTCGAGAGCGTCATGGAGGGCGTTTACCGAACGACGCGTGATGGACGCTTCTTGGTGGTGAATCCGGCCTTTGTTCAGATGCTGGGGTACAGCTCGGCCGAGGAAATCTACCGGGTGCCTGCGGCCTCGTTGTATTGGTATCCCGCCGATCGCGACAGTTACGTCGGCCGGCTCGACAGCGAAGGCGAAGTACGCAATGTCGAGTACGTTTTGCGCCGCAAAGACGGCTCCATGCTGGTGGTCGTCGACAATGGGCGCGTGGTGCGCGACAAGGAAGGACGCATCAGCGGATTCGAGGGCACCATCGCCGACATCACCGAACGCAAGAAAGCCGAAACCGAGGTCTTCCAGGCGAAGGAGCGCGCGCAGGTCACGCTCCAGTCGATCGGCGACGCGGTCATCACGACCGATTCCGAAGGACGCATCGATTACATGAATCCGGTGGCGGAGAGCCTCACCGGCTGGGAGAGCAGGGAGGCGCAATCGCAGCGCATCGGCGACATCTTGACCGTGGTCGACGAAGCGACGCAAAAGCCGACCGAGAGTCCGGTCATGCGCTGTCTTCGCGAGGGACAGCCGCTCAGCCTGGCGGAACACACCGTACTCATCAATCGCCGCGGGCAGGAACTCACCATCCAGGACTCGGCCGCTCCCATCCGCGACCGCGCAGGCAACATGCTCGGCGCCGTCATGGTGTTCCACGACATCAGCAAGGAACGGCGCCTCCACCGGGCGCTGCATTACCAAGCGAGCCACGATGCGCTCACCGGACTCATCAATCGCCGCGAGTTCGACAATCGGCTCACCGCAGCGGTCGACAGCGTCCGCGCCGATGCCGGTTGCCGGCACGCGTTGCTGTATCTCGACCTCGATCAATTCAAGTTGATCAACGATACCTGCGGCCACCCGGCAGGGGATCAACTCCTGAAGCAAATTACGGGAGTGCTGCAGTCGCGAGTGCGCGTCGGCGATACGCTGGCACGCCTGGGCGGGGACGAGTTCGGCATCCTGCTGCAGGATTGCTCGCTGGGCCACGCGCTGCGCGTGGCCGAAGGACTGCGGCAGGCCATCCGCGATTACCGGTTCGTCTGGCAAGACGGCGTATCGGCGGTCGGCGTCAGCATCGGCATCGTCGAAATCACCAGTGAGACACCGACCGTCGCCGGGGTGATGAGCGCCGCCGATGTAGCCTGCTACTCCGCGAAGGATCAGGGCCGCAATCGCGTGCGGTTGTACAAGCCCGACAACATGCCGGAGCGGCATCGCGAAATGCATTGGGTGTCCAAACTCACGCGCGCCTGCGACGAAGGCCGCTTCGCGCTGTTTTACCAGCCCATCGTTCCCATCGGAGCCAATCGCTACGAGAAGGAGCAATTCGAACTGTTACTGCGTCTGCGCGACGAGTCGGGTTCTCTGATCGCGCCGGCCGAGTTCATACCGGCTGCCGAGCGCTACAACGTGATGCCGTCGATCGACCGGTGGGTGGTGCGCCAGGCGCTGGATCGGCTGGTGCATCGCAGCGGCACCGGCGTCAAACCGTACACGGTTGCGGTCAATCTGTCGGGCACTTCCCTCAACGACGAGCGTTTTCTGGAATATTTGATCGGGGAATTGAGCGCACGGGACCTTCCGGCGGGCGCCATGTGCTTCGAGATCACCGAGACGGCCGCCATCGCGAATCTCGCCAACGTGGTCTATTTCATGCGAGAACTCAAAACGCGCGGCTGCCACTTCGCCCTCGACGATTTCGGAAGCGGTCTTTCGTCGTTCATGTACCTAAAAACGTTGCCGGTGGATTACTTGAAGATCGACGGCCGGTTCATAGAGAACGTGACCCGCGATCCCGTGGATCGCAGCATGGTGGAGGCGATCGGACAGGTCGGCAAGGCCATGGGCATTCACACCATTGCCGAGCGAGTCGAATCGATCGAAGTGCTTCAGGAACTCAGTCGACTCGGAATAGGATTCGCTCAGGGGTTTTACATCGCCGAGCCCCGGCCCGCGCTCGAGTTTCCTTACCTGCGCATTTGAGTCTGCCCATTGGAGTGCGCGGCACGTGCGCACTTGCACCGCGCCCGGCTTCAGACGCGGCTGCGGCCGTGCATCAGGAATGAGACGACGGCACCGATCAAGAAGATCACGAACAGGATTTTGGCGATCCCGGCAGCGCCCACCGCGATTCCCCCAAAACCGAACACGGCGGCGATGAGAGCAATGATGAGAAAGACGACGGCGTAATGAAGCATGAAATCCCCCTTGCAACGTAAGTCAGCGAGTCCTCGAGTACCCCGTGGCAAAGTACTTCCGCGACGCAACCAACGCCACATTGACGACGCTCTACTGTGCGTGGGAATCGGCCTACGCCGGGCTCCGGAAAAATCACGTAGGCTACTTCTCTCACGACGTCGGCGTATAGCGGCGTTGCGGCAACCGAGCGACGGTTTATCCTAGCCAAGTTCACAAAGAAGCTTCGCGTCTCGGAAGTGCTTTGTCGACGCCTTTAGTGTGGAGACGGTCTGCTTGAGACCGGGTGCGGTCCGGCGCGGTGGGCGCCGGACCGCATTACTGCTGCCGGCCGGAATCATCATTGGGCCGAGTAAGGTTCCGCTAGCCGGGCAGGATGGCATGTTCGAGGGGGAAGCGAACGGCGATACGCGTCCCCACTGCGGGAATGTAGTCCTCGTGGAACTCGCCTTTCAACGAAGCCACCCGCTGTTGTATGGCGGCAAGGTAGTGAGCATCGGCATTGATGCCGCCTTCCTGCTCGGACGGCTCACCCCCAGCCTCACTCCGAATCACGATGGCAATGGCCCGCCGGTCGACCGTCACGGCAAATTCGGCGGAAGCGACCGGTTTTCGTGCCACGATGACGGCCAGCGCCTCCTGAACGATGCGAAACAGCACAATCGGAACATTGGGCAGGAAACGGCGCTCGTCCTCCGGTACATGGATGATGCATGGGATTCCCGTGCGCTTGCAGGCTGCCTCCACGTGCCAGCGCAGCGCGGCGAACAGCCCCACGTTGTCGAGCAGGGTGGGCCGCAACTCTTCGATCAGCTTGCGCTTCATATCGATCGCCGCCGCCAGGGTTTGGCGCGCACGCACCAATTTCTGCTTCAATTCCGCGGGCGGCGCCGACAAGTGTTGTTCGGCCCACGCAAGGTCCATCACGGCTCCTACCAACAGTCCACCCAACTCATCATGGAGGTCTCGCGCCAGCAGCGCCTTTTGATGCTCCATGACTCCTTGAATGTGCTCGATCAAACTGGAAGCGGAGGCCGCTGATGGGCCGGGGGCTCCACAGCCAGGGGCATCATCGCCCGCGGCCGGGCCGCGCTCTGCACCATGGTCATCCGCACCCATCACCGGGGCTCCGCCGAAGAGATTGATGGCGCTAGTGGGCTTGGCATTCACGCTTTCTGTCCGGTCGGAAGGGTGGCATGGTACACCCCGAGATATTAGGCGTTTGCAGGCGGGGAACAAGCCGCCGGGCGCCCGGAGCGGCGTAAGACTCGGCTGATAGGAGTAGCCGAATTCAACCCCTCAGTGGCTGATGGCGTTGGCCCGACCACCTCAGTATGCTGTGGGGTTAAACCTGAGACTGGTGCGGCCCCCCAACGGTGCCGCGATGCGAATAGGAAAAATTCCCGTTTGAGGTGGAGGGCAGCGATTGGCCGATCGCGAAATCCTGGAGCAGACCGGCCGCAAAATGGCTGCGCGGCGTGATGCTGTCCTGATTGCCGTAATTTCCATTGCGGCGGCGATCATTTGCATCAGATTAGATCTGAGCGAGGCGTTGCTCGCGTGGACGCGATTGCACGAGCGCTGGCAGTTGGATGAATTGCCGGCCTGGTTGCTGGTCGTCGCCTGTTGCCTGGCTTGGTTCTCTGCGCGCCGCTATGTCGAGGCGCGCGACCAGTTGGTTATGCGCCGCGCGACCGACGCGCGGCTGGCCGAGGCCCTCGCGGAGAATCAGCGATTGGCGCAGCAATATGTCGACATGCAGGAATACGAGCGCAAAGCGCTCGCTCGTGACCTGCATGACGAATTGGGTCAATATCTGAATGTCATCAAGCTCGACGCCGTCTCGATACGCGATGCGGCGTCCTCCGGGATTGAGGGGGCCGCATCCTTCACGGGCAATGCGGCGCGCGCCGTGATCGAGAACGTGGATCGGGTTTACGGCGTCGTATCGAGCCTCATTCGCCAATTACGACCGGTCGGCTTCGATGAACTCGGCATTGCCGCCGCGCTCGAGAATTGCGTCAACGATTGGCGGGCGCGGCTGCCCGAGGCGGTCATCGAATTGTCGATCGACAGCGGCTTTGACGATCCGAACGAGATTCGCGCGCTCGCCTTGTTCCGTCTGGTCCAGGAGGCACTGACCAACGTTGCGCGACACTCCGGCGCCACCCGCGTCGAGATTCGCGTCGCGCGCGTTCGGCGGCCGGAGGCAGAGGAATTCATCGAAGTGTCGATCGTCGACAACGGTAAAGGCACCGACATGGAGGCGCCGCATGCCGGGTTGGGTCTCGTCGGGATGCGCGAGCGAGTGGCCGCGTTCGGGGGCTCCCTCGAGCTTGCCAGCGCCCGTGGCGCAGGGTTTCGGTTGGCGGCATCCATGCCGGTGCACACCCGGCTCGCCACGGACCGGCCGGCATGAACGGCGCCGTCACCGCCAGAATCCGCGTGCTGTTGGTGGACGATCATGCGGTCGTGAGGGAGGGTTATCGGCGCCTCCTCGAACGCGATGAAGGCTTGACGGTGGTCGGCGAGGCGGCCGCGATGGCCGGAGCATTGACGCTGGATGCGCAATTGCAGCCGGACGTCATCGTCCTCGACATTGCCTTACCCGGTGTCAGCGGCATCGAGGTTCTCCGGCGCCTCATTGCACGCAGGCCGGGCGCGCGAGTGCTGATGTTCAGCATGTACCACGACGGCATCTACGCCACTCATGCCATGAACGCCGGTGCGTGCGGATATTTGAGCAAGGCCAGCGCGCCGGATCTGCTGGTGAGCGCGGTTCGCACCGTCGCCGCCGGCAGCCGATTTATGAGCCCCGATGTGCAGTTGGCCATGACGACGCAATCGGCGACCGCGCGGCAGCTGGCGAATGCGTTGTCGATGCGCGAATTGGAGGTGCTGCGGCTTCTGGCGCAGGGTTATGGAGTCGACGCCATCGCGGCGCGGCTCGGCTTGAGTCCCAAGACCGCCGCCAACCATCAGTCCTCCATCAAGCAAAAATTGGGAGCCGGCAGCGCATTGCAGCTTATTTTGATCGCGCAGCAATTCGGTTTGATCGCGGGCGAGTTCGTTCGTCAGCCGCCGCGGATCGTATCGCGCGATGGTCTCGACTAGAACCCCAGGGTTAGTTGCGAAATGGCCGACGGCGCGCGAAACAAGTCCGTTCTCAGATCATGCCGGTTGCCCGCTGCCGCGAACCCGAGTTTTCTCGCGGCCACCTCGAAGCGGGCGCGCAATAATTCGGCATAGGGACCGGTGCCTCGCATGCGAACGCCGAATTGCGAGTCGTAGTCCTTTCCGCCGCGCGCCTGGTTGATGAGCGACATGACATGTTTGGCCCTTTCGGGATAGTGCTCCAGCAGCCATTCGCGAAACAGAAGCTTCACTTCGTGCGGCAGCCGCAGGAGGACGTAGCTCGCGCAACTCGCCCCCGCTTCGCGGGCGGCACGCAGAATGGCCTCCAATTCATGATCCGTAATGGCGGGAATCACCGGCGCGACCAGGACCCCGACGGGCACGCCTGCCTGCGCCAGCGCCTCGATCACGCGCAGACGGGCCTGCGGCGAGGCGGTGCGCGGCTCGAGAGTGCGTTTGATTTCATCGGACAGCGACGTGATGCTCAACGTGACGGAAACCAGCCGGTCGCGTGCCAGCTCCGTCAGCAGATCGAGATCGCGCAGGATCAGCGTGCTCTTCGTGATGAGCGACACCGGGTGCCGGCAGCGGGCCAGCACTTCGAGAATGCTGCGAGTGACGCCGAGACGCCGCTCCAACGGCTGATAGCCATCGGTGTTGATGCCGAGAGCAATCGGCTTGCACACGTATCGTGGTTTGGAGAGCTCCGCTTCGAGCAGTTTGACGGCGTCGGCCTTGTAGAAAAGCTTGGTTTCGAAGTCCAGTCCCGCCGACAGGCCCAGATACGCGTGGGTGGGCCGGGCGAAGCAATAGACACAGGCGTGGCTGCAGCCGCGATACGGATTGATGGAAACATCGAACCCGACATCCGGTGAGTCATTGCTGGTGATGATGCCGCGCGCGGCATCCGGCAGGACGGTTTCCTGCAGGCTTCCCGGGGCCTCCTCTTGATACCAGCCGTCATCGGACTGTTCGACAGTCAGTGTGTCGAATCGACCCGCCGGGTTGGACAAAGCGCCTCGACCTTTGAAGGCTTGGTGACCGAAGAAACTGCGACTCATGGCCAAACTGTACGCGCTGTCGGCGTGACCGTAAATCCAGTGTTCGGGTTCCGGCACTACTGTATGAAAAGGGGTTGGAGGTCCGCGCCGCTTGTGCCGGCTCCTCGTGTAGGACGGCAGTGGACGCCGCAACGCGTTCGCGGCCGGATTTCTTTTGGCCGGGAGATAACTAGACTCGCTCATCAGAAGCGATGCTCGGTGACTCGAACCGCCCGTAAAAGGAGCGGTCATGAAAGGAATTCGATCATGAAGGGAATTACTGCCGTGACGGGAATTGCCGCGGTGTTGACTTGGGCCTGCATCATGTCGGGGTGCGTAGCGGGCAGCGCCGTTTCCCACGAGGATGATCCGGGCGCGGTGAAACGGGATCAAGGTCCCGATCTGTGCCGCGATGGAACCGCTCCGCCCTGCACGCCTCGGAGTTAGGATTCAGGCCTCGGAGTTAGGATTCAGGCCTCGGAGTTAGGATTCAGGCAGGGAACGCCTGAGTTAGCGGCGGCCGACGCCCCGCAGAAAAAGGCCGACGGCAAAGCGGATGTGCTTCTCCGTTTCCGTGTCGTCGAGCATATTTCCAGACACGATGATGCGCGCCGGGCCGCCCACCACCAGACTCAGAAAGGCTGCCGCTGCGCGTCGCGGTTCGGTCACGTTGATGTCTCCCTGCTTGCTGATAACGCTCGAACAGATCAGTGAGAAAGCTGATAGTGGGGCCGGCCCCTTCCTCGAAGGCGGCATGGAAGAGCTCCGGGAAGCGGTAGGACTGAGCGCTGAGGATGCGTTGCAGTTTGGTCGCGACGGGCGTCGCTACATTGGCGATCCGGAGGCGTGCGATTGCAGCCAGTGTTTCCTCCAAGTCATCGGTTGCGACCGCCTCGAGTGCCTCCCGCGGCACGGTATAGCGTTCAATCGCCCGCCTCACCGCGGCTTTGAATAGAGTGCCCTTGTCTTCGTATTGGGCGTAGACCGTGCGTTTCGACATGCCGACTTGGATGGCGATCTCCTCCATCGTGGCCTGCTCGAAGCCTCTTTCCAAAAATATGTCGAGCGCAACGTTCAGGAGTTCCTCGTGGCGATGCTGCTGTTGGGCGCGTGTCGGCCGCCCCACGCCGGGGCGCGAGACCGTCAGATTTGCGTGAATGCGAATTTCTTTGCTCTCCAACGGTAAAGAGTTCATAATGGAACGCACTGGTACCATTATACATCGTCGCAGTGCAACAGGAAAGGATAATGCCGTGTGGGTGAAGCTTAGGGGTGCAGCTTATGGGTGATGCTGTTGAGCGGCTGACTCGCCTCGTCGAGGCGAAAGATCGCTACGATATCCCCTTTACGGAGCTGCGCGAGGCGCAAATCGGGGCGATGAACGAACGCTTCCAGGAACGGAAGCTCCAGATCAAGCTGGTGGGACACCGCGCCAGGGAGGCGGGCATTACCGAAGTGCGCAGCCATGAGGCTGTGGTCAAGCTTCTACTGCCACACACGGCCTATAAGAGCTATCCCGAGAGCTGGCTCGCGCAGAAGCGCTGGGACCGATTGTCCAGATGGCTGGATACGGTCTCCACCCACCGCGTGCCGGTGGACCAAGTATCGGATGCCCGTGAGGTTGACGACTGGATCGAGAAGCTCGCTGACAATGGTATCTTCGTGTCCTGCTCCAGCGGCACGACCGGCAAGTCCGCCATGCTCGTCGCTTCCCAGAAGGACATGGATTGGTGCAAGACGGAAGCTGTCGCCGCTTATTCGTGGGGATCGGGCGTAAAGCCCGCGCAGGACCGGCGCATATTCGGCATGGCGGCGATCGCGCACGTGGCACGCAACCTCGCAACCGGTGAGGCTTATACGGCGGCCATGCAGGACCCGAATTACGAGCGTTTCGCGTACCCCGTTCCGCCCATCACCGTCGGCGGCCTGACGCAGATGGTGGTGCTGCGCAAGGCAATCGCGGATGGCACGGCGAAGCCGGAGGACATCGCCGCGTTCGAGAAAATCTCGGCGGCGCGCCAGAAGGCGGTCGACGAAGCGGTCGGCATCACCGCGCAGGCCGTGGTGGCAGCGCGTCATAGCAAGCTACATGTCTCCGGCCTGTGGGCGGGTCTCTACAACGTCGCCAAGGCGGTGCGTGAAATTGGGCTACAGCGCCAAGGATTTTAATCCGGAGAACTCGATCTATGTCGGCGGCGGGCTAAAGCGCGCCGAGCTTGCCGGACGACTATCGCGAGTTCGTCTATGAGACCTTCAACATCCGGCCGGAGCGCAACTATCAGAACTACAGCATGCAGGAGCTGCATTCCGGCATGCCGCGCTGCCAGGCGGGCGGCCGTTATCATGTGCCGCCGTGGGTGGTGCCGCTGATCCTCGACAAGACGGGCGACAGCCTCCTGCCCGTGACCAACGGCGAGTATGAAGGGCGCGCAGCATTCTTCGACCTGTCGCTCGACGGGCGCTGGGGCGGCGTCATCTCGGGCGACAAGATATCGATCGACTTCAGCCCGTGCGCCTGCGGCAGCAAGGGACCGTCGATTCGCGACAATATCGTCCGTTACGCGGACCTCGAGGGCGACGACAAGATCGGCTGCGCGGGCACGGTCGACGCATACGTAAGAGGTGTGGCATGAACTCTGTAGTTGATCTCAAGGCGAGCGAACCGACAGCCGCGATTTCCGCTCCGTTTTTTGCGCGCGGCGAGCTGGTCGAAGGCAACGATGCCATTCATCGATCGCGCGATCTCGGCGTCCATTTCGCGACGCCCAAGATCGACCTGAACCGGATCGTGCATCCGCGCACCGAAGTACCGCCGCTGCTCAACGTGCCGCTGGCGGAAATCATCGATTTCCTGGTAGAGACCGGTCGACGGCTCGCCGATCCGAACAATCCTTTCGTGCAAGAGCTGCTTCGATCGCATGTGCGCCGACGCATATCCTGCCGCGCGGTGTGCTGGAAAACCAAGTCAAAGGTGCGGCCGCCTATCTCGACAAGCGGCTGCTCAACACCGTGGTGGAGCAGAACTTCGCCGATCCGAACGCGCTGGACGAGTGGGTTCCCCACCAGGACTACACCGGCCGGCGCAGCTTCGTCCGCGCCTTCGCGCCGCGGCTCGTTCACGTCCTGCCCGGCAATTCGCCCGGCGTTGCCGTGAAGTCCATCGCGCAGGGCGCGATGGTGAAGGCGGTCAATCTCTTCAAGATGTCATCGAGCGATCCTTTCACGACGGTCGCCATCCTGCGGACCATGGCGGACATCGATCCTGACCACGCCATCGTCAAGTCGATGTCGGCGGTCTATTGGCGCGGCGGCGATGATTCGGTGGAGCAGGTGCTTTATCGCCCGCAATATTTCGACAAGATCGTCGCCTGGGGCGGCGGCGATGCGATCAACAACGTCATCAAGTATCTGGGCCCGGGTTTTCAGCTCGTTTCGTTCGATCCCAAGACCTCGATTTCCATGGTGGGCAGGGAGGCATTCGCCTCCGACGAAACGCTCGCTGCCGCGGCGGACCTGGCGAGCGCCGACGTCATGATTCTCAATCAGGAAGCATGCGTCGCAAGCCGCTTCATCTATGTCGAAGGCGCCCACGACCAGGTCGACCGCTTCTGCGAAAAGTTGCATAAGCGCATCGTCCAACGTGCCGCCGCATCCGGCGATGCTCGTCCGCTCGACATGGACCTGCGCGAGCAGATCGAGACGATGATGATGATGGACGATGAGTTTCGCGTCTGGGGCAGGACCGACGGGCGAGGCTGCGTCATTCGTTCGGATGAGCCGGTGGAGTTTCATCCCATCAACAAGACGGCCAACGTCGTCCGTGTGCCGTCGCTCGATGCGGCCGTGCGCTATATCAACGTCGCGACGCAGACGGTGGGCTTCTATCCGTTCAATCGCATGGCCGACTATCGAGACCGACTGGCAAGCGGCGGCGCGCAGCGCATCGTCCGTCTCGGCGAGGCCGGCCCCAGCACCATCGGCAATCCGCACGACGCGATGTATCCGCTGCATCGCTTCGTTCACTGGATGGCGCATGAGGACGGTTGCGCGATTTAACGAACCTTTCCTTCCGCAGATCCCGCAAACCTCGAAGAGCCCGCAAAACCGCGATGCGCGCACTTGCGTATCGACAGATGGTAAATTGAACAGCCTGACGCGGAAATAGCGCTCCGTTAGATCGTACTAAATATTTCTATATCAATATGTTAGACAGAAGACTTAATGTTGCGCCGATGATGGAGTGGACCGACCGTCACTGCCGCTATTTCCACCGTCTGTTCGCGCCGCATGCCTTGTTGTACACGGAGATGGTGGTGTCGGCGGCCGTCGTGCGGGGAAACGCGGCCCGCTTGCTCGAGCATGACGCCGCCGAGCACCCGGTGGCCTTGCAACTGGGCGGCTGCGATCCGGATGAATTGGCGCAGGCCGCGCGCATCGGGGAGTCGGCCGGCTACGCGGAGATCAACCTCAATGTCGGGTGTCCCAGCGATCGGGTGCAGAGCGGGGCATTCGGCGCCTGCCTCATGCGCACTCCTGCGCTGGTGGCCGACTGCGTCCGCCGGATGCGCGACGCTGTGCGGATCCCGGTGACGGTAAAATGCCGGATCGGGATCGACGAGCGGGACGACTACGAATTCTTCTCGCAGTTCGTGACGGCGGTAGCCGCGGCCGGTGCCGAGGCGCTGATCGTACACGCGCGCGCCGCCATCCTGGGCGGACTGGCGCGCCCCGGCTTGTCGCCCAAGGAAAATCGCGAGATTCCACCGTTGAAGTACCATTATGTGCATCAGCTGAAGCGGGAGCGTCCGGAATTGGCGTTGGTTATCAACGGCGGCTTTACCGAGTCGACGGCGGTTCGCGCCCAGTTGGACGCCGGTCTCGACGGAGTCATGCTGGGCCGAGCGGCGTATCACCGGCCGGCTTTGTTGGCCGAACTGGAGCGTGCGATTTTCAATCCTGCGTGGCGCATTCCGCAGCCCGCCGAGTTCATCGAGCACATGGTTTGCTACGCCGAACGGGAGGCGCGGCGGGGCGCGCGGCTGCATTCGATCGCGCGCCACATGCATGGGTTGATGACGGGCCGCGAGGGTGCGCGAGCCTGGCGCCGGTTCCTGTCCGAGGTTGCCGCACGACCCAATGCGGCTCCGGATGCGCTTTTTTCAGCCCTGCCGATCATTAATCAGGGTTTGGCCGCGTAAACGCCTGAAACGTCCGATGCCAGGTTAAGTATAATTTGCGGCCTGTGGGAAAAGAGATCGAAGTTGCCATCGTATTCGCCGACGTCGTCGGCAGCACCAAGCTCTATGAATTGCTTGGTGATCTGCGTGCCCGGGACATGGTCGGCATCTGCATCGACGTGATGCGCGCCGCAACCGACCAGAATCACGGTACCGTCATCAAGACCATGGGCGACGAAGTGATGGCGACGTTCCCGACGGCCGATGACGCGTTGAACGCCGCAGCCCAGATGCAGAAGCAGATCGTTCTGCATCCCTCCCTGAAGGTCGACGAGCAAACCGTCGCCATCCGAATCGGGTGCAATTTTGGACCGGTGGTGCTGGAAAACCGCGATATCTTCGGCTCCGCCGTGCATACCGCGAACCGCATGACCAGTCAGGCCAAGGCGGGACAGATCATCACCACGGCCACCATGGTCGAGCGGCTGTCGAGCGAGTGGCGCGCTTCCGTGCGTCAGATCGACATCGCAACCCTCAAGGGCCGCAGCAGCGAGGTGGCGCTTTTCGAGGTGCTGTGGCAAACCGACGATATCACCAGCATGGTTCCCGCCATCGCCATCACTTCACGCGAGCGGTCAAATAAAGGCTTGCGCCTGCGCCTGCGCTATCAGGGCCAGGAAGTTCTGGTGGAAGACGGTCGCGCGAGCATCACCATGGGCCGAGCCGAGGAGAACGACCTCGTCATCAAGGGCAATCTGATCTCGCGGCTGCACGCCCGACTGGAATTCAACCGCAATAAATTCATGCTGATCGATCAGAGTACGAATGGTACGTTCGTCATCGGCAAAGACGGCGAAGAAGCCTTCGTTCGCCGCGATTCCATGCAGATTCGCGGCGAAGGGCTGATCGGGCTCGGGAAAGCACCGGACAGCAACTCGTCCCAGGTTATTCGGTACACCTGCGAAGAATAGGCGTGCTCGCGCGGTGGTTCGCGAGCGGCTCGTTTATTCGGCAGCGGCCGCGGTGACCCGCGCGAGCGAATCGTTGAGCTCGGTGGCGAGCGCCGGCGGGATGCGGTTGCCGAACTCAGCGAAATAGTCGGCAATCCCCCGGAATTCCTCGCGCCACGCAGCCGGGTCCACCGCCAGCAATTCCTCGAGTGCACCGGGCGCAAGCTCCAAGCCCTGCGTGTCCAGGTCTTGCGGGTGCGGTAGTTGCCCGATGGCCGTGGTGCGCGCGTTGGCGGCGCCCTGGCAACGATCGATGATCCACCTCAGCACCCGCAGGTTGTCGCCGAAGCCCGGCCATAAAAATTTGCCCGCGCCGTCCTGGCGGAACCAATTGACGTGAAAAATCTGCGGCGGCGACTTGAGCTGCGCGCCGACATTGATCCAATGCGACCAGTAATCCCCGAAGTTGTATCCGGCGAAGGGTTTCATTGCCATGGGATCGCGGCGCAGGACGCCGACCTTCCCGGTTATGGCGGCGGTGGTTTCGGATGCGACGCCGGCGCCCACCAGGACGCCGTGCAACCAATTTCTTGCTTGAAACACGATAGGAGCGAGCGTCCGGCGGCGCCCGCCGAAGACGATGGCGGATATGGGAACGCCGCCCGGAGCGTCGGCCATCTTCGAGTAGGCGGGATTCAGCTTGGCGGCGACCGTAAAGCGGGAATTTGGCTGAGCCGCAGGGCCGTTCGCGGGATCGTAGGGCCGACCTTGCCAGTCGGTCACCGGCGTGCCCTCGGAAAGCCCCTCCCACCAGGGTTGATTATCCGCGGTCACTGCCACATTCGTGAAAATCGTGTCCCTGCGGATGGTTTCGTAGGCGTTCCGGTTGGTCTTCGGGTTGGTGCCGGGGACCACGCCGAAGTAGCCCGACTCCGGATTTATCGCATATAACCGACCATCGTTCCCCGGGTGCAGCCAGGCGATGTCATCGCCCACCGTCCAAACCTTCCAACCGCGGTACCTGGCGGGCGGAATCAGCATGGCCAGGTTCGTCTTGCCGCAAGCGGACGGGAAGGCGCAGGCGAGATAATGGATCTCGCCCTGAGGATTCTCGATGCCGACGATCAGCATGTGCTCCGCGAGCCAGCCTTCGGAGCGCGCCTGCCAGCTGGCGATGCGCAGAGCGTGGCACTTCTTGCCGAGGAGCGCATTACCGCCGTAGCCCGATCCGAAGCTCTTGATCGTGAGCTCTTCCGGAAAATGCATGATGAATCGACGGTCGGGATTCAGATCGCCCGTCGAGTGCAGGCCCTTCACGAACGAGCCGTCATTCGATATGCGTTCGAGCGCCGGCAGGCCCATGCGGGTCATCAGCTGCATATTGAGCACTACATACGCGCTGTCGGTGATCTCGACGCCGCAGCGGGAGAAGGGCGAATCGATGGGCCCCATGCAGTAAGGCACCACGTACAAGGTGCGTCCCCTCATGCATCCGGCGAACAGGGCGTCCATCTTCTGATGAGCATCTTCCGGGGCCATCCAATTGTTGTTGGGGCCGGCATCTTCTTGATCTTCGGTGCAGACGAACGTGAGATGTTCGACACGGGCCACGTCGGACGGATTGGAGCGGTACAAATAGCATCCGGGGAACTCGGTCTGATTGAGCGGCAGCAATTCCTTCTTCGCGACCAACTCACGCTGCAGCATCTGAAACTCGGACTCGCTGCCGTCGCACCAATAAATGCGATCCGGCTGGGTGAGCCGAGCCACCTCATCGACCCAGTTTGCGACGTCGCGGCTCAGTGAGGCGAGAGACGTGAGATGTTGTGGTGCCGTAGCCATGAGAGTCCCCGAGTGCCGCCTGTACTAGACTAGCGAGGATGACAGATGGATGAGGCGGTAGCCAACTTCAGATTCAAAAGGATCGGTTGGGGATGACGGCGCTGCAACAGTTTCCAATGTTGTTCCTAGATTATGTTCCTACATGATTGATTTTTAAACAGAAGTATGAAGAGTTTTTGATGCTAAGACGGACCGGAATCTGCGTGGTCGCAGGAGCGTTATGCGGCATCGGCATAGCGTTTGCGGCGAGTGGTCAAGCCACCTCTGAAGCGCTGGTGGTCAAGGCGGTTGCCGAGGTCGAAACCCTGGCGGTGCAAGGGGGCCGCGACGTCGTCAAACTCGTGCCGGCCAATCGTGTCGTGCCCGGCGACCAAGTGGTCTACACACTGGAGATCCGCAACCCCGGGCGCACGGCAGTTCGCAATCCCATCGTCACGTACGCGGTGCCTTCTCATATGATGTACGTTGCGGACTCCGCGACAGGTCCCGGCGCGGAGGTGCGCTATTCGGTCGACGACGGGCGGTTCTTCGACCGGCCCGAGAACCTTCGGGTCAGCGATGCCGATGGACATTCTCGGCCGGCCAAACCAGACGAATACACTTACATCCGGTGGCAATTGAAAAATACGCTGAAATCCAAATCCGTGGCGTTCGCGCGGTTTCGTGCGGTAGTGAAATAACTGCCGGCTGCGCTCATCGACACCAACTATAAAGATGTTTTCGGTGCGGGCGGGCCGCTGGTGAGCGCCCTGCCGGGCTACGCCTTTCGCCCGGAGCAGGCGTCCATGGCTGCCGCCGTCGGGCGCGCATTGGCTCAATTGGAGCCGCTCATCGTCGAGGCCGGCACCGGCACCGGCAAGACTTTCGCCTATCTGGTGCCGGCCCTGTTGTCCGGCAGGAGCATTATTATTTCAACCGGTACCAGGACGCTGCAGGACCAGTTGTTTCGGCGTGATGTTCCGATGCTGGCCCGAGCGTTGGGACTGCCGGTCAAGGTCGCGCTGCTCAAGGGACGGGCGAATTATCTGTGCCGGCATCGACTGGAGTTGACCCTGCAGCAGGGCTCGCTGTTGGCAGGCGACCGCGGGGTCGCGCGCGTGCTGGCCAAGGTGTCGCGCTGGGCATCGACCACCAAGGCCGGGGATCTGTCGGAACTTACCGACCTACCTGAACAGTCCGCGGCATGGCCGATGATTACCTCCACGCGGGAGAATTGCCTTGGCCAGGAATGCCCGCAGTTCACGCGCTGCCACGTGTTCGACGCGCGCCGCACCGCCCAAGCGGCGGAGATCGTGGTGGTGAATCATCACTTGCTGCTCGCGGATCTCGCGCTCAAGGACGAGGGATTCGGCGATCTTTTGCCGGGCGCCGAGGCCGTCATCCTGGACGAAGCGCATCAAGTCCCCGACATAGCGGCGCAGTTTTTCGGGCAGAACTGGTCGGTGCGACAGGTGCAAATTCTGTTGCGCGACGTCGCCGCCGAACTTGCGGCGGCTGCCGTGCGGGCGCCCTCGATCGTGGGCGAGCTCGCCATCGTGGAGGCGCGTCTCGACGATCTGCGCGGCAACGTGCCGGGTGGCGCCGGCCGCTACGACTGGGCGAATCTACCCGACGCCTTTCTGGACGTTCTGCCTGAGATCGAGACCGCCCTCGGCGATCTGGCCGAAGAGTTGGAGGGCCTGGGCGCTGGCGCGGGTACCGCCAATTGCGCTCGCAGGGCCAAGGCACTGGCTGCCGGTCTAGGGGAATTGGCTTCGATCCCGGAGACTTCCGGGCTGCGATGGGTCGAGGCAGCAGCAAACGGCCTGTCCCTGCAGTTCACGCCCTTCGAGATCGCGGATCGGTTGCGTGGATACGTCGAGGCGCGCCCGTGCGCGTGGGTGTTCACGTCGGCGACCCTGGCCATCGGCGGCGACTTCACGCATTTTGCCGCCCGCATCGGTCTGCCGGAGGCGCGCACGCTGCACATCGAGAGCCCCTTCGACTATCGCGATCAGGCGCGCATCTATCTCCCGCGAGGTATGCCGGAGCCGCAGCATCCCGGATTTGCCGCCAAGTTCATAGGCGCCTGTGCCCCCTTGCTCGAAGCGAGCGGCGGCCGTGCGTTCCTGCTCTACACCAGCTATCGCGGCTTGGCCGACGGCGTCGCCGCCCTCAAGGCGCGCTTTCCCGAACCACCGTTCCCCGTTCTGGTCCAGGGGCAGGCGCCGCGCGAAGCGTTGCTCAACCGGTTTCGCGAACTCGGCAACGCCGTCCTGCTTGCGACGGGGAGCTTTTGGGAAGGCGTCGACGTCAAAGGTGATGCGCTTTCGATCGTGGCCATCGACAAGTTGCCGTTCGCCGCGCCCGACGATCCGCTGCTCAAGGCGCGACTCGAGGGCATCCGCCGGCGCGGCGGAAATCCCTTTTCCGAGTATCAATTGCCGCAGGCCGTGCTGGCCCTGAAGCAGGGAGTCGGCCGCTTGATCCGCGATTTCGATGATTTCGGCATCATCGTGCTCGGTGATCCCCGGCTCACCACCAAGGGATATGGAAAGCTATTCCTGCAGGCGCTGCCGCCGAGTCCCGTCATTACCGACGCTGGCGCCGGCGCGCAATTTCTCAGGGAGCGGCTGGGCAGGCAACGCGCAGTCATGACGGCCACCTGACATGAAGGTCCTCGCTCTCGATACGGCGACGGAAGCTTGCTCCGTCGCGTTGCTGACGGATGCGGGGGTCATCGGTGTGTTCAAGGAAGTGGGCCGCGGCCACGCCGAACAGATTCTCGACATGGTCGATGCGGTTCTGGCCGAAGCAGGGACCGTCCTCGGGATGCTGGACGGTATCGCCGCCAGCGTCGGTCCGGGCGCGTTTACCGGAGTCAGGATCGGTGTGTCGGTGGCGCAAGGACTGGCATTCGGTGCGGCGCTGCCGGTGGTCGCCGTGACCACACTGGAGGCCTTGGGCTGGCAAGCGATGCGCGGCGGGGCGGATCAGGTCATGGCCTGTCTCGATGCGCGAATGGGCGAGGTGTACTGGGGCTGCTTCGCCACCCACCCTACTCGTGGCGTCGCCGCCCGCGGCGCGGCGGCGGTGGGCGACGCGCAGTCGGTCAAGGTTCCGCTGGCGGGCCCGTTTCAGGGTATCGGTCGGGGTTTTGCGGCCTACCCGGCTCTTCGGGCTCTTGCCGGGCTGACCTTGCCCGCCGGCGCCTGCGCGGCGCTGCCCGACGCCAAGGACATGGCGCGGCTGGGTGCCATCCGGCTTAAGCTGGGCGAAGGCGGGGACCCCGCCGACCTCATCCCTGTTTATTTGCGCGACAAGGTGGCGCTGACGGAAGCGGAACGTGCCCTATCGAAGCAGGCGGCGGCGGAGTGAGTATTCAGCTGTCATGGAACTGTCATATGGCACGCATGTAATAGCGGGCTAAAAGAATCAAGGGACTAGCAACAATATGACCGCCAAGCGCATCCTCATCGTCGAAGATGAAAAGAGCATCCGTGACATGGTTGCCTTTGGACTGCGCCGGGCCGGCTATGAAGTGCGGGAGGCCGAGGACTGCCGGGAGGCGCGAGCGCGTATCGTCGATGTTCGGCCGGACTTGATGCTGGTCGACTGGATGCTGCCCGACATGAGTGGTTTAGAACTGACCCGCTCGCTGAAACGCGCCAAGGATACCGAAGAAATACCGGTCATCATGCTCACGGCCCGCGCCGAGGAACAGGACAAGGTTGGAGGTCTCGAGAGCGGCGCAGACGACTACATCACCAAGCCGTTTTCGCCGCGCGAGCTGCTCGCACGCATCCAGGCCGTACTGCGCCGAGCAGCTCCGGCCGGCGCGGCGGACACGGTGGAGGTGGAGGGCCTCAAGCTCGACGACTCCAGTCATCGGGTGAGCGCAGGCGAGCGCGAAATCGCGCTGGGACCCACGGAATACCGCTTGCTGCATTTCTTCATGACGCATCCGGAGCGGGTGTTCACCCGCGGCCAGTTGCTCGACCGGGTATGGGGGGGCAATACTTACGTGGAGGAGCGCACGGTTGATGTGCACATTCGTCGGTTGCGCAAGGCGCTCGAGCCGTATCATCTTGGATCGCTTGGTTCAGACGGTACGCGGCTCCGGGTATCGCTTTTCGGCGCGCGACTCTTGAGACGAGTCTTTTGCCAATAGGATGAGTTAGGCTCCGCCTCATGGCATCGATGTGGACCTTTGCGCTCGCGCGGCTCGCGGGCATCTTGCTCGCCGGCTTGGTGGTCGGGCTGCTGTTCGGGCCCATTTGGCCTGGCTCCTGGCTGGCCGCCAGTCTGTATCTCGGCTGGCAGTTTCTCAATCTGTATCGCCTGGACCGCTGGCTGCGGCTGCGCTCGCAAATCGATCCTCCCAATCTCGGCGGGATTTGGGGCGACATCATCGGTCAAGTGGTGCGCCTGCACCGGCGCAAGCAATTTCACAAGCAGCGCCTGGTGCAGCTGTACCGCGAACTGCGGCGCTCCACCGCGGCGCTGCCGGACGGCGTCATCATTCTTGAGCAGCCAGAACGAAATCGTCTGGTTCAATCGACAGGCTGCCCGGCTCCTCGGACTGAAGCGTCCCGTCGACGTCGGCCTGCGGGTCGACAATTTGATCCGCACGCCGGAGTTCGTCCGCTACCTGCATGGCGGATGACTTCTCGATTCCGTTGGTCATCCGGCCGCCCGTGCACGCCGATTTGTACCTGGCGCTGCAGTTGGTGCCGTACGGGGCGGGTCAGTCCCTACTGTTGGTGCGGGATGTCACCCGGCAGATGCGCTTGGAGGCCACGCGCAAGGATTTCGTGGCGAATGCGTCCCATGAATTGCGCACGCCGTTGACCGTGATCTCAGGCTACCTCGACACGCTTGCCGACGATCCCTCCATCGACGAAACATGGGCGGGCCCCATCAAGGACATGCGCGCGCAGGCGCAGCGCATGAATACCATCATTTCGGATTTGCTGGAACTGTCGCGCCTGGAATCCACCGACGGCGAGGCGCCGCGCGAGCCCATCGATGTGCCGGCCTTGCTCGAGCGGCTGCACCGCGACGCTTTGGCGCGCCCCAATCGGCCGCGCCAGGTCTCACTGGATCTGGAATCGGAGGACGGCCTGTACGGCTCCCCGCAGGAGATCGAGTCGGCATTCACCAACGTGCTGGTGAACGGGCTCAAGTACACCATGTCCGATGGGACGGTGCGAATGCGATGGTGGACCGACGTCGAGGGCGCCTACTTCTCGGTGATCGACAGCGGAATCGGCATTCCGGCGGAGCACATTCCGCGGCTGACCGAACGGTTCTACCGCGTGGACGCCGGACGCTCGCGCGACCGGGGCGGATCGGGTCTCGGACTCGCCATCGTGAAGCATGCTTTGCAGCGCCACGGCGGCTGGCTCGACGTGCAGAGCACGGAAGGCAAAGGCAGTACTTTCACCTGCCACTTTCCGCCGCAGCGAGTGTGGCAGGCGGGGCTGCGCGCCGCTGCCAGTGCCTAGGCTGCTCGCGTCACATTTATCGCTCCCAGTGTTGACGCGCGGTGTAATCGGATGTAAATGAGTCACGCCGTACTATGGACGGCGTTCGACGCACCACAGGTGCGCGTTCTTCCAGCTGCAAGGTAAATATCATGGAAACTGCCGATCTCACCCACCACATCTCCCGGCGCTTCAACGAAGACCTGGAGAAGGTGCGCAACCAGGTGCTGCAGATGGGCGGCTTCGTGGAGCAGCAGCTGCAGAAGGCCATTACCGCTCTCGTGGAGGGGGACAGCCAGTTGGGCGAGTCCGTGGCCACCGACGACTACAAGGTCAACGGCATGGAGGTGTCCATCGACGAGGAGTGCAGCCGGATACTGGCGCTCCGGGCGCCGGCGGCCGGAGACCTGCGCGTCATCGTCGCCATCATCAAAACCATCACGGACCTCGAGCGCATCGGCGATGAAGGCGAAAAGATAGGCTACATCGCCTCGCAGCTCGCCACGATGGAACGGCCGGCGGACAAGTATCGAGAGGTCAAGCATCTCGGGCGCCAGGTCGCGCACATGGTGCACGATGCGCTCGACGCGTTTGCCCGAATGGATTCGCAGGCGGCGGTGAGGACGGCTCAGGAAGACAGGATGGTGGACGAAGAGTACGAATCGATCCATCGTCAGTGCATCACCTTCATGATGGAGGATCCCCGCACCATTCGCCGCGCGCTGGAGATCATGTGGATCGTGCGTGTCTCTGGAGCGTATCGGCGACCATGCCAAGAATATCTGCGAGTATGTGATCTACATGGTGCACGGCAAGGACATTCGCCACACCTCGCTCGAGGACGTCGCCAAACAAATCGACGCTGCGCACGCGCTCGCTCGCCGCTGATGACGGCGCGAACGGCTAATGTTCTGGGGGCGCTGGCTTGCGCCGCTGCTGCTCGCCTATGCCTACTACGCCCAGTTCGTGATGCATCTGGAGCCCTGTCCATTATGCATTTTCCAGCGCGTCGGAATCTTTGCCATCGGCGTGAGCTTCGCGATCGCCGCCGCTCACGACCCGGCGGGTTGGGGGCGGCGGGTGTACGCCGGGCTTGCTCGGGTTGGCGTCGCTCGCGACCATCGGCGTCGCCGCGCGGCATCTGTATATCCAGAGTCTGCCGCCGGGCACCGTCGCTGCCTGCGGTGCCTCGCTCGATTTCATGCTCAAGGTGTTTCCGCTCACCGATGTGCTGGTCAAAGTGCTGACCGGCTCGGGTGAATGCGCCAAGGTGGAATGGCGCTTCCTGGGTCTCGCCATGCCGGCATGGGTGCTGATCGCGGCGCTTGTCTTGGGAGCCTACGGACTGTGGGCGAACCTTCGCCGACGGCCCCCGATGCTGCGGTTCTGATGTCGAAGACACTCGAACTGACCCGGGAGCTGATAGCGCGCGCCTCCGTCAGTCCCACGGACGGCGGATGTCAGGCGGTGATGATCGAGCGGCTCGAGCTCATCGGGTTCGAGGTCGGAAAGGCTGCGCTTCGGGCCGGTCGACAATTTTTGGGCGAAGCGCGGCGAGGGCGGCCCCGTGCTCTGTTTCGCCGGGCACACCGATGTGGTGCCGACCGGTCCTCGCGAAGACTGGCGGACCGACCCTTTCGTGCCCGTGATCGAGGAGGGCATGCTGTACGGCCGCGGCGCCGCCGATATGAAGAGCGGACTTGCCGCCATGCTGACCGCCAGTGAAGAGTTCGTGCGCCGCTACCCAAAGCACCTGGGCACCATCGCGTTTCTCATCACCAGCGATGAGGAAGGGCCCTCGGTCGACGGGACGCGCCGGGTGGTGGAGGTGCTCCGCGAGCGCCGGGAGACCATCGATTGGTGCCTGGTCGGGGAGCCGTCGAGCGAGAAATTACTCGGCGACACGATCAAAATCGGCCGACGCGGCAGCCTGAGCGGGCGGCTCACGGTTCACGGTGTGCAGGGCCATATAGCCTATCCGCAGTTTGCCGACAATCCCGTCCACGCGCTGGCGCCGGCGCTTGCGGATCTGACGTCGTATGTTTGGGACGGGGGCAATGAGCATTTTCAGCCGACGACGTTCCAGGTATCGAACATCTCCGCCGGCACGGGCGCGCCCAACGTCATTCCCGGCGAGCTCAAAGCGCGCTTCAACTTGCGGTTCTCGACGGAGCAGACCATCGAAAAACTCAAAGCAACCGTCGAAGGCATCTTAGCCAAGCATCGAGTCAACTATACGTTGGAATGGTTCGTATCCGGCCACCCCTTTCTGACTGCGCCCGGCAGACTGTCGAACGCCGCCACGCAGGCCGTTCAAGAATTGCTCGCGGTCACCCCGAAGCTATCGACCGGCGGCGGGACTTCGGATGGCCGGTTCATCGCGCCCATGGGTGCGCAAGTCATCGAACTCGGCGTCATCAACGAAACCATTCACAAGGTCAACGAGTGCGTGCGCGTCGACGATATCGACCGTCTGCATCAGATCTATTTCCGAACGCTCGAACTGTTGTTGGCTCCTATTTGACGCTGTAGCCTCGCCCATCGAGGCAGGCGGCCTGTGCCCGCATGTAGTCGGTACGTTTGGAGGCGCGCGCCGGCGCGGCCGCACCCAGGGTGGGATCGAAGCCGCTTTGTGCGGCTGCCCAATGGTGGCACTCGTATTTGTCCTTCGCCTGCTGGTCGGCGCTCTGGCCGTTCTTCGGGTAGGCGATGAGGTCCGTGCCGATCGGTTCTTGTTCACCGCCCTGCGCACCGACTTGACTCTGTATTTCGGGCGGCGGCGCCACGGTGACGTATTGACGAACCCGGCCATCGTACAGGTAGTACGTGCCATCCGCGTAGTAATAGGGAGTGCCGTCCCACCAGAGCGTGGAGTAATAGAGCGGCAGCGTTGCGAAGTAGAGACCGAGCCCAAGTCCTGCCCAACCCCAACCCCAGCCGCCCCAGCCGTAGCCGCCGCGCCAGCCGTAGCCGCCGCGCCAGCCGTAGCCGCCACGGTATCCATAACCGCCGCGATACCCGCCGCCGTAACCGCCACGGTAGCCGCCGCCGTAACCGCCGTGACCCACCGCCGCGTGCCCACCGCCGCCGGCGTGACCCTGAGCGAGTGCGGTACCGCTGCTCAGCAGGAGGGCAGCCAGACAGATCACCACGATATTCGACCGGACGGGGCGTTGATTTTTCATAATTCCACCAGTTGCGGCGGCCGGGACGACCGCGGCTTCTGCGCATTTTGACCCCGCAATGGCGAGGCAGTTCCAATTTCCGGCGTGCTCCGGGGCGGCCTGCTTACCGGCCGCCCTGCCGATGGCCTACGCCGGACCGCCGGCCGCCGGCGTGGCGCGGTCGTTCGTCGTGGCAAGGAGGCTCCTAAGTCTTCGGAGGGGCCTGCGTCACGGTCAACCGGATCGCCGCCTTCGGCGCTCCGCTCAACTGCAGGACGAAACGCGAGCCGCTCGCGAGCTTGAACTCGACGATCTTATGCGGAGCGTCGCAACTGTGCAGCCCTTGATAGTCCTCGACCTCCGCGAGGGTTCCGTCCGCGGCAACGTCGATCCACACAGGTGCGTCCACCGAGACGCGGTAGTGGCCCGCGGTCTCGAGGTGCAGGACGGCGAGGCCCGCATATGAGCCGTCGGGCGCACTCTTCTTGCCGGGCGCCACGGCGAACGAAACGGCGGTCTGCGGTGCGAGCTGCAGTGCATACAGGCGGCCGGCGACGATCGTCGGCGCGGAGGGCACATCCTTCCCGGCGGGGAGCGCCGCGGGGGTGCCGCCGAACAAGGCGTGCTCCTTGCGAACGTCCCACTTGAATCCGAGGCACGGATCGTCTGCGAATGCGCGCGTAGCGCCGGCCGCCGCGATTGCGATCGTCACCAGTAAGAGAATCCGTTTGCGTTGCATCTTCAAGTCTCCGCAAGTCAGGTCGTTTACGTCGAATGTGCCGCGGCATCGAGCGGCGAGAGAACTTCAGGTGCGATTCGCAACGTTACCGAGAGGGTCGTCCCTTGGTTCGGCGCACTTCGAATGTGCAAGTCCGCGTCGATCAACTGCGCCTGCTCGCGCAGCCCGACCAGCCCGAAATGTCCGGGCCGGGAATGGCCGGTATCGAAGCCGATCCCGTCGTCCTCGATCCGCAGGCACAGGTGGGTATCGTTTTTCATCGCGAGCATGACCCTCACCCGGCTGGCCATCGCGTGCCGTTCGACGTTCCGCAGCGCCTCTTCGGCCATGCTGAACAAGGTTTCGGCGCGCTCGTCCCCGAAGCGGGCGGCTTCGGCATCGGAAGTGAATTCTCCGATCAAGCCCGTACGATCGATGAAGCGGTCGTAGGTCTTTGCAAGCGCGGGACCCAGGCCGGTGTCGCGCACGGCATTGAAGCGCATTTGCGCTACGGCCGTGCGTGCCTCATTGAGCCCATCGTGCGCAACTTCTTCGGCGCGGGCCAATTCGTCCGCGAGCGCGGATGGGTCGTGCGCGTGGAGTTTGCGGAGCAATCGCACCTCGCTCAACATCGCCATCATCGAGTGCGCGAGCGTATCGTGAAGGTCCCGCGCAATTTTCAGGCGTTCCCGAACGACGGCCGCATATCGAGATTCCTCCGCAAGGCGCACCACTTCGCGCGTCCTGACGGCGACGCGGCGTTCGAGTTCGCCGCTCAACGCCAGCAGCTCGCTGCGCTCCCGGCGCAGGTCATCGAGCACCTTGGCGAATGCGCCGGCAAGCTGCGCGACCTCGTCCCGCCCGGCCGGCACCTCGATGCGTTCGATTTCGTTACGGCCCACTAAGGCGGCAGAGCGAGTCAATCGACGTAGTCGATTCGTCAAATGCCGGGCGACGAGCGCGCCGATCAGCGCCGTGACCGCGCCCAGACATACCGAGATCCAAAGGATGCGCTCAGCTAGGGCGTTGGCGCGCTGATAAACGTGTTCCTTGGGCTCGCTGAGCTGAACTTGCCAGCCGTGCGCCGCTCCGTCAGGTTCGACGATCACCGGTGAACGCGCCACCAGAACGGTTCGGCCGCTCGGCAAGCGCTCGAACTGGGGAACCTGAACCTTGGCGCCGGCGGGTTCATGCGCTGCCGGCAGCGCCGCGGCGGTGTCGATTGGCTGCGGATCGGTGGTGGGAGTGCCTTGCCATCGCAGATTGAGCCAGTCCTTCGGGCCGACCATTACGCGGTCTTGGTCGTCAAGTATCAGCGTTTGAGCGGACGGTTCGAGGCCGGCACTCAGCCGCAGTAAGTCTCGCGTGGCCCAGCGCCAGGTGATATGCGCAGCGATCACCCCGAGGGTATGCCCGGCAGCATCTTGGACAGGCAGCGACAGGTCGCCGAGCCGCGGAGAACGGTCGCTCCTCAGGCGGTCGTCTGCTTCGATGATCCCGATCCATGGCCGTTCGCGTCCGCTCGAGAACCAGGGCGCTGCGCTGACGTTCGCACCCACAGGGATGCTTCCGTCGCCGGCGATCACTGTCCCGGTGTCGTCCGCCAGAGCGATCCACCCCTGATCCGGATATTGCTGGAGGAGGGCTGTGAACGTCCGCTCAAGGGACGTCGCGGCGCGCACCGTGCGTGCGGCCGCCATCCGAGCACTCACCGCCTGACCCAAGTCCGAGGCAAATTGATCCGTCTCGAGAAGCAATCTGCGCACGTGCTGCTGGACGACGATTTCGCGTGCCGCGCGGCCGGCCCAAAACGACGCCGCGCCGGCGAAACTCAAAGCCATGGCGACGACGAGCCAAATGAGGCCGGCGACCAAGCTACGGCGTGGGTCAACGGTCATCGTGTTGACGGACCGGTGACCGAATCCGCTTCGATATAACGCCCTTTCGCCATACGCAAATGATCGCATGATTGCGGCGGGGCGACTCGACAGCCGGTCATCGCACGTTGTTGAGGCCATGAGTTCACAAGCGCGCCAACTCCGGCAGGCCCGGAGCGCGGTCGTAGTGAGAAAGATACAAAAATTCCACTAGTCCTACGCCGGATTCAGGTACGATCAGCCTGAACGGGCGGCACTCGGGCCGAAGGAGGGGCCACGCAATGATAGACGCGCACAAGAAGCGCGGCGGATGGAGCTGGTGGTACCTGCTCTTCGTCATTCAGTTCGCAGTCGCTCTCTGGCCGCCCTTTTACAATAAGATCGAGCCCACATTGCTGGGCATTCCCTTTTTCTACTGGTTCCAGCTCCTGTGGGTCATCGTGAGCGCGGTATTCACGGCGGTCGTTTATTTTGCCACCAGCGATTGACTTTACGACCGGCGCCTGAATAAAAAGCACAACTAGACGAAACGGCGGGAGATTGTCGTGCGGGAAGTGAACTGGATTGCGCTCAGTATTTTCGTGGCGTTGTTTGGCTTCATTACCTGGCTCGGCTTTGCCGCCGCTCATTGGCGCAAGGGCGACCTGGATCAATTGCATGAATGGGGCTTGGGCGGCCGCCGCTTCGGCACCCTCATTACCTGGTTTCTGGTGGGCGGCGACATCTACACGGCGTATACATTCATCGCCGTGCCGGCGCTGGCCTTCGGCGCAGGCGCCGTCGCGTTCTTCGCGGTCCCGTATACGATCATCATCTACCCGCTGCTATTCCTGGTATATCGCCGGCTCTGGCACGTGTGCCATAAGCACGGCTACATCACCGCCGGCGATTTCGTACGCGGCCGGTTCGGAAATCGCTGGCTGGCACTGGCGGTGACCATCACCGGAATCGTGGCGACCATGCCGTACATCGCCTTGCAGCTCGTCGGCATCCAGGTGGTGATCGGCGCGCTGGGAGTTTCGGGTTCGGGGCTCGCCGGAGATCTGCCGCTGATCGTCGCGTTCGTGGTGCTCGCCGCCTTCACCTATTCGAGCGGGCTTCGCGCACCGGCGTCGATCGCGATCGTCAAGGACATCTTGATTTACATCACGGCGTTGGCCGCAATCATCGTGATCCCGATCGAGCTGGGCGGTTTCCATCACATTTTTGCGGCCGTGCCGGCGCAGAAGCTTCTGCTGGCGGCACCGGGACCGCATACGACGGGCTCCTATAGCGCCTACGCGACCCTGGCGCTGGGCTCGGCGCTTGCACTGTTCCTCTATCCTCACTCGCTGACAGGTATCTTGAGCGCCAGCAGCGGTCATGCCATTCGCCGCAACGCGGCCATGCTCCCGGGCTATACCTTCATGCTGGGCCTGCTGGCACTGTTCGGATTCTTCGTCATCGCCGCCGGGGTCGACAAGCTTCCCGAATACGCGACGGGTTTCAAACAGTTCGGCAACAACTTTGCGGTACCCGCCTTACTGCTCCACAGCTTTCCGTCTTGGTTCGTGGGCATCGCTTTCGCCGCGATCGGTATCGGCGCCCTGGTGCCCGCCGCCATCATGTCGATTGCCGCCGCCAATCTGTATACCCGCAACATTCATCGCGAGTTCATCAATAAGAACCCGACCGACAGGCAGGAATCGCACATGGCGAAGCTGGTGTCGCTGATCGTCAAGGTCGGTGCGCTCGTATTCATTCTTTTCGTGCCGACGCAATACGCCATCCAGCTGCAATTGTTGGGCGGAATCTGGATCATTCAAACTCTGCCTCCGGTGATGCTCGGCGTGTATACGCGGTGGTTCAATTCTTGGGCGCTACTCGCCGGTTGGGCGGCGGGCACGATTGCGGGTACCGCGATGGCGGTCGCAACGAAACTGACGCCGACTTTTCCGCTGGCAATGGGGGGATACACGTTCCCGGGCTACACCGCCATCTACACGGTGATATTGAACCTCGTCATCGCAGCCGTCTTGACCCCGGTGTTCAACGCGATAATGGGCGCGAAGAGCGCGGCGGCCGATCAGACCGCGGCGGCCGACTATCACGCCTGACGGCCGCTCAGCGCTGCAGCGGCCGGCCGCGGACGAATACCGACTTCGGAATCATGCAATGCACGCCCTTGCGGATATCGACGACCTGGCTCACGCGGCAATCGCCCACGATCGACGTCAACGCATAGGCTTCCTCCCGGCTCATCGGTACGATTACCTGCGTCGATAGCCAATGAATGGTCTGCTCGACCGCAATCTTCATCGCCTGATTCAGGTCTTCGTCGAATCCCATGAAAATCCAGTGCGACTTCGTCTCCGCCCAGGGCCATTCCGTCTTCAAGTCCTTGCGCACGATGGGCTGGATTTCGATTTCCTCGTAGGCGCACTCCAGCGCCGTCAGGTTGACCTCGCCGTTGCCTTGGCGGCAGTGCGAATCGCCGGTCCAGATCAAACCGCCCTTGAGAAATACGGGAAAGTACAGAATCGAGCCCGCCTGCAACTCATTCACATCCATATTCGAGCCATTCTTCCAGGGCCGCAATGTGCTGGTGCGGCCGCGGACGTCGCGGATGGGAGGACCGGCCTTCGCTTCAGGTTCGTTCGGGTCGACGCCCACCGCGAACGTCCCCGGGAACGGCTTGAGGTCGATCACGATCCCCGGCTTGAACACCGTCGTCATGTTGGCCAGGTTCAATTTGTAGTAGCGGACGAATCCGTCGGGGAACTCGGAGGGCAGCAGCCCGATGGATGGGAACTCCCTGCCCGGCAGGTTGAAGTTGAACGCATCCGGTTTGGGCACAATCTTTAGAATCCGCACTTCCAACGTATCGCCCGGCTCTGCCCCTTCGACGTAGATGGGACCGGTTATCGAGTGGGGTCCTCCGCCGTCGTTCTCCTTCCGCAGCTTCATGATCTCGGGTATTTCCACCCCGGGCTTGATCCGGCCGAGCGAGTGCGACAGGGTTTCAATCGAGACCGTGTCGCCCGAATGGACCGTGAGCTTCGGCACCTCCTGGGGGTCGTACCAGCCCCATTGCACGTTTTCCGCCGTTGCCGGGAGAAAATAGTGCCGCGACTTCACTGTGGCCACCGTGGAGTCGGCCGGACGAGCATCCCGCGCGCTCATCCCCAGGAGCAGCCCCAGGAGCAGAGCGGCCCCCCCTGCGATCGCGGACATCTTTCTGCTCGATGCGTCTTCGGTTACATGCATGATTATTTCCTCGCAAATCTCGACTGTCACAAAACCGTAACATACAACCCTGAACATGCTGGCGGATCTCGGATTCCAGCGCCGTCGGCAATTGCTCCGGGGTTCTTCGGGTTAATCTCACGCGCGTCGATCAAGCAATAATTCCGCGCCAATCGAATCGGAGCCATACTATATGACAATGATTACACGCATTCTGGTTGCGGCAGCCGCGGTCGGCATGAGCCTGTCCGCCGCCGCAGTGGACATTTCGGGAGCTGGAGCCACTTTTCCCTATCCGATCTACGCCAAGTGGGCCGACGCTTACAAGAAACTGACCGGTGTCGGCCTCAACTACCAATCGATCGGTTCCGGCGGCGGCATCAAGCAGATCAAGGCCAAGACGGTCACCTTCGGCGCCTCCGACATGCCGCTGAAGCCGGAAGACTTGAAGGAGGCGGGTCTCGTCCAGTTTCCGATGATCATCGGAGGGGTGGTCCCCGTCGTCAACATCAAGGGCATCGCGCCCGGTCAGCTGCTGTTGGACGGCGCCACGATAGCCGCCATTTACCTCGGGGATATCGCGAAATGGGATGATCCAGCCATCAAGAAGCTCAATCCAAAGTTGGCGCTTCCGGCCACCGCGATCGCGCCGGTGTATCGATCCGACGGCTCGGGCACCAATTTCCTGTTCACCGACTATCTGTCCAAGGAAAGTTCGAAGTTCAAATCCACCATTGGCGCGAATTCCTCGGTGCAATGGCCCACGGGCATCGGCGCGAAAGGCAACGAAGGTGTTGCCAACATGACTACGCAAACCGACGGTGCCATCGGCTACGTCGAATACGCCTACGCCAAACAGAACAAGATGGCTTATTCGCAACTCGTCAACAAGGCGGGCAAGGCGGTCCAACCCAGCACCGAGTCCTTCCAGGCGGCCGCGGCCAATGCGGACTGGAGCCATGCGGAAGGCTATTATCTGATCCTCACCGACCAGGAGGGCGCCAAGAGTTGGCCAATCACGGGCGCAAGCTTTATCCTTGTTTACAAGGAGCCCTCGGATGCGCCTGCGGTCGGCGAGGCCCTCAAGTTCTTCGCCTGGGCGTACAAGGACGGTGGCGCGATGGCCGCTGAGCTCGACTATGTGCCGCTGCCGGCCCCGTTGATCGCGCAGGTCAAGGCGACTTGGATGTCGTCCATTTCGTCGGGTGGTCATCCGGTTTGGAGCGGCAAGTAGCCTCGCTGAGATTTCGGTTGTGGCGGGAGCGAAACTGACATCGTGGCGATCATCGATTCGAGGCACGCCGCAAAGCAGTTGATTTACGAGAGGATCTTCCGAGCAGGGACGCTTGTGGCTGCGATCCTTGTGCTGATCATCCTGGGCGGGGTGGCCCTCTCCTTGATGCGCGGCGCCTGGCCGGCGGCGCGGCACTTCGGCTTCTCCTTCATCACCCGTGAGATTTGGAATCCAGTCACGGATGAGTACGGTGCGCTGGCGCCGATCTACGGTACGGTGGTCACATCCCTGATCGCCATGGCGCTCGCGGTACCGGCGGGATTCGGAATCGCGCTGTTTCTAACCGAATTATGCCCGCCGTTGCTGAAACGCCCCATCGGTGTGGCGGTCGAATTACTGGCGGCGGTACCCAGCATCATCTTCGGCATTTGGGGATTGTTCGTCCTGGCACCGGTGCTTCAGCGCCATGTGCAGCCGTGGCTGATCGACCATGCGCATTCCATTCCGGGCGTCAACCGCTTGTTCATGGGGCCGCCCTTCGGCATCGGCATCTTAACAGCGGGCTTCGTCTTGGCGATTATGGTGCTGCCGTTCATTGCAGCCACCATGCGCGACGTCTTCGATACCGTGCCGCCCATGCTGAAGGAATCGGGTTACGGACTGGGGGCGACCACCTGGGAGGTCATTTGGAACGTCGTGGTTCCGCATTCACGGGTGGGCATCGTCGGCGGCATCATGCTGGGCCTCGGCCGGGCTCTGGGCGAGACGATGGCGGTGACATTCGTGATCGGCAACGCCCATCGGATCAGCACCTCGCTGCTCGCGCCGGGGACGACCATTTCGTCGTCCATTGCCAACGAATTCACCGAGGCCGTAGGAGATCTTTATACATCGTCGCTGATTGCGCTCGGCCTGCTGCTGTTCCTCATCACGTTCACCGTCATTGCGGCCGCCCAAGCGCTGTTGCGCCGGCTCGAACAACGGGTTCCCCTGTAGGCCATGAATCGGCGTAGCTATCGAAAGGCGAAGAATGCGATATTCCTGTCGCTCTCCTTGCTGGCGACGTTGGCGGGTCTGGCGTGCCTGGCGGCCATTCTTTGGACGTTGATCTCGCACGGACTGGCCGGGATGTCATGGCACTTGTTTACGCAGATGACGCCCCCGCCCGGCAACGAAGGCGGATTGCTCAATGCGCTTTACGGCAGCGCTATGATGACCTTGCTCGGCATTTTGATCGGCTCGCCGATCGGAGTTCTGGCGGGCACATATCTGGCCGAATATGGGCGCAATTCCCGCCTGAGCACGGTGATTCGCTTCATCAACGACGTGCTCCTGAGTGCGCCCTCGATCATCATCGGGCTGTTCATCTATGAGATCGTGGTCGTCAAGACGGGTCATTTCTCCGCGATCGCCGGGGCCCTGGCGCTCGCAGTACTGGCCATTCCGGTCACCCTGCGAACCACCGAGGACATGCTCAATCTGGTGCCGATCGGAATGAAGGATTCGTCCGCCGCTCTCGGCGCGTATCCTTGGCGGACCATCGTCAGCGTGCTCTATCCCGCCGCGCGCAGTGGGATCGTAACCGGCCTGTTGCTGGCGATAGCGCGCATCAGCGGCGAGACGGCGCCGCTGTTGTTCACGGCCCTCAATAATCAATTCTGGAGCACGAACCTGAACGCTCCCATGGCCAATCTTCCCGTGGTGATATTCCAGTTTGCATTGAGTCCCTATAAGGAATGGCAGAATCTCGCCTGGGCCGGCGCGCTCATCATCACGGTGAGTATTCTGATCTTGAGCATCTCTGCGCGGGTCATCTTGGCCGTTCTGCAGGCCGAGCGGGGCGGGCGATGATCCCGTCGACCAAACCGCCCAGACATATGAAGATGCGTCCGCCCGCTCCGGCCGGCGCCTCCGAGATCGTCGACACCGGCCCCCCAAAAATCGAGATTCGCTCGCTCAATTTCTTTTACGGCGAACTTCAAGCGCTGCACGGCATCAATTTGGCGCTCCCCGACCGCTCCATTACGGCCTTCATCGGCCCGTCCGGCTGCGGTAAGTCGACGCTGCTGCGGGTGCTCAATCGCATGTACGCGCTCTATCCGAAGCAGCGCGCGGAGGGCGAGGTGCTGATCGGCGGCAGGGATATCTTGGGTCCGGCTGTCGACGTGGCCGAATTGCGGTACCGCGTCGGCATGGTGTTTCAAAAGCCGACCCCGTTTCCGATGTCGGTGTTCGACAATGTTGCTTTCGGCTTGCGGCTGGCGGGGGGAGTGCGCGCCGCCGATATGAAGCTGCGGGTCGAGTCTGCCCTGCGCGATGCAGCGATTTGGGACGAGGTCAAGGACAAGCTGGCTGCCGACGGCCGGAGCCTCTCGGGCGGTCAACAGCAGCGGTTGTGCATCGCCCGCGCCGTCGCGGTGCAGCCGGAGGTCCTGCTGCTCGACGAACCGACGGCGGCGCTCGATCCGATTTCGACGCTGCGGGTCGAGGAGACCTTGCAGGCGCTGCGCGAGAAATATTGCATCGTGGTGGTGACGCATAATTTGCAGCAGGCGGCGCGGGTGTCCAACATCACGGGCTTCATGTATTTGGGGGAACTCGTCGAGATCGGCGCCTCCGGCGAAATCTTCACGGCGCCCAGGGATCGACGGACCGACGACTACATCACCGGGCGTTTCGGATAGGATTCAAGGTATGGGCATGGAACAGATCTCCGTCAGGAACCCAGCGGCCGGGTCGGGCCGCTCCGGCGACCCCGCTGCCGCCGGTGCTCCGGCCGTTCGCGATTCGATTCCCGACCCCGTCATGGCCGCACATCGCGTCAACGTGTATTACGGGGACAAACATGCGGTCAAAAACGTGAGTCTCGACATCGGCCGCAACCAGGTGCTGGCCATGATCGGTCCGTCGGGCTGCGGAAAATCGACGTTCTTACGCTGCCTGAACCGCATGAACGACACGATTCCGAGCGCCCGCGTCGAGGGAGAGATCACCCTCGACGGTGAGAATATCTACGATCGGAAGCAGGACGTCGCACAGCTCCGAGCGCGCGTCGGGATTGTATTCCAGAAGCCGACGCCTTTTCCGCAATCCATCTATGCGAATGTCGCTTACGGTCCGCGGATTCATGGCCTGACCAGGAACCGGGGCGACATGGACGAACTGGTGAACACCAGCCTGCAGCGCGCCGGATTGTGGGAGGAGGTCAAGGACCGCTTGTCGCAGCCCGGTACGAGCCTCTCCGGCGGCCAGCAGCAGCGTCTGTGCATCGCGCGCACGATCGCGGTGAATCCGGAGGTCATTCTGATGGACGAACCCACCTCGGCGTTGGACCCGATCGCGAGCGCGAGAATCGAGGACTTGGTCGACGAACTCAAAGAAAACTACGCCATTGCGATCGTGACTCACAACATGCAGCAGGCCGCACGGGTCTCGCAGCGCACGGCCTATTTTCACCTCGGCGACCTGGTGGAGATCGGACCCACGGACCTGATATTCACCAACCCGCAGCAACGGCTCACCGAAGATTACATTACCGGCCGCTTCGGCTAGCTCCTCGGGCCGCGAGCGTCATCGGTGAGTCATTGGACTGCGGTCGCGAGTGCGGTCTTCGTATGCGATCCGAACCACTGCGGCATTCGGGAAGCGGCGAGCACGCCCAGGCCGAGAAGGAAGGCCGCGGCGATTGCAAATCGGAAACTTCTTCGGTGAGCGGGTTGGATGAATCTGGTTGACTTCATGATACCTCCGCGTGCGCGATTGACCCTGTCGTGTGTGGGGAGTTTGAATCGCGATTGTTACGCTTTGGCGGACGCGCTATGAATAGACGGCAACTCTTGGCGGGGGCGCGTCGGGCCCAGCGCCGCTAACAATCCGGCAGCCAGATACTCGGTCGAGATTAAAGGCAGGCGAGAGATACATTAAAAACATGCTCTGAACTTTTTTACTCCAGCAGCACCTGCTGAGTTCCTTCTACAAACGTCGTCGCGTCCCTTTATCCGGACAGACCAAATAGCAATCTGGGTACCCCGCCCTCACGGAACAGCCGTTCGATGAGTCAAGCCATCCTGACTCAGCGTAGCACCGATTGGGTGCAGAAGGATCCGACGACGCCCGTAGGTACGAGCATCCGGCCGTTACAGCTACGACGCACACCAGCGCACGAATCATAAACCCGCACTTCACACACCCATCAAGAACAGCGCGCAAACCGATGATAAGAGTCGACGCGGACAGCCGTGGGTGCCTGCTCATGGCGCCGCGTTTGCAGTTATGGTGAATGGTCATCGTTGCATCCACACCTGCAGCGTACTCCCTGGAGATTAAAAGCAGGCGAGCAAACTATTAGAGAACGCTGCCGCTTTGCTCCGCGCGGTGCTTCAGATAATCACAATACGACATTCCGGCAGTGTGAATCGGAACTAGGAGTGGCGAGGGCAATCTAACGGAGTATGAACGCGCGACCACCAAGTAGCATTGCCACACAAGCGGCGGAGCCCGCTATCGAGATGACTTCATGCGTACCCAACGACGACTGCTTTCGATCGTCGGCGCTCTCGCCGCCGTCGGCTTAGGCATTTCTGGATCGGCAGTAGCACATTCAGGGGGCAGCGGTGGCCACGGAGGCGGCGGCTTCCATGGCGGCGGCGGCTTCCATGGCGGCGGTGGTTTTCATGGTGGCGGCGGATTTCGCGGGGGCGGCTACCGTGGCGGCTGGCATGGACCGGGAAGCTACGGCTATGGGCACGGCTATGGTCGGGGCTGGTATGGACGCGGCTACGGTCGCGGTTGGTATGGCGGAGGATTCTACGGAGGTTTGGGGTATGGTCTCTTTTTCGGCGCCCTTCCCTGGTACTACGACACCTATCTATGGGACGGCGTCCCCTACTACTACGCCGACGATGTTTACTACACATGGAATGGTGATGTGGGCGAATACGAAACCGTCCGACCGCCGGCCGGACTCGCCGATGAGGTGAAGACTCAGCAGCCGGTCGTGAATCAGCTGTTTGTGTATCCCAAGGCGGGGCAGTCGAACGAACAACAAGCGCAGGATCATGCGGAGTGCCATCGCTGGGCCGCTGCACAGTCCGGCGTCGATCCAAATCCAGCGGCAGACCCATCGTCACTCACCACCGCCGTTGCGACGCCCGGCACAGCCGGAGCGACCCCACCGGTGGCGACTCCCGCGACGAAGAATATTACAGCCGCGCAGCGTGGTGAGTTTCTGCGCGCCGATGGCGCATGTCTTGAAGGTCGCAACTACAGTGTGAACTAGGAAGGGGTCGGCGCTGAATCATAGCCTAACGTCGCATTAGAAAATGCGGGCAGGCTTCACACAAACCGCACTTCGGGGAAGCGGGCACTCACCTTTTCAGGGTCATCTCCTGCGGGTTTGCCGAAACTTCAATCGGGACCAGCGTGTTGCTCGGGCACTCTCGACCCGATGACGTATTGGAATGGAGCGTGCGGGGTGCATCGCTAGCGGTTGCGACGCTGGATCGCCGGGCGAGCGGGAAGCTCACTCGGAAGCAGCTACCGGCATCCACCCGGCTCTCAACCTCGATTTCTGCGCCATGCGCCGAGCAAATCGATTTCACAATTGACAATCCAAGGCCCGCCCCGCCGTCCTCGCGCGAGCGGGCCTCAGCTACACGATAGAACCGATCAAATACATGGGATATCGAGTCCGCTGGAATACCAACCCCGGTATCAGAGACCTCGAGGACGCTGCCCGCATCGTCCATTGCGGTGCGCAGCCATACGGTCCCTCCTCGTTTGGTAAAACGGATCGCATTGTCGAGAAGGTTGACCACGATCTGCTTCAGCCGTGCCCGATCCCCGCGGACCAGCGCTTTTCGCAGCGCGGAGAACTCGATCTCAATACCGCGATCGTCCGCCATCAGACGCATCTGATCGGCGGTGCTCGACGCCAGTTCCGCGAGGTCGACGTCGGCCCAATCGACCTGAGGCTCGCCGGCGTCGAGGCGCGACAGAACGAGTAATCCGAACACCAAGTGCTCCAGGCGTGCCACTTCTTCGAGTACGCTGCCGACCCGTTCGCGCAGGTCCCGTTTGGTCAATGGGGATTCACCGGCCAGTTCCTGAAGTTCGCCTTTAATTACCGTCAGTGGCGTTCGAAGTTCGTGGGATGCATCCGCTAGAAAGCGCCGCGATGTCTGTACGGAGTCGCGCAAGCGTCCTAGCATGGTGTTGAGGGAGATCGATAGGCGCTCCAGGGCATCGCCGCTCGGCACGACCGGAAGCCGTAGTGTCAAATTCTGTAAACTCATTTGTTCGGCGGTTTGTGAAAGTCGATCGACGGGGCGTAGCGCCCAATTCACGAGCCAGTAGCCGCCCCCCGCCGCGCAGACCATAAGCACAGGGAGTAGTACGGCGAGAAGATCAAGCAGGCGGTTTAGCACCGCGTCGATGGGATCTATCGAGACACCGAGCTCGACGAGATACGTGCCGGATCGCGTGCTCACAGGTGTCGCGCGAATCATGAGATGCTGATCTCCCACGATCGCCGTAACGGGCGACCCGATGTTGGTGGCGTCCGCATGTCGAACCGCCCTCACCAACGCCGGATCGAAGCTTCGATCGACGGGTGGACCGGAACGATAAATCATTGTCGCCGGCGCACGGGTCACGCGTACGAAGCGATTGTTGAATTCCGGCGCGACCCGAGTCTCGATTTCCCTGCCAATCGCACCATTGCTAGCGTCGGCAGGTGCCTGGAGAAGTATTTCCTCGACCTGAGTTGACCGCCGGCTCACGGAATCGCGCAAATTCGAGCGTAGGTAATGTTGCAGGCCGTAGAAAGTAGCCGTGCCGACGAGTGCAAATGTCGCGCTCAAGAGCAGCGTGTACCACGCGCCCAACCGAAATGCGAGCGATCGATGATTCATTCCAGTGCAGCATGGCGCTCGAGTTCCGCGTCGCGCACACAATAGCCCACTCCACGCACGGTGTGAATGAGCTTGATTGGAAACGGCTCGTCGACCTTTCTGCGCAGGTACCGGACGTACACATCCACAATGTTGGTCACTCCCTCGAAGCTCTGATCCCATACATGATTGAGTATCATGGTCCTCGAAAATACCCGGCCGGGCGAACACAACAAATATTCGAACAATGCATATTCCTTTGCGGTTAGATCAATCCGATGGCCATTGCGCCTGACTTGCTGGGTGACCCGGTTGAGTTCGAGATCCGCGATGCGTAAGACATCGACCCGCTCGGCGGGTGAGCGGCGCAGGAGGGCCTTGATACGCACTAACAACTCGGCGAAGTCGAAAGGCTTGGTCAGGTAATCGTCGGCACCCGCCTCGAAATGCATCACTTTGTCATCGATCGCGTCGCGCGCAGTAAGGACGAGGACCGGCAACGAGGAATGGGACTGGCGCACCCGCCGCAACAGTTCGGTGCCGCTCAATTGCGGAAGCATCAAATCAAGTACGAGTAGATCGTATTCGTAGGAGTTGACATAGGTCTCGCCTTCTCGACCATTGCCCGCGAGGTCGACAGCGAATCGCTCCGCGCGTAGCCCGCGAGCGACGAATTCCGCTAGTTTACGATCATCTTCGACAATCAGTATTCGCACTGGGACTCCTACAGCTCAACATTGCATATGGCGTCCATTAGAAGACCGTTAGAACATCATTAAGTTGCTCTCATGCCGTGTTCCCTCGGTGCTCGCGCAATTGCCAAGCGCAAGGTAGCGAGTGCGCGGTCGACGCCCCGCGAGCAATTGACAGTGCGGGGCGGGCGCCGGAATTGACGCCGAAAAGGTGAGTAGCCGCGCCCGCACTCCCTCGATCAGCGGTTAGTGTGAGCTCGGTCCGCATTTTCTAATGTGATCTTATGGCAATTCTAATCTAACGGCCCCAACATAACCGTCGACATGATGTATCCGGAATCCATCTCCGAGAGGAATGAGTCAAAACACGGGAGGCTACCGCGCCACTCAGCGGACTTGGATCTGAGTGCGGATGCGGCGCCTTGCGACCAAATGCTCGTGGTGCGCGCTCAGTCAGGTGAGCACGGCGCATTTAATGCACTGGTACGCAAATATCGGCAGCGGGTGATGAAGCTTTCGATGCGCTACATGGGCAATCGCGACGACGCGGAGGATGTGGTCCAGATTACCTTCATCAATGCTTATTGGGGGTTGCAGAACTTTCGCGGCGAGTCGGCTTTCTATTCCTGGCTTCATCGCGTTGCCATCAATTCTGCGAAGACCATGTTGTCGCTTGGCGCGCGCAACGCGAGCGTTTTGGCGTCCAACCGCCGGGAGGCCGAGCACACCGATCATTCCTTCACAGCACTGACGGATCTTGATACGCCCGAAGAACTCGCGCTGACAGATGAGCATCGGCGACGCGCCCGCACGATAGCCTACGGGTGTCGGACGTAATGACGCCGTGGAATGGGTTGGTCAAGGCGCCGGTTGGTGCATCGCACCATCCGACATCACGATGAGCCCGTCGGAAACCGCACGATTGCAGTTGTGTGAGCGTACCTTGGGCTGGTCACGGCCTCCACGTTAACAAGTGACTAAAGTCACTTCCAAACTGTACTCTCCGGGTTGCATGATGGCGCTTCAGGAAATGGCTTCGGGATATTCATGCAAGATCGCCATCAATCAAAGGCTCATGGGCCGACTCGGGAGCTGCTCGTATGAGTGCTCTCCCGTGACGCCCGGTGAGCGAACCGATCATTCGGCGATACGAATCATCATCGCCGACGATCAGGCACTCGTGCGTCGGGGCGCCGCAGTATTGCTGTCCATGGAACCCGACATGGAGGTGGTCGGCCAGGCGCGCAACGGCATCGAAGCCGTCGAACTCGCGCAATTGCTGCAACCCGATGTGATATTGATGGATTTACATATGCCGCTCAAGGGAGGAGTTGCCGCGACTCGCGAAATCACACGGTCGCTTCCGAATACGCAAGTCCTCGTGTTGACGACGCTCAATGACGATGAAACGGTGTTCGAGGCAGTGCGGGCGGGCGCCCAGGCGTACCTGCTGAAGGATGTGGACGAAGACGAACTGCTGGAGACCATCCGCGGCCTGAGGCGCGGAGAGTCGCGATTGACCCCTCAGATTGCTCGCAAGGTAATGGACCAGTTTCGCCGTCTCGCGCCGGTGACCAATGCCGAACCTGTTCACGAAGGCGTCCTCAATGCCCCCATATCCGAGAAGAATCCCTCGGCGCAAAGGATCCTCGACACGCAGCCATTGAGCGACAAAGAGGAGAAGATTTTACAACTCATCTCCGAGAGCATGAGCAATAGACAGATCGCTTCCACGCTGTTCCTTGCCGAAGGCACCGTGAAGAATTACGTCAGTCGAATCATGGAAAAGCTGCACGCCAACACGAGGACCGAACTGGCTCTGCTGTCGAAGAGACAGTCGCGCCCCGAATGAGTTGCGTCACGCGGCTCAAAGAAAGTGACTTTAGTCACTGGCAAAAAGTGACCAGAGTCACTTCGAGTCATGACTTTCGGCCCCTGACGCCCGGACTTCTCTGGTCTAGTTTGGGCTCATCGTAACAGAGGACCCTGCATGTCCGTCGTTGAAATAGCACTCAAGCGGCCCTACACGGTTGTAGCCTCGCTGATTTTGATCACGCTAATGGGCATCGGAGCGGCCTTGCGCATGCCCATCGACATCTTCCCGGAAATCGACATCCCGGTGGTGGCGGTGGTCTGGACCTACAGCGGGATGAGTGCGCAGGACATCCAGAACCGTATTTTGACCCTGCACGAGCGGCAGCTGGCCTCCCTAGTGGACGACATCTCCCGTATCGAAGCCGTAAGCTACGAGGGTGTCGGCGTCGAGAAAGTCTACCTTCACGAGGGCGCCGACGTGACCCGCGCCGTCTCGCAGCTCGCGAGCAGCGCGCTCGTGGTGCTGAAGTACATGCCGCGCAACATCACACCGCCGCTGGTGTTGCGCTACGGGGCGACGGACGTGCCCATCATACAGCTGAGTCTCTCCAGCAAGTCGCTGCCGGACACCAAGCTCAACGATTTGGGCCAAAACATCATTCGCCCCGCACTTGCGGTGGTCCACGGCGCCGAAGTCCCGTATCCCTACGGTGGCAAGCCGCGCGTGATCATGGCCGATCTGGACTCACAGGCCCTGCAGGCGCGCGGCTTATCGGCAGCGGATGTCAGCAGTGCCTTGCAAAATCAAAATGTCATCCTTCCGGCCGGTGACGTGAAAATCGGCGACAAGGATTACACCTTGACCATGAACAACTCGCCGGATGTCATCGACACCATCAACGCCTTTCCGATCAAGCAGGTCGACGGGCGCACGGTATTCATGCGGGACGTGGCACACGTGCACGACGGATTTCAGGTCCAGACAAATTCGGTGTCCGTTAACGGCACTCCCGGCGCCCTGATGACCATTCGTAAGACCGGCGGCGTATCGACCCTCGCCGTCATCGACGGAGTGCGGACGGCGCTGCTCGACATCAAAAACGTCTTGCCGAAGGACGTGTCCATCAAGGCCTTGTTCGATCAATCGGTATTCGTGAAAGCGGCGCTCAATAGCGTGCTCATGAGTGCGTGTATGGCGGCGGGCTTGACCGCGCTGGTCATCATTCTGTTTCTCGGGAATGTGCGTTTGTCGGTCATCATCCTCGCGGCTATTCCGCTGTCGATCATCACGGCCGTGCTATTCATCAATCTTGCCGGACAAACTCTGAACACAATGACCTTGGGTGGATTTGCGTTGGCGATCGGCATTCTCGTCGACAACGGCACCGTCGTCATCGAAAACATCGAACGCCACGTCGCGATGCGGGAACCCCTGCATCACTCGATCGTGGCGGGCGCCAACGAAGTGGCAGTTCCCACATTCTTGTCGACGCTATGCATCTGTATCGTCTTCGTTCCGGTGTTTCTGCTGCAAGGCACGGCCAAGTATCTGTTCTCTCCGCTGTCGCTCTCCGTGATCGGCGCACTGCTCGCGAGTCTTGCTCTCTCATTCACGATGGTGCCGGTGTTGTTTAATTATTTGATGCGCCGCGCGGTGCATGAATTCGCGCGGGAGTCGACGCACCCGCCCGCCCAAGCGCGGGTCGGTCCCAAGAATGCACTGGTCCAATTTCAAGCGGGATTCGAACGGGGGTTTGAGAACTTTCGGGAAAGCTATCGCAACACTCTCTCTTGGGCACTGTCGCAGGCGCGACTCACGGTGGCGGCGTTCATCGGTTTGATCGTGGTGTCGGTCCTGCTCTTCCCATTGTTGGGACGCGACTTTTTCCCCCAAGTGGACGCAGGACAGATGCGCCTGCACGTCAGAGCTCCCGCGGGAACGAGACTCGAGAGGACTCAGCAATACTTCGCCGAAGTCGAGGCACAGATTCGAACACTGATCGGCAGAGATCAAATCGACGTGATGCTCGACAACATTGGATTGCCGTACAGCGGCATCAATATCGCGCTGAGCGATTCCGCCACTGTGGGCCCGATGGATGGCGAGATATTGATCTCCTTGAAGGAAAAGCATACGCCGACGGCGGAAATCATCGCCAAACTACGCCGGGAGCTACCGGCGCATTTTGCAGAGCTGCAGTTCTTCTTTCAACCGGCCGATATCGTGGATCAAGTGCTTAATTTTGGCCAGCCGGCGCCCATCGATGTGAGAATTTCGGGGCCGAACCAGGATGCGGCCTTTACTCTGGCATCGCAAATCGCGCACGCCCTGACGCGGGTGGCGGGTGTCGTGGACTCGCACGTATTTCAAGTGCCGAACGCACCCGCGCTGACCGTCGACATGGACCGCACGCTGGCGGAGCAGACGGGCGTGACTCAACAAGAGGCGGCCAACAATGTGCTGGTGGCCACCAATTCGAGCGCGCAAACGGCACCGAACTTCTGGGTGGATCCGCGCAATAGCGTGAGCTATCCGCTGGTGGTTCAAGTTCCAACCTATCGCATCCGCTCGTCGCAGGATCTGGAGACGATGCCGGTGACCTCGGGAGCCGGCGCGTCCTCCGGGCAACTCCTGCTGAATTTGGCGTCTTTTGGGCGTGAGGCGGTTCCGATGGTAACCTCGCAGTTGAATATCCGCCCGGTTTTCGATGTCCATGCAGACGTGCAGGGCCGAGACCTCTACGGTGCAGCTCGCGACATCGATGAGGTGTTGAAAGAACATCGGCCGGATGCGTCGAAGGCGTTGACCGTGACCTTGAGCGGTCAGGTGGAGACCATGCGCGAGAGCTATACCGGTCTCTTCACCGGCATCGCGCTTGCCGTCATTCTGGTGTATTTGTTTTTGGTCATGAATTTCCAGAGCTGGATCGATCCCCTCATCGTATTGATGGCTGTGCCCTTTGCGCTAGGAGGCGTATTGTGGATGCTGTTCCTGTCGCAGACCCCCATGAGTGTGCCGGCGCTGATGGGCACGCTCATGTGCATCGGCCTGACGACCGCCAACAGCATTTTGGTGGTGACCTTCGCCAATCAACGGATGGTGGCGGGCGATGACCCTCTGCGCGCCGCCACGAGCGCGGGTTACACGAGGCTGCGCCCCGTCCTGATGACGGCCGGAGCGATGATACTCGGCATGGTACCCATGGCTCTAGGGATCGGTGAGGGCGGCGAGCAAAACGCTCCGTTGGGCAGGGCGGTGATCGGTGGCTTGCTGTTTGCGACTTTTGCAACGCTGATCTTCGTGCCCACGATGTATACATTGCTGCGCCGTCAACCCGCGGCGGTCACTGATTCGGACTTTAAAGGTAGAGCTGATGCTATCGCATGAAAAACCCGCGACACCGCCTCCAAGTGAGGATTCGTCTCGCAGCCAGTTTCCCGACGAGGTGTCGCGCCAGGAACACCATGAGGTGTCGACCAGTTTTGCTCCCGAGACGGGTCGGCGCACAAAGAGGGCCGTCGGCATTGCGGTAGCGTTACTCTTGGTTTGTTTTGTCGTAGTGATCGCCCTCCGCTATCTTCACGCGCACGCCGTCGCGAAGGCCGGAGAAGCCGCGTATGCGGCGCCACCGCCGGTGGATGTGGTGATCGCGCGGCCGGCGAGCGAGGGACAGGATCTGGTGCTTCCGGGCGAGACGGCGGCGTGGTATGAAACGACGATTTACGCGCGCATCAACGGCTATGTGGCGAACTGGCTGGTGGACATTGGCGATCACGTCAAAAAGGGCCAGGTCCTCGCGCTCATTGAGACACCTGAACTCGATGCCGAGCTGGAGGCGGCTCGAGCGCAGCTCAAGGCGTCGGAGTCGCAAGTGACAGCGCGTAAGGCCGAAGCCGAATTCAGCAGGACGACCAACGAACGCTGGCGCGATTCCCCCAAGGGGGTGGTGTCCGAACAGGAGCGCGAAGCCAAGAAAGCGGATTACGAAAGTGCCGAGGCGCGTCTCTATGCGAGCAATGCACAAGTGAACCTGGACAAGTCCAAGGTCGACCAATACAGCGCATTGGCGGAATTCAAACAAGTCAAGGCACCCTTCGATGGAACCATTACCGAACGCAAGATCGACATTGGCAACCTGGTGACGGCCGGCAGTACCACGACGACCACGCCGCTGTACCGCATGGCGCAGACCGATCCGTTGCGCATTTTCGTCGACGTGCCGCAGAGCGCCTCCGGGGAATTCATGAACGCGGGTGCGCCGGCCGAAATTCGCGCAACCGGTGCCGTGGGTGGTGTCTTCTCGGGAAAAATAGCGCGGTCCGCGGAATCCATCAGCGCTCAGGCCCGCACCATGCGAGTGGAGGTTGACATGCCCAATGCCAACCACGCGCTGGTGCCCGGAATGTACGTGAACATCGCGTTCAGGCTGCCGCCTCGCGGGTTGGTGGAAGTGCCTGCCGCGGCATTGATATTTCGCGCGAGCGGCACCCAGGTTGCGCAGGTCGACGCCAGCGGCAAGATCCAATTTCATGATGTTTCGATCGCCCGCGATAACGGAAGCTTGGTCGAACTTGGCTCGGGTGCGCATCCGGGCGACAAACTGGTATTGAACATCAGCAGCCAAATAGCATCGGGTCAAACGGTGGCCGTCAACGAGCCCGATGCCGACGGCAAACACCTTGCCGCGAAGCGCTGAAAGGCGATCCTGTGAAAGCGTCACAGTTCATGGTTTTGGGGTTGGTCGCAAGTTTGGCGGCCTGTGCGGCCGGCCCCGCGTACCGCGTTCCACAACCCGATGAGCCTGCCGACTTCGCCGCAAAAGTTGACGCGAATTCGCCGGGATCGGGCAGTCAACCCGCCGCCTCCCCGCCGGAATTGGCCACCTGGTGGCGCGCTTTGAATGACGGGGAACTGAATTCGCTCATCGATCGAGCGGTCAAGTCTAATCTGGACCTCGAAATCGCGCTGGATCGATTGCAGCAGGCCCGCACCTACGAGGCGGTGATGCTCGGATATGCACTGCCGGACGTGGAGGCAAGCGCTGCGGCCGGGCGGGGCACGGGAAGCGACCTCACCAAGGGGCGCGCCGACCAAGGGCTGAGATCCGCAGACAATGGCGCGGGCCTGCAACACATCAACACGATCGCCGGGTTCGATGCCGTCTGGGAACTCGACCTCTTCGGCAAATTCCGCCGGGAGTTCCAGGCAGCGCGGGCCGAAACCGAAGCGGCGCGCGCCGCGCGCTACGACGTGCTCATCTCCGTGGTAGCCGACGTGGTGCGCGCTTACGTTGATCTTCGCGGACTCCAGGTGCGTGCCCGCATCTTGCACAGCGCGAGCGATGTGCTGCGCGAGTCGGTGCGCATCGTCAAGATTCGCTATGAGCGCGGCATTACGAACGAGCTCGATGTGGCGCTCGCCACCCGGGAACTCGCGACGCTCGAAGCGCAGGTCGCCCCGGTGGAAGCCGAGGTGAATGCCGCGCAATACACGCTGGCGGTGCTGGTCGGCGAATATCCGGAGAACATGGTTCAAGAGCTCTCGAAACTCGATCTCATTCCCACGATGCCGGCGCCCACACCACCGGGCGTTCCGCTCGACCTGTTGAAGCGTCGACCGGATATCCAGGTGGCGGAGCGCGAGCTCGCGGCAGCGACCGCGCGTATCGGCGTGGCAACCGCCAATCTTTTTCCCCAGGTCGCCCTGGTCGGTTCGATCGGCAGCCAGGGACAGGGGTGGGGGACCACCCCCGGCGTCAGCAAGCATATTTGGTCATTCGGACCGGGCGCCGTGTGGCCGTTTCTCGACTTCGGAGCACTCGATGCGCAGGTCGACATCGCGCAATTGGCCGCTCGCGTGAGCCTGGTGAATTACCGGAAGTCCATCTTGAACGCAGTGCAGCAGGTGGATACGTCTCTCGATGCCTATCAGGCCCAACAGGTGCGCATGGAGAAGCTAACCGGCGCAATGATGGCAGGTCAACGCGCCGTCGAGTTGGCGACCTCTCGCTACAATCGCGGCCTGACGGATTTCCTCAATGTCGTCGACGCCGAACGCCAATTTTATGATCTGCAGGAGCAGTACGCCGAGGCGCAGGTGGCCCAGGGCGAGCAGTTTGTGCAGCTGTATAGGAGCCTCGGCGGCGGGTGGCAGAACTATCAATCCGTTCCGGCCATCCGGCGACCGCAGCCCGCGATCATTGCGGCGTTTCGGCGGGTGCTGACGGGTTCGGCGCCGTGACGGGCGATTGCCACCTAGCGGCATTGCGGATGCGCGCCACGGCGCTTTGCGTCTGCCTAGCGGCGGCCCTGGCTGGATGCGCGCAATTCGGCAAGTGCGGGCTGCGTGAGTGCCCTGCGGATGCCAAAATCAGTGCAGAGGTGCGCACGCTTCTCGCGCAGAGCCCCTCTCTCGGAGGTCCGAATCTGATAAGCGTCCAGACCAACCAAGGCGTGGTTTATCTGAGGGGTCTCGTATCCACGCCCTATCAAATCGCCGAGGCTGGAACCATCGCCGAGCAGGCGGCGGGCGTCAGCAACGTGCAGAATCTGCTGTCGATCGATAACTCACGATAATCGCTCGCGCCGATCGACTGGCGAAGTTTGCCCCAAGCTCACAGTTGTCGTAAACACGCCATGCATGGCAGTTCGCGAATGGCCACCCATTGGGCACACCGGCTTTAGTGCGGCGATTTCGCGCAGGGTGACGGCGTCTGCAGCCCTGCCCGCCCGCAGCCGGAATATCCGGACTTCCATGGCTGGTCTTTTGTGGCAAGAATGGTATTTCGTGTCATATAGCTGTAATATTCGAGGTGAATCATAGGGGGATGCCCTCATAAGCAACGTGGGCGAAAACGCAACGAAGCACGAAAAAGATAAAGTCTTTATCCGCCCAGAACCAATCAAGGACGAACGAATCTAGATGGCTGGAGCTCTCGAAGCCACCAACGGCGCCGCGAGATGCGATCCAATCAAAAATGGTGTCGGTCGAATAGCTGGCAACTATTTACTTGTAGCCCTAATGCAACAACCGTATTAAAACTGATGGAGTTCAACGTGAGAAATTTCAACTCGATCATCGCCACTGCGATGAAGCTTGATCAGAGCCGCGGTCGTCGCGATCTTGCGCATCTGGGAGGCAGCCTGCTGGCCTGTGCCCTGCTGACGGTGGGAAGCGCCGCGCAGGCGCAGACCACGACGGCCAGCTCGTCGGCACCGGCGGACGAAAGCCTGACCTGGCACGGCATCACCCTCTACGGCATCATCGACATGGATTTCCAGTATGAAACCCACGGCGCGCCGTTCAGCAACTACTTCATTTCGGGCGGCTCGGACATAGTGCAGAAGAACAGCAACAATGCCGTGTCCGGCTTCACCTCGAACGGCATGAGCCAGTCGCGAGTTGGGCTGCAGGGCAAGGAGCCGCTGCACTTCATGGATTGGTCGGCCGTGTTCAAGCTCGAGACCTATTTCAATCCGGCGTCGGGCCAGATCACCGACGCCCTCAAATCGGTTACTCAGAACAACGGCCGCGCGCTCTCTGCGCAGAGCACGAACATCGATTCGAGCATCGCCGGCCAGCCGTTCGAACAAGCGTTCGTCGGTTTCAGCTCTCCCACCTGGGGAACGATCACATTCGGCCGCCAGAATACGACGCTCGCGGACCTCATAGCCAAATACGATCCGCAGCAGACCTCCTATGCTTTCTCGCTGCTCGGCTTGTCCGGGACTCCGGCCGGAGGTGGCGATACGCAGGACCGCCGCCTCGACAGCTCGATCAAGTACGTCGGCAACTTCCTCGGCATGGTGCACGTCGGCGCGCAGGCTAAAACCCAGAACTCATCCGCGCAGAACTATCCGACCGCCGGCACCGGCGAGGCCTTCTCCGGGTTCGAGGTATCGCTGGGTGGGGAGTACGCGGGTGCCTCCGTCGATGCGTTCTACACCAAGATGCGCGATGCAGTCTCGGTGGGTACCTTGAGCACCGCGCAGCTGGCGGACTTGCCGGCGTTGAACCTCTCTTCGCAGAACTCGGTCTCGGGCACGATCTCGGACAATGCCTCTTATGGAGTCATGGCTTCCTACGCGCTCGCTCCGGTGCTCCCCGTGGTTCCGGTGACTCTGTATGGCGGCTTCCAGCACATCACTTACATGAATCCCTCGATCCCATTGGTTGCGGGATTCGATGATATCGGCGGATACACCCTGGGAGCGGTGAACAATACCGCCTATGCCAAGGCCGATAAGCAGCTGAACGTCTATTGGGCGGGCGCCCGGTATTCGGTGACACCGCAGTTCACCGCCGCAATTGCCTATTACGGAGAAAAGCAATTCGCCTACGCGACCGGCGCCGAGGCAGGCTGCTCGAGCAACGCCCATGGCACGTGCAGCGGAAACTTCAACGCGGTATCCGTGTCGGTCGACTATCGCTTCACCAAGCGCTTCGACGCCTACGCAGGCGCCATGTGGTCGAACGTGTCGCATGGCCTCGCCAACGGGTACCTGAACACGACCATGATCGATCCGACCATCGGCGCGCGGTTCTCCTTCTAATCGATGCATCCGACCAGTTCAGGAGTCTCATGGCCGGTTCGCGGCCATGAGACCTGACCAAACGGACGGACCTCTGCAGCCCATTGATGGCATTCTGTTCGATCGCGGTCCATCTGCTCGTTCGTCTGGCCGTCATTTGGAAATACGAACAGCTCCGTCACGACTGGCTCTTGAGCCGCAACCTGGTCGGCACGGCCAGGAGGCGGGCGGACAGACTCGTACGCACCGGCGGTCCCATTCCATTCGTAGTATGTGTCGTCCGCGTAGTAGTAGGGCACCCCACCCCAGTAGTAGAGGTCGCAATTCCAAGGCAGCGCCGAGAAATAGAGTCCGTACCCCAATGCGCCCCAGCCGCCCCGATTCCAACCGCGGCCGAAGTACCCATCGGGACGGCGCCATCCCCCATGTTGCGGGTAGCCGCTGCACGCGTGTCGGAAATTCCCGAAATACCCAGACCGAGAGCGGCAAGGCTTGCGGCAATGCAAAGCAACGGTGGCCGATTACGCATGAATGCACCTCGATACGAGAATCGCTTACCTGCCGCCGATGCAACGCGGATGCACCTCCACACCGTGTCGGAACACCGCTGCGCCCCCGCAGTTCCGGCATACACAACAGTGTTGTCGCAGTTCCGCGCGTTTAGTCGGTGTTCCGCAGCAACTCGTTCAGCGATGTTTTAGCCCGCGTCTGTGCGTCCACACGCTTGACGATCACGGCGCACGCCAGGCCGTATTTCCCGTTGGCCGCCGGCAACGTGCCGGGTACCACGACCGCGCCGGCCGGTACCCGGCCGTAGAGGATCTCATCGCGCTCCCGATCGTAGATGCGGGTGCTCTGGCCGATGAACACCCCCATGGAAATCACGGCGCCCGTCTCGACGATTACGCCCTCGACGATCTCGGAGCGGGCGCCGATGAAGCAGTCGTCCTCGATGATGGTGGGACTGGCCTGTAGCGGCTCCAGGACGCCGCCGATGCCGACTCCGCCGGACAAGTGCACGTTCTTGCCGATCTGCGCGCAGGAGCCGACGGTGGCCCACGTATCGACCATGCTGCCCGAGTCGACATACGCGCCAATATTCACGTAGCTGGGCATCAGCACCACATTGGGCGCGACATATGCGCCGCGCCGCACCGTGGCCGGCGGCACGACGCGCACGCCGGCCGCTGCGAACCGCGGTTCGTCCCAGCCGGTGTATTTGAGCGGCACCTTGTCATAGAACGAAAGGGCGCCGGCCGACTGCGGAACGTTCGAGGCGATCCGGAAGGACAGCAACACCGCCTTCTTCAGCCACTCATGGACAGTCCACACGGCGCCTCGCCGCTCGGCGACCCGCAACGTTCCTGCGTCGAGCAGTTCGACGGCGGTCTCGACCGCGTTGCCCACCTCGGGCGTGGTGGACTGCGGCGTGATTTGCGTCCGCCGTTCATAGGCGGCCTCGATGGTCGCGCGTAGATTGCTGTACAACGTGTGGTCTCCGCGAAATTAGTTGCGGCGATCGAGCCCGCGCACCAACGCGTCTTGAACTCGCCGGCAGGCCTCGTCGTCCAGCGTCCGATCCTGCGAATCAGTGATGTAGAAGACGTCCTCGGCGCGCTCGCCCACCGTCATGATCTTCGCGCCGTTGATGGAAATATCCTCGGCCTTGAACACTTTCCCGACCTCGGACAAGAGACCGGGCCGGTCGGCGGCGATCAATTCCAGGATGGTCCGATCGTTGCGCGAATCCAGGCTGAAATTGACTTGCGTCGGCGTCGAGAACATGCGCACCTGGCGCGGCGCGCGGCGCGTCACGATGAGCGGCGAATCCTCGGGTTGCTTGAGGTTCCGCCACAGACCGCGTTCGATTTCCTCCAACCGTTCGGAGTCGGCGATGACCGTGCCGTTGTCCTCCAGTACGACGTAGGTCTCCAGACTGAAGCCATTGGCGCTGGTGATGAGGCGCGCATCGACGACATTGAGGCCCATTTGATCCAGAACGGCGGTGGTGCGCGCAAAGCTGTGCAGGCCATAGGGCGTATACGTGAGAACGACGGTTCCACCGCGGTCGGCGAGCTGGCGGATGGCGACGAACGGCGACTCGTCGTGCGGGTCGCGGCCGGCCAGCACGCTCGTCTGCCAGGCAATCTCCTCCGGCGTGTAGCGCAGAAAGTACGCCTCGGTCCATTGCGACCACACGGCTGCGATCCGCGCTTCCGGTATGCCTGCCATCTTCTCGCGTGCATGCGCCTGCGTCTCGCGGATGAGCTCATCCTGATCGACCGGCGTCTCGAGTCCGCGGCGCAGCGCGCGTTTGGTGCGCTCGTAGAATTCCTCGAACAACCGCGCCTTCCAGGCATTCCACAGCTTCGGGTTCGTGCCGCGAACGTCCGCCACCGTCAATACATACAGGTAATCCAGGTGTGCCTGATCGCCGACCTGGTGCGCGAATGCATGGATGATGTCCGGGTCGCTGATGTCCTTTTTCTGCGAGGTGATGGACAGGATGAGATGATTGCGCACCAGCCACGCGACGAGTCTGGCCTCGTAGCGACCGAGTCCCTGTTCCAGGCAGAAGGCCTCGGCGTCGACCGCACCCAGTTCCGAATGATCGCCGCCGCGACCCTTGGCGATATCGTGAAACAGGGCAGCAAGGTAGGCTAGTTCCTGGCGCGGCAGCGACTGCATGATCTGGCTCAATCTCGGGAACTCGTCGTTGAACTTCGGGATTGCCAAACGGCGCAGGTTGCTCACGACGAACAAAGTATGTGCGTCCACCGTGTACGCATGGAACAGGTCGTACTGCATCCGGCCGACCACCCGTCCGAAGGACGGGATGTAGCGGCCGAGCACGCCGTACAGATTCATGCGTCGCAGTTCGTGCGTCACGCCCACGGGCGCGCACAGGATCTCCATGAACAGGCGGTGGTGGCGCGGGTTCTGACGGAATTCCTCGTCGATCAGCCAGACGTGCGTCCCGATCAGCCGAATCGTTTCGGCGCGTACGCCGCGCAATTCCGGATGCTGCTGCAGAAGCACGAAGAGTTCCAGCAGGGCCGACGGATAGCGGGCGAAAACTTCGGGATGAGTGACTTCCAGATAGTCGTTGCGGATCTGGAAGCGGGGATTGATGGGCTGCGGCGGCGCGCTCTGGGTGAGGATCGCCTCGCGAAACAGCTGCAGCAGCATTTCGTTGAGCAAGCTGATGTCCATCACGGTGCGGTAATACTTCTGCATCAACTGCTCGACCGCCAGCGTGAAGCTCGCGTCCTCATAGCCGAACAGCTTCGCCAGTTTGATCTGGTAGTCGAACAACAGCCGGTCTTCGCGACGGCCGGTGAGCACGTGCAGTCCGAAGCGAACCCTCCACAGGAACGATTGGCCGGCCTTCAGTTTGCGCAATTCTTCGCGGGTGAGAAATCCATGCGCCACCAGTTCATCGAGCGTGTCGGTCCCGAAGTGGCGCTTTGCGACCCAGCCGATGGTCTGAATGTCGCGTAAGCCGCCCGGACTCGATTTGACGTTGGGTTCGAGGTTGTAGGCCGTGTCGAAGTAGCGGTGATGCCGCTCGGATTGCTCCTTGCACTTGGCCTCGAAGAACTCCTCCGACGACCAGAGGCGGTCCTGCGCCAAGGCGCGCCGCATGCCGGCGAACAGCGATTCCGGTCCGGCCAGGAGCCGCGCTTCGAACAGCGTGGTCGCGACGCTGATGTCGGCCAGGCTCTCGCGCTGACAGTCGTCGATGGAGCGCACGCTGTGCCCGACTTCCAGGCCGATGTCCCAGAGAAAGGTGAGAAACCGCTCGATATCGGGCTGCCAGTCCGCCGAATCGCTCTTCGGCAGCAGCACCATGATGTCGATGTCGGAGCTCGGATGCAGCTCGCCGCGGCCATAGCCGCCCACCGCCACGAGCGCCAGATCGTCCGCGAATTTGCCCGCGTGGCGGATCCACGCGGCGCGCAGCGCGATGTCTACCAGCCGGGCGCGGTCGCGCACCAGGTCTTCGATGGCTTCATCGGCGACGAAACGTTCTTTCAGCAATTCGGTGCCGCGGTCCAGCACCTGGCGGAAGATGATGGGAGAGAATTGTCCGCCTTGCAGGGCGTCCGGTGCGGCCGTCAGGTAGTCCCAATCGGCGGGTGGATCGAGGAAGGTATTGCGGGCGTTCAAGAGGCCGCCGCGGCGGCGGGGAGCGCATCGGCCGCGCTTAACGTGAGCACCTCGAAACCGACGTCCGTCACCAGGATCGTATGCTCCCATTGGGCCGACAGCGATTGGTCCTTGGTGACCACCGTCCAACCATCGGGCAACAGCCGGACGTCGCGGCGGCCCGCGTTGATCATGGGTTCGATGGTAAAGGTCATGCCTGCCGTGAGTTCAAGGCCGGTGCCCGGCTTGCCATAATGCAGCACCTGAGGATCCTCGTGATAGACCCGACCGATGCCGTGCCCGCAATATTCGCGCACCACCGAAAAGTGGTTGCTTTCGGCGTAAGTCTGAATCGCATGTCCGATATCGCCCAGGCGGGCGCCCGGCTTGACCTCGCGGATGCCCCGCCACATGGCTTCGTGGCAAGCCTCCGAAAGTCTGCGGGCAAGTATGGGGGCGGAGCCTACGAAGTACATCCGGCTGGTGTCGCCATGAAAGCCGTCGCGGATGACCGTGACATCGATATTGACGATGTCGCCCGACTTTAGCTTTTTGTCCCCAGGGATGCCATGGCAGACCACGTGGTTCACGGACGTACAAATGGTCTTCGGAAAGCCCCGGTAATTGAGATTAGCCGGAATCGACTGCAACTCGTCGACGATGAAGTCGTGACAGCGCTTGTCGAGCTCGTCGGTGGTTACCCCGGGCTGCACGAACGGCTCGATCATATCGAGCACGCTGGCTGCCAACCGGCCCGCGGCGCGCATTTTATCCTGTTCCGCTGGAGATTTGATGGTCACGTTCATGGCGGCCTTGAGCTTTATTTCCGATGGGTGTTCATGGTATAAAGCGCGGCTATTTTTAACAACCCCGCACGCGTGTCGTCACAATCGGCCGGGTGCCCGGCGATTCCCTTGGTTTTATAGTTTGTGATTATAGGCTTTTTGGGCCGATTCAAGGGGTTCGACGGGTTGCCGATTGGGATGCGCGGAGGCTCAACCCGACCAGGAGATTTAACGATGACCAGCGTGTCGATGCGACAGATGCTGGAAGCGGGCGTCCATTTTGGGCACCAAACCCGCTTCTGGAACCCGAAGATGGCTCCGTTCATTTTCGGCGAGCGAAACAAAATCCACATCATCAACCTCGAGAAGACCCAGCCTCTGTACGCACAGGCCTCGGCCTTCATCAAGAGCGTTGCCGCGGAAGGCGGCAAGATCTTGTTCGTGGGCACCAAGCGGTCGGCCCGCGATGCCGTCCAAAAGGAGGCCGCGCGCTGCAGCATGCCTTACGTGAACCAGCGCTGGCTCGGCGGCATGCTCACGAATTTCAAGACCATTCGGCAATCCATCAAGCGGCTGAACGAGCTGGACGAAATGGCGCAGAACGGTTCGCTCGACCGCCGCGGCAAGAAGGAAGCGCAGATGCTGCGCCGGGAGATGGACAAGTTGCTGCGCAGCCTGGGCGGCATCCGCGACATGACGGCGCTGCCCGATGCCTTGTTCGTCATCGACGTGGGTCATGAGGAAATCGCCATCCACGAGGCGAAGAAGCTGGGCATCCCGGTGGTCGCCGTGGTCGATACCAATTGCTCGCCCGACGGCATCGATTACGTGATTCCCGGCAACGACGACGCCATGCGCGCGATCCTGCTGTACGCCGGCGGCGTCGCCGACTCGGTGCTGGAAGGCAAGGCCGCGCTGCCGGAAGTCCCGGTGGGAGAGGACGAGTTCGTGGAGCTCGACGAGGAAGGCAACCCCAAGAAGCGCACTGCCGGTAGCGGACGCCGTCCGCCGCAAGCCCCCGCCCGCGGCGGCCGCAAGCCGCCGCCGCGCCGCAAGGTACCGGTCACTGTGATTCCGGGCGTGGCCGCCGCGGCGGTTGCCGCAGAGGACGTGGAAATCGACGATGTCGACGTCGCCGATGCCGCTCCGGCCGAGACCCGGCCGGCCAGCGCGCCGCGACGGCGGCCGGTGGGCCGCAGCACGGGAGCGCCGCGGCGCGGTTGACACCGCTCGGTGCTACGCGACTTTGATGGGCGTTCGGCGAGGTGCGGGTCAATCCCGCCGGCCGCCTACCTTTTAACTTGCAGGAACGTAAGGACGACTGCCGCCAAGGGCGGTGTTGAACACCATGAATATTACCGCAGATACAGTCAAACAACTGCGCGAGCGCACCGGCGCCGGCATGATGGAGTGCAAGAAGGCTCTGGTCGAAACCAAGGGTGATCTGGACGCCGCCGCCGAACTCATGCGCAAGACCGGGCTCGCCAAGGCCGACAAGAAGGCGGCGCGGGTCGCGGCGGAAGGCACCGTCGCTGCCGAGCGCAGCGGTAACAGCGCGGCGCTCGTGGAAGTCAATTGCGAGACCGATTTCGTTGCGCGCAGCGATGAGTTCCAGGCATTCGCGCGAGATCTTGCCAAGACCGCCTTGGCGAACTCTCCCGCCACTCTCGACGCATTGCTGGCCGCGTCGAATGCTGCCGGCAGTTTTGAGGGCCAGCGCCGGGCGTTGATCGCCAAGATCGGCGAGAACATTTCGGTGCGCCGTTTCGTCAAGGTCAGCGCCCCGGGAGCCCTCGGCACCTACGTCCACGGCAGCCGTATCGGCAGCCTGGTGACCCTCGAGGGCGGGGATGAAGCATTGGCGCGCGATCTGGCCATGCATGTGGCCGCCGTAAAGCCGGCGTACATCGACGCGAGCGAGGTACCTGCGGCGGTGCTCGACAAGGAGCGTGAGATCCTCACCGAGCAGACGAAGGGGGAGAAGAAACCCCCCGATATCATCGCCAAGATGGTGGAGGGCCGTTTGCGCAAGTACCTGGCCGAAATTACCCTCATGGGCCAGCCGTTCGTCAAGGATCCCGATACGACGGTGGAGAAGTTGGTGAAGAAGGCCGGCGCCAAAGTCGTGAAGTTCGTCCGCTATGAAGTGGGTGAAGGCATCGAAAAGAAACAGGATGATTTCGTCAAAGATGTCATGGATCAGGTCAAGGCCCAGGACAAGGACAGCAACAAGGGTCCGGACGACGGCGGCCCCAAGAAACACTGAGACTCAATTACATGCACCCATTAAGATGAGTTAGGGACCCCGCGCACGCGGGGTCTTTTATAGTAGGGTACCCGACCATGACCATAACCAACGCTTCTGCCAATGCCCCGGCACGCTACCGCAGAATTTTGGTCAAATTGTCGGGAGAGGCGCTGCTCGGAAGCGAAGACTACGGCATCGATCCGAAGATTCTGAAGCGCATTGCGGGCGAAATCCGCGACCTGACCCAAATGGGCGTGCAAGTCGCCGTGGTGCTGGGAGGCGGCAACATCTTCCGGGGCGCCGGGCTCGCGCGCGCCGGAATGGATCGAGTGACCGCGCGATCACATGGGTATGCTGGCCACGGTCATCAACGCCCTGGCGATGCAGGATGCGCTCGAAGCTCAAGGGATCTACGCGCGGGTCATGTCGGCGCTGCGGATCAACGAGGTATGCGAGGACTACATCCGGCGCCGGGCAGTTCGTCACCTCGAGAAGGGGCGCGTCGTCATATTCGGCGCCGGTACCGGCAATCCCTTCTTCACCACCGACACCGCGGCCTCGCTGCGCGCCATCGAAATCAATGCCGAGATTCTGCTGAAGGCGACCAAGGTCAACGGAATCTACGATTCCGATCCGAATCTCAATCCCGATGCGAAGCGCTACACGCACCTGACCTTCGACAAGGTGCTGACCGACCGCCTCAACGTGATGGACGCCACGGCCATCGTCATGTGCCGGGAAAATAACTTGCCGCTGCAGGTATTCAACCTGTTCAATGCCGGCGATCTGGTGCGAATCGTTCAGGGCGAAGACGTCGGCACCGTCGTCTCCGCCGGGCCTTAAGGGGTAGGACCATGCTCGACGAATTGAAGAAAGACGCCGCGCTGCGCATGGCGAAGTGCGTGTCGACGTTCAGAGACCAACTGAAGAAGCTGCGCACCGGCCGGGCGCATACCAGCCTGATCGAACACATCAAGGTCGACTACTACGGCTCGGAGATGCCGCTGAACCAGGTGGCAAACGTCGCGACGGAGGATGCCCGCACGCTCACCGTCACGCCGTGGGAGAAGGCCATGGTCCCTATCATCGAGAAGGCGATCTACAAGTCCGATCTGGGTCTGACGCCGAATACGGCCGGGCACCTTGATTCGCATCTGCGATGCCTGCGCTCACCGAAGAGCGGCGGCGCGACATCACGAAGGTCGTGCGCTCGGAAGCGGAAGCTGCGCGAGTCTCGGTGCGCAACGTGCGCCGCGAAGTCATGAACGACTTGAAGGAGATGCTGAAGGAGAAGCTCATTGCGCAGGACGAAGATCGCCGCGCGCAGGATGACGTTCAGAAGCTGACCGACAAGCATGTGGCGGAAATCGATCAAGCGATGGCGGACAAGGAAAAGGAATTGATGCAGGTCTAGGAGCCTGTCTCTAGTATTCCTATATGCAGCACCCGCATTTCCCGTGAGCACTAGGGCCGAGTCGCCGACGCATGTCGCCATCATCATGGACGGCAACGGCAGGTGGGCACGTCTGCGCGGCCTGCCGCGCCCGGCCGGCCACCGTGCCAGCGTCAAGGTGGTGCGCAAGGTCGTCGAGGAGTGCGCACGCCGCAATGTCGGGTATTTGACGCTGTTCGCCTTCAGCAGCGAGAACTGGCGCAGACCTCCCGATGAGGTCGGAATGCTCATGAACCTCTTCTTGGATGCGCTGGAGCGGGAAGTCGCCGAGCTGCATCGTAACGGGGTGCAGCTGCGTTTCATGGGGGATCGGAAATTATTGGGCGCCGCGCTGGCACAGCGCATGGTCGATGCCGAGGCGCTGACCGCGCGCAATGCCGGCTTGGTGTTGACGGTGGCGCTGGCCTACGGAGGACGCTGGGACCTGACCGAGGCATGCCGTTCGCTGGCAGCCGACGTGGCCGCGGGCGTCCTGGCCGCCTCCGAGATCGAAGAATCGCATGTGGCAGCCCGGCTCGCGTGTGGGGGAATTCCGGATCCTGATCTCCTGGTCCGCACCGGCGGCGAGCAGCGAATCAGCAATTTCATGTTGTGGAATCTCGCGTACACCGAGCTCTATTTCTGCGACATCCTATGGCCGGAGTTCACGGCGGCGCATCTCGATGCGGCGTTCAAGTTCTTCACGGAGCGCGAGCGGCGCTTCGGCAAGACCTCCGCGCAACTCGCCGCGGAAGCCGATGCTTAGGATTCGCATCCTGACCGCGTCGGCCCTGCTGGCGGCCCTGTTCTTCAGCCTCTTCGCGCTGCCCACGCCGTGGACCGTGCTGGTGTTTGCTGTGATATTCACCATGGCCGCCTGGGAGTGGACCGGCTTCGGGGCGCTGCGCTCCCGTGCTTCGAGAATCGCGTATACCGCGGCCATGGTAGCGCTGTCGGCCGCCGCGTGGGTTTGGAGCGCCGATTCCCTGCATCTGCTGACGCTGCTGAAAGCGGCTTGCCTGTGGTGGATGATCGCCCTGCTGTGGCTCTGCGTTGCCCCGGGATTGCATCGGCCGGCACTGGCCCTGTTCTGCGGCGTGCCCGTCCTGGTGCCCGCGTTCATTGCCTTGGCCCGCATATTGGTCGCAGTGCGTGGCTTCGCGCGCGGTCCCGAGATGGTGCTTTGGATGTTGCTCTTGGTATTTGCCGCCGATATCGGCGCATATTTCGCGGGGCGCAGTTTGGGCCGGCATAAATTGGCGCCGCGCGTGAGTCCGGGCAAGACCTGGGAGGGCGCCGTCGGCGGTTTCGGCGCCGTGGCACTGGTCGCTCTCGTCGGCTGCCTGCATTTCGGGCTGCCCGTGGCGGCCGGGGTGATGTTCGGCTGCGCCGTCGGAATCTTCTCCGTGATCGGGGATCTTACCGAAAGCATGTTCAAGCGGGGCGCGGGATTAAAGGACAGCGGCAACCTGCTGCCGGGGCATGGCGGACTTCTCGACCGGATCGACAGTGTAACCGCCGCCGCACCGCTGTACGCATTGGGCCTATTCGGCTCCGGGGTCATCGAATGAGCGACCATCCGCGGCATCGCCATTCTGGGCTCCACCGGCAGCATCGGGCGCAGCACGCTTGCGGTCATCGGCCTGCATCCGGACCGCTTTCGCGTGGCGATGCTGGGGGCCTACGGCAGCTGGCAGACGGTCGTCGAACAGGCGCTGCGCTTCGAGCCCGATGTCGTCGTGCTGGTCGATCCGAAGGCCGCCGGCGAGGCGCGGGCGGCACTCGAGCGTTTCGGATCGAAGACGCGGGTCGAGTCCGGTCTCGAAGCGCTCAGCCGTCGCCGTGACCGGGGAGAACGTGCAGATGGTCATGGCCGCGATCGTCGGCGCCGCCGGGCTCTTGCCGACGCTCGCCGCGGTGCGTGCCGCCAAGCGGGTGCTGCTCGCCAACAAAGAATCCCTGGTGATGTCGGGTCAGCTTGCTGATGGATGAGGTGCACCGCGCCGGCACCGAAATCATTCCCATCGACAGCGAGCACAACGCGATTTTCCAATGCATGCCGGGGGGCTATCTGCCGGGCGATGCGGCGCGCGGCGTGACGCGTGTGATCCTGACCGCGTCGGGCGGCCCGTTTCGCGTCACGGAACTGTGCGCTGCTTGCCGCACGTGACTCCGGACGAGGCCTGCAATCATCCCGAAGTGGAAAATGGGCCGCAAAATATCGGTCGATTCGGCGACGCTCATGAACAAGGGGCTCGAAGTCATCGAAGCGACGCTGTTGTTCGGCTTGCCCGAGTCGCAGGTCTCGGTGGTCGTGCATCCGCAAAGTCTGGTGCACTCGCTGGTGGAATACGCCGATGGCTCGCTGCTGGCGCAGCTCGGGGCGCCCGACATGCGCACGCCGATCGCTCAGGCCTTGGCGTGGCCGGAGCGTGTTGTTTCCGGTGTACAATCGCTCGACATGAGCATCGTGGGGCGGCTCGACTTCGAACCGCCGGACCATGTGCGCTTCCCCAGCCTTGACTTAGCGAGAGCGGCGGCGCGTGCCGGCGGCACCGCGCCGGCGGTGCTCAATGCCGCCAACGAGGTTGCCGTGCAGGCGTTTCTTGACCGCCGCTTGAACTTTACCGGCATTGCGACGGTCATTGACAAGGTATTGCAGCGCCTCGATTCGTCCTCCGTCAAGGCTCTGGAGGACGTGTTCGCAGCCGACGCCGCCGCGAGACGCCTGGCGGTTGCCTTGATTGAGCCTAGCGCTGGAGCCTTCGCATGAGAATTATGATTTTCATTGCCGCTTTCCTGGTGGCGATCGGGATATTGGTGGCGGTCCACGAGTTCGGCCACTATTGGGTCGCCAAGAAACTCGGATTCAAGGTGTTGCGCTTCAGCATCGGATTCGGCAAGCCGCTGCTGATGCGGGTCGGCCGGGACCCCGACCGCACCGAGTATTGCGTGGCGGCGATTCCCTTGGGCGGTTACGTCAAGCTGCTCGATGAGCGCGAGGGGGATGTCGCCCCCGCGGAGCTGCACCGCTCTTTCACCCGTAGACCGGTCTTGCATCGGATTGCCGTGTTGCTCGCCGGTCCGGCGATGAACCTGATTTTCGCGACCGTGCTCTACGCGGTTCTGGCCATGGTCGGATCGCAGGTGGTCAAACCGGTGGTCGGGCAGGTGCGGCTCGACAGTCCCGCCGCCGTGGCGGGCTTGCAGCGCGGCGACGAGATCGTGCGGGTCGGCGATCGCAGCGTCGACGACGCAGAGGATCTGCAGATCGCTTTGATCCGCCGCTTTTCCGGCGACGGCCTGGTGCCCCTCACGGTGAAGCGCTCCGGCACCGAGAAATCCGTCGTCCTGCGCGTGACCGAGGACCGGGTCGCGCTGACCGAGCCGGGCAGACTCATGCCGGGTCTCGGCTTCGAACTGGCGACGTGGAGCGCCAAGACGGTGATCCAGGACGCCCCGCCCGACAGTGCCGGCGGGCGGGCGGGGTTGCGCCCCGGCGATCGAATCCTATCGGTGGACGGACAGCCGGTGGTCAACATGATGGACTTCCAATCCATGGTGTCGAGCGCCCCGGGCCGAGATATTTCGATCGAAGTGGAGCGCGGCGGGTCGCAATTGCGTATCGTAGCGTCCGTGGCGCGGGTCATGGAGCAGGGGCGGCCGATCGGGCGGCTTGGCGTCATGCTCGCCGAGGGCACCCGGGTGTGGCCCCCGGGTCTGCTCGCGATGCGCCGCTCCGGGCCTGTCGATGCGGTGGTTCTAGGCGCAATGAAAACCTGGGACATGTCCTCGCTGACCGTGCAGATGCTCTGGCGGATCGTCACCGGACAGGTCTCGGCGAAGAACATCAGCGGGCCGATCAGCATCGCGGAGTTCGCCGGTATCAGTGCGTACCTCGGGTTGACGGCGTTCCTCTCCTTCCTTGCCATCATCAGCGTGAGCCTGGGCGTGCTCAATCTGATGCCGGTGCCGCTGTTGGACGGCGGACAGATCGTCTATCAGTTGGTGGAAGCGGTGAAGGGCAGCCCGCTGTCGGAGCGTGCCCAGAATTTCGGTCAGCAGGTCGGGATTGCGCTGCTGGTCGTGTTGATGAGCCTCGCGTTTTATAACGATATATCAAGACATTTGAATTAACGGGAAATCATGATTCATCGAGATTGCAGTCGGTCGTTGTCGCGTGCGGCTTGAATTAAGGTTGTTCGGCCTGGTGGCGCTCGCCGTCCAGCCGCTGGGGAATTCCGTCCAGGCGCAAGCGCAGGCTTCGCAGGAATCCTTCACCGTCGGCGACATTCGTGTGGAGGGGCTGCAGCGAATCTCGGAAGGCACGGTGTTCAATTATCTCCCGGTGAACATCGGCGATCACCTGGACGGACAACGCATCGGCGAGGCCATGCGCGCGCTCTATGCCACCGGCTTTTTCCGCGACGTGGAATTGCGCCGCGACGGCAATACGCTGCTGGTGGTCGTCATCGAACGGCCTTCGATCGCCAAGTTCGAACTCAAGGGCAACAAGGACATCAAGACCGAGGATCTGCAGAAGAGTCTGCGAAACGTGGGCCTGGCCACCGGAAAGACCTTCGACCGCTCGGTGCTCGACGAAGTGAAGCAGTACCTCACCGATCAATATTTCAGCCGCGGCAAGTACGCGGTGCGGGTCGACACCAAAATCACGGATCTGCCGGGCAACAAAGTCGATGTGATCGTCGACATCAAGGAAGGCAAGCGCGCCAAGATCGAACAGATCAACCTGGTCGGCAACACCAAGTTCAAGGAAAAGGACGTCCTCGACAGCTTCGAATTGAAGACCCCGAATTGGTTGTCATGGTACAAGCAGGACGACCGATATTCGCGCGAGTCCCTGACCGGGGACTTGGAAAAGCTCCGTTCCTATTACATGGATCGCGGCTACGCGAACTTTCAGATCGAGTCGACTCAGGTGGCCATCGCGCCTGAAAAAGACGACATGTACATCACGGTGAACGTCACTGAAGGCGACGTTTTCAAGGTGTCCGAAATCAAGCTCGCCGGCACCATGGTCGTTCCGGAATCGCAGCTGCGTGCGCTGCTGCTCATCAAGCCCGGCGACATCTTCTCGCGCAAGGCGGTGACGAGTTCGCAGGAGCTGATGAGCTATCGTCTCGGAGCCGACGGCTATGCGTTCGCCAAGATCGACCCGGTGCCGACGCCCGACAACGACAAGAAAACCGTCTCCCTCACGTTCTTCATCGAGCCGGGCAACCGCGTCTACGTGCGGCACATCAATTTCAACAACATCACCGCCATCAACGACGAGACACTGCGCCGCGAGATGCGGCAGCTCGAGGGCGGGTGGTTGTCGAACTCCGCGATCGAGCGCTCCAAGGAGCGCCTGCAGCGTCTGCCTTATGTGGAGAAGGTGGAGTTCGAGAACAAGCCGGTCGCCGGCAGCGCGGATCTGGTGGACGTGGATTACAACATCAAGGAGGGTTTACCCGGACAATTCGGCGGAGGCATCGGCTATTCGGAATCCCAGAAGTTCAGCTTGAACGGCAATTTCGTCCACAGCAACTTCATGGGAACCGGCGACCGCATTGCACTCGAGATCAACGCGGGCAAGTACAGCAAGAGCTACGTGTTCTCGCACACCGATCCGTATACGACCATCGACGGCGTGGCGCGCACCAGTTCGATTTCCTTCCGCGACATCACTCAGTTCGTTGCGGCGTCTTCCCAATTCTCGACCAAGCAGATCACGGGTGCAGTGCAGTGGTCCTATCCGATCACCGAATACCAGTACCTGCAGGCCGGTGTTTCCGCCAACAAGAACACCCTGGTGGTGTCTCAAGGGTACAGCGCTCAGCAAGCCGTGGACTGGGTGAAATCGAACGGCTCCACCTTCCAGCGCGAGCTCGCGGATACCAACGGCGACGGTGTCATCAATTCCTTGGATAGTCCGTACACGGTGTACGGCACGAACTTTTACACGTATGAATTGACGGCGGGTTGGAACCTCGATACGCGTAACCGCGCCCTGTTCGCCGACCGGGGCCTGCATCTGGCGGTGTCGGGGCGGATCACGATGCCGATCAGCTCCATCCGCTACTACACCTCGAACTTCCAGTACCTGCAGTACGTACCCATCTGGCACAAGTGGCTGTTGGACTTCACTGCCACGATAGACTACGCGTCGCCGCTGGGCAGCACGACGGCATTGCCCCCCTATTTGAACTACTATGCCGGCGGCCCGGACAGCGTGCGCGGCTACCGCGAGAGCCGGTTGGGTCCGAAGGACAACATCGGTTACGGGAACCCCTTTGGCGGAAATTTCCGCGTCGTCAACCGTGCCGAGATGATTTTCCCGGTGCCCGATAAGTGGCGCAGCGCCGCCCGGGTCAGCTGGTTTTACGACATCGGCAACGTGTTCCAAACCGGGAACAAGGTCAAGTTCTTAGGGCCGGACGACATTACCCCGGTCAATTACCACTTCGACTATGCTAATCTGAAGAGGTCGACGGGCATCGCGGTGCAGTGGCTTGCGCCGCTGGGCCTGTTCCGTTTTTCGTACGGGATTCCGTTAAATCCGTTTCCCGGCAGCACAACCAAGTTCAACGACGAAACAGAGCGCTTTCAGTTTTCAATCGGTCAAGCCTTTTGACCCATCATTATTCGAGGTCCTAAACATTAACATGTCGACTTTCAATCGCAGCATTTCGTTCCTGGCCTTATGTCTGTGCGGCCTTTTGGCGGCGCACCCGGCAAGCGCGGAAGTCAAAATGGGCGTCGTCAACTTTCAGAAGCTGCTGGAGGACGCTCCGCAGACCAAGACCGCGATGGCCGCGCTCGAGAACGAGTTTGCGCCGCGGCGCCGCGAATTGCTGACCTTGCAGAACGACCTCAAGGCGAAGGACGAGAAGTTGCAGAAGGAAGGTGCGGTCATGGCGGAAGCCGATCGCGCCAAGGCGGAGAAGACCCTGCGCGACCAGCAGCGCGAGTTTTCGCGCAAGGCCGGGGAGTTCCAGGACGACGCATCGACCCGGCGCAACGAGGAAATCGGCAAAGTGCAGCGCTACCTGGTCACGGAAATCCAAGCCTATGCGAACGCGCAGGGATATGATCTGGTTCTCGGGGACGGCGTGTTCTTCGCGAAGGGTCCGCTCGACATCACCGCGCAAGTACTGGCGGTTTTGGCCACCAAGCCCGCAAACCTACCGGCCACGCCGGCCGCCCCTGCCGCGACACCGAAGCCCGCGCAGCCCAAGTAATTCACCGGAGTAGCTCACCGCGCTCTTGAAGGTTGTGCGCACGTGCCAGGGGAAGGGGTCTACAGCCTAGGCGAGCTTGCGGTGCGAGTCGGGCTGGAACTGCGCGGCGACCCCGCTTTGCGGGTCTCGCACGTCGCAACATTGACCCTGGCCAGGGAAGGTTCGCTCAGTTTTCTGGCGAATTCGCGCTACCGGAAGCACCTTGGAGGGACGCGTGCCACGGCCGTGGTGGTCGCCCCCGGCGACGCGGATGCGTGTCCCGTCGCCGTCTTCGTCGATCCCAACCCCTATCTCGCCTACGCACACATTGCGACGTTGATGTTTCCGCCGGCATCGGTGACGCCCGGGATTCACCCCAGTGCGGTCGTGGCCCCGGAAGCAAGCGTGGCGTCTTCCGCCTCCGTGGGACCGATGTGCGTAGTCGAGGCCGGTACGGTGGTCGGCGAGCGCGTGGCGATCGGGGCCGGGTGTACCATCCTCGCTGGGGTACGCATCGGCGACGACACGCAGTTGATGCCGCGGGTCACCGTGTATCCCGCCGTCAGCATCGGGAAGCGCTGCCTGCTGCATTCGGGGGTGGTCATCGGCGCGGATGGCTTCGGTTTTGCACCGGACTTGGGGACCTGGGTCAAGGTGCCGCAAGCGGGCAGCGTTCGAATCGGCGATGATGTGGAGATCGGCGCCAACACGACCATCGATCGTGGGGCCATCGACGACACCGTCGTGGAGAATGGGGTAAAGCTGGATAATCAGATTCAGGTCGGTCACAACGTGATCATCGGAGCGCACACCGCCATCGCGGCCTGTACCGGTATTTCGGGAAGCACCACCATCGGTCGACGCTGCATGATCGGCGGCATGGTGGGATTTGCGGGGCATTTGACGATCGCGGACGACGTGACGATCACGGGCTGCAGCCTCGTGAGCGCTACCATCCGGGAGGCGGGCAGCTACTCGAGCGGCATGCCCACGGTCGAGACAAGACAGTGGCGGCGGATGGTGGCCAAATTGAGACGATTGGCTGAAAAGGAGCGATGATGTCGGAACCACTGAAGATGGATATCGAAGCGATCATGCGGCAGCTCCCGCACCGGTATCCCTTCCTGTTGGTGGATCGCGTACTTGCCTGCGAGCCCGGCAAGTATGTACATGCATTGAAGAACGTGACGTTCAACGAACCGTTCTTCCCGGGACATTTTCCGCACCGCCCGGTCATGCCGGGCGTCATCATCATCGAAGCGCTGGCGCAGGCGGCCGGCATTCTGGCCTTCAAGACCGTCGATGTCGTGCCGGACGCCGACACCCGATTCTATTTCGTCGCAATCGACCATGCGCGGTTCCGCAAACCGGTCGAGCCGGGTGACCAGCTCATCCTCAAGGTCGTGCTGAAGCGCGCCTTCAAGGGAATCTGGAAGTTCGCGTGCATTGCGGAAGTCGACAATCAGGAAGTGGCATCGGCGGACATCATGGTCGCCCCGGAGACCAAGGGGCCGAAGGTTGTAGCGGCGCCCGCGGCAGGAGACGCCGGATGATCGACGCGCGGGCGGTGATATCGCCGCAAGCGGAAATTGCCGCGAACGTGGAGGTCGGCCCCTTCAGCATCATCGGACCGAATGTCTCCATCGGATCGGGCACCTGGATCGGACCGCACGTCGTCGTCAACGGACCCACTCGAATCGGTGCGGACAACAAGATCTTCCAGTTCGCCTCGCTGGGCGACGCGCCCCAGGACAAAAAGTACAAGGGGGAGCCAACCCGGCTCGAGATCGGCGACCGCAATGTCATTCGTGAATGCGTCACGGTGAACCGCGGCACCATGCACGGCGACGGCGTGACGCGCATCGGCGACGACAACCTCTTGATGGCCTATTCGCACGTGGCGCACGATTGCCGCATCGGCAATCAAATCGTCCTGTCCAATGTGGCCACCCTCGGCGGGCACGTCGAAATCGGCGATTTCGCGATCCTGGGCGGATTGTCGGCCGTACATCAGTTCACCAAGGTGGGCGCCTATTGCTTCATCGCCAACAACGCCGCCGTGACCCGGGACGTCCCGCCGTACGTGATGGCCGTCGGGCAGCCCGCGGAGCCTCACAGCGTCAATGCGGTGGGTCTGAAGCGGCGCGGGTTTACCGACGATCAGATTCGCAACGTGCGCCGGGCCTATCGCGTGCTCTACCGCTCCGGCCTCAAATTGAAGGCCGCCCTGGAGGAGCTCGACAAAGCGGCCGTCACTCAGGAAGAAATCCGGCCCTTCGTCGATTTCATCAGACGCTCATCGCGCAGCATCGTTCGCTAGGAATCTGATGCCGCTGCGGGTGGGTCTGGTGGCGGGAGAAGCGTCGGGCGATACGCTCGGCGCGGGATTGATCCATGCGCTGCGGCGGCTCGCGCCGGACGCGGAATTCTTCGGAGTGGCGGGCCCCAAGATGCGTGCCGCCGGATGCCAGGTGTGGGAGCCGTCCGAATCGCTGGCGGTGATGGGTCTCTTCGAGGTTTTGCGGGATTTGCCGCGCTTGGTGCGATTGCTCGGACGGCTGCGGCGCGCCTTCATTGCTGCCCGGCCCGATGTCTTCGTGGGGATCGATGCGCCCGACACCAACCTGCGATTGGCGCGGCATCTGCACGCGGCCGGCATCCCCACCGTGCAGTACGTGAGCCCGCAGGTGTGGGCGTGGCGGCAAAGCCGTGTGCACGGGATTCGCGAATCGGTCGACCTGGTCCTGTGCCTGCTGCCGTTCGAGAAGCGCTTCTACGATGAACAGGGGGTGGCCGCGGAGTTCGTCGGGCATCCGCTTGCGGATGCCATTCCCCTCCACGTGGACCGAAGCGGGGCGCGTGCAGAATTGGATCTTCCGGCGGGCGCGCAGATCGTGGCGCTGTTGCCGGGCAGCCGGCGCGGCGAGGTGACGCGGCTTGCCGGTGATTTCGCGAAAGTTGCCCAGTGGCTTGCGGCGCAGCGACCGCAGCTCGAGTTTGTCGCACCCATGGCGAATGCCCTCGTCGCGGACGTTTTCGCCGCGGCGCTCGAACGCGTCGCACCGCGGGTGAAGGTGCGCTTGTTCGACGGGCATGCACAGACCGTTCTCATTGCCGCGGACGTGGTGCTGGTGGCCTCCGGCACCGCGAGTCTGGAGGCGGCTCTGTGCAAGCGTCCGATGGTGGTGGTCTATCGTTTGGGTGCCATGACGGTATGGGTGCTCCGGCGCCTCAATCTGGTGAAATCCAAGTTTTTTGCGCAGCCGAATCTGCTTGCAGATCGCCGCGTCGTCGGCGAGTATTTTCAAGCCGAGATAGTCCCGGAGTCGATCGGAGCGGAGCTCTTGATGTGGCTTGACGAAGCGCCGCGGCGCGAGGCATTGGAGCATGAGTTCTTGCGCGTTCATGTCGGCCTCAAGCGCGATGCGAGCGCACGGGCCGCCCAGGCTGTGTTTGCTTTGGCGAGCCGGCGAACGGCAGACCAGGGCCCCGCCGGTCGGCCGGACCTGCCGGCCGCGCGGGGACCGGCTTGACGCGGGTCGCCGGAGTCGACGAAGCCGGCCGCGGGCCGCTCGCCGGCCCCGTGGTAGCGGCGGCCGTGATTCTAGGGCGCGGGCCTCGTATTCCGGGCGTAGCGGACTCGAAAGTCCTGAGCGCGGAGACTCGCACCTCCTTGAGTCTTGCCATTCGACGGCGTGCGGTGTGTTTCGGCATCGGTTGGGCCGATCCGGCGGAGATCGATTCGCTCAATATCTTGCACGCGACCTTTCTCGCGATGCGCCGCGCCGTCTTGTCGATGGTGTGCCGCCCGGACCTGCTGCTGGTGGACGGCAATCGCCTGCCCCGTTTGAGCGGGCTGGGGGGCGAGATCAGCGCGCGCGCGATCATCGGCGGGGACGCCACCGAGACGGCCATCTCCGCGGCGTCCATCCTGGCAAAGACCGCCAGAGATCACTACATGAATCAGATGCATGCGCTCTATCCTGAATATGCTTTCGCAAGTCACAAGGGCTACGCCACACCGCTGCACCGCCACATGCTCGCCAAGCATGGTCCGTGCCCGTTGCATCGGCGCTCCTTTGCTCCGGTGGGTGCGTTTTTCGACACCGAGGTCGATTGGGACGCGTCGGAGATGATCGACGAAATAGCGTCCGACCCGGAACTCGAGTCGGCCTTGGAGCTAGAATCGTCCGCCCACACCGAGTCCGCGCCGGAGTTCAAGGAGTCTTCCAGGTGAGTCAATTCGTGCACCTGCGACTGCACACCGAGTATTCGTTGCTCGACGGAATCGTGCGCGTGCCGGAATTGATGGTGGCAGTAGCGGCCGCCGCGATGCCGGCGGTCGCGCTGACCGATCAGAGCAATCTGTTCGCCATGGTGAAGTTCTACAAAGAGGCCCAAGGTGCGGGCGTCAAGCCCTTGATCGGCGTGGACGCGTGGATTCGCGATGGAGAGCGCTCGTCCTCGAGAATCGTATTTCTGTGTCAAAACATGGTGGGCTACCGGCATTTGACCCAACTCGTGACGCGCTCCTTCCTCGAGGGCCAGCAGCGGGGTGCCCCGATGCTGGAGCGTGCGTGGCTGGAACGGGACATGCTCGAGGGGCTGATCGTGCTTTCAGGGGGAGCGCAAGGAGATATCGGGCAGGCCCTGGCGCGCGGCAAGGAGGAAGAGGCGGCACGATGTCTCGCGCGTTGGCAGGCGCTCTGCGGCGATCGCTTCTATCTCGAGGTGCAGCGCACGGGGCGCGCGGGCGAGCCGGTGTACTCGGAAGCCGTGCTCGATTTGGCGCAGGAGCGCGGTGTGGCCGCCGTGGCGACCAACGATGTGCGCTTCTTGACGCGCCCCGAATTCGAAGCGCATGAGGCCCGCGTATGCATCCATGACGGCGCCTTGCTGGCGGATACCAACCGTGCGCGACGCTACTCGGAAGAGCAATATCTCAAGACGCCGGATGAGATGGCGCAACTGTTTGCCGATGTACCCGAACTCCTCGTCAACACGGTGGAAGTGGCGAAGCGCTGTTCGCTCGAAATCAAATTGGGCGCTTCCATGCTGCCCGCGTATCCGGTGCCGGCCGGGAGCACCACGGAGCAATTTCTGCGCGACGAGTCGCAGCGCGGCCTCGACGCGCGCCTGCAGCAGGCTTGCGCTCTGTACGGAATCTCGCCGGACGCGGCCGCCTACGGCGAGCGGCTGGCGCTCGAGCTCGGCGTCATCTGTAGCATGGGGTTCGCCGGGTATTTCTTGATCGTCGCCGATTTCATCCGCTGGGCCCGGGAGAATGGCGTTCCGGTTGGGCCCGGTCGCGGTTCGGGGGCGGGTTCATTGGTGGCGTTCGCCTTGGGGATAACGGATCTGGATCCGATCGAGCACGATCTGCTGTTCGAGCGCTTTCTGAACCCCGAACGCGTGTCCATGCCGGACTTCGACGTGGATTTCTGCATGGAAGGCCGCGACCGGGTCATCGATTACGTCGCCAAGAAATACGGGCGCGAGCGCGTGTCGCAAATCATCACGTACGGCACGCTGGCGGCGAAGGCGGTGGTGCGCGACGTCGGCCGGGTGCTCGGACACAACTACGGATACGTGGATAAGATCGCGAAGCTCATTCCTTTCGAAATCGGCATCACGCTCGACAAGGCGTTGGCGCAGGAGGAAGAACTCCGCCGCTTGTACGACGGGGACGAGGATGTTCGCGAGTTGATCGACCTCGCTCGCACGCTGGAAGGGCTCGCCCGGAACGCGGGCACGCACGCCGGCGGCGTCGTGATCGCGCCCTCGGTGCTCACGGATTTCACGCCGCTCTATTGCGAAGAGGGAAGCACCACGCCGGTCACCCAGTTCGACAAGGACGACGTCGAGGCGGCGGGCCTGGTCAAGTTCGACTTCTTGGGACTGCGGACCCTCACCATCATCGATTGGGCGGTGCGCGATATCAATGCGCAGCGCGCGAGGGAGGGTGAGCCCGAAGTCGTCATGAGTGCGCTGCCGATGGATGACGCGGCGACCTATCAACTGCTCAAGAGCTGCAAGACTACGGCGGTATTCCAGCTCGAATCGCGCGGCATGAAGGATCTGATACGCAGACTCCAACCCGACCGCTTCGGCGACATCGTCGCCTTGGTGGCGCTGTTCCGGCCGGGGCCCCTGCAGTCCGGGATGGTGGACGATTTCATCGCGCGCAAGCACGATACCAGCGGCGCCACCATCGATTACCTGCATCCGGACTTGAAGCCCGTGCTGGAGGCCACCTATGGGGTGATCCTCTACCAGGAACAGGTCATGCAGATCGCGCAGATCCTGGCCGGCTACACCTTGGGGGGCGCGGACCTTCTGCGCCGCGCCATGGGCAAGAAAAAGCCCGAGGAGATGGCCAAACAGCGGTCGGTCTTCGTGAACGGCGCCGTGGCGCGCGGCGTGCGCGAGGCGCAGGCCACGATGATTTTCGATTTGATGGAAAAATTCGCCGGCTACGGCTTCAACAAGTCGCATTCGGCAGCGTATGCGCTGCTGTCCTATCAGACCGCGTGGCTGAAGGCGCATTATCCGGCCGCGTTCATGGCCGCAGTGCTCTCGTCCGACATGGACAAGACCGACAAGGTGGTGACGCTCATCGACGAGTGCGCCGGCATTGGCCTCATCGTCGAGCCTCCGGACGTCAATGAGTCCGTGTACGCATTCAAGGTGTCGGGTCCGAACAGCATCCGCTACGGCATGGGCGCCATCAAGGGAGTCGGGGCCTCGGCGGTTGAGGCCATCATCGAGGAGCGCACGGCCAACGGCCTTTACCGAAGTCTCCCCGATCTCTGCCGCCGCGTCGATCTGCAGCGCGTGAACCGGCGCGTGTTCGAAGCCCTGATTCGTTCCGGCAGCCTGGACCGTATCGGCGCGAATCGCGCCTCGCTCACCGCGCAGCTGGATCGGGCCGTGCATCTTGGCGAACAGAATTCCCGCGCGATGAGCGTCGGCCAGGTGGATCTGTTCGGTTTGAACGCCGCGGAAGACACCCGCATCGAGGAATGGACGGACGCGCAGCGGCTGACCGGCGAGCGCGAGACGCTCGGTCTCTTCCTGACCGGACACCCCATCACACCCTACGAACCTGACCTTAAGTTTCTCGTGGGGGCGCGGCTCGCCGACGTGGGCGGCGCCAAGCCGGCCGCTCCCAAGCCTGCGCCGGGCGTCGAGCGTTCCTGGTCCACCGCGAAGGGCCGTCCGGCAACGGTCGCCGGTCTCGTCCTCGAAATCCGCCGCCGCCCGAATCGCGTCACCTTGATACTCGACGATCGTACCGGGCGTCTCGAGGTGAGCCTGTTCGAAGAAACGTTTCAGCAGCACCGGGACATCATCGTCAAGGATGCAATTCTCGTGGTCGATGGCTCGTTGCGCTACGATGATTTCATCGAGGCCTGGCGGCTGCAGGCGAAGACCTTGATGGATATCGACCGCGCGCGCGAGCGCTTTGCTCGCCGCTTGTGGCTCAAGTGGCCGGCCGCCTTCGATGGGCCTTCGGGGATGACCCGCTTCGAAGAGATGCTGAAGCCTTACACCCGGGGCCCCTGCGGCGTGAGCGTGGTGGTCAGTCGACCCGACTACTCAGGCCGGCTCAACCTGGGGGAATCATGGTCGATCCGGCCGACCCGGGAACTGCTGGACAAATTGTCCGCCGTGGTCGGGCGCGACGGATGGCATTTGGTGTATGGTCAGCGCAATGATACTCGCGGCGAGGAATCCTCTTCATGGCAATGAATTTTCTAGAATTCGAACAGCCCATTGCGGAATTGGAGGCGAAGATCGAAGAGCTGAAATTTTTGGGCACGGATTCGAGTGTCAACATATCGGAAGAGATCAAGCGTCTGCAGTCGAAGAGCCGGGCGCTCACCAGCAGCATTTTTTCGAATCTCTCACCATGGCAGATCACTCAACTCGCGCGCCATCCGCAGCGGCCCTACACCCTCGACTATGTATCGATGATTTTTACCGACTGGCATGAACTGCATGGTGACCGCATGTACAGCGACGACCTTGCCATCGTCGGCGGCTTGGCGCGTCTGGAGGGGATGCCGGTCATGCTGATCGGTCAGCAGAAGGGCCGCGACACCAAGGAACGCGTGCGGCGCAATTACGGAATGCCCAAACCCGAGGGCTACCGCAAGGCGCTGCGGCTGATGCGCATGGCGGAGCGCTTTCGCATTCCGGTGGTTACGCTGATCGATACGCCGGGCGCATATCCGGGAATCGGCTCCGAAGAGCGCGGTCAGAGCGAGGCGATTGCGAGAAATCTGTTCGAGATGTCGAACCTCGCCGCACCGGTGCTCAGCGTGATCATCGGCGAGGGCGGCTCCGGGGGCGCGCTTGCCATCGGCGTGTGCGACCGTTTGGTGATGCTGCAGTTCAGTATCTACGGGGTGATCTCGGCAGAGGCTGCGGCGTCGATCTTGTGGAAGAGCACCGACAAGAAAGAAATTGCCGCCGATGCCATGGGCGGCACCGCCGATCGGCTCAAGAAACTGGGTCTCGTCGATGAGGTTTTGAAAGAGCCGCACGGGGGCGCTCATCGCGATCCGCAAGCCATGGCGGAGACTCTCAAGCAGAGCATGATCAAACACTTGGCTGAACTATGTAACCAACCCGTGACCACGCTGCTGGATTCGCGGCAGGCACGTCTGCGCGGCTTCGGTGTATTCCGAGAACTTTGAGTTCACGCGCCGCTCGCGCCGCGCGACGGGCTCGTAGCAATGAGGTTTTCGGCGGCGGCTCTCCTCGGTGTTCTGGAGACGTACACGCCGATGGCTGCCACTGGCTTCGTCGTCGCCTTGAGCGGCGGTGAAGATTCGGCATGCTTGCTGACTGCGCTGCTTCAACCGGTTCGCCGGCCGCCGGGTTCCCGGCCGTTCCGCGATCTGCCGGTGCGGGCAATCCACGTCGATCACGGACTGCAGCCCGCGGCCGCTCTGTTTCAGCGTGCCTGCGAAGAGCTATGCCGCGCTCTCGCAGTTCCCCTCACGGTGTGTGCAGTCAGCGTCGATTCGCGAGGGGTGTCGATCGAAGCGGCGGCCCGCGACGCCCGTTACGCGGCGCTCGCGCAGGACCTCAACGCGGGGGAGTGCCTGCTGACCGCACATCACGCAGACGATCAGGCGGAGACCCTGTTGCTGCAACTTCTGCGGGGCGCGGGCCTCAAGGGCATGGCGGCCATGCCCCTGTGCCGGGCGTGGCAGGGCGGCTGGCACCTGCGGCCGCTGCTGCACTTTGCGAAGCGCGACCTGCGCCGCTTCGGCGCCGGTGCCGGAGTGACTGGCGTGCACGATCCGATGAACGACGACACCCGCTTCGATCGCGCCTATTTGCGCCGCCATCTGTGGCCGGTGATCGAGGCGCGGTGGCCGGGCGCGGCGATTGCCGTGTCGCGCACCGCCGGGCACGTTGCCGAAGCGCAGGGTCTGCTCGACGGTGCGGCCGCACAGAAGGTCGACCTGCTCCGAGACGGCGACGCGTTGTCGGTCGCGGGGCTGCGGGCCCTGTCTTCGGCGGAGCAAGTCAACACGCTTCGCTATTGGATTGCGGCACGGGCCGCGCCGCCACCGTCCACCGCGAGGCTCAATGAGGCGGTGCGGCAGATCATCGCGGCGGACGCCGATCATCAGCCCGCCGTGATCTGGGGCGATCACGCGCTGCGTCGCTATCGGAACCGGTTGTTCCTGACGACGGCAAGACCGCCTTGCGTGAAAGATCATTGCGAATGGCCGGTGGCGCACGGCTCCTGCCTCGATCTGGGCGGCGAGCTCGGGGTCCTGCAATGGTCGCGCCAGCAAGGCGGCTTGGATGCCGCTCGATTGCCCGACACGCTCGACGTGAGACGGCGGCGCGGCGGAGAAACACTGAAGGTGCAGCGCCATGGCAGGACGCAGAGCTTGCAGCACCTGTGTCAATCCCTCGGGGTGTTGCCGTGGATGCGCGACGCGCTGCCGCTGGTGTACGCGGGTCATGACCTTGTTGCCGTCGGCGATCTCTGGCAGGACACGAGATGGTGCGTGGCCGCCGGGGAACCGGGCGTCGGTTGCGCTTGGCGGGGCGCGCCGATCCTCGTCTAGTTGCGGCTCGGGGCACGGCGAGATTGTCGCGCATGGTCCGATGTGCTAACCTGAACTCCCGTCGAATTCCCATTAATCCTTACTGGCTTGGTTGTCCGCGCGAATCACCCTTAGGGTTCGCCCGTGGCAATATTTAATCGGCGGTGACCATCATGACTCGATTCGTTTTCGTCACCGGCGGCGTGGTTTCCTCGCTCGGCAAGGGCATCGCATCCGCGTCCCTGGGCGCCATCCTCGAGGCGCGCGGACTCAAAGTCAGCATGGTCAAGCTCGATCCGTATATCAACGTGGATCCCGGCACGATGAGCCCCTTCCAGCACGGCGAAGTATTCGTGACTGCCGACGGCACCGAGGCCGACCTCGATCTCGGGCATTACGAACGCTTCGTACGTACGACCACGGGGCGCAACAGCAATTTCACCACGGGGCGCATCTACGAACGCGTCATCGCCAAGGAACGCCGCGGCGATTACCTGGGAGCGACCGTGCAGGTGATCCCCCACATCACCGACGAGATCAAGTACCGGGTTCGGATGGGCGCCGGAAATGCGGATGTCTGCATGGTCGAAATCGGCGGCACGGTCGGCGACATCGAATCGCTGCCGTTTCTCGAGGCGATCCGACAGATGGGGGTCGAACTCGGGCGCAATCACGTCTTGTACATGCATTTGACGTTGGTTCCCGTGGTGGGCGGCTCCGGTGAAATCAAGACCAAGCCGACGCAGCATTCCGTCAAGGAACTGCGCGGCATCGGCATTCAGCCGGATATCCTGTTGTGCCGGTGCGCCCAGTCGCTGCCGGACGAGCAGCGCCGCAAGATTGCATTGTTCACCAATGTGGAGGAGCGCGCCGTCATCTCCGCGGTCGATTCCGACGATATCTACAAGATTCCCATGCTGCTGCACGAGCAGGACTTGGACGACATCGTGGTCGACAAGCTTCGTCTGGATGTGCCGCCCACCGACCTGTCGGAATGGCGTGCCGTGGTATCCGCCAAGCAAAATCCCGAGGCGGTGGTCGACATCGGCATGGTCGGCAAGTACGTGCAAATCCGCGATTCGTATATTTCCTTGAACGAATCGCTCATGCACGGCGGCATCAAAACCCGTACGCGGGTCAACATCCATTATTTCGAATCGCAGGACATCGAACAATCGGGCCCCTCGGCGCTGCAGAATATGGATGCGATCCTCGTGCCCGGCGGCTTCGGTGACCGCGGCATCGAGGGAAAGATTCAGGCGATCCGTTTCGCGCGCGAGAATCGAATCCCGTATCTCGGCATCTGTCTGGGGATGCAGCTTGCGATCATCGAATTTGCGCGCAACGTGCTGGCTCTCAAGGGAGCCAACAGTACGGAATTCGACCGCGCTACCAATCACCCGGTGATCGCGCTCATCACGGAGTGGCAGGATCTGGCGCGCGGGCAGCAGGTGCGCGACGAGAAATCCGAGTTGGGCGGCACCATGCGACTGGGTGCGCAAGAGGCGCGGCTGGTTCCGGGTTCGCTGGTGCACGCCTTGTACGGCAAGGATTCGGTCTATGAGCGGCACCGGCATCGCTATGAGTTCAATAATCACTACCTGGATGAGTTGACGCGCGCCGGAATGACGTTCTCCGGATTCTCGGCCGATGGCCTCGTGGAATTCATCGAAATCGCGAGTCATCCTTGGTTCGTCGCCAGCCAGTTTCACCCGGAATTCACCTCGACTCCGCGTGACGGCCATCCGCTGTTCTCGGGATTCATCCGGGCGGCAAGGGAGTATCGGGCGGCGCAACAGCCCGGCCGCGCGACCGCATGAAGCTCGGAGCCTTCGATGTCGGGCCCGATCGCCCGTTTTTCTTGATCGCCGGACCCTGTGTCATCGAGAGCGAGGAATTGGTGATCGAAGTGGCGGGGCGCCTGCGCGACATGACGGCGACGCTCGGCATTCCCTTTATCTTCAAGGCGTCGTTCGACAAGGCAAATCGTTCCTCGAAGGCGAGTTTTCGCGGCCCCGGCATCGATGCGGGACTCAAGGCGCTCGGCCGCGTGCGCAAGGAGATCGGTGTTCCCGTGTTGACCGACGTGCACGAGGATACACCGCTCGGCGATGTGGCCGCGGTCGTCGATGTGCTGCAAACGCCGGCGTTTTTATGCCGCCAGACGAATTTCATCGTGAACGTGGCGTCCCAGAACAAGCCTGTCAACATCAAGAAGGGCCAGTTTCTATCGCCCTGGGAGATGCAGAACGTCGTCGACAAGGCGCGCTCCACGGGCAACTTGCAAATCATGGTTTGCGAGCGCGGATTTTCCTTCGGCTACAACAACCTGGTGTCGGATATGCGTTCGCTGGCGGTGATGCGCAGTACCGGATGCCCGGTCGTATTCGACGCCACCCATTCAGTGCAGCTGCCGGGCGGCCGCGGCGACTCGTCCGGCGGCCAGCGCGAGTTCGTTCCCGTCCTGGCCCGTGCGGCGGTTGCCGCAGGCGTTGCCGGAATTTTCATGGAGACCCATCCTGATCCCGCGAAGGCGCTGTCGGACGGCCCCAACGCATGGCCGTTGGACCGCATGGCATCGCTGCTCTCGACGCTCGTGCAGCTGGATATTGCGGTCAAGAAGAAACCATTCGAGGAGTCTTTTTTATGAGTCGTATCGTTGATATCCGTGGCCGTGAAATCATCGATTCGCGCGGCAATCCGACCGTCGAGGCCGATGTGGTGTTGGCGTCGGGCGTGGTCGGCCGCGCCGCCGTGCCGTCGGGCGCATCCACGGGTTCGCGCGAGGCGGTCGAATTGCGCGACGGCGACGCGAAACGCTTCATGGGCAAGGGTGTGCGCAATGCAGTCACGCACGTCAACAAGACCATTCGCGATCTCGCAATGGGCCTCGATGCCCAGGATCAGGGCGGCCTCGACGCCAAGATGATTGCGGCCGACGGCACGGAAACGAAGTCGAATCTCGGAGCCAACGCCATTCTCGCGGTATCTTTGGCGGCAGCCCATGCCGCCGCGCGTGACCGCCAATTGCCCTTGTATCGGCATTTGGGAGGCGCCGGCGCGCTGACCATGCCCGTGCCGATGATGAACATCATCAACGGCGGCGCGCACGCCGACAACAGCGTCGATATTCAAGAATTCATGATTCTGCCCTTGGGCGCGCCGACGTTCTCTGAGGCATTGCGCTACGGTGCCGAGGTGTTTCATACGCTGAAGAAAGTGCTGCACGGGAAAGGCCTCAACACGGCGGTGGGCGACGAAGGCGGTTTCGCGCCGGATCTGCCATCGAACGAGGCGGCGCTCACGACCATCTTGGAGGCCATCGATAAAGCCGGATATCGCGCGGGCCGGGATATTTACCTGGGACTCGATGTGGCGAGCACAGAATTCTACAAGAACGGGGTTTATCACCTGGAATCGGAAGGCCGTCGGTTCGATGCCTCGGAATTCGCCGACTATCTGGCCGGGCTCGTTGCGAAATATCCCATCGTGACCATCGAGGACGGAATGAGCGAGGACGATTGGGACGGCTGGGCGATATTGACGCAGAGGCTCGGGAAAAAAGTGCAGCTGGTGGGCGACGATTTGTTCGTGACGAACACGAAAATCTTCGCCGAGGGAATTTCCAAGCATATTGCCAATGCCATTCTCATCAAGCCGAACCAGATCGGCACGTTGACGGAAACGCGCGCCGCCATCGACATGGCTGCCAAAGCCAAGTATGCGGCGGTGGTTTCGCACCGCTCGGGCGAAACAGAGGATGCGACGATTGCCGACATCGCGGTGGGTACGTCGGCCACCCAGATCAAGACCGGTTCGATGTCCCGCTCGGACCGTATCGCGAAATATAATCAGTTGCTGCGGATCGAAGGCGAACTGGGCGCGGCCGCCATTTTCGAAGGTCGCCATGCATTGGCGGTTCCATGCGCGGTGGTTTCTTAACCTTAAGAGTTTGTGCTAAGCTGCTGTCCCTATGAGGATTTTTGCCGGTATGTTGGGCTTCTGCCTGGTGCTCCTGCAGTATCGGGTATGGGTCTCGGATCACGGGCTACGCGAGGTTTCGCGCCTTTCATCAGCCGTGGAGGTGCAAGCGGCGGCGAACGTGGAGCAGCGAGAGCGCAATCGTCAGCTGGTGGCGGAAGTGAATGACCTCAAAGGGGGGCTGTCGGCGCTGGAAGAGCGTGCGCGCAGCGAATTAGGCATGGTGGGCAACAGCGAAACCTTCTATCAAGTGGTCACCGTCGGGACGCCGGCGCCTGCCGCACCCGCCACCGCCATCACCGCCCGCGCACAGTGACTGCTCGCTTGCGACGCGTGTGGGCCGTGGTTCCGGCGGCAGGGCGCGGCGCACGATTCGAGGCCACGCAGGCCGACGGACCCAAGCAATATGCGCGCCTTGCGGGCGCGACCGTTCTCGAGTGGTCCCTATCGGCGCTCCTGCGCGAACCGCGCGTCGCCGGCATCGTGGTCGCTTTGGCCGCCGATGATGCGCGGTGGCCGGCTCTCGCCGCGTCGTTGACCGGCGCCAAGATCCACACCACGATCGGCGGCGCCAGCCGGCAGGAGTCCGTCATGCGGGGACTCGAGGCGCTCGAGGGCAGGGCCGAGGGGGACGACTGGGTCATGGTGCACGACGCCGCGCGCCCGTGCTTGACGTCCGCCGACCTGGCGGCACTCATCGATGCGGTCGAGGCCTGCGAGGATGCAGCCGGAGCGGTACTGGCAGCTCCCGTTCACGACACCGTCAAGCGGGAACGGGGCGGCATTGCGGTCGAGACGGTGGATCGCAGCGGGTTGTGGCGGGCGCTGACGCCGCAGGTCTTCGGCTATGCGCGCCTGGCACAGGCCCTCAAGGAGGTGGCGGCCTCGGGATTGGCGGTGACCGATGAGGCGCAGGCGATGGAGCGGCTGGGCTTGCACGCACGATTGGTGCGCGGATCGCCCCTCAATATCAAGGTGACGACGGTGTCGGATCTCGTGATGGCAGAGGCCATATTGCGCGACACGGAGAGGAACCACATGCGAATCGGCCAAGGGTTCGACGTGCATGCGTTCGGCGCAGGCGACCACGTCGTTCTGGGTGGTGTAAAAATCGATTACCCGAAGGGAGTCGTCGCGCATTCCGACGGCGATGTCGTGATCCATGCGCTATGCGACGCGGTGTTGGGCGCGCTTGGGATGGGCGATATCGGTCAGCACTTTCCAGACAGCGATCCCCGCTACCGCGGCGCCGACAGCCGAGTCTTTTTGCGTGAGGTGACGGCGCACATGCGCGCGGCCGGCCTTGCGCTCGTCAATGCAGATATCACCGTACTCGCCGAGGCGCCGCGCATCGCCAAGCATCGCGCCGCCATGGCGAACAACCTCGCCGCGGATCTCGGAGTTTCGGCCGAACTCATCAACATCAAGGCAACCACCACGGAGCGATTGGGCTTCATCGGCCGCGGCGAGGGGCTGGCCGCGAGCGCGGCCGTCCTGCTGGGAGCCTGTCCGAGTGTCAGATCGCCGCCGTGAATGTGCATGGCAGGCACGCCGATGCGTGGAACCGTGCCGCACTGTTCCCGCCGCGTGCGCACGGCGTGCCGCTGCCGCCGGCGGAATTCAAAGCGATCCCAGACGACTTCCGGGTCGAGGAGCAGCTCTCGTTCATGCCGTCCGGCAGCGGCCCGCACTGGCTGGTGCGGGTCGAGAAGCGTGGCGCGAATACACGATGGGTGGCAGCGGAGCTCGCTCGGCACGCTCAAGTGCCGGCGAACGATGTGGGCTTCGCCGGGCTCAAGGATCGCCAGGCCGTCACCGTGCAGTGGTTCAGCGTGCCGGTTCGCTCGACCACGGCCGCTTTCTGGAGCGCGCTGCACACCGCCGAGTTCCGGGTACTCGAAGTTCTCGGCAATTCGCGAAAATTGAAACGTGGAGCGCTCACCGGCAACCGCTTCCGCATTCGCTTGCGCAGGCCGGCCTGGTCCCGTGAACAATTGGACCTGAAATTGGCGGCCGTGAGCACGCACGGGGTACCAAATTATTTCGGGCCGCAACGCTTCGGCCGCGAAGGCTACAATCTCGACCGCGTTCAAACGTGGCTGCAGAGCGGACAAGCGCCGCGCGGCCGCGCCGAGCGCGGCTTCGCGTTGTCGGCCGCGCGATCGCTGCTGTTCAACGCGGTACTTGCGCGGCGTGTGGATTCGGGCGATTGGTCGCAGCTCTCGCCGGGCGACCTTGCCAGTCTCGACGGCAGCGGCAGCCATTTCAATGTCGATACCGTGGACGACGATATGCGGCAACGTCTGGCGGCGTTCGACATTCATCCGTCGGGGCCCCTGTGGGGACGGGGCGAATTGCCGACCGAGGGCAGGGCTCGCGAGCACGAGCTGCAAACTGCCGAAGCATTCAAGGATGTTGCCGATTTGCTCGTTGCCGAGGATCTCGCACAGGAACGGCGCTCATTGCGTTGCGCGGTTCGCGATCTCGTCGTCGAAGCGGAGTCGGGCACGATCACACTCGGCTTCACGCTTGGACGAGGGCAGTTTGCCACCTCGGTGCTGCGTGAAATATGTGAACTCGAACCGGGTCTTTCGCCGGAGTCGGACCAGGATTAGCGCAGCAGCACGTAGACAGCCCCGGTGCCCCCGTCGAGCGCGCGGGCGGAGGTGAAGGCCATCACGTCGGGATGGCGCCGCAACCACAGGTCGACCGCCGTCTTCAGCACGGGCCCGCGAGCGCCGGAGCGATATCCTTTGCCGTGGATGATTCTTACGCAGCGCTGGCCGGTGCTGCGGCTGTACGTCAGGAACTCCGCGAGTTGGTAGCGTGCGGCCGCTTGGCTCAAGCCGTGAAGATCCAGTTCGCTCTCAATCGGAATCAGGCCGCGGCGCAGGCGCCGCACGACTTGTGTGCGCACACCGGCGCGCTGAAACGACAGCGCATCGCCGCCGCCGATCGCGCCGGCCGTTTGCGGGGCGCCCGACGGCCCATCACCGCGCCCGTCCGGTGGAACAGGCAACAGCGGCATCACCTGGTCGAGGCTGTCCCCGTCCGGCGGCACCGCCCGTACCCGAGTACGCGGCCTCGTCTTGGCGAGACCATGCGGCTCGGGCGTCGCTTTGAGCGGTTTGACATCGCGGACGGCGGCGCGAAACGCCTGCGTGTCGTGAAGCGCGCGGGCATCATCGCCGGTCGACGCGTCGTCGCTGCCGGGAGGTGTGCGTTGTTTGGCCATGATTGATGATCCGATCGCGCAGGCTGTCCAGCGTTACAGTATAGTCCGCAGGGCGAGACCCCCGGGCTATCAAACCTTGTGAAAATTCTTCTTTCCAACGATGACGGGTACCAGGCAGAGGGCCTCACGGCTTTGACCCTCGCCGTCAAACCCTTGGGCGCGGTCACGGTGGTGGCGCCGGATCGCAATCGCAGCGGCGCCAGCAACTCGCTCACTTTGGATGTCCCGGTACGCGCCACCACTTATGCTCTCGATTCCTACTATTGCAACGGCACTCCGACCGATTGCGTGCATCTCGCGATTTCCGGTCTGTTCGATTTCGAGCATGACATCGTCTTGTCGGGGGTGAACGATGGCGCCAACCTGGGAGACGACACGCTCTATTCCGGCACGGTGGCCGCGGCCGTGGAGGGACGGTTTCTGGGTCTGCCGGCGATAGCGATTTCCCTGTGCGTGGAACCGGGCAGTCCGCGCAATTTTGCGAGCGCCGCCCAAGTGGCGGTGCGGTTGGTCGAGCGACTGTCCAAATCACCGCTGCAGGAGTCCGTTATACTCAACGTGAACGTTCCCGACCTGGCGGACGGCGCGATTCGTGGCATGCAGGTCACGCGTCTCGGCAATCGTCATCGGGCCGAAAAGGTGGTGCGGGCACAGGACCCGCGCGGCCGGAACGTGTACTGGGTGGGTTCCGCGGGTGCGGGACAGGACGCCGGTCCCGGTACCGATTTCCATGCGATCGCGCATGGCTACGTCTCCGTGACCCCATTGCAGATCGATTTGACGCGGCACGCCGCGTTGCCCGAGCTGGAGCGATGGCTAAAACTTGAGTAGTTTCATGGAAGGTCCACGTCTCAGCGGCATTGGAATGACCTCGGCTCGCACCCGCGAGCGATTGGTCCAGCGGCTGCAGGACCAGGGTATCAAGGACCAACGGGTCCTCGAGCGCATCCGCAACGTACCACGGCATCTCTTCATGGACGAGGCCCTTGCGTCCCGCGCTTATGAAGACACGGCATTGCCCATCGGCTTTGGACAAACGATTTCGCAGCCGTATGTGGTCGCACGCATGACCGAAGCGCTGCTGGAGGCTGGTCCGGCCGCGAAGGTGCTCGAAATCGGCACCGGATGTGGTTACCAGACCGCGGTCTTGTCGCCCTTGGTGGGAGAAATCTACACCATCGAGCGCATCTCAAGTTTGCTGGGGAGGGCGCGCCGTACATTGCGCGAACTTCGCATTCGCAATGTGCACTGCCGCCACGAGGACGGCACCGCGGGCTGGCCCGCACGCGCGCCCTACGACGGGATTTTGGTGACCGCAGCGCCGCGTGAGGTACCGCCGGCGTTGTTCGATCAACTCGTCGTCGGTGGCCGGTTGATTGCGCCGGTGGGCCCGGACGGCCGCCAGGAACTGATGCGGTATACCAAAGGCGAGAACCGGCTGCACAAGGAATTGCTGGGAGCGGTGAGCTTTGTTCCCTTGCTGTCAGGACTGCAGCGCTAGCGCAGTGAGCCTCACCCGAGCGATCGCCGCCGCCGGGCTTTGCTGCTTTATGATCGGCGGTTGTGCATCCGACGCTCCGTACGCGCCCGCAACTTACGTGGTGCGCCCGCAAGACACGCTGTACAGCATCGCCTGGCGACATAACCTCGATTACCGTGTCCTCGCGAAGTGGAACAACATCGGCGCCGACTATCGTGTGTCGGTCGGACAGGTGCTCGTTCTTCAATCCTCCGGCGAGCCCCGTGCCCCGCCGGCATCACAACCGTCAGCCTCGGGTGTTGGGACCCCGCGCGCCGGGAGTGCGCCGAGCGTGGGCAAGCCCGTTCCGCTCGCCGATCCGCCGGCTGCCACAATGGCGCCAAGCGGCAGCCACCGAGCCGGCGCTGCGGCGCACAGCACCGCCGCACTCAGCGGCCCCGCTATGAAGGCGCCGACTCCGGTGGTGCCTGAGAGCGCGCCGCACGGCCCGGAACCAGCTGCGGCGCCGGGGTCGAACGGCAATTCGAAGTGGGTTTGGCCCACCGATCGACTGTCGGCGCCGCGGCCGGTGCCGGGCGGCGGTATTCTGTTGTTGGGGCGCCTCGGTCAAGACGTGCGCGCCGCGGGTTCGGGCCGGGTCGTGTACACCGGCAGCGGCTTGCGCGGCTATGGGAACCTCATCATCATCAAGCATGGCGATACTCTCCTGTCCTCCTATGCGCACAATCGAGAACTCCTGGTACGCGAGGGGCAGGATGTCGCGGCGGGCCAAGTCATCGCGCACATGGGCATGGGGCCTCATCAGATCTCCGCCCTCTACTTCGAGATCCGCATCAACGGCAAGCCAACCGATCCGCTGCGCTATCTGCGCGCCGCGCCTTAGCTCCACATGGTGACGCTCGACCTGATGGTGCTGATTGCCTATATGGTGGGCATCCTCGCAGCAGGGTATTGGGCGAAGCGCAAAGTCACCAGTCAAGAGGAGTTCCTGGTCGCGGGACGTTCGGTCGGCCCTTGGCTCTATGCGGGAACCTTGGCGGCGATCGTGTTGGGCGGGGCCTCGACCGTGGGTGGCGTCAGACTCGGGTACGAGTACGGCATCTCCGGCATGTGGCTGGTCTTCATGTTCGGGCTCGGCATTCTCGTGCTCAGCACCGTCCTGGTGCCGCGGATTCTCGACTTGAACCTTTTCACCGTGCCGGAACTTCTGGAGCGACGCTACAGTGCAACCGCGCGCATCGCCGGCGGCGTGGTGATGGTGGCATACGACTTCATGGTCGCCGTGACAGCCACCATTGCAGTGGGTTCGGTGATGGAAGTGATCGTGGGTATTCCTCGCATTCAGGCCATCCTGCTCAGCAGCGCCGTCATGGTTGCCTACTCGGTGTTCGGCGGGATGTGGTCGTTGACGGTGACCGATATCGTGCAATTCATCATCAAGACGATCGGAATCCTATTCATCCTGCTGCCCGCGGCCATCCTGCATGCAGGCGGACTGGGAGCCATGCAGCAGCACGTTCCGCCCGGGTTTTTTTCGCTGTCGCACATCGGCGGGGCGAAGATTTTCTCTTTTTTCATTTTATACTTCTTCGGCATCGTCTTGGGTCAGGATGTCTGGCAGAGAGTATTCACGGCCCGGAGCATCAAAGTCGCACGCCGCGGCGGTATTGCCGTCGGATTCTACTGCCTCGTCTATGCGCTGGCGGGCGCATTGATCGGCACGGCGGGGCACGTATTCCTACCCCGACTGGCCGACCCGGATTCCGCCTTCGCCTATATCGTCAATGCGGTGCTCCCGGTGGGATTGCGGGGTCTCGTGCTGGCGGCATCGCTCGCGGCGATGATGTCCACCGCGAGCGCCTGTCTGCTCGCTGCCTCGACGGTGTCGCTGGAGGACGTGTACTTGCGCCTGCGCGGTTCGGGGAACACGGGTTCGGTCGCGCAGAGCAGAATCGTGACGTTGGTATTCGGCGCTCTCATGACCGCCGCGGCATGCAGCATGAACAATGTGATCGCTGCGATCACGGTCGCGTATGATCTGTTGGTGGGGGCTTTGCTGATTCCGGTGGTCGGCGCGATGCTGTGGCAACGGGGCACCGGTGCCGGGGCATTGACCTCCATCGCGGTCAGCGGCCCCGCGGTCGTCGTATGTTTATTTGCGCAGGGCATCGATTCCGGTGCGCCGATCTATGCCGGGTTGGGACTGGGGCTCGCAAGCTATGTCCTGGTCAGCCTCGCCGCGCAACCACCGGACCTGAAGCAATGGTGAAACTATGAGTTACAAGAAGCGCGGCATCGTCGACGGCATCGAGTACGACCCCATGAAGGAGCCGCGCTACGCGGAGCTCGCGACCTTCATGCGGGCGCCGCTCGCGGACTCGATGGATGGCGTCGACATCGGATTGATCGGGGTACCGACCGATCTCGGCGTGACGAATCGCCCCGGGGCCAGGCACGGCCCGCGGGAAATCAGAAACTCCTCGAGCCTGATGCGTGCATTCAATGTCGGCATGCGAATGAATCCCTACGATCTTTGCTCCATTGCCGATCTCGGCGACGTGCGATTTTCCAGCCGCTACGACCTCAAGTCGCAGGTCGACGATATCGCGCGGTTCTATCGGGGCGTCCATGAGGCCGGTGTGCTTCCGGTGACTGCGGGAGGCGATCACTTCATCACCTATCCGATCTTCAAAGGCATCGCGGCCCAAGGGCCGATCGGCATGATTCACATCGACGCTCACACCGATACCTGGGGAGAGGTGTTCGGTTCAAAGTTCACCCATGCCGCGCCGTTTCGGCTCGCCGTGGAGGACGGACTGCTGGACCCAAAGAGAACGATCCAGATCGGAATTCGCGGCGGCCAGAATCAGATGGACGGCATCGAGTTCTCGGAGCGCCAAGGGATGCGCGTGGTATTCATGGAGGAGTTCGCGAGGATCGGGGTGGAACGGGTGATCGAGGAGGCGCGCAGGGTTGTCGGTGACGGTCCGACCTACATTTCATTCGATGTCGACGGTCTGGACCCGGTATACACCCCGGGAACGGGAACGCCCGAGATCGGCGGTATTTCGACCGTGGACGCGCAACGGTTTCTCGGCGGCTTGCGCGGACTCTCGCTCATCGGCGGCGACGTCGTCGAGGTCGCGCCGCCCTACGATCAGACCGGCAATACCGCACTCGTCGGAGCAAGCATCATGTTCGAGATCCTCTGCCTGGTTGCCGATAGCAATTTCGGTGCGCGATCGGCCGGCGAGGGCCGGCGGGCCGCTCACGCTGAATCTACAGAATGAGCAATGCGACCACGAGCCGCTGTTCGCTTACGAGCACGTTGAACGTCCGGCACGCAGCGCCCGTATCCATGGCCTCGAAGCCGATGCCGGCCTTGAGGAATTGGACGCCGAACGCGGGAGCGGGGAACACTTGCCGCTGCCCTGTGCCGATCAGCACCACCTCCGGTTGCAATTCGAGAAGGAGCGCCGCGTGCCCGGCGTCCAGCTCGGCCGCGTTGGTGATCGACGCGGCCGCCCGAGTCGCGTTCGACGCCACGATCATGGTGGTGTGGAACACCTCGTCGTTGATACGCAATTCGCCCGGACCGTAGCCGCGGATGACGTTGACATTCGGACTCGTGTCTTGAGTGAATCGCATGCCACTAAGATACTCAAATTTTTAGCGGAACGCCTTTGTCCATTCTCTATTTTCGTTTCGCAGCGGGCAGCTCGGACAGTGCGCGGCGGTCGCCCATGGTGGAGCGATTGATTGCGCGGGCCGGGGATCCGTCGCGCGTCGAAGATTGGCGCAGGGAGGCCTTTCGCGTCATCGCCCCGGGCGCGCAGCGCCTGCCGTCGGTGGCAGCGACGATCGTGCACGCGCTCGGGCCCGACCCTGCGGTATGGGCCTGCCTTGCGACGCCGGTACAGTTAATTGCGGGTATGCGCAGCGTCACCATGGCTGCGGATGGAATCTTGAGTCTCGCCCAGGGCGAAGCCGCTGCGCTGTCGGAGGACTTCAACCGCGTGTTCGGCGGTGCCGGCGTGCGGTTGTCGGTCGGCCGCGCAGCGCTCCTGTGCTGCCTGTTCGAGGACCGGATCGATGCCGTTACCCGCGATCCCGAGGAGGCGGTCGGAAACGATGTGTTCGGCTTTCAACCCACCGGCCCCGATGGCGCACGCCTGCGCAGTCTGATGAGCGAAATGGAAATGTGGCTGTTCGACCACCCGGTCAACCGGGCGCGCGCTGCGCAGGAGCGGCGGCCGGTAACCGGGCTCTGGCTGTGGGGCGGCGGATGTACGGGTGAAGCACTGCCGCCGGTGCGCGGATGGTGCGCGGGCCAGGATCCATTCTTCGCCGCCTTCGGAAACGAACCCGAATACCCGCGCGGGGCGGGCTCAGGCGTGGTTGTATGTGCGGAACAACCCGGGTCGGATGAATGGCCCGCAGTCGAACGACGCTGGCTGGTCCCGGCGGTAGCCGACCTCCGATCGGGTCGGTTGCTGCGTCTCGAGCTGTCCGCTGGCGAGCGGTGTTTCAGCGTGGGGAAGGGCCCGAGTCTACGGTTTTGGCGCCGACCGCGGCCTTGGTGGGAGTCCTATGGAGTGGAGTGAAATCAGGCGTCGGACGGTTCCGGCGTCGCCCGAGTTGGGTGCGGTTCTGCATCCCGTGCTGCGGCGGATTTACGCGGCGCGCGGCGTGCTCGATGACGAGGATCTCAACCTTTCGCTCGAGCGGCTGCTGCCGATCGGGTCGCTGCCCGGCGCGGCGGAGGCGGCGGCGCTGCTGCGAAACCATCGCACCGGCCGCGTCCTCGTCGTCGGCGATTTCGACGCGGACGGCGCGACCAGCAGCGCGTTGGTGGTCCGCGCGCTGCGTCGGCTGAAGTTCTCTCATGTGGACTACTTGGTGCCGAACCGTTTCAAGTTCGGCTATGGTCTGACGCCTGAAATAGTCGCCTTGGCTTCGTCGCGACGGCCATCGCTGATCGTGACCGTCGACAACGGCATATCCAGCATCGAGGGAGTCGATGCGGCGCACAACCTCGGTATCCCGGTGCTGGTGACGGATCATCATCTTCCGGGACCGGTGTTGCCGGCCGCACTCGCCATCGTGAATCCCAACCTGATGGGATCCACCTTCGGCAGCCCCGCACTCGCAGGCGTGGGCGTGGCTTTCTACGTCGTGGCGGCGCTTTCCCGTTTGCTGGGCGATTCGGGCTTCCGCGCCGCCGATTTGCTGGACCTGGTCGCGCTCGGAACGGTCGCCGACGTGGTGCCTCTGGATCGCAACAACCGTGTCTTGGTGGCCCAGGGCTTGCGCCGCATCCGCGCCGGCCGGTGCGCGCCCGGAGTTCGCGCATTGCTCGAGTCCGGGGGCCGTCGGCTCGAAGAGATCACGGCGGCCGATCTTGGCTTCGTCGTGGGACCGAGATTGAATGCGGCCGGGCGCCTCACCGACATGAGCGTCGGAATCGAGTGCTTGCTCACCGATGACCCGGCAGAGGCTGGGCGGCTCGCGGCGCAACTGGCCGCGCTCAACGAGGAGCGGCGCGAAATCGAGCAGCGCATGCAACTCGAGGCTGTCGACATCGCCGCAACCTTGCGATTCAACGTGGCGGGCGACGAGTCGCTCGGCCTGTGCTTATTCGATGAAACTTGGCACCAGGGGGTCGTCGGGCTGGTAGCGGGCAGAATCAAAGACCGACTGCATCGGCCGGTAATCGCTTTTGCGCGGGCCGAGAATGGCGGTTTGCGCGGGTCGGCGCGCTCCGTCGCGGGCATCCACATTCGAGATGCGCTCGATAGCATCGCCACCCGTCATCCCGGGCTCATCGACAAGTTCGGCGGCCACGCCATGGCTGCCGGCATGAGCCTGGCGGAGGATGCGCTCGAGCGATTTCGAGCCGCTTTCGCCGAGGAAATCGCTGCGCGGGCGGATGCCGAATCGCTGCGCGGCGTCATTCACTCCGACGGCGGACTCAGCGGCGCGGAGCTCAGCGTCGATACGGCCCGAGTGCTGCGTGGCGCGGGACCCTGGGGTCAGGGATTTCCTGAACCGGTGTTCGACGGCGAGTTCGGGGTTCTCGATACACGCATCGTCGGCGGCAGGCATCTTAAGCTGTCGGTGTGCGAGGCAGGTGCGGCTGCGCGCGGCGGACTACCCATCGATGCTATTGCCTTCGGTTACATCGGCGGCGCCGCGGAGGATCCGCAACTGCGCGCCGGCATGCGCGCGCACCTCGCGTACCGCCTCGAAGTCAACGAGTACCGCGGGACCGAGCGTGTGCAGCTCAATTGCCAGCATTTGCGGCGCATCTAGCGGCATGGCCCGGTGTGCTAAAGTATTCCCCTATGGAAATCAATCAACTCAAACGATTCATCAAAGATCTCGAGGAACGCACCGATTCCTTGAGGAGGTATCTTTGATTACGATAACAAGCATGAGCGCCTGCAGGAAGTAACCCGCGAACTCGAGCAGCCCGGCATCTGGGACAATGCCGACCGCGCGCAAGAGCTGGGGCGGGAGCGATCGAAACTGGAGGGCGTCGTTCAGAGTCTGGACCGGATCAGCCGGGGACTGCGCGACGCGGGAGAGTTGCTGGATCTGGCGGCCGAGGAGGCCGATACCCGGGCGGCCGACGAAATCGAACGCGACGCCACCGCCCTCGCCGCGGAAGTGGAACGACTGGAGTTCCAGCGCATGTTTCCCGGCAAGATGGATTCGCACAGCGCGTTCCTCGATATTCAAGCGGGAGCGGGGGGCACTGAGGCGCAAGACTGGGCCGCCATGCTGCTGCGCATGTACCTGAAGTGGGCGGACTCGCACGGCATCAAGACCGAGATCATCGACCAGAGCGACGGTGAAGTTGCGGGCATCAAGGGCGCCACCATCAGCATGACCGGCGACTACGCGTACGGCTGGTTGCGCACCGAGACCGGCGTGCATCGGCTGGTGCGAAAGTCGCCGTTCGATTCGGGAAATCGCCGGCACACATCGTTCGCGTCGGTGTTCGTCTCGCCCGAGGTGGACGATGACATCGACATCGAAATCAATCCGGCGGATCTGCGCACGGACGTCTACCGCTCGAGCGGCGCCGGCGGACAGCATGTCAACAAGACCGAATCCGCCGTGCGCATCACGCATGTACCGAGCGGCATCGCGGTGGCCTGCCAGGGCGAGCGCAGCCAGCACAAGAACCGGTCGACGGCGATGAAGATGCTGAAGGCGAAACTTTACGAGCTGGAGTTCAATAAGCGCAACGCGGCTGCTAAAGTGCTGGAGGATTCCAAGTCCGACGTGAGCTGGGGCAATCAGATCCGCAGCTACGTCCTGGACCAGTCGCGCATCAAGGATTTGCGCACCGGGGTCGAGGTCGGCAACACCACGGCAGTCCTCGACGGCGCCCTGGATCAATTCATGCAAGCCAGTTTGAAACAGGGACTCTAGGAAATGACCGACAACGAGGGCGGCCCGCCAGGCGACGAAAACCATCTGATCGCCGAGCGGCGCGCGAAGCTCGCGAAACTGCGCGAGCGCGGCAATCCCTTTCCCAACGACTTTCGCCGCAACGCCCTTGCGGCCGATCTGTTGACCGCCTATGGCGAGAAGAGCGCTGAAGCATTGGAGGCTGATCCGGTCCGCGTCAGCGTTGCGGGCCGCATGCGTGCCAAGCGGGTCATGGGAAAGGCGAGCTTCGCCAGGCTCGAGGACTCGAGCGGCGCCATCCAACTCTTCCTTCAGCAACAGACGCTGGGCGCAGTTTACGACGAGTTCAAGGGCTGGGACGTAGGCGATGTGATCGGCGCCGACGGGGCGTTGTTCCGCACCAGGACCGGCGAGCTGTCGATCCGCGTGGACCGTCTGGTATTGCTCACGAAGTCGCTGCGGCCGCTGCCCGACAAGTGGCACGGCATCGCGGACACGGAAATGCGCTATCGGCGCCGCTATGTCGATCTCATCATGAATGAGGACTCGCGGCGCGTGTTCGAGATGCGTTCGCGAATCGTGCGCTATCTGCGCGCCTTTCTCGACGCCCGCGGCTTTCTCGAGGTCGAGACGCCGATGCTGCACCCCATCCCCGGCGGCGCCGCGGCTCGCCCCTTCAAGACGCATCACAACGCACTCGACGTGGACATGTATCTACGCATCGCGCCGGAGCTGTACCTCAAGCGCCTCACGGTCGGGGGCTTTGAACGCGTATACGAGATCAATCGAAATTTTCGCAATGAAGGCGTGTCGACGAAGCACAATCCTGAGTTCTCGATGCTGGAGCTCTATCAGGCCTACGCCGACTATAACGATCTCATGGAGATGATCGAGTCGCTGTTCCAGGGGGTTGCCGATTGTCTGTTGGGAACCCGCAAGTTGATCTATCAGGGCACCGAGTACGATCTGTCCAAGAAGTTCGCGCGCCTGACCATCGAGGAGATCATTTTGGCGAGCAATCCGGAATTGGATCCGATGTCGCTGCGCGATGCCAACTATCTGCGCCGCGTGTGCGATCAGATGAAGATCGGCTACCGGGCCGGGGATGGTCCGGGCAAACTGCAGATCGAGATCTTCGAGAAAACGGGTGAGCAGACCCTCATCCAACCCACGTTCGCCTATGCCTACCCCGCGGAGGTCTCTCCGTTGTCGCGCCGCAATGATGAGGATCCCTTCATCACGGATCGATGGGAATTCTTCATCGGCGGCCGCGAGCTGGCCAACGGTTTCTCCGAGCTCAACGATGCCGAGGATCAGGCGCAGCGCTTCAAGGATCAGGTCGAGCGCAAGGAAGCCGGCGACGAGGAAGCCATGTACTACGACGCCGATTATATTCGCGCGCTTGAATACGGGATGCCGCCCACCGCCGGCCTCGGGTTGGGCGTGGATCGCATGGTCATGCTATTCACCGATTCTCCGTCCATTCGCGACGTTCTGTTGTTTCCGCACATGCGTCCCGAGTTTTGACCGGCGACGGCGGCGCGATCGGCGTTTTCGATTCGGGGGTCGGCGGTTTGACCGTCCTGCGCGCTCTGCGCTCGGTACTGCCGCAGGAGCGATTCGTCTACCTGGGCGACACCGCGCGTTTGCCGTATGGAACGAAGAGCGCTGCGACCGTCGCGCGATATTCCCTGCAATGCGCCGACGCGCTCGTCGCCCGTGGCATTCGCTGCCTGGTGGTTGCCTGCAATACCGCATCCGCCTCGGCATTGGATGCTCTGCGCCTTCGGTATCCCGGCATTCCCGTCATCGGCGTCATCGAGCCCGGTGCCGCGGCGGCGGTAGCGGCTTCGCTGACACGGCACATTGCCGTGATCGGCACCGAAGGCACGATCGGCGGCGGCGCCTATCAGGCGGCCATTCAGCGGTTGGATGCCCGCGTGCGCGTGACCGCGCAAGCATGTTCGCTGTTCGTCGCCATGGCCGAGGAGGGGTGGGTGGAGGGCGCGATTGCGGAGGCCATCGCCCGCCGTTATCTGGACCCGATCTTCTCCGACGAACGGGCGCCCGGCACCGGCGGGATCCCCGATACGCTGGTGCTGGGCTGCACGCACTTTCCGGTTCTGGCCGCGGCCGTGCACGCCGTCCTGCCGCGCCATGTCGCATTGGTCGACTCGGCGGCGACGGTTGCGGCCGCCGTCGCGCGACAATTGCCGGCGCCGGCAAACCCTTCCGGTCAAGGCAGTGTGACCTGGCTCGCGACGGACGGGGCCGCGCGCTTCGCGCGGGTCAGCGCCGTTTTTCTCGGTGAAGCGCTGCGCCCCGAAGACATCGAAATCATCGATCTTTGACCGTGCCGCCTTCCGCGCGCGGGCTCCCGGGCCGTCATATGACGACGTAGTAGCCGTATTGGAAAATGAGTGCGATGCCGGCAACGATGCTGACCGCCAGCAGCGTCTGCGCGACTCTTGCGATGACTTGGATTTCGTTCATGATGTACTCTCCGTTCAATGCTGTTCCACCGCGAAGACTGTGCTCCATGCCCTCCGGCTCAACAAACGCAATCACTCACGCAATGTTAAGAAAAACTTAACATGCCGGTTGCCTACAACCGGTTGCCGCTCGGGGCGCTGCGCGTGTTCGAGGCCGTCGCATCGGCATTGAATTTTTCCGCGGCGGCGGAGATGCTGAGCGTGACGCCGGCGGCCGTCAGTCAACAGATCAAGGTGCTGGAGGAATACCTTCAAGTTCCGCTCTTCCGGCGCACGGGCAGGCGCGTCGAACTGACCGACGAGGCGCTGGAACTTCTGCCTGCCGTCAGGGACGGGCTGGAGCGGCTGGAGGGCGCGATGCTTCAGATCAAGCAGCACCGCCGTGCCGGACCGCTGCAAATCAGCACGCTCGCGTCGTTTCTGCAAATGTGGCTGCTGCCGCGGGTTCGCTCATTTCGCCGCAAATTCTCCGACATCGAGCTGCGGTTCCATACATCGCGCGAATTGATCGATTTTTCGCGGACCTCCATGCACGTCGCCTTGCGCTTCGGGCACGGCAACTATCCGAATCTGCATAGCGAGAAACTGCTGGACGATTGGCTGGTGCCGGTGGCGAGCCCGGAAATGATCAAACAGCACGGCGTGCTGGAGCGCGGCGCCGATCTATCCAAATACCCGCTCCTGGAAAGCGACGATGAGCCCTGGAGCGTTTGGCGAAAGGCGGATGCAGAAGTCGCCTGGCAATCGCGCGCGCCCGCCATCGACGATTCGGCAGGCCTGCTGGCCGCGGCCGAAGAGGGGCTGGGGTTCGCGCTGGCGCGTTGGACGCTGGTGACCCGTTCGCTGCAAAAGGGCACACTCAAGCTCGCGGGCAAAGAGGCGCTGCCATTCCGCTCATCCTATTATTTCGTGTGTCCGAAAGCGCTTCTCGGCCTGCCGAAAGTGGCGCAGTTTCGCGAATGGATTTTCGCGGCGGCGCGTGATTTCCCGGGGCCGGGCGATTCGCGAGGCCGCGGTTGAGCGGCGACCCCGGCCGCCGGATTGCCGGCGGCCGGACTGCCGGCGGCCGCCGCCCATTTTCGCGACGCGCCTCGCGGATTCGCGGGGCGTTGGATCTGCATACTCCACCGCTCATGAAATCACCAACCACGAGAGGCGAGTGCGTGCCCGCCACCAAGCCGTTGCTGAGCCGACCGGAGCAACTTCTCTATGCTCGGTTGGTTCGCGCGTTTCCCGGACACGTGATCCTGGTGCATGTGGCTTTGTCGCGGTTGCTGGTGGCGAATTTCGTGGTGTGCCGACCGGACTTCACCGCCGTGGCCGCGGTGGAACTCGACGAACCTACGACCAAATCGATCGACGCGCAGCGGAGTGCGGTGCGCCACAAACATCGCCGCAAGGACCTACAACTCCAGGCCGCCGGCGTCAAGGTAATCCGAATCGCTGCCCACGATCTACCGAACGAACGGGCGCTGAAATCTCTGGTTGCCGCACTGCCGCTCAGCCCGCCGAGCGCGCAGGTCATGCGGCGCGCCTCCTAAGCCGACCGCGACAGGCGTCGCGTATCGTCCTGAGCGTCGCGCGCCGCCGTCCGGGATACCGGGTGCGTGCTCAATCATTGCTACAGTCTTGGGGTAGCGACACACCCGTCGGCGATCCTCAGCGCTTCGCCTTAAAGGAGCTTGTCGGTCAGTTCGCTACGATCCAACGAAGTCTTCTTCTCTCCTATGTCGGGCGCTCTCACATGTCGGGCGCTTTCCCATGTCGGGCTGGAGCAGTGGCGGATTAACTGCATGTATCCCCCATCCGCGCCGCGCCCGTCAAGGGACAAACCTGGTGCAATCACCGAGAAATACGACCCCTTAGGCGCTCCTAAATACCGCTTTTGACGTTACACTCTCGGGATCCAGCTCGGGGTCCGCTATGTATGTATTGAACATCAATGGGGAACGCCGGCCGGTGGATGTGCCTGCCGACATGCCGCTGTTGTGGGTGTTGCGCGATATCGTCGGTCTTACCGGCACCAAGTTTGGATGCGGCGTCGCTCAGTGCGGCGCCTGTACCGTGCATCTGGATGGCCGGGCTGTCCGCTCCTGCGTATTGCCGGTCGGCGCCATCGGCGATAAGCCCGTGACCACCATCGAGGCCGTGGGCAAGACTGCAAGCGGCCAGAAGGTCCAACAAGCGTGGTTGGACATCGATGTGGTGCAATGCGGCTACTGCCAGTCCGGACAAATCATGTCGGCTGCCGCACTCTTGGCACGCACATCGAATCCCAGCGACGCCGATATCGATGCCGCCATGGCGGGTAACATCTGCCGCTGCGCTACCTACGTCCGAATCCGGGCCGCCATCAAGCAAGCGGCAGGGGGCAAGGCCGAAGTGCTCCAGACCATTGCGCCGACGGGCTCGGCCGGTGTCCTATGAATCCGGTGCCTATGAAGCTGCCTGATGACCCGGTTGATGCCGCGCGCAATGCCGAGGTCGACGTCGGCCGCCGCAGTGCGCTGAAGTTGAGCGGCCTGACCGTCGCTTTTTTATGGGCGGGTAGTTCCCGTACGGTGAGTGCCGCCATCAACGCTCGGCGCCAACCGGGCGACGCGGCTGCCGCTGCCGCCGACGGCAATCCGCCTTTCGCTCCCAATGCCTTCATCCGCGTCGATGCGGACGGCTCCGTGCGGCTGGTGATGCCGAACGTCGAAATGGGTCAGGGCATCTACACGGGCGCGTGCATGATGCTGGCTGAAGAACTCGGTGTCGGGATGGATCAAATCAAGGTCGAGCACGCGCCTCCGAACGATGAGCTCTATGCCATGCCGCTCCTGGGCGGTCAAATTACCGGAGGATCGACCAGTACGCGCGGCCATTGGGAGGTGCTACGCGCGGCAGGCGCGGTTGCGCGCACTCTGCTGGTGACGGCGGCCGCCGCCCGCTGGCATGTGGACCCGTCCACCTGCACGGTGGCGCGTGGGGCGGTAGTCCATCCGGGTTCCAAGCGCGCGTTGGGGTTCGGCGCGTTGGCCAAGGCCGCGGGCGCGCTGCCCATGCCCGACAAAGTTGCCCTCAAGGAACCCAAGGATTTCACGTTGATCGGCAAGCCGCTGCGCCGCGTCGATTCAGCGGACAAAGTGAAGGGGGCCACGCAATTCGGCATCGACGTGCGGGTGCCGGGGATGAAAATTGCGACGGTCAAGGCGTGCCCCACTTTCGGCGGCAGGCTCGTCGGCATCAACGACAAGCGGACGCGGGCCATTCCCGGAGTGATCGCCGTGCTGCAGCTCGACAGCGCGGTGGCCGTGGTGGGGGAGCATTTCTGGGCCGCCAAACAGGGACTCGATGCGCTCGACATCGAGTGGGATCCCGGCGACAACGCGACCCTCTCGACCGCCAAATTGCGCGAGGCGCTGGCGGATGAATCAATTGGCGGCACACCCATCGTTGCCCGCGAGGTCGGCAAGAAACCCGCCGATGGCAAGTTGGTGGAGGCCGTATACCAGTTGCCGATGCTGGCACACGCGACCATGGAACCGCTCAATACGACCGTGTGGGTCACAGCCGAGAAGTGCGAAATCTGGGTCGGCACCCAAGTGCCGACGCGCTGCGTCGCTGCCGCGGCCCGGATCACGGGCCTGCCCGAAGAGAAGATCGTGCTGCATAACCAATACCTGGGAGGAGGCTTCGGACGCCGCTTGGAGACCGACTCGGTGGAACAGGCCGTTCACTTCGCCAAACAGGTCCCTTATCCGATCAAGGTGATCTGGACGCGGGAGGAGGATATTCGGCACGACATCGTTCGGCCCATGTATCACGACCGGATTTCGGCGCTGCTGGATTCCCACGGACGGCCGGTGTGGTATGGCGATCGCGTCACGGGCGGTACCGTGCTCGGGCGCTGGATGCCGATGGCCATGGGCAAGAACGGCCTGGATGACGACACGGTCGAGTGCGCGGCCGAAGTGCCTTACGACATCCCCAACCTCAAAGTGGAATGGGTTCGCCACGACATGCCCGACGGATTGCTCGTGGGTTGGTGGCGAGGCGTCGGACCGACTCACAATCTGTTCGTCGTCGAGAGCTTCATGGACGAGTTGGCCCACACGGCGGGCAAGGATCCGCTCGAATACCGCCGCGCGCTACTGCAGAAGAATCCACGGTCGCTGGCCCTGCTCGATCTGGCGGCGGAAAAAATTGGCTGGGGCGCGAACGCCTTGCCTCCGCGGGTGGGACGGGGTATCGCCCTCGGCGAGCCGTTCGGCAGCCGAGTTTGCGCGATCGTCGAGGCCGGCGTGACTTCGCAGGGCGAGGTATCGTTGCGCCGGGCGGTGGTGGCGCTCGATTGCGGGATTGCGATCAACACGAGTTCAGTGGAAGCCCAGGTGCAGGGCGGCCTGCTGTTCGGACTGAGCGCCGCTCTATATAGCGGCATCACCATCAAACATGGCGCAATCGAACAGAGCAACTTCCACGACTACCGAAGTTTGCGCATCAACGAAACCCCGCCGGTCGAATTGCACCGCATCGAGAGCGATCAACCTCCGGGAGGACTCGGCGAAGTCGGCACGGCCATCGCGGCGCCGGCGCTCGCCAACGCAATCTTCGCGGCGACCGGGGTACGCCTGCGAAGTTTGCCCGTGGATCGGACCGCGTTGGTTCAGAATTCCGATGCGCTCAGGCGCGTGATCGCCGGCAGCCCCGCCGGCGGCGAATTGGATCCGAGGGCGTAGCCGAGTATGAAACGCTTCATTGTAATCGTCGTAGTGCTGATCGCGGTCCTCGCGGCCGCCGAGGTGATATTGAACCGCACCGACGGGGCGGCGGGCGTGGCCCCGGCGGTCGCCGGCGCACCCGCGGCGGCCGACGCGCTCGCGCGCGGCGAATACTTGACCAGGGCCGCCGACTGCGTCGCCTGTCACACCGTGCCTGAATCGGGCAGGGTTTTCGCCGGCGGCGTGGCGTTCAAACTGCCCATTGGTACCATTTATTCCAGTAACATCACGGCCGACCCCACCAACGGCATCGGCGGCTGGAGCGACGATGAATTCGTCCGTGCCGTGCGCGACGGCATCGGCAAGCACGGAGAGCATCTCTACCCGGCGTTTCCCTACACCTCGTATACCATGCTGAGTCGCGACGATGTGCTCGCAATCAAGGCCTACCTGCTCAGCCTGCCGGCGGCGAGCCAAGCCAATCGCGCCAACGATCTCGCCTTTCCGTTCAATCAACGATGGGCGGTCGGCTTCTGGAATGCGGCTTTTTTCAAGGACCGGCGATTCGTTGCTGATTCCTCCAAGCCGGCCGAGTGGAACAGCGGGGCGTATCTCGCGACAGCGCTGGGCCATTGCGCCGAATGCCACACGCCCCGCAATGTGGCATTCGGCCTCGAGCACGGCAAGGAACTGTCGGGGGAGGAATTGCAGGGATGGCGTGCCTACAACATCACACCGGACCCCAAGTACGGAATCGGCGCCTGGGGCGATGCGGAGATTGCGCAGTATTTGAAAACGGGCTTTGCCGCCGGGCACGCCACGGCCGGAGGTCCGATGGGGGAGGCGATCTCCCACAGCCTGCAATTCCTCGATGCGGCGGACCTGGCCGCGTTGGTTGCCTACCTGCGCAGCTTGCCCGCTCACGAGGGCATGCATCCCGTCGACGTCAACCCGCAGCCGGCGTCCGTGCTGGCATCGAGCGACACGACACCGGCAGACGGCACCGCCAGTGCGCATCCGCAGGGATTGAAATTGTTCGAGGGAGCCTGCGCGAGCTGTCATCAATGGAACGGCAAGGGACAGCAGACACCGTACGCATCCCTTGTGGGTACGCGGGGGGTCAATGATGTCGACGGCATGAACGTCACCCAGGCCATTCTCCTCGGCGGAAAAATGCGAGTGGGGGGCAGCGACGTCTTCATGCCGGCATTCGGCGGCGCCTATTCGAATACCGAGATTGCCGCGCTCGCGAACTACGTGATCGCCCATTTCGGTGGAAAAGAGGGCAAGGTCACCCCGGAACAGGTTGCCAAACGCCGCACCCTTTGAACAGACGCAACGCCGTGGGTCAATTCAGTAGTCCGAACACCGCCACCGCGCCGGTGCCGGCGACGAATACCTTGCCGTCGGCAACGATCGGCGTGATGAATTTGTTGCCGGGGCCCAATCGATCCCGACCGCCGGCGGCTTGGTTGCTGTTGTAGAGTTCGGTCGCGAGGTTGGCGGCATCGTAGGCATGCAAGACCGCCGGATTGGCGTTCTCGTGCGCCCAGACGATGCCGTTGGCGCTGCCGTTGGCTGACACGCTGGGCGCGGTCCCAGGAAACGTGAATTCCGCCGCTGATTGCGACTGCGGCGCGCTCGACAGCTTGGCGTTCGTGATGCTGAAGGCCTTCAACGTCGAGTTGGCATCGCCGTAGTAGATGGTGCCGTTGAAGTAGGCGGGCGTGGAAAAGACTTGGCCGGGAAGAGTCCCGTTGAGCTGTTGCCATATGGCATTCGCGGTAGCGTTGAATTTTCCCATGGAATCGCGGTCCACGACGTACAGGTTGCCGTCCTTGCCGGCCCCGACAACGAGATGCCGGACCGCGCCGGCGGCGTCCTTCATGTCCGGCAACAACATCGCGCCGCCAGATCCCAGATCGCCGTCGGCCGCCGATTCCGCGACTTCAGTGGACATGGTGAAGTAATCGGCAACTGTCAGGGTGCCACCCGTCATTGCCACCTTCAAGAAGGAGTTGCCGAAATCCCCGAGCTGCGGGAATCCGTTGGCATCGAGCGCCGTCTCGAATGCGCCGTTCGCCGTGAGAAGAAAAATATTTCCGGCAGAATCGGCGGCAGGCCCGCCACCGCTCATCCAGATGGCGGGTCCTGCTTCGCCGTTCGGCCCGACATTGAGGACCGCGGTACGCGTCAGCGTGCTTTCTGCGAATGCGATGATCCATCCAGAGTATGGGGTGATGTCGCAGTGAGATGTCCAACTCGTCACGATCGTGCCGTTCGTCAGCAGCAGCGCGGCGCGTTCGGCGTACTGTCCGGGACTGAACGTCGTGGTAGCGCCGCCCGTGCTCGGAAAGGTCGCCGAGATTTCGACCGGACCCTGCAGCTCTGCGCCCGTGGCGAGGTCGAGCGCGTGCAGCCGCTGGTGATACGCCGACGACGCATCCTTCGACATCGCGACGACGAACACGGTGCCGTGGGCGCCGGCGCCGCGGTCGATCACCGGCGTCGACGTGATGCCGATCTCCGGCGTGATTTGACCGCAGCCATGGGTATCGCTCGGGACTTCCCCGCTTGCGAGCAGGGAGACCTTCCAGAGGGAGGCTCCGGTGTTCGAATCGAACGCGTACACCGAATCATGTTCGGTCGCGACGATGACGGCGTTGTGCGGCGCCCCTGCGACTGCGAGGTTCGTTACGTACAGCGGTTGTGCGTCGACCTTGCCATCGACGGGCAGCACGCGCAACAGACCGAAAGTCGCCGGCGCGACATTGGCCGGTGTCAGCGTGGATTCGGTGGGATTCAGGCCGCTGCGGCTGAGGTCGTACTTATAAGTGAGGACGTCGGTGCCCGTCGCCGAGGATGGCGGCGAGGAGGATGGCGGCGAGGATGGGGGTGTCGGGGTGGGCATGGGGGCGCTCGAACCGCCTCCGCCCCCGCAAGCGGCGAGCGTTACACATGCCGCCAACCCAACAGCAAGACGTCGCGGTGGATGCATCGCAGACCCAACCCTCCGGCGGTCGGAACCGCCGCATTGACAATTTCGTGCAACTGGCCGGTTACGCCGACCCCAGCGCATAGGGGAGCGGCAGTTCAGTCGCATCGACGAAGGTGCTGCTCGCCGCCCCGCCAACCGCCATGTCCTCCCCCCCGCTTGCTCCCGCGGCCCCGGCCGCTGCAGCGCTTGCGCCGGCGGCGGCGCTGCCGGTTTCCAGGGTGAGGACCGCCAGCGCCTCGAACTCCGCGCCGGCCGCTGCCAGTTCCGTCAATCGGCCGCTGCGCCCGTCGTGCAGATGGATGGCTTGTCCGACCGCCCAGGTGCCGGCAGGCAACCGGAGCCGATGGAGCCGCCGTTTGATGCGTCCAAGATGCTGCGTTCGCGCAATGATCTCCTGGCCGGTAAAGCACCCCTTGGTGAAGCTGATGCCGTCGATCAGATCGAGATTGAGCATCTGCGCGACGAACATTTCGCGCGTCGCCGCGTAAACTTGCGGCAGGCCGGCGCGAATGTCGGCGAGGCGCCAGGCATGCTCCGCGAGCGGCTCCTCCGTAGGCTGGCTCACGATGCCCTGCGCGGCGAGATCAGGCGCGGTACCGATGACCCAATACCGGTTGGTCAGCGTGGGGTGCCGGTCCGAACCGAGACGCGCTACTCCTATGCCGTCTCGTTCCACATAGGCATGCTCCGCATCGGGAGCGGGTAGATCACCGGGCGGAGGGGCGGCGCTGCCGGTTCGGCCGAACACCGGGAATTGGTCGCTCACATCCTCAATCCGCACCTTGGCGCGCAACACGTACTTTCGCAGCCGCTCGACGGTGGGTAGAACGATCTCCCGGGGTAGAATCGCGATTACCCCACTGGAATGCGGCAATAGATGCAGCACCGCGGCCACGCGGCCCTGCGGCGTGGAATAGGCCGCCAGCAGCGGCGCACCGGCCGTCAAGCGGTTGGTATCGTTCGACAATTGACCCTGCAGATAGCTCAAGTTGTCCCGCCCGGAAAATCGCACAAGGCCGAATTGAGACAGGCGCGCCAAGGAGGGAGCTTCATTGGCCGTGGGGGCTCGCGTGCTGTTCGTGTTGTTCATACCCACATCAGATGGGTACGCGGGGCCGGCTGTCAACCCCGGCTAACCAACTCGGCAGGAAGCCGAGTGAAAAGGTACAGGTCGCAAATTCACCCGTGTCCGCGTGGTTATCGGGCACCATTTTCTGGCAAACTTTGCGCGTGACTCGTTGCGAAGATCTGCAAACATGACCGAACAGGCGCATTGCGCCGGCAACCAGCCGGCGAACGACGAACCTGCCGCCACTCCGCACACCAAGGGTATCAATCCGGGAGACCGGCCACGGGGGGACCTGCCGGTTCAACCCTTGGAAATCGGCGGCCGGCAAGGACCTGAGCCCACGCGGTACGGGGACTGGGAGATGCGGGGGCGCTGTATTGATTTTTAACCGCAAAAACGACGCTTGACCATGCCCGCACGCGCCCGGCCGCTGTCTCCGCATCTCGGTATCTATCGCTGGCAGATCGGCAATACGCTCTCGATATTGCATCGCCTGACCGGCACCGCCTTGGCGCTCGGGCTCGTGGCGCTTTGCTATTGGCTGGTTTCTTTGGCAAGCGGCGACGCTGCCTATGGCTCGGCCATCCGGGTGCTGTGGAGCCCGCTGGGGATCCTGTTCCTGGTCGGCTGGACCTTTTCATTCCTCTATCATCTGCTGAACGGGGTGCGGCACCTTTTCTGGGATGCCGGCTACGGCTTTGAACGCACCCAGCGGCACCTCAGCGGTTGGATTGCGGTGGTGGGCGCGCTGGGGTTGACCTTGTGCATTTGCCTGCTCGTCTGGCACGGGACGCGGGCATGAGCCTGCGCAGCCCCTTGGGCCGAGTTCTCGGAACCGGGTCCGCCAAGGACGGTACGGGGCATTGGTGGGCTCAGCGAGTCACGGCGGTGGCCTTGATTCCGCTGACCCTGTGGTTCTTCCTCTCTCTGCTCTTCTTGCCGGCACTCGATTACGCGACGGTTCGCGTTTGGCTGGCGCAGCCGTTCACCAGTCTCCTGGCCCTCCTGTCGATTGCCGTTTTGACGTATCACTCGTACCTGGGTACCACGGTCATCGTCGAGGACTACGTACACAGCGGGTCGGGCAAGGTGGTCTCGCTGATGCTGTTGCGGTTTCTCTACGTGCTCATCGGCGGCGCGAGCATCTGGGCGATTTTGCGCGTCGCGCTCGGAGCATCAGCAGCATGAGCGATTACAGATTCATCGACCATTCCTATGATGTGGTCGTGGTCGGCGCCGGCGGCGCGGGGCTCCGCGCCACCTTCGGTTTGGCCGAGGCGGGACTGTCCACCGCTTGTCTGACCAAGGTTTTTCCGACGCGAAGCCATACGGTTGCGGCGCAGGGCGGCATATCGGCGGCGCTCGGCAATATGGGCGACGACGACTGGCGCTGGCATATGTACGACACCGTGAAGGGCTCGGACTGGCTGGGAGATCAAGACGCCATCGAGTTCATGTGCAAGGAGGCGCCCTCGGCGGTCATCGAACTCGAACACTACGGCGTACCGTTCTCACGCACCGAGGGCGGCAAGATCTATCAGCGCCCGTTCGGCGGCATGACCACGCATTTCGGCAAGGGGATCGCGCAACGAACCTGCGCCGCGGCCGACCGCACCGGGCATGCCATGCTGCATACGCTATATCAGCAATCGCTGAAACACGAGGCGAGTTTTTTCATCGAATACTTTGCGCTCGACCTGATTATGGAAGACGGCGAGTGCCGCGGCGTGGTCGCGCTGGACATGTCGGACGGGACTCTGCACCGCTTCCGCGCGCATCAGGTGATTCTCGCCACCGGCGGGTACGGCAGAGCGTGGTTCTCCTGTACATCGGCACACACCTGTACCGGAGACGGGGGAGGCATGGCGCTGCGCGCCGGACTGCCTCTTCAGGACATGGAATTCGTTCAGTTCCACCCGACCGGAATCTACGGCGCCGGATGCCTCATCACCGAGGGCTCGCGCGGCGAAGGCGGCTATCTGACGAACTCGGCGGGCGACCGATTCATGGAACGCTACGCGCCCAATGCGAAGGACTTGGCATCCCGGGATGTGGTCAGCCGTTCCATGACCGTCGAGATTCGCGAGGGACGCGGTGTCGGCAAGAACAAGGATCACATCCACCTGCATCTCGAACACTTGGGGCCCACCGTCATCAAAGAGCGGTTGCCGGGGATCGCCGAGACCGCTCGGATCTTTGCGAACGTCGACGTCAACAAGGAACCGATTCCGGTGCTGCCCACCGTCCACTATAATATGGGAGGCATACCCTGCAATGTTCACGGCGAAGTCGTCACGCGCAGGAACGGCGAGTCCGACGCGCTGGTGCGTGGCCTGATGGCGGTCGGCGAGGCGGCCTGCGTGTCGGTGCATGGGGCGAATCGGCTGGGTTCGAATTCGCTGCTCGATCTGGTCGTCTTCGGGCGGGAGGCCGCCCAGCATTGCGCTCGCCTCGTCAAGCCGGGGACTGCGCATCGCGCGCTCAAATCCGATTCTTCCGACGCCGCGCTGGCGCGTCTCGACAAATTCCGCAATGCCAAGGGATCGCGCCGCACGGCCGACATCCGCCTCGACATGCAGCGAGTCATGCAAAGCGATGCTGCGGTGTTCCGCTCCGGAGACACGCTCGCCGACGGCAAACGAAAACTGGCCGAGGTGTTCGAGTCGTTCAACGACGTGCAGGTGACCGACAGATCCTTGGTTTGGAACACCGACCTGATCGAAACCCTGGAACTCGACAATCTACTGGGCCAGGCAGTGGCAACCATGCATTCGGCCGAAAATCGGACGGAAAGCCGCGGCGCCCAGGCGCGCGAGGACTTCCCCAACCGCGACGACCAGAACTGGATGAAGCACACGCTGTGCTGGGTCGACGCCCAGGGCAATACGACGTTCGATTATCGCCCGGTTCACTTGAATACCTTGACCGATGATGTCGAGTCCGTGCCGCCCAAGGCGCGGACCTATTAGGAGCGATCGATGGCCGAGTTTACGCTTCCCGCCAATTCCAAGGTTCGCAAGGAAGGCCGCGTATTCAAGGCGCCGCCCGGCACCAACAGCGTGCGGGTGTTCAAGATCTATCGTTTCGACCCCGACTCGACCGAGAATCCGCGACTGGACAGGTACGAAGTGGATATGGACAACTGCGGGCCCATGGTCCTGGATGCTCTCATCAAGATCAAGAATGAGATCGACTCCACTTTGAGCTTTCGCCGCTCCTGCCGCGAAGGAATATGCGGCTCCTGCGCCATGAATATCGACGGCAAAAACGCTCTCGCGTGCATCAGCGCCTGCGCCGATGTGAAGAGCGACATCAATATCTATCCGCTGCCGCACATGCCCGTCATCAAGGATCTGGTCCCGGATCTCACCAATTTCTACGCTCAATACGCGTCGATCAAACCCTGGCTGCAGACTCGAACGCCGGCACCTCCGGATGGGGAGCGGCTGCAGTCGAAGGAGGATCAGGAAAAGGTGGATCGTCCGTCGGCTTGCATTCTGTGCGCCTGTTGCTCGACGAGCTGCCCCAGCTATTGGTGGAACAGCGAGCGGTACTTGGGGCCGGCCGCACTGTTGGCCGCCTACCGCTGGATCGTGGACAGCCGCGACGAGGCGACCGGGGAGCGGCTCGATCAGCTCGAGGATCCCTTCCGCCTGTATCGCTGCCATACCATCATGAACTGCACCGAGGCGTGCCCGAAGGATTTGAATCCCGCCAAGGCCATTGCCGAGATCAAGCAGGTTATGGCACATCGCCGCCTTTGATGTGCGGCGAGATCGGCAAGTTGCGCTGGCGCTGCCGGCGGGGGATGCGGGAGCTGGACGTGCTGCTCGCCCGGTACGTCGACGAGGAATACCGGACTGCGGTTCCCGAGCAACAGGAAGCGTTCCGGCGGCTGCTTGATATACAAGATCCGGTGATATACGCCTACTTCCTGGGGCGGGAAACGCCGCCGGATGCCGTGCTTGCGTCTTTGATAGCGCGCATTACCGCCGGCGGCCAGAACGGCCGTTGACGCCCGCTGCGGCTGGTAGAATCGGGACTGTGCGCAAAATCACGGTTACTGTTAAAAGCCCTTCTAAATTGTCGAACTTTTCTCCCTGCGGTCGGTCTACTGCGACAGGCTGGTTGAGAGCTATGCCAGTCCGGGGTCACGCATGAGTGTCGAGGAGAGTGACCTCAAGCTGGTGGAAAAAGTCCAGCGCGGTGAGCGCGCTGCGTTTGATTTGTTGGTCCTGCGATACCAGCACAAGGTGCTGAAGCTGATCATGCGTTACGTGCACGATGCAACTGAGGCTGAGGACATCGCACAGGAGGCTTTTGTAAAAGCCTACCGTGCATTGCAGTCGTTTCGCGGTGATAGCGCTTTCTATACCTGGCTGTATAGAATCGCCATCAACACCGCAAAGAACGCCCTCGTGGCAACCAAACGCCGGCCCATGGACTACGCTCTAGACCTGCAAGATCCGGAGCAATACGAATTGCACGGGCGTCTCGCCGAGGCCGAAACGCCCGAGGCCCTGCTGCTGACGGATGAGATCCGCGACACCGTCAACCGGGCCATCGAAAACCTGCCGGAAGATTTGCGAACCGCCATCGTTTTGCGCGAGTTGGAAGGATTGAGCTACGAAGATATCGCGCAAACGATGGATTGCCCGGTCGGAACGGTGCGCTCACGTATTTTTCGTGCGCGCGAGGCGATCGACAAGAAGCTACGACCCATATTCGACGGCGGCCTTGGTCGGCCTGAGGACACATGAGCGAACAAATTCGTGAACAAGTTTCGGCGTTTCTCGATGGTGAACTGCCTAATTCGGAAACCGAGTTGTTGCTGAAGCGGCTGACGCGCGACCAGGAATTGCGGGAAAGCTTCGGACGTTACGCCCTCATCGGCGAAAGCTTGCGCGGAGGCACCCATGCGCGGCTGTCGCAGGGTTTTCCGGGGCGGGTAAACCGTGCCATCGACGGCGAGCCTCTCATCGCCGACGCGGCGACTGTTCGCGGCCGGTCCAGCGTTTGGTGGCGACCGTTTGCCGGTGCGGCGGTGGCCGCCGGTGTGGCCGCCATCGCCGTGGTCGCTCTGCAACAGCGTGCGATTGCTCCAACTGTGCGAGCGGCGCTACCCGTGACCGTCCCGAATGCCGCGTCGCTGCCGAGCGGCGGTTCCGCCCCGTATGTGCTGGTGGCTCAAAACACAGGCACTGCCGCACCCCACGAAGCGCTCTCCTATACGGTGCCCGCCACGGTGCCCGATGCGCCGGCCGCGCTGCCGGCGGCGCGCTTGACCAATTATGTATTCGCCCACAGCAAGTACTCTTCGGTCCTGGGACAGAATGACGTTCTGAACGACCTGCTCGCCGGCGCCGATGCGGAGGATGCCGCCATTTCCCAGCCGTCCGGAAAGCAGGGAGCGGCCAACCGGGCACCGGACAGCCGGCCGGAGGCGCGCGTCGCTCCATGACGAGTGGTGGGTTGCCAATTCGGACGTGGTTCGCTCCCTGCGCCGTGGTCGGCTTGCTGTTCGTTGCGCTACCGCTGCGCTCCATCGCCGCCGACGAGCCCCGCGTGTGGTTGGAAAAAATGAACCGTGCCCTGGCCACGCGCAACTACGACGGGACCTTCTTTCATCTGAGCGGGGGCCGGGTCGAGACCATGCGCATCGTGCATCGGGTGCGGGCGGGCCGCGTCACCGAACGGCTGGTCTCTTTGGACGGATCCGGCCGTGAATTCGTCCGCAACAACGATGAACTGACCTGTTACTTGCCGGATCAGCGCACGGTGTTGGTCGAGCCGCGCCAGGACCACGGACCGTTCTTAGGCTCGCTGCCGCAATTCGGGACCGAGGTCAACGAGTTCTACCGCTTCGAATCGTTGCCGAATTCCCGCGTTCTAGGGCGTCCCGCGCGCGTCATCATGGTCAACCCGAAGGACCAGTTCCGGTTCGGCTATCGGATTTGGCTGGATGACGCTTCCGCCATGCCGCTGAAGACGCAGCTCTGCGACTCGCGCGGTCAGGTGATTGAACAAGTGCTATTCGCGCGCCTGGATATGCCGGAGAGCATTCCGGACAGCGACCTGACGCCGGCGGTACACACCGAAGGCATGCGGTGGGTGCGGCAGGGTGCCTCGCACGATTCTACGTCACCGGCGTTGTCGGGTTATCGCGCGACCGAATTGCCGCCGGGCTTTCGCCTGACGGTCTCCGGAGAGCAGACCTTGGGAGGCGCGACGGAACCGGCGACGCATCTGGTCTATTCCGACGGTCTGGCGACTGTCTCGGTTTTTGTCGAGGCGCAGCGGGAACCGACTTCGGGCAGCGACGATAAGCCGCGTGCGCCGGCGGAGGCCCCGATGCAGGGCTTGGCGCGGGTTGGCTCTGGATACGCGTTTTCAACGATGGTGCAAGGCCATCAAGTCACTGCGGTTGGTGAAGTCCCGGCCCAGACCGTCGAAACCATCGCGCATTCGGTGAGGTCCTTCAGCGGCAGCGATCTGCCGACCCATTGAGATTTCTGCTGTATTCGCGCCCCGGCTGCGGGCTTTGCGAGGAAATGCTCGTCGAACTCGCCGCGCTGCCTGCGGCAGCGGGAGTGCCGGTGGACGTGATCGACGTGGACGCCGACGGCGCGACGCGTTCCCGTTACGGCCACAAGATCCCGGTGCTGTTGCTGGCCGGAGAACTGATCTGCCATGGGCATTTGGACGCTGAAGAGGTGCAGAAGGCGCTCGCAAGCCATCGCCGACCGGTATAATGACGGGTTTGCCAGACCCCCCCCTAGATGAAGAATATCCGCAACTTCTCGATCATCGCCCACGTCGACCACGGTAAGTCCACGTTGGCTGATCGATTCATTCAGGAATGCGGTGGTCTGGACGCCCGTGAGATGCAGGCGCAGGTGCTCGACTCCATGGACCTGGAGCGCGAGCGCGGCATCACCATCAAGGCTCAGAGCGTGACGCTGGGCTTCAAATCGGTGACCGGCGACGTTTATCAGCTCAATTTCATCGATACCCCCGGACACGTGGATTTTTCCTACGAGGTCTCGAGGTCGCTCGCGGCATGCGAGGGCGCGCTGCTGGTGGTGGACGCGGCTCAGGGGGTCGAGGCGCAGAGCGTGGCCAACTGCTATACGGCGTTGGAACAGGGGTTGGAGGTGCTTCCGGTCATCAACAAGATCGATCTGCCGTCCGCGGACGTGGCCAAGGTGATTCACGAGATCGAGGAAATCATCGGCATTCCCGCCGACGACGCTGCATTGGTCAGCGCGAAGACCGGCGCGGGGGTCCAGGAACTGCTCGAACTCCTGGTCAAGCGCATTCCCGCTCCCCAGGGCGATCCGGATGGGCCCCTTCAGGCGCTCATCATCGACTCCTGGTTCGACAACTACGTGGGCGTGGTTTCGTTGGTGCGCGTGATGCATGGTGCGTTGCGGTTGGGCGCCAAGATACGCGTCATGTCCACCGGCCGCAGTCATCAGATCGACAAATTGGGGCGCTTCGCCCCGAAACCGGTGACGCGCGAGTCGCTCGAGACCGGCGAAGTGGGATTCGTCATCGCCGGCATCAAGGAAATCGACGGCGCCCCGGTGGGCGACACCATCACGCTGGACGCCAACCCCGCCAAGGCGCCGCTCGCAGGTTTCAAGCAGGTTCAGCCGCGGGTATTCGCCGGACTGTTCCCCGTCAGTTCGGACGACTACGAGCAATTTCGGGATGCCCTCAAGAAGCTCAAGTTGAACGACTCGGCACTGCACTTCGAACCGGAAGTATCGACCGCGCTGGGATTCGGTTTTCGCTGCGGGTTCTTGGGACTGCTGCACATGGACATCGTCCAGGAGCGGCTCGAGCGCGAATATGATTTGGATCTCATCACCAGCGCGCCGACCGTCATCTACGAGGTGCTGCTCACCGACGGCACCGTGACCAGCGTCGACAATCCGACCAAACTGCCGCCGCAGGATAGGATCTCCGAACTGCGCGAGCCCATCATCATCGCGAATATCCTGGTGCCGCCCGAGCACGTGGGCGCCGTGCTCACGCTGTGCAGCGAAAAGCGCGGGGTGCAGAAGAAAATGTTGTTCCTCGGAAGCCAGGTGTCGCTGCAATACGAACTGCCGCTCGCGGAAGTGGTGCTCGATTTCTTCGACCGACTCAAATCGGCGAGCCGCGGCTATGCCTCATTCGACTATGAATTCAGCCATTTTCAGACGGCGCCGCTGGTCAAGCTCGACGTCCTGATCAACGGCGATCCCGTGGATGCATTGTCGCTCATCGTTCACCGCGACAATTCCTATGCGCGCGGCCGGGAGCTGGTCGACAAGATGCAGGAGCTCATCCCGCGGCAGATGTTCGACATCGCCGTGCAGGCGGCGATCGGCGCCCACATCATTGCGCGCGCCAGCGTCAAGGCAATGCGCAAGAACGTACTCGCCAAGTGCTACGGCGGCGACATCACGCGCAAGCGCAAGCTGCTCGAGAAGCAAAAAGCCGGCAAGAAACGCATGAAGCAGGTCGGGCAGGTCGAAATCCCGCAAGAGGCGTTCCTGGCCGTTCTGCAAGTCGGCAAGAAGTCGAGCTGATGCCGCCCCGTTTCCCATCCCTCGAGGATGCTTAAAGTTGGGAGTCTTTCGTGAGTGACGGCGATACCGTGTTCATCGTTTTATTGTGTGCAAGCCTGGCCTGTGTGCTGGTGATTCTCGTCGACGGCTGGGTGCTCCGGCCGCAACGGGACCCGAGTGCGACCAGTATGGAAGAGCCGTGGCTGCCGAAGGCGGCGGGCTACGCGCTGGTGGTGCTGGCGCTCGGCATGCTGTGGCGGCTGTTTCGTTACGAAGCCGTCGACTTCAGCTTGATGCTGGTGGTGGTGGGCGCCGTCTCGGGCGTCATCTGGGGCCTGGACCGGTTGTTCTTCGCCCGCAGCCGCAATCGCGCCGCGGCGTCCGCGGGCACTCTACCCGAGCGCGTGCGCGAACCGGTTGCCGTCGAATATGCCCGCTCATTCTTCCCGGTCATCGTGTTGGTGTTGGTGATCCGGTCGTTCTTGTTCGAGCCGTTTCGCATTCCATCGGATTCGATGATGCCGACCCTGTTCGACGGGGACTTTATCTTCGTGAGCAAGTATTCGTACGGATTACGCCTTCCGGTCACCAACACGCTGGTGATACCAACCGGCTCGCCGCAGCGCGGCGACGTGATCGTCTTCCGCTTACCGCCCAACCCGAAGATCAATTACATCAAGCGGTTGGTCGGCCTGCCGGGCGACCGGATCCGGGTCGACTCGGCGAATCAGCTTTATGTCAACGATGTACCCATGCCGCAGCAGCCGGGCCCGCCATACACGGGACCGAAGCAGGACATGTGGAACTACACGGGAGTCCCGACGGCCACGGAAACGCTGGGGGCCAAGCGGCACCTCATCATGTTCGCCAACGGGGGAGTCAAGGAGGGCGAATGGGTGGTGCCGGCAGGTCACTATTTCTTCATGGGCGACAATCGCAATAACAGCAAGGACAGTCGCTGGGTGGACGAACCCGACGCCCCGGGATTCGTCCCGGAGCGGAATTTGGTGGGTAAAGCGGTAAGAATTTGGCTTAATCTCGATACTCGTGACGGACCTCTCTGGAGGCGGATCGGAACTGCGATTCAATAAGCGACAAATTAGGGAGGATTCCATGCGCTTGTATCAATCGGCACGCGGCCGCCAACCGGCCGCCCCGCGGCGTCAACGCGGAATGACGTTCATCGGCCTGGCTTGCATTCTCGCGTTGCTGGGCCTCATCGGCTATGCCGGACTGCGATTGGTGCCGCTCTACCTGAACTACATGAAGGTCGCTCGCAGCATGGACGCCACGGCAGCCGAGCTCAAAAGCGACAATCCGGACCAGGCTGCGATCCGCCGTTCGCTGGAGAAGCACTGGCAGATCGAGGACATTTCCTCCGTCGAGGCGAAGGAAGTGGAAATCGTCAAAAACGAGGGCGGCGTGTCGTTGCACGTCTCCTATGACGATGCGGCGCCCTATATCGATAATGTGTCGCTGTCGGTGCACTTCGATAAGACCGTGAAGGTGCAGTGACTTCCCAGTCCATCTCCGACGGGATTCTGAGCTGGGTCGAAAGATCGTTCGGTTATACATTCGTGCAGCCGTCGCTGTGCCATGCCGCACTGACCCATCGCAGCGCCGGCGCGGAGCACAATGAGCGCCTCGAATTCCTGGGCGACTCGATACTCAATTGCAGCGTTGCGCGACTGCTGTACAACGCCCATCCCGATGCCGACGAAGGGGCTCTATCCCGGCTGCGGGCGACGCTCGTCAACGGCGAGACCCTGGCGCAAGTTGCTCAGCAGCTGGGTCTGGGGGAACATTTGCGGCTGGGGCAGGGCGAACTGAAATCCGGCGGCTTCCGCCGGGCGTCGATTCTGGCGGATACCTTGGAGGCCATTGTGGGCGCGATTTTTCTCGATTCCGGATTCGATTCGGCGGCCGCAGTGGTCGAACGTATCTTGGGGCCCCGGATATCAAACCTGCCGGCGGCCCATCTCCTGAAGGATCCCAAGACGCGACTACAGGAAGCTCTGCAAGCGCACGGACTCGCTCTGCCCGTCTACACCCTGACCGCGGTCACCGGCGATCCCCACGCTCAATCGTTCACGGTGATGTGCGAGGTGCCGATCTTCGAATTGGGGGCGGTGGGCGAGGGCGGCAGCCGGCGCCGGGCCGAACAACTGGCGGCGGCGAAGCTATTGGAGCTTTTGCCGGCCGAAATACTGCCGCCGGATGGTCGGCCTCCCGACATGCGTAAGTCCTCGTGAACCTGCCGGCTTTTCGCGCCGGCCATGTGGCCATCGTGGGCCGGCCCAACGTCGGTAAATCGACGCTGGTCAATGCCTTGGTAGGCCGCAAGGTGAGCATCGTGACTGCCAAACCGCAAACCACGCGCCACCGCATCTTGGGTGTCGTGACCCGTCCCGAGGCCCAAATCGTGCTCATCGATACACCGGGGCTGCATGAATCGACTCGCCGCGTGATGAACCAGTATATGAACCGCGTGGCGATATCCTCTTCGCAGGATGCGGATGTCATTCTGTTCGTCATCGAGGCGATGAATTTTACCGACCAGGACCTGTGGGTGTGGGAACGGGTGCGCGGCCTGAAGCAGCCCCTATTCCTGGTCGTCAACAAGGTCGATCGGGTGTTTCCGAAGGAGAAACTGCTGCCGTTTCTCGAGGAGATGACCGAACGCGTTCCCGCATCGGGTATCGTGCCCGTCTCGGCCCTCGAATCCGACAATCTGGTTCGTCTCGTCGATCTGGTCGGATCGCGTCTGCCGTTGTCGCCGCCGCTGTTCGCCGCGGACGTGCTGACCGACCGCGACGAGCCGTTTCACGCCGCCGAGGTGGTACGCGAGAAGCTGACGCTCAAACTTCGCGAAGAATTGCCCTACGGCATCAACGTACAGATCGAACGGTTCGTCGACGAGGACAATCGGATCATGATCAATGCCGTGATCTGGGTGGAGCGCGCCGGGCAAAAGGCCATCGTCATCGGCCAAGGGGGCGAGCGCCTCAAGGAGATTGGACGGCTCGCGCGAATCGAGCTGAACGACTTGTGGCAGCGCTCGGTCCATCTGGAGTTGTGGGTGAAGGTCAAGGAGAATTGGGCGGATAGTGAAATGGCTCTGCGGCAATTCGGCTACGATAGCCTGTGATGCGGGACACTAATGCGCGGCGCGTGTCGTTGGCCCCAGCCTACATCCTGCACCAGTATCCCTATCGGGACACCGGTCGGATTCTTGAGGTGTTCACCGCCGAACACGGCCGGCTGACCCTATTCGCACGCGGCGCCTCCGGCGCCAAATCCACCCTCAAGGGCATCCTGCGGCCGTTTCAGCGCCTGCTCGTGTCCTGGTCCGGGAAGACCGAGGCCTGCGCCTTAGGTGGGGCGGAAATCGACGGCGTTCCGACCAACTTGAGCAAGGAGCGTCTCATGAGCGGCTTCTATCTGAACGAGCTGCTTCTCAAGCTCACGGAACGGTGGGATCCACACCCGGAAATTTTTTTCTCGTATGCGGCGTGCATCGACGCGCTATGCGTGGGCGAGGGCGAGGAGGCGGCATTGCGGCGTTTCGAGAAGCGCTTGCTGAACGATCTCGGGTATGGATTGCAGCTGACGACGACCGATGACGGCCTCCCGGTCGAGGCCGATCGATATTACCGTGTGGCGGTGGAACGCGGCCCGCAGGCCTGCGTCGCCGAGTCCCCGGGCGCCGTGTATGGCCGGTCCTTGACCGATCTGGAGGCGGAGCGCTTTGCGGACGCGCGTTCGTTGCGGGACGCCAAGCGCGTGCTGCGCGCGGCCATCGACTCCTGCCTCGACGGCCGCACCTTGAAGTCGCGCGAGGTCATGTTGGCGCTGCGGCTGACGCGGCAGCCACGGGAAGGGAGCCCGCAATTGCGGCAGGGAGAGGAGCGGTGAGCGGACCCAAACTGGCCTGCGGCGGCATTGCGCTAGGCGTCAACATCGATCACGTGGCGACTTTGCGGCAGGCGCGCCGTGGAAGGTATCCCGATCCGCTGCAGGCCGCGCTGCTGGCCGAACAGTCGGGAGCGGACAGCATCACGCTGCACTTACGCGAGGACCGGCGGCACATTCAGGACCGCGACGTCGCCGTGATGCGCGAGGCGCTGCAAACTCGGATGAACCTGGAGATGGCGGTTACCGACGAGATGATCGGCATCGCGCGGCGAGTGCTGCCGCAGGATTGTTGCCTGGTGCCCGAATCGCGCCTCGAAATCACCACCGAAGGCGGTCTCGACGTGGCCGGGCAGCTTGCGCGCGTGGCCGAGGCGTGCAGGGCGCTGGGATCGTCGGGAATTCGCGTCTCGTTGTTCATCGATCCGGATACCGCTCAGGTCGAGGCGGCGCAGCGGGCCGGGGCTCCCGTGGTGGAACTGCACACCGGGACCTACGCCGACGCCGATGGGTCGGCCCGGGCGCGTGAATTCGAACGGCTGCGCGGCGCTGCGAAACTGGCGGCCTCGCTGGGGATCACGGTCAACGCGGGTCACGGGCTCAACTATCACAACGTCGAACCGATCGCGGCGATCCCCGAAATCGTCGAATTGAACATAGGGCATGCCATCGTGGCGCGCGCGATATTCGACGGGCTGCCGAAGGCGGTGCGCGACATGAAGGACTTGATGCGCACGGCGCGGCGATGATCTTCGGGATCGGAATCGACGTGCTCAAGGTGGATCGAATCGAGCGGGTGTTCAAGAAGCACGGCGAGCGGTTCGTCGGCCATCTTTTGATGCCCGCGGAGCGGGCGCAGTTCGAGCGCACGGCGCGTCCGGTGCGTTTTCTCGCGATGCGTTTTGCCGCGAAAGAGGCCATCGTGAAGGGCATGGGCACCGGCTTTGCGCACGGGGTATGGATACGCGATGTCGGCATCGTCCAGAATTCCTGGGGAAAACCGGAAGTGGTGTATTCCGAGCGCGGGGCGCGGGTGCGCGATGGTCTCGGCATCGGCGAGGGCCATGTGACCCTGACGGACGAGGCCGGGCTGGTGGTGGCGGTCGCGGTCCTCATGCGGCGCCCCGCCGGCGCGATAACCTAGCCTGCATGAATACCTTGGTTTTCGATATCGAGACCGTCCCCGATACGGACCTCGGCCGCCGTCTGCACGGGCTCGACGGCCTCTCCGACGAACAGGTGGCCGAGGTCATGTTCACGAAAAGGCGCCAGGAGACCGGCAGCGATTTCCTGTCCCACGAACAGCACCGCGTGGTCGCGATCTCGGTGGTGATGCGGACCCGGGACTCGCTCAAGGTGTGGAGTCTCGGAGAGGAGAGTGCGCCCGAAAAGGACTTGATCGAGCGCTTTTTCGATGGGTTGGAGAAGTTCACCCCGGATCTGGTGTCGTGGAACGGCGCGGGATTCGACCTGCCGGTCTTGCATTACCGCAGTCTTCTGCACAGTGTGACGGCGGCGCGCTACTGGGAGACCGGCGACGGCGACAGTAGTTTCCGATACAGCAACTATTTGAGTCGCTTCCATTGGCGGCACATGGACCTGATGGACGTTCTTTCGGGGTTCCAGGGCCGCGGTCGCGCCAGCCTCGATGCTGTGGCGACGCTGCTGGGTTTTCCGGGCAAGGTGGGTATGCACGGTTCCGAAGTCTGGCGGGTGTACCTGCAGGGGGGGCTTGCCCGTATCCGCGATTATTGCGAGACGGACGTCTTGAATACCTATCTCATCTTCCTGCGTTTTCAGCTGCTGCGCGGTCAATTGAACACCGCGGAGCACGCCGTCGAAGTCGCGCGGGTGCGGAAATTGCTGTCGGATTCCGACGCGGCGCACTGGCAGGAATTTGCCGCTGCGTGGCCCGCGACTTGAAGCTCGGCGAGGTCTTGGAGGCTGACGTCGTGGACCTCGCGCACGATGGCCGGGGTATCGCTCGGGTAGAGGGTAAGGCGGTATTCATCGAGGGCGCCTTGCCGGGGGAGCGGGTGCGCTTTCGGGTGCATAAACGGCGCCGGCAACTGGACGAGGCGGGCTTGGTCGAGGTGCTGACACCGTCCCCGGACCGCGTCATCCCTAAGTGCGCACATTTCGGAATCTGCGGCGGCTGCTCGCTGCAGCATCTGGCACCGGCGGCTCAGTTGGCCGCCAAGCAGCGGCAGTTGCTCGACAACCTCGAACGCATCGGCCGGGTAGCGCCGGAACACGTGTTTGCACCGCTCAAGGGGCCGGAGTGGGCCTATCGACGGCGCGCCCGGCTGGGCGTCAAGTACGTTCACAAGAAGGGCCGGGTGCTGGCAGGGTTTCGCGAGCGCGAGAAGCCGTATCTCGCCGACATTCATCGCTGTGAGGTGCTTCTCGAGCGGTTCGCCGCTTTGCCTGCGCACCTGGCCGCTCTGGTGGAGACCCTGTCGCTGCGCGAACGGATTCCACAGGTCGAGGTGGCGGCCGGGGACCCCGCAGCCTCCGGCGACCATTCGGCGGCTCTGGTATTCCGGGTCATGGACGCGCCGACCCAGGACGATCTCGACAAACTGGAAGAGTTCGGCCGCCGCCATGCCGTGCAGATCTTTCTGCAGCGCGGCGGGCTCGACACGGTCAGCCCGCTGCGCGACGGGCAAACAGCGCTTTCCTATGCGATCGATAAGGATCACATCACGCTCGAGTTCGGGCCGGTCGACTTCATTCAAGTCAACCGGGACATCAATGTCTCGATGGTGCAGCGGGCCCTCGAACTCCTGCAGCCGACCCCGGCCGACTCGGTGTTGGATCTGTTTTGCGGGCTGGGTAATTTCACGTTGAGCCTGGGAAAACGCGCCCGGCGGGTGGTGGGGGTCGAGGGCGACGCCGCCCTGGTGGCCAAGGCCCGGGCCAACGCCGTCCGCAACGGGATCGCCAATGCGAGCTTTCATACGGACAACCTCTTCGAGCCTGCCCGTACCGGGGCATGGGCCCAAGAGGCCTATGATTTGGTGCTTTTGGACCCTCCGAGGGCCGGGGCTGCTGAAATCCTGGAACGTATGCCACATTGGCGCCCGCGCCGGCTCGTGTATATTTCGTGTCATCCAGGGAGTTTGGCTCGGGATGCCGGAATCTTGGTGGGTGCCCACGGATTCAGGCTGGCCGGTGCAGGGGTGATGGATATGTTTCCGCATACGACGCATGTCGAATCGATAGCGGTATTCGAGCGGGGCGCATGAGCCTGGGACCGCTCATGGTCGATATTCCCGGGACCGAATTGAGTCCCGAAGACCTCGATGTACTGCGCCATCCCCTCGTCGGCAGTGTCCTCCTGTTTACCCGCAACTATCGCAATCCGGAGCAGCTGGGCGCCCTTAACGCTGCCATTCGGGCGATACGCAGCCCGCATCTCATGGTCGCGGTCGACCACGAAGGCGGCCGCGTACAGCGCTTCCGGGACGGCTTCACCAGGCTGCCGCCCTCGCGGCTCTTGGGCCGGCGGTTCGATGAGGACCGGCGCGATGCCTTGACCTTGACCCGCTCCGTCGGATGGCTCATGGCGAGCGAATTACGCAGCGTCGGGGTCGACTTCAGCTTTGCACCCTGCGTGGATCTCGACTACGGCGTGAGCGAGATCATCGGCGACCGTTCGTTCCATCGAAATCCCGAGACCGTCGCCGCGCTGGCGGCGGCCTATCTTATGGGTATGCGCGACGCGGGCATGGCGGCGGTCGCCAAACATTTTCCCGGTCACGGCGCCGTCGTGGCCGATTCGCACGTGGCGCTGCCGGTGGACCGGCGCGACTTCGTCGACCTGGAAGACGACCTGCGCCCCTACCGGATGCTCATCGAGAATAACCTTCCTGGAATCATGGTCGCCCATGTCGTGTTTCCCGTCATCGACGAGCTGCCGGCAAGCCTGTCGAGGCGTTGGATCACCGACATTCTGCGGGGCGAGTTGGGTTTCCACGGCTGCGTGTTCGCCGACGACCTTTCGATGGCGGGCGCCGTCGCATTCGGAGACGTCGTCGAGCGGGCGCGGCTCGGCCTCACGGCAGGGTGCGACGTGCTTCCGATCTGCAACGACCGAGCGGCCGTGATGGCGGTGCTGGATAAATTCAAGCCTGCATCGCCTGCATCGCCTGCATCGCAGGCGCGGCTGGTGCGCATGCGCGCCCGCGGCGAGGCGCCCGTGGGACTGACCGCCGATCCGCATTGGCTGGATACCGTGCAGCGCATCGTGAATCTTTCGTCCGCGCCGCCGCTGGTGTTGCGGGAGGGTCAATCGTGACGTCCTTCGACGTGGATTTCTACCGGCGCTTGCTCGAATGCTCCCCCGAGGGTGTCGTGCTCGCGGACGCGCAAAATCCGGAGCATCCGGTCTTGTACGTAAATCCCGCTTTCGAGTCGTTGACCGGCTACACCGGCGCCGATCTCGTCGGCAAGAATCTGCGGTTGCTGCAGGCCGACGACCGCGAACAGGACGCTCGGCATCGGCTCCGCGAGGCGCTCGCCAAAGGCGAATCCTGCCGCGTCTTGCTGCGCAATTACCGCAAGGATGGGTCGGTGTTCTGGAACGAGATGACGGTGCTGCCGCTGCGCGATGGCGAGGGCAGAATCACCCATTTTGCCGGACACCATCGCGACGCGGGCGAGCGGCTGCGCATCGATCCGAAACTCTCGAGGGAAGCAGCGATGAGCGGCGCTCATCAACCCACGGCAATCGCCGTGCGCGACGACCGCTTGACGGGCTTGTTCACGCTGCCTTATCTCGAGGAACTGTTGAAGCGGGACTGGGCGATCTCGCAGCGCGAGGGCCGCAGCATTGCGGTATTCGCCATCGACATCGATGCTCTGGATCTGTACAACGCGACGTTTGGCCGCGCCGCCGGCGACTCCGCCATTCGGCGCGTGTCGCATTGCGTCTCGGGATGCCTGCGGCGCGCGAGCGACGTCACGGCGCGAATCGACGGCGGCAGCCTGATGGCATTCGCGCCCGGCCTCTCCAATGAGCAGGCGATGCACATGGGGCAGATGATGGCCGAGCGCGTGCGCGAATTGCGGATCCATCACCCGCGCTCGGCCGTGCTGCGTTATGTCAGCGTGAGCATCGGCGTCAGCGCGGCGGTTCCGGGTGCAAAGGACGAACCGGCGATGTTGATCGAGAAATCGCAGCGGCATCTGAAGCTCGCGAAGCAATCCGGCCGCAATCAAGCCGCCTGAGGCCGCCTGAGGCCGCTTGAGGCCGCGTAACGTAGGGGGGCGTTCTTCCGCCGGCGCCATTTCCAGTGTGAGCGGGCTCACATCGGCCGGGTTCCACCCGTGACGAAGTTCAAATTCCGATGAATTGGCACTCGGGGTTTGGCTGAAACAAGACGGGGTGTACGTTCGTTCGTCGCCGGGTCTGGTACGAAGCTATTCATGAACGTACGCACGAAAATGATCTCGGTGCTGGCGCTGCTGTTTGCAGTGTTGATCGTTCTCGATATCGGCATCCAGAAGCACGCGCTGATGCCGAGTTTCGCGGAGCTCGAGCGGGACGATGCCCGGACCTCGATGAGGCGCATCGACAACGTGCTCAACATGACGCTCGACAACATCCAGTTGAATGCGGCCGACTGGGGCAATTGGGTGGACGCCTATAAGTTCATCCAGGGACTCAATCCCGATTTCGTGAGGACAAACTTCACGACGGCGGCCCTGAAGCAGTTGCAGGTCAATGTCGTGATGCTGGTCGATCTCCGGGGCAATGTCCGCGAGGCCAGCAGCGCTGACCTGGATTCGGGTGCGCCCTTGGATATCGATCTGTCGGCCGGCACGGCATTGCCGAAGAATTTTCCGTGGCGCGGCAATGTCGCCGAGGGCAAGCCGGCGAAGGGGTTGGTCATGACCAATCGGGGAATCATGATGCTGGCGGGAGCACCGATTCTCGACGGCAGCGGCGGCGGTCCATGGATGGGCATGGTCATCATGGGGAAACTGCTCACGCCCCAACAAGTGCGTCAGATCGGTGCGCAGGCGCAGGCCACTGTGTCGATGAACGCCGACCATCGGCCGGGCGGCGCCGACGAAGTGATCGAGGGCCATGAGGCGACGGAAGTATCGCGGCGATTCGCCGATATCTACGGCAGCCCGCTGATGACGCTGCGCGTGCAGGTTCCCCGCAAAATCACCGAACGCGGACAAAGCGCGGTAAGTTACGCGTCGATGTATCTGATCGTCGCCGCGCTGGCGGCATTGACACTGCTCGTCATCGTGCTCAATCGAGTGGTGCTGGCCCCGCTCGCCCACGTCACCCGGCATGCGGTCGCCATCGGCGAAGGCACCGATCTGACGGCGCGGTTGAATTTGCCGGGCCGCGACGAGGTTGCCGTTCTCGCCGGCGAATTCGACCGTATGGTCGGGCGGCTGGCCGAGTCCCGGCGGCAACTCATGGATCAATCGTTTCAAGCCGGATTCGCGGAACTTGCCAAGGGGGTATTGCACAATTTGGGCAATGCCATGACGCCCTTGGGCGTTCGCCTCACCAAATTGGGGGAACGGCTGCGCGATTCGCCTGCGGTCGACGTGGAACTCGCGGCCGCCGAACTTGCCGCCGAGCCGCCCGGTTCCGAGCGCTACCGGGACCTGCAGGAATTCCTGCGCCTCGGCTGCCTGGAACTGGGCGCAGCTCTCAAGGAGTCACAAGCGGATGTGATGGTGATTCAGCGCCAGACCACCATCGTCCAGACGGCGTTGTCCGAACTCATGCGATCCACCCGCAACGAGCATGTGGTCGAATCGGTCCGGCTTCCCGACCTCGTTTCGCAGACGCTCGAAATCGTGCCCGATGCCTGTCGCCAGCGGTTGGTGGTCGAGGCGGACGACTCGCTGCGGCGCGTGGGCGTGGTGAGCGTGGCCCGCACGGTGTTGCGGCTGGTTCTGCAGAACCTCATCATCAATGCCGCCGACGCCGTGCGCGAGGCGGGACGCGACAAGGGTGTATTTCGGGTGGCCGCGGAAATCGTGCGCGACTCCGAGCGCGATCAATTACACCTGCGTTGCGAAGACAACGGCGTCGGTATTGCCCGCGGCAATCTCGAGCGGGTGTTCGACAAAGGATTCTCGACCAAGTCGCGCGACACCAACTACGGAATCGGTTTGCACTGGTGTGCGAATGCCATCTCTGCCTTGGGCGGCCGCATCTGGGCGGTCAGCGACGGCCCCGGCCGCGGAGCGTCCATGCATTTGATGCTTCCGTTGACCATTAGACCTTCGCCCTTGAACCCGTGAAGCATCGTTGAGGTCCGCCTTGTCAAAAAATAAACGACCTGAAATTCGAGTTCTCGTTGCCGACGACGAGGCGGAAGTGCGCGATGCCTATCGGCAGATTCTGCTGGAAGCGGACATGAGCGGCGAAACCGCGGTGTTCCGCAATCTTCGCGAACGTTTGTTCGCGAAGGGAGCCGCGCAACAGATGGCGAAACATCTTGCCACCCGCAAGACCGTCTTCGCGCCCGTGTTCTGTGAAGGCGCGGAGGCGGCCGTGGCGGCGGTCCGGGAAGCCGTCGGCTCCGACGATCCCTTCGCCATCGCGATCCTCGATATGCGCATGCCGCCGGGTCCCGACGGAATTTGGGCGGCGCAGCGTATCCGCGAACTGGATCCCGCCATCGAGATCGTCATATGCACAGCGTACTCCGACGTCGACCCGGGCGAGATTGGAGGCATCGTGCCGCCGGAGGAGAAGCTTTCCTATTTGCAGAAGCCATTTCACCCCCAGGAGATCCGGCAGATGTCCATCTCGTTGGCGAGCAAATGGCGGTCCGAGCATCGCATCGTCAAGCTCGCCTATTTCGACGCATTGACCGGCCTGGCAAACCGCGAGCAGTCTCGCGGCCGTCTGAGCAGCTGCCTCGCGGCGGCGCAGGAGGGCGGGCGGATGATGGCCGTCCTGTATCTCGATCTCGACAATTTCAAGCGAGTGAACGACACGCTGGGTCATGCCGTGGGGGACGAACTGCTCAGCGTGGTCGCCGCCCGGTTGCGGCATTCGCTCCGGTCGAACGAGGGACCCGGGGCCGATGCGGAGTCGTCCCCTCGATCGAATCACATCGGCCGGCTGGGGGGAGACGAGTTCATCGTATTGCTGCCGAACGTTCACTCGGCGGCAGATGCCGCGGTGGTGGCGTCGCGATTGATCGGGGATCTGCAGGCGCCGATGCGGCTCGCGCTGCATTCGCTGGTCATCACGCCGAGCGTAGGCATTTCCTTGTATCCGTCCGACGGCGCCGATGCCGATACGCTGCTGCGAAATGCCGATCTTGCGATGTACTGCGCCAAGCGCAAGGGGCCGGGCATGCACGCGTTCTTCGACGCGGCAATGAACGACGCGGCACGCCATCGCTTCACGCTGGAGGCCAAATTGCGGGGCGCGCTCGAGCGTGGCGAATTTACGTTGCATTATCAACCGCAGTTCGATGTGGGTACGGGCGTGGTGGCGGGGATGGAGGGGTTGCTGCGCTGGACGAACGATGATTTGGGGGCGGTGACGCCGACCGAATTCATACCCGTAGCCGAGGAGACCGGACTCATTCTGCCGATCGGCGAATGGGTGCTGCGTACTGCGTGCAGGCAGGCGAAGACGTGGCTCGATGAGGGGCTGCCGTTCGGCCGCATTGCAGTCAATGTTTCGGGACAACAGTTCATTCTCAAAGATTTTTCAGCCACCGTCTCATCCATCATCGCCGAGACGGGGCTGCCGCCCTCGATGCTGGAATTGGAGATCACCGAGTCGGTCGTGATGAAGGACGAGGCATGGGCGGAAGTCGCACTGAGCCGGCTGAAGGCGCTGGGCGTCCGACTCGCCATCGACGACTTCGGGACGGGCTACTCGAGTTTCGGGCGCCTGCGGCACTTCGCCGTCGACCGACTGAAAATCGATCAGTCCTTCATGACCAGTTTGTTGGAATGCAGCGATGACCGGGCCATCGCGGCGGGCATCATCGCGATGTCGCGATCGCTTCGAATCAACGTGACGGCGGAGGGGGTGGAGAACCTCCCGCAGCTCCTGTTCCTGCAGGAGCACGACTGTCACGAGGCTCAGGGGTTCCTGTTCAGCCGGGCATTGCCCGCCGCCGATGCACACAAGCTCCTGTGCAGAGCGGCCGAGACTGTGACCGGAACGCGCACGCAGCGCCTTCGGTCTCTGATCGGCTGAAGCCTAACGAGCCACCGCCGGCTTCCACTGGGTGAGGAACTCCGTGACCGCGCTGGATTGCATGCCACGCATGGCCTCGAATTCCCCGGTTCTCTGGCTATACAGAAGCTTGCCGTCGCTGTCGAGTACGGCAAGGGCAGGGACGCCTTTTTTCAGCGGGATTTGATAGCGCTCCGCAAGATCGAGGTTCTGATCCAGTCGCCCGATATTGACGTGCACGAGCAGAAAGTCCGCCTCGAGGAGCGGCTTGTTGACGGTATCGTGGAAGTAGGTGTCCAACACGTGGCAGTCCGTGCACCAATTGCCGCCGAAGTCGAGGATGATGCGCCGGTGGTTTGCGGCGGCGGTTTGCAGTGCGGCGGCCAGATCCGTTTTGGCCTTCCCCGGGTCCGGATAGATGTCGGGTACTGCAGCGACGCCCGGCGCTTGGGCCGCGATACCCAGGATTGCCACGGCCGACAGTACCAACGCCCGAAGTTTACGCATGGGTGAGACTATTACAAAAAAATGAGCTTGCGTCGAGATGCCGCCCGTGGGGTCGGGTGGTGTCGGAAGCTGCCTACATTCGATACCGCCGGCCGCCTCGACCGGGCGCGGCCATGCATCTCTAAGATGAAGCGACGTGGCGCCTGTTTCGGGCGTCTTTCCATCGAGAATCATTCAAGGAGCTTCAATGCCAACTGCCTCCTCCTCGGCAACTGCATCTTCGACAACATTGTCCTCGGGATCCATTACGCTGCCGGCGCTTCCATGGGCCGAGAACGCGCTGGAGCCGGTCATTTCCGCGAGGACCATCAGCTTCCATTATGGCAAGCACCATAAGACTTACGTCGACACCGTGAACAAGATGATCGCCGGAACTGAGTTCGCCGATATGACGCTCGAAAAGCTCGTCGTCGCGACGGCCGGCAAGGCGGACAAGTCGGGAATTTTCAACAACGCCGCACAGGCCTGGAACCATACGTTCTATTGGAACAGTTTGCGCGCCAAGGGCGGCGGTGAACCGCCTGCGATTCTCAAGCAGAAAATCGAAGCGGCTTTCGGCAGCGTGGATGCCTGCAAAAAAGAATTGTCGGCCGCCGCGGTGGGGCAGTTCGGCAGCGGGTGGGCGTGGCTGGTTGCGGAGGCCGGTACACTCAAAGTCGTCAAGACCGCGGATGCCGAGACGCCGCTCACCCAGGGGCTGAAGCCGCTCTTGACCGTCGATGTCTGGGAGCACGCCTACTATCTGGACTATCAGAACAAGCGCGTGGATTACGTCAATGCCGTGCTCGACAAGTTGATCAACTGGGAATTCGCCGCAAAGAATCTCGGTTAGCGCCGGTTGGCGCCTTAGGGTTCGCATGATAGGTATCGCCCGCACGGCAACCGCGGGCGATACCCGATGTCGTGTGGGACTTTACGCCCCGGCTTCGGCGTGCTGGCCTACAGATATTGTGCATCAAGCGCCGTATTGTGCGAGTTCCTTTCCATGAGGGATGAAGTATGCGATTGATGAAGCGTGTTTTGGCGACGTGTCTGGTGATGGGACTGGCGGCCGGTTCGGCGTACGCGGCGGGCAGCTACCGCGAGACCATTGAGATGTTCAAGAACTCCGGGGCGAGCGCCGAATTCTTCGGCAAAAGCTACGCCTACGCGGTGTTTCCGACGGTGGGCGAGGGTGCCCTCGTCGTCGGCGGTGCACACGGCAATGGCCGGGTCTATGTCCACGGCAAATGGGTCGGCAACGTCACGATGTCGCAGGTCAGCGTCGGGTTGCAGGCGGGCGGCAAGGCTTTCAGCGAGATAATTTTCTTCGAGGATAAGCGAGCCTTCGATGAATTCAAATCCGGATCATTCGAGTTCGGTGCGGACGCCAGCGTGGTGGCTATCACTGCCGCCGCTTCAGCCAGCGCCGGGACCGGCGGTACCGATACGGCAGCAAGCGGTGGAAAAAATGACGCTACCACCCGCGGGCATTATGTGAAGGGAATGGTGACCTTCGAGATCGCCAAGGGCGGTCTGATGGGGCAGGTGGCCGTGGCCGGGCAGAAGTTCAAGTTTTCGCCGAAGGACGAATCTTAGCGATTGTGGGACACCGCTGTCGCGGTGTCCCACACGCCTCCTACAGACCCTCAATCAGCCATCGACGATCATGAAGACGCATATGTGGTGACGCATATGGGGCCGCGCAGGCCGCTAAATAGCAGCGCTCGCCCACGAGTCGACATTAATACTAAGGAGAAATTATGAAGAAATTAATTATGACGGGCCTTGTCGCCGCAGCCGCGTTATATCTGCCGGCCGCAATGGCCAACGACTATAAGTCGGATACGGACAGAACAGCGGATCGATCGCATCCGGGTGCATTCGTGAAGGATTCCGTCATCACGGCCAAAGTGAAATCGAAATTGGCGGCCAAGCACATGTCGACGTTGACCAACATCAAGGTGGATACCGACAACCAGGGTGTGGTGGTGCTCAGCGGTAAAGCGCCGACCAAGGACGCCAGCGATTTGGCAGCGATGATCGCCAAGGACACGGAAGGCGTCACGTCGGTCTACAACAAGATCGTCATCGCCGAGTAATTCGATCGCCGACTAGGTGGCTTTCGATCGAACGGCGCCCCGGATCCCGGGGCGCCAGTTCAAAACCGCTCCAGCCAGGGCCGCACCTCAACCTCGAATGACCACGCGCTGCGGTGCTGCCGCATGACATCGACGTAGGTCTGCGCGATGGCGTCCGGATCGAGCATGCTGTCGGGCTGATCGCTGTGCTCTTGGCGCTGAGTTGATCGTACGCCGCCGTCGATGATGAAATGGGCCACGTGAATGCCCTTCGGTCCGAGTTCCCGCGCCGCGCTCTGCGCAAGGCCGCGCAGGGCGAATTTACCCATCGCAAACGCCGACGAATGGGCGAACCCTTTGATGCTCGCTGTCGCACCCGTCAGCAGGATGGCGCCGCGACCGCGCGGTCCCATGCGCTTGGCTGCTTGCTGGGTGACGAGGAAGGCCCCGAAGGCATTCACTGCCAGTGCGCCAGCGACGGCGTTCGGATCCAGTTCCGCGAGAGGTCCCTGCACACGGGCGCCGGCGTTGTAGATCACGGCGTCGATGCTCCCCAATCGCCGATCGACATCGTCGAACAGCGTTGCCACCGCGCCGGGATCGCGCGCCTCGGCCGTAAAGGCGATTGCGTCGGTTTGCGACAACAAAGGCTGCAATTTATCGATGTTTCGGGCCGCAAGCGCGACTCTGACTCCGAGCGCCGAGAGACTGCGCGCTAGGGAGGCGCTGATGCCGGCTCCAGCGCCGACGATGAGGGCAGTGCGATAGGGAAACTCGACAGCGGGCTCATTCATGCGGGCTCCTTCATGAAGACGAGCAACCGATTGTAGGCCGGTAAATCATGATCGGCGTCCAGCCTGAGCCCGAAACCCGATGCAAGCGCGGTCAGGTCGTGAATGTCGCGTATTCCGGAATCGGGGTCGCGCTCCTGCAGGAGGCGGTCGAACTCGAGGTTGCTGGGGGATGTGTAGCGGCCGGAGTAGCGGAATGGCCCGTAGATGCAAACGACGCCCCCGGGGGCGAGCGTGCCGCCGATGCCGTGAAACATCGCGATTACCTCGGGCCAGGACAGAATATGCAGCGTGTTTGCAGTGAACACGGCATCCACAGAACGCATCGGCCAAACCGATTGCCGGACATCGAGTACCGTGGGCTGCCGCAAATTGCGCCCGCCCTCCGCCTGGATCCGCTCCGCCAGCTCCGGCAAGGCACTCAGTCGCTCGGTCGGATGCCAGGTCAGGTGTTCAAGATGCGCTGCAAAATGAACGGCGTGCTGACCGGTTCCGCTGCCGATTTCCAAGACGTGCGATCGATCCGCAAAGACACTGCGCAAAACCTCGAGGATGGGCCCTTTATTGCGCTCGCAGGCTTCCGAAAACGGCGTCATATGGAACTCCGTGCGTTTGGCGAAATTATTACTCATTCGACCCCGCTTTCGCTACAGTGTCGGCCCGAACGAACCGCGACCTTGAGGAGATTTGAGATGACGATTTCAGTGTACGAAATTTCCATACCCGTGCTCAGCCGAGGCTTGACCAATTTATCCGCGATCCTGGATAAAGCCGCCGCGCATGCCGCCGCCAAGAAGTACGATTCCAGCGTGCTTGCACAGCTCCGATTGTACCCCGACATGCATCCGCTGGTGCGTCAGGTGCAGATCGCCTGCGACACCGCCAAGGGAGCGGCCGCCCGCCTCGGCGGCGTCGAGGTTCCCAAGCACGAGGATACTGAAACCACCTTGGATGAGCTCAAGCAGCGGATCGCGAAGACTGCGGATTTTCTCAAGACCGTGACCGCGGCCCAAGTCGACCGCGATGCAGGGCGCACCATCGAAATCAAGTTTCCCAATGGCGCTTGGAAGTTCACGGCGCTGTCCTATCTGACGGATTTCGTTCTGCCCAATTTCTATTTCCACGAAAGCATGGTGTATGCGCTGTTGCGCAAAAGCGGCGTGGAAATCGGCAAGACCGACTTTCTGGGCGCGATTCAATAGGAGCCGGGACCCGGCTGCGCGAATACGCAGACCGGCGCCTACGAGAGGAGTTCCACCAGCAGCTCGATTCTCGTGAAGAGGTTCTCTTCGGTTCGCGCGTCATGCGTGAACCGAAGTTTGAACGGCCCGTCGAGGCGGTAATCCTTGGGCTTGCCCTGCACCAGTTTCAACACGCGTTTGGCGTCGATTTTGTTGTTTTCCTCGAAAATGATGTAGCCGCTCGCGGTCCCGGCATCAATTTTTCTGATGCCGAGTTCCGCGGCGCGCAGTTTGATTTGCGCACAACGGAACAGGGATAGTGCATAGTTTGGCATGGGCCCGAAGCGATCGATCATTTCTGCCCGCAGATCATCGAGTTCCTCCCGCGTTGGTGTGCTGGCGATGCGCTTGTACAGCACCAACCGCAGATGGACATCGGGCACGTAGTCCTCCGGTATGAGCGCCGGGAGATGCAATTCCACCTCGGGGCCGGCATCCATCGGCCGTTCCAGATCCGCCTGCTTGCCGGACTTCAGTGCGGTGACCGCGCGCTCCAGCAACTCCATGTAGAGGTTGTAGCCGATCTCCTCGATCTGGCCGCTTTGTTCATCCCCCAATAGCTCGCCGGCGCCGCGGATCTCGAGGTCGTGAGTGGCGAGCGTGAATCCCGCTCCGAGTTCCTCCAGCGATTCGAGCGCCTCCAGCCGCTTCACGGCATCCGCGGTCATCGCCTTGCGGGGCGGCGTGATCAAATACGCATACGCTCGATGATGCGACCGTCCGACGCGGCCGCGCAGCTGGTGAATCTGGGCAAGCCCGAAGCGATCGGCGCGATCGATGACGATGGTGTTGGCCGTAGGTACATCGATGCCGCTTTCGATGATGGTGGTGCATACCAACACGTTGAAGCGGCGATGATAGAAATCCAGCATGAGCTGTTCCAGCTCACGTTCGCGCATTTGACCATGGCCCACCGCGACGTTCGCCTCGGGGACGAGTTCGCGAATGGCCTGCGCGGTCTTCTCGATGGTCTCGATGGTGTTATGGACGAAATAGATCTGACCGCCGCGCCGGATTTCGCGCATGGCCGCTTCCCGCACCACGGTTTCGTTCCACTCCAGTACGAAGGTCTTCACCGCGAGACGTTCGGCCGGCGGAGTCGTGATGAGCGATAAATCGCGCAATCCACCCATCGCCATGTTCAGGGTTCGCGGAATCGGCGTTGCGGTGAGCGTCAGCACGTCGACTTCGGTGCGCAGGGCCTTGAGCTTTTCCTTGTCGCGGACGCCGAAGCGGTGTTCTTCGTCGATGACGACCAGGCCCAAATCTTTGAACCGCACCTTGCCCTGCAGCAGGCGTTGGGTCGCAATGACGATGTCGACCGAACCACGGGCCACGCCCTCGAGCACCGCCTCGGCCTCCTTGTTGGTCCGGAATCGCGAGAGGCTTTCGACGTGGACCGGCCAATCGGCGAATCGATCCGTGAACGTCGTGAGATGCTGCTGTGCGAGCAGGGTGGTGGGCACCAGGACGGCAACCTGCTTGCCGGCCTGAACCGCGACGAACGCGGCGCGCAGCGCCACCTCGGTCTTGCCGAAGCCCACGTCGCCGCAAATCACCCGGTCCATGGGCTTGTCGGACTTGAGATCCCTCAGTACCTGTTCGATGGCCGTGGCTTGATCGGCGGTCTCCTCGAAGCGGAATCCTGCTTGAAACGCGCGATATTCGCTCTCGCCGGACGCCATTTGGGTGCCCTGCCGCGCCGCGCGCCGGGAGTACAAGTCGAGCAGTTCGGCGGCTACGTCGCGGATGCGCTGCGCCGCTTTGCGGCGCGCTTTCTGCCATTGTTCGCCGCCGAGCTTGTGCAGCGGAGCGGTCTCGGCCGGCGCCCCGGTGTAACGCGAGACGAGGTGCAACGCCTGGACGGGCACGTACAGTTTGTCCCCGTCGGCATAGTCGAGCACGAGAAATTCGCCCGTGTACCCGGCCACGTCCATGGTCTGCAAGCCGACGTACCGCCCCACTCCGTATGACTCATGGACGACCGGCGCTCCGATCCGCAGATCGGACAGCTCCTTGAGAATTTTCGCCGGGTCGCGCTCGGAGCGCCGCCGCCGGCGTTCCTGACGGGCACGATCGCCGAATAACTGGGACTCGGTAAGGATCTCCAAGGGGGGAGATTCCAGGCGCAGTCCCGATACCGCGGCCGAGACCGTGATGCCGAGCTTCTGGCCGGCCGCGACGAAGCTTGCGAAGCTGTCGAATACTTTCGCTTGAATGCCTCGGCCACGCAGCAAATCGAGCAGCAGTTCACGCCGTCCAGCGGATTCTGCCGCGAGCAGCACTCGCGGGTGACCGGCAGCGAGGTACGCTTCGAGCTCGGCGGCTGGTTGCTCTGCGCGTGCGTCGATGCGCACCGAAGCCGGCGCCGCGCTCGAGAAATTCTGAACGGGTCCTTCCGTTTCCGGCGGCCATTCGAAGGTGCGCAAATCGATCTGGCGCCACGCGGCGGTCGCGGTGCGAAATTCCGCCGGCGATAGGTACAGTTCCGACGGGTCCAGAATCGGCCGTCGCCGATCGTGGCGCAATTGTTCGTGCCGGTCGACGATGCCGCTCCACGCCGCATCGGCGGCCGCCCCGGCCTCGTTGATCTCGATCAGGATACTGCTCGGCGGCAGGTATTCGAATAGATGCGAAGTTCGGTCGAAGAACAGGGGCAGGAAGAACTCGATGCCGCCCGGCGCCTGGCCGGCGCTCACGTCGCGATAAACTGGTTGCTCACTGAGATCGCCCGTGAATCGCAGGCGGTAGCGACGGCGGAACTCCCGAACCGCGTCCGGATTGAGAGGAGTTTCGCGGGCGGGCAGCAGCTGAATCCGCTCCAATTTGTCGCCCGATCGCTGCGTGTCCGGATCGAAGTGGCGGATGGATTCGACATCCCGGTCCAGCATGTCGATGCGATAGGGACTGTCCGAACCCATGGGAAACACGTCGAGCAGCGAACCGCGTACAGCGAACTCGCCGTGCGCCACGACCTGTGTCACGGCGGCGTATCCGGCCAGCGTCAAGCGCGCGCGCAGTGCATCCAGATCGAGAGTCTCACCGATATGCACCTTGAGGGAATGGGCCTCGATGAAGCTGCGGGGGGCCAGTCTTTGCAGCAGAGTGTCGACCGCCACCAGCCAGACACCGCGCCGCGCGCGCGGCAGTTCGGCGAGAGTCGCGAGCCGGGCGGAGGTGATGTCCGGGTGGGCGGAAAAACCATCGTAGGGCAGCGTCTCCAGATCGGGAAACACCCTGACGGGCAGCCCGGTACCGGCGAAAAACGCGATCTCTTCGTGAAGCTGCTCGGCGTCGCGCGAATTCCGGGTAACGACGATGAGCGGGCCCGGCGCAAGGGCCGCCGCTTCCGCCAGGATCAATGCGGGGGCAGCGCCATATAACTTGCCCCACTTGATGCGCGGCGCTTCAGCGGTGGGAAGGGCGGGATCGGTTAAGGGCATTTCTTCGCGAAGAAGACAACAAAAGAAGCCCGCCGCGAGATCAGTCGCGGAGGGCGTGGGGTCCTACTGGGGGATGTTACGCGATTCGTCTCAGGAGTTTGCGACCACGCTGTGGATCACGTGGTCGTTTTCGAAGTACACCACGAAGCCCGGATACTCCCAGCGGGAAATGGGCGGTTTGCCCACCGCCGGGGTCTTTGAGACCGGGGCGCCGAACTTCGTCGATACCTGTTCCATGGTCATGCCGCGGCCAGGGGTCGCGATATCCGATTCCTTGACGGCAATGCCGTGTTCGTCGGCGATGGTTTCGGCCCTAACGGGCTGTGGCCCGTAAAGCGCGGAGAGTCCTGTGGCGAGGACCGCGGCAACCATCAGGTTTCGATAGTCCATGGGCACACCCCTTTGGTTAGCGTAAAATGCAGGATCGCAGCCCAAATGATAACACCGCCCCCGGGCAGCAAAACTTGACCGACTTAACAATCTGATTATGTTGAATTATTAATCGCCTCGAATGTTCCAGCCCGTTCCAGTCTTCGTGGGCCTGCGCTACTCCCTGGCCCGCGAACATAGCTTCTTCGTCTCGTTCATCACCTGGGTGTCCCTGCTTGGGGTGGCGTTGGGCGTGGCCATCCTGATCGTCGTCCTGTCGGTCATGAATGGTCTCGGGTCCGAACTTCGGGACCGCCTCTTGAGCATGTCGGCTCACGCCAGTTTGAACGCAGGTGGAGCAGCTATTCCCGACTGGCGGCTGCGGATTCAAGAATTGAATGGCACGCCGGAGCTCGAGGGAGCTGCCCCCTATCTCGACACCGACGCGATGCTCAGCCGGCAGCCGGCCATGAGCGGCGCCGTCGTCCGCGGCATCGATCCCGGCCTGGAGACGCAGGTGTCGACGATCGCCGACTCCATGCGCGAGGGCAAGCTGGATGACCTCACGCCGGGCAGCAACCGCATCGTTCTCGGACGGATGCTGGCCTATCAGCTCGCAGTGGGAGTGGGCGATACCATCACCGTCATGACGCCGGGTAACGGGGGCGCGGCGACCGCCGGGGCGCCCGATCGCGGGGGGCAGGGAAGTCAGACTGGCGGGATCGTGCCGGTGTTGCGCGAATTCACCGTGTCCGGGATCTTCGAAGTGGGACTCCAGGAGCATGACAGTGCGTTGGCGCTGGTCAATTTGGAGGACGCTGAGGCGCTTCGCGGGCTTGCGGGCCCGACGGGCATCCGGCTCAAGTTCGACGACGTGCTCAAGGCGCCGGTGCTCGCACGAGCGGCCGCAGCGAGGATCGGGCCCGGCTTGCGGCTGCGCGACTGGACCCAGGAAAACGAGGCGTATTTTCGCGCCATTCGCATCGAGAAGACCATGATGGCGTTGATCCTGATGTTGATCGTCGCCGTCGCGGTTTTCAACATTGCGGCCACCCTGGTGATGGTGGTGAGCGACAAGCGCACCGACATTGCCATTCTGCGCACGCTCGGCATGAGCCCGCGCGGTGTTCTTGCGGTCTTCATGACCCAAGGAGTACTGATCGGCTGGATCGGTACCGCCATCGGCGTCGTGCTCGGCTTGGGCGTCGCCTTGAACGTTCCATTCCTGGAGCAAGCGCTGAACCTCCACATCATGGATCCGGACGTGTACTACATTTCGACCGTTCCGAGCGAAACCCATTCCGTCGATGTCGTCATCATCGCCATTTCGGCCTTGGTGCTGACTTTCGTCGCCACGATCTATCCGGCGCTGCAGGCTGCCAAGACCCAGCCTGCCGAAGCATTGCGTTACGAATGATGAGCTACTGGTACGAGGGATTCCTGGGATTGCGGTATCTGCGCGCCGCACCACGACCCGGGTTCGTCTCGTTGATCGCGGGCATCGCCATGATCGGTCTCGCGCTGGGCGTAGCGGTGCTGATCGTGGTGTTGTCCGTTATGAACGGTTTTGAGGAAGAATTGCGCACCCGAATTTTGAGCCTCACGGCCCATGCCACGATTACCGGCCTCGAAGGCCGGCTCTCCGACTGGCGGCCGCAGGAAGAGAAAGTCGCACGGTTTCCGGGCGTTACGGCGGCGGCACCCTATATCGAAGAGCAGGGCATGGTCACCCACGACGGCAAGTCCGCGGGGATCTTGCTGCGCGGCGTGCTGCCGGATGCGGAGCGTCACGTCGCCGACTTGACGCCGCATTTGCTCAGCGGCCATCTCGGCGATCTCCTTCCCGGGAAATACCGGGTGATATTGGGCAAGGACTTGGCGGAGGAACTCGGCGCAAAAGTAGGCGATCGCGTGGTTGTCATCGTCGCTCAAGGCGACGTCACGCCGGTGGGCGTGATGCCGCGCATGCGGGCGTTCGAAGTGGTCGGAATCATCGCCGTCGGCATGTACGAGTACGATCGCCGCATCGCCCTCGTCGCCATGCAGGACGTAGCCAAGCTGCTGCGCATGGGCGACGAGATTACCGGGATCCGCCTGAATGTGACGGACATGTACGCCGCGCCGCGGGTCGTGCGCGATTCGGCGGCTGCGCTCGGAGGCAGCTACCTAGTCGAGGATTGGACCACCCAGCACGCGAATTTCTTCCGTTCGATCGAGATAACGAAGCGCATTCTGTTCATCATGTTGTCGGCGGTCGTCGCCGTTGCCGCATTCAACATCGTATCCACCATGGTGATGGTGGTGAAGAGCAAACGGCGCGATATCGCGATTCTACGAACCTTCGGCTCCTCGCCGCGCAGCATCTTGTCCATCTTCGTCGTTCAGGGAAGTCTCATCGGACTGCTGGGCATCGCGCTCGGGGTCCTGTTGGGCGTGCTGATTGCGTTCAACCTGCAAGAGCTCGTGCACGGCCTGGAAGGCGTCGTAGGATTCAAATTCCTCGACGCACGCGTCTACTTCATGAGCGATCTCCCGGCGCACGTGCGGCTTTCGGACGTGGTCAAGATCTGCGCTTTCGCCTTCGTCCTGGCGTGCCTGTCGACTCTGTATCCGGCTTGGCGCGCGGCGCGCCTGCTGCCCGCCGAATCCCTGCGCAATGATTGAGGACAGAATCCCGATGACCGATACCGACGGTAAAGTGCTCGAAGGGGTGGGGCTGGTCAAGGAGTTCACGCAAGGCGGAGTCACTCTCCAGGTACTGCGCGGCGCTTCCATTGCCGTCGCGGCGGGCGAGCGCATCGCCATCGTGGGCGCTTCCGGGTCCGGCAAGACGACTCTGCTGCAATTGCTCGGCGGCCTGGACCTGCCGACCCGCGGCTCGGTGCACATCGCGGGCGGTGCGATGAATCAATTGGACGACACGCAGCGCGGCCTGCTGCGCAATCAGGCCGTCGGTTTCGTCTACCAGTTTCATCATTTGCTGCCGGAATTCACGGCTCTGGAAAACGTCGCGATGCCCCTGTTGGTGAGGCGCATGAATCCCGCGGCCGCGCGCGAAACTGCCGCGGCGATCTTGACCCGGGTGGGATTGGCGGCGAGGCTCGGCCATCGCCCGTCGCAACTCTCCGGCGGCGAGCGTCAGCGGGCGGCTGTGGCACGGGCGCTGGTCACCCGCCCTCGGCTGGTACTGGCCGACGAGCCCACCGGGAACCTCGACGGCGTGAATGCGGCGCAGGTCTTCGAACTGATGCTGGAACTGAATCGTGAGCTCAAGACCAGTCTGGTGATCGTGACCCACGATGAGCGGCTGGCCGCTCGCCTCGACCGCGTGCTGACCCTGGCGGACGGTGTGCTAGTCGAGCGCGCGGCCGTGCATGTTTAAGCGCGCGCGGCGTCGGTGCAGGCGATAGATGACCCGCCCGCGCCATACGCATTGCGCGAGCAGGTAGCCCACGGCGGCGGCGCAAACCCCCAGTACCAGGGCTCCGAGCAGCAACGGCTCCCAGAGCTCGTGAATCTGTGCCCGAATGTTCCGGTGGCTCAGACCGTGGAGCATCGGCATGAGGTTCAATCCCATGAGTTTGGCGCCCACCCAGATGGAGCCGGCCACCTGCGGAAACCAGGTCAGCGGGTTGCTGACGAATACCGTCGCAAGCAGCACCGGTAGGTTCAAACGAAAGACGATGCCGAGCACCAGGCACAAGGTGAGATGCACCGGCAAAAGCGGAGTGGGAGGCACGAACGCGATCAGCAGGCCCAACGAAAATGCGTTAATGACTCGGGTCCGCTTGAATGCCCAGCAACCCCGGTCGACCACCAGCGCGGTAAAGGGCTTGAGGTACCAGCGTTTCTCCAGCGCATGGCGCGCCGGTGTGATGCTTTTGAGCCAGCGTTGCATGAATTAAGGTCAGTTCCCCCATGGGGATATTATCCCGCTTCCGCCGCTTCGGGGGGACCCTCACCGCAAAACAGTGACGCGGTCGGCCGATGGCGGTATCTCCGTCGTCAGCGCTCAAGTATCATGCCCGCTGGTCGAAGGGTTACGAAAGAGGACGCAATGTGGGAGATCATCCGCGCCGGCGGCGGCTTTATGTGGCCGATCATTCTGTGCTCCATTGCCGCGGTTGCGATCATATTGGAGCGGCTGTGGACATTGCAGAGCAGCCGGGTCATTCCACGTGATCTGTCGCAAAAGGTCTGGAATTGGATCGAGGCGGACCAGCTCAGCGAGAAGCTGATCGTCGCTTTGGAACAGAATTCGCCGCTGGGCAAGCTTTTGGCCATCGGTCTCGTCAATCGCAACAAGCCGCGTGCGTTGATGGTCGAGCGGCTCGAGGACGGCGGGCGGCATGTGATCCACGAGCTGGAGCGGTTTCTAAACACCCTCGGAACGATTGCCTCGGTGGCGCCGCTGCTGGGCTTGCTCGGGACGGTCGCCGGCATCATTCATGCCTTCAATGCCATCACGGCGAACGGCCTCGGCGATCCGCGGACGCTGTCGGGCGGCATCGGCGAAGCGCTCATCACCACTGCAGCGGGTCTGACGGTCGCCATTCCCTCGTTGATCGCCTACCGCTTTCTGCGCGGCAAAGTCGAGCGCCTCGTCATCCGCATGGAGAAGGAAGCCATGAAGCTCGTGGACGCATTGGACGAACGCAGCCACCCGGAACTCGCAAGCGTCTGATCGTGAATCTGCGACCCCGCCAACATGAGGATCCGGAGATCAATCTGATCTCGCTCATCGACATCCTGCTGGTGTTGCTCATCTTTTTCATGGTGTCGACCACGTTTCAACAAGAGGGGCGCGTCAAGGTGCAGCTGCCGCAAGCCAGTCAGATTCCGCTGCCGCGCGGCTCGCGCGAACCCTTGGTGATCACGATCACCGCCGAGGGCGGCTATCGCGTCAACGAACGGGCTCTCATCAACGCCAATCCCGAGACATTGCGCTCTGCTCTCGTCAAAGAAGCCGGCACGGAGCGCGGGCCTCTCACGATTCGGGCGGATGCCCGGACCACCCACCAGGCAGTAGTCACGGCCATGGATGTTGCCGGCAAGCTCGGCTTCGCACAACTCAATATAGCTACCGTGCACGAGGGCGATTCCCCTTGAGCGAAATCCCGGCTGCGAGCGTGGGGCTTCGAAAAAACGGCAACAACTCCTGGTCGATCTATCGGCGCCTCCTGCGGTACGCAAAGCCGTATACCGGGGTATTCCTGATCGGCGTTCTCGGCATGATCCTGTTCTCGGCGACGCAGGCCGGCTTGGTGTATCTCATCAAGACTTTCCTCCGGGATGCCTTCGTCGAGAAGAATCCGGGCGTGGTCTGGACGGTGCCCATCGGCGTCGTGGTGCTTTTCATGCTGCGCGGCATCGGTGATTACATGGCCAACTACTATCCCAGCTGGGTGGGCAGGCAGGTGATCAAGGGCTTGAGGCGCGACGTGTTTTCGCACTACCTGAGATTGCCCACGGCCTATCTCGATCAACAGCAGTCCGGTCAACTGCTGTCGAAGCTGACCTACAACGTCGAGCAAGTCGCAGATGCGGCCACCGGCGCGTCGATCTCGCTCATCGGAGACAGCCTCACCATCATCGTGCTGGCCGGCTATATGTTTTACATCAACTGGCAGCTGGCGTTGTTCTGCATCATCGCCGCGCCCGTGATCGGCTGGCTGATGCAGATCGCGAATCGCAGATTCCGCCGTTACAGCACGCGCATTCAAGGCTCCATGGGCGACATCACGCGCGTCGCGAAGGAGGCGATAGATGCGCACCGGCTCATCAAGATATTCAATGCGGAGGACCATCAAAGCGACCGCTTCGAGACGGCCAACGAATTGAACCGTGCCTCCAACATGAAATTGGCGCGCGCCAAATCGTTGACCAATCCCGTCGTGCAGAGCATCGCCGCGATGGCGCTCGGCGGCGTTCTGTACGTTGCCATCCGCCTGGTCTTTGCGAAGGGTATGCAGGTCGACGACTTCTGGGCGTTTCTCGCGGCTTTGATGCTGATCCCGTCTTCTCTGCGCAGTCTGGTCAATGTCGGCGGTCCCCTGCAGCAGGGGATCGCCGCCGGCCAAAGCGTCTTTGCGCTGCTCGATGAGCCGACCGAGGGCAGCGGGGGTACGCGAACCCTCGCGCGCGCACGCGGCGAGATCGAATTCCGCAATGTGTCGTTCATGTACGGTGTCGACAAGGGCTCGGTACTGCGCAACGTGAGCCTCCACGTGCGTCCCGGCGAGACAGTGGCCATCGTGGGACGATCGGGCAGCGGCAAGACGACGCTCGTCGGTCTGGTCCCGCGCTTCTATGACGTGTAGGAAGGTGCCGTACTCTTGGACGGGGTCGACGTGCGGGAGTATCGCCTGACGGATCTGCGTTCACAGATCAGCCTGGTGAGTCAGGATGTGGTGCTCTTCAACGACACCATCCGCAACAACATCGCGTTCAATGCAATCGACAAATCGCAGGCGCAGATCGAAGCGGCGGCGCGCGCCGCCAATATCATGGAGTTCGTCGCGCTGCAGCCGCAGGGCTTCGATACTCCCCTGAACGACCGAGGCCAGAATGTATCCGGCGGACAGCGGCAGCGGATTTCAATTGCGCGCGCCCTCCTAAAGGACTCGCCCGTTCTCATCCTGGACGAAGCGACCGCGGCGCTCGACAATGAATCCGAACGCCGCGTGCAGCAGGAACTCTCGCCTGCTCATGCAGGGGCGGACCACCCTGGTGATCGCGCACCGGTTGTCGACGGTCGAAGGCGCCGATCGCATCATCGTGCTGGACGAGGGGCGCATCGTCGAAATGGGAAATCATCGAGAGCTCTTGTCTCTTGGCGGCCTGTATGCCGCGTTGCATGGGATGGAGTTCAACGACCAGGAGCCTGTCTGAGTAGTTCACGGCGCCATGTCGATTCAATCCTGGCTGAATAGCATTTGGTACGACCGCGCGGCGCCGCCATGGTGGATGGTGCCGTTGTCCCTGACGTACGGCGCGGTATCCGGGTCGCGGCGCTTCCTCTACAGCTACCGCCTGCGCAAAGCGTCGCGCATCTCGTGTCCGGTCGTGGTGGTCGGAAATGTGAGCGTGGGAGGCACCGGCAAGACGCCGCTCGTCTGTTGGCTGGTGGCGCATCTGGCCGAACGGGGTTATACGCCAGGCATCGTCACCCGCGGCTATGGAGGTTCATCTCGCGACGTCCGCCGCATCACGTCGGCCGACGATCCCAGTGTGGTGGGCGACGAGTCCATTCTGTTGGCTCGGCGCACCGGCGCACCGGTGGCCATCGGACGCGATCGCCCGGCCGCCGCGCAGTTGCTGGCCGGCGACGGTTGCAATGTCATCGTGAGCGACGACGGCCTGCAGCACTATGCGCTGGCGCGCGATTGTGAAGTGGTGGTCATCGACGGCGACCGCCGTTTCGGCAACGGCTGGCTGCTGCCTGCGGGGCCGCTGCGCGAGGCGCCGGGGCGCTTGAGAGCCGCCGATGCCATCGTCGTCAACGGCGGACGGGCACTCCTTCCGGGCGCGCTCAGCATGCGCCTCGAGGCGAAGACTGCGGTGGCCCTGCGTGGCGGGGCGGTGCAACCGCTCCGCGCGTTTGCGGGCACGTCCATCCATGCCGTCGCCGGTATCGGCAACCCAGAACGATTCTTCAACATGCTGCGGTCGTGCGGGATCGAAGTCCTCGGCCGCCCGCTTCCCGATCATGCGCACCTGATTCCTGAAGACATCGATTTCGGCGACGACAAGTCGGTGTTCATGACCGAGAAGGATGCCGTAAAATGCGGAGAATTCGCCGGAGCACGGCATTGGTACGTCCCGGTGAGCGCATGCTTCGACGGGGGCGAGGCGGATGCATTGCTGGACATCGTCGTCCGAAAGATTGAAAAACGCGATCAAGCGTCGCAAGGACCGATCCATGGATAAGCGGCTACTCGAGTTATTGGTGTGCCCGATCTGCAAAGGGCCGCTGCGCGTCTCGGGGAGCGGCGCGACGATGGAATTGATTTGCCGTCCCGATCGGCTGGCCTATGGAGTCCGGGATGGTATTCCGGTGATGCTTCCCGAGGAGGCTCGGGTGCTTGGGTTGGACGATCCCTTGCTCGGCCGCTGACAGCAAGACCACTCGCGTGTTTCATGTCGTCATTCCCGCGCGCTACGCATCCGCTCGTCTGCCCGGCAAGCCTCTGCTGCCCATCGCGAACCGGCCGCTCATCCAGTGGGTGTGGGAGAGCGCATGCAGCAGCGGCGCCGCATCCGTCATCGTGGCGACCGACGATGAGCGAATTCTGCAGGCGGCACTGAAGTTCGGCGCCGATTGCGTGATGACGTCTTCCCACCATGCATCCGGCACCGATCGCATCGCCGAAGTGGTGCAAATGCGCGGCCTGCACGCCGGCGACATCGTCGTCAACCTGCAAGGCGACGAACCCCTGATGCCGCCTTCCGTGATCCGCGAGATCGCAGCTGCGCTCGATGCGCGGCCTACGGTCGACATTGCAACTGCGGTTGCGCCGATCAAAAGTCTCCAGGAGTTCCTCGATCCAAGCTGCGTCAAGGCGCTGCGCGGGCTCGATGGGCGGGCCCTGTACTTCAGCCGTGCGCCGGTGCCCTGGCCGCGTGACAACGTCATCGAGGGCAGGCCTGCGCGATACGGCGGCGCGTGGCGCCATATCGGCATCTATGGGTATCGCGTGCGCAGTCTGCGCGAGTTCGCGGCGCGGCCGCCGACCTATCTGGAGAGGACTGAAAAATTGGAGCAGCTGCGCGCGCTCGAGAACGGCATGAGCATGCATTTGATTGAGCTGACCGAAGCACCCCCGGCGGGCGTGGATACCATGGAGGATCTGCAGCGGGTTCGCGAGGCTGCGGCGCGCGGCAGTCGCGCACCATCGTCCTAGGAGAGCCTGTCCCGGAATCAGCGCACCGCGTAGCCCAATCGGGAACTCAACAGCGCGGCGGTGGAAGTGACGGCGCGCGCGATGCTGCCATCCGTCGAAGCGTCGAAGCTGGTGGTCGGGCCCAGCACGGTGATGACCGCCGCTACCCGGCCGTTGGCGGCAAAGGCGGGTGCGGCAATCGCGTCGATGCCGGGAAAGAACAGGCTTTGGACCGCCGCGACGCCGTTCGCGCGAACGGCGCGCACACGTTTGGCGAGCACGGCGGCTGCCTGCTTTGCGCCGCCCCTGCCGTGCGCCGTGGCGGCGATCTCGGTGGATTTCATGGCCTCGATCTCCTCCGCCGGAAGGTACGCGGCAAAGACCAGACCGGTGGCCGAGGTGGTGAGCGGCAACACGGAGCCGATGCGAGTGACGACCGTGACGCGCCGGGGCGGCTCTTTGACATGAACGACCGTGGCGCCGTGATTGGCCCAAATCGACAACACGATGGTCTCGTTCACTACAGCGCTCAACTCGGCGATCAACGGCGTTGCGAGCGCGACCAAGTCAATGCCGGCCAGGGCGGCAAGCCCCAGGGCAAGCGCTTCGCTGCCGAGTCGGTAATTTCCCGTCGCTGCATCCTGCGCTACGAACTCGCTGTCGACGAGCGCCTTCAAATAGCGATGCGCCTTGCTCAAAGGCAGGTGCGCCGTCGCCGCCAGCTCCGAAAGGGTGGCGCTGCCTGCAAATTTCCCGAGCGTGCTCAACAAGGATGCCCCGATCGCCACCGCGCGAACGGATTGGCGCCGGCCGTCGCTCTGCCCTGCCTTCGCGGAACGAGACTGTGCGGAGGCGCTAACTCGCGACAACGATGCCTCGACATTCGCCGAATCCGATCGATGCGAAGCCTGGCCGATGAGCACGGGCTTTGATGATGATCTCATCGCCGTCGAGCAGGAAGGTGCGCCGTTCGCCGTTGGACAGGAGAATAGGGTCGGCACCTCCTTTGCTGAGCTCCAACAAGCTGCCGCGTCCGTCGCCTGCGTTTGAGATGGTGCCCGAGCCGAGCAGATCGCCCGCGCGGAGATTGCAGCCTCCGCTCGTGTGATGAGAGAGCATTTGAGCGGCAGTCCAGTACAAGTGCTGCGCATTGGCGGCAGTGATGCGCAGCGGCTCGCTGCCGCTGCGCCGCATGCTCTCGGTCCTGAGGGTCACTTCCAGATCGAGATCGATGGCGCCGTGCGCCTGATCCGATTCGTCCCACAGGTGAGGTAACGGCAGGGGGTCGCCGGCGGGCCGCTGCGGTTGCTGAATTCGAAACGGCTCCATCGCCTCGGGGGTCACGATCCATGGCGAGATCGTGGTCATGAAATTCTTGGCGAGAAATGGACCGAGCGGCTGATATTCCCAGGCCTGAATATCGCGAGCGGACCAGTCGTTCAACAAGCAGTACCCGGCGATGTGCTCGTGCGCTCGACCGATGGGTACGGGCTCGCCCAGGCCCGAGCCCGGCCCCACCCAAATACCGATCTCCAATTCGAAATCCAGGCGCTTGGTGGGCTCGTAGACCGGGCCGGGTGCGCCGGGCATCTTGACCTGCCCGCGGGGCCGTCGCACCGTCATGCCCGATGCGCGAATGGACGAAGCACGTCCGTGGTAGGCAATGGGCACGTACTTGTAATTCGGGAGCAGGGGCGCGTCGGGACGAAACAACGTCCCCACCGTCATGGCGTGATGGATGCCCGCATAGAAATCCGTGTAGTCGCCGATCTCTACCGGCAGGTGCAGCACGCAGTCCTTCGCCGCGTGTAGCAACGGGTGCAAATGCGGCTCGGCACCAGCGTCGCTCAGGAGTTCGGAGATCCGGCGCCGCAAGGCCAGGCGGAACCGCCCGCCCAACTCGAGGAGCGGATTCAGGGTATCGCCGCAGGCGGCGGAGGCGGCGTCCGCGGCGTCGCCCGTAAGCAGGCCGCCGGCCAGCAGGCCGCCCACGTCCAAGATGGAGTTGCCGATGGCGATACCGCCTCGCCGCCGTCCTTCGACGGGCGAGAAAATGCCGATGGGAAGATTCTGGATGGGAAATTGATCGTGGCCGTTCGCCGACGCCACCCAGCACCCGAGGTTCTGGTCATGGGTGCCGTCCATCATCGTCCCGCGCCCACGAAGGATTTCTCCAACCCGCTCCAACACGAATCGTAGTCGCGTTGCCGTTGCTCGAGCTGCATGGCATTCTGCGATGGGCACAGAACGCTGCTCGTCTCGAACATGAAGGCCAGCGTATCCGCGGGCTTTTCCGGCTCGAGCCTCGCGGCGATGGCGCGTCGCGTCGTGTCGGCGTCCGGCCCGTGGGCGCTCATGCAGTTGTGCAGCGACCCGCCCCCGGGGAGAAACCCGGTCGCCTTGGCGTCATACACGCCACGGACCAGACCCATGTACTCGTTCATGTAGTTTCGATGGAACCACGGTGGCCGGAACGTATTTTCGGCCACTTGCCAGCGGGACGGGAAAATGACGAAGTCGACATTGGCAAGGCCGGCGGTATTGGTGGGCGATGTGATGACCGTACCCAGCGAGGGATCGGGATGATCGAAGCTCACCGATCCCAGCGCATTGAAATTCGCCAGATCGTATTTGTAGGGAACGTGATTCCCGTGCCAGGCGACCACGTCCAAGGGCGAATGTCCCAGTACCGTGGACCACAGATTGCCCTGAAATTTCTGCACGAGCTCGGTCGGTTCGTCGCGCTCCTCGAACCACGCCGTCGGCGCGAGAAAATCGCGGGGATTCGCCAATCCGTTGGCCCCGACCGGTCCCAAGTCCGGAAGTCTGAATGGGGCACCGTGATTTTCGCAGACGTAGCCGCGCGCCGATCCGTCGGCGAGTTCAACTCGAAATTTGATGCCCCGAGGGACCACCGCAAACTCTCCGGGGCCTACGTCAAGAATTCCGAACTCGGTTGCCAGCCGCAAGCGGCCGCGTTCGGGGATAATCAAAATCTCCCCGTCGGCATCGAAGAACACCCTCTGCATGGAGCGGTTGGCCCGGTAAATGTGGACTGTCGCCCCGGACGGACGCTCGGCGGGACCGGTGCTGCCGACGGTGAGCAGGCCGGCGACGAAATCGGTTGGATTTGAGGGCAGCGGGAGCGGGTCCCATCGCAGGCGATTGGGCGTCGGAGCGCAGTAAGGGCCGCCGAGCATCCCATTGTCGGCGCGCAAATACTCGCCGTGCAGCGCCGAGGGACGTATCCGATACAGCCAAGAACGCCTCGATTCGCGGCGCGGCACGGTGAACGCCGTTCCGGAAAGTTGTTCCGCATACAGCCCCAGGGGCACCCTTTGCGGGGAATTGGCGCCGGCGGGCAACGCGCCGGCGAGCGCTTCCGAGGAAAATTCGTTGCAGAAGCCCGATTGGTAGCCGGGGGAGGCGAGATTCGACGTTGGGCGTGGGTTCGGCATCATGGTTCCGGTTTTGAAATTGGCGTAATCGATTACGCAAATATACACCGATTGATTATGCGCGAGGCGGCCATATTTTCACACTGCTTCCAGGGCCGGGCGAATACAATGCATATCGCCATGTCAGCCGCCCCATCGTCCACTCGCCCGCCGATACGAGTCGGACTCATCGGACACGGTTTGTCCGGGGCGTATTTTCACGGGCCTTTGCTCGAAGCCGCCAAGGCCTTCCGCATCGTTCTGGTCGCCACCGGCCGCCCGGAGAGCCTTCATCTGCGGCGCGATGCCCCGCGCTGCGTGAGGGATCCGCTCTCGCTATGTTCCGCCGACGAAGTCGACCTGGTCGTGGTTGCGTCGCCGAACCACACGCATTACCCGCTTGGCCGTGCCGCTCTCCAGGCGGGCAAGCATGTCGTCATCGACAAGCCATTCGCGCTCTCCGCCGCCGAGGGCGGCGAGCTGATCGAGCTCGCCCGCTCCCGCAGCTTGTTGCTGGGCGTGTTTCAGAATCGGCGACTCGACGGGGATTTCCTCGCGCTCAAGCGGGTGTTGCGCGATGAGGAACTCGGCGAGGTGCTGCTGTTCGAATCACGTTGGGACCGTTTCAAGAAGGATATGACGCCGGGCTGGCGCTATGTGCCGGGGTCGGGCGCCGGCCTGATGTGGGACCTCGGACCGCATCTGATCGATCAGGCGCTGCAACTGTTCGGAACGCCCGATCGTTGGATCGCGGACCTGGGCCTACAGCGCCCGCGTGCCGCCGTCGATGATTATTTTGAAATGACCCTGTGGTACGGGCGCATGAGATGCATCCTGTCGGCGTCCATCTCGGTTGCCGGCGCCCGACCCCGATTCGCGGCCCATGGAACACTCGGCAGTTACCTCACCGTCGGGGTCGATCCGTACGAAGCAGCGCTTCGTAGAGGCGAGCAACCGGCTGATCCCGCCTTTCGCAGCCGTCTCCCTTCGATACAGGCCGACCGAATCGATGTCGACAATGAACACCACCCGCTGAAGATCGAGGCCGGGCGCTGGGAAGAATTCTATCCGGACCTGGCCTCGGGAGTGCTCGGCGGCACGGCGACCTCAAGCGCCGCCGAGCATGCCCTGGCGGCGATTGCCATGATCGAGTCGGCGCATGGTCGCCCCGCCTAGGCGGCTCAAGACCGCTTCCCGGCCAGGTACTCCTTCAGAATTTCCTCCACCAGGTCCGGGTCGACGGGCTTGGTTAGATGCCGATCGAATCCGGCCATTCGAGCCCGTTCCTTGTCGTCCACTTGTCCCCATCCGGTGAGGGCGATCATGTACGCACTCTTGCCCCAGTCCTCGTTTCTGGCCGTACGGGCCACTTCGTAGCCGTTGATGTCCGGCATTCCGATATCGAGGATGACGACATCGGGACAGCGCTGCCTGCCTAACTCCAGCGCCTGATTTCCCGAATGGGCGACAATGACCTCATGGCCGCCAAGCTCCAACAGCATGCCCATGGTGTCGGCCGCATCGCGGTTGTCGTCGGCTATGAGGATCCGGGCATGCATCTCGAGGTTTCGGGTCGGCGCTTCGGGCACCGCTTCGGATTGTAATGTATGCGCCAATATAACAGTCGAAGGAGACCCAGCGTAAACTCGAACCCGAATCCCCTTGCCTCGCTCGCGGCGTGGACGATGCGCCGGCGGAATCGGCAAGAACCGACGCGAGATATCGTCAGTATGTTATTGATTGGTAGACGACAACGCTCACACGGCGATGTGCGCCGTCGCGGCAGGCCGGTTGACTACAGCAACGTTCGAAGCAGCCAATACAGACTGCCGGCGATGGCGATCGAGACCGGCAGCGTGAGCACCCAGGCCATCAATAAATTGCGCACGGTGGCCCATTGCAGGCCTGAATGATTGGCGACCATGGTCCCCGCGACACCGGAGGACAGCACGTGCGTGGTGCTGACGGGGAGGCCGTATAATTCGGCAGCCCCGATCGTCGCCATCGCGACCAGCTCGGCCGAGGCCCCTTGCGCATAGGTCAGGTGCGTCTTGCCGATCCGTTCTCCGACCGTCACGACAATGCGTTTCCAGCCAATCATCGTGCCGAGGCCGAGAGCGATGGCAACCGCGACCTTCACCCAGGTCGGAATGAACTTGGTGGCGTTGTCCAATTGCTTCTTGTAGCTCCCAAGCGCCTTCGTATCAGCCGCGGAGAGCGATACGGTCTTCGACTTGCCCAGAAAGCGCAACCCCTCGCTGACCAGATACATATCGTTGCGGATGTTGACCATCGACTCGGGCGGAACCTTCGCGAGCGAGCCGTAGCTTTCGACCTGCGCCGAGATGGAGCCGGCCAGCGCGCTCAGCGCGGGCAGCGATTGGGGGCCGACGGAGCGATCACGGACCATGGTGAGCACTGCGGCATGCGGGTCCGCCGGAACCGTGCCGCTGCCGTAGCGTCCGAATGCGGCCTGCGCCTGCGTCGAGGCTGACACGAATGCAGTCACGTCGCGCTCATGCATGGTTCGATTCAGCGCGTATGCCGTCGGCACCGTTCCGATCAGGATCAGCATGATGAGCCCCATGCCTTTCTGGCCGTCGTTGCCGCCGTGAAAGAAGCTCACGCCGGTACAGGTCAAGATCAGTAAACCGCGAATCCACAGAGGCGGCGGCTTGTTGCCCTCGGGTTCTTTGTACAGTGCCGGAACCTTGATCGTGGCCTTGAGTATGGTCAATAGTAGGAACGCCAGGCTGAATCCTACCAGCGGCGATATCAGCAGGGTCTCGCCGATCTTGGTGGCCTGGGTCCAATCGACGCCGCTCGTGCCGGAGGGGTTGGCGGCCATGAGCTGGTTCATGAGGCCGACGCCGATGATGGAACCGATCAACGTATGAGAACTCGAAGACGGTAGCCCGAAGTACCACGTCCCTAGATTCCAGAGAATAGCCGCGATCAACAGCGCGAACACCATGGCGAAGCCGGCTCCGCTGCCCACTTGAAGAATGAGCTCGACGGGCAACAGCGACACGATCCCGAACGCTACCGCGCCGCTCGAGACGAGCACGCCCAGGAAGTTGAAGCAGCCCGACCATACGACCGCCAGATTCGGGGAGAGGGAGTTGGTGTAGATCACGGTGGCCACGGCATTGGCGGTGTCGTGAAAGCCGTTGACGAATTCAAACCCGAGGGCGATGAAGAGCGCAACGCCCAGAAGCACATAGGGATAAATGTGAGTATCGCGGACTACCGATAAGTCATCCGCCAAATGGTATCCGGCATATATGATGCCCGTCACGATGACGACCACGGCGAGGATATTGAGCAGAGGATTCGGCTTCTGCGCCGCGACCGGTGAGGACCGGGGCACGCGGTTGACGATATCGACGTTGGCCATGCACTGTGTCTCGGTATTTAATCTTGTAGGGTGCCGCAATTTATAGGGCGGTACTATGACAGTTCGATGACAACGAAGGTATTTGATGCCATTCACCATTTCCCACGTCGCTGCCGTGGTGCCGTTCTCCCGGCCGCTCGCACGGTGGCGGTTGCTCTCGGCGACCATCATCGGAAGCATGGTTCCGGATTTCGGTTTTCTGATGCCGTGGAAACCCGCGAGAATCGAGACCCACAGTGCGGTCGGCCTGCTGACTTTCTGTCTGCCGGTGGGCCTCGCAACATTTTGGATCTTTCAACGGATGATCAAGGCGACGGTCATGGAGGTGCTTCCAGATCACACCTATTCGCGCTGGCGGCCGCTGGCTGCGCCCGCCGACCTGTGGAGCCCCAAACAATGGGTACTTGCAGCGTTGGGGATCCTGGCGGGCGCCGTCAGCCACCTGATCTGGGATGCCTTCACGCACGAGGGCGCGCGGGGAGTGCGCATGATTCCGGCGCTGGATGATCCCATCGTCGACATCGCCGGTCACCGGCTGATGGGGGCCCGGCTGGTGCAGGACGTCAGTTCGCTGATCGGGCTGGTGGTCGTGCTCGGCGTCGTCATCTACGGATTGCGCCGGGATTCCACCGTCGATGAGGCGCCGGTTCGAACGCTTACTCCCAGGGAGCGGCACGTCTGGATTTTGACTTACGTCCTGACGGCGTCGCTTCTCGCAGGCCTATTTTTCGTGATGCGGCGCCCGTCGTATGCATTCGGGCGCTCGGTCAACTTCCTCATCGGCAACTGCGCCATTGCCGCTCTGCGTGGATTCGCCGCAGCGCTGGTCCTCGTCAGTCTGGGGTTGAGGGTGCGATTGCGCGCGAACCCGCCTCGGTCCGCGCGCAACCAATCAACCTGAATTCCGGCTAGCGGTCGTCGGGACCGCTGCGCGGCACATCGCTCGGAGCCGAAGACCAAACGACGTATTTGCCGTCGTTCCCCACCGACGCCTGTGGCGTCTCGAGCGGCCGCGGCGGCGGCACCTCGCGGGCCGGAGGCGGCGTCGGGACCGAGGCGACGCGCTCGAAGCCGGCGGGGGAGTCCGTCCTGGGAGGCGGCGCGTCCGTCCTGGAAGGCGTCTCAGGTCGCGGCGGAGCTTCAAAATGACTCACAGCCTCGGGACGGGGTGCTGAGTCCTGCGGCGGCGCGTCTGACCGCGGCGCGAACTCCGGCCGGGCAGCGGGATTGCCGCCACCTTCAACCACCGCGTCACCGCTGTTCGGTGGTCCATTGGACGCGTTCTCGCCTCCATCGCGTCGACCACGTCCGCGCCGGCGCCTGCTGCGTCCCGTGCGCTCGCCGCCCGGACGCTGCTCCCCACCCGCATCGCGCTCACCTGTCCGCGGTGCGTCGTTGCCACGAGGAGCATTGTCGGAGCGCCCCGGTTGAACCTCCGTTCGCGCTCCATCCTGGCGAAGCGCTGCGTCGCCGCGTGGACCGTCATCGCGCCCGGGCACGCGGCCCGGGCTCTCGCGCCCGGCAGCGTTTCCCTGCCGTGCGGCAGCATCGCGGTCCGGACGGTCGCGCCGCGGATCGCGGCCGGCGTCACGCGGACCGTCGCGTCTCGAGCCATCGCGCGCGCCCTGGCTGTCGCGCCCCCCCTGGCTGTCGCGTCCCGGCGCGTCACGGCGGCTGTTTCGTTCGCGGTCTCGATAGTGGTCGCGGTTCCTGTCACCGCCGCTGCTGCGGTTTCGGTCGGGCCGTGCATCGCGTGGCGCCGGTCGATCGCGCGGCGCCGGCGCCGACTGCGATTCGCTCCTGGCATTCGCCGCCGCAGACCCAGTACCGAACAGCCATCTCCAGAGGCGTACCAAGGCTCCTTCGCGAGCGACCTCGATGGCAGCCGGCGGCGCCGGCGCCGCTTCGGGCGTCGGTATGGGGATGATGGGCGCGGCCGAAGCGGGCAGTATGCTGGGCACCAGCGGCGCCTCTCCCTGGGGTTTCTTGTCGCGGCTGCCGATATTGGAATCGTCCACGACGGGTTGGTCCGCGAGCTGGTAGCTGGCCGTGGCGTTCTCCAGCAGCTCCTTTTCGTCGTCGCGGATCCGGCGCAGGGTGTACGCAGGGGTCTGCAAGTGCGGATTCGGCACGATGACCAGGGACACCTTGTCCCGCGCTTCGATTTGATTGAGCCAATCGCGTTTTTCGTTCATCAGATAGGTGGCGATATCGACTGGTACTTGCGCGATCACCCGTCCGGTGCGTTCTTTGCGCGCTTCCTCGCCGATCAATCGCAGCAAGGACAACGACATCGACTCCACGCCGCGGATAGTGCCCAGGCCGCTGCAGCGCGGGCAGTTGATGTGCGTCGTCTCGCTCAACGCGGGCCTGAGACGCTGGCGTGAGAGTTCGAGAAGACCGAACCGCGAGAGACGGCCCAGTTGAATGCGCGCGCGATCCATCTTGACCGCATCGCGCAGCATGTCCTCTACGGCTCGTTGGTTGGCCGTCGATTCCATGTCGATGAAATCGATGACGATCAATCCGCCGATGTCGCGCAGTCTGAGCTGCCGCGCGATTTCCTCGGCGGCCTCGAGATTGGTGTTGCGGGCCGTCGCTTCGATGTCCCCGCCGCGCGTGCTTCGAGCCGAGTTGATGTCGATCGACACCAGCGCCTCGGTGTGATCGATCACGAGACTGCCGCCCGAGGGCAGGGTCACCTTGTGCGAGTACGCCGATTCGATCTGGCTCTCGATCTGATACCGCGTGAATAGAGGCACCGGGTCCGTATACAGCTTGAGCTTGCGCTGAGCATCCGGCGGCATGAAGCGCTGCATGTATTCGAGTGCTTTCTGAAAGGCCTCCGGTTGATCGATCAGGCACTCGCCGACGTCGTCCGAGAAATAATCGCGCAGGCCCCGGGTGACGGCATCGCTTTCCTGAAAAATCAGAAAGGGTGCCGGACGGCCGTCGTTTGCGGCGACGATCGCGTCCCAAGCGGTCTTCAAGTTGTTCAGATCCCACTGCAGCTCTTCGGTGGTGCGGCCCACCCCGGCGGTGCGCACGATCGCACCCATGCCGTCCGGGATCTGGAGCGCATTCATGGCTTCGCGCATCTGGTCGCGGTCTTCGCCTTCGATCCGCCGCGACACGCCGCCAGCGCGCGGGTTGTTCGGCATGAGCACGAGGAAACGGCCGGCCAGGCTGATGAAGGTGGTGAGAGCCGCGCCCTTGTTGCCGCGTTCCTCTTTCTCCACCTGCACGATCAGCTCTTGGCCTTCCTGCAGGAGATCTTTGATGTTCAGCCTGCCGCCGGCGGCAGGCTGGGATCGGAAGTATTCTTTCGATACCTCCTTCAACGGCAGGAAGCCATGGCGCTGTGCGCCATATTCCACGAACGCCGCTTCGAGACTGGGCTCGACGCGCGTTATTCGGCCTTTATAGATGTTGGATTTTTTCTGTTCCCGGGACGGGATCTCAATCGATAAATCGTATAGTTTCTGACCATCGACGAGTGCGACTCGCAGTTCTTCTTCTTGAACTGCGTTGACGAGCATTCTTTTCATTTGCCCCAACTAAGGTGGTAGGGGCCGAGGAGGAGAGCTTGAGAATAGAAGCCGGAGCCGCGACGTCGGGCGCGACAAGAATTAGGGCCGCACCGAACGCCAACCAAGCGATCGGTATCAATTCAACCCAACTCTGCCAAAACCCAATTCCGAATAGAACCATACGGCAAGCCCCGGGGCCTTGTTCTCGGTTAACCGCTTGTAAGACGCCGGAGCTCTGCTGGGCTCTCTCGCATCTATCTCATCGGCCGAGCGATGGTCTGGAATTCCAGAACCAACTAATATGCGGCTCCCCAACGGATGGGAAGCCACGGAAACCGGTGTCGACTGGTCTACCTGCGTAGGTCCAAGAATTTAGGCCGTCCCCCCCAAAATGGTTCAGCGCCTGACACGGTTTTAAGACACTATCACGACAGGCCGCCATGGTCAATGTAATCAATACGTTAGAAGATTGCTCAACGAAGATCTTCAATTATGAATAGTCCCTCAGCCGAACCGCTCCGCCTGCACGGCCGCAAAAGTGCCGTGGAAATGCGCACCATAACCGCCGACGAAGCGGGCCAGCGAATCGATAACTTTCTGATGCGCCACTTCAAATCCGTTCCACGGAGCCGTGTTTATCGGCTGTTGCGTAAGGGCGAGGTACGCGTGAATCGCAAGCGCGTGGACGCCGAATACAAGATCGCGGAAGGCGATGAGGTGCGGCTTCCGCCGGTGCGCATCGATGCCGGTGACGAGGCCGGGCGTGCGGGCCCCGGCCGGCCGTCCACGAGCCTTCTGGAACTGATCGAAGGGGCCGTGATATTCCAAGACAAGCACGTGCTGGTGCTCGACAAGCCGGCCGGAGTGGCCGTGCATGGCGGCAGCGGCATGAGCTTCGGCGTCATCGAGGTACTGCGTGCTTCGCGTCCGCGGGAAAATTTGGAGCTGGTGCACCGCCTGGACCGAGATACCAGCGGCTGCCTCCTGATCGCCCGTGACCGGCCCACCCTGACCTCCTTGCATGCACTGATCCGCAACGGCGGCATGCACAAGACTTACCTCGCACTGGTGGCAGGGAACTGGCAATTGGGTACCAAGCGCATCGATGCTCCGCTGGCTACCGACAATCGCCAACATGGGGAGCGGCACGTGCGCGTCGCAGCAGCCGGCAAGGATTCCGTGAGCGTCTTCAAGCCGGTCCAATTCTTTGGGCCCCTGGCCACACTGATGGAAGTGGACATTCCCACCGGTCGCACGCACCAGATTCGCGTCCATGCAGGATTCGCCGGACACCCCCTGTTGGGCGACGACAAGTACGGCGACCGCGAACGGAACGCCGAGTTGAAGGGTCACGGGTTGAAGCGCACATTCTTGCACGCCCAATCGGTGGCCTTCGAGTGGCCCGGCTCCGGCATGCCGTTCCATGTGAGCGCGCCCCTGCCGGCGGAGTTGTCCGCCGTGCTCGACGCCATCACTCCGATGAAACGCACAGCGAACCGTGGGGCGGCGAACCGTGGCGCGGCCAACCGTGGGGCGGCCAATCGCCGGGCGCGGAAGCCCCTACGGTAGGAGGAATGGCCCAAAAAAGCGCCGCAGGCGACTTTTTCCAATGAACTAGGGAAGCTCAAAGCCCAACCGCCGCAGCACCGCGGCAAGGCGTACCAGCGGCAGCCCGATCAGTGCGGTGGGGTCGGTACTGTCGATCGATTCGCACAGGGAGATCCCGAGGCCCTCGCTCTTGAATCCACCTGCGCAATCGAGAGGGGCTTCGCGGGCGACATAACGCTCTATCGCGGCCCGGTCGAGGTCGCGAAAAGCCACGCGGGTGGTATCGATGAATTCGCACAAGAACGCGTCTGCCCGGCGGACCACCGCGACGCCGGTCACGAAGGAAAGGGTGCGTCCGGAGCAGCGTCGGAGCTGATCGATGCAGCTGGCGGCCGAGCCAGGCTTGCCCATGACGCGTCTCTGCCCCGTTCTCGTTCGTCAAGGACCGCGACCTGATCGGAACCGATGACCCAGGCGTCCGGATGGCTCTCGGCGATGGCATCGGCTTTCGGCCCGCGCCAGGCGGGCCACCAGAGCGAGGGCTCGTCTCGCCAACGCGGGGTGATTCGTCGATCCCGGAAGCTTGGCATTCGAACGGTATTTGCAGGCGCGCCAGCAACTCTCGCCGGTAGACCGATGTGGAGGCAAGAATCAGCGGGGGCGGAGACTTCAAAAACAACGACTTGCAACCGATTGATTTTTGACAGGGGTGGGCACGGGCCCTATTATACGCGGCCCATGGCAGCCGGCTCGCCCGACCTCGTTGACTGCGCGCGCCTTGCAGAGGACGCGGCGGAGCTCGACCGCGAGTATGAACTGAGCGAATTGCCACGGCTGAGGGATGTGCTGGCGGAGCCGCTGCGGCATTCTGAGTGCGCACTTTCGCATTTGCGAAATTGGCATCGGGACGGCCCGGAGCCGAGGTGAGCGATCGAGGCGACGCCGCAGCTGGTATGCCAGCGCTGCATGCAGGGTTTCGGCTTCGACGTGACCGGCGGCAGCGAAGTTGAGTTCGCGATCGGACGACAGATGCGACCGATGCGGAGCGAGAGTTTTATCGGATGGAGAACGGCCGGGTGTCGCTGCGCGATCTGGCCGAGGAAGAATTGTTGTTGGCCCTACCACATTGCACCCATGTGCGATACGCCGCAGACTTGCGGCAGGGCACCGAGCTACGCGACCGGCGACGAGACGACTGGCGAGACCGGCGACATGCGCCGGCCGTTCAGCGCTTTGCAGGATTTATTGAAGAAAACTTGATAGGACATAGCACCCATGGCAGTTCAGAAAAGCAGAAAGACCCCGTCCAAGCGCGGCATGCATCGCTCTCACTCCGCACTCGCGGCTCCTGCGGTATCCATCGACTCGAAGAGCGGCGAGACGCATTCACGCCATCGCATTTCTCGCGACGGTTTTTATCGCGGCCGCAAGGTGCTTCAGACCAAGGCGGACATTGCCGCCGAGCGAAAGCGAAGAATAAGCCCAAATAACCCCGGAGCGGCGAGTTGCTCGCCGCTCGGCCTGTTCCACCCGTGCACAGTGCCTGCGCTGCTTCATATAGCCATCGACGCCATGAGCGGCGATCGTAGGCCCGTCGACCTGCGTTCCTGCGGCGTTGGCGGCGGCACGCGAATTTCCCGAGTGTGAAGTTCACGTTGATCGGCCGTCAGGCCGATCTGGAACGCGAGACGTCGAACGGCCGTACTGCCGTCGAACCTCACCTGCCTCTTTACGGCGCAGGTCGTCGAAATGACCGATCATCCCGCGTGAAGCCCTGCGGCGCAAGAAGGATTCCTCCATGCGCCGCGCCCTCGATCATCGTCAAGACCCGTGAAGCCAACGCCTGCGTCAGTGCCGGCAACACCGGCGCCTTGATGGCAATGGCGCATTTCGTGCTCAAGATGCTGCCCGGCGTGGAGCGCCCGGCAATCGGGTCGCTGATCCCGTCGCGCGGCGGACATACATACATGCTCGATCTGGGAGCGAATGCGTCGGCGACGCCGCAACAGCTGCTGCAATTCGGCGTCATGGGGTCCATCCTGGCATCCGATTTGGCAGGGGCACACGACAGACCACGCGTGGGGCTGCTCAACATCGGTGAGGAGGAGATCAAAGGTCACGAGACCGTGCAGGCCGCGCACAATCTGTTGACCGCGAGCGGTCTCAACTACGTGGGTTTCGTCGAGGGACATGATATTTTTTCGGACAAGGTGGACGTTGTCGTGACCGACGGTTTCACCGGCAACGTTGCGCTCAAAACCATGGAAGGCGCCGCCAAGCTGATCTCCGACACATTGCGCGCTGAGTTCACGCGCAACCTCGCACGCAAATTGCGGGCACTGGCGGCAAAACCCGCGCTCGACGCTTTGCGCACGCGCCTGGACCCGCGACGCTACAATGGCGCGACGATGGTCGGATTGAACGGCATCGTCATCAAGAGTCACGGGGGCGCCGATCTTTTCGGATTTCAGCGCGCCATCGAGGTTGCCATCCAGGAAGCGCGAAACGGCGTACCGGCGAAAATCATCGAACTGCTGGGCGCCCCGCACGGGGCATGAAGGAAGTCCATGTATTCACGCATCGCGGGCACCGGCAGCTACCTGCCGGAGAAGATAGTCACCAACGCCGATCTGGAAAGGCTCGTCGACACCAGCGACGAATGGATCCGCTCCCGCACCGGCATCCAGCAACGGCATGTGGCGGCGGACGGAGAGACCACCACGGATCTAGCGGAGCATGCGGCGCGCCGCGCGCTGGCGGACGCGGGGGTCACCGCTCAAGATATCGACTTGATTTGCGTGGGTACGACGACGCCGGATCTGGTGTTTCCGAACGTGGGCACGCTGTTGCAGGACCGGCTGGGCATCCACGGGTGTCCCGCTTTCAGCCTCGAAGCGGCATGCACGGGTTTCGTCTATGCGCTCAGCGTGGCGGATAAGTTCGTCCGCTTGGGCGAGGCCAAGTGCGCACTGGTGGTCGGAGCGGAGACTCTCACGCGAATCGTCGATTGGAGCGACCGAGGGACCTGCGTGATCTTTGGCGACGGTGCGGGGGCGGTGGTGCTGCAGCCATCGAAGGAGCCGGGCATCATCAGTACACGGCTGCATTCCGACGGCAAGTACAAGGATCTGCTGCTCTACCCGGATGGGGTTTCCAAGGGCTTCAAGCTGGTGCGCGAGGGCAAGGCGGGCGTACAGATGAAGGGGAACGAGGTGTACAAGGTGGCGGTCAACACCTTGGGGCAGCTCGTCACGGAAACTCTGGCCGTCAACGGAATGACCAAGGATCAGCTTGATTGGCTGATTCCTCATCAGGCGAATATCCGCATCATCGAGGCCATCGCCAAACGGCTGGATCTGCCTATGGAACGGGTCATCGTGACCATCGCGACCCAAGCCAATACCTCGGCAGCATCGGTGCCGCTGGCACTCGATGCCGGAATTCGGGATGGACGGGTGAAGCGCGGCCAGCTCCTGCTTCTCGAGGCGTTCGGCGGCGGCTTCACGTGGGGCTCGGCGCTCGTTCGATATTGACCCGCACTTCGGTCCGACCGTGAGTCGCTGCGACGGTAAGGGTCCCCAAAAAGAAAAACGCCGCGGAGTTACCCGCGGCGTTTCATCTTCACATCAAATGCTCGAAATTTACTTCGACACTGACTTCTTGAACATGCGGTCGATCTTCTCGTTGATCGCTTCGATGGCGGTCGAATTCGACTGGGCGGTCGACAACGCCTGGTTCGCCGTGCTCTGCGCGCCGGAAGCGGCCGAAGAAGCGCTGGCAGCGGCGCTGTTGGCAGCAGCCGCATCGCTGGAGGCCTTCGCCGTGTCGCTCTGCAACTTGCTGACCTGGGACTTCAGATCATCGATCTGAGCTTGGATCGGCTTCAGGTCGGTGCAACCGGCGAAAGCAATTACGCAGGCAGCGGCGACGGTAGCCTTGAGTGTCGTAGTAAATGTCATATCAATATTCCCCTAGGGTTAATTCATTGGTTTCGGAAAGCCCGACGTGTTGTAGCAAGCAGGTCCTTCTCAATCGGGCTCACATGCGTCGCAACACAGTCGCACATAAAGCCAAATTCGCGGCGCGAATGCAACTGAAATGCACTATTTGTCGGATAGCAGCGACTATTTTGCCAAATTTTGTTGCGTGGATATTAAATCCCCTTAAGGAATACGGCAAAAAATGTAAGTTTTACAGACGCGCATAGCAGACGCGCGTGACAGATGCGCGAGCAGGCGCTTGCAAAAGGTGGCGGTGCCGGCGCAAGCGCAATGGGCGTGTGCGCAGCGAGTGTGCACGGCCGTCGCGCAGCACGACTTGTGCAACGCGCGAGCTTGTCCAAATCAAACCCGCTCAGCCATCGACCTGATCCCGCAAACGCACTGTGGGAGAAATGCGAAACGAGCGCGGCATGAGCAATGCGCTACTTGCAGCCGGCGTCTCTGCTTCACTTCGGTATGCAACCGCCGCCGCTGGGTCGCGTCATTCCTCGCGCTTCGTGGTAGCGGACCAGTACCGTGCCGCGAACTCGCGCCGTGTTGCATGAACGCTTCATGGCTCATGCGCGAACCCGCAGTTTCTTTCCGTCGGATGAGATGCCCCGTCGGATGAGATGCCGGCATGTAATCGATGTTCGCCGTTTCCATTTGGTCGATTTTTTTGCAGGCGAACTCGGAAAGCGGCGCAGCGCATCGCCAGGGGAGGGAAGGGCGGTGTTGGTCAACCCACTTGCCAGTTCATCAATACTGTATATAATAACAGCCACTGTCTACATATACAGGTGACGCATGACCGACCTCACGCCCCGTCAAACTCAGATCCTAAGGCTCATCCAAGACGCCATTGCCGAAAACGGTATGCCGCCCACCCGGGCGGAAATCGCGCGGATACTCGGGTTCAAATCTCCCAACGCCGCTGAGGAACATTTGCGCGCCTTACAGCGCAAGGGGGTGATCGATTTGATCCCCGGAGCCTCGCGCGGCATTCAACTCAAGGACATCTTGCGTGAACAACTAGGGCTGCCTCTCATTGGACGAGTCGCTGCAGGTCGCCCGATATTGGCCGAGGAACATATCGAAACGCGGTATCAAATCGATCCTCAGCTATTTCAACCGAAACCCCACTACCTGCTGAAAGTGCAGGGCATGAGTATGAAGAATGCCGGAATCCTGCACGGCGATCTGGTTGCCGTGCATCGCACCCCCGAAGTTCGTAATCGCCAGATCGTGGTGGCGCGTCTGGAGAACGAAGTCACCGTCAAACGCTATCGGCAGGAAGGCACGATCGTATGGCTGTTGCCTGAGAACTCCGATTTCGAACCCATTCGGGTCAATCTCAAGGAACAGCCCATGATCATCGAAGGGGTCGTGGTGGGGGTGCTTCGTCGCGGTAAAGACGTGGATGCCGCGTGAGGCAATATCCTCGGCTGTGGCGCTTGCGGATATCTTGGCCGATGCACGCGTCTGGAAGTTAAAAGATGCCTCGGCCACGCCGTCTCGTCCGGTCTGGTCCACCGGTCGAAGCGCGCTCGATGCGCGCCTGCCAGGCGGTGGTTGGCCGACGGCATCGCTCATCGAAGTGCTGCTGGAGACGACCGGTCTCGGTGAAGTCCAACTGTTTTTACCCGCCTTGGTGGAGTGCCAGCAAAGAATCGACGGTGAGGTTCCCTGGCTGGTCTGGATTGCCCCTCCCCATGAACCTTATGCGCCGGCGCTGGCGGAGTACGGAATCGAACTCAGTCGTTTGCTCATCGTGCGGCCTACCAGCGCCACCGAAGCTTTGTGGGCTGCCGAACAGGCGCTGAGTTCGGGAGTGTGTGCAGCGGTGTTGCTGTGGCTGCAAGGCACCGATGATCGTTGGCTGCGGCGTTTGAAACTCGCGGCGGAAGCGGGTGGTGCGCTCGGCGTCTTGTTTCGTCCCGAACGGCATCGGTTCGAGTCTTCTCCCGCGAGCTTGCGATTGCTGATGACGCAGGGTGAGCACGAGACGCAGCTCGAACTCGTCAAAGTGCAGGGCGGCCGGCCCGGTCCCGTTGAATTTCGCGCGTCATGAAATCGTACGGCCGGCGGCACAATGCGGCGGAGAAATCCGCGACCACGGATTTGTTTGCGGATGGCCCCGTTGCGTTGAGCTGCGCTCCCGAGGCGCTGCCCGCGATCGTAGCCGAGGCACGGCCTGCGATCCTGCGCGGTGTGCCGCCTGCGGCGGCCATCGACCGGCCTCGCCCGAAACAGCTTTGGTATGCCGTCGTGTTTTCGGACTTGATGGAGCCGCATCCGGTGCATTCAGCGCATCCATCGACGCTGCAGCGCCTTTGCCTGTGTGCACAGCAATTCACCTCGTTGGTCAGCATTGAAACTCCCAATGCGTTGCTCTTGGAAATCAAAGGCAGCGTGAAGTTGTTCGGTTCCCTCGCCGCATTGCATTCGGCCATCGAAGCCGCATGGGGCCGGCTCTCCCTCCGCGCTCACGCGGCCACGGCTCCCACCGCTTTGGCGGCACTGTGGTTGGCCCGTGCCGGCAAACCGGCGTGCATAGAAGATCCCGGGCAGCTCGCGGGAGGGCTCGCAGAGCTGTCGATCACCTGCACGTCATGGGATGCCGCATGGCTGCAAAGTTTGCGCGCCATGGGCATCACCCGAATCGGCGAATTACTGCGCCTGCCGCGCGCGGGAATATCGCGACGCCTGAGTCCTGCCGCCGTCTTGGATCTCGATATCGCGTTGGCACGGCAAGCCGCACCTCGCAGAGCGTTCGTACCGCGCGTGCGATTTCGCGAGCGCTGCGATTTCGAGGCGGAAATCGAGACCGTGGGCTATTTGCAAAAGGCCCTCGAACCGTTGATCGAACGCTGCGCGCAGTTCCTGCGTGAGCGCCAGGCAGGCGTCCAGTCATTGGAACTCAGGCTGCGCCATCGCGCGATACCCGTGACATGCGTGCGCCTGGGGTTGGCGACCATTACGAGCGAGCGCCGTCGCCTGGCGGATGTGCTGGATGAAAAGCTGAATCGACTCGAACTCGCGGCACCGGTCCGAGGAATGGAACTCAAGTCGGGTTCGCTGCAGCCGCTGCCGGCCGGCTCCCTCGATGCATTCGCGGGTATGGGCGGCAGACGCGCAGGCGTGTGCGCGGGCAACACGGCACCGCAATTGGTGGAGCGCTTGCGTGCGCGGCTCGGGGAACAAGCGGTGTACGGGGTGGTTTCCGTCCCCGAGCACCGGCCCGAGGCCGCCTGGCGGCGGGTCCATGAATTGCGGCTGACGCCGGCCATGCCGCGCGCAGAGGGAAGGCGCGCGGCGGGCACCCGCGTGAGCGAGATGCCGCGGCCCGTATGGTTATTGGATGAACCGGTGCTGCTCGCGGCGAACCTGCAGAAATTGTGTCAAGAGGGCGCGATCCTCGAGCAGGGTCCTGAGCGCATCGAGAGCGGTTGGTGGGATGGGAGGGGCGTAGCGCGGGACTATTACATCGCGCGCCAAGCCCGGGGCGCCCGATGGTGGGTGTTTCAGCAGCGGCAGACCCGCTGTTGGTATTTGCACGGCGTGTTCGCGTGAGACTCCTACCCCTATGTACGCCGAACTGCATGCCCTCACCAATTTCTCGTTTTTGCGCGGTGCTTCGCAGCCTGAAGAGCTGGTTCTACAGGCCGTCAAGCTCGGCTATCGCGCGCTCGCCATTACCGATGAATGTTCCCTCGCGGGCGTGGTGCGGGCACATATCGCGGCGAAACAGCATGGCTTGCCGCTCATCATCGGCGCGGAATTCACCTGTATTGATGATTTCAAACTCGTGGTCCTGGCTACGGATCGGGCAAGTTACGGTGCCCTCAGCCGTTTGATCAGCCGGGCGCGTCGTTCGACTGTCAAGGGCCGCTACACGCTCAAACGCCACGACCTCGAGAATTCGCTCGACGGCTGTTTGATCATTTGGCTGCCGCGTTCAAGCGGGGCATCACCGCCGCAACATGAGCAGGACGGCCGGTGGTTGCGCGAGCGCTTCTCCGGCCGAGTGTGGATCGGCGTGGAACTGCTGACCGGCGGCTGCGATAAGCGGTCACTGGAGTTTCTCGAGATGCTGGGTGAGGCACTCGAACTGCCATGCGTCGCCGCAGGCGACGTGCACATGCATCGGCGCAGCCGCCGTGCTTTGCAGGATGTGCTGACGGCGATCCGCTTGAAAACGCCATTGAACGCGGCGGGTTATGCCTTGTTTCCCAACGGGGAGCGGTGCATGCGGCCATTGCCGCGCTTGACGCAACTCTATCCGGCGCCGCTGATGGAGCAGACGCTCATCATCGCCGAACGCTGTACGTTCGCGCTCGATGAACTGCGATACGAATATCCGGAGGAGATCGTGCCCGCCGGGAGAGACTCCCACCAGCCATCTGCGCTCGCTGACCGAAAAAGGCTGTGCGAAACGCTGGCCGGCGGGCGTGCCCCCCGCGGTGCGCCAAAGCATCGAGCATGAATTACGCCTGATCGCCGAACTCAAGTTCGAGCCGTTCTTCCTCACCGTGCACGACGTCGTGCAATATGCCCGTTCGCAGAAAATACTCTGCCAGGGGCGGGGCTCGGCCGCTAACTCCGTCGTCTGTTACTGCCTGGAAATCACCGAGGTGGATCCTTCGCGCATGGCCATGCTGTTCGAGCGCTTCATCTCGAAGGAGCGCAACGAGCCGCCGGACATCGACGTGGATTTCGAGCATGAACGGCGCGAAGAGGTCATTCAATACATTTACCGGAAATACGGCCGTGAGCGCGCGGCTCTCGCCGCCACCGTCATTTCTTACCGGCCCCGCAGCGCGCTGCGCGATGTGGGCAAGGCATTGGGATTGGACCTTGCGGAAGTCGACCGGCTGGCACACGGCTTTCAGTGGTGGGATGGACAGCGGATCGATCCGGAGCGCATCCGCGCTTCGGGTTTCGATCCAGGCGATCCCCGAATCCAGCGGCTCATGGAGCTCACCTCGGAGATTCTGGGATTTCCGCGTCACCTATCGCAGCACGTGGGCGGCTTCGTCATTGCACGCGGCCGCCTGGATGAATTGGTCCCCATTGAAAACGCGACTATGCCGGAGCGCACGGTCATCCAGTGGGACAAGGACGACCTCGATGCGCTGGGATTGCTCAAGGTCGATGTGCTGGCTCTCGGCATGCTTTCCGCGATACGCCGTGCCTTCAACCTGGTCAACGAGTTCGGCGGTTCGAGCGCGGTGGCGGGCGAGCTCAATTTGGCGACGGTGCCAAGCGAGGATCCGGCGGTATACGACATGATTTGCCGCGCCGACACCGTCGGAGTGTTTCAAATCGAATCGCGGGCTCAGATGTCCATGCTGCCACGCCTCCGGCCGCGCAATTACTACGATCTGGTGATCGAGGTGGCCATCGTGCGTCCCGGTCCGATCCAGGGCGAGATGGTGCATCCCTACCTGCGCCGCCGCAACGGCGAGGAGGCCGTGAGTTACCCGAGCAAGGAGCGTCGAAGCGGTGCTCAAACGCACCCTGGGTGTGCCGATTTTCCAGGAGCAGGTCATGCAACTCGCCATCGTGGCGGCCGGCTTTTCACCGGGCGAGGCTGATCGTCTGCGGCGCGCCATGGCGGCCTGGAAACGCAAGGGCGGCCTGGAGCCCTTCCAGAAGCAATTGATCGACGGCATGCTGGAACGCGGCTATGCGGAGAGTTTTGCGCAACAGATATTCAATCAGATCCTGGGATTCGGCGAATACGGATTTCCGGAAGTCCCACAGCGCGAGCTTCGCACTGCTCGTCTACATCTCCGCCTGGCTGAAGCATCACGAGCCGGCGGCGTTCTGCGCGGCGCTCGTCAACAGCCAGCCGATGGGCTTCTACGCGCCCGCACAATTGGTGCGCGATGCGCGGGCGCATGGTATCGAGGTGCGGCCGGTCGACGTTGCCATCAGCGCTTGGGATTGCACGCTCGAGCGGCGGGACGATGGCCGCCCGGCATTGCGGTTGGGTTTGCGGGTGGTCAAGCATTTATCGCAGGAAGGCGCTTTCCGGCTGCTGGCGGCGCGCGCCGCCGGCGCCTTCGTGGACAGCGCAGATCTTGCCGAACGCGCAGCCCTCGATCGCCGCGATCTCGAGGCGCTGGCCGCGGCCGATGCGCTCGCAGCCCTTGCCGGGCATCGGCATTGGGCCGTCTGGCAGGTGAGTGGAGTGGAACGCGCTCTGCCGCTGCTGCCCGCGGCGACCGCGGCCGAAGAGGGCATGCCGTTGCTGCGCGCGCCGCGCGAGGGCCAGGAGATCGTCGCCGACTACTTCAGCACGGGCCTGACGCTGCGCCGACATCCGTTGGCGCTGCTGCGTGAGTGCATTGGCAAAACGCGGCGTCATTCCCAATCGGGAGCTTTGGGAGCAGCCTGACGGCCGATCGGTGACCGCCGCTGGATTGGTGATTACGCGGCAGCGGCCGGGCAGCGCGAGCGGCGTGACCTTCGTCACCATGGAGGACGAAACCGGCTATGTGAATCTGATCGTCTGGAAACGCGTGGCCGATGCGCAGCGCGCGGCGCTGCTGGAATCGCGGCTACTCCTGGTGCGCGGCAAATTGCAGCGCGAAGGGGAGGTGCTGCACGTGATCGCTCATCGCTTGACGGATCTCTCGGCATTGCTCGGCGATTTGACGGTCGCTTCGCGGAATTTCCACTAGCCGGGAATATCAACTTTGCCCACATTGGGCAGTTGTGCGACGCGGCACGTCCAGTACGCCTCAATAAATCTGCGCGGCGGCCGTTAAGAGGATATCCCGGAGCCCATGACCCCTCCAGGCGAGCTTGAATCCTGGAGATCGTTATGAGTTTCCGCACTACCATCGGCGCACGCCTGGCGCTGGCCTTCGCCTGTGTCATCATCGTGTTTGTCGCCGCCGTGGCCTTGAGCATCGGCCGGCTTTCTGCCTTCAACGCGGCCGTGAATCAAATTACCGGGCCGGGGCTGACGAAGCTCGAAATGGCGAACGCGTGGTCAATCCGTTTGCTGCAAACTGCCTATCACACGCGCAACATGTTGATTCTCGACGACAAGAACAAGATTCAAGCGGAAGTAGACGCGGTCATGGAGGACAAGCTGCAGCGCAAGGCGTACCGGGTGGCGCTCACCGCGATTTCGAGTTCCACGGCGGAAACTGCCGCACTGCAGGCGGTCGCAGATTCGCGCGTCGTGTACGTGCCGTTCGAGGATGAGTTCCTGCGTGACGTGAGTGCCGGCCAGCTCAAGGAAGCGAAGGAGGTGCTGGAACGCGCACGCCCCGCGCAGCTGGCGTATCTGGACGCCCTCGCAAAATATCGCGAATTCCAAAAGAGCCGGATTCTGGGCCAAGCGGCCGCTCTATCGGCTTCTTATCAAAGCAGCCGGTCGATGCTGATAATGCTATCGCTCGGCGCCGTGGCGATCTCCTGCCTGCTCGCCTATCTGATTACGCGGGGAATCCGCAATCCTCTCCTTGAAGTGATCGCGCACTTCCAGGAGATGCGCCGCGGCAACTTCAAAACCCGGATCGAAGTCACTTCTCGGGACGAGATCGGCCAGGTGCTGGAGGCGCTCAAGGCGACGCAGCAGACGTTGTCGGACTCTTCGATCCAGGCAGCGGACTACCAGGGGCAGATCGCGGCGCTCAGCAAGGCGCAGGCCGTCATCGAGTTCGAACTCGACGGCACCGTACGGATTGCCAACGACAATTTCATGAGCGTGCTCGGCTATCAGTTGGACGATGTGAAGGGCAAAAACCACAAGCTGTTCGTGGAGCCGGGCTATCACGACAGTGCCGACTATCGGAAGTTATGGGACAAGCTGCGGCGCGGCGAACATGAGACCGGTATCTTCAAGCGGATCGGGCAAGGCGGGCGGGAAGTGTGGCTGCAAGCAAGCTACAATCCCATCGTCGGTCTGGACGGTAAGCCGTACAAGGTCGTCAAGTACGCAACCGACGTGACGGAACAGGTGCGGATGAAAAAGGTTCTCGACGACGCCGTCACGGAGCAGGCGCGGATGCAGAAGGGTCTCGACGATGCCGTGACGGAGACGCAGGCTGTGGTGCAAGCGGCGATCGACGGAGATCTCACCGGGCAGATTTCCATGGCGGGCAAGAGCGGTCAAATCGAAGCTCTATCGGCCAGCGTCAATGCCCTGCTCGGCAGCATGGCGGACGTGATTCGAACCATGAACCTGGCCGCCACCGAAGTGTGGGCGGGCGCAGAAGAGATCTCGCGTGGCAATGTGGATTTGAGCCGGCGCACCGGGGAGCAAGCATCCAGTCTCGAGGAAACCTCCACTTCGATGGAGGAGATGACATCGACGGTGAAGAACAACGCGGATAACGCGGCCCAGGCCAATCAACTGGCTGCCGCGGCGCGTGCGCAAGCCGAACGCGGCGGTTCGGTGGTCGGCGCGGCCGTGGCCGCGATGGGCGAGATCAGCGCGTCCTCGAAGCGCATCGCCGACATCATCGGCGTCATCGATGCCATCGCCTTTCAGACCAATTTGCTCGCGCTCAATGCGGCTGTCGAGGCGGCGCGGGCGGGCGAGCAAGGCCGCGGCTTTGCGGTCGTCGCGTCGGAGGTTCGTAACTTGGCCTCACGCAGCGCCGGGGCCGCGAAGGAGATTAAGGGCCTGATTCAGGACTCGGTCGGCAAGGTCGCGGAAGGCACGAAGCTCGTGGACGAATCCGGCAAGGTGCTCCAAGAGATTGTCATCGGGGTCAAGAAGGTCACTGAAGTGGTGGCCGAGATTGCGAGTTCGAGCCGCGAGCAGGCCGCCGGGATCGAACAGGTGAACAAGACGATCACGATGATGGACGATGTGACCCAACAGAATGCGGCGCTGGTCGAAGAGGCATCCGCGGCCGCCCAAGCCCTCACGGAACAGGCGACGAACCTGACGCAGCTGATTGCCCGCTATCGGGTGGGAGCCGACAGCATTGCCAAGGTCCCTCGTGCCGCGGCGCGGCCGGCTGCGGTACCCGCGGTGGAGCGCCGCGCGCCGACCCGGCCGATGACAGGCAAGCGGCCGGCGGCACTCGCCTCGGTCGCTGTGGCGGCTGCCGCCCGAAATCAACACAAAACGTCCCTATAGTCCTTCGCGGTGCTGACTTGATCGGCTCAACCACGCACTTGAAAATGCGATGGCGGCGGCGACCGACAGCCACGCCCCTGGCATGGCCCGATTGCCGGTTTCGTGGATCAAATAGGTCACGATTACCGGCGTCGAGCCGCCGATCGTCGTCGCCAGACTGTAGGCCAGCGAGAAACCGGCGGTTCGAACGGCGACCGGGACGATCTCGGTCAAATGAACGACCATCGCGCCGTTGTAGCCGGCGTAGATGAAGGACAACCACAGTTCGACGACCAATAATTTGCCGAAAGTCGGCTGATCCACGAGCCACGCCATTGCAGGATAAGCCGTCAGTATGGCAAGCCCTGCGAAGCACAGCAGCAGCGGGCGCCGTCCGACTCGATCCGACAGGGAACCCATGAGCGGTAGCCAGATCAAGTTCGAAACGCCCACGCACAGGGTGACCAGAAGCGCATCGCTCTGAGTCAGATTGAGTATGTTCCTGCCGAATGTCGGCGTATACGCGGTGATCGTATAAAAGGAGACGGTGGTCATCAGGACCATCGCGACACCGGTGCATATGATTCGCCAATGCACCAGCATACTGGCGTAGATTTCTGCCGGGCTTGGATGGTGCTTTCGCGAGGCGAATTCCTCGGTCTCCTGGAGAGTGCGCCGGATCATATAAATGAAGGGAATGATCAGGCAGCCGACGATCAACGGAATGCGCCACCCCCAAGCCTCCAATGCCTCGGGCGGCATCCAGCTGGACAGTCCATAGCCCAGTACGCCCGCGAACGCCACTGCCACTTGCTGGCTGCCGGACTGCCAGGAGACGTAAAATCCCTTGTGCCCCGGGGTGGCAATCTCGGAGAGGTAGACCGAGACGCCACCCAACTCCACGCCGGCCGAGAAGCCCTGGCACAGCCGGCCCAGCACCACCACGATGGGCGCGAGCAGGCCGATAGTCTCGTAACCGGGAACCAGTGCAATCGTCAGCGTCCCAACCGACATCAGCGCCAGAGTCAGCAGCAGGCCCTTGCGCCGTCCGATGTGGTCGATATAGGCGCCGAGGAATATGGCACCCAGCGGACGCACCATGAAACCCACGGCAAACGTCGTCATCGAAAACATCAACGAGGCGAATTCGCTGCTGGCCGGAAAGTATGCGCGACCGATGGCGGCACTGAAATAGCCGAAGACCATGAAATCGTACATTTCAAGAAAATTTCCGCTGGCGACGCGGATGACCGAGTGCAGCTTCGCCTTTCGTTGTGGGGGCGTCAGCATCGCGTTCAGTCCCTCGCGCCTTGCGGCGCGAGGGAAGAGGGCTCTTTAGAATTTTGCCTTGATGCCGGCATAATACGTCCTGCCCACGACATCGTAGGTCGCCGCATCGGTACGCATCGGGGCACTCTTCACCACGGGCGGGCCCTTGTCGAAGAGATTGGTCAGGCCGGCCGTAAGATCGATCTTGTCCAATAGGTGCCAGTGCGCCTCCAAGTCGAAGTAGCTGTAGGCCGGTATCGACGGTTCGCCCATGGTCTGAAGGTCATTCATGGTCCCGATATATCGCCAGTGAAGTGCCGCCGAGACCGGTCCCCTGGCATAGCCGAACGCCGTGTTCCCTTTCCACCTCGGGTGTGCCAGATCCGAGATGGTCGTGCCGTCCGCGGCAGCGACCGTGCCGGTATCGCCGAGGCCGCCGGCGAAGTTCATATCCGTGATTCCGGGCACTCCGGCCACAGTAAAGGAGTGCAGGTAGGAAATGTAGGACTGGATCTTGAACTGGCCTGAGTTCTCCGGCAGTCCCAGATCGTCGAGCCCGAAGCCCCAATGCCACTCGATGTCCGCTCCGTCGGTCTTATAGGATCCGACGTTCAGCGAGAACTCCTTGCCCAGCGAGATGAAGCCATTGCTGTCGCGCTGGATCTGCTGGCAGTAGAAATTGCTCTCGGAGTAGGAGGGGTTGGCTCCGTTGAGGTTGTAGCAGCGCGAGAGCACCGCATCGAGTCCGACGTTGCCGATCGCGCCGGAGATCTTGATGTGGTAGTAGTCGACCGATGCGCCGAGGTCGTGCGCCAGCGGCGCGTCGAACTTCGGGCTAAGCACGACGCCGAACGAGTAGGTGTTGGCCGTTTCGGGCTTCAAGTTCTGATTGCCTTGGATGATGCCGGGCGCCGAACTGACGCCGTACGTGAATGTCGGCAGAACGGACGCCGGTATCCCCTGAGCATGGCAAAGAGCCGCCACCTGCGCTGCATTCGCGCCGGTACGATAGGGACTGTTGTACTCGCACGGGTCCACCGAGATGGAGTCCTGCGCCTGCACGGTGGGGTTGTACAGTTCCTGCAGACTCGGTGCCCGAATGGCGTGCTCGAAACTGCCCCGGAACGTCACGGCATCGATCGTCTGCCAGTGGAAGTCGGCCTTGTAGGCGTTGACGCCGCCGAACAGATCGTACTGCGAATGGCGCACGCCCAGATCGAGGCCGACGTTCTTGGCGAACGGTGCGTCCTTCAGCAGCGGCACCTGCAACTCGCCGTACACCTCACGCACATTCTGCGTGCCTCCCGTGGAACCGATCAGATCGTAGGACGGCGAGATGATGCCCGGGGGCATGGTCGAGGGCAGCACGTTGAACGCCGGGTTGAGGTTCGGGTCGGCGCGATAGGTGAAGCTGTCGCCGCGGTAATCGACGCCGAAGGCGAACTTGAGCTTGCCCGCCGGGAGCATCGCGAGCGTGCCGCTCAAGTCCCCCTCGACCAGCTTCTGGCTGATCTGATCGGTGTTGTGCGCCGTGCCCGTGGCGTAGGCCAGGCAGCCCGCGCTCATCGGTTGCGCGCCGAGCGGATTCCACGCGTAGCCCGTGCAGTTCTGACCATTGGCGCCATGGTAGTTCGCGAGGCCGTACAGGATGTTCTCGACCGCCGGAGTGTTGATGTTGTCCGCCTGGTCGTTGTCGAGCAGCGTCTGGCCGTAGGATGCGTACACGTTCCAGTTGAGATCCGTCGATCCGATCGGACCCTTCAGTCCGCCGCTGATTTGATAATCGTTGTAATTGAACGATTCGATTCGCCGACCCATCGGGGTCACCCAGTCCTCCATCTCCAGGGGTCCGGCGCTCGGAGTGGTGCGCGCGGCCAGAATGGTCTGCAACGCGCCATTGCCCGTGATGTACGGATTGTTCTGCGGAATGTAGAAGTACTTGCCGGGACCGATGTACGAGGCTCCCTGCAGGTCCTGCGCATGCGAGTGCATGAAATTGATCTGACCGTACGCCTGGATGTTGTCGGTGACATCGTAGGTGGTGCGCGAGAACATATTGTAGCGCTGCATCGGCACCTGGATCGCGAAGTACGGCCCGAGATACGACTCGATCGTGCTGCAGTCCGGAGTGTAGTGCAGCCCGAGCGTCTTGTTGACCGGTCCCTGGTAGTTCTGTACGCAGTTGCCGGGGCTACGGGTGGTGAAAAGAGACCCGTTGTTGTTGAAACCGACGTAGCCGCCGTAATTGCCGCTGCCCGACAGCGGCGTCGTGCCTGGATAGCCGGCAAGCACCCCGTTGACCGCGGAGATCGGGAAATCTCCGCCCAGCTCGCCGGCGTTGAAAATGCCCTCGGGCGGCCGCGGCACGCCGCGGTTGAAGGTCGAGATGTCCGAGAAGAACGAGCGGTTGGCGCCGGTGATTCCGCCGCGCTGGTTGTACTCCAGATCGAAGACCGTGTTGCCGCGATGATCGGCGAAATTGCCGCCCATCAAGACGCTGACGGACTCTTCCTGTCCGTCGCCGTGGGTGGTGGCGCCGTGCTGATAGGCGACCTGAATGCCGCTGAAATCCTTGCGCAGCCGGAAATTGACCACGCCCGCCATGGCATCGGAGCCGTACACCGCCGAAGCCCCGCCGGTGATGACATCGATGCCTTCGATCAGCGCCATGGGGATCACGTTGAGGTCGATCGCCCCGTTGGGATTGGTCGGCACCAGACGCTGCCCATCGAGCAGCACGAGAGTGCGCTGCGGACCGAGGCCGCGCAGGTCGGAGTAGGATTGGCCGCCCTCGAAGCCGGTCGAGCCCTGCACGTCGCCGACCTCGGTCATGCCCTGGGAGGCGGAGAATTGCGGCATCTGACCGAGAGCGGCGTCCAGCGACACCTGCCCCGTGGCGGCGATCTGCGCTGCGTCGACCGCGACCAGCGGACTGTCCGATGTAGATCTCGGGTTGGCGATGCGGCTGCCCGTTACGACAACTTCCTCCAGCACCGGGTTGGCGCCGGATGCCGTGGCCGGCGTGGGCTCTGATTGGGCGCCGGCCGTTCCCGCCATGCTCAGCAGCAGGATTGCGGTCGCGTACAGCGGCAGTGCGGATCGCGGCGGCGAAATGTAGGTGGTTTCACCATCGAGGCGTCGTATATTCATTATCCCCCCCGTCATAGTTAGTGATCGTCTGGCGCTCGGACAAGCTCGATCCGGCGGCAGTGCCCCGGATCATGAGCGGGGGCAGCTTTCAAGAAGCTGTCAGCGTCGACGAAACATCAAGATAGCCGTCTTGACGCGGCGTGGCGGCCTCAGGCCCACGAGATCCGGATCCGCAGACCGCGGCCCATGGCCCCTGTGCTCATGTCGATCTCGGCATTGAGCGTCGCCGCGAGGGACTGGACGATGGCAAGTCCCAACCCGCTTCCCACGCGGCTCTGATCCCGGTTCATTCGATAGAACCGCGTGAACACCTTGTCTTTTTCCGCATCCGGTATGCCTGGGCCGTCATCCTCGACTTCGACGACGTGTTTGCCGTTTTCATCAAAGAGCCTGATTACGACGCTACCGCCCGCATCGTTATAACGAATCGCGTTGTCGATCAGATTGGCGAAGATCTCGTGGATCGTGATCGGGTTTGCGAGCGCCGGGAACGGCCTCTGTTCGGCTTCGAAATGCAGATCGATCCCGGCCTCGAGCGCTTGCGGCACATGACTCGCCGCGATCTCCTGAATGACTTCGCGAAGATCGATCGTCCCCGAATCTTGATCCAGCGGCCGACCACTGTCGGCTCGGGCGAGTTTCAGCAGCTGAATGAGCAGACGCTGAAGACGGTCGGATGCCTCCTGTATATCCTTGAATGAAGAGTAGGCTTCGTTGTTCGCCGGAATCAGGCCGCCGAGCACTGAGATGTGAGTGCGGAGGATCGTCAGCGGGGTGCGCATTTGGTGCGAGGCATCGGCCGTGAAGCGGTTCATCGCTTGCTGAAGACGTTCCGCCTCGAGCGCGCTGGCGCGCAATGTTTCGAGCGCCTGCGCCATGCTGCCGAGCTCATCGGGACTTCCCGTCGAAGGCACTGCTTCGTCGAAATCCCGGCGACTCAGCCGCGCGATCGCCGCAGTCAGTATCTTCATGGGACGCGCCAATCGTCGCTGTACATGGACGACGGCAAAAACACCGAAAGCGATGACTGAGGTGAGGTCGACTCCGGCCACGAGCAAAATCCGAAATGATGCTGCGCGAATGGCCTCGGCATGCGTGTCGGCCTCGTCCTGCGCCTGTTGGGCGATAGCAAGAATGGATTCGAAGGGACCGTCGCACAGGGTGGTCCATTTAGCGCTGGCGACGGCCGGCTTGCCGGAGCCGTCGAATCGCCTGACAATGGCGTCGACCTGGGACTGCGCCTCCTGTGTTTTTCGGCGGGCGCGCTCGACACGCTCGCGCACGGCGGTCGACACGCCGGGCCGCAGCAGGAATTCGTCGAGCGTGTGCCATGCAAAGGTGTAGACCGCCCGATTTCCAAGCCAACTGTCGAGCTGCGCGGCGTCCAGGGGCTGGCTCAAGTCCACGTTGGGACGCAGCATCGAACACTGCAGCCCATAACGATCGCGGATCGTCCATGCCGTCCGCCGTATCTGCACCATCTCGGCGATCAGGGGATCGCCTATCCTCACGATGTTGCCGACCGCCACCGAGGCCGTGCTCAGAGTCTCGAGCATTTCGTGAATCGCTTCGCGCCAATCGTCGATGGCGTGCAAGTTCCGCTCAACCCGGAAGCGCGACCCCTGCACATCGACGGTGGATTGCAAGGCCCGCACTTTCTGCCATGCGCTGCGAACGGCGGCCGCGAGTTCTCGATGATTGGCGATGTCGGTGGACTCCAATGCGTCCAGCGCGGTGGTCACCGTCCTCGACGCATCGGCGTAGGTTGCGCCGATCACGGGCCTCGGATCCTCCTCGGCGATTAGCGCGGTGCTGTCCTTGGGAATCTGGGCGCGAACGGTCACCAGGGCTTCGAACAGCGTCTTATCGGTGCTGGTCAGGCGGGCGATGCGGCCGGCCAACGCATAGTTGGTCCAGGCCTCGACGGCAAGAATCAGTGCCGCGACGAACAGACCGGTCATCAGAATGCCGAGGGAGGCGATCAAGAACTTCGTAATCGAAGACTTGAACATTTCGTCCTTAAGAAGCCTTCAGCATGTATCCCAGCCCGCGCAATGTGCGAATGGCTGGTCCATCCGGCTCGAGCTTCTTGCGAAGGCGCGCGATGTGCACTTCAAGAGCGTTCGGGGCCACCGCATCTTCAAAGCTGAAGACCTCGGCGAGCAGCCTCTCCTTCGATACGATCTCGCCGGCTTTTGCGATCAGCCGATCGAGCACCGCCCATTCGCGGGGCCGCAGCTGCAGCGCTCGGCCGCATACCTCGGCTGTGGCATGAGTCCGGTCGATCGTCAGATTGCCGATGACCACCACCGGGCTGGGATCGCCGTGGTCGCGCCGCAGCAGCGCCCGGACGCGCGCACCCAGTTCGCTGGCATCGAAGGGTTTCAAGAGGTAATCGTCCGCCCCGAGATCGAGGCCCTTGACCCGATCGACCACGTGATCGCGGGCTGTCAGGACCAAAATGGGGGTCTTGCAGCCCCGTGCACGCAACTTTTTGATGACCTCGAATCCCGATATGCCGGGCAACCCGATGTCGAGGATGACCAGACTGCAGGGTTCAGAGTCGACCAGGAACAGGGCGGTCTCGCCGTCCTTGGCACAGTCGGCGGCGTGTCCGGCAGCCTTGAGAAGCGCGAGGATTCCGCGCGACAGGGCGGGATCGTCCTCGACGAGCAGGATTCGTGCCATGGATATACCCCTCTTTCATTGTGACAGCACGCCACCTCACACGTCCAGCCCGATCGCCCGCATCAGTTCGATGCCGTTGCTCTTGGTCACCACCCCGTCGCGCAGCGTGAAGTCGAAACTCAAGCGGCCGTTCTCGAGTTCATCCTGGAAATGGACATTCTTGAGGGCGCTCGGGGGCAGTTGGGCGCCGTCGGCGAGAGCCAGGTCATGCGTGCTCACCAATCCGATCGCGCCGCGATCGAGCAGGGCACGCAGCACACCCTGAGCGCCGATCCGCCGATCGTTCGAATTGGTTCCTTGCAGCAACTCGTCCAGGAGAAACAGCAGCGGCAGGGACGATGGCTCGAACAGCTGCCGCAGCCGGGTGATTTCGGCATAGAAGCGCGAACTGCCCTCGTAGAGCGAGTCATTGACGCGAATGCTGGCTCCGACCTGAAGCGGCGTGAGCCGCAGATGTGCGGCGCACACCGGCGCACCGGCCATTGCCAGAACCGTATTGATGCCGACCGAGCGGAGCAGGGTGCTCTTGCCCGACATGTTCGACCCGCTCACCATGAGCACACGGGTTGGGCTCGAGAGGTCGACGTCGTTGCGGACGCGCGTTGCCGGCGCAATCAGCGGATGGCCGAGCCCCGTTGCCACGAAGGCAGCGCGCCCCTCCAGGAACTCCGGAAATGGATCGTCGGGCCGCTCGAAGCTGTAGCATGCAACAGATTCCAATGCTTCGATCTCGCCCAGCACGCCGAGCCAGGATTGCACCACCCGTCCATGCCGTTCGCGCCACCTTTCCGCGGCAAGCGCGGATTGGATCACGTACATCGAGGGGAGCAGCAACGGCGCGAGCAGGGAATTGCGCCGCGCTTCGACGAAACCCACGATGGTCGAGAGCTTCGAGAGTGTCGCCGACGCCGGTCGCAAGTCAGACGACAGTTTCTCCTTCAGCGCACGCAGGTGCGGCGAGTCGAACGGTTCGCTTTCGATCCGAAGCAGCATCACCGACAATACCTTGAGGTCCTCGTAGGCGTTCTCGACGCCCGACACGGCAGCGTGCACCCGTTTGCGAAATGCGTAGCTGACGCCGGCTTCGAGCACCAGGACCGCGAGAAACGGAAAACCGAACCCCCAGATTGCCCAGATCAACGGCGTCACCGCCGCGGCAGCGGCCAGCAGCACCGCGACCGGCTGCAGCCAGCGATGCGGCAGCTCGCTGCGCGCATTCGCCCAAGCGGTGATCGTGCCGGAATGCAAATCGATGCTCGGCGGTTGGTCGCCCCGCGTTTCGCCGAGAATGGCGAGATCCTCCCGCAGGTCTATCCGCTCCCGAAGTTCCGCGATGCAGGCGTGGCGATCGCGAATGACTTCGAGGTCGGCGGGGGCGAGCAACCATGCTGCCAGAGTGCTCTCTCCCATCGAAGTCCGCGCCGTGCTGAGCCGCTCGAAGAGACTTTGTTTGCCGAATAGATCGAGATCGGCGGCATACACGTGGTGCGCGTCGTTGAACCGGTCGCCGGCCGGCCCGCCGGACGGCCTCGGTCCCTGCAGTCGTTCGAGACCGGTCCGGTAGAATTGCACGGCGCGTCGGGCCAGCGCCCGCAGTCTTTGTACCCGTTGGTGGTAGAGCAGGACGGCGGCGAACAGAGTCGAGGGCAAGAGCAGCCACTGCCCCGGCGCACCGCGCGTGCCCCATGCCAACGCGAGTATCAGAAAGCAGGCCGCAAGCAGCAATCGCGTGCTGCCAAGGCGCGCATGCCATCGATCCCATCGAGCCTGCGATCGTTCCCGCGCCTCGAGGCGCATTGAATAGTGTTCAGACGGACCCATGCCAGCGATAC
>CAWCYX010000009.1:0-12932 GCA_963799885.1 uncultured Gammaproteobacteria bacterium | reverse complement strand
CCATGTTCTTGTGCCACGCTGGCCTGAGTTCGTACGTATTGCTATGGTCGTATTGACCTCGCTCGGCGGCCAAATCATGGCCGCCTCCGGATCGCGAGCGGCCGTAGGCGCCCATTTTCCCATCGAATCGCTGCAGCAGGACGCCACCTCCCCGGAAAGCGCCCCCAGTGTCATGGTCGATAACGGAAAGATCTACCAACTGGTTGCCGTCGAGGTGAAGAGTCCCTTGCCGGTCGCATGGATCATCATGGGTTTCGAACTCGACCAGGACGCCGCGAACGGCCTGGCGAAAATCAGCGGCCTCACGGTGTCGCTGCTGCTGCACTCCGGCGCCGATTGGGAGGACGTCGTGACCTCCGATCCGGCGGGCGCGTTGGGCGCTCCCCTGCACCAGGTCGCGGCGCATCCGACCGGGCCGGCCGGCTTGGAAAAGCCCGAGGCGAAGCACACCTTGGAGCGGTCGCTCGCCGATGCTCGCGCCCCCTTCGAGAGGCTCACCATCACTTTGTTCTGGATCGCGGGTGTGAGCTTGATCGGCTTCGGCTGGGCGGCATTCTGGATCGCGCGCAACATCACGCGCCCTTTACAAGAGCTGACCGAGTCCGTGCATCAAATCCGCGGCGGTAGCTACGATGTGGTGCTCAAACTGCAACGCAGCGACGAATTGGGCGTGCTCGCGGAAGGATTACAGCTCATGCAAGGCGCGGTGATGAGCCGCGATCAATCGATCCGCCGTCTCGCCTACCAGGACACCCTCACGGGACTCATGAATCGCGCGGCATTCAGCGACAATCTGCGCGCAGCGTTAACCACGGCGGCGGGATCCTCCATCGGCGTCGCGTCATCAACCTGAATCGATTCCGCCGCATCAACGAGCATCTCGGGTATTCGGTGGGGGACGCCGTACTGGTCGATGTGGCGTCCCGGCTCAGCTCCGTGCCCAGCGTCGCTGCGGCCGTTGCCCGGCTCGCGGCCGATCAGTTTGCCGCGTTTACGCGCCTTCGCGACCCGCAAGGCCTGCAGGCCTGGGGAACTTCGTTGCTCCTCGCGCTATCGGAACCGGTGGTCGTCGAAGCTCAGCCCATTGATATCAGCGCAACGATCGGCATCGCGACCACGCTCGTCGATGCACCTGCGGCGGATGACCTGTTGCGGTGCGCCGATTTGGCCCTCGAGCAGGCGCGGCGCGAGAAGCGCCCGCTGGCGATATACGAAGAGGCGCTCGACCCCGGAACACGGGATCAGTTGTCGTTGCTGGGCGAACTGCGGCATGCGGTCGAGCATGACGAGTTGCGGCTTTTCTTTCAGCCGAAAATCGAACTGACGACCGGGCGCATCGCGGGCGCCGAGGTTCTGCTCCGGTGGCAGCATCCCACCCGTGGATTGCTGAGTCCGGCGACATTCGTGCCGTTCGCCGAACAGACCGGATTCATCCGGCGAATCACCCGTTGGACCCTCGATCGCGCGATCGCACAGTCAGCGACATGGCATCGGGCGGGCAGCCCCCTGCAATTGGCGGTCAACATCAGTGCGGAGGACATCGCCGATTTGCGGTTCGATGCCCGCGTGGCCGGGCTCCTCACCCGCCATCAGTTGCCGCCCTCCTTGCTCACGCTGGAGTTGACCGAAAGCGGCTTCATCGAGGACCCCAACCAGGCGTTGCGAATGCTCGATGCGCTCGCTGCGCTGGGCGTCAACCTCTCGATCGACGACTTCGGCACCGGTTACTCCTCCCTCAGCCATCTAGCGCGGATGCCGGCCAACGAAGTAAAAATCGACCGCAGCTTCGTGCAGGGATTGGAGTCCGACGTCGAGTATGCGGCGGTCGTACGCTCTGCCATCGACATGGGCCATAGCCTCGGTATGAAGGTAGTTGCCGAAGGCATCGAAACCGAATCCGCCGCGCAGCGGCTGCGGGCATTAGGATGCGACATCGCTCAGGGCTATCTCTACGCCAGACCCATGCCTTGCGCGGCACTGGAGACATGGCTCGAGGGGAGAGAGCGCACTCCGATCATCGCGGTTCCGATCGGCTTCAATGTCGACGAAGTCACGGATACGGTCAGTCTAGCCACCTACTAAGCTTCTGGTGCTCCGCGATTGCGGCGAACCCTTACGCTGCTGCATCGCAATAGTACGGCATCACCCCGAGAAATTGGTCGCAAATCACAGGTACAATCCGCACGCGGTATTGAACTTGTCGCAAGGTAGCGACAACCGCTGGCCGGATGCATCACAATGGAAATCCTGCATGCTGATCGGGTTCAGATTTCAGAATTTTCGGTCGTTCCTGTCTGAACAGTCATTCAGCTTTTCGACTTCGTCCGACCGGACGCATGAGTCGACGCATCTCATAAAAACCGGCATGAAGGCGGTGCCGCGAATTTCTAAGGCGGCCATCGTCTTCGGGCCCAACGCCAGCGGCAAGACCAATCTGCTCATCGCGTTGGCGACGTTCCGCGACCTCATACTGCATTCCAGCGGATACTCCGATTCGCAGTTCAGCGAGAGACATACGCCGTTTCGCTTCGGTCCAAGCGTGACGCAACCGACGGAATTCGAGATCGACGTATTGCTGGATCGCGTCCGGTATCGCTATGCGATTTCGTACGATTCGCAGCGCATCCGATTGGAACGGCTGCTCGTTTACCGCACCGGAAAATCGCAGCGTTGGTTCGAGCGGCGTTTTGACGAGGCGACGCACAAAGATACATGGGCGGCGTTTTCTCCGAATTTCAATGGTCCGCGGGAGATGTGGCGCAAGGCCACCCGGGCCAGGGCGCTATTTCTCACCACGGCGGCGCAGCTCAACTCCGAACAGCTTGCACCGCTGCTGCACTGGGTCGAGCACCGCCTGGAAATTCTATTTCCGGGCGATATGTCCGATGTGAACCGTATCGCCATGCGAATTCAAGATGAGGCCTTCAAGACCAGGGTGCTCGAGCTCTTGAGTGCCGTCGATATCCATGTCGACGACGTGCGCTTCGCCGAGCAAGATCCGTCGCGAGCCGAGCCGGCACCCCCGCCCGCTGCCGGGTTTCTCAGGCGGGGCAGCTCGCATCGGTCGATCGAATTCTTGTACGCCCGCGATGGATTGGTGCCGATGTGGTTGGACTCGGTATTCGAAGCCGCGGGCACCCAACGGCTCATCGGCCTGTTCGGGCCGTTGCTGCAGGCGGCCGAGAACGGCAAACTGCTGCTCATCGACGAATTCGATGCCAGCCTGCACCCCTTGGTCGCACGCTTTCTGATACGCCTCATCAATGATCCCCGCGTATCGAACAAGGGCGCGCAGCTTCTGCTCACCAGCCACAACTCGACGCTCATGGATCTGGATATTTTGCGGCGTGACGAGATCTGGCTGGTGCAGCTCGACGACAAGCACGCCAGCAGCCTCCTGCCGCTGTTGCGATCGAGCCCGCGTAAGCACGAGCTGATCGCGAAGAATTATCTGAAGGGTCGCTATGGGGCCGTTCCGCTCATCCGGTCCTCGGTGTGATTCGGGTCGACTGATCCGCGCAGCCTACGACTGATCCGCGCAGGCGAAGAAATTCTGCGAAATTTGGCCGCAGATTTGCAATGATGCACACCTTCATCCGCCGACGAACGAGCCAACGTGACCGAACAGCTACGCAAGATTTTACTTTTGGGAGTCGCCGCCGCCGCCTTTGCCTTACCGGCCATGGCCGGCAGGCCTCCCAAGAACCAAAATCCCTATCCCGGTTCATCGACCGATACTCCGGAGATCGGCACCGGCCGGGACGCCCTGCGGCAGATCGTGCAAGAGCAATGTGTGGTGAACTGGTCGCAGCACCAAGTGGCAGCGCCGTGCGAGCGCGTCTACCTTGCCGACTCCCGGACGGGCAATTCCGGGTACGCCGTGCTTGCGGACCGCAAAGGCGGCGCTCATTACCTGCTGATTCCCACCCAGACCATGGCGGGCATCGAGGCTCGCGAACTGCTCGATCCCGATGCGCCCAACTATTTCGCCGAGGCCTGGCACGCGCGGGATCTCATCACCCGGTACGTCGGCCACAGTGTGGCCAGAACCGCCATTGGCCTGGCGGTGAACACCGCGCACTCCCGCAGCCAGGACCAGTTTCATATTCACATCGAGTGCTTGCGGCAGGATGTCTTCGAATCCTTGCGCGCGGCGGCTGGACATCTGACCGAAACCTGGTCCCCCGTGAACATTGCCGGTTTCACTTACGACGGCCTGCGCATCATCGGCGACGGGCTGGATGGCTCGAATCCCTTCGAACTGCTCGCTGGTCTGAAGCCCGACGTGCGTCACCACATGGGCGACTACACCTTGGTGGTGGCCGGGATGCAATTCAACAGCGGACCCGGCTTCGCCGTGTTGGCGGGTACCGGGCCTACCGGCGAATTGCTGCTGGATTCCAGCTGTGCGGTGGCCGGTGCCGGCGAATGAACGAGCCCACCTGGCTGGTGGTGGGCCGCGAACTCAAGGCCATCGCGCAAATCGGCTTGACGTTCTCTGAAGATGCCTTCGACCGCCTGCGGTATGCCCGCATACAGGAACTGTCGGCGGCGCTCATCGCCGCTGGATCGGATGGCGATGCCGCCAAGTTGCTCGAGCTGTTCCGGCTCGATCCGGGCTACGCGACCCCCAAGGTAGACGTGCGCGGCGCGGCTTTTCGCGACGGGCAAGTGCTCATGGTGCGGGAAGTCAGCGACCGCCGCTGGACTCTCCCCGGCGGGTGGGCGGACGTCAATCAAACCGCCGCAGAGTGCGTCATCCGGGAAATCGCGGAGGAGTCCGGATTCGAAGCGCGTGCGCTGAAGCTGGCGGCCGTCCACGATTACCAGAAGCGTAACCGGGTGCACCACATCGACTCGATTTACAAGATGTTCTTCATCTGCGAACTGGTCGGCGGAAGCGCCCGGCCGAGCCACGAAACCAGCGAGGTCGGGTTCTTCTCGCGCGGCGAATTGCCGGCGCTGTCCGCGGGACGCACTACCGCCGAGCAGATCGAGCTGATGTTCCGGCATGCCGAGCATCCGGATCTGCCCACCGACTTCGACTGAGGAGGAATGCGCACGCATGAGATTTCGTCTCGCGGCCCTGGGGCTGCATCTGCTCGCGAGCTGCTTCGTGCTGAGCGTCATCCTGGGCGGCCTGTATCTCGGGTGGTACCGCTGGCCGGGCTGGTATCTGGCCGACGTCGTACAAGTGACCATCGTGTTGGCCGGAGTCGATCTGGTCGCCGGCCCGCTGCTCACCTTCATCATCGCCTCACCCGTCAAACCGCGTCGCGTGCTGGCGCGCGACATCGCTGTGATCATCGCGGTGCAGTTGATTGCACTGACCTACGGCGCCGTGTCGCTTTGGCATGGGCGACCCCTGTACTACGCGTTTTCCGAGGATGTACTGCAACTCGTGCAGGCTTACGATATCGAGGATGCGGAGCTCGCGATCGCGCGAAAACTCAACGCGCCCCTGCGGCCGCATTGGTACAGTCTGCCGCGCTGGATCTGGGCGCCGCTGCCGCAGGATTCGGAGGAGCACGACAAGATCATGGCCTCGGCGGTCAGCGGCGGCAGCGACGTGATTTCGATGCCGAGATATTACCAGCCCTGGGATGCAGGATTGCCGACGCTGCGGTCGCAGCTGAGAAAGATCGACGACATCAAATACTTTAGCGGCAACGACAAGAAATTGCTCGACGCACGCGTGCGCGCGGCCGGACTGGCCGCCGACCAGCCGGATGCGCTTGCGCTGACCGGGCGTGGACGGCCCCTTCTCGCCGTGTTCGACCGCACGAACCTGAAGATCGTGGGCATATTCAAGGCCAAATGATGCGGTCTCGAGCCGCTCTCAAAGATCCTGAGGCTGCCATTCCGGCGAGCCGGCGCGCCACAGCACGAACGCAATCCAGTCGGCAGTGAGCGCGTCGGTCTGAGTCTTCGTCGAGCCGATCCCGTGGCCGGCCTCCTGGTCGATGCGCAAGAGAACCGGCTTAGACGTCCCCGATGCCTGCAAGGCCGCGGCGACCTGCGCCGGTTCCCACGGCGAGACCCGCGGATCGTTGAGGCCCGTCGCGACCAGCACCGCCGGATATTGAGCCCCCTTCTTGACGTGCCGAATCGTATCCATCTCGTATAGATTCTTGAAGCCCCCGGCCGTGGTGACCGTGCCGAATTCGGGAATATTGGGCGGCCCGTTGGGCGAGAACTCCGAGCGCAGGGTATTGCCCGCGGGCACTAGGTCGATCACGCCGGCGAACAGGTCGGGCCGTTCGGTCAATGAGCGGCCCATCGTGATGCCGCCCGCGGATCCGCCGATGATGAACAGCTTGTCCTTGGTCGTCAGCCCGCGGGCGATCACATACTCGCTACACGCAATGAGATCACCCCACGTGTTGTGCTTGTTCGCATCCTTGCCGCCGAGCCGCCAAGCCTCGCCCAATTCACCGCCGCCGCGCACGTGGCACACGCCATAGGTGATTCCCTGACGCACGGCCGCCGCCCGGCGCACCGAGAAGTCGGCGAGTTCCGAGATGCCGTAGGATCCGTACGCTTCGAGAAGGGTGATTTGCGCACCCGTCGCGCCCTTCGGTTGCACCAGCGACAACGGCACCATCACACCATCCTGCGCCTTGGCACTCAAGTCGCTGACGCGGTACTCGGACGATGCAATATCGCCATGAGCGCCGATCTTGAGATCGGAGAATGACTTATCCGCAGGACGATACGCATACAGGCCCGACGGGACCACCCAGCTGGACAGTTTGATGGTGACTCCGGCGACTCGCGGGTCACTGAAGGCTTCGTCGACATGCCCCTCGAACGGCAGCGCGACTTCCTCGACATTGGTCGATCCGGTCGGAATGCGCAGCAATTGCGAATAGGCGCCGTGGCGCGCCAGCACATACAAGGCGTCAGATGCCGCATGGATGCCTTCGATCACCCGATCCGGCCGTGCCGGGACCAGCTCCTTCGCCGACGATAATGGCCGACCGGCGCTTACCGAGAGAACCTTGAAGGTAGGTGCATCGCGGTGCGACAGCAGAAAAATATCCGATCCCCGCATGTCGGCGGCGGTGACCGCGTCATCGCGCGAGATGAACTTCGACCAGGCGACATTGGGATCGCTCAATTTCGCCGCCGGCGCCGTCCACATTGCGAGTTCGTTCTGCACACCGTTGATCGATAGCGCCGTCGCGATGGGCGCGCCGACGCTGATCTCTATCGCGGGAAACTCGGCGGGGAGAAATTCGGGACCGTGACCGACGCCGGCGCCCAACAGGGCCACGGGTTTGGACTTCAGATCCCACGCATCGGCCGTCGCATATTTGTATTTGTCGGTGGGCGGCGCCGTCGCCTCGAGCTGTTTCAGTCGAATGAAATACAGAATCTTCGAATCGTCGCTCCAGGAAGTGGCGCCGAACTGCGCCCGGTCGACCGGCCCCGCAATCACGTTTCCGCCGGCAGCATCGTAAACGCTGAGCACCGCGTCTTCCGAACCGCCCTCTGAGATTCCGACGGCGACCTTCCCGCCATCGGGTGAAGCCAGGAAATAATTGATGGCATAGGGCTTGCCGCCGTTGGCCGTACGCAGGGCGGCAACGTCGACGAGTTTTCGGGTGCCTGCGCCATCGGCGACAATCAGATCGAAATTGTCCGATCCGGGGGCGCGTTCTTCATAGAACGCGCGGCCGCCGAAACGCACGTAGCTCTGGACCAGTCCGAAACTCGCGGAGAACTTTGCAACTTCGGCCTTCAGATTGGCGAGCGGCTTGATTCCGTCCAGCACGGATCGCGTATAGGCGCCCTGCGCCTTCATCCAGTCAATCGTCGCTGGATCGAGGGCTTCCATGTAACGGTAGTCGTCCGTGACCTTCTGTCCCCAAAGCGTCTCAGTGACAGGCTTTATCGGGGCGGCGGGCGGCAACTGGCGCCCCGCTGCCGCAGCTGGGATGTCCGCCGCCCTGACGGGCGGTGAACTCAGGAGCAATGCCGTAGCGAATAGTCCAAATGCGTTGCGCATCCAGCAATTCTACGGGGGCGGTCCGCGCGCCGACAAGGCGCCTTGTGGATCGCGCTGCGCTGCGGCTTGGAGGTAGGTAAGCTTGAGGTCGCGTCGACCAGCTCGAGGTCGCGTCGACCACGAGGATTCTTATGATTGCAAGACCGACTGCCGCTTCGCGGGCTGGGCGTGACGCCGCTGCCCTGGCTTTGATGCTCGCTCTGCTGCTGGCGCCGGAAAGAATTCTTCGCGCCCTCGAAACCCAGGGTGCTCCTTCGCCCGCGGCGACCGCGGCGGCGAATCCCGCGGACAAACCCGTACATCGATTTCTGCGCGTGGAGATCTCGCCGGACGCGGGATACGTCGCCTCGGTGGAAGGCGATTCGCCCATCGGGGGCTACTATCCACCGCTCCGGGAACTCGTCATCCGGCGTGTCCGCGACGGCAGTGCTGCCAGGGTCGCATTGCCCTGTGGTCACGTACCGCAGTGCTGGCCGGATTTTCCGGCCTGGACCCCCGACGCGAAGCACGTGACCTTTGCCCTGCGCACGCCGGGGAGCCACGCACGCTCGCTGTACACGGTGGCATCCGACGGCAGCTCCCTGAAGAAGCTGCTCGATTTCAGCGGCACCATCATCGACCTGCGGTACGGCGCAGATGGCCGCCTCGCGGTGCTGGCCACGGCGGATGCGAACAAAGAGAGCGGCGCCACGGAAGCGGGAGCGGCGATTGCGGGCGATCTCGACGCGGCCCCGCCGGAACAGCGCATCGCCATCGTCAAGAACGGGGCGCTGCAATGGGTGTCTCCGCCGGAACTCTACGTTTACGAATATGATTGGCTTCCTGCGGGAAAGGGCTTCGTCGGTACGGCGTCCCCGGGCAACGGCGACGATCATTGGTGGACTGCGCGGTTGTACGCATTTTCAGAATCTGGAACTGCGCCGCGCGTCATCTTTGAACCGCGCAGTCCTCGCCAGCAACTCGCCACCCCGAAGGTATCGCGCGACGGGCGAACGTTGGCATTCATCGCGGGCCTCATGAGCGACTTCGGCTCGACGGGAGGCGACGTCTTTACGGTGCCTATCGACGGAGGCGCCGCCATGAACCTGACGCCGGGGATGGCTGCATCGGCAACTTCGCTCACGTGGCGCTGCGACGGGCGGCTGATCGCGAAACTGCTCACCGGCGACAGAACCGAATTCGCCGATCTCGGGTCGGGGGTCCACGAGGACAACCAAGCGATCCTGTGGGGAGGCATGGACTCCATCGCCACTCGTTCCGATGGTATTCAGCACGCCTGCCCGTCGGGACTGATGGCAGTGGAACACGAGTCGTTCAATGAACCGCCGGAAATCGCGGTGGGTCCGATCGGCAGCTGGCGCAATCTGACTGCCGAGAATGCCGGCGCGCACCTCGCAGCCCAGGTACGAAGTCTGTGGTGGAAGAGCGACGAATTCAAAGTTCAAGGCTGGTTGCTGCTGCCGGAGCATCCCGACGGACTGTTGCCGCTGGTGACCATCGTTCACGGCGGTCCGGCCGCCGCCGCGCTGCCCGCCTATACCGGACCGGGTCTGGTGCCCACGCTGCTGGCGCATGGCTACGCGGTGTTTCGCCCCAATCCTCGCGGCAGTTATGGTCAGGGCGAACGATTTACGGTGGCCAACGTGCGCGATTTCGGGCACGGCGACTTGCGCGATATTCTGGCAGGAATCGATGCCGCTGCCAGGAGCGCACCCATCGATGTCACCCGACTCGGGATCACCGGCGGCAGCTATGGTGGCTTCATGACGATGTGGGCAGTGACGCAGACCGACCGCTTCAAGGCCGCGGTGGCCGCGGCCGGCATCAGCAACTGGCTGTCCTATTATGGCGAAAACGGCATCGACGCCTGGATGCTGCCGTATTTTGGCGCCTCCGCCTACGAGGATCCGGCCGTGTATGCCCAGTCGTCGGCGATCAACTTCATCCGGAGTGTCCGGACCCCGACGTTTGCGTATGTCGGTGAGCGCGACATCGAGTGTCCTGCGCCGCAGACGCAGGAGTTCTGGCATGCGCTCAAGGCACTCGACGTGCCCACATCGATCATGATCTATCCCGGCGAAGGCCACGGACTGCGGGAACCCGAGCATGTCGCCGATGCAACCCTTCGCACGCTGAATTGGTTCGAGCGCTATTTGAAACAACATTCCGCAGAGGCGGCCGCGAACTGACATCCATCGACGGAGGCACCATGAATCTTGAAATCAACGGACGGCGCGCGCTCGTAACGGCGGCCTCACGGGGTCTTGGCAGGGCAATCGCCTGCGCGTTGGCGGCGGAGGGGGCCGACGTCGTTGCCGTGGCTCGCAATGCGGAATTGCTCCGCGCGCTGGTCGATGAGTCAGCCGGACTCCGCGGCGGGATCACGACCCGCAACTGCGACCTGGCCGACGCGAGCGCAATCGCAGCCTTGAGCGACGTGCTCGGACAGACCGAGATCCTCGTTCTCAACACCGGAGGACCTCCGCCCGGGCCTGCCGCCGACGTGTCGGATGCCGTATGGATTCAACAATTTGAATCGATGTTCTTGAGCGTCGTGCGTTTGGCCCGCCTTGCGCTGCCCGGAATGCTCGAGCGGCGCTTTGGCCGGATCATCGTCGTGGTCTCCTCGGGGGTGCTCGAACCCATAGCGAATCTCGGCATCTCCAATTCGCTCAGAATGGCGGTGGTAGGGTGGGCCAAGACGCTGGCGAACGAAGTCGCCGGTTCGGGCATCACGGTCAACTGCCTAGCGCCGGGGCGCATCTCAACCGATCGCGTCGCTCAACTGGACCAAGGCCGTGCGCAGCGCGAGGGAATTTCAGTCGAAGAGGTCCAACATCAAGCCCGCAAGTCCATCCCCGCGGGACGCTATGGCGATGCGGCAGAATTCGCGTCCGTCGCCGCTTTTTTGGCCGGCGCGGGCGCCGCGTATGTGACCGGAGGCGTGATCCGAGTCGACGGCGGAATGATTCGCAGCGCGTAGCGGAACTGCGCGTATCATCCGTGGGCGTTATCGACTTGCGGAGACACCATGGACGACAGATACGGTCGGGAAGAATTCGACACTGGAAAAAACAAGATTCGGCAAGAGATCAAAAGCCGGCTGGTGGCTCACGGTCTTTATGGCAGCGTGACTGACGTTGACACGGGCGGGGCGGAGGGCGGCCCCACGGGCTCGAGGATCGAGATCATCGTCAAGGGGAGAAGCGCCGCCCGATCGTTCGACCGTAAGCAGATCGAGCATTGTTGCCTCAGGGTCGGCGGCGAGGTGCTGTTGGGCATCATTGCCATGGTCGACGAAGTGTCGGCCAAACTGTCGGCCTAACTCGGCAATTCGGCCGCCCGTCACGTACGCATCGACTGCCCATCGCGTCCAGGTGCCGCCCCCACGCGCACGACGAGTGCGCGCAGGAGCGCCGGTGCTTACATGTCCATCGCTTCGGCAATCTCGACGGAACCCCCCCGCTCGAGCAGCGGACAACCCTTCGCCTTGGCGGCGGCCTCTTCGTAGTCCTTCGCCTCGATCAGACTGTAGCCGCTGGCGGGATTGGCACCGCCGTCCTTCGCCACTGAACCGTTGCTCTTCACCGTCCATGACTTGCCGACGGGGTTGCCGCCGTTGATGACCGACTTGCCCATTGAACCGAACCATGCTCCCCATGCGGCCATGACCTTCGCCTGAGCGTCCTTGGTTTCGGGATAGGAGCCGCCGTGATAAACGAATAAATACTTTGCCATTTTAATAGATCCTCCGTTTTGGATTAAGGTCGCGCGCTGGAGATTATCACCAGTTTGGCGCGCCGCCATCGGGCATATCACCCTGCCCAGGTGCTATCCGACTGTGGACTCTCTACAATCGGCTCCGTGTCCGATTACTACGTCAATTCGCTCACCGACGCCCTGCGGCGGGTCTCGGGCAGCAAGGTCCTGGCCGCGGCCATCGACCGGTTTGCGAACCATGCCGCCGCCATCGCGACGCAACTTCAACAAGCGGTACTGGCCGAAGTACCCGAATTCTCCAAGTCCAGAAATCCCGATCTGCTGCCCGAGCTAGCCGGCCACGGTCGAGAACATGTCGAGGAGATCGTGCGGCTGTTGCGCGGCGGCGATATTGGACGCTTCGATTTCGTTCATGAACATGCGCGCCGACGCGCCGAGCAGCGCTTTCCGTTGGAAGCGACACTGCACGCCTACCGCAGTGGGCACAAAGTACTGTCGCGCTGGCTGCGCGAGTCGGCGTCGAGCGTCGCGTCGCCGGCGGAAGACGCGCAGCGAGCCATTGCGGGCATCGTCGATTTTGCGATGGAGTACACCGACGCCATCAGCACGACTTTCGCAGGTACCTATTCCTCGCATTCGCTGTTGCTCGCCGATGTCGCGGGCGATCAGCGGTCCCAATTGCTGCAAATCCTGCTGAACGGCCACGACGAGGCGGACATGCGCGCCGCACGGATCCTGCGCGACGCGGGTTTTCTCGACGAACGCCAGTCATTCTGCGTGGCGCTGGCTTGCTCGGTGGATCCCACGGAAATGCTCAACGCGTCGCGTGCCCGGCGCTTAGCCGATTCGATCGAGCAGATAGTTGCCGAATTGGGCGTGCGCCGGATCATCGACATCCACAGCAACAAAGTCACCATGGTGTTTGCCGCGGTCCGCCGGGATTCCGGCTGGACGGCGCCCCGCAGTTCGCTTGCCAAACGCATCCGGGACGCGCTCTCATTCGTGGGCAACGCGGCCCTTATCGGCGTGAGCAATGACATCCCATCCACATCGCACATCCCTACCGGGTACAGAGAGGCAACGACGGCGCTCGAGCTGGCAAGCGTCGGCCGGCGGGTGATGCAGTTCTCCGACATCCCATTGCAGCGCTTGTTGCTGCATTTCGCGGCGGAAGACTTTCGCCGCGTGCTGCCCGCGTGGA
>CAWCYX010000008.1:0-666174 GCA_963799885.1 uncultured Gammaproteobacteria bacterium | reverse complement strand
AGATAGCCGCCGGCACCCGGCTTTTTTACCGGGCGCCCTTGTTCGTCGACGATGTCGGCAAAGATCCCGGGGAGAGGTTTAGCGCAAGATCCAGGTTTGGTGGGTGTGACGCCGGGTACCGGCGTCATCATGATGGCGCCGGTTTCCGTCTGCCACCAGGTATCGACGATGGGACACCGCTTCTTGCCGATGACCCGGTAATACCACATCCATGCTTCCGGGTTGATCGGTTCGCCCACACTGCCGAGCAGCCGCAACTTGCGGAGGTCGTAGCGTGCGGGAACGTCGTCGCCCAGCTTCATGAGTGCGCGGATCGCGGTGGGCGCGGTGTAGAAAATGCTGACGCCGTGCGTTTCACAGATTTTCCAAAAGCGCCCGCCGTCCGGGAACACCGGCGCACCTTCGTACATCACCAGGGTGGAGCCCGTTGCAAGCGGGCCATACGCCACGTAGGTGTGTCCGGTTACCCAGCCGACATCCGCGGTGCACCAAAACACGTCGGTATCCTTCACATCGAAGGTCCACCGCGTGCTCAATTTGGCATTGAGCAGATAACCGGCAGTGGAATGCTGGATCCCCTTGGGTCTGCCCGTCGATCCGGAGGTATACAGAAGGAACAGCGGGTGCTCCGCGTCCACCCACTCAGGTTCGCAGGACACGGACTCGCCGGCGGCCACGTCATGCCACCAAAGGTCGCGTCCGGGTTGCATATCGCAGCCGCCGCCGGTGCGGCGATACACGATGACATGCTCCACGGTCGGACAACCGTGCTCGAGGGACTTGTCCACGGCCCGCTTGAGATCGACCGCGTGCCCGCCGCGCCAACCACCGTCCGCGGTAACCACGAGCCGGGCGCCGGCATCCTCGATCCGCTCCTTGACCGCGTTGGCGGAGAAGCCTCCGAAGACCACCGAGTGCACAGCACCGATGCGGGCGCATGCCTGCATCGCGATCACGGCCTCCGGGATCAGCGGCATATAGATGATGACCCGGTCGCCTTTGTTGATGCCGGTGGCCTTGAGCGCATTCGCGAACCGGCAGACTTCCGCATGCAACTCGGCGTAGGTGAGCTTGCGCACGTCCCCGGGTTCGCCTTCGAATACGATGGCGATCTTGTCGGCGGCGGTTCCGAGATGCACATCCAGGCAGTTGTAAGAGGCATTCAGCTGCCCGTCGGAGAACCAGCGGTAATTGGGGGCGTCGGTGTCGTCGAGCGGCACGGAAAACGGGCGGTGCCAGTGGATTTCGGAAACGGCGAGATCGGCCCAGAATCCCACGTAATCTTCCGCCGCCTTTTTATGAAGCGCGGCGAGATCCTTGTGCTGCAGCGTGGCCTGTCGCTGAAATTGCGCGGACGGGGGAAACACGCGATCCTCGTGCAGCACGGATTGAATGTCTTTCTGAGCCACAGTCCTACTCCCCGACCTGTTTGATTAGCGGGTGAGTTTAGACGGTTGTCCGTACGCCTGCGATACGCCGCGCCTGTTGGCGCAAAATATTGCCGAAGCCGTGCGTGTCGAAAAACGCCTCGAGGCGCGCCGCGTCCGGCCGGCGCGGTTTCAACTCGTCCAGCGAGCATTCCAGCGGCATATCGCAGACGATGCCTGTCAGGCGGCGAGCCAGATAAGCAGTCTCCTTGTGGGCGAGCAGCTTCGCCGCCAGCGCCGCGGCGCCGCGCAACTGCATGCCGGAGACGCGCTCGAGATTGGCATAGAGCTCATCGAGCGAGCCGAAAATCGCGAACAATCCCGCGGCGGTCTTCTTGCCGACGCCCGGCACACCCGGAATGTTGTCGACCGAATCGCCCGTGAGGGCCAGGAAATCCGCAATCAATTCCGGAATCGCACCGAAGCGCGCACCAATTTGGTGGTAGCCGTAGCGCGCATTGCCGCTGTAGTCCCAGAACACGTCGCCGTCGCGAATCAATTGCGACAAATCCTTGTCGCGCGTGACGACGACGTTGCGCAAGCCTGCGGCGCGGGCGCGCGCGGCCAAGGTACCGATGATGTCATCGGCTTCGTATTCGGCGCTCGCGAACTCGGCCAGGCCCATGTGACGGCAAAATTCGCGGCACAGCGTGAATTGCCGCTCCAGATCGACCGGCGGCGCTTCACGATTGGCCTTGTACGCCGGGAAGATGCCGTTGCGAAACGAAGTCACGCCGCGCAAGCTTTGGTCGAAGGCCACGCCGATGCGCTCGGGCCTGACCTGCTCGAGCAGATCCGACAAGAATCGCGCGAAACCGTACAACGCGTGAGTCGCATTGCCGTCCGCGTCCATCATGTCCGGCGGCATCGAATGGTAGGCCCGAAAAATGAAATAGCTGGCGTCGATGTGGTAGACGACGCCGGCACCCGCACCAATGGCCACGGCGGCGGTATACGCAGCCGCGGCCGATGCGCCGTCCGCGGAGCGGCCGTCCGCGGGAACGCCCGCCGCCGGTTCGCCGGCCGCCGCGCTCACATGGGCCAGCGTTGCATCCGCTCGTGCAGCGGGCTGGAACGGGGGAAGTGGGCGATCAGGTATTCCATTTGGTCGGCCAAGACCCGCCGCCCCTTCAGGAAGATGTACTCCGCATAGGTCGGTGTAAACGGCACCGCCAACAGCTGCATGCCGGCCTGCTCGGGCGTGCGGGATGCCTTGGCATTGTTGCAGCGGCGGCAGGCCGATACCACATTGCTCCATGCATCCTGGCCTCCGCGGCTGAACGGCGTTACGTGATCCCGCGACAACAGGCTGTAGGGGAAGCGCGCGCCGCAGTACAGGCACAGATACGCATCGCGCCGAAACAACGTCTGATTGTTGAGCGGCGGCGTATACCCGGCGCCCCGCAGATTACCGGGATTCCCGGTATGCCCGTGCGTGGCGATGATCGAATTGACGTCGACGGTGGTGCGCAGTCCGGTTCGCGCGCAGGTTCCCCCGAAGAGGCGGTACAGCAACGTGCCGCAGGTGTAGGCCACCTGTTCGGTGTGATAGAGGCGCGCCGCTTCGCGGTAATCGACCCACTCGAGCGGCATACCCGAGATGTCGGTCCGCAAAATCTGTTGGCTCAAAGGATGGCCCTGAGGAACGACCGTAAGGTCGTCGGCCCAATCGAGCGGCGGAGGCTTGTCTTCGATCCGCGACTTCACGACAATGCTGTTTGTGGTCGACACAATGCTAAAGATAGTCGACTCTTATGCCATAATTCAATGTTTAGGGAGATATCGTTCATGGCCGTCGTTATCGGTGTCCTGAAGGAGACGGTTGCGAATGAAACTCGCGTCGCTGTCGTCCCCGAGATAGCGACCAAATTGAAGGCTCTCGGAGCACGCATTCTGCTCGAGCGCGGCGCCGGGATTGCGGCGCATTTTCCCGATGCCGCCTACGCCGACGCCGAAATCAGCGATTCTTCGACCATTCTCAAGAGCGCCCAGGTGCTGCTCAAGGTGCAGCCGCCGAGCATTGCCGAAGTCGACGCGTTGAACGAAGGGGCCCTCGTCCTCGGATTCATGCAGGCCTACGCCCGGCCCGACCTGGTACGGGCATTGAAGGATCACCGGATCACCAGCTTCTCGATGGAATTGGTGCCGCGCATATCGCGTGCTCAATCGATGGACGCGCTCTCCTCGCAGGCCTCCGTCGCCGGCTACAAGGCCGTGCTCATCGCCGCCAACACGCTTGAAAAGTTCCTCCCCATGCTCACCACCGCCGCCGGCACCATCCGCCCCGCGTCGGTGCTGGTCATCGGTGCCGGGGTCGCAGGGCTGCAGGCGATTGCGACCGCGCGCCGCTTGGGTGCGGTCGTCGAGGCGTACGACGTGCGTGGTGCGACGAAGGACCAGGTGAAGTCATTAGGCGCCAAGTTCGTCGAGACCGGCGTGTCCGCAGAAGGCGCGGGCGGCTACGCCCGCGAGCTCACGGCGGAGGAAAAGCTCAAACAACAGGAAGTGCTCGACGCACGCATCGCCGCAAGCGACGCGGTCATCACCACCGCGTCGGTTCCCGGCCGGGCGGCGCCGCGCATCATCAGCCGGGCTGCGGTCGAGCGAATGAAGGCGGGCTCGGTCATCGTCGATATCGCTGCCGAGCAGGGCGGCAATTGCGAACTGACGAAGGCGGGCGAAACCGTGGTGCACCAGGGAGTGAAGATTTTGGGGCCGCTGAATTTGCCGGCGTCGCTGCCGTACCATGCCAGCGAAATGTATGCACGCAACTTGTTCAATCTACTTAAACCCGCCCTGGTGAAGGGCGAACTTGCGATCGACTGGAACGATGAGGTGTTTGCCGGCGCCGTACTCACACACGACGGCCAGATCAAGCACGAAGCGACCCGCAAGGCGATGGAGGGTCAGCCGACATGATCGACGGCGTCATTGCGCTTTATATATTCATGCTGGCGGCTTTCACGGGTTACGAGGTGATATCGCGGGTGCCCGTCATCCTGCACACGCCGCTCATGTCGGGATCGAACTTCGTGCATGGAATCGTGTTGGTCGGTGCGATGGTCGCCCTGGCCGCCGCCGACGACACGCTGCTGCGAGTGATCGGATTCCTGGGCGTGGTGTTGGCCGCCGGAAATGCCGTCGGCGGCTATGTGGTGACGGAGCGCATGCTACAGATGTTCGTATCGGCAGGCAGGAAGCCTGCCCCCAAGAAAACGGAACAATAGCCGTGCCGTCCGCAACGACCATTCAAACGCTCACGCAGCTTTCCTATCTCATCGCTGCCGCGCTGTTCATTCTGGGACTCAAGCGCATGAGTTCACCGGTCACCGCGGTGAGCGGAGTCCGCTGGGCCGGTCTCGGCATGCTGCTCGCCACCATCGTGACGCTGGTTTTCGTTTTCATGGGCTCTTCCACCTTCAACCTGGCTCTGGTCGTCGGGGCCATCGCCCTGGGCGGAGCGGTTGCGTGGATCAGCGGCAAGCGCGTCGCCATGACCGACATGCCGCAGATGATCGCCTTGTACAACGGCATGGGCGGCGGCGCGGCCGCTGCAATTGCCGCAGTCGAGCTGTACGGCGGCAACGAGCACAACGTGGTGCATCTCACGATGGCCACCATCGGCGGTTTCATCGGCGCGGTATCCTTCAGCGGGAGCCTCATCGCTTTCGCCAAGCTTCAGGGCTTGATTACGAAATCGGTGCGCTTCTCCGGGCAGAAATTCCTCAACCTCGCCATCTTGCTGGCGACTGCCGCGCTCGGCTTCATGGTGGTCACCGGACTGCACGCCGGGCCGCCCGTGATCTCCGCGTTCTTCGCGCTGTCGTTGCTGCTCGGAGTGGCGATGACTCTGCCCATCGGCGGAGCGGACATGCCGGTGGTAATTTCGCTGTACAACGCCCTCACCGGCCTCGCCGTGGGATTCGAGGGTTTCGTCCTCGACAATGCCGCCATGATCATCGCCGGCACGGTGGTCGGCGCCGCCGGCACCTTGCTGACGCAACTCATGGCCAAGGCCATGAACCGTTCGCTGGGGAACGTACTGTTCGCGAACTTCGGCGAGACTTCGTCCGCGGGAGCCGCCGGAGTCACCGGGACGCAGAAGGCCATCGAGGCGTCCGATGCCGGCGTCATGATGGCGTATTCGCAAAAGATCATCATCGTACCGGGGTATGGGCTGGCGGTCGCTCAAGCTCAGCACAAGGTGTGGGAACTCGCGCAGCTGCTGATCGACCACGGGGTGAAAGTGCGTTTTGCCATCCATCCGGTCGCCGGCCGCATGCCCGGTCATATGAACGTGCTGCTGGCGGAAGCCGGCGTGCCCTATGATTTGATTTCGGATCTCGACGAGATCAACGCCGAATTCGAAACGGCCGACGTGGCGCTCATCATCGGCGCCAACGACGTCGTCAACCCGGACGCCCGCACCAACAAGGGAAGCCCGATTTTCGGCATGCCCATCTTGAATGCGGACAAAGCGAAAAACGTGATCGTGATAAAACGCGGCCAGGGCCAAGGTTTCTCCGGAATCGACAATGCGTTGTTCGTGCTCGACCAAACACGCATGCTCTATGGCGATGCCCAGGCGGCCGTCAGCCAGCTGATTCAAGCCGTCAAGGCGGCAGGGTAAGCTCGATTCGACCGCTGGCCATTCTGATCCTCGCCGTCTCGGTCGCGCATGCGGAGACCACACCGCATTTATTTCAATCACCGGCACTCAAGGGCGGCTTGATCGCATTCGGCTACGCCGGTGATCTGTGGACGGTGCCGCGCAACGGCGGTCGCGCGCTTCGGTTGACCAACGGCGTCGGCCTGGAAAGCATGCCGATTTTCTCGCCGGACGGCAGCACCATCGCCTTCACGGGGGAATACGACGGAAACACGGATGTGTTCACGGTCCCCGCCGCCGGAGGCATACCGCATCGCGTAACGTACCATCCTGCGCCGGATGCCGCGGTTGCGTGGACGCCCGACGGCAAGCGGATCCTGTTTCGTTCCACGCGTGCGGCGGCGAGCCGCTATACGCAGATTTTTTCCGTCCCCGCCGCAGGCGGCGAGGCGGTCAGGCTGCCGCTTCCGATGGCGTACCAGGGCCAACTGTCGCCGGATGGTTCCCGCATTGCGTACTCGCCCCTGCCGCCGGCGTTCGGCTTCGATTTCACGACTTTCGTCTCCTGGGGAAACTACCGCGGAGGCCGCGCTAGCACCATCTGGGTGACGACCCTGCCCGGCCTCGACTCCAGCGAAATCCCCCATGAGCAGGCCTCGGATTTCTTCCCGGTCTGGAGCGGTCAGCGAATCTATTTCCTGTCGGGACGCGCGGGCCCCATCGGAATATTCAGCTACGATCCCGCGGCGAACCGCGTGACGGAAGCGCTGCATAACACAGGCCCCGATATTCGCAGCCTCGGGGGAGACGGCGCCATGCTGGTCTACGATCAGCTGGGAGAGATTCATCTGTACGATACGGCCACCGGCCAATCGCATCAGGTACCCATCCAGATCGATGCAGACCTCCCGGAAGTCAGGCGTCACTTCAGAAACGTCGGCGGAGAGATCGAGCACGCGTCCGTTTCACCGACCGGGATCCGTGTGGCGCTGGAAGCTCATGGCGAGATTTTGACGGTTCCCGTGAAAAGCGGCCCGATACGCAACATCACTAATACGCCGGGGGTGATGGAACGCTCGCCGGCATGGTCGCCGGATGGGCAATCCATCGCCTATTTTTCGGACGAGTCCGGTCTGTACCGTCTTCATGTCGCTTCGCAGCTGGGGGCGCGGGAGCACGGTGCGGCCGAGGTGCGAAAATTTCCGCTTGCATCGGAGCCCGCGTACTACTTCGCGCCGAAGTGGTCGCCCGATTCGAAACGCATTGCCTTTCATGACAATCGACTGAACATCTACCTGCTCGATACGGTGTCGGGCAAGCTGTCCATCATCAACGGCAAGGAGGTGTACGGCAGCTTCTCGGAGGCCGGCTACGATCTCGCCTGGTCGCCCGATTCGAAGTGGATTGCATACCCGCGCTTGCTCGACAATCATCTGCACGCGCTCTACCTGTATTCGGTCGAGAGCGGCAAATCCACGCAGCTCACCGATTCCATGGCGGACTCCAGGCTGCCGGCCTTCGACCGCAACGGCAAGTACCTGTACTTCACCGCCAGCACGAATGCGGGCGCCACCTCCGCCGGTCTCGATATGTCGGGCGACCTGTACGAAGTGCTCTCGAACATCTACGCCGTCGCGCTGGCAGCGGATCAGCCCTCACCCGTCGCGCCCGAGTTGAACGACGAAAAGGCACCTTTACAAAAGCAGCCAAAGCTCGCGGAGCCCGAGCAACACGCGCGAGCCAACGAACCCCTGCGCGGCTCGGACTGGCGGCGCGGGTCGGGTGCGCCTGCGGCACCTGCCGCGGGACCGGCCGCCGTCCCGATGACGGTGAAAATGGACTTGAGCGGCATCAGCGCCCGGATCGTGGCGCTCCCCTTGCCGAGTGCGGCCTATGTGGGTTTGGCGGCAGGCGCCCATGGCAGTCTGTACTTTTCAGTTCGAACCGATGCCGCACGACTCGACGATCGCACGGCCACCCTGAGCCGGTGGCTGCTCGAAGATAGACGGACGGAGAAATTGGCGGATCGAATCGAAAACTTCGAACTCTCGGCCGATGGCGAAAAGATGCTGCTCGCCCTTTCCAACCGCAAGCCCGACGCCCCGCCCGAGCCGGCCGGCGAGGAAATACGGCCCACCTGGATCATCGTGCCCGCCAATGCCCCCCTCAAGCCGGGCGACGGCGCGCTGCCGCTGTCCGATCTTCAAGTTCGGGTGGATCCGGCGGCGGAATGGATGCAGATGTACCACGAGGTATGGCGCATCGAGCGGGCCTTCTTTTACGATCCGCACTTCCACGGCGCGCCGACCACCCTGGACGAGCGTCGCTATGAACCCTATGTCGCCTCGATCGCCTCGCGTGCGGACCTCAACTACATCTTTCAAGACATGTTGGGCGCCTTTTCGGTCGGCCATTTACGCGGCAACGGCGGCGCCATTCCGCGCGCCCGCCGCGTCCCGGGCGGACTGCTCGGCGCCGACTACGTCATCCGCGACAACCGCTACTGCCTGACGAAGATCTATACCGGGGGCGACTTCAATCCGCGGGTCACCGCGCCGCTGGCGCAGCCGGGTCTCAACCTGGCGGTGGGCGACTGCATCATCGCGATCGACGGTCTGGAGTTGACGGGCTCGCTCGACATCCAGCAGGCGCTCGAGGGAACGGCTGACCATCCGGTGTCGCTGCGCATTGCGCCCGCGAACGGCGGTGGCCCGCGCGAGGTCACCGTCGTGCCCACACCCACCGAGGCGAGCCTCCGCAACATCGACTGGATCGAGTCGAACCGGCGCACCGTGGACAAGCTTTCGGACGGCAAACTGGCCTATGTCTACCTGCCCAACACCGGTTACGAGGGATTCGCGAGTTTCAATCGCTGGTATTTCGCGCAGATGCAGAAGCAAGGCGCCATCATCGACGAGCGCTTCAATGCCGGCGGACAGGTGGCCGACTACATCGTAGAAGTCATGAGCCGCAAGATAAGCGCCTACTGGTCGCCCCGTTACGGCGCCATCGAGCATACGCCGAATGCGGGGATTTACGGCCCGAAGGTCATGATCGCCAACGAAATCTCGGGTTCAGGCGGCGATGCACTTCCCTGGATGTTCAAGCAGGCCAAGCTCGGAACCCTGGTGGGAAAGCGCACCTGGGGAGGCCTGGTCGGCATCGGCGACATCCCCGTGTTGATGGACGGCGGTCACGTCACATCGCCGAGCGTCGGCTTCTTTTCACCCAAAGGCGAGTGGGACGTCGAAAATCACGGGGTAGATCCCGATATGGTGGTGGAGCAGGATCCGAAAGCGGTGAGTGCCGGCCACGATCCGCAGTTGGAAGCTGCCGTGGCCGTCGCGTTGCGCGAGTTGACCGCCCATCCGGCGGCCCAGCCGGCAAGACCGCCCTATCCCGACTACCATCGCTGACGTGAGGAAGAACTATCGACTGACCGTGATCGACGGGTCCAACAGCCGCAGGGCGTCGCCGACCGTCGTGGCGCCCGTGGTCTGGATGTCCGTGTCGCTGTAGGCGCGGCCGGGTGATGCGCACGGCTCGCTGCTCGGAATTCTGGTTCCGGTCACACACCCGCGATCGTTGCGTGCGGCCGCTGTCGGTTGCGGTTGCACGGTTGCCGTCGTGCACCCGACGAGCAGCAGTCCTGCGGCTATCGCCGCCAAGGGTCGTCTATCAGCGATCATGATCATGAGACACCTCCACGCTGTCCGGAATATGGCGCATCAAATCTCGGAACGGCGACTGCGCCCGTGCGGGGTAAAGCTGATCGAAGTCGCCGACGAACACGGCCTTGGCTCGAGCCCGGTCCGCCACCGCCAGGACGCGCTCCAGCTGCTTGAGCCCCAGCAGCTCCGCGCCGTCGAGCAGCAGCACGGTGTCCCCGGACATCTCGAAATCCGCTTGCCACTCCTCCTCGCAGGCGGCGAGGCTCTGCGATCTGACGCCTGAGACTGCTTCCAACGAGTGCGCGGCCCGCCGCGAAGGCGCCACGCCCCTGACCGCCAATCCTTGTCCGGCCCACGCCTGCGCCGCCGCCGTCAGGATCGCGGCCTTCGACTGACGGGTGACGGCAAGGGCCTTCGCGTCGCCCTCGCTCACCAGGTACATGAACGCCTGCCGCGCGAAGTCGCTGAGCACGCACTGCGCCGACAGGCGATTCTGCTGATCCAGCGGGACGCCGTGCCCCCGCCGGCTGGCCATCGATGCCGTCCGGCGCAGCAGCGACTTCTCCGCTTCGACCATATCACGCGAGGTGAAACGATCTTGGCCGTCGACGGCGCCCAAGGCCACCAGCTCGCTGGACCGACATACGGCGTTCAAGACGGCATCGAACTCCCCTGTGTTCTGCGTTCGAGCCCGAAGATACTCGACAAGTTCCTGGTGCGTGAAGGCAGGACGCTGCCGCGTCAGGGCGCGGAGCGCCACCGTCGGATCCTCGAGGATGGTCTCGCCGTTGGCCTTCGCGATCCGCTGCTGCTCTGCAAGACGCTCCTCCAGATGCGCGGGCAATGCGCCGGATTCCACCCGTGCCCGTCCGATACCAATCCTTCGTTCCGGCATCAATTCGATTTGTTGCGCCGCCAGAGTGCGATGGTCGATGCGTGCCGCATGTCCGGCGCGCGCCAAATGCTCGTTGACCCGCTCCGCCCAGGCGGTTCGCCAGTCGAGCAGCATGGACTTTCCGTTCCAGCGCCGTTCCTTCTGCCCGAAGCCCGCCGGGGTCAATGCGCGCAAAGTCAGCAGAATATGGGCATGCGGATTACACGGATCTCCACGAACGCAGAAATCCGCGATCATTCCCTTCGCCACGAACTCGCCCGCGACATAGTCGCGTAGCAGCGCAACCCGTTCGGCGGCGGACAGCTCGATCGGCAGTCCGACTTCGATCAGGCGCGCCAGCTGCGAATCCTTCCGCAATTCGCTCGCCTCGACCGTGTTCCAGAGCGCCTCCCGATCGTGCGCCCAATGCGGTGCCGCCGCGGGCGCCATGATCTCCGCGTGGGTAACGCCCCGCTTGCCGAGATAGTTGTGCGTCACTCCATACCGCCGGTCGCGCAGAGCCGCGCCCAACCGATAAGCCGCCGCGGCCACCATGCTCTGGCCGCGCGCCCGGGAAATGACGTTTGCCGTCAAATGATAGATCGCCACCCTCATCGCCTCGGCGGGGGCGCCTGCCGGATGACGCTGCGGCGCTGCTCGGGACTCATCTGGCGCCACTGCTTTTTTAATTCGCTGCGGCGTTCCGGCGGCATCTGGCGAAAACGCTGGAAAGACTGCCGAACCCGCTGTTGCTGGTCCGGCGGCAAGCTCTTGAACTGCTGCCAACGCCGGCGCAGTTCCTGTTGCTGCTCAGGCGGCATCGAACGCCATTGGCCGAAACGCTGCTGCGCACTCGTGCGCTGCTCCGGCGTCATCGACAGCCAGCGTTGGCTCCCCTTGGCCAGCGCCTGCTGCCGCTCCGGAGGCAGCGTATTCCACTTGCCCTGATAGCTTTGCAGGAGATGTTGCTGCTCGGGCGACAAGGACTGCCATTCCCTGGGCGCCGGGGCTTCGGCGGGAGCGGACGGCGGCGGGGCTTGGGCAAAGGTCGCATTCGCCGCGGCGGCGATGAGACACGCACTGAAAAAGACGGCCCTGATCATTGCTTTGCATCCTGCGGCGGCGGCGTGGGAGTCGAGTCCTTACGCTGCGCCGACTTCTTCAAAAACGCCCACAGAGCAGGATCTCCCACATCATCCGCGCCCAAGAACTCGATGAAATCATCATCCGGATCCGCGGTGTCCGCCGCCTCGGCGGCCGGCTTAGGCTGGCGCACGGCATCGGGCGGCGGTGGCGGTGGCTGCGACGGCGGCTGCCCCGCAATCGCGCCCGCCCACGCAACCATCCCCAAGGCCAACCAGCGCCGCGCCGCCTTCAAGCGGATGTCACTTACGCGGCCGGCCCGGAATTCGCCGCTTTGTCCGAAAAATCATAAAAATCGAGATCGTTCTGCAGCATCTCGAAGGCGTCGCCGGCCCCTTCGTCGCTCGAGGCCACGATATCCAAATCTTCCAAGCTGGGCTGGCTGTCGGCAGCCGTCACCCCGTGGTTGCTCGACGGCAGGCCGAACCAGAGAACCGCACCGAGCAGCGCCGCGGCGGTCACTCCCGCCGCCGGGGTCCAGGTGCCCATCCGCAGCAACCACGGCCGGCGTTTCGCCGCGGCGGCCGCATCCAGCGCCGCATGTCGCGCCTGAGTGAGACGCGAACGCAGCCGCATATCCACTGCATCGACGCTTTCCTGGAACAGCTCGCGGCTGCGTACCTCAAACGGGCTTTGCTCTGTATCTTGCGTGTACTCTTTCATCACCAAACCTCGCCCAGTTGTTCGCGCAGCGCATGTACGGCGCGCGAATAATGTGTCTTCACACTGCCTTCCGAGCAGCCCATGGCGGCTGCCGTTTCGGCCACGTCCATCCCCTCGAAGTTGCGCAGCATAAAGGCTTCGCGCTGGCGCGCCGGCAATCCGCGCAGCGACACCTCGAGCTGCTCCATCGCCTGGCTCCGCATCATGAGCTCGGGCGCATCGGGGCCAGCGTCCGGGACATTGTCGAGCGGATCCTGGGCCTGGTTGTCCGGGTCCTCGTTGCTTCCCGGCAGCCAAACCATGAACTTCTTGCGTACCGTCCTGCGCCGCTGCAAGTCCCGGATCCCGTTCTCGAGGATGCGATAGAACAGCGGCCGCCATTCCGCGCTCGGCCGGGCGGCGTAACTGCGTGCCAGCTTCAGCATCGCGTCCTGCACCACGTCGAGCGCATCGTCGGGATCGCGTAGCGCCGCCTGCGCCATGCGAAATGCCCGACGTTCGATTTCGGCCAAGAATCTGATCGAGTTCCTGCGTTTGATCCAGAACCGCTCCCCCGGGTGCTGGAGCCGGAACATCCCAGACCATCCAAGCCCCGGGAAGCGTATCAAAGCGCGGCATGTCACGTCCTCTCGCGGGCTCGCCGTCGACGATCTTTTCCATACCCTGTATAAACGCCTGACCGGAGCGGTGGTTGACGGAGCGCAGCGAGGACCTGCGTCCGCGCAAGATCAGCGACTTACGCACATCGCCGATGACTTCCCTTGCAATATTTGCAACCGACATCTCGGTCACCGTATCCAGAGGGTCATGTAACCAATTGATATATATAAGATCAAATCGATTTCGTGCAGATTTTCATCAAATTGATTCGGCCCGAAACAGAACGGGCACTTAGGCCAAATGATCCCCGCTTCTCAACAGACTTATCCACAGGATTTGTGGACAAAGGGATTGCCTTGATCCTGCAGATTGCGCTCGATACCCCACTGCGCCGAGTATTCGATTATCTGCCGCCCGCCGATGCTGACGGCCGGACTCCCAAGCTCGGAATCCGGGTGCGCGTGCCGTTCGGTCGGCGGCAGCTGATCGGCGTGCTGGTCGGCATCGCTGAAACCTCGTCGATTTCCGCCGTAAAGCTCAAAGCCGCCCTCGCGTTGCTCGATGACGAACCGGTGTTCGACCCCGTGACGTTCGATTTGCTGCGCTTCGCATCCGACTATTACCACCACCCGCTCGGCGAAGTCATCGCGGCGGCACTGCCCGTGGCCTTGCGCCGCGGACAGACGGCGGACGGGGCCGCGGACCTCTGGCGCGTGAGCGAGGCCGGGACACGAGAGCTGACATCTCCCAGCAGCCGCCGTGGCCCGCGCCAGCGCGCCCTGCTTCAGTGGCTCGGGGAACGCGGCGGTGCAACGGCCGAAGCAGTGACGGACGCATTCAAGCCGGAGCATCTGCGGACGCTGGCGCGGCGCGGATGGGTCATTTCGAGGCGTGCAGCACCGCAGGACCCGGCGCCGGACCGGTCGATCGGCATGCACCCCGCCGATGTGTCGCCGACCGACGCGCAGGCCAAGGTCATCGATGCGCTTACTGCCTCGTTCGGGCGCTACGCGGCCCACCTGCTCTACGGGGTGACGGGCAGCGGCAAGACCGAAGTCTATCTGCGCGTCATCGCCGACTGCATAGCCCGGGGCGGCCAGGCATTGGTGCTCGTGCCCGAGATCGCGTTGACCCCGCAGCTGGTGGACCGCTTCCGCCGGCGCTTCGATGCCGGCATCGCCGTCCTGCATTCGGCACTCACCGGAACCGAGCGTCGTGCGGCCTGGCGAGCCGCCTATGGGGGACGGGCCAGGATCGTGATCGGTACGCGCTCCGCGGTCTTCACCGCTCTGCCCCGGCTGGTGCTCATCGTCGTGGACGAAGAACATGATGCGTCCTACAAGCAGCACGAAGGATTTCGCTATTCGGCGCGCGACCTTGCCGTGTGGCGGGCCCAGCGAGCGCAAGTGCCCATCGTCCTGGGTTCGGCCACACCCTCGCTTGAAACTCTTGAAAACGCGGCGCAAGGGCGCTATGCCAAACACCTCCTGCCGCAGCGGCCCGGCGCCGCGCAAGCACCGCACATGGCATTGGTGGATTTGCGCCGGCACGCGAGCGAACAGGGTCTCTCGCAGCCGGCGATGCAGGCGATCGGACGCCACCTGACGGCGGGCGGCCAGGTCATCGTGTTCCTGAATCGGCGCGGCTATGCGCCCGCGCTATTCTGCAACGCCTGCGGTTGGGTGGCGCCATGCGCCCATTGCGACGCGCGCATGACGCTGCACCGGCGCGCCGCGCAGTTGCGCTGCCATCATTGCGGCGCGCACGCGCCCGTGCCTTCGATATGCGGCAGCTGCGGCCAACCGTTGAATCCGGTGGGACAGGGTACGGAGCGAGTCGAGGAGACTCTGGCGCGGCTCTTCCCCGACGCACCGTTGGCCCGATTGGACCGGGATACGGCCACGGCGAGGGGCGCCACGGAAGCCGTCCTGGAGCGCGTTCATCGCGGCCAAGCGCGGATTCTAATCGGCACGCAAATGCTCACCAAAGGGCACCACTTTCCCGAGGTCAGCCTGGTGGTGATCCTGGATGCCGATCAAGGCCTGTTTGCCAGCGATTTTCGGGCCACCGAACGCCTGGCGCAGACCATCACTCAGGTGGCGGGGCGCGCCGGCCGGGCGGCCCGCCCCGGCGAGGTGCTGATTCAAACCGCGTTTCCCGAACATCCTCTGCTCACGCGGCTCATCACCGAAGGCTATGAAGGATTCGCGGCCAGCGCACTGGAAGAACGGCGCGAGGCCGCCTGGCCGCCCTATTCGCGCCTCGCGCTGCTGCGCGCGGAGTCGAAGGACACCACGGGCCTCGACGCCTTCCTGCGCTCCGCGGCCGACGGCGGTGCCGGGTGCAATGAGCCCGGCGTGAAAATACTCGGTCCGGCCAGCGCCCTGATGGCGCGGCGCGCCGATCATTTCCGCGCGCACCTGCTGATCGAAGCGGCCGCACGATCCCCGCTGCAGCGCTTTCTCGCCCGCTGGTTGCCGCTGATAGACGCCCTTCCCGCGCCCACGGGACTGCGGTGGTCCATCGATGTGGATCCCCTGGAAGTTGACTAGGGGCCTCCCAGACAGGCCCCTGGGCGCGCGCCGCGGTAAACTGCCGACCCTTCCCATTTCGCACAAATACGGACCCGCCTTGAAAACCCTGATCGAGACATTGTTGCGCCGGGCGTTGACAACGCTGCCCGAGGATCTGCTGCCCGCCTCTCTGCGCAGTTCCGCCGTGGAGATCGAGCGCACCCGCGACGCGCAGCACGGCGATTTCGCCAGCAACATCGCGATGCAGCTGGCGAAGGCCACGCGCCAGAATCCGCGCAAACTCGCGCAGGCGCTGCTGGCCGGCGTCCCGCCCGCACGAGGCCATCGCCAAAGTCGAGATCGCCGGCGCCGGCTTCCTCAACTTTTTCGTGAAAGAGGGCGCGTATCGCGCCGAGATCGGGCGGGTGCTGGATGAGGGCGCCGGCTACGGCAAGTCGCAGGCCGGCCAGGGCCATTCCGTGTTGGTGGAATTCGTCTCGGCCAACCCGACAGGACCTCTGCACGTGGGCCACGGGCGTCACGCGGCATTCGGCGCCTCGGTGGCCAATCTGCTCGAGGCGGTAGGCTACAAGGTCGCGCGCGAGTACTACATCAATGATGCCGGACGCCAGATGGAGATTCTGGCGGTGAGCACGTGGCTGCGGTACCTCGAATTATGCGGCGAGGGCTTCGCGTTTCCGGCCAACGGCTACCGCGGCGAGTACATCGTCGCCATCGCCGGGGAGCTGCACCGCGCCGCAGGAACCTCGCTGCGCTGCAATGCCGCGGAGGTGTTCGACGCGCTGCCGCTCGATGAACCTCAAGGCGGCGATAAGGACGCTTACATCGACGCGCTGATCGTCCGCGCTCGCCAGCTGATCGGGGAGAGCGCCTTCCGCCGCGTGCTGGACTTGGCGCTCTCCGGCATTTTGAGCGATATCCGCGGAGATCTCGCGGAGTTCGGAGTGACCTTCGATTCCTGGTATTCGGAACGCAGCTTGAGCGACAGCGGCGCCGTCGACCGCGCCGTGCAGGCTCTGCAGAAGGCGGGCCACGCCTACGTCAAGGACGGCGCCCTGTGGTTCAAGAGCACGGACTACGGCGATGAGAAGGACCGCGTGATGGTGCGCGACAACGGCATCAAGACTTACTTTGCGTCCGATATCGCATTCGTCCTCGACAAGCGGGAGCGCGGGTTCGAACATCTGCTGTACATCTGGGGCGCGGATCATCACGGCTACATCACCCGCCTGCGCGCGGGTTTGATCGCGCTCGGCGGCCCGCCCGAGTGTTTCGAGGTTCGCCTGGTGCAGTTCGTCTCGTTGTTCCGCGGCGGCGAGAAAGCCCAGATGTCGACCCGATCGGGTGAGTTCGTGACCCTGCGCGATTTGCGCCGGGAAGTCGGCAACGATGCGGCGCGCCTGTTCTACGTCATGCGCAGCAACGATCAGCATTTGGACTTCGACCTGGAATTGGCCAAAGCGCGATCCAACGACAACCCGGTGTACTACATCCAGTACGCGCATGCCAGGGTCGCGAGCGTCAAGCGGCAGCTCGAGGAGCGCGGGATCACTCATGACGTCGCGCGCGGCTGCGCATCGCTTGGCCGCCTGACCGAACCTCAAGAAGTGCTCCTGATCAAACGTCTGGTGACCTTCCCGGAGATCGTTCAGCAATGTGCGGTCCAGCGCGCACCGCATACTCTGGTGCACTACCTGCGCGACCTCGCAAACGACTTTCATACGTATTACAGCGCCCACCAGTTCATCGTGGATGACGGGGAACTGCGCGATGCGCGGCTGAATCTGGCGTTCGCCGCTCAGATCGTGATCCGCAACGGCCTCGGATTGTTGGGCGTCTCTGCGCCCGACACCATGTAGGGCTCGCCATGGCGCGCGACTACAAGACCAGGCGCAAGCCGGCCGGCGGGTTTTCAGGCTGGATGGGAGTGCTATGCGGCTTGGGGCTGGGGTTGGCGGTCGCGGGCATCGTCTATCTCAAGGACCACCACAGCGACTCCCCGGCCATTCAATCCGCGAAGGCCGGCAAGAAGAAATCGCACGGGGGCGAGCAGCGCGGAACGGAGGTTATCGACGCCGAAGGAGCGGATTCGGGCGCGGCCGAAGAGCCGGCTAAATCCTACGATTTCTACAGCATGCTGCCCAAGTTCGAGGTGGTGGTGCCGGAGAGAGACAAGGACGTGAAGCCCGATATCCGCGGCGTGCCGGAAACCCGCCGCGGCACCTATGTGCTGCAGGCGGGCTCGTACAAGAATTTCGCCGATGCGGACCGCGTGCGCGCACAGCTCGCCCTACAGGGCGTGGAATCCAAAGTACAGAAAGTTTCCGTCGACAACGACACCTGGCTTCGCATCCGCATCGGCCCCATCTCCAAGCTCGACGAACTGAACCGACTGCGCACCCTGTTGCGCAAGGCAGACGTGGATGTCCTGGTGATACGGGTCGGCGACTAGGTTGGCCGCGCGCCGGACATACATATTGCAAGGCCCGGCGTTCGCGCGTACAAGAATGTGCTCGCGACACAAGAGGTGACTGCAAGTCACCACAAGAAATAACACGCTGATTAACATAACGTAAATGGAGGATGTTATGAATTCAAATTGGTTCCACCGGCGAGCCTGCCGAACGCTCGCCCTCTCGGCTCTTGTCACACTCTGCGCGGGAAGCTCTGCCTTCGCAGCGGCGGCCAAAGTCAAACCCTTCGTGATTGAGCGCGGCAACGTCCCGAATCTGACATTTCCACCATCGACATCCTATTGTCTGACGAACTTCGGATATGGTTGCTATCAACCGTCCCAGCTCGCGAAGGCGTACAACCTGACGCCGCTGCATTCGACCGGGATCGACGGCAGTGGTCAGACCATCGTGATCGTCGATAGCTTCGGCTCGCCGACCATCGAAAACGATCTGAAGACCTTCGACCAGACGTTCGGCCTGCCGGATCCGCCGAGCCTGACGGTCATCCAGCCCGCCGGTCCGGTGCCTCCGTTCGATCCGACCAACTCGGACATGCTCGGGTGGGCCACGGAAACGACCCTGGACGTCGAGTGGGCGCATGTGTTCGCGCCGGGTGCGGCCATCGTGCTGGTCGAGACTCCCGTGTCGGAGACCGAGGGCGTGCAGGGATTCCCGGAAATCGTCGCTGCCGAGAATTACGTCATCGACCATGACCTCGGCGACGTCATCAGCCAGAGCTTCGGCGCCACCGAAGAAACATTCCCGAGTCCGCTGTCGATCTTCGGCCTGCGCAGCGCATACGAGAATGCGGCCGACCACCACGTCACCGTGCTCGGTTCATCCGGCGACACCGGCGCGACCGACTATGAACTGAATGGTAACGACCTTTACCCCATGCGCGTCAATTCCTGGCCGTCATCGGATCCGCTGGTGACGTCCGTCGGAGGAACGCTCTTGACGCTCGACGACGCCGGCAACCGGCTGTCGCCTGACGTCGTGTGGAACGACTTCGGCGGCGCCGGCGGCGGCGGCGTGTCGGCCGTGTTCGAGCGTCCGGAATTCCAGGACGGCGTGCGTAAAGTGGTCGGTCGGTTCCGCGGCACCCCGGATATCAGCATGAGCGGCGCCTGCGATGGCACGGTCATCCTCTACTATTCGTTCAACCCGGCCCGCGTCGGCTATCACCTCGTCTGCGGAACCAGCGAGTCGAGCCCGGAGTTCGCCGGCGTCGTTGCGATGGCGGATCAGCTGGCGGGCAGGCGGCTCGGCCACCTCGGCGGACGGCTGTACGAACTCAGTAAACACTCGCTTGTCGACGTCACCCAGGGCAACAATAGCTTCGGACCGTTCACGAACAGCGACGGCAATACGTACACGGTGCAGGGCTACTCGGCCGGCCCCGGCTACGATCTCGCCAGCGGTCTCGGAACGATCGACGCCAACAAATTCGTGCGGGCACTCGCCAAGCACGACGACTGAGTTTCATCCTGGTCAGGCCGGCCCGCCTGGGCCGGCCTGATGCCGGGAGTCACCGCGGACCGGGCTTGACCTTGACTACATGCGCCAGCGCGCCGGAGCGCCGCGAAAACTGGTCGATCTCGTCGCTCCGTCGACGTGCGACGAGGCTGTAGAATCCGCCAGGTCCGAACCTCTGTAAAATGACGGGCCGGGCGTTATCGAGCACTTGCTTCGCTTCCGGTATCTTTCCGTCTTGCGCGAGCCGTGGGGCTTCGACGAGGTCCCAAATGGCGTATCGCCAAGCGCTGCCCTGATCTTTGCCGGGCGGGTGGGCCTTCTCGATCAGGCCGCGCGACTCGGTCAGGAGAGCCGCTGCTTCGGCCCGGTGGCCGGTCGCAAGCTCCACGTCGGCCTTTTGGAGCAAGACCCGATCCAGGAGCTCACCGTGATCCGGCATTCGCGCGATGCGTTCGGCGCGCGTGATCTCGGCAAGCGCAGTCTCGACTTTGCCGTTGTACAGATCGATCATCGCCAGGCTGAGCAACGGGTCGACCAAATAGTTATGCGTCGGCGAGCGTAGTTTCTCGTCCATGCTGAGCGCGTCCCGCAGCATCGGCTCGGCCTCGGACATTCGACCGGCCATCAATGCGGATAGGCCGAGATTATTCAGCATCGTCGAGACCTCGACGTGCACGTCGCCGTAGATTTCCCGGTCGATGCGCAGAACGTTCGCCCACATTTTCGCCGCATCCTCATAGCGGCCCAAATCGTAGTAAAGCGCGCCGAGACTATCCATGGTCTCGGCGGTGCGGGCGTGATGTACCCCATATATCGAGCGCCGAAGTCCGAGCGCCTCGCTCATGGGGGCGATGGCCTGTTCGGGTTTCCCGGCGTTGAGATAAACGAGCGCGAGCGAGTCGAGGGTCCGCGCCAGCACATCGTGTTCGGTGGGTCCTCGCTTGCGGTCTTCGATCAGCGCCTCGTTGCAGAGTTGCACGGCGAGCTCCGTCTGGCCCTGCTGCGAGACCGTTTCGGCGAGCGCCGTCAGCGCCTCCGAACGCAGCGCGCTCGACGGCGGCAACGTGCTGCGCGCGAGATCGACCGCCCGACGCAGGTTCATCGCCGCGCGGTCGTATTCGGAGTTGTTGTACAGGGTGGTGCCGTAGGCGACCAAGGTTCTGACCCGCGATTCTCCAGGAACCGGCGGGCTGCTGCGGTCCTCATCGCTCAGGGCATCCTCGAGAACATGCTCGGAGTCGGCGTAGCGGCCGAGCCCCAAGTACGCGCGGCCGATCGCCGTACGCAGCTCGGCGCGCACCCGGGGCTCGAGACGAAGCTCGAGCTGGATATCGCGAACGCTGCGGTCGAGTATGCCCTTCAACGCCGCAGCCGTGCCGCTGTTCTCGGTCGGATCGGCGAGCGCGAACAAGGTGACCATGAATTGCGTGGTCCGATCGGCGATGGCGGCTTCCGCGGTTGCGCGACGGCTCTGTCGCATGGCGTTCAGGCCCATGACCACGGAGACGGCGCTCAAGACCGTCAGCGCGCCGACGGTCGCGCTCACGATGCGCCGCCGGCGTCGCCGGCGAGCCCGCGCGGAGAAGCGCGAGGCATTGACGAATTCGCGGATGCCCACGTCGACGTCGTTGCCCCAGCGCGCGACGAGATCCTCGCCTTCCGCCAGCGCGAGATCGATCAGCAGCCGCGCCGGCCGCCGGTCGATGTCCGTGTGTTGCCACAGGGACCAAGCGCTTTGCAGCCGATCGAGGGTCTCGTAGTCTCGCCGGTCGGCTTCCACCGAGGCGCGCAAGCGCGGCCACCGCACGAGTAGCGCCTCGTGGCTCCACCTGACCCAGGACGTCGCGGCCGAAGTCTGGCCCACCGCGACACTGAACATATGGACCAAGCGGGCGTCATTCAACGCGCCGATCAAGCGACGCTCCGGCGAATTCGGCGGAAACGCCGACGGCGGCGCCGCGTTGGCCACCGGGGCCTGATCTTGATGACCCATGCGCACGAGGTGGCGCACGACCCGCGGAAATGCCTGCTGCTCCGCTGCCGGCAGCATCGCAAACAGCTGCTCTCCATGCTGGGCGAGAGCCCCGGCAGCACCGCCCAAGTGATCGTAGGTTTCGAGAGTGAGCAATTGGTCGCGCCGGTTCTGAAAAAGCTCCTCGAGCAGGAACGCAATCATCGGCAAGGACCCATCGCCCGCAGCCTCCTTCTCGATCTCGGCGGCCAGATCGCGCGTAGGCGTGGTTTCGAACTCGAGGCCGGCCGCCGCGGCCGGCTCACGGATAATCGCGCGAAAATCCGCGACGCTCGGCGGCGCGAGGTCGTAGATTCGGCCGCGATCAGTCAGTTCGCTGAGCTCGGCGTCTTGTCTTAGGCGATCATAGAAGTCGTTGCGCATCGTGGCGACGATCCAGACCCTGCCCGACGCAGCGAGCTCGGTTAAAAGCCGCACGAAAATCTGCCGATCGGGGGCGGTACTCGACAGCAGTTCCTCCAGCTGGTCGATCGCGATGATGAGCCCGATACGATCCGTGGACCTCAAGGCGCTATTGGCCTCCCTCGCAGCCTCCTGGGCGCGCTCGAGCGCTCGCAGCACGGGCGCCGCGGCCGACACGGGACTGCTGGTCGCAAGCGCCGCGAAGGCGTCTGCGGTCGGGTAATCCCCATCGGCCAGTTCCGGAAGGCCGATATAGGTCGCGCCCCTCGGTCCCGCCGGGTGGTACAGCGCATTTGCGACCGCCCGGATGAGGTCCGTGCCGAGTTCCCTTGGAATAACGACGATGCTGCGAAACGTGTGAATGCCGTCGGTTCCGTCTTCACGAAACGACGGCACGCCGGCCGAGCGCAGCGCCGGGACGAGGCCCGCCCGCATGAACGAGGACTTTCCGCAGCCGCTCGGCCCGAGGATCAGCAGGAACGGGGCCGCGCGGGTGCTGCCGCGATATCGCCCAATCGCCGCCTCGATGAAGCGCGCCCGTGCGCGTGCCACGTCGAGTTTGCGTCCAAAAAACAGCGACGCATGTTCCTCCTCGAAGGCGGACAGTCCGCGGTAGGGAGAACCTTGCGTGGTGATATCCCAGATGACCTGGCTGCCGTGGCGCCGACGCACCCACTCGCGCAGATTGCGCTCGAGCTGAGCGCCGAAATCGTCGACGTCCGCGAAGGTTTGAAAGCCGGCGATGAAGTGGCCGTCATCGCTGTGAAACCATCGCTCCCAAAACTGATCGAGCGCCTTCTTCTGCGCGCGCTCGACATCGAGGTTCTCCTCGCTGAACAGCACTTTCTCGGTTTTGCGGTAGACGATGATATCCGGCAGTCCGTCCTGCCGCCGCTCGCGGGCCTCACGCGCATCTTCGAACTCGTATTCAGTTCCGGTTCGCGAACTGCCGTCCGGACGGTCATACGCCGGCGGCAGGTCGGTCCCGATTCGCTTCCAAAAAATGCAAATGACGATGTCGTGCTCGCCGGGACTCGGTATTTGGCCCTGCGGAGGCGCCGAAGCATGGTAGTACGCGTGCTCCCATCGACTCAGCGCAAACAGCGGGTTCGCGCCATGCTCGCCGTTCAGCCGCTCGATGACCGACTCGGCCCGGTCGCGCTCGGGTAAGACGTCATTCGGGGATGACAGGAAAATCTTGTACTTACCCATCGTGGACTGGTCGCTCCGTGCGGGGACGAACCGCCGTCGCGGCGTCCTATCTAGGCCATCAAACTACAAATCCATGGCGTTGCATACAGCAACACCCTTAATCTATGACGTTGCATACAGCAACACCCTTAAGTATAGTGGTTTAATAGGGGGAAGAACGTCTAATCCAGGGAGGGTGCCCGATGCGTCGCGTGAATTTCTGTTGGCTGCTGGCCACAGTGCTGGCATGTATTTGTCTGTCGGAGGCTGATGCGGGGGGCATCCGCAGAGACATACAGGGTACCGGCTGGACGGTGGCTCCGAATACCATTCTGCAACAATTGCCTTCGGCACTTGGTTTCCCGCGCGGATTGCAATTCGGTGTCTTCGGACAGCCTCTGGAGACCGTTGACAAGTTCTCGGGACCGACCGCAGTGACCACCGTGCGCCAAGGGTTCACCCTCGTGAAGGGTGCCGCCAATCCCGCGGTTCTGGTCTTGACCGCCGATGTGCTCGGCCAGACTTTCGATGCGCAGGGTCCACTCTGGTGGGTCGCGCCCGCGTCGCCGGCGCCGGTCGCTTGCCCGGCGAATCCGGCGCTCAGCTATTACGCCTGTCCGGGGAATCTGGTGTCCGGCCTCAAGATCGAGTGGGGAGCCCCGGCACAGGAGCAGCTCTTGTTCTTCAACCTCGGCAGCCCGCATACCGAGGTACCGCTGTACGACGCGCAAGATTACGACTGTAGTCCGAAGGGACTCGACAACGTGGGCAATGCGTGCAATTTCGATAAAGTAGGCACTGCGGACGATTCCTGGGAACTGTCGTTCAACTGTGATCCCACTCAACCGGCTGGGGCGTCCGTCGGCGGGTGCAGCGGCGGCGCAGCACTCCAGTTTCACGGGATGCTTTACACGGCATCGGTCGCTCTGCTCAACTCACCCAGCGCGCTGAACCCGGGCGGCGCCGCCGCCTTGAATGAGTTCGTCTATAACGACGGCAAGATGTATGCCCCGCCGGGCTGGCAGTCTTTCTATGTGACCTTCACGGCGTTGAGCGGTCCTAAATGCCAATTCGTGGCGGGCACTTCCTTGAACTTTTATTCGTTGGTAGTTCCGGTACTGCTCAACGGAGTGCCCACCGGGACCGCGACGCTCGTCGATGGCACGACGGTGCTTGCGACCGCGACATTGAACAGCTATGGCGTCGCCACTTTCACGACGACTTTGGGCGCCGGCAGCCACTCGATCAGCGTGGCCTATAGCGGGGACGCTCAATATGCGCCGAGCCAGTCCAATACCGACGTGCTGGCTTCGCAGGGTACAGCGGGTACTTGCAACTAGAGCGTCGATCGGGCGGGATCGTGGCGTGCAGCGGAGGGTTCTAATCGTCACCTAATTGACGAAAATCGACACCCAATGCCCGCAACTTGCGGTACAGATGCGTGCGCTCCATGCCTACCCGTTTTGCCAGCTGGCCCACCTTGCCGTTGCACAATAGAAGTTGCTGTTGGAGGTAGGCGCGCTCGAACTGTTCGCGCGCTTCGCGCAAGGGCAACGCCAGCAGATCCTGCTTGACCAATGGCTCGTCGTTGGACGTTTTGACCGCCAGTTCCCGCTCGACCTCCTCGAGGCGGATCTCCTCGCCCTGTCCTAGAATGAGCACCCGCTGAACCAGGTTCTTCAGTTCTCCGACGTTGCCGGGCCAGGGATAATTGCGCAGCCGATTCTGCGCCGCGACGCTGAAGCGGCGCAGCGGCAAATGCTGGTCGTCGACCAGCCGGTCCACATAGAAGCGCAGCAGATCGGGCACGTCCTCGGCATACTCGCGCAGCGGCGGCACGCGCAGCGTGATGACGTTCAAATGCGCCAGAAGATCGCGTCTGAAGGGTTCCGGTGCAGCGCGCGATTCGAACCCTTCCTGCGCCGAACTGATCCAACGCACGTTGAGCGGCAGCCGCTCACGGCCGCCCACTCGCGTATAGCCGCTTTGCTCGATCGCGCCCACCAGCGCGCGCTGCGCGTCGCTGCTCAAATCCTCCAGGCCGCTCAAGAACAATGTGCCGCCGGACGCCAGATCGAAGGCGCCCAGTTCCACCTTGCCGTCGCGCTCGCTGCCGAACAGCGCCGCGGCCGGTCCGCCGGCCGCCGGATCGCCGCTCAAACTCGCCGCCACCACCATAAAGAACGGCTTCGCCGCGCGCGCACTCAGGGAGTGCAGGTATCGGGCGTAGGCCTCGCGGCCGGATCCCAGTTCGCCGGCGAGCAGCACCGGGGAAGCGCTCGACGCCGTGTTTTGAATTTGCTCGCGCAGGGCCTGCGTGGCCTTGCTCTTGCCGATGGGGACCGCCAGGCTCGATCCCTGGGCACGCTCGGACAGCCGTTTGCGGCGCCCCGCATCGAGTGCACGCTCCACGGTGCGCAGCAGTTTGGTGAGCGACAGCGGCTTCTCGACGAAATCGAATGCGCCCAGCCGGGTGGCCTCCACCGCGGTTTCCACAGTGCCGTGGCCGGACATCATGACCACCGGGCAGTCATAGCCGTCCGTCACCGACCACTCGCGCAGCAGCGTGATCCCGTCCGTGTCCGGCATCCAGATGTCGAGGAGCACCAGGTCGGGCACCTGAGCGGCGCGCGCCGAGCGGGCCTGCCCGGCATCCGCCGCGACCTCCACCTCGTACCCCTCTTCGGACAGGATTTCCTTCAGAAGGCCGCGGATATCCGCCTCATCGTCCACAACCAAAATTCTCGCAGCGGTCATACGCGTTCTCTCCTGTGTTCGCCTTTTCGCGGTTCACGGCCACTCGAGGACCGCGCGGTTTCGCCCAACGGCAATAAGATCCGCACGCGGGCACCGCCCACGCGCTGATTATCCGCTTCAATGCGTCCGCCGTGCTCTTCCACGATTTTCTTAACGATCGCGAGTCCCAAGCCGGTGCCCTTCGGCTTGCTTGTGACATAAGGATCAAACACGGTCCCGATCAGGTCGCGTTGAAACCCCGGGCCGTTGTCGGTGACCACGATCTCTGCCACTTGCTTTGGACCATCCTCGGCGACGTGAGTTTCGATTTCCACGCAGGCGCCGCTCCGCCCCTCGAGCGCCTCGAGCGAATTGGTCACCAGATTGTTCAGAATCTGCCGCAGCCGGATGCGGTCCGCGGAGATGGGCGGCAGGTGCGGTGCGAGCAGCAGCTTCAGTTCGACACCGCTCGCCTGGACGCGGTACAGGTCCACCACTTCGGTGATGAGCTGATTGAGATCGAAGCGGGAAAAATGCATGTCGGGTGCACGCGCATACTCGCTGAACGCGTTGACCATCTGTTTCATCGCTTCCACCTGGGCGACGATGGTATGGGTCGCGCGCTCCAGAACCTGTGCGTCCTCGGCATTCATGCTGCCCGCGAACTTGCGCTGTATGCGCTCGGCCGACAGCTGGATCGGCGTCAGCGGATTCTTGATTTCATGCGCCAGCCGGCGCGCCACCTCGCCCCACGCGGCGTCGCGCTGCGCCTGCAGCAGCGTGGTGATGTCGTCGAACACCAGCACCACGCCGCCCGGCGCGCCGCCGATTTCGTTGGGCAGCGCCGTGCAGGCGCACATCAGCACGCGCTTGCCGGAGTCCGATAGCAATTCGATCTGCTCGCGCCAGTCCAACTGTTCGGCGCCGAGCGCTGAGCTTCACGGTGCCGATGAACTGCGTGAACAACGTGCCGTCGCTGATGGCCTCATCGAATCTCGAGCCGACCGCCGCTTCCAGGTCGACACCCAGAATGGCGCTGGCCGCCTGGTTCGCGGTGCGCACCGTCAGATCCGGTTCCAAAGACACCACCCCCGTCGACAGGCGCGCCAGGATGACCGCAAGGCCCGCCCGCTCCGCCTCCACCGCCTGCTGGCTGCGGCGGGTCTCCTCGCGTGCGCGTCCCAGTCGCTTGGTCATATCGTTGAATGAGGTCACCAGGAACCCGAGCTCATCGCGCGACGGCAGCGGCAGCTTGGTGTCGTAATTGCCCTTGGCGACGGCGCGCGTTCCCGCAATCAAATCCTGCACCGGCTGCACCAGGCGCTGCGCGGCGAAGAACGCGCCGTAAACGGCGGCAATCAGCGACATCAGGACGACGAACGACAGAATCAGCAGGAAGGTCGACTTGAGCGGTCCACGCAGCTGCACCAAATTCGCATACTGCGTATACGACCGCTGCACGGTGTCCGCAAGCTGCGAGAGCTGTTGCGGCACCGGGTACAGCGCGATCAGCACTCGCGCGCCGGAACCGCCGCTGTTCTCGAGCGGCGACGCCGCGCGGATGACGTAGCCGCCGACGGCGTCCGTATCCAGACTCACGTAAGGTCTGCCGCGCCGGACTTGCAGCATCATTTCGTCGGTCGCCGGAACGGGCAGCATGTCCATCGGGCGATCGGAACTGGTGGCGATGATCCGCGTCTGTGCGCCCACGACCGTGAATTCCAAGGCGGTGCTTTCGCGCCGCTCCCGATCCAGGTACCGATCAACTCGAAATCGGACAGGGTCGACAGCTCGTGCGCCACCACCTGCGTGTGCTGCAGGAACTCGCGCACCCGACCTCGAGCGCGGCATGCGACAATTCACGCGTATCCTTCAGTCCCTGACTCACCTCGATCTCGAACCAGCTGTCGATGCCGCGGTTCAGGAACTGCAGCGAGAAGTAATAGACGACGAGAATGGGCGCCACCGCGAGGGCACTGAAGATCGCGACGGTGCGGCCTTTCAAGCGCGAGCCCGGCACATGCCGGCGGTAGTCGCGCACCAGACGCGTGAGCTTGGTCGCCAGCAGCACGAACAGCGTGAGCATGCCCGAGATATTGATGAGCAGTATCCAAGGCAGCCACTTGTCGAACTCGGCCGAATTCTGCGCGGCGGAGCCCAGGAGATAGAGCGCGACCAGCCACAGCACGACACCGACGGTGCCCAGCACGGTGGAACCGTATTTGCGCGTTAGGGCTGCAACGTCCATGTGTACCAATCGCTTTCGCGATGCCATTCGTTGACCCAGAACATCAGCATCCGCAGCGAGAACGGCACCGTCCCGTAATCGATTTTCGCCCGCACGTTGGCTTCGTAGCGGCGGTCGGCCGCGATCAAGGACTTATCCAGCAGCGGCAGGCCGTGAATTTCGGACAGCTGTTCGAGCGCCGCGTCGAGCGTACCCAAGGACTCTTGCTGGCCGCTGTTGTCGTTGCGCAGGATGAAGCGCGCGCTCACGGCGTTGTATTGCAGATGGTATCGCTGGATCAATTCGGCCACCCGCGAGTTGGGCAACAGCTGCCGGACACGCTCGATATCGATGTCCAATTCGAGCCCGAGCGGCACGCCTTCGACCAAACCGCGGCGCACTGCGTCGCCCACCGGCAGATCGATCCGTGCATTCAGATGGTATACGCCATCCTGGAGTTCGAGGTCGGCGGACCGGACTTCGAAACGCCCCTCGAGTCCCTCCGCGCGCACCGGCGTGGCGCCCGGAATTTCCGCGAGCAGTACCACGGCGATCAGCAGTACGGCGCCGCGCCGTAGCGCGCCGGTGTGTCTCGACCCTGCATTTTTGGATGGCGCGGCATTCATTGCTTGGTCGCGGTCAATGCTTCAGCAAGGCAGCATAATAGAAGCCGTCGGCGCCCGCCTCGCCGGGAAGGATCTGGCGGCCGAAGCCGTCGGCATCGCCGAATCCCGGCCACCCGGGCCAACTCTCGGGTGGAACGATGCCGGCATCGGGAGTGCCGGCAAGGAATGCCGCCACCACGTCGCGATTTTCACTGCGGGTGACGGTACAGGTGGCGTACACCAGACGACCGCCGGGCGCCAGCATGCGCCATGACGCGGCCAGCAGGCGCGCCTGCAGCAGGGGCAGTTTATCGATTTCAGAGGGAGACTTGCGCAGCCTGATATCCGGGTGGCGCCTGATCACCCCGAGGGCGGAACATGGCGCATCCAGCAGGATGCGGTCGAAGGGCACGCCATCCCACCAGGCGTCCGGTGTACCTAAATCGCCCGACTTGAGTTCGGCGCGCAGGTCGCCGCGTACGAGGTTCTCCTGCACACGGGTCAGGCGCTGCGGATCGATGTCGAGGGCCAGCAGGTGTGCGAGGGAGGGCTCGCGTTCCGCGATCAAGGCGGTCTTGCCGCCCGGTGCCGCGCACGCATCGAGGACTCGCTGGCCGGCGGCGAGTTCCAGGGGAAACGAGACGCATTGCGCGCCCAAATCCTGTACGGAGACCAAACCCTGTGCGAACCCCGGCAGATCATGGACATCGCATGGCGCGTCGAGCGCAATGGCCAGCGGCACACGGGCCTCCGCGCGGCCGCCGAGGCCCGCGCCGCGGAGCTGCTCCAAGTAGGACTCCGTGGTGGCGCGCCGGCCGTCGACCCGCAACCACATCGGCGCCTGGGCATCGCCGGCCGCCAGTAATTGCGTCCAACGCACCGGCCAATCGGCGCGCAAGCGATCGGCGAGCCAGATCGGCGAGGCGTGCCGCAGCGCCGGGTTGCGCGCGATGTCGGCATCCACGGTCTTACGCTCGCGCAGATAGCGCCGCAGCACCGCGTTGACGAGACCGCTGGCCCGCGCGGCATCGGTCGCCTTGGCGGCTTTCACCGCCGCGTCGACCACGGCGTACTCGGGGGTGCGCGCATCTTCCAACTCGAACAGCGCCACCGATAGCAGCGCTCTGACCAGCAGATCGAGCGACCGGACCGGCTGCGACAACAAACGGCTCAGGATCGCCTCATGGCGGTAGTAACCGCGTACCGCTCCGTAGCTCAGGGAACGCACCGACGGCCCCAAGGCCGCCGGCGTCGCGGCCAGCGCATCGCGCAAAGCCGCATCGAGCGTGACTCCCTCGCGCAAAATCCGTGCCACAGCGTGGGCGGCGACCGAGCGAGCGCCCGCGGCAGGGTTGTTCATGGGCTTGTGAAACTCGTGAGTGGGCCCCGCTGCGACTTGAGAAATTCCGGCGCCGCCAACGGTTTGCGGCCCGCGAGCTGCAGACGGAGCAGCCGCAACGCACCGCGACCGCAGGCCACATCGATGCCGGCGCTCGAGGCGGCGACCACGCTGCCCGGCGGCGGGGTGATGGGTGGTGGGGCAGCGGACGGGGACGGGGCAGCGGACGGGGACGGGGCGGCGGACGGGGACGGGGCGGCGGCGGACAGCGGCGCCGCGGACGCCGCAGACGTGCCGGGGACCAGCTCGGCCTCCCAGACGCGCAGCTGCGCCCCATTCATTCTGGTCTCGGCAATCGGCCACGGATTGAAGGCGCGCACCCGCCGCAGGATGCTGGTGGCCGCCTCGCGCCAGTCGATCAGCGCCTCGGCCTTGGTGATTTTCGCGGCGTAGATGATGCCGAATTGCGATTGCGGCTGCTCGCGCGCGCTGCCGGCGGCGATCGCGTCCAGGGTCTCGACCAGGAGCTCGCCGCCGAGCGGCGCGAGCCGGTCATGTAGGCTTCCCGCGGTTTCCCGCTCGCCGATCTGTACTTCGCGGGCCGCGAGTACCGGGCCCGTGTCGAGACCGGCTTCCATGCGCATGATCGTCACGCCGGTCGTGGTGTCTCCCGCAAGCAGCGCGCGCTGAATGGGCGCCGCGCCGCGCCAGCGCGGCAGCAGCGAGGCATGAATGTTGAAACAGCCGAATTTCGGCAGGGCAAGTACGGCCGCCGGCAGAATCAAGCCATACGCTACCACCACCAGCGCATCCAGCTGCAGGCGGTCTAGGGCGGCAGCAGCGTCCGGCGTTTTGAAACTGGCCGGCTGGAGCACCGGAAGTCCGGCGTCGAGGGCGCGCCGTTTGACGGCGCTTATCTGCAGGGTCTGACCCCGGCCCGCCGGGCGGTCCGGTTGTGTGAAGACGGCGACCACCCGGTGCCGCGAGGCCAGTAGCGCATCCAGCGCAGGGACGGAAAACTGCGGCGTGCCGGCGAACCCCAGCCTCAAAGACCTCTGATCGGTACTCAAGTCCTATAAGGCCGGTCGGGAAGGCGTCGCTGGGGCGGGCGCCGCCGCGCTGCGCGCCGCAGCAGGACTGTCGCGGCCCGTGGAACGCTGCTTTCGCTCTTTTTCAAGGCGCCGCCGAATGAGCTGGCGCTTGAGTTCCGACAGATAGTCGACGAACAGCTTGCCCTCGAGATGGTCCATCTCATGCTGGATGCAAACACCCAAAAGCCCTTCCGCATCCATCTCGAAAGGCGCCCCGTCGCGTCCCAAGGCGCGCACGCGGATGTGGGTAGCACGCTGCACCTTGTCGTAAATATCGGGCACCGACAAACAGCCTTCTTCACCGGGACCGCGTCCGTCGGCCTTCAAGAGCTCCGGATTGATGAAGACCATGGGTTGGTTGCGCTCGTCGCTGACGTCGAGCACGATGACGCGCCGATGCACATCGACCTGCGTGGCGGCAAGGCCCACGCCGTTGGCGGCATACATGGTCTCCAAGAGATCCGCGACCAATTGACGCACCGCATCATCGACTACTTCCACCCGTTCTGCCGTCTTCCTGAGACGGGGGTCCGGATACTCCAAAATTGCGAGCTTGGTCATGGGAGTTATGAGAGCGATGTCGTGTTTTTGGCCGATGAATGTTGTTAAAGTTCCGCCGCTGCTTAACTTATTGCCCGTAAGGCGCGCGAACACACAGCGCGGTTAATCGGCAAAAACGGGCGATACGTCCCAGTCTTTGGCGGCAGGCGCGCAGTATATCAGCCGGCCCGGCACCATAGACCCAGGTGACTCAAGGGAGCGATCACGAATGCATGGCCATCACTTAATTGCCTTAACCCTTGCCGTCTCGCTGGTGGCAGGTTGCCGCGCCGAGCGGCCGATGACTGCGCCGGTACCGGTGGTCAGCTCCGAACCCAACGTGGAAGGGGCGGTCGTGGGCGACGATCGAACCGCCATGGAGGCCGCCATCGATGCGGGTCCATCCGCGCCTGCCGGGGGAACCCAGGCAGCGATGGCTTCCGGCGGGGCGCCCGCCCTGGCGCCGAACGCTCCCGACAGCTACGTGGTCAAGCGCGGCGATACTCTATGGGGTATTGCGAAGGTATTTCTGCGCGACCCCTGGTTCTGGCCCGAGATTTGGCAGGTGAACAAGCAGATCCAAAACCCGCACCTCATCTATCCCGGCGACACGCTCCGGCTGGTGTACATCGACGGCCGGCCGCGCGTGACGCTGCAGCGTGGTGCGATGGAACGCGGCGGCTCCGCGCGCGTACTGCCGCGGGTCCGCAGTGAACCGTTGGAGTCGGCAATCACCACCATCCCCTACGCCGCGGTGGCTGCCTTCATGTCCAAACCGACGGTGCTGGCGAACGAGCAGATCAAGGGCGCTCCGTACGTCTTTTCGACCCGCGACAGCCATCTGATCATTTCGAACGGCGACACGCTGTACGCACGAGGTTTCCAGTCGCCCGCGGAAACGGGGATGCACTACAACGTGATCCGGGTGGGCGACCCGCTACGCGATCCCGATGACGACCGTATCGTGGGCTACGACGGCATCTTTACCGGTTCCGGTCACGTCACCCGCGGCGGCGAGCCGGCCACACTCATCATGACGGAATCCAGCCGCGAGACCGTACCCGGCGACAAGCTGTTCGCCGGCGGCGGCGATGTGCCCCTGGATTTCACTCCCAGCCCGCCCAACGTGAAGATCAACGGCCGCATCATGGCCGTGTCCGACGGCGTCACCGTGATTGGACAGTATCAGGTGGTCGTCATCAACCGCGGCGCGCGCGACGGCCTGGTGCCCGGCAACGTGCTTGCTGTGTTCGAGGTCGGCGGATACGTCCGCGACACCGTCGATAAAGGATATCTCGGCGGGATGTCCCGGCTGGGCGCGAAGAACGTGCAACTGCCGGACGAGCGCACTGGTACATTCATGGTGTTCAAGACCTTTGACCAGATCAGCTACGGCCTCATCATGGAAGCGAAGGACATCATTCGCGTGCAGGACCTCGTCGAGAATCCATAGGAAGGGCCGGCCAATAGGCGGATCGCGGCCAACGGGCTGATCGCGGCAAAACTGAGCGATCACGCAGGAGCCGCGTCCGGCCCTCGTGGGGGTCGTTGTGCATAATCCGGCGAATGACCGAGAACGACGATCTGCTTGCCTGGGCGACGCTGGTGCGCGCCCCCGGGCTCGACATCGCTGGACTGTCGCTGGCACTGGATCGGCTCGGATCGGTACGCGCCGTCGTTCAAGCGTCCGAGGCCGGTTGGCAGAAGGCGGCGATGTCGCCCGAGACCCGCGCATTCCTTTCGAGCCCTCGCGCCCTTCCCCGCACCTGCGAGCGGCGTTGGCTCGATTCGGCAGGCCATCACCTCCTCCCGTTCACGGACCCGCGCTTTCCCGCGCTGCTGCTGTCGATACCGCAGTGCCCGGTCGCGCTGTATGTATCGGGCAGCTTGAGCGCGCTCGCCGAACCGCAATTGGCCATCGTCGGCAGCCGCAATCCCACGGCCCAAGGACGCGAAACCGCCCTCGCGTTTGCCGAGCACTTGGGCGAGCGCGGCTTGGGGATCACCAGCGGCGTGGCCGAGGGCATCGACGCGTGCGCGCACCTAGGGGCGCTCCGGGCGCAAGGGATCACGCTGGGCGTGCTGGGTTCGGGTATCGACGTCATCTACCCCCGATCCAACCGGCCGCTCTACGAGGACATCGAGCGACACGGTGCACTGCTCTCTGAGTTCGCCCCGGGAGCCCCGCCGCGGCGCGGGCATTTTCCCCGACGCAACCGCATCATCGCGGGTTTGAGCTTGGGCACGCTGGTGGTCGAAGCGGCCCGCCGCAGCGGCTCGTTGATCACCGCCCGGATGGCAAACTGCTATGGCCGGGACGTGTTCGCCGTGCCGGGTTCAATTCATAGTCCCTTGAGCAGAGGCTGCCACGAACTCATCAAAAGCGGCGCGAAATTGACCGAAACCGCGGATGACATATTGCGGGAGTTGAACTTTTCCGCCTTCTTCGCCAATGACTTGGCGCAAGCCGCCGGTGCCTCGCAGCGGCTCCGCCCGACAGCCGGATTGGACAAGGATCACAAAATCTTGTTAGATGCGCTCGGCTTTGATCCTGTGGACCTCGACAAGTTGATCGTCCGAACCGGATTCAAACCAGAAGTCGTGTCCTCGATGATGCTGATCCTCGAGCTCGAAGGCCACGTTCAGGCCGCCCCCGGGGGCCGCTACTCCCGAGTCGCCAACAGGAGAGCCGGAGGTGAAAGATAACGTTCTCGATCTACTCATCTATCTCTTCGAGAATTACATGAGCGCGGACGATGAACCGCGACCGGATCGCAGCATTTTGAAACTCGAGCTGGACAAGGCCGGATTTGCTGAGCCGGACATCGAACGCGCGTTGGAGTGGCTTGACGGGCTTTCCGGCGAGCAGCTGGGCAAGGTTGCCGAGGCGACCGCTCGCGCCGTGCGCATCTTCAGCGGCCAGGAGCTGCTGCGCCTCGATACCGACGTTCGCGGCTATCTGATGTATCTGGAGAATGTTCGCATCCTCTCCGCCACCCAGCGTGAGCTGGTGATCGATCGCCTGATGGCGCTCGAAGCCGACGAAATCGACATTGAACAAGTGAAATGGGTCGTCCTTATGGTGCTGTTCAGCCAACCTGGCCAAGAGTCCGCTTACGCGCAGATGGAAGACCTGGTCTTCGAAGAGCGCTCTGACGCACTGCACTAGCCGACTTTGAGCATCAATCTCGTTATCGTGGAGTCGCCGGCGAAGGCGAAGACCATCAAGAAGTACCTGGGAAAGGACTTCGAGGTGCTCGCCTCGTATGGGCATGTGCGCGATCTGGTGCCCAAGGAAGGCGCGGTGGATCCGGAACACCACTTTGCGATGAAGTATCAAGTCGTCGAGCGCAACCAGAAGCACGTCGATGCCATCTCCCGCGCACTGAAGAAGGCCAAGTCCCTGTACCTCGCCACCGACCCTGACCGCGAGGGCGAAGCCATTTCCTGGCACCTCTACGAGCTCCTGAAATCCCAGGGCGAACTCGAGGGCAAGACCGTGCAACGGGTGGTCTTCTACGAGATCACCAAGGCATCGGTACGCGAAGCCATGGCGCAGCCCCGTGAGCTGTCCGTGGATTTGGTGAATGCACAACAGGCCCGGCGGGCCCTCGATTTTCTGGTCGGATTCAATTTATCGCCGTTGCTCTGGAAAAAAGTCCGTCCGGGGCTCTCGGCGGGCCGCGTGCAAAGCCCGGCATTGCGGATGATCTGCGAGCGCGAGGACGAAATCGCGGCCTTCGTCGCCCGGGAATACTGGACCATCGACGCGGAACTGGAACATTCGGAGCAGAAGTTTCCGGGCAAGCTGGTCGAGTACGCGGGCGCCAAGGTCGAACAGTTCAGCTTCACCACCGAAGCCGAAGCGCGCGAGGTTGAGCGCACGCTCAAGGACGCGGCCAAGGGAACGCTCACCGTGCTGGGTGTGGATCGCAAACAGCGCCGGCGTAATCCGGCGCCGCCCTTCACCACATCCACATTGCAGCAGGAGGCCGCCCGCAAGCTCGGCTTCAGCGCTCAGAAGACCATGCGCGTCGCGCAGCAACTGTATGAAGGCGTCGACATCGGCGAGGGTGCCGCCGGCCTCATCACCTACATGCGCACCGACTCCCTGAATCTGGCCATGGAGGCCATCGGCCAGATTCGAGACACGATCGTGCAGCTCTACGGCAAGGAGGGACTGGCCGAGGAGCCGCGCATCTACAAGACCAAGTCGAAGAATGCGCAGGAAGCTCACGAGGCAATTCGCCCGACCGCGGCCAACATTCTGCCCAACGAGATCGAAAAGCACCTCGAGGCGGATCAGTTTCGCCTGTATTCCTTGATTTGGAAGCGCACGGTCGCGTGCCAGATGGCGCCGGCGATATTCGACACCGTGGCGGTGGATTTGCTCGCCGGCACCGCCGAGCAGGCGAAGGCCGCGAATGCCCCCCCGCGAACCGTACTGCGCGCCAACGGCTCGACTCTGGTGAAGCCGGGCTACATCTCCGTTTACCAGGAAGGCATGGACGACGTCGTTCAAGACGACTCCGATCACGTGCTGCCGCCCATGAAGGAAGGCGACAAAGTGAAGCTGACGGGGGTGGTTCCGACTCAACACTTCACGGAACCGCCGCCGCGCTTCTCCGAAGCATCGTTGGTCAAGGCGCTGGAAGAGTACGGCATCGGCCGTCCTTCGACCTATGCGTCGATCATCTCGACACTGCGCGACCGCGAGTACGTCGACATCGAAAGCCGGCGCTTCACGGCGACGGATATCGGCAAGATCGTCAGTCGATTCTTGACGCAGTACTTCACCACGTACGTGGACTACGATTTCACGGCCAAAATGGAGGACTCGCTGGACGCAGTGGCCTCCGGCGACCAAGAGTGGGTGCCGCTGCTGGAGAAATTCTGGAAGCCCTTCATCGATCTGGTCAACCATACCGAAACCTCGGTCAGCCGCGAGGAAGTCGCCCAGGCGCGCGACCTCGGCATTGATCCGGTGAGCGGCAAACCGATGAGCGTGCGCATGGGCCGCTTTGGACCCTTCGTGCAAATCGGCACCAAGGACGATGAGGACAAGCCGCGCTTCGCCGGTCTGCGCCCGGGTCAGAAGATGGATTTGATCACCCACGAACAAGCGCTCGAGCTGTTCAAACTGCCGCGCAAGTTGGGGCAGACTGCCGCCGGCGAAGAGATCACGACCAATGTCGGCCGCTTCGGCCCCTACGTGAAGTTCGGCGCCAAATACGTCTCGCTCAAGACGGACGACCCCTATGAAATAACCCTCGAGCGGGCGCTGGAGGTGATTCGCGAAAAGGAAATCGCGGATGCCAACCGGCTCATCCTGGATTTTCCCGACGCAGGGATTCAAGTGCTGAACGGCCGCTTTGGCCCCTACATCACGGACAAGCAGCGCAATGCCAAAATTCCGAAGGACCGCGATCCGAAGAGCATGAGCTTGGAGGAATGCCAAACCATGCTGGCGACGGCGCCGGTGCGGACCTTCGGCCGGTGGGGCAAGAAGAACGCCAAAGCCAAGAACAGCAAGGGGACGGACAAACCGGCCGCCGCGGCCGTCGAAGCGGGCGAAACCGGGGTCGGAAAAGCCCGCGGGGCGGGCGGAAAAAAGGCGCGGTCCACCAAGCCCGGATCGGCACCCGCCATGCCGCAGCGGCTTGCCGCAAAGGCATCCAAAGCCGCTGCGAACAAGAAGGCACCTCTGCAACCGGCAGCGGCGCCCAAGACCGCCGTCAAACCCGAAAAAAAGAGCGCCTCTAAGAAGAAAACCTGAGGGGGCAGGTCATGCATAAGTCCGCGATCTCGGCTGCGTCGTCCTCGAGCGAGAAAGCGCTTGCCGTCAAACGCTACCTCAATGGCCTCCACGACCGCATCACGGCCGCCGTGGAAGGCATCGACACGGTCAGATTCCGCCGCGATCCCTGGGAGCGGCCGGAAGGCGGTGGGGGCGAGAGCCGCGTGCTTTCCGCCGGTTCGGTCTTCGAACGGGCCGGCGTGTCGTTTTCACATGTCTTCGGTGCGAAAATGCCGCCTTCCGCATCGAATCAACGCCCGGAGATGGCCGACGCTCCTTTCGAGGCCATGGGCCTGTCGCTGGTGTTTCATCCGCGGAACCCCTATGCGCCCACCACTCATTGCAATGTGCGTTTCCTGGTTGCGACTCCGGAAGGTTTGCCTCCCGTGTGGTGGTTCGGCGGCGGCTTCGATCTCACCCCGTACTATCCGTTCGACGAAGACGTCCTGCACTGGCACCGCACCGCCCAAGCGGCCTGCGAGCCCTTCGGGCCCGGGATGTACGAAAAGTACAAGGCCTGGTGCGACCGCTATTTCTTCCTACCGCATCGAAACGAAACACGCGGCGTCGGCGGTTTGTTCTTCGATGACTACTCCGATAAGGGCTTCGACCATTCCTTCAGCTTCGCGCGCAGCGTCGGCGATCATTTTCTTGCCGCCTACATGCCCATTCTGGAACGCCGCATGCGGATGCCCTGGGGAGACCGGGAGCGCGACTTTCAACTCTATCGGCGTGGCCGGTATGTGGAGTTCAATCTTGTGTACGACCGCGGCACGTTGTTCGGTCTGCAATCGCGCGGGCGTACCGAATCGATCTTGATGTCCTTGCCGCCGTTGGTCCGCTGGGACTACGACTGGCGGCCCGAACCGGGCACTCCCGAATCCCGGCTGTACGAACACTTCCTGCACCCAAGAGACTATCTGGCGGAACTGTAACCTTTCCGGATGAAGTCCAACCCCTGGCAGGGCGAGACTCTACACCTTGAGCGGGACGGCGATTCTTTCGATGACGCAGGGCAACGTCTCATCGCCCAGCGAGAGGTAGACGTGCTGTTCCGCGATGGTCAACGAGAACATCATGCGGCGCTGAAGTCTCGCGGCAAGCGCCGCGAGCCACGCCGGATCCAACGCATACACTTCCAGCGCCCCACCGCGATGGATGCGTTCGCCGCCGAGCCGTTCTGCCAGCAGTCGAGGGTCCTTGTGCGTGTAGACCACGACGCGCGGCGCCGCCTTGGCGGCGCGGTGCAGCCGCGCAGCTTCCGGAGCACCCACGTCGATCCATACACGAAGCAGGCCCGTCAGGTCGCGGATCGCGATCGACGGCTCGTCCGGTTCGGACAGGCCGTTCGAGAAGGCGATGCCTTCTTCGTATTCGAAGCAGTACGCGAGCACGCGCGTCAGGAAATGCGCTTCGCTCTCGGAGGGGTGCCGCGCCACGCGCAAATCCAACGGCAAATAGACGCCGCGGTCCGAATTCGCGAGATCGACGTTGAATGAATAAATCGTAGCGCCGAGCGCCATGGGGCACCTGATGGTGAGAAAATCGTCCCCGCAGGGCGGCCTCGCCCCGCCGGGCGTCGCGGCCGGGGCTGCCCGGTCCGAGGCGCCACTCTATCAGACGCTCTCCGCCGGCCCGGCGAGCTTACCTGCTCGACCGCCCCGGCGGTCGGGGAACTTAAGCGACGCCGCTATCTGGCCGAGGCACAATGGCGACCGCATGAACTACAGACACATCTATCACGCCGGTAACTTTGCCGACATCGCCAAGCACGTGGCCTTGCTCTTCTGTCTCGATGCGCTGAAACGGAAGGAATCCGCATATTTTGTTCTGGACAGTCACGCGGGACGCGGCTTCTACGACTTGCAGTCCGCGGAAGCCGTCAAGTCCGGCGAGGCAGACCGCGGCATTCAACGACTGATCGAGAAGGGCATCGGCGACGCCGCGCTCGCCGGCTACTTCAACGCCATTCACGCCCGCCGCGGCAAGCGCCTGGCGCGCTATCCGGGATCACCGGCCCTCATCGCAGGTAATTTGAGGCCACAGGACCGCGCCCTCTTCGTCGAATTGATGCCCGCCGAGGCGCGCGCGACGATGCGTGAAATCGAGTCCCTGGGACGGGTTCGGACCGAAATCGGCGACGGGTACGCGGCGCTCAAGGCGTTCCTGCCGCCCGACGAACGCCGCGGGCTGGTGCTCATCGATCCCCCGTACGAGAGCCTCGATGAATTGAAAACCATGCTGCAGTCCTTCGCGGATGCCTATCGACGCTGGCCCAGCGGCACCTACTTGATGTGGTATCCCATACGCAGCGCGACGCAGCGAAGCCTGGTTCATGCTCGCTTCGAGACTTTGCGGGTTCCGAAGATGTTGTATGCCGACCTCGCCGTGCATCCCGACGACGCCGGCGTGGGCCTTGCCGGCAGCGGCCTCATGGTGGTCAACCCACCGTATGGAGCGGACGACTTCCTAAAGCATGCCTACCAAGCCATCCACGGCAGAGTGGCCCCGGCCGGAGCCGGTTACGTAGAAGTCGCACGCCTCACGCCCGAGCTAATGGCAAAATGACTGGCACCTGGAGGGAGTCGACCATGAATACCGACGCGCTGCGCGAACAATTGATGAAACTGCACGAAGAACTCGGCGTGGCGCGGCGCATCGATCCGCGCTCGAATCAGCTGCTCGGCGAAATCATGGAGGATATCAAGCGCCTGATGGACCGAGATCTGACTGCGTCCGCAGCTGCGGGGGCCCCGTTACCAGATCAACCGGCGGCGGCACGGTCGCTACCCGACCGTTTGGAGAAAATCGCCGTGCAGTTCGAGGTCGACCATCCGACGCTCGCGGCCAGTTCGCGCCGGCTCGTGGATCTGCTGGGTAAGGTCGGCTTGTAGCATATCAGGCCGTCCAGTCGAGGGCGCGGAGTACCCGCGAGGCGACGCCTTCGACCGTCTTGATATCCATCTCGGGACCCCGCTCGAGAACGGCGAGACTGCCGTGGCCCTGGACCGGAACGATCACACCCCGATATCCCTGTTCGTTGAACCGCATTGCACGGCGTAACTGCTCGTGAGTCAGCACCATGACGGTGACCGGACCCGCGTCCGTCTGCACGACCAGGTGGGGCACGGTGTGGCCGCGGAACGAGCAGCTATTGGCGTAACTCACGAGCCCGGCGCTCGCCTTCAATCGTACATGTGAATCGGTCAACACCTTGTCCAGCCGGGCCTCCGGCACCGGGGCATCGGTGCGCGCCCAGGCATACGGCTCTTCCGCCATATGCTTCACGACGTCGGCAGCAAGGCTGCGTCCCGGCGCAGCAAGCCACAGGCTGACGGCCACCGCGGTGCCCAGCAGCACGCTCGCCGCCGCGGCGAGCCAGCGACGGTGCGGCGGCTCCCAGGCCCGCGCGCCGCGCGACCGTGGCGCCCGCAGCGGCGTCACCACCCGTTGTTCCATCAACCGCGGGTTCACATCCACGCGCAGGGCGCGATGGAGCCGGTCCTCGAACCGGCGGAGCTGCAGGGCGTATCGCGTGCATTCGGGGCAGGTGGCTAGATGCAAGCGCACTTCGGCATCGTCATTCGACGGTTCGGCCAACATCGCCCGTCTGACGTGTCCGCAGTCCATCATTCTTCCGGGTCCAGGGTGGTGTCTTCGCCGCAGATGGTGCGCAGCTGCTTGCGGGCGCGGAATAAGCGCGTCAGCACGGCCGCGTTCGACAATTCAAGCTCCGCGGCGATCTCGGCCGTCGAATAGCCCATCAAAACCTGCATCACCAGCGGTTCACGGTACTCGCTGGGTAGCTTGAATATCGCTGTCCGGAGTTCCACCAGCTCTTGGTCGTCCGCCGCCGCGAGCATCGGTTCCTCCTTGGCGATGAGCTCCTCGACGTCCACGGTAACGAACCGCTTGCGCTCGAAAGTGCGCGCATATTCCCGGCGGATTATCGTCAGGAACCAGGGTTTGACGGCGCCCTCGTCCAGCAGAGAATCCTGTGCTTTCCACGCCCGGATCATGGTTTCCTGCACCACGTCCTCGGCCAGGGCCCGGTCGCGGGTCAGCCAAAAGGCAAAACGGAGGAGATCCGGGCGCAGGGATTGGCACAGCGCCTGAAAGCGGGCGCGCCGTTGATTTCCGCTGACCGGATCCTTCATGTATGAATCAGCACCCGACTTAAGATATCTTCCCTGCGATATTAGCGCGTTACGAAGCGGCCGCGCGCCCCGAAGAGCCCGCGACCGGGGGGGCGTCAGGGCAGGCAGACCCGATAGTGGCGTAAAATTGCTCGCGATTGCAGGAGTCACATTGAGATGACCGGAAATAGCACGAATTCATTTCCGCGGATTCGCATGCGGCGCATGCGGCGTGACGAGTTTTCCCGTCGGCTCATGCGCGAAACGCAACTCACCGTGGACTCGCTGATTTACCCCATGTTCGTGGTCGAAGGTCGCAAACAGCGGCAAGCGATCGCGTCCATGCCGGGCATCGAACGGCTCTCGGTGGACGAATTGTTGCGCGAATGCCAGTCGCTGGTCCGGCTCCGGATCCCGGCCATCGCGCTTTTTCCCGTCACCCCGACCGAAAGGAAGTCCTTGGACGCCCGCGAGTCCTGGAATCCCGAAGGGATCGCGCAGCAGGCGGTGCGGGCGGTCAAGAAGGAGTTCCCAGCCCTTGGCGTCATCACCGATGTGGCCCTCGATCCGTTTACCACCCACGGCCAGGATGGCCTGATCGATGGTAACGGTTACGTTCAGAACGACTTGACGGTCGAGACGCTGGTCCGCCAGGCGCGCTCGCACGCGGACGCGGGCGCCGACGTGGTCGCGCCCTCCGACATGATGGACGGCCGCATTGCCGCAATCCGCGGCGCGTTCGAGACCGCGGGGCTGGTCCACACGCGAATCCTCGCCTACGCGGCCAAGTACGCGTCGAGCTTCTACGGCCCGTTCCGCGACGCCGTCGGCTCTGCCGGGCAGCTCGGCGGCGGCAGCAAGCACACTTATCAAATGGATCCGGCCAATTCGGACGAGGCGCTGCGCGAAGTCGCGCTCGATATCGCCGAGGGCGCGGACATGGTGATGATAAAGCCGGGACTCCCGTACCTGGACATCGTCCGGATCATCAAAGATCGATTCGCGATGCCGACGTTCGTCTATCAAGTAAGCGGCGAGTACTCGATGATCATGGCCGCGGCCGCCAACGGCTGGATCGACGAGCGCGCCGTCGCGCTCGAGGCGTTGGTGTCGATCAAACGCGCAGGCGCCGACGGCATCCTCACCTATTTCGCCAAGCGCGCCGCCGAATGGATCAAGTCGTGAACCAACCCAACGAGCTCGGAAATCCGGATCAATACGGCGTGGTGGGCCACCCTGTCGCGCATAGCTGGTCGCCTTTCATTCACGGCATGTTCGCCAAGGCGACGGCGCAGAACCTGGTGTACCGGCTGTTCGACATCACGGCCGATGATTTTCGCCGCGACACGCTGAAGCTGTTCGCGGGCGGTGTGCGCGGCCTCAACATCACGCTTCCCCATAAGCAAGCGGCGGCTGAACTCGTGAACGAACTCACGCCCCGTGCCACCCGGGCGCAAGCCGTGAACACGATCGCGTTCTTCGAAGATACCACTCTGCTCGGCGACAACACCGATGGCGCGGGACTCACGTCCGATCTCGAACGCAATCTGCAATTCGATCTCGCCGACAAGCGGCTCTTGATCCTTGGAGCCGGCGGCGCCGTGCGCGGCGTGCTCGGACCGTTGTTGGAGCGCGAGGTGCGTGAAGTGGTCATCGCCAATAGGACGCCGGTCAAGGCGCAAAAAATCGCCGCCGAGTTTGCCGACATGGGCACGGTTTCCGGCTGCGCGTTCTCCGAGTTGCGCGGCCCGCCATACGATCTCATCATCAACGGCACATCCGCCAGCCTCCAGGGTGAAATGCCCATGTTGCCGGCCGGCATCGTCGGCGACACGACGCTTTGCTACGACATGGCCTACGGCCGCGGACAGACGCCCTTCACGCTGTGGGCAAAGTCCCTGCATGCCGCCCGCGCCACCAAGGGCTGGGGCATGTTGGTCGAACAGGCGGCCGAGTCGTTCTACTTGTGGAGAGGGATACGTCCGAACACGCAGCCCGCCCTCGAGGCTCTCTCTCAGAACTCTTGACGGCGCGCCCGCAGCTTCGCGCCCGCGTCTCGGGCGCCGCATCTCACTGCGCCGATTGATCGTCGGCCCACGCCGCCCGGGATGCTGCTGCGATTATTGCTACAGCTCGGCGGTCGAGACGCACCCGTCGGCGGCCCCCCGGTCCCTCGCCTTAAGGGAGCGTATCGGTCGGTGCGCCGGGGTCCAAAGAAGCCTTCTTCTCGGGTGTGTCGGGCTGGAGCAATGGCCGACTAACACTATATATCCCCCATCCCGGCACGCAGCGTCAAGGGATAAAACCGCTGCATTCACCACGAAATGCAATCTCCTTACGCTCCGCTCAGCGCATCGTCACGAAATGCAATCTCCTTACGCTTCGCTCAGCGCATCGTCACGAAATGCAATCTCCTCACGCTTCGCTCAGCGCATCGTGACGAGTTCTTCGGCGCTCGTCGGGTGAATGGCGACGGTGTCGTCGAAATCGCGCTTGGTGGCGCCCATGCGGACGGCAACCGCGAATCCCTGCAGCATTTCATCCGCGCCGGCACCGATGACGTGACAACCGACGATCTTCTGCTCTGGACCCACGCAGACGAGCTTCATGTCGGTGTGCGACTTGCGCGTGGTCAGTGCGTGGTACATCGGAGTGAAATCCGCGACGTACGCCTTGACGGTATCCCCGTACTTCGTGCGCGCCTCGCTCTCGGTCAAACCCACCGTCCCTATCGGCGGATGCGTAAAGACCACCGTCGCGATGCAGTCGTAGTCGAGCCGGCGGTCCTTTTCACCATTGAACAACCGGTCGCTCAGGCGGCGGCCGGCGGCGATTGCGACCGGCGTCAAGGCCGCGCGGCCCGTCACGTCGCCGATCGCATATAGTCCGGGGACGTTGCTGTTCTGAAACTCATCGGTCATGATGAAACCGGCGCCGTCCTGCGTGATGCCCGCGCTCGGCAAATCCAGTCCAGCCACATTCGGGCCACGCCCGATCGCCCAGAGCACCGCGTCGAACCCCGCGAACTCCCGGCCGTCAGCGGCCATCAGAGTCTTGAGCGAGGATTGCCCCTGCAGGGCGGCGGGGACGACGTGCTCGTGTATGGTCATCCCCTCCGCGCGCATTTCGCGCATCAACGATTTGCCGAGCATGGCGTCGAAATGCGTCAACACGTGATCTTTACGGATGAACAGCTCGACCTGAGTTCCGAGTTCGTGGAAAGCCCCGGCGAGTTCACACGCGACGTAGCCGCTGCCGACGATTGCCACCCTTTGGGGCCGCCGTTCGAGCGCGAAGAATCCGTCGGAGGTGATGCCAAGCCCGGCGCCCGGCAGATCGGGCACCATCGGCAGGCCTCCGGTGGCGATCACGATGTGCGGAGCCGTCATTCGGGTACCGCCTACTTCCACGGTGTGCGAGTCGACGAAGCGGGCCGACCCGCGCACCAGCGTCACGCCCTTCGCGCCGAGGTTGCGTGCGTAAATGCCGTTCAGACGCAGGATGTAGGCATCCCGCTTTTGCTTCAACAGGGCCCAATCATTGGCGCGCACATCGACGTCGAAACCGTAGTCGCCCGCATCGGCCAGCGACAGGGCGACACTCGCCGCGTTCCACATGACCTTTTTCGGCACGCAGCCCACGTTGACGCAGGTCCCCCCCAGTCGGTGCGACTCGATGACCGCCGCCTTGGCGCCGTATTCGGCCGCCCGCTGCGCACAGGCAAGGCCGCCGCTGCCGCCGCCGATGCTGATGAGATCGAAAGCTTGAATCGGCACTGTGAACTCCATCGTGAAAGGCGCCAAAGCCCCAATGATATACTGGGCACGCTGTCAACCATGGAATGAGGTGCGGTGGTGATTGGTTTGGTAATAATCCTAGCCTTGATCGTCGCGCTCATCGTCTATGGCGTCGGCATCTACAACGGACTTGTGGGCCTTCACGAAAACATCAAGGTGGCTTGGGCGAACATCGACGTGTTGCTCAAGCAGCGCCATGACGAGCTGCCGAAGCTGATCGACACCTGCAAGCGCTACATGCAGTTCGAACAGGAGACGCTCGAGAAGGTGATGCGGGCGCGGACATCGGTCAATCAAGCCAGCGCGTCCGGCAACGTCGCCGCGGTGGGCGCGGCGGAGCAGCAGTTGCGCTCCGGCATGACGCGTCTGTTTGCCGTCGCCGAGAGCTACCCCGAACTCAAGTCCGATCAAACATTCAAGCAGTTGCAGAGCCGGATTACCTCTCTCGAGGAATCCATCGCCGACCGGCGCGAACTCTACAACGACCAGGTGAATCTCAACAATATTCGCGTCAAGGTGTTTCCGGACGTCCTCATCGCGCAGCAATTCGGCTTTCGGCCCGCGCAGCTGCTGGAATTCTCGCAAGAGGAAAAGAGCGACGTCGACACGGCCGCGCTATTCCGGGTGTGACGCCGGCGGTTCCGCCGGGTGCTGCAATGCAGGGCCCTGATCGAGTCAAGTTCTGGTTGTTGGCCGCCGCTCTTGCGAGCGCCGCCGTTTATTCCTTTTACTATTGTTTCGTATCCTGGCGGAGGAACCGGGTGGTCGGGGACACGCCGACTTCGCGGGTTCGTTCGGCCGCACAGGGCTACGTCGAATTCACGGGCCGGGGACTCATGACCCCGAACAAGGAAAACAAGGCGCCTCTGACCGGGATCCCGTGCACCTGGTGGCGTTACAAAATCGAAGAGCGCGGCGGGAGACGATCGCGCTCCTGGACTGCCGTGCAAAGCGGCACCAGCGAGGAGCCGTTCCTCCTCGACGACGGAACCGGTCGATGCTTGATCGATCCGCGCGGCGCCGAAGTGTTTCCCAACACCAACGAGGTGTGGTACGGCTCGTCGGACTGGCCTGACGGGGTCCGCATTCCGAGCGGCGGAGGGGTGCTCGGGTGGTGCTTGGATGCAGTCGCCACGGGAAAGTACCGCTACACCGAGCATCGATTGGAGCCGCATGAACGACTCTACGCCATCGGATCGTTCCGCAGTCTCGGCGGCGTCAGCGTGGAAGGTCCGGACCGTGCCGTGGCCCAGCTGCTGCGCGACTGGAAACACGACCAAGCCTCATTGCTGGCCCGCTTCGATACGGATCACGACGGAGTCCTGAGCGCGGTCGAGTGGGACCGGGCGCGTGCGGCTGCCCGTGAGCAGGTGGCCGCGGCTGCCGGCACCGAGGCGGCTGCGCCCGGCCTCAATGTGCTGTCGAAGCCGGAGGATGGACGCGCCTTTCTACTGGCCGCGTCCGACGAGCAAACCCTGGCGCGTCGGCTGCGCCGCCAAGCGGCTGCGGGTGTGGTCGGATTCGTCGCAAGCGCCTCGGCACTTACCTGGATGCTGACTCGCCTCTGATAGAATTGCGCGGTGAACAATCCACTTTTGCAAATCGACTCCCTCCCCGATTTCGGCAAGATCGAGGCAGCCCACGCCCGGCCGGCCCTGGAAAAGGTGCTGTCGGAAAATCGCGCGCGCCTCGCAGAATTGACGGCGCAATCGAATCCAACGTTCGCCTCGTTGGTGGTGCCGGTCGAGGAACTGAGCTATCGCTCGAGCCGAGTGTGGAGTCCGATCGGACATTTGAATGCGGTGGCAAATTCGGCGGCCATGCGCGAGGCCTACAACGAGTGCGTTCCCTTGCTTACCGCCTATACATCCGAGCTGGGTCAGAATGCCGCCCTGTCGGCCGCCTATGCCCATGTCTTGAGGCACGAGGGCGACCGGCTCGATCCGACCCAGATCAAGTTGGTGGAAAATGCGCTGCGCGATTTCCGCTTGGCCGGAGTCGATCTGCCCGCGGACCGCAAGACCCGCTACCGGGAAGTCATGCAACGGCTCGCGCAATTGGGGACGAAGTTCTCTGAAAATGTGCTGGATGCCGGCCGCGCTTATTCACGCGCGGTGACCGACGGTGCCGAGCTCGCAGGTTTGCCGGCCAATGCAATCGACAGGGCCGCCGCCGATGCGCGCGAAGCCGGCCAACCAGGGTGGCTGTTGAAACTCGATCAACCAACGTACATGACTGTGATGACCAGCGCCGAAAGCGAGCAGCTGCGCCGCGACATCTATGAAGCGTGGGTCACCCGCGGGTCGGAAGTCGGTCCGAGCGCCGGCCGCTTCGACAACGGCCCGATCATTGCCGAACTTCTGCCTCTGCGCCACGAGCTCGCCCAACTCCTGGGGTTTCAGAATTACGCCGGCTATGCCTTGGCCACACGCATGGCCAAGAACTCCGGGCAGGTCACCAGCTTTCTGGAGGATCTGGCCAGGCGTTGCCTGCCGGCGGGGCGGAAGGAATTCTCGGATTTGGAGCAGTTCGCCGGCCGCAAGCTCAATGCTTGGGACGTGGCGTTTTACAGCGAGAAGCTCCAGGAGAGCCGCTTCAAGGTTTCCCAGGAAGCGCTGCGGCCGTACTTTCCGCTGCCCAAAGTGCTGGCCGGGTTGTTCGCACTCACCGAGCGGCTTTACGGCATCACGGTGCGCGAGCGCGACGGCGTCAGCGTCTGGCACCCGAGCGTCCGTTATTACGACTTGCTGGATTCCGACGCAAAGATCGTCGCTGGTTTTTACCTCGATCCCTACTCGCGCAGCGAGAAGCGCAGCGGCGCTTGGATGGACGAGTGCGTGGTCGCCAAGGAATTGCCGTCGGGCAAGGCGGCACCCGTGGCCCAACTCGTGTGCAATTTTACCGCGCCCGTGGGCTCCGTTCCCTCGCTACTCACTCATGACGAAGTGACCACGCTGTTTCACGAGTTCGGTCACGGCTTGCATCACATGCTCACGCAGGTCGCCTACCCGAGCATTGCGGGCATCAACGGCGTCGCCTGGGACGCGGTGGAATTGCCGAGCCAGTTCATGGAAAATTTCGTCTGGCGGCCGGAAGTCCTGCCGCTCATATCGGCGCACGTCACGAGCGGCGAGCCTTTGCCGGTGGACGTACTGCAGCGTTTGTTGGGAACGCGGACTTTCAATGCGGCGCTCGATACCTTGCGGCAAATCGAACTCGCGACTTTCGACTTCGAACTGCACGCGAATTTCGATCCCGCCCTCGGGGCACAAGTGACCGAAACCCTCGCCGGTGTGCGCGGCCGTGTGGCAGTGGTGCCGGCGGCCGCCTTCAACCGGATGCCGTCGAGCTTCGCGCACATCTTTGCGGGTGGTTATGCAGCGGGCTATTACAGCTATAAATGGGCCGAAGTTCTCGCGGCCGATGCGTTCGAGGCCTTCGAGGAAGCGGGCGTGTTCGACGCCCCGACCGCCGCCCGTTTTCGTGATTCGATTCTTGCGCGCGGCGGCAGCGTCGATGCCATGGACGCATTCGTGCGTTTTCGCGGGCGCGGACCCGATGTGAGGCCGCTGCTCAAACAGACCGGAATCTCGGCGTGAAGGCGGCCGCCCTGTTCGTGGCGCTGTTGGCGACCAACGGACTGGCGACCAACGGGCGAGCGGCGCCGGCGTATGTCACCGACGAACTCGTGCTCGGTGTCTATGCCGAGCAGAGCACCCAAGGCCAGCGTCTGGCCACTCTGCACTCAGGCGCCAGCGTGGAGACGCTCTCGGTGAGCGGCGAGTCGACGCAAGTGCGCCTTCCCGACGGCATAATCGGCTGGGTCAAGACTACCTACCTTACCACCCGCGAACCGGCGAGCGTGCGCGTCAAGCAACTGCAGGACGAATTGGACCGCAATCGTGCGACCACTCCGGCACTGGCCGAGGCAGCCGAGCGCAGCGAGGTCGCCCGTCTGACTCGGGAGCTTGCCGCGCTGCGCGCCGAGTCTTCCACGCCGGCCGCGGCATCCCCCGCTTCACCGACGTCCGCTGCGGCCGCGGCTTCCCTGCCGGAGTCCGAAGCGGTTCCCATCGGTTCAAAGAGCACCGTCGACGACCGGCCGTCCGGCTCGCATCCCTGGCTCTGGGTTACCGCATTGTGCGTCGCCCCCGCTTGCGGTTTCTGGTTGGGCTATGCGACGTTGGCGCGTCGCATTCGAGCGAAGTTCGGTGGATTCAAGGTGTATTGATCACTGATTTTTAACATATTCCAGGACCTGAACTCCGAGGTGCGGGTAAATCGCCGGAAGGAGAACCAGCACATAGCGTTCGCCGTCCCAAGAGCTTAGACTCCGCGGATGTACGATCATCGCCGTAACGATTACGACGTTACGAACACCGTTCAAGTCAGCTCCACGGCCTCCGTTGCCGCCGCGGTGCGCGAGCTTTTCGCAGCCACGTGGCCCGGCGAATCCTTCGATCGGGTCGCTGTCGCGTTCGACGAATTCGACAAATTGTTTACCGGCCGGATGCCCGGCTATCACGGCGTCGACACCGTGTATCACGACCTTCAGCATTCGCTGGATATGACGCTCGCGATGGCCCGCTTGATGGTGGGTTACGAGAGCACCGTGCCCGCGGTCGAACGCTTCGGTGCGGAGCGCGCCGTGATGGCGATGGCAACGTCGTTGTTCCATGACGCAGGCTACATTCGGGAATTCGACGATCGAACTCACCGCAATGGAGCCGAGTTCACTCTTTATCACGTGACGCGCAGCGCGCGTTTCTTGGCGCGTTTCTTACCGACGATCGGCATGGAAAGTTGGGTGCCCATCGCGACGCGCGTCGTGCATTTCACCGGTTACGAAGTCGAGCTCAGTCAGATTCAATTGCCGGATCCACGCGATCGCAAGCTGGGCCATCTGCTCGGCACGGCGGATCTCGTCGCGCAGATGGCGGATCGTTGTTACCTGGAGAAATGCCGCGACCGGCTATATCCGGAGTTCGTGCTGGGCGGAATTGCGGCCGTGCCCGGCAGCAACGGAGCGCTGCAGGTGCGTTATAGCTCGGGATTGGATTTGCTGCGTCAAACTCCGCGCTTCGCGCGCGAGACACGTGCGGTGCGGTTGGAGGGCGAGTTCGAACACGCTTATCGATATCTCGAAGTACTATTCGACGGCAAGAACCCTTATATGGAAGCCATCGACCGCAATCTCGGATTCTTGGACCGGGTCCTTCGCACGGAGCGGTGGCCCTTGTTGCGACGCAATCCGCCGCTGTTCACGTCCGAGGACGATCAGTTGGGTCAGGTTCGCGGCTTGATGTTGAATCGTTTGAAAACCCTCTGGGCCTAAGGCCGGCCTGTGGGCCGAAGCCGGCTCAGGCTGCGCGGCCGCTCCCGCCTTCCTCACGGCCAATCGATGGCCGCCACGTATCGGGCATGCAGCTCATCCAACCGGGCCAGCACATGCTCCTTGCCCATCAGAGAAACCGCAGCCAGCGCGGCGCCGAGCACCGACGGACCCAAGGCGCGGCGCGCGGTCTCGGCCACGGGTGCAAAACTGAAATGCCAGGGTTCGGCCTGGACTCCGGACCGGACACCTCGATAGGGGCAAAAAAAGCCGAATCGGGCGGCGTGCGCCCCCAGCCAGGCGGCGAGCGGCCCGAATGGCCCGGAGTCCGCATATTCTTCAGCGCTGAGTTGCACGCGATACCCCGGCACCAGGGCATTCGCGTCAATGAGATCGACGTCGGTACCCCAGTGATGGCGGCTGGCCCCCGGAAGCGCCGACCACCGAAGAATGGCGGCGATGCGCTCCGGCGGCGACAACTGCGAGGCATCGATGGCGCAGCCGGCAGCGTCATACAGCGGCCTTTCGCCGCTGAACTTGCCATTCCAGATGGCAAGCTGACGATCGAAATCGCGAAATGCGCTCACCGGCCGGAGGTCGAAGCCGTCCGCCCGTGCCGCCCGGTGCAGATTCATGAACGGCACAACCACATGAGCATGCAAAGTGCAGGACGGGTCGGTCACCGCGACGACGTGCGTTCGCGACTGCCCGGTCAACTCGTGGGGATTCACAAGGCCGCTTCGCGTGCCGCGGCGAACTCGGCGACCTGGTCGAGAATTCGCGCCATGTTGGACGGCTCCTGGGCACCCGACAGCGTGTACTGACCATCGAAAATATAGGTCGGAACGGCGGTGATGCCGAGGGTTCCGGCATGTCGCTCAGCCGCAACCACCCCGTCCTGACCCTCCCTCAAAACCAGCGCGGCGCGGGCTTCGCGTTCGCCGAGTCCTGCCTCGACGCCGAGGCGGACCAGCTCATCCAGCTCCCCGATGTCGCAGCCTTCCTCAAAATAAGCCTGCATGACACGGTCTTTGACGGGGTCCTGCAGACCATACCGTCCGGCATGGGCAATCAAGAGATGCGAGCGCCGGCTGTTCGGCATGCGTTTGATGAGGTCGAAGCGAAAGCGCACCCCGACGGCCTCCCCCTGTTGCGTCAAAGCCTCTTCGAGCCGTGCCAGGCGCTCCGGACCCCCCAGCTTGGCCGTTACATAGGCCGCGCGCTCGACCCCCTCCCAGGGCATGTCGGGATTCAATTCGAAGGGCCGCCAGGTCACACGAGGTTCCAGATGCGGCCGCTGCGCCAGTGCGAGCTCGAAGCGTCTCTTACCGAGAAAACACCAAGGGCACACCGTGTCTGAATAGATGTCGATTCGCATCCGCGCGGTCATAATGCGATTGTACCCGGCCCCTTATGGGCTTTGTCGTGAACGAGTATCATCCCTGGATGAAGCAACCCGGTGCCCTGGATTAGGCGGCTATGGCACGCAGCCTGAAAACAAATTATCTGCTGACGGCCCTCGGGGTCGGAACCGTCCTGTCCTTGCTGCTGGGCGGCGTGTCGTATTACGAACATCGGGTCGACACCGCGGATATCAACCAGCTGACGCACGCGGCTGTCGAACAGAAGCTCGAGGCCGATCTCGAAGCGCGCGCCGACAGCCTCAGTAAGATCACCGGAGCCTTGCTGGCGCCCGCGTTGAGTTCGGGAAACAAAGCCTCCGTGTCCACGATCGCAGAGCGGCTGCTCGAAGAGCGCGACATCGAGCGGGTCGAGGTTCGGGACGCACGCGGCGGCGTGTTGTTCACCGGCAGCAATCAACTCGACGACCCCTCGGGACTCGGACCCTTCGTGCTCAAGAGCAGCATCCGCGGCAAGGGCGCGGGGTCGTCGCCATCCGCCGGCACACTGCAGATCTGGCTGAACCGCGGGGAGATGCACGACACGCTCGCCAGCATTCAGTCGCAGATGGAGAACCGGCAGGGCCGCCAGATCGAACGCATGAGCGGCTTGCTGGCGAAGGTGACATTGCCGCTGATTCTCTTGGGTCTGCTGGGCGCCTGGTACATCGCGCGGCAACTCGCACGGCCCATCACGGCGTTGGTCAAGTCGGCCGACCGCATCGGCGAGGGCGATTACACGCGGCCGCTGGCCGTGCTGCGCCGGGACGAACTCGGGGAGCTGCAATACTCGCTCGAGCGGATGCGGCAGAACCTGGCCGAGACCACCATCACCAAGAATTATCTCAACACCGTTCTCAACAGCTTGAGCGATGCGGTGCTGGTTACTTCGCCGGACGGCATCGTGAAGAGCTGCAATGAAGCCACCCAGAAGTTGTTGGGCTACAACGAAGGGGAGCTCGTCGGCAAACCGCTCATCAGTTTCATCGATGACGCGCACCGCAATGCTTTCGATCCGGCCAGTTCGACCACCGAAGCGCGCGAAACGGTGCTCCGTACCGCCAGCGGGCAAACCATCCCGGTGTCCATGGCGAATTCGACGATCACCTCGGAAGACCCGCAATTCCAGGGCAATATCTACGTCGCCCGCAACATCACCGAGCGTAAGCGCGCGGAACGCCGGATCCGCTACCTGGCGCGATACGACACGCTGACGAAGATGCCCAATCGCATGCAATTTCAGCATCTGCTGCAGCAGGCGATCGCACGCTCGCACCGCAGTCAGCGTTCGCTCGCCCTGCTCTATCTGGACTTGGACCGGTTCAAGGAAGTCAACGACACGTTCGGCCACGCAGCCGGCGACCGTACTTTGGAGATCCTGAGCGAGCGTCTCACGCGCAGCTTGAGCAAGGACACCGTGATCGGTCGCCTTGCGGGCGACGAGTTCGCCATGTTCATCGACGACCTGCCGATCGATAGCGACAATCGTCCCGCGCTGGCGGCGCTGGCGCGCACCCTGCTGGACGAGATCAGCCGGACGTTCTACGTCAATCAGCAGGAAGTTTATTTGACCGCGAGCGTCGGCATCGCGATCTGTCCCTACGATGCGGAAAACGTGATCGATTTGATCCGCAACGCGGATGCGGCGATGTATCACTCCAAGCAGAACGGCGGCAACTCAAGCGCGTTCTACATCCCGGAGATGAATGCGGCGGCCGTCGAGCGCCTGATGTTGAAGAGCAAGCTGCGCCGCGCGCTGGAGCGCGACGAGCTGGTGATTCTGTACCAGTCCAAGGTCGACCTTCGGGATGGTCGTGTGGTCGGCGCCGAGGCGCTGCTGCGCTGGCGCCTGCCCGGGCACGGCGACATTTCGCCGTCGCAGTTCATTCCCCTGGCCGAGGAGACCAGCCTCATTCTGGACATCGGCGAGTGGGTGATGAACCGCGTCTGTTCTGACTACCGCGAATGGCAGAAAACCGTCCCGCAGCCCGGCCGCATCGCCATCAATCTCTCGCTGCGCCAGCTCAAGCAGGCCAGCTTCATTGCGCGGTGCCGGAGCGTATTCCGCCGCCACGGCGTGTCGCCCACGTGTTTCGAACTCGAGGTCACGGAAACGACGCTGATGACCGACCCGAAGCGCACCATCGGACTGTTGAACGAGCTGTACGCCATGGGTCTGAACCTGGCCATCGACGATTTCGGCACAGGCTACTCGTCGCTGTCGGCCCTGCAGCAGTTCCCCATCGGAACGTTGAAGATCGATCAGTCCTTCGTGCGCGATGTGGCCATCGACTCGGACGACGCCGCCATCGTGCGAACCATCATCGACATGGGCAAGAGCCTCAATCTCGAGGTCATCGCAGAGGGTGTCGAGGCCAGTGAACAGCTCGAGTTCCTGCGCAAGCATGGTTGCTACTATGCGCAGGGGCGCCTGTTCGGGGATGCCATGGAGGCCAAGAAACTGCTTGCCATTCTCGCCTCCCAGGGGCATGGCGCCCCCCATCACGCCGCGCTGTGCGCGCCAACCGTGTTGCGACCGGTGGCGGCTCGTCAGACCGGAGTGTAAATCCTGGCCCACGGCTTTCCGCGCTCGGATTTTTCGGCATGCTCTCCGCCCGGGACCTGACTCTGCGGCGCGGTCCGGAGCCGCTGTTCGAGCAAGTCAACTTCACCATCTTCCGCGGCAACAAGGTCGGCCTCACGGGCGCCAACGGCTCGGGGAAGTCGAGCCTGTTCGCGGCGATTCGCGGCGAGTTGGGACCCGACCGCGGGGATATCGAGCGCCCGACCGCATTGAAGATCGCCCATGTCGAGCAGGAGGTCGCCGCCAGCAGCCGTCCCGCCATCGAATTCGTTCTCGACGGCGACGCCGAACTGCGGGCCGTACAGGCGGCTATCGAGGACGCGGAGCGGCGTGACGCGGCGATGGAATTGGCGGAGCTTTACGCGTCGCTGCAGGCCATCGACGGCTATCGCGCGCGTGCCCGCGCGGCGGCCCTCATGCATGGACTGGGGTTCAAGCCGGCGGATCTCGAGCGTACGGTCGCCGAGTTTTCGGGCGGTTGGCGGGTGCGCCTCGCCATGGCGCGCGCACTGGGATCGCGGGCCGATCTCTTGTTGCTGGACGAACCCACCAATCACCTGGATCTCGATGCCATCGTCTGGCTGGAAGAATGGCTCACCGCATTCCCCGGTACGCTGTTGATGATTTCGCACGACCGCGAATTCCTCGACGCCATCATCGACCGGGTTCTGCACATCGAGAACCGCGGGATCCGCGGATACTCGGGCAACTATTCGCAGTTCGAGCAGAAGCGCACCGAGGAGCTGGCGTTGCAGCAGAGTCTGCAATCCCGGCAGGTGCGGCGCATTGCGGAGATCACGGCATTCGTCAATCGATTTCGCGCCAGCGCCACCAAGTCGCGGCAGGCGCAGAGTCGCTTGAAGATGCTCGAGCGGATGGAGCTCATCGTACCGGCGCACGTCGACAGCCCGTTCGAGTTCGAATTCGCGCTGCCGCTGAAAACGCCGCGCCCGCTCCTGACCGTGGACAATGCTGCGTGCGGCTATGCAGGGCGCAGCGTGATCACCGGAATCAACATTGCCATCAGTCCGCTGGACCGCATCGCGCTGCTCGGGCCGAACGGCGCCGGCAAGTCGACTTTCACCAAGATGCTGGCGGGCGAGGCTGCGCCGCTCTTAGGCTCGCGCGTGCCCGCGGCCGACCTCGCCATCGGTTATTTCGCTCAACAACAGATGGAACAGCTCAAACCGGATTGCGACGCATTCTGGCATATGCGCAATTCAGGCGGGCCGGACTACGCCACGGGCGATGAACAACGGGTGCGTGACCACTTGGGCAAATTCGGCTTTCAAGGCAACCGCGCGTTCGAGCCGGTGGGGCGATTCTCGGGCGGCGAGAAGGCGCGGCTGACCCTGGCGCTGTTGGTGGCCCGCCGGCCGAATTTGCTGCTTCTGGATGAACCGACCAACCATCTCGACATCGACATGCGCGAGGCGCTCACCGTGGCCCTGCAAGGTTTCGAAGGCGGTCTCGTGGTGGTGTCGCACGATCGTCATCTGATCAAGACGGTGGCCGACACCTTGTGGCTGGTCGCCGACGGGAAACTGAAAGCGTTCGACGGCGACTTGGACGACTATCAACAATGGCTGAAGACCCGGGCCAAAGGCGATCAGTCCCAACCCAAGCCGAAGGCCGCCAAAAAGCCCCCGCGCGACTCGCTCGACCAACTGCGCCGCGAGCTCATGCAAATCGAGCGCCGGATCGCAGCCAACGCCGCAGAGCAAGCGGCAATGAACGCCCCGGCTGCCGATCCGGCGAATGAGAAGAGACTCGCCGACAAGCGCGCCCGCTTGACCCGGGATGCGGCGTTACTCGAGTCCCGCTGGATGGAGGTGGGAATCGCCATCGAGACGGCCGAGGCGCAGGCCTCGGATGGCTAGATGCGCCGCGATGCTATCCGTGATTATCGTGCTGGCCTGGGGCTCGTGCGCCGTCTGGAACTCCGTCAAGCCTCTGCCGCGGGGAACACGCGTCGCGTCCTTACCGGCGCGGCTCAGCGAATCGCAGATCGACTTTCTCGATGACCTTGCGCCGCCCGGCGCGATTCTGCAACGCGAAACGGAGGCCATCAGCCGCGCTGAACAAGCCGTCGTGTTGCATCAAAGCCCGTTGGCGCCGGAGCTCGCGGACGCGCTGCTGCTGCGCAAGCGGCAGCGGCCGAACCTCAAGGTCATGCTCGTCACCGACCCCCGCAACGAAGTGTACGGCGGAACTCCCGCGCGGACTTTGAACGCGCTCGAGCGCACGGGAATCGTCGTCGTGCGTACGCGGCTGGAGCGCTTGCGCGATTCGAATCCGCTGTATTCGAGCTTTTGGCGCCTATGCGTGGGTTGGTGGAGCGATCCCTTCGACGAGATGCCGGGCGAGGCCGGCCTGAGATCTTCCCTTCGCAGACTCAATTTGAAGGCCGATCGGCGCCAACTGCTGGTTGCGGATGACGGCGCCGGCGGATGGACCAGCGTCGTCATGTCGGCGGCATCCGCCGGCCGAGCCGGTGGCGGCGGGATAGGACTGGAAATACGCGGGCACCTGGCGGCCGCCATCGTCGCCAGCGAGTTGCAGGTCGCGGCCTGGTCGGCGGACGACGATCGACTGCCCGCCGCACCGCCGATGGAGAGCCGTGGCGTGGGCACCATCGACGCACGCTTTCTGACCGAAGGCGGAATTCTGGCCGCCTTGCGAGACGCCATCGCGATAGCCGGCAGCGGCGATTCGATCCAGATCGGCGTTCAGGCATTCGGCGATCGGCAGATGGTCGATGCGGTATTGCGTGCGGCAGACCGCGGCGCGCGAGTGCAGCTTCTACTCGACCCCGGATCTCCCGGAACACAGGCGGCGGCGGCCGAATTGCTGCACGGGCAGCCGGGCAGGATCGAAGTGCGCTGGCGCGCCCGCGATTCCCGCGCCGAAGCCGGGTACGCCGTGGTCCAACATCGCGGCGACGTCTGGTTCGACGTGGGTTCGGCAGACTTCACACGGCGCGGTCTCGACGATCTGGATCTCGCGGCGGGCATCGAGTTGCACATGCCGGCCCGCGCCGGGCCCGCGCGCGCGATAACCGAGCTATTCGCGAAACGCTGGTCGAATTCCGCCGCGTACGCAGCGCATGCCGACGAAACCAGGGAAACGTATTGGCGTTACCGGATCGCGGAGGCGACCGGGCTATCGGTGTTCTAGCGCGTCGGTGAGCGTGCGCGACGTACTCGCGACGATCTCGGTGAGCGCCGAATTGACCGCGAGTTCATAGGCATCGACGATGGCCGTCAGGCGATTGTCGGTGGCGGTCTGCCGGGCCCCGGCGGTAAAAGAGCCGAGGATGTTGCGATTACCCGCACTCCCCACGCGGGCCAGCAAGCGCACGTTGATCGTGGGCGAAGCCCCAGCCGCAGTATATTCGGCCTGAAAATCGGCAATCTCGATTTCCAGCCAGTAGCCGCTCATGAATGCGGACGCATCGGAGTCCACGTTTTGCAATCGAGCGCCGTTGCGGAAGGCCTGCACGGCAAGATCCTGCACCACGTCATCGAGAGGTCCGCTCCAGCGCGCATTGGCAAAATAATCGAGGCGGCGGTCCGGGTACAGCACCGCGATTCGATCCGTATCAAGGCCGGTTCGCACGCGGGGCTTCAGCACGGCGAGATTGGCGGGCGTCGGGGAAAGCGCAGCCGCGGGCGCCGGTGACGAGGCGGCATTGGTTGGCGGCGGCGCGGACAACAAATAGATCGACGGCGGGACGGCCTTGCTCTGGAACAGCGATCCCGTGCAAGCCGTCGCCCAAGCGCAGACGCCGAGCGCGAGAATCGACGCTCGGGCGATATCGGCCCAGGGAGACACGTTCCTCGCCACGCGCTTCATCTGGGCACCTCGACGCCGCGCGAATTCGTTTCGTACAGAAGCTGCGACGGATTTTGCTTCAATGAACGGGAGAGATCGCGAAAATCACGGGCGGCGGCACGGCTTTCCCGCAATAGCTGTTCGAATTGCGGCAGACTTTGACTGGCGAAGCGCGACAGGCCGGGTTCATTGTCGGCGACGAATCGATCCAGGTGGTCCGACGTCTCCGCCAGACTTTCCGTGACATGCCGGACATTGGCCAGCGCGGCCTCGACGTCGGGCGCCGTCACTTTTGCGATGCCGTGCAGGTCGGCCGCGGCCACCTCGATTTCCTGCGAGGCACGGCGCACGTCGGCCACCAAGTCCTGAACCCCGCGCAGCGTGGGCGGCAGGCGCTCGCTCGCGAGCCGCGCATTCTCGAGCATGGAGTGAATGGCCAGCACGTTGTCGTCGCTGAACACCTTATTGAAATGGTCGACCAGCTCGATGGCATGGGTGGCGAGCGCGGGCAGGCTGCTGAGCAGCAGTTCGAAGTCCGAGGGCACCGAACGTATGATGGGATAATGCTGTCCCTGGGCCAGCGGCTCCGCGGCCGCGACCTTTTTATCCTGCTGCAAATCGATGAACAAGAGTCCCGTGACTCCTTGCAGATTCAGGGTTGCCAGCGTCCGGCTGTCGATGGGCGCGGTCGAATCGATTTCCGCGATCACCAGCACCTCGTTGCGCTGCGCCGGATCGAGCATGATGCGAGCCACCTTGCCGACGTCAACACCCAGGTAGCGCACCTGGCTGCCGGGCGCCAGGCCGCTGACGGACCCTTGGAAATAGATCTCATAGCGCTCGTAGCTGCGCTTGTCCCGGTGTTCGGTGTACCAGAACACGAACGACACGGCCATGGCAACGACCAGCAGCACGAACGCGCCGACGGCGACGTAGTTTGCATCCCTATCCATGATCCACCTGTGCCTCGCGCTCGTGCTCCCCCGAGCGCTCCGCCATTTCTGCGCCGCGGGCGCGCGGACTGTGAAAATACTCCTGTATCCACGGATGCGGATTGGTCAGGATGCCGTCGAGGGTATCGGCGATCATGCGGCGATCGACGATCACGCCCACCCGGCTGCAGGTTCGAAACAAGCTATCCAAGTCGTGCGTAACCATGACCACCGTTAGCTTGAGCCGCGAGTGAAGGTACAACAGTAGCTCATCGAACGCCGCAGCGGAAATGGGATCGAGTCCCGAGGTGGGCTCATCGAGAAACAGCAACTTCGGTTCGAGGCTGAGAGCCCGCGCGAGCGCCGCGCGCTTCACCATCCCGCCGGACAGCTGCGCCGGATATTTGTCGGCAGCGTCCGGCGGCAATCCCACCAAAGCGAGGTTCAGTTGAGCAAGGTCGTTCAGCCCCGTCTCGGACAGCGAGAAGTACTCGCGCAACGGAAGTTGGATATTCTGCGCAACCGTCAGGGAGCTGATCAACGCGCCGTTTTGAAACGTCACGCCGTAGTTTCGCACGAGCGCGGTGCGCTGGCTCCTCGACACATTCCGCATGTCTTCGCCATACATCTCGACGCTGCCGGCATCCGGCCGCCGCAAGCCGAGAATCGTGCGCAGCAATACCGACTTACCTGCGCCGGAGCCGCCGACGATCCCGAAAATCGCATTCGGCAGCACTTCCATGTCCAAACTCTCATGAACGACCTGCGAACCGAAGCAATTCTTGAGGCCGCGCACTCGAATGACCGGATTGTCTTCGGTTCCGGCCATCAGAAGTCGATCTTCACGAAGAGAACGGCGAACAGCGCGTCGGCGAGGATGACCATGAAGATCGATTGCACGACCGCCACGGTCGTCAAGCGGCCCAGTTCGCGGGCGGATTCGCGCACTTGCATCCCGCGGTACGCGCCCACCATTCCGATGAGCATTGCGAATACCGGCGCCTTGACGAGCCCGGCCCAAAACGTCGTGGGCGCCAGCGACTCGCGCAGCCGGTTCGTGAATTGAGGCAAGGGGATGTGCAGATTCAGCAGCGACAGCAAACCGCCCCCCGCAAGACCCATGGCATCTGCGATGATGGTGAGCAGCGGCAGTGCGATGATGAGGGCGAGCACGCGCGGCGCCACCAGGATTTCGATCGGGTTCATCCCCATGGCGCGCAGCGCATCCGTTTCCTCGTTGAGCTGCATGACGCCGATCTCCGCAGCGAATGCGCTGCCGGAACGCCCGGCCACGATGATCGCCGTCAGCAATACGCCCATCTCCCGTAGCACGGAGATCGTCACCAGGTCCACGACGAAGATGTTGGCGCCGAATCGCGAGAGTTGCTGCGCCCCCAGATACGCGACGATCACGCTGATGAGAAATGCGATCAAAGAAACGATGGGGATGGCCGTGATGCCGGTCTCGTAGATATGACGCACCATCGACGGCATTCGCAGCGCGCCGGGCCGGGTAAATGCTTCACGCAGAACCATGACGATGCTCCCGAAGAAGCCGACGGCGCCGCGCGCTTCGATACCCTGCTGCAGAGTCCACCGTCCCAGTGCACTGATCGCGCCCTCCGTGTCGGGATCGGCTCTCGGTCCGTCGAGCGGATGCCGTTCGTCGTGCAGCGTTTGCAGAAAATCCAGCAAGGATGGGGCGCCGGTGTGCTTGATTGCGTGACCGTTCGGGTTCCGTTCGGCCAACCCGTGCAGCAGCGCCCATGCGGGTCCGATCCCCGGGTCCTCGGCACCCGACCAATCGCAAATCACGTCGCCGTCGAAGACGGCGGGTAGAGTCTTCAACTCATTCTCGACCGCCGCCATTGCCGCGAGCGACCAACATCCGCTGAGCTGCAGGCGCCAACTTAAGCCAAGCCGTTCCTGCGCCAGTCGCGTCATGGGTCGATGGCTATCGGATTCATCGGCAATATGCTACCAGGAAGAAATGCATAACGATCCGCTACTGCAGATCTTGATCCTGCTCGCCGCATCGATCTGCGTGGTCACGGGCGTGCGGAAACTGGCGTTGCCCGCGATTCTCGGCTACCTCGTCGTCGGCATGCTGCTGGGACCGCACGCGCTCAGCGTGGCGGTCGACAACGAGACGACTCAGCTGCTGGCGGATTTCGGCGTGGTATTCCTGGTCTTCACGCTGGGGCTGGAATTTTCCCTGCCGCGATTGGTGGCGATGCGATGGGAGGTTCTCGGTGTCGGCGGGGCGCAGGTGTTGGTGACCACCTGCATCGTAGCCGCCGTCGCCGTCGCGCACGGGGGGATCGCGCCTGCGGTTGCTGTGGTGATCGGCGGCGCCGTCGCGATGTCCTCGACTGCCATCATCATTTCGCAGCTCACCGAGCAATCCGAGAACAATCGAACCCACGGACGGCTGTCAGTCGCGATTTGTCTATTCCAGGACTTGAGTTTTCCGCTCTTCCTTGCGCTGATTTCCGCGCTGGCCGGCGGCGGAAGGAGCGCCGATATCGGACAGATAGCCGCGGTCGTCGGCAGTGCGGTACTGGCGCTGCTGCTGGTCCTGGCGGCCGGACGCTGGCTGTTGCGGCCGTTGTTCCTTCTCATTGCGTCGGTGCGTTCGGCGGAGCTGTTCTCGCTCGCGGTATTGCTGGCCGTGCTCGCCTCGGCCTGGGCCACGCACAAGGTCGGTCTGTCGCTGGCATTGGGCGCTTTTCTCGCCGGCATGATGCTGGCGGAAACCGAATTTCGGCACCAGGTGGAAGCGACGATCCGCTCCTATAAGGAGGTTCTGCTCGGTCTGTTCTTCATCACCGTGGGCATGCTGCTCGATGTCCGTCTGCTGTTCCGCGACTTGGGTCTGGTCACCGCGCTTCTCGTCGGCATGCTGGTACTGAAGGCGGCCGTGGTCGCGCTGGTCGCCCAGCCGGCCACCAAGAGTTGGTTCAAATCCCTGCGCACCGGAGTCGTGGTGGCGCAGAGCGGGGAGTTTGGTTTTGCCTTACTGACGCTGTTGCTGCGCCGCGAACTGCTGGACCCTGCGATCGTGCAGCCGCTCCTGGCCGCAACGGTTCTGTCCATGGTTCTGTCGCCGTTGTTGATCCGGCAGAATCGCCGCATCACGCGCGCGCTTCTCGGTGAATCGGGGCGCCCCGGCACCGCTGCCTTGCGCGAAACTGAGGCTACGCTGGCGGTGGCCGCGCGCGACCACGTGGTGATCTGCGGCTTTGGACGGGTGGGGCAAAACATCGCCCGGGTGCTCGAGCAGACCGGCTTCGAGTACATCGCGTTGGATGTCGATCCGTACCGCATCCGCGTCGGACGGCAGGCCGGCGATCCGGTCATTTACGGCGACGCCGGACAGGTCAAGGTGCTGGAGAACGTTGGTTTGAGCCGTGCCAATTGCATCGTCATCACGTTCGCCGATCCCGAGGTCGCATTGCGCATCCTGCGGTCGGTTCGCGAACTGCGAATCGACGTACCGGTGCTGGTTCGGACCCAGGACGACAGCAAGCTCGAGGAATTGCAGAAGGCGGGTGCAACGGAAGTGGTGCCCGAGACCTTCGAGGCCGCTTTGATGCTGCTGTCTCACCTATTGTTGCTGCTGAAATTGCCCGTATCGCGCGTCATTCGAACCGTGAACGATATCCGCAGCGACCGCTACGGAATGCTACGGCAATTCTTCCCGGCCGCCGGGGCCGAACCGCTAGATGACAGTCACGCATTCCGTGAGGAACTTCACAGCGTCATCCTGCCCCCGCATGCTTGGGCGGTGGGAAAGAGCGTCGCGGAGCTTTCGGATCGGGGGTCGAAGGCCGCCGTGAGCGCGGTGCGGCGCGACGGCATCGTCGGACGGGAGCCCGGGCCGGATACCATATTCAAGGTCGGCGACGTGGTTGTGGTCTGCGGAACCCCCGAGGCGGTGGAGCATACCGAGACGCTGTTGCTGATGGGTTAAAAAACCCCTTTACATGAAACGCGCGGCATTCCATAGTAGGGACGCTGTTTAAGGGCAAACCCGCCGAAAGGTGGGGACGCAAAACCTCCGGTCTTAGGGGCTTCATGGGAAGCCTGACGATAGCGGGGTCGCCAGTATCGATACCTCTCGAAGCGTATCTTTGGCCAGACGGTTTTGTGCTCCCGGACAGCAGGCTTTAGGTCTAGCTTGTTATCGGTCTTCCGGGGGGAAGCACATGGTATCCAAAGTCAATCGTTCGCCGGGTGCGGATGCATCGGGCGTTTATCGTCGGCCGCGTCTCGTGCTGCGCGCAAAGCGCTTCGAGGAAATCCCGGCCGTTCTCGCCAACACCAAAACCTATCCGACGCCCGTGCGCATGGTCGGGGCCGATTACTCGCAGACCAGGTGCGTCGGCGGCGACGGCGGCACCACGGTCGACACCAGCGGCCTCGACAAGATATTGGAGTACGGCGAGGACACCGTGCGCGCACAAGCCGGAGTCCGGGTCGGGACCCTCGCACGCGCGCTTGCCGAGCGCGGACAGGAATTGTTGCTGACGCCCGAGATGGGCAACATCTCCGTGGGAGCCCTGGCGGTGACCACCTGCCCGCAGCCTTCGCATGAGGCCGGACTCGCGCAGCTGTCATCGCTCGTCACCGAGTTGAAGCTCATCACGCCGCAAGGCAGATTGATGACGGTGCTGGAGCGCGACCGGGATTTGATGCGTGTCTTACGCTCGAGCTTCGGCCTTCTTGGCGTCGTGCACGAAGTGGTGCTGCGAGTGCAGCCCATGACGCCCGTCAAAATCGATTATCACATGCATTCCTTGAGGGATTTCACCGCGCGCTTCTCCTCCATCGTCGCGGCTCCGGGCGCATTGCGTCTGCACATTTCGCCGTTCGACGACCGCATCATCGTCGAGCGCCGCAAACCCATGGATGAGGGCGTGAACCTCTCGCGCTCGGGAATCTGGCAGATTCGCAATTCGGTCATGCGCAACGTGCTGCCCGCGTTTGGTTCCACGGTCGGGAGCGTGTTGTCGGCCCCAGGTTTGCGTTCGGCCGTGGTGTCGGGGGTACAGCGCGCGCTTCGCGCCACGCTGGACCCGACTGCGAAGGGGGTGGTGATGCATGCGCACGAATGGATGCGCGAGCTGCCGCAGGAACCCTGGAAGGCGCGCTACACCTACAGCCTGTGGGCCTTTCCGCAGGACAAGTTTCCGAAAGTGCTCGGCGCCTATTTCGCCTTCTGCAAGGCGCACTACAAGGAACATCGCTATCGCTGCAACGTGGTGAGCGGCGCCAGCCGGCTGCACCAGGATCGGGGTTCGCTGTTCAGTGCAAGCTACACCGGTTCCATGATTACGTTGGAACCCTCATCCACGGGAGATCGGGGCTGGGACGATTTTCTCATCGACTTCAATGATTTCGCATCCGCGTTGGGCGGCACGCCGACGTTCAACCAGACCCGGGCGCTGCAGCCCGAGCACGTGGCCAAGGCATTCGGCGACCGCGTGAAATTATTCCGGGCGCTGCGCCAGCGGACGGATCCGCTCAATCGGCTGCGCAACAGCTATTTCGCCTATCTGCTGGGTTGAGGGGGACGCCGAGTCCGGGGCGCGTAGCTGGGGACGCCGAGTCCGGGGCGCGTAGCTGGGGACGCCGAGTCCAGGGCGCGTAGCCCGGGGCGCCCAGCCCGCGGCGACGCGGATCTCGGGTTCAAAGACCTGAGACGATTTTCGCCTTGATGCTCTCGAATTCCGAATCGCTGATGAGCTTTGCATCCAGCATTTCCCGGGCCTGACGCAGCCGCCGCGCCGCTTCGGATTCGGAGCCGGCGGCGTCCGTGCTCGTGTAGGCCGGCGGTTGGTTGCCGAATTGCACGCCGCCCGATTTGGCGCGCATTTCTTCCAACTCGCGCACCCGGCGCTTTTCCCGCCAGACCTGATCGTGCTGCTGGCAGATTCGATAGATCGCCTGAGCCTGGTCCTTGCATAGACCTTCGAAAGTCCATACCCGGTTGACCTCGGATCCGATGTTCAAATCGGAACTCGCTTGCGCAACGAGCGTCAGGTCCGCACCGATGATGCCGGCGCGGATTCTCGTCTCCTTGAGGTCCTGCCATCGGATGTCGGCGGAGTCGTAACCTCCCAACAGCCGGCGCGTCAGCGAAATGAAGCGGCCGCTGGTCGCCGCAATGCAGACGCGCCGGTGCGTCAACGCGAACAGTCGATGCTCCATTGCCCACGCTTCCAAAGTCTCGTCGGCGGTCAGCAGACTGCGTAGCGTCTCGAGCGCTCGATGGGAACCCGCATCTTCGCCGGCACTGCCGTTGGAGGGCATGGCACTCAACCTTTATCCTGCAGATGGGCTTCGAGGAACCACAAATACTTGTCGAGCTCGCGGGAGATGCCGGTGAAAAGATCCGCGGTGTCGGCATCGCCGAGTTTCGCCGTATCGTCGATAGCTGCGCGCACCGACTTGCCGAAAACTGAAACTTGCGTGGACAGATAGAACAGATGATCCCGGCCCGCCGTGATGCTCAACGGATAGTTCTTCAACTTGCTGCGCTTCGAGGCAACCGCCACCGTGCCCTCGGCCGTGCCGCCTAGGCTCGTTACGCGCTCCGCGATCTCGTCGATGTGCTCGAGAACCACGTCCGAAATCTTGTCGAATAATTCATGCAGGGCAATGAAATGCGGTCCCTTGACGTTCCAATGCGCCTGCTTTACCTGACTTTGCAAGTCGATGGCGTCGGCCAGGCGCTCGTTGAGAATGACGATCACATTGCGGCGCGCTTTCTCGGGCAAGTCGATCTTTGTCTTGTACATCGAGCATTTCCTCAGCAGTGCAGTTTCCAATGGGCGACCATTTTGCACGTGTTAATCGTGAATCCCAAGAAAGAACGTGATGTCGGGAGCCGTGTTCACCGCGGCATCCTCGACAAACCCCATCTGGAGCCGCCATCGATTCGCCAATTGGCGCACCACCCCGAGGGTGAGCTGTGCGCTGGGCCCGAGAAAGCGCAGGTCCGTCCCGGCCACCCGCCGCGTTTGACCGTCGAGTTGCGCACGCAGCGACCATAGGGAGCCAAGATCGCGGGTGACCGCAACCCGCGTGAAGGCTGAGGTCACATGCGCCGATCCCGCGAATATTTCATCGCCCATGGGCTGTGTCACTCCGAGTTCCAGCGCCACGCGCCAAGCCGGCCAGCGGCGGGCTGCGTGTCCCCATAGAGCGGCATCCCACGCCCCGTCGCTGGTCAGGCTGGCCTTCGATCCGGTGGGTGCCTTGAGGCCGCCCCAGAGTGAGATCGTGTGCTCCGCCGAGTCGGCAGCATACCAACCGGTTTCGGCGGAAACGTCGCCGATACGGGTTCCAGCCTCCTGCATGTCGATTCGAGTCTTGCCCGAATAGAAATACACGAGCTGATTCTTCGGATAGTAGGGTCGGCTGCCGGGATCGAAGCCGAAGAACCGATGCCAGGAATCGATGGCCGAGTCGAGGAAGCCGCCGCTGTCGCGGATCACGGGCACCGTCAGCCGGTAACGCCAGTCGTGGTTGATCGAGTCCTCGAAGCTCAGGCGCAGCGTGTCGCTCTCGCCATCCACCAACAGCTCCTGCGTGCCACGCCTCTCGGCCTCCAGGGTATTCATGATGCTGAAGGAGGCAGCCACGACGGCGCCGGCGTCGGCGCGCGTATCGCTCGCCAGGGGCCGATAGAAACCGCGCAGCAGCGGATTCTCGTCCCGTGTCGGGAAGAACTCCTCGGCGCGCAGCGGCGATGCGCAGATGACCGCCAGGCAGCCAATCGCCACTGAGCCCGCAGGCGTACGGGGAGCCGTATCAGACCTCCGTACGACGCAGCCGCAATTGAATCGCGGCCAAGATGAACGCGATACCCACCATGACCCCGAACCAGGTGGCGGGACTGGTGAGGAACCCCAGCGGATCGAGCATGCGCCAGATGCTTGCGGGAGTCGTGATCGTGCCGTCACCCACGACGGTGGTCACCCAGGTGCCATGATAGTTGTCGCGAAGAGCATGCGGCAGATAACCGAACGCCCTCTCCTGCAGCACGGTGCCCACCCAATGCGTGCCGAAAAACCAGCGTTCCAACAGGTAGGCGGCCAGGGGCGGGACGATGGACCACAGGGTCACCGCTCGCTTGGCCCACGCCGACATCACCATGAGATAGCCAGCGAACGGCAGGTACCAGATGGCCGTGGTTACGATGAGGTACAACCAAAGCACTTGGAGCTGCAGCCATAGATCCGGCTGCCACAGGCTGCCGCCCAGGGCCGAGTGCGCACGCACCGAGACGATGAACGCCATCAACAGAGTGGCGACGTCGGCGGCGATGAAGTACACCAGCGGTATGGCGATCAGCCCGGTGAACAATTTTGCCAGCACCGTGGCGGTGTCCGAGATGGGGAGCGACTTCCAGAACAAGACGCTGCGATCCTTGCGGTCGGCGTACAGGCAATCGAGCAAGTACCATGTCGCATAGATGTTCATCACCACGAAAAAAGTGACCCCGAAGCCGAACAGCACGACACCGCTGAGCACGCGACCGTCGGGCGCCGACAGCGCCGGAATCTGTACGTTACCGAACAGCGCGGCCAGCGTCAGCGCAACTCCGATCGCGAGGGGCACGATCCAGATCGCGCGGTTCTCCCAAAACTCGCGGCGTACCAGCCAGGCGTAGTCGTTCATGCGGCGCCCCCGGATAATTTAGCGACGAACAGGTCGGATACACTCGGCGTCAAGAGCTCGCCGAGGTGCGCCAGTTGCTGCAAGTCGGACCGCTCGAAATACAGGACCGTCTTGCCGAGCGTGCGGCGTTCGAAAAACGGCCGCTCGGCGCGCGCCGCGGCGACCATGTCGTCGGCGACGGCGACGGCCGCATAGCGGCTCGCGATATCCTCCAAGGAACAGTCGAGGACTATCCGCCCACGGTCGATGAAGATCACGTCCGTCAGCAAGTTCTCGACTTCCTCGACCTGATGCGTGGTAATCAGGATGGTCCGGGTCTCGTCCATGTAGTCGTTGACCAGAGCGTCGAAGAAGCTCCGTCGCGCCAGGATGTCGAGCCCCAGGGTCGGCTCGTCGAGTACCAGCAGCTTGGCGTCGATGGCCATGGTCAATGCCAGGTGCACCTGTGTCTTCATGCCTTTCGACAGCTCGCGCATGCGGCGCTTCCCTGTGATCTGGGTTTTGGACAACAGGGCTTGCGCGCGGTCGCGCCGAAAGCGCGGGTGGATGCCGGCGACGAAATCGATGGCCTGATCCACCCGGAGCCAGGCGGGCAGAACCGCGACGTCGGCGATGAAGCTGGCATCGCGCATCAATGCGGCTCGGTCGCCGAACGGTTCGCGGTCCAACACACGCAGTCGGCCCTCGTACGGGGTGAGCCCCAAAATGGCGCGCAGCGCCGTTGTCTTGCCGGCGCCGTTCGGGCCGATGAGCCCAACGATGCGGCCCGTCTCGACCGCGAAATTGACGTGGTCGAGCGCGACCTGCTTACCGTAATTCTTCGAGAGATCGTGTGCTTCAATGAGGGCAGGCATGGGAGTCAATCTTCTTTGGGTTCGCCGCCCCGGGGCGGCGGAGCGGGATGCGTGAGCGCGGGCGTCTGCGCGAACAATTCCTGGGCCGAAAATCCCAGCCGATTGATGACGGCAAGGATGTGCGGCCATTCCTCGTTCAGGAATCGTTCACGCTCACCGGCCAGAGCAGCCGGCGCGCCCCGTCGCTTACGAACATGCCGCGGCCGCGGCGCTTCTCGACCAAGCGTTCATCCACCAGCTGCTGATACCCTTTGAGCACGGTGAGTGGATTGAGCCGGTAGTCGGCCGCGACCGCGCGGACGGAGGGCAACGGATCACCCTCCTTCAGCGCACCCTCGAGGATAAGGGCAACCATTCGATCGCGCAGCTGGCGATAGATCGGTTGGTTGTCGTTCCAGTTCGGGTCCATTCTCCACTCGTTCCGTGTCCGTGTACCGGGCATGTAGCTCGCTAATCTAGCAGAACGCGCCAGTCGCATCGGTCGACCACAATTCGCACGTTAGATGGTCGGGGCGATCGCGTGCACCGCTGCCCGCACGACTTTTGCGCCCGCCGTGCTCGGCTGGTGCAGTTGGGCGCTGAACAGGTAGGCAACTCCGCCCATCATCATGCCGTTAACCATCAGGGCAACAGCAAGGGCGGCGAGTTTGGTGGAAAGCTGAGTGGTCATGGTCGTCTCCTTTGGGGGTGGATGCTGGGGTCATCGAGGTGTATCGGTGACCTGGTGATATAGTTACATACATCACCACTACATGCAAGCACGTCGTGCAACAAAGATTATCTGCCACGTGGACGTGCCGACCCGCGACCGCGCCGCTGCGTTTCGGCTACCATTCCACGCTTTTCGCCTAGGAGCGAGTCCATGAAGAAGCCAGTCACCGTCACCATCACGGGCGCCGCCGGAAATATCGGCTATGCGCTCGCATTTCGCGTAGCGTCGGGCCAGATGCTTGGGGTCGACCAACCCATCAACCTGAATTTACTGGAAATCCCCGCCGCCGCGGCGGCCGTGCAGGGCGTGGTGATGGAGCTGAACGACTGCGCCTTTCCCACCCTCAACAAGGTGACGGCGACCAGCGATGCGAGTGTCGCGTTCAAGGACTGCGAGTTTGCCATGCTGGTCGGGGCGCGGCCGCGCGGTCCCGGCATGGAGCGCAAGGATCTGTTGCTCGAGAATGCCAAGATTTTCTCGGCCCAGGGCAAGGCCCTCGACGCGGTCGCGAGCCGCGATGTGCGGGTTCTAGTGGTCGGCAATCCCGCCAACACCAACTCGTTGATCGCCCAGCGCAATGCACCGTCCCTGCCGCCGCAGCGCTTCACCGCGATGACCCGGCTCGACCATAACCGCGGACTCGCGCAGTTGACCGAGAAGACCGGCGCGGCGCTCACCGAGGTCAAAAAGATCATCATCTGGGGCAATCATTCCGCGACCCAATATCCCGATCTGCACCATGCCACGGTCGGCGGCAAGGCGGCGCTCTCGCTGGTGGAAGACAGCTGGTTCAAGGACTACTTCATTCCGACCGTGCAACAACGCGGCGCTGCCGTCATCAAGGCACGGGGAACTTCCTCGGCGGCATCGGCCGCCTCCGCCGCGTTGGATCACATGCACGACTGGATGCTGGGCACTGCGGCGGGTAATTGGGTCAGCATGGCCGTGCCGTCCGACGGCAGCTACGGCATCCCCGAAGGCGTGATTTATTCCTATCCGGTAACCTGTAAGGCGGGCGAATACAGCATCGTCCACGGCTTGAACATCAGTGAATTTAGTCGCGAAAAAATGACCGTTACGCATCGTGAACTGTCGGAGGAACGCGACGGCGTGAAGGATCTGCTCTAAGGTGTTTTGATACTGCGGCCGGCAGAACCTTAGAACATCATCATTGGAGAGACTCGTATGAACCGTTTATTCCTGGCATTGGGTGCATCGTTGCTCGCCGCGATGGCGCTGGCGCAGGACCGCTCGACGGCCCCCGCGGGAGCAGAAGTGTATTTCATCGCGCCGCGCGACGGCGCGACGGTTCACGGCTCCGTGACGGTGCAGTTCGGACTCAAGGGAATGGGCGTCGCGCCGGCCGGCATCAAGTTCGACAATACGGGTCATCATCATCTGCTGATCGACACCGACCAGAGCGAACTGAAGCTCGACGCGCCGCTGCCGGCGACGGAAAAGATCGTGCATTTCGGCAAGGGCCAGACCGAGACCACTCTGATGCTGACGCCGGGCAAGCACACGCTCGAGCTGCTGTTCGCGGATTACACGCATCTGTCCTTCAATCCGCCGCTGCACTCGAAGAAGATCACGATCACCGTGGATTGACCCGCGGAGCCTGTCTGATGGCGGGAGCTGTGCGCACGATTCTGCACGTCGACATGGACGCGTTCTACGCGTCGGTGGAGGAGCGGGATCGGCCGGAGCTCAAGGGCAAGCCGCTGATCGTCGGCGGCACCGGCGGACGCGGCGTGGTCGCCGCCGCGAGCTACGCCGTACGCTGTTTCGGGGTGCATTCCGCCATGCCCATGGCGGAAGCGCTGCGGCGTTGCCCCGATGCCATCTGCGTTGCGCCCCGCATGGCGCGCTACCAGGAAGTATCCGCGCAGGTATTCGAGATCTTTCACGATTTCACCCCCCTGGTGGAAGGACTCTCCCTGGACGAAGCGTTTCTCGACGTGACCGCGAGCCTGCGCCTGATGGGCGACGGAATGGTCATCGCGACCGCGGTGCGACGGCGCATCCGGGAGGCCACCGGCCTCACCGCGTCCGTGGGCTTGGGTCCCAACAAGCTGTTGGCGAAGATCGCCTCCGATCTCAATAAGCCCGATGGGCTGTGCCGCATCGGAGGCGACAACATGCATGCGATTCTCGATGGGCTGCCCGTCCAAAAGCTCTTCGGCGTGGGACAGAAATCGCTCCCTGCCGTACAGGCCGCGGGGATCCACACCTTCGGCGATTTGCGCCGCGCCAGCGACGCAACCCTGTGGCGGGCCTTCGGCAAGCACGGCAAGGCCATGCGCGACCGGGCCGCGGGGCTGGATGACCGGCCCGTCGAGCCCAATCGCGAGGAGAAATCCATCAGCGCGGAGGAGACGTTCGCAGTCGACATCCGCGGCGCCGCGGAACTCGAACGCCATTTGACCCAGCTGGCGGACCGCGCCGCCGCCCGTCTGCGTGCGCACGCCCTCGCCGCCGGTTTGGTCACGATCAAGGTCCGTCGGGGCGATTTCACCACGTACACGCGGCAGCGTCCGGTGCTGCCGCCGACGCAGGAAACGGCGGTGATCTGCGGCGTGGCGCAAAATCTACTCAGAGACTGGTTGTGCTCGCAGCCCGGTGCCGCGGTGCGATTGCTGGGCGTCGGGGTTGGCGAATTGCAGATCCAGCGGCAGGCGGATCTGTTCACCGGCGTCGCGCAACCATCGCGGCTCGACGCCACCGTCGATGGAATCCGCGAGCGGTTTGGCAAATCGCTGCTGACTCGCGCCAGCCTGCTCCCGCGCACCCCAAGCGGCGGATCCGGGCACGGCTGAGGTCGGCGCCAGGACTGAGGTCGGCGCCAGGACTGCGAGGCCGGCGCCAGGACTGCGGTCGGCGGCAGGACGCCGGTCGGCGGCACGGCCGAGGCGGCCGTACGGCTCAGGTCCGCTGCAGCGCGGCGCTTGGTATCATCCGGCAGCCATGTACACTAGCTTCTTCGGTCTCAGCGAAAAGCCCTTCGCCATCACTCCGGACCCGCGCTACCTCTACTTGAGCGAGCGGCATGCCGAGGCCTTGGCGCATCTGCTGTACGGCATCAACGAATCGGGCGGCTTCATTCAGTTGACGGGCGAAGTGGGCACCGGCAAGACCACCGTCGTGCGCACCTTGCTGTCGCGCGTACCGCATCACGCCGATGTCGCGGTCATCTTGAACCCGCGCGTCACGCCGGTGGAGTTTCTGCTCACCATCTGCGAGGAGCTGGGTCTGCCCATCGAGCCGAGCGGATCGCGACAGCGTCAAGCAAATGGTCGACGCCCTGAATCGCCGGCTGCTTGTCGGCGCATGCCGAGGGTCGTCGCATCATCGTCATCGTCGATGAGGCGCAGAATCTGTCCGCCGAGACTCTGGAACAAGTTCGGCTGCTGACCAATCTTGAAACCCCGACACAGAAGCTTCTGCAAATCATCTTGATCGGCCAACCCGAACTGCGCGAACTGCTGGATCGCAACGATCTGCGCCAACTGGCGCAGCGTATCACCGGCCGCTATCACTTGAGGCCGCTGTCGCGCGAGGAAACGCAAGGCTACGTGCGCCATCGATTGAGGGTTGCCGGAGCTTCGGGAGAGATCTTCACGCCCGGTGCGCTGCGTGAGTTGCACCGGCTGTCGTCCGGCATACCACGGGTCATCAACGTGAGCTGCGACCGTGCGCTTCTCGGCGCTTACACCCAGGAAGCGCGCAAGGTCTCGGCGTCGCTGGTCCGGCAGGCGGCGGGCGAGGTGTACGGGCGCCGCTTCGTGCCCGTCTGGCTGGGATGGGCCACCGGTGTATTCATTGCTGCCGGTTTCGCGGCCTTGGGCGTCATCGGAATCAGGACCTGGCAGCACCAAACCGCCGCGCTGCGGGCATCGCATCCAACGCCCGCGACCGCCAGAGCTGTGCCGCCGCAGGTTTCGTTGAACGGCTTGCTCACCGCGAACAATGCCAATACCGGCGACGCTGCCGCGTTCCGGCGACTGCTGTCGCTGTGGGGAACGGCCATGACCGATGACCGCGATCCCTGCGGTCAGGCGCAGCGAGCGGGCCTTGCCTGTCTGGAACAGCGCGGTTCCTGGGCGCAGGTGCGGACGCTCAATCGGCCGGCGATTCTGACGCTGACCGACGATGCGGGGCAGAAGCATCGCGTCGTGCTCTCCGCCCTGGATGACAAATTCGCGACGCTGCTCTTCAGCGAACACAACCAACGGGTGCCCATCGAGGAAGTGTCGCGCGATTGGTTCGGCGACTTCACCATCGTCTGGAAGCCCAAGACATCCCGGACCCGCGAACTATCCGTCGGAATGCACGGCGATGAGGTCCGTTGGCTGCGGCGCAGTCTCGCCGCGCTGCACGGCGCATCGTCCGATCCGGAGTACGGCGATCTCTACGACGAGGAACTCGCTATCGCCGTGCAGAATTTTCAGCGCGAGCATCGCCTCAACGTGGACGGCATCGCCGGCCTGCAAACCCAAGTCGTTCTGGACACCGCCTTGGCCGAACCGGGATCGCCGCTGCTGCTGCCGAACTTACCGCACAGTTAGGAGCCGGACAGGCTCCCAGGAACCCTTCATGTCATTCATTCTCGACGCCCTCAAGAAATCCGAGCTCGAACGGCAGCGCCAGAGCGTTCCGGGACTGGTGGATTCCGGGGTGGCGAGGCCGCGCTCGCGGCTGCCGGTGTGGGCCATCGCACTCGCACTGTTGCTCGCGGTGAATCTGCTCGTGCTGCTGGTCGTATTGACGCGCAGCTTTTTAGCCTCATCGCACGCACCGGCCACGGTGGGCAAAGAATCACAGGTCAGCCAGCCGCCGGCCAGTGCCGCGCCGGTTGCGGACAAGGGCGACTTCAGCCCCCTGGATGCGCCGGTGTACGCGCCGGAAGTTCCGGTGGCACCGCCCCTGTCGGCCGCGGCCTTGATCCCCGCCCCGGACGCCGCCAAGTCGGTGAATGGAGGCGCCCCGGTCTCGATCAAAGCGCATCGCCGCGATCCGCTGCTCACCGATGAAGATTACAAGGCGAACGATGAGGAATTGCTGCCGACGATCAACGAGGTGACGTTGACCGGCGCGCAAGCACTGCCGGAACTGCACCTCGACGTACACGTGTTCGCAACGAGACCGGCGGAGCGCTTCGTGTATGTGAACATGCGCAAGTATCACGAAGGCGCGACCTTGCAGGAAGGTCCAACCATTGAACGCATCCGTCGCGACGGCGTCATCTTGAGCTACCAGGGTCTGCGATTTCTCCTGCCGCGGCAGTAGCCCCTGGTGAGGCGCACCGCGGCGCCTAGTACGCCGTCAATGACGCATCGGTCACCGGCGTGACAGCAGTCCCGGACGGTCCTCCAAATTCAATCGGAACCGACACATTTTCCATCCCCGTATTTCTGATGACGGCAAAATGCAGGTGCGGCCCGGACGCGAAGCCCGTGTTGCCCGAGTCGGCGATGTACTGGCCGCGTACGACATGCTCGCCGATGCGCACGCGAATGGAATCCCAATGCAGGTGAGCGTACAGCGCGATCGTCCCATCGCCGTGCAAAATCGCCACGACGTTCGCCTGGTCGAGCATCACGGGAACCGCCGCGCTCCGGAAAAAGTCGTGTCGCGCATTGATCACGAGGCCCTCACGCGCTGAATACACCGGCGTCCCGTCCGGCAGCGCGATGTCCACGGCGTACCAGCTGTCGGCCGTCGTGTGGGTAATCCGGCTCGGGAATGCCTGCGAAATCAGATATGTCGAGCCGATGCCAAACGGTACGCGGTAGGGACGCTCGGGATTGTGCGTGGCCTCCGGCGATCCGAGCGCAGCCCTCCAGGCGTATTTCAGATCCTTGGCTCCAGGCCCCGTACGTTTCGCCTGCACCAAGGACTGTCGCGTTCCCGGCGCCAGCGTGACTTGATAATGATCGCCTGCGGTAGGGGAGCTGAATTCCGAATCGATAATCTCGACCCGGAATGTGACCACGCATAGACACTCGTTGACGGCGATCAACCGCACGGATTCTGCGTCGTCTTCACGGTCGACCGCGACATGCAAAGCACTTTTCTCGTGCCGAAGGCTGAACGAATCGCTCGGCGCCGTCGCCGCGGGGGCCTGATCGGTGAAAACCCATTGTCCGTTGGAGTCGCGGTACCGGTAAGCCGTTTGTGCCGTCGGTGGCGCGCCCGGGAGGCCGAGAGCGAACGCGGCAACGGCGATCGCGACGACGCTTCGATTCACGCTTCGCAGGCGCCCACCATCGCCAGGCGAGCTTCCTCCCGCTTCGCGTCGGCGTCCGCGTCGCTATCATAGACGCGGTTGCCGTCGGCATCCCGCTGATAGAGCCGGCGCGCGTCCTTGAGCGCGTAGTAGCGGCTGCGGGCATGGTCGCATTGAACCTGCCGGTTGTATTCTTCTTGCGCCTTTTGCGCCTTTTTCCTCTCCTCGATGGCCTGCTCCTTCTTCCGTTGCGCATCCTCGGCGCTCAGGATCGCCTGCTCCTTCGCATTGCGGGCGACTTCCGCCGGATCGGGCTGATTCACACGGACGACGGACTTTTCCGCGGTGGAAGTGGGCGCCCGGTCCGAGTAGACGACGTGACCTTCGGCGTCGATCGATTTGTACACTTCTCCGGCCCGCAGTGCACAAAGCGGGTTCGCTAGCTGGAGGAGCGTCATCAGAACAGCCCCGCGGCGACAGAGATACAGCATCTTTCCCCCCGCCTATTCCGAGGCTTGACCTCGAGCCAGCCGCTCGAGCGCCTCCCCCGTGATGCGATAGTTGACCCAGGCGGGATTCGCCTCCGCGCCCAGCGCTTCGTAGAAATAGCGGGCGGAGCGGTTCCAGTCGAGGACCGCCCATTCGAAACGGCCGCAGTCGCGTTCGAGTGCAACCCGCGCCAGGTGCCGGAGCAGCGCCTTGCCGACACCCAAGGCGCGAAACGCGGGCCGCACGAACAAGTCCTCCAGGTACAGGCCGTGCTTGCCGAGAAACGTCGAGAAATTGTGAAAGTACAGCGCGAATCCGGCGCACTCTCCGTCGACCCGCGCGATCAACGCCTCGGCCGCGGGCCTCCGGCCGAACAACGCGTACCGCAGGCTCGCCTCCGTGGCCACCACTTGGTGGGAAAGGTGCTCGTAGTCGGCCAACTCTTTGATGAGCCCCAGAATCGGCGCAACGTCCGCCTCTTGCGCAGGCGTGATTGAAACGGCAGCTGCTTCCTTCATCGGGCACACTTAGAGAGGCTCCTTGGACTAGGATGGGGCTGAATATTACATGGAGTGCGGCTGCGGCGCCCCGATCTTGAACATGCGATGATTCACCCATGCGAAAGATCTTTGCACTGACGATGAGCGGGCTGGTGACCGTCTTGCCTCTGGCGTTGACGGTGTATGTGATTTGGTGGCTGGTGAACACGGTGGAGGGGTGGTTGCACCGTGCGCTCATCGCCCTGCACATCGTCCGGCCGGAGTATTACTGGCCCGGGCTTGGGCTGATAACCGGATTCTTCCTGCTGCTCGCGGTCGGCAGTCTGGTCAACGCCTACGCCGGGAAGATTTTCCTCAAGTATTGGGACGATCTTCTGGGCCGCATCCCCTTCGTGAAAACCCTGTACGGCGGATTTCGCGATGTGGTGAGCCTGCTGCCCTCCGGCAGCGGCGAGAAGCGCGATCTGCAGCGCGTCGTGCTGGCCCACTTCGGCGATGTACATGCCATCGGTTTCGTCACCCGTGAGGACGTCCCCGTGGCGCTGCAAGGGCACGGCGGCGATGACTGGGTGACGGTGTACTTTCCCATGAGCTACGCCTTCGGCGGCTATACGCTGTATTTGCCGCGCGACCGCATCCGGCCCCTCGACATTTCGGTCGAGGATGCCATGAGGTTGGCAATAACGGCGGGCCTCACCGCCGGCGCCCGCGGCAAGAGCATCTGATCGGCGAGCGTCGGCCATGGTCCAGCGGTTCGTCCAAGCCCTCTCGCTGTCGTGGCTGATCCTCGCGTCGGCGTTGTCGGTGAACTCCGCCGCCGCCGCGCCTAAAGCGGAGGCCGATAATTACTCAGCATGGCGGGCCGCGGCGGCGCGCGCGCTCGAAGCGCGCGGTGATGCCCGCTCGCTCGCAACCGCCGCCGCACTCACCTTCATCGGGCCCCTGTCGCGCTCGCGGGCGGACACCGCCAAGGCGGCCGCGGCGGCACTCGAACTCGCAGTCAGGGCCAGCGAACTCGAGCCCAACGATCCGGCCACGGCCTGGCTGCGACTGAAGCTGTGCTCCGATACGCCGGGCTGCGACATTCGTGATGCAGCAACCACCATGCGCTGGATCGACGCGGACAATGGCGCTGCCTGGTTGCCCACCCTGGCGGGGGCGCAAAAGGACAAGGACACGGTTCAAGTCGATCGGGTTTTGGCCGACATGGCCGAAGGCACGCGTTTCGATCTCTACGGCAATAGGTCCGCGGTCATGATGTTCGATGGGCTCAAGCGCGTTCGCACGCGGCTCCCGGCCAACTATTTGAAATCCGATTTGGGCCGCCTTACGGAGGCGATTGACATCGCCAATACGGCGGTCATCCCATCCTTCTCACCGCTCATCAACGCCTGCCGCGAAGCGGCGACCATGGAGCGCCGCGAGACGTGTCTCACCCTGTCTAAAACCATGCAGAAGGCGGACGCCGTCATCGCGCAATTGGTCGGATTCGCCATCGAGAAGCGGTTGACGCCGGCCGATTCCCGGGAGATGCGCCTGATCGCGGAACGCCGACGGCTGCTCGAGTGGCGCGTATCCTCGGCGAACATCTCCGATACACCGCTCCTGCCCTGGCTGCGGAACGCTCGTGCCCGCTCACGCCTGGCGAAGATGCGCGCCATGCCTCGTGAAGAGGACGTGTGCATTTCGCTGCTCAAGGAACATGGAATGCCGCTCGACCCCCCGGAGGAACACCGATGATCGATCTGTACTACCGGCCGGCCTGCAGACCGTCGCGCAGAACTTTGAGAGCGGCTATGAAATCCGCCGACCGGTACGTCTCATCGCTCTTCAAGAGGCGGTACAATTCGTCGAGCTGCGCCTTGCTCGTTCCGCCAAGCTTGGATTCGTTCAGCAGCAGATCCATCGCCATGACGGCCTGCTCGGCGCCCAGATAGTCCCGATATTCCCCGTCGATTCCCTCCTGGATGACGCTGTCGAGCAGTGCGCGGGGTCGAAGACTCGTCCGCTCGTCGGCGACTTTGGCGAGAATTTCCGACAAGGCGGAGCGCAGCTGCGCGCTTGCCGCGGCAATCTGACGCGGATCGGCGGCCACGGACTGCTGCAGCGCCCGCGCCAGATTCTGAATCCGGGCACCGTCGAACTCGCTCAAGGCCCGTGCGATCGCCCACGACATTCGCAGATTTGCGTCGTTGATCGGCACCGTGCCCGCGCGCGTGTCCCCCGTCAGCTGCCGCGCGCGCCATTCGAGCCGATGCATGGAGGTGTCATGGCACGCTGTGCAGTTGAAAAGCGCGAGCTCGGGAAAGGTATGCGCGGCGGTGACCATCGGACTCTGCAACGCAAGCAACTCCGCCTGCGTTGCCAGCAATTGACCTCGGCTCCAAACCTGGGCGCCGGTAAACGCTGGTTTCCGCCGGCGGTAACCATCGTCGATTCGATAGTGCACCGGCTCCAGCGCGAGAAATGTGTCGAGTTCGAAACTCAGGCGCGGGTGACCCGCGGCCATGATCGAGTGCGTGGCGAATTTGTCCGACGTACCGTAGTGGCAGGACAGACACAACGCGGCTCGATCGCTCAGGTCGGCGGTCGGGTACATGCCGTCCCGAATATCCTGGCGATAATTGCTGCGCGAGGCGGTGTGGCTGGAGATCCAGCGTTCCGCGCCGCCATGGCATGCCTCGCAGCCGATCCCGTCGGTCAACAGGAAAGTCTTCGCGCGCCGTGCCTCCGGCACGTTGTCGGCATGGCAATCGAGACAGATCTTCGCCGACTCCGCGGGGCCTATCTTGAGTTTTGCAGCGATGCTGCGCCCCTGCGGGCCGAGCAGGGATTGAAACGCTTTGGCATGCGAATCCTGGTGCGACCAAGTGACAAACTCGTTCATGAGCGGGCCCGGGCGGTTCGGCGGCTGGACCGCGCCATGGCAGACCGAGGATGCACAACTGGCGACTCCCAGATGGCGGTCGGTCGATTGGTAGGGCAGCGGCGTGCCGGCAACGGCACCGGACGAGGCGACGGCACCGGACGAGGCGGCGGCACCGGACGAGGCGGCGGCCCAGCCGAGAGCGGCGACGGCAAGTAAGGCGCGAGGAGCCAAACTTTTCAGTTCCCGGCCTGGGCGACGCCGTCGGGATTCGGGCGGCGACGCACGTCGGTCTTTTCGACGAACCAGGGCGTGCCGTCCGGATTGAGATAAAGGCGCTGCGAATCCTTCAAAGAAAGCGGCCCTGAGCCGCGGCGCCCGAAGACGGCGATCTGATGCCCCGTCTCGTCGACGGCGCGGTCGCGGTCGAGACCCTTCGACAGCGAGAGGGCCGGCGACTGCGTGGGGTAGTAGGCAATCAGTTCAGGCTTCGGCGCGGGGCTGAACCCGTAGAACTTCGGCTGGCTGGCGGGCGAGGTCAGCTGCAGCACCTTCAGCCCGCCGATGCCGTCCGCCACATAGGCGAACAACGATGCGTTGGTCGACGCAACGACGACATCCCGTGCATCGACCAGCCGGCCGCCGGCATTGAACAATTGGTCGAGACGCATGTGCTCGGGCCGCTCGATATCGACGATGGCCAGTCCTTGCCTGCCGCCGGCGACGTAGGCGTAGGTTCTCGCCAGATAAACGCGCCGGCCGTCGGCGAGCGGCACGCGACTGCCCTCGATGGGGCGCGGATGCTTCGGATCCGTGACATCGATCGCGAGGAGGCCCCGTGCATCGGTGACGAACAGATAGCGAAATTGCAGGGCCGATGCCCGCCCGTCGTCCAGCGGGACGACGCTTTCGATGCGCGGCTGCAGGGGTTCATCCAGGTTGACGATCACGAGCCCCGCTTTCGCCATGATGTACGCGTAATGTCCGCCGATCGTCAGATGCCGGGCACCGTCCAGGATGCCGTCCGGATTCCACGTCAGGGCCCGCCGCAGGAAATTGTTGCGAGGCTCGCCGTCCGCCAACGTGTCGACATTCGTCAGGATCAGCCCTTCGCGCGCATCGGTGATGAACGCGTAATCGTAGATCGGATGAAACGGCTGCTCCTCGTTCTCGCCGCGCATCGCAGCGCCGTTATTTCGCGCCGGATTGATGGGTTGATTGGTCGGCAGCGCCACGCACGTCGCCTCCTTGGAAGGGATTGCCGTATTCTGACCGGGCGGGGCCACCGGTGAGGTGACGATCCGCTGGCTTAAGCCCTTGTTGGCGACGCCCGAGATATCGAAGACCTGCATGCCCCGAACACCTTGCGCCGCATACAGGTATTCGCCCCGCACTTGAAGACAACCCACTGCACCGGCGGCATGGCTCTGCGCATTCTGCAGACGCCGCCCGTTCTTCACATGCAGCTCGAAGTATTCCGGGTATGCGTAGCGCTGCAGGTAGCTGCCGATCACCGCCTGCGGTTCGTCCCACTCGGTCACTTGAACCGCACTGACGCTCGCACCCGTGCCGACCCAGGCGTTGAAACCCACGAAGTTGACGAAATTCGTGCCCTGAAGCAGCAGCTGCGCCATGATGGCGTTGTTGTCGTTGTCCTTCGACAAGTGGCAGTCGTCGCAGTCCTTGGTTTCAGAGGTTCTCTCGGTGTGCGGATAGTGAGGATTGAACGCCTGCGAGCTGAAGCCGCTCGCCGATACGGGAGGCTGCTGAATGTAGATGTGTTCGCGGTTGGCGTTGGTCGAAGAGACGACCAAGGCCGAGCTGGATCGCACCGGCGCGATTTTCCCTCCATCGACGTTGCCGCGCCGGCCGAGCATGAACATGTCGTCGCGTGCGACCTGCGGATTGTAGGTCGCATAGACGCGGGCGTTGCCGCCTTCGTAGTGATGCCGCTCCGTCTTCGCGTTGGCCTCGGTCGGCAGGTGGCACCCACCGCAGCTCGTAGTCCAGGAAGTGTGGCAGCTATAACATTCCATCTTGTCATTGCCGTGGGCCAGCTGGTTGTCCGGTACGTCGGCGCCCCAGTTCTGCCGCCGCGTATCGCGGCTGACCAACTTCGCCCGCGCGGCCCGCTCGTTGTAGTCGGGCGAAGCCGGATCCACGGTGTCCTTGACCAGCTTGACGCGCCATTCCATGCCCGGATCGATTGCCGAACGCTGGTACAGCTCGCCGCCGCGCCACTCGAAGCGCCTGGCCCCGTCGGCGCTGCGCAGCAGGGACAGATCCGTACCCGTCGGCGACGCAGCCTCGCCCGAAGTTCGCAGCGTTGGGTACGCACGCACCGTGCCGTGGCAATCCACGCAGTCGATCTCCACGGCGGCGGCGACCTCGCCATAGATGTAGCCGTTGCCATGCGCGTCTTGGGAGAAGTGGCAATCCACGCACTGCATGCCCTTCTCCATGTGAATGGACGCCATGTGCACCGCCTTCTTGAACTTCTGCGGATCATCGTCGCTTACGGTCTGGTTGTCCTTGTCGAGCAGATTTCCGCGGCGGTCGCGTTTGAATACCGCTCTGAAGTTCCAACCGTGGCCGTGATAATCTGCGAATTGCGTGTCATGCAGCGTTGGATTGAGTGTGCTCACGCGCTGCAGGAAGTCCGGATCATCCCAGAGTCCTTTCGGTGCCGCACCCTCGGGATTGCGTTCATTGACCGCTCTTATCGCCGCATCGTCGGGGTGGCGCTGTTTCGCCGGCCACATCGCAGGCGCGTCCGCTTCGTAGTCCCACATGGTGTATCCCATGAAGGTGTTCATGAACATGTTGGGTTGGTGCATGTGACAAACCATGCATTGACTGGTGGGGATCGAGCGGGTGAAGCGGTGCTCGAGCGGATGGCCGGACTCGTGCTTATTGATCGTAGGATCGACGGTTTGTGATTGCCCCTCGTTGCCGAACTGCGCGTAGTGCCCCGAATGCTTGGGGTCACGGTCATTGGCATAGACCACGTGGCAGCTTGCACAGCCGGAACTACGATAATCGCCGGGCTGATCGTTGGTCCCCAAGAACCACATCATCGGGTCGTTGAGCCGCGACTTCTGCAGGTTGAGTAAAGGGATGGCAACGCGTCCGCCGGTGCCGGGACCGCGGTTCGACTGATGAATATCGGGGTGCCCCGGCGCTCCCAACTGCTGCAGACCGCCCAGATTCGGCAGACCGGTTTCGGGGAAGCGATTTCCCGCCGTTACGCCGCCGCGCTCGAACACGCGGAACACGTCGGCGGGAACGCTCGTTTCCCAGGCGGGCAGCGGCAACAGGCTGGATAGGATGCCGTGCTCCATCATCGCCGTCTTCGGGTCCGTGAGGACCGGGCCGCTGATCGAGGCCGCCTGCCCCTGCGAAGTATAGGCTTCGCCGAGGATATAGTTCTTGAACGGCAGCAATCCGTTGTTGTACGAAGCCCCTCCCCAGAACATCGCCCCGGTCGCCATCAGGCTGCGCGTCGCCTTCTCAATGATGGGCATGTGGCACGCGCCGCAGGCCTCGCGGACTACCCGGTAGTCGCTGGGATTGACGAAGCGGATGAACGCGGGATCTTCGCGGTTGAGCAGCGTGTAGCTGCGTTGCGGATTGGCGCTGCTGGGATATTTCCATTCGCTCGGAAAGCGCGGCGCGATGTGGGCTCGATCGAAGGCGCTGCGATACGCGACTTGATCCCGCACGAAACTGGTCGCGGCAAACACTTGCGCGTTGCCGCCGTGGCAATCGGTGCAGCCCAAGGTCACGGCCGGACTGTCGTGCATGGAGCTGCGGTCGGTGCTGGTATGGCAGCTGATGCAGCCCGCACTCTTGGCGGCCGCTTCGGCGGCGGTCTCCATTCCCGCCGCGCGCACCGGCGCAAACGGCAGAGCGGCGAATCCGATGACGGTCGCTGCAATCGCTAGTCTCGTCAGGCGCTGCATAAGGGCTTTCTCAATAGTTCAGAATCAACAGGGCAAAGGCCGAGAACGGATTCGATCCGCCGTAGATCGCCCGGTAACCCGGACCCCGCACCATCTGCGAGCCCGACAGGCGTACGATCACATTCTGCGACGCGAACGGGCGCCATATCGCGTCGAGCGTCGCTTCGGCGCCGAGCCGCCTGGGAATGGCCGGTTGATTGAGCAGGGCTTCGAGGACGCCCGTCTTGTCGAACCACAACTGGTTCGCGTCGAGGCTGACGGTGAGCTGCGGCGTGAGGGCGAGGTCCAGCCCCAGCCCCAGCAGATCGAGGCCCGGATTGCTGAAGTTCGAATCTCCGGAATTTCCCGCGGCGCGCAGCGACGGTAACAGGCCGTCGCGCGACTTGAGGTCGAAAATCCCTCCCGCCAGCGCGAGCCGCTGATGGAAAAAGAAGCTGGAATCGGATCCCGCGAAGATGGCGCCCGAGGTCAGCGTATCGAACCCTTGCGCGCGCCGATCGAATGGATTGCCGTCGCCCGACGAATGCAGCATCGACAGCCGGACCCGCCGCCAGTCGAAGTCCATGGACAGTTCGTCGGCTGCGAAGAGTGCCCGCACCTGGGTCGATTGGTCCACGAAGGTTCCCCGGCTCTCGCGCCCTCCGAGGCCGTACACCATCGCAGTTGCGTTCAGACGCCCAAAGTGCCCATCCAGACCGTAGCCCAGATAGGCGACGTCGTAGTCGTGCGGCGCTTTGACCGCCGGCTCCTCTGCCGCTCCATCGGCGGCGAACAGCAGTCGCGGACCCGCCGCGCGGTTACGGTTCAACGCAACAATGAATTCGGAAGTCACCCCCGGCACGAGAAGATCCTGCCAATACAAATTGCCGAGCGCGATTTGATTGTTTGGAATGCCCCGGCCCACGTCGTTCAGGCGAACACGGTCTTTCGGCACCCGGCTGATGAGCGCCAGATTGTATTGAAAAACGTTGTCGTCGCGCGTGCCGAAAAACCGCATGGCAAGGGGTTGATCGGACAGCAGGAAGCCACGGAAATCGCTGGTGAACGGTTGGATGCCGACGCGTACGCTGTCGAAGTCGTACCGCGAGGACACATCCCGCAGATGTTTCTCGAACGACAACCCTTGAATGGCGAACAGGCCGCCGCCGGCGGCCGTGCCGTCCACGCGCGTGGAGCTGTAGTTGACGACGGGGTTGAAACGCCACTGCCAATCCGGGGGACGAAACACCGTGTCTCCCCGATAGGCGAGCGCGTCGAAGGACACCGTCTGGCTGAAGAACGACTGATCGGTTGTGAGCGTACGGATGGCGCCCGGCACCGTCGCGGACGGCAGCGTCAGGGACGGCAGCGGCGAGGTCGAGGGGATCAATCTCGGTTCGAACAAGGTGTTCGAGGTCACGGCCAGGTTCACGAACCCGTCCGCACCGAAGATAGGCCGGTCGCCTTTCAACGGATTGCCGGCGGCGTAGGGGTTGGCGAAAGTGACCGGCCGTCCCAGCTGTTCAACCAAGCGCCATCGGTCCGGCACGGCCGCGGGCTGCGGCAGCGGTTCGTCCGGCGGCGGTGGCATGCGCCCGGGATTGCAGCTCACGGCTTCGGGCGCCGTCGGGGCTACGCCCGGGCGGCGGCGCGGTTGGCTGTCCGCGGATTCCTGTCCCGCGGTGCAGGGAGCGCTCGTCTGCGTCTGCGCCGGCGCGACCGCGGGAAGCAGGCAGAGCGACAACGCCAGGCAGCGGCTCGGATACATGCGCGGCGCGAGGCGGAGGCGCCTCACCGTCGAGCCTCATCAGTGCCGCCGGTGCCAGCTGTGCCGGTGCCGCCTGTGCCGGTGCCGGCTGTGCCGCCAGTGCCATCGGTGCGGCTTCCGCTGAAGGGTCCGCGTCCCGCCAGGTGAAAGTCGTGGCACATGATGCAGCCGGTCGCGACCTTGCGCCGATCATCGTCGCCGTGACAGTTGCGGCAGACCGAGACGCGCGGCATCTCGATGATTGCGCTGTCGTCGTCGCCTTCCACGTGCTCATGGCAGGTGGAGCATGCGGACGTCCTGTGAGCGGCATGACTGAATCGGGCGCGTGGAAACCAGTGTTCGGTGAGGCGTACCGGTTCGACCCGCCAATGCTCCGGACCTTGCGCGCGCAGCGGATCGCGGGTGATTTTGTGACACTCCACGCAGACCCTCTTCTCGAGTAGCTCGCGCGCAGTCGCCATCGATTGGCTATCCGCCCACGCGAGCGCGCGACGCTGCTCGTCTTGGGTCAGGATCTTCTGCTCGCCTCCCGGCCGGCGCGGCGCGCCTTTCGACACCGTACGGCCGGGCGCCGGGTCCAGGAACGCACGACTGAAGTGTTCTTCCAAGGCCTTGAACATCCGCGGCAAGTCGCCATGCGGCACGGTGGCGCTGGGATCCCCTTCGTCGAATTGCAGCGTGTGACAACCGCTGCAGTGGGCTTCCATCCGTACCGGCTGCATGAAGCGTCCACCGGCGTCCGGCTGATGGCAGCTATTGCACGACAGCGTCTGCCGCCCCTTCGGCGAATCGATGCCCTTGGAGTCGAGATGTACCTTGTGAGAGAAGATGAGGTTCGATTCCTGACGGGCGTCGGCGCTCAACTCGAAGTCCGGATGCGTTCGCGAAAAGTCGTTCACATTCCGAAGCCGGGTTTCCGGCTTCAACGATTTCAGATCGGCGTGGCACGCAACGCATCCGACCGGACTGCGATCGATCAAGGATTTCTGCGCATCATGCTCCAGATGGCAATCGGTGCAACGGCTGCCCGCGAAGAGCAGTGCATCCGGCGACTTCGCGGCGACATGATGCTGTACCGCGCGGTGGCAATTGACGCACGCGGCGGTGGCGACGCGCTCGAAAGGCTTCGTGTGGCACACGTTGCAGTCGTCACCGACGGCCCGATGCCTGTCATGCAATGGGCCCGGCAACCAGAGCGCATCGCTCGGCACCAGCGGAGCGGCGCGCAGCGCCGCGCGAAAGGGGCTGAGGACGGCTCCCGCGAATGGCGAGAGGAAGCCGATGGCAAGCAAGCCCGTCACCAGCAACCAAGACCAACGACGGGGATTGAGGCCGGCGTCCTTGAGCGACAGGTCATTGGCAGCCTCGATCTTCTTGGTGGATAGCGCGTGCGGATCGTTGAGCCGCAGGACGATCACCCCGTCGGCGCGCTGCTGCTCGACCGTGAGGCGTGCCACTCCGAAGGTCATCACGTCGCCGGTTCGCAGCCGCGTATTGCGACACCGCTTGCCGTTTACCATCACCGTTCCGGCGCCAATCGCCTGTACCCGCAGCCGTCCGAGCACGGAACGCACGATGGCATGGCGGGATGATACTTCGGGGTGATCGATCTGCACCTGGCAGTCGGCCGCTCGTCCGATCGTCAGGCGCCGCGTCTTCAGAACCACTTGCCGATATTCGACCTGATTGCTCGCGGGATTCGGGCGTATGCGCCGTCGCAGGATTATTCGCATCCCGCCTCACCGGTAAAAGAAGACGGTCAAGACGTGGATCGTAAGCGCCGCCAGCAGACCGAAGCTCAAGGGGAGATGCAGATAGAGCCAGAACTGCATCAGCCCCTGAAGCTGGATGTCCCGCTGCAGCTGCCGCTGTACCACCGCTTTATCCCCGGTCACCGTCAACAGCTTGTCGAGGGTGTCTCTTGCGTCTGGGCTCCCACCAGCCGCGCGTTGGCGGGCCAGAAGTTCGATCAAGCGTTTCTGGCCCGCATTGCCGACCACGCGTGCAAAGCCGGTTTGGAACGGCGCGCCGAGCAACAGCGTCGAGTCGTCGCGCCCGCGCAATTGCGTCCATGGACCGCCGCCGATGCGCGTCCGGCGAATCGCATCGATGACGAGTTCCCGCAGAGCGCTGTGCAGAGAACGGGCCAATGCCAGGGCCTGCGCGTCGAGATCGTCGAGCTTGCGCAGCAGTTGATTGCGGCCGGTATTTCCGCGTACCCGCACCAGCAGCGCCGGATAGCGTAGATACGCGTATACGCCCCAGCAGCCGCTGGCGACCACGAGACACAGCAGCGCGTAAGTCAGGGTGTGGACGTTTCTGCCGAATTGGAAGCCGCAGTGCAGGCTGGCGATCACCACCGTGCACAGGCCGAGATAAACGTGGATCGATAGCCAGCGTGTCGCGCTTCCGACGCTAGCCTTGAAGGTTCGCCGACGGATTCCGTAGCCCATCAAAATGAGAATCATCGCCGCTGCGATCGTGCCGAGAGTCAGGCCGAGCCACGTTCCGCCGTTCGGTTGCCCATTCCCCGGCTGGGAGAGATAACCCGCTGCGCACGCCGCTCCCATCAGGAGCGCCGCAACCGCGTAGCGATAGCGGCCATAGGTCACGAATGACTGATGTAATGGCCCCGCTTCGATTGCCATTCACGCCCCTAGCGCCGCGCGCTTCTTGACCAGGTCGGTCACTTCTCGCGCATGAATGCGAATGGCGGCGCCCGTGGGACACGAATTGACGCAAGCAGGCCCGCTCTTCAAGCCCGTGCACATGTCGCACTTGACCGCGGTCTTCGGCTGTTCGGCGGGAGTACGGCGCAGCAGGCGTCCGATGAGGCTCATACGCACCGGTACCTCCGCCATGTGGATGACGCCATAGGGGCAGTTCTCTTCGCACTTGCCGCAGCCTATACAGGAATCGTCGATGAAGACCTCGCCATTCGGTTGGCGGTGAATCGCATCGGCGGGACAATCGTCCATGCAATGCGGGTGCTCGCAATGCCTGCACGACGTCGGCAGGTGCAGAGAATCGAAGGAGGGTCCGGCCTTTCGATCCAATCGGGAGACGCCATCGTGCGTCACGGCGCACGCCCGTTCGCACTGGTCGCATCCGATGCACAGCGACTCGTCGATCACGAGGACGCTGGTGGCCTCGCCCACGCCGTTCGCCATCAGAAACGAAACCATCTTGCCCTGCTGGGGTCGGGCTTGCATGTGCGCATACTGGGTCAGCTGCTCGGCCCGTTCCTCTTCGATGCGCTCGGCCAAGTCCATGCTCTGATCCTGGGCCAGAATTCGGATGAAGGTCGAATGATCGATGCTGATCGCCTCGGTGGCCACCGTCGCGCGCGCGGTGACGGTGCGCGATGCCTGACCGGACAGCTCTCCGACGCAATCGACGTAGCCGCCGGCCGCGCAGTAGGCAACGACCACGTCCATGCCGCCGATTTTTTGCGACAGCGTCACCGACCCGCTGCCGAGGACGTATAGCCGATCGACCGGATCGCCTTCGGCGAACAGCGTCTCGCCGGCGCCGTAGTTCTTCATCTTGGCGGTAGCCGCAAGCTCGAATATCGTCCGCGAATGCGCATTCGGCAGGAGATAGTATTTCAGTGCGCGCAGCAAATACACGCGATCCAAATAGGCCTGGGCGGCTTTTTCCGTTCGCAGCAGCTTCTTGAGCATGCTGCGCGGCGTTTCGAGCAGAACGCAATCCGGGCCGGCGACGGCGGTCGCCTCGGAAGGACGGCCCGAGATCAAGCTCAAGGCGCCGAATATCTGGCCCTCTCCGACGACCATCGTCGCCGCGCCGGGTACGTAAAGATAAACCGCGCCTTGCAGGATGTTGAAAACGGAATTTCCATACTCGCCGCGGATGAATACTTCGTGTCCCGATTCGAGGACGCGAACCGTACTCGCGACCACGAGTTCCCGCAGCGCCAACGGCGCAACGCCCCGGAACAAACGCACGCGCTCGCTGATCAGGGCGAGCGCCTCGTCGACGTCGTGTCCGAGCGGCGCCGAGCGCAGCTTGGCCTCCAGAATGGGATGATCGGCGGGCTCCAATGCGTTCCCGAGAAGACGCTCCACCACGTCGTACCCTTGGTTCATCGCCTGTTTGATCAACGGATACCCGGCGAGAGCGCCGATGATGTAGAGGCCGGGCACGGAAGACTCGAGCTCGGGCGTGAGCACGGGCAATGCATCCGCGGCCGGCGAGTTGAACCGCACGCCGATCGGCTCCAAAAAACCCCGCGGCGGAATCGCGCCGAGCCGCAAGATGACGCGCTGACACGGGACCGGGATTTCGCCTTCGGCGGTTCGCAGGATCACCCGGCAGCCGGTCCGCGCGGACTGATCATCGGGTTCGATTCGAAGGACACGGCTTTGAAAATGACAGCGAACCTTGCCGGCTTGAATCGCGGTGCCGATGCGCACCGCATTGGAGTGTTTGGCTTTCTTGAAGTCCGACCCGCGATTGATGATGACGACGCGGTTGTGCTCTGAGAGGCCGATGGCGTTTTCGATGGCGGAGTCACCTCCGCCGATGATCACGATGGTCTCGCCGTGATGATCCTCGGCACATTCCAGCGTCGTCTGCACGCAGGGGTGGTCTTCCCCCGGCACCTCCAGCCGGCGCGGATTTCCTTGCACGCCCAGGGCCAGAATGAGCTTTTTCGCATGAATGGTGGCGCCGTCCTTGAGCGCAATCTGGAACGCCTCGCGGCCGCCGGTAATGCGTACGGCTTCGGCGCGGTAACGCACGTTGATGTTGCCGCGTCGAATTCCCTCCTGCCATTCCTCGAGAATTCCTTCGCGGCGGCCCGCGGCGAAAGCGATGTCGCTGCGCAGCGGAAGCATGCTGGGTTCGGCCATCACGTGCTTACGGCGCTGATATTGCTGAACCGTGTTCGCATGCTTGTCGGCGGCTTCGATCAGCACATGGGACATTCCCCGCTGCGCCGCGCGGGCCGCGGCGGACAGACCTCCAGGACCCGCACCGAGGACTGCGAGGTCGAAATGGTTCTTCAGTGTGTTGCTCATCCACGGGATTAAAACCGCTCGGTGAGCTCATTGCGATTGTCTCAACTTGCATACACGCGTCTCTACCTGGCGACATTCAGCGCTTCAGCAGGATTTGCATCAGTCGCATCCGCCGATGGAATCCGGCGGGATCGAGGCCGCGAGGCTACGCGCTATGCGGCCGCTCGCGCAGCCGCCCAGCAGCGGCGTTGATGCTCATCCACGATGCCGACGGCTTGCATGAACGCGTAGCAGATCGTCGAGCCCACGAAATTGAAGCCTTTTTTCTTCAGGTCCTTGCTCATGGCGTCGCTCTGCGGTGACGATTGCAGGACGTCGCGCAGATAGAGGGGACGGCGGCGCAGCACTCTGCCGTCGGTGAATTGCCAGAGGTATCCGGAGAATCCGCCGGGCTGCTCGCGTATCTTGAGATATGCGTTGGCATTGCCGATGAAAGCATCGACCTTGAGCCGATTCCTGACGATGCCCGGATCCAGCAGCAACTGAGCGCGCTTGCGCGCGGTGTAGCGCGCCATCTTTTCGGCATCGAAAGCATCGAACGCCACGCGGTAGGTTTCGCGTTTGCGCAAAATGGTGAGCCAGCTCAAGCCCGCTTGCGCTCCCTCGAGGCACAGCATCTCGAAGAGCCTTCGATCGTCCCGCAGCGGGACTCCCCACTCATTGTCGTGATAACCCACGTAGAGAGGAGAGTCCGCCGGACACCAGGCGCAACGCCGCCTGCCATCGGGGTGCAGCACGCTCGTGATGCGCCGCCCGGAAGTGCCATCCCGCGGCTCCGCGTCCTCGGCCATGGAGAAACCGCGGGCGCTTACGCGCCCTTGTGAGTCTTGGCGGGGTGAGTCCCCGCTTTGTGAGGTTTCACCGCGATGACCTCGATTTCCACCAGCGCTCCCGGCGCGACCAGCGCGGCCACCTGCACGGCGCTGCGGGCCGGCTTGTTCGGCTGCTCGGCGGTAGCGAAGAATTTGGTGTAGCCGGTCATCAGTCCGGCGAAATCCAGCTTATTGTCCTTGGTCGGATCCGCAACCATGAACACCGTCATCTTCACGACGTCGCCCATCCCCAATCCGAGGTTCGCGAGCGACGCCTTGATCTTGCCGAGGGCACTTTCGGCCTGCGTTGCCATGTCCCCATACGCCTCGACGCTGCCCTTGGGTGCGTCCTTGTTGATGACATCCGGCAGCGCTCCGCTCACATACACGGTGTCGTAGCCGGCAGGCACCGTTACCGCCGCGGAAATCGGGAAGGGGTTGCCGTCCGGCAGCGGAGTCCGCACCACGTCCTCGGCTTTTGCCGTGGCTACGAGCAACAATGCGGTCGAAGCGAGCACCGCGGCACGCCGACAAGTCTTTCCGAGCATCAGCATCCCCTTTTCCCCAAGTTGAGTTCAGGCTTCGCGTCAAACGTTCAAGCGCACGGCGTGGCGACCCTTGTAGACCAATTCGATCCGATGAACCCCGCGCGTACGCCGCGCCGCGCTGCGGATTTCATGCATGAGCCGCAGGAGCACGGGCGTGTTGACGTCCAGCGCCCTGCCGAATCGCGGTTCGACGCCCAGATGCAGCACTACGAAGCGCTCGTCGGCCAGCCGCACGAACACCGCGACGCCCAGCGGCCGCCCCGCCTCGGTTACGGCGAACAGCGTCTGCACGCCTTCGACGTCGCCCACCCGGATGCGCAAGCTCCCGTCCTGCTCGTAAATTTCCGGTACCCCGTAGGTCGCAATGGATTGCTCGATGCCGACGCGGACCCGGTGCTGATTCGCGTTGAAAAAGAGCAATTGCTCCAGTGCGGGACGCTGCTGCATGGCCAGCTTCGACGTAATAACGATTGGCTCGCTCAATATCCTTCCCCATGTGGCGCTGCCGTTCGCAAGTGAGCGTCCAGTCGCAGGATCGACTTGACGCGACGCAGCAGAATTATTCTGCCGCATAAGGGCCCGTATCGTATAGCGTCGCTGCTGGAATGACACTAGCCTAAGCCCAGGGGGCGATTATTTGTTGCGGTGCGGCGCAACATGGGTCAAATGTCCTTGGGGTGGGGTTTTCGATGTGGAGACGTGACCGTTGCTACCCTCTGACGACCAAGACGATGAACGGAATCTGCTGAACTACAGCTTTGCGAGCGAAATCGTCGAGTTGGTGGTCTTCAGCATCGACGAGGCGTTTCTGCAGACGCTGCGGGAGGCCGTGGGGACGGCGCGTCGAATCTGGCACGTGCCCTCCGCGGATAAGGTGTGCGATCTGCTCCTGGCCGGTCAGGTGGGTATTTTGGTGTTGGATGTACAGGCACTGGCTGAGGACGTCGGCGTTTTCGTCGGGCAGCTCAAACGTCAATTTCCCGACCTGGTGCTGGTCGTTGCGGGCGGCCGCGAGACTGAGAACTTGTTGGCCAATCTCATCAGCGCCGGCACCGTTTATCGCTTCATCCATAAGCCGATGTCGCCCGGCCGGGCCAAATTGTTCGCCGACGCCGCGGTCCGAAAGTATGTCGAACAACGCAAGCGCGCGCCGGCGGCGCCCTTAAAAGCCAGCGTCCGTGCCGACAATCGGCCGCTCTGGAGTATCACCGCAGCCGCGCTGCTGGTGCTCGCCGGGATTGCGGCCGCGGTGCTCTACCATCGAACCCCGGTGCCGGACCTACCCGCGCGCGCACCTGCTTCGGACAATTCGCTCCCGGAATCTTCTCTGATGGCGCGCGCCGAGGCGGCGCTCGCGGCGAATCGCCTCACCGCGCCGAGCGACGACAACGCGCTCGATCTGTATGAGCAGGCATTGGCGCGCAATCCCGCGGATGCCGCGGCAAAGGCCGGTCTCGCGGAGGTTCAGGAACGGCTGTGGACCAAGGCGGAGAATGCCTTGCTCGAGGAGCGCCTGGACGAAGCGGCCTCCGCGATCGACACGGCCCGCAAGGCCGGCGTCGATGGCGGGCGGATCGCGTTGTTGACCGCGCGGCTCACGAAGTCTCGCGATCGGCTCAAAGGCGCGGCGCCCCGCCCCCGCCCTCCGGACGATACTCGCCCGGAGTCCGGCGCCGACGCGGGTCGCCGCGCGGAGCTCCTAAGTCTCGCCGAGACCCGCATCAAGGAAGGCCACCTGATCGATTCGGACAACGATAGCGCCCGAGTCTACGTCCGCGAGGCCCTGCGGATCGACCCGGCCGGCAATGCCGTGCAAGCGGCCAGGCAGAGTCTCGCAGCGGCACTCCTGGCGGGCGCCCGCGCGGATCTCGACCGCCATGATTTCGAGCACGCCGCGCGTTTGCTCGACGCCGTCGACGGCATTGGCGCCGCGGCGAATGTGGAGAACGGCCGCCAACTTCTCGCCGCAGCCCGCCGCCAGGCCGAAGCAGACTCGTGGGATCAATTGCTGAGGACCGGCCGGGAACGGCTGCAACAGGACCGGCTGGTCGAACCGGCCACCGATAGCGCGAAGTACTACCTGATGATGCTGCGCGGCGTGAATCCGGGCTATGCCGGCCTCGCCTCCGCTCTCCAGGACCTTGGGCAGCGTCTGGTCGCCAACGCCCGCCATACGCTCGATCTGAAACAGTACGACGCCGCGCACAATTGGTTGGCCGAAGCAGCCGCGGTGGGATATTCCTCCGCCGAGGCGGACGACGTAACGCGAGAGGTCGAGGCAGCGGTCACTCAGCAGAAGTTCCTGACGAACATCGTCGCCGCCAATGACCTCGAGCTCGTCAAGAGGGTGACGCCCGTCTACCCGGCCAAAGCCCAGACGAATCAGACCGAAGGGTGGGTGGAACTCGATTTCACGGTGACGGAGCGGGGGGAGGTCCGGGACATCGCCGTGCACGCGGCAAATCCGCCCGGTCTTTTCGACTCGGCCGCCGTCAATGCGCTGTCGCAATGGCGTTATAAGCCCGTGCTGAAGGATGCCAAACCCACGGCGCAGCGGTCGCGCATTCGCATTCGATTCACGCTCGCTGCGGCGCCGGCGTCGGGCGGCAGAGCTACTTAGGCAGCGGAGCTGCGCGAAAGCGCGATGGAGCTCGCACCCTCCTGGGTGAGCGCGCCGATTTCAGCCCCCATCCGCAAATCGTCGACCGGACCGAACGTGTGCTTGCGCACCAGGCCCTGCTTGTCGATCAGCACGAGGCTGGGAGTGCCCCGCATCTTGTAACGCTCCATGGTGTGTGGAATGGGGCTTCCCGCACTCAGCTGGTCGAGCGCAATGGGGAATTTCAATCGGTACTCTTGGATGAATGCCTTGACCACCGCCGGACTCACGGCATCGTGATGCTCGAAGGTGGCGTGCAGGCCGATCACCGCGACGTCGCTCGGCTCGAACGTTTCGTAGATGCGCTGTGCCTGCGGAATGCCGCTCGACAGCGACTTCGGACACAGCACCTGAAATGCCGCCAGGACCACGACCCGGCCGCGCAAACCGGACAGCAGCAGCGGACGGTCCGTGTTGTACCACGTCTGGACGACCAACTCAGGCGCCGGGGAGATTGAGGATGTCATAGTGTTTCCCGCCACAGCTTTGGATTGCTGCAACGTGGCTTCCGGCCGTCCTTGTCGATTTGTAATTGTCAGGGAATCCCTTATTGTGTACTCAAAGGCCCCCTCGCGGCAATGCTCGGCAACCCGCGGCGATCGCGCACGCGGCACGTTCATCCACAATCATTCGGCAGGGTGGTGAGGAGGTCGTCGAAATGTCGATGCAGGGCGCTGGTCGAAGCGCAAATCATGCGCATTCGAGCGAAGCGCTGTCCGCCGGCGGTGGCGAGCCGGGATTGCCGCCGATTGGCCCGCCTTAAGGGAGTGCGACTCTGCTCCGCGCTTCGACTTTACCGATGGCTTCGGAGTTCTCGCGGTCGCGCCGTTTGCGCTCTGCAATCTCCTCGCGGTCCACCGCGACTTCGCGCGGCGCCTTGATGCCGATTCGGACTTGCGTTCCGTTCACCGCCATGACGGTGACTTCAATGTCGTCGCCGATACGCAACGCCTCACCGGCTCGTCTGGTCAATATCAGCATAGGATTGTTTCGCTGCTGTGACTAATAGGGGTTCCGGTGCACTGTAGCCCGCCCGGAACCCCAACGATGTGAGCGTATGGTTTAATCGCATGTAGGACGCTGGATGACAGCTTTCCTCCTGGATACCGCATACGATCGGCTGCATGAACACCAATCCGTATCGGAATCCGTATCGCAGCGGGCGCCGGTTGCCGTGGCAGGTGTTGCTGCTGACCGGCATCGCCGCCGTCGCCGTCGAGGTCCACGCCGACGAAGCCGCGTCGCCGCCGGTGGCGAGCAGGCATCAGCTGATGAAGGAATGCATGGCGAAGCAGAAAGCCAGCAACGCGGGCTTGTTGAAGGAACACATGAAAAAGAACTGCAGGGACGTGACGGAGACCGAGCTGGAAAATGCCAAGGCGGACAAGAAGCGGGACGATCAAACCAACGGAGCCCCGCGAACCTAGAGCGGTCTCTGGCAAGCTTCCGGGGCTCAGCCGGCGCTCTGCGCTTCAGCCCGGACCGTGGTGCCTTCAGCCAGGTCCCAGGTGCTCACGGTCGCCTCATAGATCGCCAGTTCGTTGAGCAATTCCTCGAGGGGTTGGGATTTCCCCATGGCGAATCCCTGGCCGTAATCGACGCCGAGGTCGGTCATTTTCACGCGCAAATAATCCGTCTCGACGTACTCCGCGATGGTCTCCATGCACATGACTTTCGCCAGCTGTGCGATGGCCTTGATCATGGAATCGGAGCGCGCGTTCTGAACCGAATCGCGAACGAAGCTGCCATCGATCTTCAGGTAGTTGACCGACAAGTCCTTCAGATACGCGAGCGAACTGACGCCGGTTCCGAAGTCGTCGAGCGCGAACTGGCACCCGAGATTCTGCAGGGTTCGCATGAACTCTTGCGCCTTCGCGAGATTGCCGATGGTCGCGGTTTCGGTGAGCTCGAAGCACAGGACGTTGGCCGGCAGTTCGGATTTGTGGATTTGATCGATCACGAACTGCAGGAAGGACTCATCCTGCAGCGACTGTCCCGAGAGATTGATGGCAAACCGCGCGCTTTCTTCGCTGATCGATTTGTTGTGGGCGCCCAAGCGCTCGCAGGCACGGCGCACGACCCAACGGTCGATCGAGGGCATCAATTGGTACCGCTCCGCGGAGGATAGAAATTTCCCCGGCGGTATGATCTCTCCGTGGTCCCCGAGCATGCGGATCAACAACTCGAAGCGCGGCCGTCCGTAGTTGCCGCGCAGCGGCAAAATGGGTTGGGCATCCAATCTGAACCTGTCGCTGTCCAATGCCTCACGCACCTGGCCGATGATCATAATGTCCGTATGACGCCGGATGATGCTCTGATCGGAATCCTGGAACACCTCCACCCGATTGCGGCCGCGGTCCTTCGCGGCTTTGCATGCAATTTCCGCCGTCGCCAGTGCGTGCGCCAGGGCATTGTCGGACCTCCCGATGGGCGCCACCCCGACGGAGGCCGAGACCTCGAAGGAGCCCTGGCCGGCACGCGGCACGGCGGCGGCGACTCCCGCGCGAATGTTCTCCGCGACGGTCGCGGCGGCATCCATTCCGGCATTCGGGACCAGCGCCGCCAGTCGATCGCCCGAGATCCGGGCGGAGAGGGCGCCGCGCGGCAAGGTCTTCGCCATGCACTCGGCAACGAGGGCGATGACGTCGTCGCCGACATGCATTCCGAAGGTCTCGTTGATGATATGGAGTCGATCGATGTCGAGATAGAGTATGCAATGCGCGAGCGGCGATACCGCGGCCGACAGCAACACCGCGGCCTGCCGTTCGAAGGCGTGGCGGGTCATGAGTCCGGTGCTCGAATCGTAGTGCGACTGAATGATGACCGTCGCTTTCTTCGCCAGCAATTCCGCGATCCGGGTCTGATGCGAATCGAAATCCTCCGCGCTCGGAGGATTGAACAGCGCCAGCACTCCCATGACGCGTCCCGATGGATGGCGCACCGGGCACGCGAGAATCTTGTAGGGCGCGGCGCCACTGGCCACGATCTTCGAAATGCGGTTCACGACGATGGTGCGCTGCTGCAGCAGCATCCAGGCCATCAAGTGCTGCTGCGCGCGTTGCAGCGCTTCGGGCGCCATGGGCTGGCCGCTTCGCGTGTGCGTCAGCACGATGGCCTTCTCCGGCACCCACAGCGCCGCAAGGGCGCAGTGCATGTGATCCAGGCCGGTCTTGAGGATCAGTCCAAACTCGTCGGCGTCACTCGCGGTGGCCGATTGACGGGACGACATCTCGAGCATCAATGACAGGTCGCCCTCGCGCCTGCCGAGATCCTGTTCGCGGGATCCCAACTGCATACGCAGCAGCATTTCTCGCCGCAGGCATTCCAGGGCCGGCTGTATCAGCGGCCGCACATAATTCAACGGCCGTGCCTCGGTCTGTTTGCCCGACAGCCGTGCGATCATGCTGATGACGCCGAGCAATTCGATCTGCTCGCCGCGGACTGCGAATGAATAGACGACGCGGTCCGCATCGAGCGTCCGAACGATCCCCGCGAATTCGGACCCTTCCGAGAGCGCGTTTGAAATCGCCTCCTTGACGATCTCCGGCGAGTCGGAAAGATTTCCCTCGTCCGAGGACCACACGAGGTTGGCAAAGCCGTCGTGCACGACGACCGAGCCGACGCTCGGCATCAGCATGCGCAGCAATCGGCCATAGGGCTCGAACGACGCATCCGTCGGCGGCGCATCCATGCGAGGGCTCTCTGCAGGGCTTATATTGCTGTTCGGAGCGGCAGCCATCCTAGCGTCTTCTTGGTTCGATTGGTTCGGCCAATTTGCGGCAATCGAGACGATTCATCATTGATGAGCGTCGCAGTTCGGTGCCAGAGCTCTGGGGGAAAACAATGTATTTGCCGCGGACCGGCCGTCTTTACAGCATCGAGAGCGTTAGTGTGATGCAGTTCCAGGCCGCCCGCGGCGGCGGCGTGCGATCGCTCCCAAGAGCAGCCGGCCTCCCGGGATCCGAATCAGGCAAAACACCCGCCTCCAGAATCGCTGCGCGGCAGCATCGAAATACGCCAAGGGCAGGCTGTCGTACAGCCGCATCGCAGGTGCATGAACGACCACGCTCTCGGACTTGAAATGCCGGACGCCGTCCGTGCCCGTCGCCCGGACCAGGACACTTTCGGCACGCCATTCGAATTCCAGAGCGTTGATGCGCATCTCCGCCAGGAGTTTTGAGGCTTCAGGTCCCGCGCCATGCACATACACGCGTGCGCCGTCGGGAACTTCCGCAGTCAGCTGCCAGAGTCCGGAATTCAGTTTGGTCACCGAGAACGGCCCGGCGAGACTTTGTCGCGTCACGGATTTCAATCCTTCAACCAAGGAGCCCAGTAGGTTACCCTCGCCGGCTCGGAACGAAACGCCTCATGGATACCCACATCATACTGCTTCCCGGACAACGCCTGAGCGCGAGCGGCCGCCCGCGGCTCGATTATTTCGCCGTCGCGGCGCTCGCGTTTCCGTTCATGTTGAACAGCGCCATGCAAGCGGTGCTCAACGCGACCGACACCTGGTTCATAGGACGCCTGTCGCCCACCGCAACCGCAGCGATCGGTGCGGTTTACTGGCCGGTATTGGTGTTCCTGTTGCTATTCGGCGGCGTCGGCCTCTCGGTGCAGACTCTGGTAGCGCAGGCCTATGGTGCCGGGCGCCGTGCCCGCGCCTCGCAGGCGACGTGGACGGCCATCTGGGCGTCGCTTTTCACCCTGCCTGTGTTCGGTGTGCTCGCCGCAACAGGCGCCTGGTTGTTCGCGCCCTTCGGTATTCCGGAGGACACGCAGCGGCTCGCGCTGCACTATTGGTCCCCCCGAATGCTCGGTGCACCGCTCGGCATCGCCTTGTGGTCGATCCTGGGGTTCTTCAACGGCGTGGGCCGGCCAATGGTCACGCTGCGCGTGACGGCGGCCGTCGCCGTGGCCAACGCTTTGCTCAATCAGCTCTTCGTGATCGAACTCGGGTTGGGCATCGCCGGGTCGGCCTGGGCGACGGGCGTGGCGCAGTTGCTCGGCGTCGCGCTGGCGCTCCGCGCCTTTCTGAGCAAAGCCGTCCGCGCGCGCTTCGCTACACATTTGACCACGCGTCTGCGTCTGCGGTCCTTGGTCGGCCAGATCAAGCTGGGATTTCCGATGGGCGTGCTCACCGCCGCGGACATCATGGGATTCGCCCTGTTTCAATTGATGCAGGTGCGCTTGGGTACGGTGGACGGCGCGTCGACCCAGATCGTCATGATGTTGACTTCCTTTTGCTACATGCCGGCGGTCGGCATCGCCATGGCGGGCACCACGCTGGTCGGCCAGGCCATCGGCGCCGGGAGGCCCGACTGGGCGGCAAAGGTCGGCAATGGAATAACCGTCATCGCCATGGGGTACATGGGGTTGAGCGGTTTGCTGCTCGCAGCAGCGGGGCCGTGGCTCGTGCCGCTGTTTACGAATTCATCCGAGTCCGACGCACCGCTGGTTGCCGCGCTCGGCAGCCGCCTGCTGTGGATCGCCGCGGGGTACCAGCTGTTCGACGGCCTCAGTCTGGCGTGCGGAGCCTGCCTGCGCGGTGCCGGCGACGTGCGGATTCCGTCGATCATGGTGCTCGCCCTGTCGTGGGGATTCTTCGTTCCGCTCGCGCACATATTATCGTTCAAACCCGGTTGCGGTTGGGTCAGCTTCCTGCCGCAGCTTGGATTCGGCGCAAGCGGCGGCTGGTTCGCCGCACTCGCCTATATATGCGCCTTGGGAGTCGTGCTGTTTCTGCGGTGGCGGTCGGGGGCGTGGCGGCAAGTGGTGCTGCCGCTTTAGCTCCTGGGCGACGCTGCTGTGCTACTTTAACCGCATGCCCCATCGATTCGCGCAGACCGCTCTGCTCCTCGCGCTGTGCGCTGCCGCCGCGCCGCACGTCGCCTTGGGCTTGACCGGTACGCCGGCGCCGGTCGCTCAAACCATCAGAGCGCAACGCCTTACCTTGGGCGCCGTGAGCTTCGCGATCATCGACCCGGTTTCCGGCCGCCTGATCGCCGGACTCAACGTCGACACGCCGCGCAGCCCCGCCTCGACCATCAAAGTGGTCACCACGTTCGCGAGTCTGGACATGCTCGGGCCCGGCTACCTCTGGCACACGCGTGCCTTCGTTCACGGCAACATCAAGGACGGCGTTTTGGACGGCGACCTGGTTCTTCAGGGCGGCGGCGATCCCTATATGACGCTCGAGCGCTGGTGGAGCTTCGCCGGCAGCTTGCGCGCCAAGGGGCTGAAATCCATCCACGGCGATATCGTCATCGACAACACGGCCTTCTCCTTGCCCCCGGAGGATCCGTCAGCATTCGACGGCCGGCCGAACCGCTCTTACAACGTCCTGCCGGACGCCTTGATGGTTAATTTTCAATCCGTGGAATTTCGCGTGGCGCCGAACGAGGACATGCAGCGGGTGGATGTCGTTGCAACCCCTGCACCCGTCAACCTGCTGATCGAGAATCATATCGGCCTTGCGTCCGGGCATTGCAGGGCGGCCGCCGGACGCGTCGATTTCGAAGTCGCGTCGGCGCGGTGGGATCGGGTGGTGTTCACGGGCGCCTTGGCGCCGAGTTGCGCGCCGCGCAGTTTCGCCCGGGTGCTGCTGCGCCCGGCCGAATACGCCTTCGGTACCTTCGTCAGCTTGTGGCGTGAACTGGGCGGTGAATTCGACGGCCGGCTGCGCGTCGAACCCACGCCCAGCGACGCGCAGGCCTACGGGAATTTCGACTCCCTCACCCTGGGCGAAATCGTGCGGTTGACCAATAAATTCAGCAGCAATCTCATGGCGCGCCATCTGTTGCTGACGCTGGGGGAGGACCGCTTCGGCCCCCCCGCGACGCTCGACAAGGGGGCAGCTGCGTTGGCCGAATGGAGCCGCGAGCGCGGCCTATCGCTGCAAGACGTCGCCATCGACAACGGTTCCGGTTTGTCGCGCACCACGCACATCTCGGTTCTGCAGCTAGGGAACATCCTGTCCGCGGCTTATCACAGCCGCTACGCTCCCGAATTCATGGCGTCGCTGCCTCTCGCGGGAATCGATGGCACGCTGCATGCGCGGATGAAGGATGCTGCGGCCGGCTCGGTGCGACTGAAGACCGGGCACCTGGACGGCGTCAGCGGAGTGGCGGGCTACGTGACCACGCCTGCCGGCAAGACCTTCGTTCTTGTATCGCTCGTCAACGACTCGCGCACCGACTCCGGCGCAGCCGAACCCGTGCATGCGGCGCTCGTGAACTGGATGCAGGCCAATCTCTAGTTCGACTTACACGTCGTGGCGATTCGCAACCGGCCACGGCCTTGTCGTTTGGCGTCGAAACACGCTTTATCGGCGCTCTCTCCAGCCAAGCCTTCTCATCGGCGATGTTCATCGTAATTCCTGTGGGGGATCGACGACTCGCATCGAACCGAAGCTTATGAGCGGCCAGCCACGCGCGCGCGTGCAATCACGCGAAAACCGAATATGGTAAGTGTGATCTGCGTCGCCCTTCTGCGGTCGGCGAAGCCCTCGGCTTGCTTTGGCTCGGAAATCATGCGACTACCGGTAAGTCCCAAACCGTGAACAGCGTGCTTGACGCCCCCTCACTCACGGGCCAAGGTGCCCTCCGTCGACCGATACCCGACAATGATCGTCAGGGTGTCTGTCGGCTTCACACCGCGCGCAGGGAAGCGCGCACCTCTCGCAACCATTGCTTACGCCCGCTGCGTCATTGCGCGGGCCGGTCATCAATTCGACATGCACGACCAGGTAGCGGCTACTGCGTCGGGGAGCGGTACGGCCCCGGTCATGGCGGCCGTGTAGTCGCCATTGCCGCGCATCGAACCGGTGGTCGCCTTTCCGTCGTCGTAGGAGGTATCGAGTATCTGCGCCGCCTTGTTGGTGAGCGAGAACCAGCAAATGGCAGTCTGGGGCGTAAACCCCGCGATCTGGGGGGCGGGTGCAGCGAGCGTCACGACGCCGCCGAAGGGATGGGTCGAAGACTGCGTGCCTTGACCGGACAGAAAGCCTGCGAGTCGCAAATGATAGTTGGCCTGGCAAACCTCGATCCCGGTCGTGGCGACCGGAGTAGCGCACTGATTGCCCATACCGGCGATGGAGCCGTTGCCATTCCCGTTGGCAATGGCGGGATCGCCGGCGGCGACTACGAAGCCGCGCGTGGTTGCGTTGGCATCGTCGCCGGGTATCGCTTTGAAACGGTCCTGGTAGCCATACATCGCCGCAGTGTATTGGCGGTAGGCGTCGTAGGTGGACTTGACCTTCTGGTTGTAGATCAGTTCCTGGCCCTTCAGCACGCCGCCGATGAGGAGCCCGATGATGACCAGCACGATGGCGATTTCGATCAGGGTGAAGCCGCGCTGGTGCTTTTTCGGAATGGACATTCAATACTCCTTAGAATTTGTCGGCGGCTCAACGCCGTTTCACGTCCTCGAATTAGCGGCACTAAACGGAAATCCTGAATGCCGGATCGGTCACAAATGCCGGATTGGTCACAGATTTTGGGGCCGGCGAACCGCCGTTGCGGCTGGGGAACGCTCGGACGCTCCTCGCGGCCCTAGGGGGACGAGGGACTCGCGAATGGCGGGGACGGCTCGGGCAACAGCCGGGATTCGAGGAACTTGAGTTCCGCTGGGGAGCGAATTTGGCCGGCGGCAATGAGCCCGCCCAAGATGACCTGGGCATCCGCGGATTCGCCCAGATCGGCGCGCAGCAACAGGTCCATTTGGCGCACCCAACTGGGCACCGCGGGATCGGTCACTTGGGTGCGCAGCGCTGCCGCATAGAATTCGGCCAGCACATTGTCGTGCAGCACATGGCGAGCGACGAAAACGGCGTGGGCAAGCCACGGCCAGCGCTGGTTCGGCCGCTCCTCAAAGCGGCGATAAAGCCAATCGAGCATCATGCGCCGTTGCTCGGGGGTGCCGGTCTCCGCATAGTGCCGGGCCGCCAGTAGCAAGGGATATCCGGTCTCAGGATCGAGATCCAGCCCCAAGTCGAGCCAGTGAATCAGCGTGCGGCGATCGAGGTCGGCCAACGGTGTCGCACGGCCCAGGGGGACGTCGACATTGTGCAAAAACATCATGACGAGGTAGCCCGCGAACGCGTTCTCGCCCAGTGCCGCGATCCGGACCAGCATCGCCGGCGGCGCGGTGCCGAGCTCGACGATATCGAGACGCGCCGGCGGATTCTGGCGCTGGAACAACACGTTGGCCAGCAGACAGCAGCCGAGCAGCAGCCACGCCCGAACTCGAGAGGCCGTGGTGCGCATGTCAGAACTGCTTGCGCCGCAGTTCGATTCGGGCCACCGCACCGAGCAGGGCGATGTAGATCACCGCTTGCAGCAGATCCGGCCCCAATCTGATGAGACCGCCGCTGAGCCACTCCGTGACCGCAAAGCGGTCCAAGCGCGGCAGCAGGTAACCGGCCAGCTCGACGTAGCGCGCGTCGAAGCGGTCGAGCAGCGAACCGCGATCGGCGCCCATGTTGGTGCTCAAGAGCACCAGCATGGAACTTACCCGCGCAAACAGGTACAGGGCGCAAAAGGCGAACATCGCCGTGATGACTCGCGCCAGCCCCAGCGCCAAGACTAGCGCCAGGCTCGCGATCACCACCGTCTCCGCTGCGAAACTCAGCGTCCACTGCAGCCGTCCCGGCGTGCCCGAAAACCCCAACAGCGGCAGTCCGGCCGACAACGCACAGAGCGCCGCAACCAGGCTCCAACCCAACCACTTGCCGAGGGCGTACTGCATGCGTGTCAACGGCAGCGCGAGAAAGTTGTCGATGATGCGTTCATTGAGATCGCGCACGGTGTTGGCGACGATCGCGAGACCGAGAGTCAGCACCACCCCGAGTCGCACGATGACGGCATACGTGACCACGGTGGCGCGTTCCTGATCGGTGAGCACGACCCGCTCCACGAACAGCGCCAGGCACAGGGCAATGGCGATCGCGGCCAGCGCCGACTTGCCGACGGCCGTGCGCCTGGCCTCCAACAACGTCAGGCGGGCGAGTCCCAGCACGGCGCGCGAATTCGGCGGCATCATTGGACCTGCCAGGCCACCATCAGTTTGTCGGCCACGGGTCCCCAGGCCACCCACGAGACGAGATCGTCGAAGCGGCCCGCGGCCGCGGCAACATCGGTGGGATCGCGCATCACGAACGCGCGTGCGATGGTCTGATTGGCGTTTTGATTCTCGTCGGCCGAATTGCCGATGACGTCGTTGCCGGTAGGTCCTTGGGACCAGAGCACCGCCACGGCGTTCTGCGCCAGGGAGTTTGCATTGCTGCCGCAGCGGTTTCCGGCGGCAGCCATGCCCGCCGATGTACGGCAGACGAACAGGCCATTGTTGGCGGCCAGGGCCGTGCTGACGGTCGAACGCGTCGCCGTACCGAGCGACGCCGTGGTCAGGGCATTGACCTGCGCCGTGCCGGTGAGCCGGGTCACCGAATAGCGGATGGCGCGTGGATAGCTCAAGGCGCCGGTGTTGTCCCTGATGCTGCCATCGTTCCAACCGTCGTTGAGCAATCCGTTCGCATCGAGATTGGGCAGACCCAGCGTCACGGCGGGCAGAAAGCCGGCGGCCGCCGTACAGGTACCCGGAGCAGTGGTCGCTTCGAGGCCGTTGCTTCCGGCCAGCGCCGGGCAGGGAAGGCGTGCGTTGGCCGTCACGAAGGCGATCAACGCGTCACTCGCCTCCGCGAGCGTGGTTCGGGTATCGAGCAGTCGGCGCTGCTGCAGTTGCTGCGACAGCGACAACACCAGCCCGGTCATCACCAGCCCCAAGATCACCATGGAGATGGCAACCTCGATCAGCGTGAAACCTCGATGCGGGTGTTTCATTGGATACCGTACATGCGATCGTCGTAGTTGGCCGTGGGCGCCGTGCCCGCGGCGTCGAACGGCGGTCCGGTCACGTTCTTGGTGCTATCGAGAAAGTCCGCCAACCTGCCGCTCACACCGCCCACCATCGGCGCTTGCGCGGCGCCTTTCGACACCGCGAAGGGCGCCGTCTGGATTGCCCGGCCGGGGCTGAATAGTACGGCATTGTAGGATGGCGTTCCTGCGCCGCCCAATTTCATGGTGGGCGCGAGACAGCGCGGGGCTGCGGCGCCGGCGACGCAGCCTACATCGGCCGCATAAATGAAATAAGACCCCCAGCCGGCCAACGTGAACCAGGTCGGGTAATTCACGGGGTAATTCGCCGGGCCGCTGCAAGCGGTTCCTGCCGGCAGCAGGCCTAACCGCGAGTTCAGCGTGCAGCTCGTCGACAAGGGGGTCGCCGGCGACGCATTGTCGCCGGAGTACGGCAGGAAGCCGTGACCGGCCTTGAACGCGTTGAGCGTACTCAGGGCGGCGAGTCGCGCGCGCGTTTCCATGGCCTCGAAATACTCGCTCGCCGTGACATAGATCAGGCGATCATTGAAGGCGAACGGTTGCTGGTAATAGGCGGGCTGCGGACCCAAGGCCGTGCTTGGCGGTGCATCGACGAAGGTCCATGCCAGACCGTTGGCGACCGTATACGCCGCGTTGTTGTAAGTGCCGGCGACGCAGGGCGCCGTGCATCCCGCCGCCACCGTCAGACCCTCGAGATAAGCCGCGGGCGAGCGATCGTTGGGTGTGGTGCGTTGCTGTGCGGCGTTGACCGGCGGGCCGGGCAAGATCAGCACGATGGCCACTTCCGATGACAACAAATTACCGCGATCGTCGACGACCTTGAGCCAGGGGAACGGAACTGCGGTGGTGCAGCCGCCCGTGTATCCACTGCTCAGCATGAGCGGATTCAAATTGAGGAGGCAGGGGGCGCCGACCACCAGATTGGCCGATATGAACATCCACGGAACCGCCCCGCCTTCATCGTCCGCCGTGCTGGGACCCTCCAGTCCATAGGAGAGCCAGGGGAATCGGCCGAAGCAACGGACGTCGAGCGCCTTGGCAGCGGTATTTGCGGCATTCGGATCGGATAGAGCCTGTCCAGGCACCCAGATGCGCGTCGCGCACCCGGGCTGGCCTCCAGGGGTAAGCCCCGCGAGCCCGGTGAATGTGGTTCCTGCGGTGATGGGCAAATCGGGGGTCAGGGAGATTTGTCCCAGGCGCCGGCCGAGAGCCACATCCGCTCCGGGATTGCCGGCGTGCGCCAGGATGGCCGCCTTGGCCGCCATGAGCGTCCGGTAGCCGCGGTCGCTGGCCGTGTTGCGCACCTGCCATAGGGTCAACCTGGGTGCCAACACGATGGTCAGAATCACGATCAAGGTGATGATCATCAACAGCGCCGCGGCACCGCGCTGGCGGCGAAGAGTCGCTCCTGGGGCTGATCGCGGCCCCGCACAATACTTGGACAGGCTGCTGGTCATGGTTCCGCGCTCAGCGTCGGGCGACGGCCCCGGGCGGCAGCAGGTCTTCGATCACCCCGTTGCGGTCGATCGACTGGCCGGGTTTGACGAGATGCGTTCCCTGCGTTCCATTCATCACCCAGACGTTGCCATTCCGATCGGTCCACGCCGCTTTATCGCGGACGGAATCTTCGACGGCCGCACCATTGACCCACACGGTGCGCCCCTGAGTGCCGGAGCTCAGAGCACCATTGACGATGCGGCGCTCGCGGGACGCCGCGCCGCCAGCAGTCGACACCGCCGGCGTCGCCGCAAGACCGTCGCGATGCCGGCTGCGTCGTTCGGCCGGCGAAAAGAAGATCCTACCGATGCGCGGCCTGGCAGCCGACGCGTGCGGGCGAGCGGCACTGTCGATCGATTCGCTGGTGCCGCTGACCGGCTCCGTGCTGACGGGCTCTGTGCCGGCGGGCTCCGTGGCATGTGCGGCCGTGGTGCCGAGCAAAAGAGCCAGAGCGAGCCATGAAACACGGGGACGGCTTGCGTGGGTTCTCATCCTGAAGTTCCCCCTTGGTCCGCCGTCAATTCAGTATTGCTCGGAGCAAATTCGTACCAGACCAGCGCGCAGTGCAGGGCCAGTTCATTTGAGTCGCGGTCGCGGGTGACAGAACAGGCCTCCTGCGCCGTAGTGCCCGGCACGCGCCTTTCGATGGAGCGCATGAGGTCGGCGAATTCATCCTCGTCCACCGCGGCCGCGTTGAATTCGAGGCGATGCGAGACCACTCGAAACGCGGTCAACTCGGCGGCGGCGGATCCCATATACAGGGCATCCTTACCGATCACATAGCTATCGATCCGCGCGCCGTTTCCGGCGTCGATCGCGGCCTCAAACCAGTCGCTTGCAACCGCGCGATCGAAACGTACCAACAGTCCCTCGCGCACCAGTTGCCGGTATCGGTCTGCGTACTTGTCGATCAGCTCGCGGTGTTCGTTCGCCCGGTCGAGGCGAGCCCTCGCGGCGCGGACGGCTTGCGCTGCGAGGTCGTTGCGATGCTGCGCAGCCGTTCGGCGTGCGCTTGCGAAACCGGCTGCGAGCACGCAGACGACGATGGCGGCCGCACAGCATTGCAGCGTTCGGTGGAGTGCGGCTTTCGAGTAGAGCGGAGCTTTCATGCCGTTCTCACGAAGCATGCTCGGGGTTGACGGGTATGGTGACCGTGACGTTGAATTCGCTTTTCGCGGCGTCGACTTCCTTGGGTCGGGCGGCAAGGGTCCCGCCGGGGGCGACATCAAAAGGCAGCTTCTCGATGGTCGGCCGCCCGTTGAGTTCCCGGGCAAGCGCAGTCGCGAGCCCCGCGACGGCCGCGTTGGCGGTCGACTTCAGCTGATTCGCGCCGCTGCGTCCGCCCACGCGCAAAACAATGGCGTCCGACGGGACCGCGGCCGAGCCATCGGGAGGCGCTGGGCTTGCCTCGGCGGGCGACGGTCCGCCGTAGGACCACTCCAATAGATCGACGTGCAGATCGGGAAACGGCGCCAGCGCCGCGGCGGTGCGCTGCATGAGTCCGGCGGCATCGATGCTGCGCGCCAGCAGTCGATCGCGAACTTGCACGACGGCGCGCAACTGTTCCGGTTCCAGGTCGGTTTTCGGCGCCGCCCCTTCGCTGTTCTCCGCCGTGACGTTCATGTGCTCGGCAATCAACTCGGCAGTGCTCGCGAGCGAGTTGCTCTCCCGGGCGGCGACCTCGGTCAACGCGAAATAGCCGCCGCTGACCGCGGCCACGGCGGCGGTACTCAGGAGCGCGGCACGCCGGTAGTTCGCGCGCCGGCTGGGTTCCTGCAAGGGACTGCCCGCGGCGCAGCCGAAACCGTGTTCGCGCAGGGCGGCGCGGTTGAACAAAAGCCACGCCGAATTCGGCCCATCGAGCAGCGCGGCGGGTCCGTTCTGCACGAACTCGCGCGGTCGAAGCTGCACCAACTCCGCCGTCCGTAGGTTGTTGCCCGGCACCGTGAGCACGGCGGCGGACGGTTGCGCGTCGATCACCGCGATGCGCAGCGTGCGATGCCGGCTCTCCACGCCCCACAGCCGGGTCATGGTCAGGTACTGCAGCGTCTTGTCGATTTCCTGCCCCACCTGGGTATCGCCTGCACTCGAATAGGCGCAGAGCCGCGAGAACCGCAAGCCCGAGGGCGAGACGAAGGCGTGCCGGTAGCCCGCGGCGGTCCGCAACACGATGAGGGTATCCGACAGCGGCGGCAGCGCGAGCTGCATCGTAAGCGCCGGCATCAGCGCGCCCAGGCTGTAGAGGCCGCGAACGTTCAACGCACGCCGCTCGAGGGCATCGAGCCAAGGCGCAAGTGCTTCCGGGTTGATGAGCGCGTACAGGATCCGGGTCGTGGTCGGAGAACGGCGCCGCGCCAGATTGCGGATGAACGCATAGGGTCGCGATCGATGCGGCACCACTCCGCGATAGCTGGTGGTTCGATAACGCTGTTCCAACTTCCGGGTCAACAGCAGATTCAGATCGCGGCGCGACAAGGTCGGCACGGTCTCCGCCTGATAGGCCTCCGCCTGATTGTCCGTGATCACGAAGTAGCGGTCGCCCGGGTATTGGTCCAGGTGCGATTCGAATTGACGAACGCTCGTCTCATGGGCGTCGCGATCCATCGATATGTTGCGGGGCGTCGAAATGCTTGCCGCGAGAGCGAGGCCGCCGCGAAGGTCCCGATAGCACTCGAGCGCCGTCGCCGTGATGTAAACGTAGTGGTTGCAGACGCTCATATCTTGAGCTTCGAGATGGTGTCGTAGAGCGGACCCAGCATCGAGAGAATGAGCCAGCCGAGTATCGAGCCCATGAATACCGTGAGCGTCGGCTCGATGACGGACTTGAGGCTTTCGATCGACTCGGAGATCTCCCGATCGTAGAAATAGCTAACATTGGCGAGAGATTTGTCGAGCTCTCCGGTCAGCTCTCCGATGCGCAGCATCCTGATGACGAGCTTCGGGAACAGCTTGGCGTGTTCGAACGAATCGGCGATGGTCAAACCCTCGGCGATCCTTCCCTTGCATTCCATGACCGCCTTGGTGAGAACGCGGTTGCCCGCGGCGCCTGCCGACAAATCCAATGCGGCGAGCACCGGTACGCTGGATGCGTACAGCATGCCGAGCGTCGAGGAGAAACGCGCCAGCGCGATCTTCTGCAGCGTCGTTCCGATGAGCGGCAGACGCAGCTTCAGACCGTCGATGTCCGTGCGCAGGGACTCGGAGGCGAAATGCAGCGTCAACCCGATGGCAACCGCCGCTGCCGCGGGCACGGCCGGCAGCACCCACCAGTGATTGACCAGAAAACCGGAAATTCCCAAAAGAATCTGTGTTTGCAGGGGCAGGTGGCCGCCCGACATCGAGCGTATGAAGCCTGATAATTGCGGCACCAGATAGATCATGAGAAACAGGAACACGGCCAGGATGATGGTCAATCCGAAGGCCGGGTAAATGAGCAGTTTCTTGAAACTCGAGCGCAACTCGTCGCGCCACTTCAACGAATCCGCCAACTTCTGGAAGGTTTCCGGAATATTGCCCGATTGTTCGCCGGCCCGAACCAAGGCCACGAAGGTATGATCGAAGGTCTTCGGATAGGCGGCGAGCGCATCGGCGAATTGCGTACCGGATTGGATGGCCTCGACTACTGCACCGACGATGGCGCGGAAGCGCGGATGCTCGACCTGATCGACCAGATCCTTCAGTCCCTCGAGAAGCGAGATTCCGGCCCTGGTCACCTGCGCCAGATGCAGGCAGAACGTGATGAGATCTTTCGGTTTGACGGTCGCCCCCCACGAAGCGGAAAACGACGCCGTGGTTCTGGTGCGTGCCTCGATCAATTCCAGCTTGATCTGGGTCAATCGTGATTCGAGGTCGGCCAGGTTGAGCGCCTCGGTCCGCCCCGTACGCACCTGTCCTGATTCGGTCACTGCTCTGTAGTGATACGTCTGCATGCGTCGCTCACTGCGGCTCGAGGGACGTCAAATCGATGCTGCGCGCGATTTCACTCAAGGTGGTGCTGCCGTCGAGCACCCGCCGGATGGCGTCCTGCGCCAGCGAGCGAGCGCCCTTCTGCGCCGCGAGACTGCGCAGCTCGCGCAGGGTCGCCCGCCGCGCGACCAACTCGTCAAGATCGCCATCGAAGCGCACGATTTCCATCAGCGCGATCCGCCCGTGGTATCCCTGCTGCTCGCAATCCTCGCAGCCGCCGGCCTCGTACAGAGGTTGAGTACCGGCGGGGTCGAGTCCCAGCAAGCGCCCTTGGGCGGAGTTCGGCTGGTAGGGTTTCTTGCAGCTGCGGCACAGGCGGCGCACCAGCCGCTGAGCGATCACCCCGATCAGATTGCCGGCGAGGATTTCCGGGTTCAACCCCAGATCCAGCAGTCGCGCCAGGGCGCCGAGCGCCGAGTTGGTGTGCAGCGTGCTGAAAACCTGGTGGCCGGTCATCGCCGCCCGCAGCGCCATGGTGGCCGTGTCCGCATCGCGAATCTCGCCCACCAGAATGATGTCGGGATCCTGCCGCATCATGGACCGGATGCCGGACGCGAAATCGATTTTCAAGCCATCCGCAAGGCTCGTTTGCCGGATCATCGGCATCGGATATTCCACCGGATCTTCCAGCGTCATGATGTTGACGCGTTCGGTGTTGAGGGCAGACAAGATCGAGTACAGCGTGGTGGTCTTGCCGCTGCCGGTGGGTCCGGTCACCAGCAGAATTCCGTCGGGGCGTTTGATCATCAGCTGCAGCGTTTCGAATTGGTCCGGAGCGAGGCCGAGCGCATCGAGCGCGACCAGGCTCTGCACCTTGTCGAGGATGCGCAGCACGACGTTTTCGCCGTAGGTGGTCGGCTGCGCGGCGACGCGAAAGTCGATGTAGCGGCCCTGCAAGTGCAGGCTGATGCGCCCATCTTGAGGGGCACGGGATTCGGCGATGTTCATGCCGGACATCACCTTGATGCGCACCAGCATGGCCGACCAATACTTCGAGTGCAGGGCGCGAATCTGCCGCAATACGCCGTCGATTCGATAGCGGATGCGGACGAAGCCCTGTTCCGGCTCAAAATGGATGTCGCTGGCGCGGCGCGACACCGCATCGCCGACCAGCGCGTCGATCAGGCGCACGATGGGCTGGGTATAGCCGCCGTCGGCGGTGCTCAAACTCTCGTAATCGACCTCGCCGGTTTCGATTTCGTTGAGAATGCCGTCGATGGACAGCTCGTGGCCGTAGAATCGATCGATGGCGCGTGTGACTTCGGCTTCGGAGGAAATCCTCGCCTCGGCCGTTATCTCGCCGCCCAACATTTCGTTGAGCTGATCCAACACGACGACGTTGTTCGGGTTGCCGACCGCGACGGTGAGCACGCGGCGGGCGCGGTCCAGAGCCACGGGCAGAACGCTGAAGCGCACGGCGAAGCTCTTCGGCACCAGGGCGAGCGCGGCCGGGTCCGCCACCACCCGGGACACGTCGATGTCGCTTTGGCCGAGATTTTCCGATAGCGCTTCGCGCAGCGTGGCTTCACTGACGAAGCCGAGCTTGACCAGGTTCTTGCCGAGCGGCTCGCCGTTGCGCTTTTGCTCGATGAGCGCGATGCGCAGCTGGTCCTCGCTCAAGATGCCGCGTTCGCGCAGGATTTTGCCGAGCTGACGCCGCGGCGCAGCCGCTACCGGAGCCGCGGCGGGATTTGCGCTCACGGCGCCTCCGAGGCGCCGGACGAATGCGCCGCGCGCGCCTGCAGCTGGGCGATGCGTTGCTCGATGGCGTGCAGATCGATCTGAGTCGGACGTTGGCCGGCGAACGCCAGCGCCTGCCTGTAGTAGGTGAGCGCCATGCCGGGGTTGCGGTTTTGATCGAGACTTGCCGCCACGTCGAAGGCCAAGTCGGGATTGCCCGGGTCTTTGGCCAGCGCCGTGAAGTATTCTTGTGCGGCTTCGGTCCAGCGCGCATCGGCCGCGTAGACGCCCGCCAACGCTGCATGCAGCGCCGGGCGGCCGCCGTCGCCGCTCGCGATCAGGATTTTAAGGCGGCTCTCGTCGTTCTCGCCGCTCGATCCATTGCCGCCGAGCGTCGACATCGCGGCGGTGGCATCGGGATTGCCGGGTTCGAGCTTGAGCACTTTCGCATATGCGGCGGTGGCCGCCTTCGAGTTGCCGCTCCGGGCCGCTACGGTCGCTGCACCCATCCAGGCGTCGACGTTGTTCGGGTCGAGGTCGAGCGCGGCAAAGTATTCGGCCTGTGCATTCGCGACATTGCCTGAGGCTAGCGCCTGGTAGCCCGCCTGCACGTGCCGATCGATCGGCGAGGGGCCCTCCGATCGCGTGACCGACAGCGCCGCGCCGGGGGCACGAGCCGCCGCGCCGCGCCTTGCGACGGACGTGGCGGTCATCGGCGGCGTTGCGGCCGCCTGCGGTATTGCGCGCTCCGGAGTCGTGCCGTTCGCCGGCGAGTCCGTCGTGCGCAAATCGATCTCCGGAGCATTCCCGGTGTACGCAAATTGATCAGCCGGGCGCGCCGAAGACACTTGGACCGCGGCGGTGGAAGGAGTGTTTGTCTCGGCGACGCCCGGCGACGTCTGTTGAACGCCGCCCCTGGGATAACTGATGACACTCGTGCTCGGCCACCACAGGGACTTGAACACGATCGCGATGCCTACGAGTGTGGCCAGCGCTGCGCCGGCCAATGCGTATGTCTTGGCACGCGGCGCCGCGGAGGGCGCAGCCACGGACGGGCGCTTGTTTGCCGCCGCAGCGGCCGCAGCCACCGGGACGGGAGCCGCAGCTGCCCCGGGCGCGCGCTCCGGATTCGGCGCGGCACGTGCAATTTCGACAACGGGCGCGGGCGCGGCGGGGGTGGAATCCAGGAGCTCGGGGACGGGGGCCGGGGGAACGATCTCAACGCTGGAAGTCGGCACCAGCGACAGCGTGGTCTGCGCGCTTGGCTTCGAGAGGAGCAGTGCCAGGGTGGCGCGCCCGTCGAGAAGCTGCTCCTGAGGCTCCGGGACGTGCGCTTCGACGCCGGCATCAGCGGCGGCGGCGGGCTCCGCTTCCGTCGATTTCAGCGCATCCAACAGCAGGCTCATGGCTTTTCCGTCAGCGGTACGGTGGTGGCGGGAGTACCCGGCACCACGCCGTCGCGCTGCGCCATCGACTTATAGGCGCTGAAATCGCCGTCCAGGCTTGCGTCTCGGATCACCACCGGCCGCAGGAAGATCACCAGCTCGCTCTTGGTGTGGGTGTTGTTCTTGTACTTGAACAGATTGCCGACCCACGGTATGCGCCCGAGTCCGGGAACTTCGTCCGACGAATTGTTGGTGGCGTCTTGCATGAGCCCGCCCATCACGGCGATGTCGCCGCTTTTGACGCGCATCAGGGATTCGATCTCACGCGTCTGAATTTCGGGAATCTGGCTGATCACTTTCGCCTGGGCGAGCGCCGGATTGGGATCGTTGACGTAGTCGATGATGCGCGAAATCGTGGGACGTATATCCATCATGACCATCCCAGCTTCGTCGATCGAGGGCGTGACGCTCATGACGAACCCCACCGGAACGGTGGCCGGCGTCGAAGTGTAGGTAACCACCGGCGGAACGCCGAGTGTGCCGGGTGTGATCTGCACACCGATGTTGAAATAAATGCGATTGTCGACCACCTTGAGGAACGCGGTTTGATTGTTGAGCACGCTGAGTTTTGGGCTCGACAACACTTTTACCGTGCCGAAGGACTCGAGCAACGAAACGGCGACGGATACGTTGGCAAGCAAACTCGTCGGGGAACCCACGTACTGCAGAACGGCCAAGGCGGGGTTCGGCAGAGGCGTGCTGCTCGGTGGATAGGTCACCCCGCCGGGGCCGCTGCCGGGAATGCTGCCGCCGGGCAGGGGCGCCGGACCCTGCGGCTGCTGGGTGACGGAAAAGCCGCCGTTGTTGAATTTTTGCCAGTTGATGCCTTGCTGGTACTGATCGGAGAGCTGTACTTCGGCAATGGTGGCCTCGATCATTACCTGGCGGTGCGCCGAACGCAGCACCACATCCAAGAATTCCTGCACCCGGTCCTGCTGGCGGGCCGTGGCTCGGACGACCAAGAGCCCGGTCTCTGCATTCGCAATCACCAGGCTGGGCTCTTTGACTGCAGACGCGTAGCCCGAAGGGCCGATGCCGGTGGTGGCACCGAGCGCGGCTGCAGTCGCGGGCGCCGCGGGCGGCGGCGCCTGGGCGCTCGCCCCGCCGGAGCTCTGGCCCGAGATCTGAACGGCAGTGGGGTCGCCGACCAGCGCTTTGACGTTGCGGATCAGGGAACTCCAGAATTGATTGCGGGAAATATTGGTCAACCCCGAGGTCGAATTGTTGTTCGCGGACTCGCCGCCCGAAGCTCCCCCCGTACCCGCCACCGCACCGCTGGAGGCCTGTATTTGCGTGGCGATATTGCTTGCCGACTTGGATTCGCGCTCTATGTTCACGTAGTCGATCTTGTATTGGCGCTCGAACGGCGTATCGGGCTTGACGACGAGGGTCGAATCCTTGAATTCGTAGCGCATGTCGACCTGCTCGGCGATGCGGCCCAGGATCTGGTGCAGCGTCTGGTCGACCGCGATGAGCGTGACCTCGCCCTTGACCCGCGGACTGATATCGAGGCTGAGTTTGGCGTCGCGCGCCAATTCAAAGAGGACATCGGCAACCGCGACATTGTTGACCGTCAGCGTGAACGTCTCGGTCTTGCCCGTCTGGCGCGGCGGCGGCGGCATCAGGGGTGCCGCGTTCGGCTGCAAGGGCGCGTCCGGCGCTGCGTTCGCCGACATCGCTGTAGTTCCGGGCGCTTTTCCGCGATGCCCCGCCGCTGCACAACCTGCGAGGCCCAATATCATCAGAGCCAGCGCCAAGCGCCGGCAAGCCGTCCCGCCATCCGACCCCTTCACCGCCTCCGGCGGGCAGGGTTCCGATGTTGAGTACTTGGTTCGCCCATGCGCCGCCAATCCGTGCAGCCGCTCGACCATAAACTCTCTCCCAACATAATCTATTGATTGTTGTCGGCCGGAGGCGAGCCGTCTTGACGGGCAGAGCGAGAACGCCGTCACCGTTCGCCGGTGCGGATCGCTTCCAGCAGGCCACCTGATTCAGGCAGTATCGGCGGGGGTCGGCAATTCCGTAGGGTGACCATGTCGGACGCAATCGATTTCAATCGGGTCAGCAAGCGCTTCGGCAATACATCCGCGCTCTGCTCGGTAAGCTTCGGGGTGCCGGCCGGCTGCATCTACGGTCTGATCGGCTTGAACGGAGCCGGAAAGACCACCCTCATCAAGTGTCTGCTGGACTTCACGTTCCCCGATTCCGGTGATATCCGCATATTCGAGGTGCCTGCCACCGAGTCGCGGGCACGCGGACCGCTCGCCTATCTGCCCGAGCGCTTCATCCCACCCTCGTATTTGACCGGCCTCGAGTACCTGCAGATGATGTCGCGGCTTTACGGAGCGGCGCCGCGGGCTGCGCGCATCGAGGCGGCGGTCGCAGCGATCGACCTCGATCCGAAGTACCTGTCCAAGCGAGTCAGTTCGTATTCCAAAGGGTCGGGCCAGAAGCTCGGTATCGCCGCCGTTTTGCTGTCCAACCGGGACTTATTGGTCCTCGATGAACCGATGAGCGGTCTCGATCCCCGCGCCCGTGCCTTCCTCAAGAGCGAGATCAAGGTCGCACATGGGCGCGGCGCCACCGTGCTCTTCAGCTCGCATTCGCTTGCCGACATTGAGGAGCTGTGCGATTCCTTCACCCTCCTGCACCAAGGTGAGATCAGGTACATCGGCGGCGCAAAGGAACTTTGCGCACGCACCGGCGCCCACACATTGGATGCCGCCTTTCTCAAGGCCATCGAGGGACCGCTGCCCTAGGAACCGTCCGAGTACTCAGACAGGTTCTTAGGTTCGCTCCATGTCCCAGAGGATCGCGCTCACCTCCTTGCGCAGCCAGACGCCAAAGCCGAGATAGCGGAAATTTCGTTTCAGCCGGCGGCGATACCAATCGCCGGGGCGGAGGTGTACCGCCCGATCGGTTCGCGTCCGGTCGCAATTCTCGCGCCAGTCCTCGCGGGTCAGCGCCGATATGTACAGCGCCGCCCCCGCCAGCCGCGCAAGGTTTGCGACTGCACGTGCCGCATCACGATCATTCAGGTACTGCAGCACGTCGTAGCACACCACCAGATCGCAGGGCTTTTGCGGCGAGTAGTCGACCACCGAGCCCTTGGTCCAGCCATAGCGGGCGCACAGATAGTCGCTCGCTTCGAGGCCTACGTAACGGGCTCGCGGCAGCACCTCCTTGAATGGCTCGCGCAGCAGGCCGATGCCGCAACCCGCATCCATGATGCTGCGGACCGGGATGCCGGTCTGCGCAAGAATGGCTGCAATCAGGCGCGCACGCAGCCGCATTTCGCCGGCTGTGACGACCCGCGTGGCGGCGCTCAGGTAGAACTTTTTGAAGTAGGCGGGACCGAAGACAGTGGCGGGCGGCATGGAGAGGGGCTTTCCTAGAGGGTTATGCGCGAATAGCCGGTAAGGGTCAATATTCCCAATATTGCATAAATAATTGCCGCAACGACGCGGACGACCTTGAGCGGAATCCACTTCGTGGCGCGCTCGGCAAACAGCACCGTGGGAACATTGACCAGCATCATCCCGAGGGTGGTGCCGGCGACCACCGCGAGCAACGCGTCGTATTTGGCCGCCAATGCAAGTGCGATGATCTGCGTTTTATCGCCCATCTCCGCCAAAAAGAAGGTCACCGTCGTAAGGACGAACACGCCATAGAGGCCGCGCGTCTGTACATCCTCATCGAGTTTGTCCGGAATCAGCGCCCACACGGCGACCGCGAGGAACGAGGTGCCGAGCACCCAGCGGAGGATGTTTGGAGTCAGCAAGGTGCTCACCCATTCGCCGAGGAGACAAGCGAGCAAGTGATTGACCAGCGTCGCCGCAAAGATTCCGGCAATGATCGGCCAAGGTTTGCGCAGTCGCGTGGCGAGAATCAGGGAAAGCAGCTGGGTCTTGTCGCCGAGTTCGCCGACTGCAATCGATGCGGTAGAAACAGAGAAAGGTTCCATGGGGCAGCTCCTGGGTCGGACGAGTGGGCCAATGACACACGACCCCGTCCAACCCGGACCAGGCTATGTGTCAAAGGTCTCGCCAAACCGGATGGTTGAACGCGCCATGGATCAAGGGACCCAAGTATGTTGACGCGTTCCCCTCCACAGCGAAGGGCGGCTACTCCCCAATGAACGCGCGGAGCATACAGGGATGGGCGTCTCGCGGTCCAGTGATGGCAAAGACGGCATGACGCTTGGCACAGCTAACGATTCAGTACCATCCAAATAAGAACCCGCCGGGGGGGATATCCGGGGCGAATTTGTATCACCATGCGGGCGTCCATTCGATACGTGTATTCGTTAAACTTTCCTCAATTGAACTCCCTATGAGCAGGCGCCCCTCCCTGGAAGGACCCGCTGTGAATTATTTTGCAAGACTCTACTATCCGCTGCGCAAGGCATGGAAGGCGGTTGGACTCTACATGGTCATTGCCGGACCGGGTATCGTCGTCATGGTTGCGGACAACGACGCAGGCGGCATCACCACGTACGCGGCCACCGGGGCGAAGTACGGCTACCACCTGATTTGGTTTTTGCTCATCCTGATCCCGGTGGCCTACTACGTTCAGGAGATGACCGTTCGCCTCGGCGCGGTCACCAAGAGGGGGCATGCGGAGGCGATCTTCGACGGCTTCGGCGCGTTCTGGGGCTGGTTTTCGCTGCTCGATCTGATGATCGTCGACTGGCTGACGCTGGTCACCGAGTTCGTCGGCATGACGGCGGCGCTCGCCATCTTCGGCGTACCCCCCTGGATCACGGTCATCGGGGTCATCGTCCTGATGGCGGTCATTGTCCTGAATGGCCGATATTGGGCGTTCGAGAAGCTTGCGCTGCTGTTCTGCGCGCTGAACCTGGTTTACATTCCGGGAGCATTCATCGTGCACCCGTCCGTTCGGGACGTCCTGCACGAGGGTCTGGTTCCAAACTTCGCCGGGGGATTCAACGGCCAGTTGTTCTTTTTCCTGATGGCCAATATCGGGACGACGATCGCCCCGTGGATGCTGTTTTTCCAGCAAAGCGCCGTGGTCGACAAAGGGATGCTCGAGAAGGACATCCCGTGGGGCCGCTTCGACACGCTGCTCGGCTCCATCGTTACCGTGGTCGTCGCCGTCTTCATCGTCATCGTGACCGGGACGGTCCTCCCGGGCATCGACATCGACAGCGCCGCTCAGGCGGCCCAGGAACTCATGAAAACCGACCGTTACGTCGGAACCTTTCTCGCGATCGGCTTGTTCGATGCCGGATTGCTCGGCGCCATCTGCATTTCGCTCGCAAGCTCCTGGGCTTTCGGCGAAGTCTTCGGCTGGGCGCACTCGCTCAATACGAAAATCCGACAGGCGCCCTGGTTTTACGCGACGTACTTTCTCATGCTCGTGACCTCCGGCCTGGTCGTTCTGATACCGAAGGCGCCGCTGGTGTTGATTACGTTGTTCGTTCAGGTGATCGCCGTGACGCTGCTGCCGGCGGCTCTGGTGTTCTTGATCTTGCTTCTGAACGACCGGGCGACCATGGGTGAGCACTGCAATACGCGGAGCCAGAATCTCATCGGCGGCTTTATCGTGGTGTCGATCATCGTTCTGTCGACCTTGTACGGATTTTCCGTATTGTTCCCCAACCTGTTCCAATAGGCGAGACGCCGCCATGAGTAAACTGCGCAATGTCTTGGCCAGATTCGCCGGCATCAATTCCCGGTACCGCGAGCCGCGCATCGCGATGTCCGGAGCGGTCCGATTTTCGCTGCTGCTGCTGCGGGTGTACCTGCTGTCGCTGGTGGCGTTGATGATTTACAAGTTTGTTCTGATCGTGACGCAGGGATAGGGCCGTGGCCACCGTCATCGAGCAGGAGTTCTTTCTGAGTGAAATCCTCGGGCGGCGGGTTTTCGCGAAGAAAAAGCGCATCGGGCGCTTGAGCGATCTCGCGATCGTCGAGACCAGCAGGCTCCCGGAAGTCACACAGGTCGTCGTTTCGCGGCCCTACGGCTACCCGCAGCTGACGGTCCCTTGGGATCGGGTGCTGGTCATTTCAAATCAGGAGATCGTGCTCGACATCGGCGAGGACGTCATGGAGCAATTCGAGCGGGCGCCGCAGGCTCATCTCATCCTGCTCCAGGATCACATCCTCGACAAGAAAATTCTGGACCTGGACGATCATGAGGTCGAGGTCGTGTATGACGTGAAGCTCGCCTTTCAGAACGACAAGCTGTATGCGGCCGAGGTCGACTTCAGCCACTATCGCGCTTTGCGCCGGCTGGGTCTTCGCAAGCTCGCGAAATTGCTAACGAACCGCAACAAGGAGGCGCGGGTGTCGTGGCTGTACGTGCAGCCGCTCCCCGAGCAGCTGGGCAGCTTCGCCGGGAACATCAAGCTCAAGGTGTCCAAGGCGGGCCTAAGCGAAATCCATCCGGTCGACCTTGCGGATATTCTCGAGGAACTCGAGGGCGGCCAGCGCGTCGCATTGTTCAATGCTTTGGACGCCGAGCAGGCGTCCGACACGCTCGAAGAGGTCGAGCCGCGGGTGCAACGGGAGTTGATCCGCGCCATCGAGAAGGAACGTGCGGCGTTGTTGATCAACGAGATGACTCCAGCGCAGGCGGCCGATATCCTCGCCATTCTGCCCCGCGATCAAGCCGGCGCGATCTTGAAGCTGCTCGACCGGGACATATCCTCCAAGGTCGAACACATCATCGACAATCACGATGAACAGATTCTTCTGTATGGTTCGGCCGATATCATCAAGTTGCCGCCGACGACGCCGGCCGCGGAGGTACTCGACCGCTATCGCGAGCTCGCGGCAGGCAAGGACGTCGTGACGTATGTCTACGTCACCGATGCCGCCGGCACATTGAAGGGTGTCGTGGACATTCGCGAAATGCTCGCTGCGGAACCCGGTCAGACATTGGGCGACATCATGACGGAGCACGTCATCTCGCTGCCCAAAGACGCGACGCTCCGGGAAGCCGCCATGATGTTCGAGCGCTACAATTTTCGAGCGCTGCCCATCACGGACGAGAATGATCAGCTGCTCAGCGCGGTGTCTTCGCGCGATGTACGCAGCCTCAAGCCGCGGCTCGCGTGATGCCGTGCACCGCACACACGGTCATTCGTGAGCACCGCCGCGCGCAGTTCGATCAACCGGACCGGCTCCAAGGCGGGTCGTCAGTTCGGCGTCATCGTAGCCTCCGTGAAGCTGTCCATCACGCGCGAAGTCACGGATCATCCTGAAGTAGCCTGAAGGGTAGCGTGTCGAGATTCGCGAACCGTCCGCGCCGGTCTCGAACAACGTCATGCCGTGCTCCGCGCGAGGATAGTAGGCCAGCGTGAACGGCGGGCCATTCGCCATGAGTGACTTGATGCGGCGGCTCGTCTCCGCGCTCGGTGATTCATAGTCCTCGCCGTCGAGGATCCGGAGCTGTGGGACCTTGCCGGCGCGCAGCGTGGGCATGGGATCGTAGCGAAACGGCGTATGCCAGTTAAACTCCGAAAACGCCTCCACTACTTGAAGGCGCGCAACGTGCGCGGGGAGAATTGCCACGCCCAGCGCCGCTCTACGACCGAGAGCAACGCTTGGCACTCGCCTGGTTCCACGGGCTTGCTGAAGTAGTACCCCTGTCCCTCCCCGCAATCGTACGCTTGCAGGAATTTCAACTGTTGCGCGTTTTCTACTCCTTCAGCGACCACCTGCAAATGCAAGCTGTGTCCCATGTGAATCACGGAACGGACGATGGTCGCGATATTCTCGCTATGAGGAATATCGTGCACGAACGACTTATCCAGCTTCAGTGTGTTGATCGGAAATCGCTTCAGGTAACTAAGTTGGAGTAGCCTGTGCCGAAGTCATCCACCGCAATCCAGCGCTCAGAGATTGCAAAACGACGCTGGTCGCTTCGACGTTGCGCATGACCGCCGTCTCGGTCAACTCGAGCTCCAAGTAGCGAGGCTCTAGTCCCGTGCTTTCTAAAATGTTGCAGACTCCGTCGAAAAATCGATCATTGCGAAATTCGACGGCCGAAATATTGACCGCCATTGTTCCAAACCGAAGGCCTGCCGCGAGCCACTTCCGCGCCTGAACACACGCTGTTCGCAGCGCCCACTGACCAATCTGGACGATGAGCCCGCAATCCTCGGCGATTTGGATGAACTGTAGAGGAGGCAGGATGCCTCTGCTGGGGTGTTGCCAGCGAATTAGCGCCTCGATACCGGTGATTGCGCCGCTCACCAGGTTGACTTGGGGCTGGTATTCGAGCACAAATTCATCCCGCGCCAGAGCATGCCGTAAATCGCCTGTAATGATCTGGCGCTCCGCCGCATGAACGTTCATCTCGTGTTTGAAGAATTGACTGTTGTTGCGACCCTTTTCCTTTGCGTGATACATGGCGGTATCCGCGCACTGGATCAAGGTTTCCGGATCGGCACCGTCTTCCGGATAGACGCTGGCCCCGATACTGGTGGTCAAGTGCAGTAAATGGTTTGCAATGGTATAAGGCTTGAGCACCGCCAACCGGATCTTCTCCGCAATGAGCGCGGAGTCCTCAGCATGTGCGACCTCCGAGAGCAACACGATGAATTCATCGCCTCCTTGTCGACTCACGGTGTCGGAACTGCGGACGCAGGGAGTAATGCGCAAGGCGACTTCTCTTAGGAGCTGATCTCCAATCAGATGCCCTAGAGAATCGTTGATGTGTTTGAAGTGATCCAAGTCGATAAAGAGAACCGCCAATCTTCGGCTGTGCCGCTGCGCTAGAGCAATTCCCTGCTCGAGTCGATCATCCAGCAAGGCCCGATTCGGGAGTGACGTGAGAATATCGTGCTGGGCGAGGTGGCTCATCCTCTGCGCCATCGCCTGCGCCTCGCTCACGTCGCGGAAAACCACTACCATCCCGGCGATACCACCACCCCGATCATGGATCGGCGCTGCGGAATCCTCGATCGGTGACTCGTGTCCATCGCGCCGCACCAGAACACAATTGGGTGGCAGGATTATCGTTCGTCCTTTTTTAACCTCAAATTCCAAGCATGGCACGATACGTTCGAGAGTTGTCGCATTGATAACTTGAAAGACTTCCGTTAACTGCCGCCCCGCAGCTTCCGCGTTGGTCCACCCAATCAACTTTTCCGCGACGGGATTTAGGAATGTGACGCGCCAATTGCCGTCGGTGCTCAATACGGCATCGCCGATGGAGTTCAATGTCACCTGCGCGCGCTCTTTGTCGCCAAACAAGATTCCTTCCCGAGCCTTTCTGGCGATCGCGCTGTGCACCATACCGATCAGCGTATCGGCGTCTAGCCGGCGTTTGGGCTCCATGCTCGACCAAGTTCATTTGCTGCAACAGGTTCGGGTCGTCCCCTAAGATGATGATCGGTATATGCGGCGCTGCGCCCATCAGCGCAAGAAGTGTTTCAAAGCCGCTCGTCGCCGGGAGGCCCCAATCCATGATTACCGCGTCAAGGCTGTGGTTTGGATTTAGCCGCTGTGTAGCTTCTGAAACACTATCGACGCATTCAATCGTAAGTGCATCTTCGGTGTAGTCGGACAAAGATCTGCAGAGGCGCCTTGTCAGTTCCCGGTCGCGGGTAATGAGAAGGACAAGCGCGCTCATGCGTACTCAACCCTCAGCGAACGCTCACGGGCGGGTCGCTGGATGGAGCAAGGGCGTCGGTCGCCGTGACGAGATTGCTGTGAGAGGTGCATTGAGTTCCCTTTATGCTCCCAACACTCTGCACGCCGCAGTTACGATTTACCGTTCGGTACCACACTCAGGTATGTCCTGATTGAGGATTAGGGAGAACCTCGGGGCTCAACGCTGCTGATGGCGAACAACGCATGCGCTTTGTCGGCAAAGGCTTGGGCGAGCGCTTGAATGGAGTAGTTCAGCTTCAAGGTTTTCTCGACCAGGCCCGGCAACTGCAGCACCAGACCGCATTCATGAGTGCCATCCCGCAGCTGACGCTTCGCGAGTACAACGACCAGCATCCCGAGGCGTGGTAGCTGAGGGCTATTGCAAAGTCCCTTTCAAGGTCGGTGCACCCTGGGATTTGGCCTTAAAGGCTAGGCAGAACCCTTCTTCTTGGCGCTAACGTGCGGCGGCGCACAGACGAAGCCAAAAGCCGGGCCCCAAGGTGGGCGGCAGGCACTCGAACCCAAGGTCCGGGGCGGGCAGTGACAGGTCGTACCGATGGAGGACGCGGCCTTACAAGGATGGGGCAATGGAGACCGACACTTGGTGGTTCATCCGCACGATTGACGGGGCTTACGCTATTTTGGCGCTCACGTGGAGGCCACCGAGCAGATGGTCATTCACGGCCGGTTGTGCGGCTACGCGCGACTGAACTCCGCTACCCCCACAGAGGCGGCACAGGCGTATGACAGCGTGCGCCGAGCGGTGCGGTTGCGTTCCTATGAGGCGCTGCGGCGCGGCGCCGGATTGCCGAGCACCGGTGAGTCTGGCCGGGCGTGGCACGTGATCGAGCGCGCGGACCTTGCGGTCCAAGCGGTGTTCGCGACGGCCCTGGAGACCGATACTCGGTGCGCAACGTCGTCGGATAACGATATCGGACCAGCGCTGACGTGGCGCGTCGCGCAACCCGCGGAAGAAGGCCGCTTTCTCGCTCATCTACAAGCGAAACTCGGCGAGCAGGCGGTGCGGGTACTGACGAGTCCGGCGGCGCGGCCGCCGCGTCACCTCGAACTTGCGTCAAGGCGCCCCGCGCGCGACGCGCTTGGCGCTTTGTTTCCCCCCTGACAAGACGCGGCCCCGATTGGGGCCGGGCGGTTCGCCGCGATGGCGCTATCGCCGAATGACCCGAACCGCGCGTGGCCACGCAAGGACGCGGGGGCAACTAATAGGATTCGTTGAGGACTGCGTCGAGTCCACCTAAATATTTCGCTGGCAGGGCTTTCGGCCATTCCAATCGCATTCCTTTTTTGATCACTGAAGCCGCATCTTAAAGAAGACATTTCCTAGGCCCGCCTTCCAAAGGGAAGTTGGCGGCCGCCCCGGTAGAGTGAAAGTGTCGGTGACTGCACCTTGGCTACCGCCAGTGACATTCGACGAGGCGCGACCCAATCAGTGAAACCAGCCATCGGTTGCAGATAACGCTTCGTGAATATCTGAGACAGTCTTTCCGTCATCAATGGAGCAGAGGGAACTTGCGACCTGGCCAAGGACGTTGAGCAGCCGGTTACGGTCATTTGCTGCCGCAAGGATCGCGTTGAGAGTGCACCTAAAAGCTATATCACCACGACCTATGCCGCCAAATGCTCTGCTGGCGCCGAGCCATGGCCCGATCCGGCCCTCCGGAGTTTCAATCGAGCCCGCGCCCTCTGCGACTTCGTGCGCAAGCGATTCCGCTCTCTCCAACGCACCGCATTGAGAGAAACTGTGGCTGGCAAATGACAGCGAACATAGCTTGACAGCCGGAGATCGTATGGACTTACAAATTGTTAATGCCTCGTCGGGCCGCCCGACGTCACTTAGCGCTTCAACGAAGTCCTGTCGTATAGAATCTCGCTTATCGGGGGGTACCACGCTGTCAAGTATTGCGTCGATCTGTATGCAAACGGCGGCATTTTGTTGGTTATTCCCGAGTTCTCTCAAGGGACGGATCAGCCGTAGCAGAATGTCCCCAAGATTCAGTGCGGGTGCTGCGTTGCTCGTGATCGACGCCATTACGCAATCGAGCATACGGAACGCCCGATCGCGTAACCCGGCAGTCGCGGCCGCGGCAACGATCTCGACACGCTGGGCGGTGTCGTTAGCCATTTCTTCCGCCCTTGCCAGCAGATCGGCCGCTCGCGCCGCATCTCCACATTCCATAAGAGCCTCGATCAGCTGCCTCAGCTCGGATGGGTGCGCCAAACTTTCCGCCGTAAAAACATTGATATCCTCCTGAGAAAGGAGAATCTGATCGATCAGTCCGGCGCGAGCGAGGGTTGTAACGATCTTGGGCCAGGCAAAATCGTTGGGTCTATTGCGTATCGACGCCGCAGCGTCTCTGACGCGCGCGACCATGGCCATCGCTTCCTCCTTCTTGCCACCGGATACCAGCGCCGCCGCCATGATGGCAAGAGTGTGTGGAATACGCGCAGGCGATTGGATTCTTGCCGCTACTTCTCGTGCCTCGTCGGTGCGCTGCATTCGTGCCAGCGAAGCGGCAGCCTGACTCAGCAAAAAATCAGTGGGCGGCCGCCCCGGCTGGCTTACCGCCTGAAGAATAAGTTCACACGCGCAGGCGTCCTCACCCACAGCGCAAAGAGCGTCTGACATCTTTCCCAATATATGCGCTGTAATGTCTGACCGACCTCCGATGCTTATCGGAGCAACGAGGTGACCGCTGGATAGCGCACGGCCCAAGCTGGGGCCGATTACATCGGATGGCATGCTGAATGTCGTCGTGAAGCGGCCTTCCGCATCCCACACAGCGGCCCCGCCGATCCTCTCTGTCATGTCGTCTGTCGGTTTTGCGTCTCCAGCAGCGCGCAAGGCACGCCGCCCTAGGTCGCATGCCTTTGCGCCTTGAGCGGGCGCCAGATGCCGAATCAGCGCTACCAAAGACCAGGCTTGGACCTGCGGCTCTGCCGAAGATTCAGCCACAGCTTCAGCAAATTCAATGTGTGCGGCCTCGCCTAACGCATCAACAATGTCCACAATGACCCAATCTGATTTGTAGGGAGTGGATGGTGATTGCCCTAGGGTGATGGCGGCTTGAGCGGTCTGCGTCGCTTCCGCCGCCAGACCGTTCCTTGCCTGACCGACAGCGATCAGCGCGACTCCTTCTGCCTTGGCCGACATATCCTCAATTTCACTTATCACCGAAAGCGCGCCCGAGTAGTCGTTCAGCTCAATCAAAGCTTCGCTGATCTTCAATTGGCAGAATCGTTGGTGCTGGTGGTTTCCAAAAGAGCGGGCAGCCTTCAAAGCCCACGGAAGCAAGCCTCGTTGGGCGAATATCCTGGCAATGTTGTCCAGGGGAGATTCGCTGAACCAAACCAGGTCGTCCCTATAATCGGCCTCCGGCAACGCATACTCGAACGGGAAATTCCCGTTGTCATGCGTGACATGTAATAGACGGTGAGCTTTTTGCGCAAGAGTCAATGCCCGGTCACAATCCCCATTAAGAGCAAAGCAGAGAGCCGTTGCCGACAGCGCGCGACCAGCGGCCCGCTGTTTACAAGGGTCACTTTCCGAGTCCCCCAAGAGCGTGGTAGCGATCATTAATGCCTGGTCGCCGCGATCGATCTGCGCGAGTCCCCGCACCACGCCAGCGAGCGCCCAGCATTTTTCTGTATCATAATCTACTGCCTGTCCCAGTGCCCGAGCGTGATCCATCAGGATATTAGCCTTTTCGCGTGCCGACGCCCTGTGCAGCGCTCGTGCAGCCTGTGCGAGCAAGCACGCCTTGTACCACTTATCTGGGGCCAGCCTGGCCGAAGCCTCGGCTTCCAAGGCGGCTTGCGTGGCCCTCGAGGTGTCACCGGCCTCAGTCAGTGCATCAGTCAAGGCAACCCACTGAACTACCTGGTCCCAGCGAGACGACAGCCCCGCACAAATTTGCATTGCTCTATCGGAGTCTCCATGGCGGACCAAGGCCCTCAGAGTGACAGCGAGCGCCATGCGGCTCTCCCGCGGAGTACTTATGGCATCAAGAGCCCGTTGCGCTTCCTTCACCAGTCCTGCCTGCGCGAGCGCTGTCGCAACCGCGCTCAAAAAACCAAATCGCGAGGGCTCCGGCGCGGAATCACAGGCGGCTATCGCAAAACGGGCCATCTCCTCGGCGCGCTGAAGTTGGCCAACTGTCGCAAAGGCGTGCGCCACCCTGGTCAAAGCGCTTGCGCGATTTGGCTGCTTTTCTTTAGGGTTGTTGCGCCAGGAGCCGTGGGCAACCGCAAGTGTGGCAGCGGTCTCGAGAATTGCGACGCTCTTGCCTTTCGGATCGCGCTTATGCAGAGCCAGCCCGATATCACAATAGGCGCTTATTTGCTTGTCCGTTTCGACCAGCAAGGCAGCATGGTCTAAGGCACGTTGCTCGTTTCCTGTCAGCGCAAGAGCGGCAAGTGCTTTAGTGGGGACGTTCGACGCGTACGAGCCGAGAGTCCCAAAAATAAAGGCGTTGCGCACCAGCTCTATACACAACCCAGATGACGCCACGCCCGACGCGGCCAAAGCAGTGATCGCGAGTTGCACATCGCCGGAAAAGGCCAGGTGTGAATGAGTTTTCTCAAACTTGGCGCCCATCCATTCTTTACTGATGAGCGCGTTCAGTTCGACCTGATGGCCCGACTCAAATAGATGAGCTGCGTAATGAGCGAATGGGTAAGCGCTCTTGTGTTCGCGCCATCGAGCACAGTAGGCGAGCAGATCACTGTGATAGTCCGCCAACTCCTCGGGCAGGAATCGTTCGGCCAGATAGGCGGCAAACCGAGGCCACAGTGCATAACCTTCGTCGGCGTTGCCGATCAGGTAGCGACGGAACTGCCCTTCCAACTGCATTCTGAGCTGTAGGCCTTTGCGTAGTGTCGGTGCGATTCCCGCGAGCTCACGCAGAGTCAGCGGTCCTTTAGCGACGCTCAGGATTCCAAGCAGGTCCAGGTTTTCCTGCCGCTGAAACGAGACATCGTGTGCCAGCTGCTCCCACCATTGGTCCAGATATTGTTTAAATCCGCGCGGTTGCCGAATCAAGTTTTCCTCGGATAGGAGCCCAGATCCGAGGTCAGCCAGCATGAAACGCAGGTAACAGGGATCGCCCTTGGACACCTCGAGAAGGGTTTCAATGGTTGACTCGCTGTCCGCCCGGGCCGCCAGAGTTCCGCCGGCGCTCCTTAGCAAAGAAACGATGTTCTCGCGTTCGAACGCCGTGAGCGTGATAGTCGCGATATCCTGACCAAGGACAGCGCGATTCTCCAGCCAGCTGCTTTCGAAGCCTTCGCTTGCAGAGAACACGACATGGACGCCTCGCGGGAGCGGTCGCGGGAAGAGATCAGAGCCTGGTCCGGGCTGCCAATCCAGCGCCTCATCGAGCCCATCGAGCACCACGATCAGATGCGCGCCGTCAGGCAACGGTCTGCTCAAGAGATCTACGTAAAGCGCGCGCAACTCGACGACGCGGGACGGAAAAGCGCCACTCAACCTGTGAAAAGCAACTAGTTGTTGACACAGGCTGAGAAGCGTGAATTCCTGGTCGGCCATGCGGTCAGCCCGGCTAATGAAATGAGCGCACGTCGCGTACCGGTCGCGAGGTATCGTTCTCATCCAGTTAGCAAGCAATGCGGTTCTGCCGATCCCCATGGGCCCGGTGACAAAGACATACCCGCTCGGTGTTTGAATCAGGTCGTTCAGACGCCGTATTTCAGCATCTCGTCCGCCAAAGAAATTGTGTCGATCCAGTAGAGCGCCGAGCCGCACCTTGAGCGGCGTGGTGGGAATCGCGGGACTTGTGTAGATGTCACCGACATGGACTAGGATGTCACGAGCCGTGGCATGTTCAATCGCGACTGCGGTAGCCGGAAATACGGCTTGCGGCGCTGGCGGAGCAGCGGTGAAAGGAGTCGGCGCAACGCCGGTCACCGCTACCGAGGGTTTACGTCATTGTCCTCGCGTTTGCCGGCCCGAACCTGAGTGATGGTGATGTCGCCGGTAAAATGGCTGTCGCTCACTTTGACGCCGGCGCCCGGAGCACTGACGTCGGCGATCGTCAGAGAGGCCGCGGTCAAGTTCGCTAAGTCTACTCCAACAGAAGCCGCGGCAAAGGGGGCAAATTTCTCTACGGCTGATACGAGCCTGGCAACATGTTCGCGCAACTCAATGTCCTCGCCGGCTTTGACTGCTTCTAAATCCTTGCGTAGGGATGCTCTGTTGTCTTTAGATTCGGGGTGACCCTCGATAGGGCAGAGGTCAATCTTGGAGAACTTGCGCTGGATCAAAGTTTTCACGCTTTGATAGGCATCCTTGACCACTTCGTTGGCAGTTGTCTTGAGTGCAGCCGCGGCGCCGGTTGAAATTGCAGAGACTATGAGAGTGACTGGGTCCATGAGCGCGCTCCCTCTATTGTCCTATCAGTGTTGGTGACAGCGGACCGTCTTAGTTGAGCCAAGCGACATTTTCAGCAAACGCTATGTCGCCCTGCGTGCTAAAGAAGAGCGGTAGCGATGGCCGAGAAAACATAGGCACCAAACGTTCAACCAATCTTAGGCTCATTGGCAGGATCGCCGCAACTGATCACGCCGAGGCAGCGTGTTGTCGCCCCGACGCCCCCCCCGGCAATCCGGGTGAGCGATCGATCGGAAATTGAATCGTTCTCAGTACACTCAACGCAATGGCGATCCATGCGTCGGGAGGCACTTGGTTCGTATTGTATGGTCGGGTCCCGAGCGCCGGTTGTGCGCTTTATGGGGTACGACACTAATCCCCGCGAAACAACTACATTCCGCGGGAAACGACTTTATTTCCGACGCACAGCGAGGAGCACGCTGCCCATTACGCTACTCGACCGTCAGACTCTTTGCCAGATTCCTCGGCTGGTCGACGTCGGTGCCCTTGAGCACCGCGACGTGGTACGCAAGCAGCTGCATGGGCACCGCAAAGATCACCGGGGCCTGCAGGGCGGTGACGTTCACGGGCATGTGAATGACCGTCACCCCCTCGGAACTTTCCATGCCCGTTTCGGGATCGGCGAACACGACGAGTTTCCCGCCGCGCGCGCGTACTTCCTGCAGATTGGACTTTAGTTTCTCGAGGAGATCGTTGTTCGGCGCAACGGCTACCACGGGCATGTCCTCGTCGACCAGTGCCAGCGGGCCGTGCTTGAGCTCGGCTGCCGCGTAGGCTTCGGCGTGGATGTACGAAATCTCTTTGAGCTTCAACGCGCCCTCCATCGCAATGGCATGCAACGGTCCGCGCCCCACGAACAGCGCGTGCGCTTTGTCGGCGAAGGTTTCGGCGAGCGCCTGAATGGAGTCGTTCAGCTTCAAGGTTTTCTCGACCAGGCCCGGCAACTGAAGCAACTGCAGCACCAGATCGCGTTCGTGAGCGGCACCGCGCAGCTGATGCTTCGCGAGTGCCACGACCAGCATCCCGAGAGCGGTCAGTTGGGTGGTGAACGCCTTGGTGGAGGCAACTCCGATTTCCGGGCCCGCCCGGGTGAGGAGCACCAGTTCCGATTCCCGCACCATGGAGCTCTCGGCCACATTGCAGATGGTGAGCGTCGAACGGTACCCGGCGAGCTTGGCCTTGCGCAGCGCAGCGAGCGTGTCGGCCGTCTCTCCTGACTGCGACAGGGTGACGAACAGCGTATCCGGCGTCACCACCGGATCTCGATACCGATATTCGCTGGCGATTTCGACCCGCGCCGGCAACCGGCAGATTTGCTCGATGAAGTAGCAGGCGACGAGACCGGCGTGGTAGCTGGTGCCGCAGGCCGCGATATGAACCGCCCGAACTCCGGCAAAGACGTGCTGCGCTCCGGGACCGAAGGCAGCGTCGAGAAGTCTCGCGCCCGCCACCCGCTCCTCGAGGGTTTGCGCGATGGCCCGGGGTTGCTCGTGGATCTCCTTGAGCATGAAGTGACGGTATTGGCCGCGCTCGACGGCGTCGGCGGGCAGATCGCTCTCGCGAACTGCGCGCAAGGCGGTCGCGCCGTGAGCGTCCACGATCTTGATGGACTTGCGGCGCACTTCGGCGACATCGCCCTCCTCGAGAAACATGAAGCGCCGGGTCACGGGAAGCAGCGCTGCCACGTCTGAGGCCACGAAATTTTCATCGATACCCAGCCCGATGACGACGGGGCATCCGGCCCGCGCGAGCACCACGCAGTCCGGATCGGCCTCGGATACCACAGCCAGCGCATAGGCTCCCTGCAGTTCGGCGACGGTCTTGCGCACCGCCGCATACAGGCCGTCGGAGTCGTCCAGATGATGATGGATGCGGTGCGCGATCACCTCGGTATCGGTCTCCGAATCGAAGCTATAGCCCAGGTCGATGAGCCCGGCACGCAGCGCCTCGTGGTTCTCGATGATCCCGTTATGGACGATGGCGATGCCGTCGCGGGAGACGTGCGGATGCGCATTTCGCGTGGTCGGCACACCGTGAGTGGCCCATCGGGTATGCGCGATGCCGACGTGGCCTTCGACGGGATCAGCAGCGAGCGCGGCCTCGAGTGCGCTCACTTTGCCCACCGCGCGCACTCGAGCCAATCGATGCCCGGACATCAGCACGGCGAGTCCGGCGGAATCGTACCCGCGATATTCGAGGCGGCGCAGGCCCTCCATCAGGATGGGAACGGCATTGCGTTCCGCGACCACGCCCACTATTCCGCACATGTCGACCTGCTCCGCTCGGGTGGTAAAAAAGGCTGCCTAGGAGCCTGTCTGAGCATTCTACGTGAGCCGCGCTCCGCTAGCCCGCGCGCGGTACGCAAGACTTGTCTGCCCTATTGAAGCACTTATACATCCGGCGCTCATACGTTGATATCAGGCACTCATACGTTGCACCATGACGACGCCTCACGGAGTCGTCGGCGCGGTGTCGGCCGGCGCGATGGCACCTCCTAACGCCTGGAACAGCGCGGCGGTATCGGCAAGCCGGTTGCCCCGCGCCTGGGCGAGCGAGACCACGGCCTGCTGGTAGGTTTGCTCGGAAGAGAGCAGCGCAAGGTAACTGACGGACCCGAGTTGCAGTTGATGACGCGCCACACCCAAGCTCTTCTGCGCGGCGTCTTCGGCACGGCTCGCGGCCTGCAGCGCATCTGCGTCGCTATCGAGCGCATGCAAGGCGTCCGCCACATTTTGAAACGCCGTCAACACCGTGCCGCGATACTGGGCCGCCGCCTGATCCAGGGCCGCATCGGCCGCCCGCTTGCGATGGATGAGCGTGCCGCCGGCGAACAGCGTCTGGCTCGCATGCGCACCGAGATTCCAGAAACCGGTGCCCGGCTTGAGCAAATCCGTGAATAGCGCGGCGGTACTGCCGATGTCGCCCGTGATGGTGAGCTGCGGCAGCAGATTGGCGATGGCCACGCCCACTTGAGCGGTCGCGGCATGCAGTTGCGCTTCCGCGGCGCGCACATCGGGACGACGTTCGACTAGCTGCGAGGGTACGCCCAGCGGCAAGTCCGCCGGCAGCGACAATGCTTCCAGCGTCATGGGTGCCGACGTGAAGTCGGCCGGCAGCCGGCCGGTGAGCACGGCCAGCTGATCGCGCGCCTGATGCAATTGCTTGTGCAGCGGGGGCAGGCTGCTTTCGAGCTGGGCGAGTACTGCATCTTGGGCGTACACATCGGCCTCCGCGATGGCGCCCAGCTCGAGTTCGCGGCGCAACACCGCAAGCGATTCCCGCTCGAGCGCGATCACCCGTTCGGTCCCGGCGATTTGCGCACGCAGCGAGGCTTCTTGTACCGCCGTCGTCACCACGTTCGCGGTCAATGTCAGATACGTGGCATCGAGCTGGAAGCGATTTGCCTCGGCCTGCGCGGCCAGCGACTCCACCGCGCGACGGTTCGCACCGAATAGGTCGGGCACGTACGAAATCGTGACCTGGGGGGTGAACAGGCTGTAGACGGCCTTGCCGGACTGCAAGGTAGGCTGTACCACGCCGGTGGCGTCGCGATTGCGGCTGGCATCGATGCTTGCCTGCACCGTCGGAAAGTAGGAGCCGCGCTGCGCCGCCGTGTTCTCCATCGCCTGCCGCAGCGCTGCCTGCGCCGATGCCACTTCGGGATTGCTCCGCAGCGCATCCCTCACCAAGGTATCGAGTTCATTGGATTCGAATAAGGTCCACCAGTTTCTGGGTACGTCTTGCTGAGACAGAAAACGCTGCGCCGCGCCGCCCACGCCCGGTGCCGCCGTGGTCGCGGCAGGCAGCGGCTCGATGGTGTAGCCGCCCACGCTGGGCGCGGCCGGCCGATGGAAATTGGGCCCCACGCAGGCGCTCAGCACGGCGGCCGCCACGGCGGCGCGCGCGGGGCCGATCCGCGCAAATGCAGAATCGCGGGCTCGACACCGCTTCATCCGCCCGTACCCCGCGACGGGCCGGCGGGCCGCCCTGCGCCCGGCGCATCGCCGAGCGCCTCGGACGGCATCTCCGGTGCCTGCGAGAACCGCAGGATCAGCACCGGCAGGACCAGTAGAATCAAGAGCGGGGCCAGCAACATTCCGCCGACGACCACGATCGCCAGCGGCCGCTGCACCTGGGAGCCGATTCCCGTCGAAAACGCAGCCGGTATCAATCCGACGCACGCCACCGTGCAGGTCATGATGACCGGCCGGAGCTGAGTGCGGCAGGTCTCCAGCATGGCCGTCGCACGGTCGTGACCCAAATCGAGACTCAGATGGAAGTACGACAGCACCAGGATGCCGTCCATCGCCGCAATGCCGAACAAGGCGACGAAGCCGATGGCGGAAGACACGCTGAATGCGGTGCCTGACAACCACAAGGCGAAAATGCCTCCCAGAATAGCCATCGGGATGACGCTGGCCGCCAACAGCGCGTCGCGGATGCTGCCGAATTTCAGATACAACAGGAGCACGATCAGTGCAATCGACAGCGGCACCACGATGCTCAAGCGCGCAATCGCTTCCTGAAGGTTGCCAAACTCACCCACCCATTCCACATGGTAGCCGCCCGGCAGGATGACCTGGGAATCGACGGCGCGCTGCGCGTCGAGAACCGCGCTGCCGAGATCGCGGCCGCGCACGCTGAACTTGATGGGCACATAGCGCTGCTGCTGCTCACGATAGATGAACGCGGCGCCCGCTACCAATCGCACATCGGCCACGTCGCTTAGCGGCACCTGCACCACGCCGCTGCCCGAGCTCGCGGGCGCCGCGATGGGAATGTGCCTGATCGCCTCCAGATTCTGCCGATAGGGCAAACTCAGCCGGACCATCATCGGAAAATGCCGATCGCTGGTGCCTTCATAGAGGTCACCGGCGCTTTGGCCGCCGACTGCCGCTTGAACCACCGCATTGACATCGCCCGGCGCCAGGCCATAGCGGGCTGCGCGCACTCGATCGACGTCGATTCGAATCGTGGGCTGTCCCAGCGAGCGCAGTACCGCAAGATCGGTGATGCCCGGAATTTTGCCCAGCACTGCGGCAATCTCCTTCGCCTTTTTCTCGAGCGTCTCCAGATCGTTGCCGTAGATCTTGACGGAATTCTCGCCCTTGACCCCGGATGCCGCCTCTTCGACGTTGTCCTGGATGTACTGCGAAAAATTGAAATCAACGCCGGGAAACTGCTGTTCGAGGGCGTCGGTCATCTCCAGGGTGAGCTTGTCCTTCGTGACTCCTGCCGGCCAGGTTTCGAAGGGCTTGAGCGGCACGAAGAACTCGGCATTGAAGAATCCGGTGGCATCCGTGCCATCGTCGGGCCTGCCGTGCTGCGAGACGACGCTTTGGACTTCGGGATAGCTGCTCATCATCACGCGCATGCGGTTCACGTAGGTATCGCTGTCCTCCAACGACACCGATTGCGGAAACGTCGCGCGGATCCAAAGGTTGCCTTCCTCGAGTTTAGGCAGAAACTCGAGCCCGAGAGAGCGCACCGCGACGCCGGCCGCCACAGCGAGGAGCGCTACGCAAGTAAAAGTGACGATGGGATTCGCCAGCACGAATTCGAGCGCGGGCACGTAGACTTTGCGCAGACCGCGCACCACGGGAGTCTCGCGCTCCGCGAGGTCCTGCGGAAACAACAATAGGCTCAACGCGGGCGCGATCGTGAAGGTTGCAATCAATCCGCCGGCAATGGCGTACGCATAGGTTTTCGCCATGGGCCCGAAAATGTGGCCCTCGATACCTGACAAGGTGAATAGCGGCACGAAGCCGGCGATGATGATGGCGGCGGCATAGAAAATCGAATGACTGACTTCGGCGGCGGCGATCGAGACCGTATTCATCTTGCCGCTGAAGCCGCCGCCGCTCCCCCGCATGCGATGCAATGGGCTGGGTCCGAGCTCCCGGTGCGCCGCCGATTCGGCGAGATGCCGGAAGATGTTCTCGACCATGATGACCGTGGCATCGACCACCAGGCCGAAATCGATGGCTCCGACCGACAGCAGGTTGGCCGACTCGCCGCGCCACACCATGAGACCGATCGCGAAGGAGAGCGCGAACGGTATGGTCATCGCCACGATGACCGCACTGCGTAGATTCCCGAGAAACGCCCATTGCAGCAGGAAAATCAGAACGACGCCTGCGACCATGTTGTGCAGCACGGTGTGGGTGGTGACGCGAATGAGATCGCTGCGGTCGTAGATGCGCTCGATGTGGACGCCGGGCGGCAGGATGCCGCTGCCGTTCACCTTGTCGACTTCGGCCTCGACACGCTTGATGGTGGGCACGCTCTCTGCGCCGCGCCGCATGAGCACGATGCCTTGCACGATGTCGTCGGCATCGTCGTAACCCGCTATGCCGAGCCGCGGCAGATTGCCGATGCTCACTTGAGCCACGTCGCCGATCACCACCGGCGCGCCTTGATTGTTGGTGATGAGCGTGCGGCGGATCTCGTCGACCGAATGAATCAGACCCACGCCCCGCACCACCGCCGACTGCGCGCCGAAATTCACCGTTTGGCCGCCGACATTGATGTTGGCGTTACCGAGTGCAGCCAGTACCTGCGGGACCGACAGTCCGTAGCCCATCAACTTGCGTTGGTCGATGGCAATATCGTAGGTCTTCGTCTTGCCGCCCCATCCGGTCACGTCGATGACGCCGGGAACCGCCTTGAAGCGGCGCTCCAAAACCCAGTCTTGCAGCGTTTTCAAGTCGGTTACCGAGTAGTTGGGAGGCCCTGCCACCCGATAACGGAATATTTCACCGATCGGACTGGTGGGCGAAATCTGCGGCTGCGCGCCGTTCGGCAAAGTCGCAAGCTGCGACAGCCGGTTGACGACCCATTGCTCGGCTTGCTGGTACTTGAAATCGTAAGTGAACTGCACCTTGACGTCGGAAAGCCCGAACAAGGAGATGGTGCGGATGGCCTGCACGTTGGGGATGCCGGCCATTTGAACTTCCAGCGGGATGGTGATGTAGCGCTCGATCTCCTCGGCGGATTGGCCCGTGCTTTGCGTGACGATATCGACGAGCGGCGGCACCGGATCGGGATAGGCCTCGATGTTGAGGTTAACAAAACTCGCCACACCGGCCCCCAGCATCATGATCAACATGACCACGATCAGCACGCGCTGACGGAGGGCGAAACTGACGATGGCGTTCATGTCGCGCCGGGGACAGCCACTTGGTCGATGAAGAGACCGCCTTTCGTGACGATGCGCTCTCCGGGCTTCAGGCCATCGAGCACTTCGACCAATCCATCGTTGTAGCGTCCGGAGTGTATCGAGCGGTACGCCAATAATCCGTCACCGGAGAGAACCCATACGTGCGCAAGTTCGCCTTCATAGACGACGGCCGATTCCGGCACAGCGGGCGCGTCCGAAGAATCGCTGGTTAGAATGCGAAAGCTCGCGAACATTTCCGGTTTCAGCGCCGCATCGCGGTTTTCGATGACGGCGCGCACCGGCAAGCGGTGCGTGACCGGGTCGACCACGGCGGCGACGTAGGTGACGCGCGCCTCGAACGCGCGCTTCGGGTAGGCGAGGACGTGCACTTCGACGGCCTGTCCCAAGCGCACCAATCCGGCATCGGACTCGCGGACGTTGGCCAACAGCCACACGCTTGCGGGATCGGCGATGGTGAACACCGGCGTGCCGCCGCCGGCCTGTAGATACTGGCCGGGACCCACCTGACGATCCACCACCACCCCGCCGATGGGCGCGACGATCGCAGCCGTCGGATTGATCGCGTGCGAGGCTTCCAAGGCATCGATGTCCGAATCAGACTTGCCGAGGATCTTCAGCCGATTGCGCACGGAATTCAGCGCCGTTTCGGCAGCCGTGAGATCCGCCTGCGCTTGCTGCCAATCCTGGAGGCTGCCGCCCTTGGCGTCGTACAGGGCATGTTTGCGCGCCTCGCTGATGCGGGCGATCTTGACCTGGGCCGCGGCCGTGGAAAGATCGTTTTGCGCCTGCACGAACTCCGAAGCCTCGACCGTGGCCAGGGGGGCGCCGGATTTGACCGTGTCGCCCAGGCCGGCGATCACGCGGGCGACGCGTCCCGAATAGGGGGAGAACACCGGCGTGGCGCGATCGCCGTTCACGGCGATCTTGCCTTCCGTCAATTCCTCGCTGACGAAGGCATGGACCGCAACCGGTTCGACGGTGAGGGATTTGAGCTGTTGCGGCGTGGCCCGGAAGGTCCCCGGAGGAGACGGCGCCTCGGCGACGGGCGCTTCGCGCTTTCCGAACAGACGGTCTCCGAGCCACACCGCCGCCAACCCGGCGAATACGACCACCGCCAATAGGCCGGCCATCCGCATCTGTTTATCGCGCGGCCATGCGCGCCTGTCGATGGCCTCCTGGCCCCGGGGCGGCTGGCCCGGATCGTCTGGCGCTTCGCTCATCGACGCATGATGTCGGGGTCGTTGGACCCGCGCTACTGTGAATGCTCACAGAGAACATTCACAGTTTCGGAGCGGCACCCGTCCAACTCACAATGAGATTCGGGTCAGTTTTGATACGCAAGTCAAGTATCATGCCTGCTTGGCGACGCCTCCATCGTAAAGACCGCAGCAATGGTTTCTCCGACTAAACATATACTTTGTATAGAGGACGACGCAGAGACAGCCGCTTTGATCGCGGAAGATCTCCAGGAGCGCGGCTATCTCGTCAATATAGCGGCCGGCGGCCACGAGGGCCTGAGCGCAATCCTCAAGACCGCTCCTGATCTTGTGTTATGCGACGTCAACATGCCCGATATGAGCGGATTCGAAGTGATGGAATGTTTGACCACGCTGGCGCCGCAATACCGCGCGGTGCCATTCGTTTTTTTAACGGCGCGTAAGGATCGCGACAGCGAATTGAAAGGTCGGCGACTGGGCGCCGACGACTACGTTACCAAGCCGGTCGATTTTGAGATTCTCGCTGCAATCATCGGCGCACGACTGGGAAAGGGGGTGCGCAATGAGGTGTGGTCGCGCCACGTAGCGCTGAACGATCGGGAGTTGGAATGCCTGACTTGGTCGGCTCGTGGAAAGACGTCACCGGAAATCGCCACGATTGTGGGCTTGAGCAAGCGGACGGTGAATTTCCATATCGAAAACGCCTGCCGTAAACTCAACGTGTCCACACGAACCGAGGCCGTGGTCAAGGCCACCTCAGGTCGGCTCATCAATCCTTGAGACACCGATGGGGCGAGTGATGAACGATCGGCTCGAGGCAGGTGCACAGCAGCACGGTGCGATCGGCGGGCATTTTCGACGCTTGAGGTCATGGTTGCACTCCCATTCGATCCGGGTACGGCTGTACTCGGTCCTCGTGCTTCTTTTTTTATTGGTGATCGGGTTGGGCATCATCGGGTTCGCGCGCTTGCGTGATGTCAATCACGCGTCCGAGGTGATTCGAAATCATTGGTTACGCGATACGCGAATTCTCGGGGACTTGAGTAACTATATGTCCGATTACCGTGCGGCCGAGGCGACACGCCTCCTGGCCGCCACGCCCGTTCAATTTGCTGCGAGCGAAAGGGAGATTGAGACGCTGCGCGCCACGGTCGCCGGCAGTCAGCGCGCCTACGAAGAGATTGCCCAGGACCCGTCGGAAGCAAGTCTCTACTCGCAATTCGCTACGCAGTGGGCTGCCTATCAGACCGTGGCGGCCCGCGTGATCGCGCTCGCCCACGCCGGACAGACTTTGGAAGCCGTGACTTTGTACAATGCGGATTCGCGGCGGGCATTTGATCTGTCGAGCGATATACTGGGTAATCTCACGAATCAAACGGTGGTCAAAGCGCGCCTGGACAGCGAGCGTGCGGCGTCCGCATACCGGAACGCCCAAAACATGATCGTAACGGCCATGCTGTTGGCAGCGTCCCTGCTGTTCGCCGCGAACCTCTACGTCGCTCGCGGCATTTTGGCTCCGTTGTTGGCGCTCGTGAAATGTATGCACGAGCTCGCCGGCCATAATACCGACGTTGCGATTCCCAGCGTCCAACGCGACGATGAGATCGGTGAAATGGCACGCGCCGTTTCAGTTTTTCGCGACAATGCAGTCGCATTGGCGGGGAGTCAGCGGCGCATGATCGAGCAAGCCGCTGCATTGGAGCAGGCGCTGGAGCACGAGCGCCGGCTGACCGCTCAGCAGCGTGATTTCGTCTCGATGACTTCTCACGAATTCCTGACTCCGCTCACGGTCATCGATGGGCACGCCCAGCGCCTCGTCAAGATGAGCGATCGGCTCGACTCCGCGGACATCACTGAACGCGGCGCAAGCATCCGTAGCGCCGTGCAACGGATAACGGATATCATGGACAGCCTGCTTGAGGCCTCGCGCGTTCTGGATGGACAGGCGGTGTTCCATCCAACTGAATTCGATCCCGGTGCGCTGCTGCGCGACGCGTGTCAGGTGCATCGCGATGCGACTCGGGGCGTGGTCATCAGCGAGGATTTCTCACCTCTGCCGGCAGTCATCCACGGTGATCCCAAATTGCTGTTTCACGCCTTCAGCAATTTGATTACCAATGCGATCAAGTACTCGCCGCTGGGGAGCCCCATCGAGATGGTTGCGCGACACGAGGCGGCATGGCTGGTGGTACAGGTGCGTGACTGCGGCATTGGGGTTCCCGCGCGTGACCGCGAGCACCTTTTCGAGCGCTACTTCCGCGGCAGTAACGCGACCGGCATCGCGGGTACGGGAGTTGGCCTGCACTTGGTTTCCATGGTCGTGGCCATGCATGACGGAGAGGTCTTTGTGGAGAGTGTCGAGGGGGTCGGATCGAGATTTACAGTGCGGCTTCCGCTTCGTAACTTGGAAGTTGGTGCGCGAGTGACATCCACTCGCCCTGTGGCGTGATGATCTCATTGCGTGCGTAACCGCACCGGTCGCCGCGCCGTCGCCCGTGGAGGCGGCGTAGCCGGCTAGAATTTCACCAGCACGCCGCCCGACAGCACGGCCTGGCGCGTGCGCAGATCCGGATACCAGACGCCGCCATCGTTGGCGCACGAGGTGCTCGTCAGGTTAGTTCCCGCGGGCGCGCCGTCGTTGCAGACGTACTGAGAAGGGTTGCCGTTGTTGCCAAACGGCGGCGTGACGCCGCCTTGGCCCGCGAAATAGGGAATATTCGAATGGCGAAATCCGGCTTCCGCCCACCAGGTGATCCACTGCTTGGGCATAAACTGGAAATTGAGCGTCGCGTCCCATTGAAAAGCGGGCTGTCCGGGATTTTCCGTGAAATAGGGAGAACCAGTTGCGGCGGTCGCTCCGTTGATGGGCGGCAGCAGGGTCAAGTACCGGCCCGGATTGTTCATCGAGCCGCCGCCAATGGTAACCGCATACAGGTCGTTGTCGAACCAGAAGCGGTTGTACATCATCCAGCCGAGAAAGGCGGTTTTGTTGGGTCCTTTCGTGCACGAGAGCCCGCCCACGCCGCCGCCATACTCGCAGCCTGCGTCGAAGGTGATGGAGAAGGCCGCCTTGGACAATCCCTTGCCGTTGAGTTTGTTGTCGTACCATTTGTACTCGACGCTGTCGTCGGTGTGAACGCGATTCGCGTTGCGAATCGGGTTGGGCGGACCGCCAGGCAGGGAATAGGCGAGATTATCCTCTCCGACGCCATAATTGTTGAAGACCCACTTGACGTTTTCGTTCGGCTGCCAAAGGATCTGGCCGCCGAAACCGAGGTTCTTGTTGAACCTGCCATAGGACTGCCAGCCGTTGATGATCCACGGCTCGATCTTGAGCGTGTTGGTCGGAAAATACTGGATGCGCAGCCCGTTGAAGAACCAGGGCGTGTTCGACGACACATACGATGGCTGGTAGGTCCAGTTGTCATAATTGTAATAGCTGAACAGGCCGATGTAGGAGACGAAAATTCCCGCGTCGATGTTGAGGCCATGGGCGACGTCGAAGTGATAGCCGGCATTCGCTTCCGACAGGTAGCGATAAGCATCGCTCAGGTCCCACTGACCGACGCCGGAGCTCGCGTCATTGCGCGGTGTGGTCGTGGAAAACAGGCCCATCATGGACAGGAACCGGGCGCGGACGTTCTCCCAATGAAAATCACCGCCGAAGCTCACTTGTTCCAACTGGAATTCATTGGAGCGGAACGACTCCGTGGAGCCGACGATGGTATGGTCCTTGGGGTGGTTCAAGTCGTCCATGTAATGCACGTCGAAGCGGATGTCGGGCGTGAAGAACTTCGTATCGAACACCGGCGCCTTGTTGCGCGGGGAACCGTTCAGCCAGGTGAAGTCGCCGAAGGCGAAGGGCGTGAAATTATCGACTCCTTCGCTCGCATCCGGCGAAGTCAGCGCCTCGGGTACCGATTGGCTCGGCGCGGCCGCGGGTTTCAGCGACGAGGGGGTGGAACTCGACGGCATCGTGATCGCCCGCAACGCACCCGTCAAGGCGGCCGAGACCGAACCTGAAGTGCGGGGAGCCGGGACCTTGGTTTCGGCGGGCGCCAGCGGGCTGTGCACCTCGCTGGGAACGTTCATCACGATGTCGCTGCGAGTGGCCCTGCCTGCAGTGACGGTCAGCGAAGGCAACGCCACGTCCGGATAGCCATCGACTTGCGCGGTCACAGCATACGTTCCGGGCACGAGATCGGGAAATGAATAGATGCCGTCGCTGGACGAAACGGTAGCCCGGATACTCCCGGACTCGATGCCGGTGGCAATGACGGTGGCGCCGGCCACCGCGACCTTGGCCGAGTTCCTGACGATTCCCACGATGGTGCCGGCTGACACCTTGACTGTAGGGGCCGCGACCTGATCGGCGATCACCGGCAATGCGACGGGCAGCATGGTGGCCGAAAGTAGAATACTCCGTAGACAGGTTTGAATCTTCATTGACTCCATCCTTTCCCTTTTCAGAGCTCTTAAATTCACTATCGCAGCAACAAACCCACACTGGTCACGTGAGGCGCCAGAGTTGTCGGGAACATCCGCGGGTATGGCGTAGCTTTACGCCCGGGTCAAGTGTACAAACGCGCGGGCTGCGTTGTTGACCAATCGATGTCAAAAATGCAGCGGCGGATGTAAGGAAGTTGTTAAGAAGAGCCCAGCGGTCGCAACACCCACGATGCTATTAAATTGGCTTCTCTTTTTTACATCAATTTAACAGGCCGCCGCCTCATCATTTGCTCCCAGGGGAGTGGCACAAAATGCTTTGGGAGAAGACACGATGCGCCGCTCATGGATGGATTCACTGTCGTTTGGCGTTGAGCTGAACGATGACGGCAAAGTATGTTTGATCGATAAACAACTGCAGCAGTGTCAGCCGATTTCGCCGAGAAATGCTGAACGATTAAGTGCGGTGGTTGCCGCAACCACCATGACCGGCGTTCTCGGCGTATCCATTGCTCTCAAAGTAATTGCCGATTCGGCGGTCGCGCCGGAGAACCCAAGCACTACTTTGGAGGAGATCGTGGTAACGGCCTCAAAGCGCATCTCCACGGTGCAGGACACGCCGATCAGCATTTCGGCGGTCAGCGGTGACGATTTGCTGGCTCGCGGCGTCGCCTCCTTGGCCACTTTGGCCCAGGGCACGCCCGGTGTTTCGCTGAAGAGCGAAGGGCCCAGTCAGACGGAGATCGAGATGCGCGGCATGACCTCGAGCGGCGGCAACTCCGCGACGGTCGGCTTCTATCTCGATGATATTCCCTTGGCTGGACCGGCCAGTGCCCAAAATGGTCACGTGGTGATCGATCCCGATCTTTATGACCTGAATCGCATCGAGATTCTGCGCGGGCCGCAAGGCACGCTCTTCGGATCGGGTTCGATGGGCGGCACGGTACAGACTGATCACCAACCAGCCGAACTTGACGCAGTTTCAATCGACCGCACAGAGCGTCTTATCGGGCACCGACGGCGGCGGGTTCAATCACAAAGACAATTTGATGGTTAACCTCCCGCTGATCGACGACACCTTGGCATTACGGGTCGTGGGGACAGAAAATTATACCGAGCGGTTGGATCGACCGCATCGTGGCTAACCCTTTTCCGCTGGCCGGTGGAAACCCGGTCGGCACCGTGCGCGGCGATGTCCAGAACGCCCCCATCGAGAAGCAATATCCGGGCTCGAATGCCTATCAAACCTATGCGGCGCGCGTGACTCTGCTGTGGAAGCCGACGGAAAACCTGTCGGTCACGCCGTCATTCTTCCACACGACCAGCACTCAAAACGGCATCAGTGCCTATGACAGCGCTCCCGGCACCTTGGCGCACTACCAACCTTTCGACATCGCCGAACCGCTGACCGATTCGCTGACGGCCTACAGCCTCAACGTGAATTACAGTTTCCCGACGTTCGACCTGACATCGAGTACCGCGCGATGGACCCGAAACTCCACCCAAGTCGAGGAGGCGAGCGAGGCTTTCAACAATCCGCTGGAAGCGATTACCTATAACTCCAACTACGGTCTTCCGAACCCTGGATTTTATGGCCCCGACCGGGTCCGGCCCGGAGCACGGTATCGAAGATGATCCCACCCACCAGTTCAGCGAGGAGCTGCGATTGGCTTCGACGGGGAACGGAAGAGCCAGCTGGGTTGCCGGGCTCTATTACAGCGACTTCTACTCTTTGTGGGGCTTCAGAGGTACGACGCCCAACTACTCCGCGTATATGGATCTCGGCACGCTCGCGCCGGCAACCACACCCAACTGGTTCGATGCCTACTCGCCCACCACGCTCAAGCAGTATGCGGGCTTCGGCGACGCCACTTATGCCCTGACCGATGAGCTCAAGGTCGATGTCGGCGCCCGCGTGAATCACTACGACTATCGCTTCTCTTCCTGCATCAGCGGCTGGGGATCGGCAAACGGAGCCGCTACGCCCTCGTGTTCCGGTCTCATCGCGCTGTCGTCGACCAGTTTCAATCCGAAATTCAATCTGTCCTACACGTTCAGCCCGGACCTGATGGCCTATGCGACCGTGTCGACCGGCTTCCGTCCCGGCGGCGGCAACGCCGCTCTATCCGACCACCGGTGCCGCCTGGGGAGGGGCCTTCCAGCAGCAGGGTTATACGAGCGGCAAGTGGCCCACGACGTACGAACCGGACCGTGTCTTGAGCTACGAGCTTGGCGAGAAAGCCAGAATGTTCGATCGCCGCCTGACCGTGAACGCCAGCATCTATTATGAGGACTGGCGCCACGTCCAACTCGAGGCGTATCCCAACGACTGGGCGCTCAACATCAACGGCAACTATGTCTCAATCTACGGCGCCGACATCGACGTGCTCGCCGATCTCGGGGCGGGATTTCAGCTCGAAGTCGCAGCCGGCTACCTTTACGAATGGCTGGACGGCGGCCCGCACTGGGTGATTACGCCGGTCCACAAGATGCCGGAGGTCGCGCCGGAGAGCGGGACCGTCGCTCTCAACTATTCCAAGCCGCTCGGCGGCTCCTACACATTCACGGCTCGATTGGAGAATTCGTACACCGGCCCGCGCTACTCGATTTTTTTCTCGAACCCTTACGAGTTCACCGGTACGTACCGGCAATTGCCCGGGTATGACCTGATCAATGTCCGCGCGGGAGTGAAATTTCGTGATAGCTGGAGCGCTACGTTGTTTGTCAACAACCTCACCAACAAGCACGCCCAGCTGGAGAGCATGTTTCACGGAAAATGAGCCCCAACCGAGTTTTACCCGCATCGAAACCAACCAGCCGCTCACGGGGGGCGTCGATCTGACCTACCACTTCTAGACTAGCTAGATGGGCGGCGACTGCTGTTACACGTGAGCCGCCACACCCATGGCGCTACGAAAGCATCTTGTGCAGATCGTCGACTACGATCACGCGCCCGCGCTACTTCGTGGGCGGCTTGGGGATGTCGGGATCCGCCGCCCCAGGAGCGGAATCCGGAGCCTTGGCGGCGTCCGCAACGTTGGCGGCACCGGTAACCTTCGCCGGCCGTTGCCAATCTTGGACGGTGGTCTGCCGGGCCCGGGTCAGCGTGAGCTTGCCGTCGGGCGCATCTTCCGTGATGGTGGAGCCCGCACCGATGGTGGAGCCCGCGCCGACGCGAAGCGGGGCCACCAGCATGCTGCCCGATCCGACGAAGGCGCCGTCGCCGATGACCGTCGACCACTTGTTCACGCCGTCGTAGTTGCAGGTGATGGTGCCGGCGCCGACGTTCACCGCGGCTCCCACGTCGGCGTCGCCCACATAGCTCAAGTGGTTCACCTTGCTGCCGATGCCGATTTTGGCATTCTTGATTTCGACGAAGTTTCCCACATGAGCATTGCGCGCCAGCGCAGTGTCGGGGCGCAAGCGGGCAAACGGTCCGATGCGGCAGTGCTCCCCCACCAGTGCCTCTTCGATGACGCAGTTGGCGTGGACTTCCGTATCGGCGCCGATGCGGGAATCGCGAATCACGCAATTCGGCCCCACCTTGACGCGCGCGCCCAGATGGACCTCCCCGATCAGCACGGCGCCCACGTCGATGAACACGTCGCGCTCCACGGTGACCGCGCCGCGCACATCCACCCGCAACGGATCGGCCAGGATGGCACCCGCGAGCATCAACTCCTCCGTGCGCAGCAGCCGTAGTCCGGCTTCCACCTGTGCCAGCTGCAGGCGATCGTTGACGCCCAGCACCTCCACCGCGCGCGCGACGGGAATGGCCTCGACCGGGTATGTGCCCTGAACGGCGCCGGCGACCACATCGGTCAAGTAGTATTCGCGCTGCGCATTGGAAGATCCCAGCCCCAACAGCCAGTCTCGCAGCCTGCCGGCCGGCGCGGCCATGAGGCCCGAGTTGGCCTCGCGGATCAGCAACTGCTGGGGGGTGGCGTCGTTGTGCTCGACGATGGCGGTCACACGGCCGTCGTCGCCCCGGACGATCCGACCGTAGCCGGCGGCTTGGTCGAGATTGACGGTGAGCAGTGCGAGCGTGCCGGTGCCGGCGGAGGCCACCAACTTCTCGAGGCAGGCGGCCCGAATCAGGGGCACGTCGCCATACAGCACCAGAACCGTGTGGTCATCGGGAATCAGGCACATGGCCTGCATCACGGCGTGGCCGGTGCCGAGTTGCTCGGCCTGCAGAACCCAATCGACGTCTTCGTGCGCAAAGGCGTGCTGTACCTGCGCGCCGCCATGACCATAGACCACGTAGACGCTATGGGGAGCGAGCGCGCGGGCCGCACGAATCACGTGTTGCAGCAAGGGTTCGCCCGCCAACGGCTGCAGCACCTTCGGCGAATCGGAGTGCATCCGTTTGCCTTGGCCCGCTGCGAGTATGACGACGGAAAGCGGCATGACCATTCCCAGGAGCCTGTCTGAGTATTCCGCGTGAGCCGCGGGTCTTACTTCAGCCGCGGCGTTTGCGCAGACGTTCTATCGCCCGCAATTGCGCCACAGCCCGCGCCAGCTCGGCCTGTGCCTCCGCGATATCCACCTTGTCGGTGCGCTCGCGCACGGCGTCTTCCGCGCGCTGCTTGGCCGCCAGCGCCGCCGCTTCGTCGAGGTCGCGTGCCCGAGCCGCCGTATCCGCGAGCACGGTCACCAGATGCGGCTGAATTTCGAGGGCGCCGCCGCCGACGTAGAACGATTGTTCCTCCTGTCCTTCGGACTGCACGCGTACTTCCCCGGCCTTCAAGGTGGTCAGCAACGGCGCGTGACGCGGGGCGATGCCGAGTTCGCCTTGCGAGCCCGGCGCGAACACCATGGTCGCCTCGCCCGAAAAGATCTGTCCTTCGGCGCTGACGATTTCGACGTGAATGGTGTTGGCCATGAGTGCTCTTACCCCAGGGTCTTGGCTTTTTCGACGGCTTCTTCAATGGCGCCGATCATATAGAAGGCCTGCTCGGGCAGGTGATCGTATTCGCCGGCGATGATGGCCTTGAAGCCGCGGATGGTGTCCTTGAGCGGCACGATCTTGCCGTCCTGTCCGGTGAATACCTTGGCCACATTGAAGGGCTGCGACAGAAAGCGCTGGATCTTGCGCGCGCGGTACACGGACAGCTTGTCTTCCTCGGACAACTCATCCATGCCGAGAATCGCGATGATGTCCTGCAGCTCCTTGTAACGCTGCAACACGGCCTGCACGCCGCGCGCCGTATCATAGTGTTCCTGACCCACCACCAGCGGATCGAGCTGGCGGCTGGTGGAGTCGAGAGGGTCGACCGCGGGATAGATGCCGATCGAGGCGATTTGCCGCGACAGCACCACGGTGGCGTCCAAGTGTGCGAACGTGGTCGCGGGCGAGGGGTCGGTCAAGTCGTCCGCCGGGACGTACACGGCTTGAATGGAAGTGATGGAACCGGTCTTGGTGGACGTGATGCGTTCCTGCAGCACGCCCATTTCCTCGGCCAGTGTCGGCTGATATCCCACCGCGGAGGGCATGCGGCCGAGCAGCGCCGAGACTTCCGTGCCGGCGAGCGTGTAGCGGTAGATATTGTCGACGAAGAACAGCACATCGCGGCCCTTGCCGGAGGCTTGTTTCTCATCGCGGAAAAATTCGGCCATGGTGAGGCCCGTGAGCGCGACGCGCAGACGGTTGCCGGGCGGCTCGTTCATCTGACCGTACACCATGGCCACCTTGGAATTGGCCAGATTGTCTTTGTCGATGACGCCCGATTCGATCATCTCGTGGTAGAAGTCGTTGCCCTCGCGGGTGCGCTCGCCGACGCCGGCAAACACCGACAGGCCGCTGTACTGCTTGGCGATGTTGTTGATGAGCTCGAGCATGTTCACGGTCTTGCCCACGCCGGCGCCGCCGAACAGTCCCACCTTGCCGCCCTTGGCGAAAGGCACCAGCAAATCGATCACCTTGATGCCCGTGACCAGAAGATCCTGGCCCCCTGCCTGCTCGTCGTAGGCCGGAGCGGGACGGTGAATGGGCAGGTACTCGGTGGCTTGCACGGGGCCCTTCTCGTCCTGCGGCTTGCCGAGCACGTCCATGATGCGGCCGAGCGTGCCCGCACCCACCGGCACGGAAATCCCCTTGCCCGTTCCATTGACCGTGAGACCGCGGCGCAGGCCTTCGGAAGGACCCATTGCGATGGTGCGCACGATGCCGTCGCCCAGCTGCTGCTGCACCTCGAGGGTCAGGTCCACATCATCGAGCTTGAGCGCGTCGTAGACCTTGGGGATCTGATCGCGCGGAAATTCCACATCGATGACCGCGCCGATGATTTGGACGATTTTGCCGCTGCTGGACATGTTTTATAACCTCTTGCCTAGACCGCTGCCGCGCCGCCGACGATTTCCGAAAGCTCTTTCGTGATCGCGGCCTGACGGGCCTTGTTGTAAATGAGTTGCAGCTCGTCGATGAGCTTGCCGGCGTTGTCGGACGCGCTCTTCATGGCCACCATGCGCGCCGCCATTTCGCACGCGACATTCTCGACCGCGCCCGCGAACACCTGGGATTCGATGTACCGCATCAGAATACCCTCGAGAATTTCAATGGCATCCGGCTCGTAGAGATAATCCCAGCGCTCCTGGAGCTCTTCCTTGTCGATGGTCTGAAGCGGCAGCAGTTGCGTAACCACGCCCTTTTGCGTCATGGTGTTGACGAACACGTTGTGCACGAGCAGCAACTGATCGACTTTCGTTTCGCGGTAGAAGTCCAACATCACCTTGGTGGTGCCGATCAATTCGGCGACGTGCGGCTTGTCGCCCAGGTGAGTGACCGACGCCGCGACTTCGATCCCGGACAGGCGGCGAAAGAACTGCAGGGCCTTGGAGCCGATCGCGCAGACGTAAACTTTAGCGTTCTTCCCCTGCGCCTCGCGGATTGCGCCGAGCGCGGCCTTGAACAGATTCAAATTGAGCGAGCCGCACAGTCCCCGGTCGGTGCTGATCACGACGATGCCGACGGCGCGCACCGGGCGCTCCAGAGTGAAGGGATGCTTGTAGTCCAGATTCACCTGGCGCAAGTGGCCGATGATCTTGCGGATCTTTTCCGCGTAGGGGCGTGCGGCCCGCATGCGGTCCTGCGCCTTGCGCATCTTGCTCGCGGCCACCATTTCCATGGCTTTGGTGATCTTCTGAGTATTCTTGATACTCGCGATCTTGCCGCGGATTTCTTTTGCGCCTGCCATTGCGTTCCTTGAACCTTCCCTTACAGGGTCGCGAAGAACTCGTCGCAGCACTTCTTGAGCGCGGCTTCGACGTCCTTCGACAGATCGGGCTTGGAATTGATGCTCTTCAGCAAGTCGCCGAAGCTCGAACGCGCAAAGGACTGCAGGGCGGCTTCCGTTTCCACCACCTTGCGGCGGTCGACCTTGTCGAAGTAGCCATTGTTTCCGGCGTACAGCGAGAGCGACATCTCCGCCACCGACATGGGCGAGTATTGCTTCTGCTTCATGAGCTCGGTGACGCGCTGGCCGCGCTCCAGCTGCTTGCGGGTCGACTCGTCCAAGTCGGAGGCGAACTGCGAGAAGGCGGCGAGTTCGCGGAATTGCGCGAGCGCGAGGCGAACGCTGCCGCCCAGCTTCTTGATGATGTTGGTCTGCGCGGCGCCGCCGACGCGCGACACCGAGATGCCGGCGTTGATGGCGGGGCGCATGCCGGCGTTGAACAAGTCCGTTTCCAGGAAAATCTGGCCGTCGGTGATCGATATCACGTTGGTGGGTACGAAGGCCGTCACGTCGCCGGCCTGGGTTTCGATGATGGGCAGACCCGTGAGCGAACCGGTCCTGCCCTTGACGCGGCCGTTGGTGAATTTCTCGACGTATTCCTCGTTGACCCGCGCGGAGCGCTCGAGAAGGCGGGAATGCAGATAGAACACGTCGCCGGGGTAGGCTTCGCGGCCCGGCGGCCGGCGCAGCAGCAGGGAAATCTGGCGGTAGGCGACGGCCTGCTTGGACAAATCGTCATAGACGATGAGCGCATCTTCGCCGTTGTCCATGAAATACTCGCCCATCGCGCAGCCGCCGTAGGGAGCTAGATACTGCATGGCCGCGGGCGTGGAAGCGGAAGCGGCTACGATGATGGTGTGACCCATGGCGCCGTGCTCTTCGAGCTTGCGCACCACGTTGGCAATCGAGCTTTGCTTCTGCCCGATCGCGACATAGACGCATTTAACGCCCGTTCCCTTTTGATTGATGATGGTGTCGATGGCAACCGCCGTCTTGCCGGTCTGGCGGTCGCCGATGATGAGTTCGCGCTGGCCGCGGCCGATGGGAACCATGGCGTCGATGGCCTTGAGCCCCGTCTGGACCGGTTGCGAGACGCTCTTGCGGAAAATCACGCCCGGCGCCACGCGCTCCAGGGGGGATTTCGACTTGGCGTTCACCGGGCCCTTGCCGTCGATGGGATTGCCCAGCGCGTCGACGACGCGGCCCAGCAGCTCGGGACCGACCGGCACTTCGAGAATGCGGCCGGTGGTCTTGACGATGGAACCTTCTGAGATGTGCTTGTAATCGCCCAGCACCACGGAACCGACCGAGTCTTGCTCGAGGTTCAGGGCCAAACCGAAGGTGTTGCCGACGAATTCCAGCATCTCGCCGTAACGTGCGTCGGCGAGCCCGTGGACGCGCACGATGCCGTCGGTGACGCTCACCACGGTGCCGACGTTGCGCGCCTCGGTGGCTCCCTTGAACTTGTCGATGCGCGCCTTGATGAGGTCGCTGATTTCCGAAGCCTTGATGGACATATCGATCCTCTTGCTGCGGACTGCTTGCGCCCGCGAATAATCAGTTCTAACTTGTTAATTCCGTGGCGAGCCGTTCTAGCCGGCCTTTCAACGAACCGTCTATCACGAGGTCCCCGGCGCGCAGCACCGCGCCGCCGAGCAGCGTCGCGTCGACCGAGTTCTTCATGCGTACGTTGCGCTTCAGCCGCTTGGTCAAGGCGGCGGCGAGCTTGTCCGATTGAGCGGCGTCGAGTTTGACGGCCGAGACCACCTCGACGTCGACGGTATTCTCGACCGCACTGCGAAATTCTTCGTAATGCGCGGCGATCTCCGGCAGCAGCAACAGGCGATGATTCTCCGCCAACACCCGCACGAAGTTTTGCATAGCGGGATTGAGACTTGCGCCGCCAACGTCGATGATGAGATTCGCCACGTCCGCCGCGCTCCACTGCGGGCTCTTGGTGAGCTCCGCCACGCGCGGATCCGCGACGATCTCGGCCAGCCGCGCCAACGCCTGCGACCATGCCGCAAAGTCGTTCGCGCCGCGCGCATATTCGAACGCCGCTTTCGCATACGGGCGCGCGATGGTGGCTCGCTCAGCCATTCGCAACCTCGGCCGCCAGCTTGTCCAACAGGTCGGCGTGAGTTTTGGCGTCGATTTCACGGCCCAACAGACGTGAAGCGCCTTCGACCGCAAGCTTGCCCACTTCTCGGGTGAGAGTTTCGCGGGCGCGCGAACTCTCGCGCGCGACTTCATCGTGCGCCTGCGCGACCAGCCGTTGCGCCTCGCTCGAGGCCGTACCCTTGGCTTCCTCGACGATCTCGTTGGAACGTTTGCCCGCCTGATCGACGATCTGTGCGGCGCGCTCGCGCGCTTCGCGGATGATGTCCTTGGAGCGGGCCTCGGCCTCGCCGAGTTCCTTTTCGCCTTTGCTGGCTGCGGCCAGGCCGGCGGCGATTTTTTTCTGCCGCTCTTCGATGGCTCCCATGAGCCACGGCCAGAAGAATTTCATGACCGCCCAGGCGACCAGGAAAAACACCACCCCTTGGATGACCAGCGTTAGTGCTAAGTTCATTGCGTACTCCTTGGCAGGCGCCGTTCAGGCGCCCTCGGCGCTGTTACTTGAGACCGAGCGCGCCCAGGAAAGGATTGGCGTACAGCAACAAGAAGCCGACGGCAACGCCGATGATCGGCACGGCGTCCAGCAAGCCTGCAACGATGAACATCTTGGTCTGCAGCATGTTGGTCAGTTCCGGCTGGCGAGCCGAACTCTCGAGGAACTTGCCGCCCAGAAGACCGAAGCCGATGGCGGCACCCGCACCACCTAGGCCGATCACCAAGCCTGCTGCAATCACGGTGGAGCTCATGAGTTGAGCGATTTGGGTCACATTGTCCATTATTGTCTCCGGTCTTTAATGTCTTGAATGAATCGAATTAGTGCTTCTCGGCCGAAATGCCCACATACACGATGGTCAGGACCATGAAAATGAAGGCTTGAAGGGTGATGATGAGGTAGTGAAACAGCGTCCACACCACACCGGCGCCGAACTGCGCCAGCCCCAGGAAATACGTCGAGAGATGATTGAGCGCGGCGCCCAGAGTGAAGCAGGCGATCAGCAGGAAAATGAGCTCGCCAGCGTACATGTTGCCGAACAACCGCATCGACAGCGACAGCGGCCGCACCACTTCCTCGATCACACGAAACGCGAAATTGACGGGCGCCAGCAGAATTTTGAGCGCCGTGCCATGCGCGTGGAACGGGGCGGTGAACCATTCGCCGGCGAATACACCGAAGCCCTTGTGCGTAATGCCCACCCACTGAATCAATAGAAAAACACCCAGCGCCATTCCCACCGTGGTGTTGAGGTCCGCCGTGGCCACGGTGCGCAGATGTTCCACACCGAACAGCTTGGCGGCGGCGGGCAGCGCATCCACCGGCAGGATGTCCATGAAATTTTCCAGGAACACGATGCAGAAAATGGTGATGGCGAGCGGTGCGATGAATTTGTTCGTGCCGTGATAAGTGTCCTTCACCATGCCGTCGATGAATTCGACCAGCATTTCCACCGCCGACTGCAGCTTGCCCGGCACGCCGCTGGTGGCGCGGCGAGCCGCAAGGGCCAGCACCGCGATGAACACGAAGGAGATGATCAGGGTGAATATGACGCTGTCGATGTGCACGGTCCAGAAGGCGCCGCGGCCGGTATCCACGGTGTTATGAGTCAGGTGGTGCTTGATGTAGCCTGTCACCCCGCCCGAAGCGTCTTCCTCTGCCATGATTCCGAAGCGCATAAGTCCCCAATCATCATTTGAGCCGGACCAGACCGGCCCAATATCCCAATTGCGCGACCACCACCCCTATCAATAGCGGTGCCGCGTCGAGTTTCAACCGCGCGATCGCCAAATACAGCGCGATCGCGAACCATAACCACTTCAGCGCCACGCCGCCGTACATCGCCGCCGTGAGCGTGGCGCCGCCGGCGATCCCGGGCTTGAACATGCGCCAACCAAACAGCGCGCTGCCAAGAGCCACGATCAACCCGCCCGTCAGTGCCGCAAGCCCTGCGGATTCTCCTCGGAGCACAAGAAACACAGACGCGACAGCGAGCGCGCAGCCTGCTTGCAGGAGCACGACGCGGATGACCAGCCGCTTGCCGCGAACCAGAACGTCACTCATCCCGACGGGAACCGGACCGGCGCCGACGCATGCCGTCGCGCGGTGCGCGGCGGCGCGCCACCCTCGTTTTGCACATATGAGCCGTCGCCAGTCCAAATAGCCGGCGCATTATAGGGATACCGCCCCACTCCATCAATACGTATCGGCCGGGTATTTTTTCGGCTCAGAGGATCACTGAATGTGGCCGAGGATGCCCTCGAGTTCATCCAAGGTGTTGTAGCTGACGACCAGCTTGCCCTTCCCGGAGGGAGTGTGCTGGAACACCACCTTGGCGCCCAACTTGTCGGCCAATTCGCGCTCCAGGCGATGAATATCCGGATCCACCGCGGGAGGTTCCGCCGGGTTGCTGGGCTGCGGATTCATGATGCGGCGCACCAATGCTTCCGTGTCGCGCACCGACAGCGACTTCTTGGCAACGAGGCCGGCCACTTCGATTTGTTGGCGGCGCGAGGTCAGCCCGAGCAGCGCACGCGCGTGGCCCATCTCAATGCGCCGCTGTTCCAACAATTCCTTGACCTCGTCGGTGAGCTCCATGAGCCGTACCAAGTTGCTGACGGCAGCTCGCGAGCGGCCCACCGCCTCGGCGGCCGCCTGATGCGTCAGGCCGAACTCCTCGATCAGCCGCGACAGCGCGCGCGCCTCCTCCAGGGGGTTCAGGTCTTCGCGCTGAATGTTTTCGATCAGCGCCATGGAGACGGCGGCCTCGTCGGGCACGTCGCGGATGACTGCCGGAATGTCCGCAAGCCCGGCCATTTGTGCCGCGCGCCACCGGCGCTCGCCGGCGATGATTTCGTAGCGCTGCGATTCTCCCGGATTACGATGCGGCAGCGGCCGCACCAGGATCGGCTGCACCAGACCCTGCGACTTGATCGAATCGGCCAGCTCGCTCAAAGTCTCCGGGCGCATGTCCACACGCGGCTGATACTTGCCCCGTTGCAGCAGATCCAAGGGAAGGTTCATCAAGCGGTCGCCTGCCAGGGGAGCGGGTTCCGGCAGCGGGGCGCGGGCGCGTTGCGCCAGCAGCGGACTCAACTCCGCAAGGCCACGACCCAGAGAGGGCTTTTTGACGGACATCGTGGAATTATACGGGCGCGGGCGGAAGGTCGTCGCGGCTAATCATGCCGGGCGCAGGTAATTCGTCGCGGCGAATCATTTCTCCCGCGAGCGCCAGATACGCGAGCGCGCCCCGCGACTCCTTGTCGTGAAAGAGCGCGGGCTTGCCGAAGCTCGGCGCCTCGGCCAGCCTCACGTTGCGCGGAATCATGGTCCGGAACACCTTGTCTCCGAAATGTTCGATGAGCTGAGCCGACACTTCATTCGACAGGTTATTGCGCGGATCGAACATGGTTCGCAGCAATCCCTCGATCTGCAGTTCCGGATTGATGGAGCCGCGGATCTGGTCGATGGTCTGTATCAACGAGCTCAGGCCCTCGAGCGCGTAGTACTCGCACTGCATGGGCACCATGACGGAGTCGGCGGCCACCAGCGCGTTCAAGGTGAGCATGTTGAGCGAAGGCGGGCAGTCGACCAATATCACGTCGAAACTGTCGCGGATGGGCTTCAGCGCGTTGCGCAGCTTGAACTCACGCCCCGCCATCATGGTCAGCAGGCGTACCTCGGCGGCGGTCAAGTCCTGATTGGCCGGCATCAGCATGAAGCCGCCGTACTCCACCGGCACCATCGCCTCCGTCGCCGCGCAATCGCCCAGCAGCACGTCGCAGGACGTACGCGGCTGCGCGTGCTTGTCGATTCCGCACCCCATGGTGGCGTTACCCTGCGGATCCAAGTCGATCAAGAGGACGCGGCGTTTGGTGGCCGTCAGGGAGGCCGCGAGATTGACGGCGGTGGTCGTCTTCCCGACCCCGCCTTTTTGATTTGCGACAGCGATGACCCGATTCATGGTACTTCTCGATGGGGACCGCGTTGCGTGGACACGGCCGCGCGAGGTCCTGCCGGTGAGAGTTCCACAAGATGCCGCTCGTCGTCCAGCCCGGGAAGCTTCAACCGGTGGATGGCCAGGACCCGGAAGGCTTTGGGCAGCGCCGAAATCTCCTCCTCCGGGCGTTTCCCCTTCATCGCCAGGAGCCGCCCTTGCGGCGCGCACAAATGGCCCGCATAGGCCACGAAATCCGCCAGGGAGGACAGAGCGCGCGCCATCACGATATCGAAGAGTTCGAAGGGCCGATGGGTTTCGGCGCGCGCATGCACGATTTCCACGTTGCTGCAGCCGATTCGCTCGGCTGTTTGCGCGACGAAACGCGCTTTCTTTCCCGTGGCTTCGATCAGCGAGAAACGCCGCCGCGGGTTGATGATGGCGAGCGGCAGGCCCGGGAATCCGGCCCCGGTACCCACATCGGCCATTCGTGCGCCGCGCAGATAGGGCTGCAGGCTCAAGCTGTCGAGCACGTGCTTGCGCAGCATGCCGGGCCGATCGCGAATCGCCGTCAGATTGAATTGGGCGTTGCCGGCCTGCAGTTCGTCCACCAGGCGCAGCAGCGACTCGCATTGCGGCGGGTCGAGGATCACGCCCATCTCGCCGGCGCCCGCGACCAGGAACTGCGATTCCTCGTCGCGCGTCATGGCGGCGCCTGAGGGTCGGGCGGCGGTGCCGGTTCCGGATCGCGCTTGGCCGCATCGGCGAGGGTCATGTGCAACTCTGCCGTCGGCTCGCCGGGCAGGACCACGAGCCGCGCGCTAAACGCGGTGCCGCCGTCGCGGCCCTCGCAAGCATCGTCCGCCTTGGCGAGTGGCTGCGCATTCCCCGACCACAGGGCGCAGGCCCGCCTGAAATCCCCGGCGGCGGCCGCGGCCTCGATCCGGACCGAGACCTCGATGTGGTCCAGCCGGTCATGCTCAAAACACATCAAGTATTCCTCGGGCGAGCGGCCGACAAATGCCGGCACGGTGCCGTCGACCGCGTAACAGTCCTTGGACTCGGTCTCGGCCGCCCCGTGCGACTGCTCACGGAAAAGCAGCACTTCGTGCAGGCGAATCGGACTGTCCACGAGCCTGGTGCCGAAAGGCGCGATCACCAGCGGATGCCAATCGAACGATGCATCAGCGGCCGCGTCGTTTTGCACGGGCACGGCTGCCGGCAGCGGGCGGCCGGTGTCCGGGAGGTGCCCCTGCGGCGGCGGCGACGCGCACGCGGCGAGCAACAGGAGAGCCACGCATGCGCCCCTCGTGCGTGCGGTCACGTTCACGACTTGCGAGTGCTCACCCGCGGCGTTCGACATCATTCAGGCAGGCGCCAGGCGATGTTCGAGTTCCTCGAGCTCCGCTGCCGAATCGGCATCCTGCTTACGCAGGCTCTCCAGCGCACGGCGCAGCGCCGCGATGGCTGCGTCCTTCAAGAGCGCGCAGTGCCGTCCATAGTGGGCGCGCCAGTCGGCGAGCAGTTCGGGTTCCATGGACTCGTAGTCTCGATCATTGAGGATGGAGTCGAGTACCATGGCGCACACCGTGATCTGCTGCACTCGCGCGAACGACAATTCGGGGGATGATATGCCTTCCGCGAAACACCGCCGCAGATAGGCGGGCGGATCCGCACTTGCGATGGCATCGAGTTCGTCGCCGACGTCGTAGGAATTGAGAAGATGAGCGAAGCCTGCCATCGGTCGGATTATCCTCGCGGTTGGAGAACATAGGAACAATGACGCGAATTAATTTGTGGCTGTCGATTCTGCCGTTTTTGCTCGCGGCCTCCGCCGCATCCGGCGCTTCCCGCGTCGAGCGCGGCAACCTGATTTTCGACAACATTCCCGACGCTCCCGCCGAGCTCGCGGACGCGCTGGACGGCTATCTCTCGGCGCGCCAGGCCACGCCGCTGAGTTGGTCGCCGAAGGGGCAGCTGTTGATCTCCAGCCGCTTCGGCGACGTCGATCAACTGCATCTGGTGGAACAAGCCGCCGGCGAACGGCGGCAGTTGACGTTTCTGCGCGAGCCGATCACGGAGGCCGCGTTCTCGCCCGATCCAGCCCGGATCGGATTCTTTTTTCTCAAGGATGTGGGCGGCAATGAAAATGCGCAGCTTTATTATCAGCGGTTGGGCGAACCCAAGCCGAAGCTTCTCTCCGACGGCAAATCGCTGAACGGCGCCGCCCTGTGGTCGAGCTCCGGCCGTGAAATCGCCTTCTTCACCACCGCGCGCGACGGGATAAGCCACGACATCGACATCGTCGAGCCGGGCGCCGGGACTCTCCCGCACCTGGTCGTCACGGGCGACGATGCCGCCTGGTACCCGCTCGATTGGTCGCCCGACGACCGCAAACTGCTGGTCCTCAAGTATGTGTCGATCGGCGAGGGCTACCTCTACGTGGTCGATCTGTCCTCCGGCCAGAAGCGCGAAGTGGAGCCGGCGTCTGCCAAGGTCGGAATCGCCGGGGCGAAATTTTCCCGTGACGGGCAGGGCGTCTATCTGATTTCGGATCGCGACTCCGAGTTCAACAGACTTCGATACGTCAATCTTTTCACGGCGGAGAAGACGGTACTCTCCGACCACATTCCCTGGGACATCGAGGAATTGGCGATTTCGCGCGACGGCCACTACCTGGCGTACGTCAGCAATGAGGCCGGCGCTTCCAAACTCAACTTGCTCGACCTGCGCGCGCACCAAGACCTCGCGCCGCCGCGTTTGCCCGCACCCGGAATCATCGACCATGTGAAATTCGATGCCGAGGGCAAACGGCTCGCGTTCGGCTACGCGTCCGCCGCCTCGCCACGCGACGCTTACGTGCTCGACCTCGCGACCAATCGCCTGGAGGCATGGACGCACAGCGAGGCCGGTCCCGTGGACACCGCCAAATTCGTGACTCCCCGCTTGACTCAGTTTCCCACGTTCGATCGGATCGACGGCCGCTTCCGCCAGGAACCCGTGTACGTATACGAACCCGCCGCTCCCGGGGTGCACCCCGTGCTGCTGGTGCTGCACGGAGGTCCGGAATCGCAATACCGTCCGGGTTTCGATCCGTGGCTGCAGTACGTCGTGAATGAGCTGGGCTTTGCGGTGGTCGCACCCAACCTGCGCGGCTCCTCCGGCTATGGAAAGACCTACCTGGCGCTGGACAACGGCACGCTGCGGGACGATGTGGTCAAGGATTTGGGGGCCGTCATCGTGTGGGTGAGTTCGCAAAGCACGTTCGATCGGAAGCACGTGGCGGTGGCGGGCGCTTCATACGGCGGGTTTCTCGCGCTCGCCGCGCTCGCGAACTACGGCGACCGGCTGATCGGCGGCGTCGATCTGGCCGGAATTGCGGACTTCGTCAGCTTTCTCAGCAACACGGCGCCGTATCGCCAGAGCCTGCGGCGCGCGGAATACGGCGATGAGCGCGATCCGGAGATGCGCGCCTACCTGCGCCGCGTCTCGCCGCTGACCAATGCCGACCGAATTTCCAAACCGCTGTTGGTGGTGCACGGCAAGAACGATCCGCGGGTGCCGCTCTCCGAGGCGGAACAAATCGTGGCGAGGCTGCGCAGCCGCGGCGGCGAAGTCTGGTATTTGCAGGCCAAGGATGAAGGTCACGGTTTCCGCAAGAAGCAGAACCGGGATGCCTACTACAGAACGTTCGCACAGTTCCTCCTGTCGCTGCACTAGAACGAAACGCCGCGCGGGATCAGGCGGTGCTCATAGGCCTGGCGCTCGAGGCACTCGCGAAAGTCGGGGTGCGCGATGGAGATCAAGGCCAACGCGCGCTCGGCCACGGACTTTCCCTTGAGGTTGACCATCCCGAATTCCGTCACGACATACATGACGTCGGAACGCGGCGTGGTGACGACATTGCCCGGGGTCAGCTCGAAGACGATGCGGCTGCGGCGCTCGCCTCGCTTGTCGTACGTCGATGACAGGCATATGAAGGACTGGCCCCCTCGCGACGCGTAGGCGCCGCGTACGAACTGCGATTGTCCGCCGGTTCCGCTGAGGTGGCGATGTCCGTCCGACTCGGAGGCGGCCTGACCTTGCAGGTCGATCTGAGTCGTATTGTTGATCGAGACCATGCGGTCGTTGCGCATGATGATGTGCGGCTGATTGGTGTAGTCGACGGGATGACACTCGAAGTCCGGATTGCGCTCCAGCAATGCATAGAGGGCACTCGAACCGAGCGCGAAGGTATAGACGATCTTGCCCCGGTCCAAGGCTTTCCTCGCACCGGTGAGGCGCCCCGCCAGGTAGAGATCCGCGATGCCGTCCACCAGCATTTCCGTATGCACTCCCAGGCCGCGGACTCCGCTCTCCAGCAACAGCCGGCAAACCGCATTCGGCATTGCGCCGATGCCGATCTGCAGGCAAGAGCCGTCCTCGATCCGCGCGGCAATCAACCGCGCCACCGCGCGATCAACCTCGCTCATCGGCGCGTTGGGGAGTTCCGCCGCCGGCAGGTCGTCGCCCTCGATGAGGTAATCGACTTCGCCGACGTGGACGCCATTCTGATCGCCGAGAACGTAGGGCTGGCCGCGGGAGACCTCGACGATCACCATTTTCGCGCGTTCGATGACGGCGCGATGCCAGAGGTTGGCGGCGCCGAAATTGAAGTAGCCGCGCGCGTCGATCGGGCAGGTCTTCAGAACCACGATGTCCACCGGGTCGATGAACCGTCGATAGTAGTCCGGTACCTCGCCGAGATTGAGCGGCATGTAGTTGCAGCGTCCGGCATCGTGCTTCTGTCGGTCATAGCCGGAGAAGTGCAGGCTGAACATGAAGAAATGCTTGCCGTCGGGATCGGCTTCCAGGACCGCGCGCGGCTTGGTCGATATGCAGGAGCGGATTTTGACGTTCGTCAGTTCGTCCTTACGGACTGCGAGGGCACTGTCGAAGACGTCCGGCTGACAGAGTACGGCGCCATAGTCGAGCCACATCCCCGGCATCACGAGACCAGCCGCCTGTTCGGCGGTGATGGTGCGCGCCGGTGCGCCGGCTACTCGGCTTTCCACACGGGGCGCTACTTGCTGGTGGTCTTTGCGGTGGCCAAGGGAGAGGGTTGGCTGGCGAAATAGGCGGCGACGATTTTGACGTCGTCATCGGTCTTCAGCAGCTGCGCCATGCCGTCCATCACCACGTTCTTGCGCCGCCCATTGCGGTAGGTGGTCAACGCCTGTTCCAGGTAATCGACATGCTGGCCGGCGAGTACCGGAGGTTTGGGAGTCATGGGCGCGTCGACACCCAGGCCGTTCTCTCCGTGGCAGGCGGCGCAGGGCGCCACTTGCGCCGGTACCGACCCGACGATCTTGGCGCTGGGTTTCACGGGTTCGGCGCCCTGTAAATAGGCGGCAATGTCCTGCATGTCCTCGTCGGACAGCGAGGAGGCCTGTGCGTGCATCGTGGGATGCGGACGCTCGCCCGACTTGTATTCCTGCAACGCGGAAATGATGTACGCCGAATTCTGGTGCCGCAATCTTGGAACGCTATAGTCCGGATAGGCGTTCTTGTAGTCGTCGATGCCATGGCAGCCCACGCAGGTGTAGAACTTCTTTTCACCGATGGCGGGGTCGCCGGCGGCGTGCGCCGACATCGCGCAAATCGAACCGAGCGCCGTCAAGCCCGCCAGCAACGCCAGGCTGTTCAATCGAGAAAGCATCCACATCTCCGGGTTCAAGGGGCCCAAACTTAGGGCGTTGATGTTAAAGAGTGGAGGACCAAATTGCCACTCGCATCGTCGACCGGCGGATAAACGCGGCTATTTGCCGGCTGCAGCGGGTTCTTTCGCGAGATTCTTGCTGTACATCACGTTCATGGCGTTGTCCTGCCAACCGCGGACCTGCGCGCTCACGAGGTGCTTGGACACATAGAAGTAGAGCGGTATGAGCGGTTGATCGGCCAGCATGAGCGCTTCCGCGCGTTGCAGCAGCTCCCGGCGGCCGCCGAGATCGCCGTCGTTGGCGGCGCGTTCCAGGAGAGCATCGTACTCTCGATTGGCATAGTGCGGCAGGTTGATCCCGAATCCGCTCTGCAACACCTGTAAAAACCCGTAAGCATCATCGAAGTCCCCCAGCCAGCTGGCGCGGAACACGCTGACGTCGCCGCGGTCGATATCCTGCAGCAGCACCTTGAATTCTTCCGCGCGCAGCTGCGTGTCCACGCCTAAGGACTCTTTCCACATCTGTGCCACGGCCACGGCGATGCGGCTGTGCAGCTCTCCGCTGTTGTAGCGCAATTCGATGAACGGCGGAGGTCCGGCATTCGCGAGCAGCTGCCTTGCCCGCGCTATACGTTGCGGCATCGGCCACGCCGCGTATTCCGGCACCGGCGGAGTATAGCCATGGACCTGCGGCGGCACGAATGTGTACGCCGGCCCTTCGCCTGCGCCGGTGACGGATTGCACCAGCCGCTCGCGGTCGATCACCAAGCTCAGCGCCTGACGCAATTCCCGCGACTTGGCGAACGGCGGCTTTCGGAGATTGAGGCCCAAATAATAGACTGCGAGCTGCGGCGCGACGTGCAGCGCACCCCCAAGATGCGCCTTGATCCAGGGCACTTGCGCGGCCGGAATCGTCGACGTGACGTCCACCTGACCGGTGCGGAAAGCCTTGAGCTCCGTGTCCGCGTCGGCGAAGGAGTAGTACTCGACCTCGTCCACCCGGGTGGCCGAGTCGTTCCAGTACTTGGTGTTGCGCACCGCCACCAGATGCGAGCCGAAATCCCAGCGGGTGAACACGAAGGCGCCGTTCGACACCATAACGCCTGGTTTCGCAAAGGCCCGGCCGTTCGCCGTCAGGGAGGCGCGATGGATCGGAAAAGTCGCGGGATGCGCGAGCAGGCTGAGGAAATAGGGAGTAGGGCGCGCCAGCTCCACGACCAACGTGGCGGGGTCGTCGGAATGGACGCCCAACGTGCCGGGAGCCGCGCTGCCCGCCGTGATTTCGGCCGCGCCGCGCACCGGCCCGAGGATGCCCGCGTATTGAGCGCCGGTGTGCGGATCCACCAGGCGCCGCCATGCAGCCACGAAATCCTCGGCAACCACGGCGTCGCCATTCGACCAACGCGCGGTGGGTCGCAGATGGAAGCGGTAGGTTTTGCCGTCCGACGATACCTCGCAATGATCGGCGGCGGCCGGCTCCGGCCTGCCGTCGGCGCCGATGGCGGTCAATCCTTCATAGAGGTCGCGCAAGATGGTCAGCGCCGCTTCGGATCGCGCCCGATGGAGATCCAGGCTTTCGGGCTCCGCTCCATTGCCGCGCCGCAGAATGAGCTTCGCCGCGGACGCCCGCGCGGCCTCGCTGCTACCGGTCCCCTGCGCGTGCCGCGCCACCCGCCAGATCGCGGCTGCCGCCAGCAGGGCGAGCGCGAGCAGGGCACAGAAGCGCCACGTAGAGACGCCGCGCCCGGTTGAGTAGCGGGCGCGCCGCGTCACGCGGCGTGGTGACGCTTTTTGAGGTGCACCAAGAGCAAGGAAACAGCAGCCGGGGTGAGCCCCGGGATGCGCGCCGCTTGGCCGAGCGTCGCCGGGCGCACGTCGCTCAAGCATTGGCGCGCCTCGTTGGAGAGGCCGCCGACTTCCGTGTAATCGAGGTCGCGCGGCAGGAGCAGCTCTTCGTTGTGCCGTTGCCGATGGATCTCGTCGGTCTGCCGCTTGAGATACCCCGAGTACTTTGCCTGCACTTCCACCTGCAACGACACCTGCTCCAGGAGCCGGTCGTCGCTTCGCCACGGTCCACGCGGCTCTTCGGTCCCCGGCGCGACGCCGCGTAAATCATCGTAGGTGATCCCGGGGCGACGCAGCAGTTCGATGGCGTGCGCCTCGCGCGACAGCGGTTGACCCAGCTTGCAGAGAAGGCCGGCATCCACCTGGACCGGATGGACGACCGACGCGCAGAGCCGCGCGAATTCCTCTTTCACCGCATTCCGTTTGCGCTCGAAGAAATCCCACCGCTCATCATCGATGAGCCCAAGCTCCCGGCCCCGGGCCGTCAAGCGCAGATCTGCGTTGTCCTCGCGCAGCGACAACCGATATTCGGCGCGGCTGGTGAACATCCGGTACGGCTCGGGCGCACCGCGCGTGATGAGGTCATCCACCAGCACGCCGATGTAAGCCTCGCTGCGCTTCGGGCACCAGGGCTCGCGGCCGCAGGCTATGAGCGCTGCGTTGGCGCCCGCCAGCAGCCCCTGCGCCGCGGCCTCCTCGTAACCGGTGGTGCCGTTGATCTGGCCGGCAAAAAACAGGCCGGCGATGAACTTGCTCTCGAGGCTGTCCCGCAGATCGCGCGGATCGAAAAAATCGTACTCGATGGCATAGCCCGGCCGCGTGATGTGCGCGCGCTCGAATCCCTTGATGGATCTGACGAACTCATGTTGGACGTCGAAGGGCAGGCTGGTGGATATCCCGTTCGGGTAGATCTCGTGTGTCTCGAGACCCTCGGGCTCGATGAAAATCTGATGCGCGGTCCGGTCGGCGAAACGCACGACCTTGTCTTCCACCGACGGGCAATAACGCGGTCCCACGCCCTCGATCAAGCCCGTGAACATGGGCGAGCGCTCGCTGGCGGCGCGAATGATGTCGTGGGTGCGCTCGTTGGTGGCCGTGATGTGGCATGGCACCTGTCGCGGATGCGCGGCTCGCGTACCCAAAAAGGAAAACACCGGCCGCGGTACGTCGCTGTGCTGTTCCGTCAGGCCGGAGTAATCGATGCTGCGGCCGTCGATGCGTGGCGGCGTACCGGTCTTCAGGCGGCCCACGCGCAACGGCAGTTCGCGCAACCGCGCCGCCAACCGCATCGACGGCGCATCGCCCGCGCGCCCGCCCGCGTGGCTTTCCAAGCCTACGTGGATTCTGCCTCCGAGAAAGGTGCCTACGGTGAGCACGACGCACGCGGCGCGAAACTCGATCCCGCTCAGCGTGACCACGCCCGCGATGCGTTCGCCGGCCAGCAGCAGGTCCGCGGCCTCCTGCTGAAACAGGGCCAGGTTCGGCTGCGTCTCGAGCTGCCGGCGAATGCTTCGCTTGTACAGTTGCCGGTCGGCTTGGGCGCGGGTGGCGCGCACCGCAGGTCCCTTGCTGGCGTTCAGCGTGCGAAATTGAATTCCAGCCTGGTCGGCGGCGACCGCCATCGCACCGCCGAGAGCATCGATCTCCCTGACGAGGTGGCCCTTGCCGATGCCGCCGATGGCCGGATTGCAGCTCATTTGCCCCAGAGTCTCGATGTTGTGCGTGAGCAGCAGCGTCTTCCTGCCCATGCGAGCGGCGGCCAGTGCGGCCTCCGTGCCGGCGTGGCCTCCGCCGATCACGATGACGTCGAACGTTTCGCTGAAGCGCATCAGGCCGACTCCACCGACACCGCAATGCCGGCAAATTGGTTGCGCCAAGCCGCAGGGCCGGTCTCGTGAACGGACACCCCGTCGGAAGTCACCGCGACCGTCACCGGCATGTCGCGCACCTCGAATTCGTAGACGGCTTCCATGCCCAGTTCCGGAAAGGCGACGACGCGGCTGGCGCGAATGGCGTTGGATACCAGGAACGCAGCGCCGCCCACGGCGATCAAATACGCCGAACGGTGCTTGGCGATCGACGCGACGGTTTCCGGTCCGCGCTCGGCCTTGCCCACCATGGCAAGCAGTCCGGACTTGCCCAGCATGGTGTCGGTGAATCGATCCATGCGGTTCGCCGTGGTAGGGCCCGCGGGACCCACGACTTCCGCGCCGACGGGATCCACGGGACCGACGTAATAAATCACCCGTCCCGTAAAATCGAGGCCGTCGGGCAACGCTTTGCCTGCATCCAGCAATGCGCAGATACGCTTGTGGGCGGCGTCCCGGCCGGTCAGCAGCTTGCCGGACAACAGCAACCGCTCTCCCGGTTTCCAGCTTTGGATTTCCGCCCGCGTCAACCCGTCGAGCGACACTCGCCGAGCGCTCGCGTCCGCGGTCCACTGCACTTTCGGCCACAGAGCGAGATCGGGCGGCTCGAGCAGAGCGGGACCCGAACCGTCCAAGGTGAAGTGGATGTGGCGCGTGGCGGCGCAGTTCGGGATCACCGCAACCGGCAGCGAAGCCGCATGGGTCGGATAGTCGAGCACCTTGACGTCGAGCACGGTGGTCAAACCCCCGAGACCCTGCGCGCCGATGCCGAGTGCATTTACCCGCTGATAGATTTCCAGGCGCAATTCCTCGAGCGCCGATTTCGCGCCGCGGGCGATGAGTTCACCGATGTCGATCGGGTCCATCAGCGACTTCTTCGCCAGCAGCATGGCCTTCTCGGCGCTGCCGCCGATGCCCACGCCGAGCATGCCGGGAGGACACCAGCCGGCGCCCATCTCCGGCACCATCTCCAACACCCAGTCGGCCACGGAATCCGACGGATTCAGCATGGCGAACAGCGATTTGTTCTCGGAACCCCCGCCCTTCGCGGCTACCGTGATCTCGAGCGAGTCGCCCGGCGCGAATTCCGTGTGAATCACCGCCGGCGTGTTGTCGCGGGTATTGGCACGCTTGAATGCCGGATCGGAAACGATGGACGCGCGCAGCTTGTTGTCGGGGTTCAGGTACGCACGCCGCACGCCTTCGTTAATCATGGATTCGAGGTCGCGCTTCGCGTCCCAGGTGACTCCCATCCCGACTTTGACGAAGACCACCACGATGCCGGTGTCCTGGCAGATCGGGCGGTGCCCCTCCGCGCACATGCGCGAATTGGTCAGAATCTGGGCAATCGCGTCGCGCGCCGACGGGCTTTTCTCTACCTCGTAGGCGCGGCCCATGGCCTGGATGAAATCCGGCGTGTGATAGTAGGAAATGTATTGCAGGGCGTCGGCGACGCTTGCAATGACATCCTCTTCGCGAATCACTGACATGGGCACCTTGGGGGGCTAAAGACGAACTGGGCCGCAAATCTACCAAGTCGCGGGCTTGCGTGGGTAGCGAATCGTTACACTACACCAAGAATTGGAGTTTACTGAATGCGGATGGTGTGGACGGCGCTTCTCTGCGGCACCTTGAGTTTGAGCGGCCGCGTACCAGGCAACCCCTCGCTGTCCGGCAACCTGTCCCTGCCAGGCAACCCGTCCCTGTCCGGCAGCCCGTCCCCGCCCGGCAATTCGCCCATCATCTCGGCCGCCACGGGCATCTCGCCCTTGCAAGAGTGCCGCCTCGAACATCCGCTGCGCATCGCGGCCGTGGCCGCCCGCTGCGGCATTCTCAAGGTGCCTGAAGACCCCGCGCAGCCGGGTGGTGCAACCATCGATCTCTCGGTCGCGGTCGTGCCCGCGCTCAATCGACGCACTGCGGCGGCGCCGCTGTTCTTGCTGGCCGGAGGACCGGGTCAGGCCGCCTCGGATCTGTACGCAAGCTATGCCGGCGCGTTCGCACGCGTGAACCGCAATCACGACATCGTGCTCGTGGACCAACGCGGCACGGGGCGCTCGGCGCCGCTCAACTGCGCCTACCCTGACGACTGGCAAAGCGCCCCGGACGACATGCAGCGGCTGCGCCAGGCCACGCTCGCCTGTCTCGAGAAATTCGGGTCTCGCGTGCGCTTCTACACCACCAGCGTGGCCGTCACCGATCTCGAGCGGGTGCGTGCCGCGCTGGGCTATGCGCGTATCGATCTGTACGGTTCATCCTACGGTACGCGCGTCGCGGAACTGTATATGCGGCGTTATGCGCGGTCGACGCACGCAGTGATCCTGGACGGCGTGACCTATCCGGAACAGGCCATCGGACCGGACACCCCGTCCGACGGCGAACGCGCCCTCTATCTGATCGTGACGCGCTGCGAACGCGCGCCCGACTGCGCGGCGGCCTATCCCGCTTTACGTCAGGACCTCGACGGCTTGCGGCGGCGCTTCGGGCCCGCCAAGGAGACCCTCGTGCTCAGCGATCCAAGCAGCGGTCAACCCCTGCAGGTCGAGTTCAGCCGCGGCATGTTGAATGCGTCCCTGCGCTTTCTGTCGTACAACGCCACCGAGGCTTCCCTGTTACCCACTCTGCTGCACCAGGGCGCCGCCGGGAACCTCATTCCGCTCGCCGCGCAGACCATCATGATCGCCCGCCAAGTCGGCGATCAGCTGGCGAGCGGCATGCAGAACAGCGTCATCTGCAGTGAAGACGAGCCGTTGTTTGCCGCCTCGAATATCGATCGACAACGCATCGCGCAGACCTATCAGGGCAGAGATCAATTGGACGCGCTGGCGGCCATCTGCGCGCTCTGGCCGCGAGGGCCCGTGGACCCGGACCTGCACAGCCCGTTGGAGAGCGACACTCCCTCGCTGCTTCTGTCGGGAGACGCGGATCCGGTGACGCCGCCGGAGGACGCCGCACGTGCGGCCCGCGGCCTCACGCACCACCGCAGCCTGGTGCTGCCCGGCGAGGGCCACGGCCAGCTCGCGACCGGCTGTGTGCCGCAGCTGATGGCGGAATTCTTGGACGATGCTCGACCTGAGGCGTTGGACGCAAGCTGTCTCGGCAGCCACCGGCCGGCGCCGTTCTTCGTGAGCTCGACCGGACCCGCGCCGTGATCGAAGCCGCCGCGCTTTCCAAGCGATTCGGCAGCGTCGATGCCGTCCGGGATGTGTCCTTCGTGGCGCGCGACGGCGAAATTACCGGATTGCTGGGACCCAATGGAGCCGGCAAATCGACCTGCCTGCGGATGATGTACGGCGTGTTAGCGCCCGGCGGAGGCTACGCCCGCGTCGATGGACTCGACGTCCGAGGGGAGACCTCGGCTGCGCGCGCGCACCTGGGCGTTCTGCCGCATGCGGCGGGTCTCTATGCAAATCTGACCGCGCGCGAGAACATCGATTATTTCGGATCGCTGCACGGCATGGCGCGCGCGCGGCGGGACCTGCGCACGGCTGAGCTCGCGCGGGCCCTGGGCATGGAGAGTTTCATGGATCGGCGCGTCAAGGGTTTCTCGCAAGGCCAGCGGATCAAGGTGGCGCTGGCGCGAGCACTGGTGCATGACCCGGGAAACCTCATCCTCGATGAGCCCACCAACGGACTCGACGTGATGGCCACTCGCAGCCTGCGCGACATGCTGCGGGCCCTGAAGGCCGAGGGCCGTTGCATTCTGTTTTCGTCGCACGTCATGCAGGAGGTGGCCGCACTCTGCGATCGGGTGGTCATCATCGGGCACGGCCGCGTTCTCGCGGACGGTACCCCCGAGGCCATCCGCGAACAGAGCGGCACACCCTCCTTGGAAGAGGCTTTTCTGCATGTACTCGGCGGCGCCGAGGGTGTCGGCTGATGGCCGCCTTCCTGACGGTTTTCCTCAAGGAGTTCTTGGAGAACCTGCGCGATCGCCGCACGTTGCTGTCCGCGCTGCTGTTCGGCCCCCTGTTCGGGCCCATATTGTTCGGCGCCATGGTGTCGAGGATGCTCAACCAGAGCGTGGCCGAATCGGACGAGCCGCTGCGCCTTACTGTGTCGGGTCGCGAACACGCTCCCGGCCTCATCCGTTACCTCGAATCGCAGCGCGTGCAGCTCAAATTCGAATCCCTCTCCGAGCACGCCGCCCGCGATTCGGTTCGCGCCGGCACCGCGCAGGTGATTCTGATCGTGCCCGAGGAATACGGGTCCCGGTTCACGGCCGCGCTCCCGGCACCGGTCTTGCTGGTCGCCGACAGCGCGGATTCGCAAACCAGAAAAAGCGCGGACCGCGCGCGTCTTCTGTTGGCGGGCTACGGCAGCGGCATCGCACAATTACGCCTGCAGGTTCGGGGCGTGAGTCCGTTCCTGACCCTGCCGGTGGCGGTCAATGACATCGACGTCGCTACGCCGACCGGGCGTGCCGTGGTAGTCCTCGGATTCGTGACATATTTCGTCCTATTTGCCGTCTTGATGGGCGGGTTGTACCTCGCCATCGATTCGACCGCGGGCGAGCGCGAGCGCGGCTCGCTGGAAGCGCTGCTCAGCCTGCCGGTGGCCCGCGGTAGTCTCGTCGGCGGCAAGATCCTGGCCACCTGCTCCTACATGTGCGCATCGCTCGCCATCTGCCTTGCGGCATTCGTCATCGTCTTTCGCTTCGTCCCCCTGGAGCGGCTCGGCATGAGCGCGAATCTCGGGGTGGGCACCGCCCTGGCGTTCTTCGCCATCTGTTTGCCGTTCGTGCCGTTGGGGGCCGCGTTGATGACCTTCGTCGCTTCGTTCACTCGCAGCTATCGCGAGGCGCAGACGTATTTGACCAGCGTGTTGCTGGTGCCAACGTTGCCCATTGCGTTCGCGAGCATTTACTCCCTGAAAACAAAGAGTTCATTGATGTTCATTCCATCCTTGAGCCAGCACTTGTTGATGACCAGCGTGCTCAAGGCGGAGCCCATCGCGGTGCTCGACGTGCTGGTATCGGCTGGATCGTCGTTGGTGCTGGCCTTCGTTCTGATCCTGGTGACCGCCCGGCACTGGCGCCGCGAGAGCATGCTTGGTTAGACGATAGGCGCTTGCGCCAACGGCCTAGTACCAAATTGCAGGGTTCGCTGTATGGCGAATATTTAATCTTCCGAGTATAAAGCGTGACGTAGGTCTCATTTCGATGCGGGGGCTGGCATGACGAAATCGGCGCAGAAGCGCACTAACATCTTGGGTTTCTTGGGCATCCTGGCCCTCTCCTCGGTCACAATGGTATGGATGTTGTGGCGCTTTCCGATCGTCACCGGCGTAGTGACCGTGATCGTCTTGTCGGTTTACGCCGTGTCGGCGCGCCTCGCCCGATCGATCGAAAGCGATGCTTTGGCCGATTTGAAACGCGGCAACCAAGGCGCTTAGTGTTAGTGAGCCAAGGCGTTCAGCGAACCCGGCGCTGAGAAGACGAGCGGTCGGCGCCTTAGTTGGGCGTGCGAGCCGAGCGCTGTTCGACTACTTTCCAATACAGAAGCTGATCATACGAGGAAATCCCTTCGGAATTATTAGCTTGCGTATCTAAGAGGCTGCATGTGGACTCAAATGTGGTCACATGTAGTGGCGGAGCCCCCGGACCGAGAACCGGGATCATTCACCTGCTAGAAGCAGGAATCCAGTGGCGCGTAGCTTCAATTTGCATCTCGTGTTCCTTTGAAGATAAAGCATTCGTCTCCCTTCGACACATTGCCCGCGCTAGGTTCAAAGCTCATGTCGAACTGGCTTTCGTCATTTTGGCCATCGTTGGCTGGATCCGAGGACTCTAGGCGGTAAAATGCTATCTGGGCCAATCTCAGCCCGGGGTAGAGCCGAATTGGGATTTCACCGAAATTTGCGAGCTCCAGGGTCACTATGCCTTGATACCCTGGATTTATGATCGTGGCGGTTGCGATATTTAGGCCCTCTCGCGCCCAGGATGAACGAGCCGTCACGATGCCCTGTAGGTTTGTTGGCAACTTTACCCATTCGAGGGTCGGGACCAGCGCGAGCGAGCCTGGATGTAGCAAGAAGGAGTACCCGAAGGGGACGTCAAAGCGTTCGTGTTTTTGCTGGCGACGTCGCTCTGGATCGTGAGTGCCAGGCGATTTCGTTTCCGACATATATGCTTCTGGGTCAACGTGTGACTGTGCGCCAGCCCGTGCCATAAGTGCGACAGTTCCCATACGGAGATCGACGGACGAGCGTCCCACCTGTTTCGAAGACAGGATTGGAGAAACAGTGAGTTCTCCAGACTGTATTGCCGCGATTATTGAACTCCTAGAGAGTGCCGCCACGGCTAGGCCCTCTTTGCAATAGCGATATCGACTGCACTTTGTTGCATGATGGCGTGCTCACATAGCCTATTTACAGTGCTGAATGGAATGTTGAGCTCATTTCTGCTCGCAACCCATCCTGCATAAATTATGTGACGGAAATCTACGGCGACAGATGTGGGTTCTCCCACGGCACTCAATGAGAATCCGATAGGAGGAACCAGCTTTATCAGCTGAGCATGTAGATGCTCGACCGAATCGAATGTCGGCGTCGTGTACGCCGACGGGGGGTGGCGCGAGAGCAGTAAAGTCGTGTGATTAAGAGCTACTTGGAGTCGTACGTCAGAAAAGACGTCGTACCATGGATCAGGCTTTCGGAAACCGTCCAAGTACGTCCAGAACTTGTGGATCGCCGCGTGCACCGACGAGTCTGCGGAAGGCATTACATCGTAGCCCAGTAATTTGGCACCTTGGCGCACGAAATTGACGCGCCACGCGACAGGAGGATGCTCTTGACCCATCTGGACTCCAGATGGGTCCAAACTGAATAGCAGCTCGGCATGGGCGGCAACGAAGCCGGGGCCGAATGTAGTTAACCCAATCAGGTCGCACAGAATCTCCTCGATCCAAGCGTCCCAGTCTGCCCATCCAAAAAAGTTGTTCTGATTTATCCCGTGCTGATCTAGTAGCGATAAGTAATCTTTCGCTGCCTGTGGCGCTGCTGGTGAAAAGAGATGCGCTGCCGTGGCGTTTCGATCGGAAAATACACCGCCGGCCGCTTTCAGTTCGTTAATTACCTGGGAATCAAGCTCGCCTTGATGTTTCGAGCAGCGCCAAATCGCATGCCCTACTTCGTGACCAAGAATTGGATGCAGCAATACAAAGTGCTTAAGCGACTTGGGGAAGACGATTGTAAGTAGCCGCCGTTTGCTTGCGGACGGACGGCTTCTTTCAGCATACATGGCGTATGCGTCTAGACCGCCGTCCGCGAGGACATAGATTTTCGGTGGCGTGTTGGTGCCGGACAGACTGGGCTCAATACAAACTGCTGTAGCAATCTTCTTAAGCTGTTCTACAAATGGCCAAGAGTATTCACCCAGCGAAGACCTTTCGATTCGACAAATCAGACGAGATAGTTCGCTTAGTAAAGCACCGTTCGCTGCCAAAACGTCCGTGTCTGAATCAGGAACCCCCTGCAATTCAGAGGTGATGAATTCAAGGCGAGTCGCGCACTCTTCAAAGAAGTCTCTACTCCCCTCCGGACCGTAATCATTTCTCAACGTCTGAGCGAGCAAATCCTTTACGTTGGCACATTCCTGCAGCAGGAAATCCTTCGCAGCCATGCCGCATTTATGGCAATGCAGAACTGAAGGTATTGAAGAATTCCTTTGTCCTTAACGCACGATCGGCAGGTAAGCTCCCCTTGGACGCCAACGTGCGGAGGTCCTCCTCAAGTTCGACGACAGCTGCATCCTTCGAAGCGTTGGCAAACGTCGCCCGGAGCGCAGAATCCAACGCCCGTGCAATGTCGGTGTGCCAGACGGACCCAGCGTTTTGACCGGGTAATTGTCTGCTCGGGCCTCCTAGTGCCAATACGCCGCGCCTAGACTCGTCCGCATACGCGTTGTATCGGAACATCTCCAAGATACGGAATAAATTCTCTAATGGCACCTTGGCAGCCTCGCTGGTCGCCGCGGCTGGATTATCTACATAGGTGGTAGCAAGTACGGCAAAGCGTCGAGCCAGTACGGCGCTCTTGTCCACTTCATAGCTTGAAAAGATTGTCATGGTTCCACCTCAGTATTCTCAATTTTCTGGCAATGGTCGCGAAGTTCGGTCATGTCACCAGAACATATGCGAATGGTAATTTTGTATGAAATCGGGATATTGCGCATTACTTAGCCAGTCGTCGCGCCTTCAAGGGAGCCCAGACCTTTTGACGCTCCTGCTCCGCTCGTAGGGCGATGGCTGGCGTCAACGAGAGCTGTTTTGTGTCCTGATTTACCAGCACGCAATTAGCTATCTCCTGGGAGACGTTGCCTAAATCGATCACGAAGGAAAATGTCATTTGACCGGATCTGAGATGCCTTCCCCCTTCAACAGAGCTGTATACGCAAAGTTCGTCACCTTGAACAAACAGAATCCTATCCAGTCGCTGCCCTGGGGATAACTGGCCAAATTCGCTCCGGAACTTGGAGAGTGCTTGCTTAAGGTGCCTGATCTTCCCCTTTCCGGCGCAAATAGCGTATAGCGCACGAAGCAGCACTACGTCGGCGTAACTATACGCACGTCTATTGCCCCTTCTCGGCATTCCGGCACCAGTGGGCGCGAAAATGGCTTCCCGCACCAGATAGTCGAGCATGTGTTTCGAAAATCCGGTGAGCGCAACCACCTCATGAACCGCAAAAGTAGTCTTGACATTTCCTTGGACCATAAGTATGGAGTCTAGTGCGAGACTCAATAAATACAAAGGTCTATTTGCGGACGGACCCCTCGCCATAGAGGCGGCCGGATGCAAAAAAATACATTATTCAAATACTTAGGAACTCTCGGTGCCTTGGGCGGACACCTATGTTGCATCGCGCTAGCCACCCATACTGAACGCCAAGATCTGCTGCTTCATCAGTGTGATGCAGAAATCTGCTTGAATTTCATACTCCTCGACAAGCCTCTCGAAAGTACCCCGCCGCATCCACTTCGGCTTGTCGCCAAGATCGTTAAGAATCCCGGGCCCCCATCCGAGCTTTGTTCGAAGCTTGTCTGCCCTCCGGGCGGCCCGATCGGGCGGTGACTCGCGGGAACTAGCGTACGCAAGATCGTAGCAGCGGCGACAGGCGAAGATTCCCTCGCCATATAGGATACTGACCCGCCGACCACAAACTTGGGCCGGGCATTGAAACCAGACCCGACTTCCACCGAAGTTGCATGGCGTTCGCACAAGGCGAATCGGGTAATTCTCCGTGCTCCAATTCTCGTCGCCAGACCGATGACGGTAGTTAACGCATAAAGAGTTGGCGTTGGCGAAGATTTGGATTGACGCGACCGTCGTGCCGCACTGAACCCACTGCCAGCCACCCGCGTATCCAGGCGTCAGCGCGCCGACCCGCGAAAGCGCGCGCACATCAAGGCGACGGTATGCATCGGTCGTTGCCTTTGCACCGTACCGCCAACGGTGTCCACTTCCCAGCCCGCCCATCAGTTTTTCCCGAAATCATCTGCCGAACCACACTGCTCCGTGGTTGCCGGCTGCTCGCTCGCCCATTGGTCCTGCCGCCTTAACTCCTCGCGGATCGTTTCTCTAACTGTAAATTCCAAAGCCTCATCTTCGAAGGGGTTGGGAAACTGCAGCCGGTTGATCTGTCGGTTGGCCAGTTCGTCCACTATTGGATCCCGTCCCGAGAGTTGCTGGACAACGACCGTCAGCGGCGGGGGTGCCGTCAAGCCGGGCCTGCCAACCAGGTACTGACCGAGCCAGGCGCGGGCACTAGCGTCGCCCGCCTTCGCGGCGGCCACCGTGGCGGTGACGACGGCGCGCCAGTCGTCGAGTGACACGGCGTCAATCAGGACGCTCATATAGTTTGCTTCGGTCCGCCGGTGGGTACATTGACCGGACACATAGGTCTGCTTCTTGCGTGTCATAGGTTCCTCCTAATGGATCCGTCGATGCCCGACGATCGCCGCCCAGGCCACGCCTCGGCATGGCCACGGTCGAGTTCTCCGTCAAACTCCAGGATCGCAGCCCGTTCCTCGAACGCCTCGCGTAGGTTTTCGGTGAGGGACCGGGGATCAGGGCCGATCGAATGCGGTAAGTGTAATTCTTGAATAAGCGTTCCCGCAGGCACTGCCAATACTGCCGTTGGAGTTCTTTCGACAGTAATGGCAGTAGCCCAGGAGGGCATCTCGACAATTTCACGCCTGGCGCGCTGCAGCCAGTTCAAGGCTGCTCGTCTCGGGCAGGGGTACGGAGCGCCGGGTTGACGCTGTACCGCACTGTGCGTCGCCCGGTTCCCGGGCCGGTGCCGCCGTGGGGTTCACCGCGCAGCCAGTCCTCGTCCTCCAGCCAATCGAGCGCCGCCTGAATAGCCTCATCGGCGGTCAGGTGCCGCCACTGGTTCCGGCGAATATCACGCATCGTAAAACCATCGTTAATCGCACCGCGCTGCAGCTTCAACGCTAGTGCCTGGGCAGCTCGGAATCCCTCGTCTTTCAGGAGGCCGTAGCAGCGTCGTGAGTGGGCTTCCAGGTACTCACACCAGGCAGCGGCGCGTAACGCGGCCTCTCGGCCCACAGGGCCACCGACGCCGTTCGCCACACAGTCCACTATGTGCAGGATCAGCGCCAAGGCGGGGAAGAGCTTGTTGTACTTCGCCAGGTGCTGAGCCACGATCGGATCGTCCTCGTTGGGAATCCGATTGCGGTGCAGATCCGTAGACCATTCGATAAAGACCGCCTGTGCGTCCTCGTCGAAGACGAAGCACGGGAACTTCGCGAACTCGTCTGCCGGCGTGGCACCGATGGCACGGGGGTCGAGGGCTGCAAGCGCCTCGAACACCGCAAAGGCTTCATCCCGGGCCACTTTGTCCGGTGCACGATCACGCCACTCCCACGGACAGGCGTCCGGAAAGACCAGCAACTGAAATCGCTGCAACATGCCATCGTTGGCGAGCGAGTTGACAGCCTGTTCCAAATACATCGTCAGCTTATCGGGCTGAATGCCACCGAAGATCGAGACGCAAAGGTTGGGGATTGAAATGTGGCCGCGCCCGATCCGGTCGGTGTCGAAGCTCTGGTTGCCGTTCCAGGCTTCCAGAAAGAAGGCGCGCTCGCCTTCACGACCTTCCTTGTCCCAGGTGGCGATCAGACCGACGAGTTCATCCCGCAGCACAAGCAGGCCGGTCGGGTTCTCCCGAAGCAGCTCACCCAGTTTTTCGACCGTCGTGTCGTTTGTCTTGAAGCGACGCAACGTCGGCTCTTCCGGTTCTTCGTTGGCGTGTGCCCGCAGTTCCTGGCCGATCCTGTGGGGATCGCCTTTGGCCGGCTTCTTGGCAGCTTCCTTGATCCGGCCCTCGATCGCATCGTGCTGCGCCTTATAGACGATGTTCGCCATCGCGTAGTCGGCTTCCTCTGACTCGTACCGTTCCCTAGCCTGTGTGATGAGTCGGTCGAGCGGCTTCAGCGCCACGCCCCAGGCCGGTGACTTCTTTGCCGACGGATCGCCGACGATTCCACCCCAAAGGTTGGGCACGACGAGCCACGCATCCTGCGACTTCGGCCTAATGGCGCACTTCGAACCGATCAGGGAGCCCATCGCCACCAGGACCGCGACGGCGATGAAGTCCGGCGGGCACGGCATCCGATCCGCCTCGTCCATGATCCAGACCCGCAACGGATCGGGCAGCAGTGTCTCGGGATCGAACGACGGCACAGGCTTCAGCGAGGCAGTGATGGGTCGAGGCGCTGGCCAATTGACGATATCGGGCACCGGTTCCTGAGCAACGGCATGCTCGATGCACGCTCGGACCGCATCACTTCCGACGTGTCGGTGGAGGTCGTTGAAGTCCGTGAGCCCGGGGTTCCGCACACCGACAAAGCTGGGCACTGCCAGGTGGCCTTGGACGGTGGCGCTCGCGAGCCGTGCCTTCGTCAATCCGGGGTTGCCCGTCGTGGACGCATCATCGTCGGCACAAACCACCAGCTTCAGCCCAGGGAAGCGTCGCCGGACCTCTTGGACGACGGGAACTAGATTTCCGGCGTTGAAGGCCACGGCAACTGCGTATCCCGTCCCCTCATGCACGCTTGCCGCGGTCGCGTAGCCCTCAGCGATACAGAGCACGGTTCTCGGGGCACCGATCATGTAGTAACCGCCCTTGACGCGACCTCCCTCCAGGAACCCCTTCTCGCCGTCGGGCGAGATCGTCTGAAGGCTGTGGACCATCGTGCCATCGGTAACCGGCACGATAAGGTTGCCGTCTGCCTCGCGCAGCCCGTAACTGCGGACCTGCTTTGCCTGCAGGTAGGGATGCACATCGGTCGCCGGTACGGCGTTCGACCAGATCTTCGCCGCGCTCTGCCGGGCGGCATCTCGCCGCGCCGCGTGCTCTGCTGCACGCTGACGGCGGGACGCCTCGATGATCTGTCGGTGCTCCGCGGACCGGTTGCGGCCCGATCCATCAGGTGCCTTCGCGCACCAAGTCTGCTCAAAGTCGGTGCGCCAATCGCCAAAAACACCTGACGGTACGCTGTCGTCGTGCAATGCATACCAGCCCGCGTCATCCGATACCTTGCGGTTCGTCGAAAACCGGTGAATCTTGCCATCGGCAATAATCTCAGCCGGCGGGGGAAGTCCAGCGGCCGCGATAGCGTTGCGGAACTCGTCGGTATAGTGCTCCATCAGCGACTCACCCGACCGAATGGCGGCTGGCCTCGATCTGCCGATTAAGCCAGGTCTCGATTTCCGACTCGACCCAGCCGATGGCGCGACCACCCAGGCTGACCTGTTTCGGGAACGTGCCCTCGGCGACGCGAAGATAGATAGTGCTGCGCGAAAGGCCCGTGCGGGCTTGTACGGAGGGTAGTCTCAGAATTACTAGTGACGACGGATGTGCTTGCTGCTGGTGGTACATTGTCGGCTCCTGTTGGAAAGATCACAGCGATCTTTGCTTCCTTACCCAGGGCACAATAGGAGGCTAGGTTGCGAAAACTCGTGCCAAAAACTCCCGCGCCGAAGCACGTTTTCATTTAAAGGGGGGAGGGCCTTATCCTTACACCGTTGCGGAATCCTTTCTCTGGCAAGTACTTAGGGGGTGGGTTATTTATTCTCCCGGCGTTCTTGGGGCACCGCCGCCTGGTTGCCAGTTCGCAACTTTTGCAATTTCCTCGATGCCGGTTTCATTGGGCTTACCATCTTCGTCAGTTAGGTCAAATTCCGCTGCGTGTTCTCGCAGCCACTTTATAAGTGCCTGCTTGGGGTGTTTACCCGCTGGGTTCGTGACGTTTCGCCATGCTCGAACTGCGGCGGCCAATTTCGGTGCATATCGAGGATGGTGCGAATCAAGATATTCGGGCGCTTCCTTTGCGTGTGGGAAGAAGAACCCATTACTAAATCCACGCGCGGATAGCCACGTGCGCAAATCTTCGAGTTTCAGCGTCGTGAGATGCCGTCAGTGCCGACTTCTTCTCCAGTCTGCGGGTCTTCGTTCCAGCCGCGCTCCCATGATTGCCTTCGTACCGTCGCCGGCAACGTTGTGGCATTAATAGCATTCTTCAACGCCGAGAACGCGGCGTCGAAACCTGGGGGTCTCTCAGGCGGTTGCCAGTTAAGTATGTGTTCCTGAATGGGAGCGGGGTCTTGTCCGACGATTAGAAGAGCTGCTTGAACGACGCTCAATTCATCGCACAACCGCCAAAAATCATATCCCGCTAGACCGAGATGCTGCGTGGACGACTCAGATCCCATGTTAATTCAGCCCCATTCAGCATTTTCTGGAGATTGGTGAAATGCGCGCCCTCAACGCCTCCTCACCAGAGGCCGGCGTAACTCCTTGGATTATATGGGTCGTTACTGTACATTGCAGGCCGTTATCTACATGTTAGCGGCGAGGGCGGGAATGGCAACGGTCAAGGCGACCCCCTGACGATTCGCGTCGAGCCAATTCTCAAGGAAGTACTGCATATGGCCGCTAACCTCCTGCGTTGTCGATTCGAGGGCGCTCGAGTAGTCCGCTGGTCCCGGTGTTCAGGTGCCAAATAGTGAGGTGAGTCGAAGCCGCAGGTATTGGGGTAGCGCTTGGTAAACAGGGCAGCCAAGACCTAAGCGTTATGGACAAGCAAACGCTCAGCGAACGCGACATCTGTACGAAGTTCATCACACCTGCACTGCGTCGGGCTGGTTGGGATGAGATGCTGCAGATTCGAGAGGAAGTGAGCTTCACGAAGGGTCGAATCATCGTCCGCGGCAAGCTCGTCAGCCGCGGACAGGCCAAGCGCGCCGACTACGTCCTATCCGTCAAACCGAACATCCCACTTGCCCTGATCGAGGCGAAGGACAATACGCACAGTGTGGGCGACGGGATGCAGCAGGCGCTGGAGTACGCTACGACGCTCGACATTCCGTTCGTGTTCTCCTCGAACGGCGACGGTTTCTTGTTCCACGACCGTACCGGCGCGGGTGGTGCGACCGAAACCAATCTCAGCCTCGAAGGATTTCCGCCCCCTGCCGACCTGTGGGCGCGCTACGCGGCGTGGAAGGGGCTGACGCCGGAGGCGGAGAAAGTTGTTCTTCAGGACTACTTTGACGACGGCGGCGGCAAGGCTCCCCGTTACTACCAGGTCAATGCTGTTAACGCCGCGATCGAGGCCATTGCGAAGGGCCGCGACCGCATCCTGCTCGTCATGGCGACCGGCACCGGCAAGACCTACACGGCGTTCCAGATTATCTGGAGGTTGTGGAAGGCGGGCCAGAAGAAGCGCATTCTCTTCCTCGCCGACCGGAACATCCTCATCGACCAGACGATGGTTAATGATTTCCGGCCTTTCGGTGGCGTAATGGCTAAGCTCAGCGTCAACGCCAAGACCATCGAGAAGGCCGACGGCAGCGCCACCGATCTGGAAATCGCGCTTGATGCCAAGCGTCAGATCAACAAAGCGTACGAGGTCTACCTGGGTCTCTACCAAGCCATCACCGGCCCGGAGGAACGGCAAAAGCTGTTTCGTGAATTTTCGCCGGGCTTCTTCGATCTGATTGTCATTGACGAGTGCCATCGGGGCAGCGCCGCAGAAGATTCTGCATGGCGTGAAATCCTCGAATACTTCTCGGGCGCAACCCAGATCGGCCTCACCGCCACGCCGAAGGAAACCAAGTACGTTTCCAACATCGATTATTTTGGCGATCCGGTGTACACCTATTCGCTGAAGCAGGGGATCCGCGACGGATTTCTCGCACCCTACAAGGTGGTCAAGGTCCACATCGATCGCGACGTTGAAGGCTATCGACCCGAGAAAGGACAACTCGACCGGGATGGCGAGGAAGTGGAGGACCGTGTTTACAACGTCAAGGATTTCGATCGGACGTTGGTCCTCGACGACCGTACCAGGCTCACCGCGAAGAAGATTACGGAATTCTTGAAAGAGAGCGGCGATCGTTTTCAGAAGACGATCGTATTTTGTGTCGATACCGAGCACGCAGCCCGGATGCGGCAGGCGCTCATCAATGAGAATGCGGATCTGGTCGCCGAGAACCATCGATACGTCATGCGCATCACCGGCAATGACAAGGACGGGCAGGACCAGCTCGGCAACTTCATCGACCCGGAGTCGAAATATCCCGTCGTTGTCACCACATCACGGCTGCTGTCGACCGGAGTCGACGCGCAGACTTGTCGTTTGATTGTCCTTGATCGTGAGGTCGGCTCGATGACCGAGTTCAAGCAGATCGTCGGGCGCGGAACTCGTGTACACGAGGACACCAAGAAGTTCTACTTCACGTTGATCGACTTCCGCGGCGCGACCAGTCACTTCGCGGACAAAGATTTTGACGGCGAGCCGGTTCAAATCTACGCGCCTGACGGTAACGATCCGATGACGCCGCCAGATGATGTGCCGCCAATTGACGAGGACGGTGAAATGCTCACCGACGAGCCGGGCCAGGACGAGGTCATCGTCGACGGCTTGCCGGCTGTCGACGCATCGTCGTCGGGCGGCGGCCCGACCAGAAAGATCTACGTTGATGGCATAACGGTCAGCATCATCGCTGAGCGAGTCGAGTACCTAGATGAGAACGGCAAGCTCGTCACCGAGAGCCTGCGCGACTATACGAAGAATGTTCTTCGGAAGCGGTTCGTAAGCCTCGACGCTTTCCTGAAGCGATGGAAGGCGGCCGAACGGAAGCAAGCGATCGTTGAAGAGCTGGCGGCGGAGGGCCTACCGCTCGAACTGATAGCCGAGGAACTCGGGAAGAATCTCGATCCGTTTGACCTGATCTGCCATGTCGCCTTCGACAAGAAACCGCTGACCCGCCGGGAGCGTGCCGAGAATGTAAAAAAGCGGGATGTGTTTACCAAATATGGCGAACAAGGCCGCGCCGTGCTCGACGCACTGCTCGCCAAGTACGCCGACGAGGGTGTGCTCAACCTCGATGACGCCAATGTACTAAAGATTGCTCCGTTCAACGCCATGGGCAGCGTCGTCCAGCTTATCAAGGCATTCGGCGACCGGAAGGGCTTCGAGAAGGCCGTTCACGAGTTGCAAACCGCCATCTATCAGGAAGTTGCGTAAGTCATGTCGGTCCGCGCCATCGTCAAATCGATTCAAGACATCATGCGCCAAGACACCGGCGTCGACGGTGATGCGCAACGCATCAGTCAGTTGTGCTGGATGTTCTTCCTAAAAATCATCGACGATCAGGATCAGGAACTTCAGTTGCTGAGTTCCGACTACCGCTCGCCAATCCCAAAGAAGTACCAGTGGCGGTCGTGGGCCGCAGACCCGGAGGGCATCACCGGCGATGAGCTTCTGGCATTCATCAACAGCGAACTATTCCCGGCGCTGAAGAGCCTGCCGACATCGTATAAGCCAGGCGACCGCCGTCGCGTCGTGAAGGACGTGTTCGAGGACGCCTACAACTACATGAAGTCCGGCCAATTGATCCGGCAGGTTATCAACAAGATCGCTGGTGTCGATTTCAATAACCTGGCCGAGCGGCAGCACTTCGGAGATATCTACGAGCAGATCCTTAACGATTTGCAGTCAGCCGGTAACGCTGGCGAGTACTACACGCCCCGTGCCGTCACTGCATTCATGGTGGATCGCATTGATCCGCACCCTGGCGAAATCCTGTTTGATCCGGCCTGCGGCACCGGTGGGTTCCTGTCGTGCTCCATTCGGCACATGCGCGACCGGTATGTGAAGAAACCCGATCAGGAGCAGGCCATGGAGGCCGGGCTGCGCGCCGTGGAGAAAAAGCAGCTCCCGCACATGCTCTGCGTCACCAACATGTTGCTGCACGGGATCGAGGACCCTAGTTTCGTGCGCCATGACAACACGCTGGCGCGACCCTATATCAGCTTTACGCAATCTGACCGTGTGGACATCGTTCTGACGAATCCGCCGTTTGGTGGGCGCGAGGAGGACGGGATCGAGTCCAACTTTCCAGCGCACTTCCGGACCAAGGAAACGGCTGACCTGTTCCTCGCCCTCATCGTGCGCCTACTCAAGAGTGGCGGGCGGGCTGCGGTGGTGCTGCCGGACGGTACGCTGTTCGGCGAGGGTGTGAAGACGCGGCTGAAGGAACACCTGATGCAGGAGTGCAACCTCCATACCATCGTCCGGCTGCCTAATTCCGTATTCAAGCCTTACGCGTCGATCGGCACGAACTTGCTGTTCTTCGAGAAGGGCGAGCCGACCAAGGACATCTGGTTCTACGAGCACTGCGTGCCCGAGCGTCAGAAAGCATACTCTATGACCAGGCCGATCCGAATGGAACATTTCCAGGGCTGCATCGACTGGTGGGGAGGCAAGACCCGCAAGGGGCGCGAGGAAACGCCGCAGGCGTGGAAGGTGACGGCCGAGGAGGTTAAGGCACGTGCCTACAACCTCGACATCAAGAATCCGCACACCGTGGCCGACGACCACGGCGACCCGGAGGTGCTCATCGAAAGCCTGAATGCTGCCGAAGCCCAGACTGCGAGTCTGCGAGACCAATTGAAGGCGATCCTCGCTGAGGCGCTGGCGCGATGAGCGCGGAACGCTTGCTCACGCACTATGAGCACATTGCGGATTCGCATGATGCGATCACTCGATTGCGGCGCTTTATTCTCGATCTGGCCGTGCGCGGGAAGTTGGTTCCGCAGGACCCGAAGGATGAGCCGGGTTCGGAGCTGTTTAGGCGGATCTCGCGGGAGAAGGCTCGATTACCCAAGGCTGGTGTGGTCAAAAACTCTGATGACCCTATTGGTACTGAAGACGACGAGACGCCATTCTGTCTTCCGAGCGGATGGGTCTGGGCCAGGCTCGGCCAGATTCTGACAAAGCTGTCCGACGGAACACATCATTCACCGCCGAATGAATTGTCGGGAGAATTCAAATACGTTAAAGATGGGGCTACTACGGGAGTCGTGACGGTCAACGATCTCGATGAGCCGTTCAGCATGCTGTCCAGCGTGGCGCTGCTGAAGTTGCCCAGTTGCGTTTTTAATCGACTGATAGTTGTATTTCTAAGATCGCCCTTTTTCTATGAGCAGATGAGAGGGTTCATGAAGGGTGCGGCTATCCCGCGTGTAACTTTGAAGAGAATGGCACCGGCGCTTATTCCCCTCCCTCCCCTCGCCGAGCAGCACCGCATCGTCGCCAAGGTCGATGAATTGATGACCCTGTGCAACTGGTTGGAAGCAGCGCGGGCGGAACGTGAGACGACACGGGAGCGGCTGACGGCATCGGGCCTGGCTCGCCTCAACGCGCCCGATCCCGAAACCTTTCAGGACGACGCTCGCCTCGTACTGAAAGCTCTGCCGGCCCTCACCACGCGGCCCGATCAGATCAAGCAGATTCGCCAAACCATCCTCAACCTGGCCGTGCGCGGGAAGTTGGTGCAGCAGGACCCGCAGGACGAACCGGCGTCGCAGCTGCTGAAGCGGATTGCGGCTGAGAAAGCGCGTCGTGATCGCAAAGGGCGCACCAAACGCGAGGCTAGAAGCCCCAACGGAGATGCAGACTCCGTTCAACTTCCGAACGGATGGGCAGTAGCGCCGCTGGCCGATCTCGTTACGGTCCTCAATGGCCGCGCCTACAAACAGAATGAATTGTTGAGCGCCGGTACGCCCGTACTTCGCGTCGGAAATCTGTTTACATCGGACCGATGGTATTACTCGACTTTGCAGCTTGATGAGGACAAGTACTGCGAAAAAGGCGATCTAATCTTCGCGTGGTCAGCGTCCTTTGGGCCATTCATATGGAAGGGCGAAAAGGTCATTTATCATTACCATATTTGGAAGCTTGCTCTGCATAGCGAAGCGGACCTCGACAAGCTCTTTCTCTACAACTTTCTCCTCCAAAAAACCCGTGAGATTAAGGAATCCGGTCACGGCATTTCGATGATCCACATGACCAAGGAGAAGATGGAGCTAGTTCAAGTCCCCCTCCCACCTCTAGCCGAACAGCGTCGCATCGTCGGCAAGGTCAATGAACTGATGGGTATCTGCGATCAGTTAGACACCAGCTTGACCGACACCGCCGCTACCCGCCGCCGACTACTCGACGCGCTACTTGCCGAGGCTCTTGTTCCGGCGGCGTGAGTGTCGGTGTAGTTCGTGGCGAGGTCAGCGAACGCCCGCACGCTGACCGAAATTACCGAGCACGACCTTTCGTTCGTGAATGAGGTCGTCTACATAGCCGGCCCAGAACTGCAGCATCTCCCGACGTTGGTCAGCGTACTCCGCGCGGTTGTACACACCGCGAACTCCGCCGATGGTGTGGTTCAGCGCCTTTTCGATAACGTCCGAATTGAACCCCGCTTCGTGCAGCCTCGTTGATCCGGTGCGCCGAAGGTCATGAACCGTGAAAGGCTCGATCGGGCAGTTGATGCCGTCCAGCGCCTTGTTGAGGGCATTATGGGCGAAGGGCTTGTCGGGGCTACTGCGGCCCGGTAGCACCCAATCGGATGTTCCGGCGAGCCTCTGGAGTTCCTTCATAAGTTCAACCGCGTGGGTCGAGAGGTACACGACGTGCGGCTTGCCGGTCTTGGAATTTGCTTCCGGCACCGTCCACTCGGCGGCGTCGAAATCGATCTCAGCCCAGCGCGCTTGCAGAAGCTCCGCCTTGCGGGCAAGCGTAAGCAGGATCAGGTGCAGCGCAAGTTTGAACTGACGACGGATACCCGACCCGTACAACATCGTGAGGTAGGTCCGAATCTCGTCCGGTGAGAGTGCCCGCGTCCGGGGCCGAACTTTGGTGATGAACCGGACCGGCAGGGCGCTCGCTGGGTTTACGCCAGCAACCTGCCGGACGATCGCATAGTCCCACATTCGCTTGCACAGGTTCCGGAGATCGGCGGCTGCCGCGGGGAACCCGTGGTCACGCTTCTCGAAGACGATATTCTGGATGTCAGCCGGCGTAACCTCGCGCACACGGCGGTCACCGAGCTTCGGGTAGATCTCCTTGTCGAAGTATCGGCGCATCGTCGTGGTGTTTTTGCGGTCGCGGCTGACCACGTCCTTGAAATACTGCTCGCCGAACTCCCGGACGGTGGTTTCCTCGGCCAGGGCGACCTTGCGAAGCTGTTTGAGCCGGGCCGGGGATGCCCCCTTGGCGACGACACCGGCAAGTTCGTCGCGTCGCTGCCGGGCGTCTTTGAGGCTTACGGCGGGGTACTTGCCGAGCGCCACCTTCTCTAGCTTGCCGCCCACCCGATAACGGTAGCGCCAACCCATGCCGCCGGTCGGGTAGACCTCGATGGAAAGACCCCGTCCGTCGGTGAGGCTGAACCGGTGCTCCCGAGGTTTAAGCGCCTTCAGGGTCGCATCCGTCAGTGCCATGGCCTGCTCCGTGTGTCCACATAACCCTCCGTCTGTTTCCACCAGGGCAGGTGGTCACGCAGGTGGACACACGACCGGCCGGCTTCTGTTGGTACTACCAGGGCATAGTAGGACATGTAACCAACAGATTCAAATGATAAAAACGGAAGATTTAGGACGTCTCAAAACGTCTCTGAACCTAAGGTTATTTTCCGATACAGAAGCTGCCGAAGATCTCACCCAGCAAATCGTCGCTGGTAAAGTCACCGGTGATTTCGCTCAGATTGCGCTGCGCGAGCCGAAGGTCCTCGGCGAACAATTCGACGGCGTGAGTCGCGCGCAAGGTCGCGGCCGCGCTCTCAGCTAATTCTCTGGCGCGGTGCAAGGCATCGAGGTGCCGGCGACGGGCCGACAGGGCGCCGGAATCGGCGTCTCGATAGCCTGCGCTTGCCTTCAAATGATCTCGCAGCAACTCGACGCCGGCGCCGGTTTGCGCGCTCAAAAAAATCCGCGGAAAGCCCGCGTGCGAGTCCAACCGCGGCGCAATGCCGAGAAGATCGATTTTGTTCATCACGAACACCACCGGGACCGCCGGCGGCAGGTGCGCCAGGTCGGCCGCGGCCGCAGCGCTGCCCAGAGTCACATCCAACACATACAGCATGCGATCGGCGCGCTGCATCTCGGACTTGGCGCGGCGGATGCCCTCCTCCTCCACCGCGTCGGCGGCCGCCCGAAGTCCGGCGGTATCGATGAGGTTCACGGGCAGGCCGTCGAAGTGCACCGGGTGTCGCAGCACGTCCCGCGTGGTGCCGGGCAAGTCCGTCACGATGGCGACGTCGTCCCCGACCAGACGATTGAGCAGTGTGGACTTCCCAGCGTTGGGGCTGCCCGCGATGACGACGTTCAGTCCCTCGCGCAGCAGCGCGCCCTGACGCGCCGCCGCTGTGATCGACTCGAATCCCGCGAACACCCGCGACAAGCGGTCCTGCAGCGCCGGGCCGGAGAGAAAGTCGATTTCCTCATCCGGAAAATCGATGGCCGCTTCGACATACACCCGCAACTCCGTGAGTTGCGACTGCAGTTCGCGAATGCGCGTCGAGAATTCTCCCTGCATGGACCGCACCGCGGCGCGCGCGGCGGCCGTGGTGCCGGCATCGATCAAGTCGGCCACCGCCTCCGCCTGGGCGAGATCCATCTTGCCGTTCAAGAAGGCACGCTCGCTGAATTCGCCGGGACGGGCCATTCTGACCCCCATGCCGAGCACACGACGCAGCAGCCGGTCGAGGACGAATGCGCCGCCATGGCCTTGCAACTCGAGGACATGTTCGCCGGTAAACGAGGCGGGTGCGGGAAAATACAGCGCAAGTCCCTGGTCCAGCGCTGTCCCGTCCACGTCGTGGAAGCACCGCAGACGTGCTACCCGCGGGTCAGGCAGGGTACCGAGAACGGCAACCGCGACACGCGGCGCGTCGGGCCCGGAAATTCGAATCACGCCCACCGCGCCGCGGCCCAACGGGCTGGCGATCGCGACGATGGTGTCGGAGGGCGTCACGTTTCTCGCCTCGCCTGAGTCTTACGATCCTTACGACCGCTGTTTGCCGGCCTCGGCTTGGACCACTTGGTTCACCCGCCACTGCTGCACGATGGATAGAACGGTGTTGGTCAACCAATACAGCACCAACCCGGATGGGAACCACGCCATCATACCGGTCATGACCAGCGGCATGAATTGCATGATCTTAGCTTGCATCGGGTCGGGCGGCGCGGGATTCAATTTGAACTGCGCAAACATCGCTGCGCCCATGAACAACGGCAGTACGAAGTACGGATCCCGCGAGGACAGATCGTTGACCCACAACATGAAGGGCGCCTGGCGCATTTCGACGCTCTCTAGCAGCACCCAATAAAACGAGATGAAGAACGGAATCTGGACCACCATGGGCAGGCACCCCGCCAACGGATTGATCTTCTCCTTTTTGTACAACTCCATCATCGCGCGACCGAGCTTCTCCCGGTCGTCCTTGTACGATTCTTGAATCTGCTTCATGCGCGGCGCGATGGCACGCATCTTGGCCATGGAACGCCCGCTCGCCTGGCTCAACGGATAGAACAATAGTTTGATGAGCGCGGTGACGAGGATGATGGACCAGCCCCAATTGCCGACCAGGCCGTGGACCCATTTGAGGGTGACGAACAACGGATGGGCAAGCACCGTGAGCAAGCCGTAGTCGGCGGTCAAATCCAATCGGGGACCGGCGGCCGCCAATTGCTCCTGCAGCTTGGGACCGATGAATAATTTCTCCTCGATCCGGATGGTGCCGCCGGCCGGGACCGCCATCATCGGACCGGTCGCGCTCAGAAGATATTCCTGACCCTGCACCTGAAGTTTGAATAGGCTGGGCTGACCCGCCGGGGGTACGATTGCCGAGACGAAGTGGTGCTGCAGCGATGCGATCCAACCGTTGGTGACGGTCTCCGAGAATTTGCTGTCCGCCTCGTTCTCGACTTTCAAGTCGCGCGCCTTCGTGCCGTCGTAGACCGCGGGCCCCTTGAAGGAGTACGTCTCGACGTCGAAATAGGAACGGGACGCGTGCACCCAATGGCGCAGGAACTGCGAGTAGGCCGCCACGCTGCGCGCGGCACCGCCGTCGTTCCGCAGGTCGTAGGTAAGATCGACGGCATACGATCCGCGCTTGAATGTGAAGGTCTTGACGACCGTGAGCCCATGGCCATCGGTCCAGCTCAAGGGCACGCGAATTTCTGCGGCACCTGCAGGCAGCACGTAACTGCTTTCAGCGGACGTCCATGTCGCCAGATGCGTGGGGGCGGCCTCTCCCGCAGCGCCGGTCAGTCCGGTCTGCATAAGATACAAATCGGCGGGATCGCCATTCAACAAACGGACCGGAACATTCGGAGTGTCCTTGTGCAACGGATATTGCAGGAGGTCGGCTTGTTCGAGTTCGCCGCCTTTCAAGCTCACCACAACGTCGAGGACATCGGTGACGACGTGCACCGGAAGTCCGGGTGGCTGATCGGCTCCCGCGTTCGGCGCTTCGGCACCGGCCGGGCGCGCACCAGGCGGCGGTGCGGCGGCGGACTCCGGACGAGCGGCCGCGGGCGCCGCGGCCGGGGGAGCCGCAGCCTGCGGCACCGAGTCCCCCAAATTGCTCGACGGGGCGTTGCTGCCGGTCGCGGTCGATGATACTCCCTGTGCCCCCGCCGGGGACGCGGGATAGTCTTGCATCCACGCTTCGTAATTCAGGAACAGGGTCGCTGCGAGCGCGGCCCACAACATGACGCGAATATTAGCCATTGATCAATCTCTCTAGGCGCTTCGCGCCAACCTTCTCAACTGCTCTTTTTCCGGCACAGGGTCATAGCCACCCGCCGCAAACGGGTGGCAGCGCAGAATACGGCTGAGCCCAAGCCATGTTCCGCGCAACACGCCATGACGTTCGATTGCCGTGTGGGCATAACAGGAGCAGCTCGGATAGAAACGGCAGCGGGGGCCCAACATGGGGCTCACGGCGAGTTGGTACACGCGGATCATCCACATCAAGAGTTGGCGCATAGATCTACCATCGCTGCGAAATGTTCTTCCAATGTTTCTCGAGGCTGATTCGCAAATCCTTGGGTGCTGCAACGCGCGCCGCGTCTCGTGCCGACACAGTGACGTCGACCGGCGGCAGATCGTGTTGGTTCAAACGAAAGGATTCTCGCGCCAGGCGCTTGATACGGTTGCGGGCCACGGCGTTGCCGAAAGTACGCGTCGCGATCGCCAGACCCAATCGCGCATGGCTCATGCGGTTGGCGAGTACCGACAGACTGAAGTATGCGTCGCTCAACCTGCTGCCGCGCTGCCGAACCGTGCGAAATTCGGCCGGCTGATGCAGTCGCTTGCGCGGCTCGAACGTCAGCCTTGGGTTGTTCAACTTGGGGTCGCTGGAAGCCCTTACGCGCGGCCTTTAGGGGCAGAGGCGCTTGCGGCCCTTCGCGCGGCGGCGAGCCAGCAATCGGCGGCCGCTTTTGGTGGCCATACGCGCTCTGAAACCATGGGTTCGGGCTCGGTGCAAATTACTTGGGTTAAAAGTACGTTTCATAGCGCAACTTCAGGAAACTTAAGGTGCAAATCAAGCAACCGCAAGATTTGCGAAAGGCGGCAAGGGTACTTAGCAAGCGTGGATGTGTCAATAGACGCACCATCAAGTTGGAGCTAGACTCCCTGCCCTTTCGTTTGTTCTGCCCCATTGCCGCCAATCTTAGGAGAGCGCTCTTGCCGGAGTCGCTATGGAACCGCTGTCTGCGTGTGCTCGAGAGCGAACTCCCGATGCAGCAGTTCAATACGTGGGTGCGGCCCCTTCAGGCGATCGAGCGCGACGGCCAACTGCGCCTGCTGGCGCCCAATCGGTACGTCATCGAGTGGCTGGGCGAGAATTCCCTTTCGCGGATTCGGGAGCTGATACAGGCGTTCGCGGAGGGCGCCGCGCCGGATCTGGTCCTCGATGTCGGCACCCGCGCGGGCGCCATACCCGGCGTCGCCGGAGTGAACGGGACGACGGACGCGGGCCAGGCGGCGGCGCGTGCTCGGCGCCTGGCGCCCATCGTGCTGGGCGGCAGGATCAACCCGGACTTCACGTTCGACAGCTTCGTCGAGGGAAAAAGCAATCAACTTGCCAAGGCGGCGGCGATCCAGGTGGCCGGGAATCCAGGTAAGGCGTACAACCCCCTGTTCATTTATGGCGGGGTCGGACTCGGCAAGACCCACCTGATGCATGCGGTGGCGAACAAGCTCAAAGAGCGCAATTCCGATGCACGGCTCGCCTATGTCCACAGCGAGCGCTTCGTCGGCGACATGGTCAAGGCGCTGCAGCACAACACCATCAACGAATTCAAGACGGCCTACCGTTCGCTGGACGCATTGATGATCGACGACATCCAGTTCTTTGCCGGCAAGGAACGATCGCAGGAGGAGTTCTTCCACACCTTCAATGCGCTGCTGGAAAGTCAGCAGCAGGTCATCCTCACCTGCGATCGCTATCCGAAGGAAGTGGACGGCCTCGAGGAACGATTGAAATCCCGCTTCGGCTGGGGTTTGACGGTGGCCATCGAGCCGCCGGAACTTGAAACATGCGTCGCGATCTTGATGAGCAAGGCTGCGATGACCAACGTGGACTTGCCCGAGGAGGTCGCATTCTTCGTGGCCAAGCGCATCCGCTCCAACGTTCGCGAGCTGGAAGGTGCGTTGCGGCGCGTGGTGGCGACTTCGCATTTTACGGGTCGCCCAATCACGTTGGAATTCGCCAAGGAGGCGTTGCGCGACTTGTTGGCGCTGCAAGAAAAGCTGGTGACGGTGGAAAATATCCAAAAGACCGTCGCGGAATACTACAAAATTCGGATTGCGGATTTGTTGTCGAAACGGCGCAGCCGTTCCATTGCGCGGCCGCGTCAAGTCGCGATGGCGCTGGCCAAGGAATTGACCAATCACAGTCTCCCCGAGATCGGTGACGCTTTCGGCGGCCGGGATCACACGACCGTGCTGCATGCGTGCAAGCGAGTCAAGGAGTTGCGCGAGTCGGAGCGCCGTATAGGCGAGGATTATATGAACCTGTTGAGAACCCTGGCGGGATAGGGGGGAACAAGCTGTGGAGGAACCTGTGGATAAGGATATGCACAGATCGGTAACAGCTTTCGGGCGTGCTTCCGACAGGTGTCCGGTGGGCTTTCGAGAGATGCAAGACTTTGACAATTATGAATATTCGGGCCTTATACAGAAATATGCGCGCCCTCATAATCATAGTAATAATCTTTCCTTAAGAATTTAGATTTAAGAATGCCAAGACGGGTGAGTCCATGAAATTGACGGCGGAACGAGAGAAATTATTGGCGCCTTTGCAGGCCGTGATCGGCGTCGTCGAGCGACGTCAAACAATGCCGGTACTGGCAAACGTGTTGCTCGGTGTGCGGTCGGGCCAACTGGCTATTACCGCCACCGATCTCGAAGTGGAGTTGGTTGCGGCCACCGAGGTGGTGGTTCAGGAAGCCGGCGATATCACCGTGCCCGGACGCAAATTTCTCGACATTTTGCGGGCGCTCCCGGAAAAAGTTTCGGTGGCCTTGGCGCTGGAGGGCGAGAAGGTCGTCATCAAGGCGGGGCGCAGCCGCTTCAGTTTGGTGACGCTGCCTGCCGCGGAGTTTCCAGTGATCGATGACATCAACTCGCAGCAGACGGTGCAGATACCGCGCAATGAATTGCTGCGTCTGCTCGAGAAGACCCACTTTTCCATGGCGCAGCAGGATGTGCGCTACTACCTCAACGGCATGCTGCTCGAAATCGACGGTTTGTCGCTGCGCGCCGTAGCCACCGACGGACATCGATTGGCGCTGTGTGAAACGGCACTCTCCGCGAAGGCCAAAGTGTCGCAGCAAGTCATTGTCCCGCGGAAAGGGGTCTTGGAACTCCAACGGGTGCTGACTGCCGAGGGCACGGCGGACGTGGCCATCGGAACCAATCATGTTCGCGCGCAGATTGGCGACGTTCGCTTCACTTCCAAGCTTATTGACGGCCGTTTCCCAGAATATTCCAGGGTGATCCCGGCCGCCGCCCCCAATTCGATCCGTGCCGATCGGGACGTGTTGCGTCAGGCGTTGCAACGAACCGCAATTCTTTCGAACGAGAAATACCGAGGCATTCGAATTACCGTCAAGAAAAACATGCTGACGGTTCAAGCGCACAATCCCGAACAGGAAGAGGCCGAGGAAGAAATCGAAGTGACTTACGAGGGAAATGACCTCGAGGTCGGATTCAATGTGAATTATTTATTGGATGCCTTGGCTGCGATCGACGGGCAAGAGGTCGAGTTGGGTCTGACGGACAGCAACAGCAGTTGTTTAATCCGGTCCCCGGGAAACGCGTCGGCGCGCTATGTCGTCATGCCCATGAGGCTGTAAAAGACTATGACTCTGCAGCGGATTCAGGTGTCGGATTTCCGATGCCTGCATTCCGCGGAGCTCGTGTTCGACCCAGACTTTACTCTCATCAGCGGCCCAAACGCGTCCGGCAAGACCAGTGTGCTGGAGTCGATCTATGTGCTGGGCCGCGGTCGTTCATTCCGCACGCGACGGCTGGATCACCTGATCCGGTCGGGTGCCAGCCGTTTTGTGATTTATGGCGATGCGGGCACGGAGCACCGCACCGGATTAGGCATTGAGGGGTCTGCGCTCGGCATGCGGGCAAAAATGGGCGGCGATCGTGTGACCTCTCTTGCGGAGCTCGCTGCGGTGCTTCCGGTGCAGATCATCGACCCCGAAGTGCATCGGCTGATTGAGGAGGGGCCGAGTCGCCGGCGCCGATTTCTCGATTGGGGTGTGTTCCACGTGGAACATTCCTTTGTCGAGAAGTGGCAGCAATACCAGCAGGTTCTTAAGCAGCGGAATGCAGCATTGAAGGCGCGCCAGCCGGCGGCCGCGATATCGGCATGGGACGTCGACTTGGTCAGGTTGGGTGTTGCAATTCATGAGGCGCGCGCGCTCTACGTGGATCAGTTGGCACCCGTTGCGATCGACATCGCGCAGCGGCTGCTCGGCTTGCAACTGTCCATGTCGTATCGCTCCGGATGGTCGCGAGAGCTGTCGCTTGGGGAAGCCCTGAAAGCCAGTTGGATCCATGACCAAGACGCCGGGGTAACCCAGGTCGGGCCGCAACGTGCGGAGATCGCCTTCCGATTGGACGGTGCTCCGGTCAAGGACCGTATTTCCCGCGGGCAGCAGAAACTATTGGCTTCATCGCTGTTGATGGCCCAGCTTCGTCTGTTTCCGAATGACGCCCAGATCCGCCCAACGTTGTTACTGGACGATCCGGCCGCGGAACTGGACAGCGATAAACTGCTGGGGCTCATTCGCGAAGTTACTGCGCAATCGGTGCAACTAGTGGTAACGAGCTTGAGTTCGAATTTCGACGCCTTGGGCATGCCGGGGCGGCGCTATGTGATTTCCGGTGGGGTGGTGGAGCAGGTTTCGTAGGAGCGCCTAGATGTTCCACGTGGAACACGTGTGCGAGCGGACGGGACGTTCCACGTGGAACCAACAGAAAAGCTCTGTCCAATAATAGTAGCCGGCGGCGCGCATCCCGTAGCCGTTTGGCAAAAGCCCTTGGGAAGCGTGGCCACGACTGCCGCTTTACACCGCGCATTTCACCACCCTATAAGACTCGATCGGAGCAATGTTCGATGCCGTCACAGATGACGATACCTGCTCTCAAGCTGCCGAGATTCGGGGCGATATGTAGGTGGCAATGCAAAGCCTCATAGGAGTTGGGTGATGAAGAAGCAACGTGGCGGAACCGAAGCAGAAAAGGCATTCGATGCCGAGGTAGCGCAGTTCAATCAAGAAGCCCGGAAAATACTGGATGACCGGAGCCTATCCATGAGCGCAAGGAGAAGGCTCATTAGCCTAAAGGGCAAAGCATTGCTCCGACCTGCCGAGTCAAATTCGCAGCAGGCTACTCGCTGAATCTAGCTAGATGTTGAGTCCCACCAAAGGGGAGATTGCACTGACGGTCCCGTAGCTTGCCGACGGCAGTCCGTCGTGGGGCGCCGACGACCAACTGAAGACCGGACCCTCGACCCTGGGTCGTCGGGGGCAGTTTCGGCTTTGCGACACCCGACCCCCACACGGTGCCGATATCTAGGACACTGACAAGTATCGTTTCCGTCCCCATCTGAGCAGCACGCCCAATATAAGAGCTACACCGGACTGCCACACCAAATACACTGAAAAGCCGAAGTTGCCGGGTGTGGGCTTGCCAATCTTGCGATCCAGCGCCCCGCCGAGCAGACCCAGTACGGCCCCGCCCAGCGCGCCAAAGAATGCTAAGCCCAAAGTGTCGCTCAGCATTTCCTCAGGGCCAAATAGCAACATTCCCGCCAAGAGAACAAAGAAAGCGCCGACGTCCGAGCGGATAGCTATTTGCAGGTTGATACAAAGTGAGTGCCTCCGTGCCGCATCCGCGCCATCATGAAACGCAGGAACATTAGCTTCAGATTACCGCAGACCCCGAATGGCCGCTTGCAGGCGGGCCAGATAACGTGATGAATTGCGTCTTGGCCGGTTACCGCCCGTCGCGCCCAACACGACTTCGTTCCACGTGGAACAGCGCTACAAGACCGATCGCTCGCATGCACCGTGACGGGTGAAACACCGAGCAGGGCGGGATGCCAATGCACCTCGGGTTCCGCAATACGCGGACCCGTGGGATTCTCTAGATAAATCAATGACATAGATCGCCAAAAATCGGCGCGGCGACACGGTCCGAGGCGACACGGTCCGAATAGGCTGGAGGGTCTCCCAATGTGACGTCATCGCGCTGGGAAACCGAAGGCTCCGCCGGCCCTCCGTTCACTGGTCCCACCTGATCTGTAACCGGATGATTTGGTTGTCTTTTTTGCCCGCTCCCAATTCGTTTTCGCGGCAGAAAACTGCTAGAATGGCGGGTCGCAATCCAGGGACCCGCTATGGCTCAAAACGATGTATACGATTCCAGCAAAATCAAAGTGCTCAGGGGCCTCGACGCCGTCCGCAAACGGCCCGGAATGTACATCGGCGACACCGACGACGGCAGCGGATTGCATCACATGGTTTTCGAGGTCGTGGACAACGCCATCGACGAAGCGCTCGCGGGGTATTGCGACCGCGTCGTTGTAACCATCCATGCGGATGAATCCGTGACGGTGTCCGACAACGGCCGCGGAATTCCCGTCGACATCCACAGCGAGGAGGGGGTTTCTGCGGCGGAAGTCATCATGACGGTGCTGCACTCCGGCGGAAAGTTCGATGACACGTCCTACAAGGTCTCCGGCGGCCTGCATGGCGTCGGAGTCTCCGTCGTCAACGCCCTTTCCGATTTCCTCGAACTCAACATCCGCCGGGAGGGGAAACTTCATCGCCAGGAGTACCGGCTGGGCGAGCCGCAGGCGCCGCTGGTCGCGGTGAGCGAGACGACCGAGCGCGGCACCACGCTGCGTTTCAAGCCCAGTTCGCAGATCTTCACCAACATTTCTTTCAACTACGAAACGTTGGCGAAACGTCTGCGCGAATTATCGTTCCTGAATTCCGGTGTTCGCATCGAGTTGATCGACGAACGCGACGAGAAGACGGAAGTTTTTCAGCATGAAGGCGGATTGAAAGCCTTCGTCACCCATCTCAATCGAAGCAAGACGGCGATTCATCCCACCGTGCTGTGGTTCCAGACGAAGGATGGCAACACACAGGTCGAAGTCGCGATGCAATGGAACGACTCGTATCAAGAAAGCATGTATTGCTACACGAACAACATCCCGCAGAAAGACGGCGGCACGCACCTTGCGGGCTACCGCGCCGCATTGACGCGCACGCTGAATAACTACATTGAAAAAGAACTCGCCGCGAAGAAGGAAAAGATCGCGACCACGGGCGATGATTCGCGAGAAGGCTTGACCGCGATTTTGTCGGTGAAGCTGCCGGATCCGAAATTCTCGTCGCAGACCAAGGATAAATTGGTTTCCTCCGAAGTGAAGGGCGTGGTCGAGTCCGCGGTCGCGGCACGCTTGGAAGAATTTCTGATGGAGCATCCGCAGGAAGCCCGCGCCATCGTCAATAAAATCCTCGAGGCCGCTTATGCGCGCGAGGCGGCGCGCAAGGCGCGTGAGATGACTCGACGCAAGGGCGCTCTCGATATCGCCGGCCTGCCGGGCAAGCTGGCGGACTGCCAGGAAAAGGATCCCGCGCTGTCGGAGATGTTCTTGGTCGAGGGCGACTCCGCCGGCGGCTCCGCCAAACAGGGACGCGATCGCCGCACGCAGGCAATCCTGCCGCTCAAAGGAAAAATTCTCAACGTGGAGAAGGCGCGCTTCGACAAAATGCTGGCATCGGCGGAAGTCGGGACACTCATCACCGCGCTGGGCTGCGGCATCGGCCGCGACGATTTCAACGTCGACAAACTGCGCTACCACCGTATCATTTTAATGACAGATGCGGATGTCGACGGGAGCCACATACGTACGTTACTGCTCACATTCTTCTACCGCCAAATGCCGGTATTGATAGAACGCGGCCACATCTACATCGCCCAGCCGCCGCTCTACAAGGTCAAGAAGGGCAAGCAGGAAAACTACGTCAAGGACGATCTCGAGCTCAACGCGTTGCTGCTCAACACCGCCATCGAGGACGCAGCGTTGCACGTGAGCGCCGATGCACCGCCGCTGTCCGGTCTCGGACTCGAGTCGCTGGCCAGAAAGTACGAGGAAGTGAAGGCAATCATCCACCGCTGGGCGCGCCGGTACGACGACCGGTTCCTGGAGCAATTGATCTATGTGCCGAAGCTCACCACCGACGCATTCGATCGCATCGACGTGCTTCGCGACTGGTGCCGGAATTTGGAATCGAGATTGAACGGGCTCGACGACGTATCGCGCCGGTATCGCGTCTCGGTGCATACGACGGCATCGGGCGGCCACCGGATCGATCTGCAACGGTTCGAACACGGTTTGAGTTCGGAAAAACATATACCGCGCGAATTCTTCGACTCGGCTGAATATCTGCGAATCGCGGAGCTCGCTCAGACCTTGAGCGACCTGATGGGTCCCGGCGCCTACGTCATTCGTGGCGACCAACGGCAGGAAGTCGCAAGCTTCAAGCTCGCGATGAACTGGCTGTTCGACCAGGCGAAAAAGGGCCAGAGCATTCAGCGCTACAAGGGTCTCGGCGAGATGAACGCCGATCAATTGTGGGACACCACCATCAATCCGGAAACCCGGCGCCTGATGCAGGTGCGCATCGAAGACGCGGTCGCGGCCGACGACATTTTCACGACGTTGATGGGCGACGCCGTGGAGCCGCGACGGGAATTCATCGAGAAGAACGCGCTGCAGGTGTCGAACTTGGACGTATAAGTGTCCGAGATAGACTACCGTGCGTGACAACAGGCCGAGGAGGCCCGGCCTGTTGCTCTCTAGACGGTAGGATCTTAATTCCCGAAAAGAGCGTCACCTCAGACCGCTTCGATGAGTCCGAGCTGCGTGAGCGCCGTGACGCCATCATCGAGCCCTTTCTCCTCTCGGGTGGCAGTGAAAAAACAGAGAAGCCATATCGCGTCTCAGTACCTGCCTGCACCATAGCCACCCGTCTGGAAAACGGCGCTCCGTTTCATGCGGTAGAATCTCAACGTCGCCGTCGCGGTTTGAGGCGAGATCAAAGGTTGGTCAAGGACGGGGTTGTGAATGGTCACGCTGCTTGGTTCTGCAAACTTCGTAGGAATCGGAGCTTTTGCAGGTGGCGCAGGCCGTGATGGACAGCAGCAGAATTACACAAATCACTGTTTTCATAATTTCACTCCCTGCGCCAAGTCAGAGCATGGCGATGCCGGCCGCGCCGTCCCCGTGGGCGGTCGAGGCCCTTCTGGGTTCGTCGCAAGCCCCTCTCGCTATATGATACGTTGTGAACACCATGAACTCGAATCCAGCGCCTGAACCCGTTGCACCGCATCTCAAGCGCGCGCAGAGCGGCGGTCTGTTGACACTTTGCCTGAATCGCGGCGAGAGTTTCAATCCGTTGTCGACATCGATGATTGCCGCGCTCGAGAGCACCTTCGATGAGGTGGCGGGGGACGCTTCGGTCCGGGTGATCGTGCTGCGGGGCGAGGGCCGCGGGTTCTGTGCAGGGCATGACCTGCGTGAATTGCGCGACTTCGGCGACGATGCCGACCGGCAGAGGCAGTTGTTCGATTCATGCAGCCGCATGATGGTGAAGATGGCCAAGCTCCCTCAACCGGTCATCGCCCGTGTGCATGGGATCGCAACGGCCGCGGGGTGCCAACTCGTATCGATGTGCGACCTGGCGGTAGCCGACGAGTCGGCCCGGTTCGGATTGCCCGGCGTAAATATCGGCCTTTTCTGCTCGACACCGGCGGTCGGCGTCGCGCGCAATATCGGCCGCAAGCGTTCCATGGAAATGCTCTTGACCGGCGACACCATCGATGCCGCCACGGCGCTCGCCTGGGGACTCGTCAACCGGGTAGTCGCGAGCGAAAAATTGGATGACGAAGTGCAGCGCTTCGTCGATCGCATTCTTGCCCGTAGCGGCGCCGCGATCGCTCTCGGGAAGAGCACCTTCTACACCCAGATCGAGTCGGGCATCACCGGCGCCTATGGTGTGGCGGGTGCGGCCATGACATCCAATTTGCAGTATGCCGACGCCGCCGAAGGCATCGATGCCTTTCTGACCAAGCGCCCTCCCCACTGGCGCAATAGCTGAGGAGCGGCGAGCCCGGGCAGTTTATAGTGCCGCCCAACGAAAAATATCACCGGGGATTTCCATGGGAAACCGATTCGTCCTCCTTTGTCTGCTTGTCGTGAGCGCCGCGCACGCAGCGGAACATTTCGATGGCCGTTCGTGGTGGGAGGTGGTCAAGGTGCTCGCCGACGACAAGTACGAGGGCCGCAATACCGGCAGCCCCGGCGAGCGAGGGGCGCAAGACTACCTGGTCGGCCGGCTCAAATCGCTCGGCATCGAGCCGGCAGGGGCAAATGGATACTACCAACCCGTTGATCTGCGCTCACGCGAACTCGACGAAGCGAACTCGAGTCTGGTGCTCTTGCGCGATGGCAAGGAGGAACCGCTAACGCTCGGGCAGCAGGCCTTTTTCAGTACCCGAATCGACCTCGCGCCGACGATCGCCGCTCCACTGGTCTTCGTAGGCTACGGACTGCGGGTTCCGGAGCAGGGCTATGACGACTTTGCCGGGCTGGATCTCAAGGGAAAAATTGCGGTGGTATTCGCGGGCTCGCCGGCTCCGATGGCCGCCGCTCTCGCAGCGCACTACCAGTCCCTGGCGGAACGCTGGAAAGCGCTCAAGGCCGCCGGTGCGGTCGGCGTCCTCGGCATTCCTAATCCGGCCGCCATGGACATCCCTTGGACCCGCATGTCTCTCAATCGCACCCAGCCGAGCATGGCGCTCGTGGGCGCCGACTTCGACGAGACGGCGGGTGATCTATTCTCGGCGACGTTCAACCCCGAATACGCGGAGATGCTGTTCGCGGGCACCGGCCATACGTTCGCGGAGATCGCCGCACTCGGCAGGGACCGAAAGCCGCTGCCGCGGTTCAGCCTGCCCCTGAGCATTCGTGCGAGCACCCGGTTGGTGGCCAAGGACGTACATTCGAACAACGTGGTCGCCGTGATCCGCGGCAACGATCCGGTGCTCAAGCGCGAGTACGTCGTGCTCACCGCGCACATCGATCATCTCGGTATCGGCGAGCCCATCAACGGCGACCGCATCAACAATGGCGCGATGGACAATGCGTCGGGTTCGGCCATGCTGTTGGATCTCGCGGAGTCATTGAAGCGCGGCCACGACAAGCTCAAGCGTTCCGTTCTCTTCGTATGGGTAACGGGCGAGGAAAAGGGTCTGCTCGGTTCGCGCTACTACGCGACGCGCCCTACCGTACCCGCCGGCAAGATGGTCGCCGACCTCAATACCGACATGTTTCTCCCCATTGTTCCCTTGAAGATATTGACGGTATACGGCCTTGCCGAATCCGATCTCGGCGACCGGGTCACTGCGGTCGCCGCGCACTTGGGCTATCGGGTGCAGGCCGACCCCGAACCCCTTCGCAATCTTTTCATCCGCAGCGACCAGTACAACTTCATCAAACAGGGCGTTCCGTCGCTTGCGATGAAGGTGGGGTTTGAGCCCGGGTCGGCGGAAGAAAAGGTGTTCAAGCAATGGCTCACTGAGCGCTATCATGCCCCGTCAGATGATGCCGATCAGCCGGTGAATCTCGAGGCCGCGGCCGGCTTCGAGGAAGTCATGCGCGGTCTGACCGTTCAAATCGCCAACGATCCGCGGCGGCCGGCATGGAAGAGCGATAGTTTTTTCCGGCGCTTCGCGAAGGCGGCTCCATGAAGGCGCGTCGCGGATAGCGGCGCCACTCTCCAGAACTTAATTCACCGCCGCAAGCGGTCGATCCGGACCGCTGCTTGATATCCCCACCATGCCGCTTCTTCGAACAGCGACAATCCCGAGAGATCGGAATGGGCGAAAAAGATCGGCCCCTCCGAGGCACGCAGCGCCAAGCGGCCGGGATTCGATAAAAATCCCGGCCGGGGAATCGCCATCGCATGGGCGCGCACGGTAATCGCTACACGCTCGACGCATAAAGGGAGGCGCCAGCCGTAGGCGAGCCGAAGATCGCGGCTCGCCGCGTGGGTCAGCTCCGCCGCGCCGGCGCTCTCCAACCAGCGCCGCGCCGACTCTGGTTCGAATTCCGACAGTGCGTGATACGCAGTGAACACCGTGCGATCGGGCCGGCTCATGCGGATGTCTTGATGCGTTGACACCACATACCCCAGACCGGGCTCCCGGTAGATCACGTTGTCCCAGGAAAGCGGTGAGCCGGCCCGCTCCTCCGGAAACGCGCGCATCAGGAAGTTCGCCACCAACCAGGGCGCATAGGCCGGGACGTCCCGACCGCCCACGAATCCATGGTCTGCGGGGTCCGCGAGCACGTGTTGAAGGACGAATAGCGGCATCGCCGCAACCGCATATCGCGCCCGGACGCGAACCGACCGACGAGTCCCATCTTGCGAGACGACGACGAGCGCCTCGACGCCGTCCGGAACGGCGCGAAGTTTCGCGACGCTGGCGGCCGGCCACGGCTGGCGCGCCCGTGCCGCTCCTGCCAGGTCGCTCGCCAGGGCCGCCAGCCCCTGGGGCCAGGTGAGCACGGCACCGCGCTCGGCATTTGCGGCGAGACCATCCCGGCTGCAGAAATAATGGAGGCCCGCCCATGCGGATACTTCGTCATAGTGCCGCCCGTAGTCGTCGCGGCAGCAATAGTCCAGGTACCAGTGCAGCGTCGGTGCTGTCATGCCGGCCGCGTCGAGCCATGACTTGAACGTGATTGTATCCAGCATCCGAAACTGAGAATCCATCGACGACAATTCGAGCGGCACCGCGAAGGCGCGCCGCCCATCGCTGCCGCGCGCGCCCGCGTAGGAATCGACCATGGCGAAGAACCGTTCATGATCGGCGCGCTCGGCAACACCGACGTCTTCGCTCGGCAAATAGCCTTCCTGCCAGCTGCCGCGATACAGAACCCGCTCCGCCGGACCATGCACGACAAAACGTTCGTCGTACGTCGGTCGCAACTCGTAGGCGTTGTTCTGAATGACACCGAATTCGGAGAGCATCTCGCGCATATGCCGCGACTCCATCGACGGCAACGGCAGGTAGTGGGCTCCCGTCGGAAAAACCAGCTCGCCGTCACGGCCCGCGGCCGCGTTGCCATGAGGTTCCGGCCCGGACACCAGCAAGACGTCGCGGACGCCGCGCTTGGCCAATTGCCACCCGGCCGTCAGCCCGGCGATCCCGCCGCCCGCGATCAACACCTCGGTGTCGAGGGTCTCCGACGGCGCGGGCAGTTCGGTTGCGTCGCGCAGCCAGTGACCCTGATCGCGCCCGGGATAGTCGACCGTGGCGGCCATGTGTTGTCGTTCGAGAAACAAACCGGCGCTTCCACCGGCAAGCGCCGCGGCGGTGAGCACGAAATCCCGGCGGCGCATCAACGGATCACTCGGTGCCAGTCCTCGTCGAAATAGCGCACCAGCGCCTGACTGTTGAGGTGATTCGCTTCGACGGGGATTCGCTGCATGTCCGGCGGGAAGGTGAACATTTCATGCGTGACCTCTGCGTTGAGATAGCGCATGGGCAGGCGATAATGAGCCGGCGGCGTGAACGGCGCCTCGCCGCCCGCCAGAATGAAGCCCCACTCGCCGAACGACGGAACATACGTGTGATAGGGGTAAGTTTGGTAGCCCGCGCTCGCGCAAGCGTCGCCTCGATCGACCAATACGCATGCGGTGCAAAGTAAGGCGAGGTCGCCTGCACGACCACGAGTCCGTGCGATGCGATCCGCTTCTTGAGGCAGTGCGTAGAACGGCACCGAGTAAAGCTTTCCCAGCGCAAAGGTCGACGGATCCGGAAAATCCACGAAGGCCACGTCGAAGCTCTCGTCGCTCGCTTCGATCCAGCGCGCCGCATCGGCATTGATGAGGCGCAGCGCGCGGATCGTGAAACGAGTCATGGTTGAGCGCGACCAGTATCGGCGCGGAGGAAAACAGGCGGGTCATCTCCGGATCCAAGTCGACGAGCGTCACTTTTTGGACGTTGGGGTAGCGCAGTATTTCGCGCAGCGCCAGGCCATCGCCGCCGCCCAGGATCAGAACCGAGCGGGCCCATGGCAGCGATTCCATTGCGGGATGCACCAGCGCTTCGTGATAGCGATGCTCATCGCGCGATGAAAACTGCAAATTGCCGTTGATGTACAAGCGCAAATCATCTTTCCAGCGCGTCATGCACCAAACGCTGATAAGGCGTGGTGAGCGCTTGAACGATTTCATCCCCGTACATTGCGCGCTCGCCCCAGTAAACCAACCGATCGGACGCGACGAAGCCCGCTCCGAGAATCACGAATACGATGGCGGCCCGCAGCACCCGGCGCCGGGCGTGGTCGACCGCGGCGCCGAACGTGTGAATGGTCCAAAGCGCCACCGCCACGTTCAGCATGCCGAACAGGAAACCGGTCCGCGTGAGTCCCAAGTGCGGCGCGAGAACCATCGGAAACAGCAACGCCACCGCCAGCGCGCCCAAATAGTCGAAGGTCAATACCCTGCTCACGAGTTCGGCAAACTCCGTCTGCCTAGCATGCAAGGCGCGCATGACCAGCGGAATCTCCATGCCGACCAGCGCGCCGATGAGAAAAACGATCACGTACAGCAGCGCGCGGAACGGGGCCGCCAGCCAGGCGAAAGCCAGGAACAGCAGGGCGGCGGAGACGCCGCCGATCAAGCCGATCGCCAGTTCGACGTCGACGAAGCGCGCCAGGACGTCTTGATCGCGGACATAACGCGATAAATGGGCCCCCACGCCCATGGCGAACAAGTAGCACCCAATGACGGTCGAGAACTGCAGCACCGAATCTCCGAGCAAATAGCTCGACAAGGCGCCGGCGATCAATTCGTAGGCCAGTCCGCAGGACGCGACAAAGAAGACGGAAATAACTAGAATGCGGTCGAACATCGCACGCGCCGTCGGCAGCAGGGATTCGTTACGCCGCCCGAGGATATGGAAATGGACATCGTCGCCAATTATGCCCTTCACCTCGTTGCGGCGGGATTGTTGCTCGTGGTTTTTTTTGTCGTCTACACTTGGGCGACGCCATTCGACGAGATGACTCTCATTCGCCAGGGCAACGTCGCGGCTGCGCTAACCCTGGGCGGCGCCCTGATCGGGTTCTCGATGACTGTGGCTTCGGGATTGGTGCATACGGATGCACTGCGCTCGTTCGTCGGCTGGTCGGCCGCCGCCGCTGCCGTCCAGCTTCTCACCTACGTGCTCGTGACCCGGCTGCTGCACATGTCCAAGCAACAGATCGAGGGTAATAACGTCGCTTTCGGGGTGCTGTTGGCATCGATTTCGATTTCGGTGGGCGCGGTCAGTGCGGGAGCGCTTTCTTAGGGACACTCGATTGGAGTTATTTCACCGGTCCTCACGTAGAGGGAGATTGCCATGAGTCTTGGATCTTTCATCAAGAAACAGTTCATCGACATCCTGCAGTGGAACGAGGACGTCGACGGCGTGCTGGCATGGCGCTATCCGATGCAGGACTTCGAGATTCAGTACGGCGGCAGCCTCACAGTACGGGAATCGCAAGTCGCGGTGTTCGTCAACGAAGGCAAGATCGCCGACGTGTTCGGTCCCGGCATGCACAAACTCACCACCCAGACGCTCCCGGTGCTCACCTATCTGAAGAACTGGGACAAGCTCTTCCAGTCGCCCTTCAAGTCGGACGTTTATTTCTTCAGCACCCGGTTGCAGACGGGACGCAAGTGGGGCACGCCCCAGGCGATTACCCTGCGCGACACGGATTTCGGCATGGTGCGCCTGCGGGCATTTGGTATGTACTCGTATGCCGTCGCGGACGCGCGCAAGTTCTTCACTTCGATCAGCGGGACACGCGCCGTCTACACGCGTGACGATCTCGAGGAGCAGCTCCGCGGCATTCTGGTGTCGACCATGGCGACGTCCCTGGGGACGGCGTCCAAACCGTTTCTCGACTTGGCTGCGAATCAAACGTTGATGGCCAGCGAGGTGAAGGGCCCGATCGAAAGCGCCTTCGAGAAATATGGTCTGGCGCTCGATGTGTTCAACGTCACGAGCATCAACCTGCCGGAAGACCTGCAGGAAGCCCTCGACAAACGTATTGCCATCGGCATGGCCGGAGACCTGAACAAATACACGCAGTATCAAGTTGCCAATGCCGTGCCTCTGGCGGCTCAGAACGAAGGCGGCATGGCGGGCGTCGGCGCCAGCCTGTCGGCGGGGCTGGTGCTGGGACAAACCATGGCTCAGGGGTTGGCGGGGGGTCAAAAGGCGCCGTCGGAGCCGTCGGCCGCGCCGGTTACTGGCGCGCCCACGCCGGATCCTGAGGCACGGCTGGCTCAGCTCAAGGGATTGCTCGACAAGGGACTGATCTCGGCCGGCGATTTCGAGTCCGCCAAGGCCGAGGTCATCAAGAGACTGGTGGGCTGAGCAGTCCCGGGTATGCAGCAGGTTGCCTGTCCCGGTTGTGGGGCTCCGGTGCAGTTCAAATCGACTGCCTCGGTCATGGCGGTCTGCGAGTTCTGCAAGACGACGCTCTTGAAGGATGCGACGTCGGTCAGCAACCTGGGCAAGATGTCGGAGGTCCTCGAGGACTATTCCCCGGTGCAGATTGGAACCTCGGGGCAACTCGCGCAGCGCTCGTTCTCCGTCATCGGACGAATTCAGTTGCAGTACTCGAACGGATTCTGGAACGAGTGGTACGTCTTGTTCGACGACGGCACCAATGGTTGGCTGTCGGATGCGTCGGGTCAGTTCACGATGACCTTCGGCAGAACCGCCGGCGGCGAGTTGCCGATCTTCGACAAGCTCATGCCGGGCCGCACCCTGACCGTGGCGGGTCAGGTGTACACAACATCGGATGTACGAACCGCGCGATGCACCGCAGGCCAGGGCGAGCTGCCCTTCAAGGTGGGCGTTGGGTGGCAGGCGCGAGTCGCCGACTTTCGTACCGGCGACCGCTTCCTGAGCCTCGACTATTCGGATGGCGACGTCCCGCGCGTGTACGCGGGCCAGGCCGTAAAACTCACGGACCTCAAGCCGCAGTTATTGCGCGACGCGGACCGGATCAGCGATGCCGCCGGGCGTTTCCGCGGAAAGGTCAGCGCCCTCGCGTGCCCGTCGTGCGGGGCGCCCGTAAATTGCGCTCCTGGGGTGACGGTCCATATCGTCTGCCCCAGCTGTCACGCGGAAGTCGACACTGCGGGATCGGTGGCGACGGTGCTGGCCGCCGGCGCTGCGCTCGACAAGGTGAAGTTCACCCTCGCGTTGGGGGCCGAGGCGGTCATCGACGGCTCGCGCTACACCATCTTGGGCGCGATGCGGCGCACCGACGGCGATGGCGCCTCGGAATGGAGCGAGTATCTGCTCTATGCGCCCGCGCGCGCCTTCATCTGGCTCATCGAGACCGTCGACGGCTGGCAGCGGGCCGAGGTGCTCGACCGGTGGCCCATCCGGGACGGGGCCGGACATGCTTCGCTCGATGGCCGCAATTTCAACCAGCGCGAAGAGTACGGCGCTCGCGTGACGTTCGCCGCGGGTGCGTTCAATTGGCGAGTGAGCGTGGGCGATACCGTACACGTAACCGAGTTTGCCGCGGGTTCCATGGGTCTTGCGGCCGAGGCATCGAAGGAGGAACTGACCTGGTCGCGCTCGTCGCCGCTGGCGTTGGATCAAATTCGCGCCTGGTTCGGCGGCCACGTTCACGTCGAGCAACAGCCGCATCCCAAGTACGCGGACACTGCACGGCGTATTTTGATCGTCTACCTCGTCGTCAACGCGATTCCGCTGCTGTTCGCCACCGGCAACTCCTTGCCGTACGCATTGTTGGGCGCGGCGGCGATTTATCTTCCGGCTTATTTTTTCGACCGACTGGACGCCGAGGGACGTTGATGAAAAACAACTTCATGGCATACGCCATCATCGTGGCCCTGGTCTTTTCGCTCGCGAGTTGGTCGGGTCTCGCTCGTCGGGCCATGGGAGGGCAAGGCAGCGGGAATTCGTGGCACTCGGGAACGTCCGGACCGGGCTACAGCGGCGGTGTCTGGAGCGGCGGCGGCGGCGGACACAAATGAAAGCGGTCGATTCGTCGATCGGGACTCATTTGCTTGCGGATCTTGATGGAGTGGATGCCGATTTGCTGCAGGACGGAGTCGCATTGGAGTCCCTGCTCCGCCGTGCGGCAGAGGCTGCCGGCGCGCGCGTACTGAACAGTCACTTCCACAGCTTCGGTGCGGGCGACGGCGTGACGGGAGTCGTGCTGCTCGCCGAATCGCATATTTCAATTCATACTTGGCCCGAGTCCGGGCTCGCTGCCGCGGACATTTTCATGTGCGGCACGGCGGACCCCGGACGAGCGCTCAAGGTGCTCATCGACGGGTTGGCGCCCGCCCGCCAGCACGTTCACATCCTGGCGCGAGGGTTCGCCGAGCGCACGGCATCGCTGGCTTGAGAAGAGGCACGCTCGGAGACGCTACCCCATGATTCAAATACTACTGACATCCCCGACCTTCGCCGCGTTCCTGTTCGCGAGCTTGATCCTCGCCGTCACCCCCGGCCCGGGTGTCATTTACATCGTGACACGCACCTTGGGTCAGGGGCGCAAAGCCGGGTTCGCATCGATTGCCGGAATTGCGCTCGGCGACTTTGGGAATGCCACGGCGGCCTCCTTGGGTCTCGCTGCCCTGCTCTCGGCCTCGGCCGCCGCGTACGTCGTCGTGAAGTTCGCCGGTGCCGCGTACCTTATTTATCTGGGGGTAAAGGCATTGCGGGCACGGTCTGCCGCTCCGCTTGCAGCAAGCCGGATCCGAGAGTCGCCGGGCCGCCTGTTTCGCGACGGCTTCCTGGTCTCGTTACTCAACCCGAAGACCGCGCTATTCTTCGCAGCACTCCTGCCGCAGTTCATCAATCCCGGCGCCTCGCCGCTGTGGCAAAGCCTTATCTTGAGCTGCATTTTCGTTGCCATGGCCATGTGCACCGATACCATCTACATGCTCACCGCTTCGGCGCTCGGGCCCGCCATCAGCCGGCGCGGAAGTTCGCGCCCGTACGGCCGGTACATCTCTGCCGCGGCGTTCATCGGACTCGGCGTCTATGCGGCGCTCGCGAATCCGCGCTCTGCCAAGTAGCCGCGTGGCGCTTGACCCCGTTGCCGCTTAAAATGCGGGATCCATGAATCAAGTTACAAAGTTTCCGGATATGCGTCCCGCGCGGCCGCCTGGCCCCATCCACCTGCCCCCGCCCTCTGGATATGTGCAGCGCGTGCCGTTGTTTCCCACCACGGACGGCAGCGTCAAAAGTCGACGCTTCGAGCGTAAGCGACTCCTGCTGTGGTTCGGCATTGCCGTGGCGTTCCATGCGGCCCTGCTGCTGGGTTTGTGGTTGATGCCGGCCCTGCGCATCAAGTGGGAACCCTCCCCCGATGCCTGGGTGCGGGTCATTTCGGTACCGAAGGCGCAGCCGGAGCCCGCGGCCCCTGTTGCGGTGTCGGCACCGAAACCGGTCGAGGGCCGGGGGAAAACCCAGCCGGTGCCACGCCCGGCACAGTCCGGCCCGGCGCAGGAGAGATCGCCATGAAGCTCAGCGCTCGCAACGTCCTATCGGCCACCGTCAAAGCCGTAACGCCCGGAGCGGTGGATACCGAAGTCGTCGTCGAGGTGGCTCCTGGAATCGAGATCGTGTCCATCATCACGAAGCAGTCCGCGGAAGCGCTCGGGCTCAAGCCGGGTGCCAAGGCTTACGCCGTCATCAAGGCATCCAACGTCATCATCGGCGTGGACTGACCGGCCATTCAGGACGCAGCGATTTTGGCTAAACCGGCATCGACGGCGCGTTTTACCTCGTCGGTAAGCTGACGCGGATTCTTGCCCACGGGCGTAATGGGTTCGCCAATCACCACATGTACGGTGCCCGCTTTTTTCACGATGCCGCGCCGCGGCCAGAACTGTCCGGCGTTGTGCGACACCGGCACCAGGAGCTTGCCGGTCGCGATCGCCAGCATTGCCCCGCTGAAGCCGAATTTTTTGGTCGCGCCCGCTGTGACGCGCGTGCCCTCGGGAAACACGATGACCCATAGGCCGTCTCTGAGCCGTGCGCTGCCCTGCTCGACGACCTGATTGGCGGCGCGGTGACCCTCGCTGCGGTTGATGGCAATGGGCCGCAACAATTTGAGCCCCCAACCCACGAACGGTATCCACAGCAGCTCCCGTTTCAACACCCACACGTGGGGTGGGAAGATCACGAACTGGGCAATGGTCTCCCAGGCGGAGCTGTGTTTGCTCATCACGATATGGGCGCCTTCCGGGATTCGCTCGCGCCCTTCCACGCTGAACTTCAAGCCGCACAGACGCGCCAATACCCATAGCAGGCAACGCGCCCAACAACGGGCAAGCGCGAATTGGAAGCTATAGGGGGACCAGAAGCACAGGGACATGAACGCGCCGCACACGCACGCCGAGAGGATCATGTAGGTATTGAACAACAGCGACCGCAACAGCTGCATGACCGATCAACCCGGTAATCGCGCCAAATCCGCTACACCGCTGAGCAGCACCTGGACATTGCGCAGCAGCGCGAGCCGGTTGTTGCGCTTGTCGAGATCCTCGTCCATGACCATGATCTTCTCGAAGAACTCGTCGACGGCGCCCGACAGCCCCGTGAGCGCACGCAACGCGTCCGCATAGCGTTGCTCGGCAATCGCCAGTTCGACCGTTCCGCCGAGCTCACCTAGCACGCGGTGCAGGGCGCGTTCCGCATCCTCGGCGAGTACCGCTGTCCGCACCGTGAGGGGTACGCCCTGCGGCGCCTTGCGCAGGATGTTGACGATTCGCTTGTTGATTGCCGTCAGCACACCGGCATCGGGCAGCGACAAGAACACTTTGAGGGCTTGCAGCCGAGTTTCCACATCTACGGGCGAGGGGGGTCGGCCGGCGAGCACGGCGTCGATCATTTCCGCCGTGGTTCCGTCGGCGCGCTCCAGCAGCAGGCCGCGCAATCGCTCCGCAATGAAATCGTACACCTCGTCGATCACTCCCGGCCGGTGTACGGGCTGCGCCGATTCGGATTCTTTGAGCAGGGCCAACAAGTCAAGATTTAGCCGGCCCTCCAAGATGATGCGCAGCACGCCGAGCGCGGCCCGGCGCAGACCGAAGGGATCCTTGGTGCCGGTGGGCCGCTGTTCGATGGCGAAGATTCCAACCAAGGTATCGAGCTTGTCGGCCAGCGCCAGCGCTTGACCGGACTTGGTGATGGGCAGCGCGTCCCCTGCAAATCGCGGTCGGTAGTGCTCTTCGATGGCCTGCGCCAGTTCGGCGGACTCGCCTTGGGCAAGGGCGTAGTACTTGCCCATGGTGCCCTGCAATTCCGGAAATTCGCCCACCATGGCGGTCATGAGATCAGCCTTCGCCAGTTCGGCTGCCCGTTCCGCCTCTGGCGGTGCACTTATACGTTCGGCAATCAATCGCGTCAAAGTTCGAACCCGCAGGGTCTTATCTGCATAACTGCCCAATCTCGTCTGAAATGTGACGTCGCGCAGGCGCGCCGCGTGCGCCTCCAGAGGCAGCTTGCGGTCCTGGTCCCAGAAGAATGCGGCATCGCTCAACCGCGGCCGAACCACGCGTTCATTACCCTCGCGCACCTTGGCGGGATCCCGGCTTTGTATATTGCTCACCGTAATGAAGCCGCCGGTCAGTGCCCCATCGGTGCCCTCGACCGGGAAATATCGCTGATGGTCCTGCACGGTGGCGATCACGACTTCCCGCGGGAGCGCGAGAAAGCGTTGCTCGAAGCGGCCGGCGATGGGTACCGGCCATTCCACGAGAGCGGTGACCTCATCGAGCAGCGCCTCCTCGATCAGGGCGGACCCGCCCGACTCGGTCGCTGCCGCCACGACGGCGGCCCGAATCGCTGCGCGGCGCTTGGAGAAGTCGGCGATGACCTTCGCCCGGCGCAATTGACCCTCATAGCGTCCAGGCGACGTCACGGTCAGCGGGCGCGGTGCGTGGAATCGGTGTCCCGTGGTGATCCGGCCGGAATGGAGGCCTAGGACGGTGATCGGGACCACGTCGTCGCCGAAAAGCAGGATGACCGAGCGCACCGGCCTCACGAATTCCGCATTATGCGCGCCCCAACGCATGCGCTTGGCGATGGGCAGCCCGGCGATGGCTTGGGTCACGATGCTGCTCAAGAGGCCGGCCGTGGCGGCCCCGGGCTCCGTGCCGCGAAACGCGAGCCACGCACCCTTGTCCGTGGTCAAGCGCTCGAGATTGGCGACACCCACGCCGCAGCTCCTGGCAAATGCGGCGGCCGCCTGCGTGGGCGCACCGTGCGCATCGAATGAGGCGGCCACCGGAGGCCCGCGGCGCTCGACGCGCCGGTCGGGAGCGAATTCAGCGCAGCCGGCCACTTGGACGGCGAGACGCCGGGGTGTTGCAAAACCATGCGCCTTGCCGTGCGGAATGCCGGCCGCATCGAGGCCCTTCAGCAGCCCCTCGGTGAGAGCGGTCGATAACGTCAACAAGGTGCGCGGCGGCAATTCCTCGGTGCGCAGTTCGAACAGCAGATCGCGGGCCGCCATCAGGCGGCGGCCTCAGGCGAAAGCGCGTGCCTGAGCAGCGGAAAGCCGAGCGCCTCGCGACTCTCGCGATACGCCTCGGCGACGCCGCGCGCCAGGGTGCGGACCCGCAGAATGAAGCGCTGGCGCTCGGTGACGGAGACGGCATGCCGGGCATCGAGGAGATTGAACGAGTGTGAGGCCTTCACCATTTGCTCATAGGCGGGCAGCACCAGTTTGTCTTCCAGCAGTCGCCGGCAGGCGGCCTCGTGGATATCGAACTGACCGAAGAGGACCTGCGTATCCGCCTTCTCGAAATTGTAGGTGGACTGCTCCACTTCATTTTGATGGAACACGTCACCATACGTGATGGCGCCGAAGGGGCCCTCGGTCCATACGATGTCGTAGATGCTCTCCTTGCCCTGGATGTACATCCCCAGACGCTCGAGGCCGTAGGTGATCTCGCCCATGACCGGTCGGCAATCCAAGCCGCCGACCTGCTGAAAATAGGTGAACTGCGAGACCTCCATGCCGTTGAGCCACACTTCCCATCCCAGTCCCCACGCCCCCAAAGTGGGCGATTCCCAATTGTCCTCGACGAAGCGGATATCGTGAGTCAGCAGATCGAAGCCAAGGCTGCGAAGCGACCCGAGATACAGTTCTTGAAAGTCGTCCGGCGAAGGCTTGATGCAGACTTGAAACTGGTAGTAGTGCTGCAGGCGAAAGGGATTGTCGCCGTATCGCCCGTCCGTCGGCCGGCGGGACGGCTGCACGTAGGCCGCGCTCCATGGCTCCGGCCCCACTGCCCGCAGGAAGGTGGCCGTGTGAAACGTGCCGGCACCCATCTCCATGTCATAGGGCTGCAAAATGATGCAACCCTGCTCCGACCAATACTTTTGCAGTGCAAATATCAGATCCTGGAAGGTCTTGGGCGAAGAGGGACGTGCTTTGGCCATCATGTCTCGCGGGCGTGTAACAACGGCCGCGAGTATAGCGACGCCACACGCACGCTGTCCTGGAGACACAGGGAGGCCCCCAGTGGCCTGCGGCGGGGCCATGCACCTCTATTGCGCACGCGCACCACTTCGGGGCGCAATGATTTTCGACTTGCGCCATACTGGTGCGTCGATGCACGCTTCTTGGTCGCAAGCCATTGATCCTTCGATCCGGTTCGCTGGCACAATTGCTGCATCGTCACATTACCGGCGTAGGGGCCGGATCAAAGAACTATTCCAACTCGTGAGGGTGCCAATGATTCCGGCTGATGTTCTAAAATTGATCAAGGAAAAAGAGGCGAAGTTCGCCGATCTTCGGTTTACCGACACGATCGGGAAGGAACAGCACGTCACCGTCCCGACACGGCTCGTGGATGAGGGTTTTTTCAAGGACGGCAAGATGTTCGACGGCTCGTCCATCGCCGGATGGAAGGGCATCAATGAATCGGACATGATTCTGATGCCGGATCCGTCCACGGCGATCATCGACCCCTTCTATGAAGAAACGACGGTCAACCTGCGCTGCGACGTGATCGAACCCATGACCATGCAAGGCTACGGCCGTGATCCGCGGTCGCTGGCGAAGCGCGCCGAGGCCTACTTGAAATCCTCCGGCATCGCGGACTCCGCCCTGTTCGGTCCCGAGAATGAATTCTTCATTTTCGACAACGTCACGTCGACTTCCGGCATGAACGGCTGTTCCTACGAAGTGGACTCCTATGAGGGCGCTTGGAACTCGGGCAAGACGTACGAAGACGGCAACAAGGGGCATCGGCCCGGGGTGAAGGGCGGCTACTTCCCGGTTCCGCCGGTGGACGCGCAGCAGGACATCCGCACCGCAATGTCCATGGCCTGCGAAGAGATGGGCCTGAAATTCGAGGTGCACCATCACGAGGTGGCGACCGCGGGTCAGGGTGAAATCAACGTCGCCGCGAATACTCTGACGAAGAAAGCCGACGAGGTCCAAATTCTCAAGTACGCGCTCCAGAACGTGGCGCATGGCTACGGCAAGACGCTGACCTTCATGCCGAAGCCGCTTGTCGGCGATAACGGCAGCGGCATGCATGTACACCAGTCCCTGCAAAAAGAGGGCAAGGCGCTCTTTGCCGGCGACAAGTACGGCGGCCTCTCGGATACTGCGCTCTATTACATCGGCGGCATCATCAAACATGCCCGCGCCATCAATGCGTTCACCAACGCCAGCACCAACAGCTACAAGCGATTGGTGCCGGGCTTCGAAGCCCCGGTGAAGCTGGCCTATTCGGCGCGCAACCGCTCGGCCTCGATCCGTATCCCCTGGATATCCAATCCGAAAGGCCGGCGCATCGAAGTGCGCTTCCCGGATGCGACTGCGAACCCGTATTTTGCCTTTGCGTGCATGTTGCTGGCCGGCATCGACGGGATCCAGAACAAAATCCACCCCGGCGATCCCGCGGACAAGGATCTGTACGATCTGGAGCCTGAAGAGGATAAGAAGATCCCGACCGTTTGCCATTCGCTGGACATGGCGCTCGACTGCCTGGATCAGGATCGAGGGTTCCTCAAGGCCGGGGGCGTGTTTACCGATGATCTCATCGATGCGTACATCGAGCTCAAGATGAAGGAGGTCACCCGATTGCGTATGACCACACATCCGATCGAAATCGAGATGTACTACAGTCTATGAGCCTTCCTTGCAGGGGTGCAGCCAGAAGGTGACGGCGGTCACGCCGCCGTCGCCTCGAGCTTTGTGGACTGGAGGCGATAGGGATATGCTTTCGCGTTATGCACCTTCTGCGACTTTGGATTGCTCTCGGGCTAGTCGCGGCCTGCGCCGCCCATGCGGCGGTGATCTACAAGTGGACCGATGCCGATGGCGTGGTTCATTACTCGGATCAGGCGGTGCCCGGAGCGGAAAAGATCGTCACATCGTCGAGTTCGCGGAATGGCATCGCGGTAGGGTCGGCGCGCGCGCCGTCCAATGCCGCGCCCGTAAACAAAGCTGCGCCGCGTTTCGACTTTGCCGCTTTCGCGATCGAGTCGCCGGCGAAGGAACAGTCGTTCTTCGGCGACGAGGTCATTCCGGTGCGCTTGAGACTCGAACCGGACCTCAAGCTGAATCAGACGATCAGCTGGTACTTGAACGGTGCGCCGTTGAGCGACCAGCCGCCGGCATCCCGCTCTTTCACCCTGCAGTCGTTGTCGCGCGGCACCTACCAGATCTCGGCGACCATCACGGACACCGTGACCGGCGAGTCGCAGAATTCGGACGCCGTCACCTTCTACGTCAGACAGCCGTCCGAGCTGTCGCCGCAACACCAAAAACATTGATTCCCGCCGCAGCCGGCGCGGAAGTGCCGCTTGGCTGCTGAACTCGAGGTGCAGGGGCCGGCCTTCGACGGCACCGACTTGCTCGATGCGCTGGTCACCAGCGTCTTTCTTCTCGATCTAGACTTACACGTCAACTATTTGAATGCCGCAGGTCAGACGCTGCTGGGTCTGGGCGCCAATCAAGCGCTCGGCCGGCGTTTCGTCGATCTTGCGCGCGGCGCCGAAAGCCTGCTTACTCTCTTCGAGCGCGCCCGGTTGGGCGGCGAAGGCGTCGTTCAGCGCGAACTGGCTTGGCCCGCGCCGGGCGGAGTCGACCGCATACTCGACTGTGCCGTTACTCAGGTCGTCATCGGACACGATGCGCCGCGCCTGTTGCTGGAAATCGAGGACATCACGCAGCACCGGCGGCTGACGCGTGAAAATGCATTATTGGCGCAGCTCGGCGGCAGCCGGCTCATGGTGAGACAGCTGGCCCATGAAATCAAGAATCCGCTCGGCGGTCTGCGGGGCGCCGCACAGCTGCTCGAGCGCGAGCTATTGGATCCCAGCTTGCGCGAATACACCCGCGTCATCATCAGTGAGGCGGATCGGCTCACGCATTTGCTCGATTCCATGCTGGGCCCGGGACGACCGCCGGCCAAGCAGCTCGTGAACGTTCACGAGCTGTTGGAGCGCGTCTATCATCTGTTGCGCAGCGAGGCTGCCGAAGGGGTGATCGTCGATCGCGATTACGATCCCAGCTTGCCGGCGGTCGCCATAGATCCCAACCACATCATCCAGGCGATGCTGAACCTCGGCCGCAACGCCATTCAAGCGCTGTCCAGCGGCGGTGTGAAATCGCCGCGCCTGGTGCTTCGAACCCGCGCGGCTACCAGTGTGAGCATCGGTACCAAGCGGCATCGCCTGGTGGCATCGATTCAATTCGAGGATAACGGTCCGGGCGTGCTCCCGGAAATCCGCGACACCATTTTCTATCCACTGGTGTCCGGCCGGCCCGAGGGAACAGGTCTCGGCTTGGGGATAGCGCAAGATCTCGTGAGCCGCCACGGCGGCCTCATCGAGTTCGACAGTGCGCCGGGAAGAACCATATTCGTAATTTTTTTACCAATGGACTCCGTATGAATGCAAAGCCGCTGAGTGTTTGGTTGGTCGATGACGATTCGTCCATTCGCTGGGTGCTGGAGAAGGCGCTGAAAGGCGGCGGCATGCACGCGAAGAGCTTCGACGGGGCGGATAATGCCCTGACGGCGCTGCGCGCCGACGCGCCTGATGTGCTGATGACGGACATCCGCATGCCCGGACGCAGCGGGCTCGATCTGCTGAAGGAAATACAGGTGTCGCGGCCGGGTCTGCCGGTGATCGTGATGACCGCGCACTCGGATCTCGACGCAGCGGTCGCCGCCTACCAAGGCGGCGCGTTCGAATATCTGCCGAAGCCCTTCGACATCGACAAGGCGGTGGATCTGGTTCGACGCGCCGCGCAGCAGGCCACCGTCTCCACCGACGTCGAGGCTGCGCGCCGCAGCATTCCGGAATTGCTGGGCCAGGCCGCGTCCATGCAGCAGGTGTTCCGCGCCGTCGGCCGTCTCTCGCGCTCCAGCATGACGGTGCTCATCACGGGCGAATCGGGGACGGGAAAGGAGCTTGTCGCGCATGCGCTGCATCGACACAGTCCGCGATCCGCCAAGTCCTTCGTCGCCCTCAACACCGCGGCCTTCACGGCGGACCTCCTCGAGTCCGAGTTGTTCGGCCACGAAAAGGGCGCTTTCACCGGTGCCGACACGCTGCGTCGTGGGCGCTTCGAGCAGGCCGACGGCGGTACGCTGTTTCTCGACGAAATCGGCGACATGTCGCCGGCGCTGCAGACGCGCCTGTTGCGCGTGCTGGCCGAAGGGGAGTTCTATCGCGTCGGCGGGCAAACCCCTGTGAAGGTCGACGTGCGCGTCATCGCCGCTACCCATCAAGATCTTGAAACGCGGGTGAAGTCGGGCCATTTTCGCGAAGACCTGCTGCACCGGCTCAACGTCATTCGCATCGAGATTCCCCCGCTGCGCGAGCGCCGCGAGGACATTCCGGAATTGCTGCGCCACTATTTGAGCCTGGCCGGGCTGGAGCTGGGCGTGGAGCCCAAATTGCTGAAGTCGACGGCGGAGACCGCCTTGGTGACTTTCGATTGGCCAGGCAATGTGCGGCAGCTCGTGAATGCCTGCCGGCGCCTCACCGTGACGGCGCCGGGCCGCGAGATTCGCGCCGAGGACATTCCTCCCGATCTCGGCGGCGCGCCGCTGGGGCAGACCACCAATCATGATTGGATGGCGAAGCTGTCGCACTGGGCCGAACAGGAATTGGATTCCGGCACCCAACGACTTCTCGACCAAGCGGTTCCGGAAGTGGAGCGCATCCTGATTCGCGTCGCGCTGCGCAAAGCCGACGGCCTGAAACAGGATGCGGCCAAGCTGCTGGGCTGGGGACGCAACACGTTGACCCGCAAGATGAAGGAGCTCGGCATGGAGGATGTCGCTTAAGGCGCGCGAAATGCTCGGACAGGCTCCTTAGGCGTCGGAACTGCTTCGCAGCAGTTTATAATCGGTCCGACCATGGCCGATTTTCTCACGCACACGTTGGGGGCGTCCGAACGCATTTTCTACGGCAACACGATTGCCGATTGGCTCGTCGCCGGCATCGTGGGCCTCGCCGTGTGGTCCGTACTCTCCGCTGATGCGGCGGTTGATTGGCGCGCGCTCCAAGCGCTATGCGGGAGACCATCGCTCGACGCCCGTCAGGCTTCTCTTCTATCTCGCCGGCAACACCAAACAATTCTTTTTCCTGGCCCTGGCGCTGTATGCCGCGCAGGAGGACCTCGCGCTGACGCCGAGGCTGCAGCATGTGGTTTGGAACCTCGCGCTCATTCTCATCCTCGTGCAGGTCGGCTTATGGGCGGGGCGCTCGCTACGCTTCTATCTCGAGATCAAGGAAATGGAGCGCGGTCCCGACCGCCTGTTCGCCGGGTCCCTGGACGTCATCAATTTCGTCGCGCGCTTGGCTGTCTGGTCGCTGTTGATCCTGGTGGCGCTCGACAATCTGGGCGTGAACATCACGGCGCTGCTCGCCGGGTTGGGCGTCGGCGGAGTCGCCGTGGCTCTCGCGCTGCAGAACGTTCTGGGCGATCTGTTCGCCTCGCTGTCGATTGCCCTGGACAAGCCCTTCGTGGTCGGCGACAGCCTGAACATCGACACGTACACCGGCTCGGTCGAACACATCGGCATCAAGACGACGCGGCTGCGCAGCGAGAGCGGCGAGCAAATCATCCTGTCGAACGCCGATATATTGAAGAGTCGGGTGCGAAACTATGGGCGCATGACCGAACAGCGCGTCTTGACGACGCTGCGTGTGGGGTATGCGACGCCCAGCGAGGTGTTGGCGGACATACCGAAGCTGCTCGAAGGCATCGTGCGCGGACAGGTCACTGCCCGTTTCGAGCGCTGTCACTTGAAGACGCTCGGTGAATCGTCGCTGCAGTTCGAGCTATCCTATTTCGCCCAGCAACCCAAATTGAATCCGATGCTGGATCTGCAGCAAACCGTGAATTTCCAAATCATCAACGAGTTCCGCCGTCTCGGCATCGAGTTTGCGTTGCCGGTGCAGCGCGTCGTGCTCGACACTTAGGCGATGTTTCATATCGTGCTGCATACACCGGAGATCCCGCCGAACACGGGCAATTCGATTCGCCTTTGCGCGAACACCGGCGCGACCCTGCATCTCGTCAAGCCGTTGGGCTTCAGGCTGGACGACAAGAGTCTGCGGCGCGGAGGCCTCGACTACCACGATCTCGCGGAGCTCAAGGTGCACGAGAACCTGGACGCCTGCCTTGCCGCGTTGGGCGAGGCGCGCGTGTTCGCGGTGGAGACCGGCGGCCGGATCCGCTACAGCGACCTGGCGGTCCGGCCCGGCGACGCCTTTCTGTTCGGACCCGAGACGCGGGGTCTGCCGATCGAGGTGCTGGAGCGCATCGGGCGCGAGAACTCGCTGTACATTCCCATGAGACCTCGGTGCCGAAGCATCAATCTGTCCAATGCGGTGGCGGTGGTTGCCTTCGACGCTTGGCGGCAAGTGTGCTTCGTCGGGCAGGCTCGGGAGGCCGTGTGAAGTCTCAGAGGGTGGCGTCTTTCGACGGTGCATCCTTCGGCGGCAAATGGAACAGCGCCCGGTCGTCCTTCCGCGTGAGTGTTTGGTCCAGCCAATCCCGGAGCTGCGTCGCATCCATGACGCCTTCCTGAACCTTCGCCAGGATGACGCTGCCGACCACGAATTGGCGGCGGGTCTCGGCCTTGCGTTCCCGCATCGTCTCGATCGCGCGCTGGCGTGCATCGACGCGCTGCTGCCGCAGTTTGAGCTGTTTGAGGCGCTCTTGGAGGGTGGATATTTGATCGTCGAGTTTGGGCATCGTGACCGGCTCCGCTGCTTGAGTCGAGCGCGCAATGATACCGCAGCGACGCTGAAATCTGCTCAGAGAATCCGGCGAATTCTTCGCCGAGGTGCCAAGTGAGCACTTATACATTGTCGGGATAGATTGTCGCGCCCGGCGAAAGGTTAGATTCACGCGCAGCGCGCCCAGAGTTGGATGGTTCCCCGCGTTGAGCGGTAGTACTCCGTGATGATGCAGGCGGGCGGCACCGCCCCACACGAGTACATCCCCATGACAGAGGGGAATACGCCGGTGCCGGTCCGACCGCCGGTCGCCGCCGAACAAAAAAACCGCCGGCAACCCGAGCGAGACCGAAACGATGGGCCATTCGAAATTGGCTTCATCTCTGTCTTGGTGCAAGGTCATTCGAGCCCCCGGCACATAGCGATTGATGAGGCAGACATCCGGCTCGAAACCCGCAAAGCCGGCCGCCGCGGCGGCCGATCCGGCAAGTGCCAGGAAGGTATCGGGCATGGACGGCCACGGACTTCCGCTCGATGGGTCGCAGCTCTCGTAGCGGTATCCTCGGCGGTCGCTCACCCAGCCGCAGTGGCCGCAGTTGGTCATGGCCACCGACATCCGAAATCCGCCCCGTGTTTCGAAGTTACGGAACGGCGCGGCGGCCGCGACGCGGTCCACTGCGGCCGCCAACGCGTCGGCTACCGGTAGCGCGAATCCGCCGAGCAGCGATGCACCGGGAGCCAAAGGCTCCTGTCGAGAAGCCGCTGGCGGCGTCTTAATCGTCTTCGCGGCGGCCGCGGACTGTGCGGCGCTCCGTGCCTGTATGCATCCCTCGCCGCAGTCCGGAGAGATCGTCCTTACGGCGGGGCCGCCCTCTGCGATCGAGGTGATGCTTGTACGAACACGAACAATACGCGGGGGAGGTGCAATCCGGCAGCGGGAGGCGCGGCGCTTCCTTCGACAAGTAGCGCGTCGGCGGCAGGGCGCGCGCGGCCGCGCAGCTGGACGGTGCCGCTACCACGGACACCGCGTGCCAGGGGGTACTGCGGCGCAGTCCCGGATTGATGCCGGGCGACTCTCTGTGTGTTGGCGATTTCCTTTGCATCGACGCCATATCCCAAATGCATGTGCTAGCTAGCAGGCTACGCCCTATATGAGGCGCAGGTAAGGCCCTGGTCACTCCGTCTCGGAGCGCATTTCGCGCCCCATCAGTTCATGTACGGCGTCGCGCACGGGCTTACCCTCGTGCATCACGCGGTAGACTTCGCGGCATATCGGCATGTCGACGGACAGGCGCTGCGCGACGGCACACACCGCGCGCGACGCGAGTACGCCTTCGACCACCTGCTGGATCTTGCTTTGCGCCTCCTGCAGGCTTCGACCCTGGCCCAGGGCCAGGCCCAATCGACGATTGCGCGATTGATCGTCGGTACAAGTAAGGACTAAATCGCCGAGGCCTGCGAGACCCATGAAGGTCTCGCGTGCAGCGCCCAGTTTTACACCGAGCCGCATCATTTCGGCAAGCCCGCGGGTGATGAGCGCCACGCGCGTGTTGGCGCCGAAGCCCATTCCGTCGGCGATTCCGGAACCGATGGCGATCACGTTCTTCACGGCGCCGCCGACTTCGACGCCCACGATGTCGGATTGCGTATATGCGCGAAAATTAGGTCCCGAGAGTCTCCTTGCCAGCGCCGTCGCGAATGCTGCATCGCGAGAGGCCACCGTCATGGCCGTCGGTAATCCCGCACCGACCTCTTTGGCAAAGGTGGGGCCCGACACGACGGCACTGGGCCGCGTCCCCAATACCTCACGCGCGACCTGATGCGGCAGCAGCCCCGAGGGAATTTCGAAACCCTTGGTGGCCCAGGCGACACGCGCGTCCCGCTGCAGATGGCGCCCCACCAGCTCCAAGGTGGCACGGAACGCCGGCGAAGGCACGACGACCAGCACGTCGCGCACCCCGTCCAGCACCGCCCGCAGATCCGCGACGGCCTCGAGCGCCTCGGGAAATGCTGCCTCGGGCAGGTACCGCTCGTTGCAGCGTGCGCGCTCCATGGCCTGCATTTGTCCGGTGTCCCGGCCCCAGAGCCGTGCCGGAAGTCCCGCGCGAGCCAACTGAATGGCGAGCGCGGTACCCCATGAACCGGCACCGACCACGGCCATCGGCTGCGACCGCGCGCCTTGCATCCGCTCCCTCTCCTTGCCAACGCGGCTCACGAGAAATACTCAGACAGGCTCCTAGTTGACCAGTCCGGGCTGCGGCGCTTCCGACGCTTGAGCGAACAGGGCGTCGAAATTGACCAACGGCAAGAGAAAATTCGGGAAACCCCCTTTGACGATGAGATCGGAAATGACCTCTCTCGCATACGGGAACAGAACGCTGGGACAGAAGCTGCCGATGAGGCGCTTCAGATCTTCCACCGACGCACCGGCGATGGAGAACACGCCCGCTTGCTTCACTTCCACCAGATAAACCGTGGACTCGCCCTGCTTCGCTTCGAGCGTGATGGTCAGCAACACCTCCCGGACGTCCACCGCCAGTTCCTCGGCCGATGTATTCATGTTGAGCTGAAACTTCGGCTCCCAGCCCTGATTGTTCGGCAGCCGCGGACCGTTCGGCGACTCATACGAGCAGTCCTTCAAATAGACGCTCTGCAAGGTGACTTGCACGCCGCCGACATTGGCTTCAATCCCTTCAGTTCTAACCTCGTTCATCGGTCCCCCGAATTAGTCGATCCAGCTCGCCGCTGCCTTCGAGTGCGAACAGATCATCGCATCCGCCAACGTGCGTATCGCCGATAAAAATCTGCGGAACGGTGCGCCGGCCGCTGCGTTCGACCATTTCTTCGCGAAACTTCGCGTCGTCGTCCACGTTGATCTCTTGGTAAACAAGCTTCTTACCGGTCAGCAGTCCCTTCGCGCGGTCGCAATACGGGCACCAGCCCGTGACATAGAGAGTGATCGTGGGCTGGCTCACTTGGCGCCCGGCTTGCCGCCTGAAGAGGTCTTCGTCAACGGCAGATTATCTTTGACCCAGGCATTGAGGCCTCCTTGCAAACTGAACACCTTCGTGAACCCGAGCTTGGTCAGCGTCCGCGCGGCTCCGGCACCGCCGCTGCCGCTGTCGTCATAAGTGATGACGTTCTTGTCGCGCCACTTTTTCAAGGTGTCCGCCTGAGATTCGAGATCGGCCGCCGGAACATGGCGGGCGTCGCCGATGTGACCGGCGTCGAAGGAATCCTTGTTGCGAAGGTCGAGAACGAGCGCGCCTTGGTTCATCAGGCGCACGGCTTGCATCGCGGAGAGCGCCGCGAATGCCTGAAGACGCGCTTGTACTTCGTAGGCGGCAACCGCCACCGCGGCCAGCACGGCGCCGCTCGCGAGGTATGGATGATGGGAAATGAACTCGAACAATCGCTGCATGCGGCAAAAGCACTTTGGGTTTTTCGGGCGCGCAGTATAGCAGCTCACGCGGAATACTCAGACAGGCTCCTTGGCTTGTATGCTTGCCCTCCGTCCGGGTATCGGCCGCAAGATGAATTGCTCAATCAAATACTTGTGTTTGTTTGCCGTGTTGAGTTCCGCGCTTGCTGCGAGCGCGGCCGATCAGGCTGTCGACCCGATTCAGGCAAACGCCAAACTCGCCGAGATTCGCGACCGCATCGCGGCTTTGACCGGCCGGCTGCACGACGAACTCAAGGAGCGCGACGCGCGCAGCGCGCGCCTGCGCGAGGCTGAAGTGAGCATCGCCGCCGTGCGCCGTCGGCTGGAGAATTTGCGCGGCGCTGTGCTTGCCGCCGAGCGGCGTCGCGGGGAGTTGCATGCCGAAGAGACCCAGGCCCAGGCAGCCCTCGAGATCGAGCGGGGTGCCCTGGCAATGCAGGCGCGCAGCGCCTACATGATCGGGCGGCAGGAACCAATCAAGCTGCTGTTGAACCAAAGCGACCCCGCCGCGGCGGGAAGAATGGCGACTCTCTACGGTTATTTCGCCCGCGCCCGGGCCCAAAAAATCGACGAAATCCGCGTGCGTATTGCGCGCGTGCAGGATTTGGTCGACCAGGTACAGCAGGCGACGGACAGGCTGCAGGCCCTGCGAAACGACGCCGGCAACGAAATGCTGGACCTGCAGCATGCCAGAGAGGAGCGCGCCGCGGCCCTTGCTGCAGTCGCGAGACAAGTGAGCAGCGGCAACGAGGAACTGGCGCGGCTCAAACACGAAGAGCAGGCGGAGGAAGCCTTGGTGGCCGACCTCGCCCGGGTGCTTCAAGATTTTCCCTTGGACTCGCAGGCCAGCTTCGAGCAGATGCGCGGCCGCCTGCCGTGGCCGGTGCAGGGCAGGATGACGGCGAAGTATCAGGATTCTCGCGCGAACAGCGCCTCGGGCTTGCGATGGAACGGCGTGCTCATCGAGACCGCGCGCGGCGCCAAGGTGCGTGCGCCCTACTTCGGGCGCGTAGTTTATGCCGATTGGCTGCAAGGCCTCGGCTTGTTGCTCATCATCGGCCACAAAGGCAACTACATGACGCTGTACGGCCACACCGAAGTACTCTACAAGTCCGTCGGCGACTGGGTGGCGCCCGGCGATGTGATCGCCGGCCTCGGCGAGACCGGCAGTGCTGCCCCGCAACTCTACTTCGAAATTCGCGAGGGACGAACCCCCACCGATCCGAAGGTCTGGCTGAAGAAGACGCCCTGAGCCGGCCGTGGTCATCCGGGCCGCGGACGGACGTTATGTCGCGTCGCGGCCCCGCGGAAAACTAAAGACTGGATCCTGGCGGCAGCGCCCCGCCGCACGTATGCTTCCGGGCGTGAAGCTGAAGAAAACCCGGAATCTCTTGTGCACGGCGGTAGGTGCGTCGATCGGTATGTCGATCGCGTTGGCCGGCGGCGTTCCCGCCGACAAGCCGGCCGCTCTCGGTCAGGATCTACCCTGGCAGGATGCGCGCATGTTGGCTGAGGTGCTGGACCGGGTCGAGCACGACTACGTAAATCCGGTCGACGATCATCAACTGCTGCAGGCAGCGATACGCGGCATGGTGTCTTCGTTGGATCCCTATTCTGCGTACCTGGACGGCGATGAGTACGACGAGATCAAAATCTCGAGTTCCGGGCAATATTCCGGCGTCGGCATCGAGGTGTCCATGGAGGACGATCAGGTTGTCGTCGTGTCGCCGTTCGAAGGGTCGCCCGCGGCAGAAGCCGGGATTCGCTCCGGCGATGTGATTGCCAGCATCGACGGCATCCCCGTCAATCCGACCTCGCTGGTGGACACCATCGGACGCATGCGCGGCAAGGAGGGAACCTCGGTCAAGATCGGCATTCTGCGCCAAGGGAGCACCGAACCCAAGGTTTTCACCCTGAAGCGATCCAAAGTCGAATTGCACAGCGTGAGGTCCGAATTGCCTGAACCGGGCTACGGATATCTCCGCATTGCCGAATTCAGCGAAACCACCGGGGCCGATACGGTGAGCGCGCTGCGCGAACTGCGCAAACGCAATGGCGGCCCGCTCAAGGGGCTGGTGCTCGATCTACGCAACAACCCGGGCGGAGTCCTGGAAGCCGCGGTGTCCGTCGCCGATGCGTTTCTCGATTCCGGCCTGATCGTGAGCGCCCGGGGCCGAACGGCCGAGTCGAAGTTCGAGATGAACGCCACGCCGGGAGATGAGCTCAACGGTGCCCCCATGGTGGTATTGGTCAACGGCGGCTCGGCATCTGCGGCCGAGATCGTGGCCGGCGCTCTCAAGGATCATCATCGCGCGAAACTCATGGGGCGCACCACATTCGGCAAGGGTTCGGTGCAGACCGTGATGCCGTTATCGGGCGATCGCGCCATCAAGCTCACGACGTCCCTGTACTACACTCCCTCCGGCGTATCGATCAACCATCGGGGAATCGCCCCCGACATCGAACTTCCGCGCGAGCCTGATGAAGCGCCCTCGACGGCACCGGCTCCCGCGCCTGCGGATCCCGCGGTGCCCCTGGAGCAGCGCGATCCCGAGGTCAAGCGCGCGGTCCAAGAACTGAAGATACCGACGGTGGGCGGAGCCGGTTCGGTGACCGCCGCGCTCAAGCCCCGCGCCCGATAAATGCGCAGTACCCGGTCCATCGAGATTCTGTGCCTGGCGCTCGCGACGCTGGTTCTCGTGTGGTCGAGGGCCTTGACCATGCAACCCTGGCCGGTGCTGGCGCTGCTCGGCGCGTTCACGGTCGCCATCGTCGCGTTCCGCGACCGCCGCTTCCTCCCGGGCCGCACCCGGACCAAATTGCAAATCGAGTCGTGGTCCATGGTGATTTTCGTCACGGGAGTGCTCTGGTTCACCGGCAAGAGTTCGAGCCCTCTGCTGAATCTGTATCTGCTGCCCATCATCTTGAGTGCGCTGACCTTGGGCCGGCTGACCACCCTGAGCCAGGTCGCCGCGATCGCCGTCTGTCACTTGGGGCTGGCCGCGGCCACGCCCGGCGTGGATGTTGCCTCCATGGCGTATGCCAGCCGCGCCATCGGGGAATTGGCGCCCTTTCTGCTGGTCGCTTACCTTACGACCGCCCTGTCGGCCGACATCACCGAGGCCCGCGAGCACATCGAGAATCTGGCGCAGACGGACGCACTCACGGGTCTCTTCAATGTGCGCCTGTTCAACGAGATCTGGCAGCGCGAACATGCCGCGTGCGATCGGGATCAGAAACCCTACGCCCTGCTCATGATCGACATGGACAAGCTCAAGGAGATCAACGACAGCTTCGGCCATGAAGGCGGCAACAGCGCCATGATGCTGGTCGCCCAATGCCTGCAGCGAAGCATTCGCGGCACCGACACTGCCGCCCGCTTCGGCGGCGACGAATTTGCGGTCCTGCTGCCCGGCGCGTCGCCGGAAGTGGCCGAGGCGGTGGTCAAGCGGGTTCGACATAATGTCTATAAAACCACGCTGGATCTGCGGTCGCGGATGATTCGCTGCAGCGTCAGCATCGGTGTCGTGAATTTTCCCAAAGACGGCCGCGACATGCGCGAACTGCTCAGCATCGCCGACGGCAACATGTACCGGGACAAGGAACTGCGGCGTGCGCCGAGCACTCAGGCAAAGGCTTAACAAAGCGTCCAACGTCGCGTCGATTCGCTCTCACATGACGACTAACTCCTTGGACTTTGGCGAAAAAGATGGCAAAGTTAGGCACACGTCACGCCGATGCGTGCTTTACATGTGATTATCTTGACCGACTTGAGTTAACTTTAGGAAAGCGATGAGCCCATTCAATCGAGCGCGGCTGCCGGTGGTGGCGGCATTAAGCTGCGCCCTCCTGGCCTTTTCGACCTTGGCAGCTGCGAAACCCACGCTCGTCCCGAAACTCAAGTCGAGTGCGGTGCTCGTCGTCGATCAATGCGATTCGTCGGTGCTGCTATTCGCGCACGCTCGGACGTCGCGGCGCCCATCGCCTCCATCACCAAGTTGATGACCGCCTTGGTGGTGCTCGACGCGAAGCAACCTCTGGATCAGCCCATCACCATCACCGACGACGAGAGCGGTCTGCCGCAGCGGCGGCTTTTCTCGGCTCAGCCGTCGGCACCACGCTGACTCGCGGCGACCTCATGCACTTGGCGCTGATGTCCTCCGAGAACCGCGCCGCCCACGCGCTCGGCGCGAATTATCCGGGCGGCGTGCCGGCCTTGGTGAAGGCCATGAATGTCGAAAGCCGCCGCGCTGGGAATGACCAGCGCGCACTTCGTCGATCCCACCGGATTGTCCAGCGACAATGTCGCGAGCCCCGAGGATCTGTCCAAATTGGTGCTGGCCGCCTCGCAGAACCCGCATATCCGCGAGTACTCCACCGACCCGAGCTATGCCGTGCGGGTTCGCAGGCATCTGGTCGAGTTTCACAACACCGACAACCTGGTCAAGAATCCGGCCTGGAACATCATCGTCCAGAAGACCGGCTACATCTCCGAGGCCGGCAAGTGCCTGGTCATGGAGGCGGTGATCGAAGGCCGCAATGTCATCATCGTGTTGCTGGACTCGGCGGGACGGCTCACCCGCGTGGCCGACGCCAAGCGCGTCAAGACCTGGATGGAATCGACGGCCACCGAGCGCGTGCGCGTCTCGATGCGCTGAGCGGGGTCGATGCGCCGCTCGGGGTCGATGCGCTGAGCGGGCTTCGCCGGCCCGGATCGCGCCCTTACTGCGGAAATACCGGTGCGGCCAACGCTTCGAACCCCGGCCGGCAAAACAGATATCCCTGGAACAATCTCACACCCGCGCGCTTGAACCAGCGGTATTCCGCTTCCTTTTCTACGCCTTCGGCGATGACGTCGATGCCCAGATCGTCGCAGGCTTGTATGACCGCGCGCACGATGGCCTGGCGGGGACCCTTGCTCTCGATGTCCCGCACCAGGTGCATGTCGAGCTTCACCTCGTCGGGCTGGAATTCGGCAAGCAGGTTCAGACCGGAAAAGCCGGCGCCGAAGTCGTCGATCGCGAATCGAATCCCCTGTGCCCGGTAGGTATCTATGCGCTCTGCAAATCCGATCACATCCAAGATCATCTCGCCCTCGGTCACCTCGATGATGATGTTCCCGGCAGGAATCCGCGCGCGCCTCGCCGCCTCGATCGTCGAACTGATGGCGTCGGGGGTACCATCGAGCGATCGCGGCATCAGATTCAGGGACAGGGAGGTTTCGAGTCCGAGCGATGCCGCCAGTTCAATGGCGCGGATGCGCGCCGCGCGATCAAAGCGATGCAGATCCTGCGGATCCAGCGCGGCGAAGATGGCGCCCGCCGGCTCGTTGGCCGGTCCGCGGACCAGAGCCTCGTAGGCAAAGACCGTTCGCGCCTCGATGTCTACGATCGGCTGGTAGGCGAAGCTGAATTCGGGGATCGTACGGATTTCCACGCGGTGTCGCGCCGCTCAGGCGCGCCGCCCGACGGCTCGATGCGCTCCCGTGCGCTCGGTGCGCCAGCGGCCGTCGCGAAACGCGGACAACAGCTTCTTGGCCCGCCCGGCATTCAAGCGTGCGACGCACGAGGCCGACTTGAAGAAATCATTTTCTCCGAGCAATTCACCGGCTTCCGCGAGCCCGATTGTTTCGAAGCCCATGGTCCATTCGCCGAAGTTCCGCGCCGGGATCGGTTCGCGAATGATCAACGTGAAATGCGTGTGACGCGTATCGCTCCGGATCTTTCGCACTAACGCATCGATGATGGCCGGCTCGCCTTCGAGCACCTGAAAGAAACTACCTTCGATATACAAGAGCATGCCCGTGACCTGAACGGACTCGTTTGCCTTGCGTATTCGCTCCAGCAGCGCGGGAATTTCGTGTTCCTCGAAGCTGCCGGAGGCTGCGCTCGAATAAATGCTATGGATGAGCGTGCTCACGTCAGCCCGCCTCTCAGAGGGCGGTCCGTTGCGGTCCCACCTGCGACTTCGCTCAGGAACTCGATCGCGCTTCGGTGATCCATCTCGTAGGGATCGAATTGGTCCTGGGCCGAATAATTGAAGAGTATGCCCTGCGCTTCGCCAAAGTCGGCCACATAGCCCATGGCCCAGGTGGAGAACCGTCGCCTGAGGACCTTCTCGTAACCCAGCAGCACCACATTTGAATGCCGCCGGTCGTTCGCAATACACGTGTACAACGCCGACACCGCAGCCGGAGCGCCTTCCAGAACTTGCAGGAACAGATCGCCGCGAAAACACAAATAGCCGGTCACGTGCAGCCGTTTGTTCTTCGCGCGTGACGTGACCAGGATGTCTTCCACGTTGATCCGAGCTTCCGTGGACGGCCTGCTCGCGTATACCAGTTGGGCGATTGTCATGGTTCAGGGTTCCCGCGCGCGCCGCAATTGAACGAAACCTCCCGCTCGTCGAGCGGTGGGGTCCTGGCGCCTCAATCAGGTATCGGCGCGGCGGCGGCAAACTTGAACCTCGCAGCCTCTCTTATGTACGGTGTTTACGCTGCGGTGCACTGCTTGCAAAGCGAGCGCGATTCGTCGATAGTTTAGGGATCTTACCTTGGGGTGGTCTTTGAAGGCCTGAGACGCCGGTGCACCGGCGAACCCGTTGAACCTGATCCGGTTAGTACCGGCGTAGGGAGCAGGTGTATGCAACTTCAATGGCTTGTCGTTGGGCCGCTCACGGTCTCACTCCTGTTTGCGCGGTTGGCGGTCGGGGCTGATGATTCGCTCGAGGAAATCGTAGTCACCGCGGCTTTACGTTCGGTTCCAGTGGCAGATTTGCCGCAGAGCGTGACTGTGCTGGGTGAAGACACGCTGCGAACGGCGGGCGTCCAGCATTTTCAAGACGTGCTGAGCCTCATTCCGGATCTGAACTGGGCTGCCGGGACTTCGCGTCCGCGTTTCTTCCAGCTTCGGGGCATCGGCGAAGTGGAGCAGTACCAGGGCGCTCCCAACCCATCGGTGGGGTTTCTCATCGATGATATCGACTTCTCCGGCGTCGGCATGCCCGCGACCTTGTTCGACACGCAGCAGATCGAGGTGTTGCGCGGCCCTCAGGGGACCGCCTACGGCGCCAACGCGCTTGCGGGTCTGATCAGTGTGCGCACCGCAGATCCGGGCACCGGTTTCGAGTTGAAGAGCGAAATCACGGGTGCGACCTACGATACGCGAGCCGCCGGCATCGCCGTCGGCGACGGCTTTGCCGACGGTACGGCCGGCTGGCGTTTGGTCGCGCAACAGTTTTTGAGCGATGGTTTCCGCCACAACGCCTATTTGAACGAAAACTCCACCAACGGGTACGACGAGGGCACGCTGCGGGGCAAGCTGCACTGGAGCCTCACGGACGATCTGCAGGCAGACCTGACGCTGATGCACGCGAACATCAACAACGGCTATGACGCCTGGTCCATCTACAACACGTACACGACGTACTCGAACCAGCCAGGCCGGGATGCGCAGCTTTCCAACGGCGCGGCCCTGCGTCTCGCAGATTCGATCGCGGGCCTCGGTGAATTGCGCAGCGTCACGAGTACCGCCGATTCCAAGATCGTTTATTCGTTCGACGGCGACTGGGGCAATGATCCATTCTGGCTCGCGACCACCGGTTATGCGCCCTATGATTACTTTCAAGGCGACAATCGCAGACGACGCACTCTCGCCGAGGATCTGCGTCTGATCGGTGATTCGTCGAACGCGCTGTTCGGTCGGCTGCGCTGGCTGGTGGGCGTGTATGGGTTGCGTTTAACCGAGTCGGATAACCAGGTATTCGTCTGGAACGCCTACGATGCCGGCCCGAACGGCACGCCCGGCGCGGGCAGCAGTGGCCTCGCGAGCAAGTACAGCGCGAACAACGTTGCGCTCTACGGCTCGGTGGAGGCGGATTTCGGCGAACGTACGACGCTCTCCGGGGGCTTACGTGTGGAGCGGCGCGATGCTCATTATGCGGACAGCGCCGACGTTGAGACTCCCTTTCCCAAGGAAACGAATCACATGATCGGCGGCAACCTTTCTTTGGAAAGAATGACCGGCGACGGCGAGCACGTCTACGTGACGCTGGCGCGCGGTTACAAGGGCGGTGGCTTCAACATCGGCTCGGGGATCCTATCCGAGCAGCGAGGTTTCGGTCCCGAGTCGCTGTGGAGCATCGAGACCGGACTGAAGTACGCGCAGCCCGACGGTAAGTTGCAGCTGCAGGCGGATCTGTTCTACATGCGCCGTCAAAATATGCAGGTGTATCTTTCCGAACAACTGCAGACGAACAATCCGCTGGACTACGTTTTCTACACGCAGAACGCCAGCAACGGCGAGAACTACGGGGTGGAGGGCGAAGCAAGCTACCGACTTGGCAGCCGCTGGCAGATTTCGGGCAGCGCCTCGGCGCTGCGCACGCGCTATCTCGGCGTGACCGGGGCGTTCGCCGCGCTCGGGTTGGATGGACGCGCGCAGCCGTTCGCACCCGGCTACAAACTGTCGGCGGCTGTGGAATACCATCACCCGACCGGTTGGTTCGCACGGCTGGATGCCTCCGCCATCGATAGCTTTTACTATTACACGAGCGACCCGCAGACCTCGAGCGCTTACAACCTCGAAAACGCCCGGTTGGGATACAAACGGGGTCCATGGACCGGGAGCCTGTGGGTGCACAATCTGTTCGATGCGCACTATGCGCAACAAGGATTCTCTTTCGCCCTGATTCCCCCCAACTTTCCGACACAATCGTTTCTCCAACAAGGCGATCCCCGCCAAGTGGGCATTACATTGAACTATGAACTGGGACGGTCGGGCAGGCAGCGGGACTATTGATCCCGGCGCGGCATCACGAACGAAGGCGCGGCATCACGAACGGAACAACGACCAAACCGCGCCGATCAAACCGCCGATCAACAATGCCGCCACGGGCAGAAAGCTGACGCCGTAGCCGAGACTGCGCTTGGCCGGGTCACGGGCGTAGGACGCTGCATAGATTTGCCGGCCGACGAGGTAGACGACACCCAGCGCCGCGGCCCATAGGGGGTTGAAATAATGGCCGAACAGATAGATACCGGGGATGAGTCCCACCAGCAGTTCCAAGGTATTCTGTTGAATTCGGAAGAGACGCTCGAACACTTCATTGCCGGTAGTCGCCGGCGCCTTCACGCCGTACTTCTCACGCGCTCCGCCCACCTGGAAGCCGAATAGGATGAACTGGAGAACTGCGAGCACAGTCACGATATGGACAAAAGCCATGGTGATTCCTTGTTCTTTGGTGGATTCTAGCACTGTAGTGCCATTTGCTTTCGGCCAGAATATCCGCCATGAGTCCACCCCGCAGATCGAGCCGTTCCGGCACCCGTGGCTATGCCCACCTGGTCGAGATTGACGTACCCGTCGGGCGGGTCTGGCGCGCGCTGACCGACCCGGGATTGATCCGCATCTGGTCGGGTCAGGAAGCGGAGATCGATGCGCGCAAGGGCGGCCTCTATCGAATCGGCAAACGTCATGCTGGCGGCCGCGAGGCTCATATCGATATATTCGAGGCCAATCGCCGGCTCAGGTTGATCTATCTGGGCGGTCCGGAAATGCCGAGCAGCGACAGTGCCGTCGTCGACGATTTCCTGCTGGACGTTCGCAAGGGCGAAGGCACGGCATCCCTGCGGGTGCTGGGGTCCGGTGTGCCCGATTCCAGGGAATGGGACAAGCCCTATGCGCGTATGCGGATGACCTGGGAGCGCCACCTGTCGCGCATCAAGGTTGCGCTCGAAAGTCCGCCCCAACCCAAGAAGCCGCCGCCGGCGCCGAAGGATCCGCCCCTCCCCGGGCTGGATTATTAATGCGCTAGCCTTGAAATCGATGGGCCTGGCGGCATAACGCGAGGGGCCTGTCTGGGTATTTCCCGTGGCCGGAGGCAGCATGCTCGGATTTCTCTTGCGCGGAGTCATCGTCGCAATCGGCCTGTGGGTGGCGTCGATTTGGGTGCGGGGAGTCGGAATCGACAGTCCCTCGACCCTGATCCTGGCCGGCCTGTTGCTTGGCATCGTCAACTCCATCATTAGGCCGATCGCCATCGTGCTCACGTTGCCGATGACCATCGCCACCCTCGGTCTCTTTCTGCTGGTGATCAACGCCGGAATGGTTGCATTGGTCGCCTGGATGCTGCCGGGCATGCACATCGCCGGCTTTTGGTCGGCCTTTTGGACCGCCGTTATCGTGAGCCTGGTGAGCATCGTCGGTTCCTGGTTCATCGGCCCCAAGGGCAGGTTCGAAGTCATCGTCAAACGCCGTTGAAGCCAGCTACTGAGTCTTCGGCTCGCCGAGCGTCTTGGGATCGGTGAGACTGCCCCCGGGGATCGTCAGTATGGAAACCCCGGCGATGATGACGGCCATTCCGACGAGTTGGCTGTGCGACAAGCGTTCGTGCAGGAACCACCATCCGAGGAAGGCCGCGATCGCCGGATTCACATAGCTGTACGAACCGATCACCGCGGGTGTGGCATGGCGCATCAGCCATCCGTATGCGGTGAACCCCAGGGACGAACTCATCAACGTCAGGTAGGTGAGTGCGATCAGCCCCGGCGCGTTGAAAGTCCACCGAGCCGTGTCGCCGCGCACCAGGGCTACGATCAACAGCATGAGGCCGCCGGAGAACAGTTGCATCCCCATGAACATGAGCGAGCCGACCTCCGTGTCGACGCTGCGGAAATACAAAGTACCGACGGCAAACGCGAGACAGGCGCCGAGCACGCCTAGTTCGGCCAACAGACTGGTGCGCTGCAATCCACCGTCCGGGACCAACATCAATACGGTACCGGCGAACCCGATGCCGAGGCCGAGTATCGCCCAACGCGTCAGCGGGTGACCTCGCGGCCCGAAGACCCCCAAACCCGCGATCCAGAACGCCGCCGTGCCGTTGAGCAGGGCCGACTCATTGGTCGCAATGAACTGCATCGCCCATGCGTTCAATCCGTTGCTGACGAAGACCATGCAGAAACCCGTGACCAGAACGTGGCGCCAGTCGATCAGGCGGCGGGGCCACCCTTCACGTCGAAAGATACGCGCCATCAGCGCCAGCAAGCTGCCGGCGGTGAGAAAGCGTACCGCCGTGTATAACGCGATCGGCAAATGAGTGACCGCCAGCTTGGTGAACAGGAATGTCGATCCCCAGATGAGATAGACGGCCGCGAGGCTCACCGCGAGCTTCGCTGAATATCGAGGATCGATGCGCATACGATGTCATTCCACATTACCCATGAGTTTTTTCACGGGGCGGCTGAGGATGAGCAATACCGCGCCGAGACCCACTGAAAAATACACGATGTGCATGTATTGACCCGGCATGGCGGCGACGTGCTTGTCGTCGAATTCGCCGGCGATCAAGCTTGCGACGAGATTCCCCAATGAAAGAGCCAAAAACCACATGCCCATCATCTGGCCCACGAACCGCTTGGGCGCCAGCTTGGTGTAGTAGCTCAAGCCCACCGGGCTCAAGCACAGTTCGCCGAGCGTATGCAGCAAGTATGTGAGAAGGAGCCAGTAGGGCAGCACCTTCGCGCCTGTGGCCACGATGGTGGCGGCCGCCGCCATCACGAGAAATCCCGAACCCATGAGCATGACGCCGATGGCGAACTTGGCCGGCGCGGAAGGGTTCAAGTTGCGCGCGGCGAGCGCGATCCACGCCCATGCGAGGAACGGCGCAAAGATGAAAATGTAGAGTGAATTCAGCGATTGAAACCAACTTGCTGGAATCACAAAGTGCAGCCACCCAACGGTCCGATCCGTATATCGCTCGGCGAACAGGTTCAGCGATGAGCCGGCCTGTTCGTAACCGGAGAAGAACAGGGCGCAGCCGGCGAACAGGACGACCAGGACGACGCCGCGCCTGCGCTCCTCCGGAGTCAGGTCGGCCACGAAGAAGTAGTAGAGGAAATACAGCACCGCCATGGCGACGATCAGGTAAGTGATGGCATGCGCCAGGCCCACCGCATTCACCGGAATGAAGCCAACGGTGACCGCACCCAGCAGCAACGCCGCTGCGCCGACGGTGATCCAGAGCCGCGTCCAGTTGCGGCTGCGAATCCCCGCCGAGTCTGCAATGAAAGGATCGGGCGGGACATAGGCTCCGGCGCCTTTCAAATTCCGGCGATTGAACAGGAATTGGACCACGCCCAGCGCCATTCCCAGGCCGGCCGCGGCGAACCCCGCGCGCGCTCCATATAAAACCTGCGCCGCGCCGGTGACCAGCGGCCCGAGAAAGCCGCCGATGTTGATGCCGATATAGAAAATCGTGAATCCGGAATCGAGGCGTGCACCTCCTTCGGGATAGAGGTCCGCGACGATGGCACTGACGTTGGGCTTGAGCAATCCAATGCCGAGTACGATCACCACCAACCCGAGGTAAAAGCCTCGCGGAGTGGTCGACAAAGCGAGCAGCGCGTTGCCCAGAGAAATGGCCACCCCGCCGGCGAGGACGGCGCGTTGCGCGCCGATCAGCCGGTCCGCGATCCAGCCTCCGGGAAGACCCGCGAGATATGCCGAGGCGGTGTACAGCCCGTAGATGGCCGCCGCGGTCTTGTCGTCGAGGCCGAATCCGCCGGAGGATGCTTGGTGGACCAGGAACAGCACGAGCAATGCCCGCATGCCGTAATAAGTGAATCGTTCCCACATCTCCGTGAGGAACAGTGTTGCCAGGCCGCGCGGATGCCCGAAAAACGTGGCGGCCAACTCAGGCCCCGGCTCGCGGAATATTCAGACAGGCTCCCTGGGCTCAGCGCGTTCCGCTTCCTCTTTGGCGCGCGCCGCGATCTTGTCCTTGAGCAGGAGGCCCGCCATGACGATTCCGATTTCGTACAGCAAATACATGGGCACCGCCATCGCGCTTTGCGACACCGCATCGGGCGGCGTCACGAAGGCCGCAAAAATGAAGATCCCCAGCAGGACGAAGCCGCGATTCTTGCGCAAGGTCGCAATTCTCACGAAGCCGGTCCAGACCAGCAGCACCGTGGCGACCGGCACTTCGAATGCGGCGCCGAAGGCGAGCAGCAGGACCATGACGAAGTCCAGGTAGCTGCCCATGTCGGTCATCATCTGCACGCCGTTCGGTGTGGTCGCGACAAAGAAGCTCAACATCACCGGGAAGACGACGTAGTAGGCGAACGCGGCGCCGAGATAGAACAGGAGCACGCTCGAGACCAGCAGCGGGACCGCCAGTTTCTTCTCGTGGCGGTACAGGCCGGGCGCAACGAATGCCCACGCTTGATAGAGGACGAAGGGTATGGCAATGCCGATCGCCAGCACCAGCGCGAGTTTGAACGGCACTGTGAAAGGTGCCACCACGCTGGTGGCAATCAGGGTCGCTCCGGCCGGCAGTTTGCGCTTCAACGGTTCCGCCACGAATGTGAACAGCTGATTCATGTACAACGCGCAGGGGATGAAGCAAATGCCCACCGCCAGCATGGCCTTCAGCAACCGGTCGCGCAGCTCCAGTAAGTGCGAGATCAGCGTACCTTCGGCGAGCCCGTTAGGGTTCTCGCCCGGCTCAGTCATTGGATGGCGGGGTGGTGGGGGCGGTGCTGGGGGGATGGTACTCCGCGTGCGGTGGCGCAGGCGGGTCCGCACACGCGTCATGGCCGGCATGGGGCGCAACCGGCGGTACGTGAGGCGCGGCCGGCGGCTGGTAAGGTGCAACCGGCGGCTCGTAAGGTAAGGGCTGCGAGTAAGGCGCGGGCGGCGGCGCGATTCGATTCACGGTCGGCGGCTTCGGGTTGCTCTGCTCTTTCAGCAACTCCTCTGCGCTCACTTCGCGTTCCAACTGTTCGGAGAGTTGCCGCGCCATCGAGCGCGCGCGCCCCATCCAGTTGCCCACTTGGCGGGCAACTTTCGGCAGGCGCTCCGGCCCAAGGACAACGAGCGCTATGGCCGACGTCAGGAGGATTTCCGAGAAGCCGAAATCAAGCATGCAGCATCACACGTTCGGCTTGGGGGGTACCTTGGCTTCCGCTTCGTGCGCGGCCGCAGCGGGTGTCGCGGTAGCCGTCTCGAAATCGGCATCCTGCTTGAGCTGCTTTACGCGCTCCTCCGATTCCCCGTCGCTCATGGCTTGTTTGAAACCCTTGACCGCGGCGCCCAGATCGGAACCGATGGAGCGCAGCCGTTTGGTGCCGAAAATCACCAGCGCGATCGCCAGGATCACCAATAACATTTTTGAATCGAACATGTCGCTTTATATGGACGCCTCCCGATTTGCAAGGACTCTTCGGTGTGATGGCCGACAGATGAGGCTGCAGGTTTATATCCGGCCTGTTGTGCAGACCGTAGCCTGCGGGCCCTGATGGATTTCGCTGATCCGCACCTCATTTCTCCAAAGAGCTCGAAGCTCAGAGCGACATTCAGGTTTGGCGGGTCACGGTCTGACCTGTTTACCATCACACGTTGTAGTCCTTGCGCAACCTTTTAGCGTACCTTCCTTTGTTAACGGTTAACTGATCGTGGGTGCAACCCTAAGCGGGTCGACTCACGTACCCGGATTGATACGCACGTTCATGAGCCGTCAGCGCCCAGATCGTGCGTGCCATCTTGTTTGCCATCGCTACGACGGCCACATTCTTTGGCCGACGCTTCGTTAATTCGGTCAACCACTCGGGCGGTGATTTGCTGTGCGTCAGCACCGAGCGGGCGCCGTGGATCAGCAGCGTGCGTAGATATTTATCGCCGCGCTTGCTGATGCCGAGTAGCCGTACTCGTCCGCCAGTGCCGGTTTGCCCTGGCACCAGGCCGAGCCAGGCCGCAAACTCGCGGCCCGACTTGAAGGCTCTCGCATCGCCCATTGTCGCCATCGCCGCGGTCGCACTTAAGAGCCCCACGCCGGGGATCGCTGCGATGCGCGTGGTCGCTGAGTCCTCTCGCTGCCATTGCCGTAGACGTCGCTCGATCTGGCTAATTTGTTCATCGAGCGCACCTAAACGCGCGTACTGTTCACGCAAGGTCTCAATCACGATCGCCGGTAACCGATCCGCTAATCGTCCCAAGGCGCCAGGGATATCTCGCTTCATCCCAGCCCGGCCCTGCGGCATCACCTCGCCGTACTCCGTGAGTAATCCTCTTAAGCCGTTGATCTGCGCGGTGCGAAACTTCACCAACTGCTCCCGCATCCGATGCAGCGCCAATACCGCTTGCTGCTCCTCGCTCTTGATCGCGACCGCCTTGATCGCCGGCTGTTGCACGGCTGTCCAAATCGCTCGCGCATCCGCCGCATCATTCTTGTTGCCGCACACGAACGGTTTGACCTTCTGAGCCGACAGTAACTTCACCTCGTGACCGAGCTTCTGCAGCGCGCGCGCCCAGTGCTGCGATCCGCCGCATGCCTCCATTCCAATCAAACAACTCGAACGGTTCGCAAAATGCTCCAACAATCTCTCCCGCTTAAGTTGCAGTGCCACAATCTCGCCCGTCGCCGGCTCGACCCAATGCAGCTGAAACACCCGCTTTGCGATATCCACTCCAACCACGATACGATTCATCTTGGACCCTCCGGTTGCCTGTGAAGCCTGAACACCTTCCACCTTGGGCACTTTGATGCCGTCGGCCCGGAGGGTCCACTTCTTCACAACTCTGCCGCTCACTCACCTTTTAAGGTGGGAGGCGTCCATACCATTTCTCCGATTCCACGTTGACCAACATTAGGGCGCCAATGATACGCCAAAGATATTATGGCGTTTGACAGTGCGCGGCCGCTGCGTGTTCGGTCGCATTTGCACTTTTGCAGGTCGCGAAGTCCCGCAGCAGCGTGCGCGGCGCGGGTCCCACCCAGCCCCGGATCGGCGCCCGGCTACGCTTCCAGCCAAAAGGTGACGGGGCCATCGTTGATCAGGGCAACTTGCATATCGGCGCCGAACACGCCGCATTCCACCCGCGGGTGCTGGGTGCGCGCCGCGGCGACGAGCCACTCGAACAAGCGCCGCCCCAGTTCCGGCGCGGCCGCCGTGGAAAACCCCGGCCGTAGCCCGTGGCGGGTGTCGGCGGCCAGCGTGAATTGCGGGACAAGAAGGAGATTCCCATCGATTTGGCTCAGACTGAGGTTCATTTTGCCATGATCATCGGCGAAAACGCGATATTTCAACATTCTGTCCAGAAGCTTTTGAGCCACCGGGACATCATCCTCCGGACGCACCCCCACAAACACCAAGAGTCCGCGCTCGATCGCAGCGACGGCCACCCCATCGACCCGAACTTCGGCCTTGAGAACACGCTGCAGGAGGGCGATCATGCCGCGGACGCCCACAAAATCCCACTTTCTCTATTAAAAATCAAAAGTGGAAAAATAGCGCCAAAGGTGGCGTCATTTCCTCCATAAAGTGGGTGTAAATAACACCAGAATCGTGAAAATCTCCAGACGACCAAGGAGCATGGCCGCGGAACACACCCAGGTCTGGAAATCGGTCAGGATGCCGTAATTGCTGCCGGGCCCCACCAGCCCCAAACCCGGTCCCGCGTTATTGATGCATGCAAGGATCGACGACAGCGACGTGAGGAAATCCAGGCCGCTGGCCAGCTGTACGAAAATCAGCGTGACGATGCTCATGAAGTACAGAAACACGAACGCCAGGACGGCGAATACCACCCGGTTTGCAATGACCGTGCCGCCCACCTTGAGGGGCCGTACCATATTAGGATGCACCAGCATGTTGAGTTCACGGTGCGCCTGTTTGGCCAGCACCAGCGTGCGGATCATCTTGATGCCGCCGCCGGTTGATCCGGAACTCGCCACGATGCAGCTGAGGAACATCATCCACATCGGCGCGAAGATCGGCCACCGCGAGTAGTCCTCGGTGTGCAGGCCGCTGTCGACGGCGATCGACACCACGTTGAAGAAGCTGTGCCGCAGCGCGGTGGGGAAGTCAGGAAAGGCGCCTCTCAAAAACAAGAACAGCGCGATGCCGGCGCAACTGGCAGCCAGTACTCCGAGGACCGCCTTCGCTTCGGCATCGCGAAAGTACGCCAGCAGGCCGCGCTGAGACCAGGCCAGGTAGTGCGTCGCGAAATTCATCGCCGCCAGGATCTGAAATATCGTCAGCACCAACTCGATCGGCAGGGAATTGAAATGCCCGATGCTGGCGTCGTAGGTGGAGAAACCTCCGAGGGCCAGCGCTGAGAATCCGTGGCAAACGGCATCGAACCAATCCATGCCGGCGAATCGTAGGGAAACGATGCACGCCACCGTGAGGCCGGCGTACACCGCCCACAGTAATTTGGCGGTTTGCCCGATTCGCGGCGTCAATTTGCTGTCCTTCATGGGACCGGGCATTTCGGCGCGATAGATCTGCATCCCGCCCACGCCGAGCATGGGCAGAATGGCCACCGCCAGCACGATGATACCCATGCCGCCGAGCCAGGAAAGGAGATGCCGCCATAAGTTGATGGACCGCGGCAGATATTCGAGCCCGGACAGCACCGTGCCGCCCGTCGTGGTCAGGCCGGACGCCGCTTCGAAATACGCGTCCGTGAAGTTGATGGGCAGGTATTTCCAGAGCGGGAATCCGGCGACCGCAGGCAGCGCTATCCACGTCAGCGCGACCAGCATCAGCCCGTCGCGGGTCTTCAATTCCCGCTTGAAGCGCCGTGTTGCCAGCCACAGCAGCGCCCCCAGCACGAAGGTCGCCACTGCCGACAGGATGAACGACCACAGCGCCGGGTCGAGTCCCCAGACCGCCATGACCAATGGGGCGAGCATGGTCATCGAAAATACCATCATGACCATGGCAAACACGTGGGCGACCGGCAGGAGAATATCTTTCACAGAAACGACGCGGAGCCTTGGAACAACTTCTCGACGGCGTCGATATGTCGCCGGTCGGTCAGGAATAGGATGAGGTGATCGTCCGGCTGCACCGTGGTGTCGTGGTGCGCGATGATGACGTCGTCACCCCGCACCACGGCTCCCAAGGTAGTGCCTTCCGGCAGCGTGATGTCCTCGATGCGACGGCCGATGACCTTGGAGCTGTCCGCATCGCCGTGCACCACCACCTCCAAGGCCTCCGCGGCGCCGCGCCGCAGCGAGTGGACCCGCACCACATCGCCACGCCGCACGTGGGCGAGCAACGACCCGATGGTCACGGTCTGCGGCGAGATCGCCACGTCGATGGAGCCGCTTTCGATGAGCTCCGCATAGGACGGCTTGTTGATCAATGCCATGACCTTATGCGCACCGAGACGCTTCGCCAGCATGGCGGACAAAATGTTGGCCTCTTCCGAATTGGTCAGCGCCGCGAACACATCCGTGCTGTCGATGTTCTCCTCGAGCAGCAATTCCTCGTCGGCGGCGTCGCCGTGCAGGACGATGGTCCGGTTCAGCAGTTCGGACACTCGGCGCGCGCGCTTACCGTCGCGCTCGATCAACTTCACCTGGTTCTTGTCTTCGAGGTCGCTTGCCAGGCGGAAGCCGATGTTGCCGCCGCCCGCGATCACGACGCGCCGCGCCGGCGCCTCCTCCCGGCGCAACTCCTTCATGACCACGCGGATGTTGGCGCTGGCCGCGAGAAAGAACACTTCGTCGCCGTCCTCGATGACGGTTTCCCCTTCCGGCTTGATGCTCTTTCCGGCACGGTAGATTGCCGCGACCCGCGCATCGGCCGCGGGAATGTGTTCGCGCAAGGTGCGCAGCGCTTGACCCACCAAGGGGCCGCCCTTCAGCGCGCGGATGCCCACCAGCCGCACACGACCGTCGGCGAAGTCCAGCACCTGCAGCGCCCCCGGGTAACGGATCAGGCGGGCGACATATTCCGTGACCAACTGTTCCGGGCTGATCCACACATCCACCGCAACGCCGTTTTCGCCGAACAGCCTGTCCCGGTCGGTGTAGTCGGCCGACCGTACGCGTGCGATCTTCTTTGGAGTGCGATACAGAGTCCAGGCGATCTGACACGCGAGCATGTTGACTTCGTCGCTGTTGGTGAGCGCCACGAGAATGTCGGTGCTCGCAATGCCCGCGGCCTCCAGAATGCGGGGACTGGAGGCATTGCCGTTGACCGTGCGTATGTCGAGGCGATCCTGCAGGTCGCGCAGGATGTCCTCGTTCACGTCGATGACCGTGACGTCGTTCGCCTCTTCACGGGAGAGGTGAAATGCGGCCGTCCGGCCGACCTGTCCAGCACCCAGGATGATGATTTTCACGGCAATTACTCTACACGACCTCGAGGTTGGCGTATGACAGCATCAGCCACTTGGTACCCTGACCCTCGAAGTTCACTTGGATGCGGGCCTGGGGGCCGTTGCCCTCGAAATTGAGCACCACGCCGTCGCCGAACTTGGCGTGCCGGACGCGGCTCCCCATGCGCATGTTGCTATGAGAGGACGCTTCGTCGAGGGAGACCGGACGCCTGACGAATACGGGCCGCGAGACCTGCAACCGGGGCCGAATTTCCTCGATCAAGTCGGCGGGCAGTTCGCTGATGAAGCGCGACGGTTGACCGTATTGATCCACGCCGTAGAGGCGGCGCTGTTCGGCATACGTGATATAGAGCTGCCGCATGGCCCGCGTTGCACCGACGTAGCACAGGCGGCGCTCCTCCTCCAGACTGGCGAGATCGGCAATCGAGCGCTGATGCGGGAACACGCCGTCTTCCATGCCCGCGAGGAAGACCACGGGAAATTCCAGCCCCTTGGCCGTATGCAGCGTCATCATTTGCACGCAATCGGCATACGGATCCGCCTGTCCCTCCCCCGATTCCAGCACGGCGTGCGCCAGGAACGATTCGAGCGGCTGCATATCGGTTTCGCCTTCGGGCGAAAAGCCCTTGCGCGGCGCTCACCAGCTCGAGCAGGTTCTCGACGCGGCCCTCGCCCCGTTCGCCCCGCTCCTTCTTGAAGTGTTCGATCAGTCCGCTGTTTTGAATGACGTGGTCCACCTGTTCGTGGAGTTCCAGCCCCGCGACCTCGCCGCCCAAGTTCCTCGATCAGCTGCAGGAAACTCTGCAACGCCTGCGTTGCGCGCTGCGCGAGGCCGCTTTGGACCGCCGCAACCGCCGCGTGCCACAGCGATGTGCCGCCGGCACGGGCCATATCGCGCAAGGTGTCCAGGGTCTTTGCGCCGATGCCGCGCGTGGGCAGATTGACCACGCGCTCGAAGGAGGTGTCGTCGGCGCGGCTCGCGACCAGGCGAAGATAGGCGAGCGCGTCCTTGATCTCCGCCCGCTCGAAGAAGCGCAGACCCCCGTAAACGCGATACGGCATGCGGGCATTCAAGAAGGCTTCTTCGAAGACCCGCGATTGCGCGTTGGAGCGGTACAGCACGGCTACCTCGCGCCGCGCGCCGCCGCGATCCACCCATTCGCGGATGCGGTTGACCACGAAGTCGGCTTCATCGCGCTCGTTGAACGCGGCGTAAAGTTTTACGCGGTCGCCGTCCGCGCCGCTGGTCCACAGGTTCTTGCCGAGGCGGCCGGCATTGTTGGCGATGAGCGCGTTGGCGGCCTTGAGAATGGTGCCGGTGGACCGGTAGTTTTGTTCCAGCTTGTAGAGCACCGCGCTGCGGATAGTCGCGGCGGAATTGATTCAAGTTCTCGACGCGGGCGCCGCGCCAGCGATAGATCGATTGGTCGTCGTCGCCCACCGCGAACGGCAGGCCGTCGGGCCCCGCGAGCAGCATCAGCCACTTGTACTGAATGGCGTTGGTGTCCTGAAATTCGTCGACCAGCACGTGGCGGAAGCGCGTCCGGTAGTGCTCGCAGCAGCGCCGGGTTGTCGCGCCACATTTCGTAGGCGCGCAGCAGCAACTCCGCGAAATCCACCACGCCCGCGCGCTGGCAGGCCTCCTCGTAGGCCTGGTAGATCTTGATCAATTGCCGGCGCGTCGGATCGCCGTTGTCCTTGATGTGCTTGGCGCGGAACCCTTCATCCTTCTGTGCATTGATGAACCACAGGATCTCGCGCGGCACCCAACGGGTCTCGTCGAGATCCAGCGCCTTGAGCACCTTGCGCAACACTCGCGCCTGATCCTCCGAATCCAGGATCTGGAACGCTTGAGGCAGCCCGGCCTCGCGCCAGTGACAGGCGCAGCAGGCGGTGCGCGAGGCCGTGAAATGTGCCGATCCACAAAGCGCCGCCGGGGATCCCCAGCAAGGTCTCGATGCGCCCGCGCATCTCCGCTGCGGCCTTGTTGGTGAAGGTGACCGCCAAAATGCTGTTCGGGGACGCGCCCTCCACCTGGATCAGCCAGGCAACCCGGTGAACCAGCACGCGGGTCTTGCCGCTGCCGGCGCCGGCGAGCACCAGCGCCGCGCCCAGCGGCGAGCCGACGGCCTCCCGCTGGGCGTCGTTGAGTCCGTCGAGGAGATGCGATACGTCCATAAGGGCGCGGATTGTACTGCAGCGGGCCGCCGTCGGTTACGCCCGTCCGCTACGCGTTTCCTCGGCAAACTCGACCAGCGCCAGCGCCAACGAGAGCACCACGGGGCCGGCAATGACGCCGATGGCGCCGAAGGCGGGGATGCCGCCCAGACACGCCGATGAATACCGCCAACGCCGAAATCTTAGCGCGGCCCGATATGAGCAGGGCCGCAGCACGTTGTCCAATCCTCCGAGACATCAGTCCCCAGACGACCATGAAGATGCCGTACCCCCAGTGACCGTCGACGAACAGCCAGACGGCCGCCGGCACCCAGACGAAAGCCGCGCCCGCCGATGGGCAGCAGCGACAAGAGCGCCGCCGAGCACGCCGAACACCACGGGCGAGGGCAGACCGGCGATGGCAAAGCCGACCCCGACCAGAAATCCCTGCGCCAGTGCAGTCACGCTGGTGCCGAACATGATCGCGCGGGTCACGTTGCTGAGTTGATCGAAAAGCCGGTCCTTGCGCTCTTCGTCCAGGGGGATGAGCCCGCGCGCGCGCGCCATCATCTCGTCGCCATCGCGCAGAAAAAAGAACAGCAGAAACAACATGATCGCGAAACCGAGCAGCGAATCCAGCGCTCCCAAGAAAAACGATCCGCCGAAGCCTGCCGCGCGCTGCAGGATTTGCTGCGTGCCGGATACCAACCACGACTGCACTTGCGCGGCGGATATTCCTGCGTGCGCTTGCAGCCAGTCGTTGGCATCGCGCGATCCAAGGGAATTGACTGTAGGTCAGCGAAGGTTTTGATGTCCCATTGCTTTGCCGCCTTCTGCAGCTCTTGCAGCAGCGCGGATATCTGGGTCACGAATTCGATGGACAGGGCGGAGAGCGGCAGCAGGATGGCGATGGGCGCCACCAGCGTGAGAACGCCGGCCGCCATCGCTTTGCCGCGCAGGCGCCGGCGCCAGCGCACGTTCAAGGGAAACAGCAGAAATGCGAGGAACGCCGCCCAGGTCATCGAGCCCAAGAACGGTCTGAAAATCAACATCAGCGCGTAGCCGAGCGCGACGGCCACCACGAGCGCAAAAACGCGCGGAAAAAAGGTCGAGGTCGCGGGCATGACGCGATGCTAGCATTGCGGCTGTCGCAGGTCGCCACCGGAATCGCCGCATGATGAGGCTCAAAGTCAATAATAAGCTCATGGACACGGACGCGGCGCCCGACACTCCCCTATTGTGGGTACTGCGCGACCACCTTGGCATGACGGGCACCAAGTTCGGCTGCGGCATGGCACTGTGCGGCGCCTGCACGGTGCACTTGGACGACGCGGCGGTCCGCTCCTGCGTGCTGCCCTTGAGCGCGGTCGCCGACCGGGCGATCACTACCATCGAAGGGCTGTCCCCGGACCGCAGCCACGCGGTGCAGAAGGCATGGCTGGAAATCGACGTTCCGCAATGCGGCTATTGCCAGTCGGGACAAATCATGGCAGCCGCCGCTCTGCTCCAGCGCAACCCGAATCCCAGCGATGCCGACATCGATGCGGCAATGTCCGGAAACCTTTGTCGTTGCGGAACCTATCCGCGGATCCGCAAGGCGATTCACCGCGCGGCGGAACTGCAGGGATCGGGCGCAGTGCAGAGCGCGGGCGGCGGCAGCCGCGACGGTGTAGGCAATTGAGCCGCCAACTCGCGGAGCTGACGCGCCGCCGATTCCTGGGCACCGCGGCCCGCGCCGGCGGAACCGTGCTGCTGGCATTGGCGCTGCCGGGCTTCAGCAGCGGACTAAAAGCCGGCACGCGCGCAGCGAACAGCCAGGTGAACGCCTGGCTCACCATCGGGGCCGACAACTCGTTCACCGTCATCGTGGACCGCTCCGAAATGGGCCAGGGCGTCTACACGGCGCTGCCCATGTTGCTGGCCGAGGAACTCGAAATCCCGCTGGACTCCATCACGGTCGTTGCCGCGCCCGTGGGCGATGCGTACGTCAACGTCGCGAACGGTGGGCAGATCACCGGCACCAGCAACAGCGTGCCGGATGCGTGGGAAAAATTGCGGCGGGCCGGGGCGCAAGCCCGCACGATGCTGGTGGCGGCGGCTGCCGCACGGTGGCGGGTCGATCCCGGCGGCTGTCGCGTGAGGAACGGTTCCATCTTGGGGCCCGCGGGAAGGACCGTGACCTATGGCGAGGTGGCGGCCGCGGCCGCGAAATTACCGGTGCCCAAGGACGTCAAACTCAAAGCCAGGGCCGACTTTCAACTCGTCGGCAAGCCGCGGTCGCGAATCGACTCGGCGAGCAAGGTCGATGGGAGCGCGGAATTCGGGATCGACGTCAAACTACCGGGGCTGTTGTACGCTGCGCTCGCGCAAAGCCCGGTGCTCGGCGGCAAGGTGACTGCACTGGATGCCGCCGCCGCCGAAGCCATGCCGGGGGTGCGAAAGGTCATCGCGATCGACGGCGGAGTGGTCGTCGTTGCGGAACATTTCTGGCAAGCGCTGCGCGCGCGCAATGTCCTGAAGATCACGTGGGCTCCCGGCGACAACGCAAGCCTCGACAATGCCGGCATCCGCGCCGTGCTGGAGAAGGCCGCGAACGCCGGCCCGGGATTGAGCGCCCGATCGGACGGCGATGCCGCAAACGCGCTCAAGTCCGCGAAGCGTTCGCTGCACTCGGTGTACGAGTTGCCTCTTCTGGCGCACGCTCCGATGGAGCCGATGAACTGCACGGCCCATGTGAAGCCCGACGGCTGCGACCTGTACGTGGGTACCCAGGTGCAGCAGTCCGCCCAGATGGCGGCCGCTGCCGCGGCCGGCCTCGAGCCCGCCCAGGTCAACGTGTTCACCACGTTCCTGGGCGGCGGTTTCGGGCGGCGCTTGGAGGTGGACTTCATTCCGGCCGCCGTCATCGCGTCGAAGGCTGCCGGGGCTCCGGTGAAAGTGATCTGGACGCGTGAGGACGACATGACGCACAGCTTTTTCAGGCCGCCGGCCCGTGAAGAGCTGAGAGGCGGCCTGGACGCCGAGGGCCGCTTGATTGCGTGGTCGCTGCACGTCACCAGTCCTTCGATCACCGCGCGTGCGTCTCCTTCAACCACGGATCCGTTCGATTCCGTGGTCGAGGCGGCGCTGAACTGTCCCTACGCCGTGCCGAATTTTGCACTTACCTACACGCGGCAGGAAATCGGCATCGATGTGGGTTACCTGCGCTCCGTGAGCCATGCGTCCCAACTGTTTCGTGATCGAAAGCTTCATGGATGAAGTCGCGGCTGCCGCCGGCAAGGATCCGGTCGAGTTTCGCCTGGGGTTGCTTGCGGCAAAACCGCGCCATGCGCATGTGCTCAAGACGGCCGCGGAGCGCGCGGGGTGGGGCCGGCCGGCGCCGGGTCGGTATCGGGGGGTCGCGTTCATGGAGGGCTACAGCACTGCAGATCGCGCAGATCGCCGAGATTTCGGTGGAAGCCGGGGAAGTCAAAGTGCACAAGATCACCTGCGTCGTGGATTGCGGCCAGATGGTCAATCCGCGCATCGTCGAATCGCAGATCGAGAGCGGCATCGTCTTCGGACTGACGGCGGCGCTCTGGGGCGACGTGACCTTGGTGGGCGGCCGGGTGCAGCAAACCAATTTCAATTCCTATCGGCTGTTGCGGGGAAATGAAATGCCGGAGGTCGACGTGCAACTCGTCGAAAGCGACGCGGCGCCCGGCGGTATCGGCGAGGCGGCCGTGCCGCCGGTGGCTCCGGCCATTTGCAATGCGATATTCGCTGCGACCGGAAAGCGGCTGCGCAAGCTTCCCATCGTCGGACAGAGCTTGTCGAAGGACTGACTTAAAGGCTCAATCGCAGGTAATGGTCGACGATCAGCGCAGCGAACAGCAGCATGAGATACGTGATCGAGAACCGGAACGTCCGCATCGGCAGATCGGGCCGCGTGCCGCGGTTAAGCGCGAGCACGAAGTACAGAAATCTGCCGTTGAGGACGAGCACCGCGACCAGATAGAGCAACCCGCTCATGCCGGTGAGAACCGGCAGCAACGTGCTCAAGATCAACAGAATGGTGTAGAGCACGATTTGCAGCCGCGTGAACGGGATGCCGTGGGTCACGGGCAGCATGGGTATTCCGACCTTGGCGTAATCGTCGCGCCGCGCGATCGCCAGCGCCCAGAAATGCGGCGGCGTCCAGGTGAAGATGATCAGAAACAAGCAGCAGCGCATGCGGATCGATCGTGTTGGTGACCGCCGCCCAGCCGAGCACCGGTGGAGCGGCGCCGGCGGCGCCGCCGATGACGATGTTTTGCGGCGTCGCGTGCTTCAGCCACAGGGTATAGACGATGGCGTAGCCGATCAGTGAGCAGAAGGTCAGCACCGCGGTGAGCCCGCCCACCGACAGCCACAGCACCAGCATGGAGCCGGCCGCCAGAATGCACGCGAAGATCACGGCCTGACGTCTGCAGCAGGTGACCCGTCGGCAGCGGCCGCCGCCGGGTCCGTGTCATCTGCTCGTCGATGCGCCGGTCGAGCACGTGATTGAATGCGGCGGCCGAACCCGATGCCATGGCGATACCCAGAGTGCCGAACATCAATGCCGGCAGCGGCACCATGCCGGGCGAGGCCAGCACCATGCCGACGATGGCAGTGAACACGATCAACAGGCTCACCTTGGGTTTGGTGAGCTCCAGAAAATCGCGCCATCCGCTCAAGCGGACGGCGGCGATCGGGGGATTACTCGGGGCGATTGCCATGGCGGCAGGGTACCACGTGGAATACTCAGACAGGCTCCCGGGAGCCGGCCACAGCGCGCGCAGCAGCCACACCATGGCGATCACCAGCAGCGCCGCACCGGCATTGTGGAGCGTCGCCGCGCCCAAGGGAACGCCGAGCCGCACGGTCGAGATTCCGAGTCCTATCTGCAGGAGAACGGCGGCCACCAACCACAGGCCGGCGTGCGACAGACGTCGGCTGCCGGCGCGCGTGAGGGCCAGAAGTCCTAAGCTCACGAGGGTCAAGCCGGTAACGCAGGCGCCTATTCGGTGTGTGAAATGAATGGCCATGCGCGCCGGATTGTCGAGCACGCCGCCCTCGTAGACGATGTTGAGTCCGCGCCACAAGACGAACGCGTCGCGAAACTCCATCGGCGGCCACCAGGAACGCTGGCACGTGGGAAAGTCCGGGCAGGCAACGGCGGCATAATTGGTACTCGTCCAGCCGCCGAGGAAGATCTGCGCGGTCATGATCACGCAAGCGGCCAGCGCAAACCGTCGCAATCCCGCTTCCGCGGCCGGCGGGTCGCGCCGTTCCGGCGTGATGGAAAGCCACCACAACAGGCTCATGGTGGCAAGGCCTCCCAGCAGGTGTGCCGTCACGATGAGCGGCTTCAAGAGCAGGGTCACGGTCAGCGCGCCCAGTGCGCCCTGTAGGCAGACGATGACGAACAGCAGCGCCACCGGGATCAGCGGCTGTGCGCGATCTTTACGCGCGGCCACCGCCCAGACCAGCAGGACGGTGATGATGAAACCCAGTGTGGCGGCCGCATAGCGATGAATCATCTCGTGCCATGCCTTGCCGGCCTGCTGCACGCCGGTTGGGTACACGTGGCCGTAGCAGCCTGGCCAATCGGGGCAACCGAGTCCCGCATTGGTGAGACGCACCCAGGCGCCCAGCACCACCACGATCGCGGCAAGCGCCGCACCGATCAACGCCAGCCGTCTGAACCACGCCAAGCGGGCCCGCGGGTCAGCCCACATGCGACAGCCCCAGTAAACGCTTCAGGTCCGTCAACATACCCTTGGGCGGAGCGTCGGGCGCATACGACATCATGAGATTGCCGAGAGGGTCGATGAGATAGATGCGGTCGGCGGCGGCCGGAGCGATGCCGTTGAAACTGGGCAACAATGTCGAGTAGGGGCGCGGCGTCGGCCGTTGCGCGGACTGTGATGAGGTCAGGGTGCTGCGCGTCGAGAAACTGCCAGTCGCAGCATCCCTGCAGCGCGACGAACACCCGTTGCACACGATCCATGTCGCGATTCAGCGCAATGCGGACCTGGCGGGTTTGTAGAGCTCGGCGCGGCACGATGCGCTGCAACCGCCCGCGCCCACATACAGGAGAGTCCATTTGCCTTTGAGCGCCAAGCCGGGATTGCCTGCGCCGGCGGCACGCATGCGCGATGGGCAGCGTGACGTCCGGGCAGCGGCCGGGGCGGGTCGATGAGATCACCGTGATTCACACGCTTGCCGGGCCGCCAGGCCGCCGGACTGTAGTACAGATAGAACGAGAGGCCGAGCGGTGCGAAGAACAGCAAGGCCAGCCCAATCAACAACCGTCGCTGGCGGCGATCGTGAGCCGCGTTGCGGACTGTTCCCCCGGCCTTCATGCTTCCGGCCGGCGTACGTTGGTCACGAGATAGATGATGCCCAAGGCCAGGGCCAGTCCGAACCATTGCACCGCATATGCCGTGTGGCGCAGGGCCGGAAAGCCGGGCGCCTGCCATTGGCGCACATAGCCGTCGGGCTGATCGGCGTCGAGCAGCACGAGCTCGGCGGCCGGCGCCCACGAGGTCTCCCGCAAGAGCTGTTCGATGTCCGAGTGACTGGGGAAATTTGCCACCGCGGGGAACGGCGGACGAAGCGCGGCGGGTTGGCCCATGTGCAGCCCCGCGCTCGGCAATCGGTCGGCACGGCCGAGCACGCGCCGCGGATCGCCTGCGACGTCAACGGCCGGCAGCACCGCGCGACTGGCCCCCAGAGGTACCCAACCGCGATTGACGAGCAGCCATCCGCCGCCGGCCAAGGCAAAGGGAGTCACCACGAAATACCCGGCGCGGCCATCGCCGCCGGTCATATTGTCGATCAGTAGCTGACGCGACCCGTCGTAATGGCCCCGAGCCTCGATGTGCTGGTAGCGCGGCAACGGAGGAGTCTGAAGATCGATGAGGCGCGTCGCATCCGCACCCTTGGCGAATGCATCGAACAATTCGCGTTTTTGATCCGCGCGCTGCAATTGCCAACGCCCCAATGACAACAGCACCGCCAGCATCACGAGGGTGAGCACCGTGGTGAACGGACGCGGCGTGAAGATGCGGGAGCCTAGTTTGATGGGCACGATATACTACGACCTCCCTTTGAATGCTGGGCGGCCGTGGAATTCAAATATCTCGTTATCGCGATCCTGGTGCTGATCCTAATCAGCCTGGGCAAAGCGTTGTTCCACTTGTCGAACAGCAAACCCGGCGAACAGCGCCAAGATGGTCAAAGCGCTGGGCTTGGCGAATCGGCTCTGTCGGTGTTGCTGTTCGTGCTGCTGCTCGTCGCCTACTCACGGGGCTGGATCGAACCGCAGCGCAGCCTGCCGTTGGGACGGCGCGACGCGCCGCTGCTCCGACGCGTTAGAGCCAATAGACGAAAATGAACAGCCCCAGCCATACCACGTCGACGAAGTGCCAGTACCAGGCCACGGCTTCGAACGCGAAATGGCGTTGCGGCGTGAACTGACCCTTCATGACGCGGAACCAGATCACCGTCAGCATGATGGCGCCCAACGTCACGTGAAAGCCGTGAAATCCGGTCAACATGAAGAAGGTGGACCCGTAGATGCCGGTGCTCGAGCCGCAGGCCGAGTTCGGTGTACGCCTCGTGATATTCCTTGGCCTGCAGGTACACGAAAGTGAAGCCCAGCAGGAACGTCAACGCCAGGAAGAACTTCAGGCGCGTGCGATGACCCGCGATCAACGCGTGGTGGGCGATGGTCACCGTGACGCTGCTGGTGAGCAGGATGGCGGTATTGACGGCGGGCAGGCCGAGGGCGGATACGGTTTCGAAGGTGCCGTCGGCGCGCGGGCCCAACGCCGCGGGGCCGTTCGTGGGCCAAGAGCCGCCGTAGTTCTTCCACAGCAGGAGGTTGTTGAAGACCTTCACGCCGTGGCCCGACAGCCAGGGCACCGCCAGTTCGCGGGCGTAGAACAATGCGCCGAAGAACGCGGCGAAGAACATCACTTCGGAGAAGATGAACCACATCATGCCCATGCGGAACGAGCGATCGACCGCCATGTTGTACATGCCGTGTTCGTTCTCTCCGATCACGGTGCCGAACCAGAAGACGAACATCGAAATCAGCAGCAGGAACCCCGGCAGCAAGCGACCAAGCCGGCAGCCAGGTGTTCAGGGTGCAGGCAGCGCCGATCATGAGGATGAACAGCGAGACCGAGCCGTAAATCGGCCACGGACTGCTGTGCGGAACGTAGTACTTGTCTGCTGTCGGGAGCGTGCGCTTGCGCCATGATTGAAGTCTCTTCAGCCATTAAAAAGGAAGGAGTTTAGCCGTTTGGTCACCGGCGTGCTGCGGATTGAGTCGTATCGAAGAAGGTATAGGCCAGGGTGAGCTTGTCCACATTGGGCGGCAATGCCGGGATCCACGATGAATCGCACCGGCATGTCGCGCCCTTCGCCGACGCCAAAACGCTGCGGGCTGAAGCAAAAGCACTCGGTTTTATGAAAGTATCTTGCGGCGACACCGGGCGAGATGCTCGGTACCGCCTGCGCCACCGATTCCGCCGCCGTCAGATTCTTCGCGTAGAACTCCGTGTCGTAGAGCTTTCCCGGGTGGATCCGCATCGATGCGACTTTCGGCCGGAACTCGTAGCTGCCCACCGAGGCCGGATCGGCCACGAACTCGATGGTGATCTCACGGTTGGGATCGATATTCTCCCGGGCCTCGGACCGTCCGGCCTTCGCTTCGGCATTGCCGACGCCGGTGACCCGGCAGAACACGTCGTACAGCGGAATGAGGGCCCAGCCGAAGGCGAAGCTGCCGGCAGTCATGACCAGCAACCCGACGATCAAGCGACGGTTGGTTCCTTTACCAGGACTGACCAAGGTCTCTCCCTTTCATCAGTGATGACTGCGATAGAACGTGAGCGCGATGAAGCCGAAATAAAACACCAGGGCCAGCGAGGCCAACAGCAGCGCGCGTGTGCGGATGCGCATGCGCGCGTGCTCCCGTTCGTCGTTGGTGACCGCCTCGTTCGACGCGCTCATTTGATGTCGGGGGCCACCGAGAAGCTGTGGTACGGCGCCGGCGACGGAATGAGTCCATTCCAATCCGGTGGGCGTCGCGCCATCCCATACTTCCGCCGAAGCCTTCTTGCCGCCGCGTGCGCATTGAATGATCACGATGACGAACAGGATTTGCGACAGGCCGAAACCGAAGCCGCCGATCGACGACACCATGTTCCAATCCGAGAACTGCACCGCGTAGTCGGGGATGCGCCGCGGCATGCCGGCCAACCCGAGGAAATGCTGCGGGAAGAACAGCACGTTCACGAAGATCGTCGACAGCCAGAAATGCCTCTTCGCCAGTGCCATGCTGTACATGTTGCCCGGTCCACTTCGGGATCCAGTAGTACACGCGCCGCCATGATGGCGAATATCGCGCCCGGCACCAGCACGTAGTGGAAGTGCGCCACCACGAAGTAGGTCTGGTTGTATTGGAAGTCCACCGGCACGATGGCCAGCATCACGCCTGAGAAGCCGCCGATGGTGAACAGGAACAGGAACGAAATCGCGAACAGCATGGGTGGTTCGAAGGACAGCGAGCCGCGCCACATGGTGGCCGTCCAGTTGAACACCTTCACGCCCGTGGGTACCGCGATCAGCATGGTCGACATCATGAAGAACACCTGCGCCGCCAACGGCATGCCGTCGACGAACATGTGGTGTCCCCACACGATGAAGCTCAGGAAGGCAATCGACGCGATGGCGTAGATCATCGACGTCGCGCCGAACAGCGGCTTGCGCGAGAAGGTGGGCAGGATCTCCGAGATGATGCCGAAAGCCGGCAAAATCATGATGTACACCTCGGGATGCCCGAAGAACCAGAACACGTGCTCGAACATCACCGGATCGCCGCCGCCGGCCGCGTTGAAGAAACTGGTGCCGAAATAATGATCCGTCAGCAGCATGGTCACCGCGCCGGCGAGCACCGGCATGACGAGCGATCAGCAGGTACGCGGTAATCAGCCACGACCAGCAGAACAGCGGCATCTTCAAGCAGCGTTCATGCCGGGAGCGCGCATGTTCATGATGGTGACGATCACATTGATGGCACCCATGATGGACGAGGCGCCCATCAAGTGAACCGCGAAAATCGCCATGGCGACGTAGTTGCCGCCCTGCAGGAACAACGGCGGGTACATGGTCCAGCCGCCCGCCGGCGCGCCCCCCGGCACGAACAACGTCGACAGCAGGATGGTGAAGGCGAAAGGCAGGATCCAGAAGCTGAAGTTGTTCATGCGCGGCAGCGCCATGTCGGGCGCGCCCACCTGCAGCGGAATCATCCAATTCGCAAGACCCACGAAGGACGGCATGACGGCGCCGAAAATCATCACCAGGGCGTGCATGGTGGTCATCTGATTGAAGAACCCGGGCTCAACCAGCTGCAGGCCGGGCTTGAACAACTCGGCGCGGATGACCATGGCCATGGCGCCGCCGATGAAGAACATGATGAGGCTGAACACCAGGTACATGGTCCCGATGTCTTTGTGGTTGGTGGCGAACAGCCAGCGCTTGATGCCGTGGCCGGCTCTGTCGTGGTGGTCGTCGTGATCGGCGGTGTGGGCAGCGTGATCGTGGGCCATGATGCGATGACTCTCTATAAGGGTAAGCGGGTGTAGCGTGTAGCCGTGATTTCTTGCGGTGTCAGCTCGAGGGCTCGCCGCGGTGGGCGGCGGCGCCGTCGGCGGGTGCTGCAGCCTGCTTTGGACGCGGCCTTCTGCTCCTCGACCCATTTCTTGAAATCGTCGGGGGTGCGCACGTCGACCACCACCGGCATGAAGCCGTGATCGCGGCCGCATAGCGCGGCGCATTGGCCGCGGTAGATGCCTTCCTTGCCGGCATCCACCTTGAACCACAATTCGTTGACGAAACCCGGGATGGCCGAGCGCTTGGCGCCGAAATCCGGGACCCACCAGGCGTGGATGACATCCATGGACGTGAGCAGCAGGCGGACCTTGGTGCCGCTCGGAATCACCAGGGGTTTGTCCACGTCCAGCAGGTAATTCGGCACCGAACTCGGATCGATGCCGGAGTTCAATTGGCGGGCGAAGTTCGAATCCTGTTTGAGCGTCGAGAAGAAGTTCACGCCGTCGCCCGCGTCCATGTACTGGTATTGCCACTTCCATTGATAGCCGGTAACCCGGATCGACAGTTCCGAATTGCGGGTGTCTTCCTGTTTGAGGATGAGGTCCGCGGCGGGCACGGCCATCACCACCAGGATGATGCACCGGAATGATGGTCCAGATGATCTCCACCTTGGTGCTGTGGACCATGGTGGTATCGGGAACGGCGCCCTGCGAGTGGCGGAACTTCACCAGGCGAATAGATCATCGCGCCGAATACCACGACGGCGATGCCGACGCAGATCCAGAACACCTCCATGTGCAAGGCGTACATGTCCTCGCTCAAGCTGGTGACGCCGATCGGCAAGTTGTAGCCGTTCGAAGTATTGGCTGGCTGCCGTGTCGGCGATGCGAACGCAGATGGCGGCGAGCGCGCGCTGCACATGTGCCCTCGGATAGACCTCGCAGCCGAGAAGTGCGATGGTCGTACGCTCGCCCTGGTACTCTCATCTCAACGTATCCCCTCAGCGCTCCTGCGCCAATCATTCAAGCGGCGGCGACTCGTTCATGCCGCCCACTAAATTCCGTAAACGCTTGGCGAGAACGCAGCGCTCCTCCTCGGTGAGGAAACTGCCGACCTCGATAAGCCCGCCCGCGACTCTCGATCAGTCAATCTGCTCGGATAGAGACGCGTGCGCGGACTGCGAAGTCTAACCTTCGCCCAATGCCGCGCAAACTCTTGTTTTGCCTCGCCCCGCCGAGAGCGGGTCACCAGGCTGATCTGCGAGTCGGTGATGGTCACGGTTTGGGTATAGAGCGCGGCGCCGCATGTTGGCCCGCAGGGCGCATGCCCAGGGCCAGCATCTCCAGCGCCCAGAACGGCAACACCGGCCAGAATCCCATGAACCACGAAAATCATACAAAAAGCCAATGAAAACAAGCAGGTGGCGGCGAAGAAAAGCTGGCTCCCGCCGGCCGTCAACGAACAATTGGGCGCGAGTTCGATGCGCTTTTCCATGGGCGCAAGAATAACTCAAGGGCGGCGCGCGTCGGCTCCAATTCATGAAGCGTGGATACGAAACGTATGTCGATAATTCGCCGGCGCTGGCATGCGGGCGAATAGGGAAATACCCCCAGGCAGTTGGCGCCGCGAGGCGCGAGCGCAGGGTGGCGATGTTCGCCTCGCGGCGCGTGAAATCCGGATCCACGGAGTTTCCCACCCAACCCGCCAGCCGCAGGCCGCGCGTCTCGATGGCCTCCAGCCGTCAGCAGGGCGTGGTTCAGGCAGCCCAATCGCAGACCCACGACCAGAACGACGTCGAGCTGCCAGCGGACGGCCAGATCGGCAAAAGTATGCGTCGCGTCGAGCGGAGCAAGCCAGCCTCCTGCGCCTTCGACGATGATGACGTCGCTGTGCCGACAAAGTCGCTCGTAGCATCGATCCAGCAGTCGGAAATCGATGGAGCACCCGGCTTCCATGGCAGCGATATGGGGAGCGATCGCCGGTTCAAATGCATAGGGGTTCACCTCAGCATAGGCGGCGCGCACCGTCATCGCGGCGAGCAGCGCCTCGGCGTCCTCGTTGCGCAGTCCGGCGGAGGTTTGCGTACAGCCCGAGGCCACGGGTTTCATGGCTGCCACCCGCTTCTCCCTGGCGGCGTAGGCCGTACACAGGGCAGCGGCGATACGGGTCTTTCCCACGCCGGTATCGGTGCCTGTGACAAACAACCGCAGCACGGTCTCAAGATTCCTGTTTTCGCCGCGTGCGCAGCTGGCGTTTGAGCTCGTCCAGGGAAACCTGCGTGGAGTCTTCGCCGCCGCGGCGCACTTCGGCGGCGGGGCCCCATGCCTGGCCGAATACCACTTCGTAAGTCGCGGGCAGCCGGCCGTCGGTGCGGAAGGCCTCATAGGCGGACTGCATGGCGGCAAATTTGCGAGGGCCGGTGAGTCCCTTGAGCCGGCCGCTGGTTGCATTCCGGGCACCGACCGCCTTGAGATCTGAGGCCAGATGCCGCACGTCGGCGTACGTCAAGGTATAGCGTTCTACGTCGAGCACCGGTGCCGCAAAGCCGGCGCGCACCAGCGCGTCCCCGATGTCATGCATGTCGAGGAAGTGGCTGACCCGAGTGTGGTAATCCGCATGCGCGCTCCCGGCCCGCGCCCAAGCGGCGCGCAATTCCCGCAAGGTATCGGGACCCAAGGTCGTAAAGGTCAGGAAGCCGCGCGGTGCGAGTACGCGCCGGAATTCCGTCAGGGCGGTGTCCAAGTCGCTCCACTGCAGCATGAAATTACTGACGATGAGGTCGACGCTGCCATCCGGCAGGGGTAGGCGCTCGACGTCGGCACATAGTCTCGTAAACGGACGCAGCCACGATTGTTGCCGGGCCGCCGCGTTCAGCATCCCGAAGGACGAATCCACCGCCAACACTTGTGCGCTCGGATAGCGGCGTTTCAGCGCACGGCCCGCGTGGCCGGTGCCGGCGCCCGCGTCGACCACGAGTCTGGGCGACAAATCCGTCAATTCGAGCCGCTGCAACAACAGATCGCGCACTTCGGTCTGCAGCACGGCGGCGGCATCGTAGGTCGCGCTCGCGCGATCGAACGAGCGCCGCAGCCAGCGCTTGTCGACCGAGTAAGCGGTGCGCTCGTCGTTCATGCGCGGCTCACGCCGGAGCGGGGTCACTCGCCGGTTCTGCTGCGATGTTCAGCCGCTCGAACAATCGGCGATCATGCGCGGTGTCCGGGTTGCCGGTCGTCAGCAGCTTCTCGCCGTAGAAGATGGAGTTCGCTCCCGCCATGAAGCAGAGCGCCTGCAACTCGTCGCTCATCTCGCTGCGACCCGCCGACAGCCGGACATGTGCGCGCGGCATGAGAATGCGGGCCGCGGCAACCGTGCGGACGAAGTCGAACGGGTCCAGCGCCGCCGTATCGGCCAGAGGCGTGCCCGCCACCCGAACCAACAAATTGATGGGCACGCTCTCGGGATGCTCCGCCAAGGTGGCCAAGGTGTGCAGCAGTCCCACCCGGTCCGCGGGGCTCTCGCCCATGCCGACGATTCCGCCGCAGCATACATTCATGCCGGCGTCCCGCACGGCCTGCAGGGTGTCGAGTCGATCCTGAAAGGTGCGCGTGGTGATGATCTTGTCGTAGTACTCGGGCGAGGTGTCGATGTTGTGGTTGTAGTAGTCGAGTCCGGCGGCCTTCAGGTCCAGGGCTTGAGCCGGGCTCACCATCCCGAGGGTCGCGCAGGTCTCGAGACCCAGCGCCTTCACATCGCGGATCATTCCGAGCACTTTGCGCAGATCCTTCGGTTTGGGCGAGCGGTAGGCGGCGCCCATGCAGAATCGGGTGGCGCCGGCGGCCTTCGCGGCCCGGGCCCGGGCGGCCACTGCCTCGATCTCCATCAGCTCTTCGGTTTCGAGTCCGGTGTCGTAGCGGACGCTCTGCGGGCAGTAGGCGCAATCCTCGGGGCAGGCGCCGGTCTTGATACTGAGCAAAGTACTGATTTGCACGGTATTGGGAATCTGATGGGCCCGGTGAACGGATTGCGCCTGGAACATCAAGTCCATGAAGGGGAGCGCCAAGAGCTCTTCGACTTCCGTGCGCGACCAATCGTTGCGAATATTCAAGTGCGAGCCCCGAAGCCGCGGTGGCGGCTGACATCAGTAGGATGCTGCGGAGTATTAGGGGGAGGGTAAGCTTAGTCAACCAAACAACGGAGGATCGGTTGACGAGGGCTCGGGCCGGATTCATCGCCGGATGTATAAGTGCCTAAACAAGTGTCTAAGCAAAGTGCCTAAGCAAGTGTCTAAGCAAGGACCTAAAACATCGAAGCAGTTGAATACTGCAGCGTGCGTGGTCACCGCCCGAATTGGTAGTTCAACGCGACGCCCAGAAAAACCGACAAACCGAAGTAATGGTTGCCCAAGAACGCGCGCAGGCACGCGTCACGGTCGCGTCCGCGAATCAGCCACAGATGATGCACGAAGAAGATGCCCCCCGCTCCCAGGCCCCAGTAGTACCAGGGGCCCATGTGAACCATCTTGCCGACCAGGTACAGCGCCAACAGCGTCATGGCCTGCAGGATCGCGATGATGTGGCGATCCGAATCGCCGAACAGAATGGCGGTGGAGCGCACGCCGATTTTGAGGTCGTCATCGCGATCCACCATCGCATAAATGGTGTCGTACACGGTGACCCACAGCACGTTGGCGAGCAGCAGCAACCAACCAACGCGGGGTGGCCAGTCATCGCGTTCGGCGACGAACGCCATCGGAATCCCCCAGCCGAAGGTCAACCCCAGATAGAGCTGCGGCACCGACAGGAAACGCTTGATGAACGGGTAGGTCACCGCGAGCAGCGCTCCGGCAACGGCGAACAGTAATGTCAGCTTGTTCAACTGCAGAGCGAGGCCGAGCGCGGTGAGCGAGAGCGCGGCGAAGAGCACCAAGGCCTCCAGCGTCGAGATCCGGCCGGCCGCCAGCGGGCGATCCTTCGTGCGCTTCACGTGAGGGTCGAAGCTGCGATCGGCATAGTCGTTGATGGCACATCCGGCGGAACGCATGAGCACGGTGCCGATGACGAAGATGATGAACAGCCGCGCCTCCGGTTTGCCGTGGCCGGCGATCCACAAAGCCCACAGCGTGGGCCACAGCAGCAGCCAGATGCCGATCGGACGATCGAGGCGCGTGAGCGCCACGTAATCGTCGACGGTGCTGGCCAAGCGGGGCAGCTCATTCGTGGTCAGCGGGTGAAAGCGCACGCGAAAGATGAACCATCGCCAGCGTTCGGCGACACGCTCCATCAATTCAACGCCCGAGCGCGGCAGTGCCACGATGCCGGGCCTTAAGAGCCTGTCTGACTTCGGCCCATGCCGGGTAGAAAAACTTCCTGCATGAGCAGCGGTGCGCCGCGCAGCGCAACCCGCGAGCGGCGGGCCCACAAGCCCTCCGGCTTCACCTCGGCCTCGCGCAGCGCGCGCGCCGTCAGCGGATCGTCCACCGGCAGCCATGCATACTCATAGGAGCCGCGGTCGACGCCGGACAGGCCGATCAGTGTTTCATCGAGCGGGGTGTCGCCCAATTCAGCGAGCCACGGATGCAGGCTCAACGTCGAGTCCGGCATCACCGTCTGCCCGAATATCAACACCTGAGTGCCGTGGACCATCTCGATGTCTCTGAACAAACCGGCGGTATCGTCCGACCGCAGTCCCAGTTTATGAGAACTGGTCAGCAGACCGGTCCATTGGTCGACCAGCCGCAGCGCGAACTGGCCGCCGCAGGCCGCCTTCACGCGCCCCGACAGCATCCCTTTGCCGATGAGCCACGTGCGCAGCGCCGGTTCAATATTCATCTGGCCCAGACGTTCGGCGGGAAGCCATTGAACCGAGGGGATCGATCGTGCTGCTTTGGAGGTCATCGCGCCATTCTACCCGACCCGCCCGTATTGCTCCGCATGTCCCACCCAGCGCCTGATGAGCGGCGTCACGTGCAGAGGCCACTCGTTCAGCAGCGTCTCTGCGGCACTCTGTACTCGCGGCAGCAAATCTGCGTCGCGCAATAGATCGGCGATGCGCATCTGCGCGAGTCCGGTCTGGCGGGTGCCAAGGAGCTCCCCGGGACCACGAAGCTCGAGATCGCGGCGCGCCACCACGAAACCGTCGTTGGTGTCACGCATGACGGCCAGCCGCTCGCGCGCCAGCGAGGACAACGGCGGTCGATATAGTAAGAGACAAGAGCTCGCATGCCGCCCGCGGCCTACCCGTCCGCGCAGCTGGTGCAATTGCGCGAGTCCCATGCGCTCGGCGTTTTCGATGACCATGAGCGTGGCATTAGGGACGTCGACGCCCACTTCGATGACGGTGGTCGCCACCAAGAGCTGGATCTCGCCGTCCTTGAAACGGCGCATGGTCGATTCCTTTGCCGCCGACGGCATGCGACCGTGGACCAGGCCCACAGCAAGCTCCGGCAGCGCCGCCGCGAGTGCCGCGGCGGTCTCTTCCGCCGCTTGATACGGCATTTCCTCCGATTCATCGATGAGGGGACACACCCAGTACGCTTGCCGGCCCTCCAAACACGCAGTGCGGATACGCATGACGACCTCGTCGCGGCGTGTACCGGCCAGCACCACGGTCTTCACGGGCGTCCGCCCGGGCGGCAGCTCGTCGATGATGGACACATCGAGATCGGCATATGCCGTCATCGCCAGCGTGCGCGGGATGGGGGTCGCCGTCATGATCAACTGATGCGGCTGGTGCCCGTTGTGTCCGCCCTTCTCGCGCAGACGGAGGCGTTGATGCACGCCGAACCGATGCTGTTCGTCGACGATGACCAGCGCAAGCGATGCAAACTCCACGCTTTCCTGGAACAGGGCATGAGTGCCGATCACGATGGGCGCGTGCCCCTCGCGGATTGCGCCCAGGGCGGCGGTGCGTGCCCTGCCGGTCTGCCGGCCGGTGAGCAGGGCTATGGGGACACCCAAGGGTTCGAACCAACGCCTGAAATTCTGCGCGTGTTGGTCGGCGAGCAATTCGGTGGGCGCCATGAGCGCCACCTGCCGGCGCAGCTGCACCGCCTGGGTGGCGGCGAGAGCCGCAACCAGCGTCTTGCCGCAGCCGACGTCGCCTTGGACCAGGCGCAGCATCGGCTTAGGGTGGCCCAGATCGGTCTCGATCTCACGCAGCACGCGGGTCTGCGCCGCCGTCAATTGAAACGGCAGCGCCGACATCAGGCCCGCCTTCAGAGTGCCGTCGGAGATCAGCGGCCAGCCGGGATCGCTTTGAATCCGTTGACGCAAGAGCTTGAGCGATAGCTGATGCGCCAGCAGCTCCTCGAACGCCAACCGCCGCTGCGCCGGGTGACGCCATTCGAGGAGTTGCTCCACGGGCGCGTCCGCGGGCGGCCGATGCACATAGAGCAGGGCATCGCGCAGCGACGGCAGCCGTGAATCCTCGAGCACTGCGGCGGGCAGCCAATCCTCGAGATCGTGCGCGGCGGTCTGATCCAATGCCAGGCCCACCAATTGCCGGAGCCGACCCTGCGTAACGCCTTCGGTGGCCGGATAAATCGGCGTCAGATGATCTTCCGCCGCTTTTGCGGCGGATGAATCCACCCGGCGATATTCCGGATGCACGATTTCCAGTCCCTGCGGTCCGCGGCGCGCTTCGCCGAAGCACCGGATGCGTACCCCGCGCGCCAAACCGTTCTGCTGTTGGGCGGTGAAGTAAAAAAAGCGCAGCGTAAGGAATCCGGATCCGTCCGCGATCCGGCACAGCATCTGGCGCCGGCCGCGGAACGCGACTTCCGTGAGCAGCACCTCGCCCTCAACCGCGGCGCGTTGGCCCGGGAGCAATTCGCCCAGGGGGACCACGCGAGTGCGGTCCTCGTAGCGCGACGGCAGGAGAAACAGCAGGTCCTGTGTCGTCTCCACGCCCAGCGCCCGCAGGCGCAGCGCAAGCGCGTCGCCGACGCCGCGCAGGGCGGTGACCGGCTTGAGTTCGGTCACAGGGCGACGATGCACTCCACTTCGACCTGCGCTCCGCGCGGCAAGGCGGCAACGCCGACGGCGGCACGCGCGGGATAGGGCTCGCGGAAGTATTCCGACATGACCTTATTGACGAGTGCGAAGTGCGAGAGATCTGTCAGATACACGTTGGCCTTGACGACGTCGTCGAACGTCGCTCCGGCGGCAATGACGATGGCCTTCAGGTTATCGAACACCTGGCGAGTCTGAGCCTCGACGTCCCCCTGCACCAATTCCTTGGTGCGCGGATCCAACGGGATTTGTCCCGATACCCAGATGGTATTGCCAACGCGGACGGCCTGCGAATAGGTGCCGATGGCAGCGGGGGCGTCGGCGGTCGATATGATTTGCTTGCTCATGGTTACTTCGATGCTAGGTTGACATGCGGATGAAGGACCGTCACGCCAGCGTGCGGAACACGCGCTGTACGTCGGGCATGCGACGGATGGTTTTGATGACCTGGGCCAGATGGTGCCGGTCGCGCACTTGGAGCTGTATGCGCAGCCACGAGTTGCTGACGTCGCGCTCCTCGAGTTGCACCTGGTCGATGTTGGTCTCCCCTTCGGCAATGCTCGAGGCGACCGCCGCCAGCACCCCCACGCGATTGTTGATCTCCAGCTGGATCTCGGAGGTGAACAGACGCCCGTGGGTTTCCTCCCAGGCCACCGACAGCCATTTCTCCGGTTGTTTGCGGTACTCGGCGAGGTTACCGCAATTTTGCCGGTGGATCATCACTCCGCGGCCGGCACTCAAGTAGGCCATGATCGGATCCTTCGGAATGGGGAAGCAGCACCGTGCGTACGTGACCAGAAGTCCCTCCGTGCCGGCGATCATGAGCGGTCCACTGCTCGCGGCACTCTCCGCGTCCTCGCGGGCCGGCTGCAGGCGCCGCGCCACCAGCGGAGCGAGCCGCTCGCCCAGTCCGATCTTCTCGAAGAGTTCGTCGGCGTCCTTGAGATTCAGCTCCTTGGCCACGGCGGCGAGCTCCGCCGGAGCTACTTTCTTGAGACTGAGGGAAAATTCCTCGAGGGCAAGTCCCAGCAAACGGCGGCCCAACTCGAGCGCTTCGCCACGCTTCAAGTTCTTCAGGTATTGGCGGATGGCCGCGCGCGCCTTGGCCGTCACGAGGAAGCTCGACCACGACGGATTGGGCGTGGCGCCCTTGGCCGTGATGATCTCCACGGTCTGCCCGTTGCGCAGCGGCGTGCGCAGCGGCACCAGGCGGCGGTCCACCTTGGCGGCAACGCAGCGGTTGCCGATATCGGTATGGATGGCGTACGCAAAATCCACGGCGGTGGCGCCGGTGGGCAGGCGCAGGATCTTTCCCTTCGGCGTGAACACGTAGACCTTGTCCGGAAACAGGTCCACCTTGACGCTTTCCAGGAATTCCTCCGAGCTGCCGCCCTCCTGAATCTGGACCAGGCTCGCCAACCATTCCCGCGCGCGGTCGTGCTCGACGCCGCCGAACGAATCGCCGCCGGACTTGTATTTCCAGTGCGCGGCGATGCCGGACTCGGCGACGCGGTGCATCTGCTCGGAGCGGATCTGGACTTCGATCGGCACGCCGTTGGGGCCGAACAGCGTGGTATGCAGGGACTGATAGCCGTTCACGCGCGGAATCGCGATGTAGTCCTTGAAGCGCCCCGGCATGGGTTTGTAAACGCTGTGCACCAAACCAAGCACGCGATAACAGGTGTCGGGATTATCGACGATGATTCGAAAGCCGTAGACATCGACCATCTCATTGAGCGAGATGTGCTTGGTCTGCATCTTGCGGTAAATGCTGTAGAGATGCTTCTCGCGCCCCTCGACGCCGCCGGCGAGCTGCGCCTTCTTCAGCGTTCCTTTGAAGGTCTCGGCGATTTTTCCGACGAACTCCTTCTGATTGCCGCGCGCGCGCTTCAACTCGCGTTCGAGCACCTTGTAGCGGTAGGGATACAGGGCCCGGAAACCCAGATCCTCCAGTTCCAGCTTGACCGCGTACAGACCCAGACGCTCGGCGATGGGCGCGTAGATCTCCAGCGTCTCGCGTGCGCTGCGGCGGCGCTTGACCGGCGGCATGACACCGAGGGTGCGCATGTTGTGCATGCGATCCGCGAGTTTGACCATGATGACGCGGATGTCGCGCACCATGGCGAGCAGCATCTTGCGGAAGCTTTCCGCCTGCGCTTCCTGGCGATTCTTGAACTGGATCTGGTCGAGCTTGCTGACGCCGTCGACCAGTTCGGCAACGACCTGGCCGAAGATGGACGCTATCTCGGCCTTTGCAGTCGGCGTATCCTCGATTACGTCATGCAGAATGGCGGCGACCAGCGTGTCGGCGTCGAGGCGCAGGTCCGCCAGGATGTCGGCGACCGCGACCGGGTGCGTGATGTACGGCTCGCCCGAAACGCGCTTCTGTCCATGATGTTTTTCCGCGCCGAATTCGTAGGCCTCGCGGACCCGCTCGACTTGCGCAGGAGAGAGATAGGCTTCGAGCTTATCTAAAAGTTGACTTATCCCGGTGGAGCGTCTTCCACCGGGTAGGAAACCGAGTATGGAAGACGCATAGTCCATCGTTACTCTGACGGGTGGTGCGGTCAGTCACCCAACCCGAGTTGCGGCGCGCGGAAATCGGAGGGCATGTCGAGCTCGCTCACCGGCTGTTGCACCGGTTCTTCGGTCTCTTCCAGCATCTCGAGAGTGATGTTTCCCGCGGCAATCTCGCGCAGCGCGACTACGGTCGGCTTGTCGTTCTCCCACTCGACCGTGGCCTCGGCGCCATTCGCCAAACGGCGGGCACGCTTGGCGGCCAGCAACACGAGGTTGAAGAGGTTGGGTTCGTTCTGCAAACAGTCTTCGACGGTAATACGAGCCATGGCGTGGGTTCCAATAAAGGGATTGCAAGCATAGCAGAGTGTGCCGTACCCCGGCCACCTAAGCGCGAGCTACGGCAAACGCTCAGGCGGACGCCTGGGCTGGGACTCAAGGCCGGCGTCGGAAAATCCCTCGCGCTAGGATTTCAGCAATTCGGCCGCAAAGCGCGCAACTTCGGGGCGGGTCGCGGCCAACTCGTCGCCCCGCTGCTGCACGATGGCGAGCAAATCGGCGACGGCGCGCTCGAATTGGTCATTGAACACGACATAGTCGAATTCCGTCCAATGCGCCAGATCCTGCGCCGCGTCCCGAAGACGCCGCTCGATCACCGCTTCGGAGTCGGTGCTCCGTGCGCGCAGGCGCTCCTCGAGCGCACGGCGCGTCGGCGGCAGTATGAAGATGCTGCGCGCGGCGGGGAGGCGGGATCTGACCTGCCGTGCGCCTTGCCAGTCGATCTCCAACAGCAGGAGATGGCCGTCCCGCAATTCGGATTGCACCGTCCGCAAGCTCGTGCCGTAGAAATTGTCGAATACGCGGGCATGCTCAAGAAATTCGCCGCGCGCGGCCATCTCCTCGAACCGGACCTGGCTCACGAAATGATAATCCCGGCCGTCGACCTCATTCGGCCGCGCCGCACGCGTGGTATAGGAAACCGAAAAGCGCATGCGCGGTTCCCGCTCCATGAGCGCCTTGACCAAGCTGGTTTTGCCGGCGCCCGACGGCGCCGCAATCACGTAGAGACGCCCAAGATCGCTCGACGGCGTGCCGCGGCCCGGCGGTTCATCGCCCTGAGGGCGGCCGTCTCGCGATGCGCCGTCCGGTGGTTGGACGCCCCTCGGTGCGCTGTCCGGTGGACCACAGGGGGAGGGCCCCGGTGCACCGGCCGCCGGTGCGCCGATTACAAGTTCGTGTTGCGGTCGCATGTCCAAGCGTACCTTCCACGGATTAACGGGTCCACTCCAAGCGTCACGTTTGACACACGCCGCCGGCCGGCGCCGGCCCAATCGATGGGTCCAGCGATTGCACTTTGTCCAGCTATGTCGGTACGGCGAACCTAGCTTTTGCAGGAGGTCGGCAAATACTGCGCGGCCAGCGTCGTGCCGCCCGGCAGTGCCCCGAGGGCGATCGAGCCCGCGGGAGCCGCAGCGAGACCGCACTGCCAGAGCACATCGCCGTTGTCGTTGGTGTAGGGAACCAGCGTGAGCGTTTGCCCGCTGATTGCCTGGTTGACCTGCGACCCGCCGTAGTTGATGGTAATTACGCCGCCCGGAGCCACGGTAACATTGCCCGCATAGACGCCAACCGACGGCGTGGCGTTGAGGTCCGTCGACTGCGAGGGCCACGCGCCGTTTTCGCCGTAGTACTCGACAATCGCAACCTTCCAACCGCCGGCAAGACTCAAGCCTTCCATGACCTGCGCACGCGCGGTGTAACTCAGGTAGGCCGGAACCCCGATGGCGGACAGAATGCCGATGATCGCAACCACGATCATCATTTCAATGAGCGTGAACCCTCTGTCAGATCGGATCAACATGCGCGACTCCCGGAAGCGTTGACCGCAACAGCGGTCTCGAATCGCAGATTGTGCTTCGATTCTGGCGAGGGCAATGCCTCTGTCAAATTTCTGGGAATCGATTCGATCTCTGAAAATGCTTATGTAATGCGAACGGCGTCTCAGAGCGCGCCGAAGCCGCCGACGGATGACAACGCAGCGTCGTCCGCCTCGGCGGCGCGCCGCTTCAGCAGGTCATGCTCGCGCCGGTTGCCGGCCTGCGCGGCCGCCGTCGCGAACGCGGCGCCCGCCGCTTCGTAGCGGCCCAGCTTGTAGAGGAGATCGCCGCGAACGAGTCCTGGCCGCGCGCCGCGGTGTAGCCCTCATTGAAGATGAGATAGACGACCTCGAGCACCGAGGAAAGCCGTACGGATAGGCGCGATGCGCATCGGCCGCCGTCATGGTCCCCCTGGGGCGAACGCGCGGAGCTCGCACGTTCCCTCCCAGCCCGGAAGGAGGTCTTTGTGAAGCTGCATGAACTCGACCGCCGACGCTACCGCCTCTTCCTTGCTGTGCAGCTCGAAGACTGCGTAGCCGCCAACGACTTCCTTGGCTTCCACGAACGGACCATCGAGAACGCTGAGCTGCCCGTCGATAATTCGTACCTGAGCGCCCTGGGCAATCGGCATCAGCCCGCCATTGTCGAGCATACGACCGGCCTTGATCTCCCGGTTGGCGAGTTTGTGCATTGCTTCCAAGAGTGCTGGGGACGGTGCCATGGCGTGAGCGGATTTGACGATGAACATAAATTTCATTTGAGTATTCCTTCTTGAGGCGAGCCGCGGGCGACCATCGCCGCTGGACTGTCTCGCTATATAAGTCGACGAAACAGACCCCAGCGGATCGACATCCAATCCATGTAAAATGAGGCGCGGCTCTGAATGCCCGCCCGACTGAGTTGATCGTCGGCCACCGGGCGTCCGGGGGCTGTGAGGTGATACTGCTACCGCCTCGCGGTCCGGACGGACTCGCCGGCGAACCATGTTCCATCTTTGAGGGGGCTCCTCGGCCAATGCGACTTGCTCCAGCGAAGTCTGCGTTCATCCTGCGCGGCTGGAGCAGGTGGCCGATCAACTTACATATCGCCCATCGGCCTGAACCGCGTCAAGGGATCAATTTGATGCATTCGTTGCGAAAGAGAGTTCCTCTCGATACGAGGCAGGAACGGGTCGATCAGCCTCGGGCGACCAACAGCGAATTGCGAGTAAGCTGGGGTGAAAACGGAGCTGACATCTATGTCGTCGCATCTGCCCGCTAAGCCCAAACATATCGGCATCGTCGCGTGTAGCGCCGAGGGCGCGGCGCTGTGCTTCCGTGAGATTGCCGCGTACTCGCAGAAAATCATGGGCGAGCACATGCATCCGCAGGTGACGCTCAGCTGCATCGCCTTGGGCGAGTGGATGCCGGCATTCAATCGGGGCGACTATGAGGGCGTCGCCGACTTGATGCTGCGCGAAACGGAAATCGTCGCGAATGCCGGGGCTGAACTCGCGATCTGTCCCGACAATTCCGCGCACCTCGCTTTCAAGCATGTCGCGCCGAAATCGCCGATCCCCTGGCTGCACATCGCCGAGGAAGTCGCGAAGGCCGCCGTGCATGCCGGCTACCGGCATGCCGCGCTGCTCGGCACCCGGTTCACCATGCGCGGGCCGGTCTATCCGGAGATGTTCGAGAAGCATGCCATGCAGATCAGCCCGCCCTCCGAAGGGGACCAGAAGGTCGTCGACGACATCATCTTCCAGGAGCTGATCAATGGAATATTCAGCGAGGCATCCCGTCTCCGTTACAACGAAGTCATCGACCGCATGAGGGCGCGCGGCTGCGATTGCGTGATTCTCGGCTGCACGGAGATCCCGCTGCTCGTGCGGCCGGACGATTGTCCGTTGCCGGCGCTGGACTCCACGCGCTTGCTCGCGCGCGCGGCGGTCGACGCGGTCATTTCAAAGGTAGATGGACATCGGTGAGATTCCGGGAATTATTTTCGTCAGGATTCCGTGACCGTTTGACGGGACTTCTCTTGAGACCGCCCCGCAAATATCGTATCTAAAGTCCTTCGCCGGCGTAGTACGCGACGGGGTCGCCTCCCCCGACGCCACGCGATCGCCGACGCGTCACGACGAAGGTCTCCACTCGACCCACAGAAGACAGCCGTCAACGTCCAGTAACGCTCACGGTTTACTAGAATTTCACGACCTCTGCTGGCCCGACAAATTCGAGGTTCAGTGACTGCGCGAACTCCACGACCGCTGCTAAAGACTCACCGGGATGACTGGTTGTAAGCATCGAGTACGGCTGAGTACCGTCTCCCATGCAAACCTCATCAATAATATCCTCGATGAGGCTTGCGTCTTTCCCTGCCACTGCGACAAAGGTTACGCCATCCCTAATAAAGGCTTGAACGAGTTCCTCAAGTCCGCCATGGAGGCCAGCTGGACAGTGAAGTACAACTTTCGCCAGATAGGGCACAATCCAGTCTCCAATCAAGAAAATCCGCTACCAAGCCTCGGCGAGATTGTCAGCGTCATTCATGACGCCAACGAAGTATATGACAGCCGGCATCACGCCCCCGAGGATGACCACAAGAGTGGCGAGGGCGCGGTCAACTGCAACGAACAACCGGTAGAAAACAAGTGTGAGAAAAATTAAGACAACCGCGCCGGCCAGCTCGCTCGCGATTCCCATACGGAAAAGCAACTCGTGGGCGGCGATATTGTTGACCGTGTCGGCAGCGTTGCCGTGCACGAAGAGTTTGCTGGGTATGTACATGATGCGCAGTGGGCCGACGATAATCAGCAGCAGGTACCACAGTCCGGCGACTCTTCCTGGGTTGCGAGCCATGCGCATTTTCGTTCCTTGTTGAAGGATTCGATGTGGCTTTCGATGATTGGTGTCAGGCCGGGTGAGACTACCTTAACCGCCGATCGACTGCTTATGACCAGTCCGTGTGGTACCGTCAGTGACCGGTCTTGGGTCATCGCGAAGCGCGCGGCGGGTTTTCCAGTGACGCGGTGATTTCAGAGGGCACACGCTCTCCGAACGCCGGCAGCAGGTATTTATCGAGGTAGCGGCGTGGCACCTTCGGGTGCTTGAGACGCCGCGGGTTGATCTCGGTGCCGTACCAATCCTCCGCCAGATCGCGAAACGTTCGGCGCGCCTTCTGGGCGGCGATCGCGGCCCGCTGCGCTTCTTCGGCCTCTTGCTTGGCGAACAGCGGATCACGCCGCTTGTCGAGCATGAGGCGCTTTTCCCGCGCCTCGATACGCGCCGCGGCGAGGCTCACGTCCGGCGACAGCCCCAGACAGCCGAACGGCGGCGGCGGCATGATAGGCATTCGGCCGCTGTTGTCATACAAATGCCGCCATCTCTGCGGAATTGCTACACCTTCTCGCGAAGATCCGCGGTGAAGCCAATAGGCCGGCGCTTCGGGCTAGGCGGGTGCATGAGCTGGCGGATGGCAGCAAGGATGGCGGCGATGGCTTCATCGTGGACGGTGAGCTTTTTGTCGAGCCGGGTTTCGAGCTGTGCGAAGCGACGCGCCAGTTCCTTGTTCGAAGCGAGCATCTCACGCAGCAGAACGATGGCGCGCACCACGTAGACGCTTATTTCGATGGCGCGCGGGCTGTTGAGAATCGTGGCGGCCATGATCGCGCCATGTTCTGTGAAGACGTACGGCAAATACTTGCGATGCTGGCCGCGGCCGAGCTTCAAGGTCGCAAATTGCGACCTTAAAGAACTGGTCCCTTCCACGTACGGCGACGTGCGATTCTGACCACCGCTGGTCTTTAAGGTTGCAATTTGTGACCTTAAAGAACTGGTCTCGTCGGCGGTGAGCTGAAACATGAAATCGGCCGGAAAACGTTTACGGTTGCGGCGAACCTGCTGATTGAAGCGCTTGGTGCTCACCCCATAGAGGGCGGCGAGTTCGGAATCCTGCAAGACGCGCTGCCCGCGCAGGATGAGGATGGCGCGGGCGATCTGTTCGGGGGCAATGGATTTCCGCATTGATGCTTCCTCGCTCTGGCGTTACGAGTTGGAGCGACGGGATCGCATGGGCGCCACTTTTCGCTCGCCGCGCTCGATTTCCAGCAGGAGCGACGTCCAGGTTTCGAGCGCGGCTTTGCGCTCCGCAAAATAATCATGCGTGTTGTATACACCCTGGACGCCAGGCAGCTTGTGGTTGAGGCAGCGCTCCGCGACCTCGCTGCGAATCCCGAGCGACGACAAATGCGTGCGCATGGTTCGCCGTAGGTCGTGAATCGTGAATTCGTCCAGGCCGTGATCGACGCCGGCAAGAGCAGCATTCAAAGTATCGATGCCGACGTGTAGTGCACGTTGCCGGCGGTCTCTGCGCCTCTTTGGCAATATGAATTCGCTGCCACAGGAGACTTCGCGGAGGGCTTTCAGCCATCCGACGGCCGCTGGCGCCAACGGGATCGACACCGGCGCCGCGGTCTTGGTTCTCTTCGCCGCTAGTCGCCACACCGGGCCCAAGTCCGTCACGCCATCCAGATCGAACTCACACCACTTGGCGCGCAGCAGTTCGCCTTTGCGCACGCCGAGGGCCAGCAGAAGTTTGATCGTCAGCAGATTGGTGCCACCGAAGCTCGGTGAGTCCCGCAGCGCCTTGAACAGCCGCTCGAGCTCGTCACGGCTTAGGGAGCGTCGCCGCGCGGACTCCTTCCCGCCGGCATCGCTGAGATTGAAGTCGGCGACCGGGCTGGACGTTATCAGATGTCTGCGGACGCCGAATCGCAACACACGCCGCAAATAGCGCAAGAGATCATTCGCCGCCGTAGGGGCTTTCTTTCCAACACCGGCCAGCAAGCGGGCCGCCATGGCCGGAGTGATGTCGGCGGGTACGATACTGCCGAACTCGGGAAGCATGTATTTGTCCAGATAACGGCGCGGCACCGCCGGGTGCTGGAGGTGCCTGCCTTCGATCTCGGTTTCGTACCAGTCCTCGGCCAGCTCCTTGAACTTGCCGCGCGCCTTCTTCGCAGCGCTGGCTTTGAGCTGCGCCTCGATCTCGGCGTGCTATTCCAGCAGCGGGTCGCGGCCGGCATCGACCAGCGTGCGCTTGGCACGCGCGGCCTCGCGGGCCTCCGCCAACTCCATATCCGGGTAGCTGCCCAGCTTCATCCACCGATCTCGCCCGCCAAAACGATAACGTAGCGTCCAGGCTGTGCCCGTAGCGGATTGCTTGCGCAGGTAGAGCCCCGCGCCATCAGGGAGCAGCACGGGCCTGCCCCTCTCATGCGCCCGCTTGACCTCAAGCGCCGTCAGTCTGTCCCGCGCCCATGGATTACCTGCCATTGCCGAACGCCGTTGTAGCCAAACCAGGAACACGCCGTTCCGGTAGGTTGTAGCTAGCGTTGTAGCTACGCATCCAGCAACAACATTAGCGCCGCCAGTCCTGGAAAGTCCATGGCCGTCGGTAGACAATAATTGCTTGATTTATAGCGAAATGCGAGGCCGGTCCGGAAGCGACCAAACGGCTCCGGAAGCTATTCGATGTTCTGCACCTGTTCGTGGGTACCACTCATAAGCTATTGATTGTACACCGGTTGGGTCTCTTGCGTCTGCGGCGTAGCTACGCGGCTAGCTACGCGGGCCGGAGGCCTTCGACTTCAGTACCACCCTTTTCGCTGCTGACTTTGAATGGTCTATCAACTTACTTTGCGGCTTTGATCGGCATCGCTTGACCCAATAAGCGGCAGGTCCAACTCCACCCGATCATGGGTGACTTTCGGCGTGATTCGGCCCTTGTCGCCACGTTCCAGTCGGACGAGGCCATAGCCTGCCATAGTCTTCAACGTTCGGGACAGGTTTGATTTGGCTCGTCCGGTGATCCGAGCCAACTCATCGAGCGAGCTCGGCGCCTCTTTGGCGATGACCTGCAGCAGTTCACGATTGCCGGCCGACAGGACCTTGGCAAATGACTCCGTCGAGGTGAACCAGACCTTCGGCTCGTCGGCGGTAATGCGCCGCGCGCCGCGCGCCACCGCCATCGTTCGAGACTTCATCTCCTTGTAGCTTGCGATGCCCACTTTTAGAGTCGTCATGGAATTACTCCTCTTTCGCGCAACACTGCGTCCACCATGTTCCAAAAATCAGCGAGCAGACCCGCAGCGTCGCGATATTCATATGCCTTGATCGTCCTCAGTCTGTGCCGATGGTCCTGCGGCTCGCCCCGCTCCTGCCCGCCGACGGGATGAGCATTATCGAACCCGACCAGCCGCTCGCCATCAGGACCGTGCAGCGTCAGCGAATAATCGAGGCCGTGCGGCTTCTCCGGCGCCACCGGCACCCGCGTCACGACGAATCGCACCCAATGGCCGCCTTCAGGGTCTACAACAAAGACCTGCCCATCGAGGTCGAGAAGCACATCGAGGGTCGGATCGCGTGGGTCCATCGGCTTGGAATGTTATCAGATTAAGATAACCATATCAAAACCCAGGATTTTCGATCGGCGTCGCCTCCCGGGGCGATGTCACGCGGATCGCCGACCCGTCACGGCGAAGGTCTCAAGTCGACCCGTTGCGGTCAGTGGCCAAGGTCGGCTTCGGGGTTACTTAGTAAATGTTCCGCATCGCCACGATAGAACAATTTTCCACACTTCATCATCTAAAGCAGGGACTCTCTGGATGTTTTGGCCGCCAAACGTATACGAGAGGAAAAAATTACCCCTTAAAGAACGTCGTTGGCAGGTTACCGTTTCGTCAACACGATGGATCCCTATACCGCGAAAATCTGTGCGATGACAAAGTGCCAGAATTGATCCGCCATTCCCAATCGACGCCGGTTCCACGGGATACGCTGGATCAATAGCCCAGACCATCCAACGATCACGCGCTGCGGTTTGAAAAGCTCGTATTTGATGGGCCTCACTGTCGATCTCAATGATGGCGTTGGGACCCTCGGCAAGCTCACGCCAGTAATTGCTCGCAGGCATTTTGCCAAGCCACTCATCCCTTCTTGCCGGTGCTAGTGTTCCGGAGATAGGTATGCCTTTGCCAAATATGTTGGGGGCCGGCTCATAGTGCACGTCCGTAGACAGAACTTCATTGATAACAGCAAACGCTACCCCGTCATAATTCAGTTGCTTAGTGTCATTCGGGATCCATCCTGGCGTATTAATCACGTCCACCTCGGGCACGCAGAAGCGGGTGGATCCGATCTGGATCGTCTCTGTTCGAGTACTGCCGATGACGACTGTGCACAAAGGCATCAGAACAGAAATGAATGCAAGGCGGATTAGGTACACGGACTGGGTGGCCCAAGAATTATTGGTCGGAACCGCAATCATCGGGTCTAGCTTACCTTAGCTATTGAACGGCGGCTTCCTGGTGTGACAATTTAGAAGGCTAACTTCCGCAGTTGGCCGACAGTTGACCCATGGCAGCCGCCGGGCACCGACCGGGAGGTATCGACCCGAAGCGGGCAGCCGCGAGTGACTGCTATGGCGCACGCTATTTCTCTCGGGCACCTTCGGTGCTCCGGGATTTAGCCGAATCCTCAGCTTCTTGTCTAAACTTCTCCTGATATTCCCACCATCCCGAATCTTTGCACTGCGTATCCCACGATTGACCATGAATTATCCCTATCTGCGCTGGCGTCCAGTTGATTCCGGGCAAAGTTGAAATGGCAGTCAAGTAGTCGCACGCAGTGTCCTGCGCTAACCAGCAGGCGCGCAGATGCCTACCGCGGTACGCCATGATCATGCCACCGGCAGGGGGTCGCGCCGCCTCATCGCATTGCCGCGACCGCGTGAAGCTATCCAGTAGGTCATATTCGCGACGGGACAGTACGAGGAGGACATCGGTTTCATACCCCGTCGTCCTAAACTTTTGAGTAGAGAAGAACACAATGCGAAATGGGTGATTGGGCGGTATTGTGATCGCGTACTTCATCCACCTGGAAACTCGCGTGGTCGGTGTGCCCCCGCGGCCCAGTAGATCCATATCTATTGGCCAGGTCTTTCCAAGCGCGCGAGTTCCCGCGGTCGTTTGCGCGACAGACGTCACTACCAAACAATTCACCAACATCACGCAAAGTACCAGCACGGTTGATCGCATTCGCCAACCTCCCTGCATTTTCGAAAACGCGCCCGAGCGCAGATTAATATTTGACCAGCCTAATGGAAATTGTGAACGTCTGCTTAGAGCCTCCAATTGCAGAAGTACCAGTGCCCGGTATTGGCCGTTATGGAGAGCTATTCATAACGGCCATTATGCACAGTGAACGATTATGCACAGTTGTGATTGTGTATAGGGGCCGAAGCGCTTTATCTATAGGCTTTCCACGCATTGGGGTTCACGCGCACTGTACATAATTTTGGTGGTCAACTGAGGTGGTATCACCACTTCAGGAGACCCACATGGACTCGATCACCTCTCTGCATACCAGACCAAAGGCGTGGCTGGCTAATAGCGTATTGGCGCCACACGCAGCCGCCTTTTCCGCCTACCTGACGCACGCTCGATATTCCGCTCAAAGCCGTGGCACGTATATCGCGAGCCTGGCGCATTTGGGACGCTGGATGAGCCAGTGCTGTCTGCCGCTTTGCCAACTCGACGAGGCGGCGGTCGAGCTGTTCCTTACCAGGCACCTACCGCGTTGCGACTGTCCCAAGCCGGTGGTGCGCACACTCAGTGCGTTGCGCGCCGCGTGCGCTCATCTGCTTAAAGTGCTTCGCGAGTGCAAGGTTATTGCCGAACCGGCCGGTGCGACCGGCCCGATTGCCGAGGAGTTGGATCGATATGATGCGCACCTGCGTGAGGCCCGCGGGCTCAGCGAGGGGACACGCCGCTGCGGCCTGCGCCTCGTCCAGCGCTTGCTGCGTTATAAGTTCACCGACGGACCGGTGGTGTTTGCGCAGCTGCGGCCCGAGGACCTGCGCCAGTTCATCGCGACTCAGCTGGAGTTGCGCGGTACAACGTCCAACGCCACGGCGCTGACTTCAGCGCTGCGAGGATACCTGCGTTACCGCACGAGCTGCGGCGATCGGGTGCACGCCCTGGCCGGCGTGATTGCCTCGCCGGCCCATTGGAGCTTGGCCCCGCTGCCACGTGCGCTCAGGCCCTTTGAGGTCAAGCGGCTGCTCAGTTCCTTTACTGCCGAGCTGCCGTCTCCGCGGCGCGGCTACGCCATGGTGCGCTGTGCGCTGGACCTGGGTCTGCGCAGCAGCGAGGTGGCCCAGCTGCAACTCGCCGATATTGATTGGCGCGCCGGCACCGTGACACTACGGCACACCAAGTCGCGTCGCGAGGATATTTTGCCGCTGCTGGCAACCACCGGCCGCGCGCTGGCCGACTACCTGCGCTACGAGCGGCCCAAGACCAGCAACCCCGCCGTCTTCGTGCGTCGTCTGGCGCCGCGCGATCAGCCCATCAGCGCGCATGCTGTGCGGCGCGTGATCCGCGACGCCTTTGGGCGCATCGGTCTCGCACACGGTCGCTCTCATGCGCTACGCCACTCGCTGGCGTGTCGACTGATCGAGCAGGGCAGTTCGCTCAAGGAGGTCGCCGATGTCCTGCGCCACCGCTCGCTGAACACCACGCTGATCTACGCCAAGCTCGACCATCCGCGATTGGCCGCGGTGGCGTTGCCGTGGCCGGGGAGTTCCACATGAGCGCCCCCACCGTCATGCAGCGGGCGCAGACATTCCTGGCTGAACGTCGCCGCCTAGGTTTTCAGGCGCGTAATCCCGGCTATGCACTCATCAGCTTCGCGCGTTTTGTGGAACGTCGGCGTCATCAGGGACCCCTGACAGTCGAGCTGATGGCCGAGTGGGCGCGGCGCGATAAAGCGCAGCGCGGCACCGCCGAGACTTGGGCGAGACGACTGAAGATCCTTCGCCCCTTCGCTCGCTGGATGCGCCAGTTCGAGCCGCGCACCGCAGTACCCGATGAGTTGATCTTCGGACCGGTGCCGGGACGCGTGGCCCCGCACATTTATCGCGATGAGGAGATCGTCGCGCTACTGGCCGCTGCGCGCACACTGCACCCCCAGGGTGGATTGCGACCGGCGACCTTCGAGGCGGTGTTTGGCTTGCTGGCTTCGACGGGATTGCGCGTCTCCGAGGTCCTCGCCCTGCGCGACGCCGACGTTGATCTCGGCGCCGGCACACTCACCGTGCGCCGCACGAAGTTCATGAAGTCACGGCTCGTGCCCCTGCACTGGAGTACGGTGGAAGCGCTGGCGCGCTACCGGCGACGACGGGTACGAGTGACGCACAGCAGCGCGCAGATGCCGTTTTTCATCGGCACGCGCGGCCGCCGATTGGGCCAAGCCCTCAGTCAACGCCAGGTGCATCGCGTCTTCATCGAGCTGCGCAACCAGCTGGGATGGATTAACCGCGGCGCCACAGAGGGGCCGCGCCTGCACCAGCTGCGCCACGCTTTTGCCGTCAAGCGCCTGCTGCTCTGGCACCGCCAGGGCATCGACCTGGATCAGGCGATGCTCTCCCTGTCCACCTACCTCGGACACACCAAGATCTCCAACACCTACTGGTATTTGAGCGCCGTACCCGAACTGATGAGTCTGGCCGGCAAGCGCTTCGAGCGCTTCATTGCACGCCGGGAGCCGGCCCGTGAGTAAGCTCACCGCAACCGCCCCCGTACCGTCCTTCCCAGCGCTGGTGCAGGCGTTCTTTGCCCAGCACCTTACCCAACAACGGGCCCTGAGCCCCCGCACCGTGGCTACCTACCGGGATGGGTTCGTCTTGTTCCTCGATTTCGTCCAGGCGCACTGTGCAAAGTCGCCGACGGCCATCTCCCTGACTGACCTCACGCCCGATTTGATCCTCGCCTTCCTCGATCATCTTGAGCGCAAACGACACAACACGGTCCGCACTCGTAACGCGCGACTGGCCGCCTTGCGCTCGTTCTTGAAGTTCGCTGCGCACCGCGACCTCTCGGCCTTGCATGTCATCGAGCGTGCGTTGGGCGTGCCGGCAAAGCGCTTTGAGCGCCCGATGCTCGGCTTCCTCTCCAACCCGCAGATGCGCGCGATCATCGGCGTACCCGACGACACCTGGACCAGTCGGCGTGATCACTTGCTGCTCGGCCTGCTCTACAACACCGGGGCGCGAGTCTCTGAGATCATCGGCGTGCGCGTCGCCGACATCGTGCTCCACGGCGCCGCCTGCGTACATCTGCACGGCAAGGGACGTAAACAGCGCTCCATCCCTCTGTGGCGATCCATCGCCAACGAGACCCGCGCCTGGCTCAAGCACAACCCGCGGCTCACCGCCCACTGCGCACTGCTGCCCAACCGCGGCGGCGAACCCATGACACGATCGAACGTGACGCAGCGATTGACTTTGGCGGTGCGCGCAGCGACCAAGCACCACCCCGAACTGGCCACGCGGCGCATATCGCCTCACACCATTCGCCACTCAACCGCAATGCGCCTGCTGCAGTCCCGCGAACACCCAGACGTCATCGCCCTATGGCTGGGGCATGAAAGTCCAAACACCACCCATCACTATGTCGAGGCCGATCTCTCGATGAAGACTCGATCGCTGGCTCGCCTGCAAGATCCTAAGGCAACCATACGCCGTTACCGTGCCCCAGTCGCGCTACTCGAATACCTAAAGGGTCTGTGATTATGAACAGCGGCAATGGCGTCGGCAGGCCAATTACAAGCCTGCCGACGCACAACTGTGCATAATCGTTCACTGTGCATAATGGCCGGTCAGAGCCGTTCGCGGACGGCTCCGTCCGCCATCGGCGCGTCTCGACCCAGCTCGGACATCCGCTACGACCGCTATTGAGCTACGCAATCGAGAGAGTAGCTATGCGGCACCCAGTCAAGGTGTCCGGGCGGTGGCCGTCTCCTCAGATTCGCTCGGGTCGTCGTCATACCACACGAAATCCCCGACAATCTCCAGCACGTCGCTGCCGGTCACCAAGGGCAGCTCAGGCTTGCTCGAGCCAAACTCGCACCGTTCATGAGGTCCGAAGACGCGGCCTGTTGAGAATCGGAGCAGCGCGAGATTGAACCGGGCCACCGCGCGCCGGGTAATGTCCGAGGCGTATTGCCTGCCGTGCGCGCAGCCGTAGGCCAGCAGGCGCGGCGACACCGGGAAGACGATGGAGTTTTTCGGGTCATCCAACCGTGTTGGTGCTGTCGGTGTGCTCCCATCAGTGGGGAAGACACACACGGGTCGGTCTGTCGTCAGGAAACCGCCAGAATCTACAGGGGCCTCCAGCAGACTCCATGTGCGCCGTCCGAGCATCTCAATGACTGGCATGACGCCCCGCAGCTCTTGGAGGATCAGGAAGTTCCGGTGAAACTCCACGGAGAACTTGCCGCTCTCGACGAATTCCCGGTGACGCTCGAAGTCGACGGGCAAGCTGGGGTCGAGGGCGCCGGCCGCCTTGATATCGGCAATGGTGGCCTGCCAAGCCTCTTTCGACTCCAGAGACTTCTGCAGCAGCTCCAGCGTTACCCGCTCGGCTGCCCGGGTGAGCTGCTGTCGCGTCGTTGGGTTGCGGGTTGCGATCAGGCCCATCAGGTTGAGGACGTAGAGCCATTCCTGACTACCGGTCATCGCGCGACCGGCGCCGATCTCCCGGAAGGCGCAGATGGCGTTGCTTTCGAACTGGCCTAGGCGCTTCTCCAGCTCATTGCGATCGAGGTCGGGCGACTCAATCCGGTTGAAGTCGCGCTTGACGCAGACGTTGTCAGTCGACGTCCAAAATGACTTCCGCTCAACGCAATCGACAACGAAGACTTGGGAGCCCGTGATGCCTTCGCGGCTAAAGAGTCCCAGGTAGCTTTCTGGTATCCAATGGTGACGGCGCGCATGGCTCATGAGCTGAATGATACTGTGGCCGTCGGCATTGCCCTAGGTAAGCGGTCGGTAAAACGCAGGCCCCTGGTGGGCAGGAGTTTTCTCAGCATGATCCGTGAGCGGGGGCGAAGTGCCGAATCGACCCGTTGCTGCCCGCGACCAACGTCGGCTTTACGGTATTGAATTTCCACGATTTCGCGCTCGAACTATCAGGCGACATGGCTAGAGACAGTCGCCGAATGCCCCACATACAAACCCGAAGCCAAAAAGAATGAGGATGCCGGAACAAAGCAAGAGATACATGAGTGAAACAATCAAGCGCCAACCCGGATGCGCGATGACCCGCCAGATGCAAATGACCCCACAGGCTTCCGCGACGGCCAAACCAAGACAATCGCTCGTCGAGGAAAACCAACGGGTGGGCCAGCGAGATGCAACTAAGTACAAAGTAAAGACCGTTAGTGGTACAACCGCGGCTCCGATCATGTGGAGGCGCCGTCTATTCGGGGGAAGCTGCGCGCCGACTTCCATGTTGCCTAACGATGAAATTGAGCGACGCGCAATCGCGCCGACAAATACCGAAGACAATTTCTTCCAATCATCGACGCCCTCCTTGAAGCAGCGATTTTGAGACCCCGAGATCGCTTGAACCGATAGTGGTCCGAATCCTAGGGCGCATATCGGCCAACGACAGTCGCTATTTTCGCATCGCGCTCCTTTAGGGGGCGCCAAATCAACTCAGGGTCCAACGATTCTACGGCGTCTACACCCTCCGGCACGGCCCACGGTGATGGGGTGAGTCTTTCGGTATTGGGCGAGGCGCCGAACCAGTCGCTCGTCATTAAAGGGGGGTAATCCGGACCCAAAAATGTACTCCGAGAGGCGCGCACGCGTTGAGGTGAGGTCACTCCATCCGGCGAGACCATCATCGACGCCGGCCTCGAGAAAAAGCTTTACCTTGTCAGTGTGCCCGGCCCCGAGAAGAGTAAGTTCCGCTACCGCTACGGCGCCTGTTTCCGCCGCGTGAGATCCATGGGCCAATTCAACCCCGCTTCTCAGGCCAGCCCAGTATCCACCGACCAGCGCGGCCAGGGCGACGGCGGCTGAAATCCCAATTATGAGGCGGCGCTTCATGGACTTGCCGCTTCAAGACCGGAACGCCGTGATAAATCGCGAAGAAAGCGTCCAAACAAAATTGCGCACTCCCTGTATTTCCGCTAGACACGTCCAATGTCGGTGATAGCTTACCCCACGTGAGGAACGGCTGCTTCATGGCAGGCATTTTCAAGCACCCAATGTCTCTTGTTGGCCTATCTTGTTGAAAAACTCCATGCAGAGATTCGACCGGAAAATTAAAAGGCTTTAGAAAGGCCGGAATTTGAATGACGCGAAGGACCAGCCGCTTCCCACGATCTCCGCGCTGTATTGCTCTATGTATGCCAGAGAGCGTGTTTATGTCTGGTCTTTAGCTACAGAATGATTCATCTGCAAAATCGCCGGCGCACAGGATATTAGTTTTTCACCAGAATAGACCGGCTGCTGCCAGTTGCCCGGTGCATAGCCTAGTACTTCATGTTCAATCATTTGGGTCCGTTGCAAACGATCCTCGCGCCCGAGCGGTGATTCTTCAAAACCATCAACCGGTTTTGCTCGAATCCATGCAGCGCGTGACCGAATCGGATCATCCGCGACGCTGATAGCCAGCATTCGTGAGTCAATTCGCGCGAATCATGGCCTTCTCCGATTCCAGCCGGCGGCTCATAGTCGTCTGCGTGATTGAACCGGAGGTGACCCTATGGATCGCGCGTTGTATTCGATCGAGGAGACCCGAGCGCGTCTCGGCGGCATTTCGCGCAACAGCCTTTACGCCATGTTGCGAGCCGGCAGCCTTCCGAGCGTTGTCATCGGATGTCGCCGTTTCGTGTCGGCGGAGGCGATTACCGTGCTGATCAGGAATTCCACGACATCGACAAGCCCATCGCTGGACGCCGTACGGTCACGGCAGCCGTTGGTCAATACAGGTGAGGTCCTCCCTTCGACTGCCCGAGCCGGCACTCGCTGGCGCAAGACCCACGCAGAGTAAGTATTGGGACCGGTGCAATGAGCTTGTGGATGCAACGAGAGTGCTGTTGTTGTTGCTCACATCGAGGAGTGTTGTCGGGTCGCTATTGGAGTGATGGCAGGATAGCGAAGTGTCCGCGAACTGCCGCAACATGGGTTGGCGCGCAGTGAACGACGGCGCCCCGAAATCAACTGCCCCATCGATCACGGCGCGTCCGACTCCGCAGGAGAAACGTTTGTTCGCCGCGGTTGCTTCCAGGCGGCAGCTATCGGAGTCGGCGCTGGCCCTGATCGCAATTCGTGCACTGCTCGACTCGGATTTGTCCGACTTGCCGCCAATAACGTCGAGCAACGGTCCCGCCGTGGATCGGATCACGATCCGTCTGCGGCCGGGGGATCGACTGGCGATTGGGCAGCGGGCGGCCGAGCGCCGCATGAAGGACTCGGCTTATATTGCCGCCCTGGTCCGGGGTCATGTGGCCGCCAACCCGCCGGTGGCAACCCATGAGCTCGCCGCGTTCAAGAGGGCCGTGTCGGTCTTGGCTGGGTTCGGTCGACTCCTGGCGCGGACCGCTCGAGAAGCCGCGCAGGCGGGTGTTATGCCGCGGGATCTACAGCAAGACCTCAGCCGTTCTCGAGCTCTAGTAGCGGACGTAGAGCGGCGTATGCACGAATTCGCCCAAGTGGCGCTCGTGACCTGGGAGAGCCGCGTTGGCTAAGCGGCTCGTCCGCTTGCCGACCGATGGGCCGCGATTTTTCGAGGTGGTGAGTTACGGGCGCGCAGGTCCGCAAATGCCCGGTCGATTCAGCCGCGCGCAGATTGACCAAATCTCGCGCACGGTGAGGCATACACCGGAGGTCATGGTGAAAGTGACCGGCGGAGGGACCAAGAGGGGTGCGGTTGCGGCTCACTTTGCGTACCTCAGCCGCCAAGGAACCGTGGAGATCGAGACCGACGAGGGTGAGCGCACCGGACGCCGGGAAGAACACAAGCGCCTGCTCGATGACTGGCACCTGGAACTTACCGCCGGTCAGTACCGGCGGGAGAAGGACGGGCCGGCGCGGCGGCCGACGAAGCTCGTGCACAACATCGTGCTCTCCATGCCGGCGCCGACACCCCCGGACAAGGTTCTAGCCGCCGCGCGGCAATTCGCCCGCGAGAAATTCGGGCAACACCGCTACGCCATGGTATTGCACACCCACCAGCAGCACCCGCACGTGCATCTGGTCGTCAAGGCCGAGAATGAGCTCGGCCGGCGGCTGCACATCGACAAGCAGCTCTTGCGAGATTGGCGCGAAGACTTCGCGCAGTCGATGCGCGAGCAGGGGATTGCGGCCAACGCCACGCCGCGGGCCATTCGGGGCGAAAACAAGACAAAACGCCGGGAAGGGATCTTCAAGGCACAGTTCTACAGTAAGTCCAAGTCCGCCGTGATGCGCGAACGCGTGCTCGGAATCGCGACAGAGCTGTCACGCTCGGGAACGGTTGAGGACCCGGCGCGCCCAAGGCTGCTCGAGACGCGGAAATCGCTGGCATCTACCTGGATGAGGGCGGCCGAGGTGCTGGACCAGCAGGGCGAGGAGATCCTCGCGGGCGACGTCCGCTACTTCGCAATGCATCTGCCGCCCGTCCTGACCGACCGGCAACGCCTGGCCGCGCAATTCATCCGATTCAAGGAGGAGCAGCGTCGGGTCAAACCAGAAGGCTCCGCGCGCCGCAATCCCATGGACCACGAGCGGACTCTGTAGGTCAGCGGAAGATCAGCGGAAGATCAACGGGAGGTCAGTCAACCCGCCGCCTTACGTCTGATCGGCGTGACCTTCTGCGCGCCGCTTTCGATGTCGAGCAATAGCGCCGTCCAGGTTTCGAGCGCCGCGCGGCGCTCGTTGAGGTAATCGTGGGTGTTGTAGGTGCCCTCGACTCCGCGCAGCTTGTGACCGAGGCAGCGCTCGGCCACCTCGCTGCGGATGCCGAGGGACGCCAGATGCGTTCGCATGGTGCGGCGCAGGTCGTGCAAGGTGAAGTGTTGCAGTCCGTGCTCGACGGCGGCGAGCGCCGCATTCAACGTGTCGATACCCAGATGCAGAACCCGCTGGCGCGGGTCGCGCCGGCGCTTGGGGAACACGAACGCGCTACCGCCTGCGACCTCGCGCAACGATCTGAGCCAGGATGCAACAGCGGGTACCAGCGGAATCGTCAGCGCCTCGCCCATTTTGGTCCGGCTCGCCGGCAGCCGCCAGGTTGGCGCTGCGCTCTCGAGATCGAACTCGCTCCACTGGGCGCCCAGCAATTCGCCTTTGCGAACGCCCAGGGCGAGCAGCAGCTTGACGGCCAGCAGATTGGCGCCGCCGAAGCTCGGGGAATCGCGCAGCGCCTTGAAAAGCTGCCCCAGCTCCTCGACGCTCAGGGCCCGCTTCCGCGCACGTTCGGGGCCGCCCGCATCGCTTTGATCGAAGTCCGCGACGGGATTGCTGGTCAGCACGTGGCGGCGCACGCCGAAGCGGAACACGCGCCGCATGAAGCGCAGCAGATCGTTCGCTGCGGTGGGCGCGCTCTTGCGGACTTGCGCGAGGAGCCGAGCGGCATCAGCCGCGGTGATCTCGGCGGGCACGCGCTCGCCGAAGGCCGGCAGCAGGTATTTGTCGAGGTAACGTCGCGGCACCTTTGGGTGCTTGAGACGCCGCGGGTCGATCTCACGTGCTGTACCAATCCTCCGCGAGATCGCGAAACGTCTGGCGCGCCTTCTGGGCGGCGATCGCGGCCCGCTGCGCTTCTTCGGCCTCTTGCTTGGCGAACAGCGGATCACGCCGCTTGTCGAGCATAAGGCGCTTCTCCCGCGCCTCGATGCGCGCCGCGGCGAGGCTCATGTCGGGGAAGTTACCGAGGGTCATCCAGCGCTCGCGGCCGGCGAAGCGATAGCGGAACATCCACGCGGCACCCTCGCGTGTCTGCTTCCTGAAGTAAAGACCATCGCCGTCGCTGAGCAGCACCTGACCGCCGAAGCGGTGTGCGCGTTCGACCGAAAGGGAGGTGAGTTTTCCGGACGCCATGTGGAGACTCCGGGTGCGTAGCCAGATTTCGCACAAGCCGCGTAGCTAGAAAATCTAGCTACGCATTTAGCTACGCACCTAGCCACAACAGTAGCCCCGACGAGGGAAAACGTCCAGAGACAATAATTGACGCAAAACACTAGTTTTGCAGGGGTTTCAAGCGCTTTTCGAGGACGACCGGCGACAACGCCAGACAGCCGAAAACGCTATTCGATATTCTGCACCTGTTCGCGCATCTGCTCGATCAGAACTTTCATGTCGACCGCAGCGCGCGTGGTTTCGATGTCCTGCGATTTGGAAGACAGTGTGTTGGCCTCGCGGTTGAGTTCCTGCATCAGAAAATCCAACCGTCGGCCCGACGGCTCCTGCACGGCGAACGCCTTGCGCACTTCCGTCACGTGCCCGCGCAGCCGGTCGAGTTCCTCGTCGACGTCTTGTCGCTGCGCGAGGATGGCGAGTTCCTGCTCCAGTCTGTCGTGGTTGACCTCAGTCGCCAATTGCGCAATCCGATCGAGCAGTTTCGACCGCATGCGGGCGCGGACCTCCGGCAGCCTTTCGGCAACCATGGCGGCGAAATCCAGCAAGCCGGCGCAGCGCTGTTCGAGCGCGTCGCGCAATCGGCCGCCCTCGCTGTCGCGAAATCGAGTGAGTTCCGCCAGCGCCTCGCCGAGCAAAGCGTGCGCGGCCGCGATCAGGGCGGCCGTATCGCGCGTGTCGTCGCGCATCACGCCCGGCCAGCGCAGCAGATCCAAGACCTCGATCCGCGCTGCGGTGCCGGCCGCCGCGGCGATCTGCTGTGCGCGCTGGGTGAGACTGCCGAGCAGATCGGCGTCGACCTCGAGCGAGCTCGCCGCAACGGCGGGGCGGAAATGTAGTGAAACGTCCACCTTGCCGCGCTTGACGGTGCCGGCGATGATTTGCCGGAAATCCGCTTCCGCACCGCGAAAATCCTCCGGCAGGCGGCAGCCGATCTCGAGGAAACGATGGTTGACCGTTTTCAGTTCCCACGACAGCAGTCCCCAGGGAAACTGCCGCTCGCGCCGCGCAAAGCCGGTCATGCTACGAATCATAGGGGTCTCGGCCAAAATCGGCCATAATGTCAATCTTCAGTTTAACGGGTCCCCAAGGAGCTGTCATTGCAGATCGAGACCGCGGACGTGAGCCTGATCGGCCATCGCGACGAAAATCAGGACCGGGTCGCAGTGGCGGCTGCCGAGCATGCGGTTCTGCTGGTCGTCATCGATGGCATGGGCGGTCATGCGGAAGGTGCCCGGGCCGCGGAGACCGCTCTGTCGACGCTGTTGGAATTGTTCTGGCAGACGCCGCACCCGGTTTTCGATCCGCTGGGATTCTTGCATCTGTCCTTGGGAAGGGCGCACGAGGAAGTGGTGAAGCTCGGAGTCGGCCTCGGCGTCGAAGCGCGGCCGCGCGCCACTTGCGCGGTGTGTCTGGTGCAGGAAGGCGCGGCTTATTGGGCGCATGTGGGCGACAGCCGCGTCTACCAATTGCGGCAGGCGCAGGTATTGGAGCGTACTCGCGATCACAGCCACGTCGAGGTGCTGCTGCGCGAGGGGCTCATTACCGAGGCGGAAGTCCACGGACACCCGATGCGCAACTACGTCGAGTGCTGTCTCGGCGGCGACGCTGCGCTGCCCGAGATGAGCATTTCCACGCGCCGGCGCTTGAAGCCGGGCGACATGCTGTTGCTGTGTACCGACGGGCTGTGGGCCAATCTCAAAGATCAGGATTTGGCGCGATTCGCGCAATCGGCGGCTAAACCCTTGCGTGAATCGTTGGCCGACCTCGGCACTCAAGCGGTCGCGGCATCCGCCCCCTACAGCGATAACACGAGCGCCGCCGCACTCCGTTGGCGGGCCGCGTGAGCGCAATACGGCCGAGCGGCCGGGCTCCGGATGAATTGCGCGCCCTCTCCTTCGTGAGAGGGTTTACGCAGCATGCAGAAGGCTCGGTATTAGTGAGCTTCGGGGGTACCCGCGTACTGTGCACGGCGAGTATCGAGGATAGTGTGCCGTCGTTCCTGCGCGGGCAGAATCAAGGGTGGGTCACCGCCGAGTACGGCATGCTGCCGCGGGCCACGCATACCCGATCGGCTCGCGAGGCGGCGCGCGGTAAGCAAACCGGCAGGACGCAGGAGATTCAGCGCCTGATCGGCCGCGCTCTTCGGGCGGTGGTGGATTTGAAGGGTTTGGGCGAGCGCACCGTCACGGTGGACTGCGACGTGCTGCAGGCGGACGGCGGAACGCGCACGGCGGCTATCACGGGCGGCTACGTCGCACTCGCGGATGCCGTCGATACGCTGTTGAAGAGGCGCGCCCTGAACGCAAATCCCTTGCACGGCCAGGTCGCCGCCGTTTCCGTGGGGATCTACCGCGGCACTCCCGTGCTCGATCTGGATTACGCGGAGGATTCGAACGCCGAGACCGATATGAACGTGGTCATGAACAGCGGCGGAGCATTCGTCGAGGTTCAAGGTACCGCGGAAGGCCATGCATTCCGGCGCCACGAACTCGATCAGTTGTTGGATCTCGCCTCCCAGGGCATCTCCCGGCTGCATGCCGCCCAGCTCAGTGCACGCGCGGCGTGAGCGGCTGGTCATCGCCTCCGGCAACCCGGGCAAGCTGCGCGAATTTCGCGAGTTGCTGGGCGCCCTGCCGTTCGATGTTATCCCCCAAGGGGATCTCGGCATCGCCGCTCCGGTGGAGACAGGCACGAGCTTTCTCGAGAACGCACTGCTCAAAGCACGTCACGCCGCGAGCGCCGCGCAGGCGGCTGCCATCGCAGACGACTCCGGGCTCGAGGTGGATGCGCTGGGAGGAGCCCCCGGCATCTATTCCGCACGCTACGCAGGCGCGGGCGCCGATGATGCCGCGAACAACGCCAAGCTGCTCGACGCGCTGAAGGCCGTTCCGCCGCGAACGCGCAGTGCGCGCTACCGTTGCGTTCTGGTATTCGTCGCCGGCGATGCGGACCCGGCGCCGCTCACTGCCGAGGGCGTGTGGGAAGGCCTCATCGTGAATTGCCCCCGAGGAGCGGCGGGATTTGGATACGATCCGCACTTCTGGGTGCCGGAATTGAAAATGACCGCGGCCGAGCTCGATCCACGCGAAAAGAACCGCCGCAGCCACCGGGGGATGGCGCTACGGCTGTTGCGGGAGCGGATCGAGGCTAGAACGTGAACGGACTCGCGCTGTACGTTCATTTGCCCTGGTGCGTGCGCAAGTGTCCGTACTGCGATTTCAATTCACACCAGCTGAAGTCGGCGCGGCCCGATCGCGCTTACCTGGACGCGATCATCCGCGACTTCGAGGCGGAGCGACCGCTGATCGCGAGCCGCCGAATCGACACGGTGTTCTTCGGCGGCGGGACGCCGAGCTTGTTCGGCCCCGACGACTTCGCCTGGTTGCTGCAGACGATCAGGCAGCGCATCGAGTTCGCAGCCGATGCCGAAATCACGCTGGAAGCCAATCCGGGCACCGTCGAGCGCGGCCGATTCGCCGGCTACCGGGACGCAGGGATCAATCGGGTTTCGCTGGGGGCACAAACGTTTTCCGCGGCGGCGCTCGAGCGCCTGGGACGCATTCATACGGCGGACGACACGCACCGGGCGGTCGAGGAGCTGCGGTCCGCGGGTATCGTCAATTTCAATTTGGACTTGATGTATGCATTGCCCGAGCAAACTCTCGACGCCGCGATCTTCGACGTGCGAACCGCGTGCGCGCTCGGCCCCACGCATATTTCCTACTACCAACTCACGCTGGAACCGGGACCGTATTCCACTCCCGCCCGCCGCCGCTGCCCGACGATGAGGCAGCGTGGCGGATACAATGCGAATGCCAGGCGCTGCTGTCGGCAGCCGGCTATCGCGCAATACGAGGTCTCCGCATACGCGCGCGCCGGCTTCCGATGCCGGCACAATCTCAATTACTGGCTGTTCGGCGACTACTTGGGTCATCGGCGCCGGAGCGCATGGGAAATTGAGCCTTGCCCTGCCCGACAGAATTTTACGCACGGCGAAGCCTAAACAGCCGCGCGATTTCCAGCAGCGGCTCGCAGAGTCGAGCATCCGCATCGGGGAGCGCAATTTCATCGCGGTCGCCGGATCTTCCCTTTGAATTCATGCTGAACGCGTTGCGCCTCAACGACGGATTTTCCAACGAGTGTTTCGAGTCGCGCACCGGTCTTGAAACGGAGGTATTCACGGCCGCAATGCAAGATTCCGCGGCCCGTGGGCTCATCGCCCGATCGGATGTAGGATGGAAACCCACAGATTTGGGCAGAAGATTCCTAAACGATCTGCAGGCGGCGTTTCCTGGCATGAGCTTATGCACATCCGGCCGTGACTTCCCGCACAAAGGAGTACCTACAGCACATTGCGCCTGCATTAGGTCAGATGACGCTAGTAACACATTGAAAGATAACATGAAACCAGCCTGTCTATTTTTTGACCAAGTTAACATTTATGGGAATTTCCGCTGAGCGAAGAGCGGCGGCGTCGGCTTCGTCCACAGAGTTATCCACAGATATTGTGGACAACATTGCAATTCTTTGACACCCGAGGGCTTCGGGCCCACCCATTGCCCCTCCGGCGCTCTTAGAGTACTGTGGTCGGCCCGTTTATTCGGGCATTACCTGGCGTGGCGATAATTTTCCCGCAAACTATGCCTGGCCGGCCAAGCGCAACTGGCTCGCCGCAAGTTTGGGTTTTTATCGATTCTGCCGTCAAAGATACACGAGGTTCCTATGAAAACCGGCATCCATCCTGATTACAAGCAAATCAACGTCACCTGCACCTGCGGAAATACGTTTCTCACCCGCTCGACCATCGGCCAAGATCTGCAAGTTGAAGTCTGTTCGAACTGCCATCCGTTCTACACCGGTAAGCAGAAGGTTGTCGATACCGGCGGTCGCGTGGACAAGTTCCGCAAAAAGTACGCGGCGGCTGCTGCCAAAACCTGATCGCTCAGCGATTTTGCCCCTGGCCCTTTACCACGCATGCGCGGAGGCAGCTGCGCGCATGCATTCTCCCTAAAGCTGAGGCCCACCCTGAGGCTTCACCCGTCGCCGGACGGCGAGTTGCCCCGCAACTGACGGGCCTCGCCGCGCCTAGGTAGCCCACCGGCTGCACCACCTCGCCTGCCGCAGCTAGCCGCACGCCCTTGATTCCCCAGTACGGCCGTGCAACGCTGCGAAGTTCCATATCGAAGGTACCATTCCGTCGGAAAAGCGCATGAGCACGAAATACGAACTCAAGAATCTCGCCACCGGTAAAGCCACCCAACTCGAGTCCAAGTCGGGCACCATCGGTCCCGATGTGACTCAACATCTCCAATTTGACCCGGGATATGAATGTTTTTACGTTCGATCCCGGATTCATGGCCACGGCCAGCACGGAAAGCAAGGTCACCTACATCGACGGCGATGCGGGAGTGCTTCTCTATCGCGGGTACCCGGTGGAACAACTGGCCGAACGCTCGAGCTTCCTCGAGGTGGCCAATCTGCTCATCAACGGCAGCTTGCCCACGAAAGCGGGACTCGCCGCCTTTCACGATTCCATCACGCGGCACACCATGGTGAACGAGCAGCTGCTGCGTTTCTTCCAAGGTTTCCACCACGACGCGCATCCGATGGCCATGGTGTCGGCGGTGGTCGCGTCCATGGCGGCCTTCTACCATGACACCACGGACATCAATAACGCGCGTCATCGTGAAATATTTGCGCATCGCATCATCGCGAAGCTGCCCACCATCGCGGCGGCGGCGTACAAGCACACCCTCGGTCAGCCGTTCATTTATCCGCGCAACGACCTTCGCTACTGCTCGAACATGCTCAATATGTTCTTTGCGGTGCCGTGCGAGCCGTATGCGATCGATCCCGTCGCCGCCGAGGCTCTGGATCTGTTGTTCATTTTGCACGCCGACCACGAGCAGAACGCCAGCACGTCGACCGTGCGCCTCGCCGGCAGCACCGGTGCGAACCCCTATGCCGCCATCTCTGCCGGTGTGTCGGCGCTTTGGGGGCCGGCGCACGGCGGCGCAAACGAGGCCGTGCTCGACATGCTGGACGGTATCGGCTCCGTGGCGCACATCGACAAATTTCTCAGCACGAGTCAAGGATAAATCCGACAGTGTCCGGCTGATGGGATTCGGCCACCGCGTCTACAAGAATTTCGATCCACGCGCGAAGATCATTCGGGGCATGTGCTACCGGGTGCTCGAGAAACTCGGTCGCACCGACAATCCGCTGTTCGATTTGGCGCTGAAGCTCGAGGAAATTGCCCTCAAGGACGAATACTTCGTATCGCGGAAGCTGTACCCGAACGTGGACTTCTACTCGGGCATCATCTACAGCGCGCTCGGCATTCCCCGATCGATGTTCACGGTCATGTTCGCGATCGCGCGCACCGCCGGCTGGGTCGCGCATTGGCAGGAAATGGTTTCCGATCCGCACATGAAGATCGGCCGCCCTCGGCAGCTTTACACCGGCCCCAAGAAACGAGATTATCTGCCCATCGAAAAGCGCTGACGCGTGCCGGCACGGATTACAGCGGGATCGGTCGCACTCACTGCGATTGCTGCTCATCGGGCGCGGCACACGCGCGGGCCGGTTGATGCAGTCCCCGAAAAGAACGTCTGTGCCGACGCCGCAAGCCCGCTGGCACTCGGTTCTGCGCAGTGGAACGGCTGGGGGCGCGACGTCGAAAATACGCGCTACCAGCCGGAGCCCGCGATTCGTGCCACCGACGTACCGAAGCTTGCATTGAAGTGGGCGTTCGGATTTCAGGGCAGCGCCGTGGCGGGTCAACCGACTGTGGTCGACGGCCGGTTGTTCGTCTTGAGTTCCGCGGGCCGAATCTATTCGCTCGATGCCAAAACGGGCTGCACGTATTGGACTTTCGATGCCCCAGCCGGAACCCGCACGGCTATCTCCATCGGAGAATTCGCGCCGCCGCGGAGCGCCGCCGCCCCGAAAAATGCGCCCGCCTCGCGGCGCAAGCACGGAGTTCCAAAAAGCCAGCATCAGTTCACTCTGGCCCATCTGGATATTCTGAAGGCGCCGAGCGCGGCGTTCTTCGGCGACGATACCGGCGCGGTCTATGCGCTGGACGCGCAGAGAGGGACGTTGCTGTGGAGGACCGTGGTCGACCCGCACCCGCTGGCGCGTATCGTTGGCGCGACCTACCCTGTATCGCGATCGGCTATATGTCGTGGTCGCGTCGAATGAGCAGAGCGCAACAATGGACGCGGGCTACGCGTGCTGCACTTTTCGCGGCAGCGTCGCGGCGCTCGACATGACCACCGGCCGCGTGCTGTGGAAAACCTTCACCATTGCGGAGGAACCGCGGCCCTATCGCAAAAACGCCTCGGGAGGCCAGGGACTCGGGCCCGCCGGCGGCGCCGTTGTGGCGGCTCCCTCGATCGACGTCAAGCGCGGTGTGTTGTATGTGGGCACGGGCGGATCGCTGACGGAACTCAATCAGCCGTTGACCGATGCGGTGGTGGCGTTGGATTTGAACGACGGTCAGCTGCGCTGGGCAAAGCAGTTCCCCCGGCACGATAGGGCGGGAGCCGCAAATTTCGCCAGTTCACCCATACTGCGTACGCTGGCGGACGGCAAACAAATCCTCCTGGCCGCACAAACGTCGGGCAACGTGTATGCACTGGACCCCGATCATGGCGGCGATGTTCTATGGCAAACCAACGCTGCGCAAGACGATGTTGCCAGCGGGATCGAATGGGGTCCGGCCGCCGACCACCGCCGGCTCTACGTTGCCTTGTCCGGTTTGGTAGCGGAACCAGACAATATCGCGGGCGGCCTGGCGGCACTCGACATGAAAACGGGAATCAAGCGCTGGTATACACCGGCCCCGTCCCCGGCGTGCACCTGGGGCATGGGGAATTGTGCGCATGCGCAGGCGCAGGCAGTAACCGTGATCCCCGGGGTGGCCTTTTCGGGGTCCATGGACGGCCATCTGCGCGCGTATTCGACGATCGACGGCAAGATCCTGTGGGACACGGAGACCGCGAAGGACTTTCCGACGGTCAACGGAATCAAAGCCAGCGGCGGCTCCTTGGATCAGGGAGGTGCGACGATCGTGAACGGCGTCGTTTACATCAACTCCGGGTATGGCCAACGTTACGGTCAGCCGGGCAACGTTCTGCTCGCCTTTTCAGTGGACGGCAAATAGGTACACGAAACCTTCTTATGACACGATCCCAGCGATTGTCTCTTCTTGGCCTATGCCTGGCGTGTGGCGCGTCGGTGCCGGTCGCTCTCGGTGCCGCGGCGCACGCCCAACCGGCAGATACGGCCTCGCCCATCGAGAATTCCGTGGTCAAGGTTTTTTCGACCATGAGCTATCCCGACCCCTTCAAGCCCTGGACCAAGCAGGCACCCAACGAGGTCACCGGATCCGGGGTCGTGATCGAGGGAAGACGCATTCTGACCAACGCGCATGTCGTGCTGTACGCGAGCCAGGTGCAGATGCAAGCCAATGCGGCAGGCGACAAGGTGCCGGCGACCGTGGTGGCGGCAGCGCCGGGTATCGATCTTGCGGTCCTGCAGCTCGACGATCCGACATTCTTCGACACTCATCCCGCGGTCGCACGCGCGAGCAAACTGCCGCACATCAAGGATGCCGTATTGGCATACGGCTTCCCTACGGGAGGCAATTCGCTGTCCATTACCAAGGGCATCGTGTCGCGCATTGAATTCGTTTCCTACAACTACCCTGTTTCGGGACTGCGCATCCAGGTCGATGCGGCGATCAATCCCGGCAACAGCGGCGGACCCGCGATCGCCGGGGACAAGATGATCGGGCTCGCGTTCAGCAAGTTGAGCGGCGACGCGCAGAATATCGGCTACATCATTCCCAACGAAGAGGTTGAATTGTTCCTGAAGGACATCGCGGATGGCCACTACGATGGCAAGCCGGCGATGTACGACGATCTGCAGACGCTCGAGAATCCCGCACTGCGCGACTACTTGAAGCTCGACAAGTCCGTCGAAGGCATGGTGGTTCACCGTCCTGCGCACACCGACGCCGCCTATCCTCTGAAGGAATGGGATGTCGTGAGCCGTATCGGCGATGCGCCCATCGACAATCAGGGCATGGTCAAGATCGATAAGGATTTGCGGGTAAACTTCGGGTATTTGATTCAGCAGGTGGCGAGTAACGGCAAGCTGCCGCTGACCGTGGTTCGCGCCGGCAAGACCTTGGCTGTGCAGTTGCCGGTGTCGGCCGAGCATCCGACGTTGGTCACGGATCTGCGGGGAACTTACCCTTCCTATTTCATATATGGACCCCTGGTGTTCTCACCGGCGACCTGGCAGCTGGTGTCCAGTCTGGAGAACAATGCCGGATTGATGCGCATGTTGGGCTTGGTGAAAAGTCCCCTGGTGACTCACGCCCTCGATGAGCCGGACGGCGATCTGCAGGAACTGGTGGTGGTATCGTCACCGTTTTTCCCCCACCGGATTGTCAACGGCTATTCCAATCCCGCAGGCTCGGTGGTGGCCGCGGTGAACGGCACCCACATCAAGAGTCTGGTTCATTTGGTCGCGGTGCTGCGCGACCTCAAGGATTCGTTCGTCACCATCGAATTCGATCAGAAGGGCGGCGAGGCCCTGGTATTCTCGAGGCAGGCCATCATGACCGCCACCGACGAAATTCTCATGGACAACGGCATCCGCGCTCAAGGCTCTCCGGATACCCTGGCGGTTTGGCAGGAAAAGGGCGGCAAGTAGCGGCCGGCCCACGGCACGCGGTTCCGCGGAAACGTCGCGGCCCGATGCGGCGGCTCAATTCGCGTCGATGAGCTCCGACACTTCCCGCAAATCGGCCCGTTTCATCGGGCGCCCGTCAACCGGCGAGTAGGGAGACTGGCGGATACCGTCGATGGGGAAAACGGTGGCATCGACGGTGCGGCCGTTGGCATCGAACCGCAAGGCCGGATAATTGACGCTGCGCTCCGCGTCCATCTTGACGCGGCGCTCATAGAACTCGTGAGGAATGCCGATCTCCAGCAGCCTGATCGCAACGCTCTCGGAGCGGTCGGCAAACAGATGCAGATTGATGTCGCTGTAATTGGTCGCCGTCCCGTTCAGCACGGAACCGACCAGCCGCGGTTGGAACTCGTCGAGCAAGCGCATGGTATCGAGCGCGATGCGCCGCTGTTCCTTCAGGGTGTGATCATGGGAGTCACGGCCGAAAAGCCGTTGATGTTCGCGCAGTGCCGCCTCGATTTCGATGTTCTTCGGCAACACGGCGACGTCGTTGACACCCAACCGGTCGGCCGCCTTGCGCTTGGCCTGCAGGAAATCTTCGATGCCGTGCTCGGCCATGATCCGCGCGGCCTCTTGGGCGAGCGCTCGTCGCAGGTCTTCGGCACGCTGGGAAAATTTCTTGGCCATACTTAACAAGGCTCCTAAGACACGTGCACACCACGAGGCAGCCGGCAAAAGTCGCGCCTTTTGCCGGGGGCGCCTAGCCCGGGGCGCGTCGCCGGCGGCAACGGAGCTGATGTCCGAAAAACGGCCGCAGGCCAGTTTTTCCAATTGACTAGAATAGCGGTTTGTCGCCATCCGTCATCGGATTCTGGGCGTTGGGCCCCTCATAGACTTCGGTCTTGGGCAGATTGCCCTCGATGAATTTCTCCATGATTCCATTGGGATTCTCCGCGCTCGCGAGCAGTCCCGACTCGGGCGAGATACGCACCGTCACGATGCCGTCGGGCACCGGAACGCCGTGCCGGGGGGCGCCGGCCAGCGCTTCGTGTTCGTAAAAGATCCAGATGGGCAGGGCCACGTGCGCGCCTTGCTCCCCCTCGCCGAGGGTCCGGTCCTGATCGAACCCGGTCCAAACCGTCGTCACGAGATCGCCGTTGAAACCGTTGAACCAGGCGTCGTGCGCATCATTGGTGGTGCCGGTTTTGCCGGCGATATCGTCGCGGTTCAGCACCCGGGCCGCGACTCCTGTGCCGCGTCGAATGACGTCCGTCATCATGTCGGCGAGCAGATAAGCGACCTGAGGTCTGATGACCTGCGGCGCGAGGCGCGCCGTGGGGATCACGGTTTTGCCGTCGTGAGGACCTTCGTCGAGCAGGCTCCCGCGCGCGCTCGCGCCTCCCCTTCCCGGTGTTGCTGCGGCGGGTTCCGAGACGCGCCCGCAATCGGCACAGGCCAGGACCGGCTCCGCCTGCAGCAGCTTCTTGCCGCCGGCGTCCTCGATCCGATCGATGTAGTACGGCGTCACGCGAAAACCGCCATTGGCGAACGTTGCATAGCCCGTGACCATCTGCAACGGACTCAGCGAGGCGGTGCCCAGTGCCATGGTCAGATCATCGGGGACCTGGGACTTGTCGAAACCGAAGCGCGCCACGTAATTTCGCGTGTAATCGACGCCGATTTCGCGCACCAGCCGGACCGACACCAGATTGCGGGAGTGCGCTAAAGCCTCGCGCAGACGTATCGGGCCGAAGAACTTGCCCTCATCTTCCTTGGGCCTCCACGCCTGTTCCATGCCGGCAGCGTCGATCACGATGGGCGCGTCCAGAACGACGCTCGCCGGCGTGTACCCCTTGTCGAAGGCCGCCGCATAGACGAAGGGTTTGAAGCCTGAACCGGGCTGGCGCCTTGCCTGGGTCACACGATTGAACTTGCTCTGGAAGAAGTCGAAGCCGCCCACCAAGGCGACGACCGCGCCGTCCTTGGGATCCATCGACACCAGAGCGCTCTGCGCCTCGGGAACTTGTACGAACTGAAGCGATTCGCGGGTATTGCCCACGGTGTAGATCACGTCGCCACGGCTGAAGATATCCGATGCTTGAGTGGGTGCACGATCGACCTTCTCGTCGGGCAGCTCGCGGCGCGCCCAGGACATTTTCTCCCAGGGCAGATTCACCGGCCCTAGATTTTTGACGTAGATCTTGGCGGTCTTCGCCTCGACGCTTTGCACGAGGGCCGGCCGCAAACCGCCGATGACCGGGAACTCCTCGAGTTCCAGTTCCATCTCCGCTTCCGCGGCGGTTTTGGGCAACTCCACCTTGGCGGTGGCGCCGCGCCAGCCATGACGGCGATCGTATTCGAGCAGTCCCGTGCGCAACGCCACCGTAGCTGCGGTCTCGAGGCGGGCGTCGATCGTCGTGTACACCCGATAACCCGCCGTGTAGATGCTGTCGCCATACTTGGCCTGCATCTCATTGCGTACCATTTCCGCCACATACGGTGCATCCACCTCGATGGTGGGACCATGCAGCCGCGATTCCATCGGACTGGAATTGGCCTGGTCGTATTCGGCCTGGCTGATGTAGTTGAGTTCGCGCATGCGTCCCAGCACGTGGGTGCGGCGGACTTTCGCGGCTTCGGCGCTGGCCACCGGGTTCACCACCGAGGGCGCCGTCGGAATGCCGGCCAAGGTCGCCATTTCCGCGATGGTCAACTGATCCAGGGTCTTGCCGAAGTACACCTCGGCCGCCGCGGCCACGCCATAGGCGCGTTGGCCGAGGAAAATCTTGTTCACGTACAGGGAAAAGATCTCCTCCTTGGTGAATTCGCTTTCCATCAGCAGCGAGATGTAGACCTCGCTCATTTTCCGCTTCATATCGCGTTTCGGAGTCAGGAACATGTCCCGCGACACCTGCATGGTGATGGTGCTGGCGCCCTGGCTGATGCGTGCCGGCTTTGAAATTGGCCACCGCGGCCCGCAAAATCCCTTGCCAATCAACGCCATGGTGCTGGAAGAAGCGGTCGTCCTCGGTGGCCAGGAATGCCTGAATCAGCTTTTTGGGCAGCTGGTCGTAACGCACGGGAATGCGGCGCTGGTCGCCAATCGCGGCAATCAGCCGCCCGTCGCGCGTATAGACGCGCAGCGGCACCTGCAGCTGAACGTCGCGCAGACTGCCGACATCGGGCAGGGCGGGCTTCAAATAGACGTAAGCGCAGACATTGGCGAAGGCAATCAGTAGCGATTACACCCACCAAGACCGACACAAATGCGCGAGATGAGAACTAGGTAACGTTTGGCCACTGAAAACCGTTCTAACTTATTAGACCCGGCGGATGGGCTATGCATATTACCGCCGGTTACATGGGCATACTCATCGAAAGATGAGGACGCAAAGCCACCGGTCCTACAGGGCATTTCGGCCTAGGACAGCGGGGTTGCCAGACCAAGCTTAACCAATCGCAGGCGGAGCGTCGGCGAGTAGAGGTCTGAATGAATGACATGAAGCGTCCTCGATTTCGCTGCGAACCGTTCGTAGTTCGCACTTTTCCACGCCGGGCGCTTCCGGCAGCGATTACCGTGAGTAGCTTCACGTTCTATTTAACAGTTTCTTGCTAAGTTTGCTTCCGCGTAGCTAATCTCGCACAGCAGTTTCGACCTCCAAGGTACTGAGCAAAAAGGGAAAAATTTGTGTGGTCGTTCGGAAAAAGATATCGTCCGCTATTCGGACTTGACATAACCACCTCGTCGGTGAAGCTCATCGAGCTCACGATGTCGGGGGGCCAGTACCGGGTTGAGTCGTATGCAGCGGAGCCGACTCCGCACAACGCCATCAACGAAAAAGCCATCGTCGACGCGGAAGCCGTCGGCGAAGCCATCCGCAGAGCTGTCAAGCGCTCCGGCGCCAAGAGCCGGCTCGCGGCCATCGCGATCAGCGGCGATGCCGCGATCACGAAAGTCATTCAAATGCCCAAGAATCTCGGCGAAAACGAGCTCGAGGGACAGGTCGAAATGCAGGCCGACCAGTACATTCCTTTTCCCATGGAAGAAGTGAGCTACGACTATCAAGTCGTAGGTCCCTCGGAGAAGGATCCCGACATGCTCGACGTGCTGCTGGTAGCCACCCGCACCGAAAACGTCGAGCAGCGGCAAGCGGCCGTGCAGGCCTCCGGATTGACCGCGCACATCGTCGATGTCGAAGCTTTCGCATTGGAAAATGCCTGCGCCTTGATGCGCCACCAGATGCCGGACGGCGGTTTGGATCGCACCGTCGCGGTGGTCGATTTCGGCGCCAGCAGTACCACGTTCAGCGTATTGCGCGACATGCGGGTCATCTACACACGCGATTTTGCTTTCGGGGGCCAGCAGCTCACCGAGGAGATCATGCGCACCTACGGCTTGAGCATGGAAGAGGCCGGCCGCGCCAAGAAAGAGGGCGGTCTGCCGAGCAACTATCAGCCCGAGGTACTCGATCCGTTCATCGACGACATGACCCAACAGGTCAGCCGTTCCCTGCAGTTTTACTTGGCATCGGGCAGCGGCCGCTCGCAACCCGATCAGATATTGATCTGCGGCGGCTGCGCCAACATTCCCGGAGTGGCCGACGTCATTTCCAGCCGTGTCGGCGTGCCGGCCGACAAAGGCGACCCTCTCGGCAACATGAGGGTGTCCTCCAAGGCCAAGGCGCAAGCGGTCAACCGCGACGCCACGGCATTACTAACCGCCTGCGGCCTTGCGCTGCGAAGCTTTGACTGAGAGCTGACATGCCGCGTATCAACCTACTTCCCTGGCGTGAGCAAGAACGTAAAGTACGGCGTCGGGAATTCCTGGTGGCGGCCGGCGCCGCCGTGTTCGCCTCCGTGATCCTGGTCATCGTCGGCAAGCTCGTCTACGCGAGTTGGACCGACGCCCAACTCGAGAAGAACAACCTCCTCAGGAAGGAGATCGTCAAGCTCGACGCGCAGATCGCCGATATTCAAGATCTCGAAACCCGCAAGCAGCGTCTGGTCGCGCGCATGGAGATCATCGAGCGGTTGCAGCGCAAGCGGCCGGAAATCGTGCATCTGTTCGACGAACTCGTGAGGATCGTTCCCGAAGGCGTGTATCTCACTGCGCTGAAGGAGAACGGCAACAAGCTGGAAATACACGGAGTGGCGCAATCGAGCACCCGGGTGTCGACTTTCATGCGGAACATCGATGCATCGGTATGGATGGATAACCCGCAGCTTCAGGTCGTCGAGTCCGCCGCGAATTCACCCACCGGCGGCTCAAGCTTCACATTGTTCGCCGATACGGTGGGCGTGAACCTCGAAGACGGCGGCCAAACTACGGTCAAGAAGGTTGCGGCGAAATGAATTTCATCGACCAGCTTCGCACTCTCGATCCGCGCGACGTCGGCCGCTGGCCGCTGGCCGTGCGCGGCTTCTTCGTGCTGCTGATTTTCCTCGTCTGCTCGGCCTTCGCCTGGTACATGTTCGTCTGGAACGACGACCGGCCCATTCTACAGAAGGCGGAAGCGGACGAATTGGATCTGCGCGGCCAGTTCGAGAACAAACAGCAGCGTGCCGCCAACCTCGAGGCATACAAGGCGCAGCTCGGCGAGATGGAGCGCAGCTTCGGCGCCATGTTGCGGCAGCTGCCGGGCAAGACCGAGGTGCCCAATCTGTTGGTGGACATCTCGCAAACGGGGCTGGGCGCGGGTCTGCAGGAAAAGCTGTTCCAGCCTGCGGGCGAGCAAAGCAAGGGCTTTTATGCCGAGCTGCCGATCCGAATTCGGCTGGTCGGCAGTTATCACGAGTTCGGCACCTTCGTCAGCGGCATCGCCGCCTTGCCGCGCATCGTGACGCTGCACGACATTCAGATCACGCCCGCCACCGACAAGGGCGCCGGCAGCTACGACAATTTGATCATGGACGTTACCGCCAAAACCTACCGATACATCGAGGACGACGGTGGTGCGCACGCGGGACCGAAAAAGAAGTCAGGAGGCGCGACGTGAGGAGCACATTGGGTGCGCGAGCAGCCTGTGTGGCCGCGCTCGCGAGTTTCATGACCGCGGGATGTTCCGGTGGGCAGTCGGACCTGCAGAAGTGGATTGCCGACACCAAGAAGAAGCCGGGCGGCCGCATTCAGGCCCTGCCCGAAGTAAAGCCGTATGAAACCTTCGTCTACTCGGCAAGTACGATGCGCTCGCCGTTTCAGCCGCAGGGTCCGGGCGCCCTCGGCGGCGGCGTCGCGGGCCTCCGGCCGAGTGCGAGGCGTAACCGCGAGTTCCTCGAGGGGTTCTCGCTCGATACGCTCCGGATGGTGGGCACCTTCAAGGTGGGCAGCAATTTCTACGGGTTGGTGCAGTCGAAGGACGGCCTCGTGCACAAGGTGCAGCCCGGCAATTATCTGGGACAGAATGATGGGAAAGTCACCGACATAACCGCCAGCAAGATCAGCCTCGTCGAAATCATACCGGACGGTCTCGGCGGCTATATCGAGCGACCGGCCTCATTGGCATTGAATGATTGAGGCCACAGGGAGAATTTAAGCATGATCAGATTTAAAATACGCACGGCGACGACTTTGGCGATTGTATTGGCCGCCGTGTTCGGGCTCAATCTCAAGGCTCACGCCGCCGATCCGAATAAGCTCGAGTCCATCGAGGTGCAGACGTTGTCGGGCCAGCAAGTGCAGCTCAAACTGCACCTCAGCGGACCGGCCGCCGAGCCCCTGCCCTTCACCATCGACAAACCGGCGCGGATTGCGTTCGACCTGCCGAATACGGCGCTGGCGCTGGCCTCCCGCCGCGTTGACGTACGCTCCGGCGGCGTCGACTCGGTCGTGGCCGCTGAAGCCAATGGGCGCACGCGCCTGGTCGTGAACGTCGATTCCCTCCTCCCCTACACCACGCAGGTCGACGGTAACACCATCACCATTACGCTCGGAAACCAGCCGGGAGCGTCGCTGGCGAAGCTTGGCGAGCCGCCTCGCGCCGGATCAGGCCAACCGGCGGCAGCGACCGCGGTCGCGCGCACCATTCGCACCATCGATTTTCGGCGTGGGTCCGACGGCACCGGCCGCGTGATCGTGCAGCTTACCGATCCCCGTACTCCCGTCAACGTCCGCCAGGAAGGCAATCAAGTCGTCGTCGATTTTGCCGGAACGGTCATGCCCAAGAATCTGATGCGCCGCTATGACGTCATGGATTTTGCCACGCCGGTGCAAACCGTCGATGCGATCCGCGTCGAGGGCAGCTCGCGCCTCGTCATCAGCGCGCAGGGCGATTTCGAACAGCTCGCATACCAGTCCGACAATCAGTACACCATCGAAATCAAACCGTCCCTGAAACGATCCGCCGCGGAAGAGAAGAAGGAATACTCCGGCGAACGGCTCACCTTGAACTTCCAGGACATCGACGTGCGGTCGGTGCTGCAATTGCTGGCCGATACCAGCGGGCAGAACATCGTGGTCAGCGACTCGGTAAGCGGCAATCTGACGCTGCGCCTGCAGAACGTTCCCTGGGATCAGGCCCTCGACATCGTGCTGCGCACCAAGGGACTGGACAAGCGCCGTCAGGATAACGTCATCATCATCGGTCCCACCGAGGAACTCGCGAATCGCGAAAAGGCAGAGCTCTCGGCCCGGCGTGAGGTGCAGGAATTGTCGCCCGTCCGCTCGGAGTATCTGCAGGTCAATTACGCCAAGGTGGCGGATCTCGCGAAGCTCATCAAGTCGGGCTCCGGCAAGGACTCGCTGCTGTCGCCGCGCGGCAGTCTATCGATCGACGAACGCACCAACACCCTGCTGGTACAGGATACGGCCGAGAAGCTGGCGGACATCCGCCGTCTCGTGCAGACGCTGGACGTGCCCGTCAGGCAAGTCCTGATCGAGGCTCGCATCGTGATCGTGAGCGATACCTTCGAGCGCGATCTGGGCGCACGCTTCGGTGTGACCACGGCGCAAAAGAACGGCAGCAACGGGTTGTTGGCCGTGACGGGCAACGGCGCCGGTGCGGACACGATGACTCAATCGGGCATCGCGAATCTCGGATCGACCGGCAGGGTGACCCCCGTTCAAACACCGATTCTGGACAATCGCTACCAGGTGAACCTGCCGGTCGCCAATCCGGCGGGCACCATCGGCGTCTCGCTGCTGGGCGGCAGTTATCTGGTCGACCTGGAACTCTCGGCCGCGCAGAACGAAGGCCGCGGCGAAGTGATTTCCTCGCCGCGCGTCATCACGGCGAATCAAAAGCAAGCGACCATCATGCAGGGTGTCGAAATACCGTATCAAGAATCGGCATCGAGCGGCGCCACCACCACGCAGTTCAAGAAAGCCGTGCTGTCTCTCAAGGTGACGCCGTTGATTACGCCCGACAATCGAGTCATCCTCGATCTCGACGTGAACGACGATTCGGTCGGGCAATTGGTGCAGAGCGCCACCGGCGGTTCCGTGCCGTCAATCGACACCCGCGAGATATTGACGCAGGTGCTGGTCAACGACGGCCAGACGGTGGTTCTCGGCGGCATCCTCGAAACCACCAAGACCAAGTCCACGAATAAAGTTCCCTACCTCGGCGATATTCCCGTGCTCGGACACCTGTTCAAGACGACGACGGACATCAACAACAAAACGGAACTTTTGATCTTCATCACGCCGAAAATCCTGCGTGAAGGGTCCAATCTCTACTAATCGAGACTGCCGACTCAGCGTCGCGCAAGGGATGTTAAGACATGCGTAGATTATCGATCATAGCTTGGGTGACTGCGGCCGCAATGATGGCGTCTTGCGGCGGCGGCTCCACGACAATCGGCACAGCGAGCACGAGTACCGGTACGGGCGGCACCGGCGGAACGGGCACTACAAAGACCGTTCTATCAATGGGCAGCGGCACCGGCGCCAGCTTTCAATCGGGCGCGTTGGCAATTTCCACGAAGAGCCTGTCGGCAGGCGGCAGCACCAGTCTGCAGGTCGAGTTGGTCGATCAGACCGGCGCTCTGTATACGACCGCCACGGCGATTACCTTCAGTTCGCCATGCCAGGCCCAGGGTCTCGCCACTATCGTGGCCACCGGGGTCACCCCCGCAAGCCCGACGGTGACCACGAGTACTGGTTCCGCCAGCGCGACCTATTCGGCCACCGGCTGCAGCGGCAGTGACGTGATTACAGCGACTGCCAGCGCGAACAGCCAGACCCTGAGCGCGACCGGCACCGTGACCGTGGCACAGGCGGCGATCGGCTCGATCTCGTTCATCTCGGCGAAACCGTCAAACATCACGTTGAAGGGCGTGGGTAGCACAGGCGGATCGGCCACTTCGACGGTGATTTTCAAGGTACTCGACACTTCGGGCGGCCCGCGAGCCGGAGCCACGGTCACTTTCTCGCTCAATACGAGTGTCGGTGGAATCACGATGTCTCCGACCAGCGCGACGACGGATGTGAATGGACAAGTTCAAACCATCGTAAGCGGCGGTACCGTGGCCACAACCGTGCGGGTCACTGCGGCCACGACGACCGCCGCCGGCGCCACGATCTCCACCCAGTCGAATGCATTGACCGTCTCGACCGGCATTCCGACCAGCCACAACATTTCGTTGGCAGTTCTCTGCCAGAACGTCGAAGCCTTCGATTTAGACGGCGTCATCGTGCCCGTGACCGTGCGCATGACCGATCGCTTCAGCAACCCAGTACCTGACGGTACTACCGCCAATTTCCAAACCACGCTAGGCGGTATCCAGGGAACCTGCCTCACGGCGTCCACGGCCACTGAATCGGGCGTATGTTCCGTCAATTGGGTAAGCAAGGATCCACGCACGGTCAATGGCGTGACAAATGGTCGAAGCCCGCTGTTGGTGAGCGCCATCGGCGAGGAAAGTTTCATCGACGCCAACGGCAACGGCATCTTTGATCCAGGCGATACGGTTCCGTTCAATTCAACGCTAAGCACCAAGGCATGGGACGATACTCAGGAGCCATTTTTGAACGTGAACGAGCATTTCGACGCCAATGGCATACCCGTGTACGACGCTGGCGACCCGTTCATAGACTTCAACAATAATCATGTTCACGATGGGCCCGACGGTATGTTCAACGGTCCTCTATGTCAGGGACCACTCTGCAGTTCCCAGACGTCCGTGGCGATCGGCGCCAGTAACATCATCATCATGTCGGGTAGCCAGGCGGTTTTCACGCCAGCGAGCGGCACCTTCACGATTGGCACCGGCGCCACCCTGACGTTTGTTATTACCGACGCGCGCGGGCAACAAATGCCCGCCAAAACCACCGTTGCGGCGTCGGTTTCGACGAACGCGGGCCAATTTGTGGGCGCCACAACTTATAACTGGCCTTGCACATCGGCTCCAGGCGGGCAGGCTTATAGCTTTTCGTTGATCCCCACCACAACACCTCAGCCCGGCGTGCTTTTCATTACCGTGACGACTCCTGGCGGGTTGGTCACCACGGCGAGTTATTCGCTGACGGATTGAGCGTCTGTTCGAGAGCGGCGGTGCGGCCGCCGCTCTCCTCTTCCGCAGGAACGCGGGGCCGTGCGCTTCGACGGAATGGCTCAAGGTCGATTACCATGCTCGACCAATGTCCTCCATCCGAAACATCTTCCTCATAGGCCCAATGGGGTCCGGCAAGACGGCCGTGGGCCGGCATTTGGCTAGGTTGTTCCGCTTCACCTTTCTCGATAGCGATGCGGACATCGAGGCCAAGACCGGCGTCGATATCTCCTTCATTTTCGAGAAGGAAGGCGAGGCGGGATTCAGGATTCGCGAGCGCGAATCCATCGACCGCCTGTCCCGCCTGGAGTCCATCGTTCTGGCCACCGGCGGCGGCGCCGTAATCGACCCCGACAACCGGCGGGCTCTTGCGGAGCGCGGCGTAGTGGTCTATCTACAAACCTCCATCGATCAACAGATCGAACGTACGCGGCATGCCCGGCACCGCCCCTTGCTGAACGGTACGGATCCGGAACTGAAGCTCAAAGAGCTCATGCTGCGAAGGGCGGTCCTGTATGCCGAAATCGCCAATATCACCGTGTCCACGGACGGCCGTCGCGTGCAAACGGTGGCCGAAGAGATTCTGCAGGAGCTTCGTCGGGCGTACGGCGCGAAGGAGCCAGTCTGAGTATTTCACGTGGCCGCACCGTATAATCCGGGAACCGTGCAAACACTCAAGGTAGACGTTGGACACAGGATTTATCCCATCAAGATCGGCCCCGGTTTGTTGGGCGATGCAGAGTTGCTGGACTCCCTCCTTCCCGGCCGCGACCTGTGTGTGGTCACCGACACCACCGTTGCAGGTCTCTACCTCGATAAATTGCAGGCGACGCTTACCGCCCCACATGGCGACGCCCGGTGTCGCGACACCCGGCGTATTGCGCACTGCGTGCTGCCCGACGGTGAACAGTACAAGACGCTGGCGACCGTCGGACGCGTGTTCGATGCCATGGTCGGCGCCGGACTCAACCGCGATTGCATCGTCCTGGCGCTGGGCGGCGGCGTGGTGGGCGACATCGCGGGTTTCGCCGCCGCGTGCTATCAGCGTGGCGTCGGCTACGTGCAGATACCGACGACCCTGCTCGCCCAGGTGGATTCCTCGGTGGGGGGTAAAACCGGCGTCAATCATCCCGGCGGCAAGAATCTCATCGGCGCCTTCTATCAGCCACTGGCTGTCGTCGCCGATACCGATACGCTGACGACCCTTCCGGACCGGGAGTTGCGGGCGGGACTGGCCGAAGTGATCAAGTACGGATGCATCTGCGACCCGCTGCTGTTCGATTGGCTGGAACTCAACATCGGCAACCTCAGCCGGCGCGATCCATCGGCTCTGGCCTACGCAATCGGGCGATCCTGCGAGATCAAGGCAGAGGTGGTCGCACAGGACGAGCGCGAGAGCAATGTGCGGGCGATGTTGAATTTCGGCCATACGTTCGGTCACGCCATCGAGTCGGCCACTGGGTACGCCACCTATCTGCATGGAGAAGCGGTCGGCCTCGGCATGTTGATGGCCGCCGACTTGTCGCACCGCCTCGGTAGGATAGACGCGACCGAGCATGCCCGAATTCGCGACCTCTTGAGGCGGGCCGGATTGCCCACCGAGGCGCCGCGGATCGGCGTATCCCGTGCCTTGGAATTGATGCAGATGGACAAGAAGGTGCTGTCCGGAACCGTGCGCTTGGTACTTCTCGAGGGGCTCGGCCACGCTGTGCTGACCGGTACCTACGACCGATCCATGCTCGAAGCGACACTCGCCGAGTATTGCTCGTGAGGGAGCCCCGGAGCATGACGGGGCCTGGGGCATGACGGAGCCGGCGGCGTATGCCGCACACGAAGAACGCTCGCGCGGCCGCCGTCACGCCGAACCGCCGCCGGCTTACCGCTCCGAATATCAACGCGACCGTGATCGCATCGTACACTCCACGGCATTTCGCCGGTTGGTGTACAAGACCCAGGTATTCGTGAACCACGAGGGAGACCTGTTTCGGACCCGGCTCACGCATTCGCTGGAGGTGGCTCAAATTGCCCGCACCATCGCGCGCGCACTGGGGCTGAACGAAGAACTGTCGGAAGCCATCTGCCTGGCTCACGATCTGGGGCACACGCCGTTCGGACACGCAGGCCAGGATGCGCTCAACGAATGCATGATGGATTTCGGCGGCTTCGAGCACAACCTGCAGTCGCTGCGGGTGGTGGACGAACTCGAGGAGCTCTATGCCGAATTCAACGGACTGAACCTGACCTTCGAATGCCGCGAAGGCATCCTCAAGCACTGCTCCTATAACAACGCGGTCCAGCTCGGCGATGTGGGTGAACGCTTCATTAACCGCAAGCAGCCGGGACTCGAGGCGCAGCTGGCCAATTTCGCGGATGAGATCGCCTACAACAATCACGACATCGATGACGGCATTCGGGCGGGGCTCATTGCCGTGGAACAACTGCTCGAAGTGCCGCTGTTCCTCGAATATCATCGCGAGGTGCTGGGGAGATACCCGCAGCTGGGGGGCCGCCGCCTGGTGTACGAGATCCTGCGCCGCATGATCAATCGGCTGGTGTCCGATCTCATCGATTCCTCCGCCGAGCGCTTGCGTGGTTCCGGCGTAGCGTCGATCGCCGATGTCAGAGAATACTCCCAGCCCTTGATCGGGTTCAGCGATGCGACCCGGGAACTCAATTACACGCTCAAGGCGTTTCTACGCGAGCACGTATACCGGCATTACAAGGTGAGACGCATGACCTCCAAGGCCCGTCGCGTCGTCGGCGCCCTGTTCGATGCATTTTTCAATGATCCGACGCTGATGCCCGACGAGCACCAGGGGAGCGGCGAGCGGTTGGAGCGGGCGCAGGGCACGCCGGGCCGAGCGCGCGCAGTGGCGGACTATATCGCCGGGATGACCGACCGCTACGCCATCCTCGAGCATCGCCGCCTGTTCGATCCAAGCGAGCGAACCTGATGTCCGCCGCCAACACGACATCCGCCTTGAAGAACGATCTGCTGCTGCGCGCGCTGCTCAAGGAGCCAACGCCGCGGCGGCCCATCTGGTTGATGCGGCAGGCGGGACGGTATCTGCCCGAATATCGGGCAACTCGTGCGAAGGCCGGAAGCTTCATGGCGCTGTGCACCAATCCGCAGCTGGCGTGCGAAGTGACCTTGCAGCCGATCGATCGCTTTCCCTTGGATGCCGCCATTTTGTTTTCCGACATCCTGACGATTCCGCATGCCATGGATCTCGGGCTGGAATTCGAGGCCGGCGAGGGCCCGACGCTCGATCGGCCGGTACGCAACGCCGCCGACGTCGCGAATCTGAAAATTCCCGATCCCGGGCACGAATTGCGTTATGTCATCGATGCCGTCGCCCTGATTCGCCGGGAGTTGGCCGGCCGCGTTCCCTTGATCGGCTTTGCCGGAAGCCCGTGGACCGTGGCGACGTACATGGTCGAAGGGGGCGGCAGTAAGACCTTCGGTCTCGTCAAACGGATGATGTATGAGTCTCCCGCGGTGCTGCATCGGCTGCTCGACGTGCTCGCGCGGTCGACTATCCTCTACCTTAACGCTCAGATCGCCGCGGGCGCGCAAGCCGTCATGGTGTTCGATACCTGGGGCGGCGTACTCACGCCGGCGCAGTACGAGGAATTTTCACTGCGATACATGGCGCAGGTGGTCGGGGAACTGACCCGCGAGAGCGACGGACGCCGTGTGCCGAACATCGTGTTCACCAAGGGCGGCGGCGCATGGCTGGGAAAGATCGCGGCGATCGGCTGCGACGCCGTCGGCGTCGATTGGACCACCGATCTCGCGGTGGCCCGCAAAGCGGTCGATGGCCGGGTTGCCTTGCAGGGCAACCTGGACCCCTCGGCGCTGTTCGCCCCACCGGAAGCGTTGCGCGCCGAAACCCGTCGTGTGCTCGACAGCTACGGTGCCGGGCCGGGGCACATCTTCAACCTGGGCCATGGCATCACGCCGGACGTCGACCCCGAACGTGTTGCGGTGCTGGTGGATGCGGTACGCAACTACGTAGCGACCTAAACGAGTTTCCGGCGCAGGGAGGCTCCAGCGTGTCAGCGGGTCGCCTTCTGGTTCGCGGACTTTGACTTCTCGACGCCACGGGTACCTCCGGCAGCGCCGCGCAGTTCATCGCGCAGGGCGCGGCGAAGAATCTTGCCAACGTTGGTTTTCGGCAGCTCCTTGCGGAAATAAACTTGTTTCGGCGCTTTGTATCCGGTGAGCTCTTTTCGGCAGTACGCAATCAGCGCCGCGGCCGTCAGGCTAGGATCCTTGCTCACGACGAACAGAACCACCACCTCGCCCGACGCTTCGTCGGGTTGCGCGACTGCGGCGACTTCCACGACGCCGGGGTGCCCGGCGGCTACGCTCTCGACTTCGTTGGGATAGACGTTGAATCCGGACACCAGGATCATGTCCTTCTTACGGTCCTCGAGGAAGACGTAACCGTCGGCGTTGATGCGGCCGATGTCGCCGGTACGCAGCCAGTCGCCGAACATCACTTTCTCGGTCTCCTCCGGCCGGTTCCAATAGCCGCGCATGACCTGCGGCCCGAATACGCAGATTTCCCCCACGGCATCGGTCGCGACTTCCTTGCCGTCGTCGTCGCGAATCGAGATATCCGTGGAGGGAATCGGCAGCCCGATACTGCCGTTGAAGTCGGCACCGATCGGATTGGCGGTGGCTACCGGCGAAGTTTCGGTCAACCCCCATCCTTGCGTCATCATGCAGCCGGTGACTTTCTTCCAACGCTCGGCGACGACGCCCTGCAGGGCCATGCCGCCGGCAAAAGACACCCGCAGCGCGCTGAAGTCCAGGGTCTCGAACCCGGGCGTGTGAAGCAAGGCGTTGTACAAGGTGTTTACGCCGCTGATGAAGTTGAACTTATGCTTCCTGAGTTCCTTGACGAAGCCCGCGAAATCGCGCGGGTTGGTGATCAACACGTTGCATGCGCCGAGCGGCAGAAAAGCGAGCAAATTCGTGGTGAGAGCGAATATATGGTAGAGCGGCAACGCGCAGATGATGACGCGCGCGCCGCCCGCTCGCATGGCCGGAAAAATCCAGGCGGTCGTCTGCAGCACGTTGGCGACCATGTTGCGATGGGTGAGCACGGCCGCCTTGGCGACGCCGGTCGTGCCGCCGGTGTACTGCAGAAAGGCGACGTCGTTCGGCCCGAGGGGCATCGGGTCGAGCTTCTGGCCGAGACCGGATGAGAGCGCGCTCTTGAACGTCTGCGTGCCCGGCATGCTCCACGCAGGAATTTGCTTGCGTACGTACCGCAGCACGAAGTTGACGATGAGGCCTCGCGGGATTCCGAGCAGATCGCCGACGCCGGTCACCAGGACTTTTTTGAGGGCGGTGCGCGGCAGGATTTGCTGCAGAACGTGTGCGAAATTCTCCAGGATAACGATGCATTTCGCCGCGGAATCGTTCAGCTGATGCTCGAGTTCGCGTGCGGTGTACAGCGGATTCGTATTCACGACCACCATGCCGGCACGCAGCACTCCGAACACGGCGATCGGGTATTGCAGAATGTTCGGCATCATCAATGCGACTCGATCGCCTGCGGCCAAACCCGATTTTTTCTGCAGCCATGCGGCGAACGCTCTGGAGAGTTCGTCCAGCTCGGCGAAGGTCAGGTTGGTGCCCATGTTGCTGTAGGCGGGTTTGTACTTGTGAGTGGCGACGGCCTCCTCGAACAAGTCCCGAAGCGAGGCATACTCGTCCGGATCGATGTCGGTCGGTACCCCGGCCGGATACTGCTGTAGCCAAGTTCGCTGCACGCTAGTGCTCCACTGTTTTTGTCCCGCGTGTATAGCATCGGTTCGGTGCGCCAGCAATCTTCTTTGCCGCAGGAGTAGACTCGGGTTCGTTGCGTCTCAATGCGGAGCCCCGGACGGCGTTGGTATGAATATCTCAAGATCGTGGTTTTTGGGTGGACCCATGGCGCTGGTGGCGCTCGCGGCGCTGGTGGGTTGCGTACACGGGTCCGGTTGCTTGTTTCTGCAGCCGATAAAACATACCTTGACGGGCCGTATACACTTCCGCGAGTTCCCGGCGCCCGACGGCATCGATCATGTGCCGATACTGGTGCTCGACCGGACTGTGTACGTGTATTCGCCGGCCCATAGTTATCAGTGCATGTCCGCTAGCGACGTACAACTGGTCGGAGTGTCCGAATTTCCGGAGAACATCATCGAGAACTCGCAGGTCAGCGCGCAGGGCTCCCTGTTCGAATCGACAGCCGCGCATGAGTACACGCGCTTCTTGATGAACGTCACGACGCTGCTGCCCCTCAAACCGGGGCGGTAACGCGCGCTTAGGTTCTTACCGGAATGGGTTTACAATCCCATCGCGATCAATACATCAAAACCGGGGAGTAACTTCTGTGAAAATGACGACATTGGTCGGCGCCCTCGCGGCGCCGTTGCTGATTTTCGCGATGGCGCTGCCCTGCCGCGCAGATTCGACATGCAAGGATGGAACGACTTCTACCGCGACCGGCCGGGGCGCCTGCAGCGGTCATGGCGGCGTGCAGAAAGCCGCCAAGGCGGGCGCGGCGGCCGCACCCGCCTCGACGGAGTCGGCGTCTCCGGCTGCTACGCCCGCGCCCGCGTCGTCAGCGGCTGCGTCGAAGGCTGCGCCGGCCGCAGCGGCTGCGCCAAAGGCGGCTGCGTCCGCAGGCAACACCGATCCGACGGGCGCCACCGCCAAGTGCAAGGACGGGACCTACTCGAAATCGAAGCACCACGAGGGCTCCTGCTCGCATCATGGTGGGGTCGCCGAGTTCCTGACGAAGTAATCTACGGGCGACGGCGGGGCGGCCACCGTCGCCCGTTCATTTGCGCAGGAGGGGACGCAGTCTCGGCCAGACATTGTCCAAAAGCTTTGGCTGCCCGAGTTCGTTGGGGTGCACGCCGTCGGCCTGCATCAGGTTCGGCGATAGCGCAATGTCGTTCAATAGGAACGGCACGAGCGGCGTTTTTTTATCGCGGGCGACGTCGGCGAACACCGCGAAGAATTTCTCGGTGAATTCAGGACCGTAGTTGGGCGGTATTCGCATGCCGAGCAACAACACCTGCGCCCCGGAATCCACCGCCAAATCGACCATCATGCCGAGGTTGCTGCGCATCTGGTCGATGGGTAGGGCCCGCAGCCCGTCATTGCCGCCGAGTTCGAGAATCACCAGCCGGGGGTGATGCAGGGCAAGCGCACGCGGCAGGCGCGCCAAGCCGCCGGCGGTGGTTTCGCCGGTGACGCTGGCATTGACGACCTGGTAACCGTACCCTTCGTCCTTGAGCTTTGCCCGCAGCATCCCCACCCATCCCTGCTCGACATGCGCGAGTCCGTATCCGGCGCTGATACTGTCGCCGAACACGAGAATCGCGGGCGCGTCGGCGTTGGCCGGGAAACCCGTAAAAATCAGGATCAACAGGACGAAAAACCGTTTCACAGGCGCTCCCGATGCAAGATCAAGTCGTTCTAGAAGCTAAAAGCGTATCCAAGACTGTATCCAGTCCCGAGGGTCCGCTGACCATTCTCGCCGATGTCAGCCTCAGTGTGCGAAACAGCGAGACCTTGGCAATCGTCGGCGCTTCCGGCGCTGGAAAATCCACTCTGCTCGCCCTGCTCGCCGGGCTGGATTCTCCGAGCACCGGGCGGGTGTCGATCGCAGGCGTCGATCTGACCGAACTCGACGAAGACGGTCGCGCGGCGATCCGCGGCCGGCATGTCGGTTTCGTGTTCCAGTCCTTCCACCTGATCCCGTCGCTCACGGCGATCGAAAATGTCATGCTGCCGCTTGAACTAGGCAATCGGCCGGACGCCCGACAGGCGGCCGCCCAAGCGCTCGCCCAAGTGGGCCTCACGCCCCGCGCGGCGCACTACCCCAAGCAATTGTCCGGCGGTGAACAGCAGCGCGTCGCGATTGCGCGCGCCTTCGTCACGCGCCCGGCGGTGCTATTCGCCGACGAACCCACCGGCAATCTCGACACGGCGACCGGACAACGGATCACCGACCTGCTGTTCGAGCTCAATCGCGGCAGCGGCAGCACGTTGATTCTGGTGACCCACGACCGCTCGCTGGCGCAGCGTTGCGGCCGCGTACTCGAACTCGACGCCGGCCATACGGTCAGCGCGGGGCATACCGGTAGCGCCGGCCATGCGGTGAGCCAGGGGCCTGGGGAGCCTGCCTAGCCCATGCAAATCCTGCGCTTCGCCTTGCGCAATCTCTGGCGTGATCTGAAGTCCGGCGAATTGTCGGTGCTGCTGCTGGCATTGTCGGTGGCGGTACTGTCGTTGACGGCCGTCGGGTTCTTCACCAGCCGCATCTCGCAGGGCGTGCGTGCGCAGGCTGCGGAGGTTCTCGCGGCCGATCTGCGACTGGAAGCGCCGAATCCGCTGCCGTCGAAATACTTCTCCGAAGCGAAAAAACGCGGGCTCAGGACCGCACAAACCCTGTCATTTCCAACTGCGATCTTCAACGGCGACGTCAGTCAACTCGCGGCGCTCAATGCAGTCACGGCGGACTATCCGCTGCGCGGCCATATGCGGATCGCCGATACGCCTTTCGGAACGGCCCGCGCCACCGACCGCATCCCCAAGGTGGGCGAGGTATGGATCGATGCGCGCATCATCGCCCAGTTGAAAGTGTCTCTGGGCGACTCGCTGCGCATCGGCGCCGGCTCGTTCCGGGTCACGGAAGTGCTCGACTACCGGCCAGACCAGGGTACAGGCTTTGTCAACTTTGCACCGGCGGCGCTTCTCAACTATGACGACATCGCCGCTACCCAACTGATTCAACCGGGAAGCCGCGTCACCTATGCGGCGCTGTTTGCAGGCCCGCCGGATGCGGTGAACCAGTTTCGCGAATACCTGACCACGCACAAAGCCGGCGGCGAGCGCCTGCGCGAGGTCGATGAATCGAGCCGGCAGTTGAACTCGGCGATCGACCGTGCCAGCCGATTCTTGAACCTCGCGAGCCTGGCTTCCGTGTTGCTGGCGGCGGTCGCCGTCGCCATGGGCGCGCGGCGCTATGCGTCGCGCCACATCGACACCGTGGCGCTGATGAAATGTATGGGCGCATCGCAGGGGTTCGTTCTGTCGATTTCGCTCATCGAACTGACTCTGCTGGCGGTGAGCGCGGTCGCGGTGGGCGCCTCGCTCGGGTTTCTGGCGCAGTCCGGGTTGGCCTGGCTGCTCCGGGACTTGATCCGCACCGAACTGCCGCCCGCCTCGCTCGCGCCGCTGCCGATCGCGCTGGTGACCGTCATGGCCATGCTGATCGGATTCGCGCTGCCGCCCCTGCTGCAATTGAAGAATACGCCGCCCGGCAGAGTCTTGAGAAAAGCGGTGGCGGCACCTCCCCTGCGATTCGGCCTTTCCTATGTGTTTGCGCTTGCCGCATTGTTCGCAATCCTGTGGAGCTTGGTGCGAGACACCGAACTCGTCGCGAGCCTGTTCGTGGGCGTCCTCGGCGTGGGCGCCGTGCTCACCGCCGCGGGATACGGCCTGGTGCGCCTGACGGGTCGTTTGCGCGGAGGCGTGGGCGTCGCCTGGCGCTATGGTCTTGCCAACGTCTCGCGGCGCGGCGGCGGCAGCGTGGTGCAGATCGTGGCCTTCGGCTTGGGGTTGATGGTTCTGTTGCTGCTGGCCGTGGTGCGGGGCGATCTGCTCGCGGATTGGCGCCGCAGCCTGCCGAACGATGTGCCCAACAATTTCCTCATCAACATCCGTCCGGATGAACGCCGGTCTCTCGAGGAATTCTTGCAAGCCCATGGCCTGGGTCAGCCCCAGATGTATCCCATGGTGCGGGCGCGAATCACGGCCATCAATGCGGTGCCGGCCGAATCGATCAAATTGAAGGCCGAGAATGGCCGCGGGTTTCTTGAGCGGGAGCAGAACTTGACCTGGGCCGCAACGCTCATGGACGACAACGAACTGATCGCCGGCCGGTGGTGGGAGCCGGATGAATTCGGTAAGCCGCTGGTGTCCATTTCGTCCGAGTACCAGGAAGCGCTGGGGTTGAAACTGGGCGACACGCTGGCGTTCGACGTGGCGGGCGAGCCCCTGAACGTGACGGTAGCCAGCATCCGCAAGATACGCTGGGATAGCTTTCGGCCGAACTTCTTCCTGGTGTTTCCACCGAAGCTGCTGGACGGCGCAGCGGGGACCTACATGACGAGCATCTTCTTGACGGAGAAGCAGCGTCCGGCGCTGGTCGGCCTCGTCCGGCAATTCCCCACCATATCGGTAATCGACGTGGACGCCATCCTCAAGCAAATCCGCGACATCATGGATCGAGCGTCGCTGGCCGTGCAGTACGTGTTCTTGTTCACCCTGGCGGCCGGTGTCGTGGTGCTGCTCGCGGCGGTGCAGTCGACTCGGGACGAACGCCGCTACGAAAGCGCGATGCTGCGAACGCTGGGTGCCAGCCGCGGTACGGTGCTGCAGGGCGTGGCGGCCGAATTCTCGGCGCTCGGTTTTCTCTCCGGGACTCTTGCGGCGTTCGGCGCTACGGGGGTCGGGTGGATATTGGCGAGGCGTCTATTTTCTTTGCAGTTCGCCATCGACCCCTGGGTGTGGGTGCTGGGTCTGGTCTGCGGCACCATTCTCGTGGGAGTCAGCGGCACGCTGGCGACGCGACGCGTCGTCAACACGCCGCCGATCGTGACGCTGCGCGATGATTAACGGACGTCGAGGATCAACCACCCTTCGGGGGTAGGGCTGCCGCTGGCGTGAATCGGCAGGGATTCGATGCGAACGCTGTAGATGCCGGCGGCCAGGCCCGTGGTATTGAAGGTCAGCCGCAATTCTCCGTTGGAGTCCTTGAGCAAATCGTTCAGGATGAGCGCCCGGCCTTGGTCCTGCTTGTCGACGATCATGCGATATTGCTGCGGTTGCTTCGAGTAGCCCAGGTCGATGTGCAAATCGACGAGTTGCGGCGCGCTCCGGTTCACGGTGATGCGCGCCTTGTCGATGCCGGGCGCCCGGTCCGGCGTCACGTGCATGGTGGTCTCCACGGCGGGTTGCACCAGTGGTCCCTGATGGATGCGGGTGCGCGTGTCCTCGAGTTCCTGCCGCAACAGCGCGTACTTGCCGAACAGGACCCAGAACCCAAGCAAGCACACGAACGCGACGACCCCTGCGCCGATGGGCACGTAGGGCGACTTCCACCATGGGGGTTTCGGCTCCGTGAGATCGAGCGGCGCGCCGCAAGCTTCCAACAGCTGCAGAGCTGCCTGAGTCCGTTGGGATAATTTCAACGCCTCCACGTACGCGGGATTGGCGCGGCACCAGTTCTCGAGATCGCGAGCGCCTTTGGGCGGCAGCTTGCCCTCCAGATAGCGGTCGAGGAGTTTATGGTCCTCGATGAACTTCGCGTCGAAGCGCGCTGCCGTCGGCGCAGTGACAGGTGCAATGGTGTTCGCGTTCATGATGATTCATTCCGTCGAGTCAACATCTTGCCGGGTCTGGGCCGCGCAATATGTGAAATAATCGGCAGAAGCGTCAGCGGATTGCGGGAGAAAGCTCATGTCTACACGAAGTCTCGCCTGCCGCGGCTTGTCGGCAGCGGTTTGCGGCATTCTTTGGCTGTCGCCCGCCCGAGCCGCGGCTGCCGACGGCGAGACGGCCATCACGATTTATAGCTCGGCGCCTCCCGGCGCAGTACCGGCAGAGTATTACCGGCCTTCGCCCGGCCGGAGCGGCGCCAACGCCGACGGCGTCCCCGGCTATGCCATGGTCAGCCAGGATCGCAAGGTCTCCCTGGCCTCCGGCCGAACGCAACTGCGTTTTACCGACGTGGCCGCGCTCATCGATCCGACGACGGTGCAATTCGTCTCCCTGAGTGATCCGGAGAACACGAAGGTTCTGGAGCAGAATTTTCAATTCGATCTGGTCAGCACCCAGAAATTGCTGTCGAAGTACGTCGACAAGACGGTGACCGTGGAGGTCGTGCAAGGCACGCAATCGATCGAGATCACCGGCACTTTGCTGTCCGCCGGCGACGGATTGGTGCTGCGCGGCGCGGACGGGCAGATTCGCGCCATCAATCAATACTCGAATCTGCGCTTCGCGGAACTGCCCGGGGGCCTCATCACGCGGCCGACTCTCCTGTGGGACATTTCCGCGCGCAAGGCCGGCGAGCAAACTGCGCGCGTCAGCTATCAAACCGCGGGGATGACGTGGTGGGCCGACTACAACTTGACGTTCACCCCGGGCGCCGATGCCAACTCCGGGTTCGTCGACGTGAGCGCATGGGTGAGCATCGTCAATCAAAGCGGTGCAGGGTACGAAGACGCGAAGCTCAAGCTCATCGCCGGCGACGTGCAGCGTGCCCAGCCGCGCGCCCGGCTGGAGGAAGTAACGCTCTCTGCTTCCCGCCGCGGCGGCGCCACGGAAGACGCCGGCTTCGCCGAGAAGTCCTTCTTCGAATATCACCTCTACACCCTGGGCCGGCGTACGTCGTTGCCGGAGAATTCGACCAAGCAACTGCAGCTATTCGACGCGGCAAGGCACGTGCCCGCCCGCAAAACTCTCATGTATTTTGGCCAGGCCGGTTTGTACTACGGACCCGGCGTGAATGCCGAAAGAAGCTATGGAACGAACTTCAATAAGAAGGTCGACGTATACCTGGAGTTCAAGAACGACGAAAAATCCGGACTGGGAGTGCCTTTGCCGAAAGGGCGCGTGCGTGTCTCGCAGATCGATACCGCCGACCACGGTCTGGAATTCATCGGCGAGGACGTCATCGATCACACCCCCAAGAACGAACGAGTGCTGGTGAAGTTGGGATCCGCATTCGACGTGGTCGGCGAGCGACGGCAGGTGGATTTCGCGGTGGACTCGAAGGCGAAATGGATGGAAGAGGAAATCGAGATCAAGCTCCGCAATCACAAGACGGAAACGGTGGATGTGCAGGTGCGGGAAAATCTCTTCCGCTGGTCCAACTGGGAGATGCTATCGAGTTCCGCGGCGTATGAAAAAGGCGATGCCCGCACGCTGTATTTCGCGGTAAAGGTGCCCGCGGACGGGGAGCAGATCGTGCGCTACCGCGTGCGCTATACCTGGTAGCAGCGCCGCTGCCGGCTAGTCCTTCGGCTTCATGGCGCCGGCCAGTATGTCGCACACCGCGGCAATGGCTTCCACTCGTGTGCTCGATTTGCGCCACACCGCGCCGACCGTGCGCGTCGGCGCCGGCTTCGCGAATTGCCGGATCGTGAGCCCTCGCTGAGACCCGAAAGGCGATTCCACGGCGGTTTCCGGGAGCAAGGTGATGCCCAGACCGGCGACCACCATCTGCCTCAGGGTCTCCAGGCTCGTGGCCCGGAAGTCTTCGGCCTCCCGGACGTCGATACGACTGCACACTTCCAAGGCCTGGTCGCGCAGGCAGTGGCCGTCCTCGAGGAGCAGCAGAGTTTGGCCTTTGAGGTCCGAAACCTTGATGGTGGACTTGCCGGCGAGGGCATGGTGATTGGGCAACGCGACGGTGAAAGGCTCTTCGTAGAGTTTGCGCGTTTCCATCCCGTCCTGTTCGATCGGCAGCGCCATGATCCCAAGGTCGACCTCTCCGTCGTGCAGGCGTTTGAGCAGCGCTTCGGTCTGGTTTTCGTACAGCATGAGCCCGAGCTGCGGCAGCGCCTTGCGGATTTTCTGCATGACCCGGGGCAGCAGATACGGGCCGATGGTGGGAATCAAGGCCACTTTCAGCCTGCCGGCCAGGGGATCCTTGTTGTTGCGGGCCAGTGCGATGATCTCGTCGCCTTCGTCCAGCATGCGGCGGGCGCGCACCACTACCTGTTTGCCGACTTCGGTGAGCTGCACGTTCCTCGGCTGACGCTCCACCAGCTTGACGCCGAGATACTCCTCGAGCTTTTTGAGCTGCGCGGACAGCGTGGGCTGGCTTACGAAAGTGCGTTCCGCCGCTTTGCCGAAGTGCCCGGTATCGGCGAGCGCCACCAGGTATTTGAGATCCTTGAGATTCATACGATAGATGCAGTCTATCAGATACATGGATTTAATCAATCCCAACGATGATTGTTTGTGGCATCCTGAATGCCGTCTCTGTTCCAAACCGCTCGAGGAAATTCAATGTCTCTAATCAATTCTGAAATCAAGCCCTTCAAGGCCACCGCTTATCACAACGGTAAGTTCGTCACGGTGACGAACGAGGATCTGAAGGGCAAGTGGTCGGTGTTCGTGTTCTATCCCGCCGACTTCACCTTCGTATGCCCGACCGAACTGGGCGACCTGGCCGACAACTACGCCTCGTTCAAGAAGTTGGGAGTCGAGATCTACGGCGTGTCCACCGACACGCATTTCACGCACAAGGCCTGGCACGACACGTCCGAGACGATCGGCAAGGTCCAATACCCGCTCATCGGCGATCCAACCCTGGCGCTGTCGCGCAATTTTGAAGTACTGATCGAAGAGGAGGGCATGGCCTATCGCGGCACCTTCGTCATCAATCCCGAAGGCCGCATCAAGATCATCGAAGTGCACGACAACGGCATCGGCCGCGACGCGAAGGAATTGCTGCGCAAGGTGCAGGCGGCTCAGTACGTTGCCTCGCACCCGGGCGAAGTATGCCCTGCGAAATGGACGCCGGGCGACAAGCACGCTGTCGCCCTCGCTCGATCTGGTCGGCAAGATCTGATCGCCATGCGATTGAAGACAATCTCAAAACTCAATTGAAGGGCTATCTGGAACGGCTGGTGCAGCCGGTGGAGATCATCGCGTCCTCGGACGACGGCGACAAGTCGCGCGAGATGCTCGAGTTGCTTCAAGAAATCGTGTCTCTCTCGCCCTTGGTATCGCTCGCTCCGGCCCGCGACGAGGCCCAGATGAAACCGTCGTTCGCACTGCGCCGTCCGGGACAGGAGCCGCATGTGCGTTTCGCGGGCTTACCCATGGGCCACGAGTTCACCTCCCTGGTGCTGGCCTTGCTGCAGGCGGGCGGCCACCCGTCGAAGGCGGCCCCTGCCGTGCTCGAGCAAATACGTGCGCTCGAAGGCGAATCCGATTTCGAGACCTTCGTTTCGTTGAGCTGCCAGAGCTGCCCCGACGTGGTTCAGGCGCTCAATTTGATGGCGGCGGTAAACCCCAAGATCCGGCACACGATGATCGACGGCGCGCTGTTCCAGGATGAAGTGCAGCGCCGCCAGGTGATGGCGGTGCCTGCCGTCTTCTTGAACGGCGTGCCTTTCGGCCAGGGCCGCATGGAGCTACCGGAAATCCTTGCCAAGCTCGACGCGGGCGGAGGCGAACGCGACCTGGCGAAGTTCAATGCGAAAGCGCCCTACGATGTGCTGGTCGTCGGCGGCGGGCCGGCCGGCGCGGCTGCCGCCATTTATGCCGCGCGCAAGGGAATCCGCACCGGCATTGCCGCCGAGCGTCTGGGCGGCCAGCTGTTGGATACCGTGGGCATCGAGAATTTCATTTCGGTGAAGGAAACGGAAGGCCACAAGCTGGCGACGGGACTGGAACAGCACGTCACCACCTACGATGTCGACGTGATGAATCTGCAGCGCGCCGAGGCGCTGACCCCGGGCGATCTCATCGAGGTTCGGTTGAGCAACGGCGCGGCGCTGAAGGCGAAGTCTGTGGTCATCGCGACCGGTGCGCGCTGGCGGGAAATCAATGTGCCGGGGGAGCGCGAGTATCGAAACCGCGGTGTGGCCTACTGCCCTCACTGCGACGGTCCGCTGTTCAAGGGCAAGCGGGTCGCGGTCATCGGCGGCGGCAATTCAGGCGTCGAGGCAGCGATCGATCTGGCCGGCCTGGTCAGCCATGTGACGGTCATCGAGTACGACACACAGCTGCGCGCCGATGCCGTGCTGCTCCGAAAGCTGGGCAGTTTACGAAATGTCACGGTGATCACCGGCGCGCAGACGACGGAAGTCATCGGCGACGGAACACGGGTGACGTCCCTGACGTACAAGGATCGTCAGAGCGCCGCACTGCACACGCTCGAGCTGGCCGGAGTTTTCGTGCAAATCGGCTTGGTGCCGAACACCGATTGGCTCAAGGGAACCTTGAAACTCTCGGCTCGCGGGGAAATCGAGGTCGACGCTCGGGGTCAGACCTCGGTGCCCGGCGTATTCGCGGCCGGCGATTGCACCATCGTGCCGTACAAGCAGATCGTGATTGCCATGGGCGAGGGCGCGAAGGCCAGCTTGGGCGCATTCGATCATCTCATACGCTCGCCGCTGTCCGCGGCCGCGTGACGCCGGTGCCGCCCAGGAGCCGGACAGGCTCCCGCTCCTCGGCGAAATCGACCCGCGTCACCGCGGAGCGGCGTCTGTACAATAAAGAGGATTCATCGAGCGAGCCCCCTTACCATGCCCTCAGCTGCTCCTCCCACTCGAATGTCCGCGGGCGTCGTGGTTGTGAGCGTGCTCGACAGAAAATTGAAATTCCTGCTGCTGCGGGCGTATCGCAACTGGGACTTCCCGAAGGGCTTGGTGGAGCCGGGCGAGTCGCCCATCGATGCCGCCGTGCGCGAAGTGCGCGAGGAGACGACCCTGGACGACATCTCCTTCGATTGGGGCATGGTGTATATGGACACCGGACCCTACAACAAGGGGAAGATCGCTCGCTATTACATTGCGCGAAGCAAGGAGACGCACATTCAACTGCCCGTCAATCCCGATCTCGGAACACCCGAGCATCATGAGGCGAGGTGGGTGGACTACGACCGTGCCCTATCGATGGTGTCGCCGCGCCTGCAGCCGGTGACGCGCTGGGCCTACGGCGTGGTGAATCATGGAGCCTTCCGGCTCGAGTCGGAGAATTCTCGGGCCTGACGCTAGGGGAGCGCTATCGTGCCCGACCCGAGATCGACGGCGTCGCCGCTGACGCGAATGTGCCGGTCGCTGGCCACTTCGAGATGGAGGGTCGACGGCCGCCCGGTCATCTCCCCTTGCGATATTTCGTAGCGTAGAGGCAGCGGCTGTTGCATCGCAAGGCTCGCCATGCCGGCCAGCGTTAGTACGGCCGGACGACTACGGCCGGGGCAACCAGCACGGGTGCCGGGACGAAGACGGCGGCGCGGGGGCCGTAGTAGCCGCGATGATAACCGTAGGGCGCCACGACACATCCTGTCATCGCCGCCATAATTGACACTGAAATCAACAACTTAGTAAGATTCTTCATGACCTTCCCTCCTGGGATTGTTGCGCCTCAAGGAGAACAACGCAACCGCCCGGGACGAGATGACAGCATGAAGCATCCTTAAGGTCGGGCACCGTCACGCCAAGGTGTGAAACACCTTCTGCACGTCATCGTCCTGTTCCAGTCGGTCGATCAGTGCCAGCACCTCGGCGGCGTGATCCTCGGGAAGCTCGGTGGGAACCGAGCAAATGTACTCGTGCTCCGCGGACAGGGGCACGATGCGGCGCGCCTCCAACGCTTCCTGGAGCTTGCCGAAGTCGCTGAATGCACAGCGGATGACCAATTGCGGTTCGCCTTTCTCGCCGCTGCCCTCGCCCATCTCCTCCAGTCCGTAGTCGATGAGGTCGAGTTCCAGTTCATCCTGGTCCTTGACGCTCGACGAGGTCCAGCCGGAACACGCCCATCTTTTTGAACAAGAAGCTGACGCTGCCGGTGGTGCCGAGATTGCCCGCGCCTTTGGTGAAGATGTTGCGCAGGCTTCCGACCGTCCGGGTGGGATTATCGGTGGCGGTTTCGACCAACAGCGCCACGCCATGAGGCGCATAGCCCTCGTAGAGGATCTCCGAGTAGTTCGTGGCTTCCTTACCCGAGGCGCGGCGGATCGCCGCATCGGTCTTGTCCTTGGGCATATTCACGGCGCGGGCGTTCTGCAAAATACGGCGCAAGGTGGGATTCGCAGCCGGGTCAGGTCCGCCGGCATGAACGGCGATCGCGATATCCTTCGCCACCCGGGTGAATTGCTTCGCCATGCGGTTCCAACGAGCGAACATCGCGTGCTTTCTAACTTCGAATATACGTCCCATGCTTGATCTACTTGGCGGTCGCTCTTCAGGACGCGCATGGTAGCAATACCCTGTCAAACCGCTAGACTTGCGGCTACTTCTTCGAAGGCGTTTTCTATGAGTGCAGTTCCCATGGGTGAAAACCCGACCCCCGCGAGTTTCCGCGATCTCGCGCTGTCGGATCCCGTGCTGCGAGCGCTCGCCGACGTGGGCTACGAATCGCCGTCGCCGATCCAGGCGGCCACCATTCCGGTGCTCCTGTCCGGGTGCCGACATGCTCGGCCAGGCGCAGACGGGCACCGGCAAAACCGCGGCATTCGCCCTGCCCGCCCTGTCGCGAATCGATCTGTCCAAACATGAGCCGCAGGTATTGGTTCTGGTGCCCACCCGCGAACTTGCACTGCAGGTCTCCGAGGCTTTTCTGCGGTATGCCGCCCACATCAAGGGCTTTCATGTACTTCCCATCTACGGTGGTCAGAGCTATCAACCGCAGTTGAACGCCTTGCGGCGCGGAGTGCACGTGGTGGTCGGCACGCCGGGCCGGGTCATCGATCACATGAACCGCGGCACCTTGAAGCTCGGCGGCCTGTCGCTGCTGGTCCTGGACGAGGCCGATGAGATGCTTGCGATGGGCTTCGTGGATGCCGTCGAAAGCATCCTCGAGCAGACGCCATCGCAGCGGCAGGTGGCGCTGTTCTCGGCGACCATGGCGGCGCCGATCCGCCGTATCGCAGCCAAGCATTTGCGCTCGCCGATCGAGGTCACGATCAAGAGCAAGACCAGCACCGCCACCAATATCCGTCAACGCTATTGGATGGTGAGCGGCATGCACAAACTGGACGCGCTCACGCGAATTCTCGAGGCCGAGGATTTCGACGGCATGCTGGTGTTCACCCGGACCAAGCAGTCCACGGTGGAGTTGGCTGAGAAACTCGAGGCGCGTGGATTCGCGGCCGCGCCGCTCAACGGCGACATTCCGCAACCGCAGCGCGAGCGTACGGTGGCGCGTCTCAAAGCGGGGCAGATCGACATTCTGGTCGCAACCGACGTGGCGGCGCGCGGACTTGATGTCGAACGCATCGGGCACGTGGTCAATTACGACGTGCCGTACGATACCGAATCCTACGTGCATCGCATCGGCCGGACCGGCCGGGCCGGGCGCAAGGGCGAGGCCATCCTGTTCATCGCCCCCCGCGAGCGGAACATGCTGCGCGCCATCGAGCGTGCCACGCGGCAGGTCATCGAACCCATGAACCTGCCGACGGTCGATGCGGTCAATACACTTCGAATCGCCAAGTTCAAACAACGGGTCGTCGAGACGGCTGCCCAGAGCGACGCGAAGGAGCTACGCCCCGTCATCGAACAGCTCGAAGCCGAAAGCGGATTGCCGCTCATCGACATCGCTGCCGCCCTCGCGGCGTTGGCGCAGGGCGCCACACCGTTGTTGCTGGGCGGTAAAACGGATCGCGGTGAAGAATTACGGCGCGGCCCTCCGCAGGGCGTATCGGTGCCGGGCGTCTCCGGCCGGCCGCGAGCGCAGGTCCTGGAACGCCCGGAGAGTCAGGGACGGCCCCAGGCGCCGGAGAACCGGGAGGTTCCGCACCGGCCGCAGCCTGCCCGAGAACGTTCGCCGCCGCCCGAAACAGCGCAGCGGTCCAAATCCGCGGCGAGCCTGATGGAAACCTTTCGCATCGAGGTAGGATTCGACTCACGGCATCAAGCCGAGCAACGTCGTTGGGGCGATCGCCAACGAGGCCGGCATCGAGGGCGTGCACATCGGACGAGTGGACATTCGCGACGATCACAGCTTCGTCGACTTGCCGGAAGGCATGCCGAAACAAGTCTTCAAACTATTGCAAAAGGTACTGGTGGCGGGTCGAGAATTACGCATCAGCAAAGTCGACGAGAAACCGCCGAAGCCACCGCGTGCGCCGTCAGCGCCGCTCAAACTCGCAGAACGCAAGGAGCGTAAGATGCTGAGCCGGCGGATCACACCATCCCGCAGCAGGAAAGATTGATCGTTTCATTCAACCCAGAGGAGTCGAGTCATGGGCAAAGGCATGGATCGAAAGAAGGAAGACAAGAAGAAACCGACCAAGACGCTGGAAGAAAAGCGCGCCGCCAAGAAGGAGAAGAAACAAGCCAGAGGCTAGAACAGGCTCCTGCCCTCAGACCACGCGGCCGCGTTGGCCGCCCATGAGGAAATCGCGGACGTTGGCGGCGATTTCATCGAGGCATCGTTGACGTGCCTCGCGCGCCGCCCACGCGACGTGCGGCGTCAACAGCAGATTCGGTATGTCCGGATCGAGGAGCGGGTCGCCGTCCACCGGCGGTTCCTGCGGCAGCACGTCGATGCCGGCGCCGCCCAAGCGATGGGCCTTCAACGCGGCCGCGAGCGCGTGACTGTCGATCAAGCCGCCCCGGGCGGTATTGATGAGCAGCGCGTCCGGTTTCATGAGCGCCAATTCACGTGCGCCGATCAGACCGCGCGTTGCTTCGTTGAGCGGGCAATGCAGAGATACGACGTCGGATATCGCGAGCACCCGATCCAGGTCGAAGCGCCCCGGTTCGTGCGCAGCGCCGGCCCGGTTGGCAACCACCACGCGCATGCCGAAGGCCTCCGCGGCACCGGCCGCGGCCCGCCCCAACTCGCCCCAGCCTACGATGCCGAACGTCAGACCGGTGAGCTCGCGGATCGGATGTTTGAAGTAGTCGAATGCTTCGCTTCTTTCCCAGCGGCCATCCTTCGCCAGGCGCGTGAATTCGTCCAGGCGCTGGGTGAGGCTTAGGATCATGGCCCACACCTGCTGCATGACCGAGCGGCTGCAGTAGCCGCGCACGTTGCACACACCGACGGCGCGTTCACGCGCCGCCGCCAGATCGACATTATCCGTGCCGGTCGCGGCGAGGGCGATCAACCTCAAATGCTTCGCCCCGTGCACGAGGGAGCGAGTCAGCGCGAAACCGTTCAACAGCACGATCTCGGCATCCGCAATGCGTCCGGCGGCTTCCGCATCGCTCGTCGATCCGTAGATCTGCAGCCCGGGCATCACGCCGGTCAGGCCGGAGGTATCCAGGTCTCCATTGGAAACGGTTTCGTAATCCAGGAATACGGCTCTCACGGCGGGTTAGAATACCTCGTGAGCAACGCACGTGCCGTCAAGATCCTGATCGCCGCCAATGTGGTGATGTATTTGCTGCAGTCCTCGTCGAGCGGTAGTCTCGACGAGCTGTTCGATCTGTGGCCTCTGACGCCGATCGACGGATACGTATATTTTCATGTCTGGCAAATCGTCACCTATGCCTTTCTGCATAGTACTGCCAACGTGACCCATCTGCTGTTCAACATGCTTGGACTCTGGATGTTCGGCGCCGAAATCGAGCGAACCGTCGGAGAGTGGCGGCTGCTAGCATGCTATTTCGCGTCGGTCATTACCGCCGCTCTGACGCAATTGTTCGTGCCCGCACTGTTCGGCGCTCCGCCCGCGCCCACGATCGGCGCCTCCGGCGGCGTCTTCGGGTTGCTTCTGGCATACGCGCTGTTGTTCCCGCATCGCAAAGTCGTGCCGCTGATCCCGCCTATTCCCATGCCTGCTTGGCTTTTCGCCACGCTGTACGCGGGCCTCGAACTTTTCATGGGTGTCACGGGCACCTTGTCCGGCGTCGCCCATTTCGCGCATCTTGGTGGCATGATCGGCAGTGCGTTGGTGGTCATGTGGTGGCGCCGGGGGAGAGCTTGAGCAGGGTGTGGGGTTTGACATTGTTGGCGTGCCTGGCCCTGCCGGCGCACGCCGAGTGGGTGCGGCGGGTTACCGACGGCATCATGGGCACGCGAATCACGGTCGAGTTGTGGGCAGACGACAAGGACAAGGGTGAACGCGCAATCGATGCGGTTCTCGACGAAATGCGTCATATCGACGAATCGATGAGCACCTACAAACCCACCAGCGAGGTCTCGCAGGTCAATGCGAAGGCTGCGGATGGCCCCATGCCCATCACCAAAGAGCTGTTCGACCTTTTGACCACCGCCAAGGAGTACTCGGTTCTCACCGACGGCGCATTCGACATTACCTACGCCAGCGTGGGATACCTCTACGATTTCCGCAAGCGCGTCAGGCCGAACGAAGCGCAAATCACCAAGGCGCTGCCCGCGGTGGACTATCGTCACGTTCTGCTCGATCGGAAGAATCAAACCGTACAATTCTCGCAGAAGGGCGTGCGTATCGACCTCGGCGGCATTGCGAAGGGCTACTCGGTCGACTGCGGAATCGAGGTGCTCAAATCGCTCGGCATTACCCGGGCCTACGTCTCCGCCGGCGGCGACAGCCGAATCATCGGCGATCGATTCGGAAAGCCCTGGATGGTGGGTATCCGCGATCCGAGAAAGGGACCGGACGACGTGATCACGCGCATCCCGCTGGTCGACGCGGCGATCTCCACCTCGGGCGACTACGAGCGCTACTTCGAAGAAGATGGCGTGCGCTACCACCATATCATCGACCCGCACACCGGCCATTCGGCGAGCAAGGTGCGCAGCACCACGATCATCGGGCCGGCCGCAATACGCACCGACGGCCTTTCGAAGACCGCTTTCGTGCTGGGGCCGGACGAGGCCATGAAAATCTACAATCGGATCGACGACATCGACGCCATCATCGTCAAACTCGACGGCACCGTTATCCATTCAAAAGGTCTCGAACCTGCGAAGGGCGTCGAACCTGCGCATTGAGGGCGCGCATCATGCTTGGGACTAGGAGCCTATCTGAGTCCGATCCATCCCAAGCGCCGGGTTTGAAACCCATCGTCGTGTTCGGAGTGCTGGCCCTCACGTTGGCGGTGCGTCTCCTGCATTTTTCCAGCGCATTGCAAAGTCCCTTGAGCTACCAACCGGGGCCGGACGAGGATTACTACCTGCGTTTCGGCGAGGCCGTTGCCTCCGGGCACGGTGCCGACGGACCCGAGTTTACGTTCATGGATCCGGGATACGGCTACCTGTTGGGGGCGGTATTCAAATTGGTCGGGGTGAATCCGCTCGCGGTCTATCTCCTGCAAGTGCTCCTGGATACGGCGACGGCATATGGAATCCTGGTCATCGGCAGGCTGCTCGGACGCCAACGCGCCGGCCTCTATGGCGCGCTGCTCTACGGACTGACTGCCACCGCCATCATGTTCTGTACCACCCTGTTGAAAGAAGTCTGGGTGGCGAGCTACGTGACATGGTGGGTGGCGGCCGCGCTTGCCCTCCTGCGCTCCGAACGACGTCTGGGGTGGGCCGTGTTCGGCGTGCTCTGCGGGATCGGCATCGCGCTGCGTTCGACGCTGCTGTTATTTGGGGTGGCTGCGTTGCTGCTGCCGGGGCTCCGCCGGCGGATCGCTAGCGCCGCGGTACGCGCACCTGCGCCGTGGGCGTTCACGGCAGCGCTCGTGATGCTGGGAATGGCGATAGCATTGACGCCGTGGTCTGTGCGTAATCTTCGTGCGTTCGGCAGCGTCTCGCCCCTGCCGCACAACGGCGGAATCGTGCTGCATCAGGCGTACAACCCTGAAAATCCGCAATCCGCCATCTGGATTCCGCCCTTCGTGAATTACCTGCACCCCAGTGAGATTTGGCGCGGCTATGCGGCCGAGGCCGAGCGCCGCAGCGGACGTGCCTTGTCGCCGCGCGAAGCGGACGCGTACTGGCGGCAGCAGGCGCTCGACTTCATGCGCGAACACCCCGCTCAGGTGCTCGCCGATGCTGCCCACAAGAGCGTCGTCTTCCTTGCCGATACCGAAATACCCAACAACCGTTCGTCGGCGGAAGAGCGGCTGTTTTCCCCGGTACTCCGATGGTTGCCGCCGCCAATGGCATGGCTGCTCGCCATGGGCCTCGCCGGGCTCGTCTGGCTCGCCCGGGAGGATCGCCGCTGGCCCGTGGTTGCAATGCCGATCGTGATTTCCTGGCTTACCGTGGCGGCATTTTGGGCCGAGGACCGTTTCCGGTTTCACGCAGTGCCGCTGCTCGCGCTGTCGAGCGGTATCTGGATCGACGGACTGCTGCGCAACCTGCCGGCGCACGGCGTCCGTGGTACAGCGATCGACGGTCGTGGACGCCGGCGGGCCGCGTTTTTCGGGCTGCTGGCCGTAGCCATCGGCGCCGTTTCCCTGTTTTTGGGACGGCAATTTCCGCCTCCCGCGATTCGCTGGGATCACGTCGTCTGGGGCTACATCAAGATGGGTAAAAGTGAGGAAGCGCGTACCTTGGCCGAACGTATCTCGGTGGAGCAGCCCGACAACGGCCCCGTTTGGGAGGCAATGGGCTATTTGGCGGCGGCCCAGGGGCGGTATCCCGACGCCGTGCGGCATTATCAGCGCGCAATCGCGTTGCGGCCGCGCTCGTACCTGGCTCACTACAACCTCGCCAAGGCTTTGCTTGCGCTCGAGCGCAGGCCGGAGGCGGCGGCCGAGGCCAGGATCGCGCAGAATCTCCATCCGTCGGCGGAGGCTCAGGACCTCTTGAATCAGGCGGAGGGCACGCCGTAGCACTCGGCGGCCGAGTTAGTCACGGAAGTTGTTGAACTGCAGCGGCACGTCCACTTCCGCCTTGCGCAGGAGCGCGATAGCGTCCTGAAGATCGTCGCGCTTCTTGCCGGTGACGCGAACTTTTTCGCCCTGGATTTGCGCCTGCACCTTGAGCTTCGAATCCTTGAGCAACCGAGCCACCTTTTTTCCGGTCTCGGCGTCGATTCCATGCCGGAGCACCACGTCCTGCTTGGCCTTTGCCAGGTTTACCACGGGGTCCTTGATCTCGAGGCATGCGACGTCGATGCCGCGTTTGGCAATCCTCAGTTTGAGAATCTCCAGCATCTGCTTCAATTGAAAGTCCGCCGGCGCGCTCATGGTCACGGTCGTCTCATCGAGTTCGAAGGTCGCATCGGTGCCTTTGAAATCGAAGCGCTGGGTGAGCTCGCGGACGGCTTGATCGACCGCATTGGTCAACTCATGAGTATCGATTTCAGAAACTACGTCGAATGAAGGCATGTCAAGAGCCTGTGTGAGTATTCTGCGTGGCCGCCAATCAGGTTTCCGCCAACAATCGGTCGATGGTGCTGGTGAATTCGGCGACGAATTGCGTGTAGTGGTCGCCGGTCGCCGGCCCTGAATAGCCGCTATGAATCTTCCGCACCCGGCCCCTGCGGTCGATGATAATCATCGTCGGAAAGGCGTAAACCCGGTCCAATGCGGGCAACTTCTTGGCGGCCTCGTCCTTGTCCGATATCCCGGCGATCAAGGTCGTGTACTCGATGCCGTAGTGCTGCCGGAACCGCTGCGTGGCGGCGGCGGCGCGAGTGAAATCACCGAAGTGCTCGAACATCAGCGAAACGATTTCCAAACCCTTCGCGCGATATTCGCGGTAGAAAGGCGCCAGGAAGGCCGCTTCATCGTGACAGTTCGGACACCAACTTCCGGCGAGCGCCACCACCAGAACCTTGTTCCGAAATTTGGGGTCCTGCGATGTGACGGGAGTACCGGATAGATCGGGAAACGCGAACTCGAATCCCTTGACCCCGCTGCGCAGATTCGTGAGCGAGTACGCGTCGGGCAGCGCCGCGTGCGCATCGCGCTGGGCCGACCAGCGTTCGTGATAGGCGGTGCCCGACCAGTAGTCGCCGGTCAGGGCAACGTCGGGGCCGGAGATCTTCGCCTTATAAAGAAACACATGGGCGCCGTCGAATGTCGAGAGGTACAGATCGCCGTCATGCACCTGTCCCGCCAAAAAGCGGTGATCGCCGGTAGCGGTCAAGAATGTTCCGGCGACGGTGTCGTTCGATTGGGTGAACTCGCCGACGGCCGCTTCGGTCGGCCCGTCGTCTTCGGTGAAAGTGACCGCGTACCGGCCCGCAACGTTGGGAACTTCGCCCGCGGATTGCGGAAAGAACCGGTAGGGTTGATCGAGCTGCGCATGCAGGGGGATGTGCTGGTCCTTGCCTCCCAGTTTGTTCAGCACCACTTCACCGCGTAACCGGTCGCCCTCCGCGTCAGCCGTGAGTCGATTTTCGTAGCCCGGCATCTTGATGTCCAGATGCCCGCCGGCGACGGCCACCTCGGTCAACTTCACCCGCTCCGGGCCGTTGACCAGGTATCCCACCCACGCGGAATCCTCACGCGAGAGATCGAGCTCGAATGGAAGGTCGCCCCCGGGAATTTGCAGGACTGCGCGGTATGTGCCCGGCTTGACGCCGGTGCCGGCCGTTGCGGATGGCGAAGCACCTCGGCTGCAGGCGCCTGCCAGAAGCGCGCACATACACCACGCCGCAATGCGCCCGACCAACACCCGCGCAGCGTTCCCATGGTCCACTGGTTCGCCCCTCATGTCTCAACGATACCCGCGAGCCTGCAATGTGAAAAGATGCGCATAACGCCCGCCCAAGGCCATCAGCGATTCGTGGCTGCCGCGCTCGACGATGCGGCCCTCCTCGAGAACCAAAATCTGATCCGTCATCCGTACCGTCGAAAATCGATGCGAGATGACGATGGCAATGCGATTTCGCGTCAAATCGCGGAAGTGTTCGAATACCTCCGCCTCCGCCCCTGCATCGATGGCCGCCGTCGGCTCGTCCAGCACCAGGATGTCCGCTTCGTTGCGCATGAAGGCGCGCGCCAGCGCGATCTTCTGCCATTGCCCTCCTGATAGTTCGCGCCCGTCCTTGAACCACTTGCCGAGCTGCGTGTGATAGCGCGCAGGCAGTTGTTCCACGAAATCGGCGGCCAACCCCTGCAGGGCGGCGCTGCGCCAACGCGCCTCGTCATCGAAGGCCCGCACGTCGCCGGCGCCGATATTCTCGCCGACTATCATTTGATAGCGCGCGAAGTCTTGAAATATAACTCCGATCCGTTGCCGCAATGTCGTCTCATCCCATTCCTGCAGGTCGAGCCCGTCCAGGAGAATTCGTCCTCTGGTCGGGCGGTACAGGCGGGTCAGGAGCTTGATGAGCGTGGTCTTTCCAGAGCCGTTCTGTCCGACGAGAGCCAGGCTCTCGCCGGGCCTGACGTGAAGATCGATACCCGACAGTGCTGCGACGGCCGCGCCGGGATAGATGAATTCAACGCCTTCGAAACGGATGCCGTCGCCCGGGTTCAGTCCCCGGACGAAACTGCCGCCGCTGTGCCCCACAGGTTGCTCGAGGTATTCATAGAGGTTCGACAGATACAGGTTGTCCTCATAGAGTCCGCTGACCGCGGACAACGCCGCGCTCACCGCCGTCTGTCCCTGCCTGAACAACATCAAGTACATCGTCATCTGCCCGACCGTCATCGCACTGAGCACGGTCTCCGCGGCAATCCAGGCATAGCCGCCGTACAGAGTCGCCGTGCCGATGAGACCGAGGCCGAAACCCCACGCGTCGCGCCGCAATGTCAGATTGCGGTCCTCACGATACAACTTGGTGAAAATATCCCGGTATCGATCGAGGAAGCGCGTCCCCAGCTGGAACAGCTTCACCTCCTTCGCGTTGTCCTCGCGGGCCAGCACCGATTCAAGGTAGATCTGCATCCGAGCTTCGGGTGCGCGCCAGCGGAACAGCCGAAAGGCCTCGCCGGAGAACTTCGCCTCAGCGAGAAACGCGGGCAGGCCCGCCAACACCAGCAGCACCACCGCCCACGGCGAGAACCGCACGAGCAACCCGCCGAACGAGATCAACGAAATGGCGTTCTGCAGCAATCCGAAGGTGCGCATGACGAGGCTCAACGGACGGCTGGAAGCTTCGCGCCGGGCGCGCGTCAATTTGTCGTAGAACTCGGAATCCTCGAATTGCGTGAGATCCAGCGTCAAAGCCTTCTCCAGAATCATCACGTTGACGCGCTGCCCGAGCTGTGCACGCAGCAGCGACTGCGCGAGCGAAATACCGCGCTGGGCGACCGACGTTGCCGCCACCAGCGCGGCCTCGAAAGCGACTAGCTTGATGACGGGAATCAGCGAGGTGGTGCCGGTACGGCGGTGCAAATCGGCCGCGTGGATCACCGCATCCACTATCAGGGATCCGACATAGGCGATGCCGGCCGGCAGGACTCCGGCGAGGAGAGTCAGCGCGGCCAGCGTGAGACTCAATGCCTTGTTGGTGGTCCAGACCAGCAGCAAGGCGCGGCGGCTGTAGGAGAAGACGTCCAACAGCCCGCGTTGCAGCGATCCGCCATCGGTATGGTCCGCTGCGGCGGCGTGAGGGTGGGCGGACAAGTCGGCTACTTCACCAGGCGCTGGCGGGCCGACGCAGGCAGCAAGCCGATGCCATGGCCCAAATGCGCTCTTCGGAGCTGAATTCCACTCTCATCTGCGATCCCCTTCGCGTCGGCACAGCTCGCCGGCGGCTATAATGTGCAACCTGAGGAACCGGTATGGCGGAGTAGTCGTGAAATTCAAGGTCTTGCTCGATCGGTGGAAGAAAGCAGAGGCGCCCGCAAGAACCGCGAAAGAGTACGCGGTTCGCTTGAATCTGGACGACGCCGCGCGGCTGCACGCCTTGGCTGCATTGTTTCCGGACCGCCGGGTCGAAGAGCTCATTAGCGACCTGCTGCATGCCGGGCTGGATGAAGTTGCCGCCGCCATGCCCTACATAGCGGGGCCGAAGATCATATCGCGCGACGACCATGGCGACCCGGCGTACGAAGACATCGGTATGACGCCCCGGTTCGTCGAACTCACCCGCCGGTTCAAGAAGGAACTCCAAGCTACCCCGGCAGCAGCGCCCCCCCTTGACGCTATGTAACCGGGCGGCGATACTCCTCCGTCATGTCGACCCGATTTTTCGTACGCGAAGTCATTGATCTCGACGCTCGTTGGTGGTGGCGCACTTCCCCTTGAGGAGTGGGCGCTGGCCGCATCAGTCAAAATCTAGTTTCTCGTCATCCAGAACCCATCTCCGCAACCAGTGGTGATGGGTTTTTTATTGTCCTCGAGTTCTATAGCCGGGAGTTCATGAAGCCACCTTTCGACATCGCCGCCGATCTGGACACACCGGTGTCGGCCTATTTGAAATTAGGGCCGTTCCAGCCGCGGTTCTTGCTGGAAAGCGTGGAAGGCGGAGAGCGCCTTGCGCGGTATTCCTTCATCGGATTCGGCGACTGTCTGGAGGTCCGTCTGGATTCGGCCGGATTTAACATAGGCGGGATCCGCACCCCCCGGCCCCGATCGAAGGCCGCCTTCCTCGACGCGCTACGCGGTGCGCTCGCCCGCGCCCCCCAACCCTTGCCCGAGATTCCCGGCGTGCCCCTGTCCGGCGGCCTGGTGGGATACACGGCGTACGACGCCGTGCGTTATTTCGAGCGAGTGCCCGGACGCAGCTTGGACGACACGGAATCGCCCCACGCTCATTACCTAGCTCCGCGCTCGCTGCTGGTGTTCGATCACTTGACCCGCGGTGTCGCGCTGCTGCACGACGGCAGCGAGGCCGAGCGCCAAAGCCTGCGCCGGGAGGTCGTGCAGGCGTTGCGCGGCGCAGTGCCCACGCTCCTCACTCCCGGCCGCTTTTCCCCGGCCATTCCCTCGCTCACGGAGGCGGCGCACGCGCAGGGTGTGCGCCGAGCGCAGGAATACATCGCCTCCGGCGACGTATACCAATTGGTGCTCGCGTCGCGCTTCGATGGCCGGCACTCGCTGTCGCCCTTCGAGGTGTATCGGGCGCTGCGCATGTTGAATCCGTCGCCGTACATGTTTTTCTGCGAACTGGGCGATGTCACGGTGGTCGGCTCTTCGCCCGAGGCCTTGGTCAAATCGCACGGCGGCCATGCACAATTGCGGCCCATCGCCGGTTCGCGGCCGCGTGGCGCCGATGCGGAGCGCGACGCCGGTCTCGAGGCGGAGTTGCTCGCCGACCCCAAGGAGAACGCCGAGCACGTCATGCTGGTCGATCTCGCCCGCAACGATCTCGGCAGAGTGGCGACGGCGGGTTCCGTGCGAGTGGATCCCTACCGCGTCATCGAGCGCTACAGCCACATCATGCACATCGTCAGCGGGGTCAACGGTCAATTGCGGGCCGGCCAGGACGCGTTCGATCTGTTTGCCGCCACGTTCCCCGCCGGCACGCTGGTGGGTGCGCCGAAGGTACGCGCCATGGAAATCATCGACGAACTCGAACCGGTGGGGCGGCAATTGTACGGCGGCACGGTGGGTTATTTCGGCCGGCGCGGGGACATGGATCAGGCCATTACCATTCGAACGCTCGTCTTCCGCGGCGATGGCTACAGCTATCAGGCCGGCGGCGGCATCGTTGCGGACAGTTCACCGAAAGCCGAATACGCAGAAGTCATGGCGAAGAGTGCGGTACTGCGGCGGGCGCTCAGCATCGCGGCAGAGGGGCTGTAGGCATGCTGCGACCGAGGGTACTGCTCATCGACAACTACGACTCCTTCACCTACAACCTGGTGCAGGCCTTTCTGGTGCTGGGTGCGGACGTCGACGTACACCGCAACGACGCCATCACGGTCGAGGAAGCGCTCGCGCAGCAGCATACGCATCTGGTCATTTCTCCCGGACCCGGCACGCCGCGCGACGCCGGCGTTTCGATGCGCATGATCGAGGCGTTCGCCGGACGCGTTCCGATCTTCGGCGTATGCCTCGGCCACCAGTCCCTGGTGGAAGTGTTCGGCGGGAAAGTCGTACGCGCGCCGCGCTTGATGCATGGCAAGGTGTCCCCCGTGTTGCATGACGGCCGCGGCCTGTTCAGCGGTATGCCCCAGGAATTTCCTGCCGGCCGCTACCATTCATTGATCGCCGAGCCGTCCAGCGTTCCTGCGGTCCTCGAGGTCACGGCCCGCACGGCCGAAGGCGAGATCATGGGCGTGCGCCACAGGTCGCTGCCCATCGAGGGCGTTCAATTCCATCCGGAAAGCGTGCTCACGCCCGAAGGTCCGGTGTTGATGGGCAATTTTCTCAAGACCGGGGAGGCTTAGTCCACTAGCGCCATGCAGCCGACCCGAAGCACATTGGAACACTTGCTCGAGGGCCGCGATCTCACCGAGGCGCAGGCGGGCGATCTGCTGGCTGAGCTCACGGCCCCAGACCTTGCGCCGGCGATGGCCGGCGCCTTGCTGGCGGCGCTGCGCGGCAAAGGAGTGACGGCCGCCGAAGTGCGCGGTCTCGCAGGCGCGATGCGTCGGCTGGCCCGCAAACCCGAGCTGCCGAGCGCACCCGATGCCATCGACATCGTCGGCACGGGCGGCGACTCGTCCGGTAGTTTGAACCTTTCCACGGGTGCCGCGCTGCTCGCCGCGGCCTGCGGCCTGCCGGTGATCAAACATGGCAATCGCTCCATATCGAGCCGCAGCGGAAGCGCGGATCTGATCGAGCGGCTGGGTCTCAAGCTGCCGCTCGATGAACGCCAGGCGGCGGAGTGCTTTGCGGCAACCGGGTTTACCTTTCTGTTCGCGCCATATTTTCATCCGGCGATGAAGACTCTTGCAACCGTTCGCAGCGCCCTCGGGGTGCGAACGGTCTTCAATCTTCTGGGACCGCTGACCAATCCCGCGGCGCCGCGCTTCTACCTGATCGGGGCTTTCGACGCCGCGGCCGCGGAGCTGATGGCCGCCACTCTGGCCGGTATGGAGGCCCAGCGCGCCTGGGTGGTGCACGGCGCCGCCGGGTGGGACGAAGCCACCCCCATCGGTCCGTTCCTCGCGTTCGAGGTGACCGGTGGGGAGATTTACCGCCACCACGTCGATCCGCGCGAATTCGGTCTGGAACCGTGCGCACCGGCCGAGTTGGCGGGCGGCGATGCGGCGGCGAATCTCATTGCGTTGCGCCATGTTTTCGAGGGCCGTGATCGCGGTCCGCACCGGGCGGCATTGGTTCTCCAGTGCGGGCTCGGGCTCCACATTGCCGGCCGCGCCGCTTCCATCCCGGAGGGAATTGGTATCGCCGGGTCCGCGCTGGACAGCGGGCAAGCGCTGCGCTGGTTGCAGCAATTGGAGAACTATGCGGCGAGGTCACATCCCACATGAACGGCCTGCTGGACGAGATGGCGCGATCGAGTGCGGCCCGGGTGCGCGCCGCACAACAGCTCGAATCGTTCGCCGACTTGGAACGGCGTGCGCGAGGAACCCCGCCCGGGCCGCCGTTGCGGTTGTCGCCGGAAGGTTTCGACGTGATCGCCGAGTTGAAGTTGCGTTCTCCGGCCGCCGGCCGGCTGGGCGACGAATCGCAGGACTGGCTGGGCCGAATCGCCGCCTATGCGCGCGGCGGTGCGGCCGCCGTCTCGGTGCTGACCGAGCCGTCGCGGTTCGACGGCTCGTTGGAGCATCTGCGCCAGGCCGCTCTGATCCTGGCGCCGCTCCAGGTTCCCGCCATGCGCAAGGATTTCCTGGTCGATCCGTACCAGGTGCTGGAGGCGCGCGCCGCCGGCGCGTCGGGAGTTCTGGTCATCTTACGAATGTTGGCCCGCGAACGGGTCGGCGCCTTGCTGGACGCCGCGGCCGATCACGGCTTGTTCGTTCTGCTGGAGGCGTTCGACGAAGCGGATCTCGAACTGGCGGGGCAATTGCTGGCCACACGTGGGCCCGTCGGAACTCTCCTGGTCGGCATCAACAGCCGTGACTTGCAGACCTTGAAAGTGGTGCCGGAGCGGTTTGCCGCGCTGGCGCCGCGGTTGCCGGCCTCCTCCGCCTGCGTTGCCGAAAGCGGCGTGGCGTCGCCCGCCGACGCCCAAGCGATGCGCGGCCTCGGGCTACCGCCTGGCGTTGATTGGTACGGCCTTGATGAACTGCGATGACCCGGCCGCGATGCTTGCGGAAATCTTGGACGCGGCGCGGACACGGCACCGGTTAAAATGGCTACACTCGGCGCCATGTGGATCAAAATTTGCGGCATGACCAGTGCCGACGCGATCGCCGCCGCCGCGGACGCCAAGGTCGACGCGATCGGCTTCGTCTTTGCGCCGAGCCCGCGTCAGGTGACGCCAGGTCAGGCGGCGCAGCTGGCGGCGCTCGCACCGCCGGGCATTCTGCGGATCGCGGTGGCGCAGCACCCTCTGCAAATGAAAGTGGATGAAATCTGCCGGATTCTCAAGCCGGACTATTTCCAGACCGATGTCGAAGATTTACGGGAACTGAAGATTCCGCCGCATGTGAAGGTGCTGCCCGTGGTGCGCTTCGGCCGCAAAACGCCGAGTCCGTTGCCGGCTCGCATGTTTTTCGAGGGCCCCTCGAGCGGCATCGGCGAACTCGCCGATTGGGGCAGAGCCGCAGAACTCGCCCGCCAGACCGAATTGATTCTTGCTGGCGGACTGTCGGCGCTGAACGTCGGGGAAGCCATACAGGCGGTGAGGCCGTTCGGCGTGGATGTGAGCAGCGGGGTGGAAAATGTTCCGGGCATCAAGGACCCGGACAAGATTCACGAATTCGTGCGCGCGGTACGCGTCGCCGCGGCACGATTGGAGTTTGACTCTTGAACTCGCAGATCCGCGCGGATGCCGCGCAATTCAAATCGTATCCGGACATGCAAGGGCCGCTACGGTGCGTTCGGCGGACGGTACGTCCCGGAGACGTTGGTGCCGGCGCTCGATCGGCTGCAAGCGGGCGTTGCGCTGCATCTCCACAGTCCCGAATTCCAGACCGAATTCACCCACGAGCTGAAGACCTGGGTCGGGCGCCCGACAGCGTTGTCCTTCGCACCCACGTTGAGCAAACGCTGGGGGGCTGAAGTGTGGCTCAAACGGGAGGATCTGGCACACACCGGGGCGCACAAGATCAACAATGCGGTGGGCCAGACGCTGCTCGCCAAACGCCTGGGGGCGAAACGCATCATAGCGGAGACCGGGGCGGGGCAGCATGGAGTCGCGAGCGCCGCCGCGGCCGCGAGACTCGGGATGCCCTGCGTGGTTTACATGGGTGCCGTGGACGTCGAGCGGCAGGCGCCGAACGTGGGCCGCATGCAATTGATGGGTGCAACGGTGGTGCCGGTCACGAGCGGCGACCGGACCTTGCGCGCCGCCATCGATGAAGCACTGCGCGATTGGGTCTCCGATCCGGACGGAACCTACTACGCGTTGGGATCGGCCGTCGGCCCCCACCCGTATCCGTATTTGGTGCGTGAACTGCAGGCGGTAATCGGGCGCGAGGCACGATCGCAAATGCTCGAACTCGCCGGCGCATTGCCGGACATCGCGGTGGCATGCGTGGGGGGTGGATCGAACGCGATCGGGCTGTTCCATCCCTTTCTGGGCGATGCCGCCGTGGGCTTGCTGGGGGTGGAAGCCGGGGGCCGTGGTCCAGGTCTCGGCGACAACGCGGCATCGTTGACGTCCGGTACGCCGGGAGTGCTGCAAGGCAGCTACACCTTGATTCTCCAGGATGCGTTCGGTCAGGTTCAGGAAACGCATTCGGTTTCCGCCGGCCTCGATTACTCCGGCGTCGGGCCGGAGCACGCCTATCTCATGACCAGCGGCCGAGTCGCCTACGAATCGGCGACGGACCACGAGGCCTTGGACGCGCTCACGGAATGCGCCAAATGCGAGGGCATCCTACCCGCCATCGAAACGGCGCACGCGATCTTCGGGGCGCGTCGCTACGCGCTCGCGCATCCTGGGTCGCGGATCCTGATCGGCTGCTCCGGGCGGGGCGACAAGGACATGCCGATCTTGCAGCGTACCGTCCTGAAGGATCTGCAGACGTGATGCAACCGCGCGACACCATATCCGCGGCAATCACCGCGGCCGTTGCCCGCGGTCGACCGGCGTTGGTCGGCTTTCTGACGGGCGGTTTTCCCAACCGCCGGCAATTCAAACACAACCTTACGGCCGTTCTCGACGCTTGTGACGTGGTGGAAATCGGCGTGCCCTTCAGCGATCCGATGGCGGACGGTGCGACGATCCAGCGAGCGAGCTTCGTGGCGCTGGCCGACGGCGTGACGCTTCCTTGGATACTGCAAGAGCTCCGGGAAATTCCGGCGCCGCGTGCCGCGCCCGTGCTCCTGATGAGCTATTTGAACCCACTGCTCCGCTACGGCCTCGATAAGCTGCCCGGCGATGCCGCGCGGGCAGGCGTCGCGGGATTCATCGTTCCCGATTTGCCGTACGAGGAAAGCGGCGAGCTCCACACAGCGTTAGACGGCGAAGGCATCGCCTTGATCCAGATGGTGAGCCCCGTTACGCCTCCGGGGCGTTTGGACATGCTGTGCAAGTCTGCCCAGGGCTTCGTCTACGCCGTTACCATGACGGGCACGACGGGAAAATCCGCCGGGGTGCCCGACGATGTCTTGGCCTACATGGACCGCGTCAAGCGCTGCTCGACCGTGCCCGTTTGCGCCGGCTTCGGCATTCGTTCGCGCGACCAAGTGGCGAGCTTCGGGTCGCATGTCGATGGAGTCGTGGTGGGCTCCGCGTTGGTCGAGGCGTTGGAGCGTGGCGACGACGTCAAGGCATTTCTGGGATCGCTGCGATAGGGGCGGGGGGAGAGGTTGGCTAGGAGCGCCTAGCGCGTTGGGGACGCTGGAGGATGCCTTGAAGCGAGTGTACCGAGCCGCATCGTTATTGCAGGTGGCGCATGCTCGCAACGTGCTCATCACCGCTGGAATTCAATGCGAGCTGCGGAATCAATATCTGGCCGGTGCCCTGGGCGATCTCCCGATGATGGAGACTTGGCCGCAGCTCTATGTGGATGACGACGACGAGCCCTTGGCGCTGCGCGCCTTGGCGCGGGCTGCGGCGGCGCCTGTCGGCGCAATGTGGACGTGCTCCAGTTGCGGTGAACAGCTGGAACCGCAATTCACCCAGTGCTGGCGCTGCGGATCTGCCGGTCCGCCACGCGGTGTGTAAAATGGGCAGGCACATCCAGACAAATCCGTTTGCATAGTGTGTGCCAGCTCGCACCGCGGAGCGAATGTGCTCACCGACGCATCTGGAGGCGCGACTTTGGACCTTGCCCATCAACGGCTTACTCTGGATGTCGGACAAACACCTACATCAAATATCATGAATTCCGAGCCCAGGTTCAGCCCGCATCTCTGGCCAGCACCTGCACCGCAGGTTACAAATCGACTCCGTGTTCTGTGTAACGATTACACGAACCCGATCAGGAGGAGATCGAGTGATGAATATCGCCAGAAGTGATTTTTCCGAGTCGGTGGTGCCGTTCGCTGCCCCGAGTGCGTTGTTGGGCGACTCCGAAGCCATGCAGGAGGTCTTCCGTCTCATCGAGCGGGTGGGCCCGACGGAGGCCAGCGTGCTCTTGACCGGAGAGAGCGGATCCGGGAAGGAACTGGCGGCGCAATCGATTCACGATCGCAGTGCACGCAGAGGAGGGCCGTTTCTGGCCATCAACTGCGGCGCCATCCCCGCCGGGTTGATCGAGGCCGAGCTTTTCGGCTACGAAAAGGGCAGCTTCACCGGAGCGCTGCGCGCGCATGCCGGCGTCTTCGAACGGGCCCAGGGCGGCACGCTGCTGCTCGACGAGGTCACCGAGATGCCCTTGGATATGCAGACCCGACTGCTGCGGGTTCTGGAGACCCGGAAGTACTACCGGGTCGGCGCCAGCGTCGAGTTCAGTTCGGACGTCCGGGTCATTGCCTCGACGAATCGATGCCCGCTGCAGGCGGTGCAGAACGGCCAGCTGCGCGAGGATTTGTTGTACCGTCTGGCCGTCTTTCCAATCGACATGCCGCCGCTGCGCAACCGGGGCAGCGACGTGGACCTGCTCGCCGAGAATTTCCTGTCGGAACTCAACGTGCGGAGCCGCACGCAAAAGCGGCTTTCCGCGATGTCACGCATGACGTTGAAACAGCATACGTGGCCCGGCAACGTGCGAGAATTGAAGAACTGCATCGAACGCGCTTTCATATTGGCGGATCAAACGTTGGAGTTGGCCCCGCTGATTCAAAATCCGGCGGCGCGCGGCGACGCGGTGTCGGATGGCGAACGACTCGACATCCGGGTGGGGTCGCGGATCGACGATATGGAGCGCTCCTTGATCGAAGCCACGCTCGATTACTTCAAAGGCAACAAGCGGCGCGCGGCCGATGCGCTGGGCTGCAGTCTCAAGACCCTGTATAACAAACTGAACGGGTATTCACAGAGCCAACAGTGCGCAAGCAGTTGAGCCCCCGTCATCGGAGGAGAGCAAGTGTCAAGAGTACTGATCGCTGACGATCACGCCGTCGTTCGCGCCGGCTTCAAGCAATTTCTCGAGGCGGACTCCAGCATCAACGCCGTCGGCGAGGCGGCGAGCGGCAATGAGACCCTCGACTTGCTGCGGCAGCAGGAGTGGGATTTGGTCCTGCTCGACATTCATATGCCCGATCGCAGCGGCCTCGACATCCTGCGCCACATCCAGACCGGCCATCCCGGCGTACGCGTCCTGGTGATGAGCGGGTTGCCCGAGCAGCAGTATGCGGTCAACGTGCTGCGCGCGGGCGCGAGCGGGTACTTGTCGAAGGATAGCGCGCCTGAAGAACTCATGAAAGCGGTGCGCACCGTGCTGTCGGGAAGGCGCTACGTAAGCGCCGCCCTGGCGGAGATTCTGGTGGCCGACCTCGATGGCGATCCGGACAAACCGTTGCATGCGAGGCTGTCGACCCGGGAATTTCAAATCTTTTGCAAGCTCGCTGCCGGCCGGGGCGTTTCTGACATTGCGAACGAACTCAGCCTCAGTGTGAAAACCGTGAGCACTTATCGCAGCCGCATCCTCGAAAAGATGAGCTTCAGTGCGAATGCGGATATCACGTCCTATGCGCTTCGAAACGGCCTCATTCAGTAAGCGATGAGCCGTGACTACACTGCCCTTCACTTTGCGCGACGATGAACCGTGGCTAGCCTGCAGACAAACCACATGGATGTCCTGGTAATGGGTCAGGGACTGCGAGTCTTGCTCGTCGAAGACTCCAAGGTGCTGACTGAACGGCTGACGGAGGCGATCAGGCAGATTCCACGGGTAGAGCTCATCGGAACCGCGGATACCGAGGCGGGGGCACTCGCTGCGGTCAAGCGCGACTCCGTCGACGTCATCATTTTGGATTTGCACCTGAAGCAGGGCACCGGTTTCGGCGTGATGCGAGCATTGGCGACGACGCAACTCCGCCCTCGCATCATCGTGCTCACCAACTACGACTTGCCGGAGTACAAGAACGCGGCGATCGCCCTCGGCGCGACTCATTTCCTGGATAAGGCCCGGGACTACGGCCGTCTGCCCGAAGTCTTACACGAAATCTGCGAAGCGCATCTCGCCAAACACTGATTTCTTAGGCCTCGCGCGCTTCGCGCCTGCGGCCGAATCGTAAGCTCTACCGATCCCATCGGCAATATCTACATCGGGGTTCCGGGCGTGCCCCTCGAAGGCTCTATTCCGCCCCGCACACGATCTTGCGCGAGTCATTGGCGTTGGCATGCGGCTTGCTCTTGCTCTAGAGCAGGGTGACGTGAAATCGAAACCGCGTGTAGGAACGAAGCGACGAATTGGGATCGCGTCGACGCACGGCACTGATACGCCGCCGTACTTGTCTGGATCTAACTCTAACTCAAGAGGAATGCAGTCGTGAAAGCAGATACTTCGATTTGGTTGCGGGGGGCAGCGGTAATCGCTGCTGCCCTGTCGGCGGTGGCCGGGTGCGCGAGCACGCCGATTCCGAATGAAAAAATAGCGGTCGCCAAGGCTTCGGTGCAGCGTGCCGAGCAGTCCGGTGCCCCGGAATTCGCCCCGGTGGAACTCGCCGCAGCGAGAGACAAGCTGAACCGTGCGGAGAAGGCCGCATCAGATCGACAAGCGCAGCCGGCGACCGTGCTGGCCGAGCAGGCCGACATCGATGCCCAGCTCGCCGAGGCTACCGCCGCGAAGCAGAAGTCGCACAAAGCGGCGACGGAATTCGAGGCCAGCATGCAGACACTCCGTCAAGAATCGATGCGTAATACGCAATCCCCTCAGTGAGGAATGAACATGAAAACAAATCTATTGACTGCGCTGAGTTTGGCGTTGGTGCTCGGCGCTTGTGTCTCAACACCACAACCGAATGCCGCCCTCGAGACCGCCCGGGCCGCGGTTCAATCCGCGGAAGCGGATCCCAATGTGAGCAAGTATGCTGCGCTCGACTTGGATGCCGCAAAAAAGGACCTGGAAGTCGCCGAGTCTGCGGCCAATCACCACAGGGAGGCGGAAATCGCGCAGCCGGCCTACCTCGCAACGCAGACGGCGCGGCTTGCGCAGGCGCGGGCGGCCGCCAAGGCGGATGATGCACGGGTTGCCGCCGGTCAGGCGGAACGCGACCGCATTCAACTCGAGGCCCGCTCACGCGAGGTCGAGAGGGCGCAGGCACAAACCAATGCAGCGAAGATGCAGGCCAACGCGGCAAACCAGGAAGCCACTGCAGCCACCGAGCAGGCGGCTCGCCTGCAGGCGGAGATCGATCAGCTGAAGGCGACGCCGACGGACCGCGGACTGGTGTTGACGCTGGGCGACGTTCTGTTCGACACCGGGAAGTCGGAATTGAACTCGGGCGCAGCGCGGAAACTGGATCAACTTGCCCAGTTCCTGAGCGAACATAAGGATCGACGGGTACAGATCGATGGGTTCACGGATAGCGTCGGCTCGGACTCATACAACCAAGAGCTGTCGCAGCGCCGTGCCAATGCGGTGAAGAATGCGTTGTTGGCCCGCGGGATCGACTCGACACGCATCAACACGGAGGGTTACGGCAAGGCGTTTCCGGTCGCGAGCAATGCAGAGTCTTCGGGCCGGCAGTTGAATCGCCGCGTCGAAGTGGTGATCGGCGGCGAGAACGGTTCACCGATTGCGCCGCGCAGCTAGTAGGTGCGCACAGCTAGCTGGTAGGGAGGACGAGGGCACTGGCGCGTAACGGCTCGCCTACGCGCTCCGGCCGGCGACCGCGGGGCTGAACTCCGCCGTAAGCAGCATGCTGCGGAGCGGTATGCGGGCGGTAACGGTGGTCCCGCCCGCCGGCGGCGCGCTCACCTCCCAACTGCCTCCCAGGGCTGCAATCCGGTGCCGCATGGACGCTAATCCGTGCGATGGGAGGGTCGGGCGGCGGGGAATATACATCCCTTTGCCGTCGTCGGAAATTCGCATGACGAATAGGTCGTGCTGGATTTCGATGGCAAGGTCGGCCGACCTCGCCTCGGCGTGTTTGAGAATGTTGGTCAGGGCTTCTTGAGCGACGCGGAAGACGCCGATTGCCGCGTCTGCCGTGAATTTCAATTCGGTCTCAGGAATGGACTCGGTGCATCGCAGACCGGTGCGGCGGCAGGACTCCTTGAACTGCCATCGCAGTGCAGCAAAAAGGCCCATATTGTCCAGCAAGGTGGGCCGCAATTCCTCGACCACGCGCCGCTTGAGATCCACCCCGGCGCTCAAGCATTCGTGGATGCGCTTGAACCGTTGTTCGATGGCGGGGTCGCTGGTGGGCAGCCGGTGTTGCAGCCAGGACAGATCCATTCTCGCCGCAACCAATAGCCCGCCAAGTTCGTCGTGAAGTTCGCGCGACAGGGCGGATTTCTCGAGCTCCGAGACGTCCTGCAGGTGGGTCGAAAGCGCAGTCAGTTCCTGAGTGCGTTCCTCGACCTGCTGCGCCAAGTCGCGCTTCTGGTCGCGCAGGTCCGTCGCCTGCCGGGCGCGCCGCCGCATGTCGGCATAGACGAGCACGCTCGCGAGTGCGACGAGCCCGATGTTCAAGATCGCGCCGCCCAGCGTAATCCAGCGGGATAATCGGAGGTCGGTCTGCCAGCGCGCGGTGGCGGCGGCCAGCTCCGCGCTCTCCTCTTTTCTCAAAACCGAGACGCTTTTCAAGATGTGATTTGTCGTGCGTTTGCCGACATCGGTGCGCGTGGCGTTCATTGCGGGGTCGAGGCCCGCCTTGTCGTACAGCGCGACGGTTTCGTCGAGTTCGCCCAACTTCCGTCCCGAGAGCATCCGCAACCGGGAGATTTCCTTCGCGGGCTCCTCTTCGGTCGCGTACGACTCGTGCAGACGATCGAGTGCCGGCGCCAGCTTCGCGGCGGCGGCGCGGTAGGATTGCAAATACGAACTCTCGCCGGTCAGCAAATACCCGCGTTGTTCCGATTCGGCGTCGGCAATGAGCGCCAGGAAATCGTCGAGCGCCTGTTCGCGCTCCTCGGAGTTATGCACCCGTTCGTCGGCCGCATTGAGGCGCGTCTGCCCCGCTGCCGCAATGAAGAAAAGCCCGATCAGAAAGCCGATCAGCAGCACCGGCGGCAGGACGACATACCACCGGCCGACATGACCCAATTCCTCATCGAAAATTTTCATGTAAACATGCCTAACTTGAGCCGCTAGTCTACCATGTGAGCCCTTTCCTACATGAATCGCTGTGCGGGAGCCGATGGGCGTGGCCGCCGACAGCCGGTAACGTTGGGGCCCATAACGGAGAAGATCTATGGAAACATTTGACGGGACAGTAAATGAAGCTCGCGCCACCGGGCAGCGAGTACGCCGCGATCTCAGCGAGGGGGCGGCTAATATCAAAGGTGCGGCTTCGACTGAGATCAAGAGTCTCATCGCCGACGTTGAAGACTTGCTGGCGCGAATCGCGGATCTCAAAGACGCCGACGTCACGCGGGTGCGGAACAAGGTTCTGCGGGCAGTGGATGCGGCCAAGGATAGCCTGTCCGACAGTGCGGATACGCTGCGGCGCCAAGCTCAGACTGCGGCAACCACCGCGGACGACTTTGTACACGACAGCCCCTGGCAAGCGGTAGGCATTGCCGCCTTGGTGGGAGCGGTGGTGGGCATCCTAGCTACCCGCCGTTCGTAGGTTCATGGCGATGCGACTGCTGTGGTCGCTGCCGAAGGCGGCACCCGCTCTGCTGCGTCATGTCCTCGGATACGTTGAACTCGCTGTACAAGATCTAGACCAGCTGCAGCGCGATTTCGGCGCGCGGCTTCTCGCCGCTGCAATCGTGGGGATTTGCGTTTTCTTCCTGCTGCTGACCGGCTGCCTGCTCGTGATCGCGCTCACGTGGGACACTCCGCACCGCGTGGCGGCGATCATTTGGATGGGCGTCGCCTTCCTGACGATCGCGGTGATCGCCGTGGCCTACCGTTTTCAAGTGTTGAGTGCGCAGCCGCCGTTCCTGACGACGGTGCGCCGCGAGTGGCAAGAGGATCGCGTGATTCTGGATCACATTCTCTCGCCGGACGAGGAGTGAACGATGGCAGACATGGATCGCTCTAGGGAAGTAACGTTGGCGCGTCTCGCTGCATCGCGAGCCGAGATTCGCCGGCTTCTGGAGCCGCCGCCGCGGCCGTCCGCCGGCGACGCCACGGACAGCGGAGAGTTCGGCACCGCAGCCTTTCCGCGCAGCCGTACGATGAAGCTGCTCTTGAGCGGCCGCGGTGCAGGTACCTTGGGCGCCCTCGCCTGCGGCGTGGTGGTGGCGCGGCCTCAATTGGCCTTGCGACTGTTGCGCATGCTCCCGGCCGGTGCGATAGGGCGAATGTTGCTGGTAAAAGCCATGTCGGCATTGCGGTCGAACTCGGCGTCGCAATCGAAACGCCTATAGCCGCGGGCGCGCTCTCAGCCTAGCCCAGCGTGATGCGTGCGTGGTGGGAGATCCCATCATCGACCAGCCGGATGCCGCAACCGGTGATGGGGATTTCACGATCGTCCGTGGTCGCGCGTACGATCCCGCGGCACACACCATGCGGATTGTCCACTACAATGTGATAACTCGCCGACCCATGCCGGTAAGTGATTTCGAAACCGCTCCAGACGCGCGGAATGCACGGATCGATCGAGAGGAAATTGCCGCGCAGATTGATTCCGAGTATTCCTTCGACGGCGGTCCGGTACATCCACGCTGCCGATCCGGTATACCAGGTCCACCCTCCCCGGCCGACATGCGACTCGGCCGAATACACATCCGCGCACACCACGTAGGGTTCCACCTTGTAGCGATGGATTCCCGCGAGCGTGCCGGCGTGCTTGATGGGGTTCAGCAGTGAGAACAGTTCACCCGCGCGGTCGCCGTCACCCATCATCGCGAACGCCAACGTGGTCCACGTTGCGGCATGTGTGTATTGACCGCCGTTTTCTCGCAGCCCAGGAGGGTAGGCCTGAATGTAGCCTGGGTCGTGCGTGCCGCGATCGAATGGGGGCGTGAAAAGTTTGACGAGTCGGTCGCTGCGGCTGACCAACTGGGCATCCACGGCCGACATGGCTCGCGCCGCGCGCTCCGGATCGGCGCCGCCGGAGATGATCCCCCAAGATTGCGCGATCGCATCAATACGACATTCCTCGCTGGACGCCGAGCCCAACGGCGATCCGTCATCGAAATATCCCCGGCGATACCAATCGCCGTCCCAGGCCGCGTGTTCGATGGCCTGTCGCAGGGTTTGCGCATGTGTCCGCCATTGCACCGCCTTGGAGGCTTCACCCCGCCGGTCGGCCACGGCGGCGAACTTCAGCAGCGTGTCGTACAAGAACCAGCCGAGCCAGACGCTCTCGCCGCGGCCCGCCGCGCCGACCCGATTCATGCCGTCGTTCCAGTCGCCCGCTCCGAACAGCGGCAGGCCATGCGAGCCGACGGCAAGGCTCCCATCCAACGCCCGGACGCAGTGTTCGAACAGCGTCGCCGTTTCAGCCGTCGGCGCGAAAAATGCGAAGATCTCGTGCTGATCTTCCTTGAGCGGGGGACCTTCCAAAAAAGGCAGCAATTCGTCGAGTACGGCAAAATCCTCCGTGACGGTGAGATAATGAGACACCACGAACGGCAACCAGACGCGGTCGTCGGACACCCGGGTCTTGATGCCCTGCCCGGACGTGGGAAGCCACCAGTGCTGAACGTCGCCCGCCGTGAACTGCCGCGCAGCCGCACGCAAGATGTGTTCACGGGCAATCGCGGGCCGGGAATTGCACAATGCCATGACGTCCTGAAGCTGGTCCCGATAACCGTAGGCGCCGCTTGATTGATAGAACCCTGTCCGACCCCAAATCCGGCACGCAAGCGCTTGGTACAGCAACCAGCCGTTCAACAGAATGTCGACGGTTCGATCGGGCGTCTTGACCTGGATCGCGCCCAGCGTTTGGCCCCAATATTCGGTGACGGCACTGAACGCCTCATCGAGGTCCGCAACGCGGTACCTTTGGATCAGGGCGGCTGCGCCGTCCGCCCCGTCTGCCTCGCCGAGCATGAATACCAGTTCCATGGTCTCGCCCGGTTGCAAGGTGAGCGTCGATTGCAATGCGCCGCAGGGATCCAGCCCGCCGCCGACGCGATTCGACAAGGAATGTCCCCCGAGCGGCGCCTTGGGCTCCGACAGCGAGCCATGTCTGCCCACGAATTCTGCGCGATCGCCGGTGCACGACTGTTGCTTGCCCCGCATGTCCAAAAACGCCACCCGCGACTGGAACTCCGTGCGCCACGGGTTTCGCGCCAGCAGCGCCGAAGTACGCGGTTCGACCTCGGTGACGATGAACGGGGCCGTCCGACTTCGCTGATTTCCCAATACCCAGTCCACGTAGTGCGTCACCGCGAGCCGCCGCGTCGATGCGGAGCGATTGACGAGTTTCATCCGCGATATTTTCAGAGGGTCGGCCAGCGGCACGAACATTACCAAATCGAGCGCGATACCGTGCGTGACGTGTTCGAAGCGGGTGTAACCGAATCCGTGATGGACGACGTACGACGCGGACGGCTGCCGGATCGGCAGCGGCGTGGCGCTCCACACGTCGCCGCTGTCCTGATCGCGCAGGTAGATGACTTCCGACGGCGGATCGCTCACGGGATCGTTTGACCAGGGCGTGAGCTGATTCTCGCGCGCATTGAGCGACCAGGTGCTGCCAGCGCCGTCTGCCGAGACCTGAAAGCCGAATTGCGGATTCGCGACCACATTGACCCACGGTGCCGGTGTCTGTTGGCCGGCATCGAGCAGTGCAATGTATTCCCTGCCCGCCGCCGCGAAGCCCCCGAGGCCGTTGAAGTATTCGAGGGCCGGCACGGACATGGGCGTTTCGGCGCGGGACTGGCTCGTGGGGCGCGCCGCTTGCACGCGCGGTGTAGGCGCAGGCTCAGGCAACCGCGCGAGCTGATCACGCAACGTGCCGCGCCCGGCGACGAACACGGCGCGCGCAACCGTCTCGAGAAAATCACCGCTGGATGCCGGTATCGAATCGCCGCGCAGCGTGAATACGCCGCCGCGGCGCGATTCCCCTGCGTGCTGACCGCGCGACTGGGCTGTGCGGATCGCGGAATCGATCGCCTGCTGCAAATCGGACGCGTCGGGCGGCGGTCGCTGGTCGAGGATGACGAGGTCCACGGCCAAGCGCTTGAGCCGCCAGTACTCGTGTGCGCGCAGCAATTGCTCGACCAGTTGCAGGTTGTTTCCGCCGTCGATGCGGACCAGGACGATTGGAATGTCGCCCGATACCCCGAATGCCCAAAGCGCCGAGGGTCCGGACTGATTACCGTCGAGAATCTCGCGCGGAGCGCGCAGCGACGCATCGGCGTAGAGCACCCGATTGGCGATGCGCTGGAATTGCTGAGCCTCCTCGAAATCGACGCCGCGATCACGTAGCTGCGCCTGCGCCTGCGTCCATGCCAAAGTTCTGACCCGGTCGAACGCTGCCGGATCGCGACACTTCTCGACGAGCGACAAAGCCCGCGCTCGGGTCTGCGCCAGAATGGTCCAATAGGCAACGCGTACCGTCCCAGCCGGCGGGATCCTCACCCGCCGCCGCAACGCGAGTACCGGATCCAGGACCGTCCCGCACGTGTTCGACAGCGGCTGCGCATCGACGATCGAAGCCGCGTTGCGCAGATCGTTGCCGCGTCCCAGAAAACGGGCCCGATCGGTCTCGAATTGCAGGCCGCCGACCGCCGCGCCTTCGAGCACGCTGACATGCGCGGCCCAGAGCCGCTGCTCGCCCGGTTCCCGGTTGCGACGGGTCGCGAGCAGTGTGCCGCTTTCGGGGACGAACTCCGTCTGAACGAAAAGCTTCGCGAACGCCTGGTGCGCGGAGTCCGCTTGCGGCGTGGTCAAGACCACTTCGGCATATGTGGTCAAGTCGATTTCACACGGTCGATTCCCGCCGTTGGTAATCGACACTCGCCGCACTTCGGCGTCGTCCTCGGGAGAAACGACGATTTCGGTGGAGGTCGTGATGGGACCGTCCGTGCGGGTGATCTCGGCGCGGTCCTCGTAGAACGATACCGCGTAGCCGTCCGGTTCGCGGCCGATGGGCTGATAACCCGCCGACCATACTTGACCGTGCACGACGTCCCGCAGGAATACGTAGGATCCCCAGGCGTCGCAGGTCGGATCCTCGCGCCAGCGCGTCACCGCGGTATCCTGCCAACGGCTGTAGCCCGAGCCGGCCGCGGTAATCATCACGGAATAGTTGCCGTTGGACAGCAGGTGCGTGCGCGGCGCCGCGTGATGGGGCGATGTGAAGCGGCGCGCTACCGGTGTAGGTTCCTGCAAGAGCAGCTCCGTGTTTCGGTCATTGAATCGCCGTTCACGTGTAATTCCCAACGCATCATACTCTCGAGGATCGGTTGCGGATCACCAGTATGATGGCGCCGCATATTTGAATCCAACCGAACCACTTGTAGTCGGCGGCGAGCGCCACCCAGATCAGTCCGGAGAGCCACAGTACGCCGGCCGCGAAGGAAGAGTCCCGGACTCGTGCGGCCCGGCGCAATTCGTCGCGCAGTTCGTCCATGCCGGCGTTCTCGACCTTTAGCTGGAAGCGTCCCTCCGTGGCTTCGCGCACGGCGGTTTGAAATATCTGCGGCACCTGCTTCAAGGCCTCGATCGTATCGGGAAGCTGGGTGCGCACCCTGCGCAAAATAGAGCGGGGACTCATTCGTTCGCGCATCCAGGATCGCAGAATGGGATGCGCGGTCTTCCAAAGGTCGAGCTCTGGATAGAGCTCGCGTCCCAGACCTTCGATATTGAGGAGGGTCTTTTGCAGAAGGATCAGCTGCGGCTGGATTTGCATGTCGAAGCGGCGCGCCGTCTCGAACAGCCGCAGTAGAACCTGGGCGAAGGAGATGTCCTTCAAGGGTTTGTTGAAAATGGGCTCGCACACCGTGCGCACCGCGGACTCGAACTCGTCGATCCGGGTTCCCGCCGGAACCCAACCCGACTCCACGTGCAGCGCCGCCACCCGCGCGTAATCCCGGTCGAAAAAGGCCAGGAAATTCGCCGCCAGATAGTGTTGATCGCGGGGCTGCAGAGTGCCGACGATGCCGAAGTCGACTGCGGCATAACGCGGATTCTCCGGATCGTCGAGCTGCACGAAAATATTGCCCGGATGCATGTCGGCGTGGAAGAAATTGTGGCGGAACACCTGCGTGAAGAAGATTTCGACGCCGTTCTCCGCCAACTTGGCGATATTCGTGCCGCGCGCACGCAACTCATCCATCCGGCTGACGATGACGCCGTGGATGCGTTCCATCACCATGACATTGATGCGGCAATAATCCCAGTAGACGTCGGGCACATAGAGCAGCGAGGAGCCCGCAAAATTTCGCTTCAGCTGCGCGGCATTGGCGGCCTCCCGCATGAGGTCCAGTTCGTCGAGTATGGTCTTGCGGTACTCCTGCACGATCTCGATCGGGCGCAACCTCCGGGCATCCTCCCAATACTCGTTCGCCAGTGCGGCAAGGGCGTCCAGAACCTCCAAGTCCAGATCGATGACTGCGTGCATGTCCGGCCGCAGGATCTTGACGACCACATCCTCGCCGGATTTCAGCGTGGCCGCATGCACCTGCGCCACCGAGGCGGCGGCGAGCGGCAAAGGCTCGAAGCCGGCGAAGATGTCTCCGAGCTTGGCGGCCAACGCGTCTTCGATGATTGCAACGGCGACATCGCTGTCGAACGGCGGCACCCGATCCTGGAGCTTGGCCAGCTCGTCGGCGATGTCGAGTGGTATCAAGTCGCGGCGTGTCGACAGGGCCTGGCCGAATTTCACGAAGATCGGCCCGAGCTCCTCCAGCGCGAGCCTGAGCCGCTCGCCGCGGGTGTCGCCGGCGCTGCGCTGAAACCAGGTCCACGGCGAGAGATAGAACAAGAAGCGGAACGGCGAATACAGATGCGTGGCACGTATGAGTTCGTCCAACCCGTGCCTGACCAGCGCGCGTTGGATCTGTCAACAGGCGTACGACGACGCGAAGTCGCATCAGGCGCGGCCTTTCAGCCGCTGCTCGAGACGCGCGATGCGCGCGTCGACCCGATCGGCCGTTTCACGCAGCATGTCGACACCCTGAAGAAATTCATCGAGCTCGGTTTTGTTGACGAGGTCCCGGCTTTCTTCGTGTAGGTATTCGGCGATGTTCTCGCCGGCGGTGCGGCGGGCTCGCACCGCCCACTCAACCGTTTTGGCGGCGAACTGCGACAAGCGGCGCGCGGGAACGTCGCCGATCAGGCGCGACAGCTCCTCCTCGAAATCCGGCCGCGCCAAAGCAAGGAGCTCCCGATACGCATTCGCAATCTCGGCATCGCCGCTGACCGACACGCCGGCACCGCCCGAGACGCCGGCACCGCGGGGCGCGTTCCCTCGAGCCAGGCCGAGCAGTGCCAGGGGCGATCCCGCGATGGTTGCGTCGGCGACGGCGCGCGCGCCAGGCTCGTCTGCCTGCGAATCGAGCGGCCCGACGCCGAAGAGAGACAATCGTCCGCCGAGTACGCTGATGCGGATCGAGGCCATCCCCTCGATGTCCAGGCGGAGCGCGGTACCGCTGAGGCGGCGAGCAAGTGCCGTCGCCTGCATCGACGCCTGGACGCCGCGATTGAGCAAGGCTTCAAAGGCGGCGAGCCATGCGGGAGTGGCCGTCATATCAGATCTTGTACCCGCGGTGCAGGGCGACGATGCCGCCGCTCAAATTGTGGTAGCGGACTTGGGCGTAACCTGCGGTTCGCAGCATCTCGAGCAAAGTTTCCTGGTCGGGATGCATGCGTATCGACTCCGCCAGGTAGCGATAGCTGGCTTCGTCGCCGGCAATGAAGCGCCCCAGCAAAGGCAGCACATTGAACGAATAGGCGTCGTACAGCGGCTTGAGACCCGGTGCGACCGGGCGCGAAAACTCGAGTATCAACAACTGGCCGCCGGGCTTCAGCACCCGCAGCATCGAGTCGAGAGCGGCGGCCTTGTCGGTCACGTTGCGCAACCCGAAGCCGATGGTGACGCAATCGAACGAATTATCGTCGAACGGCAGCCGTTCGGCGTCCGCGACCAAACATTCGACGTTGCCGGCGGCGCCCATGTCGAGCAGCCGGTCCCTGCCGCGCTCCAACATGTTGTGGTTGATGTCCGATAGGACGACGCTGCCTTGTTTGCCCACTTGCCGAAGCATTCCGAGCGCCAGGTCGCCGGTGCCGCCGGCGACGTCGAGCGCCCGTTGTCCCGGCCTCAAGCCGGTCAAGGACAGGGTGAAATGTTTCCAGAGCCGGTGTACGCCGAACGACATCACGTCGTTCATGACGTCGTACTTGGAGGCTACCGACGCGAACACGGAACGAACGCGCTGCGCCTTCTCGGCCCAGGCGACCTTCTCAAAACCGAAATCGACGAGGCGGTGGGAGTTGCTCATGATGCTCCTCGGGTGAACACCGCATTGTAGCCGACTCGAGCGATCCCACCTTGCGGCCTGTGTGAGCGGCTATTCCCCGCCGCCGCGCCTGAAACAGGGCGCCGGGTCAGCCGCTGCGCTGGACGCCGGCGGCGGTGCATCTTTCCAGGTAGCGCGCCCAGTTGGTCGCGGCGTCTCGTCCCAGTTCGTGTAGGAAGCTCCACGAATAGAGACCGGTGTTGTGACCATCGTCGAAGATCAGCCTGACCGCATAATTGCCGATGGGTTCCACCGCGGTAATCCGTACGCGTTCCTTGCCGGTCTGCAGCGTGCCCTCGCCCCCGCCATGTCCTTTCACCTCCGCCGATGGCGAAAACACGCGCAGATATTCGAAGGGAAGTTCGTACCGGGAACCGTCGTCGAAACGCACGTCGAGAACGCGCGACTCGGTGCGCAGTTTGATTTCCACCGGCTGAGGCATGCCTGTTCCCAAGGTTGGCTAGAGGATATACCGCGACAAATCCTGATCGCGCATCAACTCCCCGAGATTCCCTTCGACGTAATCGCGGTCGACCAGTACACGCGTTCCGCTGCGGTCGGCTGCTTCGAAGGATATGGACTCCAGCAAACGTTCCATGACGGTGTGCAGTCGGCGCGCGCCGATGTTCTCGGTGCGCTCGTTGACCTCGAATGCCACTTCCGCGAGCCGCCCCACACCCGACGCGTCGAATTCGAGCGTCACGCCCTCGGTCGCAAGCAATGCGGAATATTGCCGGCACAGCGACGCGTCCGGCTCCGTCAAAATCCGTACGAAATCCTCGACGACCAGCGGCTCCAGTTCAACGCGAATCGGCAGGCGCCCTTGCAGCTCAGGGATCAGATCGGAGGGCTTCGACATGTGAAATGCACCCGAGGCGATGAACAGTACATGGTCGGTTTTTACTGTCCCGTACTTGGTGTTCACGGTGCAACCTTCGACGAGGGGCAATAGATCGCGCTGCACGCCCTCGCGCGATACGTCGGCGCCGGTCGTTTCCTGGCGCCGTGCGATTTTGTCGATCTCGTCGATGAACACGATGCCGTTCTGTTCGGCATTGTCGACCGCACGCGCCTTGAGTTCCTCTTCATTGATCATTTTCGCAGCCTCTTCATCGATCAGGAGCTTCAATGCTTCCTTGATCTTGAGTTTGCGCTGCCGGCTGCGGCCCCCGCCCAACGACTGAAACATTCCCTGCAGCTGCTGCGTCATCTCCTCCATGCCCGGCGGCGCCATGATTTCCACGCCCACCGGTGCCGCTCGTACCTCGATTTCAATTTCCCGGTCGTCGAGCTCGCCGTCGCGCAGCATCTTCCGGAAGCGCTGGCGCGTGTCGTTGTCCCGGGGTCCGGAATCGGCCGTGAAGCCGGCCTGGGCGCGGGGTAGGAGGGTATCCAGCACCCGGTCCTCGGCCGCATCCGAGGCGCGATGACGCACTTTGGAGATCTCCTCTTCGCGAGTCATTTTGACGGAGATCTCAACAAGATCGCGCACGATCGAGTCAACTTCTCTCCCCACGTACCCAACTTCGGTGAACTTTGTGGCTTCCACCTTGATGAAGGGAGCCTTTGCGAGCCTCGCTAAGCGCCGGGCGATTTCCGTCTTTCCGACGCCCGTGGGACCGATCATGAGAATGTTCTTCGGCGTGATCTCCGGGCGCAGGGTCTCGGCCACATGCTGCCGTCGCCAGCGGTTGCGCAAGGCGATGGCGACGGCCCGTTTCGCGGCTTTCTGTCCGACGATGTGCTTGTCCAGCTCTTCAACGATCTCACGCGGCGTCATTTGCGACATCGGACCTAGAGCTCCTCGATCGTCAGATTGCGGTTGGTGTAAATGCAGATGTCGGCCGCGATGTTGAGTGAACTTTCGACGATCTCGCGTGCGGTCATTTGGGTTCCTTGCATGAACGCCAGGGCCGCGGCCTGGGCGTAGCTGCCGCCGGAACCGATGGCGATCAAGTCGTACTCCGGCTCGATGACGTCGCCGTTTCCCGATATCACATAAGAGCTTTCGGTATCCGCCACGCACAGCAGCGCTTCGAGCCTGCGCAGGCTCCGGTCGCTGCGCCAATCTTTGGCCAATTCGATGGCGGCGCGGGTCAGATTGCCGAATTTCTCCAGCTTGCCTTCGAACCGCTCGAACAGGGTGAAGGCGTCGGCGGTGCCGCCGGCAAATCCTGCGAGGACCTTGCCGCCGTACAAGCGCCGGACCTTGCGCGCGTTGCCCTTCATGACGCTTTGCCCGAGGGTGACCTGTCCGTCGCCTCCGACGGCAACCTTGCCATTGCGCCGGACAGCGAGAATGGTCGTTCCGTAAATACGCTCTGGATCGTGCTTCACTGGGAGCCTGTCTGAATATTCTAGTTCTACCACCTTGGGGCCGCGCCGCGCCCTTTCAAGCGTTGCGCTGACGCCGGCGGGCACGCGGGTGTGCGGCATCGTAGACTTTCGCCAGATGCTGAAAATCGAGGTGCGTGTAGATCTGTGTGGTGGCGATGTCGGCGTGCCCGAGCAATTCCTGGACGCCGCGCAGGTCCGAACTTGATTCGAGTATATGGCTGGCGAATGAGTGCCGGAACATGTGCGGATGCACATGCATTCCCAATCCCATGCGCCGAGCCCAGGTGTTCACGCGAAGCTGGACCGCACGCGGCGTGAGACGCCGTCCGCCGCGGCCGACGAATACCGCGGCGCCATCGCGTCCCGGCAGCGTGGCGCGCTCCCGCAGCCATTTCTCGAGAGCGTTCACCGCCATCCGGCCGATCGGCAGGATGCGCGTCTTGTTGCCCTTGCCGTCGACGCGGACGGTACGATCTCGCAAGTCGAGCGCCGGCAAATTCAAGCCGACGAGTTCGCTCAAGCGCAGCCCCGAGGAGTAGAACAATTCCATCATCGCCTTGTCGCGTGTGGATAGCGTGTCATCGACCCGGAGGTCGAGCAGCCTGCCCATCTGATCCGCATCGAGGGTGGCCGGTAAGCGTTTCTTCGAGCGGGGTGCACGTACCTCCCCGGCCGGGTTCGAGCGGCAGCACTCTTCACGCACCAGGAACTCATAAAAGGTTCGGACCGCGGACAGCCGTCTTTGGATACTGCGGGGCGCAAGGCCGGCCGCGTGCTCCGCCGCGGCAAACGCGCGCACCTGAGAGTTGTCGAGCGAGCGCCACTCGCGTATCCCGCGTCGTTCGCAGAATCGCAGCAGCCGAGTGAGGTCGCGCCGGTACGCTGCGCGCGTGTGCCCGCTCATGCGTCGCTCGCTGGTCAAGTGCGCGGCGAAACGCTCGATCCATATGTGGAGATCCGACGTCACCACCCGAGTGCCGGGGAGCCCGTCACCGGATGAGGGCGTAGGTCACCAGTTCACCGATGCGCGACAAAAACTCGGTACTCATTGCGGGATGAAACCGGTCTGCATCGCTTGCGCCGATAGCGAGCAGCCCCAAGGCACCTTTGGGTCCCAGCGGCGTCAGCGCCACCGACCCGATCTCGATCGAGTCCTTGCCGAACAGGTAGTCGCGCTGGGTATCTCGAACTTGTCCGCAGCGGGGCTTGCCGGATTGCAACAGCGATTCGAACGTCTTGATGTCGGCGCCGGCCGGATCGTCCACCCGCAGGAATCGCCCCGCCCCCGCCTCCAAGGGCCGGGCCTCCTCGAGGAACAGCACGAGGACCGAGTGCATTGCCTCGAAATCTTCGCGCAGAGACGTCTCGACCGCGTTGATGGCTTCCAATAAGTTGTGAGCTTTGATCAATCTCTGACTCAAGCGATGAATCCGATCGGCCAACGCGTCGTTGGCGCGTGCTACATCCACGAGCTCCTTCAGTTTTCGCTCGAGCGACTGATTGCGTTCCCGCAGGACCTCCACCTGCCGCTCGACCAGGCTCACCGTGGCACCGGCGTCGCGCAGATGCGGAAGGCGCAATTTTGCGAGCAAGGGCCCGTTTCGCTCGAAGAAGTCCGGATAGGCCTGCAAATACTCTGCAACGCTCAAGTCGTTGAGGCCTTCTTGTTTGATACCGCGTGCTTGACTCGTTGTCATCGTTCAGCTCCCGTCACGTTAAATATCGATCGAGCCGGTAAAAACCATGGTCGCCGGTCCTGTCAGCCAAATGTGTCGTCCCGGTCCGGACCAGTTGACGATCGCGGAACCGCCCGGCAAGTCGACGCTCACTTCCGAATCGAGCAAATTGCGCTTGACGCCGAAGGCGACCGCCGCGCAGGCGCCCGTGCCGCAGGCCAGCGTTTCACCGACACCGCGTTCGTGGACGCGCAACTTGATTCGATTTCGATCCACGATCTGCATGAATCCCACGTTGGTCCGCTTCGCAAAAATGCGGTGCGTCTCGATAGTAGGCCCAAAGCGTTCCACCGGCGCGGATTTCACGTCGGGTACGCGCAGCACCACATGGGGATTGCCCAGCGACACGGCGCCGAATTCGATGTTCGCCCCGTCGATCTCGAGCGAATAAACCGGTCTCTCTGCGGGCGGCGCTTCGCTTGGCGACACTTCGCCGGGCGACGCTTCGCCGGGCGACGCTTCGGCGTGCGCCTCCATGGGCAGCGAGCGCGGCTCGAAGTTCGGAATCCCCATGTCGACCGATACCATGCCATCTTCCCGAACACGGGCGTGCACGACGCCGCCGGAACTCTCCATGGTCATCTCGCGGCCCAATTCAGGCTGCCGCGCATACATCAAGGCGGCGACGCAGCGCGCGCCGTTGCCGCATTGCTCGACCTCGCTGCCGTCGGAATTGAAAACGCGATAGAACACCCGACTGTGCGCTTCCCGCGGCGCCTCCAGCATCAGGGCTTGATCGAAACCGATTCCCGTGTGCCGGTCTGCCAGCGCACGCAGTTTGTTCGAATCGAGGGAGGGATACGCAGGTTGCGGGGCGTCGAACACCAGGAAATCGTTGCCAAGACCCTGCATCTTCAAGAAGTCGAGGTGCATGGGCGGGCAGGATACCACTCCGCCGGCCGTCAATCATTTTGTTAAGGGGGTTGCGCAACACGCACGCGAGTTTTACCTTACAGAAAACAACAACGCTGGGGGATTATGCGTCATATCATGGTTTTGAACGCGAAGGGCGGTTGCGGCAAGAGTACGCTGGCCACGAATATCGCGGTTTTCTTCGCCAAGGACGGTCACCAAGTCTGCATCGCGGACTACGACTCCCAACGAACGAGCCTGGATTGGCTGGCGCAACGGCCGGCCGATCTGCCGCCCATCAGCGGCGTCCCCGCCTACGAGGACGGATTGCGAAACGTGGCGCGTTCCACCGATATTTTGGTGATCGATGCACCGGCCCGCGTGCACGGCACCGAACTCAATGAACTGGTGCGACGCGCGGAGACCATCATCGTCCCGGTGCTGCCATCGAGCATCGACATGAAGGCCTGTGCGCACTTCATGGCCGAGCTTCTGGAGATCGGCAAGGTGTCGCGCCGCCAGGCGCGGTTGGCTCTGGTCGCCAATCGGGTGCGCGAATACACCTTGATCTACGAAGAATTGGATCAATACCTCTCCAAGCTCAAAGTCCCGTACCTGGGGTGTCTGCGTGAAGCTCAGAACTACGTTCGCGCTTACGCACGCGGCATGGGCGTGCTCGAACTCCCGGAGTATCTGGCGGCTTCCGACTGGAAACAATGGGAACCGATCGGGGAGTGGTTGGGGAGCAAGCGAAGCCAGCCGTCATAGACTCGCACGGATGCCCGCATCGAGATCGTCGAATGCCAGCGAGACTCCGAGTTCGGCGAGCATGCGTCGATTGTCGACGCGCCGGGATTCGCTCAAAAAAGACCATGCCGGCGCTCCGAGCGTCGTTCGGGCGTCCGAGATGCTGATGAGAGGCGGGGGCGGCAAGCTGCAGAGGCGCGCCACCCGGCCGAGGTAGGCCGTCAGGCTGTCGTCGGTGCCATCCGTCACATTGTAGATGCGGCAATCGGCCGCGGCCGCCGACCCGGCTGCGACGCAGGCCGTCACCAGGTCTTCCACATGAATGCGATTGCTCGGCATGGCTTCGCGCGGGTCGATGGCGGGATCTCCTCGGCGTAACCGCTCGACCGGCAGCCGTCCCGGCCCGTAGATCCCTGCAACTCGCAAAATGCACCAGGATACGGCATGCGAATCCGCCCATGCTCGCAGGCTGGTCTCCGCGGCGAGCCGGCGCACGGCGCGCTCCGACTGCGGCGCCGGCAGCGCGTCTTCATCGACGGCGGCGCCGCCCCGATCGCCGTAGACACCGGTGGTGCTGAGATAAACGAATCTCTTGGGTGCGCCGACTATGTGCTCCAGCAGCCGCTCGAGCCTGAGATCCCGATCACCCACGGGCGTGGGGGGCACTGCGTAGTAGGCCACCTGTCCGTCTAAATCGATCATGGCGGGCGTTTGGTCGAGGTTCAATCGGATCGATTCCGCGCCGACGGCCGCAATTTGCCTGAGACTCTCGGCTCGAGATGCGAAGCCGCGGACCCGATGCGTCAAAGACAGCCAGCGTCCCGCCAGCCGCACCCCGGTGTAGCCGCAACCGACGATCGAAACCGAGTCACGTAGAATACTCAGACGGGCTCCTTGGGTGCTCGATGAGGAAACAGCGTGCGCGTGAGTCTATCCAAGTCCGATCGGAGTTTCAGCGTGTCGCCGGAACGGCCGGTGCTGGACGCCGCGCTCGATGCCGGCCTCAATCTGCCGCACAGCTGCAAGGGCGGGAACTGCGGCGCCTGCCGCGCCCGCCTCCTCGAAGGTGCAGTGAGTTATCCGAACGGCCGGCCGCTCGGTCTCTCCGATGCCGAGGTAGCCGACGGTTTCATCCTGCTGTGCCAGGCGCGGGCCGTGAGCGATCTGCGCATCGAGACCATCGAGAGCAGCACGCCCGATCAAGCGGTGGTCAAGCGCTTACCCAGCCGCATCGAGCGCGTGCAGCGCCTGTCGCACGACGTCCTCGGCGTATTTCTGCGGCTGCCCGCCGCTGAAGGTTTCGACTTCCAACCGGGTCAATACGTCGATGTGATGCTACACGGAGGACGCAGGCGCAGTTTCTCGATTGCATCACCGCCGCATGATTCCAGCCTGCTCGAGCTGCACGTCCGGCGCGTGCAGGGCGGTGAATTTACGGAACCGTTGTTTGCCGAACCGCTGAGTTCTCGCGATCGGGGCATGCTGCTGTCGATCGAGGGCCCGCTCGGACAGTTCGTGTACCGACCCGCCGACGCCCCCATGCTGCTGGTCGGCGGCGGTACGGGCCTCGCGCCCCTCAAGAGCATCTTGAGGCACGTGATCGAAAAAGATCTCCCGCGGCAGATGACTTTGTACTGGGGGGTGCGCAGTGAACGCGATCTCTATGCGCATGAAGAGCTGCTCGATCTGGTCCCACGCGGGCGCGCCTTTCGTTACGAAGCGGTGCTGTCCGAGCCGAGCGCCGGCTGGAAGGGCCGCCGCGGCTGGGTGCACGAGGCCGTGTTGCACGATTTCAAGCGCCTCGATGCGTCCGACATCTACGCGAGCGGCCCTCCCGCCATGATCGCCGCCGTGCGCGGCGAATTTGCACGGTGCGGTGCCGATCCCGCACGGCTGTTCTTCGATTCGTTCGACTATGCGCCGGATACACTCGAGCGCCAGCGCACGACGGCTTCGACCAAATCCTGATCCTCGGCCGTGCTCGCCTTGAGGATCGGTCCCGATACACCGCGCTCGCGCAGCGCTGCGGCCACGCGGTCGCCGGGCACCAGCCAACGGACGCGGTCGAACTCGCGGCGCAGGACCGGAGTCGCGATATCGAGCAGGCCGGCCGCGATATCCACGCTGGTTGCCGTGACGATTTGGATCTTCCCGGCCGCAAATTCGGCCGCCAGCGCATCGAGAGTCGCGGCACTGTGCGAGGCACGCTCGCGTTTGTAGACGTCGGCGACGACGACGGCTGCGCCTCGTTCGGTGAGCTGCGTCTCGAGCAGATTTCGCCCGTTCATGCCCTTGACCAGCAAAATGCGTCGGCCGGCAGGGTCCGCGAGGATGGGGTGCTGCAGCAGACTCTCGGAATCGAACCCTGTACTCGGTGTAACCGCCACGCGATAACCTGCTGCGCCGAGCGCACGCGCGGTGGCGGGACCAATCGCGGCGAGCATGACATCGCGCCTTTCATCGAGAAGCGCACAGCCGAACCGCACCGCGTTGGCGCTGGTGAAAATGACGAGATCGAAAGCCTCGATGGCGCCTATCTCGAATCTGGTGCCCGGGGTGTCTGCCGCAGGCCGGATATCGATGACTGGCAGCCGCAGGGCGAGCGCCCCGGCCGACTCCAGCAGGCGGCACAGCGGCGTTGCCTGCTGCTCGGGCCGAGTGACCAGCACTCCGACGCCTCGCAACGGCTGCATGTTTTGCATGTCTAGGAAGCGCGCAGCCGCTCTAACAGCGTGCGTGCGCCGGCAGATAGCACGCGGTCCGCGAGTTCCTCGCCCAAGGCACGGGAGCTCTCGGCGCCGCCCGTGATGCAGTCGCGCAACAACCGCGAACCGTCGGGCTCCGCCACCAACCCGTCGAGTGTCAACCGCTTCGCATCGAGTGTTGCATACGCGGCGATCGGCGATTGACAGCTGCCGCCGAGGCGTCCGGCGAAGGCCCGTTCGGCATCCATCGCGGCCCGGGTCGGCGGGTCGTTCAACCCCTGGAGCAATGAGCGCGAATGCGCATCGCCGTCGCGGCACTCGATGCCGATGATCCCTTGGGCGACCGCGGGCAGGCATTCGCGAGCGCTCAAGCGCGCCGTGATTCGAGATTCCCATCCCAGTCGGATCAAGCCGGCGCAGGCCAGGATGATGGCGTCCAACTCGCCGTCGTCGAGCCGGCGCAAGCGGGTATCCACGTTGCCGCGCAGCGCTTCGATGCGCAAATCCGGGCGCGCCGACAGCAGCTGCGCCTGGCGTCTCAAGCTCGATGTGCCCACCCGCGCTCCGTGAGGCAGGTCTTCGAGCCGCCGGGCTTGCGCCGTGACCAGGGCATCATGCGGGTCCGCACGCTTTAGAACCGCAGCAATCGCAAATGCGGAGGGCACTTCGCTCGGCACATCCTTCATCGAGTGCACGGCAATGTCGGCACGATGTTCTTCGAGCGCCGTCTCCAACTCCTTGATGAACAGCCCCTTGCCGCCGATGGCGGCCAAGCTTCGATCCTGAATGCGGTCGCCCTTGGTGGAGATCGGCACGAGTTCGATCTCGAGACCGGCGTGGGCGTGACGCAAGAGACCGGCCACGTGCTCGGCCTGCCACATGGCCAGTTGACTCTTTCGCGTTGCAATTCTTAAGGTGGTCGCTGAATCGCTCACTGCGAATCCGTCGGCGCTCTGGGAAACAGTGCGGATTTCAGCCGATAAATAGACGATATGTCCTCATCGCCGAAGCCGCGTTCGATCAGCAGCTCGTACTCATGCAGCGTGGATTCCACGACGGGCAGCACCGCGCCGCGCTTCGCGGCCATGTCGCGGCAAATGCGCAAATCCTTATCGTGCAGGCGCACGCGAAATCCGGCCGGGAAATGATTGTTCGCCATGAAGGGCGCTCGATTCACGAAATACCAACTGGAACCCGCGCCCTTACCCAATGTCTCGATCAGCCGCTCGAGCGGCAGCCCCTCCGCATGGGCGAAGGCCATTGCCTCGCCCACAGCCTGGATGATCCCGGCGCACATGATTTGATTGGTGGCCTTCGCCGCCTGCCCGGCGCCGCTTGCGCCGAAGTAGGTGACGGTCTTTCCGATCTTCTCCAAGATGGGCTGGGCACGCGCGAAGACGCTCTCATCGCCGCCGGCCATGATGGCGAGAGTGGCATTGCGCGCGCCTTCGACGCCGCCGCTCACCGGACAGTCGAGGAACCCCACGCCGAGAGTCGCGAGATGGTCGTACATCTCGCGCGCAGTCGCCGGAGCCCACCGTCGAGCAGTCGATGACGATCATGTTGGGGCTCAAGCCCGCGTCGAGGCCGGCCACCACTGCACGTAAATCATCGTCCGCGGAGACGCAGATCACCACCGCTTCGCAATTGCCGGCCAGTTCCGCGAGACTCGCGAACGCGTGGCACTTCAATTCCTCGGCGAGGGCCGTGGCCTTGGCGGCGGTTCGATTCCAAACGCCGGTAAGAAGGCCCGATCGATGAAGGTTGCGTGCCATGTGGGTGCCCATGGCACCCAGTCCGACGAAGCCCAGTTTGCATACGCGATCCACCTTGGTGTTCGAGGACCGCGAAGCTTACGGCTTTGCGCCCGAGCGGCAAAGCTCAATATGCGGCTGTTATGTCGGGCTGTTGCAGATCGCTGTCGATGCTCGCGCTTGGCGTTGAGGCGTTCGGAATCGATTTCTTCGGAGGTCAGATATTGACGCTCGCCGTCGGCTCCGGCCTTGTAAAGCTTGCGGCCTTCGATCAAATTCTTGTAGCGCTCTTGCGCGTCCGCGCATTGCTTCTCTTTGATTTGCGCCACATCGTTGTCGACGGCTTTCTTGGCATTATCTTCCGAAGGTCCCGCCTGCGTTTGCGGGGCGTTTCGGGCCGGTTGCGAAGAGGAGGCCGAGGCCACGGGCGGCCGCGGCTGCTCCGATCGCGACGGGTGGTTGCCGAGTCCTTCGACGATCTCTGCATGGACTCCATCGGGCGGCCGGTCGCCGTACTGCAGCTTGCCTTGCGCGTCGATCCATTTGTACACGACTGCCGACGCCAACCCTGACCAGGCCAGCAGCGCCGCGCACAACAGAACGCGTTTCATTTCAATACCTCGCTTGAGACCTACAAAGCGCGCGATCCGGCCTCTCCGGTGCGGATTCGCACCGCCTGACCCAAGCTCCGACTACGAATATTTTTCCGTCACCGATCTTGCCCGTGCGCGCCGTTTCGATGATGGCTTCGACCACCCGATCGACCTGATCGTCGTCCACTGCCAATTCCAGTTTTACCTTGGGCAGGAAATCGACCACATACTCGGCTCCACGATAGAGCTCAGTGTGGCCCTTTTGGCGTCCGAAACCCTTGACCTCCGTCACGGTAATGCCCTGAACCCCTACTTCGGCCAGGGCCGATCGCACATCGTCCAATTTGAAGGGCTTGATGATGGCAACGACCATTTTCATGCGGGCAAACTCCTTTGATCAACAAAGATAGCAGTCTAGCAGCGGCCGTTGGACCATGGTTTGCTGCATCGCAGCATGGAGTATTGACGATTTTCTGATGTATAAACGCATAGCGTCTTGCGTCGGGCGCGCGAATATAAAAAACGGCGCGGGTTCTTTAGGGAACCCGCGCCGCCGGGATATCGCACCGACGGGGGAGTTGGCTGGCTTGCCGGCGCGAGATGCTCCTAAATCGTCAGAAGTTTTGGCCTCGCTCGATACGGGCGAGGCCTCTGAAATCCTCGCGCGATCGTTGATGTGCAATGCATGTTCACTCCATCTAAATCGCCATTCGTATCTTCGTCTAAACGCGTCATTTTCGTCTAAATCGCGTCCGGGCCGGTTTCGCCGGTCCTGACCCGTAAGCGCCTGCTCGAGCTCCAGCACCCAGACTTTGCCGTCGCCTGTCTTTCCGGTTCTCGCCACGTTACAAACCGCCTCCATCACCTGCTCCGCTATCGAATCGTCGACGGCGAGTTCGATCTTCGCCTTGGGCAAAAACTCCACGCTGTACTCGGCGCCTCGATACATCTCGGTGTGACCGATCCTACCGTCCGTAACCGTGAACTTCGGTAACCGTCACACCCTGGATGCCGATGTCCGCCACCGCTTGCCGAACCTCATCCACCTTGAACGGCTTGATCACTGCGGTGATTAGCTTCATGCATTTATCCCCGCTTTCGCCGTTTAATCGAGCCGCCTCCGATACCACTTGCGCGTACTATTGCTATCGATAATGCAGCTTCCATGCCAGATCGCGAGGGTTGATAGATCAATGACTTGCGCATGCTTGGTCGCATCGATGCACCCGGATAGTGCGACATGCGGTTCGGAACGCATTATACGCAGTGCGATTCGGGGCAATTTCGGAGGTATCTCATGAGTTTCCTAAATTCGACCAGCTTGGACGAGCTGGCCCGGCGGCTTGCCGATGCGGTGCCGGAGTCGGTACGCAGCTTCGGGCGCGATATGGAGGGCAATTTCAAGGCCGTGCTGCAGGCCCAACTCAGCAAGCTCGACCTGGTCAGCCGCCAAGAATTCGACGTTCAGGCGGCCCTCCTGGCGCGCACCCAGGCGACGCTGACCGCGCTGGAGGCCCGATTGAAGGAACTCGAAGCGAAACTGACGCCGCAGTAACCGAGCGACCGACTGCCGGACGTCGGTAGTGGACAACCGACCGGTAAGTACCGCTCTGAGCCGAGCACCCGCCGGGCTGTCGGCCCCGCTGGTCCGTGTCGAAGTGCACTTGGGATCCGGCTTGCCTGCGTTTTTCATGGTCGGACTCCCCGAGACTGCAGTTCGAGAAAGCAAGGAGCGGGTGCGCTCCGCGTTGCTGACGGCAGGCTTCAGTTTCCCGCCGGGACGCATCACGGTCAACTTGTCTCCGGCGGATTTGCCGAAAGAAGGCGGCCGCTTCGACCTGCCGATCGCCGTCGGCATTCTCGCGGCGACCGGCCAACTTCCCCGCTGCGCCCTGGCGCGACGGGAGTTCTATGGCGAGCTTTCGTTGGGTGGTGAGCTGCGGGAGACGTCCAAGCTCCTGCCGGCGCTGATGGCGGGAACGCGGGAGGGCCGCGAATTGATACTGCCGGCGGCAAACTCGGTGGAGGCGGGTCTAGTCGCCTACCCTAAGGCCAAGCTCGCTCACCATCTGATCGACGTCTGCAATGCACTCAAGGGCGGCTCGCCGCTTGTTTCCGCCTCGCCACATTCGCTACCCGCTCCCATGCCGGTTCCAGACCTTGCCGAAGTCCGCGGCCAATTCGGTGCGAAGCGTGCCCTGGAGATTGCGGCCGCCGGCGGTCACGGGATGTTGATGATCGGGCCGCCGGGATCCGGAAAAACACTGCTTGCACAGCGGCTGCCGGGATTGTTGCCGCCGCTGGCCGAGCGCGAAGCGCTGGAAGTCGCCAGCTTGGAGTCGGCGGCGGGACGCCGGCCGACGCTTGGACGTTGCCGGCCGTTTCGCAACCCGCAGCATACGGCGTCCGTGGCGGCTCTGATTGGCGGCGGCGGTTTTCGTCCGGGTGAGCTGTCGCTGGCGCATCTGGGAGTCCTATTCCTGGATGAGCTGCCCGAGTTCGCGAGAAACGTCCTGGAAGCCCTGCGCGAACCGCTGGAGAGCGGGGTGATACTCCTCTCGAGGGCGAAGGCTGCGTATGAGTTTCCGGCACGGTTTCAGCTGGTTGCTGCGATGAACCCGTGTCCCTGCGGCTATGCCGGCGATCCGCGCGGCCGCTGCCGCTGCACGGCCGATCAGATCGTTCGCTATCGCAACCGATTGTCCGGACCGTTGATCGACCGCATCGACATGCATGTCGAACTCACGGCGCTGCCGGTGGAACACCTTCTCTCGGAGGTGCCGCCCGCCGAGAGTTCGGAATCGGTCGCGGCGCGAGTGGCGGCGGCGCGCGGCATTCAGATGAGGCGCCAAGGAAAGCTGAACTCGCGGCTGACCCCCGCGGACGTCGCCCGCCACTGTCCGCTGCAACGCGAGTCGCGGGTCTTGCTGGGCACGGCAGTGGCGAGGCTCGGCCTGTCCGCGCGCGCCTTTCATCGCGTGCTGAAGCTGGCACGAACCTGTGCGGACCTGGCCCATGCGCCGGATATCGCCACGAACCACGTGTCCGAAGCGGTCAAGCTCCGGGCTCTGGATCGAGTTATTTGTTGAGCGACACCATGTAGTCGACGGCCATGCGAACGGTCGCATCGGGCCAGGTCGAGCCGCCGCGCGGCGGCATGCTGTTGAACCCGGAGATGGCGTGCGTGTAGAGCAACTCTTTTCCCTTCGCGATACGCGGTCCCCAGGCCGCACGGTCACCGACCTTCGGCGCCCCGTTGATCCCGGCACCGTGGCACGCCGAACACACCTTGGTAAATGCCTGCTCGCCGCTGGTCGGAACGTCCGCCGCCGCACCGGCTTTGGGCGCCGACAACGCCGCAAGCGCGCTATTGTCCTGTCCGGCAATGGCCACGTGCGCGAACGGTGCTATGTTCTGCTGGACCTCTTTGACGTGCAGCGGATCCAACAGCACATTCTCGCCCTGGGTGTCCTTACCGACGACGCGCGCCACCCCGAACAGCACGATTGCAAACAAAATGAGAATCCCGAGTACCACGCTGAAGGAATTGAAGAACTGGGTATCTGACGAGTCGGACTTGGACACGGTAACTCACTGAAAATCTGTAAAAAAGGTGCGGAAGCGGCGGCAGTATAGCGAGAGCCGGCGGTTCACGGAATAGCCGGCATCGCCGGTCGCGCAAAACAAGGTTCGGAGCGTTCCATGGGAATCCTGTATTACGCCCGGCATTTCGGTTTGCTGGCCTGCCTGGCAGCGGTCTTGGCCGCGACCCGCCGGTGGAATCCGGCGATCGGCGTTGTGGCGACCTTCGGGATTTATGGAGCGCTGCACGCGTCGACGCTGGTCGTCACGCTGCGCGCGCGTCCACGCGCCGGCCGTGGGTTGCGGTTCGTCGCCATCGCCTCTTCGCTCAGCGTGTTGAGCGCTGCTCTCGGCGTGTGCGCCGGCCAGTTCGTCGGCGGATCGATGGGAATGGTGCGAACCGCGTCGCTGCTGTCGCTGCCCCCGGGATCGGAGCCGCGGCCTACGCCAGCCTCATCCGGCGATTTTTCGCAGCGCACCTGACGCTTTTTGCCATCGTCACGATCGTGCTCGGCTGCATCGTCGCGACGCTGGCGGTGCTCATATCGGGGATCTATCTGAAAGGCGGAGGCTTGTGGGTGGCGGTCTCGTGGTGGTTTGCAACTTCGCTGGGGCTGTGGATTCACGACGGGCGAAGTGCGGAGCACCCAAGCTTGCCCGCAAGCACCAACGATGGGACTATCCGGTCGGTCGACGAAACGGAGCGACTGTGAGCGCAAGTTACTATGACGGCGGGTGTACCTGCGGATTCGTGCGTTACAGGGTGAATGCCGGGCCGATGTTCGTGCATTGCTGCCACTGCCGCTGGTGCCAGCGGGAAACCGGCAGCGCGTTTGCGCATAACGCATTGATCGAGGCGGACCACGTGGCGCTGCTGCGGGGACGGGTCGAGGTCATCGACACGCCGAGCGCGAGCGGCAGCGGCCAGAAGATCTCACGCTGCCCGCAGTGTCATATCGCCGTCTGGAGCAACTACTCGGGCGCCGGTACTGCGATCCATTTTCTGCGGGTCGGCACTCTCGATGAACCCGATGCCTGGCCGCCCGACATTCACATCTACACAGCGTCGAAGCAACCCTGGGTCATTCTGCCGCCGGGTATTCCGGCCGTTTCGGCGTACTACAAGGCTTCGGAGTATTGGCCGGCGGCAAGTCTGCAGCGTCGGGAAGCGCTCCGCACCAAATCCCGCGGCTAGGAGGCGGGTGACGGCGGGATAGGCCGCCCACCCGAGTCCGAATTTCATCCTGCAAATCCGCCCGGATCCATTAAGATGACGCCTGCGGCGGGGAGAAATTGTGCATATGAGACCGGTCGGCGGTGCCGCCAGTCGGGAGTATCCTTGAAGATTCTATTAGTCGCCGTCGCGTGGTGTCTGCTGTTCGTGCTTTGCTGGCCGCTCGCGGTTTTGACCATTGTTCTGTGGCCGCTGCTATGGCTGCTGTCATTGCCGTTTCGCCTGCTCGCGATCGTGTTCGAAGCGCTGTTTGCCCTGTTCAAGGCCGCGCTGTTCCTGCCGGCGCGGCTGCTCGGGTACCGATGATCTCGGCTCGAGAGTCGCTTGCCCGGTTGCGGGACGGAAATCTACGGTTCGTAGCCGACGTCAGAAGTCGCGATACTCTGCCGAGCCGGGCGCGGCGCATTGAATTGGCGGCGGGTCAACAGCCTTTCGCCGTCATCCTGGGATGTTCCGATTCCCGGGTGCCGGTGGAGATCGTCTTCGATCAGGGACTGGGAGATTTATTCGTCATACGAGTGGCGGGCAACATTGTTGCTCCGTCGCAGGTGGGAAGCGTCGAGTTCGCCGCGGAACAGTTCGGGACACGATTGGTCGTCGTACTGGGTCATTCGCAGTGCGGCGCCATCCAAGCGACCTTGGAGCAGCTGCAAAGGCCCAAGGAGAACCAATCGCACAACCTCCATTCGATCGTCGACTTGATACGGCCGTCGGTCGAAGATCTCCTGGCGACGGACCTGAGACACAATATGGACGAATTGATCCATCATGCAGTCCGCGCGAACATTCGGGCCTCGGTGAATCACTTGCGGCATGGGTCGGAAATCATCGAGCAGCTGGTTCGTAACAAGGGCCTGCTCGTAGTGGGTGCGGAGTATTCGTTGGCAAGCGGCGTCGTCGATTTTTTCGATGGGGTTCCCGACGAAGGTTCGGAGTGAGCGTGATGCCATGACGATAACGATAGAGGCGTTCAATCAACGCGGGGTCGGGAAATTTCCCGGACTTGTCGGGCTGGTGTTCACCCGATCGGACGGTATGGAGATCGAAGCCGAGTTCTCGGTGCGCACCGAACTCATGGCACCCAACGGTTTTCTGCATGCCGGCAGTATCGTCACACTGGCCGACACTGCCTGCGGCTACGGCTGCTTCGCCAATCTGCCGCCGGGCGCCACCGGGTTCACCACCCTCGAGCTCAAGTCCAATTATCTGGGTACGGCGTTGGACGGCACCGTCGCGTGCTTGGCAAAGGCGGTGCATACGGGCAGAACCACGCAGGTCTGGGATGCGGTGGTGACCCACAAGGAGTCCGGTAAAACAATCGCGCTGTTTCGTTGCACGCAAATGATTCTTTATCCGAAGTGAGCGGGACCGGCGGCTGCCTCTGGACGCAAGTCGGTCGCGGCGAGTAGTATCGCCACCCCATACAATGCGCCTGTAGCTCAGCTGGATAGAGTGTCGGCCTCCGAAGCCGAAGGTCCCGCGTTCGAATCGCGGCAGGCGCGCCACCCATGCAGTTGTTGATCCTCCTCTATACCGTCCTCTGCATTTTCGGCGCCGCCGTGGTCCGAGGCTACAGTGGATTCGGCTTCTCGCTGCTCGCGGTCACATCGCTCTCCTTCCTTCTGCCGCCCGCCGAAATCGTGCCGTCGATATTCATCATGGAAGCCGCTGCCAGCCTGCACCTGTTGCCGGGCGTGTGGCGTGACATCCATTGGCGGGCGCTCCTTTGGCTCACAGTCGGAAGCCTCGTGGGCACTCCCTTCGGCGTCTATGCGCTGGCTCATGCAGCACCTGCACCGATGACCTTGGCGCTCGCCGTCTCCGTGCTGACCGCCGCGATCCTACTCGCCCGTGGCTACGCCCTGAAGTCGCTTCCCGGTCCGGCCGTGACCTTCGCCACGGGCACGTCTTCGGGCCTTTTGAACGGCAGTTTTGGAATTGGCGGCCCACCGGTGATCCTGTTCTTCTTCAGTTCCCCCGCGGGCGCGGCGGCCGGGCGTGCATCGATGATTGCCTACTTCCTGATAACCGACATCACGGGACTTGCGTGGCAGGGCTGGAGCGGACTCATCGGCATGACGACGCTGCGGCGGGCCGTGATTTTCCTGCCCGCATTGACCGGCGGAATCTGGCTGGGTAATCGCGGATTCAAGACGGCGGATCCGCTGGATTTTCGCCGCTGGGTCCTGCGATTGCTCATGGTGCTGGCGGCCCTGGTGGGTGCCAAGGCTTTGACGCAAATTCTGTGATCGTGCGATGAAGGCGCTGCGGCTACTTTGTCACGGTCGCGGCGTTGCCGAGAGCGGTTTCCATGGGTTTCGACGGCTTTCCGAACGCCTCGGTGCCGGCCGGACGCGGCGTGAGATGCAGGCTTCGCGCAAATCCGCCCAAGGAGGTGGAGAACACTTGATCGAGCAGACCGCGCGTGGCACCGCCCCGGTTCATCAGTCGGCTCGTCCATTGCAGCGAAGGGGCGCCCTTCCTTCCGGCTTGCAGGGAAACGCTGCTGCCGCCGGCCTCCCACAATGTCACCACACGGACACGGTCGCGCGATCGATAATCCGACAATCGCTGCCACACCGTCGTGCCCTGCAACATGGGTGCGGCTTCCGCGTCGATGAGAGGCGAATCCTTTTCCAGCATCGAGCGTCCGCGCGGGCGGAACTCCGCCGCCGAAAAGGATTTCAATACGGGAAGGTCGACAGCGCGGTAGCTCGACGGGACCGCCTGGTAGCTCGGCAGCGGCAGCATGAATGCGGAGGTGGTCGTGAATTCCCGTGCGGCGATGACGTCCGGTCTCGCCGCACTGACCGTCGGCGGAACCTGCTCGCCCGCCAGCGCTTCAGACGCGCGTACGATGGTGAGAATCACGAATCCCACGAGCATGCTGCCGCATGCACCGCCATATCGGGTGTTGCAGCAGACCTGCGCACCATCGTGTGCGCAATTAATCGCTTCGCCGGGTGAGTGTTGCATCATGCCCTCAAGACGCGAACAGCATCCTCCAATTTCGGGGTCGGGCAGCGCGGTCTGTGTCACAAATTTGCGCCAAGTCGGCGCACGCCGGAGCGCGTCAAAACATAATCAGGTTGGATTTCCGGCTTATGTCTTATCCGGTCCGTGCAGACCGGAGCGGGCGCGCTCCCAGTGGCGGCCGTCGAAGGGCGTGATCGACATGGATTCGACGGTTTCGCTGTCGATGCAGCGTGCGTTCACGCTGACGCCGTCGGGGTGCGACCGCGGAATATAAAAAGCCTTCACGCCGCAGTGTGAGCAGAAGGTGTGCTTTGCGACGCCGGTGTTGAAGGTGTATGTGGTCAAGTCGTCGCGGCCGGAGATGAGTACGAATTGATCCGCCGCAACGATCAGATGGAGGAACCCGGACTTGCCGCAGATCGAGCAGTTGCAGTCCGACACGTCGAGCCGCGCGGGCGCGGTCACCTCGAACCGGACTCGCCCGCAGTGGCATCCACCGGAATGCTTAACCACGAGCCGCGGCGCCGCGCAGCTTCAATGTTTGTGCTCTTGGACCGCGAGGTCGTCCACCAACGACAGCAAGCGCTCGGGAGAGCCGGCCGAGCGCACGTCCGCCACGTACTTGCCATTGATGACGAAAGTCGGCACGCCTTCGATGCGATAACGCAGCACGAGTTGGTCGGCTCTTTGCAGCGCAGTCTCCACCGCGAAGGACTGGCTGGCCTTGGTGAACGTATCCTCGGAAATGCCGAATTTTTTGAGGAATGCGGCCTGCAGACGCAGCGCACCGGCAGTATCGTTCGGATCGGTCGCGATCAGGGGATCGTTGTTGTTGTGTATCTCCTTGAAGACTTCGCTATGCAATTGATCGAGCTTGCCGAGGCTCTCCAAGGTGTAGTAAAGGCGCGCGGTCGATCGATGTCCTTCGCTCCACATGACGGGCACGCGCGAGAACGAGATGTACGCAGGCTTGGTCTTCTTCCACGACTCGACCAGCGGGTCGATCGCAAAGCAGTGCGGGCAGCCATACCAGAAAAACTCGAGGACCTCGACCTGGCCCGGAGAAACCGAAGTCGGTTGAGCGGGAACCAGGCGCGTGTAATTCACACCTTCCTGCCACAGGGTGGGAGCCGTGGTGGTGGTCGCGGCCGCAGCGTTCGACGTCGTGGCCGCCATCGTGGAAGCGACCGCCGCCAGCAGCGGATTATGGGAGCCGGTATCGCCCGTGGTTTCCTCGACCGTCTCGGACCCATCTTCATTCGGCCGTGTGATCTGGCGCTGCCGAGGGGCAAGCCCGGCGTCCTCGCGTTGCGCCGCGGTGGGGGCCGGAGGCGCCGTGTCGGTCGGGGGCGCCAATGCGGTCGCCGGCGTCGCGGCAGATTGTTGCCGGCTGTCCGATGATTGCTGTTTACCGCATGCGCCGAGGCCGAGCGTCAGCGCCACGAACAGCCACAAAGCCGATGCGCGCATTTTCAGCGAAGCCCCTGTAAGAAGGAGGCGACGTTTCGAATGTCGTCGGGCGACAAGCGCTTGGCAATGGTCTGCATGATGCCGTTGGGACCCGTGCCGCGGGCTCCGGACGCATAATCGTTCAGCTGCTTCACGACATACACGGAGTGCTGGCCGCGCAGCGCCGGAAATTTCGCAGGCTCGTTGCCGAATCCGGTGGGCCCATGGCAGGCCATGCACGCGGGAATGCCCCGGGCACTATCGCCGTCGCGATATAGCTTCTGACCGGCCTGCCAGTAGGAGGGGTCTGCCTCTAGACCGGTATTCACCTGGGAATCGAAATAGGCGCCCAGGTCATCCATGTCCGCGGGGCTCAACGTCATCGCGTTCGGCATCATGACGGGGTTGTTGCGCTTCGATTCCTTGAAGTTCTTGAGTTGCTCTGCGATGTAATCGGCGCCCAGCCCGGCGAGGCTGGGCCACTCGGGATTCACGCTGTTGCCGTTTGCACCGTGGCAGGCCTGGCACACAACGGCCTTGGTGGCGCCGGTTTCTGGGTTCCCGGCGGCACTGCCCGTAGTGCTCGCCAACACGCCGGCCAAGGCGCCGAAAATAGTTGCTGCAAGTATCCAAAGCCGCTTCATATCGCCTTTAACCCCATTCTAAAGTGAACTGTCCACTCGACTAAATTGTACACTACGCTCCATCATTTGCGCCCAAGCAACACCCGCCATGTCGCTCTATCCCAATGTGAAATTCGTGACGAGTGCGGCCGAGGCGCACCAACTCGCGCCGGACACCGGCCGTGAAATCGCTTTCGCCGGCCGCTCCAATTCGGGCAAATCCACCGCGATCAATGCGGTGACGCAACGCTCGGGGCTCGCTCGGGTCAGCCGTACCCCGGGCCGCACTCAGCTCATCAATTTCTTCGAAGTGGCGCCCGATCGCCGGCTGGTCGACCTTCCCGGGTACGGATTCGCCAAGGTTCCGGAACGGGTGCGGGTGAAATGGCTGCTGCTCATGGAGCATTACTTCAACGTCCGTGAGTCGCTGGCGGGTCTGATTCTCATCGTCGACAGCCGCCGCGGTCTCGGCGAGCAGGACGCCGCCATGCTGGAGTGGGTGCTCGCCCGTGACCGCCAAGCGCATGTGCTGCTGACCAAAGCGGACAAGTTGAACCGCCGGGATTCGCAACGCGTGTTGCAAGAAACCAAAACCGCATGCGGCGACACCGCAGTCACGGCTCAGTTATTCTCTGCTCATGCAAAACAAGGGTTCGAAGAGGCGCGCGGCGTGATGGATCGCTGGTTCGAGCCAAAAATATAAGACAAAAAAACGCCCCGGTGGCTGATTTGACACAGCCACCGAGGCTAGACCAACCCGGCATGGGGATGACAAACCGGGTCTCGCCCGCTCAGGGAGAAGAGCGGGGAGCGTCTTTCACGCTCATGAGTTTAGATGGGGACACCCTCGGAAAGTTCCAGGGGCTGCGCGCCCATTTGTTCGAAATTCTCAAATTCGCCCGGCGAGGGCCTAAATCGCCAAAAACCTGCAAATATGGCGGCTAACTTTGCATTTCGTACCATTTCTTGACGAAGCCGTATAGCTCTAATGTGCCTCGTCCCAGTTTCGGCCGATTCCTACATCGACCTTGAGGGGCACGCTGAGTTCGGCGGCATGTGCCATGTGCTGCCGGAGCTGCTGCACCAGCGTGTCGACTGCCTCATCCGCGACTTCCAATACCAACTCGTCGTGGACTTGCATGATGAGCCGGGCCGGGGCCCTCGAGGTGCGCAGCCATGCATCGACGTCCACCATGGCGCGCTTGATGATGTCGGCGGCAGTGCCTTGCATGGGGGCATTGATGGCTTGCCGTTCCGCAGATTGGCGCAGCCCTTGGTTCCGAGAGAGAATTTCCGGCAGATACAAACGCCGCCCAAAAATGGTCTCCACGTAACCGGTATCGCGCGCCTTCTGCCGGGTCTCGTCCATGTAGCGCTTCACGCCGGGATAGCGCTCGAAGTAGAGATCCACGTACTTCTGCGCTTCCCCTCGACTGATGCTGAGTTGGCGCGCGAGACCGAAGGCCGACATCCCGTAAATCAGACCGAAATTGACCGCCTTCACCGAACGCCGCTGCTCGGAGGTGACCGCCGCCAGCGGGATTCCGAGTATCTCGGCCGCGGTCGCCTGGTGAACGTCACGATCCTCTGCGAAGGCCGCCAGCAAATTGGAATCACCGGATAGGTGGGCCATGATTCGAAGTTCGATCTGCGAATAGTCAGCCGCCACCAAGGAGTGGCCGGGCGCCGCCACGAAGGCCTGCCGAATGCGCCGGCCCTCCGGCGTTCGAATCGGAATATTCTGAAGGTTCGGGTCCGTCGAGGAGAGCCGGCCGGTTGCCGCGACGGCTTGATGGTAGGACGTGTGGATGCGTCCTGTCTGTTGATCGATCTGCTCCGGGAGTTTGTCGGTATAGGTCGATTTGAGTTTCGCGACGCCTCGATATTCGAGGATCAGCTTCGGCAGGGGATAGGATAGGGCGAGTTCCTCGAGCACGTCCTCTGCAGTCGACGGCTGTCCCGTCGGCGTCTTGCGGATGACGGGGATTCCCAATTTGCCGAACAAAATCTCCTGCAGCTGCCGCGGCGAATCCAAGTTGAAGGCTCCGCCCGCCTCGATGTGGGCTTGCGTTTGCAATTCCAGCATGCGTCCCGCGAGCTCCGTGCTCTGCTTCCTCAGAAGCTCGCGGTCAACGAGGACTCCGGCGCGCTCCATGCGGTACAAGACGGGAACCAGCGGCTGCTCGATCGATTCATAGAGATTCTGCAAACGCGGTAATGCTTCGAGTTGTGGCCAGAGCGCCTGATGCAGCTGCAGCGTCACGTCCGAATCTTCGGCGGCGTACTCGGCGGCGCGGGCGATGTCGACTTGATTGAAGGGGATCTGCTTCGCGCCCCTGCCGCAGACGTCTGCGTAGCGAATGGTTTTGATGCCGAGGTACTTTTCGACCGTCGAATCCATGTCATGCCCGACGACGATGCTGTTGAGCACATAGGACTCGAGCATGGAGTCGTACTGATGGCCGGCGAGCGTGATCTCGTAATTCGCGAGAATGTGGCAGTCGAACTTCAGGTGGTGGCCCAATTTCGGCCGCGCCGCGTCCTCGAGCAGCGGTTTCAGTGCGGCCAGCACGCTGCCGGTGTCGAGTTGCGCCGGGACGCCGGGATAGTCGTGCGACAGCGGCACATAGGCGGCCTCTCCCGCGGACACGGCGAATGACACGCCGACGATCCGCGAGCGAAGGTAGTCGGGCCTGTCGGTCTTTGTGTCGAATGAAATGAGCGGGGCCGCGGCAAGTTTGACGAGCCATGCATCGAATGCTTCCTGAGTCGTGACTACGTCGTACTCACGCCGTCGCGCGGATACCGCCGTCGGTTCCGTCGAGCCTGAAGCGGCCACCGTCGTGATCGCTTCCGGGGATGGGTCCAAGGAGCGCAGCAGCAGACGCAGTTCCAGGCGCGAATACAGCTCCCGCAGCCGCGGTAGATCCGGATGGCCGGCGGACAGCTCCTCGGCATTCAACGTCAACGGCACGGCGGTATCGATCGTGGCGAGCTTGCGCGACAGTTCGAGCATCGGCAATTCGCCGCGTAAGTTCTCGCCGACCTTGCCGCCGATCGAAGCCGCATTGGCGATCAAGGAATCCAAGGTCTGATACTGGTTGAGCCATTTCGCGGCCGTCTTCGGACCCACGCCCGTCACGCCCGGTATGTTGTCCGAGCTGTCGCCCACCAAGGCCAGATAGTCGACGATCTGTTCGGGAAACACATCGAATTTCGCCTTGACCCCCCCGCGGTCCAGACGGCTATTGGTCATGGTATTGACGAGAGTGATGCGCGGACCGACGAGTTGCGCCATGTCCTTGTCACCGGTCGAGATCAGGACGTCGTAACCCAAGTCCGCGGCTTGCTTTGCGAGGGTGCCGATCACGTCGTCGGCTTCGACGCCGGCGATGCGCAACAACGGCAGGCCCAGGGCGGCAACTGCATCGAGGAGCGGCTGCACCTGCGAGCGTAGATCGTCGGGCATGGATGGACGATGCGCCTTGTACTTCTCGAACAAATCATCTCGGAACGTTCTGCCCGGCGCGTCGAACACCACCGCCACGCGCTCGGGCGTCTCTTCCTTCGTGAGTTTGTTCAGCATGTTGAGCACGCCGAGGACGGCGCCGGTGGGCACGCCTTGCGAATTGGAGAGCGGCGGCAGCGCATGGAACGCGCGGTACAAATAAGAGGAACCGTCGACCAACAGCAACTTACGCGTACTCATGGCGTGAATGTCTGGCTGGGGCTACAGCTACTGCTGGGGCTGAGGCGCGGGGCCGGCCGGCCGCGGCGCGCTGCCGGATGTGCTGCCCGATGACGGCGCGCTGCTCGCCGGGGCCGAATTGGCGGGCGAGGCCGCAGATTTGCCGATGCCGACTTTCTTGTGTGGGTGCTGCGCGTCGGGCAACACCAGCGGCCCCTTCTGCCCGCAGCCCAGAAGAGTTCCCGCCGCCGCGGCGGCGATCAGCAAGTGCATGTTCCGCATCCGCGAAGTATAGCGCTGCTGACGCCGGTTCCGCGCGCAGCGGGCGCGGTACGATCTATACTCGCTGCATGAAACAGCAGAGCAAGGCGCGGCGGCGCGCAGCACGGATCGCCGCCCTCGGTGCATTGGGCGCGCTTCTTGGGGCATGCAATGTCTCCGGTACTTTGCTGAAGCCGCGTGGTGACGCCGGCGACCCGGTTACCTCGGGGCTGCGGACCAAGATCACGACCGTCGTCGTGATCTACGCCGAAAACCGCGCATTCGACAATCTGTACGGCAATTTTCCCGGGGCTGCGGGCTTGGGCGAAGTCCTGGACCCGGCCGGACATCCGTTGCCCGGATATGTCCCGCAGGTGGATCGCAACGGCACCGTCTTGCCGAGTTTGCCGCAGACCTGGGGCGGGGTGACGGCTTCCGGCTATACGCCCGTGATCACCCAGGCGCAAAGCGCCGGTCTGCCGAACGCACCGTTCGCAATCGAGAGCGCGTTCACCGCGCAATCGGGCGTCACCCTGACCTCGTCGGCCGTCACGCGGGATCTGTATCACCGTTTCTTCGAACATCAAATGCAAATCGACAATGGATCGAACGATGGATATGCCGCTTGGTCGGATGCCGGCGGATTGTCCCTGGGCCACTACGACACCAGCCGCTCCGCGCTGTATGCATTGGCACGCCGCTACGTGTTGGCGGATCACTTTTTTCAGGGTGCTTTCGGCGGCTCTTTTCTCAATCATCAGTACCTGATCTGCGCCTGCGCGCCCGAATACCCCGACGCGGACAAATCGCCCGCCAAACCGTCCATTGCGCTGCTCGAGACCGGTGCCGACGGCCGCATGTTGCCGCGCCTCATGGTCGCCAAGGATTCGCCTGCATCCGCGCTCGACGGGCCGCCCAAGTTCGTGAAAAGCGGCAATATCGCACCGGCCAACTATTTCGGCGACGGCGCGTTCCATGCCGTCAACACCATGCAGCCCCCCTATCAACCCAGCGGCAACGCGCCGGGGGGCATGGATGGCGACGGCCGATATGCGGACCCGGGCAAGCCGACCACGTTGCCCCCGCAGAGCGGCACGACCATCGGCGACCTGTTGAGCTCGAAGGGCATCACATGGACGTGGTATTCAGGTGCTTGGAAAGCTGCCCTAGCCGACGGCGCACAGCCCGCGGGAACGGAGCGCCATGTGATCTATGCGCCGCAGATCCCGGCCGGGAATCCGGACTTTCAGCCCCACCATCAGCCGTTCAACTATTACGCGCGCTTCGATCCGCAGGCACACCCCGAGCAGCGCAAGGAGCACCTGAAGGATTACGATGACCTGGTCGCCGATAGTGCAGCTGGACATCTACCCCAGGTCGTCTTCTACAAACCCCAGGGCAACCTCAATCAGCATCCCGGCTATGCGTCGATCGCCGCGGGCGACGCGCACATCGCGGATCTCGTGACGAAGCTGCAATCCGGCCCGCAATGGGCTCATATGCTGATCGTCATCACCTACGACGAGTACGGCGGTGCCTGGGACCATGTCGCGCCCCCGAAGGGTGATCGTCTAGGTCCGGGCGCACGCATACCCGCGCTGGTGGTTTCCCCCTTCGCAAGAATGGGTAGCGTTGATCACACCCCGTACGATACCGCCTCGATCCTGCGGTTGTTGAGGCGCCGCTTCGACCTCGAGGCGCTGCCGGGACTCAACCTGCGCGATCGCAGTCTCGCGGAACATGGCGAACCCCCCATGGGCGATCTGACGAACGCGCTCGAATTGATGCCCTGAAGGCGAGGCTCCCGTTTACTTGTCCAGCGAGCTCGCGTCCGCCGGCTTCGCCGGCTTGACCGCCTTGTGGGACGACGGCGGGGCGGGAGCCGCCGCCGGGGAGGCCGCATCGCCCGATTTAACGCTGACCAATTCCACCTCGAAGTTCAGCAGCGAGCCGGCGGGTATACCCGGCCGTGGGCTCGCGTCGTACGCGAGTTCGGGCGGCACGAACAGCTGCCATTTGGCGCCCGGCTTCATGAGCACCAGCGCTTCCTGCCATCCTTTGATGACGCCGTTCACCTTGAAGGTCGCCGGTTGGCCGCGGGCGTAGGAGCTGTCGAATTCACTCCCGTCCAGCAACTTCCCACGGTAGTTGACCGTGACCTCGTCGGTGGGCGATACCGCCGGCGCCTTGGCGTCGCCCGGTATGAGGACTTTGTACTCGAGGCCGCTGGCGGTAGTTTTCACGCCCTTTTCCTGCCCGTTCTTCGTCAGGAAGTCCTTTGCTGCAGCCTTGTTGCGCCCCAGCGATTCGGCCATGACCGATTGCACGTACGCTTGCAATTGTTGCTGGTCGGTACGGGTGGATTTCTTGCCCTGTAACCCGTCCTTGATGCCGCGATCCATCGCGTCGCTGTTCAGCTGACCGGTGATTCCCACGCCGTGCAGTTGCTCCGCGAAGGTCAGTCCGAACAAATAGCTGATTTGTTCGATGGACTGCTCGGCGGGCGCAGGCGCCGGCGCGGCGACTGCCGCCGGGGCGGAGGAGGAGGGCGTCTGAGCGCCGGCGAAGGGCGCGGCTGCCACCAATGTACAAAGACTGGAGGCGCGTACGAATCCGTGAGTTGTGTGTTTCATGGCGCGCACGATACGCCACTCGATGTCGCGAACGCTAGGGTGATTTGACTGTACGCCAACTAAGTCTAGGTCCTGATGTGCATAAGTTAAGGCTCGTGCCTCTGGGTCGTGCTTCTTAACTTAAGCCTTCACTTGAGGGTCCATAGCCTTCACTTGAGGGTCCATCCCTTATTTTTTAAGGGTGCCTACTTTGACGACCGCTACCGTCATGCGCGAAATGCACACCAGGGCTTGCTCGTCATCGACGATTTCGATGGCCCAAACGTGTGAGCGACCGCCCAGGTGTACCGGCCGGGCGGTGCCCGTGACCTGCCCGCGGCGCGTCGAACGCACATGATTGGCGTTGATTTCCTGGCCCACGCACAGGAACCCGGCTTTATCGACGCACATGACGGCGCCGGTGCTGCCGAGCGTTTCCGCCAGCACCACCGAGGCGCCGCCGTGCAACAAGCCGTAGGGTTGCCGCGTTCGCTCGTCCACGGGCATGGTTGCGCGGAGGAAATCGCCGCCGATTTCGCTGAATACGATGCCGAGATGGCGGATCATGGTGCTGTCGCCCGCGCCATTCAGATCTTCCAGCGTTTGCGGGCTGCGCCAGATGCTCACGGGGGATCCTTCAGTTTCGCGGCCACCTGTCGGTACGCCTCGCGAAACGGTACGTTGTGCTTCGTCACCAAGGCATTTGCCTCGGCGGCCGCATGAATGCGGGGGTCGAGCTGGATATTCTGCGGATTGAAGCGGACTCCGGCCAGCGCGTGCGGCAGGATGTCGAGAGTCTGAAGACAGGAGTCGATGCCGCGAAACAAGGGAGGCTTGATGAGCTGCAAATCCCTGTGATACCCGGAACTCAGCTTCTGCGTGATGTTCAGCACCTCATTGAGAGCACCCTGCGCCACCGCGCTGCGGCCGCGCATCAGCTCGAAGACATCGGGATTTCGCTTCTGCGGCATGATCGATGAGCCCGTCGTGAACCCCGGCGGCAGGCTGACGAAACCGAATTCCTGGGTGTAGAACAGAAGCAGATCGGCTGCGAGTCTTCCAATGTCCTGCGTCAGCAGCGTGATTTCGAACAGCAGCTGTGCCTCGGCTTTGCCGCGCGAGAGCTGCACTGCCGTCACCGGCTCCTGCGTCACCGTGAATCCTAACTTGAGTCGCGTCGACTCGCGGCTCACATCGAGGTTCGGCGTGCCGTAGCCGGCCGCGGATCCGAGAGGGTTCTTGCCGATCCGCCGCTGCGTAAGTTGCACGCCCTCGGCGTCGTCGCGGATCTCGGAGGCAAAGCCCAAGGCCCAGAGCGCCACGGTACTCGGCATGGCCTGCTGCATATGGGTGTAGCCGGGCAGCACGACCTCGCCTTGGCGCGCCGCCAAGGCGTCGAGCGCCTCGGCCACCGCGATGGCCCCGGCATGTACGGCGTGCGCCGCCTCGCGCAAGTACAGCCGCAGCGCCGCCAGCACTTGGTCGTTGCGCGATCGACCGGCATGCAAGCGTCCGCCGACGGGCCCGATGCGCGCCGTCAACAGATTCTCGATCGCCGTCTGGCAATCCTCCTGTTCGAGAGTGATCCGCCATTTCCCGAGCGCATGCTCTTCGCCGATGGCGGTGAGCGCGCCGCGGATCGCGACGAGGTCGGCATCCGAGAGCAAGCGTCGCTGGTTGAGCATTTCCGCATGCGCGATCGAGGCGCGGACGTCGTATTCGACCAGCCGGTTGTCCAATTCGAAATCGTCGCCGGCCGTGTAGGCCAGCACTCGCTCGTCGAGCGGAGTTCCCTTGTCCCAGAGCCGAGTCATGCCGCGCCCAGCTGTTCCTTGGGGCTCAGTGCCTTGAGGTCCGCCACGACCAAGGTACCCGTGCCCTCGTTGGTGAAGATTTCGGCCAGCAGGCTGTCAGTCGACTTGTACGTAATCACGTGCACCCGGCGCACGCCGCCCCGGATGGCACCCTCGATGGCGGCGGCCTTGGGCAGCATGCCGTCCTTCAATCGGCCCTCGTCGCGCAGCCGTTTCAAGCCCTGGATGTCGGTATAGGAAATCACCGTGCTCGGATCCTGCACCTGCTCCAGGATGCCCGGCGCGCCGGTGCACAGCACCAGCTTCTCCGCGGACAGCGCGCCGCCGATGGCCGCGGCCACCGTATCGGCGTTGATGTTGAGCAAGACTCCAGAGGAGTCCGCCGACAGCGGGCTGACCACCGGCATCAAGCCGATCTCGAGCAGTCTTTCCAGTACCGCGGCATTGACCGAATCGATGTCGCCCACGAAACCGTAGTCCACGGTCTCGCTGGATAATTCCGAGGCGGGAACGGGCGCGCGCTTGTGCGCTCTGATGAGACCCGCGTCGACGCCGGACAGACCGATGGCCTCGATCCCGAGTTCGCGGCATATCGCGAGGATGCGGGTGTTGATGAGGCCATTCAAGACCATCGACGTTACGTCGATGGTCTTCTGATCGGTGACGCGGCGCCCGTTCACCATCTTGGTCTCGATGCCGAGTGCAGCCTGCACGCTGTCGAGCTGCGGACCGCCGCCGTGCACGAGCACGGTCTTGATGCCGACCTGGTGCAGGATGGCGACTTGTTCGATGAGCGCCCGCATCGAGACTTCATCGCTGAAGACCGCGCCGCCCGCTTTGATGACGAAAATCTTGTTCTTGTACATGCGGATGTAGGGCGCGGCGCTCATGAGCGCCAGCACGGCTACCGAAGGGTCGGGGCGACTCATCATCGATTTCTCCCAATCAAGTACGGTCAAGACAGCATGCGATGCAGAACGGCCATCTGCACCGCCAGACGATTGAAGGCCTCGCGCTTGACGACGGCGCGCGGTCCGTCGAGCACTTCATCGGCGACGGCGACATTGCGGCGCACCGGTAGACAATGCATGAGCTTGGCGTCGGGCAATGCCGGCGCGAACCAGCGCTCGCGGACGCACCAGTCCGACAGGTCGGCGCGCAGGCGCAGGTCGGCCTCGACGTCGCCGTAATATTGGGTGGTGCCCCACTCCTTGGCGTACAGCACGCTGGCGCCGGCGAGCGCCGCCGTGCGGTCGGAGGTCTCGGTAACGGAACCGCCGGACGCGGCGGCGGCCACGCGCGCTTTCTCCATGATGTCCTCCGGCAGCGCGAACCCCTCGGGCCGGGCGACGACGACGTCCATGCCGCGCATCGCCGCCATGTGCAGCGTTGCCGCGGGAACAGCCAATGGAAGTGCCTTTGGGTGATACACCCAACTCAGTACGAATTTCGCGCGCACAGGTACACCGAGTTCATCCAGCGTGCGCCAATCGGCCAGCGCCTGGCACGGATGATTCATGGCGGACTCCATGTTGATCAACGGCTTGTCGCAGAGCGTGTCGATCGTGCGGAAGAAGGTCTCGTCGATGTCGTTCTTCAGGTTCTTGCCTTCGGCGAAGGCGCGAACGCCGAGCGCGTCGCAGTACGAGGCCAGCACCGGTATGCCTTCACGGATATGTTCCGCGGCGGCACCGTTCATGATGGCGTGGAGCCGGGTCTCGAGCTGCCAGGTACCCTGCCCCGGTGTGATGACGAACGAGTCGCCGCCCAGCCGCGCCATGCCGGCCTGGAAGGATGCCAGGGTGCGCAAGGACGGATTGAAGAAAATCAACCCGAGGATCTTGCCCGCGAGGGCGTGCGGCTGCGGCTTGACTTGCAGCGATTGCGCCAGTCCCAGCAGATCGAGAATCTGCTCGCGGCTGAAGTCGTCGAGATCCATGAAGCGCCTCATGCCGGAATCGCCGACAGCGCGTCGCACAACCGGTCGACGTGGCCTTCGTTCAAAATGTAGGCGGGCAACAGGCGCAGCACGTTTGGATCGCCGCTGGTCCCCGTCAGAATGTTCTTTTCCATCAGTGCAGCCTGCACTTCCTTGGCGGGACGCGAGGTCTTGAGGCCTACGAGAAAACCCGCGCCCTGGGTGCCGGTGACCGGACCGGTGATGCAGTTCGACCGGATATAGGTCGAAACCTGGCGCACGTTCGCGAGCAGTGACTCCGATTCGATGGTGTCGATTACGGCTTCGGCGACTGCGCAGGCCATGGGCCCGCCGCCGAACGTGGTACCCATGTCGTCATATTTGAGTTGATCCGCCACTCGTCTCGACATCAACAGCGCCGATACCGGGAACCCGTTGCCCAGCGCCTTGGCCGCCGTAAGCATGTCGGGCGTCACGCCATAGTAGTTCGCCGCGAAAGGGGCGCCCGTGCGGCCCATGCCGCATTGCACTTCGTCGAAGATCAGCAGGGCGCCGACATCGTCGCAACGTTGGCGCAGGGCCTGCAGCATGGGCTTTCCGACATCGTAGGCGCCTCCCACGCCTTGCACCGGTTCCACGATCACTGCGGCGGTAGCGGCGTCCACGATCCCTGCGACCGCCGCCGGGTTATCGCGCGGCGCGAACTTTACCTCGAACGGAGTGCGTGGAAAGCCGTACCACTTGCCGAGCGCGCCCCAGGTCACCGCGCCGGCGCCGGCGGTGCGGCCGTGCCAGCCCTGCTCCAGCGCCACGGCCTTTTCGCGTCCGGTGATTTTGAAGGCGAGCTTCAGCGCATTCTCGTTGGCCTCGGCACCGCTGTTGATCCAAAACACCGTGTCCAACCCGAGACCCACGAATTTCGCGAGGCGCGCCGCCGCCCGTTCGCGGACGGCCACGTGCACGGCGTTGGTCTGAAAGGCCATCTGCCGCGCCTGTGCGGCGAGGGCGGCCAGCCACCGCGGATGGCCATAGCCCAGCCCCGCAACCGCGTGCCCGCCGTAAAAGTCCAGGATCTTCCGGCCGTCGCGCGCATGCAACCACACGCCGTCGCCGTGCGCGACTTCGATCGGATACTGTGCGAACACGCGTGCGAGATGGTTCTTCAATTGCGGCCCTTCATCACGTCCATCCCGGAGCGGGGGACTCAAGCCCCATGCTTTCGTTGAAACCCAACAGGCGGTTCATCCATTGCACGCCGCCGCCTGCGGCTCCCTTGTTCAAATTGTCGAGCACGGACATGACGGCGATGGATGTGCCGTTGGTGACCGCGCTCAAATTCGCGTAGTTGCTGGTCGCGACATCCTTGACGCGCGGTGCGCTGCCGATCACCCGCACGAAGGGACAGTTCTTGTAGTAGGCGGCCAGTGCCTCCAAGGCCTGAGCGCTTCCGATCTGGCGTTTGAGGCTGGCCTGCACGGTGACGTGGATGCCGCGCGCGAACGGCCCCGAATGCGGGACGAAGTTGAATTCCGCCTCGATCCCGGTCGCCAGCTTGGCGCAGGCGGTGATCTCGGGCACGTGCCGATGACTCAATGCACCATAGCTGTAGAAATCGCTGTGACGCTGCGGATGGTGCGTGCCTTCGCTGGGTTTGCGGCCGGATCCGGTGCTGCCGGTGATGCCCGTGACGAACAGCCGCGTATCGGTCAACCCAAGAGCCAGAAGAGGCACGCTCGCGAGCAAAGTGGCAGTGGCGAAGCACCCCGGATGCGATACGTGCGGGGTCGGCGACGTCGGCAAATGCTCCGGCACCGCGCAGGTGAAATGACGGATCCGCGCCGGCGCGCCGTGCGCGTGCTTGTACACGGCCTCGTAGGCGGCGGCGGTCGCATAGCGAAAGTCGGCGGAGATGTCGACGCAGTGGGTATGCGCGCCCGCCATCTCGGCGGCGCTGAGCAGACGATCGATGATGCCGGCGGCGACGCCGTGGGGCGCCGCCGAAAACAGCGCGGATCGGGGCGCTTTTCGAATGAACGATTCGATGCCGTCGAGATCGGTGAAAGTGAGCGTGGGGTAGGCGCTTTGCAAATGCGGGAAACTGGCGGCGACCGCCGCGCCGGGCTGGCTGTCGGACAAAATGGCGGCGACGGAGAGTTGCGGGTGCCCCGCAATCAAGCGCAATAGCTCGCCGGCCACGTAGCCGGTGCCTCCCAGAACGATGGCTGGAGTCGCCTCGCTCACGCCCCGACCACTTGCGCCGAGCCGACATTGCCGATCCCGAGCCTGGCGATCAGGTGGTCGCCCAAGTCCGCGGGATTGCTGATGGCGTTGAATGCTGCGACGTTCATCTGCTCACGGATGATCTCGACGCCCACGAGATTGTCGGTTGCCGGCCCTGTGACCGCCGCGGGTTCGATGCCGAAGCGCTCGCGCAACAGCTTGATTCCGCCCCAGGCGGCGACCGGGTCGTTCGCCGACAGCACCACCGCGGTCAGCGCTGCCTTGATGGCGGCATCCTGCAGAATCGATTGCACTCCATAGGTGCCCAATAGACCGTCGCCCAGCTCGAAAACGATGAGATCGGGCTGCCCGCTCGCCATCTCGGTCAACATGCTCCGCGTCAGGGCGGGCCCACACTTTTCCGTGGTGGTCACGATGCCGAGATCGGTGAAGATCATGGTGCGCCGGGCGCCGGAGTCTTCGAACGCCAGGATGTCGCGGCGCAGGGAAACACCCGTGGCCTTGAAAGCGTCCACGATCAGGCCGCGGTGGCGGGCGCGGGCGATGATGGCGGACGCCGCCGCCGTCTTACCGGCTTCCATGCAGGTGCCGGCAAGTGCGATGACCGGCACCCCGCGCATGTTGAGCTCGGCGGCGTAATCCAGCGGCTTGTAGCCGACCTTGGCCGGAACCCCGATCCGCTCGCCGAGGTAGGGGAAGGTCAACACGGTTCCCAGCACCTTGCAGTCGAACGGCTTGCCCTTGTCCGGCGTTGCGGAGTCGCAAACGCCGAGAACGCCGCCGATATTGAGCATTTGGATCACGTCGCCCGGCTTCAGAGCCGCGGGTATGTGTCCCGAATAGCCGAACAAGGCCTTGCGGTGCCCCAGCGCACCCACCACGATGTCGCCTTTCGAAACCTTGGCCATGCGTCCGCTGGTCAGTTCGAGCGTGTTGTAGGTGGACTTGGTATTGAGGATCTCGACCACCACGACCACCCCTTCGTCGCAGGGAATTTCCGCCGCGATGCGCAGCTCGTGCGATAGACCGCAGGCTTGAGTGACGGAGGCGATCTTGTCGACCACCAGGGTGCGCATACCGCTCATGGATGATCCGCTCCTGCGGCGCGCTTGCCGGTGTCTTGCCCCGCGCGCTTGTGGAAGATCCCGGTCAGCGCCAGCATTTTCGAGTACCCCAAGGCGTCGGCCGGCGTCCATTCGCCGGCTGTTTCGCCGTAGACTCCCCTCGAGGCGGCCATCAGCGAATACGGCGACGTTACTCCTTCGATGAACACGGAGCCCGGCCTGAACAGCACCTTCACATCGCCGGTTACGCGCACTTGAGATGAGGTCAGCAACGCTTCGATGTCGCGGCAAACGGGATCCAGATGCTGCCCCTCATGGACCCAGTCGCCGTAGGGTTGCGCCACCGTGTCCTTGAGGCGTGCTTGCTTGCCGGTCAACACCAGCTTCTCGAGTTCCCGATGGGCCGTCAGCAGAACGTCCGCGGCCGGTGCTTCGAAGGCCACCCGTCCTTTCGTCCCGATCACCGTGTCGCCCAGGTGGATGCCGCGGCCGATGCCGAAGGGGCCCGCCAACGCCTCGAGCCGTTCGATGATCGAGACTGGTGACTGCATCTCGCCGTCGAGGCTGACGGGGATTCCCGCGGTGAAGCCGATCGTGTGCCGCTCCGCAGCCTTAGGGTTCGAGAACGCCTCCTTCGACAGCACCCAGGCGTCGTCCGGAATAGTGCCGCCCGAGGTCAGGGTCTCCTGGCCGCCGATGGTGACGCCCCACAGACCGCGATTCACCGAATACGCGGCGCCGAACGGCGGGATGGGCAGCTTGTGTTCTTCGAGATACTTCAGTTGCTCGGGGCGCTTGAACGCGCGGTCGCGGACCGGGGCGATGATCTCGAGATCCGGCGCCAACGTTCGCAGCGCGACCTCGAAACGGACCTGGTCGTTGCCGGCCGCGGTGCAGCCGTGCGCCACCATCGTGGTCTTGAGAGTGAGCGCCATCTGCGCGATGGTCTGGGCCTGCAAGACGCGCTCGGCGCCCACGCACAGCGGGTACAGGCCGCCGCGGCGGATGTTGCCCATGATGAGAAACTTGAGCACTTGATCGAAGTAGGCGGCACGCGCGTCGATCAAATGATGCTCGACCGCCCCGAGTGCCGCCGAGCGCTGTGCGAGGCTGCGCGCTGCCGCAGCGTCGATTCCGCCGGTGTCGACAGTCACGGTGATGACCTGCCGCTTGTAGACATCCATGAGCCAGGGCACGCAGAAAGACGTATCCAGGCCGCCGGAAAATGCCAAAAGAATGGGCTTGGCGCCCGCGAGGGTGGAGGGTGTCATAGGTTTTATCGTCCGAAAATGGTGCGCAGGCGCAACTTGAGTTCGCGTTGCTCACGCGCACCGGCGGTGGCGATGAAGATGGTGTCGTCGCCGGAAATGGTGCCCACCACCTCGGGCCAGCGGGCAGTGTCGATGGCCACGGCGACGCTTTGTGCGGAGCCGACGGTCGTCTTCAATACCATGAGGTTGCTGCCCGCCGTGTGCAGCGCGTTGACGAACTGTTTGAGGGTCGAGAAATCGCTCTTCGGGTGCACCGCGGTTTCGGGCAGAACATACCGGTCCCCCTGCTTCGCCACGCCCAACTCGCGCAGGTCGCGGCTTACGCTCGACTGGGTCGCTCCGACCCCGAGTTTGCGCAGCATGACGACCAGCTCGGCCTGCCGTCCGACGACTTGCTCGCGAATCAGCTTCGCGAGCAGCGTCCGGCGCGCGGGCGGGCTCGAAATGCCGCTATTGGATTGTAGTCTGGCGTCGATCACTTGCTGCCCTATGCATAAATTCGCGCGCAGTCTGCATAAAAATGCAGCGTCTGTCAACGGCGAAATCGCGCTCCGCGCTTGGAACTCCGGTCGCGGCCGCGCGAAACACTCGGACGGGTCCGGCAGGCGGCTTGGGCGGCCCGGAGTTGTAGGCTAGAGTGCGAAACCCACAAGAAGGCTCCCGACATGACGCTCGAAAACATTGAAATGGAAACCGCCGCGAAACCGGATGCCGCCATCATCTGGCTGCACGGGCTGGGCGCGGACGGCAACGACTTCGTGCCCGTCGTGCCCGAACTCGTCAAGCGAGGCGAGCGTGCCTGGCGTTTCGTGTTTCCACATGCCCCTGCCCGCCCGGTCACGATCAACGGCGGCATGCGCATGCGGGCCTGGTACGACATCATCAACCTGGAGGGACGGATGGTGGAGGACGAGGCCGGGTTTCGCAGTACCGATCTGGCCATCCGGGAGCTCATCAGCCGTGAAATTCAGCGCGGAATTCCGGCCGGGCGCATCGTCCTCGCGGGTTTCTCGCAGGGCGGAGCGGTCTCCCTCTATACGGCGCCCCGCTTTGCGGAGCGCCTGGCCGGCGTCATGGCGCTGTCCGCCTATCTGCCGCTCGCGAGCCGTCTCGCCGCCGAACAGGGTCCCGCCAACCTCGCCACGCCGATCTTCATGGCGCACGGGCTCGCGGACGCGATGATTCCGATCGCGCGGGCGATCGACTCGCGCGCTCTATTGCAGTCTCTCGGGTACTCGATCGAATGGCATCAATACCCGATGGCTCATGCTCTGTGCACCGAGGAAGTCGCCGATATTCGCCACTTTCTGTTGCGCGTGCTGCCGCCTCTCGCGGAGCGCTCGTGACAAGGTGATTCGCCGGGCTTAAGCTCGCTGCCCACTAGAAAATTTGAGGAGACGAGCATGGCGTCGATACCTCCTGCCACCGTGAACAAGACTGCTAAAACCAAGATACCGGCCGCGGTGCGGCTTCTGGCGGCCGAGGCCGACAAAGCTGCGGCGCGCGCCGACCTCGCGAAGCGGCAGGTGCGTGCGGCGAAGGCCGACTTGAAAAAGGCCCGCAAGTTGGCGAAGACGGCGAAGAAAGCCGCCAAGCAGGCGAGAAAAAAGGTGCTGGCCGCGCAAGTCGCGGCCGCTGCGCCCGCCAAAGTAGCCGGCCGCGCGAAACCCACGGCCGGCGCCGCGCGCGGGCCGGTCAAACGGGCGAGCAGCGTGAAGCCGGCGCGCGTCGACAAGCCGGCGCCGCGCGCCAAGCCGTCGACTCGCGCGAAGCCCGCGACGCGGACGCCGTCGGCGGCAGATGTCGCGCGATCCGTGATCACACGACTGGGGGTGACGAAGCGTGGTGGCGGCGCGCCCGGAGGAAACCAGCGTGCGTCGAGCGGGGCCAAACAAGCCGGTGTCGATGGCGATCCCGCCGATGCTCCCGCCGAGTCGCCCGCCGTTCCGTCCGCCGGACCTCCGGCCGCCACGGAGCCTGTCTGAGCTACGCGCAATTGTTCGGACAGGCTCCTACGTTCCAGTCGTCACGGCGCCCGGAAACAGCGTGGCGATCAAAATCATCAGGAATAGCAGCGCTAGGAACGCGATCACCTGGCCCAAGACCCACAAGCCGAAGGCTTTGCGGATGATGAGCCCCGTGATTTCGCTGAGGCCCATGACCTGAATGACCACGCTCCACAGCGTGAGCAGGATATAGGCGATGAACTGTATGCGCAGCAGCAGCGCCACAAAGCCTTCAACTTCGGGACGCGGCGCCTGCTCGAACGCGACTTCGCCGATGAGCAGCGCCGCGAATACCCAAATGATCAGCGAGGCGGCAAGCGGCACTCCGCCGTAAGCCACGACGTGGAACACTTGATTGCGGCCGGCCGTTCTGCCCGCGCGAGCTCCGAGCCGCGCGTAGATGCTGCAAAAGAGAAAAAGACTGGCGATGCCCGCGGGAATGCCGATCAGGACCGCTTTGAAGAATATTTCGGCGACGCTGCTGGTTGCGCCGGCATTCTGCGCCCGGCTGAATGCCAGCCAACCCGCGATACCCTGCGCCGCGCCGAGCAGGTAGTCGACGGCGCCGATCGGCCGCGTGGCCAATTCGCGAAACACGCGTCTTGGCCGGAGCCAGACATCATGCAGCGGACGAATCGGTTCTTCTTCAGGTAGCACGAGCGGAGCCTACGCAATCCATGCAACCGACTCCAGCGTCACGCGCAGATGACAGCGGACTTTTTCGGAGATACTCTCACAGCGAGTAGCCGTAAGACCGCGAGGAGAAAATTGATCATGGCAAAGAAGAAGAGTAAAGCGAAAAAGCGTCTGATGGGAAAGTCGAAGCGCACGGTCGCGAAGAAGAAAGCAGTGAAAAAGAAGGCGCGCCCTGCGATGTTCTTGCGCCGGGCGAAGACCGTTGCGAAGAAGGCTGCCAAGCCCGCTCGCAAGAAGGTGAAAGCCAAACCGGCGGCCAAGAAGGTAGCCAAAAAGAAAGTTGCCAAGCCCAAGACCGTTGCACCGGTCGCTACTCCGGCCGTATCCGAACCGGCGCCGACCGAACAAAAGCCAATGTTCGAGCCAAGCGCGCCGTTCAACGTGGAAACGTCGGCGTCGTGATCTGAGGAGCGGTCGTGTCAGGCGCGTATCAGTCCAGGTAGGGGCGGCGCGCCCTGACTATTGGGGAACACACGGGCTGTCAGAGCCCGGGCATCGATGTGGATATGATCCGCGAGCACGGCCTTGAAGACGCTGCGCAAATCCAAGGTCGGCCGGACATCCCGGCCGTCGAGCAGGGCTTTGCGTGCCAGACCCGGCCAATCTGCGATTACGCGACCGCCTTGTACCGCACCGCCGGCGAGAAAGGCGCAGCCGCCGGTGCCATGATCGGTGCCGCGGGTGCCGTTGATGGAGGCGGTGCGGCCAAATTCGGTGACGACGAGCACGGCGGTTTGCGGCCATAACGGTCCCATGCCATCGCGGAGCGCGCGCAATGCGTCGTCGAGACCGGCAAGCCGCTGCGCGAGAGCGCCCCGCGATCCGCCCTGATTGGCATGCGTGTCCCATCCAGTCGCTTCGATGACGGCGATTTGCGGACCGCCGTCGCTTGCGATCATGGACGCGGCCAGACGCGCTGCGCCGACCAATTGTGCCGCGGCACGTGGTTTGCCGGTCATGATGGGCGCGGGGGAGAGGGGCCGGGGGCTGTCGTCCGCAAGCTTCTCTCCTTGCACCCCCTCGCTCAGGCGTGCCGAGAACCAGTCGTCCTGCGAATATAGATCGGCGAGCCGCGCCAGAAGATCCTCATCGACGTCGGGGCTCGCCAACGGCGACTTGGACAGCACCGGCTCGTCGCCGCGCAATATGAGCGGCAGGTTCTGGCTGATCGCAACGGCGCGCTCCTTCTGGGCGGCGAAGCGGGCCGGCAGCGACTCGAGCGCGCGGTTCAGCCAGCCGTCCGCGGAACCAAGGGGTTGGGTCAAGCCGTTTTCGAGAACATTCTGGCCGTCGAAGTGCGACCGCTCGCGGTATGGCGAGGCCACGGCTTGGAAGACGATCAGTTCTCCATCCAGGAAGCGTTCGTGCAAGAAGCCGAGCGAGGGATGCAGTCCGAAGGTGGCGTCGAGTGGCAGCGCTCCGTCAGGGGAGCCGGGCGCCGCAATCGCCAATTCGCGATGCAGTTCCCTGTAGTCCCCGTCGCCATGGGGCGGCACGGCGGCCAAGCCATCCAATGCGCCGCGCAGCACGACGACCACCAGCCGCGCCGCGCGGCCGGTCTGTGCGAACAGCACCTTCGGAAGCGCCGTACTGGTCGCCAGCGCTCCCACTCTTGCAAGAAAGCGTCGCCGGCTCAGGGAACTTCGAGTCTCTCGCATGCTATCTCCGCTGGAACTCCGGACTCATCACCAGCAGCGCCAAGGCTTGTTGTGCAGACGCGGCGCGGCTCAAGGCGGTCAGCGTTTCGGTCCGCGCGAAACTGCCCAGGCAGGATGCCGCGACAGCTTGCGGATCGACGCCGCGCTCATAGCGCTCCGCCATGCGCGAGGCCCACAAAACGCGATGCATGAGGGCATCCGAGCCGTCCCATGCTTTCGCGGTATCCGGCCAGCCGGCCGGCGACCCCGGGGTGTACTGGCGCTGCCCCAGAAGTTCGAAGCTGCGAATCACGTCCTCCGCCTTGGTGGGCGCGGTATCGAACGCGCGCAGCGTCGAGAAGACCAGGTCTTGCGGGGTTTTGAACTTGGGCCGGGATGCATCCCATGCCTCGGGTGACTCGAACAGCTTGGAGTACACCAGCGGCAGGTCCCCGTCCGACTTCGAAAAGGCGCCGGCGACCCGCTCCACCACTGCCCCCGGGGGCTCGTCGGCAACGAAGTGGCGCACCAGTTTGGTGGCGATGAATCGCGCAGTGGACGGATGCCGTGCCAGGTCCGCGAGCACCGCCTCCCCTTGGGTACGGCCGACCTCGGTATAGCGCTTGCGGAGAACTACCTTGCTGCCGGGTTCGTGAAGATTCTCGCGGAAAAAAAATCGCCCCGGCGGGCCGCCGGCCAGTCGACCCTTGCCGCCGCCGATCGACCAGCCGGTGAGGACCTGTGCGAAGCTGGTGACATCCTGCTGCGTGTAGCCGCCGTCCACCCCGAGCGTATGCAGCTCCAGAATCTCTCGTGCCAGATTCTCGTTGATACCGAACGCGCGCTTTGCCGGGGTCTCCGCCACCGCGCGCCTTGCGGCCCTCTGCGCAGCGATCGAGTCGGTACCGGCTGAGTACTGATTGTCGAGAAAGGCGATCATCGCCGGATGCTGTTCGACCGCGGTCAGCAGTTCCACGAAGCGCCCATTGACGTGCGGCCTGATCGCCTCGTTCTCGAGAGTGCCGGCCAGTCCGAAGATGGCTCCCTTATCGGCTGAAATCGCAAAGTGGTTGGCCCAGAAGTGCACCAGCCGCTCGGCGAACGGCCGTGTCGTGAGGGCGGCGCTCTGGGAGCGAGCCAGCACCTGGGCCCGGTAGTGCGGCAGGTACGCGTCTCGCAGCACGTTCACTGCCGCTTTCGCTTCCTCGCCGGTTTCATCTCGCCCCGCCCCCATGCGTTGCATCTGACGCCGGAGATCGCGCGCCGCGAGCACGCCCGCAAAAATCTGCTCGGACGGAGCCAGCGCGGTATCTCCGGCGCGCGGTACGGCGCCGCGGATTTGAGCGCGAAGCCAGCCTCGCGGATCGCCGGCGGCCGACGTCAACTCGCCCGCTTGGGCGCCCAAGCCGAAACGTAGAACGGCGATTTCGGAGCGGACCATGAGGGAGGTAACGGCAGCGCCGGCCACCGGTTGACGCCGCCAGCTCTGCGGCAGCGCAACATTACGTGCTGGCGATCGAAGCCCGGGGTGCTCTTTGCGCCGCTCGGCGCTATTCTTGAACTGCGTCCAGTCTTGAGTTGCGATGACGTCAACCAGCCGGGTCTAGGGACGTTCTGTACTCGTCGTTACCCTCGAATAATAAGTTGGTTGTCGACATGGCCTTTCGCATTCTCCGTTTGGCATCCTGTCTTTCACTGGCCGTAGCGCTTGCCGGATGCGTCATCGTGCCCGATCAGCGGCACTACGCGGGGGGCGTCGTGATGGTCGCACCGCCGCCGCCGCGCGAGGAGATCATCGGCGTAGCTCCCGTTCCCGGTTACGTGTGGATGGGGGGGTACTGGAACTGGGTCGGCGATCGCCATGAGTGGGTGGCGGGTCATTGGTCGCCACCGCGCCCGGGACGTCATTGGGTCGGCCATCAGTGGGTGCGACAGGGCGACGGCTGGCACATGAGGCCGGGCCACTGGGAGCGCGGCAGTTAGTCCATTGGAAAAAGTCGCCTGCTACCGCCATCGAAAGCCGTCCCAGGCCGTTTTCGCGATGAGCGCGGTCACCACGGCGATGAAAATGATCCTCACGAAACCGGCACCGCGGCGGCGGGCCGTTCTGATGCCTGCGAAGCTGCCCGACGCATTGCAAAGACCGAGGCAAAACCCCAATGCCCAATGGATATCGGCATGCACTCCGAAATACACCAGGGCCCCGGCATTGGTCGCGACATTGATGAGGCGGGCCGCGGCGGATGCGTGCAGGAAATCGAATCCATGCACCCGGATGAACAGCAACATCAGGAAGCTTCCGGTGCCGGGACCGAAGAATCCATCGTACAGCCCGATGGCGGAGATCCCTGCCGCCGCGAAAATGCTGTGGCGGCGTGTCAAGGTGGCGGGCCGGTGGACGGCGCCGAGATCCTTGCGCAACAGAACGTATGCCAGCACACCCACCAGCATGATGGGCACCAGCGGGCGGAATAGGGCGGCCGGTACCCGGCTGACCAAACTGGCGCCGGCCAGCGCGGCCAAGAACGCCAGGCCGGCAGCGGGCAGCAGCGAGCGCCACGGGATCTGCACGAAGCGCGCGTAGCGGTATACCGCGCTACCGGTGCCGCAGATGCTGCCCAGCTTGTTCGTCCCGAGCAGTTCTTGGGGAACGATATTGGGGTATCCCGCCAGCAGCGCCGGAACCTGAATCAAGCCGCCGCCGCCGACGATGGAATCGACGAATCCGGCGAGAAATGCAGCGCCGAGTACGAAAGCCAGAGGGGGTAGGCCGCCGCCTAGCGCGATGGCGGCCAGGAGGTGACTCCGAGGATCTGGCGTAACGGCGGATGGCCGCCCGGCGGTACGCCGCCCGACCGTTCGCCGCCAGCGTCGAACCAATGTTCGATGAGGCTGAACGAGATCGACTGATTGGGCGGCAAGAGCGGCACGCCGGCGGCCACTTCGGTACGCGTGAACCATCGGGCATCTTCCAATTCGTCGTCTCGCCGCTCGATCGTGTGCGTCAACGCGTGCGCGGTGAATCCCAACATGAGCGATGCGGGAAACGGCCAAGGCTGCGAGGAGTGATATTCGATGGCGTCGACTCCAATCCCGGTCTCCTCGAGGACTTCGCGCGCCACCGCATCTTCCAGGGATTCCCCAGGTTCCACGAAGCCTGCGATGGTGGAATACCGGCCGATCGGCCAGGATGCCTGCCGGCCCAGCAGCGCTCGCTCACCGTCGCTGACGAGGACGATGATGGCGGGGTCGAGTCGCGGGAACTGTTCGTGACGGCATGCGGCGTTGGTGCACACGAGAACATGCCCGCCCTTGGCAGGGAGCGTCCTGTTCCCGCAGCTCCCGCAGAAGCGATGGCGGCTGCGCCACGAGATCATCGCGCGAGCGTAGCCCAACAAGCCGGCTTCGTCGGGCGGCAGGAGCGATGCGACCAGGCGCAGATCTTCGAAGCGGGCATCGCCGGCCAATGGCGGCGGATCGACGCCTTCGATCTCATAGGCGAAAAAGCTCGTCCCAGCCACGCGGCCCAAGAGCACGAGCGCGTCCGGATCCGGCCGCAGGTCCGCCATCTCGCCGAGCGTCGGAAACGCGGCGCGCGGCGTTTCGCCCGGGGCGATGAGGTTGCGCGAATTCCACACGGGCACCACGCGGCTTCCCGCATCGGCCAGAGCGCTCGCGAACCACGCCGCATCCTGGCGCAGGTGTGCGGCTCGATCCACGTAGGGACCCGCGAACACGTTCCTTTTCTTCATGCATTGGATTCTAGCAGGGCGCGGCGCATTCGACGGCTTCCGCGGCCGCGTTGAAATCAGGCGAATTGCAAGTGCCGCAGGCCATCCGGCGTCTTGCCAGCAGATCGCGCAAACGCACGCCGCCGCATGCGTCGCAGCGGGCCACGCCGAGTTCGTCGCGCCGGGAAAGCGCCGTCAGCAGAAACCACGCGTGTTCGAAGGAAATGCTCGCGGGCGCGTGAAACTCCAGGTACGCCTCGTACGCTTGACAGAGCAGCGTCCCGGACTCGAGAGATCCGACCCGGTAGCGCGATTCGAGTTCAAGATCCGAACCGCACAGCAGGCCGCAAACGACGAACAGACTCGTCAACTGAGAGGCCTGGAAATTCAATTCGGCATTCTTGAAGAAGAAAGCGCATTGGCGCGGCGACTTGCCGCGGTGCCTCGAGACGTGTTGGGCGGCGTAATCCAGGACGTAGCTGCGGTACAGCTTGCGGATCCGATCATCGCTGAGGCCGGTCCACTGGCGGATGGTGAAGGTGCGCGCCTCATGGTGGATCAACCGCAGTGCGAGATCCAGGCGCTCGCGATCCCGGGTGTAGCGATCATCGGATACTCTCATGGTCGGCTCCTCCTTGGTGCAATTCGCGTGATTCAGCATCAAAAACAATTTGACAAGAATTAATCACAAAGTTAGCGTATTTGCCAAGAGACTGAAAGCCCGCGCGCCGCTGCGTTTGCGCAGGAATGCGGGAAGTCTCCGGAATCAGGGTATGGGGTGGGGTAAAGCGAGGCGTTTATGCAGGATGCACACGTCGGAACTTGGCTGCGCCGGGCGCAGGTGTCGGCCGAAATTCAAGCGTCGGTGCGCGATCTGAATCATCGCTTTCTGGACCTCGTGGCCGGTCGACCGGGCAGCTGGAGCATGCCGGGGCGAGGGTTGTCCGCGGCCATGTCTGCCCGGATTGTGCCCTTGTCCGCGGCCCAGAAGTCCGCGGTCGCGAATTGCCCTTACGCCCTGTTCGATCTGCGTTTTCACGACGACGACTACTGGCGGACGCGGCTGCGAGCCGCGGCTTTGGGGGGCGTCGCCGAAGGGGCCGCTGTGGACGGCAAGACGCTGGAGCTCGCCCGCCTCGCGCTGTTCTTCGCGTGGCATGTCGCCTCGACCACGAGGCTCGCCGCGCAGTTGCTGCTCGGGATGCACGAGGCCACCGCGGCCGCATTCCGCGAGGCGACCATCGACTGTCTCCCCTTCCTGGCCGAGACGGAAGCCGCGCGGCTGACCGCGAGATGGAACGGTTGCACGGCTTATTGGAGCGCCTTGACCGGAGCCGCCTCCCGTCAGAATCCGGCGAGCCTGCGCAGGATTCAGCTGTATGGTCTGCAACTCGCCGCGGCCGCGCGCTTGTGCTCGACCGACCCGGGCGGCGTGGAACACCTCGTCGAGTTGCGGGGGGTGCCTCGCGAGGTTTAGTCTACGCGGCTCTTATGCAAGCCCTCGCCCTGCGCCAACTCACCAAGGTCTACAAAAACGGCATCAAAGCTCTCAAAGGCATCGACCTCGAGGTGGCAGAAGGCGATTTCTTCGCGCTGCTCGGCCCGAACGGCGCCGGCAAAACCACCGCCATCGGCATCGTCACGTCGCTGGTCAATAAAACCAGCGGCACCGTGGAGGTCTTCGGGCACGACATGGACCGCGAGCTCGAGACGGCGAAGTCCTGCATCGGCGTGGTGCCGCAGGAGGTAAATTTCAACATGTTCGAGCCGGTGTTCACCATCGTCGTGAATCAAGCCGGCTTCTACGGAATACCGCGCCCTCTCGCCAAAAAACGTGCCGAGAAATATCTGAAGCAGCTGCAATTGTGGGAGCGCCGCAATTCGATCGCGCGATCTCTGTCCGGAGGCATGAAGCGCCGCCTCATGATCGCCCGTGCGCTGATGCACGAGCCGCGGTTGCTGATTTTGGACGAGCCGACCGCCGGCGTGGATATCGAGATTCGCCGCTCGATGTGGGAGTTCCTGCGGGAGCTGAATGAGCAGGGAACGACCATCATCCTGACCACCCATTATTTGGAAGAGGCCGAAAGTCTTTGCCGCAACGTCGCGATCATCGAGGGTGGGCGCATCATCGAGCGCGATTCCATGGCCAATGTGCTGCGGAAATTGCAGACCGAGGTTTTCGTCTTCAATCTGAACAAGTCGCTGTCCCGCCCGCCGGAGCTTGCCGGATTTCGTGCAACGCTTGCCGATGATCACACTCTCGAGATCGAAGTGTCGAAGGGGCAGAGTTTGAATGAAATTTTTGCGCGGCTTTCCGCGCAGGGCATCGAAGTGAACAGCATGCGGAACAAGGTCAACCGGCTCGAGGAGCTGTTCATCCGCCTGGTCGACGTCAGCGCCCGCGCTGCCGTCGCGGAGGCTTAGGAATATTCATGCAGGCTAAGCCAGCTGAGTCGCGCGCTCGCGCCGAGTGGGTGGGGTTTTCCACCATCATCATTCGGGAGTTCAATCGCATCGTGCGCATCTGGGGCCAGACCATCGTGCCGCCGACGGTCACCGCGACGCTCTACTTCGTGATCTTCGGCAGCCTGATCGGGAAGCGGGTGGGTCAGGTGGGCGGATATGACTACATGCAGTTCATCGCTCCCGGACTCATCATGATGACCGTCATCACCAACTCCTACGCCAACGTCGTTTCGTCGTTTTTCGGCGCCAAGTTCGGCAAGCACCTCGAAGAGCTCCTGGTGTCGCCCCTGCCGAACTGGTTGATCTTGATGGGATACGTCGCCGGCGGCATGTTGCGCGGCCTTCTCGTCGGGTTCGCCGTCACCATGGTCGCATTCTTCTTCACCAGGCTTGCCGTGGCGCACGTGTTCGCGATAGCTTCCGCCGTTCTCCTCACCAGCATGGTGTTCTCGCTCGGCGGATTCATCAACGCCTTGTTCGCCAAGAACTTCGACCAGATATCCTGGTTCCCGACGTTCGTGCTGGCGCCGCTCACCTATCTCGGCGGCGTGTTCTATTCGATCAATATGCTCCCCAATTGGGCCCACGTTGCAGCGCTCGCCAATCCCATCCTCTACATGGTCAGCGCCTTTCGTTTCGGGTTCCTGGGCACGTCGGATGTCGACTTGGGGCTGGCCTATGGAATCATGATCGGGGCCGTCGTCGTGATGTTCGCGTTGGCGGTGACACTTTTGAACCGGGGTACCGGCATACGCGATTGAGGAATTGTCATGCTCAAAGCCCCCGTGCGCCGCTGCGGTGTCCTGTTGACCGGAGCGCTTGCGGCGCTGATCGCTGCTGCGGCGCCGGATGGCGGTGCCGACACGTTGCTGGGCTTTTCCGCCCGAACCGCAGCCGAGCAGCTAAAGCTCGAACGGCGCTTCGACGCGGATTTGGCCCCCGCGGAGCTGCGCTCGTGGATGGAGCAGCTGACCTCAGCTCCGAATCATGTCGGCAGCATTCACGACAAGGCGAACGCGGAATTCTTATTGAAGAAATTTCGCGAATGGGGATGGGATGCCTCCATCGAGGAATTCTCCGTGCTGTATCCGACCCCGCGGCAGGAAGTCGTGGAATTGGTGGCGCCCTCGCATTTTGCGGCCAAGCTGCGGGAGCCGCGGGTGCCCGGGGATGGGACCTCGGAGAAAACCCGGGACGAACTGCCGCCCTACAATGTGTACGGCGCAGACGGCGATGTCACCGCCGAACTGGTCTACGTCAATCAGGGAATGCCCGACGATTACAAGGAACTCGAACGGCGCAATTTGAGCGTCAAAGGCCGCATCGTCATCACCCGCTACGGTGGCGGATGGCGCGGACTCAAACCGAAGCTCGCGTATGAACACGGCGCCGTCGGCTGTTTGATCTATTCGGATCCCCGCGACGACGGGTATGGGGCCGGCGACGTTTATCCGCAGGGCGGCTTCCGTCCTCGTGACGGTGTGCAGCGCGGCTCGGTCGAGGATGTGACCTTGTACAGCGGCGATCCCCTCACACCGGGCGCCGGTTCGACGCCGGAGGCCAAGCGTCTCGCCGTGAACGAAGCCAAGACGATCTTGAAAATCCCGGTGCTGCCGATTTCCTACGGGGACGCCGAACCTCTGCTCGCTGCCCTCGGCGGTGCGGTGGCGCCGGCCACGTGGCGCGGTGGCTTGCCGATCACCTACCACCTGGGGCCCGGGCCCGCCAAGATCCATCTGAAAGTGCTGTCCGACTGGCATCAAAAGCCGATCTACGACGTCATCGCGAGAATTCGCGGCGCCGAAGAACCGGATCATTGGATCATCCGCGGCAATCATCACGATGCCTGGGTATTCGGTGCCGCCGACCCGTTCTCGGGACACGTGGCGTTGATGGCCGAGGCAAAGGCGATCGGCAGGCTCGTCCAAGAAGGGTGGAAGCCGAGGCGCACCTTGATCTATGCGAGTTGGGACGGAGAAGAACCGGGACTGCTCGGTTCGACCGAATGGGTGGAAACGCACAGCGCGGAACTCAAGGCGAAGGCGGTGCTGTATATCAACTCCGATATGAACAGCCGCGGCACCTTGGACGCGGAAGGCAGCCACGCTTTGCAGCATTTCGTCAATGAGGCGGCGCGCGATGTGAAGGACCCGGAAACCGGTGCTTCCGTGCAGGCGCGGGCGCTTGCGGCTCGACGTGTCGCGGAATATGAAGCCGGCCACGGCGTCGATGCGGGCGCCGAATTGCCGCTGGGCGCTCTGGGATCCGGCTCGGACTACACGCCGTTCCTGCAGCATCTTGGCGTGGACTCCCTGAACGTGGAGTTCCATGGCGAAGCGGACTACGGCGTGTACCACTCTGCCTACGACTCGTTCGATCATTTTCGGCAGTTCGTCGACCCGACGTTTCAGTACGAGGTTGCGCTGGCGCAGGTCGCGGGCCGGATCGTGCTGCGCGCGGCGCAGGCGGATATTCTCCCTGCGCTCGAGAGCGATTTCGCGGCTTCCGTCGCCGGTTACGACGAAGAGTTGCACAAGCTGCTCGAGGGCATGCGCAAGAAGTCCGGCGAACTCTCCAAGTTGTTGGACGACGGGCAATTTCAACTCGCCATGGATCCGCGGTTGCCGCGCTCCGCGCCGCAGCGTACGGGCGAAGTTCCGTACCTGAACTTTGCCGACCTCGACAACGCCGTCGAGCGACTCCGGGCGAGCGCGGGCGCCTTCGACGCGAGCTACAAACGCCTTGCGGCCGACGACGACGCACCGAAACAGGGCCGCTTCAATGCGGTGCTTGCGGGAATTGAGCAAGCGCTGGTCGACCCGCACGGATTACCGGGGCGCGAGTGGTATCAGCATATGATCTACGCGCCGGGAATGCATACGGGCTACGGCGTGAAGACGCTCCCCGGAATTCGCGAAGCCATCGAGGAGCGGCGCTGGGAAGAGGCCAACCAATACATTGGGGTGGTCGCGCGCGCGCTGAACGCCTACAGTGCGCGTCTGGATCGCGCAGTATCGGGGCCATAGTCGATGGAGCCCGTGCGAGCATTTCCCGTGGCCGCGGCTCACGTAGAATACTCAGACAGGCTCCCAGTCGTGTATCGTGCCGGGCGAGGGTTGGAAAATTTGAAGGAGATTACTGATGACCGAAGAAAAGCAGCAGAAGTTTACGGCCAAAGTTCGTCGCGGTCTCGTGTGGGTACACACGGTCGCCGGCGCGGAGCTGGCCAAGAAAAAGGCTGAAGCTACGGGCGTGAGAATCGAAGGATTTACCGCCAGCGAGCTTGCCGATGTGGAGTCTGCGTTGACATGGATTTCCCAGAACAAGGAAGCGCCGGGTTCGGAGCCCGCCTGATGTCGGATGCGGTCTGTACAGACATGGTCTGTACGGACCTCACTGTATAGGGATAAGGACCGTACGGACGACGGTAAATAGGCTTATGGCGCGCAAACGTGCACTGGTCGTTGACGATTCGAAGTCGGCCCGCGTGATCTTGAGCCGCATGCTCGAGAAGTACGATATCGAAGTCGACATGGCCGAGTCCGCCGAACAGGCCATCGAGTACCTCAACAGCAACCGGCCCGACGCCATTTTCATGGACCATCTCATGCCCGGGATGGATGGATTGCAAGCCGTGAAGGCGATCAAGAGCAATGCGCTGACGGCGACCATTCCGATCATGATGTACACCTCGCAGGAAGGAGAGTTGTACGTGGGTCAGGCGCGGGCGCTGGGCGCGATGGGCGTGCTCCCGAAACAGGTGCGTCCCGTCGACGTGTCGAAAGTGCTGTACGAATTGCATTTGCTCCCGGATCGCCGGGATACCGCCGAACCTGCGCTGGTGCCCGTCGAAATCGACGGCGGGGCCGGCCTCGGCGGCGGGGCAGCGGCGCGACCATCGGCCATGAACGGAGTCGGCGACGCGCGGGCGCCGGCCGTGGATTGGGGGCGCCGCGTGGAAGCCGCCGTCAAGGAACAGTCGGCAGATGTTCGCCGCTTCATCGTGGCCAGCCTCGACAGCTTTTCGTCGAGGATCGTCAACGATGTTCGCGAAATCGTTGCCGCACCCGCGAAGGATCCGGCGCCCCCGGTCGCCGCGCCGAAGCGTCATGTCTGGCCCTGGGCCGCGGCGCTCGTGGCCGTCGCGGTGATTGCAGCCACGTGCGCGGTTTTGTGGACCTTGAGCCGCGAAGAGCTGGCAAAATCCCACGCCGAGAACGCGGCACAGGCAGCAGCCAATGCGGAAGTGCAGCGCTCGAGCCGGGAACTCGCGGCGACGGTCAAGGATCTGACGGCCGCCTTGGCGGCGAGCGCGGCGCAGACCGCCTCGACGGCGGGCGGGACGGCGGGCTTGCGGCTCGAGCCGGTGCCTTACGGCGAGATACCGTTCGATCGGAGCCGCCTCGAAGTGCTGCGCGAGTTTTTGGCGAAACTCGAGTCCCAGGGATTTCGCGGCGTCGTGAAGATTACCAGCGCATCGGGGCTGTTCTGTCTCACCGGTAATCCGACCGATGGGTTCGCGCCGGCGAGCTCGGTGCTGCCTGCCGCTAAATGCGATCTCATCGGCAATCCCTACGAAGAATCGCTGACGGGACAGCAGCGTCAGTCGCTGGCTTTCGCCAACTTGGTTGCCGGTGTGCGCCAGCGGTCCGGCGGCGCGATCAGCGTCGTCATCGAGAATGTGGGAGGCACTCGACCCGCTTCCCCCTATCCGCCGCGCACCGAGGCGCTCACCGCAGGCGAGTGGAACAGGGCCGCCGCGTCCAACAATCGAGTCGAGTTCACGGCGGAACCCAGCTCGCCTTAGAACGCAATTCGGAAAAACATTTCCGGCCCCTTGGTGCTGAAGTCGAACAGGCCCGACTTGGAGCTTTTGGTGGACGTGATGTTCGCGGTGAGGTCCGTATAGCCGACGGCGAACGACACATTGGGACGATAACGGTACAGCACGTCGAACTCGTAGATGCCGAGGCTTCCATCCAGATTGCTGATGTTCACCTTCAAGTATTGCGCGCTCCCGTCGAGATAGAACCGCCTGCTCACGACCCAGGTCGCGTCGATTCCGAGCGCCGGTATCGGGCCGGCCTGGTCCTCGTTTTGAATGATATGACGCGTCTGCGTTTGGACCCGGGCCTCGGCCGAGACATCGGTGGCGTGCACCCCGAGAGTTCCCGCAATTTCAAGCGTCTCGCTATGCCAGAACGAATAGCCGTACGTGATTCCCAGGGACCGCAGGCTCAATGTCGTCTGCAGCGGATCACCGGGCAGCAGCGTCACGTCGCGGAACAGAATCGGAGTTCCTGCAAGCGTGGTGCTGCCGGACCGGTCCAACGTGAAATAGTCGAAACTCAACCGCTGGCGCGTGGCGACCCGCACCGTTGCCTGAAATTTAGGCTCGAAATCCGACGGATCCAGACCGAACTGACGTTCCCCATTGATGGTGGTGCCCGTCATTCCCGCCGTGCTATCCGCTCGAAGGGTCGTCGCGGACGATACGTGCATGGCGCCGAGCGAGATACGGACATGCTCGTCGGTCGGACTGAAATACGCGTCGTCGGCGTGAGCCGGCAACGCCGCCAACGCAACCAGCAAGACCAGCCAGGTCGTGCCATGGGTGGTGATCATCAGGTTCTCCTCACTATCAAATGACCGGTTGCGGATCGCCGTGCCCACTCTCCTAGGATGCGGGAATACGCGCGAACACACAAAAAGTAACGCGCTGTCGCCAATCGCGAACACGGCAGAGGCTGCCGCCGGCACCATCAGGGCCTGTCGCTCTAACGCTCTTCGCGCTTCTCCTCGAATTCAACCACGGGAGTATCGGACGTGACCTCGATCTGGCCGTCGACGATGGCGCCTTTGGCGATGGCGATCGTGCGCGCACTGACGCGGCCTCGGATCACGGCGGTGTAGCCGATCTCGAGCTTGTCTTTGACGATCAATCCGCCGGTGATCTTGCCTGCGACGATGGCTTGATCGGCGTGAACCGTGCCATGCCAGTTGGCAGTGACGGCAAGGTGAAGGGCACCGTCCAGTTCTCCGTCGCCGTGAATTTCGCCGGAGACGATGAAATGACCCTTGCCCCGAATATTCCCGACGATCACGGTGTCGGCGCCTATGACGGTGGGCGTCGGCGAGGCCAGCAGCGCGGTGGGCAATGCCACCCGCTCCAGAAATCGACGCTTGGGTTCGCTCATCCGGTCTAGATAACCTATTCCGCGCAGTTGTACTGTGACGAGCTTGGCGTCGCCGACAGCGGGAGAGAATCGCAGTAGAATGACCGGCAAAGTCAAACCAGGGGAGTCGAGTTGGATAAAATGATCAGTCGGACAATGGTCGCGGGGTTGTGCGCGGTTCTGCTCGTTTTGGCCGGCTGCAGCCGCCAACAAAGCGACTGGCAGAAGACCCGGGAGACGAACACGGCGGACGCCTACGAGCAATTCCTGAAGAAGTATCCCAGCGGCGAATTCACGGCCCAAGCGGAGGCACGAGTCAAGGAACTGTACGAAGAGCGGGATTGGCAGAAGGCGCGCGACGCGGATACGCCCGAGGCGTACCAGGCTTTCTTGAAGCAATATCCGGAAGGCAAATGGACCGAGGAAGCGCGCATTCGCGTCGAGAATTTCACGCTGGCCCAAGCGCCGGGCGCGGCTGCTCCGGCGGGCGGCCCTGCGAGCGCGGGCGCCGGCCCGGGGGCGGACGCCGCGGGAAAAGCCCCCTCACCCGCCCCGTCCCCGTCGAAGGAGCCGCCTGCGCCGGCCGCCGGGGCGGCCGCAACACCGCCCCCCAAATCGGCCGCAGGGTCCTACGGCGTGCAACTCGGGGCGTTCAAATCGGGGCCTGAGGCCGCGCACAAGCACTGGGTCCGGCTGCAGAAGGAATATCCCGCACTGTTCGGGGGGCTGGCTTCCAAAGTCCTGACCTCAAAGACGTCCGCGGGGCAACTCTACCGATTGCAGACGACCGGCGTGACCGAAAAGCGCGCCCGGCAGATCTGCAGCTCATTGAAGGCGGACTCCCAGGCCTGCGTCGTGGTTCCACCGCGGCAAGGCTAGCCGAACTTGACGGATTCACCTCGAAAGTAGCCGTCCGGTCCCGGGCGGCCCGATCATAGGTTTTTGATTTTCTTGATGTCACTGGCGTGCGTTTGGTCGAAAACGCGTGTAGTGAAGACCTACCCCCTGGCGCGAGCGGCGCGCATGCGGATAATGCGGCGACAAGATGTTTTTGCGCGCGATCACCCGCAAGAAGGACGGCAAGGAGCACCGCTACTGGAGTGTGGTGGAGAACCGTCGTGTCGCCGGCGGTCGCGTCGTGCAGCGGCATGTGCTGTATTTGGGCGAGATCAATTCATCCCAAGAGTTGGCGTGGCGCAAGTCGATCGAGGTGCTGGACGAAGATGCGCCGACCTCGGTGCCGCGCACGTATGCTCTGTTTCCGGAGGATCGCTGCGAGGCGGTATTGCCGGACGAGTCGATCGTCCGGTTGAAGCTCAAATCACTGCAGTTGCATCGACCGCGCCAGTGGGGCGCGTGCTGGTTGGCGTTGACGCTGTGGCAGATGCTGGATTTGGACGTGTTCTGGGCGGAGCGGTTACCTGCCTCGCGCAAGGGCACGCGCTGGGATTTGGTGTTGTTCGTGCTGGCCGCCTACCGCCTGATCGAGCCTGGCAGCGAGTGGCGGCTGCACCGGGAGTGGTACGGCCGCACGGCGCTTGCCGATCTGCTCGGCGCCGATGACGGACTCGCTGATCCGCACGTGCTATACGGGTGTCATCGACGGCTCCTGGAGCACAAGGGGGCGCTGTTTACGCATCTGACGGGTCGCTGGCGCGATCTGTTCAACGTCAGCTTCGAGGTGCTGCTGTATGACTTGACGAGCACCTACCTGGAGTCCGATCCGCCGCTCGATGAGAACGACAAGCGGCGGTTCGGTTACAGCCGCGACCACCGCTTTGACTGCGTGCAGATCGTGATCGCGCTCATCGTCACGCCTGAAGGGCTACCGCTCGCGTACGAGGTTTTGCCGGGAAACACCTGCGACTCGACCACCTTACGTGCGTTCTTGGCCAAGATAGAGAAGCAATACGGCAAGGCCCAGCGGATCTGGTGCATGGACCGTGGCATCCCCACCGAGGAAGTGCTCGCCGAGATGCGTCGCACCGAGCCGCCGGTACAATATCTGGTCGGCACCCCGAAGGGACGGCTCAACCGACTCGAGAAATCCTTGGTGACCAAGCCCTGGCACAGCGCCCGGCCCGGCGTGAAGGTCAAGCTGCTGCCACAGGACAACGAACTGTATGTGTTCGCCGAGAGTCATGACCGCATCGCCAAAGAACGCTCGATGCGCCGGCGCAAACTCAAGTGGCTGTGGGCACGGCTCGCTCAGCTCAAAGACATGGAGCTCACGCGCGATGAGCTGCTGATGAAACTCGGCAGCGCGAAGAGCAAAGTCCCCGCCGCGTGGCGACTGGTTGACGTGAAGGTCGAAGAAGGCGGCGCCGGCTTCACCTACAATCTCAATCGCAAGAAACTTAAGATCGTACTGCGTCGTGAGGGCCGCTATCTACTGCGCACCAACCTCACCGATACCGATCCGGTGAAACTCTGGAACTACTACCTGCAACTCGTGCAGGTCGAAGAAGCCTTCCGCACCTTGAAGAGCGATCTGCATATCCGCCCGATCTTCCATCAAGAAATGGAAAACATCGAGTCGCACGTGTTTATCTCCTTCCTTGCGTACTGCCTGTATGTCACGCTCGGACGACAACTGAAGGGTCTCGCTCCGGGCCTCACCAGTCGCAGCGCGCTGGAGAAATTTGCCGCCGTGCAGATGGTCGATGTGCGCATCCCCACCACCGACGGGCGAGAACTTCTGCTCACTCGCCACACGCAACCGGAACCGGAGCTCAAGCTCCTCCTCGAACGTCTGCGGCTCGAGCTTCCCGCTCAGCCGCCGCCAAAAATCAGCGCCGCGCAGACCATCGCCGCCAGCGCCGTGTAGTGCAGACCTTCGGGGGTGTGCTTCAATCACATCAATGACTTACCGTCGCCAAACCGCTGAATCCGTCAAGTTCGGCTAGTCGGCTCTCATCCGGTGTTTGGGCAGTCGCCGGCGTCGAGCGTCACTTCGGTGACAAATCTTGTCACCGAGGACCTGGATGGGGCGCGTAACCCATTGAATTTATGCGTGTGACGATTGGCATGGGGCTTGCTTCATCCTGATCGTTTCCCCTGTTTGTTGTATCTTGGCGCCGCGATTAAGCTTCCCCCGCTCGCGGCGCTTTTTTTTCGCCCGCGATCATTTCTGGATGTTCAAGCGGTCCAGCAGGAACGCGAACTCCATTGCGGTTTCGCGGTAGCGTTGAAAGCGCCCCGACTTCCCTCCGTGCCCCGCTTCCATGTCGACGCGCAGCAGCAGCGGATTGCGGTCGGTCTTGAGAGCTCGTAGTTTGGCCACCCACTTTGCGGGCTCGTAGTACTGCACCTGGCTGTCCCATAGACCGGTCGTTACCAGCATGGCGGGATAGGCCTGCGCCCGCACGTTGTCGTAGGGCGAGTAGGACAGCATGTAATCGTAGGAGGCGCCGTCTTTCGGGTTTCCCCATTCGTCGTATTCGTTGGTCGTGAGCGGGATGCTGTCGTCCAGCATGGTGGTGACGACATCGACAAAAGGGACCTGGGCAACGATGCCCCGGTAATCCTGCGGACTGATGTTGGCGATGGCGCCCATCAGCAGTCCACCGGCGCTGCCGCCCATGGCGAACACCTTCTCCTTGTGGGCATAGCCCCGGGACACGAGAAAATGGGTGACGTCGATGAAGTCGGCGAAGGAATTTTTCTTCTGGAGCAGGCGGCCGTCGTCGTACCACGCTCTGCCCATCTCCTGCCCGCCGCGGATATGTGCGATCGCGTAAACGAAGCCCCGATCGATCAAGCTGAAGCGTGCGGACGAGAAACCGGGGTCCGTGGACAAGCCATACGATCCATACGCGTACTGCAGGAGCGGAGTCGAACCGTCGCGTACGAAATCTTTGCGGTGAATCAGCGATACCGGAATGCGCTTGCCGTCGCGGGCCGGCGCGAACAGCAGTTCGGTTTCGTAATTCACGGGATCGAAATCGCCCAGCACCGGGTCACGCTTGAGCAAGGTCTTCTCGCCCGTCCGCATGTTGTAGTCATAGACGGTAGTGGGCGTCGCGAGGGATGAGTAGCTGTAGCGCAGGATCTCGGAATCGATTTCCGGATTCGCTGAAATAAGCATCGTATAGGCGGCTTCATCGCTGGCGATGTAGAAAGGCGCGTCGCCCTCCGCGGCGGCGCCGGAATACGGCAGGGGCTGGATTCCAATCTGACGCAGGCCGCCGGTGCGCACCGACAGAGCGATGAACCGGCTGAATACCTCGAAATCCTCGATGTACGTGTCGTCGCGGTGCGCAACCACGTCCTGCCACTCCGCCTGCGACGACTCTTTGCCGATCGGGACCCACATCAGCCGGAAATTCCGGGCCTGCCAATTGGTGCGGATGATGAAACGATCATGCAGGTGCTCGACCTCGTACTCGTGCGCGGGCCGGCCGGGCAGGAACACCTTGAATGAGAGCGCCGGATCGCTGGCATCCGCGTAACGCCACTCCGAGGTCAACGTCCCTTCCATATGGATGAATAGGAAGCGGTCGGACTTGGATTTCGCAATCCCGGTGTACAGCGTCGTGTCGGTCTGTTCGTAAATCAGCGCGTCCGTCGCGGGATCCGAGCCGAGCACATGTTTTTTGACGCGCAGCCCCAGCAGGGTCTCGGGGTCCTTCTCGATGTAGAGGAGCGTCCGATTGTCGTTTGCCCACGCCACGTCGGGTTCCACGTCGTTGATGGTATCGGCGAGGACTTCGCCGCTACGCAGGTCCTTGAAACGCAGGACGTAGCGGCGCCTGCCAACGGTGTCTTCGCAGAAGGCCAGCCACTCGCCATTGGGTGAGACGTCGATCTCGCCGATCTGGTAGTACTCATGGCCTACGCTGTGTTCGTTGGCGTCCAGCATGATTTGTTCAGGGGCATCGAGCGAGCCCTCGCGCCGGGCGAATATCGGGTGTTCCCGGCCGGGTTCGAACCGGATGTAGTACCAGTAGCCGTTCTTCCGGTAGGGAACGGTGGAGTCGTCCTGCTTCAGGCGCGCTATGATCTCCGCGTATATCTGGTCTTCTAGCGGTTTGACGGGCGCGAGGTGTTGCTGGTGGTAGGCATTCTCGGCGCTGAGATACGCCAGGACTTCGGGATTCGAGCGTTCGTCGTCCCGGAGCCAGTAGTACGGATCCAATCGCTCGCCATGCGGCGACGACACGGTGTGCTCGCGGATCGGGGCGACGGGGGGTTGCAGTAGCGACATCGGCATGGATCTTGTCCTCGGGCGAGGCCGGAGTATAGTCAATTGAAACAGTGCTCCAGGTGTTGGACACGGCGCGTATAGGGGGCGTTCGTATGGAAACCGTGAATCAATTGTTGAAGGTCAAGGGCGGCCAGATTTTCTCCGTGGCGCCCACCGACTCGGTTCTGCGCGCCATCGAGATCATGGCCACCCGTCACGTCGGGGCATTGCTGGTGATGGGCCCGGATGGGTTGCAGGGCATCATTTCGGAGCGCGACTACGCCCGAAAGGTCATTTTGAAGAATCGCTCGTCGCATGACACCCCCGTGGGCGACATCATGACCAGGAATCCGGTGACGGTTTCGACGGAGGCGACCGTGCACCAATGCATGGAACTGATGACCGAGGGCCGTTTCCGCCATCTTCCTGTGGTCGACAAGGGCCGGGTGGTCGGAATGTTGTCCATCGGCGACCTGGTCAAGGCCGTCATCGAGGAGCAAAGCCACAAGATCGAGCAGTTGGAGCGCTACATCGCCGGTTGACGACGTTGGCCACCTAGGTATCATGAGATCCATTCCTAGGCACGTCCAGCGGCGATTGCCCCACCCGGCGCGTAACCTTTTGAGCGCCTAGAACCGAGTTAAGTATCTGTTTTTATTGTAGTTCTGCGGAGTGGCCGCAGGGCACGGTTTATTGCGGGCTGCACTATGGCAATCGAACAACTGTCGGGTCATGCGACCACGCGCGGCGGCTTGGATGCGCGCGTGGGGGATTGGGGGCTTTATCGTTCCGGGTATGAAAGGGACTCCTGCGGCTTCGGACTCATCGCCAGTCTCGACGATCAGGCCAGTCACTGGGTGGTCGAAACTGCCATCAGTTCGCTCAACCGCCTGACTCATCGGGGCGCCATCGCCACGGACGGCAAGACCGGCGATGGCTGCGGTCTGTTGATAAAAATGCCGACGCGCTTTCTACGGGAAGCCGCGGTCGAGGCCGGATTCTCGCTGACTCAACGATTCGCCGCGGGATTGGTCTTTCTCGATCCGGATGCGGGCAAGGGAGCCCAAGCCCGGCGGGTCCTGACCGCCGAAATCGAGCGGGAAAAGCTGCAGGTAGCCGGATTTCGGTCGCTGCCCACGGATCCCGCCGCGTGCGGCTTGGAGGCTCTCAAGACCCTGCCCGCCATCGTGCAGGTATTCGTGAACGCGGGCTCCGACATCGACGAATCCACGTTGAATCGCAAGCTCTACATGGCGCGGCGGCGCGCCGAGAAACTGCTCGAGTCGAACGACCCCATGTTCTACATCCCGTCGCTGTCGGCGAGCACCATCGTCTACAAGGGGATGGTGATGCCGCAGTTCCTGGCGCAGTTCTATCCGGACCTCAAGGATCCCCGCATGGAGGCGTCGGTGGTCGTGTTCCACCAACGATTTTCCACCAACACGCTGCCGCAATGGCGATTGGCGCACCCTTATCGATACCTCGCGCACAACGGCGAGATCAACACAGTACAGGGCAATCGCAGCTGGGCCGTGGCGCGCGGGCCCCTGTTTCGTTCGCCGGTATTGCCCGACTTGGGCGACGTGTTGCCGGTGGTGTCGTTGACCGGTTCGGATTCGCAGTCCCTCGACAACATGCTCGAATTGCTGCTGGTGGGGGGACTCGATCCCATGCATGCCCTGCGGATGCTGATACCGCCTGCGTGGCAGTCGGTGGACATGATCGATCCCGACTTGAAGGCATTCTACGAGTACTACGCCACCCACATGGAGCCGTGGGACGGCCCCGCGGGCATCGTGATGACCGATGGACGGTATGCCTGCTGCACGCTGGACCGAAACGGGTTGCGTCCCGCGCGCTGGGTCATTACCAAGAACCGCCACATCACCATCGCATCCGAGGCGGGGGTCTGGGACTATCTCCCCGAGGACGTGGTGCGAAAGGGCAAGCTGGGTCCCGGCGAGATCCTGGCCGTCGACCTGCAGACCGCCGAGCTGCTGGACACCCGGCAGGTCGATGATCTGCTCAAGAGCCGTCACCCCTACAAGGTGTGGCTGAAAAAGGGCGTGCGCTATCTACAGACGGACCTCATCGATCCGCGGCTGGCGGCCGAGCCCTTCGATCGGGAGACCCTGGCGCTGTTCCAAAAGATGTACAACGTGTCGGCCGAAGAGCGCGATGAAATCATCCGAGTGCTGGCCGAAGACGAGAGCGAGGCGGTCGGGTCGATGGGCGATGACACGCCGATGCCGGTGCTGTCGAGGAAGGTGCGCTCTTTATACGACTATTTCCGCCAGCAGTTCGCCCAGGTGACCAACCCGCCGATCGACTCGCTGCGCGAGAGCATCGTGATGTCGCTGCAGACGCAAATCGGCCCGGAAGCCAACATCTTCGTGCCGGCACAACAGCATGCCGAACAGATCGTGTTGAGTTCACCCATTTTGTCGCAGCGGAAATTGCGCCAGATCATGGGCCTCGAAGATTCGGGCGTGCCGCACGAGTTCATCGATCTGCAATATGACGAACGGATGGACCTCAAGACCGCCATCCTCGAGGTGTGCGAGCGGGCGGAAGCGGCGGTGCGCGCCGGGAAGCTGGTGCTGCTGCTGTCGGACCGCTACCTCGTCAGGGGCAAGATTCCGATTCAAGCGCTGCTCGCCACCGGCGCCGTGCATCATCGTCTGGTCAAGACGGGGCTGCGCTGCAAGTGCAACATCCTGGTCGAGACCGGCACGGCGCGCGACTCCCACCATTTCGCGTGCCTCATCGGCTATGGCGCGACGGCCGTGTATCCGTATCTGGCGTACCAGACGCTGTTCGATCTGATGCGCAAGGGCGCGGTGAAAATGGATGCGGACACGCGGCAGGAACTGGGCCGCAGCTATCGCCGCGGCATTCGCAAGGGACTGTTCAAGATCATGTCCAAGATGGGGATCTCCACCATCGCGAGCTACCGCAGCGCGCAGCTGTTCGAGATCGTGGGCTTGGGCGAGGACGTGGTGTCGCTCTGTTTCGAAGGCTCGGACAGCCGCATTCAAGGCGCGGATTTCACCGACTTGAAGGCCGATGCGGAGTACCTGGCGAAGCGCGCCTGGGACCCCACGGAAGGCGTGGAGCAGGGTGGTCTGCTCAAATACATGCATAACGGCGAGTACCACATGTACAACCCGGACGTCGTCGCGATGCTGCAATCGGCCGTGATGTCGGGCGACTACGAGCAGTACAAGCAATTCGCGGCGTTGGTGAACGAGCGGCCGGTGTCGTGCATCCGCGATCTTCTGCGGCTGAAGACGGACGCGCAGGCCATTCCGCTCGACCAGGTGGAATCGGTCGCTTCGATCCTGAAGCGCTTCGACAGCGCCGGTATGTCCCTGGGCGCCTTGTCGCCGGAGGCGCATGAGGCGCTGGCCATCGCGATGAATCGTCTGGGCGCGCGTTCGAACTCGGGTGAGGGCGGCGAAGATCCGGTGCGCTACGGCACCGAGAAGAATTCCAAGATAAAGCAGGTCGCCTCGGGCCGTTTCGGCGTGACGCCAGAATATCTCATCAACGCCGAAGTGCTGCAAATCAAGGTCGCGCAGGGTGCGAAGCCCGGCGAAGGCGGGCAGCTGCCCGGCCACAAGGTGAACGAGATGATCGCGCGCCTGCGTTTCGCGCGACCCGGGGTGGGGCTCATCTCGCCGCCGCCCCACCACGACATTTATTCAATCGAGGACCTGGCGCAACTCATCTTCGATCTGAAGCAGGTCAATCCGCAGGCTCTGGTATCCGTCAAGCTGGTGGCCGAGCCCGGTGTGGGCACTGTGGCGGCGGGTGTGGCGAAGGCGTACGCCGACCTCATCACCATCTCGGGCTATGACGGCGGCACGGGCGCAAGCCCGCTGTCCTCCATCAAGTATGCGGGAACGCCGTGGGAACTCGGCTTGGCGGAAACGCACCAAACGCTGCGCGCCAATGAATTGCGGCACCGCGTCCGGCTGCAGACCGATGGCGGTCTGAAGACGGGGCTCGACGTCATCAAGGCCGCGCTCATCGGCGCCGAGAGCTTCGGCTTCGGCACCGCGCCCATGGTGGCCTTGGGCTGCAAGTATCTGCGTATCTGCCACTTGAATAACTGCGCCACGGGAGTCGCGACGCAGCACAACGTGCTGCGCACCAAGTTCTTCGTCGGGCTACCCGAGATGGTGATGAATTATTTCAGGTTCGTGGCGCAGGAGTGCCGCGAAATCATGGCAGCCATGGGCGTGCGGACCATCGCCGACATGATCGGACGCACGGACCTCCTGGCGATCCTGCCCGGCGAAACGCCGAAGCAGCGCAAACTCGACCTGCAGCCGTTGTTGGCGAATTCCGGCCTGGTCTCGAGCCAGCCGCAGTTTTGCACCGACCCGCGCAACGAACCGTTCGACAAGGGCGTGCTGGCAGAAGAGATGCTGCGCGACATGAGCGCGGCCATCGAAGCAAGAACGGGCGGCCAGTTCTCCTATGCGGTCAGCAATTACCACCGCTCCATCGGTGCGCGAATATCCGGCGAGATTGCCAAGCGCTGGGGCAACCACGGAATGAGCGCGGCGCCGCTCGTCGTCAATCTCAAGGGATCCGCCGGGCAGAGTTTCGGCGTGTGGAACGCGGGCGGCCTGCATTTGCATCTCGAGGGCGAGGCGAACGACTACGTCGGCAAGGGCATGGCGGGCGGCCGGATCATCTTGAAGCCGCACGCGCGCTCGGCGTTCATCGCGCGGGAAACGGTCATCATGGGGAACACTTGCCTGTACGGCGCGACGGGCGGCGAGTTGTTCGCCGCCGGTACCGCCGGGGAACGCTTCGCGGTGCGAAATTCCGGCGCGCTCGCCGTGGTCGAAGGCGCGGGCGATCACTGCTGCGAGTACATGACCGGCGGCGTGGTCCTGGTGCTGGGCCGCACGGGCGTGAATTTCGGCGCGGGATTCACCGGCGGATTCGCGTACGTGCTCGACATGGAGCGCGACTTCGTCGATCGCTACAACCATCAGTTGATCGACATCCACCGCGTATCGCCCGAAGGCATGGGAACCCATGTGCAGCATTTGCGCGGACTGATCGAACAGCATGTGGACTTCACCGGCAGCGTGTGGGGCATCCAGCTCCTCAACGACTTCCGGACGTACATCGGCAAATTCTGGGTGGTGAAGCCCAAGGCCGCGGCCATCGACTCGCTGCTCGTCAATTTGCGTCGCGCCGCTTGAGCTCTGCAGCCCCATGACCGACAAATACATGCAGTTCTTGGATGTGCCGCGCAAGGATCCGGACAAGCTGCCGGTGGAAGTGCGCATCAAGGAATTCCGCGAGATCTATGCGCCGTACAGCGCGGAGTCGGCCGGGCAGCAGGCAGGCCGATGCCTGTCCTGCGGAAATCCATTTTGCGAGTGGAAGTGTCCGGTTCACAACTACATTCCGAACTGGCTCGCCCTCATCAACGAGGGCAAGCTGTTCGAGGCGGCGGAACTCTCGCACCAGACCAATTCGCTGCCGGAAATGTGCGGGCGTATCTGCCCCCAGGACCGCTTGTGCGAGGGCGCGTGCACGTTGAACGACGGCATCGGTGCCGTCAGCATCGGATCCATCGAAAAGTACATTACGGATGAGGCGCTCAAGCAGGGCTGGAAGCCCGACATGTCGAACGTCGTGCGTACCGGCAAGCGCGTGGCCGTCGTCGGCGCCGGTCCCGCCGGCTTGGCCTGCGCGGACGTGCTGGTGCGCAATGGTGTGACACCCGTGGTATTCGATCGATACTCGAAGATCGGCGGACTACTGACCTTCGGCATCCCGCCTTTCAAACTCGAAAAGGACGTGGTGGAAAAGCGGCGGGAAATCATGGAGGGGATGGGCGTGGAATTTCAGCTGAACGTCGACGTCGGTAGCGACATCTCGTTCGAACGCCTCACTGAAGAATTCGACGCCGTGTTTCTGGGGATGGGCACCTATACCTATGTGAAAGGCGGATTTGCCGGTGAAGATCTGCCGGGTGTGCATGAAGCGCTGCCCTATCTGATCTCGAACATCAACCGGGAATTGGGGATCGAGGACGCAGGAACTCCCTTCATCGACATGCGCGACAAGCGCGTCCTGGTGCTGGGCGGAGGCGATACCGGGATGGATTGCAATCGCACGGCGATCCGGCAAGGCGCTGCGAGCGTCACCTGCACCTACCGTCGGGACGAGGACAACATGCCCGGGTCGCGCCGCGACTACAAGAACAGCAAGGAAGAGGGCGTTACGTTCCTGTTCAATCGGCAGCCGGTGGAGATCGTCGGTTCGGACGGGGTGCAGGGCGTGAAGCTGGTGGAGACCCGTCTGGGACCCCCGGGACCGCGCGGCCGCCGCATCCCCGAAGTCGTTCCGGGCACCGAGGAGACCATCGAAGCGGATGCCGTCATCATCGCGTTTGGATTCCTGCCGAGTCCGCCGGACTGGTTCGTCAAGCAGCAGATCGCGCTGCACGCCGGCGGCCGCGTGCGGGTGTCGGCGGCCCCGACGACCCGCTTTCAGACCACGAATCCCAAGGTATTCGCCGGCGGCGACATGGTGCGCGGCTCGGACCTGGTCGTGACAGCGGTGTTCGAGGGACGGGAAGCGGCTCAAGGGATCCTGCATTCGCTGGGCTTGCGCGCCGCGTCCGCATCTCCGGGTGCAATACATCCGACCAGCGGATAAGGAACGTTTCCGCGGAAATTTTGAAACTGGTTGCCGGCACGAGGGTTGATGTCCCGCAATATCGAAATCAAGGCAAGGATCGAGAATGTAGATGCCTGGGCCGCGAAGCTCGCTGCGCTCACCGGCAAGGAGTCCATCGATATTGCGCAGGACGACACCTTCTTCCGCTGCGACACGGCTCGCCTGAAGCTGCGGGCATTCTCCGACGGCACCGGCGAACTCATTTACTATCGCCGCGCCGATGAGTACGGGCCGAAGGAATCGTTCTACCGGCGCTCGCCAACACCTTCACCTGACTCGCTGCGCGAGTGTCTTACGTTGGCTTACGGCCAAGTGGGCCGAGTCAGAAAGCACCGCCAGCTGTTTCTGGTCGGCCGAACGCGAGTGCATCTCGACGAGGTGGACGATCTGGGAGACTTCCTCGAACTCGAGGTGGTACTCGCGGATGACGAGCCTGCCGAAGCCGGTGTTCGCGAGGCGAGCGTACTCATGGAATCACTGGACATCAAACCGCATCAACTGATCGACGCGGCCTATGTCGATCTTCTGACGCGACGAGGCGTCGATTAGAACCCCGCGATTCATCATCTTCTTGCAGCTGCAATCTGCCCAAGTTTGGCGTAAAACGGACAATGCCAAAGGGCAATAGGCCTTACGTCAACCACACCACGACTAAAGGAGCGTTGTCATGAACACGCAACAAATCGCCACCCGTCTTGCCGAGCTTTGCGGCCAAGGCCAGTTCGAAGCCGCGCAGAAAGAGCTGTTCGCCGAGGACGCGGTCAGCATCGAACCCCACGAAACCCCAGACTTTCCCAAGGAGACGAAAGGGCTGCGTGCCATCGTCGACAAGGGTCACAAATTCGAATCGATGGTGGAGAAGGTGCATGAGGTTCGCGCCTCCGCGCCGCTGGTCACCGGAAATGCCATTGCCCTCGCCCTCACGATGGATATCACGATGAAAGGGCGCGGACGGGTGAAGCTCGAAGAAATCTGCGCCTACGAAGTCAAGGACGGCAAGATCGTATCGGAGCAGTTCTTCATGTAGCGCGCTTCTCCCTGCAGGCGCTTTGCGCCTGCAGGGAGTGCGTTCATCGCTCCTACGGGAAGCATTTCTACGGGAAAGTCTGGAAAAACGCCCAGGTATCCTTGGCCCAATTCGGCGGAAGTGCGTGCCCGATGCTGTCATGGAAGGGGCATTCGACGTATTCCTTCGTGCAACTTTTATAAGACACGCAGTACATTGCGCTGGTGCTCGAGCGCACGCTCACCGATGCGCTGCTGCAGGAGTTCAAATGCCGATAGAGTAGGGAAGTGCTTGCAAAACGCGGGGCCGGATAGGCAGCGTCGCCTCCCACCGCATGTTCGAATCGCAGCGCCGGGTGCACGGTGGTCGAACACGGTAACCCCTGGTACGTGTAATACTTTGCGGCGTCATTGAATTCATCAGTGGTCGAGTTGGCCGCGGCGGCTCGTATGGTGTTGCCGCGGTTGCAGACCAGCGCCGTCACGAAGTCCCCGCCCCACGAGAAGCCTGCGACAAAGACCCGTGCTCTGTTGACGCAGAAGTCGGCCTCCATGGTTTTGACCATGTTGTCGAAGAACGGCAGGTCATAGCCGTTCTTCGTATCGTCCCAGCCCACTCCGTAGTGCTGGAAATTGATGCCATCCGGAAATACGAAGATTCCATTCTCGGATGCGCCGGCTACACTCTGTAAACCCCAGGAATAACTTTGCCACGAGTTGCCCCCCGCGCCGTGAAACACAAAATTCAAAGAGTAGGCATGCGACGGGTTGTATTCGGCCGGCACCTCTACCAGGAAGGTGCGATATCTTTTGTCCCCGTCGGTCGTATGCAGATTGAATACGCCCGTATGGATGGCCCGTTTTCCGCAACCGGAGGACGAGCCGGTGGGCGCGGCGTCGATGGCCTCGGGCGCGACGGCGGCAGGTTCGGTGGACGCAGCGTCAGGCTGCGGGTACGTATCGATGCCGTACGCCGCGGCGGTCGGACTGATGGCGTTCAGCGCCGTCGCGAGCAGCGCGCCGAATGCGACGGCGACGCAGTGCGCCCGCGCAGTTGCTTTGAAAACACCCTGGGTTCTCTTGCAAAGTGAAATGAAATAGTGGGTCACGGTCTTGAGTCCTGGCTGAGGTTGGGGAGTGGGCATTTCGTCCAGACCGACACATCCCTGCCGGGTAGTCACCGATTGTGTGATGCGGGCAACGTGCGGGTCTCCAACCAAAATTCGCATGGATGGCGACAGACGAGCGAATGTCGTCGAACCACGACACGACGAGGCGAAACATGACAAGGAGATTGCAGTCGAAAAATCGTCATCCGTCGAAAAAACACCATTCATATCCATGTCCGAAAATGGCGAGTATTCGTCCGGCGGATTCGCTACTCTGGCGCGCCATGTTGCTCAACTCCAATGCCTGTTACCGCGCCGTGCGGGCGCGCGATCGCCGCTTCGACGGCCGGTTTTTCGTCGCGGTCTCGTCAACCCGAATCTACTGCCGCCCCATTTGTCCGGCGCGCCCGCCGAAGCGCGAGAACATGCATTTTTATTCGAGCGCGGCGGCGGCCGAGGGCGCCGGTTACAGGCCCTGTCTGCGTTGTCGTCCGGAACGCGCTCCGGGCTTGAGCTCGGTCGATGCCGCCGGCCGGCTGGCCAGTGCGGTCATCGCGGGCATCGAAGAGCACGCGCTCTCCAATGCGCCGATGGGTGAACTCGCGGCATCCTTGGGCGTGAGCGAACGCCATTTGCGCCGCGTCACCGAAACGGAGCTCGGCGTGTCGCCGATCGAATTGGCGCAGACGCAGAGATTGCTGTTGGCCAAGCGCCTGTTGGGCGATACGTCCCTCAATCTGACTGAGATTGCCTTCGCCGCCGGTTTCGGCAGCGTACGGCGCTTCAACGCGCTGTTCAAATCGCGATACGGATTGAATCCACGCGGGCTGCGCGGGCACGCCGATCCCGCCGGCGGGCTACGCTGTCAATTGGAATTCCGGCCGCCGCTCGCCTGGGAGAAATTACTGGCCTATCTGCGGCTGCGAGCGATTCCCGGCGTCGAATCGGTGGACGTCACTCACTATCGCCGCACCGTAGCCATCGACCGTCATCGGGGTTGGATCGCGGTGTCGCTGGCGGCGAGCGGTGTCGCCCTTGATGTCGAACTATCGCAGTCGCTGGCCCCGGTGATCGGTGCGGTCATCCTGCGGGTGAAGCAGCTCTTCGATTTAAGTGCGGCCCCCGACGCCGTCAGCGCCTCGTTGTCGCAGGATTCAATATTGAAGGTGATCGTGCGCCGGTTGCCGGGCTTGCGGGTGCCGGGCGCCTTCGACGGCTTCGAACTCGCGGTACGCGCGGTTCTCGGCCAACAAGTCTCGGTCAGGGCCGCGACCACGATGGCGGGGCGGTGGGCGCGCGCTTTCGGTGACGAGATTGCGACGCCCTTTCCCGAGCTGCAGCGATTGACGCCGCCGCCGCACAGACTGGAGAACGTATCGGCGGATGAGATCGCCGCCCTCGGCATCATCGGCAGCAGATCCAGATGTATCGCAGCGCTGGCGAAGGCCATCCGAGAACGGACCGTCGTGCTGGGCGGCGCCGCGGATGTCGAGAACCAGATCGAAGGATTGATGCGGCTTCCCGGTATCGGGCCGTGGACGGCGCAGTATATTGCGATGCGGGCCCTGCGCTGGCCCGACGCCTTTCCCGGCACCGATCTGATGCTGTTGCGGGCGGCAGGGTTGAATGCGAAACAACTCCATGCCCGTGCTGAAGGCTGGCGCCCGTGGCGTGCCTATGCCACGCATTACTTATGGCAGTCTTTGGGAGCACCTCCATGAACGCGTATGCCAACGTCGACAGTCCGATCGGACGCCTGTTGTTGCGGACGGACGGAGTCTCCCTGATCGGACTCTACATGGATGTTCCAGGCCGGCCGATTCAAGGGATGAGCGATTGGCTGGAGGATGCGAATGCCGGGCCGCTGCCGGAAGCGGTGCGGCAGCTCGGCGAGTACTTTGCGGGGAAGCGCCGCGAGTTCGAGCTGCCGCTGCGCTTGGGCGGCACTCCATTCCAGCAGCGCGTCTGGCGGGCGCTCACGGAAATTCCCTACGGGGAAACCTGGAGCTACGGTGTATTGGCGAAGCGCATCGGCGATCCGAATGCATCGCGGGCGGTGGGGCTCGCGAACGGGCGCAATCCCATTTCCATCCTGGTTCCGTGCCATCGGGTCATCGGGGCGGACGGATCGCTGACTGGCTACGGCGGCGGTGTACAGCGTAAACAATGGCTGCTTGCCCATGAGGGGCTGCACCAGCCCATGAGGGGATACACCGGTCCGTGAGGCTGCACCAGCCTGTGAGGCTGCACCCCCCGTGAGACCGTATACCCATAGAAACTGCCGGCAGCCCGCGGCCGTTTCCGCTACCAGCGTGCCCGCAAATCCTCGAGCACCGTTCCCAACCGGACGGTCTCCTCTTCATGCGGCAGATCGCGGATCGTTTCCTTGATGCCGTCCGCATACCACTCTTTCATGGACGGAAGATCCAACAGGCGTTTCACATAAGCATCGGCCGTCGCATCCAACGCAAGACCGTACGTCTGCACCCGGAAGGCGACCGGAGCGAAGAACGCATCGACGGCAGTGAAGGTGCTGCCCGCCAGGAATGGGCCGCCGAAGCGGCGTAGTCCCTCGTTCCACAGCGCTCCCATGCGGGCGACATCGCGCTCGAGCGCGGCCGGGTACTCGAAGAGCCGCACTTTGAGGCCGCAGCTCATGGAACAGCGATTGCGCAGTTCATTGAACCCGGAGTGCATCTCGGCGGCCGCGCTGCGCGCCCACGCGCGGGCGATTCCCTGGGCCGGCCATACCGCAGCATGCCGCTCAGCCAGATATTCGGCGATGGACAGCGAGTCCCACACCACGGTATCGCCGTCGATAAGGCAGGGTACCTTGCCGGTGGGCGATATTTTCCGGTAGTCGTCCCAGCCTGATGGGTCGCCGAAAAAAAGCTGGTGTTCGACGAACGGGATCCGCATCTCGCGCAGCAACACCCAGGGGCGCAGCCACCACGAGGAATAGTTCTTGTTCGCGACGTAAAGCTCGTACATGCCTTCATTATAGCGGAACTTAGATCAGCGGCAGGACGACGGTGAATACGGCGCCGCCGGCATCCGGCCGGTTTGCGGCGACGGCGACACCGCCGTGAAATTCGGCGATGAGGCGGACGATATACAAACCCAAACCGAAATGGGGCTTATCATCCGTCCCCTGCCGATTTTCGAATAATGATTCGAACAGGCGGCCGAGCAGGGCTTCGGGAATCGGCGGCCCGTCATTCGAGACCGAGAGCTCGTAATGTGTTCCCGCACGCGCCAGGCGCACGGTGATCGCCCCCGATGCCGCGCAGAAATCCACCGCGTTCTCGATAAGCTTGTCGAGCATCTGAACCACGAGGTCGGGTGCGCCATGCATGAAACAGGCATCGGGCGGCGCGGTGAACTCGATGTGCGCTGCGGGAAAGGCGTCGCGGTAGCCGGCAACCGTCGATTGCAGCAACTCTCCAAGGTCGAATCTCAGCCGATCGGTCTGTTTGATGCTTTCCTCGACCCGCGCCGCGGCCCCGAGGGCGCTCAAGATGGATTGAAGCCGTAGCACCCCCTCGCGCGCACGCGTGACGTACCCGCGTTGGTCCGTCCGCACTCCCTCCGACTCGAGATTATCGAGCGAGGAGCGAACGATGGTGAGCGGTGTGCGCAGTTCGTGCGACAACTTTCCCCCGAGCGTGCGGAGGTACTGCGTATGTTCGTTGAGCCGCTCGAGGAGCCCCTCAAAGCTCCGGGACAAGTCGCCGATTTCGTCCGCACGGTTGGACTCGGGCATGTCGAGTCGGATCTTGCCCTGATGGGTAACCGCAGTCTCCGCCGCCAACCTCAAGCTTCCGATTCGGAGGCTGATCCAACTCGCCACGCCGACGGCGATGGCGACGGCGAGCGCCGTGGCGAGGAGCGTGAGATTGAAAAGATGGATGAGCGCGCGGTCGCGCAGTTCCAGAAGTTGATCGCCTGCCTGCTCGAGGATCACCGCCCCGCGGGTCCGAGCGGAGACGCGGATGGGAGCCGCCGCCAGCAGCAGCGCCGTCTGGTTGGAACCCGCACGAAACCACTCGGCCGCGGGCCGGCCGGCCAAGCCATCTGCGACGCTCTTGCCTTCCATATGATCCGGCGCGGACTTCTGCAGGGGCCATCGCGAGATGTCGCCTGCCACGAACCGGCGATACCAGGTGCCCGCGGTCGATCGCAAGTCCGCCTCCTCGTTCAGCGCGAGCGTTCCCGCCACGCCAAGCTTCAGAGCGTTCGTGTCGACGACGGTCGCGCGCGTACCCGGAGCAATGAAGGTCGAAAGCAAATCGGAGAGACCGGGAGTTTCAAAGAACAGGCGGCCGCCACGTTTAGTATCGGCGCCCATGAAGCCGGCCTTGCGGCCCGCGGTGCCGTCAATGGCTTCCACCCAGAGGCGCCCGCCCATCAAGCTCCTCGGCACTCGCGCTTCGAGGTGAAAGCCGCGCGATGTCTGCAGCCAGAAGGCCTGGATTCTCGCTTCCGGCGCCGCGTGGTCGACGCCGTCGTTGCCCCTGACGGTGCTCTGGGCCTCGATGAGTCCCGGGGCGCCGGTCGCAAAGAAGTAGGACGCCACCGTGCCGTCGGGCCGTTCCAGAGTGATATTGACCCGATCGAATCGATCTAGGTCCGGATGTACGTCGCTGGGTTCCGGTGTGAAGTTGCCGTCGTCGACCTCCAGATACAGGAAACAATAGCGCTCTGTGAAACCCGCCTGCAGCCGCGCACCGAGTCCGTCCGCCGGCAGCGCTCGAGGCTCTTTGTCAAGGCCCCAGTCCTCCCGATAGCCGTCCAGCAAAGGCTGGTTGTGCAGGGGAAAGACGTACAGATCGCCCTGATCTGAGTCGAACGGTTCACGGTCGTCGACATCGCCGAAGACGCGCTGCGATTCAGCCGACAATGCATTGGCAATGGTGCCGGCGGAAGCCTGCAGCGAATTCTCCTGCGAGACCCGCAAGGTGGTCTCCAATTCACGTGCGTATTCGCAGCCCGCCCACGGCAATACGAGCGTGGTGAGCGCAATGACCAGAAGTTGGAAGCGGATGCTCACTCGACCCAGCGGTAGCCCATTCCGTATACGGTTTGAATGGCATCGAAGCCGGCGTCGATCTGTTGGAACTTGCGGCGCACGCGTTTTACATGCGATGTGATGGTGTTGTCATCCAACACAACATTGGCGGCGTCCATGAGTTGCTGCCGATTCTTGACGTGCCCGGGATTGCGCGCCAGGGCATGCACGATCCAGAATTCCGTCAACGACAGCGTCACCGGAACTCCATTCCACGAGGTTTGCATCTTCTCGCCGTCGATCGACAGCGGCCCGCGGCGCACGATCTGGGCCGCATTGTCCGGCCGCCGCAGCGCATCGATGCGCCGGAACAACGCCGCGACCCGCGCACCCAAGTGCGGCAGGCTCACATCCTTGGTCAAGAAGTCGTCCGCTCCCAGACGTAAGCCGGACACCGCATCCAACTCGCTATCGCGAGCCGTGAGGAAAATGATCGGAATTTCCGCGGATAGCGCCCGTAATTCGCGGCACAGGTCGAAGCCCCCCTCGGCCTCGTCTTCCAAAGAGATGTCGATGATCGCAAGATCGGGCAGGTGCGCATCGAACGCCTGCATTGCCGTCTTGCGGTTGCCGTATGTCTTGACCTGATAACCCTGGCGCGCGAGCGCCGCGGAGTAGTTCTCGCGAAGTGCCGCCTCGTCCTCGACGATCGCAATCTGCTTTCTCATGGCGGGATCATAGCCGATCGCCATCCCCTTAGAGCTTGCGCCGGCGCGTCCCACAGGGGACGCCACTATTCGCCACAATTTGCCCGGAAGTCGCCGCGTTCGACATGCGTTGCATGGCGGAATTGCCTGCGAAAGTACGTATACCTCAACGAGGAGACTTCCAATGAACATCATATCGATGACCACCGTGATCCAGGATCGGCCGCCGCCTCGGCCGGCCGCACCCATCTTCAGCAAGTCGCGCGCCTTTTGGATGCACAATCGCGAGGCCTCTCTCAATTGGCTGGCGTTCGGACTGCTCCTCGCTGCATGGAACACAGCCGGTGACGATGGCAGCCCAAGGGCACGTCCCGACGCGCTGCGTGGATACGCTTCGGTATCGGTGCGTGCGGCCCATCGTTCGATTGCCCAGCTGCCCTGATGCCCTGATGCCCTGATGCCCTGATGCCGACAGGGTCACAAAAGTGTCAACGAACTGTAAAGCTTCATGCCTTTAATCGCATGAAGCCATGCACGCAACCGAAGGCCAAAGGCAGATTTTGATCGTCGATCGGGACCTCGCAGCGGTCGAATCCCTGCGCCAGGAACTCGCCGGTGTTGGTTTCGCCGTTCGTGCGATCACTGATTGCTCGGCCGCGGCCGTCGCGATCGTGGAGCGACCGCCGCATTTGGTGATCGTTGATTGGGACATGCCCGGCTTCACGGCTCTCGATCTGATCGAGGGAATCCGGGCGGCGCGGGCGCCGCAATGCATACGCCTCATCATCATGTCCGCCCTCGCGGGAGAACATAATGTCGTGGCGGGTCTGAACTTTGGCGCCGACGACTACATCGTCAAGCCGTTCTCATTGCGCGAGGTGGTTGCGCGCGTCGGTTCGGTGCTCCGTTCGCGTCCCCGCGCACTGCAACCCACAATCATCAGCTGCGATGCGCTCGTGCTCGACTCATCGACGACCCGGGTCACCATCCGCGGCCAGTCCGTCAACGTCCGTGGGATTGAGTACCGGTTGCTGGAGTTTTTGATATCAAACCTCGGTAGAACCTTCAATCGCACTCAGCTGTTGACCCAGGTGTGGGGCGACGACAGCGAGGTCGATGAGCGAACGGTGGATGTCAACATGCAGCGTCTGAGAAGGGCGCTCAGCGAGGCGGGGTACGAGGCTTACATACAGACAGTTCGTGGATTCGGCTACCGGTTTGCGGTTCCGACAACTCGTCTCCCCACGCCGGCTGAGAAGTAAACCGGCGTCACAGTTTAGTGTTTCACGCGATGTTTCGCGCCTAAGTGCCCTTCCTGTAAACAAATCTTCTTTTGCAAGTCATCGTTCCGTCACATGAAACGCCGACTGTGAGCGGTGACATGAAGACTCGGAGGAGATCAAACATGGTGGAGCATAGAACCCCCTCGCCGATGCGGCTGCGGACGGTCTTCATCTCGGATATCCATCTAGGTTTCAGGGGCTGCAGCGCGGAACTGTTGCTCGACTTCCTGCACCACGTGGAAATGGACACCCTCTTTCTGGTGGGCGACATCATCGACGTCTGGAGCATGAAGAAAACCATGTTCTGGCCGCAGTCGCACAATAACGTACTGCGCACCATTCTGGGCAAGGCCAAGCGCGGCACGAGGGTCATCTTCGTCCCGGGCAACCATGACGAGGTGTTTCGAGAATTCGATGGCGCGGTATTCGGGAATCTCGAAATCCACCGCGAATTCATCCACGTCACTGCTGATGGTCGCCGTATGCTGGTGCTGCACGGCGACGAGTTCGACAGTGTGGTGAAATGCAGTCCCTGGTTGGCCAAACTCGGCAGCAATATTTACGACATCCTTCTAGCGGCGAACCCATATATCAATTGGTGGCGGCGAAAATTCGATCTGCCCCATTGGTCGCTGTCGTCTTACCTCAAGAACAAGGCGAAGACGGCGGTTCAATACATCGGCAGCTTCGAGGACGCGGTCGCGCAAGCGGCGCGCAAACGCGACGTCAGTTCGGTGGTGTGCGGCCATATCCATCGGGCCGAAATGCGCGATATCAATGGAATTCTGTACTGCAACGACGGCGACTGGGTGGAGAGCTGCACATCGTTGGTCGAGGATCTGAACGGCCAGCTGCGGCTCATCGAATGGCCGAAGTTGCGCGAACTGATCGACGTCCCCCCGATCGAGATGCCGGTCGGACAGGTGGCATGACGAGAGGAGATCAGGCATGAGCGGTGTACCGGAAACGTGGAGCCTGCCCTGGCATACGCTTCAGCGCAGCGTCGCAGCGGGGTGCAGCGTCGCGCCGACTGCCTCATGGTTGGCGCGAGCGCGATCCACAAACTGTCATCTTCAGAGTGCAGGATCTGTCTTCCGCCACACGACAGGAGCCGCACCCGATGAGCAGTTTCCACCCGGCAGAAGATTCTGAATCCGATCTTCTCGAGCGCCGCTGGTTTGCGGCAGCCCGCGCTGCCGCGGAGATGCAATCCGAGTGCGCCGCGCTCGCCCGAGTGCTGGATCTGACACACGCGGCTTTGCATGACGCGCGCGCCAGGTGCTCGCATCTGGAAGCGCTGCGCGATGCATTGGGCGGTGAACTGGCGGACATCGATCACAGCGCGCTCAGCCGCTCATCGCCGCCTGCCCAGCGGTCGGCCGCCTAACCCGATCGGGCGGGCCTCTTTCAAATTCCTGGCGGTTGCCGCACAAGTGTGCTGCAATTTTCGAATGAAGTGCAGCTATCACCCGGGGTACCAGGTGCCCCTGTCCCCGGGTCATCCCTTTCCGATGAGTAAATACCCACTGCTCAAGGATCAACTCCTTGCGGAGGGCGTGCTGGCGGCCGGCGATCTGCTCGAGCCTGCGCCGCTCGATCGGGAAACGCTCGATCTGGTACACACGGCCGAGTACTTGAACAAGCTGGAATCGTCGGGATTGTCCGCCGTGGAGCAGCGTCGGCTCGGGCTGCCATGGTCGGAAGCGCTGTGGCTGCGCTCGCGATTGGCTTCGGGTGGAACCCTGCTGGCGGCGCGCGCAGCGCTCGCGGGCGGCTTGGCCGGAAATCTGGCTGGAGGCACTCATCATGCCTTCGCCGATCACGGCGAGGGCTTTTGCGTATTGAACGACGTAGCCGTCGCGGTGGCCAAGCTGCGCGTCGAGGGCGCCATCGAGCGGGCGGCCATCATCGACCTGGACGTGCATCAAGGCAACGGTACCGCAGCGATCTTCGAAGGCACGGACGAAGTGTTCACGTTTTCCATGCACGGCGAGCGCAATTATCCGGCCGCAAAAATGCGCTCCGATCTCGACGTGGGATTGAAGGACGGTGTCGGGGATGCCGAATATCTGGAGTCGTTGCAGCGCCACCTCCCTACAGTGCTCGAGAAAGCCGGGGCGGATATCGCGTTCTATCTCGCAGGGGTGGACGTGGCCGCGGGCGACCGGTATGGGAAGCTGGCGCTCAGCGAAGACGGCATTCGGGCGCGCGATCTTGCCGTCGTCGAAGCCGTGCGCGGCCGGAGCGTGCCGTTGGTGATCGTGCTGGGAGGCGGGTATGCGCCCACGCGTGAGCGCACCGCCGAGTTGCACGCTCACGCATTCCGGGAAGCCGTGGGGTACGAACGGCGGACTGCGGCGTGAGTCGCGAGCGGCGGTTGACGCTTACGCGGGGACCATCAATCCCTTGAGTTTGCTGATGGCGTTGCTCTCGACTTGACGCACCCGCTCGGCTGAAATGCCGTATTCGTCCGCCAGTTCATGCAGCGTCGCCTTTTCTTCCGTCATCCAGCGGCGCTTCAAGATGTTGCGGCTGCGCTCGTCGAGCTTCTCCATCGCCAGTACCAGGCGATCGCTCGAATCCTCTTCCCACTCTTCGCGCTCCACCTCGATTGCCGGGTCCGCATTGGTGGCCGGCAAATACATGGCGGGCGAGTAGGCCTCTTCCTCGTCGCTTTCCGGCGCGGGGTCGAAAGACATATCCCGCGCCGACAAGCGTTGCTCCATTTCGCGGACATCGCTGACTTCCACACCCAGATCGCGCGCCACCGCCCGCGTTTCTTCTTCGGACAGCCACGCGAGATTCTTCTTCATCTTGCGCAAATTGAAGAACAGCTTGCGCTGCGACTTGGTGGTCGCCACCTTCACCAGGCGCCAGTTGCGCAGCACATACTCGTGAATCTCCGCGCGGATCCAATGCACGGCAAACGACACCAGCCGCACGCCGACATTGGGATCGAAGCGCTTGACTGCCTTCATCAGGCCGACGTTGCCTTCCTGCACGAGATCGCCCATGGGTAGCCCATAGCCTAAATAGCCGCGTGCGATGTGCACCACGAAGCGCAGATGCGAAAGCACCAACTGGCGCGCAGCGTCCAGGTCGGCCTCGTTGCGGAAGCGGATCGCGAGGGCGACTTCGTCCTCTTTCGCCAGAACCGGGATCTGCGAAACGCGGTCGATATAAGAATCCAGGCTCCCCACGGGGCCGGCAAAAACCAAACCAGTCTGTTTAGCGACCAAGGCTGCAGTCATGAGCGAAAACCTCCAATCAAGTCTCGGGTGCCATAATAGCACTCCATACCTTTGAGTGCTAAAAGCGACCAGAGTTCACCAGAATTTAACTATATACGTCAATAACTTAATTGCATTGCCGTGGGTCAATTTTACCGCGGTTCTATGCCGCGAATGTGGCGGGTGGCGGCGAGCCACGAGCCGAGCCATCCGAGGCCGATCGAAACCCCCAGGACCGCGATACCCCGGCCGAAACCGAGGCCGTTCAACTTCAGTTGGCTGCCGTAAAGTCCGGCGAGCTGCCCCACCGGTTTAGCCAGCGACGCCACCGCCGTGGCCACCAGCAACACGGCCAACAGGCCCCCGCCCAGCCCATACCAAACCCCGCTGTACAAGAACGGGCGCCGGGCGAAACCGTCGGTCGCGCCCACTAGTTTCATGACCTCGATCTCGGCCCTGCGGTTCAATATATCCAACCGAATCGTGTTGCCGACCACCAGCACCACACCCACCCCCAGGAGGGCACCGGTCAGCCAGATGATGCGGTGCAATATGGAAAGCATAGCGGTCAGGCGCTCGACCCACTCTGAGTCGATTTGGACCGTTTGCACGTCGGGCATCGCCACGATGGCATTCTTCAGGATCGCCGTTCCCCGGGGGTTGCTGGCTGGGAGGGCAGGCGTGACCACCACGGTATCGGGCAGCGGATTGTCCCGCAGGGCGTCCAACGCGGTGCCGAAGCCGGACGCGGTGCGGAACTGAACCAGCGCCTCATCGGCCGTGATGACCCGTACCGCCGCGACGTCCGGTCTGGATCGCAATTGTTTGGCCAGAGCTTGCGCGCGGGTGCCGCCCGGTTTCTTGTCGAGGTAGACGGAAATATCGAACACCTGGTTCCAGTTCGCGGTGGCGGTACGGGAGTTCTGCAGCAACACGTTGAGCAGAAGCGGCAGCGCCAGTGCCACCCCGATGACACCCATGGTCATCAACGCGGCGATGGGGTGCTGCACCAAGCGCCCCAACGAGCCCACGAACGTTTGGGCATGCCGCGCGAGCCAGGCTCGTGCGTTCACGCGGCAAGGCGCCCGTCGCCGAGAACGATGCGCCGCGCACCGAATTGATCTATGAGGTGGACATCATGGGTGGCAATCACCACAGTCACGCCCACCTCGTTGAACCGCTTGAACAGACGCATGGTCTCGAGCGCCAAATCGGGATCGAGATTGCCGGTGGGTTCATCGGCGATGAGCAGTTTGGGTTTGCCCACGATCGCCCGCGCGATGCCCACCCGCTGCTGTTCGCCCGCCGACAATTCCAGCGGCCGGCTCTTCTCCTTGCCGAGCAGGCCGACCTGATCGAGCGCCGCCCGGACGCGCTTATCGATTTCGCGAGTGGGCGTCCCGGCGATGATGAGGGGTAGGGCCACATTGTCCGCGATGGGTCGGTCGAGCAGCAGCTTGTGATCCTGGAAAACCACGCCGATCTGGCGGCGAAAGTGCGGAATGCCGCGCGGTTTGATGCCGGCGGTGTTTTGATTGCCCACGAAGACCTGGCCGCGGGTGGGCCGCTCGAGCAGCGCGATCAGCTTCAAAATACTGCTTTTCCCGGCGCCGGAATGTCCGGTGAGAAATGCCATCTCGCCGTCTTCGACGGCGAACGACACGCCCGCCAGCGCCTCGCGGCCGTTTGCATAGCGCTTATAGACTTGATCGAACCGGATCATCTGCGGACTCTGCCGTCCGCTGCGACGGTGTCGCCCGTTCGGCCGTCCGCCTTCTGGAGGTTGGCCTCCCCATCGGATTTCAAAAGTGCGGACACGAACTCCGAGGCATTGAATACCCCGAAATCCTCGCTTTGCTCGCCCACGCCCACGAAGCGGATCGGAATCTTCAGCTTCTGCGCGATGGCCAGCACCACGCCCCCTTTGGCGGTGCCATCCAACTTGGTGATGACCAGCCCGGTGACGCCCAGGCCCCTGTTGAACTCCTCGGCCTGCGCAATGGCGTTCTGACCGATGGTTCCGTCCAGCACCAGCAGCACTTCATGGGGCGCCCTGGGATCCAGCCGCGCCAACACCCGTTTGACCTTCTTGAGTTCGTCCATGAGATGCGTCTGGGTGTGCAAGCGGCCGGCGGTGTCGGCGATCAGGACATCGATATTGCGGGCCTTCGCGGCCTGCAGTGCGTCGTAGATGACGGCGGCGGGTTCGGCGCCCGCCTGCTGCGCGATGATGGGGACCTTATTGCGCTCGGCCCACACTTCGATCTGCTCGCGCGCGGCGGCTCGAAAAGTGTCGCCGGCGGCCAGCATGACGGTGCGGCCTTCCTGGAGCAATCGGTGCGCCAGCTTGCCGATAGTGGTGGTTTTTCCCGCGCCGTTGATGCCCACCACCAGAATCACGTAGGGCCTGATGTCACGATCGATGTTGAGAGGCTGCTCGACGGGCTCGAGGATTTCCAACATGGCTGCGTGAAGTGCTTTCAGCAGTGCATCGACATCGTCCAGCTCTTTGCGGGCGACGCGCTTGCGCAAATCGCCGAGGATTCGAGCCGCCGCTTCGACGCCGACGTCGGCGGAGATGAGCCGCGTTTCCAGATCGTCGAGAATCTCCGCATCGATCTTGCGCCCCGGCAGGAGCTCTTTGATGTCGGTCGTCAGCCAGGCTGGCCCGGTGTTCAATTTGGCGCGCAGGCGCTTGAAAAAGCCGCGGACTCCGGGCTTGTCGGCTTCGTTCGTCATGAGCCGCCCATCTTACCGAGTATGATGCCGTGGGTGCCACCGACCAAGCCTCGCAAGTCTCCCAACCCGCCCACGCCGCCGCAGGACGGCCGCAATTCCGTCCGCATCATCGGCGGCGGCTGGCGCGGCCGTCGAGTCAGTTTCCCCGATGTTCCCGGGTTGCGGCCGACGCCCGATCGAGTGCGCGAGACTCTGTACAACTGGCTGCAGCACTCCATTGTCGGTACCCGCTGTCTGGATCTGTTCGCCGGCTCCGGCGCCTTGGGGCTTGAGGCCCTGTCGCGCGGCGCTACCAGTGTGGTGTTCGTCGAGCAGGCCCAGCCGGCCGCCCGGGGACTGGTGGCCGAACTCGCCCGGTTGGGTGGAACATCCAAGGCCCGAGTCGTGGAAATGGGCGCTTCGCGCTTCCTGCGTACCGCCGGGGAGGCCTCCGGGCGTCCGTATGGGGGGCCGTTCGACATCGTATTCATGGATCCGCCGTTCGGTCAGGGAGCTCTCGCGGACTACATCCCCTTGTTGGATGCAGGTGGCTGGGTCAGATCCGGCGGTTTGGTGTACCTCGAAAGCGAGAAGTCGGCGGGGGCGCCCGCCGTGCCGGCTCACTGGGAGCTTCTCAAATCGAAGTCGGCAGGCGAGGTGGGGTATCATTTAGCCCGCGTCAATGCGCGCGCGGGCGATGAACAAACCGGCCTATGATCAAAAGAACAGCGGTTTATCCTGGGACCTTCGATCCGATTACCAACGGACATCAAGACTTGGTGCGGCGGGCGGCGAGCATTTTCGATCGCCTGGTCGTGGCGATCGCCGCCAATCCGAACAAGGCGCCGATGTTCTCCCTGGAGCAACGCGTCGATATGGCGCGCCGCGTACTCGCGGATGTCCACAACGTGGAAGTAAAGGGGTATGTCGGTCTCACGGTGGATTTTGCGCGGCAGAACGGCTTGGCGGTGGTGGTGCGCGGTCTGCGCGCAGTGTCCGACTTCGAATTCGAGTTTCAATTGGCTAATATGAGCCGGCATCTCAGCCCTGACATCGAGTCGGTATTCATGACACCGCAGGAACAATACACATTCATCTCTTCCACGCTGGTACGCGAAATCGCCGTCTTGGGCGGCAACGTCTCCGAGTTCGTTCATCCCATCGTGGAGCTCGAGCTGAAAAAGCACCGCAAGCTTTGAGAATTCTCGGCGTCTTCGGGCTCGCCGCCATCCTGGCGGGAGCGGCCCTTGCCAGGCAACCCGCACCTGCGAAGGAAGCGCTTCCCGTGGCGGCCCACAAGGGCGCCATCGCGAGCGCGTATCCGCTGGCGAGCGAAGCCGGCCAGGAAATACTCGCCAAGGGCGGCAACGCCTTCGACGCCGCGGTTGCCGTATCGGCGGCTTTGGCGGTGGTCGAACCCTCGAGTTCGGGACTGGGCGGCGGCGGATTCTACTTGCTGCATCGGCAACAGGACGGCTTCGAGACCATGTTGGATGCGCGCGAAAAGGCGCCGGGCGCGGCGTCGCGCGACATGTACTTGGACAGTGCCGGCAATCCCATCGAAAACGCATCCACCGCCGGTTCACTGGCCGCCGGAATTCCAGGCGAACCCGCCGCCTTCGAGTACCTGGCGCTCAAGTTCGGAAAACTGCCGCTGAAAGAGAGCTTGCAGCCGGCGATTCGGCTGGCGCGCAGCGGCTTTCCTCTGTATGCGCGTCTGCAGGGCGGCCTGCGCTTCAAGCGCGAGGCCATTTTGCATTCGCCGGACGCCGCCAAAGTGTTCTTGACCGTGGACGGCGCCGTGCCCGAGTTGGGATTTATCGTCAAACAACCCGACCTGGCGAACACTCTCGAAGCCATCGCAGCCCAAGGCGCCAAGGGATTTTACACCGGCCGCGTCGCCGAAGACTTGGTGAGCGGCGTGCGCGCCACCGGCGGAATATGGACTCTGGCGGACCTCGCCGCGTACAAGGTCATCGAACGCAAGCCCCTGGTGGGCAGCTACCACGGAGCGCGCATCGTCTCGGCGTCGCCCCCGTCATCGGGCGGAATCGCGGTCGTCGACGCGCTCAATATCCTGTCGGGCTACGATCTGCACCGCGTTGATTCGATCACGCGCAAGCACTTGGTGATCGAAGCCATGCGCCGCGCCTACCGCGACCGGGCGCAGTATCTCGGCGATCCGGATTTCGTTTCGATGCCCTTGAGACTGCTCACCAGCCCGGATTACGCGGCGGGACAGCGCGCCAGCATTCGCACCGACAAGGCCATGCCGAGCGACATGCTGCCGGGAATCGGCTCCCAGCCGGTGGGCATGCAGACCACTCATTTTTCCGTCCTCGATGCGGCCGGAAATCGAGTCGCCGGAACGATCTCGATCAATCTGTTCTTCGGTACGGGCTATATGCCGCCGAAGACCGGTGTGCTGCTGAACGACACCATGGATGATTTCTCGATCAAACCGGGAACGCCGAATACGTTCGGACTGGTGGGCGACGCCGCCAACGCCATTGCGCCCAACAAGCGGAGTCTCTCCAGCATGGCGCCGAGTTTCGTCGAGACGCCGAAGGGCGTGATGATCATCGGCACTCCGGGCGGGAGCTACATCATCAGCATGGTGCTCCTCGGGATGCTCGACTATCTCGACGGCATGAGCGCGGCGGACGTCGTGAAAGACCCGCGCTATCACCACCAGTATTTACCGGACGTCGTGGACTACGAGAAGGGCGCGCTGTCGGCGGATGAGATCGCTCGACTGCAGGCCATGGGCCACTCGCTCAAGGAAAGCAGCCGACGCTGGGGCAACATGGAAGTCATCACTTGGGACTATGCGACCGGCAAGGTCGAGGCGGCGTCGGACCCGCGTGGCGAGGGAGAAGGGCTGGTGTATTAGCTTTCGCTGCAACGGTTCGACGAACTAATGGGAGGACCGATGTTTGAGCTCGCGCCGGCGTCAACGCTGGCACACGGCACACCAGTACGTCGACCGTTGGCCCTGGACGAATTGCTTCACCGGCTTTCTGCACACGCGGCACGATTGACCGTCCCTCTCATACACGAATAGTTTCTGCCTGAAGTAGCCGGGCATGCCGTCTGCATTCACGTAGTCCCGCAACGTCGTGCCGCCGATCTCGATGGCTTCGGCGAGGACTTCCTTGATGGCCTGGGACAGCGCTGCAGCCTGAGCGCGCGTGATGCGGCGCGCGGCGCGGCGCGGCGCAATGCGTGCGCGAAACAGCGCCTCGCTGGCGTAGATGTTGCCGACGCCCACTACTACGTGCGAGTTCATGATGAATTGCTTGATCGCGACGGCGCGCCTGCGGGTTGCCCGAAACAAATATTCGGCGTCGAAGGCATCGCCCAAGGGTTCGGGGGCGAGCTTTGCGAGCAGCTTGTGCTCGAGCGGATCCGATTGGGTCCACAGAACGCTGCCGAAGCGGCGCGGATCGTGGAATCGCAGCACTGCACCTGAGTCCACCTGGATGTCCCAATGGTCGTGCAATTGAGGCGGGATGTCCGCGCCGAGAACGCGCAGACTTCCCGACATGCCGAGATGCACGATGAGTGTGCCGTTGTCGAATCCGAACAGACATGTATTTAGCGCGCCGCTCGATACGGCGCACGACTTGATCTGGTGATGGCCGACGCGAGATTGGCGTCGATGGGCCAGCGCAAGCGGCGGTCCCGGACCACGACCAGCGTGACGCGCCTGCCGACCAGTGCGGGCGCAATACCGCGCCGGGTCGTCTCTACTTCAGGCAGTTCGGGCAAGGTTCAACCAGCGCCCGAGGAACTCTCGAGCTTACTTGATCTTCGATTCTTTGTAGGGGACGTGCTTGCGCGCCACCGGATCGAATTTCTTGGTTTCCATCTTGTCGGGATGCAGCCGCTTGTTCTTGGTGGTCGTGTAGAAATGACCGGTACCGGCCGAAGAGATCAACTTGATTTTATCGCGCATGCTGAATGCTCCTTAGACCTTGACGCCTTGGGCACGGAGGTCGGCGACCACCACGTCGACACCTCGCTTTTCAATGGTACGCAAGCCGCGAGTCGTGACCCGCAAGCTCACGAAGCGCTTTTCGGTTTCGAGCCAAAATCGGTGCGTGTGCAAATTGGGCAAGAATCGGCGGCGCTTGCGATTATTGGCATGCGAAACCGTGTTCCCCGTTTTCGGGCCCTTACCCGTGACCTGGCAAACTCGCGACATGGCGTAAACCTTTGGACTTGAACGAAATGGGACAGCCGCGCTTTATACCAGGGTGTGGGGGCGGAAGGCAACGTCGGCCGCGCGGAGCTTGAGCCGGCCACGGCGACAGAGGCCCTCGCGACCCCCGTACCGCTCTGCGTCACCTGGCCAAAATCACCACGGCGATGGTCAGGAGCGCAATGCTGCTCAACAAAATGTTGTGGCCCCAACGGGCGATCAATCCAATCATCTTTACTCTCCAAAATATTTAGCAATGAATCAGCTTGGTGCATGGCTCCTAGCCGACTGCACCATTATCGGCGCAATGCGTTGCAGCGGTGCGCCGCGACCGCTCTGGGATAATTCTGAAAAAGACTTATTTTTCAATCGCTTAAATTGTCGAGTGAGCAATTATCACCTGGCGATGAAAAGATGTCGTGTGGGCAATTGTTTGCACCATAATGGGGCGCAGAATACCCCGGGGTCGGCTGCCAGGTCGGCTAGCGACCCGATCCGCTCGTGCTAAAACAATGGGATGGACTCGTATCCTCACCCGTGCCGGGAACTTGCTCACCGGCAATCGCGTGCCTCAACTCGAGCCTTTACGGGCTGAATGTCGGATGGCCAATCGGCTTACTTCCTGAGAGTATTCCACCCTCAAATTCGACGCAGACCGCAGGGTCCATCGACGAGTTGCGAAGCGGTCTTTTCAGAGCACCGTCTCACCAGACCGTGTCACTAGGGGTAATCAATATGCCGGAGTCAATGCCAAGCTCAGACGACGACGCGCAGCGTGCAATTCAAGCGCTGTCCGAAAAACTGGATGTGCCCGAGCTGAAAGTACTGGAGGTGTACAAGACGGAATACCGCCGGCTCTCCGCTCAGTCACGAATTGCGACGTTTGTCAGCGTTCTGGCCATGCGCAATACACGTTCGATTCTCCGAGACTCTCGCCCCGTCAATTGAATGGTTGTCGGGCGCTTTGATTCAACGCTCGCCTAGGCGACTGCGGCGCTACCCGCATTTTAAATGAGTCCTCGTTCCGCGAACGATACGCTCACTCCGTCGCCCACGATGATGTGATCGAGCAGCCGAATATCGACCAGTCCGAGCGCCTCCTTCACCCGATGGGTGATGAGTTCGTCGGCCTGACTCGGCTCGGCAATGCCGGACGGGTGGTTGTGAGCGACGATCACTGCAGCCGAATTGCGCTGCAGGGCCAGCTTGACGATTTCGCGCGGGTGCACGCTCGCACCGTCGATGGTGCCGCGAAACAGCTCTTCGTACTCGATCAGGCGGTGGCGCTTATCGAGATATAGGCAACAGAAAACTTCATGTTCGAGGTCGCGCAGCTTCGCGCTGAGAAAATCGCAGGTCGCACGGGGACTCGCCAGAGACGGGCCCGCTTTGAGCGACTCGGTGAGCTGCCGCCGGGAGATTTCGACCGCGGCTTGCAATTCGGCGAACCGCGCCACCCCGAGTCCGGGGACGGCGCAAAACCGCTGCCGGTCGGCGGCGATGAATTTTCGCAAGCCTCGAAAGCTTTTGAGCACATCGCGCGCCAGATCGAGGGCGGACGACCCGCGGGTGCCGTTGCGGAGCAGTATCGCCAGCAGTTCCGCGTCGGACAGGGCCGCGGCGCCCTTCTCGAGCAGTTTCTCGCGCGGCCGCTCATCGCGGGGCCAGTCCCGAATTGCCATGCGCGCGAGCATGACGGTATGCGCAGCGCCGCACTAGCGCCATTTCGCGGGCGTGCACCGAGATAGGTGACCGTAGACATAGGGCGACCCCGAGACTGGCGATCCGCCCAGAGTAAGTGAGCGCCGAATATTAATTGTGTCCGGAGCTGCCGAAGCCGCCGCCGCCGCGGCGTGATCCGGCGAAATCCTCGACCACCTCAAAATCCACGTGAACGACGGGGACGATCACCATCTGGGCGATGCGGTCGCCGGGTGTAATCGTGAACGGTGCCGACCCGCGATTCCAGCACGACACCATCAGCGGTCCCTGGTAGTCGGAATCGATCAGTCCGACGAGATTGCCGAGGACGATGCCGTTCTTGTGGCCGAGACCGGACCGCGGCAACAGCAGCGCCGCGAGCTCGGGGTCCTCGACATAAATCGAGATGCCGGTCGGCAGCAATTCGGCAGCTCCGGGCTCGAGCACCATCGGCGCGTCGATGCACGCGCGAAGATCCATGCCGGCGGAGCCCGGGGTGGCGTGCTCCGGCAGCGGAAATTCGCGGCCGATGCGGGGGTCGAGAATGCGCACCTTGATCGTCCGCTTCATGCGCAGATCGTCCGCTTCATACGCTTCATCCACGCCTCATACGCGCCGTGCGCGCCGGCCGCGAAGCCGGGCACGGGTATCCGGGGGTGCGATGCGGCGCTTACGGGCGCCGCGGCGCGGGCCATCGCTGGGCGGCAGCCGTTCCGCGATCAGGGCGATCAGCGCCCGAGCCACGTCGATCTTGGGACCTCGCGCAACATCGACTTTTCCACCCGGCCAAATCACGGTAATCGCATTGTCGTCGCAGTCGAAGGCGATGCCGTCCCCGACATGGTTGGCGGCAATCATGTCGAGCTTCTTGCGTTTGAGCTTGCTGCGCGCGTTCTCCTCGACATGGTCTGTTTCGGCGGCAAAGCCAACCACGAATGGCCGCTTGGACATTTCCGCCACCGATTTGACAATGTCCGGAGCAGGTTCGAGATCGAGCTTCACGGCGACGCCCTGTTTCTTGATCTTTTGCTTGGCCACCGTCACCGGTTGAAAATCGGCTACGGCCGCCGCGGCGATGAATACATCGGCTTCGGCGACGTGGCGGTGTACGGCCGCGTACATTTCCCGGGCGCTCTCCACGTTGATGCGGGTAATCCCGGCGGGTGTCGCAAGCTGCACCGGGCCGCTCACCATGGTGACGTGCGCCCCGGCTTCACGGGCTGCGGCCGCGACCGCAAAGCCCATTTTGCCGGAGCTTCGATTGGTGAGGTACCGCACCGGATCGAGCCGCTCTCGGGTGGGCCCTGCCGTGATCAATACATTGAGACCGGACAGCAGGCCTGCATTCGCGGGCGGCTCCAGCACACTCTCCGCGAGCGCTGCAGGTTCCCACATGCGGCCGGCCCCGATTTCACCGCAGGCTTGGTTGCCGGAGCCGGGCCCGAGAATGCGCATGCCGCGCGAAATCAAGGTTTCGACGTTCGCCTGCGTGGCCTTGTTCGCCCACATGATCCGGTTCATGGCGGGCGCCAGCGCGATGGGGGCCTCCGTCGCCAGGCACAGCGTGGCCAACAAATCATCGGCGCGGCCGCCGGCCAGGCGAGCGATGAAGTCGGCGCTTGCGGGTGCGACCAACACGAGTTCCGCCCAGCGGGCTAGTTCGATGTGGCCCATGGCGGCCTCCGCCGCGCTATCCCACAGGTCGACGCGCGCGGGTCGACCGGAAACCGCCTGAAAACTCATCGGGGTGATGAATTTCTGCGCAGCATCGGTCATCACGACCTGAACCTCCGCTCCCCGCTCCATCAGGCGCCGTACCAGGTCCGGGCTCTTGTAGGCGGCGATGCCGCCGGTGACTCCGAGCAGAATTCGAATCTTCTGCGTCAATGGATTCCCTTCAATTCCTTGAAGCGCGCGATGTCGCTCTCGAACTGCTTGCTCATGGTTGCTTCCTCGTTGCGCTTCTCACGAAGGTTCTCCTGCTGGGTGTGGATATCGTTATCGACGCGAACCAGGTCTTCCGCAACCTGATCCGACATGGGCGGAGCCTTCGGATCGTTGCTGTACGGCCGGAACCGCTGGCTCGCTATGCGCAACTTCTTCATGCGCCCATTCAATATCTCCAGGAACTGACCCGTGACCTTGATCTGATCGGCGAGCAGCGCCAGGCGCTGATCGCGCAGCCGCTCGATTTCCGGCACGGAGGCGTAGGTGTTCAGCAAGTTCTTGTCGCGGCTCGCCTTTTGTTCGGTTTCGAATCTCCTCTTTTCCTCGGCAGCCAGCTGCTCCGGGGTACGCTGCGCCTCGATGCGCTCGGTCTCCACGCCTTGCGAATTAATGACGTGCTGCTCCTGGGATGCGTATTCCGGCGGGATGTGGTCCCCGAAATGGGTCACGCCCTGCTCGTCCACCCATTTGTACAGCTTACGTCCGTTCGACGGCGCCGCGCCTGCCGAAAAGGACGCCGTTGCGAGCAGTAATAGGACCGAGACAGCCCAGGCAAGATTCTTCAAAAACACTTCCCCAATGGACCCTCGCATTGTGGGGCGCGGGCGGCCGCTTTTCTAGGGGCTAATTCTCAACTCCATAACGCTCCCGATACGCGTGCATGGCGGCGAGCTCGGCGGACCGCCCAAGGCCATGCATATACCGCATAAGCTCATTGAGATTAATGACCGCGATCACCGGAATACCGAACTGCTCGCGCACCTCCTGGACGGCGGAGAGCCCGCCTTCGCTGCCGCGTTCCTGACGATCCAAGGCAAGCAGTACCCCAACGGGACGTGCTCCGTCGGACTTGATGATGTCGATGGACTCGCGGATGGCGGTTCCCGCGGTGACGACGTCATCCACGATCAGAACCCGGCCGGTCAACGGTCCGCCGACGATGCGCCCGCCCTCGCCGTGATCCTTGGCTTCTTTGCGGTTGAAGGCAAAGCCCACGCTGCGGTCTTGGGTCTCGGCCAGTGCAGCCGCCGTGACCGTCACCAAGGGGATGCCCTTGTAGGCCGGGCCGAAGAGCATATCGAATGGCACATCGGCGGCGCTGAGGGCGGCGGCATAAGCGCGCCCCACCGCTGCGATGGCCGCTCCGGTATTGAACAATCCGGCGTTGAAGAAATAGGGGCTGTCGCGGCCGGATTTCAGCTTGAAACTGCCGAATTTCAAGACTCCGAATTGCATGCACAATTCGATGAACTCGCTTTGATAGGGCGGTGTTCGGGCGAGTGTCGTCATGGCAGCAGTCTCGCAAGCAAAGCGCCGGCCCGCAAGCCGGCGCGGGGGCTGGTAAGATCGCGCGCCATGCCGAGCCCACGCCATCCCACGTCGAGTTTCGAGGTTTGACGCCCGCCACCAAGCCCACCCTGCTCCAGGCGTTGGGAGACAAGCGCATGGCCGCCATCCTGTTCTTGAGTTTTGCGTCGGGCCTGCCGTTCAATCTGACCAATTTTTCATTGCAGGCGTGGCTGGCATCCGAAGGCTTGAGCATCAAGACCATCGGTATTTTTTCCTTGGCGGCACTGCCATACAACATCAAGTTCTTGTGGGCGCCGGTTTTGGACCGGTACTTGCCGCCGTTTCTCGGCCGGCGCCGCGGTTGGATCTTGATCTACCAGGCTTGCCTCGCTGTCTGCATCGGCATCATGGGATTCTGTTCTCCCACCAAGGCGCCCTACGTGCTCGGAGGCGTCGCCGTGTTAGTGGCCTTCCTTTCCGCGTCGCAGGACATCGTCATCGACGCCTATCGCGTGGATGCGATTCCCGCGAGCGAACGCGCGCTGGCGGCGGCGGCGGCGGCATTCGGCTACCGAACGGCGGCCATGCTGGCGGGCGCGGTGCTGGTGTGGATTGCCGCCAGTCTGGGTTGGCAGCTTGCTTTTATCTTCGTGGCCTGTCTCATGGCTGCCACCATGGCCGCGACGATCTGGGCGCCGGAGCCGGAGGTGCCCGGCCGGCCGCCACGCACGTTGGCCGATGCGGTCTGGCTGCCCTTGCGCGCCTTGCTCAACCAAAAGGGCATGTGGGGTTTTCTCCTCCTGGTGCTGCTCTACAAGCTCGGCGACGCGCTTGCGCTCTCCCTGTACAGCACCTTCATGATCCAGGGCGTCGGATTCTCGCTCAAGGAATTGAGCATCGCCGGCAAGCTCAACATGACCGTCTCGACCATGATCGGCGTCGCGTTCGGCGGCTGGGTCTATCTACGATGGGGTACGTTTCGATCTCTCTTGGTTTTCGGCATCGGCCAAGCGCTCACCAACCTGCTCTACATGTGGCTGGCACTGGCCGGCAAGAAATTGTGGTTGCTGGCGCTCGCGACCTCGTTGGATACCATGATCGGCGGCATGGGCCAGGCCGCCTTCGTCGCGTTTTTAGTGTCGCTGTGCTCGGCGGATTTCAGCGCCACGCAGTACGCTCTGCTCTCGGCCCTCGCGGTTCTGCCACGGAACGTGACGGGTGCGATTGCGGGCGCCATCGTTCCCATGATCGGCTGGCCGAAATTCTTCGTGGTCACCTGTCTGAGCGCGGTGCCCGGTCTCATCCTGCTGGTGATGTTGCGCGGGTCCTTGAACGAACTCGCGGCGCGCGAAACCGCTTCCGGCAAAAGCTAACGGCCCGCGCTGACGCGGGCGCCGCTACTCTCCCAACATCGAGAAAAAGCGCGTCGAGGATGAGCGCGTGGAACGACGGCGGTATGTTCAGCGGCCCAGCGAGCGGTCGTCCGGCGTTGACCAGGCGGTGCGCGGGGTATCTTCGAAGTCGCGGTCCAAATCTTCGCTTTCCACGTCGATCGCCCCCGACCAATCTTCCGGCGCATCCGCCGCGTCGAGCATGCGATCCAGCAGCTGCTCGTTCCAGGCGTCGAAATCCATTTCGGTGACAGTGCCGTCGAAATATTGAATTTCGATGGTCTCGTCCTGGTCGTCGATCGCCACCACTTCGAAGAGCTCGTTGGTCACTCCACGATACCATTGACCTACGACCGGCTTCATCGCGTTCATGGCCCTCTCCGTCTGTTATGCTCAACGCCATTCAACTCCCAATGAATCCTTCGCGCAATGACTAATTTTTGCGCGAAGCAGCATGGTAATGGCCGAACAACTCTTCAAATTCTTCGTGGTTTTCTTCGTCGTCGTCGAACCCATTTCCCTGATACCGCTGTTCGCCGGACTGACGGAAGGCGCGTCCCCGAACTATCAAAGGAGCATGGCCCTCAAGTCCAGCGCCATCGCCCTCGGAATATGTTTCGTGTTCGCAATCGCGGGCGCGAAATTTCTCGACGTCATGGGAATTGCACTGAGTTCGTTTCGAATCGCCGGCGGAACCCTGCTCTTCCTGATCTCGCTCGACATGGTGTTCGCGCACCCCTCGGGTACCCGTTCCACAACGTCGGAGCGCGAGGAATCCCTTAAGCGCCAGGATATTTCCGTCTTTCCCCTCGCGTTTCCCTTCATGGCCGGCCCCGGCGCCCTGGCGACGATCCTGCTGATGGCCGGCGAAGTTTCGGGCAAGCCGGTGTTGTTCGTTGGATTCCTGGGCGTCGTGACCGTGGTGATCATCATCTGCTGGGGCCTGATGCTGGCCGCACCGCGGTTGATGAACGTGCTGGGAGTCACCGGCGCCAATGTGATGAGCCGGTTGTCGGGTGTGGTGCTGGCCGCCCTCGCGGTCCAATACATCATCGACGGAATTCGTGGCAGTTTCTTTTAGCCGGTAGATTCCCTTAGTGCCAGGTTCGCCCGCTTGCGGTAGGCGAGGTCCCAAACGCCGTGTCCCAGGCGCGCTCCGCGCCGTTCGAATCGCGTCGCCGGCCGAAAATCCGGACGCTGGACATAGGCACCATCTGGACTCAAGGACTCGAGCGTGGGGGTGGCATTGCATACGAACAGCATCAGCTCCGCGTATTCCTGCCAATCGGTGGCCAGCCGCAGTATCCCGCCGCCCGTCAGCTTGTCCGCCAGCAACGCGGCGAAATCGGAGTCGATCAAGCGGCGCTTGTGGTGCCGCTTCTTGTGCCAGGGGTCGGGAAAGAAGATCAGGACCTCATCGAAGGCCTCGTTTGGAATCGCCAGCTTGAGGACTTCCACGGCGTCGTGGCAGACGATGCGCAGATTCTTGAGGTTGGCCCGCGCTGCCTGCAGCAACAGCCGCCCGACACCTGAGCGATGCACCTCGATGCCGAGGTAGTCGATGTGCGGATTGGTCTCCGCCAGTGCGCCGAGCACTTCTCCAGTGCCGAACCCGATCTCGAGACAGCGCAGCGCGGGCCCCTGCGCCGCCGCGCGCCCGAAAGCAAGGTTCAAGTCGAGCGGACCGCCGGTGAAATCGAGGCCGTACGCGGGCCATAGTTCGGCGAGCGCCCGCTCCTGCGCCGCGGTGACGCGGCCGGCGCGCAAAACGAAGCTGCGAATGCGACGTTGTGGATGCATGGTTCCAAAGTGTGCCTGATATGATGCCGCGATGCGCAAATCACGGATTCGTGCTTCCGCGGTCCGCTGCGCCGGCATCGTCTGGAGCATCGCCGTGCTGGCCGCCTGCGTGGGCCTTCCGCGGCATGTCCAGAAATATCACAGCGAGGCGCTCCGTCAACCCGAGACCTCCACCCTCGGCCGGGTCGTGGCACACACCCACGGCGGCCGCAATCTGTCCGGCATACGACTGCTGAGCTCGGGCGACGAAGCGCTGGCGAGTTTGATCGCGCTGGCCGACCGGGCGGAAAAGACGCTGGATATCCAGTACTACATCATCCACGAAGATGACTCCTCGCGGCTGCTGCTGCGCCACGTGCGACAGGCTGCGGATCGCGGGGTGCGGGTACGCGTGTTGGTCGATGACTGGAATACCGCCGGAGAGGACCGGCACTTCATGCACCTCGGGGAACACCCGCATATCGAGGTGAGGGTCTTTAATCCATTCCCCGGCGGCCGCTCCGCCATGTGGACCCGCCTGCTCGCATCGGTATCGGAGATCCCCCGGATCAACCACCGGATGCACAACAAGCTCTTCGTCGCCGACAACGCGATCGCCATCACCGGCGGACGCAATATCGGCGACCAGTACTTCACGCGCGACGTCCACAGCAACTTCATCGATCTGGACGTGGTGGCTGTCGGCACCATCGTGCCGGAATTATCGGCGACGTTCGATGCGTTCTGGAACAGCAAGTACGCATACCCCATCGCGTCGCTGGCCGCCCCGGTGCCTGCGGAGCCGCTGCCCAAGGCCCTCGAGGAAAGCGCGGCCTCCCCGGACGCCAACTGGCTGGCGCAAGAGATCGATACCGCTGACCTGCAGCTGACGTGGGTACCGGCCACGGTGCTCGCGGATCAGCCCGCCAAGATCGCCAGCGAAAGCGCCCCCAACGAAGAAGACACGATCGCCAACAACATCAAAGCTTTGATGCGCTCGGCGGAACAGGAAGTGATCATCATCTCACCATACTTCGTACCCGGGCCCGACGGAGTCGCGTTGATGCGCGATCTCGTGGCGCGCGGCGTGCACATTCGGATTCTCACCAACTCGCTGGCGTCCACCGACTCGCCGTTGGTGCACAATGGGTATGCCCACTATCGTGTTGCGCTGTTGAAGCTCGGCGTGGAACTGTCCGAGGTACGGCCAAAGCTCGGGCAAAAGCGCAAGCGCTTCCATCCCTTCAAGAGCTCGAACGCCAGCCTGCACGCGAAGGCCCTGGTCATCGATCAGAAAACCGTGTTCATCGGATCGATGAACATGGACGCGAGGTCGGCTCGAACCAACAGCGAGTTGGGGCTGGTGATCCGAAGCCCGGAGATCGCGCGGCAAGTCACCAGTTTACTCGACGATATCAGCGTCGACGGGAGTTACAAATTGGATCTGGACACCAATGATCGAATCGTCTGGTCGAGCGGCGATCCCGGTGCGATGCACGTGTGGTATACCGACCCCGAGACCACCCGCATGCAGCGTTTCCTGCTGCGGCTGCTCGCTCCGTTTGCGCCGGAGGAGCTGCTCTAGTTCATTGGCGCGTTTGCCGAACATGGGCTGCGCTGGCTTCACGCTGGCGAAATGCGCATTGTGCTCAAATACTCCTTCACTTTGGCGCGAAAACCCTCGCTGCTCGTCACGGTGGCTCCGCCGGCCAGCACGAGAATGAAGTCGCCGCGCAGGGTGCGGTTCACTTCGTTCAGATAATTGACGTTGACGAGACAGGACCGGCTGATGCGCAGCATCGGCTGCCCGCGCAGGGCTTGCTCGGCCTGGGTCAGGGTGCTGCGCGCGTGATAGATGTCGCGCCCAACCCGGATGGTCACATAATTGCGGTCGGCTTCGATCATTTCGACGCGGGCGGCATCGAGCACGTGCAGGCGTCCACCCAACTCCGCCAGCAGGCGCGGCCGTTCCACGGGTGTATCGAGCGCGCCGCGTTCGAGCTGGGCGAGAAGTCCGGCCAGCAAGGCCTGGCGTTGGTCGACCCCCGTGGCGGCGTGGCGCGGCCGCACACGGTTCAATGTTTTTCGAAAGCGCTCCTGGTCGAAGGGCTTCAACAGATAGTCGATGGCGCACACCTCGAATGCCTGGAGCGCGTAAGCGTCGTAGGCCGTGACGAAAACCAGGGAGGGTAGGGCGTCAGGGTCCAAGGCTCGTGCCAGATCGATGCCGTTCAGCGGGTCCATCTGTATATCCAGGAAAAGCAGCTGCGGTCGCAGCGTGCGAATGGCGGCGAGCGCCGCGGTGCCGTCGCCGAACTCGCCGACGACGGTGAGGTCGCCCTCAGCGTCGCACATCTCGCGCAGCGTACGCCGGCCGGCGAGTTCATCGTCGACGATGATGACGTTCACACGCCCACCAAGGGAGCGGCCTGTTTTACGCTTCGCCGCTCCGGCGATCCCGGAATCTGCGGCATCGTGATTTCGCTGATCCACAGCGAAGCCTCAGACCGGGTATTCAGCATGGCGCGGCCCTCGAATTGCACGCTCAGGCGCTCTCGCACATTGTTGATGCCGATACCTTCTTCGCCGGCGACCTTGTTCTCCGCCACGGTGTTGCTCACCCGCACGATGAGCATATCGCCCGCCGTCTCCACCCCGAGCCGCACCACGACGGGCCCTTGGTGCCCGGCCAGGCCGTGAATTACCGAATTCTCAACCAGCGGATGAAGTATCAGGCTAGGCACCCAGACCGAGGGAATATCCCTGGCATCCGGCAGTTCGATGGTGAGGCGATCGGAGAAGCGCCGTTGTTGCAGCTCGAGATACAGCCGCGCGAACTGCAGTTCATCCGTCAGCCGCGCGAAATCGCGCTCTCCTGCACTCAGCAATCGGCGCAGCAAGTCTGCAAGTTGGACCACCATGGACTGCGCGCCCTTCGGATCCCACTCGATGTATCCCCGGATCGTATGCAGCAGGTTGAAAAGGGTATGCGGCGAGAGCTGCATTCGCAACGCCGCCAATCGCGCGGCGGTCCATTCGCGCTCGAGAGCGGCAACCCGGAGCTCCGAATTCCGGAAGCGCGTGTACAGAGCGAGGCCCGTCACCAACGCGAGCCCGAAGCCATAGGCGGGTATGAAACTGATGAAACTCGCAAGCCAAAGCGAAAAATCCGATGGTTCCAGCACGAACGGACCGCCGGCATGCATCATTGCGTGGACCCGCATGTCGACGTGTCCCAGAATCAACTCCGATACCAACATGGCCGGGTATGCGATCGCAGCGAACGCGGTGCCCAATACGAGCTGCAACGGAACCGCGATCATCAGCGGACGCCATTGCACGCGCAGCGATGCCCAGAAGGAAACCATCACGACGGGCAGCAACAGCAGGTGTTGCAGCACACGCGCGTCCCAGGGGGCAAACACTTGGACGTCGGTGGCTCTCGCGATCCCCACGCGCATGCCGTATGCATAAAGCACATTCGACAGCGTCACGTACAGCCAGAACAAGCAGACGATCGCGTAGAACTGCCGCGGGCGCAAGCCGCGCGCATAGTTCGGGATCGCTGGATGCTCGTGCTCGGTCATGGGATGGAAGCCTAGCGCAATCCCGGGCCGATTGCGGCGATGGCGCGGGGACCTGGGACGAATCCGTGGGTTGCCGGGACGATCTCGATGCCGGCCCGCAGACGCCCAGGGCCCTGAGAGTGTCTCATAGCGCCGTCGACAAACACTCAAGGAGAGCCCAGATGATTCACGAAATCCCCACGAAGCAGGTCGCCGTAACCCGTCCCAAAGTCACGCTGCTGATGGTGCTATGCGGCGTCGTCGGTACGGTGGGAGCCGGCGCGGTCACTGCGGCATCCGCTGCCGATGACGTACCGCGCCAGGTGGTCAAGTATTCACCGGCCACCCTCAACACGGACGCCGGAGTCCGATCCTTGTATCACCGCATCGTCAAAGCCGCAGAGGAGGTGTGCCCGACCCCTTCCGGCACCCGCTTTGTCCCAACGGGGGTCGCGGAATGCCGCGCTGAATCGGTTGCGCGCGCGGTGCGTCAGATCGATAACCCGCATTTGGCGGCGCTGTATGCGGCAAGCTACAAAAGGGGTTGATGAATGTTAAGTTCGGCGGCCGGCCGCGGTGTCGTCAACCTGCGGCCGGTCACCTTTCTTGCGCGTCCATGCGCAAAACGCCCAGCGGACGCCAACGCGTGGGGTAGTGCATCGCAGTCATCATGAAGCGGTCCACGAACAGTGCACCGGAGTCCTTGTCTACCTCGTACTTGATGTGCGCGATCAGTCGATGGCGATCGAGCGCGCTCCGCTGCCGGCGCCGAACGACCCGACCGGCGTGAGCGCGCCCGCGGTGACTGCAAAGACGGTGATGGTGCCGGAGGTCTCATTGGCGACATAAACGTACAGACCCGAGGGATCGACCGCGACGGCGGCCGGAAGAGTCTCGGCGACGGCCGTCGAAGATAACGTGAGCACGCCGGTGCTGGGTGCGATCGCATAGCTCGCCACCTCGCCGTTGCTCGGGACATTCGCTGCGTAGACGAAATTCCCGGCGGGATCGACGGCGATCGACGTCGGGACGGATGCGGTCGACAGGGGCGAGCCGGAGGAAGTCAGCACGCCCGTGGTCGAATCGATCGTATAGGCGGAAATCGAGGCGGCGGTTTGATTCGCCACATACGCAAAACTGCCCGCCGGGTCGACGGCGATCGACGCCGCGCCGGCGCCGGCGGCGAACGGCGTGCCGGAAACGCCCGTCAATGTGCCGGTGGCCGTGTCGATGACCAACGCCGTCACGTTACCGTCCGTGAAGTCGGTTACGTACAGGAAGTTGCCGCCGGGATCGGTTTGCAGGGACAGCGGCTGGCGTCCGACCGTGTACGTTGCGATGGGAGTGGCGATGCCGTTCTGTAGCGTGAACGCGGAGACGGTATTGGCGCCCGCATTCGCGACATACAGATAACGGCCGCTCGGATCCACACACAGGGCCGCCGGACCGCTCCCCGTCAGGACGGCAAAGCCGGCCACCGTCAGAGCCCCGGTCAAGTCGTTGATGGCGTAGATGTCGACGGTGTTGGAGGTGTTGTTGGCGACATACAGGTACTTCCCGTTGGGGTCGACGGCAAGTGCCACGGGGGCTGTGCCGGTCGATGCGTACGTCGCGATCGGTGCGAGGACGCCGCTGGCCGAGTCGATGGAAAATGCGGAAATCGTGTTGGCGGTCTGATTGGCGACGTACGCGTACCGGCCCGCTTGGCTGCAGCTGACGACGACGTTGGTGATATCTGCCTTGGCGATGGTCCCCGAACCGTCGCGCACGGTGCAGGTTTGAGCCGGATTCGACGGCTGCGTTTTGACGGTGACCGAGTAGGTGCTGCCATTCGCGATGCCCGATGAAAACGTAAATGCGGTGTCGGCGTTGACGTTTAGATCGTCGCGCGAGTTATCTTGGAGCACGAGGCCGGTGCCCCTGAGGCCCGTTACGGTCCCGCCCACGGTGTATTTCAACTCGAACAGACACGATACCATGGCAGCGGCGGCCGCCAAGATTGCGAGGGAGCGTAGCGTTTTCACGCAGTGATTGTATGCTTGCCCCGCGCTGTTCAACAATACACGTAGGGGGCCGGAGGCTGGCATGCGATATCGATTGTTGGGTCACACGGGCTTATATGTTTCCGAGATGTGCTTGGGCACCATGACGTACGGCGGCGGCGGCGCGGGTGTCTGGGCCAGCATCGGCAAGCTGCAGCAGGACGCCGTCGACGAGCAGGTGAGAACCGCTGTCGATGCCGGCATCAATTTCATCGACACGGCCAACGTCTATTCGCTCGGCCAGTCCGAGACGCTGCTCGGGCAATCGCTGAAATCGCTGGGCTTGCCGCGCGATCAGCTCATCATCGCGACCAAGGCCACCGGTTCCATGGACGAGACGCCCAACGGGCGCGGGCAGTCGCGGCACCATCTTTTCAATGAAGTCGATGCAAGCCTCAAGCGGCTGCAGCTGGATTACATCGATCTGTATCAGTTGCACGGCTTCGATCCATTGACGCCGTTCGAGGAATCGCTGTCGGCGCTCAACGACTTGGTCCGCTCCGGACGGGTGCGCTACATTGGTTTGTGCAACATGGCGGCATGGCAGATCATGAAATCGCTGGCGGTTTCCGAGCGGCACGGCTGGGCGAGATTCAGCAGCATCCAAGCCTATTACACCATCGCAGGCCGCGATCTCGGACGCGAGATCGTGCCGATGATCTCCGATCAAAAGTTGGGCCTCATGGTTTGGAGCCCGCTGGCGGGAGGATTGCTGAGCGGTAAATTCAAGAGCGCGGACGATAGCGGGCCGGCCGGCGCCCGCCGCGCCACTTTCGATTTTCCGGTGGTGAACAAGGAGCGCGCATTTCAATGCATCGAGGTCATGCGCCCGATGGCCGCAGAGCGGCAGATTTCGGTGGCGCAGATCGCGCTGGCTTGGCTGCTGGCCAAGCCGTACGTCTCGACGGTGATCATCGGTGCGAAGTCGATCGATCAGCTACGCGACAACATCGCTGCGGCGCGTGTGCAATTGACCGATTCGGAGCGCAGGACGCTCGACGAGGTGAGCCGGTTGCCGCCGGAATATCCGGGTTGGATGCTGGCCTTCCAGGGTCAATACCGCGCCAAAGCGCCGGTCAAGGATTGAAGCGCGGGGCCTATGGCCTTGCTGCGGGAGTGCCTGTTGCGGGAATACGACAACTGCTTTCGTGAACCATTCTACGGATGATCACTCTATCCACTTGAGCGCCGATACTGTGGAATGGGTGGACATCATGAGAATTCGAGGTGGAATCGACGTCAGGGTCGGTTGTTGCGTGGGCGCACTGATGGTGGCGCTGCTACCGCGTCTCGCATGCGCGGCCTTGGGAGAACCGGAAGCGAGCGTGGCCGACGACGTTTCGCAGCTCAAGGGGTCGATCAAATCCACGCTTCGCGGCAATTACCGCGTCCACGAAATCCAGCTCCCGTCAGGCACCGTTTTACGTGAATTTGCCGGGGTTGGCGGCAAGGTGTTCGCCGTTGCGTGGAGTGGTCCCGCTATCCCGGACCTGCGGCAGGCTCTAGGACGCTATTTCGACGTGTATGTGACGGCCGCGCAAGCGAGACAGGGTGGTCGCCGCCATCTTCAGATAGAGCAGAGCGAGTTCGTCATGCAATCAAACGGACACATGCGCGCATTTTCAGGCCGTGCTTACCTGCCGCAAGCGCTGCCCGCCGGAATCTCCGCGGAGCAGATACGGTGATCCGCAAAGTCGCCCATATGGTGGCCGTGGCGCTGATCGGCCTCTGGAGCCTGTCGTTCGTTTCATGCGGTGGCGGCGGAGGCGGACTGAGCTCCGCGCCCGGCGGGACGGCGACGGCGACGGCGACGAACGAGGTTGGTGTAATCGTCGACTCCGGGCCGGACCCGGCCCAAAATCCAACCGAGAACACCCTGTACACCACGGTGACGATCTGCGTGCCGGGAAGCACGACCGAGTGCCAAACCATCGATCACATTCAGGTGGACACAGGCTCCGTCGGGCTGCGCATTCTGGCGCCGGCGTTGACGCTGTCGCTGACCGTGGCGCAGGCGACGGACGGCAATTCGCTGATGGAGTGCACCCAATTCGTCGACGGCTACAGCTGGGGTCCGATTGCATCGGCGGACATCCAGGTGGCTGGAGAAAATGCTTCGTCGGTGCCGATTCAAGTGATCGGTGGTTCGGCCATTGCGGTGCCCGCGGCGTGCGCGAGTACCGGCGCCGCCGAAGACACGGTTGCGGCGTTCGGCGCCAACGGAATCCTCGGCATCGGAGTATTCACGCAAGATTGCGGAACGAATTGCGCGCCCCCCAACCTTGGAAACACCTTCTATTATTCCTGCACGACTGCTGCATGCAGTGGGACAGCGGCGCCCCTCAACACTCAGGTTCTGAATCCCGTGCCGCTGTTCCCGGTCGACAACAACGGCAGCATCATCGTTCTGCCCGCGGTAGCGGACGCGGGCGCCGCCACGGTCTCGGGTTCGCTGATCTTCGGCATCGATACGCAGAGCAACAATGCGTCGGGCAGTGAGACCATCCTTGCCGTGGATGATGTCTTCGGGGACTTCATCACGACGGTCGATAGCGAAACGCTGAGCGAGAGTTTCATCGATTCGGGGTCGAATGGGCTGTTTTTCGAGGATGCGAATTTGCAGAGCTCGGTATGCACCGCTTCCGGTTTCAGCAACTTCTATTGCCCTGCGTCCCCCCAGACCCTGACCGCCACGCTCACGGGGGCGGGCGCGGCTCCTGCGACCACGACCGTGACGTTCACCATCGACAACGCGCAGACCGTGCTTACCGACAATCCAACTTTTGCGGCGTTTCCCACCGTTGCCGGGACCTATTCCACCAACAACCTCAGCTTCGACTGGGGCTTGCCATTTTTCTTCAACCGGCGAGTCACGACGGCCATAGAGGGTAAAACGACCTCCGTGGGCACCGGACCGTACGTGGCATTTTGAGATCGTCGGCAGAGCCTTGAGCCTTCAAGTTGACTACGTATCATCGGGCGGGCTCATGGGGCAATCCGCCTCGTGGTGGCGCACGGTATTGGGAGTCGTGGGCTTCGAGAAACCGCCCTCGGTCAGTGGCACGCGAGTGCCCGTCACCGCGAGCATGACGCCTCCGTTGGGCTCGGCCGATCCGCTATGCGAGGTGTGGCGGTTGGCCGGCGACCAAGACCAAGATGCCGAGCCCTTCACCAGATCGCGGCGCGAGGGCCGCGTGCGATATAGCTATCGCGACCAGCTGCTGTTCGGGTCCGTGACCATTGAAGAGGACGAGGTTGCCGCCGAGAGCTCGAGCGCGCTGCGGCGCGCGACGATGACGGCGTACCAGGATATTTTCGACGTGCTCGAAGAAACGCAGCATCGCCACCTGATCCGGGTGTGGAATTATTTGCCGGACATCAACCGCGAGGCCGACGGCGATGAGCGTTACCGCCATTTCAACGCTGCCCGGCAACGCGCGTTCCAGAGCGCCGGCCGCAGCACGGTGGGGACGGTGCCGGCGGCCTGCGCCTTGGGCTCGCCCCCCGGCAGCCCGATTTCCATCTATTTCCTGGCCTCGCGCCGGCCGCCCACCATGATCGAGAATCCGCGTCAGACGAGCGCCTATTTCTATCCGCCGGAATTCGGCACCCAAAGCCCGACTTTCTCCAGAGCCTGCCTGTTGAACGGGCACGCCGGGACAAACTTGTTCGTGTCTGGTACAGCAAGCATCGTGGGTCACGAGACCCGGCATTGCGGCGACGTGACGGCGCAGACGCGGGAAACCCTGACGAACATCGATGCGCTGCTCGACGAGGTAAACCGGGTTGCCGGATCGGCGCGCTATTGCCTGGGAGGACTGAAGTACAAAGTTTACGTGCGGCGCGTTTCGGACCTCGCCGCCATCGAAAGCGTGCTGTCGGCTGCTCTCGATGCGTCGACAACTATCGTCTATTTGCAGGCCGACGTATGCCGGGAGGACTTGCTGGTGGAGATCGAGGCCACCGGCGACTCGAGGATCTGACGGTGCTCCGCATGCTAATCTTGCACCGTCGGTCCAAGCTTTAGGTGGGGGGGCGAGCATGCGAGTGTGGCTGCGGCGTCGAGAAATCGGTCGTGTGAATCGCGCGGGAACGGGTGCTGCGTTTATCGTTGCCGCATTCGCGGCATTCGCGGCGGCGGGGGCAGCCGCGCCTGCTTCCGACGGTGCGTCACTGACTGACGCGCTGGCGGTTTTGAAAGCCCACCGCTTCGTCGATCTAACTCATGCATTCGCGCCGGGAATCCCACATTGGAAAGGCGCACCAGACGAGCGGGTGAAAACCTTGTACACCGTGGAGAAGGATGGTTTCCGGATCAATGAATACTGTCATATTGGGCAGTGGGGCACGCACGTCGATCCACCGGCGCACTTCCACACGGGTTTGCGCACCGTCGATCAGATCGATCTGAAGGATATGCTGATGCCGCTCGTGGTCATCGATGTGCATGACAAGGTCGCAAAGAATCCGGATTACGTGGTAACCGTGGGCGACATCGCCGCGTGGGAGTCGCGGCACGGACCTGTTCCGAAGGGTGCATTCGTCGCGATGCGCACCGATTGGTCCAAACGCTGGCCGGACGATGCGAAGCTCGCGAACAAGGACTCGGCGGGCGTGTTTCATTACCCCGGATGGAGTAAGGACGTCTTGCAGCTGCTGTACGAGAAGCGAGGAATCGCGGCTTCCGGGCACGAGACCACGGACACGGATCCGGGCGTCGCCACCACCAAGGACGACTATTCGCTCGAGTCGTATATCCTTGGTCTCAATCACTATCAGATCGAACTCTTGGCCAACCTGGATCAGGTACCGGAGGCGGGTGCCGTCGTCTGGGTTAGCTTTCCGAAAGTGTTGGACGGGTCGGGTTTTCCGGCACGCGTGATTGCGGTGGTGCCATGAGCGCCGTCGGCCCGGTCGGCGCGGCCGCGGCGCCCATCGAGTACGCGGACGCGTCCGCGGAGGTGCGCGCCGTGTATGACGACATCATGGCTACCCGCAAAACCGATTGGGTCAACAACTACTGGAAAGTGTTGGCGCATCATCCCCCGTCGCTGCGGCGGATGTGGGCGAATTCAAAGGAAGTCATGGGCCCGGGGACGCTCGACCCGCTTACCAAGGAGCTCATCTACATGGCGGTCAGCGTGACGAACGGCTGCAAGTACTGCATCGCGTCGCATGGCGCAGCGGCCCGCGCCAAGGGAATGACTGCGGATCAACATGCCGAACTGGTGGCCATCATCGGGCTCGCGAACGAGACCAATCGGCACGCGGTGGCATTGGATTTACAGATTGACGAGCGATTTCGCTGAGGAGATCCGATGACTGAACACGCTGCGGCGGACGCCAGACACTATCGTTGGGACGGGATCAAGGCCGAACCTTTGAAGGGCGGCATCTCGCGACGCCTGATTACCGGCGAGCGCATGATGATCGCGCACGTCTACTTCAAGAAAGGAGACGACGTGCCGCGCCATGCGCACGAGAATGAACAGATCACGTACATTCTAGAAGGCGCGCTGCATTTTTGGCTGGGCGAGAACGGCGAGAGCGAGATTGTCGTCCGCGCGGGCGAAGTTCTCGTGATCCCTTCGAACCTGCCTCACCGGGCAGTGGCGCTCGAGGACACACTGGACGTGGACGTGTTCAATCCACCGCGGCAGGACTGGCTCAACGGCAGCGATGCTTACCTCCGCCGCTGATCGGGCCGCCACCGATAGCGGACCGTACATTGCGCCCGGCGTCCTCGATGCGCTGAAGAACTTCAAGCTTCCCGAGAAACTTGGGTTCGGCGCGATACCCGCGCCGGTCATGTTCACGGTGGATTGGGCCGACGGAAGGTGGGGCCGCGGGCGGCTGGTGCCCTACGGACCCATCGAGATCCTACCCGGCGCCCGCGCGCTGCAATATGCGGAATTGGTTTTCGAGGGCCTCAAGGCCTACCGCGTCGGCGGCGAGCATCCGAACCTGTTTCGACCTCGGGAGAATTGGTTGCGGCTGGCCCGCTCGGCCGAGCGGCTTTCCATGCCGCCGGTACCGGAAGCGTTGTTCTTTCAAGCCATTGACAGCGTCGCCGCGTCCTGCAGCGCCATAGTTCCGCGCGAGTCAGGACGGGCGCTGTACTTGCGGCCCTTCCTGTTCGGGACCGAAGCGGGATATCTGCTGCGCAACTCGACGACGTTCTCATTCATGGTAATTGCGAATCCGGTGGAGGTTTACGCCTCCGGAGCAATGCGCGTCGCCATCGAGCGCGCCGATGTGCGGGCGGCGGTAGGCGGTGTCGGGGCCGCCAAGGCCGCCGCAAATTATGCGGCATCGCTGCGGACATCGAGTGCCGCGGTGGCGCGCGGGATGACGGTGGCGCTGTGGCTCGATGCGCGCGATCGGCAGTGGATTCAGGAACTCTCAGGCATGAATCTGTTCGCCGTGATCGACGGCGAGTTGCATACCCCCGCGCTCGACGGCGCGATTCTCCCGGGCATCACCCGAGACTCGCTGCTCACGCTGGGTCGCCACCTCGGTTTCACGGTGGTCGAGCGGCGCATGGCGATCGATGAACTGTTGACTCAGATCGAAAGCAGCCGTTGTTCGGAGTTGTTTGCCTGCGGCACGGCCGCCATCGTCAGCCCGATCGAGATGCTGGCCGAGCGCCGGCCCGACGATCGCGGGCCGCCGCGTGAGTACGGTCCGAGGGATGTGGATGTCGTCGCCGCCCGGCTGCGCGGGGCGCTGCTCGCCATTCAAGAGCGCCGTGCCCCGGATATCTTCGGGTGGACGCGCGACGTTGCACCGCTGCCCGTTACGGCCTGAGGACCTGCCGAGGTCCAGCAGCAGAATATTCCGGCGGGGGTTTGCGGATCACCTTGCCGTCCTTCATCACGAAATCGATCTTGCGCAGATTCTCAATGTCGCTCAGGGGATCCGCCGGCATTGCCACAATATCGGCGCTCAGTCCTGTGCTCAAACTGCCCCGCGCCTTGTCGACGCGCAATAGCTCGGCGGCATTGACCGTCATCGCCTTGAGGATGTCGGCGGGCGGCACCCCTGCTTCACGCCACACCGCCAGGTAATCGAACATCAGATCGGCGCGAGTGCGGCCTGGAATGTCGATGACGGTGTCGCTGCCGAACGCCATACGCACCCCTATGCGGTGGGCGCGGCGCAGCCGATCGATGATTTTCGGCGCGAGAACCGCGGGCTCGGGCAGAATGCCGCCGGAAGTTCCGACGATGTCCAGATGCTTGCGCGGGAAGTCCGTGCCGACCAGGAATATGCCTTTCGCCTTCATGCGTGCAAGCTGCGCGTCGGTAAGATCGAAGCCATGCTCGATCGAATCGACGCCGGCCTCGATGCAGGTGTCCAGCGCCTCGCCGCTGTAGACGTGTACGGCAACGGGTATTCCGGCGCGGTGTGCTTCGTCAACCGCGGCGCGCAGCTCCTCGACCGAGTAGTGGTAGGGATTGTTATCGGCGACCAGCTTTATGACACCGGCGCCGTAGTAGATGTTGGTGCGTACCGCCTTGCGTACTTCTTCCGGACCGTCGGCGTCGATATATTCGAACTGCCAGAATGCACCCTGGCGCGGCGGTATGTCGCGCGACTGGCCGCCGAAGGGCGCGATTATCTTGCCCGAATCGATGATGGTGGGTCCGACGAACCAACCCGCGTCGATCGCCCGGCGCACATCGCTCATCGCGTATTCGGCGCTGTTGCCGACATCGCGCAGCGTTGTGAAGCCCTGATACAGGACGAGCTGCGCGTTGTGCAGTCCGCGCAGTCCCCGCAATGTCGAACTCTGGTTCAAATAAAACGACTCGAAGGGCGCATTTCCCTCGAGCTCGGTCAAGGTCATGTGCGTATGCGCGTCGATGAGCCCCGGCGTCAGCCATTCCTTCGACAGATCGACGATTTCGGCGCCCGGCGGGATCTCGAGCTTCGGTCCGATGCGCAGGATCTTGCCGTGTTCGACGAGGATCACCTGATCCTTGGCGATGCTTCCGCGCGCCGGGTCCACGACGGTCCCGGCCCGAATCGCCAGAACCTGCGCGAATGAGGGCGATACGATCAGCAACAGGAAGGCGGCGGCGAGGGTCTTCATTGGCTGCGGTCTCTTGATTGGACTTGGAATTGCGAGCGCCCGGAGCTTTTCCCTAAGCTCGCAGTGGGACGGTGAGAATAGACAAACGATCCCGGTCAATCAACCAGCTCCACGTGCCACGCTGTGCGAGACCTTGTCGGCATCTGAAAAGTCGCCGGCGCATGCAAGGTTATTGCCGCTCGGACGAGCATGGGTCTACAATGGAGGCGAGGCGGGCGTCGTATAATGGTAATACCCAAGCTTCCCAAGCTTGAGCCGTGGGTTCGATTCCCATCGCCCGCTCCACTCTCAGGCAACGCCAGGCCACGCAGGGCTACAAGATTGGCGACAACACATTGATCGGATCGGAAAGTCTTGGGAAATCCACGCTGGGGAGCGACGGTCTCATGGCGTCACGTATCCCTGCATTGCCCTGAGATTCACACGTACGGTCACAAAGCCGCCGGTCGCCATCGGAATGACGGGGACCTTGTTCCTCATTGCTCTCAGGCAGCGACGCCGGTCGTCATACCTTCGCGTGCCAGCTGCTGCATCATGCCGAGGCATTCGATCATGCCGAGGTGAACGGCATGGGCCACCGGCGCCATCTGCAGCTCAATCGCAATCAGCCGCAGCTGCTCGACGGCACGTGCCGCCCCAACGCCGCCATAGCCCACGAAGCCGATCGGCTTGCGGTTGAATTCCTTGTAGGCGTAGTCGAGCGCGTTCTTCAACACCGCGCTCGGGCCGTGGTTGTACTCGGGCGTCACGATGATCAGGCCGTCGAGTGTCGCGAGCTTGCTGGCCCAAAGCCGTGCCGCCTCGTTATTGACCGGCCCGTAGGCGGGCGACCGCGGCTCGTTGAAGAACGGCAGCGGGTGATCGCGCAGGTCAACCAGCTCGAGGGCAAGGTCGGTGCGCTGCTTGGCGATCTCTTGGATCCAGTGCGCGGGCTTTTCGCCGAAGCGGCCTTCTCGGGTCGAGCCGATCACGATGCCGATGCGGGGTAGTTGCTGTTGGGTCATGGGGGCACTCCTGCAATCTGGGGCGGAAAGAATCAAGGGGCGAATCGCTCTCGCATTGATCGCTACGAACAATTTGTTCGTTGAGATATAGTAGGCCCCGTCGCCGATTTCACAAGGAGGCACCTTTATGGTCGATACGAACACTGCTGTTCGCGCCTCAGGAGCGTTGAACCCCCACGCGGCTTGCGCGGCGGAAGTCGAGACGCTCGCTCTCATCGGCGACAAGTGGACCGTGATGGTGGTGGGCGCCTTGTCGAAAGGACCGATCCGCTACAACGAGATCCGTCGCCGCGTCGAAGGGATATCGCAGCGCATGCTCACGCTGACCCTGAAAGGCCTGGAGCAGGACGGGTTGGTCACCCGCACGATGTTTCCAACGATTCCACCCCGCGTGGACTACGAGTTGACCGAACTCGGGCGCAAGTTGATCGTGCCGTTGAAAGCGCTCGCCAAGTGGGCGCGAGAAAACCGGCCCGCGATGCTGGCCGCGCGGGAGGCGTTTCAGAGAAGGGGACAGCACGGCTCGCCACGCATGCGCTTTACCGTCTCGAAATAGGCCTAGTGCTCGCGGCGAATGATGTGAGCCCGCGTTTCTTCGAGGGCCTGTTGCTGGGGCAACGGGCAATTTGCCCCGCTCGGCCATCGCAGCAAAGGGCTTATTTTCGAGCCGCGGAAGCGCCCGCCGTGTGGGTTCGATTCCCATCGCCCGCTCCATTCTTCAGGCAACGCCGGCCAAGACAATGTGAGCCTGCGGGTGAGCCGAAACGGCTGTTGAATTTGGCATCCTGGGCGATTTCTCCACCCGAGCTCTCGGGCTTGGCAACGGCGGATCACTGGAGCAAAGTGTTCGTCCGGTCCTAGGGAGGCAGATCATCGAACTACTGGAGCGCGAAGAACAACTGAAGCGCTTGGAGAAAGCGTTTGCTGTGGCCCGAGGCGGCAGCGGGCGCGTCGTCGCCATCGCAGGGGAAGCAGGCGTCGGCAAGACCACTTTGGTTGAGCGGTTTGTCGCAGATATCGGTGCACAGGCTCGCGTACATCATGGCGCCTGCGAAAATCTGTCCACTCCCGAAGCGCTGCTGCCACTGCGCGATATTATGCGCGCCAGCGGGGAAGCATTCGATCCGAACGCGGATCACATCCAGTCGTTTGAGTCGCTGCTCAGGATCCTGAGCTATCCCGCCCTACCCTCGGTGCTGGTGATCGAAGATCTGCACTGGGCCGACACCGTCACCTTGGATCTCATCCGCTTTCTGACGCGGCGTATCCGCGGCGTTCGCGCTTTGATATTACTCACCTACCGTGACGAAGAACTGGACGCAAGTTCTCCAATGCGTTCGTTGCTCGGTGAGGCGCCGCCGGGAAGTGTCGAGCGCATGTCGATCGAGAGTTTTTCCGAAGGTGCCGTCATCAAGCTCGCCGAGAAGGTCGGGAGGCGCGGTGAGGCATTGTTTGCGCTGACCGCGGGCAATCCGTTCCTGGTCACAGAGACGCTGGCTGTGGACGATGATCTGCCGACTGACGCCGTCCGCGATGCCACCCTGGCGCGCGCGGCGCGCTTGCCGCCGGAGGCCAGGGTCGTGTTGGAGGCCGTTTCGATCTTCCCGCGCCGCGCCGACACGGCCATCGTTGCCGAGTTGTCGAAGGGCGCATTCGGCTGGGGGTTGGACGCCTGCGTCGAACGCGGCATGCTCGTCTTGGACAGCGCCATCCTGAGTTTCCGTCATGAACTCGCACGCCGCGCCATAGAGGCCAGCATCGCCCCGTCGCGCCGTCGCGTCCTGCATCAGGCCGTTGTCAATGAGTTGGTCAGGCGCCCAACCGCCCGCGCCAGCGAAATCGCCCATCACGCCGAGCGTGCGGCGGACGTTGCCGCCTTGTTGAAATTTGCGCGGCGCGCCGGCGACGAAGCGGCGCGGACCGGAGCGGCACGCGAGGCGGCGTCGCATTACAGCGCAATCCTGGCGCACCGACCATCCTTGGATGACGCGGTCACGGTGGAGTTGCTCGAATGTTTCGCGCAGCAGTCGTATCTGATGGGCGCCGCCGACGTGGCGATGTCCGCCATGCTGGAGGCGTCCGGCCTTCGGCGCGCTGTGGGAGACGTATTGGAGTTGGGTCGCGACCTGAGCCGCCTGTCGCGTTATGCGTGGATTTGCGGCCGGCGCCACGACGCGGAGGGTTTCATCGCAGATTCAATCGCCGTGTTGGAGGGGATTTCGCCGGGCGTGGAACTCGCGTGGGCGTACTCGCACCAGTCGCAGCTGGAAATGCTGGCATCGCAAATGGATGCGGCCGTTCATTGGGGTAACCGGGCATTGGCGCTCGCCGAGCAGTTGGGCGCTGAAGAAATCATCATCCACGCCCTCGCGAACATCGGTACGGCAAAGGCCGATCACGTCCGTTCCGGCAGTTGTGTCGAAGTCGAACGGAGTTTCCAACTGGCGTTGGCCGGTAACTATCACGATCACGCGGAACGTGCGTCCTGCAATTTGACATGTCAGTACTACAACAGACGTGACTATCCTTTGTCGCTCGGCTATCTCGAGCGCGGCGTCGCCTACGCCGCGGCGCGCGAGCTGACCCATTGGGAAGGCTACCTTCGGGGATGGCGTGCGATGATCCATGTCGATCAAGGTGAGTGGGCGGCGGCGGAGGGCGAAATCGCAACCATATTGAGCCGTATCTACGCGTCGGATGTGTACCGCTTTCCAGCGCTTGTTGCGCTCGCCCGGCTGCGCCTGCGGTGGGGCGAGCCGGATGCCGCGACGCCCCTGGAGGAGGTGCGCCGGCTGGCAACATCGCAGGCCGAATTGCAAAGGAGCGTGTATTTAGGGGTTTTACTCGCCGAAAGAGCATGGCTGAGCGACCCCGAGGGCGCGGGCACCGCGATCAGCGAAGCCACCGCATCACTGCGAGAAATATTTGCCCTCGCCGTCAATAGAGGTGCTCTCTGGGCGGCAGACGATGCTGCGCTCTGGCTGCATACACTGGGTGCATTCGAGTTTGACGCAGCCGTGTTGGCATCGCCGTTTCGGGAGCACTGCGAGGGGCGCTGGGAGGCCGCTGCCGCTGGCTGGGCCGCGCTCGGCCGCCCGTACGAGGAAGCCATGGCACTTAGCGAAGGAGATGATGTGGCGCAGCGCCGGGCGCTGGACATATTTGACCGATTGTCGGCCAACCCTGCCGCCGCTCGTCTGCGGCGACGCATGCGTGCAAAGGGATCTCGCGCCATACCGCGCGGTCCCATCAGCGGCACGCGCGCCAACCCGGCAGGACTCACGCGGCGTCAGGCACAGGTCGTGAGTTTGGTCGATGAAGGGTTGAGCAACATCGAAATCGCGGCGCGCCTTTGCATTTCGCCCAAGACCGCGGAGCACCATGTCTCTGCGGTCATCGCGCGCCTCGGCGTGGCTAGCCGCAAAGATGCCGCCGTCGCGGCACGCGCCCTCGGGACGGGGGGAGCGGGAAAAATTGGGGGTCACTAGCTGCAAAGATAGGGGTCAACGCCCCATGTGCCAACTCGGAGAAAGTCCGAAAATGTTCGCCGACCAAATGGGTCGGAGAGGAGCATGCCATGTCGCGCATTGGAATTTTCATTTACGGAATAGCCTCGTACCTCGTCTTCTTGGCCGTATTTCTGTACGGCGTCGGGTTTATCGGTGGATTCCTAACACCAACAACCCTTGACGGCCAGCCAGCCGGATCGGTGGGGCAGGCACTTCTGATCGATCTGGGTTTGCTCACGGCATTTGCCATCCAACACAGCGGCATGGCGCGCCCCGCATTCAAGAACTGGTGGAAATGCATCGTGCCGGAAGCAGCAGAGCGCAGCACCTATGTGCTCGTGAGCTCACTTGCGCTGGCGGCCCTGTACTTTTTTTGGCGGCCCATTGGTGGCGTGGTTTGGAACGCACCTTCTGGCGTATTGCGCTCATGCGTTGTCGGGCTGTATCTTTTTGGGTGGGCTCTGTTGCTGTACACTACTTTTCTTATCGATCACTTCGATTTATTCGGCTTGAAGCAGGTGTGGCGTCGCCTCGGCGCCAGACCCTACCGCGCACCCGTGTTCCGCACTCCGAGCCTCTACAAACTCGTGCGCCATCCGCTATACATCGGCTGGCTGACGATTTTTTGGGCAGCGCCCACCATGACCGCCGCGCACTTGATCTTTGCGGCGGTCACCACGGCCTACATCTTGATTGCGATTCGTTGGGAGGAGCGTGATCTGGAAGTGGCGTTTGGCGAGGTGTATTCCGACTACAAGAAGCGTACGCCAATGCTCGTGCCGCGGCTCCGCGCGCAGAATCAAGGTGCGCAGCGGGTGACGCCGCAAACCGGATTGCGGCACGGTCGACCGGGCCGATGATCCGAGCGGTAGCGTGGTCCGCACCTGCACTCCGTGCAGTCAGCGCACGTGCGCAAGCTCGTCGTGAACGATCTTCCTCACCTCCTTGGCTATGATCGGCTTCTGCCGTGCCTACGTGCTGCCCGAGCGCCTCGTCGGTGAGCGTCTGATATCCGATATCCGCCCACGCCGACTCCGCCTTGAATGCGGCGACGATCTGATTATCGACGTAGAGGGTGATTTCGGTGCGGACATTCACGCAAACCTGGATCGAGCGGCTCGGCGGCGTGAAAATCGTCTGTCAGCCAGCGGTACTGTCGCGCCGAGTCCGCGCATTCATGAAATGGATCGAGAATGTGCTCGCGCCCTACCTAGAATTGCGAATGATTTAAGGTGCGCCAATCGGCCTAATGCCCTCGATTCCGGACGGCGACCTTTGCCTCGCCATCAGCCGCGGCCAACGTCACAACATTGGCTGCGGTTCGCTGGCATTGGCTGAGTGTGGCACCGCTTTCCACACTAAAATCGCACGTCTTGGGTTCGATTTCCTCGCTGGCCAGTCCGTGGCGCCACGGTATTGGTTGGAGTCAAAGGTTGACGGCTATTCCGATGCTCGCTGCCACTGCATTGAGTCGCTTGTCCAAGGTCCAAAACTGGCATCGTTCAATAGCTGCGGCAGCGAGCAGGTGAATGTCCACATAACCAACACCTCGGCCGTAAAGTTTTTGCGCGCGGATGAACGTCATGACCTCGTCGTGTTCAGCGACGGTCACCGAATGTAGTTGTTGCAGAAGTTCAAGCGTAGCTTCACGGTTCGAGAAGTTGCCGCAGGCGAGTTCGCCCACGACGAACGGATGCATGACTACTTCGCGGCGTCGGAGACGCTCGCCGAGATCCGGCAGGTCCTCGCGAAAGTAGTCGATCCAGACTGAAGTGTCCGCGAGAATCATGTTGCCGCGGCAGCACGCCTCCTCGGGACCGGTTTAAGCTGCGGCTGAGTGCCGCCAAGCTTGGCGAGTCGCATGGCGCTTTCTCGTTCGATGAGCGCCTTCAGTCCCTCACGTAGCACTGTCGAGCGATCAAGACCGCCCATCATTTTGGTCGCTTTGGCGAGTAAGTCACCGTCCAGCGTTACCGTCGTGCGCATAGCAGTACCCCATTCCGGAGTACTTATAATAGCATCACTTGATGCCGTAAATGGTGCAAAAAAATAGGCGAATGGGTAGATTCGAGAGTCTACCTTCCGCGCACATATCGAGCGGCCCACCCGATCAATAACGCCGGCATTGGCTGGCGGTGGCTACCATGGCAGCGTTTTCCACACGAAAATCACACGCAGCGCTCAACGCCGGAGACATTGGCGCGCTGGAAGGCCACGGGACCTGGCTGGCAAACACGGATGGCGGAAGCATTGTCGAAAGCGGTCTGATTGACGTGCAGCCGTCCGGCGCCGGACTACCACGACAGTTACGAAAGCTTCCTCACGTATCCCTACGTTGCCCCACATATCTCCAAAATTCACACGCTAATCACACTTGGCATCAGCATCCGGAGGAAAGCGCTTGTTTTCTGATTCCGGCCTGGGAATCGACGCCGAGGGGGCGGCGGTCTCATGGCTTCACGTATCCCGCTTTACCCTGGGATTCACACGCACAGTCACACGCAGCAGCGCGTTTTCGGCTCAAAACGGGAATGTTCTCGACTATGCTACGGCAGGCGAAGGCGAGCCGAAAATCACAGTTTCTCTATCTTCCCCACCCGGATTTCTTTGACGAGCCAGTGTCCGTGTACGCGCGCAAGCTTCATGTCAGAGAAGGAGTGAGCGCCCACGGCATTGGTATCCACATCCATCCACAGGCATTCGAAGTAAAGCGACGCTTTGTCGCTCTCGATCTCTGCGTGCATGCGCATTGCGGGCGTGTAGCCGATCCAATGATGCTCGGGGCGGAATGGGCCGCTGACGTCCGCCCAGTAGCGGCGCACCTCAGCTTTCCCGGTGTAAACCTTGTTATCGTGCGCAGTGTCGGTGAGGACCGCATCGTCGCCGTAGATGCTCATCATAAGATCCAGGTTCCTCTCGGGTAGCACACTCCCAGCGGTATGAAACGTCACTTCGACGTTGCGCACGGCTAGTACGTCTGCCGGCGGCCCCCGGTCGGCTTGCGATCCAGCGAGCGCGGACATGCCGAGCACAAGACCAAGAACGAGGAACAAATTTCTTTTCATGGGTGCTTCCTTCACCTGTGGGGCGTGCGCCTTGGATACTACGCTTGAATGACGTTATGGAAAAGACATGGTCGGCGACAGTCGATATTGGGCGTCTCACCGAGCGTCGATAATGTTGGCATCGTGCCGGCTGATCGCGCCACCCGGGTTAGCAATTGCCCTCGTCCGCTTTGCGCCTGCGCATGGCCCCGTCCGGAGCCCACGAGGCACCGAGCACGTTTACCATGAGTCTTCCAGCCATGATCGCAGTGATGCCGTTCGCGCTGTCATAGCTCGGCGCCACTTCGACCACGTCCATGCCGACTACGCGGTGGGCGCGGGCGATGCGCCGCAGGATGGGGGCGATCTCGCGGTAGAGGATGCCCCCCGGTGATGCGGCCATGACCGCCGGCATCTCGGTGGGGTCCATCCCGTCCGCATCGATCGTGACGTATACGGCACTGCCCTTCGGGATCGTCGCCAGCACCGGCTCCCAGCCTTGTTCGCGCAGCACTTCGGCCGGAAATATGTGCGAGCCGTACGCGCGCGCGGCCTCGACCTCGGAGCGGCGCGCACTGCCCGTCTGGCGCATCCCGACTTGCGTCATGCTGGTGACCTGCGGTTTCTTGCTCGCCCAGCGCAGCGGGCTCGAGTAGCCGCGGGGCACGCCGCCGACCTCGTCGCGCCAGTCGAGATGCGCATCGACATGAAACACGTGGACCGTCTCGCCGACGGCGTCCAGTGCATCGAGTAGGGGGATCGTCACGCCGTGATCGCCGCCCAGCGCGAAAATCTGCGCCCCCTGTCTCCATAGGTGGCGGACGCGGGCACTGATCGCCGCCGAGTAGTCGTCGTAACTGCCGCCCGTCCAGGCAACGTTTCCCATGTCGATGCAGCGCGGCAGCAGCGCGCCAAGCGGAGTGTCGAGATCGAAGTCCCACTGGTCCCGGCCGTAGGAAATCTGTTCAGAACGGAGGCGGATCGCATCCGGCGCGCGCGCCTGATCGTTCGGCTGCGGATCGTGCGCGTAGGGCTCGCTGTGCTGGATGCCGAGCAGCGCAACGTCCGCCGACCACTCGGCGGGATTGGTTACCACCGGCCAGTCGAGAAAGTTGCGCACCGGTGCCGCGGTCGGGAGTAGTTCATTCATGTCTGCACCTCCTGCGACTGCACACTCGTACGCGCGACGTCAACCCAGAACCACAGCGCCGCCGCCCCGAGCGATGCCGCCGCCCCGAGCACGAAGATCGCCTGCCACTGATGATGCGCCGACAGCGCCGCAATCGCGGGGGTCGCCACAACACCGCCCAAGTTCCCGCCGGTATTGAGCACGGCGGTTGCGGCCATCGAATCGGCGGGTGCCAGGCGCATGGTCGCCGACCAGTACGGGCCCTCGATGAGCTCGCACCAACCGAAAGAGAGGCACAGCGCGGCGACGGCGAGGGTGGTCGTGCCGGCTGCGCCGGTGAGCCACAGAAGTAGTCCCGCGCACGGCAGGGAAATGAGGGGCAGGATACGCATGCCCCAACGGGCGCCGAAACGCAGAATCAACATGTCGCTCAACTGCCCGCCAGCGGCGCTCGACACGGCCGCGGCGAGAAACGGCAAGCTCGCGAGCCAGCCGCTTTCGAGCACCGTGACGCCCCGTTCTTGGCGCAGGTACAGGAACGACCAGAAGGTCACCAGATAAAAGACGTAGTTCATCAACAGGTATGAGGCGGTGATGAGGAGCACCTGGGGGTCGATAAGCACCTGCATGATGCGCGCGAGACTCACGCGCTCGTCCGCCGCTCCGGTGTCTTCGGCCAAGTCCGCGAGCTCCGCGGCTCCCACGACCGGATGCTCCGCGGGCCGATCGCGGGCGTCGTATTGCCACCACGCCAGCAGCAGCGCCGAGGGTATGCAGACGGCCGCGAGGGCTTGCCGCCAACCGAAATGCAGCTCGAGCGCGCTCACGATCGGCGGGGTGATCGCGCTGCCGAGCCAGGCCCCGGTGATCAGGAATCCCTGTGCGAATCCCCAGTTGCGCACCGGAAACCAGTTCTTAATCGCGCCGGTGGCCACGGGGAACAGCCCGCCTTGAGCCGCGCCGAGCAGCAGGCGGGCCACGATCAGGATCGCGAGCACCGCCGCCACACTCGCCAGGCGCGGCGCGATCGCGGTTGCCACCGTCGCGAGCAGCGACGCCGCGCCCATCCAGGTCAGGGTGCGGCGCGGGCCACCGTACTCGCCGAGCACGGCGCCCGGAATCTGAAACACCGTATAGCCGACGAGAAACACCGTGAGCAGCCAGCCGAGTGCCACCTGGTCGAGGCCGAGCTCGCGCATCATCGGCTCCGCCGCGATCGCAATGCCCGTGCGCTGCATGTAGCCGAAGATCGAGAAGCCGAACAGGCAGCCCAGGATCGACCAGCGTATGGGGAAGCGGCGTGTGCGTAGCATCCGGCCAGACTATACTCTTGCCATGGTGCGCATTGCCAAACTCGAAACCTTTACCGACGAGTGTCAATGATCACGTACCACGCAAAAATCGCCGGACACCAGTGTTGGCCGGCTTGCGACGATCGAGCGGAATTTGGTGGCTTCGTTCCGAGCGTAGGCACTGCGAGCCCTCCTGCCTGTACCGAACTACTACCGGCCTAAATCTGATCGCCGCCAATCAACTATTTACATTGGCGTTTTCGGCTTATTTAGAAAAATCTCAGAGAAACCAGGCTTCCGAGATGACAGCTATCGCGCTGCCAGTTCGCGCAGCGAAGCGCGGCTTCTGGCCGATCAGAGACCGATTCTCCGCTCCGAACCGGCCATCCACCCGGATTTTACAGTGCCAGCTTTTTTGGTTGGGTCAGCCAATGAGTACTCACGACCCGAAGCCGTCTGTGGCTACCGTCAGCTTTCCGGCCGATAGATCACGCCACGTAGGCTTATTCACGATCAGGAAAATCAGTTTTGAGTGCACCGTCCATAACACGAGCCGGTCCGCCCTCGGGAATCTACATTGCCCACTTGTACAGCCACATACAAATACCGATTGCGCACAGCACATTGCCGAGTCGGTTCATCGTGAGCGCTAGGCCTTGCAGCTTCGGAAGCCGCATCACCGCCTTCGGTAGCTCACTTAGCGGCAGATACATCGGCGCACTCCGCCGCCCCAGCCACGCCGCCGCACCGCTCCAAACACTACCAACGCAAAATACGGTCAGCGGCGTCATTATGTGGCGCGCCATGTCGCCGCCGATAAAAAACGCCGAGCCTACGAGCACCCAAAGCATGGCTTTGGTCTCGCGAGTCATAGCGAACTCCCTTGCTCGCAGCGCGCAGTACAAGCAAGGAAGAAAAAACGCGAACAGCCCCGCCGCTGTCCAAGTCCAACCTTGCTGTAGCGCCAGTCCGCCGAAGCAAAAGGAAAAAATGGCGAGAATTTTTGCAAACTCTTTGAGTGTCATAGCATCTGATCAGCGGTTCTCAATGCTCGGAACAAGATTCGGCGGCCCTGTGTCACTGAGTCCAGAAGTGGAATCGGTTCTCCCCTTTACTTATTAAGATTTCTCCGGCCCGATGCTTACCGGACGGGATCTCCATATGTTCGAGAATGCACAGCGAGCTACGACCCTTTCCCAAAGACGCGTAACGCAAAGCCATGACGTCACCCCGAACCGCCCGGTCAGTATAGCCGTGCGCAGCGAATGTCCGAATGACAGCTTGCGGGCGCAACGTTCTGAGGGTCGAATGACTCAAAGTGGCCGAACAGAGACCGATTCTCCGCTCTGAACCGGCCATTCCGCCGAATTTAACAGTGCCAGCTTTGGCTGTGTCCGCCTACGGGCAATGACGACCCGATCCGGACGGTGCGATCGGCAGCTTAAGAGCAACCAATTCAGCACACCACAGGTCATGGTTGTCCTCAGTTCCTACTTCTGAAGATCAGCCCGATTACGATCAGACTTAGGGAGGCCCGCAGCAACAACAAGTAGGAGAAAGCAAATACCGCTTGTGTTGATCGCCTGCAAAATTCGTGAGCGGGGAAAAACCGGAATCAAAATTAGAGGTGTGAGGACGTGTGAGGACAGCCGTGAGGAAAATCGCGACGTACGCTATTTCTCTTGGAGTTGCCTTTCTGCTTTTCATTGCATCACGCCTCATTCACCGAATCGCCAGTTTGCCCTTGTCTTGAAAGGATCCAAATCGACCCGGTGCTGCCAGTTGTCATCGTCAGCTTCAGAGCATCCTGAGTGGTCGCCTTCGTCGGTCGATCCCGCCACGTATCTCGCGTAGTTACGGAAGACTGTTGAATTGGCGTTCAGCCGAATCAATTTCGTGCAATTTCCTTTCGCCTCGAACCATTACACTCGCAGCACCGCGCGCTTGGCGCGACCAATAGAGAAACTCCTCCGAGCCGATTTCCAGTTCTATGGTGTCTCTTTGCATCTGTCTTAGTTGATCGAGAGCCGGCGTGAGGCCGACTAAGGTGCTGTAACCGCGCAATGCCGCGTCGAAAGTACCCGGTCGAGCAGGCGCGGAAATGGATTGACCAATACGAACGCCGCGCTGAGTTCCAAGTATCGAGCGGATTGCATCCTCTCGATGAGCGTAAGCAATAAAGATTCGTTCGAGTAGTCCATTCATCTCTCCATAGGCTTCTGCCTCCTGTTGAGAAAGTAAAGCGAATTTGTTGCCGCCCTTTGCCGCCTTAAAGACAGGATTGTCCGGGACATTGAAATCGTCATTCGGCGTAGGTGGCAGTGGCCCCACAGCTTGGCTTCCCGTGGCGGCGACATTCAGAACGATGTCCACCTGTTGCAGCCAGTGAATCTCGTTGCTCACGGCTGTTTCGACTTGCACAGTATCCGCAAGAATCTGTTCGGATTCGTGCTGAAGAGATTCACGTAGGTGTTTCCTTTCGTAACTCCGGTGGACCGCCTCGACGGATTGCTCCAGGCCCACCGCAATTAATAGACCGACACATATCGTGGCGATATGGATGATGAAGCCTTTCCATGTGTAAATTGACTCGTGTGGAGCGTGAACATCAAGCATAGGGGCTGCAATCTCCGGGATAGAGTTTGGCTCAGCGTCCGAGGGACTCGTCTCCTGGATGCTGTCGGCGGGTTCCGGGGCTATTTCTGAATCGGTGCGATCAACCATGCATTCGACTCTTCGTTTGTAGTTCGTTAGCCTACCTTACGGCATCAACGGCCGCTTTATTGCTCTAATTTCTGACGGTCGAATGTCTCAAAATGGCCGTTATGGAGAGCTATTCATAACGGCCATTATGCACAGTGAACGATTATGCACAGTTGTGATTGTGTATAGGGGCCGAAGCGCTTTATCTATAGGCTTTCCACGCATTGGGGTTCACGCGCACTGTACATAATTTTGGTGGTCAACTGAGGTGGTATCACCACTTCAGGAGACCCACATGGACTCGATCACCTCTCTGCATACCAGACCAAAGGCGTGGCTGGCTAATAGCGTATTGGCGCCACACGCAGCCGCCTTTTCCGCCTACCTGACGCACGCTCGATATTCCGCTCAAAGCCGTGGCACGTATATCGCGAGCCTGGCGCATTTGGGACGCTGGATGAGCCAGTGCTGTCTGCCGCTTTGCCAACTCGACGAGGCGGCGGTCGAGCTGTTCCTTACCAGGCACCTACCGCGTTGCGACTGTCCCAAGCCGGTGGTGCGCACACTCAGTGCGTTGCGCGCCGCGTGCGCTCATCTGCTTAAAGTGCTTCGCGAGTGCAAGGTTATTGCCGAACCGGCCGGTGCGACCGGCCCGATTGCCGAGGAGTTGGATCGATATGATGCGCACCTGCGTGAGGCCCGCGGGCTCAGCGAGGGGACACGCCGCTGCGGCCTGCGCCTCGTCCAGCGCTTGCTGCGTTATAAGTTCACCGACGGACCGGTGGTGTTTGCGCAGCTGCGGCCCGAGGACCTGCGCCAGTTCATCGCGACTCAGCTGGAGTTGCGCGGTACAACGTCCAACGCCACGGCGCTGACTTCAGCGCTGCGAGGATACCTGCGTTACCGCACGAGCTGCGGCGATCGGGTGCACGCCCTGGCCGGCGTGATTGCCTCGCCGGCCCATTGGAGCTTGGCCCCGCTGCCACGTGCGCTCAGGCCCTTTGAGGTCAAGCGGCTGCTCAGTTCCTTTACTGCCGAGCTGCCGTCTCCGCGGCGCGGCTACGCCATGGTGCGCTGTGCGCTGGACCTGGGTCTGCGCAGCAGCGAGGTGGCCCAGCTGCAACTCGCCGATATTGATTGGCGCGCCGGCACCGTGACACTACGGCACACCAAGTCGCGTCGCGAGGATATTTTGCCGCTGCTGGCAACCACCGGCCGCGCGCTGGCCGACTACCTGCGCTACGAGCGGCCCAAGACCAGCAACCCCGCCGTCTTCGTGCGTCGTCTGGCGCCGCGCGATCAGCCCATCAGCGCGCATGCTGTGCGGCGCGTGATCCGCGACGCCTTTGGGCGCATCGGTCTCGCACACGGTCGCTCTCATGCGCTACGCCACTCGCTGGCGTGTCGACTGATCGAGCAGGGCAGTTCGCTCAAGGAGGTCGCCGATGTCCTGCGCCACCGCTCGCTGAACACCACGCTGATCTACGCCAAGCTCGACCATCCGCGATTGGCCGCGGTGGCGTTGCCGTGGCCGGGGAGTTCCACATGAGCGCCCCCACCGTCATGCAGCGGGCGCAGACATTCCTGGCTGAACGTCGCCGCCTAGGTTTTCAGGCGCGTAATCCCGGCTATGCACTCATCAGCTTCGCGCGTTTTGTGGAACGTCGGCGTCATCAGGGACCCCTGACAGTCGAGCTGATGGCCGAGTGGGCGCGGCGCGATAAAGCGCAGCGCGGCACCGCCGAGACTTGGGCGAGACGACTGAAGATCCTTCGCCCCTTCGCTCGCTGGATGCGCCAGTTCGAGCCGCGCACCGCAGTACCCGATGAGTTGATCTTCGGACCGGTGCCGGGACGCGTGGCCCCGCACATTTATCGCGATGAGGAGATCGTCGCGCTACTGGCCGCTGCGCGCACACTGCACCCCCAGGGTGGATTGCGACCGGCGACCTTCGAGGCGGTGTTTGGCTTGCTGGCTTCGACGGGATTGCGCGTCTCCGAGGTCCTCGCCCTGCGCGACGCCGACGTTGATCTCGGCGCCGGCACACTCACCGTGCGCCGCACGAAGTTCATGAAGTCACGGCTCGTGCCCCTGCACTGGAGTACGGTGGAAGCGCTGGCGCGCTACCGGCGACGACGGGTACGAGTGACGCACAGCAGCGCGCAGATGCCGTTTTTCATCGGCACGCGCGGCCGCCGATTGGGCCAAGCCCTCAGTCAACGCCAGGTGCATCGCGTCTTCATCGAGCTGCGCAACCAGCTGGGATGGATTAACCGCGGCGCCACAGAGGGGCCGCGCCTGCACCAGCTGCGCCACGCTTTTGCCGTCAAGCGCCTGCTGCTCTGGCACCGCCAGGGCATCGACCTGGATCAGGCGATGCTCTCCCTGTCCACCTACCTCGGACACACCAAGATCTCCAACACCTACTGGTATTTGAGCGCCGTACCCGAACTGATGAGTCTGGCCGGCAAGCGCTTCGAGCGCTTCATTGCACGCCGGGAGCCGGCCCGTGAGTAAGCTCACCGCAACCGCCCCCGTACCGTCCTTCCCAGCGCTGGTGCAGGCGTTCTTTGCCCAGCACCTTACCCAACAACGGGCCCTGAGCCCCCGCACCGTGGCTACCTACCGGGATGGGTTCGTCTTGTTCCTCGATTTCGTCCAGGCGCACTGTGCAAAGTCGCCGACGGCCATCTCCCTGACTGACCTCACGCCCGATTTGATCCTCGCCTTCCTCGATCATCTTGAGCGCAAACGACACAACACGGTCCGCACTCGTAACGCGCGACTGGCCGCCTTGCGCTCGTTCTTGAAGTTCGCTGCGCACCGCGACCTCTCGGCCTTGCATGTCATCGAGCGTGCGTTGGGCGTGCCGGCAAAGCGCTTTGAGCGCCCGATGCTCGGCTTCCTCTCCAACCCGCAGATGCGCGCGATCATCGGCGTACCCGACGACACCTGGACCAGTCGGCGTGATCACTTGCTGCTCGGCCTGCTCTACAACACCGGGGCGCGAGTCTCTGAGATCATCGGCGTGCGCGTCGCCGACATCGTGCTCCACGGCGCCGCCTGCGTACATCTGCACGGCAAGGGACGTAAACAGCGCTCCATCCCTCTGTGGCGATCCATCGCCAACGAGACCCGCGCCTGGCTCAAGCACAACCCGCGGCTCACCGCCCACTGCGCACTGCTGCCCAACCGCGGCGGCGAACCCATGACACGATCGAACGTGACGCAGCGATTGACTTTGGCGGTGCGCGCAGCGACCAAGCACCACCCCGAACTGGCCACGCGGCGCATATCGCCTCACACCATTCGCCACTCAACCGCAATGCGCCTGCTGCAGTCCCGCGAACACCCAGACGTCATCGCCCTATGGCTGGGGCATGAAAGTCCAAACACCACCCATCACTATGTCGAGGCCGATCTCTCGATGAAGACTCGATCGCTGGCTCGCCTGCAAGATCCTAAGGCAACCATACGCCGTTACCGTGCCCCAGTCGCGCTACTCGAATACCTAAAGGGTCTGTGATTATGAACAGCGGCAATGGCGTCGGCAGGCCAATTACAAGCCTGCCGACGCACAACTGTGCATAATCGTTCACTGTGCATAATGGCCGCAAGTTGCCGGATGATCTTTCCGAAAGCGGTCACTCGGTCGTTTATGAAGGGGGGGATGCCGTGATCGACCCCAAGGCGACGGTGGTGACCAGCGGCTTCGGAGGAGCCAAACCCCACAGAAGTGAGGATAATGACACCTCAATCGCTAACGGTGCACGCCGGATCTGGATGGCGTTTCTGTTACGCGGGGTAGTGCTCAAGGCTTCAACGTCCGCTGGTATCAATGACTAGATATGTACGACTCTGCATGGCTGCAGTCCTTCTCCATCCGCTAGCTTTATTTGCGCAGTCATCGGAGCCGGTGGAAGCCGTAAAGATCTATGCGGCTGATTGCGCGAGTTGCCATGGCATGCAACTGCAAGGCGCAAAGGGGCCGCCCCTCATAGCGAAAGATTATATTCATGGGCTGGATGACGATGAGGCGGTCGGGGAACTGATTCAAACTCGACGCAAGCAAGTCCGCGACGCTCCAACCAAAGGTCATCAAATATCCTTGCCCAGTTACGTCCTTGAAATGACATCCTAGGATAGGAAAATGGGACCAGATCTCCTTGGTTGAGCCAGTAATGCAGCAAAGTCTAACTCGTCGCCCGTGATCATGCCGCTGTGGCAAAACAACCTATCCTCGAGGTAAATGAGAAGATCGCGCCCATCCCAGCGCCCGCGCACCAGCGACACTGTGGTAATGGCCTTGCCGTCCACTTGGACGCTATCGCCGCACGTGAGATAGATCCAGCCATTCTCTTTGAAACGGGGATGCGCGGCTGTTCGAGTGTGATGAACGCATTGAGCGAGCGCAATGCCTCACAACGCGCGAGCAGCGCGCTCGCGTATCGCTCGACCGTTAGCCGACGACGGGATTTGGGCCCAAAGCGACCCACGCGACCGCGGGGCTTTCCGGCAAACAATCTCGCACAACGCTCTAGGCCTAGTACTGGCCGTACCTGCCGGCAATTGAACGGAGCAGTTTCTCGGAGTCGTATCCGATGCCGTCCTTGAACACGATTTCGGTGTTTTCGACAGCGCCGATATCATGCGACGGATCGCCTTTGATCACGACTAGGTCGGCGTTCTTGCCAGCCTCGATCGAGCCAATGCTGGCCTGTTTGCCTTCGTAAATCGCGCCGTTCAGCGTGGCGATCCGGATTGCCTCGACGGGGGAGAAGCCGGCTTCGACCAAGAGCTCGATTTCGCGCTGATCACCGAATCCGGGCAGTATGCCACCATTGCCCGTGGGATCCGAACCCGCCAGCAGCAACCCACCCGCCTCGACGAACTTGCGCTCCAGGCGCATCGCATGCGCGATCAATAGGGGCGCATCCAGAATCGGCTTTTCGAACCGTCGCGCGCGCGCGTAGAGGTATGAGTCGCGCGCCTCCGGCGTCATCGCCTCGAGCATACGGCGCTGCAGCGGCGGCCGGCCCGCCACGTCGCCTTCGAAGACCGGCAAGGTCGAGGTGACTGCCACGCGATGGGTCACGAGAAGCTGGATCAGCTTCGCGGCCTCGAGCCCCTCCGGATCCATGTTCTTGAGGGTTTCGTCGCCGGTCGATTTGGAGCATTCGTCGGGCCGCTTGCCGGGATCCATCTGAGTATTGACGAAGAAGCCATGCTCAAGATCGTCGATACCCATCTCCGCCGCTTCGGGATAGGTCACGGAACAAAGATGCCCGGTGATTTTGAGCCCGTGCCGGTGGGCGGCGTCGATCGCGGCCTTCAATTCGGCCCGCGTGATGTGCATATACGCCTTGAACGAAGTCGCCCCCGCTGCGGCCCAGTATTCGACGAATTGCGCGGCCTCCGCCGGACTGCTGAGCTCATGCATCTGAATGAAATCTGAATGCTTACCCTCGAGATACGGGGCGGTCACGTCGATGTGCGGCCCTGGCAGCATGCCCGCGTCGATCTGATCGCGAAGGTTCAAATCCGCGTAAGGTTCGACGCTGCCGGTGGTACGCATGGTCGTGACACCTGCCGCCAGATAGAGCCGCGGCGAGGAAAACATCATCTGCGGCAGCAGCAGGGGAGGATCGAACGGCGGCGTTCGGCCGGCTTGAAAGTTGGGTCGGGCGATGTAGTAGAGATGGTCGTGCATGCCGATCAGGCCGGGAATCACGCTATAGCCGCGCAAATCCACAACCATTGTGCCCGGCGCCGTTGCTGCATTGGCGCCAACCTCGATCCTTGAGATCCTGCCATGTTCGATGACCAAGTTCCTGTCGTCGATCGCGGGGTTGCCTGTGCCATCGATGATCCGAACATGCGTCAGAATCACGGTCGGCGCCTGGACGCGGACAAATGCTTGGACGTCCGGCGAAAGATTCGGAATTTCGGCCGCTACGGCTGCGATGCTCGTGAGCAGAATCGTTGCCACGAGACTGTGCAGGTGCTTCTTCCGGACTCTCAGCAGGTAAGCCTGATCGCTGGGCGGCGGTAACATGAAGTCCCGGCGTCTATGCACTCTGGCTGGTCGGAGCCACACCGACTACTCTCCGGCTGGGGCTGAACGCCGCCGTCTGGCGCAGTCCAATGCAGATAAGAGCGCCGAGAAACGCAAGGCCCGCGAGCCCTAAGAACGCACCGGAATCACTACCGGTCGTCTGCTTCAGAAATCCAATGATGCTCGGTCCAAAGAAGCCGCCACTCGTGCCGATCGAGCTGACCAGCGCAATCCCGGCAGCCGCCGAGGACCCTTTGAGAAAGCTCGTTGGCACGCACCAAAACGATGTCATGAATATCGGGTTGCCGACCTGAAGGACCACTAATGCGACCACTCGAAGGATCGAATGCGGTAGCAGCGCCACCCCGATACCACCGACACAATAAAACGCGAGGCCGAGTGCCGCCAGCCCGCAGCGGTCATTCATCCGATCCGACAGCATTCCAGCGAGGGGATATACAATCGTTGCAAGCAGATAAATGCCGCCAACGATGAGACTCGTAGCCGAATTGCTCGTGCCGAGCGCATCGCGCACCAGCAATGGTGCCCAGAAAGTGGCCCCATAGCCTATGGTACAAAGGGCAAAATACGGAAAGATGAGAACCCACAGGAGTGGGTTACCAAGTGCGCGAAGCGGGGAGACGTGTGCCGCGACCGTCAGATGCCGTTCTTGCTCAATCCGGCTCGAGAGCCAGTCGCGCTGCTGCTCCGACAGCCATCGTGCGTTTTCGGGGCGATCCGTGAGGTAAGCGAGCGCGGCGAACCCAAGCAGCACGGGCGGCAGGCCCTCGACCAAGAATAGCCACTGCCAGCCGGATAGATGCCCCATGCCTGTGAGTTTCAAAAGGGCACCCCCGAGCGGCGCACCCAGTACTTGCGACAGCGGAATACCAATGATAATGCCTGAGATCGCGCGTGCCCGGTAGGCCGCCGGAAACCACAGACCAAGATAGTAGATGACTCCAGGAAAGAACCCGGCCTCCGCCATCCCCAAAAGGAACCGCACCGCGTAGAACTGCTGCGGAGTTCGAACCCACATCATTGAGCACGCGAGCAAACCCCAGGTAATCGCGATTCGCGCGAGCCAGCGACGAGCACCGAGGCGAGCGAGTATCAGGTTGCTCGGCACCTCGAACAGCGAATAACTCAGGAAGAAGATGCCTGCACCGAATCCAAACACCGCCGAGCTGAACTTCAGGTCGCTGTTCATTTGCAGGGCAGCGATACTGATGTTACTTCGGTCGAGCCAACAAAAAATGTAGAGCAGGAAGAGAAACGGGACCAGCCGCAAGCTCACCCGACGCATCGTTACGGATTCAACCTCCTGGTCTGTCACGCGTCTCAACTCCTAGAGCAACGGATTCATCATCGCGGACGTGCATTTCCCAGAATTTGGGCGTCCCGACATTCCCCGTTTCCGAACGAGTCATTGGTCTTGCATTAGCATGCGCTGACCGAATCTCGCTTGCAACCGTATACGCCAGTCCGCGCAGGGCTACAAGAATGGGGTCAAGACATTGATCCGATGGGCCGGACCCATCGTAACGTTTTATGTCGCCCGAACCCAGTTTAAACTGATCCCCTTGGTTACCGCTCGGGTAAAGGAGAAACGACAGACAGACTTCAAGTCGTTGATCGACGTGCTGTTGGGCGGAGTCAAGCTGCGTACTCTCGATATCCGCCGGGCTCAGAAGCAAGCGAAAGCGCTCGAGGCTGTGCTGGAGAATTCCGAGTGGCTTACGGCCGAGGAGATCGGCGAGCGTGGTAAGTTCAGTCCCAGTAATCTCGCTGCCCCCGCGAATCGCTGGAAACAGGAGGGAAAAATTTTTGCCGTTCCGTACCAAGGGCAAGATCGATTTCCGCGCTATGGGCTTGACGAGGCATATCGACCAATACCCGGTCTGGAATCCGTTCTGAAGGTGTTTGGACCGATCAGCCCGTGGCGCGTCGCCGTCTGGTTCGAATCCGCCAATGCTTGGCTCGGGAATCACCGCCCGCGTGAATTATTGGGCGACGAGTCCGAACAGGTGCTACGCGCTACGGAACACTATCGTAACGCCAGCCATGGCTAGGAGTCGTCGGACGGCCCCGCGCCCACCGTCTGAAAACTCGCCCGAGGTCGTTGCACTTGGCTTGGGCGCGCCATGGCGGGTGCACTCCAACTCCTACCGCGCCACTCAGTTCAATCCTAGCAACCGCAGTGACGCCCGGCGGATACATTCTCGATATGGACTCTTTGAGGGAGCAGAACCTCGTCGTCTCACGCATTCGTCCGAAGCGTCGCCTGCAGACAGTCGATCATTCGGCGATGGGACTCCAGCGCCTGGGCCTCCATCGTACGGATCTCATTGACACCCCGGTTACCGCCTATCCGCGGACGCGCGAGTGGGCGGCGTGGTTTCATACCGCGACGCCCGCCAAGGGACTTCTCTGGACGTCCCGGCAGGATGACGCCGCGCGAGCAGTCGCCTTGTTCGGTGATCGACTCCCGGAATCAGCGTTCAAAATTGAAGTCGATCGCGAGCCTCTGTGCCAGGACGAGCATCTCGATATCTTGCTCGAACTCGCCGAGCACATGGGCATTGAACAGCTTTTTGGTTTGTAGAGCACTGAGGGCATACAGTCATGGTCTCAGCCCCAAGACACTCAAATCACCTCGTCCGGGAGCGCAAGGGTCGCGCCAGCACTTCGGCGTAACGGGGGCAATGTTCCTTTACAAAACTTTCCAATTTCGAAAGCGGTGGCTTCCCGCAATGAATATTTACCGAGGCGTCGGTAACTCGTCCGAAATGTCCTGCAGAAATGGCGCCAGCGCTTCCTCGAACATCTGAAATGCCGCGTCCCCGGGATCTACATACCCATCGCGCCGCGCGCCTGATTTGTCGAAGATGTCATCGACATCCAGGGACTCCAGTTCGTCCTTCACGCTCGCCGCCAGGCCTGCGACGTCGATTTCGCCCAGAAGCTCGCCGGCAACGGCGTCAATTTCGCGCGCTAACCCCTCATCGCGCCCGGCGAGGATCTTCAATATCGACAACGCGTCGGAGCCTGTTAGCGATTCGAGAACCCCGGAGCAAGGGGGGAGCTTAGATTTCGCGACCGGCTTGACAGCTGACTTGCGCATTTTCTCTTCATCTGCATTTCTCGTCACCATCGGGTCTGCGCGCTGAACGGCGCTGCGGCCTGGCGCCTTCCCGCCCGCGCCAGACGCTGTCGTTCGCGCCGTTCACACTCACCGGAGTTCCACCATTTTCCCACCGTCGGCGAGCCGATCAAGCCGGAGTATTCGGTGGGACCTTTCGCCACACCCTCAAACCCGCAAACCGTGGAAAAGCTCGCGCCTGAAAACCAGAGGCGCAAGGGGCCTCGATGGTTGATTATCTAGTGAACACACCAGGAGCAACGCTCGGAGCGGATGAAATCACCGTATTCCCGATGGTCAACTCTAACTCGAAGGGCCCGATTGAAGCCGACCTGATCGACGCCGTCCGCGACCCGAAGCCGCTCAACAGCCGGCCCGTGATCCGGCTGTGGCATCCTTGCGTGGATGTTTACGTTTCGAACCCGCAGGCGACGGTGGTGGCTCGGAGCGATCGCCACGGCGCTGGTCGTAAGCCTGGCCGCGCTGTTGCTGAGGTCCATGCTCGAGCACGTGGTGCGAGCGCGGATCGAGTCCGCAGCCGTGCGCCATGGCGCAGTTGCTCGAATCGGGCTGGTACACGTCGGCGTCTGGCCGTTGCTGCGATTGGAGGGATTCGATCTCGACCTTAGGTCTGGAACTCGACTCCATGCCGACATGATCGCGGCCATGTGGCCCGGCCGCTTGCGACTCGCAGTTCGCGCCGCCACTCTCGCGGGGCCAGCAGGGGTGAGTGTCCGATCCCCGGCCACTGCCTGGGACATGGTGGGCATTTTCGGCGAGGACCTCCGGCTCACGCTGGTGGATCCACAGGCAGGCCTGTCAATCCGCAAGCTGGCGTATCCGGTGGGCGGCGCGTGGAACATCGAGGCACGTGGGCTCGACGTCGGCCGTCTGCTCGACGTGCGGCGCGACGCCCACCCGCTGCTCGATGGTGGTATCGCGGACGGCCGCGTGGACCTTCAGGCCAGTACCGATGCGTTCCGTTTCCACGTGGACATGAGTGCGCGCGGCGCGCGCTTGGGAGCGCTGGCGGATAACGCCGCCGACGAGCCGCAGCTCGGCGATCCGACGGACGTTACCATACGATTCGATGGCGCCTGGCGCCGGATCGGGGGCACGATCGAGATCTCCGAGGTCCACGCGACCGTGGCCGGTGCCGCCCTGTCGGGCTCGATCACACTGCGCGATCTCGACACCGATCCGGTTGTCGATCTCGCACTCGGCATACAACATCTGGACTTCGCGCAACTGCTGGGTGCATCCGGGCTCGCGGTGCCCGATACCTTGGGAATGGCGCCCGGCGCAGGCCGTGACCTTGGCTCGGCCACGATCGACGTGCGTGTACGCGGACGCCCGGCGGACCCTGCCTCGCTCACGGTGAGTCAGAAGATCGACTTCAAGCCGCCACGCGAGATGCCGCCGGCGATCGCGCGCCTGCGCGGCGATTTTATCTACAGACCCGAAGACGGCCTCGGGCCGCACCGCCCCATCGACGTTTCGCTCGCATCCCCCGACTTCATCGCCCTGCGCGACGTTCCGCCGCTATTTGTGCGCACTCTGCTGCTTGCCGAAGACACAGGCTTCTACGGGCATCGCGGCATCGATCTGCGCGAACTACCCGCCGCGGTGCTCACCAACTGGTCGCGCGGCGGCGCCGCGCGCGGCGCGTCCACCATCACCCAGCAGCTGGCTAAAAACCTGTTCCTGTCGCGCGACAAGCAGCTCGGACGCAAGCTGCAGGAACTGGCGATCACGTTCCTGCTCGAGTCGGCGCTCGGGAAGGATCGTATCCTCGAGATCTACCTGAACATCATCGAATGGGGACCGGACCTGCGTGGCCTGCGGCCCGCGGCCCGCCGCTATTTTGGTCGCGAACCCTGGGCGCTGACGCCGGCCGAAATGGCCTTCCTGGTCGCGATCATCCCCGGGCCGATCAAGTACCAGAGTTCATTCGCGCACGGCACGCCGGGCCCTGGGCTGCGTTCGCTGATTGACGAGTTGCTGGCGAAGCTGCGGTCCGTGGATGCGATCGGCGAGGAGGAATATCGGCGAGCGCTCCGCGAACCCATCGTCGTTTCGGGCGGCAGGCCGCCCGGATGATCGATGGCGCGCCGAGCGCAGCGGCGATCCTGATTAGAGGCGGCTAGACTCGACCAGCGGCCGGCGATTTCTGAGCAATCACCCGGACCTTCCGCAAAGCCAGCGCGATGCGCTCGACAGCGCACACGCGATATCGCGAGCCCAGATTAGTGCCGCGAATGCACTTCTGAAGAAGACAAGTAAGATGAGATCCCCTTTCGCGATTTCTCGCGGAGGGGGATCGCGTACCGAAAAGAAAACGCCAAGACTGAAGTGATGAGGGTCATCTGGCGATCACCTGTTGACAGGTCCGTGGCAGGCGCCGACACCCTTGTCGGTGTAAGACCCAGTCGGCGCTACCACCGGCCATTGGCCGTTGTTCACAGGACCTTGCAATGCCGACCCGAAATGCCACGCGTAGCCATTCTGATTGAGCGTGAGGGCCATCACGCCCCAGTAGTCCCCGGTTCCCGCCACGAGATTCTCCCCGTTGAAGTTCGTGTTGCCGCTAGGATCCTCCATGTTTGTTTCGCTTGACCCGCTCGTCACAGGGGTTGTGACGACAGGATCGAGTGTCTCGCCGCCGGTGCCCACGATGAATTCCGTTATGCCTCGCTGTGGATCGAAATTCCCGGAGGGATCAAGAGGGCGGTAGTGGGCGTAGAGGTGGTCGTGTCCGTTCAGCACCAAGTCGGCTTTGTGTTCGTAGAGCAGTCGCCAAAAGGCCTGAGCGGCGATGCCCTCGGGTGTGATGCCGTTCGTGGCACTGAACGTGGGCTGATGCCAGTAGGCGAGGGTGCACGCGGCGTGGTTCTCTTCGAGATCCTTTTGCAGCCATGCAAGTTCGGCGGCAAACCAGGCGCCCGTGGTTGAACAGCCGCCCGGCTGCGTCGAGCACTCTATGTTGAGTGAGATAAGGTGCCAGGAGCCGAGATTGTACGAGTACCAGCCATCTCCGACTCCGGTTCCGTTCTGTCCTCCGTTCGCCCCCAACTCGAAGTGCCCCGCCTGTCCATTCGCCCGCGGAATGGGTTGGGGGCTGAGGTCAGCAGAGGGGGTTTTGCCCGGACCACACGCTGGGTTTGATGGGCACGGGTCCGGGATCGTAGTCATCTGAGGCTTACCCTGATTGGCATCAGCATTGGTATCGATAAGGAAGCCGTTGAAGTAGGAGAAGTAGCCGTAGCCGGCAACGCCGGTCTCGCCATGCTCGTCATAAAACTCGTGGTTGCCGGGCGCGGGCCGGCTGATCATTTTAAAAGCGCCATACGTCAAGTCGTACGAGTTCTCAAAGTCCGAATATCGGCCAACCTGGTATTGCAGATCGCCGAGGAGCGCGACCGCGTCAGGCTTCATGGCCTCAATCTGATTCGCAGTGGCCTCCTGGGATTGGTACAGAGAGGTGCTGGTGTAGGGAGCCTTGGGGTCGGTGCAGGTTTCTTTCGAAGACTCACCACTCGCCTCCTCGCCTGGTTGGCAGGAGATGTCACCAACCACCGCCAGTACCGGGGACGACCGCTGCGGATTGTTGTACGGCCAGGGATTATCGTGCTCCGGCAGATTGCCCCACCAATTGGCATTGTTTTGATTCTGTGCCTTTGCCCCCATGAGCGGCTTTCCGGCTTTTCACCGTGACTGACTCAAAGTGGCCAGCAAACTACCCGACGCAGATGCTGTCTATATCTGCGGTCGGTCCACGCGGCGAGTTCCTGTAGTCTTTGGCCAATTCGCCGAAGGCGCGCGCCGTCAACGCGTGAGTAGTCGCAAAATCACGCTGACCAGGGCAGCAACACAATTTTGCCGCCAAGTCCGCCCCTGTCGATGCGGACGTGGACCTCGCTCGCAGCCGTGAGCGGCAGTCGGTCGATCACGACCGGATGAAGGACGCCAGCGCGCAACAGCTGGAAAAGCGTCGCCATGTCGGCCTTGAATTCCTCCGCGTGAGTCGATCGGCGGGCGGTAATGCTGTAGAAGACGGCGCGACGACGACCAAGAAAGAAGCTGAATGCGCTCCACAGCTTGAGTCGGACCAAGCCGAGTCCCGCGGCAGCGAGGCTTTCGCGACCGACTGCCATGGTTTGCGACCCGTAGCCAACGAGCAACCCTCCGGGCGCGAGGCATGCGAACGAGCGCCCGAAATGCGCGCCGCCGATCGCATCAAAGGCAATATCAACGCCGGGACCGCCTGGGCGGTCCGCGGTCAGTCGGCCCACGGAAGTGACAAAGTCACCTGCGCGATAGTCGATCGCCGCGGCCCCGAGGCGCTCGACCACCGGCATGCTTGCCGCAGAACAGGTACCGATTGCCCCTAGTCCGAGGTGACGCGCCAAATCAAGCAATGCCGTGCCGACCGTACCCGATGCGCCAATGACTAGGATCATGGCGCCTTTCGGAAGATCGCGATAACGAGTCAGCATCTGAAAAGCGGTGAGATAGGCAAGAGGGATACACACCGCTTCGGCGGGATCGACGCCATCGGGGACCGGCACGAGGAATCCCGCCGGGCGGATCGCATACTGAGCATAGCCGCCGACGACACACAAATCAGCGACTATCTGGCCCTCGAGCGGTGCAGTTACACCGGAGCCAATCTTCTCGACGATGCCCACGATCTCGTAGCCTGGAGTGAACGGCAGCGGTCCCTTAAAGTCCGGATAGCGGCCGCGGCGAATCATGGTATCAGTAAAGCCGGTGCCGGCGGCGAGTACCTTGATGCGAATCTCCCCAGAAGAAGGTTCGGGAATAGTAGGCTCCTCCGTCAACTGCAGGACTTCGGGACCGCCGAACCGCGAGATGCGGAGGTGTTGCCAAGGCATTGACATAGCATAGACTCGATCCGAAGCGGCCGGTGACGAGCGCCTGGTATCGGGTACGGTCATTGCACTGCCCAGTCCAGCGCGGCAGTGCAGTGAATCAGTGTCGTGTCAAACACAGGCACCGCAACATTACCTTGATTGAGAAGCATGCCAACCTCCGTGCACCCCAAAATCAAGCTATCCGCCCCGGATTCGGCAAGACGCTTCGCAATTGCAATGTACGTGGCGGAGCTCTCATCGGTCGTTATGTCTTTGCAAAGCTCTTCGTAGATAATGCGATGTGTTTCTGCCTGGTCGGCAACATCCGGAAGAACAGGGTTCAGGCCAGCTGCAGTGAGTCGTTCGGTATAGAACGATTGCTGCATGGTGAACGCAGTTGCCATTAGTCCCGGGCAGCGCAGGCCTCTTTCGTTAATCGCCTTGGCTGCCGCATCCGCGATGTGAATGAATGGCACATTGACTCCGACCATCATTTGGCTGGCCAGTTTATGCATCGTATTGGTTGCGAGGATGATCACCTGCGCGCCACCACGTTCAAGGGCCTTTGCCTCATCGTTGAGAATATCTCCGGCGGCGGTCCATTCGCCTTTCATCTGCAGCGCCTCGATTTTGGCGAAATCAAGCGAGCGAATAAGCAGTTCCGGGGAATGAAGACCCCCAAGCCGCGCGCGCGTCAATTTGCAGAGTTCACGGTAATAAGTCTGTGTGGATGCAGCAGACATACCTCCAAGTATTCCTATTGTCCTCACACTGTTCGCTCCTCAGCCCAAAGTGGGAATAGTATAAACGGTGTGCCGGGACGATCGCGGTTTCCGGCCTACAGACGCCAGTTTACCCAGCTAAGCCCGGTGATGACCCGAAAGCGCAGGTTAGATTGACCAGAAATCGCGCCACTACAGGCCGGCATTCGATGGATCGGACGAACCGCCTCGGATAAGCTATTGGTGGCGCCATGCTGAAGAGGCCGCCCCGCGATGAGTGACCAAACGGCGTTAATACGGAGATTCACGCTATGTCCATGTCCCCCGCCTTCACGGCCAAGCTGCTCGCGAAACGCAAACAAGAAATGACGGTCGCCCTAACTCCCGACATCTATTCTTGGTATCGGCAGATGCTCGGGCAGAGAATTTTCTACGACGAGCGCCGCGGCGCCTGGATGGTATTCCGCTACGCCGACGTCGAGCAGGTACTTCTCGACGTTGGCAGTTTTTCTTCGCAAAGAACCCTGAAGCCCGACGGTAGTGTTGACGAAATCGCCGGGGCCGGCATGCTGAGCACCGATCCGCCCCGTCACCGGCATCTCCGGTCGCTGGTAATCCAGGCCTTTACCCAGAGGCGGGTCGCGCAGCTCGAGCCCCGTATCCGGGCGATCGCAGCGCAGCTCCTGGATGAGATGGCGCAGGCCGACACGCCCGATCTCGTCGCAGCGTTCGCCTTCCCGCTGCCCGTCATCGTGATCGGCGAGCTTCTCGGCGTCCCTGCGCACGATGCCTTGCAGTTCCGGCAGTGGGCGGTCGATTTCGTCGGCAACGACTACGAATTGCGCATGCAGACCGCCCGCGCCATCTCGGGCTACTTCAATGCCTTGATCAGCGAACGCACCCAGAGGCCCCGCCAGGACCTTATCTCCGAATTGCTCGGCGCCGAGGTCAACGGCGAGCGCATGACTCACTCGGATCTGATCGGCGCATGCCTGTTGCTCCTAATCGCGGGCCACGAGACCACCGCGACACTCATTGGCAACGCCATGTGGTGCTTCGATGAGCATCCGGAAGCGTGGCAGCAGATCCTCGCCGATCCACCACTGCTGCCTGGCGCAATCGAAGAGGTTCTGCGTTTCCGCGCGGTGGTGCATTACCTGCCGCGGGTCGTGAAGCAGGACATGCGATTCATGGATCAGGATCTGGAAGCGGGCGATCTGATGCTGCCCATGTTCGCCGCAGCAAACCTCGATCCCGTGCAGTTTCCCCATGCTGACCGCTTCGATATACGTCGGACGCCGAACCGTCACCTCGGTTTCGGTTTCGGTATTCACCTTTGCCTGGGAGCGACGTTGGCGCGACTCGAGGCTCGCGTGGGCTTAGGACAGCTAATAGCGCGCTTCCCTCGGGCGCAGCGAGACCGTTCAAAGCCGCTGGAACTGAGGCAAAGTGCGTTCGTTTACTCACTCAAGTCGTACCCAATTTACCTTCAGGGCTGATGCCGCCGCTCGCCTCCGGGCGATAGCCGTTACAGTCGGGATCTATCGTCGCCTCGTTTACGGCTGGAAGAATTGATGCGCGTCTGATCTCCGTTTCGACCCCCCTTGCTGCCCGATGCTTCCGGCGGCTTCCGGCAGATTGAAATTTCCGCTTCGCCGCGAATCCAGAGAACAAGAAGCGCCAAAGACTAATTTTTCCATCCGCGTCCATTCGATAGTGAGCCACGCGTCTGGCGCTGATGGCATCCACGTACGTGGGACTGCCTTCCGGGCACGCCCGTTTCGCGATGGCGATGCCGATCATTTCGGTAATATAGATCTCCAGCGCGCATGACGGTCGATACTTGTCGGCAGGTACTAAGCAAATCCAGTTGCCGGACGTCCTTCGATTAAGTGACCGTTCGTATGCGGACATTCGCGGTCGACCGCTTCATCGTAGCCGAATCCGCTTGTCAGATGCCCTACTTTGTTGACTACAGACACCGTAGATTCAGCTCAAATCGATGCGATGCCAGCTTGGCCTACTTAGGCAGAAGTCCGCGAATATCTTACAAAAGGAATGGCTATGGACGTGATCGCGGTAATTCGTACCGGATCAATCGGTCAGGCGATAGCGCGTGATCGTCGAAATCCGACCAAGGGATGTGGTCCGGTGCCCGCCAAACCACAAACACCGGCATGGAGCCACACTACGAACTGGCCTCCTGGAGCGCGGCCTTAGAGTTCGTCAACTCGGTCGAAATACGCATCACGGCCTGTAAACGCGGTGTGTTACTTCTGTTGCACCGCCGCCTCGGCGCTGGCCCTGGCATCTGCGCGCGCCGTCTTGTAGTCGGCTTCCGCCTGGTCCTTGCACGCCTTTTGAGCATCGCCGCTCTGCGATTCGCAAGTCGCGAGGGCTACTTTGCGGTTGCCATCGGCTTTTGCGATTGCCACATTGTAGGTTTGGTGTGCGGCGTCGTTGTTGAATTTGATTTCCTGCTCATTGACCTTCTCGTACGATTTATCCAGCGCGCTCTGCGCGCGTTCTTCGCTCTTCGTCACCTCGTTGTTTGCCTTCTGCTCGGCCTTGGCTACGTCCTTCGAAACATCTTCCGGCGATTTCGACTTGTTGCAGCCGGCTAGCGCTAAAGCAGCGACCACAAAAATAGGCATCAGGTATTCACGCATGCAATTTCCCCTTGTTATAGGTACGCGATCTGCCCGCGCGTTCCGTCCGTTCAATGCGAGCAATCATCCGCGTGGACCTTAGCGTAGCGCAGGAGCCCAACGGCCGCTATAGCGACAGTAATTCTTATAAGCTGACTGGGCGGTCTCGGCCGGTCAGAGACCTACGACTGGTGGCTCGAGCCCAAGATTCCTGCCGCCGACGTATCCCTATGTGGCCCCTATACCGCGAAAATTCACATACCCCTCACACTCGAGTATCGGCGCAACGGCAATCCGCGTGTTTTACAGCGCCGCTTCCGAGTCGACCCCACCCGGCCGTTCATCAGCGGCAGCTCTCCGGGACCGATCTGCCAATCAACGCGTGGGCGCGTCAGTCCACCGCACCCGTCAATGCGCGAATTTTTCCGGCTAGGTGAATTCCCAACGGTGCGCCAATCTGCGGGCGATCGCGAACAGCACGATTGCAATCCCCACGAGAACCAGCACCTGCGGCCAGAGCTGAAAGACCGGCACATCACGCCAGAAGACCTTGGTGAATCCCTCGATCGCCCAGGCGTTGATGGTGAGTAGGCCGGCATTCTGCATCGCCTGCGGCATCAGAAAACGCGGAAACATGCTACCGCCGATCGACGACATGACCAGAATGACGAGTGTGGAGAGTGCACCCAGTTGGGCGCGCGTACGGCAAACGCTCGCCAGCACCAGGCCGAATGTGGCCACCGCGAAAGCCGTACAAACGCCCATGACCACAAAGCCGGGGATATGCGACCAGAAGTCGAGTTTGAACACGATCCAACCCCACAGGAACATCACCATGGGCGCTGCTCGCAATTCATGGTTTTCTGGCGCCGCACCGAATAACCATTGGCGAACTCGCCGAAAGGCTCACCGTGCGACATCATGGTGTCGTCGGATTGATCGATCGTTTGGTGGCACGGGGTCTCGTCCGTCGCCAGCGCGATCCGCGCGACGGGCGCCGAATCACGCTCGCTCTCACCCCGAAAGGCCGATTGGCGCTATCACGATTGACTCTCGCACATCGCGACGAGTTACGACGCCTGACGCCGATGCTGACGCGGTTCTTATCGCAGGTCGCTCACGCGCCAACGGCCAAGGGTAACTAAAGCAGCAGTACCATCCACTAGTCGAAAGTCCAACATGCCGCGATCAATCAGCGCGCAACGCGGATGCCACCGCCGAGGAGGGAACGGGTCGAATACTGACTCCACCGGCCGTTCTTAAGGCGATGAATCGACACGGATCATCATGGCCGACCGACAAGACAGCGCCCCTAAAGTCGTAACGCTTAATTCCCATGTCCGGCAGCTGCTAAGCACGTAGATCCGTGCGGCGATGGTATAAACTACAATGCAGTATCCCGCATCCGGCGAGATCTCCGTCGCCGAGTGCAACATCCGCGCGCCTCACGGTCAAGATGATACGCTTCTTCGTCGAATCGCCTTGCCGCTCCTTCACTGAGTCCGCGGTCAAGGCAGGTTAATAAAGCGGGCGTATAAGTTTTGACGGATTGGTGTTTACCGAGGAGTCGCGGTGGCCCCTACGATCCGTGTAGTAACCCAATACGTCACCGACGTAGGCTTCGCGGATGCCGAGGAGCAGGACCGCCGCCAGCGGCGCGCCCAGCACCACGCCGAGAAGACCGAATATGCTCCCTAGCACCGTCATCGACAGCACCGTGAGCGCCGGCGGCAAGCGCACGGTACGCCGCTGCACCAAAGGCCCCACGATATAGGCCTCGATCACATGACAGCAGAGAAATACCAAGAGCACCCAAAGCGCGGTATGCCAACTCATCGAGAGCCCGACCATGAGGGCGGGGATCGCTGCGAGGATCGCGCCGAAAAACGGCACGAACGTCAACAATCCGGCGAGGACGGCCAGAGCCAGCGCGAGCGGCAGACCCATCACGCCAAAGCCGATGGCGGTTATCGAACCGACCACCAGCATATCAACGAACTGGCCGGCCGACCACAACACCAACGTTTTGCCCATGCTGATCAGAATCTCCCGGCCACGGGCGCGATACGCACGAGGCAACAGCCGCACCATACCGCCGAGATAGAGCTCAGCGTCGATCGCAAAGTAAAGAGCGGTCACGACCATCACCAACACCTTCACGAGACTCTTCGCGGTGAGGGCAATAAATGAGCGTACCGATGCCGCGAGCGGACTATTGGCACCGGCCCAATAGGAAATGCGTTGCAGAATCCATTTGGCCCAGGCCGCATGACCGTCGGCGGTGCGAAGTTCGTCCACTTGGTGCTCGACACTCCTCCAAAGCGCTTCTCCCTGCACGAGGAGGAGGGGTCCCATGTAGTAGAGTAGCCCGCAAAATAGGACGATCAGCCCCAAGGCTACGCCGGTAAGTGCGATCGGTATCGGCACACGTGTTTTTTGCGAGATCCCAGCAGCGAGCGCGCGCAGTATCGCGGCGATGAGCACCGCCAAAAAGATCAGCAACAGGACATCCGTCAACAACCAGATGAGTAACACAACCGCTGCCGCAATGGCAATGACTCGCAATGTCTTGGCGGCGCTCACATTCAGGCGCTCCATCGAGTTCTTCTGGGCGGGTCCGTCCGGTACGTTCGGAGTGCTGAATTCGCACCTCATCCGATGATTTGGTTTGAACCTGCTTTCGCCCTCTGAAAGCAGCTCGACAATCATCATCCAATTGCATTCGAATGATCAGGGCGGATAGCTGACAGGTGATGTCAGGACAATCCGACAGACGAAGCTGAGCCGTTAGCGATAAAAGAGTTCTAGAACAAGAAACGCAATAAAACGAGGGCCATAGCGTGACTTGGTTAAAATGCCCGATCGAGCGATAGCCCATGGCGGCCATCTTTGGTCCGGCCGCTAATTTAGCGGTAAAGCTCACTATCCTTGTCGCGTTGGCGTGTGCGGTGGCGGTTTTTCTCGCGTGGTGGCTGTGGCCGCAGACCGACTATGCGCGCCACGTGCGCGCGGTCGTCGAGCAGCCCGTACCGTTCAGCCACCAACATCACATCTCCGGACTCGGCTTGGATTGTCGTTTCTGCCACACGTCCGTTGAAGTGTCCGCTAATGCGGGCTTGCCACCGACTTACACCTGCATGACCTGCCATTCGCAAGTGTGGACGAATGCCGCACTCCTCGCGCCGGTGCGAGCGAGTTTGGCGAACAACACGCCGATCGTCTGGCATCAGGTAACCGATCTGCCGGACTACGTCTACTTCAATCACAGCATTCACATTGCAAAGGGGGTGGGGTGCGAGAGTTGTCATGGTAAGGTCGAAACGATGCCCCTGACCTATAAGGCGAAAACACTGACGATGGGGTTTTGCTTGGATTGCCATCGTAACCCGGGGCCGAACTTGCGCCCCCCATCCGCGGTGTACGATACCGACTGGCATCGGACGCCCGCAACTCCGAGCGCAGCGGCGCTGATGGCGCTCTATCATGTGCCGGACCGCACGCTCACCGACTGCTCGCTGTGCCACCGATGAGCGCCAAAAGTAGTTTCTGGCGGAGCGTCGAGCAGGCGGCGGCCGATCCTGCTTTCTTAGCCCGCGCCGCCCGAGAATTCCCGGCACTGGCAGAATCGCTCGCCGATCCGATCGACCGGCGCGAGGTGCTCAAGCTCATGGCGGCCTCGTTCGTCATGGCGGGTCTTGGCGCCTGTGACTCCAAATTCGGCGGCAATCTCATCCCAGCGGTGAGGGGTCCGCCGAACATTGTTCCGGCGCGCCCCAACTTTTACGCATCCGCCCACCTCCTCGATGGCTATGCGAGCGGCATCGTCGTCAAACACAATATGGGGCGGCCTGTGAAGGTGGAAGGCAATCCCCATCATCCCGCAAGCCTGGGCGCGAGCGGCATTTTCGCCCAGGCGGAGCTCCTCAATTTCTACGATCCGGATCGTGCGGCGCAAATCTCGCTCCGCGGCGAGCCGTCCGACCGTCAGAGCCTTGATGCCGCGCTCGCCGCCGTGCGGACGAACTTAAGTAAGACGCACGGGGCCGGACTTGCGATCTTGACCGGCACGGTGACCTCGCCCACCCTTGCCGCGCAGCTCGATGCGCTCCGCGCGCAGTACCCCGAGGCGCGATGGGCTCAATGGGAGCCAATCAGCCGCGATGCCGTGCGGCAAGGTACGACGCTCGCCTATGGCCGAAGCGTCGATGTGGTTGCGCATTTAGAAAAAGTCGATGTGCTCCTCGCAATTGACGGGGACTTACTCAGCACGGCCCCAGGGCATCTGCGCTATGCGCGCGATTTCGCGAGTCGGCGCAATCCCGCGCGCGCCTCCAAGATGAGCCGCGTTTATGCGATCGAGCCGACGCCGACCTTGATCGGTTCGGTGGCCGATCATCGCTTCATCGCGAAAACAAGCGAGCTTCGCGGCCTCATCCGCGCGCTCGCCGCCGGGATCCTCGAGAATACGCAACCGACATCGATGCCTGAGTGGATGCCTGTTGTCGTCTCCGATTTGAAGAGCGCGGCGGGGCGCTCGCTCGTGCATGTCGGGGCCGATCAACCGGCGGACCTGCACGCGCTTGTGCATCGGTTGAACGAGGCCCTCGGTGCTCGCAGGACGACTTTCGAGTTGATCGATCCTGTAGCGCATGAGCCCATCGACCAGGGCCAGTCGTTGCGCTCGCTGATTGCGGACATGCAGGCCGGTCGCGTGACCCAGTTGCTGATGATCGACACCAATCCGGTGTTCACGGCGCCGCCGACCTCCGGGTTTGTCGAGGCGCTCAAGCGGGTGCCCTTTAGCCTGGCGCTCTCGCGCTCCGCCGATGAGACCGCCCGCGCGGCCGTGTGGTTCGTGCCGAAGACCCATGAGTGGGAATCCTGGAGCGATGCGCGTGCCTACGAGGGCACAGTGACGATTTTGCAGCCGCAGTCGCAGCCGTTGTTCGGCGGCTTGAGTGCTCAGGAAATTCTCGCACTGCTCGTAGGCCCGACGCTGGCATCGCCCGAGGCGGCGGTCCGGGACAGCTGGTCAAAGCGGCTGGAAGGGGATTTCTCGACCTCCTGGGCCTTGGCGCTCGCGCAAGGGGTCGTGCCCTGCACGGCGAGCGCGAGGAGCGAAGTGCGGTTGCGCTCCGACAGCACCTCGAGCGCACCGGCGGGCGCTCCCCCCAATGATGCGCTCACGATCCTGTTCCGCCCCGACCCGAACCTCTGGGACGGACGCTTTGCGAATAATCCCTGGCTGCAGGAGTTGCCACGACCCTTGACCAAGCTCGTCTGGGACAATCCGTTGTTGATCGCACCTGCGCTCGCGGCCGAGCTCAAGCTTGAAAATGGCGATGTGGTGCGCCTATCGATTAACGAGACTGGTATTTCGGCGCCAGTATGGATTATGCCGGGCCAGGGATCAGACTCGATCACCGCATTGCTCGGTTCCGGGCGTCGCGCGGCAGGCGCCGTCGGGGACGGCTGCGGCGTTGACTATTACCCCCTCACGGGCCTTCAGGGGAGGGTCGCGATGCAGAAGGAGAACCGGCGGGTGGAACTTGCGAGCACCGTGCACCACAACCTCCTCATGGAGACGCCATCCGATATTTTGCGCCATGGCACCCTAAGAGAATTTCAGGCAAATCCGACATTTGCCGCGAACGAGCATTCCGAGCCGCACCTTTATCGCACCTTCCCCGAAGGTCCCGCCGCCTGGGCGATGAGTGTGGATTTAAATGCCTGCATCGGCTGTAACGCCTGCATCATCGCCTGCCAGGCCGAGAACAATATCTCCGTGGTCGGCAAGCGTGAGGTGCTGCGTGAGCGCGAGATGCACTGGCTGCGCATTGACCGCTACTTCGAGGGCGAGCCGGAAGCACCGGAGAGCTTCTTTCAACCGGTCCTTTGTATGCACTGCGAGGAGGCGCCTTGCGAGAACGTCTGTCCCGTGGGCGCGACCGTCCACGACTCGGAAGGACTCAATGTCATGGTGTATAACCGTTGCGTCGGCACGCGGTTTTGTTCTAACAATTGCCCCTACAAGGTGCGGCGGTTTAATTTCTTTGGCTATGGGGAGAAGCAGCGCCGTCCGCCGCAATCCTGGAACCCGGAGGTCACCGTTAGAGCGCGTGGGGTGATGGAGAAGTGCACCTATTGTATTCAGCGCATTGCCGAGGCACGAATCGTCGCGGATCGCGAGAGTCGGCCGGTCGGGGAAGTGAAAACCGCATGTCAGACCGCCTGTCCGACGCAGGCGTTCACGTTTGGCAATCTCGCAGACCCAAAGAGCGAGGTGACCCAGCGCAAACAAAGCCCGCTCGATTTTGCCATGCTGGAGAACCAAAACACGCACCCGCGAACCACCTATGAGGCGCTCGTTCGCAATCCCAATCCGGCCATCAAGAGAGAGTCCTCATGAGCGATACGGGGGCATCGCTCGGCACGAGCGGCCATGACCACTCGCGCGACTCGAGGCGGGCGGTGCGTCACTTAAGTCCACGCTTCGACGATCCGGTCGTCGACCCAAGCGTCACCTTGGGCTCGATGACCGATCATATCTGTGCGATTGCGCTTCGCGAGCGGGGGTATCTTTGGTGGTGGATCGCGTTCGTCCCCTGCATGGTGCTGACCCTCCTCCTCGTGGTCGCGATTGTTTATCTTTTTTATGCGGGCATCGGGATTTGGGGGGTGGACTGGCCGGTGATGTGGGGATTTGCCATCTTAAACTATGTCTGGTGGATTGCCATCGCCTCGGGCGGGACCATCATTTCGGCGCTTTTTTTTCTGGTCCGCGCCGAGTGGCGCGACTCGATCAATCGAATTGCCGAGTCCATGATGCTGTTCGGTGCCGCGGCCGCGGGCATCTATCCAATTCTTCATCTCGGGCGGCCGTGGTTTTTTTATTGGCTTTTTTTTTATCCGAACACGATGACGCTCTGGGCGCAATTCCGAAGCCCACTGCTGTGGGACTTCTGGGCGCTTTTAACCTACGTCTTGGCCTCGGTTCTGTTTTGGTATTTCGGACTGATTCCCGATTTGGCGAGCGTTCGCGATCGGGCGAGAACGCTGCTCAAACAGCGGATTTACGGGGTCCTCGCCTGCGGCTTTCGGGGCTCAAGCCGGCAGTGGAAACACCTGCGAGCGACCTACGGGGTGATGGCGGCCATCATGGCGCCGGTGGTGGTCTCGATTCATAGTATTGTCGGACTCGACTTTGCGGGCGCTGCAACCCCCGGGTGGCATTCGACTGAGTTTCCGCCATTTTTCGTCTGCGGGGCGCTCCTCTCGGGCTTTGCCATCGTCCTCCTCCTTCTGATTCCGCTGCGGCGGCTCCTCCACTTGCAGGATCTTGTGACCGGCCGACATTTGGATGTCCTCTGCAAGCTCCTTCTCACGAGCAGTCTTTGTATCTGCTATTCGTATGTGATGGATGCCTTTACGACCTTCTACGGCGGTGATCGTGCCGAGCGGGTGATGTTCACGGCCCGTGTGTTCGGCGACTATAAGCCCGTCTATTGGGGCGCGATGCTCTTTAACTGCCTGCTGCCGCAGCTCTTTTGGTCGCGGCGCTTGCGCGTCAATCAGCCGGCCATCGTGCTCATCTGTCTCGGAGTGGTCGTCGGCATGTGGCTCGAGCGCTATGAGATCGTGGTGACGAGCTTGCACCGGCCGCACCTTCCCTCCGCGTGGGGGAACTACCACGGGACCTTCTGGGATTGGGCAACGCTCTTCGGCACCGTCGGCATGTTCTTGAGCGGCATTCTTCTCTCGGTGCGTTATGTGCCCATCGTCTCGATGCACGAAATGCGCACGCTCATCGCATCGAAGCAGGCGAAGAGGGTAGGGCCCTCATGAAGGCTCTGCTCGTCGGCTTTGCCACGCGGCAGGCGTTGCAACAAGGGTTGGAGCAGCTCACTTCGGGAGGGATCGAGCCCCTCGAAACCTACACGCCGATGCCGCTCGAGAGGCGGGCTACCGGCTCACCGCTTCCCTTGCTCATGTTTGTCGCCGGGATGTTGGGATTTATCGGATTTTTTTTGCTAATGACTTATGCCGACGTCAAGGCCTATCCGCTTGACATCGGCGGACGGCCCACATTCGCCTGGCCCGCCTTCGTACCGATCGCCTTCGAGCTCGGGGTACTCTGTGCGATGGCGACAGGGTTTTTTGGCTTCTTCGTGCTATGCAGGATGCCCACGCTGTACGAGCCGATCGATGGGTGTGAACGTTTCAAAGAAGCTTCCCGCGACGGCTGGTTCCTCACGGTGCGAAGTGAGAATAGCGAGCGGCTCACCGAGGCGCGCGCGCTTCTGGAGCCGCTTCATCCGGCGAGTGTTGAGGAATTCTTCGGATGAGAGGCCGCGCGATCCTTTTTCTTGCAGTGACCTTCGCGTTCTTGGCGGCCTGCGATGACATGGTCGTGCAGCCTAGGCAAAAGACCTACTCGCCCGCGGTCGGACCCGCCGCGCTCCCCGCGGGCACGGTTGAATTTGAGAGTACGCCGGCAGCCCCACCGCCCGTGACGCTTGCACTGCTCGTGCGAGGGCAGGAGCGCTATCGGATCTATTGCACCCCCTGCCATTCGGAGCTTGGCGACGGGCAAGGCATGATCGTCAAGCGCGGCTTTCCGGCGCCTCCCTCCTACCACATCGAGCGACTGCGCGAGGCGTCCCCTCAATATTTCTATAATGTGATCACCGAAGGCCACGGGGTCATGTATTCATTTGCCGAACGCGTACAACCGCCCGATCGGTGGGCGATTGCCGCCTACATTCGCGCCCTGCAACGGAGCCAGAACGCCTCGCTGAACGATGTGCCCCCGGGGGAGCGGGCGGCGCTGCCATGACTCTCTCCCGCTCGGAGCGCAACGCGTGGATCGTCGGAGGCGTCGGCGTGATCGGCTGCGCCGTGGGGTGGTGGGTCGCGCCCGCTCAATTCCCGCATGCGTGGCTTTCGGCCTTGAGCCTTTGGCTCGCGTGGCCGTTGGGGAGTCTTGCGCTCATTTTCATCCATGCATTGACCGGCGGTCGATGGGGCTTTGCCATCCGGCGCGAGCTTGCCGCGGGTGTGGCAACGCTTCCGCTCCTGCTGCTCGCACTTCTGCCGTTGCTCTTGGAGTTACACCCGCTATATCCTTGGATGAAGCCCGCGATTGGCGCGGGGCTCGACAATCGCTGGTACTTAAATCCGCCCTTTTTTTACGCCCGATGCGCAGCGTATCTCAGCGTCTGGCTGGGACTCGGGCTCATCGTGCTGCGCTCCCTCAAAGAGCTCGACCCTGAGCCGCTTCTTTACCGATGGGGGCCGCCGGGATTGATTTTGCTCGCGCTCACCGTGACCTTCGCCGCCATTGACTTCACGCTTTCCCTGGAGCCTCATTTCGCCTCGAGCATCTACGGGATGCTCGTGATCAGTGAAGCGGTGTTGTTCGCATTGAGCGTTGCGGTCCTGGGAGCCTCTTTGGTGGGTCGCCCCACACCGGAGGGGGAGGTCGTTCATGACTTGGGAAGGCTCGTCTTTGCGCTCTTGGTGCTCTGGGCGTATCTGGATTTCATGCAAGTGCTGATCGTCTGGAATTCCGACCTGCCGGAGGAGGCCAGCTGGTATTTGCATCGCCTGAAGGGGGGTTGGGCAGTCGTTGCGGCCGTGATTGCGGCGTTACATTTTGTCCTCCCCTTCTTCGCGTTGATCTGGCCCCAAGTGCAGCGCTCGCGGCGCGCACTCGCGTCCCTCACGGCATTGCTCGCACTCACTGAAATTCCCCGTGCCTGGTGGATCGTGATCCCGGCGGCGCACCGCACTCTCTCGCTCATCGATGGAGCTGCGATGTTCGCGCTCATCGGCCTTGGGGTGGGATTGGCGCTGCGGGCGCTGCGGCGTGAGAAGGCGCCGGTGACTTCTCATGGCTGAACCCGAGCGCGCCATCCCGGATGCACGCCACGAGCCCACCGATATCGGCGAGGGATTCATCTGGGCCGCCGTGGCGGTGTGCCTTGGCACGCTGATCCTTTGCGCGGGGCTCGTGTTTGCACTCTACCCTAAGTCGGTCTTGGACGTAACGCTCCATCTGCCGCTCGCGACCTATCCCTCGCCGCGCCTGCAACCGAGTCCGCCGGCCGATATGCGCGCCTTTTACGCCGAGGAGATGCGCCGGTTGAACGGCACCGGCTGGGTCGATCAAGCGCAGGGGATCGTGCATATCCCCATTGAGGAGGCGATGCGCAAGGTCGCGGAAGACGGAATCCCTGGATGGCCGGCGGCGAACACAGCGACAGCGCCCGCAGGGGTTTCGATGCCCGAGCAGACGCCATGAGAGCATCCTTAATCGTGGGCTCGCTCACGGCTGCCGCAATGCTCGTGAGCGCCGCGCGCAGCGCTCCCTCGCTTGATCCGGCGCGCTATGCGTACGAGGAGCGGCCGGGGGTGGCATTGCCTGAAAAAGCCTCCTTTCTCGACGCCGACGGTCGCTGGGTGCGTTTGGGCGAGCTCTCGGGCGGGGCTCCGCTGATCCTCGTACCGGCTTATTTGCACTGCTCGAACCTTTGCGGCATCGTGCGAGCGAGTCTGCTCACCGCGCTGCATCATGCCGGGCTCAAAGCAGGGCGCGACTATGTGCTCGCGGTGCTCAGCATCGATCCGCACGAGACGCCCGCTGATGCGCGAGCTGCCAAGACAGATGACGTCGCGGCGTTCGCGTCGCCCGGCGAGGAGCGCCAGTGGCATTACCTCACAGGGGCTCTCCCAGACATTCAAGTGGTCACTACCGCGGTCGGGTTTCGTGACCAGTTTGACCCGACGAGCCACCAGTTCATCCATCCCGCCGGTGTCGTTTTCGCGACCGGCGGGGGGGTCGTATCGAATTATCTCTTAGGCGTCGGCTATCGCCCGGCGGATGTGCGCTCGGCGCTCGAGCGTGCGCGCGCCGGCCGCTTCGCAGCGGCGGCAACGCCGCTTCTCCTCATCTGCTTTCATTTTGATCCGACCACGGGCCGCTATTCGCTCGAAGTCTTGAAAGTGCTGCGCCTGGGCGCGATCTTGACCGTCCTCTCGCTCGGCGCCGTGGTTCTCATCGTCCGCAGGAAACCTGTGCCGCCATGAATTTATCGCTTCCCGCGGCCTCGAGTCATGCGGTAGAGGTGGACCATCTGTTCTGGGCGCTCTTCGGCATCACCGTCGCCGTGCTCGCCCTCGTCTTCGGTCTGATGTTTCTCTACATCATGAAGTACCGCGCGGGCAACGGCCTCGATCGCGGCGCGATTGCCAAGAAGACCTGGACGTTCGAAACGGCCTGGACAGTCGCCGCGCTCCTCGTTTTCTTCGGGCTCTTCTTGTGGGGCGCGGACTTGTACATCCGTCTTTTTCGCCCCCCCGCGAATGCGCTCAAGATCTACGTCATCGCGAAGCAATGGATGTGGAAGATCGAGCACATCGGCGGTCAACGCGAGATCAATACGCTGCATGTGCCGGTCGGCCGACCGATCGAGCTTGTGATGACCTCCGAGGATGTCATCCACGATTTCTCAGTGCCGGCCTTTCGCATCAAGCATGATGTCTTGCCCGATCGCTACGAGACTTTATGGTTCACGGTGATTCGACCCGGCACATATCACCTCTTTTGCACTCAGTTCTGCGGACTCGATCACTCGAAGATGGTGGGCGAGATCGTGGCGCTGCCCGCCCCTCAATTTGTGGCGTGGCTTGCGCAAAACGGCAGTTCCGGCACGCTCGCAGCGGATGGCAAGGTCTTGTTCATGCGCTTCGGCTGCAGTGGCTGTCATGGCGGTCAAGGTGCGGGGGGAAGCGAATCGGGGAGCACGGTGAGAGCACCGGCGCTTCAAGGGCTTTTTGGAAGTCCCGTCCCCTTGTCAAACGGGAGTGTCGTAACCGCCGATGAGCGTTATATTCACGATTCGATCGTGCTCCCGGAGAGCCAAATTGTCGCAGGCTACGCACCCATCATGCCCTCCTTCGCTGGCCAGTTAAGTGAGGAGGATATCTTGAAACTCGTGGCTTACATCAAGTCCCTGGCACCGGAGCGACCCCCATGAGCGCGAGCCCGATGGAGCAGACGCTCGTTCCCGCAGGACATATCGAGGGCTCCTATCTCACGGATGGTTTCACGCTTCGCAGTTGGCTACTCACCACCGACCATAAACGCATTGCCCTTTTGTACCTCGCGAGTATTACCTTTTTCTTTTTCGTCGGCGGCATTGCCGCGGCGCTGGTGCGGTTGAACTTGATCGTGCCTGAAGGCTTATTGGGCTCGGCGGAAACCTACAACCGGCTCTTCACCATGCACGGCGTGATCATGGTGTGGTTCTTCTTAGTGCCTGCCGTTCCGGTCACCATCGGCAATTTTATCATTCCCCTGATGCTGGGCGCTCGGGATCTCGCCTTCCCGCGCTTGAATCTTTTTAGCTGGTATCTCTTCATCTTCGGCGGTGCATTCACGCTCTCTGCCTTGTTCGCCGGGGGCGTCGATACGGGCTGGACCTTCTACACACCGCTCTCTACCGCCTACTCGAAAGGCTATGTCGTGCTTGCGACCGTCGGCATCTTTATTGCGGGATTCTCATCGATCGCGACGGGGCTCAATTTTATCGTGACCATCCATCGGCTGAGGGCACCTGGGATGAGCTGGTATCGGATGCCGGTCTTTTTGTGGTCGCTCTACTCCTTGAGCGTCCTTTTGGTGCTGGCAACGCCGGTGCTCGCCATGACACTCATCCTCCTGGCGCTCGAGCGCCTCTTTCATATCGGCGTCTTCGATCCGGCGGTGGGCGGGGATCCGCTCCTCTTTCAGCACCTCTTCTGGTTTTATTCGCACCCGGCCGTCTACATGATGATTCTGCCGGGTTTTGGCGTCGTAAGCGAAATCATCCCGACCTTTTGCCGCAAGCGCATTTTCGGCTACAAATTCATCGTCTGGGCGAGCGTGTCGATTGCCGTCGTCAGCTTCTTCGTCTGGGGTCATCACATGTTCGTCGCGGGCACCTCGCTCTACTCGGCGGTGCTTTTCTCGATCTTAAGCTACTTGGTCGCCGTTCCCTCGGCCATCAAAGTCTTCAACTGGCTCGGCACCATGCATAAGGGTTTTATTCGATTTGATGCGCCCATGCTCTATGCGCTCGGGTTCATCGGATTGTTCACCATCGGCGGATTAACGGGGCTTTGGGTCGCAGCGCTCGCGGGCGATGTGCATCTCACGCAGACTTACTTCGTGGTGGCGCATTTTCATTACATCATGGTGGGCGGCATGGTGTCGGCGTTTTTCGGAGGCTTGCATTTCTGGTGGCCTAAGATCACCGGTCGCATGTACCCGGAGATGTGGGCGCGAGTCGCGGCGCTTGTCATGTTCATCGGCTTTAATTTGACCTTCTTCCCACAATTTATCTTAGGTTATTTGGGCATGCCGCGACGTTACTTCTCCTATGCGCCCGAGTTTCAGGTGCTAAACATACTCTCTTCCGCCGGGGCCTCGATCCTGGCGAGCGCGTATTTGTTACCGCTCGCCTACCTCCTCTGGTCATTACTTTATGGCGAACGCGCACCCGCGAACCCCTGGGGAGCCACGGGCCTTGAGTGGAAGACACCCTCACCGCCGCCGACGGTGAACTTCATCACGACGCCTGTGGTGACCGAAGGTCCGTACGCGTATCCGCCCCCGGAAGCGGTGCAGCATCGTGGCTAGCGCTGTCCGCCACGATTTTCAGTATGCGAGCCCATCGCATCAGGCTCAAACGGCAGTGTCGGGGATGTGGCTCTTTCTCGCGACCGAGGTGCTTTTTTTTGGCGGCTTGATCTTGAGTTGGATCTATTCGCGTCATTGGAACCCCATTGGCTTCGATGCCGGCGCCCGTGAGACCGAGCTTTGGATCGGAACGCTCAATACCGCGATCCTCATCACCAGCAGTTTCATGTATGCGATGGGGCTTGCGTTCATTCGCGCCGGGAACACTCGCCGGCTCGTTCAATGTCTCATCGTCACGCTGGCCCTGGGGGTGGCCTTTCTTGTTCTTAAGTTTGGGCTCGAGTGGCGCGATGATTTTGCCAAGCACCTCTTTCCAGCGGCAGCGCAGTTCAAAATCACGGGGCCGGAGGCCGGGGGTGCGCGCTTGTTCTACGTCTTTTACTTCATCAGCACCGCCTTGCACGGGTTGCATATGCTGATCGGCGTGGCGCTGCTTCTGTGGATTATTGGGCGAGCTCGACGCGGAGAATTCTCACCGCTCTATCACACCCCCGTGCACGTGGTCGGGCTTTATTGGAGCTTTGTCGACATCGTCTGGCTCACGCTCTATCCGCTCATTTATCTCGTGGGAAGGGTTTAAATGCCGCCACGAGAGGACAGCGCCATTGGACCCGAGCTCAGGCCACTGCTCCTGACCTGGCTCCTGCTTATGCTGTTGGGCGGTGTGGAATTTGCGGTGAGTTATCTTCCTATGGCGCGGGTTTGGCGCCCACTCATCATGATCCCCGGCGCGCTGATGGTGATTGCGGTCGCGGTGAGTTTCATGGAGGTGCGCCGCGGACCCGTACTCGTACGGGCTTTCGCCGTGGCGGGGCTCTTTTGGCTGCTGGTGCTCTTGGGATTGGGCAGCGCCGACCCCTTAACCCGGACGAACTATTACGTCCCGGCGACGGCCGTCGGGAGAGAGGAGACGCAATGAACGGTGCGCTGCACGGGCGCATCAAGCCGGGGGTCGAAGATGGCTCAATTCAAACGCGACCTCCGCCTCGGCTGCTAACCAATCCTCAAGTGCAAAGCCTGGAGCGAACCCGCGCTTCTCGGCACGATAATAAGCCGCTTCGGCAATCCATCGGTCGCGATCGAATTGGGTCAACCCTGAGTTGATGCAGGTCGTGTGTCATGCGTGCTATGGCCATTCACCTCAAATAAAAATACCGCTTGAGCTTTGCGATGCCCGGATCCATCCAGCGGCCACTGTCCTCGATCGCTTTGAGGGCGAGATTGGCTTCGTAGTACTTGCCGTCGCTGGCCAGCGCAATAGCTCGGTCCAGGTGTTTTTCGGACTGCATGATGGGTACCAGAAGCTGCGACGTGATGCCAACTGTTGCCAATGTAGGTGGCGACGGCGGCGATCTCGGCATCGGTGAGCTGCCATCCAAAGGCGGGCATGGCCGGTGCGGTGAGCTCTTCGCCGTCGCGACGCTCTGCGCCCCCTGTAACAAGACGCGGAGGACCGTCGTCGGGTCGCGTGCCGCCACGGAATTCAAGCTTGCGAGGTTAGGAATGAGATAAGGTCGCCGATTTGCCGAAGCACGCGGCTAAGGAGATGAGTCATCATCGATAAGGTGCATGCGCATCACGGCAATAGCGTTGACGCGCGTGCACTTTGACGATGCGGCGTTTTAGCTGTTACACGCTACAGCGCTCGCGGCTATCAGACGGGAGCCGCTGCCGAGTGCGGCGTCGTCTGACGGCGAAGCGGTCGCCGAAGGCCAATACTCATCTGTCGCGCACCCTATTTCATACGAAGCGGCCCCCATGACCATTGCCTGCCCCGACTGTGGAACTCTGCAGGAGCTACCAGCACTGCGCCGCCGCACCGCAGCCGTCTGCCCGACCTGCGAGCACCGTCTCGAGCGCACCAGCGGTCGCAGTCACGCAGCTGCGCTTTTCTTCGCCGTCGCGACATTGATCTTACTGTTTCCTGCGAACATCGAGCCCCTCATGTCGATCTCGGTGCTGGGCATCGATCGAGACACCTACCTGGGGTCAGGCGTCTTTACGCTTTGGGACAATCAATGGGTCATTTTCGCAGTCCTTGTGGGTGGCTTTGCGGTGGTGCTTCCCTTCGTACGTTTCTCGCTTTTGAGCATCGTCTTGGCTCAGGTGCACTTCAAAGCACGACCTGCCTGGCTCGGGCTCGCCTACCGCTGGAACCTGCAGCTCGACCCGTGGGCGATGCCGGATGTCTTATTGATCGGCGCGGCGGTCGGGTACAGCCGCATCGACGCGCGCCTGCCGGTCAAAGTGGGTTGGGGCGGCATTTGCTTAATTCTTGCCGCCGTATCTGCGATGATGTGCCGGGCGACCCTTGATCGGCGCTCCGTCTGGCGCGCACTTAAGTGCGCGCCGCCGCCGCTCGCCGCGGGCGAGGCGGCTGTGTCTTGTACGGTGTGCGATCTGGTCGTCGCGGCCTCCAAAGTTCCCGGCCACTGCCCCCGTTGCGCCGCGACGCTCTATGCGCGAAAGCCTGCCAGTGCCTCGCGTACGTTCGCGCTCTCGATTGCCGCCTTGGCGCTCTACGTCCCAGCGAACCTCTATCCGATGAACACCAATGTGCAGCTCGGCGAGGAGGTCGAGTATCGAATCATCGATGGGGTCACCGACCTATTCAAAGCGGGCTTCTGGCCGCTGGGCGTTCTGATTTTCTGTACGAGCATTGCCATGCCGCTCTTCAAGATCATAGGCCTCGGCTGGTTTTTGATCTCCATCAAGTGCCGCTCGGGGAAAGCACTCGTCTTTAAAACGAAGCTTTATCGGCTGATTGATGAAATAGGCCGCTGGTCAAATGTCGATGTGTTCACCATCGCGATCTTCGTGCCCATGATCCAGTTTGGTGGTTTGGCGACCGCCTCGGCCGGGATCGGCGGCGTCGCCTTCATTCTCGTCGTCACGCTCACCATGGTGGCCTCGCGGATTTTCGATCCTCGCCTCCTATGGGATGCGGCGGCGACCGCGCAGCGCTCATGAGCGAGGAGTCTTCCACCGAGCATCGTCCGCGCACCACCGCCGAGGTGCGCACGGGCCGCTGGCCGGGTTGGATCTGGGCGGTGCCCTTGGCGGCCGTCGCCATAGTCGTGTGGCTGGTGGTGCGGCAATTAAGCGCCCGGGGAGTCGAAGTGACCGTCACCTTCGATGATGCCGCTCAAATGAAGCCCGATACGACGCCCGTGATTTACCGCGGCATCCGGATTGGCAAGGTCAGCGATGTCTCGCTGTCGAAGGATGGCACCCAAGCCATCGTGAAACTTCGAATCGAGGATGCGGAAAAAAAATACTTAACTACCGGAACCCGCTTCTACCTTGAGGGCGAAAGCCCGAGTCTCGCCGATCCGGCCTCGCTCAAAGCGGTTATCGCGGGGCCCACCATCGAAATGTTACCCGGCGGCGGTGCACCGGCACGCTCCTTTACCGGCCTCTCCGGAGAGGCGCCGAAGCGTCTCGCCGTCGCTATTTCGTATCGGACGAGGTTTGAGGGGGCGGTCGGGGATTTAAAGGCAGGCGCTCCGGTGACGCTTCGAGGTTTTGAAGTCGGTGAGGTGACGGCGGTTGAGCTCAAGACCGATGCCGCCATCGGCAGTATTCTCACTCAAGTCGTCCTCGCACTCGATCCTTTGCGTTTTCACATCGAGGGTGCGGCGCCGGTGGACGGTAACTGGGCACCGGTGATGAACGGCACCTTGAAAGCCCTCATCGAGCATCAGTGGCGGGCGCGCTTATCCCAGTCACCGCCCCTCATCGGCGCCCGCCAAGTCGAACTTGCGAGGGTCTCGGACGCTGCACCCGCGACCTTGAAGGTGTCGGACGATACGCCGCAGATCCCCACCGTCGAGGACAGTGGCATCGAGCACCTGATGCAAGCGGCCGGAGAGTTTCCCCTCAAAGAGATCGGGGATAACGTGCGCGCGATCACCGCGCATATCAAGACGCTCTCCGCGGCACCGCAGCTCAAAGATAGCCTCGTGCATGTCGATGATGCGTTGGTGCATCTCGATCAGACCTTGCGCGAGGCGGGACCCAAGGTGGCGCCGACGATTCAAGCGGTGCATGAGACCGTCGATGAATTGAGGCAGACCGCGCGGGAGCTCGATTCGACGGTCAAGTCGGCCCGCGCATTGATGGGTACCGATCCCGCCGCTCCGGACGGAAGTCTCGAGCCCACGCTCGTGCACGTGAGCGAGGCGGCCCGCGCGGTGCGTGTTCTTGCCGACTACCTCGATGAGCATCCGGAAAGCCTGGTGAAGGGGCGTTTGAAATGAAATGCACGATCGGGTTCGCTCCCTTTGTTTTCCGGGCTTCTCTTGTCACTGGGATGGTCCTCTCTGCGATCAGCGGCTGCGCATCGAGTCCGAAGGTTGAGTACTTCACGCTCGAACCGCTCGAGAGTCCCAGCCCGAGGCTCACCGCCTCGTTGAGCGTGCAGATGGTCCGAGTACATGTCCCGCCGACCCTCGATCGCAAGCAGATGGTGCGTCATCGGGACGAATACTCCCTCGACATCAGCGATCAACACCGCTGGAGCGCACCGCTCGATCAGATGATTCGTCGCGTTCTCACGGAGGATCTGATCCGAAGGCTCCCTGAAGGGAGCGTCATCTTACCCGAAGAGCCCGCTTCATCCTCGACCGACAAAATCGTCGTCGATATTCTAGAGTTCGCCCCCGACGCCTCGGGCACGATCCGCCTCGAGGCGAGCTGGTCGCTTCTTCTCGCCAACACGGGCGGCACCGCCCAAAGCCACTTCGCGCGCCTATCGGAGCCCGCATCACCCGAGGGGGCTGCCGGCGAGGTGAGCGCCATGAGCCGTGTTCTCAGTCGACTCGCGGCCCAAATGGCTCAAACGCTCGCCGCCTCTCCGGGGTCACGCGGGCGAGAGCCGATGTCTGGAGGCTCACCGTGATAGAGCGGCGCACGCATCGACCGATACTTCAAGAATATCATCTTGCTCTGATGAGCCGCCGCCCATGAGCGCCCCGATCAATCATTCGGTATACAGCCCTTTCGATGTGGCGGCCGTAAGTGCCTTCGCAACCTCGGTGCGCAAAGGGTGCACGCGGCAGCGCGACTTCGGAGCCCGCCCGCGTCCGAGGACGCAGCGAGCATAGCGATGGCAAAACGCGCGCTCTCCATTGACATCAAGCATGCGCTGCTCTTGAAGGACGGGACTTATTTCTGATCAGTGCCCAAGATGGCACGAGCTCTCCCTCATCGCCGGGTTTTGGGCATTTCTATCGCGATAGCCGCTATTTGAGCCAGTATCGAGTGACGCTCAATGGTACTTTGCCGCTTAAGCTCATGTCCGTCTCGAGGCAGGGATTTGCCGGTGAGATTGAATTGACGAACGTCTCTGTGAAGTCATCGAACGGCAGCCCGATAGCCATGCACACGCTCGGAATCCGGCGCGAGCAGGTATTGATCGGGCAGAGGGGTGTTTTCCTCGAAGTATTCACCTTTCGAAACTTCGGCCTTGATCGGGTGGAGCTTCCCTTGGAGTTTACGGTAGCGGCACGCTTCGAGAGCATGTTCGCCCCCACCCGGGAAGCACGGAACGCTGCAGATGCCTATCTATAGGGAGCGAGCTATTCGGTTTCTCTATCGGGGCGCCGATGAGATAACGCGCCGATTGGATGTCGGCTTCTCCTGGGCATCCTCGGTGGCCCCTTGCACCCGCGATGAGACCGTCGCGCGTTTTGACTTGAAGCTCGAGCCGCAAGAATCTAAGGCGCTGGAAGCGTCATGGCAGGTCAGCGAGCGCTCGCAGAGCGAGGCGGAGGAAGTGCACGTCGCGCACCTGCCGCGGACGGACATTCGACGCTATCGCGAGGACCGATCCCGAGAGTGGCTCACGGGCTTCGCCACGGCACAAAGTCGGGACATCATCCTGAACGATGCCCTCGAGCGCTCCTTGACCGATATCCGGATGCTGCGATCGAGCGCGAGTCCCGTGAATGCCTCGCCGCGGGCATGCCGTGGTTTGTGGGGGTCTTCGGACGCGATAGCCTCATTCCGTCTTGGCAGTGCCTCGCCTATCATCAAGAGCTCGCGGCACACACCGCGCGAATTCTCGCGCGACACCAGGGACAATGCACCGACTCCCGGCGTCACGAAGAGCCTGGAAAAATCTTGCACGAGTGGCGGGTCGGCGAAATGGCGCACCTCAATGAGGTGCCGGCCTTGGCTATGCATCGATCGATTCGACGCTCCTTTTTCTGATGCTCATCGCCCGACATGCCCTCTGGAGTGGCAGCCTTGACCTGTTTAACGAGCTTCGAGGGAACATCGACCGGGCGTTTGATTGGATGAGCCGATGGGGCGATCGGAACGGGGATGGCTACATCGAGTACGACGGCCGCACGCACGAGGGCGGCCCGGTAAATCAAGGATGGAAGGATTCAGGCGATGCGATCGTGCGCCGCGACGGAAGCTTCCCGCAGCCGCCGATCTCGCTCGTCGAAGTGCAGGGCTATGCGTATATGGCCAAGAGCGAGATGGCGCATCTGTACCTGCGGACGGGCGATGTGCGCCGGGCCGCTCGACTCGTACGAGAGGCGAAATCACTGCGTACTCGATACAACGAGGACTTCTGGATGGAAGAGGAGGGCTGCTTTTGCTTGGGGCTCGAGGGCGACGGTGAGCGGATCTCGGTCATCATCTCCAACGCGGGGGCGAAGGCTGACGACCCATCGCGTGAGCCACCTACAGCGAGCGGGGTGGATCCTGCGTGAAGCTTCCTGTTTTCCCCTCCCGCTGCCGCCATGCAAGATCTCTTCAAGACGCATCCGAAAACCACCTGGGCGGGCATCCTCGTCCTGGCGTTCGTTGCGTGCATCGTGCTCTTTCTGGCCCTTTTCGACTGGAATCTGCTCCGACCCATGCTCGCGCACGCGATCACGGCGAAGACAGGGCGTCCCGCATCGATTGACGGCGACTTGAAAGTGCATCTGTGGTCATGGAATCCGAGCATCGAGGTCAACCGGTTGGCTATTGCGAATCCGCCCTGGGCGGACCGTAAACTGATGCTCGGCGTCGAGCGGATCAGGATTCGGGTGAGCTTGTTACACCTGTTGCGCGCGCAACTGGTGTTGCCGCGGGTGGAACTCCAAGGGCCGACCATCAACTTGGAGCGCGATGCCCGAGGTCGGGCAAGTTGGGACCTCGGTACGGACGAGGGAACGCCCCGCCCCAAGGCAGGACCTGCGAAACTTCCGACGATTCAGCAACTCCTCATCCGGGACGGCCAGTTACACGTTGTCGACCAGATTCGTAAATTGACCTTTAGCGGCTCTTTGGTGGCCGGCGAGCATACGGGTAAACCCAATCCGGAGGCGTTCAAAATCCGTTCATCAGGCACGCTCAACGCCAAACCGTTTCGGTTAGATGCTGATGGCGGTCCGCTATTTAACCTCGAGCCCTCGAAGCCTTATTCGTTTTCCGCCCGCATCAGCGCATCGGATATCGATCTCGAAGCGCATGTCACGGTACTGAAGCCCTTTAACTTAAGAGATCTGGAGGTGAGATTTCTCGTAAGCGGCGAGGATCTTGCGGATCTTTACTATTTGACGGGTCTTGCACTTCCGAATACGCCGAGCTATCGGCTCGCAGCCCACGTGAAAGTCGATGGGACTCTCTTTAAGGTCACCGCGTTGAGCGGTCGCTTGGGCGATAGTGACCTGGAGGGCGAGGGGAGCGTGCAGACCGCCGGTGCGCGGCCGAAGCTCATCGCTCAGCTCCATTCAACAACGCTCGACATCGTCGATTTGGCGCCGAGCCTGGGACACCCGGCACGAAAGCCGGATTCGCTCGCGACCCGCGCCACGCGCGCGGGCGCTGAAGGAGGCTCGCCTCCGAACGCCTCATCGGCACCTGAGGCGAGGCTTCTGCCGGATGCCGATCTTCAGGTCAATCGGGTTCGAGGAATGGACGCCGATGTGAGCTATCACGCCGATGCGGTAAAGGCGCCGAAGGTGCCTTTGAAGAAGGTCCATTTTCACCTTCTGCTCGATGACGGTTTACTCACGCTCGACCCTCTCGCCTTTGACCTGGACGAGGGAGAATTCAGCGGCCAGGTGCAGATCAATGCGCGCTCGGCGACTCCCAGCTCGGACATTGATATGCATATCAAAGGTCTTCAGTTGAGCGAATTCAAGTCCGCAGCCATGAAGCAAGCCCCGCTCGACGGCACGCTCCTCGCGCGGTTTAAGTTTCACGGTCCGGGGAGCTCGGTGCATAAGTTCGCCGCGGCATCCGACGGCGCGATGAGCGTCGTGATCCCAGAGGGGGAAATCAATCAGGCGATGGCGGAATTGACGGGGGTCAACGTGCTGAGCGGTCTCGGACTTCTGCTCACCGATGCCCAGCAAAAGATCGATCTGCGGTGCGGCATCATTGATTTTAAAGACCAGCACGGCGAACTCGATACCACGACATTTTATATCGATACCTCCAAAGTGCTAATCACGGCGCGCGGCAAAATCGATCTCAGTGATGAAGCTATTCATTTGGTGCTTCAGGGGCATCCCAAAGCCGTGCAGCTGTTGCATCTACGCGCTCCCATTGCCATCGGTGGCACGATGCGGCATCCCGCCTTCGGGATAAAGCCCGAAAAACTCGCAGAGCAAGTGGGCGTGGCCGCTGCGCTCGGCGTCCTATTGACGCCCGCGGCGGCCGCATTGGCCTTCATTGATCCCGGACTTACCAAGAACAAGGACTGCTCCACGGTGATGGCCCAGGCCCGGGCGGGGGTGCAAAGCCGAGCCAATGTTCCGCAAGACGCGAAGGAAGCTGCCGGTGACGGTCCGTCGAAGCGATAAGCGCGATTGGGGGAGAGCAGCATCCGCCAGCGAAGTCTGACACGCCCTCGAGCGGTGAGACGACTGCCCTGAGCGCCCGCGCGCTCATACTGAACTTCTATGGATATCGAGGTAGTAGTCGATGCGCGAGCGACGATTGGTGAATCGCCACTGTGGGTATCCGAGCACGGCGCGCTTTATTGGATCGATATCAAGGCACCAGCGCTCTATCGCTTTGAGGTGCGCGAGCGATCGCTGCGCTCGTGGAGGGTGAGCAGCGATATTGGGGCTTTTGCGCTCATGCCGGACGAGCATGGTGCGCTGGTCGCGCTGCGCAGCGGCATCTTTGCTTTAGATTTTCGCTCCGGCGATCTCACGCTTCTCGCAAAGCCCCCGTATAACCCTAAGTTGTTTCGCTTCAACGAGGGCGCATGCGATCCGACGGGTCGCTTTTGGGTGGGCGTCATGTTCGACCCCCTCGAGGTCGGGATCAAGCCGCAGCCCGCCTCGCTTCACAGCTTCACCTTGGAGGGTGGATTACATCATGAGCCCGATGCTGCGGAACTGCACAACGGCATGGCCTGGAGTCCCGATGGCAAGACATTCTATCTCTCGCATAGCCGGCAGCACGAGGTCTTCGCTTTCTCATTCGATGCCGGCCGGGGGACATTCGGTGATCGGCGCTCGTTCGTAAAGGTTCCTGCGAGGTTGGGCGTCCCGGATGGGGCCGCGGTCGATTCGAAAGGGGGCTACTGGTGTGCGATTCATGGCGGCAGACGGCTGCAACGCTACACCGCCTCGGGCGAACTCGACCTCGAGATAGTTCTGCCGGTCAGTCAACCGACCATGTGCACGTTTGGGGGCGAGAGGCTTGAGACGCTCTACATCACGAGCGCCCGCGACAAAATGAGCGCGGCGCAATTGGGCAGCGAACCCCTCGCCGGCGCTCTACTCGCTGTCGATGCCGGGTGGTTCGGCCTACCTCGCCGCTGCACGGTGAGGTGACCCCCATGCCTCGGTCCAATGACTCCTTGAACGTGCCTCATGTCCCCCCGCAGGTCCCGGTCGAGCGCGTGCGGGCGAGCGCCTACACGATTCCCACCGACTCGCCGGAAGCGGACGGAACCTTGAGCTGGGATTCGACCACCTTAGTTATCGCCGAAGTCGAGGGCGGCGGCCACTCCGGTCTCGGCTACACCTATGCCGACCGCTGCATCGTGCCACTCCTGCAAGGGAAGCTCGCGAAAAGCATCGAGGGCTTGGATGTCATGGACCCGCCCCGAGCGTGGCGCCAGATGCAGCGCTCGGTCCGAAACCTCGGGCGCGAGGGACTTGCAGCCACCGCGATCTCGGCGCTCGATACGGCGCTCTGGGATCTCAAGGCGAAGCTTCTCGATCAGCCGCTCGCGCGTCTGCTCGGAACCTACCGCGACGAAGTGCCAGTGTATGGGAGCGGGGGCTTCACGAGCTATAGCGATGAGCAGTTGACCGATCAACTCGCGGGCTGGGTGGAACAGCAAGGATGCCGCTGGGTCAAGATGAAGGTGGGGAGCGCTCCTGAGGCGGACCCGAAGCGCGTGACGGTAGCGAAAAAGGCGATCGGCGAGCACATCTTATTCGTCGATGCGAACGGGGCGTACGATGCCAAGCAAGCGCTTCGCCTCGCGCAGCGCTTTGCGGCGGATGCGCAAGTCGGCTGGTTCGAAGAACCCGTCTCTTCCGATGATCTTGGGGGGCTCAGAGCAGTGCGCGAGGCGGCCCCGGCATGCATGGAAATTGCGGCCGGTGAGTATGGCTTTACGGTGGACTACTTTCGCCGCATGCTCGAGGCGCAATCGGTCGATGTTCTACAGGCCGATGTGACTCGATGCGGCGGCTATACCGGCTTTCTCAAGGTTGCGGCGCTCTGCGAAGCGCACCATATCGATCTATCTGGGCACTGCGCCCCGGCAATACACCTGCATGCCGCCTGCGCTGTGCCGCGCTTGCGGCATCTTGAGTGGTTTCACGATCATGTTCGCATCGAGCACATGCTCTTCGATGGCGCACCTATCGCCCGCGGGGGCGTGATCCGTCCCAATTCGTCCCGCCCCGGACTCGGTGTTGAGTTCAAACGCGAAGATGCTCAGAGGTATGCGGTATGAAGGCCGGAGCGGTGCGCGTGAATGGCGGACCATGTAAAGGCACCGATTCGTGGCGCGGATTCACCAGGGAACGAAACCCTAAGGCTCTGCCGGCCCGCTCACCGCAGCCGACATTGCTTGCGGCTCGGCGCTTGAATCGCGCGGCGGGGCTTCTCGCCTTATCCGTACTGCTCGACAGCGCGCTCGAGCACTATCGGGGGAGCTTTAAAAACAAGGCGATGATCACTCCCTTGCTGGTCGGGAGCCTCGCCCTTGCGGTAAGCGCGCACGGCACTTCGGACAAACGTGCTCGCGCGCATCGCACGCGCGATGCGACCTATGCACTCGCGGCACTCACCGGGCTTGTGGGCACGGGCTTTCACCTCTACAACGTGCTCAAGCGCCCGGGAGGCTTGGCGTGGCAGAACGTTTTTTATGGGGCGCCGCTCGGGGCTCCGACCGCAATTCTGTTGTCGGGACTTCTCGGTGTTTATTCCGAGCGGGTCCGCGACAACGGGGTCGATCGAAGTCCTACGGTCTTGGGCCTCCCGGCGGGGCGCACGTTGGCGGCTCAGTCCGCCTTTGGGCTCTTCGGCACGAGCGCAGAGGCCGGCTTACTGCATCTTCGGGGTGCCTACCACAACCCCTTTATGTATCTGCCCGTGACGATGCCGCCGGCCGGTGCCGCCTTGATGGTTGAAACCGCGTTCGGACCGAAGCGCCGGAATCGTTGGTTCACACGTTTCTGGATGCGGCATGACCGCAGCGCTAGGGTTTGCGGGCGTCGGATTTCACGCCTATGGCATCGCTCGCAACATGGGCGGCTGGCGCAACTGGAGTCAGAACCTTCTGAACTGGCCCACCCCTTCCCGCACCGCCGAGCTTTACGGGACTTGCGCTCGCGGCGCTTGCGGCACTGAACCTTCTGAAGGATCACCCCGATGCCTGATCATGAAAAAGGCGCTCGCTACCCCGGGTATGATGTGCTCGCTAAGCGTCATACGCCCTCGTGGGACGTACCAACGCGCCGCGTGATTGATGCGCGTCTTGCGATTGGGACGGAGCCTAAATACCTCACGGCTACCGAGTTTGCGACTCTGACCGCGATTGCCGCCCGCATTGTTCCGCAGCCAAAGACCCGGCCGCTGATCCCGGTCGCGGCACTCATCGATCACAAGCTTCACATCGATAAGACGGATGGCTTCCGTCACCAGGGGCTTCCCCGTGAGCGCGAGGCGTGGCGGGTGGGCTTAAAGGCGCTCAACGCGGAGGCGCAAGCGGCCTATGGAGGCGATTTTAAGGAGCTCGACCCGACACGCCAAGATGCCCTCCTTAAGCGCATGCAACAAGGCGATTTGCACGCGGGGGAGTGGGGCGCTATGCCGCCCAACACCTTTTTCACCCAGCGCATGGCGCATGACATTGTGATGGCCTACTACTCGCATCCTACCTCGTGGAATGAGATCGGATGGGGCGGTCCGGCGAGTCCGCGCGGCTATGTGCGGATGGATTTCGACGAGCGCGACCCCTGGGAGGGCGCCGAGATGAAAGAGGGCGATGCAGAGACGGCACGCCGGAAAAAACGTCATGTCGGATGAAGCGCTGCAGGTGCCGCGCGCGCGCTTAGGGCGGGCGCCCGATGTGTTCGAGCGCGGCGCTTGGATCCCGATGCGGGAATATCCGGACGACGAGTTCGTCGATTTCGTCATCGTCGGCACCGGCGCGGGCGGGGGCACGCTTGCTTGCAAACTGGCGGAGGCGGGGTTTTCAGTGGTCGCCCTCGATGCCGGACCCTACTTTCGCCCGTTGGAGGATTTTGCCTCCGATGAGGCGGAGCAAACGAAGCTCTACTGGACGGATGATCGCATTTGCGAGGGGGAGAATCCGCTGCAAATGGGCAGCAACAACAGCGGCAAGGCGGTGGGCGGGAGCACCGTGCATTTTGCGATGGTGTCGCTGCGCTTCAGGCCCGAATGGTTTATGTCTCGCACGCTCTTAGGGTACGGTGCGGATTGGCCGCTCGACTGGCGCGAGATGTGGGGTTATTACCGCGAGGTCGAGGACGCCTTAAAAATCTCCGGGCCCATGACCTACCCTTGGGGACCCCCGCGGCCGCGATACCCTTACCGGGCGCACGAGATGAATGCAGCGGCGCTTGCCCTCGTGCGTGGCTGCGAGGCGTTGGGCATCAAGTGGACTGAGACGCCGCTCGCGACGCTTTCCGCCCCCCGGGGCCGCGCGCACCCTTGTGTCTATCGCGGCTTTTGCGTGCTCGGCTGCTCGACCAATGCCAAGCAGAGTGTGCTCTTGACGTGGATTCCCCGCGCGATCGCCGCCGGTGCCGAAATCCGCGACCTCGCGATGGTCGGGCAGATTGAGATGAACGAGGCGAACCGCGCGACCGGTGTGCATTATCATCGGGAGGGTCGCTGGCGCTTTCAGCGCGCGCGCAACGTCGTCGTTGCGGGCTACGCCATCGAGACGCCCCGCTTGCTCTTGAACTCGGCGACGTCGCGCTATCCACAAGGTCTTGCCAACAGCTCCGGGCTCCTCGGCAAGAATCTGATGGCGCAGTCAAATCAAGCCGTATGGGGACTCATGACCCAAGAAGTCCGTTCCTATAAGGGACCTCCCTCGCTCGCCATCACCGAGCACTGGAATTATGAGGATCGTAAGGATTTCTTCGGCGGCTACTGCTATATGAGTCAGGGCCCGCTGCCGCAGCTCTGGGCCAATACGCAGCTGAACGCGCACGGGCTCTGGGGCGGGCGGCTCATGAGCGAGATGGAGAAGTACAACCATCAGGTGGGCTTGAAAATCGTCGGGGAGATGCTGCCGCAGGAGCGTAACTGCGTAACCCTCGCGAAGGAGAAGGATCAATATGGCCTGCCGATTCCGCGCATCAGCTATTCCTGGGGCGACAATGATAAGCGGCTGATTGCACATTCATTAGATTTCATGACCCAAGCGCTTGAGGCGATCGATGCCCACGAGATCTGGCGGCAGGAGGATGATACCTGCCATTTGAACGGCACGGCCCGCATGGGCGATGATCCACGCACGAGCGTCGTCAATGCCGATTGCCGCAGCTGGGACATCCAAAACTTGTGGATCTGTGACGGCTCGGTGTTCCCGACGGTCGGCGGTGTCAATCCTTCCTTGACGATTCAGGCGATCGCCTGCCGCACGGCAGATCGCATTCAAGCGCTCGCGGCGCGCGGTGAATTATGAACAGCGTGGCGGCTTAAACGGAAGGGGTCATGGCAACAATCGTGGTAATCACCGGGGCCGGCGCGGGAGTCGGGCGTGCGACGGTCGGGGAGTTTGCTCGGCATGGTTATGATATCGGCCTGCTATCGCGGGATAAGGCCCGGCTCGAGCGGGCCGCAGCCGATGCGCGTCGGCACGGTGTGCGCGCCCTTCCCATCCCCACCGATGTAGCGGACGCGCACGCGGTGGATGCGGCGGCCTCCCGCGTCGAATCGGAACTGGGGCCGATCGATGTGTGGGTGAACGTGGCCATGGCGACGGTGTTCGCGCCGGTGAGTCAGCTCACGCCCGAGGAGGTCGAGCGCGGTACGCGGGTGACCTACTTGGGTCAGGTGTATGGGACCATGTCTGCGCTCCGTCGGATGCGTACCCGAAATCGTGGCACCATCGTCAATGTGGGCTCGGCCCTCGGTTATCGATCAGTGCCCCTACAGTCGATCTATTGCGGCGCCAAGTTCGCCATACGAGGCTTTACCGATGCGCTGCGCTCGGAGCTCATCCACGACAAACTCGATGTCCATCTCACGATGGTGGATCTGCCGGCCATCAATACGCCCCAATTCGATTGGGCGCTTAATAAAATGGGCAAAAAGGCCAAACCCGTCGCACCCATCTATCAGCCGGAAGTGCCCGCCGGCGCCATTTTCTTTGCCGCCACGCACCACCGGCGTGAGGTCTGGGTCGGATTTTCGACGGTGAAGGCGATCCTCGCGAACCGGTTCGCTCCGGGACTTCTTGATCGCTATCTTGCCAAAGCGGGGTATTCCGGGCAACTGACCGATGAGCCACTCGCGCAAGATGCACCTGCGAATCTATACGAGCCAGTTCCGGGTGAGTACGGCGCCCACGGGCGCTTTGATGCGTCCTCAAGAGCGCACAGCTGGGAGATGTTCACGGACCGACACCAAGCCGCCGTTTGGGCCCTCGCCGGTATCGCGCTCGTCGCTTGCGTGCACCAGCTTGCAAAGCGCCTCGACATTTGACGGTGGCCTTCGCGTTATGAGCCATGCTCTTGAGGATTACGCGCTCATTGGTGATGGTGAAACGGCGGCGCTCATCGCCCGAACGGGCTCGATCGACTGGTTGTGTTGGCCACGCTTTGACAGTGACGCCTGCTTTGCGGCGCTCCTCGGCAATTCATCGCACGGAGGCTGGCTTCTCGCACCGACAGAGCCGATCGTCCGCACCGACCGACGCTATCAGCAAGATACCTTGATCGTCGAAACCGATTTCGAGACCGAGCGCGGCGCGGTACGCCTCATCGATTTCATGCCTCCCCGGCGAACATCGTCCTCGGTGGTGCGCATCGTCGAGGGTCTTCGTGGCCATGTGGCGATGCGAAGCGATGTGCGGCTGCGCTTTGACTATGGGTCGCTGTCGCCCTGGTGCGAACGGACCGAGGAGGGGGCGACCTTGCGGGTGGGACCGGATGTCGTGGTGCTGCGCGCGCCGGTCCCCATCACCCTCGATGAGGACTGCCAGCGCGCCGCGTTCACGGTGGCGGGAGGCGAACGTCTGGCGTTTGTCTTAAGTTACGGCCCATCATCGGAGCCGCCGCCCTCAAAGGTTGACGCGGAGCAGGCCCTCACGGCCACGCAAGGCTATTGGCGAGAGTGGATTGGCCGCTTTGATGATGCGAAGACGGAGTGGCCGGAGGCGGTCCGGCGATCCTTGTTGACCCTTCGGGCGATGATCTATCAGCCGAGTGGGGGAATGATCGCCGCCCCCACCACAGCGCTCCCCGAAGCCCCGGGCGGCAAGATGAACTGGGACTATCGCTACTGCTGGTTACGCGATGCGACCTTCACCGTGGGGGCGTTGCTCAATGCGGGGTTCCACGCCGAAGCGCAAACCTGGCGTGATTGGCTGCTACGGGCCGTCGCGGGCACACCGGCCCGCATGCGCACCATCTACCGGGTGGACGGATCGCGACATCTGCCTGAGTGGACGGCCGAGACGCTCCCCGGCTACCGATATAGCGCTCCGGTGCGCATCGGCAATGCCGCCTCGACCCAACGCCAGATCGATGTCTATGGCGAGGTGCTCGATTGCCTCCATCTCGCCCGCAAGGGGGGCGTTGCAGTCACAGCGCAGGAGGAAGCGACGCAGCTCAAGATCTTAGACGAATTGGAGCGAGTCTGGGATGCGCCGGGCGCCGGGGTTTGGGAGTCGCGCTCGCAGCCGCGCCAGTACACTTACTCGAAAACCATGGCTTGGGTCGGCGTTGATCGGGTGCTTAGATTTCTCAAAGCAAATCCGAGCGAGGCCGGCGCCCGGCTCGATCACCTGGAGGGGCTGCGGAGCACGATTCACGCGCAAGTCTGTCGCGAGGGCTGGAACCCAGGGCTCGGCACGTTCACCCAATATTACGGAGGGCACGAGATCGATGCGAGCCTCTTGCTGATGCCGCTCGTGGGATTCCTGCCGCCGCATGACCCGCGCATGCGAGGCACGGTGGAGTGTGTTCGGCGCGAGCTCACCGACCGCGGCTTGGTGCGACGGAAAAAGGCGCGTACGCGAAAGCCCGCCGAGGGCTCTTTCATCGCGTGTTCCTGCTGGATGGCCGATTGCCTCTTGCAGCAAGGTCGGCATGCAGAGGCCAAGGAGCAATTCGAACGGGTGCTTGCTCTGCGGAACGACGTGGGCCTCCTATCCGAAGAATACGATGTGTCAGGCAAATGTCTCACGGGCAATTTTCCACAGACCCTCACGCATCTGGCCGTGATCAATACGGCGCTCTCCCTGTCGGGACCGACATTGACCCGCGGGGGTCCGTGATCAGCCTTTCCAGACGGCGCGCGTCGCGTAGGACTTGGCCGACCCGGCATTGCGGGACGCGCGCTAATGAGGATGCGCCCTCCAAGCATGCTGGAGGCTGATAACTCGCTTCACTCTTTCATCTTTCGAGAGGATTTCACCATGTCTCAAAACGTTTCAGACTTTATATGGAAGCGCCTCGCCGATTGGGGCATCCATCGGGTGTTCGGCTATCCGGGCGATGGCGTCGGGGGGCTTGATGTGGCGCTCGAAAAGGCGAAAGATCACATGCATTATGTGCAGGTGCGCCACGAGGAGATGGCGGCCTTCATGGCCTCGGCGCACGCGAAATTCACCGGTGAAGTCGGTCTATGCTACGCGACCTCCGGGCCCGGCGCGATTCATCTATTGAACGGCTTGTATGATGCGAAAGCCGACCATGTCCCGGTGGTCGCTCTCGTCGGGCAGCAGGCACGTACCGCCCTCGGCGCGAGCTATCAACAAGAAGTCGATCTGCAGAATCTGTTCAAAGACGTGGCGAGCGATTTCGTGATGACGGCGAGTGTGCCCAGCCAGGTGAGGCAGTTGATCGATCGCGCCGTGCGCATCGCGCATACGCGCCGCTCGGTCACGTGCGTCATTTTGCCCAATGATTTGCAACTCATGAGCTATGAAGAGCCGCCCATGACGCACGGCAGCACCCACACGGGCATTGGCTATGCGGCCCCTGCGATGAGGCCAGACGAAGCCTCGCTCCAGCGCGCTGCGGATGTGCTAAATGCCGGCAAGAAGGTCGCCCTCCTGGTCGGGGCCGGCGCTTTACATGCGACCGATGAAGTGCTCGCGGTGGCCGAGAAGCTGCAGGCGGGAGTCGCCAAGGCGTTATTGGGCAAGGCAGTGGTTCCCGACGATCTGCCCTTCGTCACGGGCTCACTCGGATTGCTCGGCACCAAGCCGAGCTGGGATTTGATGAAGGGATGCGACACCTTCTTCATGATCGGCTCAGCATTCCCTTACTCGGAATTCTTGCCCAAGCCGGGCGATGCGCGCGGCGTCCAGATCGACATCGACGGCACGATGTTGAGCTTGCGCTATCCGATGGAGGTGAATCTGGTCGGCGACAGCGGCGCAACCCTCAAGGCGTTACTGCCGCTGCTCAAACCAAAGGAGGAATCGTCTTGGCGCGAGACGGTGGAGAAAAATGTCGCGAGCTGGTGGAAGCTCCTCGAGGAGCGCGCCATGACCTCAGCCGATCCGTTAAATCCGCAGCGCGTCTTTTGGGAACTCTCACCGCTCCTGCCGGATAATTGCATTCTGACCGGGGACTCAGGCTCGGTCGCGAACTGGTATGCGCGCGATATCAAGATTCGGCGGGGGATGAAGGGGTCGCTTTCGGGGGGTCTGGCCTCCCTCGGTGCCGGCACGCCGTATGCCGTCGCGGCAAAATTCGCCTATCCAGAGCGCACGGTCATCGCCTTCATGGGCGATGGCGCGATGCAGATGAACGGCATCAACGTGATGATGACGGTGGCCAAATACTGGCGTGAATGGTCATCCCCCAGTTTTATTGTCCTGGTGCTCAACAATCGGGATTTGAATCAAGTGACCTGGGAGGAGCGAATTCAACTAGGGGCGGGTAAAACCGAATCCACCCAATCCATACCAGATGTGCCTTATCATAAATACGCGGAACTCCTTGGATTGAAGGGGATTTTCGTCGACCGTCCGGACCAAGTAGCCGCAGCGTGGCGAGAGGCACTCCAGGCCGATCGCCCCGTCATTCTCGAGGCCTTTACCGACCCAAATGTTCCGCCATTGCCCCCCCACATCACCTTGAAAGATGCCAAGAACTTCATCATGATGATGCCGCGAGAGCCCGAGCTGGGCAGCGTACTCAAGAACAGCATCAAGGAGGTTTTTGCCTCGGTGATGCCGCACAAGGACCACCACTAAACGGCGCAGCCGGCAACGGGCCTTTCACGGTGTTCCTTTTTTCAACAACTTGTGGGCGTCTGAGTATTCACCATTGGCGATCAGTGCCTTTCAACCGCGCCTCGGTCTCCGAAAAGTAGCCTTGTAATTGAGCTTCTCCGGCAATCTCGAAAAGCAAATCATCGATTAGGTGGTCGAGGTCTTGCTCTGTTCGATACGCGATCTGCAATTGAAGCTCCCCAGATGGAAGACGCGTTGCACCGTATTGGGAGGAGATATGATGCTCTATGCTTTTGCAAGTCCGCATTTTTCCACGCATACGGTTATCGCGGTGCTCGATTCGCAAGCGCAATAGGATAGTAGCGATGCGATCGCCCATGGTTCTACCCCGCTTCAACCGAAGCGACTCGGACAAATACGTCGAACTGCATCCGACTTTGGTCCTGGCATGCAAAGGCGGCAATGGGTCTGTGGCGCGTGGGGTCGTAAGACAACTGGCCGACATTGCGTCGCTCGCGGAATGCTCGATGCTTCTAAGGGACGCGCTGTCCTACTCTGACGCGATGCCGGTGTTGCGCGCGATGGAGCCGCGGATCCCCACGGATTATGCCGCCACCGAAATGAGTAGCTGCTGACCCCTAGGCCGCCCGAGAGGAACTCACCCTGCGATCAACAATAGAGCCTCACTTCTCGAACTCCTCTGAAAACGAGAAGGCCCCAGCGACAACTCCTGACGAAACAGCGATGCCATCTCCTCCAGCAGGTGCTTCAGCGGACCCATCAGGTTGGCTTGCTCAAGATCCGCACTCGGATTCTTTCGCCGATCTGGCTCGACTGAACTCAATGCAGGCGATCATCAGGGGCGGCTTTCGCATGAGCGCTGTAGGAGGTGCGCGACGCGGCCGGCTTGAGCTCCACCTTCTGCTTCTTTCGGGAACATCGCGCACACTCGGCGCCTTGTCGAGCGGTCCAGCAACACCTGCGACAGGTTCCCGATGGTCTGCGCGTCCGCGTGCTACTGGAGGTTGATCGAAGATTGCCCAATTCTATCATCTCGGATTGCCGGGATCGGCTTAAAAACGTCCTCAACGCTCCAGGTTGCCTGATATGCACGTAGGCCCCTGATGCAAATTTCGCCGATTGCAGCCTGGAATTTTTAGGAGGCCGTCCGTCGACAATCGGTGTACCTTAGGAGCCACACAATGTCGCGTAGATTCCAACGGCCATGATCAAAGACAGTGTCGCTTTTGCAGCCTGTTACTGGTTATGGAGCGGAAATCTGAGCAAACACGAGCTGATCGCGGGGGCGCTGGCCTGTGGCTTCGGCGTGGGCTTCAGCAGGTTGCTGCGCCGCTCATCGGCGCGCCCGCTTCGGTTGCGTCGGACGGGCTTCGTCGCTGGAAGAGCCCTCGTGGCGCTTGCAGCCGAGTCATGGGCGGCAGCAGGGGCACTCGCCCGAGCCATCCGGCAGCGCCCGGCGGGATCGGCCGGGACGATGCGCCTGGAGCCATTTCGCCAGGGAGGAGATGGCGCCGAGGACGCAGGTCGGCGGGCTTTGGTCACGTGGGGAAAATCGCTGGGACCGAACCAGTTTGTCGTCGACATCCCGGAGAGTGGCGATGGTCTATGCGTGCATAGCCTACGCCCTTCGGCGCCCTCCACCGACTGGGAGTGGCCGGTATGAGTGTCTGGGGGATGTTCTCGCTGGGCTTGATGGTCCCCTTGGTGGTGGCGGCCGTCGGGGCGGGGCGGGGGGACTCCATCGGACGATGCGTGGCGGTGCAGCTTCTCTCGTCGCTGGCGACTCTGATCCTGATCGCGCTGAGCTTCGCCATGGGGCAGAGTTTTTCCATCGATCTGCCCCTGGCCGTTGGCCTGTTGAGTCTACCCGCCGTTCTACTAATGGCACTGTTTCTCGAGCGCTGGCTATGAAGTCGATACTGATCGACGGCTTGCTCGGGACGGCGGCGGCGGCAGCGTGGCTTGGCGCCATCGGTTTCACCAGGCTGCGATCGCGGCTCGATCGCCTTCACTGTGCGACTTTCGTGAATGTCGTTGCCGGTATCGCCCTCGCCGGAGCCGCCTTCGCGAGTGACGGTCTGAGCGACCGAGCGCTGAAGATTCTATTCATCGTCGTCATCAATTGCGCTGCGGGCGCCGTAACCTCACATGTGACAGGAAGAGCACTCCTGCAACGCCCAAAAGCACGATGAAGATGCTGATCACGCTGCTCCTGCTGCTAAGCGCCGCTACCGGTACGGCCGTGGTGTTTGCGGGATCGCCACGCCGGCAGGTTTTCGCCATGTCCGCGAATGGACTCGTGTTGGCTCTCCTGTTTATGGTACTGCAGGCGCCCGATGCGGCTTTTGCGGAGATCGTGGTCGGCGCGGCCGCTTTGCCGCTGTTGTTCTTCGTGGTCCTGGCGAGCGCACGCATGGATAGGCCAGAGGATCGGAAGACCAAGCACTCCTCGGATACGCACCCTGGATGATGAACGCGCGGGGAAGAAACGTGGTGTTTCTGCTCGCCTGCCTGGCGATGTCACCGGCGGTCATTCTCCTGATCATGAACATACCGCGCTTCGGTGCCCATCCGCAGCCTTACGGCGATGCCATCAACGCCCGCGGGCCGCGGCAGCGGCATGTCGCGAATATGGTGAGCGCCGTCAATTTCGACTATCGCGGCATCGATACGCTCGGCGAGGAGTTCATGTTGGTCTGCGCCGTGACCGGCGTCGTCGTTCTATTACGCAGCAAACGCGGTGAACAAGCCGATGCACCCCCGGGGGCGGTCCAAGGCCGGCCTCTTCGGCCGCGAAGCGATGCAGCCTTGGCGATGGTCCGCGTTTTTGCCCCCGTTACCGCAGTGTTTGGCGTGTACACCGCGTTGCACGGAATGACCACCCCCGGGGGCGGTTTCCAGGGCGGAGTGATCATCGCCTCCGCGGCGCTGTTGGTATTCCTAGGGGAAGGGTATCGCAGCTGGCGCAACACCGTCCGGTCGACCCTCTGCGACGCGTGCGAGGGCACGGGTGCGACGCTTTATGCGCTCTGTGGTTTTGCATCGCTCTTCGCGGGCGCTCCGTTTCTCACCAACGTTCTGCCGCTCGGCAGGTTTCGGGACGTCTTTTCCGGCGGACTGATGCTCATCGAAAACGCCGGCGTCGCTCTGGCCGTGGCGGGCGGATTCCTGGTGCTGTTCGGCGAGTTCTTGGAAGAGACTCGCATGGAGCAGCCCGACGACGAACCGGGATGAGCGTCCTTCCCTGGGTGGTTGCGGCTTGGTTGCTGGGCATCGGCCTCTACGGAATGGTCCGCAGCCGACACTACGTTCACCTCATCGGCTGCCTGTCGGTGCTGCAGGCCTCGACCTACGTGTTGCTGCTCGGAGTCGGGTTCCGATGGGATTCCATTGCGCCGATTTACTACACCGCTCCCCCGGGCACACCGGCCGTAGACTCGGTACTGCAGGCTTTGGTCCTCACCGACATCGTGGTGGGAGCGACGGTTACCGCGCTGTTGCTGGCCTTGGCGCTGCAACTTCACAAAAGGCGCGGCACGCTCATCCCCGATGATCTGCGCCCGCTGAATCGACAGGAGAACGGATGATGACCGCTCCTCTATGGGTGGCGTTGCCCGTGGTCGGTCCATTGACGGTCGCCGGCATCCTGCTCGTGATCGGCCACAGCTTGCCGCGCCCAATCCCCGACGTCATTGCCGTCGCTACCGCACTCTCGGCCGCGGTAATTTGCTCACTCATGGTAAAGCTCACGGCCGTGCACCCGATGGTATATTGGTTCGGGGGGTGGACGCCTCAGGATGGATTTCCGATCGGCATCGGCTTCGTGGTGGACCCCATTGAGGCTGAGCTTGCCGCCTTCATCGCTGGTCTTTTCGTCGCAACGCTGGTGTTCGCGTGGGGCTACTTCGACGAAGTTCACGCCCATTTCCATGTGCTGATGCTCCTCTTCATGAGCGGTATGCTCGGCTTTTGCTTCACGCATGATTTGTTCGACCTGTTCGTGTGGTTCGAGGTCATGAGCGTTGCAGGCTTTGCGCTCACCGGCTATCAGCTGCGCAGCGCCGCGCTCGAAGGGGCGCTCAATTTCACGGTCACCAATGCGGTGGGTGGTTATCTCTTCCTGGCAGGCATCGGGCTGATTTATGCACGCGTCGGCGCGTTGGACTTCTCGGCACTTGCCGTGGGAGTGGCCGCTCATCCTCACGATATCGTCGTAGAGACTGCCTTTGCCTTGATCGCAACCGCCCTGCTCATCAAGGGGGCCCAAGTACCGTTTCAGGCTTGGTTGGCGGACGCGCATTCGGTGGCTCCGAGTCCGGTCTCCGTCATCTTCTCCGGCGCGATGGTGTCGATCGCGGTTTACGGGATCGCTAAATTGGCGTGGTCGGTTTTTGCAGGCTCCGATGAAATCCAGCATGTCATTCGTACGCTCCTACTCGCCATGGGAGCGTTCAGTGCCGTCATCGGCGGCGTCTTGGCGCTGATGCAGCGACATGTCAAGCGACTCCTGGCCTTCTCCACGATTTCGCACGTGGGAATCTTGCTCATTGCCGTAGCGTTGTGGGATCGCGACGCACTCGCCGGCATGCTGGAATATCTAGTGGGACATGGCCTAGTCAAAGGGTCCTTATTCATGATCGCCGGCATTTTATTGGCGCTCTGCGGCGGCATCGACGAACTCGACTTGCGCGGCCGCGGGCTTGCAATCTGGCCGGCTGGCATCGCCATGGCGGCCGGGGGAGTTCTGCTCGCGGGGCTTCCGGTCGGCGTGATGAGCACGGGCGCGGATGCCATTGACTTCGGAGCGCGCAGCGCAGGTCTTGGATGGTTGCGTTGGGTGGTGATCGCCGGCGCGGCCTTTACCGGAGGGGCAGTTCTGCGTACGGCCGGCCGCGTGTTCTTGGGACTCGGACCCCTGCCGGGCGAGGAGCGCAATTCGCCCACCGAGGACGACAAGGAGAAGGCGGATCGACCGCTCTGGTTGATGTTGGTACCGACCATTGCGCTCCTAGGGCTCGCGCTCGCCGGAACCTTGTTCGGGCCGCTGGTGACCTCAAGCGCACTTTCCTCCTTCATGCATCCTGATAACGCCGCGCTCCTGCAGGGTGCGGTCCCCTCTGCGGGACCGGCTGTCTCGTGGTCTCCGGCGCCTGCCTCGCCGAGCGGCTGGATATCCCTAGGGCTCGCGTTCGCGATCGCCGCCCTGGAGCTTTTTCGTCATCGGCTACCCGGACTGTCGATACTAAAGTCTTTCCGCCAGGGATTCGCCTGGCTGCGTTATTTGCACAGTGGCGATGTCCGTGAATACATCGTCTGGACGATGCTCGGCTTGGTCACCTTCGTCTTGGCCTTCGCGCTTGCGTAAGCGCGCTTTAACAATCGCGCGCTGAACTCTGAGCGCTCGCCCCCGGAGCGCGCTCCGACAGGGGGTCGCGTACTTTTCTTGGAGCGCCGGGAGACAAGCAAGGAGTAAGGGGTGCAAGGCCCGCTCGCGGATGAACAGTATCCTGGCTCGCGACGCTCGTCGGCATCGCGAGGTGAAACGTCGGGCGTCTCTATCAAGTGGCCCGGTCACTTGGCCGCTCAGGCGGGCGCGGCCGCGGTACTCGGAACCGTATTGACGCCGGCCGCCGCCATTCTCGCGTTCGTTGATGGGGGCCTCGCGAAGGATGCCAATTGTTCTGCCGTTGTCGGCGAGGGGGAAGGTCACACGGGTGCGAGATAGCATTCAGAAAAAGGGCAGGGCGAAAGTAAGCGACATCCTTTCTCACGTCCAGTCCGGTAGGGGGAGGGCGAGGCTCCTTCATCGTGCGGCGGCTTATTGCCGAGAACCTCAAATTAAGAAACATTTTTGCCCATACCCCAACTGAGAATCCGCCGACAACGTGTCGCGCGCTCGGTGAATTCATTCATCGCCCGTGTCCTACCCGATTTGCCGAACCGGTTGATTAGCGTGTGGCGCTGGCGGCTACCGTTTAACGTACATTCACTCGGGAAGGGGCAACGATGAGCAAAGGCACAACCAAGGGCACCGCATCCGCGGAAAAGGTCCAGGACGCGATCGTTATGCTGATGGCAGATCACAAGAAAGTGAAAACGCTATTTTCGCAATTCCAAAAGCTTAAAGAGGGTGGCGGCGAAGAGGAAAAAACCTCGCTCGTGCAGCAAATTTGTACCGAACTGAAAATCCACACCCAGATCGAGGAAGAGATTTTTTACCCGGCTGTCCGTAAAGCAATTGAGGACGCGGATTTGATGGACGAGGCTCTGGTCGAGCATGCAGGAGCCAAGGAATTGGTCGCGCAGCTTGAAGAGGCGGACCCAGCCGATGATTTGTACGATGCGAAGGTGACGGTGCTCGGAGAACAGATTGACCACCATGTGAAGGAGGAGGAGGGTGAGATGTTTCCGAAGGCCAAGAAAGCCAAGGTGGACACTGAGTCGCTCGGTAAAGCCATGACCAAACGTAAACAAGAACTGCAAGCGGAGATGGGCATGGCTGAGGCGGAGCAACCCTCAGTAGAGACCGGCAAAGCCCGTAGGACGGCCCAGCGCTAAAGCTGATGGCGCGCCGCGCCAACGCCAAGGGTGTGCTTCGATGAAGGACCCCGAGGAGTGCATCGAGCGGGACCTCATCAATGAGGCGCGCCCCGTGGTGGAGCGTTTACGGAAAGCGAGTTTATCCGTAGTGGGGGCAGAGTCGTGCACGGCGGGTTTAGTCGCTGCGGTGCTATCGCATATCCCGGGTATTGGGGGAGTGCTTTCATAGCGCCTTTGTCACCTACTCGAAGCAGCATAAGACCTCCGCATTGGGCGTCGATGCAGCGCTCCTAGACGAGCGGGGTAGCGGGAACGCAGAGACAGCTTTGCAGATGGCTACGGGTGCTTTGAAACGCTCACCCGCGCAGATGGCGGTGGCCGTGACCGGCGTACTCGGGCGCGATGCCGATGAAGACGGTAATCCGCCGGGATTGTGTACGTTGCGATCTCCCGGGCGACCCTTCCCGCCTGCGTGAAGCGGTTCCACTTTCAAGGGCCTCCTGACGCGGTTAGGCGGGGGGCAGTTCGAGAGGCGCTGTGGATGCTGCATGAGGCCGCTTCGAACGCTGTACCGGCGCCGCCGCCTTTGAATTCTCGGTGAGATAGGACCTACGTGCCATGGCGGCGCTGCGCTGATCGAACTCATCATCGGGACCACCGATAGTCCGCTTTTTTGAGGAGAAATCGTCATGAAAGCCTTTATCCTCGGCGCGACACTCCTGATGGTGTCAGCCGCAGCAAATGCAGACTCGCCAGATTCCAGCTTTTTCAAAAGTGCCGCCGAGGGCGGCATGTCGGAAGTCGAGTTGGGCCAATTGGCTCAGCAGAAAGCCACGAACCCCGCCGTGAAGGAATTTGGGGCCATGATGGTCAAGGATCACACGGCAGCCAATGAGAAGCTCAAAGCGCTCGCCGCCACGAAGCAAGTCTCTCTCCCGGACAGTTCCAGCGTGATGCAGAAGGCGACCAAAACCAAACTCAATATGTTGTCGGGCAATACTTTCGACAAGTCCTACGTCATAGGCATGATCGAGGATCATAAGACGGATATCAAGGAATTCCGGAAGGAGGCTTCTGATGGCAAGGATCCGGACGCCAAAGCTTTTGCGGCCGCAACACTGCCGACTCTGCAAGCCCATTTGACGAAGATTCAGTCCATCGCAGCCGCCGCCGGCATCAAGGATTGAGTAGGGCTGGACCGATCTTCAATGGACTCTAATCGCGAAGTGACCTTGGAGAGAGACGGTCGTTCGTACGGTGCGACATATCAGGTGGAGCATGGGACGCTGCACCGCAAGACGCATACCGAGACTCGTAGCGTGGACCTACGGGACCGCAACCCTGCGGCGCTTGCGCGCGAGGTCCTCCGGGAGATCGTCGACGCGCAAGGGCCAATTTAAGCGCTAGTTACGCTCGCCGGACATGCCGACCCGCAGCGGGTGTTCATGCACCCGCTGCGCTTGGCTTACGGTCACACCCGCGGACGGTCAGTTCGCTCCAACCGGGACTTTGGATCACCCTCCTTGCCATGCCCAGGTTCGGCCATGCCGCGGTGCATCTGCGCAAGGGCCGAATCGGGTGCGATATGCGACATAGCGGCCCGAAACTTATTGGCAAATCCCGCGACCACCTCAAGCTCCCCTTTCATCATGGCGTCGAAACCGATCTTGGCGACCTCAGCCGCAGACATTTTCTCCGACGAGCCCACTTTGGTATCTAACATGTCTGCACGCTCGAAGAAGTCGGTTTCCGTGGCCCCTGGCATGAGGCAAGTGACGATCACGCCGGTCTCCTTGAGCTCATTGCTCAGTGCCACTGAGAAAGAATCCAGGAACGCCTTCGAGCCGTTATAGACCGCCTGAAAAGTGCCCGGCATCAGGCCCGCGATCGAGCCGGTAATCAAGATCCTTCCCTGGCGGCGGGAGCGCATCTGCCCGGCAACTTCATAGACCAGCCTGACGGTGCCATCGATGTTGGTGTGTATGACCTTCATGGCCTCGTTGAGGTCTTGATCCAAAAAGGCATGCCCGAGTCCTCGGCCGGCATTGGCCAGCAAAAAATCCACTGGCCGGCCGATTTGTTCGATGGTCCGCGTGAGACTTTTCACACCTTCCTCGGTGGAAAGGTCGCATTCCACCGGTGTGCACTGCACGCCGGTTCCGCCCAGTTCTTGCGCGGCGGCATCGATCAAAGACTCATCCGCAGCGATGATGAGATCGTAGTTGGATTTGGCACAGAGCCTCGCGAGCTCGAGCCCGATGCCTGTGGAGGCGCCGGTGACAACGGCGAGAGGTCGGGGATTGGCATTCATGTTGGGTCCTTAAAGTGGGGTGCTCGGGTGAGCCAGGAGAAACTATGTGGCTTTGAGTATGAACCGGCAAATCGCCTCATTCATCGCAAGACTTCGCTGGCAAAGCAAGAGTCTGGGAAAGAACGCGCTGACATGTGGTTGCGGCCGAATCGGACTGCGCGCGCCCTTTGCCGGTATAAGACTTTGATCATTCCCGAGGAGGACTTTATGGCTGAATCCATCTCACATACTGCTCATAACGATGCGCCGCTGAGCGCCGCCCAGTCGGCGAAGCCGGAATCGATGGACTACCCCGAGCTCGATGCTCACAAGGGGGATAAGCTCGTGGGCCGAAGCGTCACGATCAATCGCCCGCGGGACGAGCTTTACGCCTTTTGGCGTAAGTTCGAGAACCTGCCGCTCTTCATGCGCAATATTCGCAGTGTGCAGGTTCTCGAGGGCGGCCGTAGCCATTGGATTGTCGAGGCACCTGCCGGAAAGACGGTCGAATGGGACTCCGAGATCACCGCCGAGGAGCCGGGACAACGCATCGCATGGCGTTCTCTTGAAGGCGCGAGCGTGCGCAACAGCGGCCAGGTGGAGTTTCGCGACTCGCCCGATGGGCGCGGTACGGTCGTGACGGTGACCCTCACTTATGATCCGCCGCTCGGGAGTCTTGGACAGCTGATCGCCAAGCTCTTTCAAAAGGAGCCGAAAATTCAGGCGCGCCAAGATTTACGTCGCTTCAAACAGTTGATGGAGACTGGCGAAATCGCGACGGCTCAGCCACCGGATGCGGCGCCCCGCGCCGAATAATTGAGAATCAATTAACGCGACGGATTTGGAGTTTTTATGCGCGCACTGACATGGCACGGCAAACATGATGTAAGGGTCGACACGGTGCCGGACCCTAGGATCGTCAACCCGCGCGATGCCATCATTAAGATCACATCGACCGCCATTTGCGGCTCGGATTTGCATCTATATGACCACACCATTCCCACCATGAAGGCGGGTGATGTGCTCGGACACGAGTTCATGGGCGAGGTGGTGGAGGTAGGTTCTGGAAACAAGAAGCTCAAGGTGGGACAACGGGTCGTGGTGCCTTTTGTCATCGCCTGTGGGCAATGTTTTTTCTGCCAACAGCAACAATTCGCCGCTTGTGACAACTCCAATCCCGCCGAGACGGCGGACATGTCCGAAATCCTCTACGGGTATCCGATGACCGGAGCCTTTGGTTACGCCCATCTCACGGGCGGTTACGCAGGCGGTCAAGCCGAATACGTGCGGGTACCCTTCTCGGATGTCGGTCCAATTGTGATCCCCGATGGAATCGAGGATGAGAAGGTGCTGTTTCTTTCTGACATTCTTCCCACCGGATGGATGGCGGCGGTCAATTGCGACATCAAGCCTAAGGAAGTGGTGGCGGTTTGGGGGTGCGGACCCGTGGGCTTATTCGCGGTGCAAAGCGCCTTCGCGTTGGGCGCTCACCGGGTCATTGCGATCGATCACTATCCACACCGGCTGGATCTCGCTAAATCCATGGGCGCAGAAGTCATCAACTTCGAAGAGGTGGATGTGCGTGAGGCGCTGGTTGAAATGACGGGCGGAATCGGTCCTGATGCCTGCATCGATGCCGTCGGCATGGAGAGCCACGGGTTCACCGCGGACAGCGTCATGGACAAAGTGAAAGCCGCAGTAAAGCTGGTAACCGATCAAACCCACGGACTTAGGCAGGTGATCGTTGCGTGCCGAAAGGGGGGCCGGGTTTCCATTCCGGGCGTGTACGGCGGCGTGACCGACAAATTCCCCATCGGCGCATTGATGGAGAAAGGGTTGTCCATCAAGAGCGGTCAGACCCATGTACAGAAGTATATGCCTGACCTATTGAAACTCATTATCGAGGGAAAGCTCGACACCACGTTCCTCATCTCGCACCGCCTTGCACTGGAAGAGGCTCCGCAGGGTTATAAAATGTTTAAAGAACAGCAGAATACGGTCACCAAGGTGGTTTTGAGGCCGGGTGGCGCCAGGATTCATTAGTCTCTAAGCGCCGTGCACGACAACACGCTCCGATCACTGGCACTGTGTAGGTCATCATCCGCGCGGCTGTGCTTTTTTGGTAGGGCGGCCCACTATCGCTCGTTGAGCGAGGGGCTGCGGCCGAAGACTAGATTCTTCGCAGCCGCTGCCTGGATCAACGACCTTCTCGGCATCCTCTCGACCTGCGGAAGGCTGTCCGACTCGGCCGAGGCTCTCTTGTTTAGTCTGGGCGGCCGATTGCTAATTGAAAATAACAAGCTGGCGAGACGCATTGACGCCGGCATCTTTAACTCGCCGCCTGACATCCTTGACCGTCAGCTTGTCGAATGCGAGCAATATCTCGTCGAGGAAATTCTCGGCGTTCAGGAAAAATCGGATCCCTATCTTCGGCAAGCTGCCTGCGAAGGAATCGATGCACTGCTCAATACGGCGTGGCTCCAAATGGCGGCCCCATTGCTGCCAGCGCCGCTTTGCGCAATCTCCCGTTTAGCGAGGAGGCAGTCCCTCACCTTTGCCAGTAGGGCAGATCGGGAGGCTATCGGTCTGGACATCGTGCGCTGCATGGAATGAGGAGGGACTATTCTCACGCGAGGTAACTGCAGGCGCAAACGCTGGCGACCGTAAGCCCCCTGTGAGATGAGTGGCTTCGAGCGAAGATAGAAAAGAAGAGGAGGGATTGGGCTGGCGACTCTTAGGCTGACATTTTACGATGCACAACGCTTGGGTGGAATCGATTGGTTGGGCGAGTACGTGCCTATTGTTGGCGACGCTATCGCGGCAGGTATTTAAACAGTGGAAGTCCGGCGCCACAGAAGGAGTGTCCAAGTGGCTATTCGTCGGGCAGATGGTGGCTTCAATCGGTTTCACGCTCTACAGCTGGCTGCTCCACAATTGGGTTTTTCTGGGATCAAATGCCGCGATCCTATTGGTCGCGGTCGTCGGTGAAATTCTGTACGCGCGAAATCGCCATCACCACGGGAAGCAAGCCAGGCAGTTATAGTTGACTGCGGCACCGCGACGCCCACGCCTACCAGCGAGACATTTGCAAGTCATGAAGTGCCATCGCAACAATGAATACCGATGACACCGCGCCACCTCAGCGCGGCGACGTTCAAATATTAGGCGGCGTATTCGGGTGCATTGGATCAAGCAGCGGCGCAGCCATCGGTAACGCCCCTGAGATCCCTAGATCCGGCTTGAGGCAAAGAGCCTCCAATTGCACTCGGTCCCTTGCCGCAATCCGTTTTACGTCAGCACCCGATTGCGCGACGCCCGCGCTTTTTAACTAAGTGGTCCCGTGAGAATTCTCACTGGCCGTGAGAAAGCCCATCGCCGAAGCGCTTGACCAGTGCGTCAACACGCAAGGGTGGCGATGATTCGGCGATGGAGGTGACTGGGGGAGACAACGTCGCGATTTCCTCGTAGCTCTAAGAATCACTGGAGCTCCAACCACGCGCGTCCAGCACCAGATCTCTCGTGGATCAGGACAGGGATGTCCTGCAGGGAGCGCAGCCTTCTCTCGGCGAAGTTTATCATTTCACGCACTCCGTCATCCTGTCACCTTATCGATGTCACGATGTCAGCGAATATTGCCCTTCGCTGGATATACTCAATCACTGAAAGACAAGCTTAGAATCGACAAGAAAGGCAACGTTGGAGCGCTTTAACCAAATTTACAAACGTCACGGCGGAGGCGGGCATGCGCATCGAGATCATTTGCACCGGCGATGAAATTCTGACGGGCAAGACCGTCAATACGAATTTCAGCCATATCAGCAGGAAACTTGAAGAAGCCGGGCTGTCGGCGAGCTGGGGAACTACTGTCGGCGACAATCGGGCTACCTTGTTAGAGGCGTTCCGTCTAGCCGGCGATCGGGGCGACGCGGTGATAGTAAACGGCGGGTTGGGGCCGACTGTCGATGACCTTTCCCAGGAAATTGCAGCCAAGGCGGCCGGCGTGAACTTGGTCCTCAACGAGCATTGGCTTGAACGGATCGAGGCGCTGTTTCGCCGGTACAACTTGGTAATGCAGCCGAATAACCGCAAGCAGGCCCTCCTGCCCGCGACAGCGGAAATAATCGACAATCCAATCGGGACGGCGTGCGGTTTTGAGTTGGATATCGGCCGGGCGAGGTTTTATTTTACGCCTGGAGTGCCGAAAGAGTTGCACCTGATGCTTGATGCAGAAGTCATCCCACGACTGCTTGCGCGCAGCGGCACGGCCACAATTTCGCAAGTGAAGCGGTTTCATTCGTTCGGTCTCGGCGAATCGCATGCCGATTCGCTATTGGAAGGAATCGAGGGTCTTGCGCCGAACGACGGCGTCAAGCTCGGTTTCCAGAGCCATTTTCCTCAGCTCGAGACCAAGCTTGCGCTGCGCGGTGCGGACCCGGCCGAACTCGCGCGCAGACTGGCGCCGATCGAGGCAGAAGTGCGCAAACGGCTTGGCAATTTCATCGTAGCGGAGGACGATGATACGTTGGAGGGCATCATCCTGGCTGCCCTCAAGCGCAAGAGAGCATCGTTGTCGGTGGTGGAGACATTCACCGGCGGTCGGATCGCGGCAAGGCTTGCGGCGCTTCCCGACGCCGAGTCTGTTTTTCGTCGCGGATTGGTCGCGCAGGCGGGGTCCGAAATTGAGGCCTTACTTAATCTCCCCAATGGCACGCTTTCGAGCGGCCCGCTAACCGAGAAAGCAATCGAGGACGCAGCCCGCGCCACTCTTCTGGCGACGCACTCTACCTACGCGCTCGTTGCACTTGCGGACCGGGACAAAATCGTGGACTCAGCCGCTTACAGCCCCACGCTCTGGTTCTCAATCGCGACCGGCCAGCAAGTCGTGGTGCGAACCGGCCGACTGCTACGTTTCGGCGATAAGGAGTTTCTTCGGGCTGGAGCCGTGGAAATGGGACTCGACAGCCTTCGTCGATTTCTCCAAGGTCTACCCGTCGAGGAGAAAAACGATTTTGTTGGCTAATCATTTGACCGCAATCCGCCGCCGCCGAAGATCGCGGCCGTGATTGCTATCGGCAGGCGTCCGCGGAATCGACACTCAGAATCTATTCGGATCGAATCGGAGGAAAAATGAATCCACTCGTCAGTAAAGTTCATTGCAAGGCAAGACTCTGGAGCGCCGAATATGCCGCGCTTCGCCAACTCTGTCTTGCGTCGGGTCTCAATGAAGAACTGAAATGGGGCCACGCTTGCTACGATCTACATGGCAGCAACGTGGTTTTGATCCATGGCTTCAAGAATTATTGCGCTTTGCTTTTCATGAAAGGCGCTTTGCTCAAGGACCACAAGGGCATCCTCATTCAGCAAACCAAAAATGTGCAGGCCGCGAGGCAAATCAGGTTTGCTTCGCTTGCGGATATCAACAAGCTGAAAGCGACGGTTAAGGCCTATATCAGGGAGGCCATTGCGGTTGAGAAATCCGGCACCAAGGTAGCGATGAGAAGCGTGGCACAATTCGATGTGCCCGAGGAGTTTCAAAAGCGTTTGGATAATGACCCTAAACTGGCCGAAGCCTTTCATGCGCTTACCCCCGGAAGGCAGAAAGGTTATTTGCTGCATTTCGCCGGGGCGAAACAATCGGCGACTCGCACTGCGCGCGTGGAGAAACATGCGCCCAGGATTCTGAAAGGGCTGGGACCCGATGATTGAGCTGATCAGTCGGTAGGTCGTCGGCTTGTTAGGGAGTCTGGCTCGGCGGTGTCAGATCGAGATCGGGGCCGCGTTCGCGGTTGTTCTTGTTGTCGCAAAGGACTTCACCCATCACAAGATTCGACCTCTCATACGTTGCGCTGTAGCGCCATGGGTCGGCGAGTACGACAGGATCCTCCACGGACGTATCGATTTGCAGATGAACCGGGTCAGCGAGATGCACTCGCTCGACCACGTGAGTCTGACCACTGCCGTGGACATTGAAGATCAAGAGCTGCGCGTTCGTCCACTCGACCGTTTTGATTGTGCCCCGAATCGATTTGCGCTGGCTCATGTCGTACATCGCGGTTGAGTGATGTGCCGGCACCGGCGCAATGGAGGCGGCTAGCGTGAGCATGATGCCCGATGCCGTCGCGACGACTCTCTTAGTTCTCATGTCAGTCGAAGCAAACCCACGCACACGACCTCCTTTGTGCTGGCGGCCAAGTCAAACGACCGCTATCGGTCGTTAGGCGTCATTGTGCTGTCATTGTGCCCTTGACGCCGGAGTACAACATGGGTGGCTTTCTCCGACGCAACGAACTGAACGCATTCGTATCCCAGAGCGCGCACGTCAATCCCCTCGAACAGTCGCTCTCCCCCGCCCAGCAGGACCGGCGAGATGGCGACGTGCAGCTCATCGATGAGGCCCGTACGAAGATATTGCTGGATAGTGTTAGGTCCGCCGCCAATGCGCACATCCATTCCGTTGGCTGCGTCGCGCGCCCGGTCAAGCGCGTCGTGAATACCGCCGGTGACGAAGTAGAATGTCGTCCCGCCTTCCATCTGGATGGGCGGGCGCGCGTGATGCGTCAAGATGAAAGTTGGAACATGATAGGGTGGGCTGTCCCCCCACCAGCCTTTCCAGTTCATGTCGGGCCATGAGCCGCGAATCGGTCCGAACATGTTTCTTCCGAGAATCCAGGCGCCAACATTCTTGAAGCCCCGCGCAGCGAAGTCGTCATCGATCCCCGTTGTGCCACCGTCGGCGCCAAATAGGGTCCGTTGGAACGTGCGTGTCGGGACTAACCATTGGTGCAAATCTGTCCCGCCCACGCCGAGCGGATTCCCGATGTCCTGATTGGGACCAGCTCCGTACCCGTCAAGCGAGATGGTAAAGCCCTCAACTCGGACGCGTGTCATTTTCAAGCCTTCCTTTCGATTGATGCCCAACTAGAAGTAGACCGCCGAATTGCGGCGATACGAAACCGCAGTTCCGCGGGGAAGTAAATTGGGTTGGTGTAACCACTTGATCTGACTACAGCACCGTTACATTGCAGCGTCAATATCGACGACCCGTTTTGAGCAACTAGAGGTTACGCAGGACCCGCATCAGATTGTCAACCCTGCGCCCGGTGGCGGCGTGGTTCGGTTTAAGGTTCTGCTCCACGCTCAATCCAGTAAAGAAAGTCAGGACGATGCTGGCTAAGTCGTTTACGTCGGCCTTCGGATCCTCCGCCTCGATATTCTTGGCAATGAGTTGTCCCGGGGGGGCTCGACCGTGAGCAAGCTGAGCGGCGGCAGGCGATCGAGGTAGAAGCGCAAGCTCTCCAGAAACAGATCCTCCTTCCCCCGAAAACTCCGAGTAAAGGCCGGATTTGTTCACCCCCGTAGCCTTCTCCAGCTCCTGCAGGCTGGCGTCGGCAAAGCCGCAGCCGCAAGCCGTGATAAAACTGATCGAGCAAGCAGCCATTAACGGGTAGTGGACTCGTGTGAATAAATCACTCGCCAGCCTTCGGGGCGTTTCTGCCAAAGCGAGGAAATGGCGAAATTGCCTGTACTTACCTCCCCGTTGGGCATCGTGCGACGCGATTTCAAAAAAATGGTGGTTACGACCAGACCTGGGCCCGGCAGAAGAAATGTCGGCTTTCCCTGCATCGTGTATACAACGTCTGAAGTGCCGCTTCTCCAAACCTCGCGCTGCTTCTCCCGTATAGCGTCCCACCCAATAGTCGGTTCGCCGTTGAAGATGAAGACGACCGAGCTATCGTGAGCGTAGAAGCCCACGTGGCGTTCGACGTCATGGGCATTTGCAGCCGCACCCATCTCCGCCAACAACGGCGCAACTTCTGCACTTGCAGCGTTGGAATTTGTGACAGCATCGGCGGCCCATACCAACTCAGATCCGGCAATAGAAAGCAACAATGCAATGATTTGATGCCTCATGATCGAGATGCCTCCAAAGATTTGTTAATGCCAGTCGCAGGCTGACTACTAGCTTAAGCTCGCACAACTGGTGATGTGAATGGCAGCTATGCACTTTGGCAACCCGAATCGGCGCTCGAATGGACTTCGGCGCGAGTCTCTGGCTTAATCCGGAAGCGACCAATAACATTTACCCGCTCGGTTCGCATTGCGATTGTCGAGTGGTCCGGGGATTTCGATGACGGCTGTGACTATGGATAAGGTGCAGCTTCGGGTCGGCAGCCACACTCGCTGGGTCCGGTTATCGCACTGGATTCTTGCTGCAAGTGTACTGACGCTCGCTGTTTCGGGTTTCATCATTTTGATGTCGCATCCGCGGCTCTATTGGGGCGCTGTTGGCAACGATCTCACGCCAGCCCTCTTCGAACTTCCGATCAGCCGCAATTACAAGCACGGCGGATGGGCAGCCCCGGTTACGTTCTTCCCCGGAGAGCACCCGATTGTCAGTCAGGCGCGCACCTACGATATCTTCAACAAGAATGGCTGGGCGCGCAGCTTGCACTTTCTTGCGGCTTGGTTCCTGGTCGCGACCGCCCTTATATATGTTGCAACTGGGCTCATTAGCGGGCACCTTCAGCGCAACCTAATACCTCGGGTCCGCGAGTTATCGCCTCACGTGCTTTGGCAGGACGTTTTAGACCACCTTCACCTCCCGGTGCGACGACTCGCCGGCGGCCCCCCGTACGGGCCGCTGCAGAAGCTCGCTTACTTCGCCGTCGTTGTCGTGACGCTGCCACTGATCGTCCTGACTGGGCTCACGATGTCTCCGGCTGTTACGGCTGCGTATCCGGCTCTGCTCGATTTCTTCGCCGGTTCACAGTCTGCGCGAACGGTCCATTTTTTTGCATTCGTGGCACTCGTTCTATTCTTGGTCGTCCACGTGGCGATGGTCTTGCTGACGGGATTTAGGCGCCAGATGCGCACAATGATCCTCGGAGAAATGGTATGGACGCCTCCCACCTTAAAAGGTGAGTGAGCGGCAGAGTTGTGAAGAAGTGGACCCTCCGGGCCGACGGCATCAAAGTGCCCAAGGTGGAAGGTGTTCAGGCTTCACAGGCAACCGGAGGGTCCAAGATGAATCGTATCGTGGTTGGAGTGGATATCGCAAAGCGGGTGTTTCAGCTGCATTGGGTCGAGCCGGCGACGGGCGAGATTGTGGCACTGCAACTTAAGCGGGAGAGATTGTTGGAGCATTTTGCGAACCGTTCGAGTTGTTTGATTGGAATGGAGGCATGCGGCGGATCGCAGCACTGGGCGCGCGCGCTGCAGAAGCTCGGTCACGAGGTGAAGTTACTGTCGGCTCAGAAGGTCAAACCGTTCGTGTGCGGCAACAAGAATGATGCGGCGGATGCGCGAGCGATTTGGACAGCCGTGCAACAGCCGGCGATCAAGGCGGTCGCGATCAAGAGCGAGGAGCAGCAAGCGGTATTGGCGCTGCATCGGATGCGGGAGCAGTTGGTGAAGTTTCGCACCGCGCAGATCAACGGCTTAAGAGGATTACTCACGGAGTACGGCGAGGTGATGCCGCAGGGCCGGGCTGGGATGAAGCGAGATATCCCTGGCGCCTTGGGACGATTAGCGGATCGGTTACCGGCGATCGTGATTGAGACCTTGCGTGAACAGTACGCGCGTTTAGGTGCGCTCGATGAACAAATTAGCCAGATCGAGCGACGTCTACGGCAATGGCAGCGAGAGGACTCAGCGACCACGCGCATCGCAGCGATCCCCGGCGTGGGGCTCTTAAGTGCGACCGCGGCGATGGCGACAATGGGCGATGCGAGAGCCTTCAAGTCGGGCCGCGAGTTTGCGGCCTGGCTCGGCCTGGTGCCAGGGCAAACCGGCACTGGCGGACGAGTACGGCTACTCGGCATCAGCAAGCGCGGCGATAAATATCTACGCACGCTGCTGATCCACGGCGCCCGCTCGGTGCTGACGCACAGCAAATCACCGCCCGAGTGGTTGACCGAATTAACGAAGCGTCGGCCAAAGAATGTGGCCGTCGTAGCGATGGCAAACAAGATGGCACGCACGATCTGGGCGCTGACGGCTCATGAACGTGCGTATCAATCCGGGTACGTGAGTCGACCCGCTTAGGGTTGCACCCACGATCAGTTAACCGTTAACAAAGGAAGGTACGCTAAAAGGTTGCGCAAGGACTACAACGTGTGATGGTAAACAGGTCAGACCGTGACCCGCCAAACCTGAATGTCGCTCTGAGCTTCGAGCTCTTTGGAGAAATGAGGTGCGGATCAGCGAAATCCATCAGGGCCCGCAGGCTACGGTCTGCACAACAGGCCGGATATAAACCTGCAGCCTCATCTGTCGGCCATCACACCGAAGAGTCCTTGCAAATCGGGAGGCGTCCATATAAATGACATGAAGAAAGACGGGCTCATCCTAAGTCGTCGAAAAATAGTTACGGGTCTGGCGTCAGCGGGCGGCCTGCTGCTCGCCGGGTGCTCGTCGAAAGAACTGCCCCCCACGTACGGGAACGTTCTCCGGATGGGTGACCTTATGACCTACCGCGCCTTTCGAATGTTACTGCCGGCGGGGTCACTGGCGCGCGAGTACACGCATCGCGAAATCTCCTCGAGTCCCGCGGTCGGTACTGCGAACCCCGGCGATTCCAAGGAACCGGCATTCAATCCTGAACGAGGTCCGCTTTACGATCGGCTGCGAGCGGCTGACTTCTCAGACTGGCGCCTTCGAGTCGAGGGTCGGGTTGCGAGGCCCGCGAGCTTTTCGCTTGCGGACCTGAAGCGCATGCCTTCGCGGACACAGATCACCAAGCACACCTGCGAGGAAGGGTGGTCGGCGATTGCTGAGTGGACCGGAGTGCCGCTGCGGGTTGTACTCGAGGCCGTGGGCATCCAGCCGACAGCGCGATTCGTGAACTACTATGCCTACGACGATTCGGCGGAAGGTATCGATATGCTCGATGCCCTGCATCCCCAGACGATACTCGCCTACGGCATGAATGGTCGCGATCTACCACTAGCACACGGCGCCCCACTGCGGATGCGGGTCGAAACGCAACTTGGCTACAAGAGCGTCAAGTTCTTAGAACGAATTGTGGTGGCTGACGAGTTCGACGATCTTGGGAAGATCGGCTCGCTGCAAAACGGATGGGCCTGGTACGTGGGTATCTGAGGACCGACAGGCGTGGGATTTTCCTCCAGGCGACGGTCACTGAGCTGGGTTCGCCGGCGGAACCTACACAATGAGTGCGAGCACGGTACGTGAACCAACGTGATATCGGATTGGTCCGCGCAGTAGGGCCTTGGGCCTTCGCAGCCAGCATTGTGAGCATGATCGTCGGCGCCGGCATCTTTGCAGTGCCCGCAGCCCTCGCAGCGTGCGTCGGCCCGTATGCGCCTCTTGCGTTTCTGGCTTGTGGGTTCGCGGTCGGAGCGGTGGCTATTTGTTTTGCCGAGGGAGGCAGCCGGGTCCCCACCAGCGGTGGAGTCTACGGTGTTATCGAGGCCGCCTTTGGGCCTCTAGCAGGTTATGTCTCCGGGACGCTGCTCTGGGTCTGTTGCGTGCTCGCTTGCGGCGCCGTGGCCGCCGCTCTGGCCGACGTAGCAGCGACTTTGTTCCCGCAGTCCCTGATAGGACCAGTACGTGGTGCGGTCATCGTTGGCGTCATCGGCGGTATCGCGCTAGTCAACATCGGCGGAGTTGCACGCGGCGCGCGACTCGTCAGCGCCACCACTGCGCTCAAATTAGCTCCGTTGGCAATCTTTATCTTCGCCGGCGCGGGTGCAATCCATAGCTCGAACTTCGTACTGACGGTGCAGCCGGATGCCCAGGGGTTCGGTCGCGCACTGATTCTCGCCGTGTTTGCACTTGTTGGTATGGAGACATCCCTCTGCGCGAGCGGTGAGGTGATGCAGCCCAATCGCACCATTCCCCGCGCGCTGGCCATAGCAATGTTATCAACGACGATTCTGTATGTGGCCATTCAGGTGATCGCACAGGGCATCCTGGGCTCGTCGCTGGCGACTTCGAAGGCGCCGTTGGCCGATGCTATGGCGCACGTCCATCCCGCGCTGCGCGTAGTGATGCTCGCGGGCACCGCACTATCGATGTTCGGTTGGCTGGGCAGCGACATTCTCGGCAGTCCGCGACAGCTATTTGCGTTCGCGCGGGATGGCCTGCTACCGCGCGTCCTCGGGCAGCTACACCCCCGCAGCCACGCTCCCTACGTGGCAATTCTGTGCTATTCCACAATTGCCATCGTACTGGCGCTCACCGGAACCTTCGCCGAGCTGGTTGTGCTCTCAACACTGGCCATTGCCGCACTGTACATCGCCGGTTGCGCAGCCTCGTGGGTGCTTGCTCGCCGACGGCGTAGCGCTGTCCGGCACGCCTCTGAACTTCCGCTTCCTCGGAGCTGCGACCGTCATCGGCATCAGTAGCATGCTGGCCCTGATCGCACTGGGTTCGCGTCAGGAGATCATCGGCTTGGCGACGCTCATCGGTCTGAGCATCCTCCTTTACCTGATCCAAGCCCGGATCGCTCTGGCCAAACCGCGCTAACTTGCGGCCCTTCGCCAACGCTCAACGGGCCGGGATCGCGGCGGATCGAGCTTAGCCGCGCATTGCGGGGCGGGACGGCGGGTGTACCATTCAGGGATCTATGGATCCGCTCTACAAGAAGGCCATCGCTCAAGGCTTCGTGGGGATGGCCGTGTTCGTCGCCTGCATTTTCTTGCCCGCGGGCACGTGGCATTACTGGCAAGGCTGGCTCTTTATCGCAGTCTTTTCCATCTCGACCATCGGCTTCAGCGTCTATCTCGCTCTGTACGACAGACCGCTTCTCGAGCGCCGCATGAATGCCGGACCACAGCATGAGAAAGAATGGTCGCAGAAGATCATCGTGTCGCTCATTATCCTCACTTTTTTTATCTTTATCATCCTGCCTCCACTCGATTACCGCGCTGGCCTCTCGCCGGTGCCCGCATACCTGTCCTTCGGTGCGGACATCTTGATCGTATTTTCATTCCTCTTTATTTTCTGGGTGCTGAAGGTCAATAGCTTTGCTGCAGCCAACATCAGTGTCGCGGATGACCAAAAAGTGATCGACACCGGCCCCTATGCGTATGTGCGTCATCCTATGTACGCGGGGGCGCTCTGGCTTTTCATCGGCATGCCGCTTGCACTCGGCTCGTGGCTCACGATCTGTCTCGTCCCACTCATCCTGCCGGTACTTTTCTGGCGGCTTCTCGACGAGGAAAGGATCCTGCGCCGCGATCTTCCCGGCTACAACGAATATGCAAGCCGTGTACGCCATCGTCTCATACCGTACATCTGGTAGAAATTGGGGCCAGCCTGTGTTAGGCAGGCACCATCGGAGACCTACAAGAAACGTTTGAGTCATCTTCATGCGGGTCTCCATGATCGACGTAGCGTCATCGGCCGCCGGCCTGTATCGCTAATTGCCCGTTGGGTACGGGTCCTGCAGAACGGCGGAGCCGGTCTCCAGCAGGGACTTCAGGTTGGAGAGGATCTTCGGCCAGCCGCCGGACACCGCCACGATTAAACTCGAGGGTTCACGCTCGATGGTGTGGGTAATGGAAAGCTTGACCGCCGGTCCAGTGGGCTCCAGTTCAATCGTGCATAGCGATTCGCCTTCGGCCTTGAGCTCGGGTTTCTTCTGATGCTGCCAGCGAATCAGCAATCGACGTGGCGGCTCAGCTTCGACGATCTCGCCGGCGTCAGTGACGCTGCCGTCGGGACTCACCATCTTCCAGGGAGATCCCGGCGTCCACTGGCTCTCGCAGTGTGCGCGTTCCGGGCCATGACGGACAGGATTCCGGACTGATGGCGGACAGCAGTCCGGAGTGATGCCGGACAGCGTTCCGATGGGATGGCGGACGATTTCGCTGCCGCAGCGGAATGCTGTCCGGCATGCCGGATTGGTGTCCGGCATGGCGTTGCCCGGAATAGAGCTTCCGGCTCCGGTCGAATCGACGTAAGCCTTTGTAAACGCCATCCTTCGCCTTTTTTTGACGAAAAGGAGCGATGGGGTGGCGCAACCGAGGCTTGCAATGCAAAAGATCAAAGATGTGCTGAGAATGCACCTGCTGGGCGGCGTGGGCAGCTGCCGGCAGTTGGCGCGCGCGGTGGGATGCGGAAAGTCGGCGGTCGCGGACTGCTTACGCCGCGCCAGGGTGGCAAACCTCAATGACTGGACGAGCGTCGCCGAACTCGATGAAGTCGAGTTGTCGCGGCGCCTGTATCCGGCTGCGGCCGGCGCCACGGTGGCGCGCCCGTCAGCCCGGCCGTTACCAGACTGGACCAAGGTGCGCGAGGAACTCGCGCGCGCTGACCATCAAATGACGCTGGCCTTGTTGTGGGAGGAGTACAAAGGTCAGCACCCGGACGGGTACCAATACTCGCAGTTCGCCGATTTGTATCGACGTTTTGAGAAGCGGCTGTCGGTGGTGCTGCGTCAGCCGCATCGCGCCGGCGAGAAATGCTTCGTGGACTTCTGCGACGGATTGCCGCTCTATGACGAACACACCGGCGCGCGGATCGCCACGGAGTTGTTCGTCGGCGCGCTCGGCGCAAGCTCCTATACCTTCGCTTGGGCAACGTTCTCGCAGGATCTGCCGACCTGGCTCGACTGCCACGTACGTATGTACGAATTTTTCTCGGGCGTCAGCGCGATCACCGTGCCAGACAACCTCAAGTCGGCGATCAAGTCCCCGGACCGATACGAGGCCGAGATCAACCCCGCATACCGCGAACTCGCCGAGCATTACGGGACTTGCATCATCGCTGCGCGGGTCAGAAAACCGCGGGATAAGGGAAAAGTTGAGGCCGCGGCGCTCGTCGCACAACGCTGGATTTTAGCGGTGTTGCGACACCAGAGATTTTATCATATCGAAGATTTGAACCGCGCGATCGGCGAGCTGCTCACCAAGCTCAATAACCGGGTGATGCGGCATGTGAAGCAATCACGCCGCCAACTCTACGAGCGCCTCGACCGTCCGGCACTCAAAGCGCTTCCGGTCCAAGCGTACGAGTACGCCGAATGGAAGAAGGTCGGCGTCAACATCGACTATCACGTTAGCTTCGACGATCACTTCTACAGCGCGCCGTACACCCTGGTGGGCGAGACACTCTGGTGCCGGGCGACCGGGCGCACGGTCGAGCTGCTCCACCACGGAAAACGCATTACGTCGCACGTGCGTAGCCACGTCAAGTACGACTACAGCACGCATCCAGAGCATCGTCCCGCCTCACACCGGGCGCACCTCGAGTGGACGCCCTCGCGGCTCATCGAGTGGGGCCGCAGCGTCGGCGTACACACCGCGGCCGTGATCGACCACGTGATCCGCAGCAAGCCGCATCCCGAGCAAGGGTATCGATCGGCGCTCGGAATCCTGCGCCTGTCGCGCTCCTGCGGTGCCGAGCGCCTCGAGCTCGCCTGCGCCCGGGCGCTCGATATCCACTCCCCGCACTACCGCACGATCAAAACCATGCTGAAGCAGCGCATGGAGGGCGTGAAGTCCGGTGAGCCGGCCGCCGCGGAATCGAGCGCAACCCTCGGCGCCGCGAACGTGCGCGGGCCGCGTTATTACCACTGAGCGCCACCGATCATGAACACCGGCACAGCCCCAAGGAGTCAACCCACCCACGAAATCATCAGTCCGATCTCGATCATCCAACTACACAGAAAATCAGGAGAAGTCTCGATATGTTGCACGAACAAACCCACGAAAAGCTCATCGCCATGAAACTCTTCGGCATGGCCAACGCGCTCAAGGATCGCCTTGAGCGCCGGGACCACCAGGACCTCAGCAAGACGGAGTTCCTCGGCCTGCTCGTCGATGATGAATGGTTGTACCGCGAAAACCGCAAACTCACGGCGCGCATGCGGGTCGCGAAGTTCAAACAGCGCTCCGCCACCGTCGAGGCCATCAACTACGCCACTCCCCGGGGACTACGCAAGGACCAGGTCCTCGAGCTGACGCAGAATCGATGGCTGCGGGCCCACGAGTCGCTGCTCATCACCGGGCCGTCAGGTTCGGGAAAGAGCTTCATCGCCCAGGCACTCGGCCAGCACGCATGCCGCAGCGGCTTCACCGTGCAGTACCTGCGTATGCCCGCGTTGTTCGCCCTCTTCGTCGAGGCACGCGCGCAGGGCACCTACGATCGGCTGCTCAAGCGCTTCGCCAAAATCGCCCTGCTGATCCTTGACGACCTCGGCCTTGGCAGCCTGACTGAGCAACAGAAGCAAGATCTACTCGAAGCCATCGAAGAACGGTACGGCGTCGGCGCCACGATCGTGACTTCGCAGCTATGCGTGGCCGAATGGCACGAATACCTCGGCGGCGGGCGTATCGCAGACGCAATTTTGGACAGGATCATTCATAAGGCGCATCGCATCGAGGTGGCTTCCAAGGACTCGATGCGAAAAGACGAGCCGAACTTGCCCCATGCCGGACAGTCTGATATCTAACCACTCAGCTTACGTCGCTTCGCTCCCGAGGCTGTCCGTCATGCCCGGATCGACTGTCCGCCATGGCCGGAATGCGCACAGTGCGTGCCAAACCAGTACTGCTTCATGAAATCCACGTCGCGTGTCAGCGCTGACCACAGCTTCTCCGGCGTGGTGCGTATGTAAGTCACGTAGACAAAGGTCGATCTAGCCATTGGTTTTCTCCAGTCGTCGTTTCAGATCCGCGAGCGCCTTGAGGCGCGGCTTTTCGAATTTGGCAATCCAGCGCTCGTATATGTCCTGTAGCGGAACTGGATTGAGGAAGTGCAGCTTTTCGCGGCCACGCCGCACAGTGGCGACTAAGTTCGCCGCCTCGAGCAGCATCAAATGCTGCGTGACACCTTGCCGCGTCATATCTAAATGTTCGCACAGCTCGTTGAGCGTGCGGCCGTCGTGCGCATGCAGTAGGTCCAGGAGCTTGCGCCGGCTGGGATCGGCCAAGGCCTTGAAGAGCACGTCGGTGTCCTGGTGTTCTGGCATATCTATATGCAAGTCATGACTTGCCTAAATTATAGGCAAGCGATAGCTTGCATGTCAAGCGCCAATCAACAATTGCTACGCCAAGCGAATCGCGGAATGACTGAGCCGTGGAATCCTCACTTTGCGTAGGTGGGATTCAGACGAGATTCTAGAAACGCGGCTCCCGTAATGGGCGGATATTTTGGAACCATCGATGACTGTCCGATAATTGGCTTCACCACTGCGTCGGCGTTTGGATCCAGGAAGAACGCAATCGAGTAGCGCTCCTGCACCGGAGGCAGTACCCGATGCGGGGTTGACAAGTAGACGTCGTTACTCCAGCGCATGAGACAGTCGCCGATATTGCAAATGAACGCCCCCGGAATATGGGGTGCATCGATCCAGTCACCGTTGCGCGGTTGGATTTGCAGCCCGCTCACGCCGTTTCCAATCAGCAGCGTAAGATTGCCGTAATCGGTGTGCGTACCCGCTCCCATGCCTGCACCATCCTCAGCTCGCGCGGGATAATGAAGCAGTCGCAGCGTTGCCATGGGGCAATCGAGACGGCTGTCGAAAAAATCCTCCGCGATGCCGAGATCGAGACTAAAGGCATGATGCAACAGCCTACCGAGTTCGAGGCACCGACCGTAGTAGTTGAGCATCAGCTCCCGCCATCCTGGAAGGCCCGGCCACGCATTTTCCCCAAGATGGCATCGCGCCCGGCCAGGATGACCGGCTGGCAACTCGAGTCCAATGTTGAACGCTTCCTTGCGGTCTGGAAGCGAGTTGAGGTCGAGCCGTTCCTCCTCCAAATCGACAAAACCACGGTTGTCCCCGACTCGATCGCGTGCCAGCGCGCGTTTAACGTTCAACGGCAACGCAAAGAATCGCCGGGCAGCGTCAAACATCGCATCCACCAGGGCCATGTCGAACGCATGGCCCAGCACATAGAAAAACCCTATGCCCCGGCAGGCATTGCCGATAGCCCCAGCCACGTCCGAGCGGTCCGATAACTTCGGCGACCAAAGGCCGCTAACATCGATCAGGGGAGGGGCTAAGCTCATCTCTTGGACTCCTTACAGGTTCAGTGTATGGCCTTGCAGGTCGGCGCCAGCGAGGCGCCCTTCTGCAACTCGGAGGCCAGCGTCTTCGATCCCAAGCGGTCCGTCGCACCGGTCCAATTTATCCGGCATAGCCCCAAGCCGAACCATCATGTCGCGCCATGTCGGCGAAAAATTCATACCACGTGTAGGAAGCTTCGCGCTGGCGTCCTTTGGGAGGATAGGAAAACTCCACGAGCCTTTCTTCGGAGGTTCTGCCGGTCGCAAGAGTTTTGCTTTGAAACGGATATTCGCTGTGGTTTTGGTCATTGCGGCGAAGAATAATCGGAGCCCATGCATGCCCGATCTCCCTTGAATCTCCACAAGTTAGAATAGCGAACCCGCTGACGTTTTGATAGCCGGCGCTGGGCCTTCGACACTCCGCGTTCCCGGCAGACGCGAATGGCAGACCGCCTGAGCAAGGCAAAAATCTCAAGCACACTTGGCATCCGCCATCACACCAAACCACATGTTCTATACCCTGGAATTCTCCCGCGTGGGTTCGATTTCAATCGCCCGCTCATTTAATCTGTCCACTATCCCACCGCTCTCTCGATCAGGGGAATCTTCGGCTAGCGGACGGCCTTGACGATCCCAAGCCCGAACGCGGCGGCAACCGCCTCGGTGCGCGACCGCACCTGCAGCTTCTCTAGAATGGCGGAGACGTGATGATCGACCGTCTTGGGCGACAAATGCAGTCGTCGCGCGAGCTCGGTGTTGGTGTGGCCGTGCACGAGAAGGTTCAATACCTGCACCTCGCGCGAGGTCAGTCCCGCGGGGTGCGCGCGTGTCGAGGCGCGCGGCCCACGCGGTAATCCGCGCACGCCGAGGTCGCGCAGCCGCTGGCGGACGATCGCTTGCAGCGGACCCGCTCCTAGCTGCTCCAGCACCGCGAGCGCCTCCCGCAATCCCTCCTCGGGCCCGTCGGCGAGCGCCAGAGCCCGTTCATAGGGCGCTTCGAGAACGTTCCACGCGTCCGCGGCAGCTTGCCATTTACCCTCGATCATCAGCGCGTAGGGTTCCGCGATTTCCCGCGGCGGAGCCGTGCCCGGGGCGGCTCGATGCGCCCAATAGGCCAGCTGACCGATCAGCCACCGATCGCTGCGGCCCTCGGCGGCCTTCAGGCCGAGGGCCGCCTCCTGCGCCGCGCGCTCGCGTTCGCCGCGGTACCAGGCGACTTCTGCACGTAGGGCGGCAACCGGTCCAATGCGTTGCAACTCGGCGGTCGGCAACGCGAGCCGCAGCGCTTCATCGAGCAGCGGATCGACTCCGGGGTCGCCGCGCCGCGCCCGGACGCTGGCCAACGCCACCAGCGTGGGGATCCGCGGCGCAATGGCGAGGCTTGGATGCTGGACGAGCTCGGCGGCCATCTGCGCGGCCTTTTCCCATCGACCGCGGTCGAGCTCGAACTGTGCGACATAGGCCCGAATATAGACGACGGTGTCCTGGACGTCGTGAACCTCGGCGTAGGCGGCTCCCTGGGAAATGTAACGCGTCGCCAGCTCGACGCGGTGCTGACGTACCGAGCTGCTCACGAGGTTCGCATACGCGCGCCCGGCGTGATCCTGGAGATTGTGCTCGAGGGCGACGGAAAGGCTCGACTCCAATTTTTCCAAGCCCGAGAAATCGCCCGCGTTCAGCAGGTTCGTGCCGAGATTGTTCAGGGCGTGCGAGCGCACTTCGTGGTCGTCGAAGCGTGTCGCAAGATCGAGTGCCCGCTGCCCGTAGCTAAACGCTTCGTCGGTGCGTTGAGCGGTCATCGCAAGCTGCGAGCGCATGCTGTAGGCCATCGCCAGCTCGCGCGATTCGGGACCGTTCTCGAGCAAGGCGATCGCATCGGCAATGTGCCGCTTGGCGAAATCCGTTTTGCCCAATTTCCAGTGCCCACGGCCGAGCAACAATAAGGAATTTGCCTGGGCCGCGCGATCGCCCATCTCGCGATAGAGCCCAAGTGCGCGATTCGCCGACTCCAGCGAGCTGGTGAGGCGGTTCGCGGTGTTGCACTCTGCGGCGTGGAACTTGAACAGGCGCGCCCGCTCGGACAGAGCGAGCGCCTCGGCATGACGCAACGCCGTCTCAAGGTGCGCGATCGCTTCCCGGTGCGCGCCGGCGAAGGCCGCCTGCTGCGCCGCGCGAGGCGCATAGCGGAGCACCGAATCGACGTCCTCGGCTTGTGAGGCGTGGTGTACGAGGCGCGACACATCGGCGTCGCGCTCGACCAGATGCTTCAAAATCGAGTGGTGCATCGATCGAGCGCGCGCCCGGGGGATGGTGCTTTCGACGGCGAGCCGGCCGAGTTCGTGGCGGAAGCCGAGCGCCGCGTCGTGGTGGCGCAGCAGTCCGCGCGCCACCGCCTCGTCGGCGGCCGCGCCGGTGTCGCCGCGCAGGGCGCCGGTCAACCAGTTGTCGGCGCGCCCCGGCACCAGTGAGACGAGTTCCGCGAGTTCCAGTGCGGCGGGCGAGCATTGCAGCAGCCGCGCGAGCACGGCGTCACGCACGGTCTCGGGTATGGTGTCGAGCGGCGCCGAGAGCAGCTCGCGTACGAAAAAGGGATTGCCTTCGGAAACGCGGTAAATGTGTTCCGCGTCGCGTAGGGTTCCTTCCGCGAGCTGTTCCACGGCCGCGAGCGACAGGGGGGGCACCGCGATGCGCGCCACGTGTTGTCCAGTCAACTCGCCGAGGACACCTCGCAACGGATGCGAAGGTCCGACCTCATCGTCGCGGAAGGTCGCCACCACCAGACATCGTGTGCGCTGGACACGTCGCCCCACGAACCGCACAAAGTCGAGCGTGGCCTCATCTGCCCAGTGCAGGTCCTCGAGCACCACGACGCACTGAGGATTCGGCGGCGAGAATTGCTCGAACAGTCTCGCAAAGAGCTTGTCGCGCGGCAGTTCGGAATCGAGCGCCAAGCCGACTTCGGCGGCGAGTTCCTTGACGGGCCCGAGTACCCGGGAGGTCTGCAGGGCGTCGCAATGTCCCCAATACACAGGAGCGCGCGCCGAGAGGCTGGCGAACTTCTCCACCAGAGAGCTTTTGCCCGCGCCCGCCTCGCCGCGCACGAACGCCACTTTGCCGGCGTTCTCCCCGGCTTCGCGCAAAAGGCGCGAGAGCTCATCGAGTTGTTCTTGACGCTCCAGAAGGTACATGGCTCGCGAGAGTATCCGACAGAGCGGCCCGTTTGGGTACGGGTGCCGCAATATGGGTGGAGGCGACGGGCAATCTGGGGAGGTTACCCGATTTTGGATGAGGGGCTCCGGGATATCGTAGCAGCCTCAAGCCCTACGGCTCCCAACGCAGGAACCCGTCATGCCGCGATATGTGATTGAGAGAGAGTTCCCGGACGGTTTAAACATACCGGTCGATGCCAACGGCAGAAGGGCCTGCCTGGCGGTGGTGGACAGCAACGCCAGCGATCAGGTCACGTGGATTCATTCCTATGTGAGCGCCGACAGGAAAAAGACCTTCTGCATCTACGATGGACCCTCGCCCGAGGCGATCCGGCGGGCCGCCGGCCGCAACAAGCTGCCTATTGAGCGCATCACCGAGGTCCAAGTCCTCGATCCATACTTCTATACGTAAACGCCGGTCAGCGACCTACAACGCGCAGGCAGGCTTCGGGCGGCTTCACTTTGGCAGGCACATCGGGTTAGGGCAGTTCGTGCAGTGTCGTATTGAATAAAAAGCGGCTGCTGAACTCAGTTACGTCACCGGCTTTCTTTCCGGCAACCGGCTGCAACCGCGCAGAGAGCGGCTTGTGCCACTTCCACGCAAGCGACGCGACATCGCCAAAAATGCGCGCCAACTGATCGACGCTGATGTCGCCAGGATAGGGGATGGTATCGAGGCCCGTGCCGCAAACCGCAGAATAGGCGAGCAATGAGTCCGTGGTGATGCTTCCCTCGGCCCAACGTCGCGCCAAGAGTTTATCTTCCATGACGGGAACCATCAGGCCGGAATATCCGACCTGTTTTACGGGAACCGCTTTGACCGCGGTGGTGATAATGAGTGCCGCCGTCATGGTCCCGCTGGATCCGAATTTCGCGCCGGTATACGCCTCGATTGCTGCGCCGATGGATACGTCTCCGAGCGGGGCCGGTGTGGGGTCGACGCCCATGAAAGTCCACCCAGTCGATGCCGCAGTCTCAGTTCCGACCGATTCGGCCATTCTGGCGTGAATAGTCAATTGCTTGGTGAGCTCCGCTATTGAACCGTCGAAGTCCCCACGCGTACGCGCGAATACCTCTTGAACGACGTTTGCGCCTTCGAAACCAATTGAGAACTGCCTGCCGGCGCCGGTGTGGTAGGTGCCTGGGTAGAACGGTCCGTAGGGCTTCAGCATGGCGGTCGCCGTGAAGTTGAAATTTCCCTGGCTCTGCCGACTATGGTCGGTCAAGTAACGCACCAAAGCCGCGCTTTCACGAATAACCTTCCAATGAATGCCATCTTCTGCGGCGATGATGCTGTTCGCCTGAAGGTTGGGCATCGTAGAGAGCGCCCTTTCGAGCAGACGCATGGCGTGGGGGTCGTCGGAATCCCGCATCATTGCCGGCCCAACACTCGGAATGAAATTCTCCTTGGCGGAAAGGTCATCGATGGCCTTCAACAGCCGGAGCGCGTCCACGTCGGATTGCCCGCTAACCAGCTCTCCGAGCGGCTGAGTCACGATGCGAATGGTTTCGGTCTGGTATCCTCGTCGTGCGAAATCGCCTTCTGCGGCGCGCAAGACGGTCAACGCATCGGCGATCTGACGTTCGAAGGTTGCGGGGTCGAGACGCACGAATGCCGTAATGGCCCGGACGTTGGGTTTCGTATAAGTTTGCGCGTGGCCCGCTGTCGCGAACAAAAACAGCGCAAACGCTCCCGCAAGGCGCACTCGGTTATGATTCACTATCCGCCCTCCCTGTCATTCTTCGAGTTCGATGTGACTATATTACAGAGGGAAGTTCTCAAGCAGAGGAAGTTCTCGAAATAATGTGGTGATCCGGCATGCTGAGGCCGCACCATCCGGCTTGCGCATTCAATCCAGCCGCTTAGCCCAATTCGCTCGCTCTAGTCTTTCTCACGATGTGTTCCGCGGCCCGATAGGCAAGCGCCTGGATGGTCGCCGTCGGCTGCTGTCGAGCGGATGTCACAAAATTGCTTCCATCCACGATGAATAAATTGGGTACATCGTGCGAGTTCCCAAACGGGTTCACGACCGATTTATTTGCGTCCGTCCCCATCCGACACGTACCCATCAAATGCCGCGACGGCATGATGTTCGGCTCGATCGGAAATGACCAGACCTTCTTCGCTCCGGCCGCATCGAGGATCTCGCGCTCGCGCTCAACCAGCCATTTCATGGTCGCCAGATCGTGCGGATGTAGATCGAAGGTGATGCGGGCGGCAGGCAGCCCCCAATCGTCTTTCAACGTGGGATCCAGAGAGACATTGTTCTTCTCCATAGGAAGTGACGTCGAATGCGAGAGCAGGGTCATGGTGCGCGTAAAGTACTGCCCAACCGCTTTCTTGTATTCGAGACCCCAGTTTGGCACATCGTCCGGCAGGCCCCCGAGTGCAAATCCGGCCGGATAGAAGTCGAAACGCGCGTCAATCGCGCCGCCGCCGTAGAAGCCGCGTCGCGGATCGGCAGCATAGAAGTCGTGAATCAGGCGCGTCACCTGAATACCCTTGTACTCGTTGAGCGGATGGTCGAAGAGAGCGCTCGATGAGGAGCCGTTGTCCCACATCAGGTTCTTGCCAACCAGCCCGCTGGAATTGGCGAGGCCGTGCGGGAACAGATTCGATTTCGACAGCAGCAGCAGCTTCGCCGATTCAACACCATTCGCACAGAGCACCACCACCCTCGCGCGTTGGAACACTTCACGCTTTTGCGCATCGAAATAGATTGCTCCGGTAATACGCCCGCGCGTGTCGGTCTCGAGCTTGCGCACGTAAGAGTTGGGACGGATCTCGCATCGTCCGGTCTTCTCCGCGATCGGGATCACACTCACCAGCGTGCTCGACTTGGCGCCCATCTCGCATCCAAATAGTTCGCACATGCCGCAGTTGGTGCAAGCTGCGCGACCCAGATAAGGCTGCGACAAGACCGCCACGGGCGCGGGATAGGGATGCAGCCCGAGTTTCTTCGCCGCCCGCTCGAACAGCACACCCGACGATTTCACCGGCATCGGCGGCAATGGATATGGCTTGGAACGTGGCGCCTCGAAGGGATTGGCTCCTCCCAGACCCGAGATGCCGATCTCCTGCTCAGCCTTGGTGTAGTAGGGCTCGAGATCGGCATAACGAATCGGCCAATCCTGAAACGAGGTGCCCGGAATATCACCGTAGAGGCTGCGCTCATGAAAATCGCTTTCATGAAAGCGCCAATAGTTGGCGGTAAAGTGCACCGTGCCGCCGCCCACCTGTCGTCCATACTCGATCGCCTTGAACGGCTTGGCGACTTCATTCTCGTGCTTGCGGTAGGTGATCGGCTGCTGCTTCGGGTCGTTGGTCAGCGCGTTCTGGATCGCATACTTGATCTCATCGTGCCCAAAATCCTGCGCCGTGAGGTAAGGCCCTTGCTCGAGGACGACCACGCTGAAACCGGCCACCGCCAGTTCCTTCGCCATCACACCGCCCGCGGCCCCCGAGCCGACGACGATGACATCCACGGTTTCAGAGGTTTTGAATTCCGTGCCGTTCACTTCGACTCACCATCGTAATAGCCGAACGGCGGCGCGAAGGATCCACGGTCATCGAAACCGATGTATTTCCAGCCCACGCTACCTCGGTTTCCCCCGTACTCAGGGCTGCCGAGCCAAGCGAGGACGGTGTGCTGGCGAAGAATCGAAAAGAAGTCCGTATCTTCCATCGAGTGCAGAAGATGGATCTGTTCGGCGGCGGTCAATCCTGCGAACGAAACCGAGCCGGGAAACGACTTTTCACGGCGTAGTTTCAGATCCGCAAGTCCCTCGCGATAGGCGATCTGCTGGTCGGCCGCGAAGGTCTGCAGGGCACGATCAATGAAGTACACCGCGCCCGCTTCAGTGGCCCCCGGCCCATCGTCCGAGGGAATGATCCGGGCCGCAAGCGCGGCAACGTCCCGCGCAGTGGTAGGATCAAAATGCTCGAATGCAGTTGACGAGGGGGAGGCTGCAGCTTGATGCGAGTGCTGCTGGGCAGAAGCAATCGCGGGCCACGCGGCAACACCAACCGCGCCCAGGATCCAATCGCGCCGTGTCAACTTTGTCATAGTGATACGGATCTTGCATGGGAGAGCACGCCTTCGCAACCGCGACGGGTCGCGTCTTCGTTCGGCGGGCGCCCGGGAGACAATCTTCCGAGTGCAAGTTGCCAAGGCCTACGGGAAATAGCCGAGGTCGACATTGACGCCCGCTTCCGCGGACTCGCTTTGATGTTTCACAAGAATCCGGAAGACGAGTCCGTGCGTAATGAGCAGTAGCGGTACAACGAGAGTCGGAATGAAGTAGGCGGCGCCCAGCTGACCCGGCAGGAGCCCGGCATCATTGGCCTTGTAAAACGCATTCAAGATGTCGGCTGAGCCCCAGAGGTTGAATATCCATGCAATGACAACGCCGGCCCCTCGTGGCAGCGATGCCAGCGAGAGCAACGCGAGTGTTGCCGCAACGATGTCCCCGTAGACGGCGGCATATGCGAAGTCTGCCGGCAGCGCGGGCGACACGACGCCGGGGACCAGGAATGACAACCCGATGAAGCGGAAGCTGTGCAGGATGAGAAGAGGCCGCAGCGCCTCGGCCCGTGGCAGGACGCGGAGTTTTGGCCAAATGTATCGCTTCGCGACGATCCCCCACGCGATGAAGCTGAATGCGATGCTAACGAAAAAGCAGAGTTGCGGCAGCATGAGTCTTTCCTATGGTTCAAATTCCGGCGATCGGCCCCGAAACCTAAGCGCGCAGCGTGCGTAGCTCTGCGATCACAGCGCTTCGCTCCGCGTGAGCCATGGCATGCTCGCGCCGCCAGATGTTGGACTCAGGCGCGAACTGCGGTTCGGACGGGAACGGACGGCGCAGCTCACGGTCGTAGCGGTCGAGATTGAAGCCAGGGCTGAGCGGGGCGATCACGAACCGGCCGACCTCGCGAAGCCAACTGCCGGGTGTCCGCCGGTTGCACGGCAGGGCTGCATAGCGGCGCGCGATGGTCTCGAAGTCCTCGGCGGGCTGACCGGTCACATCGAGCACGTCGGTGGTCGGTGCGCCCAGCTCAAAAGCCCCGCGTTTGTGATCGTCGATGTAATAGCGAACGCCGCCGAGCAGATCGATCGGGAGGCCGCCCATCCGGGCGGTCTTCATGAATAGCCACGTCGGCGTCGGCACGACTTTGACAGATCGCCCGACGGCCAGGCCGATCGCCTTGGCCATGTCCTTCGCGCCGAGGAGCTCCGGCCACATCGAGAACAGCCGATCGACGAGCCAGAGCTGGCGGGTCATGAGGGCCGGATGCGAGGGACTCGACAGCCATTGGGTGAGGCCGACGATGCTTTCGAGCCGGGATTCCTTGGCCGCGATGGCGAATGCCACCGCACCCTGAATCATATAGGGATCGAAAGGCGGACAATAGTAGGCGCGCTGAACGTCCGTCAGCGCGTCGGCGACGCGCTCGACATCGCTCATGTCGGCAACCGCGATCTCAGCTCCCTGCGCCCGCAGCCGCGCGCTGCGGCCATCTTCTCGATGCACCATTGCGCGCACCGGATGGCCGGCCTTCAGCAATTCTGCAACGACGACGCTGCCTGTCTTCCCGGTCGCCCCGGTCACGAGGATCCTTGGCTTGAGCATGATCGTCTCCTAGCATGTTTGGTACCCCCTGGTACCAGGGTCGCGCTATTGTGGTACTATACGGTACCGACTGTCAAGGGGGACGATGATGACGACGGCATTGCTGTCAAAGGAGCGTGAGGAGGGCCGCGGCGAAACTGAGGTGCGCGCGCGCATCCTCGATGCAGCCTTCGCAGCCTTCATGGAGAGCGGCTTCGCGGCGACCAGCACGCTTGAGATCGCAACGCGCGCGCGCGTTTCGAAACGAGAACTGTACGCGCTGGTGGGCAACAAGCAGAAAATGCTAATTGCATGCATCAGCGCGCGCGCCACGCGACTCCAGGTACCCGCGGCCTTGCCCGTGCCGCAGGATCGCGAGACCCTCGCGCAGGTACTGGCTTCCATGGGGACCCAACTTCTGCGCGAGATAACCGATCCCACGGTCATTGCGGTATTCCGGCTAGCGATTGCCGAGGCGGTCCACGCGCCCGAGGTGGCGCAAGCGCTTGACTCGATTGGGCGCGAGACGAGTCGTGCCGCCTTGCGCCAAATCATGGCTCGGGCGCAGGCGTCCGGACTTCTCAACGGTCGTCCCGCCGAACTTGCCGAGCAGTTCGGCGGCTTGCTGTGGGGCAATCTGATGGTCAGCCTGCTGCTCGGCGTCGCCGAGCGGCCGAACTCACGCGAAGCTGCGGCACGTGTTCGCGATGCCACAGCTGCGTTTCTGCAACTTCATCCGCTACCGATCAAGGCCACGACGAGAGGGCTGCCAAGGGTGTGAGATTGGCAAGTGAACTGGGTTCGCCGATCAGGCCGCCGCCGACATTCCCCTCATGAGCTTGCCGGCGGCGGCAATTTGCCTTAGCGGCGTACCCAGTGTCCCGGCGCCATATGCCAGCCGGCGCCGGAACGCACCCAGGTGTGCGGCGCCCAGTTGTAGCCGGCCCGCCCGGCGCCCCAGTGGCCGCCCACCCAGACATGGGCGCCGCCATTCCAATTCCAATAGCCGGGGAACCAGACGTAACCCGGTGCCGGGGCGACACCGACGACTTCTACACGCGGTTCGGGCGGAGCGACCGTGACTACCGCGCCGCCATAGTAGCCGGGCGCTGGGACCACAACGCAGCCGCCCAGCAAGCTGACCGACAGAAATGCTGTTGCAGCCAGAATCTTGATTCCGCCAAAAGACTTCATACGATCTCCATATGTTTAGCCAGATGATGGATTAACGCACGGGGAAGACAAAGGATGACGTGACACTGCCGCATTAGCGGCAGCCGGGAGCGCTTGCGTGTTCGCGCTATATGCGCTCCCGCGTATATTTGACAATATCGTATCGCTCGTTGGAGCGCAGAGTGGCCGGAGCAGTATTCGTGCAGGCTTGGGCTAACGATCACTTCCACTACGCAACAGTTTACTGACATCGTCCATCTTTTCGTCGAGCAGATTCAATTTGCGCGCAAGGCCCTGAATGTCGGAAGCCGCACGTCGGTTAACTTCGAAATCGAGTTCCCCGCGCAGCCTGTCTTTGGTGTCCAGGCGATTTTGACTCATCATGATGACGGGCGCTTGAATCGCCGCCAGCATCGACAAGAATAAATTGAGTAGGATGAACGGATAGGGATCCCAAGCCTTGGTGCGCAAGACGATGTTGATCAAGGTATAGATGATCGTGAGCACGCCGAAGGAGATGATGAAGGTCCAGGAGCCCCCGAAACGCGCGACATGATCCGCAATGCGCTCCGCGAAGGTGGCTTCGGTTTCGATGAGTTCATTCGGGTTGCGGGCGGCTCGCATCCGAACTAACTGCTGCGTCGCGTGGAGCTGGCGTCCCAGAGTAGTCAGCAGGTCCATTCCAGCGTTCGGCTTGCGTTGCAGCAAGACGGCAATGTCGTCACGGGACACCTCGATACACGAGGTTTCCTCGAGGGCGATGGCATTCGTCTGGTGAGGGGTCTGCTCGAGCATCGAGGCGAACCCGAAGAACTCGCCGCGCGCAGGCTCGTCCACGATGACCTCTTGCTGGTCTTCGTCGACCGTGCTGACGCGCACTTTGCCGGATAGCATTACGTACGCTTCGCCGCCAGCGTCGCCTTTTTTGTAGATGCGTTCGCGGGCGCCGAAATTTTTGACCTCAACCTGAGCGGCGAGGACCGCGGTCTCATCGTCGTCGAGCAACTCAAAGAGAGGAACGCTTCTCAGTACATCCGGACCACAGATCATCGGGATCTCCTAGGAACCTGTAAATGATTCAGGGAGATATTACCAACCCTTGGTGGTGAGGACTTGGGTCCCGGCGTGGGGAGGTGACATTCTCGTGTCATGGGGACATGCGACTATTACGCAATGGCTATATTCGATGCCGCAATGGTGACTTGTCTTGAGCCCGCATAAGCCATTACTGCATCTGCGCTCAGTCCATTGCGGGCTGATTGCCTGCCTTCTGGCTGGCGGCCCCAGCCATATCGGGCCTGTGGAGTGGGATCGAAGCGGCGATTTTAGCTACCTCCTCTGGATTCAGATGGCCCCGGGCGTCGGCGGCCATCGGCTCGATGACATCCGTGCTCGCGGCACTCTCAATCTGACGCTCGATGATGGTCAAGTGGAATTGACAGCGCTGGAAGGGCCGGTTGCGACGAGTAGCCCGTATCGTCCCATCGCTCCGGTGGGCCAGACAGCATACTTCCCGATCAATGTCGCGCTGCTGAAGCGCATGGCGTCCAGCCAAAGGCTCTCTCTGAAAGTGCGGGCGGGCGATTTGACCATGGTCGATTTCATTCCCATGCAGGAAACGCGCGCCGCGCTAGCGCAATTCATTAACGACCGGGGACTCGCCAACGATTAACTCGTCATGCAGGTATCGCGGCCACGGCGCGCGTATTCAAAACCTGATTATGTTGAATCAATCATATAGTTTGGGCGCGAGTGCAAGCCGGCGGTCCGTCTGACGGGGCGGCGGTCGGCAGTCGGTCACCGTGTTGTTGACAGCCCTCAAAGGCCGGGCGCAAGCTGATTCGCATCTGTCACTCGGCCGCAAACGCTAAATAATAACCTGGGTCACCTGGGTGTCGATTGGATTCAGCGAAACAAGGCTGAGCGCGAAGAAAAATCTTTGCCTGAGACTCGCACAGCAGATGGCGGGGCCTGGCATCGTTGAAGGGGTACTCACCAATGAAGAAATTTCTGTGGATCATCGCAGTCATGATGGCATCGTCGTGGTCGCTCGCGATGGCGGATGATGGATTGCACGGCGCGGGCGCACGTCATCATGCTTTTAAGAAGTACATTCGCGAAAACACCGCGCCGGCGGCGACCGCAACGCACACTCCCGATGATGGTGATCTGGCGGCTCAACAGGCTCAATACGATTTCCAGCGTACTGCGCCGGCCGGCTTCGTGTCCGGCGACGCGCTGGGCAGCGCGGCGCGACAGGCGCTGAGCCTCTCGCGAACCGGCGGCACGTGGGAGGAGTTCACTCGCGTCCCGTACAACGCCGAGCCGAGCAACTACACCGACCCGTTCTGGTCGAATATCGGCGCGGGCTTCTCACTCGTCGGGGGCCGGATCACCGCGTTGGTCACGACGGCTCACGGCCAATGGTTTGCCGGGGCCGCCGACGGCGGGGTGTGGCGATCGAACGACCAGGGACAAAATTGGACGCCAGTGTTCGATTCGATGCCCACGCTATCCATCGGCGCCCTTGCGGCCGATCCGCGCGACGGCTCGCTGTGGGTCGGCACTGGCGAGGCGAATACTTCGCAGGACTCCTATTCCGGCACCGGCGTGTACACCTCGACTGACCACGGCAACAGCTGGCGGCGGGTGGGCGACGATCAAGCTGGGAACAACGTGCTGGCAGCCCACACGGTGTTCCGGATCGCGTTCGATAAGACGGGCAACACCTACGCGGCCACCAACAACGGACTGTTCAGGCTCGCGGCCGGCACCGACAATTGGACCGAGGTGCTCGATCCGGCCGGATCAACCGACTTCCCGCCGTATGACCAGCAGGTGACGGATGTGGCTGTGCAGCCGGGCTCGAACGGCAGAGTCGTGATCGCCGCGATCGGCTGGCACGGACCTGGCAACACCGCGAACAACGGCTTCTACCAATCGACCGACGGTGGCCATACCTTTGCCAGCGTTACACCCGCCGGCGACATCAACGCAACCGACATCGGTCGGACCACCTTCGCCTACTCGGCCGACGGCAGCAAGCTCTACGCGATCGTGCAGTCACTCTCGATGATCGCCGCCGCTGACGAGTCCGTTCTGCAGGGAATCTTCGTCGCCAGCGGCTCGGGCGGCAAGCCGGCGAAACTGAGCGGCCCGTGGACCAAGATCGGGGACGAGGCCATTCTGGCCGCCTCGGGCTCGGCACTGGGCGTTGGATCCGGCTACGGCGTCGGCGTTCAGGCCTGGTACAACCAGGATCTGGCGGTGGACCCCAGCAATCCGAACCATATCTACGCCGGTCTGGAAGAGGTGTTCGAGTCGACCGACGGTGGCAAGACGTGGATCACAGCAAGCCCGTACTGGAACTACTCCTTCCCCTGCGACGCCACGGGGACCTGCCCGCTTACGACGCATCCCGATCAGCACGCCATGATGATCACCGAGGGCAAGATCGTCATCGGGAACGACGGCGGCGTCTACAGCCGGCCGCTGTCGGATGTACAGGCGAACGGCGACTGGAACGATTTGAACGCGACGCTGCACAACCTGCAGTTCTACGATGCCAGGGCCGGCGAACTCGCGGGACACGGGACCGCTGTCTGGGGTGGCATGCAGGACAACGGTACGGGATGGCTGAGCAGCAACAGCACCCAGATGGTTGAGCCGGCCGGCGGCGACGGCTTCGACGTGATCGTCGATCCGGAAAACGGCAACCGGGTAGCCGGCGAATACACCGACGGCACGATGTACACGAGCACTGACGGCGGCCACACCTTCAGCTATTACGTCTCGCCCACCTGCGTTGCCCAGGCCACCTTGGGATTGACACCGCGGAGCGATTGCGACCCCGCTGCGCGGTTCGTGACGCCTCTGGTGCCCGATCTTGAGAACACGAATGTGTGGCTGATCGGCGGCGAGTTTGTCTGGGTCAGCAAGGATGGGTGGAACACCGCTTGCACCGCCACCGCCTGCTCCTGGCAGCCGGTGTACGACATCGGCGCGAATCGTGCGGTCACTGCAATGTCGTCGGCGGGTAGCGGCAAAATCATCTATGCCGCCTGGGTTCAGGCTGGCGGTAACCCGGGCCCATCGTTCGCCTCCGGCATCGCGACCAACTACGGCGGCGGCTGGCATCAGGTCAATATGACGGGGCTGCCTAACCGCTATATCTCCGGCCTTACCGTGGACAGGCGGCATCCGGAGCACGCCTACGCGGTGTTCAGCGGCTTCTCCCGCCGCTGGATTCCCGGCGGTGGCGTGGGACACGTGTTTGAGACCACCGACGGCGGGCAGACTTGGACGGACATTTCGGGAAATCTTCCCGACATCCCGGGTGATGCACTCGTGCTGAACGGGGGCCGACTCGCGCTCGGCACCGACCGCGGCGTGTTCACCGCCCACGCGGGCCGGGGCGCTGCCACGACTTGGTCCGTGCTCGGCGCTGGGCTGCCCAACGCATCGGTGAACAACCTCACCGCCGGTCCCGATGGATTCATCTACGCAGCAACTCACGGCCGCGGTGTGTGGCGGTTCGCCTTGCCGGAGTAGCGGAGTAGCCGGGCGCTGTTGAACGACCCGACCGATCACGCCTGCAACGGCTGATCGGTCGGGTCTGACAGGCGATACGCTCCAACCGATGGTTTAACGGCGACCGCGGGAACGGGCAGCCATCCGCGCTTTCAGGGTTGGTCGACGATTGCCTGCAACGTCAACGCGAACCGCTTGGCCAATTTCTTATCGGCGCCCTTGCCGACGCTCACGAGCGGGAATTGTCTGGTGAACAGTACGAACCCCATCGCCAACATTATCGATGGCGCCTGAAGCTCCAAGGTTGTATCGAGAAACAGGCTGATGCCCGATTGCGCAGGAGAAGTTTCGATGTCCGCAAGCGGAAGTTGGAAGGTGACAATGTCCACGCCGATCGGCCCGCAGGAGATGCAACTGCAGATAGCCGTGCGGGATAATCACTTCACGGGCCGGATTGAAGGCTCAATGGGTAATCTGGATATTGCCGGTGGCGTAACAGGAAACGCGTTGGATTGGGTCATGCAAATCACCACGCCGATGCGCATCAAGGTGACGTTCGACGTCGTGGTGGATGGCGACACAATGAGCGGCACCGCGAAGACGACCCTGATGGGAAAGGCGAAACTGACCGGCGAGCGAATGGCCGGCGGGGCGTCCGGTGTAGGCTCAGAGGAGCGCCAGGCCACCGCAGACGGATCGGTGACCGCCGAGTCCGTCGATCCCGTATACAATCAGCCCTACGTCGAAATCAACGAACTGCGGAACGAACCGGTGCCGCATCGTTACGTGCACGGTGGATTCAAGGACACGGACGCTCGGTTCTCCTTCTATTTCCCTCCGCAGGATCGTTACGAGGGACGTTTCTTTCACAATACTTATCCTCTGGCGACGACCTCAGACATCGGACCGTTTCCGATCGCCTTTGACGTTGCGACCGGGAATCTCGCTTTCACGATCGCAAGCGGCGCGTACTACGTTCAGACGAACTTGGGGGGCGCCGATCGCGCGCCGCCCGCGGATCCGGCGATAGCTGCCTATAGGGTCAATGCGGCAGCCGCCAAATACTCGCGTCTGGTCGCTGCAGAACTCTATGGCGATCACCGGCCTTATGGATATCTTTTTGGCGGCAGCGGCGGTTCGTACCAGACCATGGGAAGCGCGGAGAACACGAGCGGCGTGTGGGATGGATTCATGCCGTTCGTAATGGCGACGCCCAATGCCATTCCCAGCGGCTTCACGGTGCGCATGCATGCTCTGCGAGTCCTCAAAAGGCGGAACAAGTTCCCGGGGATCTTGGACGCAATCGACCCTGGCGGCAGCGGAGATCCCTATGCGGAGCTAAATGACGAGGAGCGTGCCGCTCTCAGGGAGGCGACGTTGCTGGGATATCCACTTCGCGGATTATGGGGTCATGAAACGTTGACCAGCGGCTATTTCTCGCATGTTGCGCCACTGATGCCGATGCTGGATCCCACTTATATCGACGATTTCTGGGCCAAACCTGGCTACTTGGGCAGCGCGCCGGAATCCTCGATCGGAGCCGCGCGTTTTGTGTTCGACACGACCGTAACCCGCGTCATCGAAGGATTTCCAAGAAGGTTCGAATTGGCCAGCGTGCCGGAGAAAGACTTCGCGGATGCACACCTGGTCATTTTGAGCGGTGCTGCGGCCGGGAAAAGTCTTCCTATCGCTTCAATCAGCGACAAAACGATCGGGTTTGCGCTCATTTTGGATCAAGCCGCGCTCAATAGCATTCGTCCAGGCGATCAGGTGCGGATCGACAACTCATGGGCGCTTGCACTGCAGACGTATCAGCGACACCAGGTTCCCACGTCGGATATGTACGGTTGGAATCAATTCCGCGATTCCGCGGGAAATCCCCTTTATCCGCAACGGGAATTTTTGATCGGCCCGATCGCCGCCGCCGGCACCGCCGGTTCCGTTCCGAACGGCCATATACACGGCAAGATGTTGGCAGTCGAGTGCCTGATGGATATCGATGCACTGCCCTGGCAGGCGGACTGGTACCGATCTCGAGTGAAAGAGGCTCTAGGGGTGCAATTTGAAGACAACTTCGCCCTCTGGTATGTCGATCATGCTCAACACGACAATCCTCAGAATTCGGCGGCGCGCGCTCATACCGTAAGCTATTCGGGTGTATTGCAACAGGGATTGCGCGACCTGAGCGCATGGGTCGAGAAGGGTGTGCGACCATCGAGCACACAGTACGAGATTATCGACTCACAGGTCAAAGTGCCGGTCAGCGCGGACCGCCGGCAGGGCATTCAGCCGGTCGTCGCTCTACAAGTCGAAGGCAATGTGCGTGCCGAGGTTCCAGTCAATCAGCCGGTCACATTCACCGCAACGATCGAGGTTCCGCCGAATGCCGGCCTGGTGGTCGCAGCCGAGTGGGACTTCGAGGGAGTGGGCGATTTCCCAGTTGCTGCGCGCCTCGACACGCCGCAGAACCCCGCGCGGTTGTCGGCCGTTCGTTCGTACTCCAGGCCGGGAACATACTTTGCCGTGCTGCGCGCGGCCTCGCACCGGCAGGGTGACGTAGACACCCCATTTGCGCGGATCGAAAACATCGCTCGTGTGAGAGTAACGGTAAAATGACCACGTACATAGCGTTGCTGCGGGCTGCCGCACGGCGTCGCACGGATCACTGGTGAGTACCAGCCGCAGTGACGATTGGTCGCGCAATGCGGCCTTCGCGGCCTTCGAGCAATGCTTTGTTATGCCCGACAACCCCTGCGATGAACTGCATGAGCGTTCGCAGGCGTGCGGTGGTACGCACATCGCGATGTGTGAGCAGCCACAACTCCAAAATTGGGGGCTGTTTGCCCGGTTCAAGACGCACTAATAGCGGATCCGGATCACCCAGCAGGCAGGGTAACATGCCAATGCCTAACCCGGCACGGGCGGCGGACAATTGGGATAGCAAACTTTCAAACACACCACGAACTGGAAGGTGCGGGTAAGCGCTGTCGTGTACCCAGTCGGGAGTCAACGGCGGAACATTGCGCTGATATCCGATCCAGCAAGATTTGCTCGACTGCAAGTCGTGCCGCCGAAGATCCTTTCTCAAGGGCGACGACGCGGCGCGCGACGGTGGAGTGGCTCATGTCGAGCAAGTCGGCGGCGGCACGCACTGTCGCATGCCGAACCATAGCCAGAAATATCTTGATGTCGTCCCAATTCATGCTGAATGTTCGGTTCGCCATCTTTTGCCGCACTAACTCAAGTTTCCACGACGTCTCATTTTTGCACCAGCGAGAGGCAAGTTTGCGAGTTCCCGCGCCCACCGTCTGTGGGCAAAATATTCCATATGTAGGGCAGATCAAATGGCAGCCCGCGCCAAAGCGTCAATTCACCAACCGAGGCCTTTTCGATCATGACAAATTCATTTCGCTTCACCAGATTCTCACGAGTTCCGGGCATCGCGTTCGCCGTTCTAATGCTTTCGATTGGAAAACTGAATATCGCACAAGCGGAGCATGCGGGGACACCGAATGAATCAGCGGCCGCCGCCGCGCTCAACTGTTTCGAAACGTGGCTCGACCGTCCAGTTGATTTCCTTGCCGCCGTTGAATGTATGTACAAGGCGTGGCAGATCGCAAGTTGCAATCACCCTGGCGAGGTGTGGCCGATCGAATAGAGCCTCATTTTATCGTATCGACTGCATCGAATTGCAACCTCGGACGCTCGCGCTCATCAAAAGCTATAGCCGAATTTCGCTCACTGCTCGAGTTGGATTTCCGGGGCGACCCCGATCGCTGCTAAATTCAATGAAACGCGACCGCCACGGTGACGTAGGAGCCCGCCCCCGAAGCGCTGAACACGCTGGACACGCTTTCGGCGCCGGTCACGCTCGCGGTCGCGAGCGTGGCGAGGTTGGTGCCCCAATTCCAGGACATTTCCACTTGTGTCATGCCGTTGCCGGCGGTGGGTCCGCCGATACCGGTGCCGCCGGTATCGCTGGTGCCGCCGAAGGTATTCATGCTGAGCGCGACCAGCAACGCCGGGGTCTGGGCCGATGACAGATCGATGGGGCCGGCAGTGACGTTGTTGGATCCTGCGCCCAGCCCAACCTGGTCGCTATGGGCATGTCCGGCCAAGGGCGCGGCGGTGGTGCCGGAAATTTCCGCGATCAGCGCCCCCTTGTAATTGTCGTTGCTCCAGCTGAGGGTAATGGTGTCGGGCGTCGTGCTGTCGCCGACGATATTCGCTGCATAGAAATGCGCCACACTCTGCGTGCCCGGTGAGGCATCGTTCACCTGGTCGAGCAGGGTGTACACATTGCCCTGGGTATCGGACACCGAGATTGTATGCGCACCCGCAAAATCACTGACGGTCGCGGCCACCCAAATGGTATTGCCGGCTTTCGTCGGAGCGTTGAATTGCACCGGGGTATCGGCGGCAAAATTGCTGCCGGTCGTCTGGAAGGTATTAATCTGAACCAAGCGGGGCACCGACGACGAGGGTGTCGAGCCTTGAGACGAGCTCGTGCCCCCGCCGCACCCGCCGGCCAGGCCGATCACCGTCAATCCCAGAATGGCACGCCACCGCATCCGTTTCGTCCCCCACCCATAACGTAGATATTACTCCATGCTTGGCTATGCATCGTTAGCCCGCCGGCGCAACGGACAGTGAGTCGCCGGCGATGCGCAGTGCATGGCGGAACGGGCCGACTCGATCCTCGTCATGCTCGAGCGCGATCTGTTGATCCCTGGAGTTGCAAAGCTGTGTCAAGATCTGTGAACGGATGAATCCCTTGCCGCCGGCGGTGTTGCGCGATTCAGTGCGGCATTGACCGGCTTCGCCAGCAGATAGCGGTCACCTAACCATTCGACCGCTTCGGAATCAGCGCACGGCATAGCTGGCGATGAAGTCATCGTCCGCGGGGCAACCGATGTTTTGCTCCGAAGACACTTCACCGCGCTCTCGGTGATCGGCAGCCGCGCGTTGTGATGAGATCCACAGCCGCCCAGCGTGCGCGCAGTCATAGCCGTATTGAAACAATGAGCGCATCGTCGACGCGCGAAAGTCGAACGGGGCGAGGTTCGGGTAAGCCGCGGGGATCGCCGAATATTGGAGACTCGCGCCCTGCAGTTGTGCCGTGGTGGCGGTCAGTTCCAGAGTTGTCCTCACCATGTGGGTGAGGCCCGCGGAGATGCTGCGCGACACAATCGTCTTGAAACGCAAGCGGGTCGACATGGGTTCTTCGCTCAGTCGCCCATCGACGATGACATAGACTGTCGGTGCGGAACGGCGGGGTACGTCCTGGGGCAGCTGCACGAAGGCGGGTGGGACGAAGAAGGGAGCAGTGGCGGTTCCGTCGACATGCGCCTCGCTGTAGTCTCCCCAATCATCTTGAATACGGATGATCACCGGCGGAAACATGCCGGGCACGCTGGCCGATGCGACCAAGACATCCCGCATGAGAGTTCTTGCCTGAGGACCGCCGTTCATGGCGATCGAGCCCAGGTCCCAGACGACGCTCTCTCCGGTATCGACGTTTGTAGTTGCGACCAGCAGCAGGCGTCCGGAGGCTGCTTCGCGCGCCACCGCTTGTATCAGCGCATCGCTGAGGTAGTGATCGACCAACTGCTCGAGCGGCCCGCCACGATATACGCTGGAGTCGAAGATCACGCCGAGCCCGCGCGGCTGCAGCAGATGCTGGGCGCGTCCGCTCGTGTAGGCGTCGATGAGTTGCTGGTCCCATTCGGGACCCAGAAATGCGTAGGGAGCCAGCAAGGCGCCGGCACTCACCCCCGTGACGACGGAAAACTGCGGGCGCTTTCCGGTGCGCGTGAGACCCACCAAAGCGCCTGCGCCGAACGCGCCGTCTGCGCCGCCGCCCGACATAGCGAGGATGCTGAAAGGCTCCGCCGCTCGCGTCTCTTGAGCGCGCCGCGCGATGCTTTGCATGGATACTTCCGTGAACCGATGCTCGGGGCCCATCATCCGAATGCCGCCCGGCGAGTCGGCCGCCACTTCCGCAGGCGGCGACGACGGCCCACGCAGGACGACCGGAGCGCATCCTTGCAGGCTCGAGAGGCTGAGGAGGCACGTGAGCAAGACTGCCGGCGAGGGGTAAGCCATTGTTGAAAAGCGCATATGTGGGTGCTCCGTCTGTATTACTCGCTTCCGGCTCAGTGCGCGCCGCTGACGGACTGCGCGGCGACGCTGGTACGCGGCGTCGGCCGAGCGAGCCAAATCAGTCCCACCAGCAGCAGGAACAGCACGGCGGATGCGTAGAAGATATCGTTGGCCGACAGCATGAACGCCTGGCCGTCGACCAGCCGATTCAGCAGGGGGACCCCCTGATCCGGGCCAAGGCCTCCGGCCTGGACAGTCGCCAAACTCTGTGCGGTTACCGGATCTGCGGCTGTCAGATGTTCGATCAAACGCTCATGGTGGAGCGTCGCGCGCCGGTCCCAGAATGTGGTCACAATGGAAGTGCCGAAGGATCCGGCCGTGATGCGCGCAAAATTAAAGAGTCCGGAGGCCGCGGGGATTCTGTCGGGTGGCAGCCCGGACAGCGACAACGTGATCAGCGGCACGAAGAAGCAGGCCATGGCGATACCCTGGATGATCGTCGGCACCAGCAGCGTCCCGAACGGCGTATCCGTGGTGAAGCGCGAGCGCATTCCCAGGATGAGTGCGAACACCAGGAATGCCACCGTCGCAATCGCGCGCGGATCGATGCGCCGCATTGCTTGGCCCACCACAGGAGTGAGCGCGATGGCGAGGACACCCACGGGCGCGAGTACCAACCCGGCGAGCGTCGCGGTGTAACCCATGTACTGTTGCAGCCACAACGGGAGCAGTACGGCATTGCCGAAGAAGGCGCCATATGCCAGCGCCATGGCGAGGGTGGCGATCGAGAAATTGCGGCCGCGGAATAGACTCAAGTCGACGACTGGGTGCTGTTCAGTGAGTTCCCAGACCAGAAAGGCGAACAATCCGACCGCCACCACAATGGCAAGCGCCACGATCTGCGGGGAGTTGAACCAGTCGAGATCCTTTCCCTGGTCGAGCAGCACCTGCAGCGCGCCCACCCAGATGACGAGCAGACCAAGACCCACCCCGTCGATCGGCACCTTCACCGTCGGCGTCTCGCGCTTCCGATAGATCAGCCAGGTGGCGAGCGCCGCGGCCAGGCCCACCGGCACGTTGATGTAGAAGATCCAGGGCCAGGAGATGTTGTCGGTGATCCAGCCACCGAGCACGGGTCCGACCACGGGAGCCACCATCGTGGTGATGGCCCAGACCGACAGCGCGGCGCCGGATTTGGCTTTCGGGAAACTGGAGATCAGGAGCGATTGGGAGAGCGGAATCATGGGTCCCGCGACCGCGCCCTGCAGTACGCGAAAGCAAATCAACAGGCCGATCGTCGGCGCCAGCGCACACAGGAATGAGGCGGCGACGAATAATCCGATCGACCAGATAAAGAGCCGTACCTGACCGTAGCGCCGCGTCAGCCAGCCCGTGAGCGGCAGCGAAATGGCGTTGGCGACGCCAAAGGACGTGATCACCCAGGTCCCCTGATCCGGCGATACACCGAGGTCGCCCGCGATCGCAGGAATCGACACATTGGCAATGGAGGTGTCCAGGACGTTCATGAATGTGGCGAGTGACAGCGCGATCGCGCCCACCGCGAGCACCACGCCGCGGAGCGGCGCAGGTTCGGTCGTGGTGCCTGTGCTGGTAGCAGTGCTGGTCATCTGGCTGCCTTCACGGCGTACCGATCGCTTCCACGTGAGCCGCCGCGGGGACTTCGGCGGACGGCGGCGCCACGACGGCTGCGGCCGCCAGACGCTTGTGCGCGGAGGGCAAACCGGTGGTGCGCGGCGGTTCGTTGGCGAGAATGATGGCGCGTACGCGTTTCTCGGCGCTCAGATCATTCGCATCGAACACCTCCGTCGCGTAACCCGCGTCGTTGCGGGCGAGCTGCGGCAGGCGTGGACCATTGCGATCATGCGTGTCGACTTCGGCACGCATGGACAGGCCGATCTGCAACGGGTGGGCTGCCAGCTCGCGGGCATCGAGCGCGATGCGCACCGGCACTCGCTGGATGATCTTGATCCAGTTGCCCGTGGCGTTTTGGGCCGGCAACAACGAAAACACCGACCCGGTGCCGGCGCCGAAACCGGCCACCGTGCCGTGATACACCACACTGCTTCCGTAGAGATCTGCGGTCAGCGTCACCCGCTGGCCTGCGCGCATCGCCGCCAATTGCGGCTCCTTGAAATTGGCGTCGACCCACACCTCATCGAGCGGCACGACGGCCATCAGCGAGAGCCCCGGGCTCACGCGCTGCCCAAGCTGCACATTGCGCTTGGCGACGAAGCCTGCGACCGGTGCCGGCAGTATGGTGCGCGAATAGGTGAGATAGGCGCTGCGCACCTGGGCGGCGGCGTTGCGCACATCGGGGTGGTCCTCAATGTCGGTGCCGTCCGTCCGGGCACGGCCGGCGCGCAACTGCTGCTCGGCGGACACCAGTGCGGCGGCGGTGCTTTGGGCAGCATCGCGGGCGTGCTGCAGCTCTTCTCCGGACACCGCGCCGGAAATGCCGAGCCGCTCGCGGCGCGCCAGATCCTCACGCGCCATCGCCAGATCCGTCTCACGCTGCTCCGCCAGCGCCTGCAGCTGCGAGCTCGTGGCATAAAGCGTGCGTACCTCGCGCACGGTCCTCGCAAGCTCCGCTTCCGCCTGGTCGAGCGCGACCTTGGCGTCGGCCTGATCGAGTCGCACCAGCGGCGTTCCGGCCTGCACGAACTGCGTGTCATCGACGCCGATGCCAACGACCGTGCCGACGATCTGCGGCGTGATCTGAACGACGTTGCCGCTCACATAAGCATCGTCCGTGGACTGCCGGTAGCGCAGGGTGTGCGCCCAGTAGGCGCCATAGGCCAGGCCGAGCAGCGCAAAGCTGCCAAGTCCGAGCGTGAGCCAGCGACGACGCAGCCGGTTGGCGGCGGTTGTCGTGACGGGCGTAGTGGGTGTCTCCATGGATTCTCCGCGGGAATAAAGTGGCGCTTGCGCTCAGGGGATAGAGGCCAGAGTGTTGGAGGGCGCTTCAAAGCCGCCGCCGAGCGCGGCGACGAGCGCGACCTCGAGGTCCAGTCGGCGCGCGCGCAGGTCCGCCTCGAGGCGCCGCTGGGCGAGCAACTGGTCCTCGGTGGCCAGCACTTGCAGGTAATTGCCGACACCTTCCTGATAGCGAAGCACGGCGAGCTCGTAGGCGTTCCCGGCCGCGTCGAGTGCCTGCTGCTGCTCGATGCGCTGGGCCGCGACGCTGCGCAACGAGGTCAAGCTGTCGGCGACGTCGCGCAACGCATCGGCCAAAGTTTGGTTGTACTGCTCGACCGCCGTATCGTAGGCGGCATCGGCGCCGGCGAGTTGCGCGCGGCGGCGCCCGGCGTCGAACAAGGGCAGGTCGAGTGCGGGACCGACGCCCGTCTGTCGCTCGCCGGCGCTGATCAGGGAACCGGGGCCCAAGCGTTGGAATCCTGCGAAAGCAACCAGATCCACGTTCGGATAAAAATCCGCCTGGCGCATTTTGATCGTTGCGGCGGCCGCGGCGACGCGCAGCCGCTCTGCCATCAGATCGGGGCGGCGGCCGAGCAGCTCCGAGGGAAGACGGCTCGGCAGCGCGGGATCGGCCAAGGCAGTCGCAGCCGGCCGCGCGATCGTGGTTCCCCGGTCGGGCCCCGCTCCGAGAAGCGCGGCGAGCTGATGGCGTGTGAGCTCGATCCTCTCCTGCAATTGGACGATCTGTTCGCGGGCCGCCGGCACGGCTTCTTCGGTTTGTTTGACTTCGAGGCGGGAATCCAATCCGGCGGCGTTTCGATCGCGCGTGAGCGCAATGATTTGCTCGCGCTGTCTCAGAGTGGAGTCGGCGACGTCGAGCAGCAAATAGTCGTGCTGCAACTCGATATACGCATGTGCGATGCCGGTCGAGAGCGCGAGACGCGCAGCCTCGGTATCGACCGCACTTGCCTGTGCCAGACCGAGCGCGCTCTGATAGGCGGCGCGCTGCTTGCCCCAGAAATCCACTTCCCAGCTCAGAGCGACCTGCAGATCGCTGAAAGTTGCGGTAGCACCCGCGTAGGGCGGCGGGAAGATGCCATTCGCCGACAGTCGCCCGCGTATCGCATCAGCGGAGAGGGCCGCCTGTGGAGCGCGCGCCGCAGCACTGATACCGGCCTCCGCGAGCGCCGCGCGCGTGCGGGCCGCCGCCACTTTGAGACCGGGGTTGTCGCGCAACCCCTCGCGCATCAGTTGATCGAGCTGCGGGTCCGCCAACAGCGTCCACCAGTCTCGCCCGGGCCAGGCGTCGGCGCGCAGCGTCGCGTCCGACAGTGTGCGCTCGGCAGCCAGCCCGTCGGCTCGTTGCACCGTGGCGGCGGGCTTCAGACCATGGGTGCTCGCGCATCCCGCGAAGAGGAGGGCGAGCGACCATGCCGCAGTGCGCCGCGCCGCCGTTACCCGCGCCGCCGTTACCGCCGCGCGCGCCGCCGTTACCGGCGCGTTTGCGTTCATGCGCGCGCCCAACCGAACGGCCAGTGCCGACGCACCAGCCCAGTCAAGGCGATGAAGTAGCCGCCGGGCAACATCAAGAGTGCCAAGTGAGGCGCGAGTTCCTGCAGCGCCAGGTGGGCGCGCCGCATCAAGAGCATGAAAAGGTTTTCCATCGTGTTTCCGTCCCTAACAATTGCCCTAGCTATCAATGCCTAGGCAATGATTTAGGCAAAAAATATCAAACGTTCTGCAGCATACGGACCATGAATGCTTCGAGCTGTCGCGCCTCCGTCTGGCTGAAGCCGCGCAAAAAGTGATTGAGCACCCGGACCGAACAGGCGCGCAGCTTTGGCAGCGCCGCAACACCCGCTTTGGTCAGCTCCAGCTTCACCAACCGCCGGTCCTCAGGACAGCGGCGCCGGCTTATCAGACCTTTCGCTTCGAGCCGGTCGATCATGCGAGTCATCGCACCGCCGTCATACGAGAGGTCCTTGCAGAGTTGCGCCGCCGAATCCACGCCCCGCTTGGCCAGTACGCTGATAATGACGTACTGAGCAGCACTGATCTCGAGGGCGGCAAGGTCCGGGTCCCGGGCCAGTTCTTCGTCGAGCGCATTCATTTGGGCCGCACGGACGCGGTACAGCAATTGCCCGACGCAGCCGGCGGGCTGATAGGTCTCAATGTCGTAGATTTGGGTGTCTGAGCTCATATGACGCGCTATTATATTGCTTAGGCAACAATTGTCAAGGCTGCAATTGCGTGAGCAAAGGCTTTAGCCGGGTGGTTCTATGAGGCAGGGTTTTTAGTCGCCCGGCGGACCAGCTATGTGCGATACCGTACAGACAGGCAGCTCTCGCCGCCCGAAAGTTGAATATTTGACTCAACCATTCATAGTGATCGTGAGATCGGTGATCGAGGCGAATAACGGTGGAGCGAATGCTTAAAAATCAATTGATTGCGGCATTGCCGCCGTCCGAATTGGAGCGCTGGCTCCCGCTCCTCGAACCGGTCGAACTGCCGCTGGGAGCAGTCCTCTACGAACCGCGCGTCACCTTGAGCCACGTCTACTTTCCCGCGACCGCTATCGTCTCACTGCTGTATGTGCTGGAAAATGGTGCTTCTGCTGAAATTGCTGTCGTCGGGAACGAGGGCATCGTCGGTATTTCCCTGTTCATGGGGGGTGAGTCCACGCCAAGCCGGGCCGTGGTGCAAAGCGCCGGCGTGGGTTTTCGCTTGAAAGCACAGGCAATGAAAGACGAATTCAACCGGGCGGGTGTGGTGCTCCATCTTTTGCTGCGCTATACCCAAGCGCTCATTACACAAATGGCACAAACCGCGGTATGCAACCGCCACCATACGCTGGACCAGCAACTCTGCCGTTGGCTGCTGCTGAGCTTGGATCGCCTGCAGGACAATGAGTTGGTGATGACCCAGGAGCTTATCGCCAACATGCTTGGGGTGCGCCGTGAAGGCGTGACGGAAGGTGCACTGAAACTGCAGCAGAGCGGATTGATCAAATATTCTCGTGGACGTATCACGATCCTCGACCGCCCGGGGTTGGAACAGCGGAGCTGTGAGTGTTATGCGGTAGTCAAAGCGGAATATGACCGATTGCTTCCCGCGATCGAAAGCATGACCAGAAGTGAATGATCGAGCAGTGCGGGTCGGTGCGGGAACTCTCGCCCAACAGCTAGTCTCGTAACAATTGCAACAGCGCTTCGGTCACGTGCCGCGGTCGCTCGAGCGTTGAAGCATGTCCGCAATCGGGTACCGTGACGAGGCGCGCTCCGGCGATGCCGTCGGCGATTTCAGCGGCAATAATCGGCGGCGTCAATTCATCCCTATCACACCGACAAGAACAAGCGAACCTGGTGTTGGTCGTTGTCACAAAACTGTCACTTCCGATTCACCAAACCGTACCTTTCGCCCAACTAGGCTAGCCGTTTCTCGGTACTCGCGACTAATACAAACGAAGGGGCGATCCATGAGTAAGCAGTCAATCCAAGCGGTTGCTTTAGCGGCTTCCGCAATCTCGAGCGCACTCGCCGTCCCGGCGTTTGCGCAGACCGCGGTGTCTCCTTATCAACTGTCGGTCTTCGCCTCGGCGCCGCAGGGCTTGAGCGCGCCCGACTCGATTGCGGTCTTGCGCGATCACGTTTTTGTGGGCTATGGCGATGGTAACGCGCCGGACGGTTCCGACGGCAAGAGCACACAAGTGATCGATTATGCGATGGACGGCACCATCAATTACACATACACCCTCAAGGGTCATAACGATGGACTCAAAATCGATCCTTCGACCCATCGGCTCTGGGCGCTGCAGAACGAAGATGCCAATGCCAATCTGGTGATCATCGACGCGAAAACTCACGAGCAAAAGCACTACACCTTCGGCCCGACGCTGCACGGCGGCGGCTACGACGATCTCGTCTTCCGGGGCTGCAGGGTGTACATCAGCGCTTCGAATCCGGCGAATAATCCGAACACCGGCCCGGCGATCGTCAGCGCGCGGCTCGACGGCAGTTCTGTCGAGGTGAAGCCCGTGCTCGCCGGCGAGGCCGGCGCCCTCGATGTTCCCACCGACGCGTCCATCAAACTCAACCTGCAAGATCCCGACTCCATGACCCTGGATCCTCAAGGCAATATCGTCCTCGATAGTCAGGGGGACCAAGAATTGATCTTCGTGAGCGATCCCGGGTCTCCTGCGCAGCGCGTACTGCGTCTGCCGTTGAGCTACCAGACGGCCGCCGGCCCGATGCCTGTGGAAGTCGACGACACGGCGTTCGTCACATCAACCGAGGGTTTCATCCTCTTTGCGGACAAGACCTTGAGCAAAGTCTTCGCATTGAAAAAGAAAGCCTTCGTCCCCGGCACGGCGTACACGGCAGCTGACGGCGGTCCCTTCGTCGGGACGATCGACCTGACCAGCGGCGTCATCACCCCGCTGGTGACTGGAGTGAAGGGTCCCGGTGGTCTGGTATTCGTCGATACCAGCAAGCACGACGTCGACAGCGGCAAGCATGAACATGATTTCCAGGAAAGCGGTGATTCCTGCCGCGACCGCGAGCGGGATTAACAAGCATCGTCAGCGTCGCCCGGGGAAGCTTGGTCGCCCGGGCAACGCTGGTGGGTCTTTGCGATTAGTTGCCGAGGCCGGGCCGTGCTCTAGGACTGGACCGTGGCAAGTTGCGCGCCCAGCAGACGCATGCGCCGATACTGAAGCTGCAAGCCGTACTCGAGAGCTTTGAGCCGCGCCGGCAGGCTCGATTTCTCCCATCGATCGACCAGCGCACGCTTTGCTTCCGTAACCGACTGCTCGCGGACGTCGGTCCAGGCAGCGACCGCGGTGCAAAAACTCTCATATTCCTCCGCCACGTGCCGTCGCAACTCATCGAGCCGCGGGGAGCCGACTACTTGACGGGCGAGTTCGAGTTTCGCGCGGCGAAACTGCGTGTCAAGCATCGCCCGCTGGATTTTGAACCAGGGTACTCGTTTCAAGTTCTTGGCGAGCCCGACCCATTGCAGGGTGTTGATTAACCACTTGGACGGATCCCATTGCCACCACCGCACGCCATTCCGGTAATCGTGCGCGAACATGTGATGAAAATTGTGATACCCCTCGCCGAAAGTGAGCAGCGCCACGACATCATTGTCGCGCGCCGTGTTCTCGCTGTTATAGGGACGAGTGCCGATGATGTGCGCAAGCGAGTTGATGCAAAATGTCAGATGGTGGCTGATGACGAGCCGCAAGACGCCGGCCAGCAAAAAGGTGCCAAGGACGTCGCCGAACGCCCAGCCCATCAGCAGCGGCGGAGCGAGATTCATGGTCAGCGCGAGCGCCAGGTAATGTCGATGTTGAAATGCGACCAGCGGATCGCTTTGCAATTCGCGCACATACTTGAGATCGGGATCGCCGCTGGGGTAATTGCGCAGCATCCACCCGATGTGCGAAAACCAGAATCCGCGGCGTGCGCAGTACGGATCGCGTTCTGGATCGTCGATGAACCGATGATGGACGCGATGACTGGCGCTCCAGACCAGGGCACTATTTTGCAGCGCCATCGCGCCGAACAAAAGAAAGATCGCCTTCAGTGCGGGATGAGCTTGGTAAGTGGCGTGCGAGAATAGCCGGTGATAGCCGCAGGTGATCGCCAGTTCGGTGACGCACAGGAACACGCCGAATGTAATCCAGGCCGATCCCGCGTATCCGTGGGTGAGTCCGTACCAGGGCACTATGGTGAGGGCGATGCCCAGTGTGACCACGAACATCAAGGTAGTTGGCCAATTGCGGGGCGGCAACCGGCCGACAGAGTCATTCATTCACCTCTCCTTCGCACAAAATGGGAGCCGTCATAAGCGTAAGCCCTATTTTGGGGCAATTAATGAATTTTCCACGGCAAATTTCGATCATGCGATTCAGGTCACGTTATTGCATCGCAACGACGATCCGCCGTCGTTCCACCGCTTATATGCCGCCACCCATATCCATGAAGTCCTCGACCGTCAGCCGATGGGCGGTCACGGGGCTGCTCAACTTGGCCACGAGCCGTTCGATCTGCAGGTTGATCTCGGGAACCGCCGTGATTTCCCACCACGCCGGGCGGGTCAGCGGCCCGAGCGCGAACAGCCAGGACGAGGCCTCGCCGGCAGCGTCGATGACGGCGCAATCGTTGGTTTCCACCCCCACGCCGAGGGGATCCGGAACGGCCAGCTTGCGGTCACGCAATTCCGCGATGAGAGGAATGGCCGTATTCGCGAAATCTCCGCCCGGGCCCGTGCAATTGATGACATGTCCCGCCTTGAACACTCGCGCTGCACCGCCGCGCAAGCGCAGCGAGACTTCGACAGATCTGCCCGCCGACCGGTAGGCGGCGACGCGCCCGGCCAGGATTTCCAGCGCGCCGGTGGATTGCAGCTTGGCGAACGCATCGCTCACGCGCGGCGCCATTCGATGCCGATGAATGTCCCAGCGCGGCCGCAGATGCCGCACGAACTGTCGTCGGCTGAACTCGCTCCACCCGTTCCAAACGCTGGGCACCGCCGAGCGCGCAGCGTCGAATACCCGTTGCCAGGCAACACCCTGCGATGCGGCCAAGTCGATCTGTTGGCGCACGATCTTCGTCAGGGCCAGCGCAGAAGCGGGGATCTTGTCGTGCAGGAATTCGGGCCACGCGCCGCCGGCCGCATGCGTTCGTGGCACGAGTCCGCGGCGAGACAAGGCAAGGAGCGGGCCGCGATGACCCTGCTGAGCGAGACGCAGGGCGATGTCCACGGTGGTGAGGCCGCTGCCGATCAGCAACAGGGGTTCGGCGGGATCGATATCGCTAAAGGCATCGACAGCCCAGGGGTCCGGGATGAAAAACCCACTGTCATAAACCCATGGATCGGGACCTCCGGGAGGGCGGGGCGGCAGATTACCCATCGCGAGCACCACGATGTCCGCCGTGATCTGGCGGCCGTCGGTCAACAACACGCCGCGAGCGTCCTTGAGCAGTCGAACCACTTCGCCGCGCACGCTGCCGAGGCCGACCATCGACTTGCTGTCGAGCGCCTCTTTGACGCGTTCTTCGACGTAGTCGCCGAAAAACCGCCGGTAGACGAAGGCGGCGGAAAGATCGAGGCCGCTTTCCACCAAGGCCTCGGCGATGAATGTGCGGCGCTCCTGCAGCCAGTCGGCGAAGCTCGGTACGAGACCGATTTCCATTCGACTGACCGGCACATTGAGCAGATGATCCGGGCCGCAAGCGCCGTAGGCAACGCCGCGGCCGAGCCTTTTCTTCGGCTCGGCAATGATGATGCGCCAATCCGGACATTTGCGGTGCAGCTTGAGGCCGAAGATGGCGCCGCTGAAGCCGCCGCCGACGATGACAACCGTTTTGGCGGCGACCGTCATGGCGACCTCTCCTCGATGTACAAGGTTTGAATATCGTTCAAAATAACCGCCGGCTGCAGAAAGGCGAGCGTGTAGATTTCACGCACCATGCCGGTGTGATCGATCAGAAACATCTTGAGCATGTGATGCACGGTTCGCCGCGCGCTGCCATCGGCGGCCTGTTCGATGCTCACGTCCTGGCCGAAGTCTTCGAGCAGCGGAAGCAGATCGTGAACCGAGCGCGCCGTCAGGACGTCCCATTCGAGCGTGGAATCCTGGGACACCATCTCGCGGTAGTTTCCGATGGCCGCCGGGGTGTCGGTGGTGGGGTCCAGACTGACGCTGAGGAAACGAACCCGCTGCTCGAGGCCCGCGACCCGGCCGACTCCGGCGCGAACGTCCAGGAGGGTACGGTAGGCAAGCGGGCAACCGATCGGATCCGTGCAGTAGGTGTAAAAGAACGTCAGCAAGGTGATCTTTCCGGTTGTTTCAGCGGACAGCCGTACCGGCCGCCCGGACGGATCGAGGAGCATTGCATCCGCGGCGGGCTGGATCTTCTGCAACCGATAGGTGCCGGGCCGCGGCGGCGTGAACTCCATGCGCGGTGCGACAGCGACCCCGGGATCCACCGCCGGCAGCGCGGCGGCCGGGACGCCGAGGATCCACGCCGCCACGGCCAGCAGTTTCAGGCTCGAGGCACTATTTCGCATCGCTATTTCGCATTGCGCTATTGCGCATTGTCCATATACGCCACCTGCGCGGTCGGCTTCGCCGTGAATTTCATATGGTGCGGCCGCCCGAGCCGCTCCTTGGTGAAGTCGACTTCGAACGCATTGGTGAGCGCATGTCCATCCCATCGATAGCCGCGCAATACCTGCTCATTATCCGCGCCGGATTTATCCCACTTCGACAGCAGGCTGGAGGTGATGTAGACACGCTTGCCGTCCCAACTCTGCGACACCATGTTGACCTGCCGACCCGTATGCTTCTGGTAGGTTTCCTGCGGATGCTCGGGGTCCGAGAGGTCGAAGTAATGAGTGATGCCGTCCATGAACGTGTTGACCCAAAGCCCTTTGCCGTCGGCAGTGATGGATATATCGACCGGTAGGGGGATTTTGGCCGGATCTCCGATCGTGGCCACTTCCTTTGCGGTCCAGGTGCCCGCCGGATTCTGCTTGATGAGAGTGATTTTGGATGTCAGCGCGGCCGCGGTGACCGCCCAGTTCTGACCCGGCGCCAGCGCCCAGCGAATCTCCAATGGGGCTCCGGGAACGCTGAGAACCTGGGTCGGCTCCATGCTCTTGAGATCCCAGACCACGACCGTTGAGCCAAAGTGCTTCATGGCCTCAGGATCTTTGACGACGTCGCTCAGACCCCGCATGTAGTTCGTCCAGCCCGTAAAACTCGAGGTGAGCATCACGTTCTTGGCCGGATTCACGGCGATGTCGTACCCATAGCCGTCGCCTTTGACGCCGCCGACCGACCCGGTCGGAATGTCGTACTTGGCGATGAACGCTCCCTTGTTGTTGTACAACGTGAGGCCGGTGACGCCTCCCTTGTCCGTGTTGTTGGACAGATTGCCGATGAGCATCCGTCCGGGTAGCGCATAGAAGGTATGCGGCCCGACGAACCCGGACTTTGCCGGCAGATCCGTGATGGTGCGAACCAGCCTGGGTTTGCCCGGAGTGGAGCCGACGTCGAAGACATAGATCTTGCTGTCGTCGAGTCCGCCGGCCCATAGATACTTGCGGTCGTCGGTGAAGCCCATGTGATGGGCCTCGCCGCGGCCGCCGACCGATACGGACCCGATCACTTTACCGTAGGTCGTGGACGACGGATTCACGTCGATCGTGACCAGCTTATCCGATCCATCCCCGAGACCTTTCTCGCCAAGAGTCCATACGTGAATGAAGTCCTCCTGGCCCTTGATGAGGCCGCTCATATACGGCGAATTGCATGTCTCGTCGCTCCACACGTTTGACGCTGCAATCATCAACCCGACAAGCAGACTGCCGAGGCCAAGACGGGACGAGATTTTTCTCGTATTCATGAGTTACCTTCCTGTTTGTATCGTTACGGGCGGAAGAGAAAGCCGATTCGCGAGAGAACGCCAGAGGTGGCAAGTACGGCGAGTACTGCCGCAAAAGTCCTCGCGGAGGCGATATGAAAGCGCTCCGATAGTAGATAATTCGCCGAATCCTGTCGACCTTGCAGCCGCAGCCGCCGTAGCCGCGCAAAGCATTCGCTCATCGGCTTCGATCAAGCGACGGCGTTCGTTCGAAGCGCCGGCAAGGCGTTCGCGCTCTGGTGGCGTGAGGCCTTCGCGATGCGGACAGCTTGACCAGTCCCAAACGTCAGCGCCCAAATCGCTTCGCAATGGTTAGCCGTGCCATGATGGGCTCGAGCGGATGTTGATGGACATCGGCCCGCCCGTCCGGGTAGGTGCCGATCTCGTTTTGCAGTCGATCGACGTACCAAAACTGCGCGGCGGCTGCGTGGGTGTTCAGAAGGTTATAAATGCCGAGTGACGCGCTCCAGCCGGCCGGGAAAGCGTAATGAGCGTCGAGGTTCAGCTCCCCGAAGCCCTTGCCATTGACCTGGCCCAAGGCCGTCGGGGCATTGGCACAGGAAGTCGCGACGCCCGGAAAATCTTTTGCGGCAGCCGAGTCGACGCATGGCCCTGAGGAAAGCGGATAATCGCCGAGGTAGCGGTAATCAAGGCCGCCGCTCCAAGGACCCAGATCCTTCAGATACAGCGCCAGTGAGCCCGTGGCGACCGGCGCGCCCGTGATGTAGGTGCCCAAGTGTCCGGTACCATCATCGAGAGGGCGCGTGAAGCGGGTGTGATCACCGGAGTAGCTGCCGTAGAACTCGAGATACCGATTGATCTGGTACGTCACGTTGATTTCGTAACCGTACCGTCGACTCGGAGGGCCGGCGGTGTCTTGGCCCACGTCGGGGTCGATGATGGTCTCTGATTGCTGCCACAAATTATAGACGGCGAACGTCAGGGTTAGATTGGGCTTGGGCGTCGTGCGAAAGCCAACCTCCTGGCCTTCCTGACGTGAGAGCAGTGGGGTGTGGGGCAGTCCCAAGGCGACGCTTCGATCCTGGTTGACCCCGCGAAGGTCTGCGCTGTGGAACCCCCTGCCTGCGGCAACGTAAAACTCGATGGAACTGTTCGGCGTGTAGATGAGGCTTCCTTTCGGTTGCACCAACGCCTGTTGGGCGGTTCCCCCATTGGTGTAGCCCGCCGTCTCATGGAATGCCGCCAGGTAGTCGACGTCGCTGCCGTGCTGGTAGTCCTCGCGTACCCCGAGCACGCTGCGAAAATTGGTGGTCCAGTGAGTCACCGCCTGAAGGTAGGCAGCCCCGGCGAACAAATAGACCTGGTCATGGTTGGAAAAGGAGGGCGGATCAGTCGCCGGCGGTAAATCGACTTGAGCTTCACTGGGAGATCGCCCCACATTCAATAAATCGTAACGTGTGAGGCCTCCGACAGAGAACTCATTGTGAAGCGCGCCGATCGATAAAGGCAGCGAATAATTGACAGCGCCGCCGGTGACTTTGCGGTGCTCGAATTGATCTTCCTGATCGCCGTCAACCGGATTGACGAGAAAGTGCGTGAAGTTATTGACCAAATGCAATTGGTTGTCGATGAAGAAACCGCTCGCGGTAAGTTGTCCTTCTCCTTCAGTCGACCCATAGTTGACCGACAGGCTTGCTCGCTGGGCGTGGCCGCCATCGGTTGGATCGAGGGTGCCGAAGCGATCGGGTACCACGCCCTCGGTAATGGCACGGACCGGAATATCGGTGGTATTGGTCCAATCCTGGTGGTAATACATCGCGGTCGCGGAGAATCCATTGTGCTCATCGCCCTCGCCATAGCGCAGCACGAAGTTTTCTTTCCGCGCATCATCGGGTCTCACGAACGGTCCATCGTAATGCTGCACTTCCGCAGCGGCCAAGAGATTCCCGGCCCCGAGCGTTTCGGAACCGGTGGTCAAGATGCGCTGAAATCCCAACGTGCCGACGGTCGCGGAGACTTGGGTCTCAACCGCATCCCGGTAACTTACGTGCAGAGAGCCTACCGCGCCAAAATCCCCCACATTGGCGTAGTACGGACCCTTGGTGTACGTGAGCCCATCCGCCAGCTCCGGGATCAAGAAATTGAGATCCGTGTACCCCTGGCCGTGTGCATGCGTGGGCTGGTTGATCGGCATGCCGTCGACATACGTTTCAAGGTCGGTACCGTGATCCAGGTTGTAGCCACGCAGCAGATATTGATTCGCCTTGCCCTCACCACTGTGCAGGGTCACGATCAAGCCAGGTACGGTTTCGAGAAGTTGGCCCGGGCGGTATTGGGGTGTCAGCTGCAGCTCTTGGTCGTCGATCAGCCCTTCGCTTGCGGTCGAGGCCGATCCCAAAAGCCCCAGGCGCTGCGCCGTGACGGTGATTTCCTGTAGGGGCCCGGCCGCGGAAGTAGCCGTGTCGGCAGCGGTTGGGGCAAGCGCCTCGTCGGCGTGCGCCGAACAGCAGGCCACGCCCATCAGCAGCGTACTCGCAATGGCGACGCGGACCCTCAACTCCTTCATTTCCGCGCCGTCAACGCTAACCGGAAGCCCGTAACGGCGCCACGAACACGATATCGCCGGTGGGTTGACCGGTGGGAGAGCCGCCCGACGGCTCGATGCTGACGGCAACCTGGCTCGAACTCGTCAGTGCCGCCTTCTGAATCGCGGTCAGCACACGAGTCGACGTCCCCTCGGCGGGCAGGACGCCTAACGATACGGGGTTGCCGCCCTGCGGAAGCGCCCACAGCTCATAGTCATGACCGGCCGGACGCGCGGCGAATTTCGCGGCCTGCACCACGAGGCGATTCGTGGTGCCGAATACTTTCACCTCCCACATCTCGGTTCCGGATTTGGTGGAGATAATCGAGGAGGCCGTCGCGCGCACGGGCGGCAGCGTGCGCCAATACAACAATCCCGCCAGTCCTGCTACGAGCAGGATGCTCGCGGCCAGCGCCAAGCGCCTGGTCCAGCGGTGCGGAGCACGGTCGGGGGTGAGATTCAATCGCTTGCGGATGGCCGGCCAGACGTACGCCGGCGGCTGGACGGGCTTCAGACCCTTGGCAACGTGCATGAGACGTTCTTCCCAGTAGCGGCAGCGTTGATCGACTTGAGGGGTATTCGCGCGCCAGCGCTCGAAGCGGCGGCGGGCCGGCCCGCGCAGCGTCCCCAGCACGTATTCCGCCGCGAGACGATCCACCAGTTCGGGGTTGCCCGGGTTCATGTGACCGCCTCGAGACACTGGCGCAGGCTCTGCAACCCGCGGCGAATCCAGCTCTTCACCGTGCCGAGCGGGCTACCCGTGAGCCGCGAGATATCCTCATGAGAATTGCCCCCCACGAACGCAAGCTCGAGGCAATGCTTTTGCCGCTCGGTCAGCAGGCCCAGGCAATGCTCCAGCAGTCCGGAAGGGGGAAGCCAGGCGGGCGAAGATCCCTCCGACGCCGCTTCGGGTTGAGCGGCGAAGCGCTCCGGCAGGTCCGGGACCAACGCAGGAACATGCCGCTCGTGGCGCAGCAGATCGATGGCGCGGTAGCGGGCGATCGACAGCATCCATGCCATCGGCCGACCTCGGCTGGCACTGAATTGGCCCGCGCGCTGCCAGATGCTGACGAATACGTCCTGCAGCGCCTCCTCGGCGAGCGCACGTCGGCGCAGGATCCGCGTCAGGCTGGCAAACAGAATCGGCGACACGAGTTCGTAGAGGCGTTGCAGGGCGCCCGAGTCCGCCGTAGCGCAGCGGCTCAGCAAGCGGAGCAGCTCCTCGTCGAATTCGGCCTGCGATCCCACCGCAGTTTCGGCAAGCGGATTCACGTCAACGCACGACCGCGGCAGTGGGTATCATGGGAGTCATGTTTGGCGGGGCATTATGCATTGTAGCTCGCATCAGCCGAGCCGTGCGCCCAACCAGATGCAACCCGCCGCCGCCACCGCCACCGAGGCCGCGGGCATCAGGCGGGTCGCGTAGACGGCGGATTGCCTCAATACAACGAGCACCGGAGCGACCAGCAGTACCACGGAGAGCTGCGCCAGCTCGACGCCGATGTTGAAACCCGCCAGCAGTGCGACAATTTGCCCGCGCACGGGCGCGAGCTCGCTGAGTGCGAGCGCGAATCCGAAGCCGTGGATCAACCCGAACGAAAAGGCGAGCGGTAGACGCAATCGCGCGGCCTTCGGAAACAGGTTCAGAAGCGCCGCGATGACGATGGTCGCCGCGATCAAAGGCTCTATGATCCGCGCACTCACCGATACCACCTGCAGGGTGGCGAGCCCGAGGGTGATCGAGTGTGCGACGGTAAATGCAGTGATGATGCGCAGCAGGTCGCGAAGCACCACGCGCAGGCCCTCGGCCGGACGCCAGGCGCCGCGAGCGACGGTGAGCGCGCACGGCAGCAGGAGCGACAGCAGGAACGCGAGGTGATCGTAACCCGTCCACACATGCCATATTCCCTGCACGACGAAGGCGGCGAAGGTCGCCCACGGATTCGGCGCCTGCGATTGCTGCCACTTGCGTGCGCTTTCCATGAGGAATCCAGCCACAGGCCCGGACGGCGTGCGCACGTCGAACAATGTCCGGTGGCCCGAGTCTTCGGCAAAGAACAGGTCGCTGCGGATCCCGAGCAGTCCGGCGGCTTCGCAGCGTCCCACGAACGGCAGCGACAGATAAGGTTCGCCGATGTGGCGGGTCACCAGCACGTCCGTCACGTGAAAAGTACATGGGCGGCCGCCACGCTCGACGATCAGCTTATCGGCAACCAACCCGGCGATGGCGGGCTCGGCCGCTGCGACTTCCCGCCAGAGCACCCGGCCATCGCCATCGGCGTCGAGCGCTACGCTCCACGAGAGATCGAGCACGCCGACGTCGAGGGAACCGTTGAGACTCCCATCGGCTGGTGCGTCGAGCTTCAGATAGCTGGTGCTCGATTCATGAGACTCGGCCTGCGGCGCGCCGAGGACGCAGATCACGCACAAGGCCGCGGCCCCGCGAGCGAACCAACTCAAGAGACGCGTCATGACGACCGTCCCGATCGCAGTAGCTGATCCACCACGATGTCCTCGTAATGCGAGCGCTGCAACCACTCTTCGAGAGTTGCCAGCGCGGTAGCGTCACGCGTGACCGCGGCGGCACGTGCGAAAAGACGAATGTCCTCGGTCTCGCGTTGCACGTTGAAGTTGTCGCGCGCCAGCGCCAAGGCGGCTTGCCGGTCGGCAGCGGCAGCGGCACGAGGAAATTCCAGCGCCAGGCGCGTCTCTTCCCGCAAATGCGTGCGTTCACCCCGCTGCGCGCTCACGGTCAACCGCTCCTCGAGCGCCGCCAGGGACTGCGGCGTAGATCCCGCATGGCTGCGCGACTCGGCGATGGCCCGTCGCAGCAGCACGCCTACGCTGGGGCGCGCCGTGTCGAGCACATCGACGGCTTCCGCCAACCGGTCTCTTGCAATCAGCACGTCCGCCAAGGCGAGCCGGGTGTAGTCGCTGGCGGGCGCCAAGGCCAGCGCGCGCGTCAGCAGGTCTTGCGTCTCCGGCAGCGCCCCCGCGCGCTGGGCCAGATCCGCCCGGACCGACAGGGTCCAGGCGAGCACTTCGGCGGTCGGACCCACGGCGTCAGCCGGCATGAGCCTTTCCAACAGCGTGCGCGCACGCGCCAATTGCCCCGTCGATCCCAGCACCTGTGCAATACAGACGGACCCCGTCCATTGCTCTCCCGAACCCAGCAGCCACGCGCAATCGGGCCGTGCACGTGCGTAGTCTCCCGTCACGATGCGCACGTTGGCGCGCATCAGATGCGCTTGGCCCGAGCGTGGATCCTGCGCAATGGCGCGATCGAGCAACTCGATGGCCGCGGTAAACTCATGCCGCTGCTGCAGAATGTTTGCTTCCAGGATCAACAGCGGCGCCGGCACCGTCGGCCGCGCAATCCAGGGCGCGAGCACGCTTTCCGCTCGTCCATAGAGCTGCGGTTGGGCGGATAGGCGTGCCTGCTCGAGCAGCGCCGCCGCGAGTTGTGCCGCCAGCTGCGGATCGCTGCGCGACAGTTCCAACTGCCGGGCGAAGCCGGCGCGCGCCCGCGACCCTCCCGGCAACTCGGCAACCACGAAGTCGGGATCGGTCGGGCGAAAGGGCGCGGGTCCGCCGGCAGCCGAGGCCGCTGCCGACACTGCGAGGGCCAGCGCCACGGCTCTTGCGAACCGTGGCGCCCGTTCTCCGACGATCGTTCCTCCGACAATGGCGTCATTACGGACCAACGCCGTTGACTCCATTCGGCGAACCGGGGATCGGCGTGTTCAGGTAAGGAAACACCGGCAGATAGGTATCGGCCAAATTGATCCTTCCGGTCACCCGCGAGTGGGCCGCGTCCGCACCTGCCGCGCGTGCGCCGTCGGTATACGGTATGCCGTGATTGGGATCGGTGGTTTGCGTTCCACAGTTGCCGATGGCTCCGCACAGCGCGCCTTCCGCGACCCGCAGGGTGATGTCGACCACATCATCGTAGGGACGACGGCCATTTGGAAACCCGCCCAGATCGCCGCCGAGCACGCCGAGGTCGTTCTGCGCTGCAGCCGGCGTTGGTGCGATGGCCGTATTCAGCCTGAGCATTTCGCCGGGAGTGACTTTCACCGGCTGGTTGATTCCTTTCACGCCGGTGAGAAATGCCGCGACGAGGTCGTTTCGAGGCATGTCGGGAACAACCGCTGCGGCGCCAAACAAGCTGTTCAGCAGTACGGGTAGGGATGGATTGGTCACATAGCGCAGGAACTGCGCGTCATGAATCGGCTGACTGCCGTTGAATTTGTCCTTGTCGGGCAGACCGATGACGAGTTCGTTGACCAACGGCATACCGAGCCGCGAGACCTGCTGCCACCCCAATTCGCCGTCCTCGCTTTCGCCCTTGACGCTGACACTGGCGGTGGTCCACCCGCCGATGACCGGATCTTTGCCGTGAGTCAGGCAGGCCGTCGGTACTTCCAGCGCGATCGATGTGACATTCTTGTCGGATAGCGTGTTCGGCTCGCCGTCGCGCGGGCCTGCCGGGTTGGTATTGACCAGATCGAATACCTCTCCCAGATTGACGACGAAACCATCCTTGCGCTGACCGACGAAGACCTTACCGGGCGACGGGCAACCTGGAATGTTCACCTCGTAGATGAAGTGCCCGGCGTAGCCGGCGTAGTCGGCGATCGACTTGTTGCCGATGTTGTCGGCCGGCTTGTAGAACGTGGATCCCCCCAATGTTGCGTTGCCGGCGGGTTCACGATGGCCGTGCCGGTCGACAGTGACGGAATAGTGCTCCTGGACGTTGAGAGTCGCGCCCGCCGTATCGACGGGACCGCTGTTGATCAGCGGGATCGGGATCCGCTGCCCGCCGGCATTGACGGCCAAGTCCTTGACCGCATTGGCGAATCGGAACTCGAAGGTCAGATCGCTGTCAGCGTCCCCGTCGTTGTCCACGTGAATTTTGTAGACCGCGTTCGGATCAAGATTGAAATAGTTGGGACCGCCGTAGGCGTCTTGCAACGGGATGTAGTTGGCGATCAATGTGACATATGTGCTGCGACCCGGTTCGTAGCTGCGAAACATGTAAAAGTCGGTGCCATCCACCCGCGGCTGCCCGGCAATCGCCGGCGCCTCGCGGTGACTCGACGCCGCGGCGCAAAACGGCAGCAACGCCGCCGCGACCAGAGTTAAGCGATTAGAAACAATGGTTTTCATCGAAGTTCCCCTCGTTCGGTTGTAGACGCGATCCCATCAGGGATCCAAATGACAAGGGGTGTACGTTCGACGACGGTGTTCGGATGCACCTCGAGGCGTGAAAAGGCTGCTGCGATGCCCTAGACTGTCACACAAATGTCATCAAGCAATTTCTCCGCGAGTCAGGACCCCGGTCAGAAGGATGGGCGCGAGGTGGAATGGCAACTCGCCTGCACCGATCTCGGCCCCGTTCGCCGCTGGTTGGCCGATCACGGCACGATCGACGGGCTGGTGCTCGAGCCGCGCTCCACTCTGCGGATCTTCGATACATATCTGGACACGGAAGACTGGCGAATTCATCGAGCGGGCTTCGCGCTCCGCATCCGCTCGGGATCGGGAAAATCCGAAGCAACGCTCAAGTCGCTGCATTCGGCGAGTGCGGAGGCGGCGGACCGCCGGGAGTTGAGCGAAACGCTCGAGAACCCGCAGAGCGAGGCGATTCGACAATCGACCGGGCCCGTTGGCACACGCGTACATGCCGTCAGCGGCGCACGCGCCTTGCTGCCCTTGTTCGAGGTGCGCACCTCGAGGCAAAGATTTTCGGTCCGACGAGAAGACGAAGCGCAGCAACTGGGGGAAATCGCGCTCGACCAGACGGTCATCTCACCCCCACGCGGCGAACCCCGCACGAGCATGCAGCGCGTCGAGGTGGAAGCGCTCACGGATGCCCATGAGCAGTTGCAATCACTCGTCAAGACGCTCCGCAGCGACTGTGCACTCGAGACGGCGTCCGATACGAAGTACTCGCAGGGTCTCAAGTCCGTGGGTTTGGCGCCCGGCGCCGCGCCGAACTTCGCGCCGACCGCGGTGGACGCTTCGATGACGGTCGCCGAGGTTGCTCTGGCGAATCTGCGTCGTTACTTGTCCGACTGGCACCTCCATGAACCGGGCGCCCGCATGGGAGACGATCCGGAAGAACTGCACGACTTGCGTGTCGCAGGTCGTCGATTGGAGGCCATCCTCAGCCAGTTCAGGTCCTATGTGCCCGAGCCGTTGCTGCGGATTCGGCCGACGCTCAAGACGGTATTGCGCGCCTTGGGTCACGCGCGCGACCTGGACGTCGCCCTGATAGAGTTGGAGGCGTTCAGCCGCGGGTTGCCGGAATCGGACCGCGAGAGCCTCGAACCCTTGAAACGGCACCTGGTGTCCGAGAGCGGCAAGGCTCGTGCCCGGATGCTGAATGTTCTCGATTCGGTCTGGGTGCAAAAGAACCTGCAGGAATTGACGTCGTTGTTGACGACACCCTCGGCGGCGTCGCAGCAGTCATCAACCGAGCCGGTCCTGGATGCGGCGCCGGGATTGATCCGACGGCGCTACCGCAAGCTGCGCAAGGGTGCGGACCTGCTGACGCCGAATTCCTCGATGGAGGCGTATCATGAGGTGCGCGGCCGGCTCAAGAAGCTGCGCTACGCGCTGGAAGCGGTGGCGGTCATCTACGGGAAACCTGCCGATGCGATGCTGCGAACATTGCGCCGCTGGCAGGAAAAGCTCGGGGTGCAGCAGGATGCCGCCGTAGCGAGCAGCCGGCTGAAGGCGCTCGCCGGCGCGCCGCCCAACGGCATTCCGCCCGAGACCTTGTTCCTGATGGGGCGGCTTGCGGAGCAGTATGCAGGCGCCGCCACGCGGGCGCGCAAGCTGTCTGCCAAGGGTTACCGAAAAGTTCGAGGAAGATGGAAGAGACTGCGGGAAAACTTCAAGGATGCGGCTGCCGGCGATGCAACGATTCTTCCCGAGCCCGGGACGTGACCGATGGAGCTGTTGATCGTTCGACATGCCATCGCTTTTGAGCGCGATCCGAAGCGTTGGCGCGACGACGGCGAGCGGCCGCTGTCGCCGGTAGGGCTCAGGCAGTCGCGCAAGGCTGCGACCGGATTGAAGCACTTCAGCAAGGCACCCGATCGGCTTTTGACCAGTCCCCTGGTTCGCGCGCGCCAGACCGCGCGGATTCTGACGGACGTGGCCGGCTGGCCGCGGGCCGAAGAAGCGCCCGAACTTCTGCCGGGGGGCGCCCCGCTCGCGGTGTTGGCCCTGCTAGGCCGGGATCCCGGCAAGCGGGTTGCGCTCGTCGGTCATGAACCGGGCCTAGGGGCGCTGCTCACGGCTTGTCTGGTCGGAGTGGACGGAACTCTCACCATCGACATGAAGAAGAATGCGGTCGCCTGCGTCGCGTTCGACGGCTCGCCATCCCCCGGACGCGCAGTCCTCAAGTGGCTTGCAACACCGCGCATGCTGCGCCGGCTTCGACACGACTGATGCAATGCGCGCGGGCTTCTTCACGGATGTTCCGCTGCGCGCGGTCCCAGACAAACCGACCCGATGAAAATAATCGCCGTCACCAATATCAAAGGCGGGGTCGGTAAGACCACCACGGCCGTCAATCTCGCCTATCTGTGCGCGGTAAGCGGCGGAGCCACTCTGCTGTGGGATCTGGATCCGCAAGGTGCCGCGACCTACACCCTGAGAGGCGAACCGCTCGAACGAGCGTCCGCGAAGAAACTGCTGAGCGGCAAGCGGCACCTGCCCGAATTGATCCTGTCGACAGGATACCCGGGACTCGACCTCCTGCCCGCGGATTTCTCCTATCGCAATTTCGACGTTCACCTGAGCGAGCGCAAGCGACCCACCGAACGGCTTCTAAAAATGAGCCGATCATTGCGAGATGTCTACTCCGCTTTATTTCTCGATTGCGCGCCGGGCATCTCGCTCCTGTCGGAAAACGTGCTGCGCGCCGCGGACACGATCATCGTGCCGTTGCTCCCGACGCCGTTGTCGGTGCGCATGCTGGCGCAATTGCGCGACTTCATCGCCGGCGAGGGGTGGGTGGACCTCACACTGTTGCCGTTCTTCTCGATGGTCGATCGTCGCAAGTCGCTTCACCACGATGTCATGGCAAGCACCCGGGAACAATTTCCCAACATCCTCGCGACCGAAGTGCCGTACTCGAGCGAGATCGAACGAATGAGCCTGCGCCGGGCGCCGATACCTGCCTTCGCGCCGAATAGTGCGGCGGCACATACGTATGCCGCACTTTGGGCGGAGGTAACGGCGCGAATGGCAGAACGTTTGCCCGCCGTCGCCCGCAGCGACTAGAAACTGGAGTCGAGCCGTCCAGTCCCTGGGCCGGCGGGAGGGTAGAGGTCGACGCCGTCGACCAGGCAAGTCCGCGGTCGGGAGGGGCAACGTCTCCACAGCGCGGTCCAACGGGCAAACAGCCCGCGTAGTCCAGGCGACATCCGCCCAAATGGCTTGACGACGAAATTAGAAACGCATTACATAACAAAAGCTTAGCGCGCTGGCGGGGATGGCGCGCCCTAACAATCGCCATAACAATCGAGGACCGACCAATCGCTACCAAGGCGCCAAGAAAACGTATGAACACGGCACCGATGGCACTCGCGAAGTGTGCATCCGGCATCGCCGGGTTCGATGAGATAACCGGCGGCGGGTTTCCGCGAAATCGAACCTCATTGGTCGCCGGCAGCGCCGGCTGCGGCAAGACCCAACTCGCCATGGAATTCATCGCTCGCGGGGCGCGCGACTACAACGAACCCGGCGTCTTCATGAGCTTCGAGGAAAACGAGGAGGAGCTCAAAACCAACGTCAGATCCCTGGGGTTCGACCTCGATGATCTGATCGAGCGGAAGCTGCTCGCGATGGACTATGTGGCCGTCGAACGCAGCGAGATCGAGGAAACCGGCGAGTATGATCTCGAGGGTCTGTTCGTTCGGTTGCAGCACGCCATAGCGTCGGTCGGCGCCAAGCGCGTCGCCCTCGACACGATCGAAGCGCTTTTCTCCGGGCTCACCAACCAGGCGATCCTGCGCGCCGAACTGCGGCGGCTGTTTCGCTGGCTGAAGGCACAGGGCGTCACCACCCTCATCACCGGCGAGCGCGGCGACGGGACGCTGACGCGCCAGGGCATCGAAGAATACGTGTCCGATTGCGTGATCACGCTCGATCATCGCGTCAGCGATCAGCTGTCCACGCGGCGATTGCGGATCGTCAAGTATCGCGGATCCACTCACGGCACCAATGAATATCCATTTCTCATCACCCACACCGGCATCAGTGTCCTACCGATCACCTCGCTCAGCCTCAACCATGCGGTATTCAACGATCGCGTTTCCACGGGTGTGCCCCGTCTCGATACCATGCTCGGCGGTCAGGGCTACTACCGCGGCACGACAATCCTCCTGACCGGTACGGCCGGGACGGGGAAGACGAGTCTGTCAGCGACCTTCGTCGACGCCGCCTGCCGCCGCGGCGAAAGGTGTCTCTATCTGGCATTCGAAGAGTCCCAGGATCAGATCATCCGGAACATGCGGTCCATCGGCATCGACCTGCAACCCCATGTGGACAAGGGCTTGCTCAAGTTCCACGCCAGCAGGCCAACGTTCTACGGTTTGGAAATGCACCTGCTGGTGACCCATATGTTGGTGGAAGAGCAGCGGCCGGCAATCGTCGTCATCGATCCGGTGACCAACCTGGTCGCGGGAGGCTCCGTCGGCGACGTGCATGCGATGGCCATGCGTCTCGTGGATTATCTGAAGGGCCGGGGCATCACCACGATCATGACCACGCTGACCTCGGGAGGAAATCATCTGGAGCAATCCGAGATCAACATCTCGTCGCTCATCGACACCTGGCTGTTGGTACGCGATATCGAGAGCGGCGGCGAACGCAACCGGGGCCTGTATGTCCTCAAAAGCCGCGGCATGCCGCACTCGAACCAAATTCGCGAGTTCCGGCTGACCAATCACGGGATCGAACTCCAGGACGTGTACCTGGGTCCGGATGGGGTGCTGACCGGTTCGGCGCGGCTGGTTCAGGAGGCGAAGGCCCAGGCGGACGAAAGCGAACGGCAGGACAGCGCCCGGCGCCGGTACTTGGAGGTCGAGGCCGAACGCAAAGCCCTCGCCGCACAGGTTGCGGCGCTCGAGGCCAAGATTTCTTTGCAGGACAAGGAAATGCAGGCACTGGAATCCCAGGAAAAGGCGCAAAGCCAACGGCGCGCAGCCGCCCGGGAGGCGATGGCAAAAAGCCGGCGTGCCGATGCACCGGTGGCAGCGCCGGGCCCGCGCACGGCCGCGAAGGATCGCTGAGGGAATGCCCATGACAACAGCGCGCCCCTCCAAGCCTGCCGATCCGTTGCCGGGTCCGGAAGACCCGGGCTTCGTGGAATGGGACCTGCGGCTCTACATCGCCGGCCGCACGCCGAAGTGCGTCGCCGCGTTCAGCAATCTGCAAAAACTCTGTGAGGAGCACCTCGCCGGGCAGTATCGAATCGAGGTCATCGACCTGCTCGAGAACGCGCAACTCGCCAAGGGCGACCAAATCCTGGCGATTCCCACGCTGGTGCGCAAATTACCGGAACCGATAAAAAAAATCATTGGGGATCTCTCAGACACCGAGCGAGTCCTGGTGGGGCTCGACTTGCGACCCCGCTCCTAGAGGGATTATGCCAACGCCCACAAAACACGATCGTTTGGGACCGGCCGCGCGGCGTTTGAACGATGCGATCGCGGCCGCATCGACCGAGCGTTTCGTTCTGCGCCTTTTTGTGAGCGGATTGAGCGCACGTTCCCGGCGCGCAATCGATAACATCAAGCAGCTCTGCGAGACGCATCTCGCGGGCCGCTATGAGCTGCAGATCATCGATATCTATCAACAGCCCGAGCTGGCCAAAGACCAGCAACTGATTGCCGCGCCCACTCTCATCAAGAAATTGCCGCTGCCGCTGCGAAAGTTGGTGGGCGATATGAACGATCGCGCGCGCGTCTTGGTCATGCTGGGAGTGGCCGCACCGGACCAGGGAACCGATCGATGAGTACGGCGTCCACGGAGGCACACGCCGAGGATCTGCAGGCGGAAATCAAAGACCTGCGCGCGGAACGCGACGATCTGCGCATGCGCCTCGCGGATGCCGAGGAGACGCTGGAGGCGATTCACCACGGCCAGGTGGATGCCCTCATCATCGACAGTCCCGAGGGACAGAAGATATTTTCACTGACCGGCGCGGAGAGGCCGTACCGCGAGCTGATCGAGCAGATGAGTGAAGGCGCCGTCACGATGGACAATGCGGGTTCCATTCGCTACTGCAACAAAGCATTCGCGGAACTATTGGGACGACCGCTCGAGGACATGACCGGCAGTTACATCGGTCACTGCGTGCGAACCGCCGACCAGGAGTTCTTCTCATCGATGCTGCAGCAGGCGCGAGGCGCGGGCATGCACGGGGAAATCGGCCTGTGTACGGCTGATGGCCGGGTTGTTCCGGTCTATGTCAGCCTGACTCGCATCGTCGACGGCGGCCCGGAGTCGGTGTGTCTGGTTGTGACGAATCTCACCGAGCGCAAACAGGCCGAGCGCATCGCCTCCAGCGAGCAGTTCATCCAGGGTCTGATCGAAGAAGCGCCGATCGCCGTGGCCGTCGTCGATCAGGAGCTGCGCTACTTACTCGCCAATCCCGTCTACCGGACCTTGGCCCGCAATGCATTGGTGACCGGGCGCCAAATTGAAGAGGTGTTTGCTCCGCCTATCGTGCGCATCGTCGCTCCGCTCGTGCGGCAGGTCCTGGATTCCAATGAGGCGCTCCACGTCCCCGAATGTGCGGTCCCGGATAGCGGCGATAGTTGGTGGAACATCAGCCTGGTACCCTTGCATGAGTCCGGCGGGACGCGCACTTCGGTGTTGATCGTCGCCGAGGACATCACCGAGCGCAAGAAGGCGGAAATCGAGCTGCACCGCAGTCAAGACGCCCTGCGGGAGGCCGATCGCCGCAAGGACGAGTTCCTCGCCACTCTCGCGCATGAATTGCGCAATCCTCTTGCGCCGATCAGGACCGCCGCACAGATTCTCGGTTCGCCGAAGCTGGCGCCGCAGCAGCTGCAATGGGCACACAACGTGATCCAGCGGCAGGTCGGACACATGGCTTTGCTGCTCGATGACTTGTTGGATATTGCCCGGATCACACTCGGCAAGCTCGAAATCAAGAAGGAGCTCGTCCGTCTCACGGAAGTCGTCGATTCGGCCGTGGAGGCGGCGCGTCCGCTGCTTGACGGCAAGCATCATCACTTCAGGGTGTCCCTACCGGCCGCCCAGTTATTGCTTAACGCCGACCCGTTGCGCCTGTCCCAGGTGCTGTCGAATCTGCTGACAAACTCCGCGAAGTACACGGATCCTGCCGGTCATATCGAATTGTCGGTGTCGGTCCAGGACAACGTGCTATGCCTGTCGGTGAAGGACGATGGCATCGGCATCGCGCGTGAATCTCTGAGCGGAATCTTCGAGATGTTCTCGCAAGTCGATAGCGCGTCCGAGCGCGCCGAGGGCGGTCTGGGAATCGGCTTGGCCCTGGTGAAGGGTATCGTCGACCTCCATGGCGGATCCGTGAGCGCCAAAAGCGCCGGCCCCGGTCTCGGCAGCGAATTTATCGTGCGTTTACCGCTAACGCCGGCCCCTTCCGCGACGCTCTCGGAGTGCGACTCCGATGTGCCGCCGTTGGCGGTAGCGGGACGCCGCGTGATCGTGGCCGATGACAATAAGGACGCCGCGGACGCGCTGGCGATGTTGCTGGAATTGTCGGGACACGAGGTTCGCGTCGCGCACAGCGGCCGTGCCGCGCTGTCCCTGGCACAGACATTCCGCCCAGATGTGGCAATTCTCGACATCGGGATGCCGGACTTGAGCGGCTACGACGTCGCCGCGCAGATTCGCCGCGAGCCGTGGGGAGGGGCGATCTTCTTGATTGCGCTTACCGGATGGGGGCGCGATGACGATCGGCAACGCTCGACCAACGCGGGTTTCGATCAGCATATGACCAAGCCGGTCAATCCTGAGAAGCTCGAGACGTTTCTGTCGAATTACCGGCCGTAAAATGTATTACGGCATCGCGCAATACGCTCTTTGAACCGCTATCGATTTTCGGGGCGAAACTCGACTGTGATTGATCCGACCGCGGGATTGCGCCGATAGATCGGCTCCGCAAAGCCGGCAACGACGAGCTTTCCGGGACCGAGCCACGACACCCGCACCGGCTGCTCATGGCCGACGGCCAGCACGTTACCCGGCTCATTTCGAAGAGGGCTGTGAAAGTCGAGTACGGTCACGTCGGTGGTGGTGGCTTTCGCGGCGCATTTTCGGTGAAACACAAATGCGATCGAGACGCCGTCCGGCGAGGGCAGACCATAGAATGCTTCATTTTCGCACTGCGGGCCTTTGCATCCGCCCATCCAGAGTGCGCAGAGCAGGATTGCCGAGGACGCGCAGCGGCGGTTTCGCAATAAAACGCGAAGCTTCGACTTCGCACCGTCATTGCAGATCACGTGGAATCACCTCCCGCCAGGTCTTGGTACGCACGACGGCGCCGTCGCGAAGCAGCTCGCGCGTATACGCATAGTGGAACGTGCTCGCGTCGCTGGTGACGGTGAGATGTCCCCGGTAGGTGAGCACGCGGTCGGCGAGCATCTCCACGCTCTCGGCGTCTCCCTCGACAGCCGAAACCGCCGGATCGGCGTCGTCGACGTGATAGACAAGCTGCTCGCTATGTTCGAAAGAGCCCCATGGAAAGCGGACCGCAGAAGTGCCGTGCCAGGTCACGGTGCTGCGCTCGTTGGCCTCATCGCGCTCGAGTTTCCAGCTGCCGGGCCACGCGTAGTCGCCGGGAGTTGTAACGCCCGGCGGGATTTCGACATCTTCGAGAGGGCCGAATGCGGGCGGTGCGCGGCCGTGAGCCGGTACGATGGGCAGGGTGATGGACGAGCCCCCGCCGCCGCCCAAGCGCAGTGCCGTCGTCATCGGGTACGGCGTCGGCCAAAGCATCGGCCATTGCGCGTTCGAGACGGCTACCCGGATGCGATGACCTACAGGCCAGACCCACGAGCTCAGATGCAGATCGAGGTCGAGCACGTATTCTTGCCCTGGGCTGAGCGGCTCGGGGTGCTCCATCGAGCGGCGTTGCGCGCCTGCGAGTCCCGCGCCGGTGATCGCCGTGACTCGACCGTCGTCCGCGACGTCCTCCAGCCGCACGAACCAATCGGCGAGCGGCGCGTCCGCGCTGGCCAGCAGTCGCACGTGGGCAATACCCAGCATTGACACGTCCGCCTGCAGCGGGTCGCTGTCGTAGGTCAGGCTGTAGGCGTCAACCGGACGCTGGTCGGTGAGCAATTCGCCCCACCAGAAGCCGGCCTCGGTGCCGGCCGATGGAACATACCGCAGACGATCGCTCGCCGCTGCGGCGGGCGCGGCCGTGAGTTGGTGATTGGGGGCGAGGAACCAGGTGAGGGGTTTGAGGCCCGCCGGCGGCCAAGATTCGGCGCGCCATTCCCCCGGGACGTCCTGTGTGGCGGCGCCGGGCGGATGCGAGCGCTGCTGGTAGACGACCAGACGCGGCTCACGCTCGACGCCGTTGTCGATTCCCTTGAGCCAGTGGTCGAACCAGCGTACCGCCTGGTCGCGCCACTCGACGCGGGGGCCGTAGATGCTCGTGTTTGGGTAATCGTGATTCCACGGTCCCAGCCACGCGCGGACCGGGGCCGGCACGCGTTCGAGCATGCGCGGAATGCTATCCCGATAGCCGTCCTGCAGTCCGCCGATCAGGAAGCACGGTATTCGGATGTCCTCGAAGCGACGGAGCGGCGCCCGCCAGAATTCTCCATCCCGCTGGTGCCTGAAATAATCGAGCGACCAGGGCGTCGAGTCCATGCGTCGCGCCAGCGTGTCCTCGTCGAGCGGAAAGCCCGGCGCGCCGCTGCGACCCTGATCGAGATCCATGCTGACTTCGAATTCGTCGACGTGCATCACGCCATCTATGTAGTGCACGTCCTCCTTGAAGAGCGCCTCGGTTGCTGCGATCGCGAGGATTGCCTTGAGCGCCGGCGGACGGCGCATCGCCATTTGGATCGAGTTGAAGCCGCCCCAGGAAATGCCGAACATGCCCACATTGCCGTTCGACCAAGGCTGGCGCGCAAGCCATGCGATGACATGCTCGCCGTCTTCCTGTTCTTGCGCCGAGTACTCACGCGTCGGCGGCGTGCCGCCGCTCGCGCCGAACCCGCGAATATCGACCCGTACGCCGACATACCCGTGGCGCGCAAAGTACGCGTGTTTGCCGTAGTCTCCCGAGAGGGTATCGTCATCCTTGCGGTACGGCAGGTACTCGAGCAGGGCGGGCGCGCGCTCGTGCAGGCGCAGGTCGGCAGGCAGGTAGAGCGTTGCCGCGAGCAGTACGCCGTCCGGCATCGGGATCGAGGCCGACATGACCCGCACTCCGCGATCGGCAGCGGCCCCTGCGAGCGGCGGGGAAGCAGGCGGCGGGGATGCGGATGCCAGCGAGACGAGCGCAGCGAACGATGCGGCGGCGAAGACAGCTTGACGCACTGAGTATCCTTGGATGCGAAGACATTCCCCATTTCCAACATAGCACGGGCCGAGAAAATTGCGCGCAAAGCGACGCGCGCGCGGCGGTTTCGCAGCGGGCGGGCGGGCGGCGAGGGTCTTCCGACCGCAACAAACAATACTTGACTGAGGCAAGTATATACTTCAACATGGTCCCATGAGAGCAGTGATTCCGAGCCCGGATGCGCGCTCGGCCGACGCGGCGATCGATATCATTCGGACCTTCAATCGCGGATACACGCGTCAGTTGGGCTTGCTCGACAAGGGACTGCTGGGCAGCGAATTTACGCTCACCGAAGCTCGAGTCCTGTACGAATTGGCGAACTGCGAGGATTGCACGGCGACGCAAATTGCGGGTGAGCTCGGGCTCGACCTCGGTTACATGAGCCGCCTCATCAAAAAATTCGGGCGCCGCCGCTACCTCAAACGAACACGTTCGCCCGTCGATGCGCGCCAAAGCCGGCTGCAGCTCACCGAGCGGGGCCGCGCGGTATTTGATCCGCTCGATCGCGGCGCCAGACTGCAGATCGCTGAAATGCTCGCTCCCATGACCCCGGAACAACGCTCGCTGCTGGTGTCGGCGATGCAGAGCGTGCAGCGCCTGCTCGCAGCTCCCTCAGAGGCGTCTCGGCTTGAACCCTACGCGATCCGGCCGCACAAAGTCGGGGACATCGGTTGGATCACCCATCGACAGGGTATTTTGTATTCCGAGGAATACGGTTGGGACGACACGTATGAGGCCTTGGTCGCCGAGATACTGGCCGGCTTCGTCAAGAACTTCGATCCCGCGGTGGAACGCGCCTGGGTGGCGGAGCGAGCCGGTGCGATTATCGGCTCGGTCTTCCTGGTGCGCGCATCGGCCGACCTGGCGAAACTGCGCCTCCTGTACGTTGAGCCGGCGGCCCGGGGCTTGGGTTTGGGCAAGCGCCTCGTGCAGGAGTGCATCGATTTCGCGCAAATGAAGGGATACAAAACACTGACGCTGTGGACCAACGACGTGCTGGTCGCGGCGCGGCGCATCTACCAGGCTGCGGGATTTCAACTGACCAAGGAAGAACGTCATCATTCCTTCGGCAAGCATCTGGTTGGACAGACGTGGGATCTTGCGCTCAGCGGCCGCTCGACGGTTGCCAACCCTTGAACGGCGTGATGAAGATCGAAGATATATGCCAACCGGATGGCGTCTTCACGAAGACGCCGCCCCACCTGATGGGGGCCGTGGAGGGTTTCTCGCCCGGGTCGCCCTGTGTGAACAGCAGCGGTGTTATCAATACTGCGACATTCGGCGCCACGCTCGCGATGCGCACTTCTTGCAGCTGCGGATCGAGCGTCCAGGTCCCTTTCCATTGCTCTTGAAAGGCGTCCAGCGCCTCCTTGTGGCCCCACAAGGAAGTGCCCCCCAATGGGGCCCAGACGAAATCCCTTGAATCCAGCAGGACGTCGGCCACGGCCGCGCGATCGTGGGCATTCTGACCGGCGATAAAGCGCGCGTAGACGGCGAGGATCTCGGTCTGCACAGTCGCTGCGACCGGTGGCGCGGGCGACGCCGGTGGCGCTGGCGATGCCGGTGGTGCTGGCGATGCCGGTGGTGCTGGCGATGCCGGTGGTGCTGGCGATGCCGGTGGTGCTGGCGACACCCGTGGTGCTGGCGATGCCGGTGGTGCCGCTACTGCCTTGCTGCGGATGGCCGGACTCAATGTGTATCCGGTCGTGACCAGGATGCCCTGCTGTTCCGCGGTGACGCAACTGTAGAACGACACCGCGCCCGCCTTGATGCCGGTCATCCCGTCGGGTCGCTGGACGGGTTCACCTGCCACGCCGTTTGCTTCGCTCTTGCCGGTCTTGGCATCCACCAGGCAATAGTATCGGTGCGCGTCCGGCGGCGAACCCACGTCGAAATGCCCACGCACCACCTCTCGCTCGAGGTCTTGCTTGAAAGCTTGCTTCAGCGACGAAAAAAAATTCCCGGAGGGAGGCGGCGCTTGCGCATCGCCGGCCGCGGAACTCGCGGCGGCTGCGTTTCCTGCGCCGGCCTGCGGCCCGGCCATGACCCAGCCGCTGCCGCCGAACGCTAGGGCAAGGGCCACGGCAAGGGTCGGCGAACGGAGAGGAATTCGCGGCGAGATGCCCAAGTTTATTCCCCCGTAACAGTTGTCTATTATTGCATCCCTATGCCGATTCTAGCTGCTTGCGCACGATCCCGCACTCGCAGCTCTGGCCTCGGCGCAGTGCGAACGGCTAATTCGCAAGGCCGGCGCCGGTGGTCAGATACACCGCAAACGTGCCGAGCCAGTGGCCGCCTTCGTAATGCTCACCGGTGACCGCCGGTAGTGCGGCGTCCCGATGCTGCTTGGCCACCTCGAGGAGTACCGGGATGCGCCGGTCGGAGGCGGGCAGTCCATGCGCGATGCCTTCGAGCATCCAGGCTCTGCTCAAATTGAGGCCATCGATGTGAGCGAGCTTCGGATCCGAGCGATCGGTGACGACCGCCGGCTCGAGCCATGCGCCGCCGGTGCTTCGAGGAATTCCCGGTAGAAATCCGGATAGCCACCGGCGGAATTCGTCGGCATTCAACACCCGGCGCATGAAATCCGCCTCTGCCAGGCAGGGCGAGAGAAAGTCTTCGCCGGACGGTTCGTAGTTCAGGGGGCAGTTGCGGTCATGAAGATAGAACCTTCCGGCGGCATCCGACAGCAAGGTGCGCATCTGCGAGTCGCCTGCGATGCCGGCCCAGTCCCAGATCAAGCCGAACGAGAAGGCGGTCTGATCGTGCTCCCCCACCCGTATGGGGTAGTGCAGTTTTGGCACCCACGACTTGAGACGCGACGCCGCTTCACCTTCCAACTCTCTGAGTGCGCTCGACCACGCCTGCGCCTGAGGGTCCTTCCAGTCGCGCAATTCTGCGGACAGCCGCAACAACCATGCGAGCCCGTAGGGGCGCTCGAAGGACGCGCGATCTGCACGCTTGAAGTAGGCGACCTCGCCGGCGATCGCCTGAGTGTTCAGACTGAGAGCAAGTTCCGAGCGCGCCTGCGGTGCGAAGGGAGCGTCCGGAAACAGACGGAGAAGCCGCACCAGCAGCCAGTGCCCATGTACATCGGAATGCCAATCGAAACAACCGTAGAATGCCGGCGTCAGCTCATGCGGAGGACGTACATCGGCGTTGCCATCCATGGTGTGCGAGATGTGGCTTGGATATTCGTCGTGCAGGCACTTGAGTGCGAGAGCTGCGAATCGTTCCACCGCCGCGGCGTCCAATGAAACATCACGAGCGATGTCGGCGGTTGCCGCGAAGGCCATGGTCAAGCCGACCACGAGAAGCAGGCGGACGGCGGCTCGGCGCATGGAGCGGTCGATCTGCGTGTTTGCGATCACTGAAGCCTCGCGGCATGTGGGAATCGATCTTAATAGCATAATATCCGCCGCAACGATGGCGAAATAAGGGGAGCAAGGAATGTCGAACGCCTACCTCGTGATCATGCTGGCAACGGGCGTGGCGCTGTCGAGCGCCGCAAGTGCAGGGGGGTCAGCGGCCGCGGACCTCGTGCTGAGGAACGGCCGGATCATCACCATGAATGCCGCAGACAATGTAGTCGAGGCCATCGCGATGCGCGACGGACGCATCATTCGAGTGGGTTCCAACAGCGTGATACAGCGGCTCGTCGGTCCGGGCACGCGCATCATCGAACTGCGCGGCCGGGCGGTCACGCCGGGCTTGATCGATGCCCACGCTCATGCCGTCGACCAGGGGTTATCCGAGCTCTTCGAAATCGAACTGAACGACACCCGGCGCATACAGGATATTCTCGATCGCGTGGCCCAACGAGCGGCGACGGCCAAACCTGGCGAATGGATCGTGGGAGACGGGTGGGACGAAGGCAAACTGGCCGAACACCGCTATCCTACTGCGACGGAACTCGATCATGCGGCGCCCAATAATCCGCTCTGGCTCCGCAATACGACGGGCCACTTCGGGGTCGCCAACTCCGCCGCGTTGAAAGTCGCCGGGATCACCGCCACGACGCCCGCACCGGCCGCCGGCTTGATCGAACATGGGTCCGACGGACAACCAACCGGCATCCTCAAGGAATCGGCCCAAGATGTGATGGACAGAGTGATTCCTCCATACTCCACCGAGCAGCGCCGGCAAGCCATCGAGCACATGCTCTCCGTCGCGCATGCCGAGGGCATGACCGGCTTCAAGGATCCGGACATCAGGCCGGAGGACTGGGATGCATATCGCAACGTGGCGGCCGACGGCCACTTGAGCGCGTATGTCTGCGTGCTGTTTCACACGCCGCCGACTCTCGAGGGAGCCCAGGTTACCTTGAGCCAAATCCGTGGGGCGCAACGCGACGTCAATTCAACCGGCCGCAATACGCTCAAGGTCTGTGGCGCGAAGATTTTCATGGACGGCAGCGGGGTCGCGCGGACCGCTTGGATGTACGAGGATTGGAATCGAACCATGACCGAAATCGACTCCGGTAACCGCGGCTTTCCTGCGCTTGATCCCTCGGTCTATCGTCAGCAAGTCCAACTATTCGTCGATTCCAGCGTGAGCGTGGGGACTCACGCGGTCGGCGATCGAGCGATCGATTGGGTGGCGGACACCTATGCGGCGGCATTGCGCTCGAGCCCGAAACGGGGCCTGCGACTCAGCATCATCCATGCGAACTTTCCCACCGACCACGCAATCGCGCTGATGGCGGAGCTTCAGGCACGGTTCGATTCCGGCATTCCGGAAACCCAGGCCGAATTTATGTGGTGGCTTGGTGACGGCTATCCGAGCGCACTCGGACCTGCTCGCAGTCAGCGCATGGTCCCTTTGCATACGTATCTTGACAGGGCAATGATCTGGGCCGGCGGCTCTGACGCGCCGGTGACGCCTTTTCCTGCACGCTATGGTCTATGGTCCTCGGTGGCGCGTGAGACATTGAACGGAACCAACGGCAAAACCCCGTTTGGCACGTCGCAGGCAGTGGATATCCACGCGGCCTTGCGTTCATACACCATATGGGCCGCGCGGCAATTGTTCATGGAGAAGGAAACCGGATCCCTCGAGCAAGGTAAGGCAGCGGATCTCGCTGTCTGGGACCGCGACCCCTACACCGTGCCTACGGACCAGCTCAAGGCAATGGTCTGCGAGATGACTCTATTCCAGGGTAAGGTGGTCTACGAGCGCCCGGCAACGCACTGATTCGGAACTGCGTATGTGCTCCGAAATCGCAGCTCCGGCTACTTCGCGGGATCCGCGCACACAGGTTCTCCCTTATCGAACACGATACGCCAGGTGTGGGGCGCCTCGAGTCGCCAAATCGAATTGAACCGACCCACCACTTTGTCGTTCACAATCACCGGCCCTGTACTGAGGGCGAGGTCGCCCGACGCCAGCACTTCCACGTGATCCGGCGCCCACGAAAACGGTGCCTTCGGGTCGCTGAACAGCGGCTTCCAGACAGCCGCCACTTCTGTTGCACCATGCTGCATTTTGCGATCATCGAAAAACACGGCGTCGCTCGATAAGTAGCTCACAAACGCCTTGAAGTCCCGATCCGCCATCGTTTTGGCAAAGGCCAGTTCGGTGCTGCGTACGGCCTCCTCGGCGCCAACGACAGAAGCCCTGTGGGACCCGCCGGTGGCACACCCGCTCAACATCGAAAGCGCGGTGATTAGACAGGCTATGGGGCGAATGCACGGAACTCTATGCGTCATGGCTGATCTCCCAACGCAAATGCTGATTGTGCCAGGCGCGCGCGCACAATTTGCCGGATTTCGTGGATAATCCGCGCAGCGCATGCGGTGTGTGAAGCCCCAACCTTGAGTTCAGAGACGCAAATGACAGACCGATTGAAGGAATTGCTTGACGAACGTCCTTGGCTCCTGGCCGACGGCGCAACCGGCAGCAACCTGTTCGACCGCGGGCTTCAATCGGGCGATGCCCCGGAATTGTGGAATGCCGACCACCCGGATCGAATCGCCGACTTGCACAGCAACTTCGTCGAGGCCGGCGCCGACATTATTTTGACCAATAGTTTCGGCGGTACTCGCCATCGGCTGAAGCTGCACAAGGCGGAGCACCGCGTCGCTGAACTGAATGAACGAGCCGCCGCCATCGCGCGCGGTGTGGCAGCCGGATCGGGCCGCGTCGTTCTGGTCGCCGGCAGCATGGGTCCCACCGGTGAAATCCTCGAACCCTTGGGCCCGCTCAGTCTGGATATGGCGCGTGAGTCGTTTGCGGAACAAGCCGCCGCCCTGGCGAGCGGCGGCGCGGATGTGCTCTGGATAGAAACGATGTCATCCGTGGAGGAGACCGAGGCCGCGATCGCGGGTGCCCGGACGGTCGGTCTCCCGGTGGTCGCAACTTTAAGTTTCGACACCAACGGGCGGACGATGATGGGCATCACGCCGGTCGACCTCGCGGGGCTGCAGCGCAAGCATCATCTCGAGGGCTGCGGCAGCAACTGCGGAGTCGGACCCTCGGAACTCGTCGCGTCCATCGTCAACCTGGCTGCGGCGGCGGAGCCGTCGGCCATACTGGTCGCCAAAGCGAACTGCGGAATCCCGCAATTCGTTGACGGCGCGATCCGCTTCAACGGCACGCCGGAACTGATGGCTGAGTACGCGCGCCTGTCCTACGACGCGGGTGCACGCATCATCGGCGGATGTTGCGGCACCACGCCGTCGCACCTGCGCGTCATGCGGCAGGCGCTGGAGCGCCACACACGCGGGCCGCGGCCCGATCTGGCAATCATCGAGTCCAAGCTGGGCGCGGTCTCCACCGGTGCGACCGCACAACTCAGCGGCCACCTCGACCGTCAGGCCGGCGCCGCAGCCGGCGCCACCGTGCGTCGAAGCACCGGCCGGCGCGGGGTGCGGCCGTAGGAGCCGGTCAGCTCCGCGTGTCCTCTGTCATCTGCGCGTACCGGCCGTGAGGCGAGGCCGGCATCAGACCATGGCCAACGCGTACAGATACTTGACGTAGGACAGCGTCGCCTCCGCCATGCCGTGCACCGCCGGATTGCTGGACTCGATGACGTAATATTCATCGGGAGCGTGCGCCCGGCTGCCGTGCCCGGTACCGAAATGTCCGGCGGGCAAGCTGACGGGCGGACCGGTGAAAATATAGCCCGGCCAGGAACCCGCGAGACGCGGCGACAGACTGACCGCCATCCCTTCCTGCGTGTACACCGACGTCGACGCCTTGATCAGCGGCGAATTCTCCTCCGTCTGAGTGGGATCATAACCGCCGGTGACCTTGACCTCGATATCGTCGAAGCCGCGCTTGGCGAGATGCGCCTTCAGCTTCGCCGCGGCCTCCGCGGCGGTCTGGTCGGGCACCAACCGAAAATCGAGCTTGGCGGTGGCTTTGGAGGGCAGAACCGTCTTGCCGCCGGGACCGATGTAGCCCGCATACATGCCTTCGATGTTCACCGTCGGCTGCGAGGCCAGCCGTTCCAGCGCGTCGCGGTAGGATAGATCGTGCACCCAATGCTGGACGCCGAGCAGCTTCTTGACGTCCGCTTCCTGGGTGTGGGCGACCTTGTCCGCGATGATCTCCTTTTGCCGCGGGGTCAAAGGCTTGACGTGCTCGAACCAACCGTCGATGGCGGGATCATTGCCGTCCTCCGACACCAGCGTGGACAATGCCTTGACCATACGCCACACCGCGCTGTCCAACTCGGCCTTGTAGCTCGAATGGATGTCGTCCTTGGCGCCCCGTCCCCATTTTTCTGTCGAGGCCACCAACTCGACCTCGATGATTCCTTTGGCACCCAGGGCGATTTCCACGCCGCCTTGCGGCGACTGGGAGGCGAAGGGCATGAAGACTTCGTGGCATTTGGCGAGCGCCGCGAGGACTTCAGGACGATGTACCACCTGACCGAAATGCGGTGAGCCGATCTCCTCTTCGCCCTCCGCGACTAGCACGATATTGACCGGCGGTTTACGGCCGCCTGCCTTGAGGCCATGCAAGGCGGCGAGGAAGGTGGCCTCCGGCCCCTTTTGATTGGTGGCACCGCGCCCGATCATCACCTTGCCGAACGGCGATTTGTCGACGATGGCGGCGGTCAACGGGGGAGAGCTCCACTCCGACGGATCGAATTGTTTGACGTCGTACATGAAATACATGCCGACGGTGCGCGGCGCGCCGGCGTTCAAGGTGGCGAAGACGCCGGGCTGGCCGTCCGTCGGCATCATCGTCGCGCTTTGGAAACCGGCTTCCTTGAGGAGGTCGATCATCATCTGACAGCCCTCCTTCATATTGCGGTTCTCCGCGGCGATGGAGGGCAGGGCGATCCAATTCTGCAGGCGCTTGATCGCCTCGGGACGCTGATTCTCGATCGCGGTGCGGACACCGGTCAGATCGCCGCCGAGCTTCGCGTCGGCGCCTTTGCCGGCGGCCGCCAACATCCGGCGCGGCATAGCGAGAGTCGCTCCCGCCGCCGCAGCCATCAGCAATAATCCACGGCGACTCGGCTGTTCGACATCCCAGATGCTCATGCGCCCCCCGCGATCGATTGATTCGGCAATGTAGCATTTCTCAACAACGTCGCGGACATCAAGGGGCGCCGCGGCTCCGCTACGCGGCCTTGTTTGAATTGCGAAGCAGGCCAAACCGCTGCAAGCTCTCGGCGGTCGCGACGATGGCATCGGCGTTCGAGCGCGGCGTCCAGCCAAGGACGCGCCGGGCTTTTTCATTGGAGATGTTTTTGACCTTTCCCAGTTCCGAGACCACTTGCGCGACCGCCGGGCTGAATAGCGACGCCAGCCGCACCATCCAGTCGGGCATCACCTTGGTCGGCGCGCGCGCAGCCGCGTTGCCAAGGCGCGCCCGGAGCAGAAGGGAGATTTCCTGAATGCTCAGGCTCTCGCCGGCGACTGCCAGAAACCGCTCGCCCTTGGCGGCGGGATCGATCATGGCGCGAAGGTGCAGATCGGCCACGTCCCGCACATCGACGATGCCGAAGGATAATCGCGGGCAGCGCGGCATTCGGCCATCCATCAGCAGCCGAAGCAGCTGGACGGACGTCGAGACGTCCGGTCCGAGCACCGGTCCGAACACCATGACCGGGTTGACGACGGCGAGTTCCAACGCCCCGCCATCACGGGCGATGAAATCCCACGCCGCGCTTTCCGCGAAGGTCTTGGATTTCACATAGGCGCCGAGCCGGCGGCCGCCGGGGTCGGTCCAGTCCGCTTCGGAAAATCGTCGATTCGTAGACGCGTGACCGTAGCCGACAGCGGCAAAGGAGGATGTCAGCACCACACGTTTGACGCCCGCGTCGCGTGCCGCCCGCAGCACCCGCAGCGCGCCGTCTCGCGCCGGAACAATGAGTTCATCCTCGTGCTTGGGCGCGCCCGCGGGAAAGGGGGAGGCCACGTGAAGCACGAAGGCACAGCCGGCGACTGCTACCGGCCAACCCGCGTCGGACTCAAGATCGGCGGCGCTGAAGCAAAGCGCTTCGCCCGGCACCGCACCGCCAACCTTGAGCATGGCGCGCACCTCGCCTTCGCGCGTCAGCGAACGCACGCTCGTCCGCACGCGATAGCCGGCGTTCAACAGTTGCAAGATGCAATACGCCCCGATGAATCCGGAGCCGCCCGTCACCAGCACCGTTTCACCGGTCATGTCCGAGTCCCGATACCCGATATCGATGTATGAAACCGCTCGAGACCCGCATCGATCGCTCGCTCGTCAAGGTTCCCGTAGCCGAACATCAGTCCGCGCATTGCGGGATTTTTCGCGTAATACGGGCCGAGCGCACCGACGCCGACGCCGGCCTCGCGCCCGCGTGCGATCACGGTGTCTTCTCGCAGAGACTTGAGTCGCGCGGCGACGTGCAGCCCCGCGACGGAGGGCAGCACTTCCAGCCATCGATCGAACCCGGAGCGCAATCCTTCCAGGAGCCGGTCGCGCCGCCCGCGGTATATGCGCTGCATCTTGCGGATGTGTCTGGCAAGGTGACCCTCTCGTATCAGCAACGCAACCGTCGCCTGCGTGATCGCGCAGCAGCGCCCGTCGGCGACCCGTTTCGCCGCGACCAATGCGCCGAGTGCCCAGCGCGGCGCCACGACGTAGCCAAGTCTCAAGTCCGGAAGCAGACTCTTGGAGAATGTACCGACGTAAAAGACCGAGTGCATTCGATCCAGCGTCTGCAACGCATCCAGCGGGCGATCGGCAAACCTGAACTCACCGTCATAGTCATCCTCGATGATGACGATACGTCGTTGCCTGCACACATCCAGCAACGAAGTTCGGCGCCGGGCGGACATGACGGCGCCGAGCGGGAATTGGTGGGACGGGGTTACACACACGACCCGGGCCTGCCTTGGTATGTGATCGACGAGCAATCCTTCTTCATCGACCGGCACCGGCGCGAGCCGTGCGCCGTGGGCCGCGAACGCCTCGCGAACGGGCGGATATCCCGGATTTTCGATTGCGACGATCGTGCGCCCGGATGTCGTCAGGATCCGGGCCAGCAGATCGAATGCCTGATGTGCGCCCGCCGTCACCACGATGTCCTCCGGCCCGCAAGCGACGGCACGCGCGAAGGAGACATGTTGGGCGATGGCTTCCCTGAGGGCCGGAAGGCCTTGCGAACCCGCCACGAGCGGAACGCCGCTGCGCACCCGGCGTTCGAGCCGGCCCTCCAACCGTCGCCAGATATCGTACGGAAAATTGATCGCATCCGGCATTCCGACTTGAAATACGTATCGCGGCGGCGCTGCGGCGCTGGGCCGCCGCGGCGGCGCCCGGCCCCGCCAGTACCGATTCAACCGTCGCTCCCAACTACGTCGCGTCGTTTCCCTCGCCGGATTCGGCGGCACCGGCAGTGATTCGGCCACCGTTGTCCCCGAGCCGCGGCGGACCACCACGTAGCCCTCGCTCAACAACAGCTCGTAGGCCGCGACCGCCGTGTTCCGACCGATGCCGCAGCCTTCCGCGAGCACGCGGGTCGAGGGCAGCCGCACTCCCGGCTTCAGACGCCCGTCGAGAATCGCCGTGCGCAACTGATCGCGCAGCGAAATCAGCAGCAATCGTGATCCGCGCTGCGGAAGGACAACCGGTAGACGCAGAACAGGTGGTTCCATGAAATTAGAGGAAAGCGGACCTTTATGGGATCCATTAAAAGATGCAATCTTGGTCCATGTGCCGTAACACCGCAATCGAAAAAATGGCGCTCTGGTTCGGAGTTCTGCTCTGGATGGCTGCTGCCGCGGCATCGGACGCCGCGGCACGGGCCGCCCCGGCAACGGCCGCCGCTCCAAATACTTCGCGGGACGCCATCGTCAAGCAATTGATGACGCGCGACCTCGCCGGAGCCGCGGGCAAAGAGGTGCTGATGGTCACGGTGGAATATCTCGCGGGCGGCGCATCGCTTCCACATCGGCACAATGCGCAAGTGTTCGTGTACGTGCTCGAAGGGAAGGTGCGCATGCAGGTGGAAGGGTCGGCCGCCGTCACCTTGGGTCCGGGTGAAACCTTTTACGAGGGTCCGGACGATATCCATACGATCTCGGCCAATGCCAGCCGCACGAAATCCGCGCGCATACTGGTCTTTATCATCAAAGACAAAGGGGCGCCGGTATCGACCGCCGCCGGGACCGGCGCCACCCCGGCAAGCCGACCATGACGCTCCGCGCAGTAGTGATGATTCTCGCGCTCGGCGGGATTGCATGGATCGGTGCCGAATCCCAAGCGGCGACCAGCGGCCAGCAGTTGGCGGAAAGTGCCGGGAGTTCGCTGATTGGAAAGCCGGCGCCACGGCTCGCGTTGGCGACCATCGACGGCGATACCATCGATCTGGGTCGCTTGTACGGCAAGCAGGCCGTGTACCTGAAATTTTGGGCCACCTGGTGCGTACCCTGCCGTGAGCAGATGCCGCATTTCGAGCGGACCTACGAAACTGCCGGGACGGACCTTGCGGTGATCGCGGTCAATACCGGATTCAACGACCCGATCGGTGATGTCCGGGACTACCGCCGCAAAATGGGACTGACGATGCCCATCGTCGTGGACGACGGCCGCCTGGCCGCTGCCCTGCATCTTCGCGTGACCCCGCAGCACATCGTGATCGGGCGCGACGGCCGGATCCAATACGTGGGCCACCTTGCCGATGCGCGTCTTGACGCCGCTCTGCAGGCAGCGCGCACCGCGGCGTCGCCCGCAGGTATCGGCGACGGCGCGACGGCGAGGGTGGCTCCGGCCATTGTCCGGTCGGAGTCGGCCCACTTGGCTGTCGGATCGCAACTTCCCTCCGACTCTGCCAAGACCATCGACGGGCATCGATTTCATTTTCTCGACGCCCATGATCCGAGGAATACGGTCTTGGTGTTTCTGTCGCCGTGGTGCGAATCCTACTTGGAAACGACGCGGCCCGCGGCGTCGGCCAATTGCCGTCGAATTCGCGAGGAAGTGACTGCCGTCGCCGGGGAGCGCAGCGGCGGGGAGCGCAGTGCCCGGTGGCTCGGCGTGGCTTCGGGGCTGTGGGCGACACCCCCGGACCTGCGGGAGTATCGGCTCAAGTATCATGTCAACATTCCGCTGACCTTGGACGACTCGGGAGCGCTGTTCAGGGCCTTCAATGTGAACGAGGTCCCGGTGGTGCTCGTTGCCGACGCAAGCGGGCGAATCGTACGCCGCATCGAAGCAGCCGATCTGACGACGCCGACCGCTCTGAAAGAGGCGATCGGACTTTAGACGGAGCGCAGTTTCAACAGTTGGAGTGCAGTTTCAACGCCTCTTTCCGATGCGCGGCACGGCGTCGATCACATCATCAACCGATCGAAACTGCGCGGGATGCGTCAACAGCAAATGCGCCAGGGCCAAGGCATCGGTTTCACAGCATCCACGCAGCGCCGCATCCGGGATCCGCTCGAAGTCGATCACGTGAGCGAATCCTAAGATGCGGCGGATCATCTTGCAGGCGGCGAAGCCGAGCATATCGGCGAATAACGAATTCAGGAATGCGTTGCGTGCCGACTCGAGCGCAGCGCTGTCCGCGGCAGCGCAGAACATTGCGGCCGGCCATGCGTCGCCCCTGGCGTGCCCGGCCCAGAGTGCGAGAAAGCGGCTGCGAAACGTCTCCCAGAATGTCCTCGCCTGATCGAGAATCCAGTCCTGGTAGGCGAGGCGGGCGTCATTCGATGTTGCGTGACCGGGCTGCGAGTACCAGCTCAGCAGCAGGTTTCCGAAAAATGCGCCCAGGTCGAAGCCAATCGGACCATAGAAGGCGAATTCCGGATCGATCACACGGGTATCGTTTTCCGAGACCATCACCGAGCCGGAATGCAGGTCCCCGTGGATGAGAGATTGAGTTTCGGTGAGAAATTTCTGGCCGAAGCGCGCTACCGCAGCCTTGAGCGGTCCATCGCGGCGCAGATCCGCGACGATTTGGTCGAGCTGCGGAGAGGTGTGACGATTGCGTTCGTCGCTGATGTAGGGATCGCGGAAAATCAGATCGACCGAGATGCGCATCAGCGCCTTGTTGCCGGCGAACCGCGCGATCCCGTCCATTTTGCGTTCGAACGGCCACGCGAGGTCGGAGGTGAAGAAGCAGGCCCGAGCGACATACTCGCCCATGGCATGCGCCAGATTGCGGTAGCGGCGCCCCGCGATCAAGCCATGCCGCACGATGATGTGCGGCGACAGCCGCTCCATGACGATGCAAAAAAGATCCGGATCATAGTGGTAGATCTTTGGAATCAGATTGCCGACGAATGGAGCCACGGCCACATAGTAGGAATACTCGAAATAGGCGCGTTCGAGCGGAATCGGCCAGGACGGGCCGGCGGCGCGAACATAGGGAAGGGCCTGTTTGACGCACACGGACCCCGTCGGTCCGTCCACGATGAAGACCAGATTGAGATTGCCGTCGCCGACTTCGCGAACCTGCCAATCCGCCGGCCGCGACCCAAGAAGCGCGCGCAGGTCGTTCATCCCGGCAAGCAGAGCGACCAAACTTGGCGCGTCGAGCGGGCGATACAGGGAATGTTCTGGTGTGGGGGAGTCCTTGGGCGATTCCGTCATGAGCGGCTGCCTTTGGCTGCCGCATCTTGCAGAGCCCCGCCGAAGGTCAGGCCGGAGTCCGTCGCATCCTGGTTCCCGTAGGTGCGGAACTTGTCGATGACGGGGCGCATGTCGCTCTCATCGAGGATGCGCACGTCCCCCAACGCGAGTGCCGCACAATACTGTGCCGCGAGGTTTTCGACTTCGCCGGCAAGCGCCAGGGCGGCGGGAAGATCCGCACCCACGGCAATGACGCCGTGATTCGCCAGCAGGCAAGCCTTCCGGCCTTGCAAGGCGGCGACCGCGGCATCGGACAGCGCCTGTGTGCCGAAGGTGTAATACGGCGCACAACGGATGTCCGAGCCGCCCGCGACCGCCACCATATAGTGGAATGCAGGGATGCCCCTGCCGGTACAGGCGAGCGCCGTGGCGTTGGTCGAATGGGTGTGCACGATTGCGCCGACGTCATCCCGGGATTTGAAAATGTCGCGGTGAAACCGCCATTCGCTCGACGGGACACGGTGCCCGAACCAACGGCCATCCAGGTCCACCAGCGGAATGTCGTCGGCTTCGAGCGCCTCATAACGCATTCCGGTGGGACTCACGAAAAATTGCCGCGCACCGCGGCGCAAGCTGATGTTGCCGGAGGTGCCATGGGTCAGGCCGAGACGCGCGAGTTCGCGGCAGGCTGAAATCAGCGCTTCCTGCAATTTCCGGTCCGCCAATGCGCCGGCACTGGTCATTGCGGCGGGCTCCGATCCGGATACAGGCGCTGCAAGCCTGCAGGAGACGCAGCGCAGATGCCGCGTTCGGTGATCAAAGCGGTCACCAAGCGGGCAGGCGTCACATCGAAGCCGAGGTTGAGCGCCCCGCTCCCCTCGGGCACCACTCTGATCGTTTGCATGGCGCCGGACGGACCCCGGCCCGTCATGTGGGTGAGTTCGCTGGGCGACCGTTCCTCGATCGGAATGTCTGCGCCGCGCTCGAGCGACCAGTCGATCGTGCTGCGCGGCAGCGCCGCATAGAACGGCACGCCATTATCGTGAGCGGCGAGCGCCTTCAAATACGTCCCCACCTTGTTGCACACGTCCCCCGCTGCGGTGGTGCGGTCGCTGCCGACGATCACCATATCCACCCGTCCCCGTTGCATGAGGTGACCGCCAAGATTGTCGGCGATCACCGTGTGCGGCACGCCGTGGGATCCCAACTCGAAGGCGGTCAGCGCGGCGCCCTGATTGCGGGGGCGGGTTTCGTCCACCCAAACGTGAATCCTGATGCCCGCATCATGCGCCATGTAGATCGGCGAAAGCGCCGTGCCCCAGTCGACGCAGGCGAGCCACCCGGCGTTGCAGTGGGTAAGAACATTCACCGCGCGGTCCGCCGTACCGGACAGTGCACGGATGATCTGGAGGCCATGAGCGCCGATGGACCGGCATTGTTCGACGCTGGCGTCGCAGATTGCGGCCGCCTCCCGCAGTGCGGCATCGGCGCGCTGATCGGGTGCAACGGCCGCCAGCGCGTTGCGCATTCGGGCCAGCGCCCAGGCCAAGTCGACGGCCGTCGGACGGGTTGCCGCCAGTACTCGTGCCGCCTCGTCGATGCGGGCGTCCGACGCGTCCGTTCGCAGAGCGAGCGCCATACCGTAGGCGGCGGTCGCCCCGATCAGCGGTGCGCCTCGCACCACCATGCTGCGGATCGCGTGCGCGGCGTCTTCGAGAGTTTCAAGATCGATCGTCGCGAATTCAAACGGCAGACGGGATTGGTCGATGACCCGGATGGTTCCGGCTGCGGAGGGCCAGATGGTGCGGTAATGCGTGCCGGAAATTTTCATCGAGCAGCAGGAAAATGAATCGAGGCCCTCATTTGCCGATGATACACCGCGCTTTGCCGCCAGCGTCGGGGACGGTTATCATCGCCTGCGGAATCGTATGTCAACTTTGCGGGCACTTCTCGGCATCGAGTTGCCGATCATCCAAGCACCGATGGCGGGTGTCCAGGGCAGTGCCCTGGCCGCGGCCGTGTCGAATGCGGGTGGGCTCGGCTCGCTGCCGTGCGCCACGCTTACCGCGCCGGCTTTTCGCGACGAAATATCCAAGCTCATGCGGCAGACCTCGAAGCCGTTCAACGTGAATTTCTTCTGCCACGCGTCGCCGGCCGCCGACGCGGCACGGGAGACGGCCTGGCGAGCGAAGCTCTCGCCGTACTATCGGGCCTTCGGCTTGGAATGGCAGACGGCATCGGGCGCACCCCTGCGTAGGCCGTTCGGCCATGAAGAGTTCGAATTGCTCTGCGAGATGCAGCCTGCACCCGCCGTAGTCAGCTTCCATTTCGGCCTGCCGCCCGCTGATCTGCTCGCCCGCATCCGGGCTTTGGGCAGCAAGGTCATTTCCTCCGCAACAACCATCGAGGAAGCCCGTTGGCTCGAGGCGCGCGGTGTCGATGCCATCATCGCCCAGGGTCTCGAAGCCGGCGGACACCGCGGCATGTTCCTGTCCGATGACTTGACCAGGCAAATGGGCACCTTCGCACTGCTGCCGCAGATCGTGAGAGCCGTGAAGACCCCCGTGATAGCCGCCGGGGGTATCGCCGACTCGACGGGCGTCGCCGTTGCAATGGCATTGGGCGCGCAAGCCGTGCAAATCGGCACTGCCTACTTGCTGTGTGCAGAGGCGACCACGAGCCCCGTGCACCGCGCCGCACTGACGGGCGAGCAAGCCGGCCACACCGCCCTGACGAATCTATTCACCGGCCGGCCGGCGCGCGGCATCGTGAATCGTCTCATGAGGGAACTCGGTGCGATGAGCGAGGTGCCGGCCTTCCCGCTGGCCGCTGACGCCATTGCCCCTCTGCGCGCCAGGGCGGAGAACGCCGGCAGCAGTGATTTTTCACCCCTCTGGGCCGGTCAGAACGCGGGCGGCTGCAGAGAAGTACCGGCGGCCACGCTTACGCGGGAATTGGCCGCCGGAACGTGAGCGTCGCACCGCGGGGCTCCGCGCCGCTTAGGCTCGGCGTCGCCCAGGCCCGGCGCTAGTTCGTGCGCGCGGTCCCATTCTCGAAGGAGTTCAAGTTCGCGATCGATTCGGAAATGCGCCGGTGCAGGTCTTCGAATCGGTCGATCAGGGATGGGAAATCGCCGGCATTGCGCGATTGGACGACATTGAGTTGTTCGCCCAACTCGCTGTGCAACCGGTCGCAGGCTTTCAGGCATTCGTAGGTCCGACCGACAAACCCCTCCCACTCGTCGGCAGCGCGCTGACGCGAGGGATGCAGGTTGCCGAGCCGCTCCATGAGCACGTCGATCGTGAACCGGCTGATCTTCAATTTTCTCGCGAATTGGAACAGTAGGGTTGGCATGATGTCGCTCCCGTCAAAAACGCCTGTCTGGCGCGCTGTCCAAACTATCGGCCACTTGCGGCCGAAATGACGTGCAGCGGGGCATGTTCCATAACATCCCGTGCGAGCAGCCGCACAAGATGTTCAAATTCAGGGATTCCCCGACCAAGGCGACAATGCTTTCGTGAAATATCGAACGATCTGGGCAGCCGTGATCGCCGTCAAGCGCATCAGCGGAACCGTGCGCCCTGGCGGGCCAATTCCGTCTGCACCGCGGTGATATTCAGACGGTCGAACGGCTCGTCACGGCGCAGCGAGATGGCGGCCGCGACACCCGCTCCCTGGCCGCTGACGGCGCAGCACATCATGTTGCGCGCCGAGGCGTGCGATACGTTATCGCCGCCGATGCAGCGCCCGGCAACCAGCAGGTTGCCGACGCCCTGGGGGACCAGCGCCCGATACGGCACGTGCCAGTACCGGCCGGTGGTCGGCAGGATCAGGATGCCGTAGCCGTCGATGAATTCCGGGAAGATGCCGATTGCGTCGTTGAACCGCGCCTGTTCGCGCACGTCGGTTCCGGTCAGGTTGTAGCGAGCATCGATCTTGCGCGTGTCGCGAATACCGAGCGTCATCCCAAAATTGCGCAGCTTCGCGTCTTCGCAGCCGGGCATGAATTTGCGCAACGCCTCCAGCGCGTAGATCGCCTCGCGGCGGCCGCGGATTTCGCCGATCGTCAGATCGTCGGGATCGGTGCCGTCGATTTCCGGGACATGCACCAGATTCAGGTAGGTCAGATCGCCCTGATCGGTCACGGTGCCCCACGTGCCTGCGATCGTGTGCAGGTACGGCGGAATGATGCCGGCATCGAGCGCCTTCTTGAATGGTTTGCGCAGAAACGGAGAAAACAGCTTATCTTCCTTTCCCGTCGTCTCGTAGTCCCATTCTCCGTTGCCCGACCAGTCGGCGTAGGTCTGCGGATCGGCCTTCACCGCGTCGATGAAGCGCTGCTTGTTGACTCCGGACATGGAGAACATGACGGATGCCGCCATCATCTTCTCCTTTGGATTCTTGTGGAACGGTGCACCGGCGCGCGCCGCAATGTCCGCGTCGCCCGTGGCGTCGATGACCCGCCGTGCCAGGATGGCCTCCCGGCCCGCCTTGCTCTCGGTGATGACACCGCAGATGGCGCCATTCTCCACGATGGGCGCCACGCCCAGGCGATGCAGCAGAGGCTTGACGCCCGCCTCTTCGACCAGGACGTCGGCAACCCACTTGAACATTTCGGCATCGAGCGCGTGACTCAAGGACTGGGGTTCCGGCATCGCCGCGCCCATCGCCTTTGCACGAGTCTCGAATTCGATGCCGATGCCCTCGCAATCCACCGTGTTTTCATGACGGTACCAGGCGAATCCCTCGACGCCCACCTGCGTGATGTTGCCGCCGAAGCAGCCATTTCTATCGATCAACGCCGTGCGAGCACCGGCGCGCGCGGCCGCGAGCGCCGCGGCAAGTCCGCCGGGACCGCTGCCGACGACCAGCACCTCGGTTTCCAGTACGACGTCGATGCTGCGGGTGGGTTCGGTGATCTTTTTCATTCGGTGAGGTCCTTCGACGTCCGGGCGGCCGCAACATCAAGATGATGTGCGGGGGCGCAGAGTCTCTCCGATCCGTGCTTTCGACGTCAAATGGGGCCGCCGGAACATCGGCCGATCGACGCCGCTGCGTCGTCAACGTAGACTCGTTTCGTCTTCAAGGAGAAGCCCTTGTTTTTGAGAAACGCATGGTACGTCGCCGCCTGGGATCGCGAGGTAACCCGGGAACCCCGGGCGGTGCGGGTCATCGGCGACAGCATCGTCCTCTATCGCACGGAGGCGGGCGAACCCGTAGCCCTCGAGGACGCCTGCCCGCATCGCAAGCTGCCGCTGTCGATGGGGCGGATCGCCGGCGACGAGATCGAGTGCGGATATCACGGCATGGTCTTCAATCGCGCCGGAAGCTGCATCCGCATACCCGGGGTGAAACGTGTTCCGCCCTCGGTCGGCGTGCGAGGCTATCCTGCCGTCTCACGTTATGGACTCGTATGGATCTGGATGGGGGATGCCTCGCAAGCCCGCGCCGAGACGATCGTCGGCATCGATCACTGGACCGATCCCGCCTGGGACAGGAATCAGGGCGGCTCGATGGCGGTCGATTGCAACTATCTTTACGTGACCGACAATCTGCTCGATCCCTCGCACGTGGCGTGGGTTCACCGCACGTCCTTCGGCAATGAGGAACTCGTGGACGAGCCCGTTCAAACGGAGGTCTCCACGACCGGCGTCGTGGCCGCCCGCTGGCTGCATGACGTTGAGGTCGCGCCGTTCTATGCTCCGCTGGTCGCGTTTGCCGGCCGCTGCGATCGACTGCAGCACTACGAGGTTCGCTTTCCCAGCCACGCCATCATTCGGGCGCTGTTCGTTCCCGCCGGGACCGGCGGCCCCGGCAGATCCATACATGAGAAGGCATTCATGATGGACTCGTACAATTTCATCACACCCGTCGACGCCGATCATTCGCGCTACTTCTGGTTTCAGATGCGGAACTTTTCTCCCGGGGATCAGCGGGTCTCGAAGATCATGGACGACGCGGTGCGGGACGCGTTCGCCGAGGACCGCCTGATCTTGAACGCCGTGCAGCGGGGATTCGCGAATCAAGTGACGCCGAACATCGATCTTGCCATCGATCGCGCACCGCTGCAGTTTCGCCGGGCCTTGAACGGCCTGATCGCAGCGGAACAGCCGGCGAAGGCGAAGCCGTAACGGAGGCCGTTGTTATTCATCATGCTCATCTGTTTCGATTACGATAGGATCTCCGACTCGCCTTTGATAGAAAGGGTTTGGAGTTGCTACAGCACGCGCGCGGGCACGTTCCTTTCCATCGCGTCTTGTCATTGGGAGATGGTCATCTCCCGTCTCGAAGGGCGATCAATCGTCACTGTACGTGGCCCCGAAACCAAGCCGACCGAAGTGCCGTGTCCGGCCAATGGCGAGTGGTTGGCCATTCGATTCAAGCGGGCACGTTTATGCCACAGGTGCCCTTACCTCGGCTAATGAACAGTCTTGGTGTCAATTTGCCCCAGGTATCGAAGCGAAGATTTCAGCTGGATGGCAGAAAATGGGAATTTCCAACATTCGAAAACGCGGAATCGTTTGTCAAACGACTCGTGGACAGAGGTCTAGTGATCTGTGATCCAGTGGTCACCGCAGCATTAATGGGCGAGCCTACGACGTTCTCCACACGGTCGGCTCAGCGGCGCTTTCTGCGAGTGGTCGGAATGACTCATAATAATTTGCGGCAAATTGAACGCGCGCGCTTCGCGGCTAACTTGCTCCGGGAAGGCGTGCCAATCGCCGACGTGGTGTGGCGGTGTGGGTTTTTTGATCACGCGCATCTGACTCGTGCTCTTCGGCAATGGATCGGCATAACCCCCACGAAGATTACTTGCGCGGAGACGCAGCTGTCGTTTTTATACAAGACCGAGGGATTCCCGCTGAGGTAGATTTGTTCCGCGAGTGGAGATACCAGCAAGCGGGAGTTGCGTATGGCCAGTGGAGACGAATCGATCCCATCGAATGTGCGGGATTGGAAGTATCGAACAGGGTGGATGCTCTCCGGGTTGGCGATACTATTCTTGGTGATGGATTCGACGATGAAGCTATTGGCATTGCCCGTGGTTTTGGACGCCGGCGCGGTCGCCACGCATATGCGTGCCGGGGATCCGCTCTTCTCGCACGTGTTGTTTGGTGTTTATCTAGGCGTCGTCGTTTGGGCGGGAATCTATCTGCGCGACGTCAATTTGCGGGCGCTTATCCCGATTCGCAAAAACTAGCGTGCTTAGACGATTCTGTTCGGCGTGTACGGCGAGCAAACCGGGGAATGTTGAATATGACCTTCAAAGCCTACCTGGACAATATAGAAGCGAAGACCGGCAAGAGCGCTGCTGACTTCAAGAAATTGGCCGAAAAAAAGGGGTACTCGAGCAAGGGAGGATTGCGGGCCGGCATCAAGGTGGGACAAGTTGTTGCATGGTTGAAGCAAGATTTTAAGTTGGGGCACGGACACGCGATGGCGATCGTTGCGCTATTGAAGGGAAAACCGGTTTCGAGGGACTAAGTGAATGCAGACGCAGCAGTTTCTAGGCGATTGGACACACTCGTCGCGATTCACCACGACGTTTCTATCGGGTGGACTTAATTTTTGGAGTGTTCGCGCTGCCACTGTTTCTTAGCGGCGCTATAACCAATAAATTCCGTCGGAAACCTCGGCGGTTTTGTCGGGCCCTCCACGATAGGGGCAATCGCTATGAGAAGGGGGAACCTCTACGCAGGCCTTGCCATGGCTGGGCTCTCGCTATTTATGTCAGCCACGCTCGTGCTGCTGTTGCCAAGGAACGGGGGCGCGCTGGCAGAGCCGTGATCGGTCGCGCGCGGCTCAAGGGTTCAATGACGCCGCATACGCCGCAAGCGAAATTATGTCGTTCATAGAGAGCTTCTCAACTACAGGCTTCATGAGCGCGCTCCCGGGGCCCCCTCGTACGCCGGCCCGAAAGTCGTAGAGCTGACGAACGAGGTAACTCGGTGAGCGCCCGGCGATGCCGGGAATTGTACCGAGACCCTTCAAGTTTGGGCCGTGGCAGAAGACGCAAGCGACCGTGGTGCCGCCGCCAGAAGCAACCAGCCTTGCTCCTCGTTGAACAGTTCCCGGTGGAACATAGGCGACCCAGTGCGAGCGTCCGTCGCGCCTCTCGAACTGCTCGAGATTCTCGGGAACCTCGATAATGCGCTGACCAAGCGGCTCCGTCCCGCCAGTCAAGGCCACGGCCAGATGCCAATCAACGACCCGGGTCTTCGGTGCGTTCGCCGCCTCAACGATTTTGATCGCCGATCTGGGCATGAGCGCGGAGAAGTATTCGGCGGCCGCTTCGATTTCGTCGTTGGTGATAGCCCTCGCAGTGTCCACCATCAGCCCGGGGTTTCTACCACGTACCGACGTCTTTCTCGCCCCGCTTTTGAAATCCGCCATCTGCTGCGCAATGTATGCAACTGGAAGGCCCGCAAGCCTCGCGTTTTCAGGACCACCAGACCCGTCGGCCCGATGACAACAGCCGCAAGCGAACACGGCCGGCTTTCTTCCCCGAGCTACGACTTCCGGCATCGGCGGGTGATCGCCCGGGTGCCAATCCGGCGAAAAGTTCAGATCACGGATCTGGGTTAACGTGAACGCCGCCCCGCTATCTGGCACGTGCAGGGGAGTGCCGTCATCAGCCGGCACCGTCAAATTTGGAGGGTTAACGGGATATGCCCATGCGGGCGGAGCGTCTCCGGGTGCTGGGTCTCCGCGGGCCAGCGTCGACGAAAGGACAAGACTCAGAAGCACGAGATTTCTATGCATGTTTGTTCTACGCCGACAGCCCCCGTTCCGTCCCGAGTGTCTATGATCTCATAAGTGCCAGGTCGATACCGGCAGACGGACGCCACGGACTCCAATCGGCCACTTTGAGTCATTCGACCCTCAGAACGTTGCGCCCGCAAGCTGTCATTCGGACATTCGCTGCGCACGGCTATACTGACCGGGCGGTTCGGGGTGACGTCATGGCTTTGCGTTACGCGTCTTTGGGAAAGGGTCGTAGCTCGCTGTGCATTCTCGAACATATGGAGATCCCGTCCGGTAAGCATCGGGCCGGAGAAATCTTAATAAGTAAAGGGGAGAACCGATTCCACTTCTGGACTCAGTGACACAGGGCCGCCGAATCTTGTTCCGAGCATTGAGAACCGCTGATCAGATGCTATGACACTCAAAGAGTTTGCAAAAATTCTCGCCATTTTTTCCTTTTGCTTCGGCGGACTGGCGCTACAGCAAGGTTGGACTTGGACAGCGGCGGGGCTGTTCGCGTTTTTTCTTCCTTGCTTGTACTGCGCGCTGCGAGCAAGGGAGTTCGCTATGACTCGCGAGACCAAAGCCATGCTTTGGGTGCTCGTAGGCTCGGCGTTTTTTATCGGCGGCGACATGGCGCGCCACATAATGACGCCGCTGACCGTATTTTGCGTTGGTAGTGTTTGGAGCGGTGCGGCGGCGTGGCTGGGGCGGCGGAGTGCGCCGATGTATCTGCCGCTAAGTGAGCTACCGAAGGCGGTGATGCGGCTTCCGAAGCTGCAAGGCCTAGCGCTCACGATGAACCGACTCGGCAATGTGCTGTGCGCAATCGGTATTTGTATGTGGCTGTACAAGTGGGCAATGTAGATTCCCGAGGGCGGACCGGCTCGTGTTATGGACGGTGCACTCAAAACTGATTTTCCTGATCGTGAATAAGCCTACGTGGCGTGATCTATCGGCCGGAAAGCTGACGGTAGCCACAGACGGCTTCGGGTCGAAACCGGGATTTGACCGCATCGAGCAACTGTCGGCCAGAAGCGGTCCTTCGTCATCGAGCGCGCAGATGATCCAGAACGAATTGAACCTGCTCTTGGAGCATTTCTCGGTCTTCCGGCGCCGTTCCGAAAAATCCGGCGTGTCCCATCGCCTCCCAGATGCTGAGAGCGGCAGGGATGCCGGCACGCGTAAGCGCACGGTGCATGAGTACCGTATTGGAGAGGAATAGATCTCGTGTTCCGGCGGACAGCATCGTCGGTGGAAAGCCTTTGCTGAAGTCTCCAAAGAGAGGCGAAAGGTATGGATCTCTCAGATCATGACCGTTCGCATAGAGCGCTATCGAATTGGTAAGCCGTTTCAAAACAGGATCGATGCCCAGGTTTGTCTCAAAGCTATCGCCTGATTCGGTGAGATCAGCCTCAGGAGAGTGCAGGACACACGCTACTGGCATTGGCATCCTGAAGTCCCGTGCCTTCAGCAAGCATGATGCGGCCATTGCGCCACCTGCAGAAGGACCGTAAACCGCCACGTTGGACGCTCCATAGCGATCAAGCACAAAGCGATATGCTTCCACCGCATCATCCAATCCAGCTGGAAATGGCGATTGGGGTGGCATCCGGTAGTCGACCGAGAAGGTTCTGAGCCCTGCCAGTTTTGCAAGCCCAAAGGCGGCATAGGCGGCGCTGATGCCGCCGCCCATCGTGAAGCCCCCTCCATGAACGTACAAAAGTGCTTTCGTGGCGTGTCTGTCCGGCAAGATCGACGGCTCGATCTCATACAGCGTTACGTGAGAGAGCTTGAGCTCCGATAGCTTCTTTGGATGGTCAGATGCGAACCGCGATGCAAGCATTCCCGCAAATGCCTCGTTTCGCTCACGACCGCGCTTCTCCCACGCAGCTTTATCCCAGGGGTCTGGTTCGGACTCGCTACCGTATGGATTCTCCTGGGTCAGGGCGGCCTGTGCCTCTGGGCTGATCGTTTTCGGAACTGGAATGAACCGCGCTGGCACGTGAAGCCCCGGTCCTTGAGTAGTTGAGACGGGAGCAGAGGACGATTTAGTATCGGGCATGGTGCTTTTACCTCGTCAGCACGCTGGCGGCACTATCGACAGGTGCAGATGCAGAAGGCTTCATGCCTCCGTTCTCACTATTCTCAGTTGGAAGGAAAGCAGATCGCGTGGATGTCCGCAATGGGTCGAGAGAACTCTCTCGCAGCTCACCAACAAGCCGCCGATGAGCGTTGGGCGGCACGACAACAACAACCGCCGGCCCAGAAGAAAGTCTCTGCACGCCCCGCCGTGCAGACTGCACTTCGCGAAGAAGGACTGATTCACTAACGTTTGCGCTACACTCCCACGACTTACAGTGACAAAAAGGCACTCACTCCTTACAAATATTATGCCGTGAAGCTCGTTGAGTGATTGTTAAATGTTGTGTCAGGGCAATCGGCAGGCGGGTGACGCGTGAATCGGACGACTTTCACAAACGCGAGAATCTTCGACGGCGTGCACGGTAAATACCTCGACGATTCGGTTGTGGTCGTCGAGGGCGACCGAATCGTTGCCGTGGAGAGAACGACTGGCTCTTCGGGAAAGGGGGAGGTCATCGACGTCGCTGGGAAGACTCTGATGCCCGGATTGATCGACGCGCACTGCCACGTTCTGGGTTCTAGTCTCCGGGTGACGGAAGTCGAGACCCAACCTCTGACTTATGTGGCTAGTTATGCGTCAAAAATGCTGGGCCATGCGCTCGATTGCGGTTTCACCACGGTACGTGATGTCGGGGGTGGCGATGCCGGCATCGCGAGGGCGGTAGCGGATGGACTGATCAGAGGACCACGCGTGTTCTTCGCCGGGCGGGCCTTGTCCATGACCGGCGGACACGGTGATTTTAGAGATACGTTCAGTGGTGTGGGTGCCTGCGAATGTTCGGCGGAGGGCCGCGTGGCACTCGTAGTGGATGGCGAGGATGCGGTCCGAGCCGCGGCCCGAGAGGAACTCAGGCGTGGGGCTCATTGCATCAAGATTATGCTGTCGGGAGGTGTTTTATCACCGGCGGATCCGATCTGGATGGATCAATTCACGGACCGGGAGGTTATAGCAGCGGTCGAGGAGGCCGCTCGGCGCAGAAAATATGTCGCCGCGCATTGTCATCCGCCGAGCTCGATCACCCGAGCGGCGATGCTCGGGGTACGCACCATAGAGCATGCGACCCTGATTGACGAGAGTAGCGCGGCGGCCGTGAAATCCGCGGGCGCATACGTCGTGCCGACGACTGTCATCGTAAGAGCGCTGCTTGACGATGCCAAAGCCGGCCGCCTGCCGTCCTGGATGAGCGCCAAGCTCGGCGAGGTGAGCGATCACTCGCTCAAGGGGCTGGAAATCATGGATCGCGCGGGACTGAAAGTGGGTTTTGGAACGGACCTCCTTGGGCATCTCCACACGCATCAGACCCGCGAGTTTCTGATTCGGCGGGAGGTACAATCCGCCGCTGCCATCTTGCGGTCAGTGACGTTCGTGAATGCCGAGATCTTGATGGAGCCGCATCTCGGCAGGATCCAGCCGGGCTGCTACGCCGATATTCTGATCGTTGACGGGGACGCGCTCGAGGACATTGGCGTGTTGGCTCAAGATGGTCGAAAGCTGTCGGTCATCATGAAGGCGGGCGAGTTCGTCAAGAGGAGCCCGTGAGGTGCTGGCCGATGCCTTGCCGTGTGTCGAGCCCTTTCCGCAACACGTGCGTAATCGCTTCTATCGGAACGGGTTCCGGCTCCCGATAAACGAGATAAAACCCTAGGCCCGTTCGGATCGATCGCTCGGAGAGCCGAACGATGCGGCCATCGATAAAGAGTTGGTCAACAATGCCCTGATAGCCCAAGGCAACTCCTCGCGCCGCCACCAATTCGAGGAGCAGAAGCGAGAATGTCGAAAATACAGGCCCCGTGACCACCGGGAGCTTAATGCCCTCGTGGGACAACCAGTCAGACCACCTCAGTCCTATGGTTTCCTCGCTCACGAGTCGCAGGAGCGGGAATCTCATCAGCACGTGCGGGGGAGCGTTGCGCAGTTCCGGATGCCGTGCCAGCAGTTCGGGGGCACAGATCGGGAATCCCTCTTCGTCAAATAGATGGGCGGCCGTGAAGCCAGGCCATTTGCCGTCGCCAAATCGGATCGACAAGTCGATATCGGGCGCATCGAAGCCTTCGTAGTTGGTGGCGGTAATGACCCGCACTTGTCGATCGACGATGTGGTCGGCGAGCTCGCGAAACCGAGGCATCAGCCAGATCTGGGCAAGGTCGTGGCTGCATGCGATCGTTAACGCCCGTTTACCCTCCCGCTGTTTGAGCGCGGCGAGCACGTCGCGAACATGCCCGAGTCCGGTACCTATCGCATCCGAAAGCCGTTGTCCTGCCGCGGTCAACTCAAGCCGATTTCCGTTGCGCGTGAAGAGGCTGAGTCCGGTTTCGCGTTCGACAGTGGCGACGTGACGGCTGACGGCAGAGGCTGCAATGCAGAGCTCTGCGCCCGCCGCCGTGAGGTTCTCATGCCGGGCGGCGACTTCGAACACGACCAGAGCATTGATCGGTGGCAGCGACCGTCGCAGAGTTATCATATCAAAATTATAGCGAAGCCATCGAAAATCGCTAGCTTGTCCCTGCTCAATTTCCAATATAACCCTAGGAAAAGCATTGAAGAAAATCATTTTCCCGGGAGTTGGAGAAGCCATGGATGAATCGTTCCCCTTATCGGAGTTAGTTGACTTGCAGCGCTATCCCCTCGGCGATGAGGCAGGCTTTGCACCAGTTGCTGAGCGCTGCAAGGCTCAACTCGGGGAATCGAGCTTCGTGAGTCTTCCGGGTTTCCTGCGTCCCGGCGTGGCTGAAGCAATGACCCGGGAGGTTTTGGATGCGATACCGCGCGCATATCGGCGAGAGCAATCTTTCAGCGCGTACAAGGAAACGCCGTTGGATCAATACCCGGCCGATCACGTACGGCACCGCAAACACCTGAGCCGCCAATTCGTCGTCGCAACCGATGTGCTGGACAAAAGCGGGCCGACTGCGGGCGCTGTATCGCAACGAAACCCTTACTCAGCGCATAGCACAGATGCTGACTGAGCCCGCGCTCTTCCCGTTGGCCGACCCCGTCATGGGGTGCACATCGACCGTCATGTTTGAGGGCGACACGCACGGCTGGCATTTCGATCTCAATGACTTCGTGGTCTCAATCTTGCTGCAAGCCCCACGAGGCGGGCGGAACCTTCGACTTCGCGCCCAATATCCGAAAGGACGGCGATGAGAATTACGCAGCCGTGGCTGCTGCCCTCGATGGCCGTTCCCAATCGGTGCGCTCGATCAAAGTGGAGGCAGGGACTTTGCTGCTCTTTTGCGGCCGCAGGGCCTTACACCGCGTGCCGCCGGTAATCGGCGGTGTGCCGCGCGTGATTGCCCTTTTTAGCTACGACAGAAAGCCGGGCGTGCGTTATGGGAGCGATGTGTATGCCCGCGTCGTCGGACGGCTTGCACCATTCGAGCAGTGAATAGTTTGCAAGGGAGAGTCATGAGACTGATGTGTGCGGCGTTGTTAGGGGGAAGCCTGCTGGTCATTCAACGCGCGCCGGCGGAGAACTCCAGCGACTCTCTCGATGAGATCGTCGTCACCGCGCAGCGTCGAGCCGAGCGCCTTCAGGACGTACCGGCGGCGATTACGGCCTTGAGCGGCGACCTCTTGAACCAGATGCGCCTGCAGGGTATGGCGGATCTGGCCGCGTACGTTCCAAGTCTCTCCTTCGATGTGCTCGGTCCCGGAGAGACCACGTTGGCGATCCGCGGGCTCGGCACTTCTTACGGTCTCGAACCCGCGGTATCACTCTATATAAACGAAACGCCTCTTGATATCCGCACTGACGGCTTCGCGGGAGCACCGGACATAGACTTCTTCGATGTCGATCGCATCGAGGTGCTCCGAGGGCCTCAGGGCACGCTCTACGGGTCGAGTTCCATGGGCGGCGCCGTCAGAATCTTGACCGCTCAGCCTGACCCGAGCGCTGTCGCCGTGAACGCGGAAGTCGGCGGCCTCGAGCATGCAGGGTGGCGGCGTAGGCTATCTCACAAAATCGGCCGTGAATTTGCCCCTGACCCCCGATTCGGCGATTCGGGTCGTTGGCGCCTTCGAGCACGTGCCGGGCTACATCAACCAAGTGGCGCCCGGCGACTATGGCGTTGCGCAGCCGGACCTGCCGGTGACGGCGAGACGGATTAACGATGTGGATCTCAAGAGCGGTCGGATCATCGGTTTGTGGAAGCCGACCGATGCGTTGACCATTAAGCCGACGTTCATGATCTCAGAGGTCGATGCCAACAATAACTCGAATTATTTCAGCAACTTGCCCGAATTTACGACCGCGGCTTTTTATCCGAGCCCGCAAACGAGCCGGCTGGAAGTCGGCAATCTGCAAGTCGACTACGCGTTCGATTTTGCAACGCTGATGTCATCGACTTCGGTATTGTCTCGAGATGTGCAGACGCAGAGCGATTTCACGCTACTGTTGGCAAATCTTGCGCCGGCCTTCGGCCTTGCGTATCCGCCTAACTATCCCGAGACGGATTTCGATACTTCGCACAACTCAGGCTTCGTTCAGGAACTTCGTCTAACGTCTCCGACGGACCAAACCCTGCGTTGGGTGGGAGGCGCGTACTTCAGTCACTACCGCCAGCATTCGACCGAGACTTCGAACAGCGCTGCGTTCGCAGACGCCATAGGGCAAACGACGGGTCCCAATTTATACCTCTTTGACCAAACGGTCATCGATCAACAGACGGCGGCCTTTGTGGATCTGACCTACAAGATCACGCCGCGCTTCGAGATTACCGCCGGTGAAAGGTATTACGAGTTGCGCGACAGCCTCGAGAACACGCAAAGTGGGGTGCTCGGCGCGCCGAGTCAGCCATTGGTACATGCAAAGGCCAGCGGCAACAGCCCTCGGCTGGTGCTGACGTACCATCCGGTCGACGACACCACCGTATATGCGACAGCGGCGCGGGGCTATCGCCCGGGCGGGCCTAACGTCGGACTCCCTACCGGAATCGGTTGTACGCTGAACAATGTTTATTCTCCGCTCTATCAGCCGGACACCGTGTGGAACTACGAGCTCGGTTCGAAGTTGGAGTTTCTGAACCGCAAGCTATCGGTTGATGTAGCCGTTTACCAAATCGACTGGAAGAATGTGCAGCAATCGGTCGACGATCCCGGCTGCGGCTATCTTTTTGTCGCCAACGTCGGCAGCGCACGGAGCAAGGGAGTTGAGGCGGAGATTAACTTCAAGCCCATCGAATCGCTCCTGCTGAGTGCAAGTGGCTCTTATGATCACGCCGAGTTCACCTCGATCGATCCTGCCTTTGAGGGAGCCGGTGCGGCACAGTCCGGAGAGGCGGTCCCTGGTGTGCCGCGGCAGAAATTCAATCTCGGAGGCGAATATACTGCCGTGATCGCCAATCACACGGGGTATCTGCGCCTCGATTGGAGCCACCTGGGGAGTATCCCCGCGGGTTTCACTTATGACGCCGTGCGGCCCGCGTACAGCGCGCTCGATGCCGCGGTAGGAGTGCGCGCCGGACATTACGATGTATCGCTGTATGGCCACAATCTGACGAACTCGAACGGAATTTTGGAGATCCTGGAGGGAGCGACGTATAGCTATGGCAATACGTTCGCGACCCAGATTTCAACGCCGCCGCGTACGTTGGGCGTCGATCTCAAAATGCATTTCTGAGATGCGGCGCCCACAAGCACGTCATTCCATGGGCATCGCGAGTGCGCGAGGGTTTCGTTGAGGGAGCGGGCGCGAGGATCTACTTCAAGACCATGGGTCGCGGGGCGCCATTGCTCCTGCTGCACGGCGGGCCCGGAGCCGATCACTCCGACTTTCTTCCCGCACTCAAGCCCCTGGCAAGGCGCCATCAATTGGTTCTCATCGATGAGCGCGGTTCGGGCCGTTCGGAGCGGCTAGCAGATCCCGCGAGCTATACGTTGAGTTTGATGGTCAAGGATATCGAGTGCGTGCGCAAGCACTTGCAACTGGACCGGTGGGTGGTACTCGGACACTCCTTCGGCGGCATCCTCGCCCAGGCCTATGCCGTGCGGCACCCGAAGCGGCTGTTGGGCCTGGTGCTCGCCGGCGCGGGCTCGAGTGCGCGGTGCATCGATGCGGATTTCCGCAATCTGCGCAAAGGCCTGCCGGCAGCCATGCGTTCGCGGCTGGCGAGTTGCGAACGGGCCGGCATCTTCCAAGCGAATGGTGCTTACACCAGGCGCTATGCTGCGGCATCCGCTAAGGCGATTGCTCCTTATATGCATGCCAGAACTCCGCCGCGGCGATTCAGGAGTCCGCCGCCGCTCGGCATGGAAGTACTGCGGGAAATGTGGGTACGCCGCTCCGACTTCCACATCGACGGCAATCTCAAAGGCTTCGACTTCACGAAAGCGCTGACCCGGGTCAAGGTGCCGAGCCTGGTGGTCATCGGAGACCGCGATTTGGTGTCGACGAGGACCGCCGACGTCAGCCGGATCTCCCTGCCGCGCGCCACTCTGATCGTCATGGCGGAATGCGCGCACATGATGTTCATCGATCAAACCGACCGATTCAATCGACTGCTGGAGGAGTTCATATCGTGGTGCGCCAAAGAGCGCCGGCGGCGAACCTCGTGAGCGGCCACACACCACTCTGCTTCTTCGCTCCCGAGGAATATCGCGCGCGCTGGGCGAGGGTAAATCAAGCGATGGCAGCGGGCGGCTATGAGCATCTGCTTATCTGGCAGCGCGGGGCGGGCACCTTCGATCGCGTGGGCGATGTCTTCTGGCTGACGAACTTCGTCATGAACGGCTCAGGTCAGGACCCGGCGAGCGAGGAGTACGGAGCGCCCTATACGTTTTCGGCAGTCTTGATCCGGCGCGGTCGGGAGCCTGAACTCCACGTGGGGCTCCCGGCGGCTGACCTGGAATTGGCCCGTGTCGTCTGCGGCACGGTCGTGAGTCACCCGGAGAATTTGATGACCGGTCTCGCCCAGTACCTGCGCACGCAGGGTATCGAAGGCCGGGTGGCCGTGGTCGGTGATGATGTACTTCCAGGCATGTACGACCGATTATTGCGGCTTCATACGCCACAAATCGAGTGGCATGCGGATGAAACGCTGCTCTTAGGCCCGCAATCGGTCAAAAGCCGCCGGGAGCTCGAGGCGTATCGAACGGCGGGGGAGTTGGTTACGCGCTCGCTCACCTCGGCATGTGAAGCATTGCTGGCCGGACAATCCAGCGCAGAAGCCGCGTCGCGGGCAGCCGCCATTCTGCTGCGCGCGGGTGGCGGCTTTCATCGGATCGATATCCATCACGGACCGGACACTGAGCACCGCGTCGTGAGCGCCGACCTGTATGGCTATCACATCACGCCGCCTGCAATCGGGGAAGTGGTGCGTGCCTGGATCTTTGGGCCCATCTTCCAGGGCTACTGGCTGGATCCCGGCCGATCGCTCATCTGCGGCAATCAGCCGAGCCGTGCCCAACGAGCATTGCTGGAAGGGGCGGTCGAAGTAGTGGACTCATTGGTGGCGGCAATGCGGCCGGGGGTCACGCCAAGACAGTTGGGCGTACTCGGCGAGGTGCTTGCCCGCAAGCACGGATATTTCGATCATCCGCAGTTGAAGGTGCCGCTTCTCGGCCATGGGTTGGGGACGAATTTCATGCCCAATCTCATTCCCATTGGTGGAGGCGATCCGGATCCGACGGGAGTTCTTCGCTACGATTCGCCGCTCGAAGCGGGCATGGTAATGGCGGCTGAGATTTTTCTGACGCATCCTGGCATCGGGACCGCCGGCTTCGAACAAAACCTCATCGTCACCGACACCGGCCCTGAGCTCCTCACTCGCACACCAATGCTCTTCTGGTGAATCTCAACCCTTCGCTTTCCGGGCGGTTCGACACGCTTCCGCGCATCGCTTATGTGAACGGATTGTTCATCATCGGTACCTTGGGCACGCTCATCACGCCGGCGATGTTCGAATCCTGGATCCCGTTCAGCTGGACTCCCACGCAACTGGGCCTGCTTGCGGCGACCGAACTCGCGGGACTCGCGGTCGGGTCGCTATCGGGACTTTATTGGCAGCGGCGCTGGAACTGGCGGCACGTGACTTTGGGTTCGTTGATTCCGGCCGTCGCCGCCAACCTTGCCTGCATTCTGTGGCACGACTTCGCCACCGTATGCGTAGCCCGAGGGATCGTCGGGCTGTCGGGTGGGTTCCTATGCGCGGTGTACTCGGCAACGCTCGCCAATGCCAAGTCGCCGGGCCGAATAATTGCCATCACCACGTTTATCCAGATCGGCATCGAGGCAATTTTCATATTCTTTACAACATCCGTGCTCAAGCTGCTGGGTGGCTCAGGGTTATTCGTACTGATGACGGTGCTTTGCGCACTCCTTGTGCCTTTTGTAACGGCGCTCCCACCCGGTTGGCCTGCCGACGACACGGAATCAGTCGCAGAATCCAGCCACAACCAAGGGTCGCTTCGCGCATACGCCGTGCTCCTCTCCTTTCTCCCCTTCATCGTGGTGCAGACGGGCGTGTACACCTTTTTGGGTGCGATCGGGCATCAGGCGGCGCATCTGAACTCGGCACAGACGCTGCAAGCGATCGGCGTGTCCGTGCTGTTCAGTGCGCTGGGCTCCGTGGGCGCCTATTTTCTAGACAATCGCATCGGATTGAAGCTTCCCATCGCCGGCGCGATTCTCCTCATGATTGGCACGCTAGTGGGCATGATGTTCGGCTCCCGGTCCGCGGCGATGTTCCTGCTCTATATCGCTCTACTTCAGATCGCTTGGATCTTTCTGAACTGCTATCTCTACTCGGCCCTGATCGAGGTCAATAACCTGCTCGTGCCGGCCGCAATGCCTCTGGCAACCTTCGGATCGGCGCTCGGGGCGAGCGCGATGGGATATGTCCTCGAGCACGACGGGTTATTCGGATCGCTCGCTCTCGCGGTGGGAGCAACAGTGTTGACCGCGTTGCTGACTATCCCCTTCATTCACTCAGAGGAGCAACCCATATGACCGATTCATATGAGCTTGGAGAATATATCTACACAGAGACCACGATCACCGCACCCCCGCGCGCCGTATGGCCTGTATTTGTGGATATGAACCGATGGTACACGGACTACCACTGGGACTGGATTTCCGGGCCACAATACGACGGGGTTGGCTTGCAAGAAGGACAAGTGCTCAAGGCGACGCCGTTGTATGGGGCGGGCTTGGAAGACCCATCCCTATACTACTTTCAAGAGCAATTGAAGGTCACAAGGGAATCAGAAATTATAGTCAAGCTCACGGCCAGCGAACCAAAGGCCATGTCGGCTGAGTACGCCACTGAGGTACGAGATCTCGTTGCGTTCTATCACTGGCATTTCATCGACGCGCGTGGATCGACAACCATCGCAATTCGCTCGTATTCGAATATCCGAACCGACAAACGACCCAGGGAGGAGGTCATCACCGACCTGCTGGCGGCGTTTCATCGGTCATGGGAAAAATGTTTGAAAAACCTGGCGGCGCTTGTTCTCCTGCAGTAAAGTCGAGGGCGCCGCGAGCCGGGTGCGCCAGATCGCCTGCCCCATTCTGGTGAGTACGACTTTCGCTTTGGGCGCCGGCAGAGTGCGGCAAATTCACCTCTTAGGTTCATCTGACGAAAAATTGACCATAGCGAATCTATAGTCGCGAAACTCCTTCTAAGCATCCGACTTTAATCAATTAATTCCCGCGCAGTGGGGGACAAGCGACTGTGCGACCCCGCGAACCCAGGAGCCCAGATCCAGTTGATTAAGTTTTGACCGCCCACCGCCGCCAGGTGCAAAATCAGCAGGCCGGCGAAAGCGATCAAGGACAAACACAGGGAGAACATTTCATGGTACGGATGACCATTATCACAGCGCTGACGTTGACCGCGACGGCCCTCACCCTGGCGAGCTTTGCATCATCGGCTGCGGCAGAGGAATCCTTTGTGGGAACATGGCAACTCGACGCCGCGAAGTCCACCTGCGATCCTCCTCCAGCGCCCAAGAGTCATACCTTCACGATTGCTGAAGCGCCGGGGGGTGCAGTTCACGAAACGATCGACCTCGTGGAGGGTGATGGGACTAAGACTCACATGGAATTCACCTCTGCGAGAGATGGTAAGTATGTTCCGGTAACCGGAACCGGATACGTCGATTCCGTGAGCATCAAACAAGTCGATCCGAGAACGTTTCACTATGCGTTCAAGAAGGCGGGGAAACGCATCGAATCTGGCACCTTCAAAGTGTCAAAGGATGGCAAGCGCATGCATGGCACGCTGTCCGGCAAGGACTCCAATGCTTCCTGGAAGTGCCAATTCGTCTCCGTACGGCAGTAACGGGCGCCCCGGCCGGGCAGCGCGACGTTCTGGTCTCCTCGAGTGCTGTGCTGCTCAGGGGTCGCCACCGAACCAACGCCGCCGGACCGGCAGTGTCGCAAGTCGCTTCCATCACCGCCTGGATATTTTCTGGTGCTGGATCTTTCCGGTGACGCCTACTGCATCCATGTGCGCTGCGAGCTCCCTCTGCGGATCGCCGAGCGTCCGGTTCAGGGAAGGTGATCCGGCGGCATACCGCCAACTGCGGACGCTCCGCCTGTTATTTTGAGAGCGTTAGAGCGGACGTTCGCTCTGTGCGCTAGACTCTTGTAGGTAAAGAATGAACATACGGAGTGATATTCCATGGCGACCACTCTTAATCGGAGCGGCAGAAATCATCTTCCCGTGTTTCGTGATTTCGTCAGTGGTCGCGTACATATGCTCGGCCCGACGCCAACTTAAAATGTTTATCGCAATGACGACTGGGTTTTGGTGTGCAGCTGCCCTCATCAACGCGGGCGTGTTTTATACCGTGGATCGCGAGCATATCTTGGTGTCCTTGATTGCCGTAGCTCCTCTGATTTGGCTACCGTGCTTCCTCCTTTCGTTCTGCGTCTCCGGGAAGCTGACGCGTCGTGCTATCGTTCCCGTGGCCTTCGCAGCCGCGGTAGTCGCATTTCCTGTGGCGATCTATTCCAGCTTGACCGCTTCATGCCAATTACTCCATACAATTGATACTTGCATCTAGACAGGGCGTGCATGAATTTCCTGCGTATACAGACATTGGTTTTAAGCACCCTGTTCGTAGTTTGCCTAACGGGAGCGGATAACGCGACGTCACCAATCGTGGCGTGAGTCACGATCTTTTATGATCGTGCAGGTGAAAAAATCGGGACTGCGTATCAGCACCTTCCTGATTCATTAAACCAGTTGGGCATGTTGTCGGTGTGGCGGACAAGTCACTCCGCCGGATGGAAAACAAGCTCATCCACCCTTCCGGGTGGATTTTTATGACGATCAAGTTCAAGCATGAGGACGGCACAATTGACGATGTCACCATGAGAACGGCCCCCGATGACAGTACCTCAGCAGAACTGCGCACCGGATTTGGTGGCTGCGGAGATTGGCCTCAGGAGTCCATTTGTAATCAAGACCCTCCACAAAGCCTAATGCAGATATTTACTGCTCAAGATATGAAATCGTTTTGGAAGGCGTCATGGGGCAACCAACCGGAGGCGAGACAGATCCTTGACTAAGGATAAGGAACGCGCCACATAGCTGACGGTCGTCACAGGCAGGAGAGGGTCGACTTCAGTAATTGGATGCTGAACCCTGGTGAAGCGATCCGAACTGCCGGTCAGGAGCGGGACGGCAGGCGGCCCTCAACGGTCAATCGGGGTGCCGACATGCCTTCCATTAATCTGTCGCTCCAGGGGAGGTTTGACGAGCAAGGGCGGAAAGTGATTTAGTGCGGATAATCGGGTGCTTCGAGGCCAACCTTATGAAGTTTTTTTCCGCCGCCATAATATTTGCTTTGACTGCGGGTTGCGCGGTCGTCGTTGGGGATGCTGCCATCATCAATGAAACGCCGACCACGGTCGCTCAAAATGTCATCATTGGCAAGACAAGTAAGGCGGACGTGGCGGCCAAATATGGTTTTCCATCGACTATCAGCTTTGACTCCAATGGGGTGGAAATTTGGCTTTACGGGTCGACAGCGGTCGATCAAGCGCCTACCGCCCACAAAACACTGGAAGTTCATTTTGGCAAAGACGGAAGTGCCGCCTACTACTTGCTGACTGAAGTAGATCCACAAAAGCGCCGGCAAACGCAACTCGCGTCCGACCTTTCCTAGTGTGGCTCCCTATGAGGCCGCCAAAGAAAATGGGACGGTTGCACTGCTCCCGGGCAACCGTAAAATCGGGTTGCACTTGCACGCGAATTGGCTTGGACAGTAAGGGACCATTGGTTCGAGGAACTTTCCGCGCTGGAAGCATTTCATGAACGATTTGTGGATTCTCCAGGTAATCTTTCTATGGGACAGGTCGTTATAGCGCCCAGCCTCGTCTCGCTATCATCCGCGGATCTCACGGAGTACCTGACAATGGTCTCCGCGCTGATTAAGAATACGGAGTTGTTATTCGCCCGTCTGTATCTGGTGGACAAAGAATGCCGAGCAATTCTCGACGGGTCCGCGATGGAGATGACTCCTCGTCTCGCGAACGTCTTACTGAAATGATTCGCACATTGTCACCGCGCCGCGTGATCACCGCTGACCAATGCTTCGCATTCATCTTTCCGATCAGCACCCAGCGTGGCTCATCGGTGACGCGTGCCGGGATTTCCAGGAGCGCAGAGTCCGACCACAAAGTCTGAGCTCCTCAAAGTCGACGCCGTGCTTGCGCTTATTCTCGGCGCTTTTTTCAGAATCGTACTCAAAGCCCATGCAGTTCTTAGGAGATCATGGACGCGCTTGCCTACGAAGCGGCGGCGTAAGTGGCCGTCGAAGTCCCTATCCAACATGCTCCTGCATGTCGGATAAAATGGTATTCGTTAGGCGTCACTTGAAAGGAAGGCATGAAAATGACACGCGTCCGAGTTGAGGGCTTTACCATCTCGCTTTGAAAGCCACCCATGTTGTACTCCGGCGCCGAGGGCACAATGATGCCTAACAAGCGGTTGCTGCGCGTTCCGGGCCATGGCGGACAGTGATTCCGGAGTGATGGCGGACAGCATTCCGGCGGCATGACGGACACCGTTCCGAGCTCATGGCGGACAATTTGCGCATCTGAGCGGAACCCTGTCCGGCATCGCGGAGAGCTGTCCGGCATGATCCCGGAACGGACTGTGAAGTCCGCGGTCGATTCGACGTAAGCCTTTGTTTCTCGTGTCATCCTTCGCCCTTTTTCGTCGAAAAAGGAGCGCGCGGTGGCCCAACAGAGGCTTGCAATGCAGAAAATCAAAGATGTTTTACGGCTGCATCTGGTTGGCGGGATCGAGAGCCGCCGGCAGATCGCGCGCGCCGTGGGGTGCGGGAAGTCAGCGGTCTCGGACTGCCTACGCCGAGCGAGGCTCGCGGGGCTCAGCGCTTGGGCGCAGATCGCCGAAACCGATGAAGTAGAACTCTCGCGCCGGCTCTATCGCAGCGCCGGCGGTAGCACCCCGAAGCGCGCGCCGGCGCGCCCGCTTCCCGACTGGGCGCGGGTGCGCGAGGAACTCGCACGTCGCGATCACCAGGTTACCCTCGCGCTTCTCTGGGAGGAGTACAAAGCCGAACACCCTGATGGGTACCAGTACTCGCAATTTGCCGAGCTCTATCGGCGCTTCGAGAAGCGCCTCTCGGTGGTGCTGCGTCAGCCGCATCGCGGCGGGGAGAAATGCTTCGTCGACTTCTGCGACGGGCTCGCGCTGATCGATCCCAACACCGGCGATCGCATCCCAACGCAGCTCTTCGTCGGCGCGTTGGGGGCGAGTTCTTTCACCTTCGCCCGCGCCACCCTCTCGCAGGAGCTACCCGTGTGGCTCGATTGCCATGTGCGCATGTACGAGGCGTTCAATGGCGTGGCATCGATCACCGTGCCCGATAATTTACGTTCGGCAATCGCCTCACCGGATCGCTACGAGGCCGAGATTAATCCCGCCTACCGCGAGCTCGCCGAGCACTACGGCACCTGCATTATCCCGGCGCGCGTGCGAAAACCTCGGGATAAAGCCAAGGTGGAAGCGGCAGTTCTGGTCGCACAGCGCTGGATCCTCGCGGTCTTGAGACACCATCGATTTTACCACCTCGAGGACTTGAACAGCGCGATCGAGGGACTCTGTGCCAAGCTCAATGATCGAGTGATGCGTCACGTGAAGCAATCGCGCCGCGCGCTCTACGAGCGGCTCGACCGGGCGGCCCTCAAAGCCCTGCCCACCGAGCCGTACGAATATGCCGAGTGGAAGAAAGTCGGCGTCAACATCGATTATCACATCGCCTTCGGCGATCACTTCTACTCGGTCCCCTACACCCTGGTCGGCGAATCGATGTGGGCCCGCGCGACCGGGCGCACCGTCGAGCTCATCCATCGCGGCAAACGCATCACCACGCACGTACGAAGCTTCGTCAAGTACGACTACAGCACCTATCCTGAGCATCGGCCCGCCTCGCACCGGGCGCACCTCGAATGGACGCCCTCGCGCTTGATCGACTGGGGGAAAAGCGTCGGCGCGCACACCGCCGCGCTCATCGAGCACGTGATCCGCTCCAAGCCCCATCCGGAGCAGGGCTATCGCTCGGCGCTCGGCATTTTACGGCTCTCGCAGCGCTTCACCCCGGCCAGGCTCGAGCTTGCCTGCGCCCGTGCACTCGATATCCGCTCCCCGCACTACCGCACCATCAAGACCATGCTCAAACAGCGCATGGAGAGCGCGACGACGAGCACGACGGCTGGCGATGACCCCACGGCCGCGCTCGGTGCCGCGAACGTGCGCGGCCCGCGCTATTACCACTGACAAAAACGAGGTGACTCAACCAGAAAAACCCATCCTACGTCGAATCTACGCATCCAATCATCGTTGAACACCCCAGGAGTTCAAATCCAATGTTGCTTGAACAGACCCACGACAAACTCATCGCCATGAAACTCTTCGGCATGGCCGCCGCCCTCAAAGATCGCCTCGCACGGCGCGATCACCAGGACCTCTCCAAGCCCGAGTTCTTGGGCCTCCTCGTCGATGACGAATGGCTATATCGGGAAAATCGCAAACTTACCGCGCGCCTGAAGGTCGCCAGGTTCAAACAGCGCGCCGCCGCCATCGAAAATATCGACTACTCTACCCCTCGGGGTCTGCGCAAAGATCAAGTCCTCGAGCTGGCACAAAACCGCTGGATCAAGGCCCACGAATCGATGCTCATCATCGGTCCGTCGGGGTCCGGCAAAAGCTTCGTCGCTCAAGCCTTTGGCCTTAACGCCTGCCGCTCAGGGTTCAGCGTGCAGTATCTACGTATGCCCGCACTTCTGACCCTCTTCGTGCAGGCTCGGGCGCAGGGTACCTATGATCGCCTCCTCAAGCGCTTGGCCAAAATAAACTTGCTGATCGTTGACGATTTTGCCCTTGGCAGTCTCTCCGATCCGCAAAAACAAGACTTCCTCGAGGCCATCGAAGAGCGCTACGGCTCCGGCGCCCTGACCATCACATCGCAACTGCCCGTGACCGACTGGCATGAGTACTTGGGCGGCGGCCGGGTCGCCGATGCCATCTTGGATCGCATCGTTCACGCCTCGCATCGAATCGAAATCTCGTCCAAAGACTCCATGCGAAAACCACGACCCGACTTGCCCCATGCCGGACAGTCTGATATCTAACCACTCGGCTTACGTCGCTTCGCTCCGATGCTGTCCGCCATCACCGGATCAGCTGTCCGTCATGACCGGAATGCGCAGTTGCAGCGGACGGCGCTGCCGCGCCGATGCCGGATCGGCGATGCAGGCGCTCGCTACGGCGCTGGTGGATTCGGCACAAACGTCAGGGTGTGTACTGTGGGCCCCGGCAGAAATGGGGTGGGTTCGCCTTTCAGCCATGCTGTATGGCCGGCGAGGAAGTAGGGACTCAAGGGGTGGCCGCTGGCGCCGCCGGGCATGTTGAAAATGCCCTGCGCCTCCCGGCCCGGTGACACAGTCATGCGTTCCGATTGGCCCGCCGTTGGCGAAGCAAATTTTGGCATATGCTCATCTCCCGCCATCGGGGTGGCAGGGGCCGACAGCCAGTGCCTCAAAAACGGCATCGCCTTCACGAACGGATGGGCCGGCGCGACGATATTGCGAGAGCCCCAGGTGGCGGACGCCAGCGATTGGCCGTTACGGGTGACCTCGCGAATGGCCCGGTCGATCGCGGCCAGCTCGAGTTGCGCCCAGGTCCTCCCGGCTGGTAACCACCCCATCGGACGTTGGTCCAGTAGAATTGCCGCAACCACGGGCCAACGAGTGCTGGCGTCATCGAAGCTGGCCTCGTCATCGAGCTTTTTGAGCTCGGAATCGACGGCGCCGAACATTTCGACATACACGGCGTATTCGTAGGCGCGCGCCAACCGATAGCCCACTGAATCGATGCTCGCTTCGCCGTGCCAGCTTTCGCGCAGCAGTCGCTGAAACTCGGCGCGCAACGGCGACGGTTCGGTCGACGGATCCGAGAGCGCGCGCAGCGCCCGGCTGCGCCACTCGTCCACGAATAAAGCACGGTCGTCGAGAGCCACCCCATATACCGCCAGTTCGTTGGTCGTGCCGAGAGCGGTCAGATCGTCTCGAACCTGCCGGGCGCGGGCGCTCAGATCGGCGCCGCCATCGCCTATCTTGCGGTATTGATCTCCGGCCAGCTGGCGATTATTGGCCGTCCAAATTTGGCCTTGAGCCGGGTCGACAAGGCGCGGATAGGAATCGGGGCTGCGCAGCCGACTCCAACCCAACCCCGCGTCGGCCTTGAATGGGAAACTGGCGGCCGGCGCGGCCTCCCGATCGGGAAGCGGCCCGGCGATCGTCCAACCAATGTGCCCTTGACTGTCCCCGGCGACCATATTCTGCGCCGGAATGCCGGCGATGTTGCCGACCGCTTGGGCGGCCGCTAGATCGGACGCGCCCTCGAGTTGACTCAGATTGAGATTAACGGCGCCGGGCTCGTGCGCCACCCAATGCACCGCGAAGGCGCGACCTCCGATGTCACGAATGGGCCCCAACGAGGTGTCGATAACTTTCAGGGCGACGGCCGGCTGATCTTTGACCGCGAGCATTTCGGTGTGCTCGATCGCTCTTTCCCAATGGTCTCCCAACCGAATGCGCAGATCGTCGGCGGGATCTCGCTGTACTTCGACTAGGTCCAGATAATCGCCGTAGCTATTGGTAAAACCCCATGCCACGCGGCCGTTGCTGCCGACCACGACCAACGGCTGTCCCGGTAATGTCACGCCGGTAATATGCCGCAGTTCACCCCGATCGTCGGAATAGCTGATCTGCATGCGATACCAAATGTGGGGCAGACGGATACTCAGGTGCATGTCGTTGGCGACGATCGCTCCGCCGTGGACCGTCCGGGTCCCTGCGACGGCCCAGTTATTGCTTCCAACCGATGGATGCTGGGAGTCGGCCAGATGAGTGTCGCCGGTTGGCGGCCCCAACCAAGCGGGCGCCTCGGCCGGGATGGGTGTGGTGACCTTGATCTCGGCGGCATCGAGCGGGGCGTCAAAGCGGCTGGCTTCCGGCAGGAGGAAGGCGAGTTGTTCCTGGGTGCTGTGATCACGCAGCCACCCGCGAGCGAGTTCACGCGATTCCAAGTTTCCCTGCAAATCGAAATACATCGCCCAGGCCACCAACAGGCTGTCGGCAGCCGACCACGGACGTGGCTTCGTCATCAGGAGACCATATTCGAAGGGCCGCGCGGCCAACGCGGTCAGTCCGTCGTTCACGCCTTCCACGTAACGATCGAGCATCGCCCGATCCGCAGGATTCAGGGATTGCAGAAATCCGGCGGCGCGCGCGCGAAAGCGATGCAGGCGATGCCGGCGGTCGATCCCGAGGGCGCCTGCTCCGAACAGTTCCGATAGCTCCCCGGCGGCCACTCGCCGCAAAAGGTCCATCTGAAAAAAGCGGTCTTGAGCGTGCAGATACCCGGTGACGTAAGCGGCATCCAAACGATTGCCGGCGGTGATGGTCGGAATTCCCAACGCATCGCGGGTCACCGTCACCCGCGCCTGAAGGCCGTTGCCCTTCACTTCGCCGTCCAGGGTGGCGAGGCTACCCCGCAGGAATCCATAGACTCCGAGCGCGAGTAGCGCGCAACAGGCGGCAACGCCGAGCAGAACGCGCAACACCCAATGGCTACGCTTGGTTCCACCTTGTTGGGTCATGCCAGTGATATCGGCTACGGTACGGAAGACGTTGATCTCACTACCGATTTATATAACGAACCGGGTCGGGAGCGCCACCGCGCTTCATTGCGGATCGTTGCGGCGCTCTCCGTACCAAACCTCGAGTCCTTCGCGGCGCTGCATCGCCTTGCGACCTTGATGTGCAATGCGGAACATCGACGTCAGTAGCTCGCGTGTGGAATAGGTCCGAAACTTGCGCGCGGACGTGGTGACGGATTCTCGAAGTACAACGAACCGTCCCTCCTGGCCCAGTGCTCGACTGAGGACGACTTCCTCGGCGCAGTAGTAGGCTTCATTGAATCCGCCGACGGTCAGGAAGGCGCTGCGTGTGCAGAATACGAAACACCCGGCGGCCAGGCGATTCATCCTGAATGACACAATGAGAAGCCGGAGGAGCAGGCGCGCGTATACGGGTACGGGTCCGTCGAACGCCACCGCCGCACCTCCACCCACGGCGCCGTCGCGGATGGCCCCAATCGCTGAACGAAGAATTTCTGCGCCAACCGTTGTATCGGCGTCCACGAAGAACAGCAAGTCGCCGGTGGCTGCTCTGGCGCCGGCGTTTCGAGCCGCGGCAATCTGGCGGTGAGAAACCCGGACGATGGTCGCGCCGCGGCTTGCTGCCACAGCGGAGGTTTGGTCGGTCGATGCATCGTCGACGACGATCAGTTCATACGGCTCACCGGTTAGCGAGGCGGCCTGGCGAATGGCGTCCAAGGTCGCACCGAGTCCGCTTTCCTCGTTGTAGGCGGGGACTATGAATGAGAGTGTGTACACTCTGCGCAGCTTAGTACAGGGAATTGGCTGCTGTCAGCTTCGGTAGACCATCGCCGACGGCGTGGGACACCAGGCGACGACATCGATTCGCATGAGCGACGCGTGGCCTGACCGTCAAGGATCCATCAGCGCGCTGCGGAGCGCGGCTACGCGCGCGGGCATGTCGACGGCAATCCCGTCCAACTGGTCGTCGTCGAGTTCCAGCGACGCCATCGCGGGCGCATTGCGGGCGACTTGCGACGGCTCCAATCCAAAGGTGCTGCCGCCGGCCAACCCTAAATTGGCGCCGAGGTTGATGAGCGCGGCCAATTCGCGATGCGGCGGAGCGGCCCCCATCGGATCGTGATGATCGCGGGCTGCCGCGATCAACGATTCCGGAAGCTGCCACGCTTCGAATATGACGCCGACACATTCTTCGTGCCCGATGGTCACGCAATCCAGCTCCAATGCACGCATATCGCGAACATCGCCGGCCTCCCGGAGTTTGATCATCGTCCGGATACCCGGAGCGTCGAGTTGCAACTGTACGACGATCCCGAGGTTGTGCAGCAGACCCGCAATGAATGCCTCCGCTGCCAGCGCCGGCCGCCGGATTCGCGCCAGGGATTCGGCCGACGCGGCGGTTGCGATGCTGTGCTGTATCAGCGATTTCATATCGACGACGGAATCCTCGCCGCGCCGCGGCAGGCTGCGGTCGAGACAGGCAGCGGCGGCGATCCCGCGCACGGCGTCGACACCCAAGATCACCAACGCCCGATCTATGGTCGTGATGGAACGCGACTGCCCGTAGTACGGCGAATTGGCCACGCGCAACACGCGGGCATACAGCGCAGGTTCCTTGCCGACCAGCGCAGCGACCTCTCTCGAACTGACGTCGGGGTTGCAGAGAGCCGCCATGATGCGCGGTGCGCCGTTCGCGCCGGTGCCCAACACACCCAGCGAGGCGGCCGCTTTGAGTATCTGTGTCCGGTCGACCGGGGGCTTGGTCCGAGTGTTCGATTCCATGGTCTTCAGGCTTATCGGGCCGGCGCCCCCGAAGTGGTGTGAACGCCGTCACAGATCCGACTGAGTGCGGAAGACCCAGTGCGGATTGGCCCGTTGCGGCCGATACAAGTGAGGGGCCAATGCGGCCACTGCCTCGAAATTCGAAGGGAAACGCATCGGTTATGGAGAATGAATCGACGCCAGGCGGCCGCACCAACAGCATTGCGGCGGAGGAGCGGCCACGTCGCTGGCCGCTCGCGCTGATCGTCACGGCCGGCGTAGCGGTTTCCGCCGTCGGCGCCTTCGCCTATTCGTCGGAAAACTCGCATCGGCTCGCGCTTCCGCCGGTGTGGGTGCTTGCCGTCGGTTCGATCCTGGCGCTGCTCGCGGGAGCCCTGGCCTGGGCCCTCATGGCGTACCGGCAGCGCGGCTCCGAGCTCCGCGCGCGCCAGGCCTTGTTGGCCACCATCGTCGGCGAGGCTTCCGATGCCATCGTCACGGAGTCGCTCGAGGGAATCGTCCTCGGCTGGAACGCGGCGGCCGCGCGGCTGTTCGGGTATTGCGCCGAGGACGCCGTGGGACGACGCCTGAGCGAGCTCATTCTGACCCGCGACATGGAATACGAGGACGGCGATCTGTTGGAACGCTGCGCCGGCGGCCTGCGGGTCGCACCGTTCGATACCGTTCGCCGGCGCCAAGACGGAACCCGCGTCGAAGTGTCCGTGACGGCCAATCCTGTCATGGGGCCCACCGGCCGCGTTGTCGCCGTCGCCAAAACCATTCGCGACATCAGCGCACGCAAGGCGGCCGAGAGCGAAATATTTCTGGAGCAGGCCGGCGCCATATCCGCGGTCGGCGGCTTCCGCATCGACTTGCAGTCGGGACGGCAGGTTTGGACGCGGCAGACGTTCAAAATCTATGAGGTGGAGGGCGACGTCGCTCCGTCCGCGGAAGAATTCGACAGATTGATGGCGCCGGATGTGGGCGCGAGGCTGTGGCAGGCCATTCAAGACGCGTCCGAATCCGGCACGGGATACGACATCGAGATCCCGGCACAGACGGCGCGCGGGCGACCGATTTGGATACGAACCATCGGTGTCGTCGAGTTCGATGCGGGTAAGCCGGTGCGCGTGGTGGGCGCCACCCAAGACATCACCGAACGCAAACGGGCGGATAAGGCGCTCATCGAGAGCGAGTCCAAATTCCGCTCGCTATTCGAGCTGTCTCCCGTCGGCATCGCCTTGAACGACCGGGAAAACGGCCAATTCCTGCACGTCAACAATGCGCTGGCTCATTCGACCGGATACACCCGGGAGGAACTACTGGCCATGACCCAGCGCGACGTCACCCCGATCGGCTACGCCGACGCAGCGGTCGCGCAGTCGCAAATGCCGGATCAAACCGCGCAGTTCGGACCCTATGAAACCGAATACCGGCGCAAGGACGGCAGCCGCTTCGCCGTGTTGATCTGCGGCATCGGCACCAAGGATGCCGCCGACCGGACCCTGATCTGGTCCTTCGTGCAGGACATTTCTCAACGCAAGGCGATGGAGTCGCAGCTTGCCGATGCGGCGCGGCGCGATAAGTTGACGGGGCTCGTGAATCGGGCGTTGTTCATGGATCGGCTGGAAAAAGCGGTCACGCGGGTACAGCGGGGCGAGCAGCCGCTGTTTGCGGTGATGTTCCTGGATTTCGACCGGTTCAAGCTCATCAACGACACCCTCGGTCACGACGCGGGCGATGAACTTCTGCGGCAGATCGCGCAGCGCCTGCGGCGCGAATTGCGCGCCTCCGACGCCCTCACGCTCGATGAATCCAGCAACGTGGTGAGCCGGTTCGGCGGCGATGAGTTCCTGCTGCTCATCAATGACCTCAAGTCGCCGGCGGACGCCGCCCGCATCGCCGAACGCCTGCTGAACGCGCTGGCACCCGCCTATGAAATCCAGGGAAACGAGGTATTTTCCAGCGCAAGTATCGGGATCGTCACCAGCGAGCAATGCCGGACCACTGCGGACGACGTGGTGCGCAATGCGGACGTGGCCATGTACGAAGCCAAGCGCGCGGGCCGCGGCTGCTCGGTCGTATTCAACGAGGCCATGCAGACGCGGCTGAGCCGCCATGTCACCGTCGAGAGCAATCTGCGCCGCGCCATCGCCAACGGAGAGCTCTATCTGGTGTACCAGCCCATCGTCGATCTCTCGAGCCGGCAGATGGTCTCGGCGGAGGCGCTACTGCGCTGGAAACATCCCACGATGGGCGAAATATCGCCCTCCGAGTTCATTCCGATCGCGGAAGAATCAGGTTTGATCGTGGCTCTGGGTCAATGGGTTCAAAAACAAGCATGCCGCGCCATGGTGAACTGGCGGGCGCAAGATCCGGTGGGTGCGCCCGCGACGGTCAGCGTGAATGTTTCGCGCGCCGAGTTGGCGCTCGGCCGCCGGCTGCTCGATCAGGTGCGCGGCACGCTCGAGCATCTGGGGCTGCCTGCGGAGTGCCTGCAGCTGGAGGTCACGGAGCGCGAGATCATGCGCGATCCCGAAGCAGCTCACGCTCTCATGCTCGAATTGCAGAGCCTGGGCGTCAAGCTCGCCATGGACGATTTCGGCACCGGCACCTCGTCGCTGGGTTTCCTCCGTAATTATCCATTCAATACCATCAAGATCGACCGCTCGTTCGTGCAGGACGTGACGGGCAGCGCCGATGTTCTCGCCGTCATCCATGCCACCATCAGCCTGGTTGAAAATCTCGGCATGGCGAGTCTGGCCGAGGGCGTCGAGAATGCAGCGCAGGTCGCCGTGCTGCAGTCGCTCGGGTGCCGTTACGCGCAGGGCTATTTCTTCGCCCGACCGGTGGCGGCGGAACTTCTCCTCAATGCCATGAGATCAGGAGACTCCGCGCGCACCGTCGCGCACGTGTCGTAAACAGCGAGAGTCGGTTAACATCCGGTCTTTGGATGACGTCTGGCATGACAAGGTTCTCTGGCTGCTTCGATCTCGCCGTGGTGGGTGCGGGCATCGTCGGTCTGGCAACGGCGCTGGCCGCGGTGCGCCGCGGCTTGCGGGTGGTGGTCGTCGACCGCGATGCCCAGGCCAACGGCGCCTCGGTGCGCAACTTCGGATTCATCACCGTGACGGGCCAGGAGCGCGGTTCGATGTGGTCGCGAGCGCGGCGCTCGCGTGAAGTTTGGCTCGAAGTCGCGGCGGCGGCCGGCGTCCCGATCATTCATCGGGGCCTATGGATGACGGCGCGGCGGCCGGAATCGGTGGCGGTGCTCGAGGCTTTCATGGGCACCGAGATGGCCGAAGGGTGTTCGATTCTGACTCCCGCGGCGGCGCGGCGCCGGTTTCCGCAACTCAGTGCTCCCGCGCTTGCCGCGGTACTCGAAAGCACCATCGAGCTTAGGGTCGAATCGCGGCAGGCGATTCCGCGGATTGCCGCATGGCTTGCCGAAGCACATGGGGTGATTTTCGTGCGCAACGCCACCGTGCATCAGATCGACCTGCCGCGAGTGTCCACTTCGTCCGGGGTGCTCGAGGCGGAGCGGGTAGCCGTCTGTCCGGGTGATGACTGCAGCGGATTGTATGCAGAGCGCCTTGGGGCCTACGCCGTCACCCGATGCAAACTGCAGATGCTCCGGCTTGGCTCTCCGGGCTGCCAACTGCCCGCGGCTCTGATGTCGGATCTCGGTCTCGCCCGTTATGCGGGATACGCCGCGCTTGCGCCCTGTGCCGCTCTGAAGACCCGGCTTCTGGCGGAGCAAGCGGACCACGTGGCGCGCGGTGTTCACCTGATCGTGGTGCAAAGCGCCGATGGTACCCTCGTCGTCGGCGACAGCCACGAGTATGCGGCAACACCGGATCCCTTCTCCTTTGAGGAAGTCGACTCATTGATTCTCGATGAATTTCGGGCGGCGCTTGGTATCGATCCGCCGCCCACGATCGAACGCTGGACCGGCACCTACGCATCCGCCGCCGACCGGCCGGTGATCATCGACGCGCCGGAACCTGGAGTGCGCATTGCCGTCGTCGCCTGCGGCGCCGGGGCATCGAGTGGATTTGCCATTGGTGAAGAAGTCGTCGCGAGCCTGCTGCACGACGGAGCAATAAAATGACACTCAAGAAACGATTCGATCTGGTCATTTTCGACTGGGCCGGAACCATGGTCGATTTCGGCTGCGAGGCGCCGGTGAAGGCGCTGATCGAAGCGTTCGCCGCGGACGGGATCACGATCGACGCGCCCACCGCCCGCCGCGACATGGGCAAGGCCAAGGTGGATCATGTGCGCGCGCTGCTCGCCGTCTCCTCGGTGGCCGATGCGTGGCGGATGAGATTCGGCCGCCCCTCCGAGGCGGGCGATGTGGAACGCCTGATGACCCGCCTGGGACCACTGATGCGCCAGCGCGCCGAGGAAGCCTCGGAGCTGATTCCCGGGGCTCTCGAGACCTTCCAACGGTTGCGCGCGGCTGGACTCCGGATCGCTTCGTCGACCGGTTACACGCGCGACATGATGGAACCGGTGTTGGCGCGGGCGGCCGCGCAGGGATACGTGCCTGAGCACGTCGTTTGCTCGGGAGAAACGCCGGCCGGCCGGCCGGCGCCGCTGATGATCTATAAAGCCTGTGCCGAGTTGGGTGTCTGGCCGCTGTCGCGTGTCGTCAAAGTAGACGATGCGGAGGCGGGTGTCGCCGAGGGAAGGGCGGCTGGGGCGTTCACGGTTGGCGTCGCTGCGTCGGGAAATGCGGTAGGGCTGTCGCTCGCCGCCTTCCGAGGACTGACGGCATCGGAGCGCGCAAGCCGGCTTGACGCCGCGCGGCGATCGCTGTCCAGCGCAGGCGCCGATCTGGTGATCGAATCGGTCGCCGATCTGGTTCCGGCACTCGAGCGCGCATCCGCCGCTTGACGGGCGCCGCCGGCCGAGTTGCGCATGCGATCGATTGCATAACCTCATCGCGTGCAGCCGATCTCCAGGGCGGCGGATACTGTCAAGTGGCATCCATCCGTCGTGCCTTGAGTACCGATTTTCGAGCGGAAGGTTTAACACCGTAAAAATATAAATAAACGGCGCGGTTGAAGCCCCAAAACAGTGCTGGTTGCGGTGGCGCATGCCCCAAAGAGCTTCGTCGATGGAACGTCTACTGTGTTCCCTACGAGGCGATGGGGAGTCTTTGGTATTTGTGTGACGCGCATCAGCGCCTAAGTTGTTCCGGACACGGATCTACTGCAAGGACACTCCCGATGAAAATTCTCTACATCACTGCTTTTCTTTTGTTGTCGCACGCGGCCACGGCCGAGGTGTGCAAGCTGAACATCAGTGCGACGGACCAGATGCGATTCGAACAGCAGACGTTGGAAGTGGACAGCCAGTGCACCGAGGTCGAAGTGACGCTGCACAATGCGGGCAAACTGCCGGCAAACATCATGGGACACGACTGGGTGCTCACCAAGACTGGCGACGTGGCGTCGGTCGCCAACGCCGGGATGGACGCCGGACTTGCCAATAACTATCAGCAGCCGGGCGACAAGCGCATCGTCGCGGCAACCGCGATCGTCGGCGGCGGTGATAGCACCGCCGTGCGATTTTCCACCGCGCAGCTCGAAGCCGGTACCAGCTACACCTACTTCTGTTCTGCGCCCGGTCACTTCAGCATCATGAAGGGCCGCTTCGTGTACAACCCGGCCGGTTCGTCCGCGGTGGCAAAGAACGAGTGAAATAGCGACTACTCGCCCGCCAGGAATGTGGGCCGACCCGGGATGATGGGTCGGCCTGGGATGATGGGTCGGCCTGGGATGATGGGTCGGCCTGGGACGATAGATCGCCGGACGATGGGCCTGCCGGGCGACGATTGCTGAGCCGCCGCCGGTTCACGTATGCTACTCGGCAACTTGAACCCCATTTTCAACCGCCGAAATCTGTTGCTGATTGGTGCTCTCGTTGCGGCGTCGCCGGCATTGGCGGCGACCGCGGCATCGCTCCCCAAGCCCGCCAAGCCGTTGCTCATGTTGATCTCCATCGACGGTATGCGGCCCGATGCCGTCTTGGATGCCGCTCGGCATGGGCTCAAGGTGCCGAACCTACGGACGTTCGTCGCGGACGGCGCGTACGCCACGGGTGTTCGCGGCGTGCTGCCGACGCTCACGTACCCCAGCCACATGACGCTCATGACCGGCACGTCGCCGGCCAAGCATGGAATTTACGCCAACACCACGTTCGATCCCTTCGGCCGCAACGAACATGGGTGGTATTGGTACGCCGAGGACGTTCGAGTTGCCACGCTGTGGAGCGCCGCCGCCGCAGCGCATCTGCGGACCGCCAACGTGTATTGGCCCACCAGCGTCGGTGCTCCCATCACCTTCAATCTGCCGCAGATCTGGCGCACCGGCACCGACGACGATCTCAAATTGCAGCGTGTGCTGAGCACGCCCGGATTGGAAAGGGAACTGTCGTCGGCGCTGGGGCGATATCCCGGCGGGATGGACGAGAACGTGACGGACGACGAGCTCCGAGCCCGCTTCGCGCAGCGTATGCTCGAGACCAAGCGTCCTGATTTCATCACGGTGTACCTGACGGGTCTCGATACCGAGGAGCACAAGTCGGGACCCTTCAGCGCATCATCCAATGATGTGTTGGAGCGCCTGGATGTCGTCGTGGGAACCTTGCGAGCCGCTGCCGAACACCTTGCGCCGGGAAGGACGACGGTGTGCGTCGTGTCCGACCACGGCTTTGTTGCCGTCGAACATGATGTGAATCTTTACGTCGCTTTTCGCGAGGCGGGACTGATCACGGTGGATGAGACGAACAAGGTATCGAGCTGGAAAGCCATGCCGTGGCTGGCGGGCGGCAGCGCCGCCGTGCTATTGGCCGATGCCGGCGATGGCGCGGTACACGCCGAGGTGGCAGCCTTGCTCGACCGGCTGGCTCATGATCCCGGCAATGGAATCGAGCGCATCCTCGCTCATGATGAAATCGTTCGGGATGGCGGGTTTCCCGACGCGGCGTTTCTCGTGTCTTTCAAGAACGGATATGAGGTGGGCGCGGCCATGTCCGGACCGCTGGTTTCCGGCCCATCGAATCTCGGCATGCATGGCTACGTTCCCGACCGCCCCGAATTGCGGTCCGCGTTTTTCATCGTAGGCCCGCATGTCGCGGCCGGCCGGTCGTTGGGCGAGATCGACATGCGCCGCATTGCACCGACGCTCGCGGGCGTCATGGGAATCTCGTTGCGCGACGCCGACTTAAGCCGGCTGTCGCTCGAGTAGCCGTGACTCCCGGCACCTCCTATCCAACATTGAGCGGTCGTATACGCGTTCGCCTGCCGCCTGCCCGCTCTCGCACGAGATGACTCGCGGCTTGCCTAAACGATACTATCTGCGAAACCCCCAGAATCCTCGAAGGAGACGTGAATGGTCGCAAAAGTACAGCCCGGTGTGGGTCCGCAGTTCCCCCAAGTCGTCGTCTTGGTGGGCGCCACCGGCGATCTTGCGCGACGTAAGCTGCTGCCGGGATTGTTTCACCTGTCGAGTTCAGGGTTTATCCCCGACTGCCGGATCATCGGCGTTTCACTGGATGAGATCGACGCCGATGGCTTCCGCCAATTGGCGCATGCCGCGCTCACCGAGTTCTCGACGCGCAAAGTTGCGCAGACCGACTGGGACGCATTTGCAAGCAACCTGCAATACGTCCCGTTGACCGCCGGTGCCGCGGTGCTCAGGGCGGCGGTACTCGAGGCGGAGCGCAGTTTCAGCGTGGAATGCCGCCGGCTGCACTATCTGAGCGTGCCGCCGAATGCTGCCTTGTCTGCCGTGCGGCTGCTGGGGGAGGCCGATTTGGTGGACCGCTCCCGCATCATCATGGAGAAGCCATTCGGCACGAACCTCGCAAGCGCGGTCACCTTGAACAACAAACTGCACGAGGTATTCGACGAGGAGCGGATCTTCCGGATCGACCATTTTCTCGGCAAGGAAGCTGCGCAAAATATTCTCGCCTTTCGTTTTGCCAACGGCTTGTTCGAGCCCATTTGGAACCGCAACTTCATCGACCATGTGCAGATCGACGTCCCGGAGACGCTGGGCCTGGTTACCCGTGCCGTTTTCTACGAGCAGACCGGAGCCTATCGGGACATGGTGGTCACGCACTTGTTTCAGATTCTCGGGTTCATGGCGATGGAGGCGCCGACATCGCTCGAACCGAAACCCATCAGCGAAGAAAAGAACAAGGTTTTCCGCAGCTTGTTGCCGGTCAAGCCAGCCGATGTGGTCCGCGGGCAATACCGGGGATACCGATTGGAGCAAGGGGTCTCCCCCGACTCGGATACCGAGACGTTCATCGCCTTGAAATGCCACATCGACAATTGGCGCTGGGCCGGGGTGCCGTTCTACCTGCGCACCGGCAAACGCCTGGCAGAAGGGCAACGCATCATTTCGATCGCATTCCGCGAGCCCCCCAAAAGCATGTTCCCGGCCGGATCCGGAATCAGCGAGCAAGGCCCCGATCACCTGACTTTCGATTTGGCGGACGCCGCAAAAATGTCCCTGTCGTTCTATGGCAAGCGTCCCGGACCGGGAATGCGGCTGGACAAGCTGAGCATGCAGTTCGCCATGCACGACACCGGGCACATCGGCGATGTCTTGGAGGCGTACGAGCGATTGATATTGGATGCGATGCGCGGCGATCCCACGCTGTTCACCACTGCCGACGGCATCGAGCGGCTGTGGGAAGTGTCCAGCCGCTTGCTGGAGGCCCCGCCGCCGGTTCGGTTCTATGACCCGGGATCGTGGGGACCCAACGCCATCCACCAGCTCATCGCTCCAAGCGCCTGGAGGCTGCCGTTCGAGAGGGGTTGGCGGGATCCGAACAACGTGGGCAGCTAGAGAGCGACGGCCGGGATACAGGCTAAATCGCGCTCGCCGTGGCACTGGCGGATATAAAGCGCCAGTGCCTGATGTTGGCGGACGACGTATGCATCGTAGGCGAGCAGGTGGGGTCCCGTCGCGCGGGCGAATCGATCTAAAACTTCGGTGCACGCCCGTTCGACGAGGTGTCGCGCCTTAAGCCCGCGCGTCTGCGCCGTGCGCGATCTATCTTGCGGGTCGGCATCAATTTCCCGACCGGCTTGCTCGAGGATGGCGCGAAGTCCCCACGCGGTGGCCTCAAGCGCACCCACATGCGCGCGCGAATGTGGGTCGCGACGGTTCAAACTCACTGCGGCATCGATGAGTGACTGAGCGCCGCCCGCCCAGCATGCCGCCGGCCCCACGGAGCCGTGCCAAAATCCCGGACGAGTAAGATACCAACCGGCATCGCCCAGACGATGGCGATCGGAGATCACCAAAGAGTCGAACTTCACGGCCGTGGTCGAGGTATCGGCGAAAGCCGGACTTGCCCATTGGGTCGGCTGAAGAATTACGCGCGAATCCTTGATGGGCAGATCGAAGAGCAAAATACCGTCCGCGTGATGCGCTGTTACCAGCGCGGCATCCACAAACGCCGTGCCGCTGCAAAAATGTTTGATGCCTTCAATCCGCCACTCGCCGCCTGCGAGTCGCTGGCAGGTGACGCGGCTCGGCGGCGCATCGGATGCCCACACTCCGTACAGCGCGCCGCTCCGTGGCTGCTGATTGCACTCGGATAAGATCGCCAAGGCATCGACGTGCGCTTCGGCAATCCTAGCAAAGGAGAGATCGGTCGCCCCCCAACGGCATAGCGCCTGATGCCGCTCGGGTGTATTACCGGCGCCCGGCAGTGGCACACGAGGCGCCTCAGAAGTGGCGAAGCCCGCCAGCCGATGTTCAAGGCTATGCATTCAGGGCCTCTATGCGGACTCGTAAGGTATCTGCAAAGCCGCCTTTGGCGCGCCCCTCAAGCCGAGAGCTGGTGGTGACCACGCTGCTTACGGGCGATCTGACCCGCCAACCCCGCCCGCGCAATCGTGCCCACAGGCAATGATCTTCCGCCAGCGCAAGACTACTCCAGCCGCCCACATCCTGGTACGCATCGGCTCGCACCGCGAGATTCGCGCCGTGCACATGTGCGTGCGTGCCATCGGCACTCGTCAGATACGTGTTTCGATGGACCTCGAGAGCCGCCGACTCCTCCGCCTCCAAGTGCACGATCCCGGCGATCGCCGTCACGCCCTCATCCGCAAAGGTCAGCTGCACAGAAATCCAGTCATCGCTCACATGGGTATCGGCGTCCGTATTGGCCAACCAAATCCGAGATGGATCGAGGCTGTTCCAGTGCCGGAGCACTCGAGCGGCTCCCTCCCGCCGAGCGGCGCCGGCGGACCTTACGCTGACCTCGGCGACTTCTCCCGCCCTTCCCAAGGCGCAGCGCGCCCGTTCGACGGTCCGGTCCGTGCAATGATCGGCAACCACGACAACCCAATGATCCACGCCGGCTTTGGCAAGCGAACCTAAGACGCTGCGGATGCAATACTCGACCGTCGTCTCCTCGTTCTGTGCCGGGATGACGACGCCGACGGACCACTTCGCGTTCGACCGGCTCATGACGCCTGGCGCCACGAATCAATCCTAAATCCGGGATGGCGAGAACCGCCAATCCACTCACACGCCAAGTTCTCCCTCAGTACCTCATGCACGACATCGCCGTGCAATACATGATCGGCACTGTGACCGAGCCAGTGCACCGCCACGAACTCACCACCGGGTTCTAGACGGCTGTTCATTTGGCGCGCCATTGTCGTCAGCCGATCGATGGAAAAGTAATAGCCCAGCTCACTGAAGACGATTAGGTCAAATGAGCCGTCGGGCGGTCCGTCGGCGGCATCGCGATGATAAATCTGGACGTTACTCAGCTCTCGGCATCGTTCTTTCGCGCACGCGACAGCGCTCTCGGCAATGTCGCACGCAATCAGATGCTCAACTCGCCCGGCGAGTGCGGCGGTCAGCACGCCGATAGAGCATCCCGGCTCAAACCCTCGCCGGTAGTTCGATCGGAAGAGTGCATCGAGCGTGGCGCGGTATCGATTAAGCTCATAGGTTGAGGAGGCAAACCGCCACGGATCGGTTGATGCTTGATAGCGAGCTTCGAAGAACGCCGCAGATTGTCGACCAGAAGGGTTCACAACAAAAATACTTCATACGGCCGCGTGAAATACTGAAGCACGTGACTCGGCACAATCGGCGCGCGTTCTACGGGGCGCAGCTGCGACGTGAAACAGCTCATTGCTCGCGCTTTCGCCTCCCGAGTTGCGTCGTCGAGCACGAAACGGCCCAACGGGTGGCCGGCGAAGTGCTGGGGGGAGCCGTGATGCCATACCCAGATGGGATAGCGCCACAAGGTCAGGTTGCGTAGTCTCGCGATGTCGCAGCACACCTCGCCTGCCGCATCGTGGTCCGGGTGACCGTCTCGTTCGAACGGCGCTACCAACACCGTATTGCCCGTCAATCGCCGGTCGATCGCTTCGAACAAACTCCCGCGATTCTCATGCACCTTTCCGTCCGGGATGCTTAAGTGTCGGGTCGATACCGTTTGGGGGACTAGGACACTCAACGCGTCCCTCACTTCGCGCCGCCGGATTCTGTCGAGTCCCTCCCAGTCCGGATAGGCTGCTTCGCCATCGGTCACGCTCAAGACCGTGACCTCGCGCCCTGCGTGCGCGGCGCTGCGGATGAGACCGCCGGCGCCCAATACCTCATCATCGGGATGCGGACTGACAATCACGATTGCAGAAGAGGGAAGCGATAACAGCGGTGCGTCCACGAACGCTGCTTCCCAACACGACTCGGGGGTGCCGTGTTCTGCCGGATCAAAGGACGAAGATCTGCTGAAAACGAAGGACATTATTTGCGCCTAAAAGGCCCGCCGGCGCACCTTGCTCGACCTGCGTGCGGTCTTGAGCTCGCCGCGACGACCCGATTTATCCAGGCTCGCTTTGAGCGCTGCCATGAGATCGATAACCTGAGCCTTGGGCCGTCCATCCCCGGAAGGCTCTTTGACATCCAGGGCATGGGTCTCCTTATTGCGTATTTTCTCCTGGACCCGCCGTCTAAGATCCGCTCGGTACGTATCTTTAAACTTACTGGCGGTGAATTCGCCTTCCATACTCTGCACCAGCTGTTTTGCCATCGCGAGTTCAGACGGGCTGATCTTGGCCGAGAGCTTGCGCTCGGCGGCGGGGAGAACCTCATCCGCAAACCGAAGTGTCAACAACATCAGCGATGACCCTTGGGGAGCTATGGCGCAAAGATGTTGTCGCTGGTGCATCACAAAGGTGGCGACCGCCACCTTGTTGGTCGCTTCGAGCGCCTGCCGCAATAGGGAATAGACTTTATCACCGCCTTTTGCGGGCGCCAAATAATAGGGTTTCTCGTAATACATCGACGGAATTTGGGCAGCATCGCAGAAGGTGTCGATCTCGATGGTTTCGGAGGCCTTTACATTGGCATGCTTGAAATCAGCATCGGCAAGGGCCACAAATTCGTCCTTCTTGTACTCATAGCCTTTGACGATATGGGACCAATCCACCTCTTTTCCCGTTTTCTTATTAACGCGGTGATAGCCGACCGGCGCAAAGTCGCGGCTGTCGAGCAGATGAAGCGGCAGAGTGCTTTCCTTCGAGGCCGTATGCAACTCGACGGGCACGTAAATCAACCCGAAGGAAATTGCGCCTTTCCATAAAGCTCGTGGCATGGGTGCCGATAGTAGGGCGAGCTCACGCGCGTGTCGCCGGCGCTTGGCCTCCGCATACGGCCAGCGAAGTCCTACAGAGTGCGGCGATGGCCGAGATCTGACGCCGTGTCCTCACTACTCCGATGCGACAAGAGCCGCCACGGCTCGCCGGCATGCGCTATCCTGCGTACACCGGCGAGAAAGACCGTGCACAGAACGACGCCCACATGCTTCATCACAGCAACTCCGCGAGGACGTAAACATGCCGAATCGTCGTGAAGCAATTGGACTCGCGTTGGCTGGAGCAGCTTTTCGCTTCGGAGTCGCCACTGCCGCTACGACCGGTGGATTCGATGAACGTAACTATGCCGGAGCCGTGGTCATTGACGCGCTCGGCGCCCCCGGAGGCTCCGACCCAAGTTTACCCAACTACGCGCCGCTTTCGGCAAAGGACGTCGCGGATGTACGTGCATCAGGGATCACCGCATTGAACTGGACCGTAAATGCGGTCGGGAACGGGCTTGATCGCTTCGAAAAAAGCATCGAGAACATTGCGAGCGTGGAACGCGAGCTGGTTGCCCATCCAGACGTATTTGTCAAAGTGCGAGCGGCCAGCGATCTGGCGCTCGCCAAGTCGACCAAGCGAATGGGCCTCATCTTTGGCTGTCAAGACACCAGCATGCTCGACGGAGACTTGAAACGCTTGGCGGTTTTCGGCGACCTCGGCGTCCGTATTTGTCAGCCGACGTACAACCGTCGGAATCTCGTAGGCGACGGCTGTCTGGAGGAGGCCGATGGCGGACTGAGCCGGCTAGGGCATGAATTTGTGTCTGAGACTAATCGCCTCAACATGTTGCTGGACTTGAGCCACGCGGGACCACGCACGATCTCGGATGGGATTCGTGCATCGACCGCACCGATGGCCATAACGCATACGGGGTGTCGGTCGCTGGTCGACCTGCCGCGCAATACCTACGACCATGACCTGAAAGCGCTCGCTGATCGTGGTGGAGTCGCCGGAATCTACTTCATGCCGTTTCTGAGACTGTCCGGTCAACCGCATGCTGAGGATCTCATACGGCACCTCGAATATGCAGTAAATATCTGCGGCGAGGACCACGTGGGTCTTGGAACAGATGGTGGCGTGTCTGCAGTTGAATTAAATGAAGCTTACAGAGCGGCGGCGCGCAAGGAGCATGAAGAACGGCTCAAAGCCGGCATATCAGCCCCGGGAGAGAACGCGGATGTATTCACGCTCATTCCGGAATACAACGACCCTCGACGATTCAAGATGTTGGCAGATGATCTTGCCCGTCGAGGATGGGCTTCCGGTCGGATCGAAAAACTTCTCGGCCAGAACTTCGCTCGCCTATTCCGCGAAGTCTGGAGATCATAGACGGGCCGGCGCGCAGCCCAAAATATTCCCCTTGCTTTTCACACCATCCCCAAACCCGGGGGATAACCCTGTGCATAACTTCCGATTGTCACGGAATGATCATCTCGAATCAGCCGCTTATGTTTATTTGATGAAAGATTGACCACACGGAAGAGTTGGTCTTGAAAACCTCTCTAACTCTTCGACTTCCTTCGCGTTTTGGTGGTTTTCTTCCGTTGAGCTACCTTTTTCTTCGCCTTGCGTCGCATCTTGATGAGGGCATCGACGAGATCGTCCACTGGTTGTCGTCGTTTCGCTTTACGCCGCATCCAAACCAGCGCATCGAGCAGGTTATCTACATGCTTATCGGTCTTAGCCATGCCGCATGCTAGGCGAAAAGGGAATTTGCGTCACCTGTGCCTTCCGCCACTAGTTGAAGGACGCGGGCGCTACGGCCCCGTGCCGTAGACGATCCTGCCGCCGAACATCGTCCACAAAACCTTGGCGTCCTTCACCTCGACCACGGGAACGGTGAGCACGTCGCGGTCCACCAGCACGAGATCGGCTCGCTTGCCGGGGGCGATCGAGCCGATCTGATCGAGCTGATTGAGAACCTTCGCGGAATTGCGCGTGTACGCGAAGAGCATCGCCTCGCGGGGCATGCGCTGGCCGGCATCGAGCACGCCCTGGGGCCCGGCGCGCGTCTCTGCCTGGTAAATGGCCTCGAAGGGATTGGCCGAGCTCACGGGCCAGTCGCTCGCTCCGGCGATGGTCGCCCCGGATTCCAGCAGCGACCGTGCCGGGTACATCCTGGCGTGGATTGCCGGATCGATGTACGGCTTGACCTCCTCGTTGGTGCTCGGATCCGCGACGGCCCATAGCAGCTGGAGCGCGGCGATGACGCGGTAGTCCGCAAAGCGCGGCACGTCTTCGGCGTCGACGAACTGCAGATGCGTCATGGTGTGCGGCAGCGTACCGTTGGGATTCACTTTGCGTGCCGCGCCGAAGGCATCGAGCGACATCTTCACGGCGAGGTCCCCGATCGCATGGATGTGGACGATCATGCCGCGCCGGTCGGCTTCCACGACCAGATCGTTGAAGCTCTTTGGGTCGAACAGCACAGGCGTGGATTTGCCGGTGTTCAGATACGGCTTGCTGAGCGCCGCCGCTTCGACTCAAGTAGTATTGCTTGCGCGGTAGAGTACGCAGTAATAGCTTGATCATGTTCGCCTTCCAGGGCAAAAGAATGTGCAAATGCGATCCATGCAGGTCCGAATCTGTTGTCGATGAGGAGAGCTTTGCCGAAGTACCTTCTCGCTTCTTCCCACCGCTGGCCAGAATAGTACCATAAGCCGACGGCGTACCAGGAAGTGACGGCTTCTGGTTCTCGGTCGACGAGCTCGTGCGAAAGAAGGAAGAGCTTGCTTCTCAAGTAAGGTAGATGTTGCATACATGCCAGATGCAAAGGGAGCGTGCCGGCGTGCGAGTCGTGCGTTTGCAGAATTCTGAAAGTTAAGGCCATGTCAGCAAATGAGGTTGGGATCGAGCGCCCGCTACATATGCTCACTTCGAAGTAATGGCGTAGCAATCCGCGTACCGCATCGCAGAGTACAGCTCATCCGCCAAAGCGAACAGAACATCTGGATCGTCGTCGAGACCATACTCCTCCATCAAGGTTCGACTGCAGCGCTCAATCTCCTCACGATGCGCTAGCTGAGACATGTTTGTTTCACGTCAGACAGAGTCTGCAGTATGCACTGAAATCGGAATCGCACCTTTTTCAGGCGAATAGTGTACATCATCCGGATGAACTCTGCATCTTCCGGTGTATGTCTCGGTAGGCTAAACCTTGTATGAAGGCCCACTCTGCACAACAATTGCGAAGTCAGCTCATAAAACGCACCTCACTCGACCAAAGTGAACTTACCCTCGTTCACATCCATCATGTTACCATTGATCAGAGATTCGAAGCTTTCATAGCACTTTACGTCTATGCTGAGAGCTTCCATAAAGCACTCTTTCGCTCTGTCTGCTGCGTTCAGATGCAGTTGCACAGTCCGCGCAAATGACACATAGAAGCCTCCCACTGAACGGCACTGCTTCATGAGCTTTGCACACCGGAATGGACATATCAAAGCTCACCTTGATACCTCCATCCGAGCTTTCCGTGCTGTTGACCACCAGACCAGTCTTCTTCCTCCTGTTCTGAAAGGGTTGATCTTCGCCTAGCATTTCCATAGCTCCAGACCAATTCTCCTGTCTGATCATGGCTTGAGCAGCTAGGTATCTACAGGCAACACTTACGTCCGCTAAGCGTACAAGAGTCGCCTTCTGTGTGACGCCGGCAGAATCTGCTGCTTTACTTGTGGCTGGCTGATGTGGAACAGCTGCATGGGGTTGTATTGTAGAAGCCTGAGATCCAGCTGTTAGAGGCGGCTGAAGACCGTTTCCGACGTGCCGCGTCGCATGTGTTCGCTCCCTTTTCGGTAGTCGAGCTTCTGAGCTCGTCCTGAGCGTTCTCTTCTCCATCGGTAGCCATCGACATGCTGTCTTCATTGGTTGTTTGGCGGCCTTTGCCCTTTTGGACATCCTTCTTAGCTGAGCCTCAGCCTCTTCGGGAGTCTGTGCAGCATCGCTCTTCGTATCCCAGGCACCGACCAGGACTCTCTCTGCTCGGCTGTACATTCCAGCTGCGAAATAGCTTTGCGCAAGCCAGAAGCCATCGTGCGGCTCGCGTGTCCGCGTAAAGACCTTGCTGCCCCAGAAAATGGCCGTTGTATACAGGTGTTGGTTCAGAGTGTTGTTCCTCCAATTTCGCATTCGGTCTAACAGAGTCCAGGAGAACGTCGTGGATGCGAAGAGGACGCATCCGAAAGGTCGTCATCGACTATATCGTTCAAATGCGTCCGGGTGGATGTATTGACCGGGGCGCTGGTAGGATCCGCTGCATCCATGTCAAAGGATGGAGATGAAGAGCGTTCGAGTATAGAACCATTGCTGCCTAGTATACCAGACGTGGAGGCTGAGCTGTTGCTAACGAAGCGTACGATCTAGAGCTCGCGCAGCTTGTTCAGACTGCGCGCCATTCAGACCAGTGGTATAGTGACTCGCGTTTGTGTGATGTGCCAAGGCGTGCGGAGTTGAAGCTATCCTTCTGCCGGCATGGTTTCTCGCCGACCCTGGAAGAGGTAGTCCAGATAGTTCTCCCAAGCCCAGCGAGCTTCTCTCACTCGGCAGCGTTCCATTGAACGAGCCCGAAGCGAGCCTCTCGACTACCGTGGCGCGTTCGTCTCTGTTTTGGCGGAGCCCGCGGCGAGAGGGTCAAGCTGGAACTGTTGTGCTGATCGAGCTCGAGTATTGACGAGACCGCCGGAGAAGCTGAGCCCGCTCGAGCTGCTGTATTTGCGCTTTCATGGGGCTTCAAGGATGTGATAGCTGGGACTGCATGGACAGCTCCATTGAGATGAGGAACTCGTCTGGTGATATTAGCATGCGCAGGTGTGGAAGTCGATGGCGCCGAAGCTGCAGATACGGCGCGTCGAGGCAAGGTCCGTCTGGGTAAAGGCTGCAGCGGCAAGGCACAATGTAGTGAGCATGATTCCCAACAGTGATACAGATATGTGCAAGCTTCTCACATTAGTGGCCGCGAGCTGGCCATAGGTGAATTCGACTGATCGTAAAGAGCAGCTGGCTAGCCAGAAGCAGCTTGGTTTCCGACCGATATGTAGCTTAACATTGACACACTAATAATGCAGAGCACTACACGCGCTACAACTTTATGAACAGCTGACCTGGCTGACTGTCAGAACTCACGCGAAGAAAGCTATGCAAAGTGCTTGACGCGGAGCACAAGCTTTTCAGCTACACTCTGGAATGAAAGCCCATCATCCTCTCATGCTTGTACTTACTATCAGTGATCCTTAAGACATATACGACAATCCGATTCGGCTGCGAGTATTATGGCTAAGCTGCCGAACCATCGCCAAAAGCCCCTCAAGCAACCGGATCCAGCTTCTTGGCAGGCAAGTCATGACTTGACATTAGGTCTCTCATCTTCTACGGGTTCGTCTTCACGACAGTATACAAATACCGCTTTGGTACTACCGCGAAGATATGTCAAGCGTGCTCCTTCGAGACCCTCCTCCTATGGATCAGCAGGTTCGACTGACTCTCTCGCCTCATTTATGCGCTACATATACCCAAAGCCTCACTCCCGTAATAAGTTTTCCACTCCTACTCTTGTCGAGAATCCAGCAGGTGTGGTCGTTACTGTCACATCGGTCTCGCCTTCTACCTCTAGCGGGTCAAGGAGGTCTGTCATTACTGATGGCGCGACATCAAAATCTAATCTGGTGCCAGGTCCCATACCCGCGGCTCGTGTAAATTCCGGTGGCACTGGAGCGCCTTCGTCAGCGTCATTGTCAGCTAGCACGAGTGTGCACCAGGACAATCCGTCCTTCACGGATACCTTGGCCCGCTGGGAGTTGGAGGCTGCTACACATCACCGCGTCCATGATCTCCGGACCCGGTCCCCATCAAATCCGTCGCCTCCATTTGTCCGAGACAATCCACCGCTGTTGCGGGACTTCGCGGGAGGACATTGCAGAGCATTGGAGATCCAAATAGGGATGCTGTTGCCGAAGGGCAAGCTCGACGCGATCTACCGTTCGAGGCCGTGCATGCGCCGATACCTGTTCGTCCGAACAACCCGCAGCACTCGATGCCATGGCAAGAGAGAGAAATGTACATAGCTAAGTGGCGCAGACGAGTACGATTGTGACTTGACGTGTATCATTTCTTCGCTATCAGAGGCAAAGTCACTGTATGCAAGTATGATTTCGTTCGAGTTCACGATCATACTGTAGCGGAACACTCCGACACATTGGCAGACTAACGCAGGTTTATGAAAGCTCTGGTATACGAATGAACCGAGTTACACGACGTCCAGGATATTCTGAGTCTCGAAACACATCCGTATTTTATATGCGGCATGTCCAAGCGCACAATGTTCGCCATATGCCTCTATCAATGTCTAAGATGACCGACGAACAGAGTACCACGCCTTCTTCTTGGTGCTCTAGTCTCGCGAACGGCGCGTCGATAGCGGCGGCGTCGTGAGCAGCGCTGGTGGTGGCGGCGGCGGACAAAGTATATGAGAGAAACCACCCGTAAGCATCTGCTCTACAGGTACATCGGTACGAGCGTTACGCTCTAATGCATTAAGACATCTCGAGACAAGCATCGGCTCGTCTGACGCATCTCGAAATCGATTTCTAAACCTTCACAGTATGGCAAGGATAATCATGCAGAAGGCCTCAGTACTTTGGCTGCTGTACCTGTGCGCGAGGGTGAGACATGACTTCTCCTCTGCTCGGACTTATCTCACGGCCAGCCGAGGATCCCCGTCAATCGAAATGTCTTTTATCGCAGGCATCGCATGGTGCTGCGATCTGCGTTGAAGCAGATATGAGCGTTAGAGATTACTTCAAGGTGGGCTCGAATGAAGTTGGCCAGGGATGGCCTACAATCAGGCCTAGGTCTGCATACAAAGAAGGGTCTGCACGGAATTGGTCTGACTAGCGCCGCCAAGCAACAAAACCGAGATTGTGCAGCTTGGCAGGCTTGCTGACCATTTCATCGGTTTACAGGACGGCTTGTCTATTCCTTGTGGGTGGATCTGCTGCCCGTGACCCTCTTATTCACCGACTCGGTTCCAAGTGACGCGTGGACGAAAGGCCCCAATCCGACCACGTTTTGGGCAAGCTGGCTGATTCCCTTAACAGGATCGGAGCTGGATGTCCAGTCATAGCCGTGAGTTGGTCGTCAAGCAGCACTACTTTTACAATACGAGACATGCTTATGCGCTCTCCGAAACATTTCCGTCCAAAAGAATATTAAGTTCGGAGCCCTGGCAGTGACGAGAGCAACCCGGACCTGGAAGGCGAAATGCTCTCAACTTCGTTAAACTTGGACTGCTTGTTCGTAAGAGCCATCTGCGTGCAAAGATTGCACTCGGTGTGCGGTCCTCGCGCGAATCAGACATTGTTTGCCACATATTATACGACGACCTTACATGCGGAGGGCAATAACAGTCTAACGCGATAGCGAAGCTCTCATCTGCCGAGCTGAAAGCACTACAGTGTGAAGGCATGTGTGTATGCTCGTGCACTGTTCGCATTCAAGGAGGGAGAACCACCCGTACCAGGCGCCCACGCCTCACGAGCCTCCCACCCCTCACGAGCCTC
>CAWCYX010000007.1:0-76560 GCA_963799885.1 uncultured Gammaproteobacteria bacterium | reverse complement strand
GAAAGGCATCTATGTCGAGGTCCATGATGTTGCCGATGATGAAGCGATTGGCGATGCCGGCCGTATTCTCGCGCAATGCGCGAAGCCGCTGGCTTTCCGCCTCCAGTGCCTCATAGCGTTGCAGGCGGAAATTAGCGAGCCGCAGTTCCGCCTCGAGTTTCGCCTTGTCGGTACGCAGGGTTTCGCGCGATGAGACACTTTCGCGAAACCAATCCCAACCCTGGAAGGGACTGGCGACGGCGAGCTGCACCGGATAGGCGACCACCGACAGAAAACGGCGGATCTCCCCAAGATGATCGTAGCGCTTGTCAAAGATAATCAATCCCAATGACAGCAGGCAATACAGAACACAGCGAAGCAGCAGGCCCGACGTGCGACCGGATGTGTCGGTGCTACGAAATGCGACCATGATCAGGGGTCGCTTGCATTACTCCAATCCGAAGATGCCTGGTCCATGTTCCTCGGTGAGTTCGAGGATCCGGCCGCCGCCGCGCGCGACGCAGGTCAGCGGATCGTCCGCCACCACCACAGGTAATCCAGTCTCTTCCATGAGCAATTTATCTACGTCCCGCAACAGCGCACCGCCCCCCGTGAGCACGATCCCACGCTCGGCCACGTCGGCTCCGAGTTCGGGCGGAGTCTGTTCGAGGGCCTGTTTGACGGCGCCCACGATGCCCTGCAAGGGTTCCTGCAGAGCCTCGAGAATTTCGTTGGAGTTCAACGTGAAGCTTCGCGGCACGCCCTCGGAGAGGTTGCGGCCCTTGACTGAAATCTCGCGAACCTGCTGACCGGGATAAGCGGAGCCGATTTCCAATTTGATGCGTTCCGCGGTTGCCTCGCCGATCAAAATGCCGTAATTGCGGCGCACGTAGTTGGTGATGGCTTCATCGAATTTGTCGCCGCCGATGCGGACACTGGCCGCATACACGATGCCGTTGAGCGAAATCACCGCCACTTCCGAGGTGCCGCCGCCGATGTCCAGCACCATGGAGCCGCGCGCCTCCTGCACCGGGAGCCCCGCGCCCACGGCCGCGGCCATGGGTTCCGGGACGATGTCGACGCTGCGAGCGCCCGCGCCTTCGGCCGATTCCTTGATGGCCCGCCGCTCGACCTGCGTGGAGCCGAAGGGGACGCATACCAGCACTCTCGGGCTCGGGGACAAGAAACGATTGCCGTGCACCTTCTTGATGAAGTATTGGAGCATCTTCTCCGTGTAAGTGAAGTCGGCGATGACGCCGTCCTTCATCGGCCGAACCGCGGTTATGTGCCCCGGGGTTCGTCCTAACATGTTCTTGGCTTCGACCCCGACGGCAACGATGATCTTGCCGCCGCGGGTGGGTTCGTCCTGCACCGCAACCACCGACGGTTCATTCAGAACGATGCCGCGCTCGCGAACGTAAATCAGCGTATTCGCGGTTCCAAGATCGATTGAGAGGTCATTTGAGAAATAACCTCTAAGGCGTTTGAACATGGGGTTTTTTTCTACTGAAAAAGGGGGTTAAAAAAGTTGCGCTAATGTAACAACCGATAAGACATATAACAAGGCAACGTGTATCATGGATAACAGCTAAAAATGCGTACTCGCACGCACTTTCAAGCACTCCTATGAGCCTAACCCGTCAAGACGTAGAAAAGATCGCGCATCTCGCACGGCTGTCGATCACCGAACAGGAGATGCCGGTCTACGTGACCAGCCTGTCGAGCATCGTCGATTTCGTGGACGAACTGTCGCGTGCCGACGTGGGCAGCGTCGAGCCCATGGCCCACCCGCTCGATGGTCAGCGGCAGCGCTTGCGGCCCGACGTGGTCACGGAAACCGACCACCACGAGAAGTACCAGAGAAATGCCCCCAGTGTGCAGGCCGGGCTGTACGTCGTTCCGCGGGTCATCGAGTAGGGGCCGCCGAGAACCGTGACGATGCTGCACAACCTGTCGGTCGGCGAACTGGCCGAGCGCCTGCGATCAAGAGAGTTGTCGAGCGTGGAACTCACCCGACACTTCCTGGGGCGCATCGAACGGCTGAATCCGGCTTTGAACGCGCTGATCACCCTGACCGCCGATGCGGCGCTCGCCGCGGCTGCGGCCGCCGACCGTCGTCTGGCGGACGGTGAGCGAGCACCGCTTCTCGGCATCCCACTCATTCATAAAGATATTTTCTGTACCGATGGAGTGCGCACCAGCTGTGGATCGCGCATGCTGGACAACTTCGTCGCACCCTACGATGCGACCGTGGTCGCGCGCCTCAAGGAGGCTGGAGCCGTCATGCTGGCCAAGGCCAACATGGACGAGTTCGCCATGGGATCTTCGAACGAAACCAGCTATTACGGTCCGGTCAAGAATCCCTGGAACCTTGCGAAGGTCCCCGGCGGATCGTCGGGCGGATCGGCCGCGGCCATGGCCGCGCGGCTGGCGGCGTTCGCCACCGGGACCGACACCGGCGGCTCGATTCGGCAACCCGCAGCATTGACGGGTGTGACCGGCGTCAAACCCACGTATGGGCGCGTTTCGCGCTACGGCATGATCGCCTTCGCGTCGAGCCTCGATCAGGCCGGGGTGTTCGCCCGCACGGCGGTCGACGCGGCAACGGTGCTGAAAGCTATCGCCGGGTTCGACCCGTTGGATTCCACTAGCGTCGATGAACCGGTGCCTGACTATCCGGCGATGCTCGACGCACCGCTCAAGGGACTGAAAATCGGTCTCTTGCGGGAATTCTTCGACGGTTTGGAGCCGCGTAACGCGGCGCTCATTCAGGATTCGCTGAAGGTCTACACATCATTGGGCGCCACGACCGTGGAGGTGAGCCTGCCGCATCTGCCGCTTTCGGTCCCCACCTATTATGTGGTCGCGCCGGCGGAGTGCTCTTCGAATTTGTCGCGATTCGACGGCGTGCGCTTCGGTTACCGCTGTGACCAGCCGAAAGACTTGGCCGACCTGTACAAGCGTTCACGTGGCGAAGGATTCGGCTCCGAGGTCAAGCGGCGGATCATGACCGGCACGTATGTGTTGTCCGCGGGCTACTTCGATGCTTATTATTTGAAGGCGCAAAAGGTGCGCCGACTCATCACCGAAGATTTTCGCGCAGCCTTCCAACAGGTCGATTTGGTCGTGGGGCCAACGACCCCCACACCGGCCTTCGACATCGGCGCCAAGATCGACGATCCAGTCACCATGTACTTGAACGATATCTATACGATCGGTGCGAATCTGGCCGGACTGCCCGGACTGTCATTGCCCTGCGGCTTCGTCGATGGATTACCCATGGGCCTTCAGCTCATCGGACCGCACTTCTCCGAGGGACGTTTGCTCAACGCAGCTCACTTGTACCAGCTGGCGACCGAATGGCACACGCAAGCACCGCGCGGATATGAATGATGATTGACTGGGAAGTTGTCATCGGGCTCGAGATCCACGCCCAGCTCGCCACACGGTCGAAGATCTTCTCGGGCGCGGCGACCGCGTACGGCGCCCCTCCCAACAGTCAGGCGAACCTGGTGGACCTGGCCTACCCGGGCGTGCTGCCGGTGCTCAACGCCGAGGCCGTTCGAATTGCGGTCAAGTTCGGTCTGGCGATCGGTGCGACCATCGCGCGGCGCTCGATTTTTGCACGCAAGAACTACTTCTACCCCGATCTGCCGAAGGGCTACCAGATCAGCCAGTACGAGCATCCGGTAGTGAGCCGGGGCTCGCTCATCGTCCTGCTGGACGACGGAACCGCCAAGACCGTCGGAGTCACGCGCGCGCATCTCGAGGAGGATGCCGGCAAGTCGCTGCACGAAGGATTGGCCAATGCCACCGGCATCGACCTCAACCGCGCCGGTACGCCGCTCCTGGAAATCGTCTCCGAGCCGGATATGCGTTCGGCCAAGGAGGCGGTGGCTTACATGAAGAAGATGCACACATTGGTCCGCTATCTCGAGATCTGCGACGGCAACATGCAGGAAGGGTCGTTCCGCTGCGATGCGAATGTCTCGATAAGGCCGCGCGGCCAGGAAAAATTCGGCACCCGCGCCGAGATCAAGAATCTGAATTCGTTTCGTTTCGTGGAAAAGGCCATTCAGTATGAGGTCGCCCGGCAGGTCGAACTCGTCGAGAGCGGCGGCAAGGTGGTGCAAGAAACCCGACTGTACGATTCCGACAAGGACGAGACCCGCTCGATGCGCTCCAAAGAGGAGGCCAACGATTACCGCTACTTCCCGGACCCCGATCTTTTGCCGGTGGAAATCGACGATAGTTTCATCGCAACCGTGCGCGCGACCTTGCCGGAATTACCAGATGAGAAGGCGGTGCGATTTGCCCGCGATCTCGGGCTCTCCGTGTATGACGCCGGCGTCTTGAGCGCGAGCCGCGAACTTGGTGCGTATTTCGAAGCCGTGCTCGCCGGGTTGAGCAGCGCGCATGCCAAGCTCGCGGCAAATTGGGTGATGGGCGAATTATCCAGTGCGCTCAACCGCGACAGCGTCGAGATCACCGCCTCACGAGTGTCGCCCGCTGCGCTCGGCGGCCTGCTGGCGCGCATCGTCGATGCGACCATTTCGGGGAAAATCGCTAAGGATGTATTCGAGGCCATGTGGGCCGAAGGTCAGGGCGCGGACGACATCATCGAGAAGCGGGGCCTGAAGCAAATCACCGACTCCGGCGCCATCGAGGGAGTCATCGACGCCGTCATCGCCGCCAATCCGAAGCAACTCGCCGACTATAGGGCCGGCAAGGACAAGCTCTTCGATTTCTTCGTCGGCCAGGTTCAGAAGGCCACCAAGGGCAAGGCGAATCCGGCGCAGCTCAAGGACCTGCTCAAGACCAAGCTGGGTGGTTCTGTTTAATGAGTGGTCCAGCTTAATGGGTGGTTCAGCTTCAGATGCATGACCGCGATTCGCTGCACCGTTTCATCTTCGAGCATTATCCGATCCGCGGGCATTTGGTCCACCTGGATGCTTCGTGGCATGCGTTGATCGAGCATCGGGAGTATCCCGGGGTCATACGCGAACTCCTGGGCGAGGCGGTGGTGGCAACCCTGCTGCTCGCCGCGACCATCAAGTTCCAGGGTGTGTTGTCTTTGCAGTTGCAGGGTACGGGCGCTGTGCAGCTCTTGTTGGCGCAATGCACCAGCGGGTTGGGCGTACGAGGACTTGCCCGCTACCGCGAGGACCCCGAGGCGGGGGCAACGACCGGCGATCTGGATGGGTTGATCGGGGCTGGCAACCTCACGGTGACGTTGGAAAGCGACGATGGTTCGCAGCGCTATCAGGGAATCGTTCCCATCAGCGGCGCGCGCCTGGCGGACTCGTTGCAGATCTACTTCGAGAATTCCGAGCAATTGCCCACCCGACTGTGGTTGCACGCCGATGAGCATGGGGCGGCGGGCATGCTGCTCCAGCGGCTGCCGGGCGCTGCGGCGGCTGGTACGGTAGCGGCTGGTACGGTAGCGCCCGGCAGGGCGGCGCCCGGCACGGCGGTCGCGGATCTGGCGGTCATCGAAGATGCATGGCGCCGCGTGCAACTGATCGGCGCGACGCTGACTCCCGAGGAATTACGCAACTTGGCGGACGCTGAGATCGTGCATCGCTTGTTCAACGAGGACGACGTGCGAATTTTTGAACCGGCGCCCGTGTACTTCCGATGCCGGTGTTCGCGCGACCGCGTGAGCGGCATGCTGCAGGGCTTGGGCGAGACCGAGACCCGCTCGATTTTGGCCGAACGAGGCGAGGTCGAGGTGCGCTGCGATTTCTGCAATCGAGCCTATGTTTTCGATGCAGTGGACGTGGGTCAGCTGTTCAACAAGGGCGTTGCGAGCGACGCAAGCAGCTCGGTTCACTGAGAGCCGCATGCGGCAAATGGTCGCAGTGGCCTTGTACGCCGCGGTGGCCTCGTCGGCCGTACTGTGCGGCAAGGGCGCCAACGCGGCCGCCGACGATCCCGCACCGTTCTATGCGAACACGTTCGCGACACCACCGGCGGCGGCGGCGATGACGGCGGTGGGCCGGCAGTTGTTTTTCGATAAGTCCCTGTCGGCTTCCGGCAAAATGTCCTGCGCCGATTGCCACGAGCCCGGGCGGGCGTTCGGTCCCCTCAACGATTTGCCGGTGCAGTCCGGCGGCGGCGACCGGCGGCGTGCGGGGGTGCGCGCCGTCCCTTCTCTGACCTATACCCAGAATATTCCACCGTTCACCGAGCATTTTTTCGACGACGATGGCGACGACAGCATCGACCAGGGTCCGGCCGGTGGCCGGACCTGGGACGGCCGCTCGCAGTCGGCACACGACCAGGCGCGATTGCCGCTGTTCTCGCCGTTCGAAATGGCCAATGCCAGCATGGAAGCGCTCGTGTCCGCGGTGCAGCGAGCCGATTACTCGGGGCAGTTTCGCGACGCCTTCGGCGAACAGGTATTCGAGGACTCGGCGGCCGCGTTCAAGGGGGTGCTGATGGCACTGGAGGCGTATCAGCAGACCCCCGGCGAATTTTATCCCTACAGCAGCAAGTACGACGCCTGGTTGCGGCACCAGGCGTCGCTCTCGAGTGCGGAGGCGCGGGGCCTTGCGGCGTTCAACGATCCGGCGAAAGGCAACTGCGCGAGGTGCCATCCGAGCGCCATGCGCGCCGGGGCGTTTCCGCAGTTCACCGACTTCGGATATGCCGGGATCGGGGCGCCGCGCAACCCTCGAATTCCGGCCAATGGGGATCCTCTATACTTCGACCTGGGGTTGTGCGGACCGCTGCGCACCGACCTCGCCGGCAAAAAGGAGTATTGCGGCTTGTTCCGCACCCCCTCATTGCGCAATGTTGCGCTTCGCCGCGTATTTTTCCACAACGGAGTCCTTCATCGGCTTGAAGATGCCGTGCGGTTTTATGCAGAACGGGACACGCAACCGCAAAAGTGGTACCCCCGAGCCGCGAACGGCGAAACGCAAAAGTTCGACGATCTGCCGGAATCGTACCGGGAGAATCTCGACCGGCAACCTCCGTTGGATCGTCACCCGGGCGACCAGCCGTCCTTGAGCGATCGCGATGTCGACGATATCGTGGCCTTCTTGAACACCCTGACCGACGGCTATGAACCCGGACGGGCAGCCGCACGATAGCGGGGAAAACCATGCATGCAATGGTAATGAAGACCCGTGGGCAGCCGCTCGAGTGGACGGAACTCGCCGACCGGCCGCCCGGTGCGGGAGAAATCCGAGTCAACGTACTGGCATGCGGCGTCTGCCGCACCGACTTGCACGTGATCGACGGCGAACTTCCCGATCTGCACCTGCCGGTCATTCCCGGGCATGAAATCATCGGCCGAATCGACGCCATCGGACCAGGGGTCGCGGCGCTCGCCGTCGGTGAGCGCGTCGGCATACCCTGGCTGGGCCACACCTGCGGCGAATGCACCTATTGTCGAATGAACCGCGAGAATCTCTGCGACCGGGCGCTATTTACGGGATATACGCGGGACGGAGGCTACGCGACGGCTGCGGTCGCCGATGCGCGTTTCGCGTTTCCGCTGGGCGAAGCCGGGAATACCAAGGCGCTCACCGATGTGGCGATGGCTCCCTTGCTCTGTGCCGGCCTGATCGGGTGGCGCTCGCTCGTGATCGCGGGCCACGGACGGAAAATCGGTCTCTACGGGTTCGGTGCGGCGGCCCACATCATCGCCCAGGTCGCGAAATGGGAGGGCCGTTCCGTGTTCGCGTTCGTGCGGCCTGGCGATTCGAAAAGCCGGGAATTCGCGCTGAGTCTCGGCGCGGCGTGGGCGGGAGGTTCGGATGAGATGCCCCCCGAACCGCTGGATGCCGCCATCATCTTCGCGGCCGCGGGCGATCTGGTGCCGCAGGCGCTCAAGGCCGTTCGTAAGGGCGGCCGCGTCGTTTGCGCCGGCATCCACATGAGCGACATTCCGAGCTTTCCGTACCGATTGTTATGGGAAGAGCGCGAGCTGTCGTCGGTCGCCAATCTCACGCGCCGGGATGCGATCGACTTCCTGCGGCTCGCACCCCAGGCGGGCATCGTCACCCATACCACGCGCTATCCGTTGCGCGAGGCAAATCAGGCGCTGCGTGACCTGCGCAACGGCAAGTTCGAGGGAGCCGCAGTGTTGACGCCCTAAACGGGCCTGGCGCCGCGGATTCGGCGCCGGGGAGGATGGTATGTTTTTTTTTCATGACGTTATGACGTCACGCGAGATGACGTCAGAACGTCACGTTTTAAAAGCATAAGCCACCCGCGATCGCTCCGGATTTAAGCGCGGTTACAGTGCGGAGACCCCGGCCAGCTGCGTCAGGGAGAGGGTCCGCGTGAGTGCGACGAATTCTCTTATATAGGCCGCATCCGCAGTCGAACGGCTGGTCGCCGCATATAACTCGCAGCGCAGTCCTTCGGGGCCGATGGGGCGCGATACCACGTAGCCGCGCTCGATGTAGTTCCCGACGGTCCAGGACGGCAGCGCGGCGATGCCGCGGCCGCTCGCCACCAACTGCAGAATAGCCACCGTGAGTTCGGCGGTCCGCCGCTTCGGACTGATGCCGGCCGGCGTCAGACAATGCTTCATCAGGTCGAGCATCTCGTCTGGAACCGGATATGTGATGAGCGTCTCGCTCGAAAAATCGTCGGCGTCCAGCCACTGTTTGGATGCCAGGGGGTGCCGGGGGCTCATCAATGCGACGCTTTCATAGCGAAACAAGGGGCTGAAGACGATCGTATCCCGGGGCTCCTGCCGGTCGTGGATGATGGCCAGTTCGGCCTCGCGCCGCTCGAGCAGCGGCAGCGGATCGACCACGAATCCGGAGATGATGTCGAGTTCGACCTCGGGCCATAGCGACCGGTAGGCGTCCATGGCGGGCATCAGCCAGTCGAAGCAATTGTGGCACTGCACCGCGACCCGCAAGGGTCCAGCATGGCCCTGCGCCAATCGTGCGACATCCCTGCCGGCCTCGGCGACCTGCGGCAGAACGGCCTTGGCGAGGGTGACGAGCCGATGGCCAATGGCTGTGAAGCGCAGCGGCCGGACATTCTTCTCGACCAGGGCAGCGCCATAGTGGCTTTCCAGCGCCTTGAGCTGGTGAGAAAGCGCCGATTGCGTCAAAAACAGCCGCGCTGCCGCTTTGGATAGGCTGCCGCATTCTGCCAGCGCCAGCAGGGTTTCCAAATGACGCAGTTCCAGCGCGGTGGTAGCCATGAGCCGGTTTCATCCGTTCCATGAAGATAATGAGATTGTGTCACAAATGCGCGGCTCGCATGATGACCAATGAGGCGGACCCTCATGCGGAGTGCAGCGATGTCAAACCCACCAGCGGTATCATTCGAATTCTTTCCCCCTGGCGATGACGCCACGGCCCGGCAATTGTGGGAGGCCGTCCGGCGCCTGGCGCCGCTGCAACCGGACTTCGTGTCGGTGACCTACGGCGCCGACGGTTCGACGCGTACCCGTACCCACGACTGTGTACTGCGGATCCTGCGTGAAACGGATTTGCGCGTCGCACCGCATCTCACCTGCATAGGGTCATCCAAAGATGAGGTGCTCGGTATTGCGCAAGACTATTGGCGTCAAGGCATACGGCACATGGTGGCATTGCGCGGCGACTTGCCGTGCGGTATCGCGCCGGGCGGGAGTGCCGCGCCGGGCGGGAGTACCGCGCCGGGCGGGAGTGCCGCGCCCGGAAGCATGGCTGCGGATTTACCGGGCTTTCGGCATGCTTCTGATCTGGTGAGGGGTCTCGCGGGTATCGCTCCCTTTGAAATCTCGGTGGCGGCCTATCCGGAAGGCCATCCGGAATCGGGCGGCATCGACGCGGAACTGGACAACCTGAAGCGCAAGATCGATGCCGGCGCCCGTCGCGCGATCACTCAATTTTTCTTCGACACGGACGTATTCCTGCGCTACCGCGATCGCTGCTCGGCAGCCGGCATCCACATCAACATCGTGCCTGGAATACTGCCCATCACACGCTTTCCGCAACTGTTGCGATTTGCGGAGCGGTGCGGCGCTTCCGTTCCAGAATGGCTGCGCGCCCGCTTCGCCGGTCTGGACGATGATCCTGAAACCCGCCGCATGATCTCGGCGCACGTGGCGATCGAACAGGTGCACCGTCTGCAGGAGCACGGCATCGAGGAATTTCATTTCTATACCCTCAATCGGGCCGAACTGACCTACGCGATCTGCCACGCGATGGGCTTGCGCCCGCGCGTCGCCGACCACACGCAGATGGCCGATCAAGCGCAGGTGGCCTGATGCAGGCGAGACAGCGACCGTCGCGCGCCGACGCCTTCCTTGCGTTGCTGCGGGAGCGGCTGGTCATTCTCGACGGCGCCATGGGCACCATGATCCAACGCCATCACTTGAGCGAGGCTGACTTCCGCGGCAGCCGATTCGCGCAGTGGCGCAGCGATCTGCGAGGCAACAACGATTTGCTGGTCATCACGCAGCCGCAGATCATCGGGGCGATTCATCGTGAGTATCTGCTCGCGGGCGCGGACATCATCTCGACCAATACATTCAATTCGACGCCGGTGTCCCAAGCGGATTACCGCATGGAATCGCTGATCGGCGAATTGAACCTGACCGCCGCGCGCGTGGCGCGGCAGGCTGCGGACGAAGTGAGTGCTGCCACCGGCCGGCAACGCTTCGTCGCCGGCGCGCTGGGGCCGACCGGCCGCACGGCGTCATTGTCCCCCGACGTGAACGATCCGGGCTTCCGCAACATTACATTCGATGAGCTGGTGGCCGGGTATTCCGAAGCCACGCGCGCGCTGGTCGAGGGCGGCGTCGACGCCATCTTGATCGAAACCGTGTTCGACACATTGAATGCCAAGGCGGCTCTGTTCGCCGTCCGCGAAGTCTTGGACGGCGCCGCCATCGATCTCCCCATCATCGTCTCCGGTACGATCACCGATGCATCGGGACGCACCCTGTCGGGTCAGACCACCGAGGCGTTCTGGAACTCCATCCGGCATGCGCGGCCGGCGGTCGTCGGTCTGAACTGTGCGCTCGGCGGCAAGCAGCTGCGGCCCTATATCGAAGAGCTGTCGAGAATCGCGGACACGCACGTGTGCGCCTACCCGAACGCCGGACTGCCGAACGCGTTCGGCGAGTACGATGAGACCCCGGCCGAGACCGCTGAAACCCTGCGTGAATTCGCCGTGAGCGGTTTCGTCAACATGGTCGGCGGTTGCTGCGGCACCACGCCGGATCACATCGGCGCCATCGCACGCGCGGTCGCCGGCGCACCGCCCCGTATCGTGCCGGCGATTGCGCGCGCCTGCCGCCTCTCCGGCCTGGAGCCGCTCTCCATCGACCGCGACAGTTTGTTCGTCAATGTGGGCGAGCGCACCAATGTCACGGGGTCCGCGAAATTTCGCAAGCTGATCGAGGCCGGCGACTATGCGGCCGCCGTCGATATCGCACGACAGCAGGTTGCGAACGGCGCGCAGATCATCGACGTCAACATGGACGAGGGCATGCTCGATTCGCAGGCGGCCATGACGAGGTTTCTGAGCCTGATCGCCGGCGAGCCCGATATCGCCCGCGTGCCCGTGATGATCGACTCTTCGAAGTGGACCGTGATCGAAGCGGGCCTGAAATGCGTGCAGGGAAAATCAATCGTCAATTCCATCAGCCTCAAGGAGGGCGAAGAGACGTTCCTGCGGCACGCGAGCCTCTGTCTGCGGTACGGGGCTGCCGTCGTCGTGATGGCGTTCGACGAGAAAGGCCAGGCGGATACGATACAACGCAAGGTTGCGATCAGCGAGCGCGCCTACAAACTACTGACCGAGCAGCTCGATTTTCCGCCCGAGGACATCATTTTCGACCCGAATATATTTGCGGTGGCGACGGGCATCGAAGAGCACAATCGCTACAGCCTGGATTTCATCGAGGCCACGGCGAAGATCAAGGAACTCATGCCGGCGGTGAGCGTGAGCGGGGGCGTGAGCAACGCGTCGTTCTCGTTCCGCGGCAACGATCCGGTGCGCGAGGCCATGCACTCGGTGTTCCTCTATCACGCGATCCGCGCCGGAATGACCATGGGTATCGTCAACGCGGGTCAGCTCGCCATCTACGAGGACATCCCCGCCGATCTGCGCGAACGTGTCGAGGATGTGATCCTGGCGCGGCGCGACGATGCGACGGAGCGGCTCCTCGAGATCGCGGAGCAATTCAAGGGCGGCGGTTCCGTCAAACGCGGCGACGATCTGGAATGGCGCAAGCTCCCGGTGGAGGAGCGTTTGCAGCATGCGCTGGTCAAGGGCCTCGATGAGTTCGTGCTCGCCGACACGGAAGAGGCTCGGCTCAAGGCCAAACGGCCCCTCGACGTGATCGAAGGGCCGCTGATGGACGGCATGAACGTGGTGGGCGACCTTTTCGGATCGGGGAAGATGTTCCTGCCGCAAGTCGTGAAGTCCGCAAGGGTCATGAAGAAAGCCGTGTCAGTTCTGATTCCGTACATCGAACAGGAAAAGTCGGGCGCAAGCCGCTCCAACGGCAAGGTGGTCATGGCCACCGTGAAGGGCGATGTCCACGACATCGGCAAGAACATCGTCGGCGTGGTCCTGCAGTGCAATAACTTCGAGGTGGTGGATCTGGGCGTGATGGTTTCCTGTGAAAAGATCCTGGAAGCCGCCACGCGAGAAGGAGCCAATCTCATCGGACTGTCCGGGCTCATCACGCCGTCTTTGGACGAAATGGTGCACGTGGCCAAGGAGATGCAGCGCCTGGGATACACGCAGCCCTTGCTGATCGGCGGCGCCACCACGTCGCCGGCGCACACGGCCGTCAAGATCGATCCGCAATACAAGGGCGCCGTGATCTATGTGAAGGATGCATCGCGGTCCGTGGGCGTATGTCAACAGCTGGTCACCAAGGATACGCGCGACGCATACGTCGCCAACGTCAAGGTGGAGCACGAGCGGCGCCGCGAACAGCACCGCAACAAGAGCGTCAAGTCGCCGCAATTGACGCTCACCGAAGCGCGCGCCAAGAAATTGAAATTCGACTGGGCGGCCTACACGCCGCCCGCCCCCAGCTTCCTGGGCCGAAAGGTTTTCGAGAGTTATCCGCTGGCGGAACTCGTGCCCTATATCGATTGGATGCCGTTTTTCAATGCATGGGAATTCGCCGGAAAATTTCCGGACATCCTGCGCGATCCGGTGGTCGGCGAAGCAGCTTCCAATCTATACGCAGACGCGCAGAAAATGCTCAAGACCCTCATCGATGAACGATGGCTGCAGGCGCGCGCCGTCATCGGATTCTTTCCCGCCAATACGGTGGCTGACGATGATATCAACGTGTACGCGGACGAGACGCGGACCAAGTCGGTCGTTCGGCTGCATCAGCTGCGCCAGCAAAAATCCAAGCCGCAAGACCAGGCGCAGCTATGCCTGGCGGACTTCGTGGCGCCGGCGCCAAGCGGCCGCGCCGACTACATCGGCGCGTTCGCCGTGACGGCCGGTGTCGGGATCGAGGAGCACGTGGCGAGGTTCGAGGCCGCGCACGACGACTACAGCAGCATCATGCTGAAGGCATTGGCCGATCGCCTTGCAGAGGCGTTCGCCGAGCGTATGCACGAACGCGTGCGCCGCGAATTCTGGGGCTACGCGGCACAGGAACAACTGGACGGTACGGCATTGATTCGCGAAGAGTACCAGGGCATTCGGCCCGCACCGGGCTATCCCGCCTGTCCCGATCACACCGAGAAAGCAACCCTGTGGCAGCTGCTGGACGCGGAGCGCACCGCCGGCATCACCTTGACGGAATCCTTTGCGATGTTTCCTACCGCCGCGGTGAGCGGATTCTATTTTTCGCATCCCAGTGCGCGGTACTTCGGCGTCGGCAAGATCGATCGCGACCAGGCAGCCAGCTACGCGCAGCGCAAGGGCATGCGCGTGGCGGAAGCGGAGCGCTGGCTTGCGCCGATTTTGGGCTACGACCCCGATCCCGCACCGGCCGCAGAGACCGCCACGGCTGACGCGGCATAGCTGCGCCGCCGTCTGTCAAATCGGCTCGTCGAGCGATTTGGCGAGAGCGGTGAAGGATTGCGGGCCGGATGACGTCATGTGCCAGCAGTCCTCGAGCCGCACGCCGAACTCGCCCGGAATATAAACTCCCGGTTCGTCCGAAAAACACATTCCCGCTTGCAGCGGGGTCTCGTCGCCGTGAACGAGGTAAGCCGGTTCGTGGCCATCGAGGCCGATGCCGTGACCGGTGCGATGAGACAAGCCCGGTAGCCGATAGCCGGGGCCCCACCCCTGCTGTTCGTAGTAGCGGCGCACCGGACTCGACCAAGAGCGCGCCGAATTTCTGGCGGGTCATCAGCGCCTGCACGCGCGCGATCCGCCGCAGGCGTTCCTCCGCCGATATCGCGGACACACGGGTGGTGATCGATTTCAGGTCCGTGGAGGGCGCCGCCCCGCGGGAGTCACGTGAGTTGGCCGCGGCCGCGACCGCCGCGGTGGAACACGCGCCTGCGATAAAGCCGCGCCTGGATATCATGGACTGGCTACTTGGGTTCGCTGCGGACCGTGGCGATCAGCTTGCGGAAAAAATCCGTATCGGCGCCGCCCGGCATGAGTTGTCTGCCGACCAAGATACCCGGCGTGCCGTAGAGATCCAGAGCGTGTGCCTCGGTATCGTTGCGCGCGAGGACTGCGGTGATCTCTGCGCCGTGCGCCGCCAGATCCTTCTTCAATCTGTCGAGATCGACGCCCGCATTTTGCAGGATGGCTTCTATTTGGTCATTGCGGCTCAGGCGCGGGCCGGAAAGCAGCGCATCGTGCGCGGTTAAGTACTTGTCCTGCCATCCCGCCGCCAGGGCACAGCGCGCCGCATATAACGAAGATTCGCCCAGCACCGGCCAATCCTTGTAGACGATGGCGAGCTTCTTGTCCTCGGCCAAGAGCTGCTTGAAGGTGGGGACCACTCGTTTGCAAAACGGGCAGTTATAGTCGAAGTACTCGACGATGGTCAGGTCGGGATTGCGTGCACCGATCATCTGCAGCCCGGGCTGGGTGAGGATGGCCGTTTCGCCGGCTCGCGAGACTTCGCGGAGTTCCTGCGCCTGCACGGTGGTCGAAAGCGGCCCGAATGCCAACAGTGCGACCAAAGCCAATTGGAGAGCGCAGGTAATGCTCATGGGTCGCATGGGGTCGAGACCTTAGCATAGCCGCCGTCGATTGAGGCCGAGTACTGATCTGGCGTGCCCGACCCGGAGGGGGGAAATACCGTATCCATCATCGCATCCGTAATACAATTGTTTCTTTGAGTATGGCCCGGTCAGGAACTTCCAGTCCTGACCGGTAATCTGTTGTTGCGCGGCCGCAACAGAGGGCGGAGCCCGCATCGACTGCGGGAGTGGCGCGGATTGGGTTGCCGGGCAATGGCCCCCGCCGCGCATCGGGGAAAACCTGCGTCGCGGTTCAGCAACAATTGCAACACCCTGTTCGATTTCATTAACTCATAATGTCTCCTCGGGCAACCGCTTCAAGGGAACTGAATGTTCGAGTGGATGCATGAAAATTGCGCTGACTACGTTCGCGGGTGATCTCTCCTTAGAAGAGGCCATACTTGCCAAGGATTGGTCGGCGACCGAGATCGGCCACCCGACGACCTGGCCGCAGTCTTTACGGTCGATCGTGGGGCTGATTTTTGCCTCCGGAAAGCCCATGTTCGTCGTTTGGGGCCCCGCGCGCGCCCTGCTGTACAACGATGCCTACGTTCCCTTGCTGGGACCGAAGCATCCGAGCGCATTGGGACAGCCGTACTTCTCGGTGTGGCCGAATGCACAGGATGAGCTTGAGCCGCTGTTTGACCGGTTATTCGGCCGCTTCGTCGTCGATCTCGACGATATTTCCATCACCTTCGATCGCGACCAAGGTGCGGACACCCATTTCGCATTATCGTATACGCCGATCCGTGGACCGGGAAATCAGGTCGTAGGACTGCTGTGCATCCATTCGGAGACGGCGGGCGCCGCGGCCAGCAAGGTGTTGGAGCCGCGGGATCATAAGCGGTTGGCCCAGATGTTCGACCAGGCACCGAGCTTCATCGCCGTGCTGAGCGGGCCCGAACATCGCATCGAGTTGGCGAATGCCGGCTTCTTGAAATTGGTCGGCAACGCCAATGTCGCGGGCAAATCCATCGACGAGGTGCTGCCTGACGGCGATGCACCTGAATTCCTGGCGCTGCTCGATCATGCGTTCAAAACCGGCGAGCGGGTGGTGCGCGCGGAGGTGCGAATTGCACAGCAAGAGTCGGCGGGCGCCGGCGCCGCCGAGAGCTTTGTCGATTTCGTCTTTCAGCCGATCACCGACGGGATCGGCAACGTTACCGGCATCTTCGTGCACGGTTCGGACGTGACAGATCGCGTCTACGACGAGGCTGTGCTGCGCATCCGCGAGACGCACTTGCACGAAGAAAATGCCGATCTTGGCCGGCTCGTCACCGAGCGATCGGCGCAGCTGCAGGCCAAGGAAGCATTGATCCAGGCGGTCTACGAACATTCGTCCGAGTATCATCTGGTGGTCGCCGAAACTCGGAGCGGCGAGTTTCGCTTGGAGGAAATGAACCCGGCCGCTTTGAAGATGTACAAAGCCACGCGCGACCGGGTGATCGGCCGCACCATTGACGAATGCTTGGGCCCCCAAGAAGCCGCCGTGGTCAATGCCCGTCTTACCGCGTGCCTCGAGGCGAACGCCCCGCAGCAATATGAATTCGTGTACGACGGCAACATCATCGAGGGCATCGCCTCGCCGCTGCCGCCGGTTCGGGGTATCGGCCGCCAGATTGCCTTGAGCGCCCGCGATGTCACCGAGCGCCGCAATCTCGAGGAGCAGTTGCGCCAGTCTCAGAAGATGGAAGCCGTCGGTCAACTCACCGGCGGTCTCGCGCATGACTTCAACAACCTGCTATCGGGCATTTCGGGATCGTTGGAGCTGTTGAAGATCCGCAAGGACCAAGGGCGGCTGGATGAAATCGACCGATATATAGCCGCGGCCCAAGGGGCGTCGCAGCGAGCCGCAGCATTGACCCACCGGCTGCTGGCATTCGCGCGCCATCAAGCCTTGGACGCCAAATCCATCGATCTCAACAGACTGGCGATCGGCATGGACGACCTCATCCGCCGGACGGTGGGCCCGATGATTCACGTCGCGATCATCGAAGCCGGCGAATCATGGAAGGCCCTTGTCGATCCGAATCAGCTGGAAAATGCCCTTCTCAATCTCTGCATCAACGCGCGTGACGCCATGCCGAACGGCGGAAATCTCGTCATCACAACGAATACCCACCAATTCGACGAACGAACCGCCGCGGAGTACGAAATGCCGGCCGGACAGTATGTGTCGCTTTCCGTGAGCGATACCGGCACGGGCATGACTCCGGAGGTCATGGCGCGGGCATTTGAGCCGTTCTTCACGACCAAGCCGTTGGGCGAGGGCACCGGCCTCGGCCTGTCGATGATCTACGGTTTCGCCCGTCAATCGGGCGGGCGGGTGCACATCGATTCGACGGTGGGCAGGGGCACGACCGTGTGGCTGTACCTGCCGCGCCATGCAGGCGATACCGAGGCTGCCCAACCGTCTCCGGATGCCAGCGCGCCGCGGCGTGCGACCTACGGCGAGACCGTACTGGTCGTGGACGACGAACCGACGGTACGCATGCTGGTGAGCGAGGTTTTGATCGATCTCGGGTACGGCGCGATCGAGGCCAGCGACGGCGTCGAGGCGTTGGAAATCCTGCGATCGAACCGCCGCATCGATTTGCTGGTCACCGATATCGGGCTTCCCGGGGGCATCGATGGCCGCCAACTAGGTGTGGCCGCGCGCTCGTGCCGGCCGGGATTGCGCATCCTTTTCATCACCGGTTATCCGCACATGCTGCGCGGCGTACCCGACCCCGTTGATGAGGGCGTGCAAGCCTTGGCCAAGCCGTTTGCCGTGCAAGAGCTTGCCATGCGCATCAGCGGATTGATGAGAAACGAGTAGCGGACGGAACGCGCTGGCGGTATCACGTGAACAAACAATCCCGGGTATATGGCGCCGTTGAGGCGGGCGGCACCAAATTCGTGTGCGCCATCGGCGATGCGGGCGGAAAGCTATTGAAGGAGGAGCGATTCCCGACGCAGGATTCCGCGTCGACGCTCGCCCGCATGTGGTCATTTCTGCGCCGGGGCAGCGAAGAATTCGGCGCGCTCGCAGGCGTCGGCGTCGGATCCTTCGGACCGGTCCAGCTCGACCGGCGCAACGCGCACTATGGGTATATCACCCGCACTCCGAAGCCCCGGTGGAGCGGCACCGACATCATCGGCGGGTTGGCGCGCGAATTCTCGTGCAGCGTCGGCTTCGATACCGATGTCAACGCAGCGGCTCTCGCGGAGCACCGTTGGGGCGCCGCGCGAAACGTGCAGAACCTGGTCTACGTGACGGTCGGCACCGGGATCGGCGGCGGCGCGTTGGTCAATGGCAAGCCGATCCATGGGGTAATGCACCCCGAGATAGGCCACCTCTATCCGCGGCGGCATCCGCGCGACGCCGCGTTTCCCGGGATCTGCCCCTTTCACCGGGATTGCATGGAGGGGATGGCATCCGGTCCTGCCATTCAGGCGCGGAGCGGTGCGACGCTTGCCGACCTCGATGCCGCGCATGTGCAATGGGAACTGGAAGCGGACTATCTCGGTCAACTGTGCGCTCAATTGGTATTGACTCTATCGCCGCAGCGGATCGTGATGGGCGGCGGCGTCATGAATCAGGCGCAATTGCTGGGGCCCATTCGCCAGAGAATGCGGCATTGGTTGGCCGGATATATCGATCGCGACGAAGTTCTGTCGCCCGAGTCGGGCTATGTCGTGACGCCCGGACTCGGGGATCGCGCGGGCGTGCTCGGTGCGTTGGCACTGGCGATCGACTCTGCGGCGGTCGCATGAGCCGGAATCCCATGCCGAGCGATGTTCACGCTCGAGGCTCGGTGCGCGCGAAGCTGATGCGGGTCGTCCTCTTGACCACAGCCCTCGCGCTCACCGTCAGCGGCATCGCCATGCTGGCGCATGAGCTCTATGTGTATCGGACGGCATGGACCGCCGATATATCGACCGAGGCCGCGATCGTGGCGCTGTCCACGGTACCAGCGTTGGCGCTCGACGATCACGCCGCCGCCGAACGCAACTTGAACGCCCTCGAGACGCGGCGCCGAGTGATGGTGGCGGCTTGTATCTGCCGAACGGCGCGATATTCGCGTCGTTCGTGCGGCCGGGAGAAGCGCCGCCGCCGCTTCGATCGCCGCGCGACGGTCTATCGGCCCATGGCGAACATGTCGAACTTGCGCAGCCCGTGGAGAGCAACGGCCAGCGGTTGGGCACCATCTACTTGAGGGCTCGATTCGACGTGTTCGGCAGAATCGAGGCATACGCCGGGATCTTTGCCCTCGCCGGATTGCTCAGCCTGGCAGTGGCATTCGTTCTTTCCAAGAGAATGCAGAAGAGCATCACCGAGCCGCTCGACGCCATCGCCACCGTGGCGCGCGCCATCGTCGATGGACGCGACTACTCGCTCAGGGCCGCCAAGATCTCCGACGACGAAATAGGCATGGTCGTCGACGCCTTCAACAAGATGCTCGATGAGGTTCAGGTTCGCACGCGGGAGCTGGGCGATGCCGATCGGCGCAAGGACGAGTTTCTGGCGACGCTTGCGCATGAACTGCGCAATCCCCTGGCACCGATTCGCAACGCGGTGAAGTTGATGGAGTCCGACCGGGTCGAGGAGCGGCAGCGACTGTGGGCGCGGGAAGTCGTATCGCGTCAAGTGCAGCGAATGGCCCTGCTGCTCGACGATCTGCTCGAGGTGTCGCGGATCACCAGGGGTCGCCTCAACCTGAAAATCGAGGAGGTCGACCTGGAATCGTTGATCCGCGCAGCCGTCGAGACCGCGAGACCGCTCATCGATGCGAAACAGCATCGGCTCAAGTTCGACCTCCCGACGCGGCCGGTGATCCTGGCAGTTGATCCGCTCCGGTTGTCGCAGTCCTTGTCCAATCTGCTCACGAACGCCGCGAAATATACGGACGCGGGAGGACTCATCACGCTCACCGTCATAGTCTCGCAAGCCGGCGCGGTCATGTCCGTGAAGGACACGGGAATCGGTTTCGACCAGCGGGCGCTCCCGGAATTGTTCGCGATGTTCTCGCAAGTGGATTCCGCCATCACCCGGTCGGAGGGCGGATTGGGAATTGGTCTCGCGCTGGTGAAAGGATTGATCGAATTGCATGGCGGCACAATCGAAGGATTCAGCGCCGGGCCGGGGACGGGCAGCGAATTCACGATTCATCTGCCGCGATCTACATTGGTCGACAATGTACGGGCGGTGGGAGGGGCGGGGCAGGCGTAGCGACCGGGCGGCAACTCGTCACTTGAAGGCAATGACGACGCCCGCCGTCAGCGCGAGCAACGCCGCCGCCAGCACCCGGTAGTCCTGCCAGAACGGGACGAGTGCGAGTCTCAGCCGCTCGGCGCGCCGGAACTCGAGTTTCCACATGGTCGCGTCGCCCTCTGCGCTGACCGCAACCGGGCGGCGTGCGCTGACCGCGACCAGGATGACGAGGTCGAGCAGTGTCAGGATCGGCGCCGCATAGAGAAAATGAATGTGCGACCAGCCGAGGACCACGTTCAACAGGAAGAGAATAAATCCGCAAACCGAGCCTGCGATCATCGCGGCGGCCGCGCCGTCCGCATTGGCTCCGCGCCAGAACATTCCCGCCAGGAATACCGCGACGACGGGGGGTACGACATAGGCGAGTACGCCCTGAAGATATTGCCAAAGCGACGGGAAATGGTTCAGTTGAGGCGCCCACGCGACGGCGACGACGAGCAGGGCGGCCGTGGTCCAGCGGCCCGCCCGAACAGTGTTCGAACTCGAGAGCGCCGGCTTGAATTGTTTGATGACGTCGATGGTCAGCAGCGTCGATGCGGAATTGAGCATCGACGCGATCGAGACCATCGTGGCCGCGACAAATCCTGCAACCACCAGCCCGACGAGGCCCGGCGGCAGCAAGTTGAGGATCAGCTTCGGGTAGACCATGTCGGCGCGAGGCAATTTCGGGAACAGCAGCAGCGCACAAGTGCCCGGCAGCACGATCAGAAACAGCACGGGCAATTTGAGCAGTCCGGCGAATAGCGCACCCCAGCGCGCGTGATCCACGTTCTTCGCCGACAGCAGGCGCTGCACCATGGTTTGGTTGGTGCACCAGTAGTAAAAGCCGAGCAGCGGAATGCCGAGCAGCAACCCCGGCCACGGTACGCCGGGATCGCCGATCGGCCGAATGAGTGAAACCGCGGCGGGGTCCACGCCGCTCATGACCGCATGCCAGCCTCCGGCGCGGCCGAACGCGCCCACCGAAATGACCAGCGCGCCGGCCATCAGGACGACGCCTTGAACGGCCTCGGTGTAGATCACGGCCCGAAGGCCGCCCAACACCGTATACACGCCCGCGGCACCGGCCAGCACCATGACGATCAACCACAGAGGCTGCTGCGGAAACAGCAGCTGGCACACCAGAGATCCGCTGTAGAGAACTCCGGCCGAATCCACGAAAACATTCAGGAATAGTGTCAACAGCGCAAACAGCAAGCGGATCCGCGCATCGTAACGACGTTCGAGGAATTCCGGCATCGTGTAAGTGCCGCTGCGGATCACGAACGGCAACAGGAACAGGCAGAAGAAAACCAAGATGACCGTGGCGGTCCATTCGTAGTCATAGACGGAAACGCCCAGGGCATATGCGCCGCCCGCAAGACCCACCAGCGCGGTCGACGACATGTTCGAGGCGAGCAGCGCCAGGCCGATCACGGGCCATTGCGTTGCGCGCGACGCGAGAAAGAAATCGACGGGGGCGAAATGCCTGCGCGACATCAGAAGCCCCAACACGACGAGGCCGCCCACATAGACCGCAACGACGGTCCAGTCGAGCACGCTCAACAGCACTGAGGACGAGGCGTTCATCGTAGGCTCACGGGGTCCCGATCATCGTTTTGATCGCGCCGCCGTTCTGACAGCGCTGACATTTTTGTGGAAACTCGGTTAGTATGCGTTTCGCAAGCGCGGCCATGGAAAGCCCTGCGTGAGTCGAAATCGCCACTAAAGCTATACATTACAGGTAGTTACTATCCGCCATGACGCGTAAATTCACTGCATTGTTCATCGGCGCCGTAAGCGTAGTTCAGTTTTCACCTGTTTTTGGCGGTCAGCCGGGATCCCCTGCGCCGGCACTCACCGCGCCGGCACTCACCGCGCCGGCATCCACCGCGCCGGCATCCACCGTGACGCCATCCCCCGTGCCGGCGTCCCGCGACTCGAGTGTACATCCGAATCTGTGGCCCGAGGCCGCGTCTGCCGCCTTCGTGACCGACCGGACCGAACGCTTCGTCGATCGACTGTTGAGTCAGCTCAGCTTGGAGGAGAAGGTCGGCCAAATGATCCAGGCGGATATCGCGTCCATTTCGCCTGCGGATTTACGCCGTTACAAATTGGGCTCAATTCTCGCGGGTGGTAACGCCGCGCCCGGCAACGAACTGCGGACCTCGCCGCAGGCTTGGCTGGATCTGACCGACGCCTTCTACCGCGCCTCCCTGGGCAGTGCCGCGGCGACCGGTGCCGGCGCGCACCAGCCGATCCCGATTCTCTTCGGCATCGACGCGGTCCACGGTCACGCCAAGGTGATCGGGGCCACGATCTTTCCGCACAACGTGGGGCTGGGCGCGGCCCACGACCCCGGATTGATCAAGCGTATCGGCCAGGCGACGGCCGCGGAAGTCGCCGCAACCGGCATCGACTGGACGTTTGCGCCGACGGTTGCCGTGGTGCGCGACGTGCGGTGGGGCCGCTCGTACGAGAGTTACTCCGAGTCGCCCGATCTCGTCGCGCGGTATGCGCCGGCCATGGTGGAGGGACTGCAGGGCGAGCGCGGTACCCCGGAATTCATGTCGCCCGGGCACACCTTGTCGTCGGTCAAGCACTTCCTGGGCGACGGCGGTACCTTGGCGGGGCGCGACCAAGGGGACACGGCGATACCCGAGGCGCAGCTCAGTGCCGTGCACGCAGCGGGGTACCCCGGCGCGATCAGCGCGGGTGCGCTGATCGTGATGGCCTCGTACAACAGCTGGAACGGAACCAAACTGCACGGTAATCACTATCTGCTCACGGACGTATTGAAGGGCCGCATGGGCTTCGCGGGCTTCGTGGTGGGCGATTGGAACGCGCAAGAACAGGTACCCGGATGCACCAAGTTCAGTTGCGCGGCGGCCTTCGTCGCCGGCGTCGACATGCTGATGGCGCCGGATAGCTGGCGGGAACTGTATGGAAATACCCTGGCTCAGGTTCGCTCAGGCGAGATACCCCAAGCGCGCGTGGACGATGCGGTGCGACGCATTCTGCGCGTCAAGGCGATCGCGGGAATCTTCGATCGGCCCCCGCCGAAGCAACGCAGCGATACCGGGCATTTTGCGGTACTCGGAAGCGCTGCGCATCGTGCGATCGCACGCGAAGCCGTGCGCAAATCGCTGGTGCTGCTGAAGAACTCGGCGCACGTGCTGCCGCTCGATCCGCATGCAAGCGTGCTCGTGGCGGGAGCTGCCGCCGACGACATCGGGGTTCAGAGCGGCGGCTGGACCATCGACTGGCAGGGCGATCAAAATTCCAATGCCGATTTTCCCGGCGCGACATCCATTTTTGCCGGCATCAACGCCGCGGTGACCCGCGCAGGCGGTTCGGCCGTTCTGAGCCGCGACGGTTCGTTTACCCACAAGCCCGATGTGGCCGTCGTCGTCTTCGGCGAGGGGCCGTACGCCGAATTCGAAGGCGATCGGGAGACGCTCGAGTATTCCCCGGGCGATAAGAAAGACCTATCGATTCTGCGCCGCCTGCGCGCCGCCGGTGTACCAACGGTCGGTGTGTTCATCTCCGGAAGGCCCCTGTGGGTCAATCCGGAGATCAACGCATCCGATGCTTTCGTCGCCGCCTGGTTGCCCGGCAGCGAGGGAGAAGGAATCGCCGATGTGCTATTCCGTGCGCCGGATGGTTCGGTCGCGTTCGATTTCACCGGCCGCCTGGCGTTTTCCTGGCCTCTCACGGCGATGCCGGTGACGTTCGATGCGGGCGCGGCCGGTGCTCCGGAACAAGTGACGGGCGCGTTGTACGCCAACGGTTTCGGGCTGGACTACCGTGAACGCGCACCTGCCGCGGCGACGCTGGGGGAGGACGCGCGCATTGCGCCGGACTTCAAGGCGCCGCGGGGCAGTCTTTTCCACGCAGCGCACCCGACGGCGCCGTGGTCGTTGTTCGTCGCCGACGGCGGCGTGGAAGTTCATCTCACGAATTCCAAACAGGCGAGTCCGCACGGAGCCGTGAGCGTGGCGCTTGCGCCCGTCGGTGCGATTGCCAAATGGAGCGGAACGCAGGCCGGTATGCTGCGAATTTCCGGCCGCGCCTCCGATATGGGGCGTCGCGCGAACGACGGTGAGTTCATCGAGATCCATTACCGGGTCGATCAAGCGCCCGCGGGCACGGTGTCCCTCGGAATGCGGTGCGCGGATCCCATGTGCGGGACCGAACGGGGCGCGATGCTCGACGTGACGAACACTTTCCGCGCCGCGCGCATCGGGGAATGGGCGGACCTCGTCATTCCCGTGTCGTGCGTGGCCGCGACCGGCGCGGAGCTCTCCAAAGTGGAAGTCCCGTTTGCCGTCGAGGCATCCGGCGAGTTCGGGGTGACGATTGCGGAGGTTCGGGTGCTCTCCGACGCCAAGGCTGCGCGCGCGCCGTGTCCGCCGCCGGCAGACCCTATAAGATAGCCGGGAGCCAGACAGGCTCCTGGTCGACGCAACGAGGTTTGACTGCTCTCCATGACACCCATTCCCGCGTCGGTGACCATTCAGGAGGTCGCCGATCTTGCGCAGGTCTCGTCCAAGACCGTATCGAGAGTCATCAACAATGAGCCGCTGGTGCGTGCCGATACGCGCAAGCGGGTCTTGGAAGCCATCGAGCAGCTCAACTATCGGCCCAATCTGAACGCGCGCGGCTTGGCGAGCAATCGATCGTTTCTCATCGGGCTGTTCTGCGATCGGCCGGGGGATTACCTCAGCGAGTTCCAGGAGGGTGCCATCGTACGGTGCCGGGAATCGTACATGCATTTGATGGTCGAAACGGTGGACGTCCGTGGCCCCAATATCGACAAGCAGATGGACACCTTGCTCGGGCAGCTGCGGCTGGAGGGCGTGATTTTACTACCGCCGTTGAGCGACCATCCGAGCGTCTTGAAGAAGCTTCACGACGCAGCGATTCCCGTCGTGCGGATCGCGCCGAGAAGCAATCTGAGCGCCGCGCCCTCCATCGGTATCGACGACTATACGGCTGCGCGGCAATTGACCGCCCATCTGCTGAACCTGGGACACCGGCGCATCGGTTGCATGCTGGGCCGGGCGGATCATGGCGCCACCGAACAGAGATATCTCGGTTTCATCGACGAAATGCGCGCTCATCAGGCACCCGTGGACTCGAGTCTGGTTCAGACGGGCAACTTCATATTTTCGGACGGCTTGGTGTGTGCAGAGCGAATGCTGCGGTCGGCGACGCCGCCGACCGCCATTTTTGCGTGTAATGACGACATGGCCGCGGCGGCGGTATCCATGGCGCGAAAGTTCGGTCTGAATCTTCCGGGGCAATTGTCGGTCACGGGGTTCGACGATGCGCCCGTGGCGACCATGATATGGCCCGAACTCACGACGGTGCGTCAACCGGTCGCGGCGATGGCGCGAATCGCGGCCGACCTCATCATCCGACACGAGCCGCGGCGCCACGGCTGGCCGGAACCCGTTCCACGGCATTTGCTCGGTCACGAACTCATCGTTCGCAATTCGACTGCCCGCGTGTGATGGGCAGAAACGACCCGTGCGCCTGCGGCAGCGGGAAGCGATTCAAGTCCTGCTGCGGGCGATTGACCGACGCGAGGCAGGAACTCGACGCGCAGCGGGAATTGGCAGAGCTGGTCGCGCTCTTGAATGCCGGGCGATTTGGGAATTTGGAGGAGCGGGCTCGAGCGCTGCTCGGCGCGCGGCCGAAGGCCGGGTTTGTTTGGCAGCTCCTGGCCGCGGCCCTCGGTGGCCAGGGCAAAGACACTCTGCCCGCGCTGGAAGCCGCGGTGCGCTGCCTGCCGGAGGATCCCGTGGCGCACCTCAATGTCGGCAATGCCCTGGGCCGCCGCGGGCGCCTCGAGGAGGCGGCGGCGAGCTTCGGGCGTGCGCTCGCGCTGCAACCGGAATTCGCCGAGGCGCACAACAATCTCGGCGATCTGCAGCTGGAACTCGCGCGGTTCGACGAGGCTGCCGCCAGCTGCCGGCGCGCGCTCGAGATCAGACCGGATTTTGCCGAGGCGCACGTGAACCTCGGCAAGGCGCTGCTGCGCCTGGGCGACGCCGAGCGGTCGGTGGAGAGTTGCCGCCGCGCGCTCGAGATCAGACCGGACTTCGCCGAGGCGCACAACAGCCTGGGCAATGCCTTGTTGTATCTCTCTCGCTTCGATGAGGCAATTGCCGGTTTCCGCCGGGCCTTGGCGATCAACCCCGAGTTTGCCGAGGCGCATGCCAACCTCGCCAACGCCTTGCGCAATATCGGGCGGCTGGATGAGGCCGTGGCGGCCTACCGCCGGGCGCTGCTCGCCGAACCGAATTTCGCTGCTGCGTATACCGAGCTTGGCACCGCGCTTCGGCTGCAAGGGCGCACGGCAGAGGCTGAAGCCGCTTGTCGCGCGGCGCTGAAGATCTGTCCTGATTCGGCGGCGACGCTCACGGTGCTGGCGGAGATGAGGGCGGATGCCGGGCGCTTTATCGAAGCGGAGGGGTTGTTCACGCAGGCCCTCTCGATCGACCCTCAATCGGTGGAAGCGTTGAGCGGTGCCGTGCGGGTGCGCCGCATGACTCCCGCGGACTCCGGCTGGCTGGCCGCGGCGCAGCGCCTCGCGGGATCTCGACTGACGCCGCCGCGGGAGATGCTGCTGCGCTATGCGATCGGCAAATATTGCGACGACGTCAAGGATTACGCGCAGGCGTTCCGCAACTATCGGCGCGCCAACGAATTGGCGAAACTCCGCGGACCCGGACACGACCGGGCCCATCTGAGGCGAACCATCGATCTGATTATCCGTTCCCATGATCGAACCTGGATCGGCCGGCAGCGGCCCTGCGCGAATGCCTCGCCACGCCCGGTTTTCATCGTCGGCATGCTTCGCTCGGGCACCACCTTGGCCGAGCAGATCCTCGCGTCGCACCCGCAGGTCTTCGGCGCCGGTGAACTGATGTTCTGGGGCGAGAGGTTGGCGGCGGCAACGGCGCGTGCAGGCGCCGCCGGGGCGCGGGAAATCCCCTGCGCGCGCGAAAGCCGCGGCGACGAGGGGCTCGCCGCGGCAACCGCCGTTTACCTCGAATTGCTGCGCGCGGCGTCGGCGGACGCTGTGCGTGTGGTTGACAAGATGCCCACCAATTTCCTGTCTCTCGGGTTGATACACGCGGCACTGCCGCGGGCGCGAATCATCCATATGCGGCGCAACCCCGTGGATACCTGCCTGTCGATCTATTTCCAGCACTTTGAAGCCGCCAATACCTACACCAACGAATTGGAGGATCTCGCGCACTATTACCACGAGTACCGCCGTCTCATGGGGCATTGGCGTGCGGCGCTGCCGGCGGATGCAATGCTGGAAGTGCCCTACGAGGGACTCATCGAGGACCTCGAGGGATGGGCCCGCAGAATGCTCGAGTTCATCGACATCCCTTGGGACCCACGCTGCCTCGCGTTCCACTCGACGGTGCGCACCGTGGTAACGGCCAGCAAGTGGCAAGTTCGGCAACCAATCGACCGGCATTTTGTCCAGCGCTGGCGTAACTACGAAAAATTTATTCAGCCGCTGCTGCCCCTGCTGGGGTCGGATTCGGGATGAGTCCGGCGTTCGTCGTGGGTGCACCGCGGCAGCTGCCCGCGCCGCTCGACCGCCGCGACGAGCGCAACCCGGCCACCACGCGCGGCACGGCCCCGGCGCCGGCCTTGGAGGATTACAAATTGATTTTATTAGGTATTTTGATAGATACGGAGCGGTTCGCAGGTCCGGGCCACGCGCCTGCCGGCTCGTGGCGGAACGATATCCCCTGCTCCCGGCGAGCCCTCGGCCCGCCAAAAAACGCCGTCGACGCGAGCGTCGGGGGCACCATTGCGGCTCTGCGATCCGTGCATTAACGAAAACAAAAACATTTAATTTTTGACAGCGCTGGACATTCGGATTAGTCTCCGTCCCACATTAGCTCCGTCGTTGAATGCGGACGATGTGGAGGGGGAGTCTTCCGCGGTGCAAGTCGGGCACTGCAACTGGCCACCCCGTAGTCGTATAACTTTCCAAGGGGATGGAAAAATTTATGTCGCATCGAATCCAGAAACGTGCCCGCCGCGCCGCCCGCGCCGCGATGATGACCGCCACATCGCTGCCCGCGATATTCAACTGCACGCCCGCAGCGGCGCAGCAGACAGCGGCGGCTCCGGCATCGACCTCTCAGAAGGCCGCCGCGCCGGACGATCTCATGGAGATCGTCGTTACCGGATACCGCCAGTCGCTGCAATCCGCGCTGGACGCCAAGCGCCAATCCATTCAGCCGATCGAGTCGGTGGTTGCCGAGGATATCGGCAAGATGCCGGATCAAAATGTCTCGGAGTCGCTGCAGCGCTTGCCGGGCATTTCCATCAACCGCTCCGGCGGCAAGGGCACGCAGGTGCTCATCGACGGGCTCTCCAACAATCTCATCACCCTCAACGGCGAGGTGCTGCTCACCGGCAGGGAGATCTATGTTTCAGGCGAGTCCTCGGGCGGCGGCGGCAACGCCGGCCTGCAATACGCCTCCCTCGAGGGGATCCCGAGCGAAGAAATCGGCGGCATCGACGTCATCAAGAATCCGACCGCGCAGAACCGCGAAGGCGGCCTCGGCGGGACCATCGACCTGAAGACGCGCTCTCCTCTTTCGCAGGAGATGGGCCTGAATCTCGGCGGCAATGCGCGCGGCACCAAGGCGACCGATGCGGACGGGGGCGCGACTCCGGTCGGAACCCTGGTGGGCGGCTTCAAGTTCAGCGACGACTTCGCCGTCACCGCCAGCGTGTCGTACGACGACGAAAAGACTCATGACAAGCAGTTCCAGGACCAGAATCGCAATCAATGGCTGGTCACCAATACCGCCACGGTCGGATCCTACGTCGGCAGTCCCATCGCCGGCACGAACAGCATCTTGCCGGGCGGCCAGACTTATATCGATCCGCAGCTGGCCTACTTCAGCGATATCCTCGATCAAATCACCACCAAGGGCGCGACCCTGGGAGCCGAGTGGAAGTGGAATGAGGACATCACCAGCACGTTCAACTATTTCTTCATCGACGAAGAGGAAGTGAGCACCACGTATTCCAACAAGGCGTGGTTTTCCGGCGGCAGCGGCGAGACCAACTGTACTCCGCCCGGAACCTCCAGTTCGCCTTGCCCAAACTCGAGCACGACGCCGGCCGGTCAAGCATCGTTTCCCGGGATTAATCCTTCCCAGCCTTATTCCATCGATTCGCACGGTGTCCTGCAATCGGCCACCATGATGGCCAATGGTGCCGAAACCGCGACGCTGTACGAAAGCGACCACACCCGGGCCAACAACGTTCAGTTCAACACGAAGTTCGCGGGCAACGGGCCGATCACCGGTGATGTCGGCGTGGCGTATGCGAAGGCCACGGGCGACTACGAGGCCGCACAGGCAGACGTCGAGCACGGCGCGTACGCTGCCTTCGGCAGCAAAGCCCCCTCGATTCAGGCCGGAGCGCCCGGCTGCAACAACGGGGGCAACAATTGCGCCAACGGCAATCACGGCTACGCCTGGCTTTGGAACAACGGCGGGACCAGCGGACTGCCCTCCGCCAGCTACCCCAACAACTACGGATACAGCAGCGTGCTGTCCAATCCGGCCTATACGCTGTTCAAATCCAACTGGGCCTGGGCGAACACGGTCGACGAGAAGCAGTACGCGTTCAAGTTCGATCTGCATGGCAAGGCAGGGATCATCGATTTGACGGGCGGCGGGCGCTACCAGGACCGCGAGGTCAATTACGTTCACGGGCGCTATCTGGAAGATGGCGTCGCCCCGTATGGCATCGGCGGCGTCGGCGCGGGCACCGCGGCCGGCAACTGCTGCACCAGCCCAGCGTCCGGCACCTACCTCTACTACCAGGATCCGGGTTACGCCGCCATTCCGTATTCCACGCCGCAGACCAATCCGAATCTGCTGCTGACCTACCATAATTTTGCCAACGGCCCCATTGCCGTGAAGAATCCGGTGACCGGCGGCATGACCGATCCCGCGACGTATCTCAATACCGTGTGGAAGGGAGCCGGAGTGCCGAATGCCACGGAGCGGTTCTTCAAGGACGCACTCAATTCGTACGACGTCAAAGAAAAGACCACCGCGGTGTTCGTGATGGGTGACGCGGGCGATCAGGGCGGTCTATTCCATGCCAATTTCGGTGTGCGTGCGGTCAAGACGCAGTTGACGGTCGATGGCGCCGCGACCAATCCGAATGGCTCCACGTATGTTGGCACGGCCTCCTGGAACGGCGTGAATGCCAACGACGTGCCGTTCGAAAAGGGCCGCAGCTACACCGATGTGTTGCCCTCCTTCAACTTCGTACTGAATGCCACGGACACCCAGAAGCTACGATTCGGCGCCGCGCGGGTCGTCGCGCCGCAAAACCTGCAGCAGCTCGGCAGCGGCCTACAGTATGGGTTCACCCGGGCCGCCGCCGGTACGTGTACCGGTGGGGCCGCGGTGTGCTTCAAGTTCAGCGGCGGCAACGGCGGCAACGCGGAGCTCGATCCGTTCCGCGCGTCGCAGTTCAATCTGTCGTGGGAGGATTATTTTTCTCGCAATGGACTGCTCAGCGTCGGGTACTTCTACAAGGCGGTGGACAATTTCGTCGTCACGGAGAATGTGCCGACCACGGTTGCGGACGGTACCGGGGCCACCACCGCCAACGTGACGACACCCGTCAACGGCGGCACGGGCAAGATCTATGGGCTCGAATTCAATGCGCAGTACGCGTTCGACTTCGGCTTGGGGTTCGCCGCGAACTACACGCGGTCGAATTCGGAGTCCACTCAAACCAGCTCGTTTGCAGCCGATCTGCCGATTCCCGGCGTGTCGAAGAACGCTTTCAACGGCACCGTGTATTACGAACTGGCGGGATTCTCGGCGCGAGCCGCCTATTCGTGGCGCGACGTGGCCGTGAATTCCAGCGGCGTGGGGTCGTCGTTCGCCTTCCAGGACCTCTCGGGCCTGCAGAAGATCTATGAGGTATACCAGGCTCCCTATGGGCAGCTCGACGGGCAGCTGAGCTACGACTTCGGTCCGCACTTCGGCGTCGTGGTGTCGGTGGTCAATCTGACCGATGCGAAGCAGCACACGTATCTGCAATGGAAGAACGAGCCGTTCACGTACGACGATACCGGGCGCCGCCTATTTTTCGGCGTCAAGGGCAAGCTGTAAGTCCTACGAGAGTTACGCAGCGTTCGATTTCGGTGCGAAGATGGTATGGGGATGGGGGTAGCGCGGCGCCTGCGCGCTACCCCGATTGATCAGAGTACGAGCCAGGTGGTAGTCACGTATGTCCGACATCCAGCACAACGACAAGCGAATCGCCAGCGTTGCGATCGTCGGGGGCGGCACCGCGGGATGGGTGGCGGCGAGCATGTTGGCGCGGGCGCTGCCGGGCACCGGCACCACCATCACCGTCATCGAATCACCCGAGATCGGCACGGTCGGCGTGGGCGAGGCGACGATTCCGCCCATCATCGATCTGCTGCGGTTCCTCAGCATCGATGAAGGCGATTTCATCCATCACACGCAGGCGACCTACAAGCTCGGGATCAAGTTTCGCGATTGGAAAGAGCTCGGGCACACGTACTGGCACCCGTTCGGCAGCTTCGGCGCGCCGCTCAACCGTCGCCCCTTTCATCATTGCTGGCACAAGGCGCGGGCCGCGGGTCTCGAGCCGCGCTTCAATGATTTCAGTCTGAGTGCGGCGCTCGGCGATGCGGGAAAGTTTCGCTTTCCCGATGCCGACCCGGGCGGCGAGGCCTCGGGACTGCGTTATGCGCTGCACTTCGATGCCACGTTGGTCGCCAAGTATTTGTGCGCGTACGCGGAACTTCTGGGCGTCTCACGCATGGAACGCACCGTCGTGAGCGCCTCGAGGCGGCCCGACGGATTTCTCGACCAACTCCAATTTTCCGACCATTCCACGCTGCAGGCCGACCTGTACATCGATTGCAGCGGCTTTCGCGGGATCCTGATCGAAGGAGTTCTCGGCACCGGCTACATCGACTGGAGCGCCATGCTGCCGTGCGATCGGGCGGTCGCTTTTCCGACGGCATCCACCGCGCCGCTCGCGCCGTATACGCATTCATGGGCCCGCAGCGCCGGCTGGCAATGGCGGATTCCCCTGCAGCATCGGCACGGCAATGGTTATGTGTACTCGAGCGCACATTGCAGCGAGACCCAGGCACTCGATGATTTGACGCTCCGGCTAAATGAGAGGCCGTTGGCCGATCCGCGCTTCCTGCGTTTCGTGACCGGCCGCCGCAAGCTCCATTGGAATCGCAACTGCGTTGCGCTGGGTCTATCTTCCGGTTTTCTGGAGCCCCTGGAGTCGACCAGCATTCATTTGGTCACGAGCGGGATGTTCCATTTGTTGGAGCATTTTCCCGACAGGGCGTTCGATCAGACCAATATCGACTCCTACAATGCGGAGTTGACCGAGGAAGCCGAGCGGGTGCGCGACTTCATCGTTCTTCACTACTGCCTGACTCAGCGCGAGGACGCGCCGTTGTGGCGATACTGCCGGTCCATGGCCATTCCGGACAGCTTGCGAGAACGGATCGATCTGTACCGGCACACCGGGCGCATTCGTCCGCGTGCCGGCGAATTGTTCACCGACCTCTCGTGGTTCTATATTTTCGAGGGTTTGGGCTTGAGGCCGGACAGCTACGATCCGCTGCTCGACGTGGTGCCGATCGCGAAACTTCGCGAGATTCTCGCGTCGATGGCAAAGTCGACTGCGGCGCTCGCCGCAGCGGCGCGAAGTCACCACAGCTTCTTCACGGCCAGCGCCCCTCCCGGCGGCAGAGCCTCTGCCGTCCGATGATCGGTCACAAACCATTGCTGGGCGGCGTCGAACTCGGCGGAACCAAGTGCGTATGCGTCGTCGGCACCGGTCCGGGCGATATCCGGGCGCAGACGTCGATCCCGACCGGCAGCGACCCCGCCGTGACGCTGCGCCGTATCGCTAAGACTCTGAACGACTGGCAGGAGGCGCACGGCGCCGTCAGGGCGCTTGGAATCGCCTCGTTCGGACCCATCAATCTATCGCGGCGATCGCCGACCTATGGATTCATCACCTCGACGACGAAGCCGGGCTGGTCGCGCACGAACATCGTGGGCTGTTTGAACCGCGGCCCCGACACCAGCATCGGCTTCGATACCGACGTCAACGGCGCTGCTCTCGCCGAGAAACGTTGGGGCGCGGGACGCGGCCTCGAGGATTTCGCGTACGTTACCGTCGGCACCGGAGTCGGAGTCGGACTCGTGGTGGGCGGGCGAACCGTGCTCGGGTGCAATCACTGCGAACTCGGGCACGTGCGCGTGGTGCGCGCTGCCGGCGATACCTGGCCCGGAATCTGCAAGTTACACGGCGATTGCGTCGAAGGCCTGGCGTCAGGTCCCGCGATCGCCGCGCGCGCGGGCATGCCGGCCGCGGATATCCCAGCGGACAGCCCGGTGTGGGATCTGGCGGCCCATGCGCTCGCGCAGCTGTTGCACACGATGGTGCTCGCCACCGCGCCGCGACGAATTCTGATCGGCGGCGGCGTGATGGAGGGTCATCCGGCCTTGCTGACCAAGATTCGGCGGCGGCTCAAGGGCAGCCTCAATGGCTACATCAACCTCGAAGAGATGGCCGGGGACATCGACGGCTATGTCGCCGCCCCGGAGTTGGGTCCGCTGGCCGGGCCGCTGGGGGCGTTGGCTCTGGCAGCTGATGCACACGCCGCGACCGCTTCGGCAGCAGCGACCGCTTCTGCAGCGGCGTCCGCGAGCGTCGCCGGCTAGCGCGTGGAGCTTTCCGGCACCAATCTCGTACGGGCGGGGGATCACAATCAGCGAGTGACGCTGCATGCGATCCGCGTCAACGGTCCCGTCACGCGAGCCGATCTCGCGGCGATGACCGGACTTACTGCCGCGGCGATCGCGAACATCACCAAGCGGCTACGCAAGGACGGGCTGATACTCGAGGCGGGCCGCCTGCGCGGGGCGCGGGGGCAACCGGCGACCAAACTGGTCATCAGTCCGGATAGTTGCTTCTCCGTCGGCCTCAATGTCGACCGCGACCACATCACCATCGTGGTTCTCGATTTCGTCGGCAAAGTCCGTGCGCGGTTCTCGCGCGAAATTGCGTTCGCGAAGCCGAATACAGTGCGCACCTTCTTCCAGCGTTCGGTCCGGCACTTGCTCGCGACGACGGGGATCTCGCGTGACCGCTTGGTCGGGGTCGGAGTGGCGTTTCCGGACGACATCGCGCGAGCGCATTTACCGGACCAGCCGGGCGACTATGCCGCGTGGGCGTTCGTCAAGGTCGACGAATTGATCCGCGACGTTCTCGGCGTACCTGTGTTCGTGGAAAATGATGCGGCCGCGGCAGCAATCGGCGAGATGCAATTCGGCTCCGGACAGCAGTACCGCAGCTTTTTCTACCTCCTGGTCACCGCGGCTTTGGGCGGCGGCCTGGTGGCGAATGGCAGCTATTTCCGGGGCGCGAACGGCCGCAGCGGTGAAATAGGCTGGCTGCATTCGCTCAACGATTCCGGCGAGGATACGCAGCTGCAGAACATCGTTTCACTGTCCGCGCTGTACCAACGACTGGCCGACCATGGATTCCGCGTCGCCTCTCCGCGCGGATTGACGCGCCTCGAGCCCGATGCGCGCGCGGTCGTGGATCGCTGGATCCGTGAATCGACCGCCGCACTGGTCAACTCCCTGGTCGCGATCAACTGCCTCATCAATCCCGAAGCGATTCTGATCGGCGGCCGCCTGCCCGCCGCCCTCGTCGATCAACTCGCGGCGGCCGTGAACGCGAGCATGGCGCGTTTTGCCGACCAGCTGCCCGCCATCGCTCCGGTCGCGCGGGCCGCGACTGCGGATGATGCGCCGGCGGTGGGGGCCGCGATTCTGCCGTTCAGCGACCGCTTTCTGCCGACGCGCTTCGCGTTGCTCAAGACCGCCTGAACCCGGCGTATGATCGGGCGGCACATCAGCTCGCGGCCGGCATTGTTGCTGTACCTGATCGCGATTGTCGCGCCGGCCTCATTGCCCTGGGCCACCCTCGCGCAAGGAGACCAGCGACCGCTCGAGGCGCCTGCAGTCCCGTCGCGCAATCTCGGACCTTACAACGTGACGGCTCTGGAAGGTGGCATCGGAATGCGCCGGCCGCTGGCTGCGCGAGCCGAAGTGGCCGCTGCCGGGGCTCCCTGGTCGATGACCGGCTGGCTTCGTTGGACGCGGCGTCAATCCGCAGAGTTGGCGGTGGCTGCGGTGGGCGCCGGCGCGCCGGCGGGCGACGGCTGGCGGGGAATCGTTCTTGCCGACGGCGAACTGCGGGCGACGATCGCTCCCGGCGTCACGCTGCGCGGTTCCAGTCAATTGCAACCCGGCCGATGGACCGCGGTGGCTGTGACCTATGACGGCGCGGTCGCGCGGCTCTACGTGGACGGCACCCTGCGGAGTGCCGAGCGTGCGTCCACGAAAACGGTGAACCCGCAGATCGAATTGGCCCCCAGGGGCATCCCCGCTTCTCCGAGCGGCGGGCACTTCGGCGGGTCGCTGGCGCTGTTCACGGTCACGCCGTTTGCGCAGAGCGCGACTCAGATCCGGGCGCTCGCCGACGCACGGCCCGATTTTGCGCTCATCACCTTCAACGCGCTCGGCGTCGGCTGGCCGTGGCAGGAACACGCCTGGCGGGGCCTGCAGGAGCCCCAGGATCCGTGGACCTTGCCGCATGCAAACAGTCCTCCGAGCGTCGCCGTGGCAAGCGCCGCACCGGCCGCTTCCTCCGCGCTTCGCGCGAAAGGCGCCGCGGTGTCCGGCGTCGAGAATTGGCATCTCATCGCGGCACCGGCGATCGAGGCGACCGGAGAGCAGCTCTCGCAGCCGCAGTATCAGGAACGGGATTGGTATCCCGCCGTGGTGCCCGGCACGGTGCTGACCACGTTGATTGCCCGGGGCGTCTACCCCGATCCCGACTATGGTCTCAACAACCTCGCGATTCCGGATAGTCTCAGCCGCCAGGACTATTGGTATCGCAGCGTCTTTTCGGCGCCGGGCAGCTTTCGAGACCGCGATCTCGCGCTGGTCTTCAAGGGCATCAACTACGCGGCGGAGGTGTGGTTGAACGGCCGGCGACTCGGATCCATTCACGGTGCCTTCACGCGCGGCCGGTTCGACGTCACGGGCATCCTGCGCGCGGGGGAGAGTAATGCGATTGCCGTGCGCGTTGCGCCTCCGCCTCATCCCGGCATACCCCACGAACAATCGATGGCGGCCGGTCCCGGCAACAACGGCGGCGCCATGGCCATCGACGGGCCGACCTTCATTGCCTCCGAGGGATGGGATTGGATTCCGGGAATCCGCGACCGCAACACCGGCATCTGGCAGGACGTCGAAATTCTTGCCAGCGGCGCGCTGCACCTGGGCGATCCGCAGGTAGTCAGCCATCTGCCGCTGCCGCGCACCGATACGGCGGATATTTCGATCGTGGTTCCCGTCGACAATACGCGCGCGACCGCAGTCCCCGGAAGGGTGACGGCGCGGTTCGATGGGATCCGCGTCGAGAAAGCCGTCTCGTTCAATCCGGGAACGACCGAGGTCACGTTCAGCAGTGCAGAGTTCCAACAGCTTCATCTGGCGGCACCGCGGCTGTGGTGGCCCAACGGTTACGGCCCGGCGAATCTCTACAGCATGCAGATCGAGGTCGAGTCGGACCATGCGGTGTCCGATTCCACGTCGATTCGCTTTGGAATTCGTGAGCTGACCTATGAATTGTCGCTGTTCGACCGTGAAGGCCGCTTGCGGCGCGTGGAAGTGGACCCTACGTTGGGAACGCTGCGCGGCGAGCGCCTCGTCGACGTGCGTCATGAAGCGATCAAGCGCACTGCGGACGGGTGGGCCGAGAGCTTGATGCCCGCCGGAGAAAACACACCCGCGGTGCGCCCTATTTCGAGCGACTCGTTGACGCCGTACCTCGCGATTCGCGTGAACGGCGTGCGCATTGCGGCGCGCGGCGGCAGTTGGGGTATGGACGATTCGCGCAAGCGGGTCTCACGCGAGCGGCTCGAACCCTATTTCCGCCTGCACCGCGATGCGCACCTCAACATCATCCGCAACTGGCTCGGCCAGAATACCGAGGACGTCTTCTACGATCTGGCCGACGAATACGGCTTCATGATATTGAATGATTTCTGGGTATCCACCCAGGACTTTCAAGTGGAGCCGCAGGATCCCGCGCTGTTCCTCGCCAACGCACGCGACGTCATCAGCCGTTACCGCAATCATCCCTCGATCGCCGTGTGGTTCGGCCGCAATGAAGGCGTGCCGCAGCCGATACTCAACGAGGGCCTGGCGGACCTGGTCGCCACTCTCGACGGTACGCGGTACTACACCGGCAGTTCGAACTCCGTGAATCTGCAGGGCAGCGGTCCTTATAACTATCGTCCAGCCGAACACTATTTCACGGATCTGGCGCGCGGCTTCTCGGTGGAAGTCGGTACGCCCTCGCTGGCCACGCTGGAGTCTCTGCGGGCGTCCATACCGGCCGCCGACTTGTGGCCGTTGAACGATACCTACGCCTACCACGATTGGCATTTCGGCGGTAACGGCGATGTGGCGACGTTCATGGCGGCGCTTCAGGAGCAGTATGGAGCGGGCGCAAGTCTCGAGGACTTCGAGCGCAAAGCGCAGCTGATGAACTACGTCTCCTACCGGGCCATATTCGAGGGTTTTCAGGCTCATCTCTGGACCACCAACAGCGGCAGGCTGCTGTGGATGACTCATCCCTCGTGGCCGAGCAACACTTGGCAGATCTACAGCTCCGATTACGACACGGGAGCCGCCTATTATGCCGTGAAGAAGGCATGCGAACCGGTGCATGCGCAGCTGAACCTGCCCGACTTCAGCCTCGCCGTGATCAATACGACACGAACCGATCAACGGCAGTTGGTTCTGCGCAGCCGCGTCGTGTCGCTGGATAATCGCCTGCTCGGCGAACGCCTGGACCACCTCGACGCGCCGGCCAATGCCGCGACCACGCTTGCACCGCTGGCCGAGTTGACTCAGGCGCTCGCTCGCGAGGGTCTGGTGCTCCTGAAGTTGACCTTGACGGACGCCGGCGGGGTGTTGCTGTCCGAGAATACCTATTGGCAAGGCCGCACCCCGGCCGATCAGCGGCGGCTCAACGAATTGCGCCCGCAGTCGGTCGAGATGAGCGCGCACGGCCGGGTGGCGGCGGGGGAGATGGTGGCAACCGTGCGCCTGAAGAATCCCGGCAGCGTTCCGATACTCAACGCCAAGGTCACGCTCCTGGACGAAACGGGAAAGCGCGTGCTTCCCGTGTACTACAGCGACAATTACATCGCCTTGCTGGCGGGCGAGGAGCGCGAGCTCGAAATCCAATGCCCGGCGGGCGGCGCGCGTTGCGCCCGGGTGGCGCTGCGGGGGTGGAACGTAAAGCCCCTGGAAATCGCGATCGGAACTGCGGCGAGCGCGACGCGGCAGTAAGGCGTGTCGCATGGAGGCGTGCCGCAACATGACGTTGCGGCACGCATTGCCAAGGGGCGCTACTCATCCGTGCGGCGGAATTGCGTCTTGAGCATGTAGTCGGCGACTCGGCGGCCCAGCCTGTTGCCCTGCTTGACGGAATGATGGTAGTGCATGCCGCCATAGATGCGAGCGTTATCCACCTCCGTCACCACATCCTCGAAACTATTGAAGGAATGCGTGGTGCCCGTGACGGTGCTGGTGACCGTGTACGGCATCTCCTCCGTATCGAAGTACGCGGTCAAGGTGTCCATGAGCGCAGCGGTGACGCAGCCGTGGGCGGCCGGATACTCGGGGTGCCCCGGTGTTACCGCGAGCGGCACCCAATTGGGATCCGCCACGGTGTCCGGATTGCCGTCGGTGTCGGCATCATGGATGGCGGTGTAGGGACGCCAGAACGCGTAGTGGTATTTGGCGTTGAAGCACGCCGTGGCGGCATCGGCCAGAGCGACGAAGGACATGGCGCCGAGTCTTGCGGCGTCCGCCGTGTCCAAGCCCTGGCTCGCGATCAGGGCGCGCATCGCGCGGCTGTACTGGGCGGCCGGATTGTCCGTCCAGAACAGTCCGATTTCGGTTTGTTCCGGTGTGCGCACGCTGCTGCTCCGGGCGCCGTAGGCCTTGGTCCGGTTGAAGTCCCGGGTAAACGTCGCACTGGTCAGGGACGGCGGCGGCGGGACATCGGCTAGGAACTGATCGGCGCTGAGCAGTGCGAAGGGTTTGAAGTGGGCCTGCCACGGCGCCACGGGCGGCGGCGGTGTGTTGGGCGGTGGCGCGGGGTACGTCGGCACCGGCTCCCAGATTCCTGGGCCATGACCCCATGTGTAGACCACAGGTGCCTCGAGGCCGTCACCGCTGCGCAGCGCAAGCCATTGTGCCGCAACGGTCTTGCCGAGGTTTATTCCGTCGGTCTTCGCTTGACCGTCCGCGATGGCGGCCATTGAGGCATCCCAATCGGTGTTCAATACCGATGCCTGGGCCGGAAAGTAATGCACCAACACGTCATGTGCCGCGGTGGCGGCCGCGGCATCGCGGGATGTGCCCGGCGGCGCATGGGCCTTGACCGCGAACGGCTTGAATCGGCCGCCAATCGCGTTGACCGCGTCGTACATGGCCACGTCGACGTACGCGAAATATACTAACGCAACGCTCGGGCTCTTCTTGGCCGTGCTCACGACCGTCTGTTCCGTGATGGTGTGCCAGTCGGCGACGGCGTTCTGTGCCGTTGATGCCGAGCCGAACGCCAAGCCCAGCGTCAATCCCGTGATCGCGAGAAATTGATGCGCTCCAGTCATGTTATGTCACTCCTGTCGTGTCAGTTTGTCACCCAAATCGATCCCTTCATTCATAAGGACACGGTCCGAGGGCCGAACCCGACATCCGCTTGGTTGAGATCCCGTGGAAGCGCTATCCTTGGTCCCATCGAACCGTGCAGGATGCCAAGGCCTCGATGAGTCGACTCACCGTTCTCCTGGGACAGATTCGGGGCGGAGACGCTGAGGCGCGCGCTGCGTTGTTTGCAGCCGCTTACCCGGAGCTTCATCGCCTGGCCCGATCGCGATTGCGGGACGGCGGACGCAGCGTGATGCTGGACACGACGGGACTCGTGCACGAGTCGTACTTGCGCTTCGTGCGTGCCGGGGAACTTCGTGTCGAGGACCGGCGCGCGTTCTTCGCCTATGCCTCCCAAGTGATGCGTTCAGTGATCGTCAACAGCGTGCGCGAGCGGATCGCACAGAAGCGGGGTGGCGTCGGTTTGCCGTTGACCCTATCAACCGGGCTCAAGAGTGATGTCGCCGACGACGAGGACAGGGTTCTGGCAGTACATGAGGCGCTCCAGGATCTGGAGAAAGCCGACCCTCGTTTGGCGCAGGTCGTGCAGATGCGCTATTTTGGAGGCTACAGCGAGAAGGAAATCGCTGAGACACTCGACTTGACGGAACGCACCGTGCAACGCGACTGGGAGAAGGCGCGCCTGATTCTCGCCGCGGCACTGCGCTGAGCGCGTGATCCATGGGGCTATCGATTCCTCAGATGGCGCTGATGAGCCGCCTGCTCGATGAGGCACTGCCCCTCGACGCGGCCGCGCGGCGCGCCTGGCTCGATGCCTTGCCGGCGGAGCACCAGGACTTGGCCCAGGCGCTGCGGGACGCGCTATTGCCCGGCGATGCCCAAGTCGCCGATGTCGGCGCGCTCGGGACCCTGCCGAAATTCGGGGCCGCCGACGTGCCGCGTGACGTTCTCGCGAGCGGCCTGCAACCCGGCGCGCGCGTCGGCCCGTACCAGTTGATCCGACTGTTGGGCGCGGGGGGCATGGCCGAGGTTTGGCTGGCCCGGCGTGCCGACGGCGCCTTCAAACGCGAGGCAGCCTTGAAGTTGCCGCTGCTGAGCGGTCTGCGTGCCGATCTCGAGGAACGCTTCGCCCGCGAGTGCGACATTCTGGCGAGTCTCGAGCATCCGCACATCGCGCGTCTATACGATGCCGGAGTCGATCCCAACGGTTTGCCGTACCTGTCGATGGAATACGTTCACGGCCGACCACTGACGGGCTGGTGCGATGCGCGTCGTCTCGGAATCTCGGCGCGCCTGGAGTTGTACCTACAGGTACTCGCGGCGGTGCAGTATGCACATGAGAAGGGCGTCATCCACCGGGACATCAAGCCCTCCAACGTGCTGGTGACCGAGTCCGGCCATGTTCGGCTGCTCGATTTCGGCGTCGCCAAGCTGATGGAAGGCGACGCGCAGCTGACGCAGCTCACGAACGTCTACGGCCGGGCACTGACGCCGGATTATGCCAGCCCCGAGCTGCTGCGCGGCGATCCGGTCGATGCCCGCAGCGACGTCTATTCCCTGGGTGTACTGCTGTACGAGCTGCTCACCGGCGTTCGCCCCTACCGGCTCCAGCGCGCGGCCTCGATCGGAATGCTCGACGAGGCCGTCAGCACAGTCGATGTCAAAAAGCCCAGCGCGCAGCGCGACCCCGAAGCGATCGCAGCCCGCGCGACCACCCCGGAAAAGTTCACCCGGTTGCTGCACGGCGACCTGGATGCCATTGCGCTCACAGCGCTCGCCAAGGATCCGGCGAAACGCTACCCGAGTGTCACCGCGCTGGCGGAGGATCTGCGACGGTACCTCGACGGAAGGCTCATCGAGGCACTGCCGGCCCGATCCGGCGATCGACTGCTCAAGTTCGTGCGGCGGAATAAAACGGTGGTTGGGGTCGCGGTGATCGCAGCCGCCGCCGTCCTGTCCGCCGCCGCGTTCTTGGGGCTGACGCTGCTGCACCAGGCTCCCGGCCGGCTGTGGCTCGATCCGCTGGCGGACGCCAAAGTCACACGCCTCACGGATTTCGCGAAGACGGAACAGGCGGCCGCCATATCGCGCGACGGCCGACTCGTGGCGTTTCTCGCGGACCGCGACGGACAGCTGGACGCGTGGTTGACGGAGATCGGTACGAACCGCAACCGCAACCTGACCAACGGCCAGTTTCACGATTTGACCAATTCCGCACTTCGAACGGTCGGCTTCTCTCCCGACGGCTCGCTCGTCACCCTGTGGACACGCAGCGCTGACGGGTCGCGGGCCGAAGACATCAACGTGATGGGCGCGCCGACGGCGGGCGGCCCGGTGCAACCCTACCTGCGGGAAATCGCCGAATTCGACTGGTCCCCCGACGGGACACGTCTGGTGTTTCACACGACGGCACCGGGCGATCCGCTGTTCGTGCGCGCGGCGCGGGATGCGACGGCGCACGAAATCTACGTCGCGCCCCCGGGAACTCACTGCCATTTTCCCACCTGGTCACCTGACGGCGAATTCATCTATTTCGTACGCGGCGTACCTGCGGCGGCGGTCTGGGACATTTGGCGGATTCGTCCCACGGGAGACGGACTCGAGCGCCTCACGTTTCATAATTCACGAATTACCTATCCCCTCTTGCTCGATGCGCGCACGCTGCTCTATCTGGCCATCGATGTCGATGGTTCAGGGCCTTGGCTGTACGTCATGGATGTGCCGCTGCGGCGCACGCGCCGTGTGAATGTCGGTTTGGAACGGTATACCTCGCTCGCGGCGAGCGCGGACCGCGCGCGTCTGGTCGCCACCGTCGCCGATTCTCAGTCCGACCTCTGGCGCGTGTCGGTCGGCGGCGAGGGACCGCCACAGAAAACGGCCGTACCCCTCGCGCCCGCGGCCCAGAGCGCGTTCGCCCCGCGTTTTGGGCCCGACTTTATCGCTTATGTGTCGAGCCGTGGCGGGCGGCGGGAGATCTGGAAGCGCGTGAACGGGACGGCGTCCGAGCTGTGGGGCGATGCGAGCGCTGATCGGGTGGGCGCGCCCGCCATCGCGCCGGACGGTCGCCGGCTGGCATTCACCGTGGACAGGCACGGCGCGACGCAGGTGTACGTCATTGACAGCGATGGCGGGCACGCCAGAGTCATCGCCTCGACGCTCACCCTGCGCGGCGACCTCGCCTGGGCTCCCGATTCGCAGTCGATCTGGGGCGGAATTGTACGCGAGGGCGAACCGCGCCTCGCCAGGATCTTCCTCGATGGCAGCCCGCCGCAGCCGATGGCATCGGAGTATTCCGTCGATCCTGTCTGGGCGCCGGACGGCAAGTACTTCGTCTATTCGGGCGCCGACGTCGGCACCACATTTCCGCTCCGCGCCTCGGCTCCCGATGGTAGACCGTACGGCATACCGACTCTGATCCTGACGCGGGGTGCGCACCCCGCGTTCTCGCGCAACTCCGGGTCGCTCGTGATCCTCAGGGGCGAGTACACCCACAAGAACTTTTGGCTATGGGATCCGAAGACCGGGGCCGAGCGCCAACTCACCGATCTGCCATCGAACTTCGTGATCGGCGATTTCGACGTTTCGCCGGACGGCACAGAAATCATCTTCGACCGTGAGCAGGAGAGTTCGAGTGTTGTGCTGATCGAGCGCACGCATTGACGTGATCCTGCACGAATAAGGTGCTCCGGCGGCATCTCTGCGCACCGGCACGGTGCGCACTCGCGACGCGAGTGCCGCTGCTGATTATTTTCATTGCGTGCGGGTTCGTTTCATTGAAGTATGCGAACCGGTGTCTGGGCTTTCGAATTGGGGACGAGCAATGCTGCGCACGGCGGGTCTGTTATTCGGTGCGGCGGCGGCGGCGGGCGTGTTGTGCATTGCGCCGTATGCCCACGCCGGCACCCCGGTGAACTTGGGGGTGGTGACCTGGATCGGCTACGGCCCCATCTATTGCGCCGCAGCCAACGGCTACTATAAGAAGTATGGTCTCGATGTACGGCTGGTGAACTTCAGCGACAACTCGGTCATGGCCGGCGCGGTGCAGAGCGGCGAGATCGATGCAACGACGCTGACCTACGATCAGGTCATTGCAGCCAATGCGCGCGGTTGGAAACTCAAGGTCGTCATGCCGGTCGATTATTCGGTGGGCGGCGACGCCATACTTGCGAGCGCGCAGATCAAGAGCGTCAAGGATTTGAAAGGCCGTAAGGTGGCCTTCATGTCGGCGTCACCGTCGGACTTCTTGTTGAGCTACGCCCTGGCCAAGGATGGACTGTCGGAAAAGGATGTCGAACCCGTCAACACCACGCCGGAAGGTGTGGTCGGCATCATGGCCGGCGGTTCGGCCGACGTGGGGGTGAGCTATGAACCGAATATATCCGTGGTCGTAAAGTCCGGCGGCGGCAAGCGATTCCATGTGTTGATGTCCTCGCGCGAAGCGCGCGGCATGATCACCGACGTGCTGGTTCTCAAAGATACGGTCATCGCGAAGAATCCGAAAATGGTCGACGGCTTGATCCGCGGCACGATGGAGGGACTGGCGTTCATGCGATCCGACCCCGGCAAGGCGGCGGCCATTATTGCGAAGACCTTGGAGATCAGCCCGTCCGAGGTCCAGGATCAGTTGCCGAATATCGAGAACCCCGTGTTGGCCGATCTCGGCGAGGTCTTCAAGAAATCGGCCGTGCTGCCGTCGTTCTACGCGAGCGGCAAGATCATTGCCGATATCCTCAAGCGCGAGGGACAGATCGACGCACCGCCGTCCATCGAAGCCACGTTCGATGCGACGTTTGTCAACGCCGTCCAGGCCGGACCGGGAGCGTGGCAATGAGCCGACCTTCCGCGAGCCGGCCTCCCGCGCGCTCCGGCCGCGAGTGGCCGAATCTCGCCGTGATCTGCTACATCCTGGCGGGATGGCCGTGCGGCGTCTGGATGCTGACGCGGGCCGATGTCTGGCTCAACGTGTCGGGCGTCCTGCTGGCCGCGCATACCCTCATCTGTTCCGCGTACCTGATTCATGACTGCGCGCACCACGCCGTTTTTTCGACCACGTCGGGCAACGACCGCCTAGGAGTCCTGATGAGCTGGATCAACGGCGCATGCCTTGCCAGCTATTCGCGACTGAAGAAGAAGCATTTGCGTCATCATACCGATAGGCTCGATGTCGTGACGTTCGACTACCGCGCCGCCGTCAAGCGAGCTCCGGTCTGGGCGCGAAGCTGCGTGCTCGCACTGGAGTGGGCCTACATACCGGCTGTCGAATTCGTGATGCGGGGCATGGTGGTTGCGGCTCCTTTTTCGTTCGGCACCGCTGCGGAGCGGCTGCGCGTCCTGTCGCTGCTGGCCGCGCGGGCCGCTTTTTTCGGGGCGCTGGCGCTGGTATCGGTAAAGGCGGTGTTGTTGTATGCGCTGGCCTACGTGCTGTTTCTCACGGTCTTGCGCTTCATGGATGCATTCCAGCATACGTACGAGTTGTTCGCGTCATATTCCTTGGAGGCGGCCGCGCCGGATCCTCGCCGCGATCTGCGCTACGAGTATGAGAACACCTATTCGAATCTGGTGAGCGAGCGATGGTGGTGGCTGAACCTGCTGGTGCTCAACTTCCCATATCACAATGCGCATCATGTCCGTCCGAGCGTGCCCTGGTACCGTTTGCCGACGCTGCATCGTTCTCTCTATACGCAAAAAGATCGGCAGGTGATCACCTGCCGCGAATTGCTCGGCAGCTATCACCGGCATCGCGTGAGCCGGGTGTTGGCGGAGAACTACGGCAGCGTAGCGCCGGCCGGCGATCGTGCCGGCAGCTTTCTCGGCGCCGTCGGCGTGTCGTTTCTGACCGCGGTTTAAAATTCTTGACTGCGCCGACCGCGCGGCGGTCTCCGGTATGGACCATTCGCGGTTCGCTCAGCCGCAAGCTGTATTGGTCGATTGCCGCCACGAGCTTTTGCATGTGGATCGCGGCATGGTGGGCGGTGACGGCGCTGCAACTGGTCGACCCGCTGTTCTTGCCCGGCCCTGGTGCGGTGCTGCGGCGTTTCGACCTATGGGTACGCGACGGCGGATTGCTCCGAGACGCGGGCATCAGCATTTTTCGAGTGACGGTGGGATTCCTGCTGTCAGCCGCGATCGCGCTGCCGCTGGGCCTCGTCATCGGCGCTTACCGGCCGGTGCGCGCATTCTTCGAACCGCTGCTGGAGTTTGCCCGTTACCTGCCGGCGGTCGCCTTCGTCCCGATGGTGCTGCTGTGGACCGGCATCGGTGAGTCCTCGAAGATCCTGGTCATCTGGATCGGCACCTTCTTTCAAATGGTCATCATGCTTTCCGAAGATGTCGGGCGTGTGCCGCTGCCGCAGGTGGAAACGGCCCGCACCCTGGGGGCGTCGGGGCGCGAAGTCGTGATTCTGGTGCTGCTGCGTTCGGCCATGCCCGCCATGTTCGACACGCTGCGGATCACCTTGGGCTGGGCCTGGACCTATCTGGTCGTCGCGGAATTGGTCGCTGCCAACAGCGGGCTCGGCTACGCCATCTTGAAAGCACAGCGCTTTCTGCAAACCGATCGCATTTTCGTCGGCATCATCGTGATCGGACTGATCGGCCTCGCAACCGATCAAGTACTGCGGTGGCTGCACCGCCGGCTGTTTCCGTGGGCCGGGGCGCGCTCGTGAACCAAACGCTCACGGTGCAAGCGCTCTGCAAATGGTTCGGCACCGCGGCGGGCCGCTTCGATGCGCTTTCCGACATTTCCTTCGACGTGGGTGCCGGGGAGTTCCTGGCCATGGTCGGCGCCTCCGGGTGCGGAAAGTCCACGTTGCTGCGGATCATTGCGGGGCTGGAACAGCCAAGCAGCGGCGATGTCCTCGTCGATCAGCACGCCATCTCCGGACCGGGCCGCGATCGTGCCATGGTATTCCAGGACTACAGTCTCTATCCGTGGCTGACGGTGATCGAGAACATCCGCTTCAGCTTACGGTTGCGCTGCGGACGGCTCGCGACTGATTCCGCTGCGGCCCAACGCGCCGCCGAGCGGTCCGAACTGCTGATGGAGTTGATGGGCCTCACGCGCGTGCGCGATGCGCGTCCGCACGAACTATCGGGCGGCATGCGCCAGCGTGTCGCCATTGCGCGAGCGCTGTTGAGTAAACCGCAGCTTCTGCTGATGGACGAACCGTTCGGTGCTCTCGACGCGCAAACGCGTGAAGTGATGCATGATTTGATATTGCACATCGTGGCACTGGAACGTCCCACCATCGTGTTCGTCACTCACGACGTCGAGGAAGCCGTCTACCTCGCCGACCGCATCATCGTGCTGGCTCCCGGCCCGGGCCGTATCGACTCAGTGTGGCCGATCGGGCTGCCGCCGGCGTTGGAGCGCACGCAGAATCTGAAGCGATCGCCGGCATTTCTCGCGACGACGCGCGAGATATTGGACCGGATCCGCGCCACTTCCGGGCTGCAGAGCGATCTTGATGCGCTGCGGCGATTGACCGGCGCCGCGGGACGCGCGCCCACGGCGATTATGTAACATCGCCATTAACAATTCGTCATCGGGTAGCCCCGGCATGTTCTGGGACGTTGTTACTCCTCAAGAGCCGGCATTCCGGCTCCAATACGAGTAGGACAACTTTTTCTTCCACATCGAGGGATCGTCAAATGAACAGCTTCACTACAAGGCTTTTGAGCGCAACCGTCGTCGCGACGGCGCTCGTGAGTGCCGCGGGTACCGCCAGCGCGGATACGACCTGGCAGAAGAATCATCCGCGTCGGGAGCAGGTGAACAACCGCCTCGCCAATCAGAACAAGCGGATTCACCAGGACGTCAAGAATGGCACGTTGACCAAAGGTCAGGCCGCCTCGCTCCATCACCAGGATCACCAGGTCCGGCAGGAAGAGCGCGACATGGCCAGCCAGAATGGCGGGCACATCACGAAGTCGGAGCAGAAGGTGCTCAACCAGCAGGAAAACGGCGTCAGCAAGGAGATCCCGCCGAAGTAAGGCGAGCCTCGCAGACCGTGTCAAAGTATGAGGGGGCGCCGCGGGGCGCTCCCTCGGTTTTTGCGGCGCGGGGAGTAATCGCGCGAAGTATTCTCCCGGTCACACGCTCCCGATCACACGCCGGGAGGCGGGTTCGCCCCTCCCTCATTTGCCCAGCGCGCATCCGAGGCGTGATCGTCCTCGGCGGGCAACTCTCGGGAATTGCACAATAGTGCGCACACCGAGATGCCCGCAAAGGCGGCGGCGATCAAGAAAAGCTTGTTGGCATTCGCTGTCTTTCGTTTTGCCGCCATGTCATTCCCCCGCTCGCGCCGCTCCGTTCGGTGTGTGTGTTCGTGTTGCAGATGTGTGTGTTCGAGTTGCAATAGTAAGGAAAATATACGAACCCAAGAATCGTGATAGGGGCGACATGCGCGAGCAATCGTAGGAATCGGCTGAAGCGGCGGGCGCCGTGCACCGAGCGCAATTTGCCGCGACTGTCGGATTCCTCCCGCAGAATGAGTCCAACGGCTCCACTTACTTGCACTCCTTGCGTTGGGTAATGTGCGCTACTCACCCACCAACAACCTAACGAGGAGTTTGATATGGCTACTGCATCGGGACATACGAATACCATTCGCGCCAAGAAAGTCATCGGCACGGATGTGAAGGACTCCGCAGGAAAGAGCATCGGCAAGGTGGAAGATATACTGCTCGAGAAGCAGTCCAACAACATCATGTATGCGGTGGTCGGTTTCGGCGGCTTTTTGGGAATGGGCGAGAAGTACCATCCCCTACCGTGGCAGGTTTTGAACTATGACGAGGGCCAGGGCGTCTACGTAGTTAACCTCACCAAGGAGCAACTCCAAGCCGCGCCGGCGGACTCGATCGAGGCCCTCACTCAGAACGATGGCATGGGATACCGCGACCGCGTGTATGACTACTACCGGGCTGAGCGTTACTGGTAAAGGGGTACGTTGCCGTGGTGACCCATTTTTAGACCTGCTTTTGGACGTGTTTTAGCGGTTAGACGCGTTTTATCGGTGATTGGCGTGGCGTCGGAGCCACGCGGCGAGCCGCCCGGCGGAACTACAGCTTAATCCCCCCTTGTTGCCGGCGATTGCTTTGCATCATGATCCCGGCTTGCCTTTCAACATAAAGCGGTTGATTGCCTGAGGGTATGACGTCTATACGAGGGCATGACGTCCACTGGCGATTTTGGCGGGGTACCATTTGCCGCGTAAAGATACAACCGGGGACTGGGAAGGGCATCAGCCCGCCACCAGCGCGCGATTGCTCGACGTGATGACCACGGCCACGTCCGGATCGGCGAAGGTGTCGCGGTCCGAAAAGGCCCTGTTCACGGCCTGCGAGTTTTGGGCCTCTGCGCGGAACCGTAATCTACTCGCGCAACTTGCCGAGGATGCGATCGGGCAATTGCGGGCGGCCGAAGCCTCCTTCACGGTCATCGGCTTGACGGAGGTTGCCGGCGTGCTGGGCCGGGCGCGCGTCCAGCTCACCGAAACCGACCCGCCGTCGGCATTACGCGACGTCGTCAACACTATCGAAGAACGCCTTGCGAATACCGGCGAGCCCGTCGACCTAGCGCTGGCTGACTTTGCGAGTCAATTGGCCCGCGATCGGCTCGCGCGCTACCCCTGACCGTCGCGCGGAGCTGGGCCGGCATTGCAATCGTCGGCGCATTCCCACACCGTGTGTAGCTCCCGAGGAAGGGTGGCGGCCGCACCATTCAGGCAACAATCCCTGCATCAGGTGGTTGTGGGCCAAAAAGTAAGGTAGACATGACGACGCCGCCGAACCGCACGGTGTGGGTTGAGGGCACCTGGGCTTTGGTGCTCGCGGGCGGTGAGGGAAGCCGCTTGCACTCGCTCACAACGACCGCGAGCGGTACCGTCGTACCGAAGCAGTTCTGCTCGCTGGGGTATGGCCCGAGCCTGCTCACGCAGTCTTTGATTCGTGCGGGTTCCGTCGCGCCCATCATTCAAACTTGCGCTGTGGTTGCCGCCCGGCACCAGTGGTGGTGGGACCAGCCGCTGCGTTCGCTGCCGCAGGAAAACGTGTTCATTCAGCCTGAAAACAGGGGCACGGCACACGGTGTGTTGCTGGCGCTCCTGCGGCTGGAGGCCCGCGATCCGCGCGCGAATGTGCTGATGCTGCCGGCGGATCACTACATCCGACACGAATTCCTATTCGCACGCTCGTTGCGCGAAGTCGCCGAACTGTCCGCACGAACGGAGGACGCGGTCTTTCTACTCGGCGCCGACCCCGAAAGTGCGGACCCCGAACTGGGGTACATTCTCCCGGCGATCCGGGGGTGCCGTGAGCCGACCGGCGTCATCAGATTCGTGGAAAAGCCCGACTCCTCGCAGCTCGCCGAGTTGCTGAAAGCCGGTGCGTTGTGGAACATGTTCATCATTGCGGGATCCGTCCAAGCCCTGCTCGGGTTGTTCGAGCGCTCGCATCAATCGTCCCTGGCGCTCATGCGCGACGCCATCGGCGGCAAGAATTCGCGCCGACCGTACACGCCGTCGCTCGCGGCGGTCTACGAGCGACTGGAGTCGGTCGATTTCTCGCGCGATCTCCTGGAGCCCCAGGCGCCCAGGCTCCGGGTACTCAGCGTCCCATCCTGCGGGTGGAACGATCTAGGCACGCCCAAGCGCGTGATCGAGACCTTGCGGACGCTTCCCGCAGAACCAAAACGCGGCGACGCGCCGCCGCTTTCGAGCGCGATCTTGAGCCTTGCCGATCAATACGGAAGGCTGGCTCGGGAGAAGAGTTCGAGCCTGCTGCTGTAGCGGCGTGGCGGCCTATTTCTCGGCACCGAGGTGCGGCGGGTGTGTGGCTAGCGCAAGCGGTTCGATATCGTGGAATCTTCTGTAGTCGAGACGCAGACTGCCATCCTCCAATTCCTCCAGGATGTCGCGAAACGCGGCATTCCAGCGGATGTCTGCATGGGAATACTCGGCCCGAGACATCAGTTGCTGACCGGTTGTTTCATCAGTGCCGCTCATACTGAGAACAAAGCTCGCGCCGGATTTCTTCAGCGATTCTGCCGTCTCCGATTTCAATGGACTGGATTCGTCGATGACGTGCATCAGGGTCCAACCGAGTACGAACATCGGATGCTGCGATCGAACTAAAGGCAGGTCGATGACGCGGCGAATGCGAAAGTTCTCTTCGGTGATCTCATCGCGCAGCATGCGCAGCTGCGCGGACGCATTTTGCACTACGTTATGGCGCAGGTTCGCGGCGCGAACGACCAGAGTCACCTTGCCGTCGATCGGACGCACGACTGCATTCTTGGTAAAGAGAAAACGCGCCCTGGGACGCGAGAAGCGGGCGAACATGATGCCCGTAATGAGTGCCAGGGACATGAGACCGATGAAAATCTCAATCATCGCGACGACATGGCCATAGAGGGTCTGGGGATGCATGTCTCCGTAGCCCACCGTCGCGAGCGTTTCGACGCTAAAGAAGAACGCTCCCGCGAAGCCGGGCGGATTCAAATTGGCAATGCAGCCCGGAATCAGGTGATACAGAAAGCCAAACAGGAGGTCGAAGCACAAAAAGAATGCGGCAAACGTACCGAACAGTTGCGGCCAAGTGACCGTCATACAATAGTGGTAGAGGTCTTGGAATATCGGTACAGCGATGCCTTCGGTGGATACCTCGCGCGTACCGATTCTCATGTGCCGAATTCCGACGGGTTTGCGGGCGGTGCCGCCATCCCGGGCATGAGCCGGGGTCTTGAGCCGTTTATGGGGGGCAGTACTCACCAGCGGTAGTCTAGCGCGGATTCCGCAGACTACTTGAAGTCGTCCGGGGCGACGCGGTGACGAGCCAACAGTTTGTAGAAGTCGGTGCGATTGCGCTTGGCGAGCCGAGCCGATTCGCTGACGTTGCCCGAAGTGGCCTGCAGATTGGTGGTGAGATAATCGCGGGCGAAATTCTCCCGCGCTTCATGATACGAGGGCACCTTCTTCACGTCCGCGCCCAGCGAGCGCTCGACGAACTCCTTGCTCATGATCATGCCGTGCGAAAGCGCTACATTCTGTTTGACCAGCTCGAAGAGCTGGCGCACGTTTCCGGGCCAGTCGGTGGTCGCGAGCAGTTCGATGGCTTCAGGGGTGTAGAGTTTTTTGGCGCCGCCCTCTTCGCTTGCCTGTTCCAGGAAGTGAGACACGAGGAGCGGAATGTCTTCGCGCCGGCGGCCCAAGGGCGGTATCTCGATCGGCAGAACATTGATGTGGTAATACAGGTCCTGCCGAAAAGCACCGGCTTCCATGAGCTTCTTGAGGTCGCTGGAGGTGGTGCTGATGAGCCGCGGTGTAGGCGACGACAGGGGACCGCCGAGGGCGGCCATCAGTTCGGATTGCAGCTGGGGGGAAAGATGGTCGATGTCGTCCAGGAGCAGTGTGCCGCTGCGCGCCGCCTCCAGAGCGCCGCCCTCACGCGGCCGAGCGGCACCGGCCGCCGCCACGGGCCCAAACAATTGATTTTCCAAGGCGGCTTCGTCCAAGTCCTTGCAGCGAACGGCAACAAACCGATGGTCTCGGCGCGCACTTGCCGCGTGAATCGCGCGCGCCAGAAGCTCCTTTCCGGTGCCATTCTCCCCGGTCAGCAGTACCGGCGCATCGCTCCCGGCAGCGCGATTGGCGAGTCCGAGGCGCTCTTCCATGAGTTGGCTGCGCGTTACGATGTCCGACCGCCAATCGCCCTCGGCGAGGGCGAACGTGGATGCCGCGATCGCCCGCTCGACCTGCCCGAGCAGCTCCTCTCGTTCGATCGGTTTCACGAGGAAACCGAACGCCCCGCACTGGGTGGCGCGCACCGCCTCGGGGATGGTCGCGTGCGCGGTGACGATAATGACGGTCAGTGCAGGCCAGCGGCTCTTCAATTCCTTGAGCAGCGCGAGCCCATCCATCGGGTCCAGGCGCAATTCGCTGATGACCAGGTTCGGACGCGAGCGAACGCACGCATCCAATGCGGCCTGCGCGTTGTCGACGGTATCCACGCGGTAACGGCCGCCGGACAGCCGGGCATTGAGGAACCGGCGCGACTCGAGATCATTGTCGACCACCAGGATTCGAGCCTTGCGTGCCGTGTCTTTCGACTCGCTCTCGGCACGATGAATGCCGAAGCCGAGCGATGCCGTCGAGTGGGGCCCCTTCTGCTGCATCCATTCCTCCTTGCTGGGACAGGACACGTGCCCGTCAGGGCATCACGCGACGCGAACCTCGCGCCTTGCGATCCTCGCGCCTTGCGATCATGCCGTCCGGGGGAAAAAAATAGCAATGGGCGCCCCCGCATGGCTGTAGGGGACGCCCCTCAGCCGTGCATCGGGGATATACGGCACAGCGGTGAATTGTGGAAAGAAACACAATTTCATTCGGCGCTCCGCCGCCGGGCGCTGGGTTAACCGCTGGGCGGAGCCGCCGCCTTCTTTTTGTGCTTCTTCTTCATCGCCTGCTTCTGGTGCGGCGTGGCGCTATCGCTGGCATCTGCGCCATTGTTCGTAGGCGTCGATTCGGCTGCAGGGGATTTGACGGTGGACCGCTGAGACGGACTCGAGGCGGCACTCGGATCCGACGGCTGTGTGCCGGGCGCGGGCGCCTGGGCAAATACCACCGGGCCGAGCATTGCTGCCAAAAGCCCGGCGAGGGGAACATATGCTCTCTTCATGGCTTGATCCTCGTTAGATGCGACAAATTGGGCCGCACACTTTCACCGTAGCGGATGTGCATTGCGGCGGGCAGCCGCGACCAACCCAGAGGCGGCGCCGGACTGCTCCTACCGCTCGGACTTTGCGGTAGGTGGAAACGTACAGACGAATGAGGGAAAATACCTCACATTCGGCTATTGCTACGCCGTCCATGGCGGGGATTTGCATGCAACTCAAAAACATCCGGCTGTTGGTGATGGCAACGTGCGCAGCATTGGCGTGCATCGGAGTCGCGCGTGCCGCGCCGGCGACGGAGGACGCGGATACCATCGAGACTTACAAGCGCGCCATGGAGAGCGGGAGCTTCTTCGACACAGCCTACGCTTACGCAGTGTTCCCGACGGTGGGCGAGGGCGGTCTGATCGTGGGCGCAGCGATAGGCAAGGGCCGTGTCTACGTTCACGGCAAGCTGGTGGGCGACGCCAAGCTCAAGCAGCTCAGTGCGGGACTTCAAGCCGGCGGAAAGGCATACAGCGAAATCATCTTTTTCCAGGACAAACGAGCACTCGATGAATTCGAGTCCGGCAAATTCGAGTTCTCCGCGGGGGCCAGTGCCATCGCCATCACGGCCGCCGCCGGAGCCAGCGCCGGCACCAACGGGGTGCAGGCGAATGCCAGCGGTACCGAAAACAACGCGACCGCGCGGGGTCAATACAACAAGGGCATGGCGGTGTTCACCATCGCCAAAGGCGGCCTCATGTATGCCGCCGCCATTGCCGGCCAGAAGTTCTCCTACAAGTCTCGTGGGGCGCCCGAGGAGCAATAACTCCGGCGTGCCCCTCCCCGTGGTGGTCAGTGGTGCGTTGCGGAACCCGGAGCTTCGGCAGCAATCCTTGGAAGGCCTATACTTCACCTCCTCATCGGCAGCGGCTGGCCGGCAAGTGCCCGTGATGCGAGCTTAAATCCATTACAACCGAAGGAGAATCATGATGAGTGCCCAAGTTCGCCCGACGGGTCCCGCCCAGGATAGCGGTCCCATCAAAGAAAGCAGTTCTTTCGCTGCCCATCTCAAGACGATCGAACGCAAGATTCCGCTGCGCGCTCGGTACGAAAACTTCATCGGCGGAAAATGGGTGGCCCCCGTCAAGGGCGCGTATTTCGACAACATATCTCCGACCACCGGTCAGGTGGTGTGCAAGATCGCCCGTTCTCAGGCCGAGGACGTCGAACTCGCGGTGGACGCCGCGCACGCTGCCGCCGATGCCTGGGGCCGTACGGCGGTCGCCCAGCGCGCCGCGGTGCTCAACAAGGTGGCGGATCGGATCGAGCAGTGTCTGCCCTTCCTGGCGGCGGTTGAAACTTACGACAACGGCAAGCCCATCCGCGAAACCAACCTCGCCGACCTGCCGCTCGCGGTGGATCATTTCCGATATTTCGCGAGTTGCGTCCGCGCCCAAGAAGGCTCGCTGGGCGAACTCGACGACGACACCGTGGCGTACCACTATCATGAGCCATTGGGCGTCGTGGGTCAGATCATCCCGTGGAACTTCCCGATCCTGATGGCGGCATGGAAATTGGCGCCCGCGATGGCCGCCGGAAATTGCGTGGTGATCAAACCGGCCGAGCAGACTCCCATGTCGCTGCTGGTGCTGGCGGAGCTGTGCCAGGACCTGATCCCCCCGGGCGTGCTCAATATCGTGAACGGCTTCGGGCTCGAAGCGGGCAAACCGCTCGCGACCAACACGCGCATCGCCAAGATTGCGTTCACGGGCGAGACCACGACCGGCCGTTTGATCATGCAATACGCCTCCGAGAACATCATCCCGGTGACCTTGGAGTTGGGCGGGAAGTCGCCGAACATCTTCTTCGAGGACGTGATGCGCGATGACGACGATTTCGTCGACAAGGCGCTCGAAGGGTTTGCCATGTTCGCGCTGAACCAGGGCGAAGTGTGTACCTGCCCGTCGCGCGCCCTGGTGCAGAAATCGATCTACGATCGTTTCATGGAGCGCGCCATCAAGCGCGTCGAAACCATCCGGCAGGGCGACCCGTACGAGATGAGCACTCAGATCGGCGCCCAGGCGTCGAACGATCAATACGAAAAGATCCTGTCGTACATCGATATCGGCAAGAAGGAAGGCGCGAAAGTGCTGGCGGGCGGCGTCGCCAATAAGCTGACCGGCGACCTGTCGGGGGGGTACTACATCAAGCCCACCGTGTTCGAAGGACACAATAAGATGCGGGTTTTCCAGGAGGAGATCTTCGGACCCGTGGTATCCGTGACGACCTTCAACACCCCGGCCGAGGCGCTCGAGATCGCCAACGACACGTTGTATGGTCTCGGCTCCGGCATATGGACCCGCGACCTCAATATGGCGTATCGCTTCGGCCGCGGCATCAAGGCCGGAAGGGTATGGACCAACTGCTATCACGCGTATCCGGCGCATGCGGCATTCGGCGGCTACAAGAAGTCCGGCATCGGCAGGGAGACGCACAAGATGATGCTGGATCATTACCAGCAGACCAAGAACGTCCTGGTGAGCTACAGCACCAAGGCCCTCGGCTTTTTCTAGTACACGTTGCAGGCGTACCGGCGTACGGGTCTTACATGAAGTAAGATCCGTATCCCGGGCCCTTCTCCCGTTCGTGGAGGTGACGGTTGAGCGATGAATACACCAAGGATCCTGAGCGCGTCAGTGTCACATTGCCGGCGCGCCGCTTGATCGAGCAATTGATCAGCGTGCACGGCCCCATCATGTTTCATCAGTCGGGCGGATGCTGCGACGGCAGCGCGCCCATGTGCTTCCAGGTGGGCGAATTCAAGTTGGGAAGCGTGGACGAGAAGGTCGGCGAGATTGCCGGCTGCGAGTTCTGGATGGATCGCGCGCAATTCAAACTCTGGGCGCATACCCGCTGGACGGTGGACGTCGTGCCCGGGCGGGGCGGAAGCTTCTCGCTCGAGGCGCCCCTCAACCAGCGTTTCATCATTCGCTCGGAGATGTGCGCGGTGCCGCCGTCATGATCGTTCGTGCCAACGCCGCGTAGTTGCCGTCGAAGTGGTGACCGCCCTTTAATTTCACGATCGTGACCTTGTGAGGATCCAGTTTGGGACACAGTGAGTCGGTCTCGTCCTCTCCATAAATGCAGAGCGCCGTCAATCCGCCGATCCGTTCGACTTCGGGCAGCGTAGGCGGTCCTGAATTGTCATCGGAGATCCAATTGCTCATGTGGAACTCGAACAGTGCGTGTTCGGACATGCCTATCACCGCCGTCAACACCACGTGCGACCGCGCTGCCGGCGGCAAACGGTTGACCGCGAACGGCAAGACGTCGGCGCCCTGCGAATAACCGGCCAGCAGGACTCGATGCTTGCCGAGTAGCGTCACGTAGTAGTCGATTACGCGGCCGAGATCTGCGGCCAAACCTTCGGGCGTGCGCGCCGTCCAGAAATAGCGCAGCGAGTCGAGACCCACCACCGGAATGCCGTTCTCACTCAACGCCGCAGCGACCTCTTTGTCGAGACCCGCCCAACCCCCGTCGCCGGATAGCATGATGGCGAACGTGTCGGACGGTGCGGCGCCGGGCTGTGCAGCCACGAATACGATGGGTAGATCTTTCAACGCCTCCGGCGCCGCCGCAGCGGATGCGGGGGCGTTGCGCGACAGGAGAGTATCGAATGCGTTGGCGTATTCGGACGTGACGAGTGTGGCGCCGGGAACTTGAGCGACGAAAGCGCGGATGACGCCGGCATCGCAGGCTGGCGGCTCCCGGTTCGCCTGGTCGGGTCCCTGCAGGACGATCCAGGGATTGCCGATCTGCCGGGACGGCAGGAACTCGACACCTCCATCCCCGGTGCGTGGAGTGAATTCCAGTCCGGAACCCTTGCACAAGCGCTTTTTCAACGGATAGCCGGGGCAGAATTGCATGCTCACGGCGCCGGCGAATGTATTGACCGGCGCCTGCGCCAGCATCGCGTAGCTGAGCGTTGCGCCGGTGCCGTAGCCCCCCAGGATGGGGCTGAGATAGGCGGGCAGGCGATAATAGGCCTGCACGAAGTGGCTCAGGTTCTCCAGGTCGCCGTCGGGGAATACGCAGGTGGCGCCGTCCTCTTCCAGCGAGGCCTCGAACTGCGGAGTATCGATTCCGACGACCATCGCTCCCTGCTCGGCGATCCGGGCCGCCATGCCGGACATGACCGCGGTCCAACCGTCAGCGCCCGAGAGCAACAAAACGAACCCCCGTGGCGTCGAGTGAGGGGAGTACACCGGCAATTGTTTGAACCGACCGTGGCTCAGAGTCTGCTCCGTGACCGGCGTCCATATCGGCGGCGCCGCTTGGGACGAAGCGCCGGGCGCATGGTTGACGTCCGGGGCGCGGGTTGCGGCTCGCCAGATCAGCGCCGTGACCGCCAGCACCGCCACCAAGATAGAGATTGCGCGCAGAACTCGCATCGCAAGAGTATGCCATCGGTGCCGCACGGCCGCACTGCTGCCGCAAGGGAGCATTTGTCGCGTGAGTGAACTTGCCGGATGTACTTGTCGCGTCGGTGATACCATGGTACCTTGGTACCTTCCTACCAGGACCCTTGGACCAGCATGCCGCGGGCACCCAGATACCTTGAAGTCGAACGCATCCAGACCGGTGTGCGCATGGAGCGGCGCATTTTGAAAGTGCTGAAGGCGCTCGCGGAATTCAAGAATATGACTCTCGGCGACTTGCTCGAGGGTATCGTCCTTCACGCGTTCGACGGAAAGACGGCGTTCACTCCCGACACATTGCGAAAGATCGCCGACCTCAAGGCGGTCTACGACCTCGACCTGGATGCCAAGGCGAGTCATCGCCTCAAGGAGAAATCGTGACCGACGATGAGTTCCTCACGCGCCGCCGGCGGCGGCTGGGCGGCGTTGCCCCATTCGATTTCCGGCCGCAGCGGCGCAATACCCTGAGGCGATCAGTGGGGATACGCATCGATTTCATCCAGCATCTCGGGTCCGCCGAGCGCTTGCATCTGCCCGAGAATCCAGTCGCGCCGCTGCTGTACGTAGCGCGACGGCGCCGCCGCGGACAGACGCACCGGATTCGGCAGCACGGCGGCAAGGACGGCGGCATCGCTGCGGCTCAAGCGGGCCGCGCTTTTGTGGAAGAAGCGCTGCGCGGCAGCTTCCGCGCCATAGGTGCCGTAGCCGAACTCGGCAATGTTCAGATAGGTCTCCAGAATACGCCGTTTCGGCCAGAGGCCCTCGATCAATAGCGTGAAGTAGGCCTCGAGCCCTTTTCGGAAGTAACTGCGCCCGGACCAGAGGAACAGGTTCTTCGCAACCTGTTGACTGATGGTGCTGGCGCCGCGCACGCGATGGCTGTGTTGATTGAGGGCATAGGCCTTTTCGATCGATTCGACGTCGAAGCCCCAGTGTTCCGGAAATTTCTGATCTTCCGAGGCGACCACCGCCAGCGGAAGATTGGGCGAAATGCGCTTCAGATCCACCCACGAATGCCGGAATACGTACGGCGGGTCATGGCTCGTCCAAGCGGCGATCTGCGCTTCGGCCATGAAGGCGCTGTAGGGAGGATTGATCCAGCGAAACACCGCCACGGCGCCGACCGAGAGTACGACGAACAGCAACACGACCGAAAGCGCCGCTCGGGCGATCCGCCCCAGCGGAGATTTACCGTGCGCCACGTGCGCGAATGGCGAGATCAGCTACGGATCGATCTGACGCACGGTCTTCATGATGACCGCCTCGAGCGGTACGTCGTCGAAGCCGCGCTTGCGGCCGGTCTCGACCGCGGCAATCTTGTCGACCACATCCATGCCCTCGGTAACGCGCGCAAACACGGCGTAGCCGAAATTGCCCCGGCTATGGTCGAGGAAGTCGTTGTCCTTCAGATTCACGAAGAATTGCGACGTCGCGCTGTTGATGTCGTTGGTGCGCGCCATCGAGAGCGTGCCGCGCGTGTTCTTCAGGCCATTGTCGGCCTCGTTCTTGACCGGTGCTTCGGTCTTCTTCTGGGCCATGTCCTCCGTGAAGCCCCCGCCTTGAATGACGAAACCGGGAACGATGCGATGAAAGATGGTGCCGTTGAAGAAGCCGCCGTCGATATATTTCCGAAAGTTGGCGACCGACAGCGGCGCCTCTTTCTCGAAGAACTCGATCTTGAAGTCGCCCAGGGTGGTTTCGAAGAGAATCATTGGTGTTCCTTGTGTAGTGAACAGTCTAGCGAGATCATTGAATGGCGCCGAGAGTAACCCGGGCATTACCGGAATAGTCGGCGTGCGATCGAATGTGGCCGAAGCCGCGGCATTCGAGCAGGCGCGCAACATCGTCCGCCTGCGTGCTGCCATGCTCGAGCAACAGCCAACCGCCCGGGTTCAAGTGCTGCGCGGCCCCGCAGACGATGCTGTCGAGGGCTTCCAGTCCCGTCGGACCGCACGAGAGCGCGATTGCCGGCTCGGCGGCGAGGCGCTTCAGGGCCGGATCGCGCGATGCGACATAAGGCGGGTTCGAAACGATCATGTCGAACCGTTGATCGCGCACGGCGTCGAACCAAGAGCCGGCATACCAGCGGATCTGTATCAGTCCGAGTTTCCGTGAGTTCGCCATCGCGACCGCAAGCGCCTTTTCGGACACATCGACGCCGGTCATGCACACCAGGGGCCGCTCCGAGGCGATCGCCAGGGCAATGGCGCCGCTGCCCGTGCCAAGATCGAGTACCGACCGCGGCACGTCCTTCGGCAAAAGCCCCAGCGCCAGTTCCACCAGGACCTCGGTCTCCGGACGCGGGACCAGCACATCGGGCGTGACATCGAGTTCCAGTGACCAAAATTCACGGGTCCCGGTCAGATAAGCTACCGGGGCGCCTTGCATGCGCCCAGCGATCAACGCTTCGTATGCCTGCTGCGCTTCCGCCGGCACGGGATCGGCGCCGCGCACGATCAGCGCCGAGCGCGCCATGCCGAGAACCCAGCCAAGCAGGATTTCGGCATCGAGCCGCGGTGAATCCCCGTGCGGCGCGAGCAGTCGCGCGGCCCGCTGCAGCGCCGCAGCGATCGACGACGGAGCATCGGCTGCCGTTGGGCGGACCGACGGTTTGCCGGTGGATTTCAAATCGGTGGATTTCAACGAACCTGCGGCGCTATCCATAGCGTCACTCGACCTGCTGTGCGAGTTCTTCGGCTTGATGTTCCTGGTTCAATGCGCCGATCAATTCATCCAGGTTGCCGTTCATGACATCGTCGAGCTTGTAGAGCGTGAGATTGATACGGTGATCGGTCACCCGTCCTTGCGGGAAATTATAAGTGCGGATCCGTTCGGAACGATCCCCGGAGCCCACCTGGAGTTTGCGCGACTCCGCCTGCTTGGTCTGCTGCTTTTCCCGTTCGCTCGCCAACAGCCGGGCTTTGAGCAGCGACATGGCGCGCGAGCGGTTCTTGTGCTGCGACCGTTCGTCCTGGCATTCCACGACGGTGCCGGTGGGCAGGTGAGTGATGCGAATGGCGGAATCGGTCTTGTTGACGTGCTGGCCGCCGGCGCCCGATGCCCGAAAGGTGTCCACCCTCAAGTCCGCGGGATTCAACTCGATCGCCTCTACTTCCTCGAGTTCGGGCAGGATCGCGACCGTGCAGGCGGACGTGTGAATGCGTCCCTGGGCTTCGGTGGCGGGCACGCGCTGCACGCGATGGGTGCCGGATTCGAATTTGAGCAATGAATACGCACCGCGTCCGATGATGCGGCTGATGATTTCCTTGTGTCCGCCGTGTTCGCCGGGGCTTTCGCTCAAGATCTCGACTTCCCACCCTTTGGACTCGGCATACCGCGCGTACATGCGGAACAGGTCGCCGGCAAAAATGGCGGCCTCGTCGCCGCCGGTGCCGGCGCGCACCTCGAGAAAGACGTTGCTGTCGTCGTGCGGGTCCTTGGGCACGAGGAGCCGCTGCAACTCCAGTTCCTCGGCAGCCATGCGTTCCTTCAATTCACCTAATTCCTCGTCCATGGCCAGCTCCACGGCCGTGGCAACATCGCCCTCCAGGGCGACGTAGCCGCGGTAGCGGCCCACCAAGGGGCCGAGCCTCGAGTATTCCATGGACAACTCACGGAACTGATTCTGACGGGAGATGACGCCGGGATCGGAGAGCAAGCGGCTGATTTCCTCGAAGCGCTCGTCGAGTTTCTCGAGTTTATGCCGGATGGAGTCTTTCATAGGCCGCGAATTATAGCGGCACCAGGAGCCTGTCTGAGCATTCTACGTGAGCCGCGTTGGCAGACCGGCTCCGTTATTTCCGGTCGCGTTCTTCCACGATGAGGCGGGTCAACGCTTCGGCAACCACCGTCTCAGCCGACTCGGCCGCCTGTCTGAGCGCCTGCGTGGGCGTATGCAGCAGCCGGTTGGTGAGGGTGTTCGCCAGAAATTCCATCGCTTCGTCGGTCGATTTTCCGGCGGCCAGCATGCGCTGCGCCTGCTCCAAGGTCTGGCGGCGAATCGCATCCGCCTGTTGGCGCAAGGCGCGGATCGCGGGCCCCGCTTCCTGGGTGCGCGCGTCCTGCAGAAAACGTGCGACTTCCTCGCTGATCACGACCTTGGCGTCGCCGGCGGCGACCTCGCGTTGCTGGCGATTCTCATCGACCAATTGCTGGAGGTCGTCGATCGAGAACAAATAGATATCCTCAAGATCAGCGACCGCCGGATCGATGTCCCGGGGGACTGCCAAATCGACCATGAAAATCGGCCGGTGGCGCCGGGTCCGCACCGCCGCGGCTGCAGCGGCCTTGGTGATGAGGGGCAGCGGGCTGGCGGTACAACTCACCACGATATCGGCCTCGCTCAATTCCTTGTCGAGGTGGCCGAGATCGACTGCATATCCGCTGACTTCCGCCGCCAACGCCTGGGCATTGTCCAAGGTCCGATTGGCGATGACCATGCGTTTGACGCCGGCCGCGGTGAAGTGCCGTGCGGCGAGCGCGATCATTTCGCCGGCGCCGATCATGAGCGCGGTTTGGGTGCTGAAGTCCGAATACATGCGGCGCGCGAGGCTGACCGTCGCGGATGCCAGGGAGACGGCATTCGCGCCGATCTGCGTCTCGGAACGCACCCGCTTGGCGGCGGAGAACGCGGCTTGGAACAGCTTGTTGAGGTGGGGTCCGGTGCTGCCGGTCTCTTGCGCAACGCGGTAGGCATTTTTCAACTGGCCCAGGATCTGGGCCTCGCCCAGCACCATGGAGTCGAGCCCGGAGGCGACCTTGAAGGCATGCTCGACGGCATGTTTCTCCTGATGCACGTAGACGCTGGCGGCGAGATCCAGGCCCTGGTCGTGGTGCCGTTCGAGCCACTGGGACAGTTCCGCCCCGCTGGCGGAACCAGCCCAATAGACCTCGGTACGATTGCAGGTCGAGAGAATCACGACCTCTGCGACACCGCGCTCCTGCCTCAAGGCACACAGTGCGCCCACCAATCGATCCTCGCTAAACGCGACTTTCTCGCGCAGGGCGACCGGCGCGGTCTTATGGTTGAGCCCGAGAATATTGAATGCCATTGCCGCGCTTTTTGTTCGTAACCTGCGGATTTAAGGTGAAATTTACCGCTATATCAAGCTCGATTCCGCGGCATCGTAAGGCTCATTTCGCTATAGTGCGGCCGTGTCCTCGTTTCCAATCTCCGCGAAGGCCTTCGCCGCGCTCGGCATGCTGGCCTGTACCGCTTGCGTGAACGTGACGTCGAGGACCGACGACGCGGACCCTCCGCCGGTATTTTATACCGTCACGGCGGAGATAGCGCTCTCGCGGCATGAGGCACGGGTCGCCGCGCTCGAATATGCCGCCGCTGCTGCAAGCACCGCGGACGTGGACCTGCTGCGGCGGGCTGCGGAGGTATCGGCGGAATGTCTGCAGCCCACGCTCGCGGCCGGCGTCGCTGCCCGCTGGCTCCATGTCGATCCGGGTGCCCTGGACGCGCATCGGGCGGCGGGCAAAGCAGCGCTGGAATTGCACAAGATCGAGCAATCCGCAGCCCATTATCGGGTCGTCCTCCAGTCCTCGCCGCGCGGCACGGACGGGGAGTTTGCGGCGCTCGAGACCGAATTGTCGGGGACCGGCAATCTCTTCGGCGCTAGGCAACTTGCGGACCTCTTGGCGGGGTATTTTCCCGCTTCGCCGGCAGCACTGCGGATGCAGGCGTTCGCAGCCCTCCGGGCCGACGATCCGGCGGCCGCCGTTCACACCTTCGAGGCTGCGCTAGCGGCCGCGGGCACACCGCCCGCCGCCTCGTCGCCCGACGAACCGGCATCCGCGGACGACGCGGCAGCACGCCGGGAATTGACCCAGGGCCTGCGGCGAGCGCGCATCTTGGCGGGCGATCCGGCGGAGCCGCTCGCGCAGGCCAAGGACCTGGTGGACCGCGTCGATACGGTCGAAAACCGCTTGGACTACGCGCTCTTGCTATTGGCGGCACAACAGACCTCGGCGGCGCGTGCGCAGCTCGCGACGCTGACGCATGACCCCGGTTCCGGTCCGCTCGCATTACGGCTGCTCGGTCTCGTGGACTACCAGGACGGCCTGCTGGACGAAGCCGGCGCGCGATTCGCGGAACTGGTCGCCACGGGCAAGTTTTTGGACGATTCGCTCTTCTACTTGGGGATGATTGCCGAGCGGCACCAGGACCTGGAACGCGCACTGCGCTTGTACGCCGAGGTGCAGAACGGCGATAACGCAGTACCCGCGCTGCTGCGCGCGGCCACCATTTTAAGAGCGCATGGCGCGGCGCCGGCGGCGCAGGAACTGCTCGATCACCTGGTTGAGGAGGCGCCGCAGCGGGCGCCGGAAATTCTCGCGGCGCGTGCGCGCATCGATGCCGAAGCGGGCGATTTGCCCAATGCCATCGCCGTATTGAACCAAGCCGAAGCCGAATATCCGGACAGCGTGGAATTGCGATACGCGAAGGCATCGCTGTCCGAGGAGCATGGGAAAGTTGCAGCCGCGCTGAGCGAACTGAAGGACGTCGCGGCCTTGCGTCCAACCGATCCGGCGGCGCTCAACGCATATGGATATACCCTGGCCGACAACCACCGGCAGCTGCCGGTCGCGCGGCGGCTGATCGAACGGGCGCACGCGGCGGCTCCCAAGAATGCGTCCATTCTGGACAGTCTGGGCTGGGTGATTTTCAGGCAAGGCCACGGCGAGGAGGCTTTGCCATACTTGAACGCCGCCTACGCGGACGATCATGACGGCGACGTGGCCGCCCATCTCGGCGAAGTGTTGTGGCAGCTCGGTCGGCGGCCGGAAGCGGAGCGCATCTGGTCCGAGGCGAACAAGCCGGGGTCCGATAACCATCTCATCGATGCCACCCGTGTCCGCTTGCACGCGTCGATCTCGAACTAAGGCGATGCGACCTCTATGGGCGGTGTTGCTGTGTTGCGGTGCCTTGAGCGCTTGCACGACCGTGCGGCCGACGCGCCCGCCCGTGGCGGTGCCGTGGGATCAGCGGTCGGTCGATTTGCAGCATGCGGACACGTGGCAACTCGCCGGGCGCGCCGCCGTGGCAGTGGGTACTCAGGGGTGGCAGGCAAGTTTGGATTGGCAGCAGCGCGGCGATGCCGCCGAACTGCACCTCGCCGGCCCGTTGGGGGTGGGTGCGATGGTTATCAAGGAAACGCCGGCCGGTTTGTCCTTGAACGGGGCGCCACCGAGCGACGCGGTGCTGGCGCAGCTTCAGGAACGTTTGGGATTCGCGTTGCCGCTAAATAACTTGCGCTATTGGTTGTTGGGGGTGCCGGATCCGGGCAGCAGCTTCGATTTGGCGCGCAATGACCAGGATCGTGCCGCCCAGTTGACCCAGGCGGGATGGACCCTGACGTACGACAAATACATGGTGGTGAACGGAGATTGGTTGCCGGCGCGCATGGTGATGGTTCGCGATACGGTGCGCGTCCGGATCGCCGTGGATCATTGGGACGGTCTGCGGTGAGCACGGGTGGGGACACGCGGACTGTCGTGCATGGCGAAGGGCCATGGCCGGCACCGGCAAAACTCAATCTCTTTTTACATATCCTCGGTCGCCGACCGGATGGATATCACGAGCTGCAGACCTGCTTTCAATTCGTCGATCTATGCGATGACATCTACGTCCGGGTTCGGTTGGACGGCGCCGTCCGGCGCCTGCGGGGCGCCAACGGCGTTGCAGAGGACGCCGATTTGTGCGTGCGCGCCGCGCGCGCCCTGCAGACCGCGGCAAGTTGCGACTTGGGCGCGGACCTCGATGTGGTCAAGCGCATTCCCATGGGTGCGGGTTTAGGCGGCGGCAGTTCCGATGCCGCGACGTGTTTGGTGGCATTGAACCGCCTGTGGGGCCTCGATTGGCCCGCCGCGCGGTTGGCGGCGTTGGGTCTGACCCTGGGTGCCGATGTGCCGGTATTCGTGTATGGGAGGGCGGCTTGGGCCGAGGGCGTCGGGGACAGACTCACACCGCTCCACCCGCCGTTTGCGCCGCGGGAGGATAACTATCTGATTCTGAAGCCGAATGTGTTCGTGAGTACGGCGGCGGTGTTCCAGGATCCTGAATTGACAAGAAATTCCCCGCCCATCACAATTCACGGTTTCCTGGCGTCCGGTGGTAGAAACGATTGCCTCGATGTGGTGCGGCGCAGATACCCGGAGGTAGCGCGCGCACTCGATTGGCTGTCGTCCTATGGACATGCGCGGCTGACGGGCACGGGTGCGTGTGTTTTCGTCAGCGTCGAATCGATGGACCGCTACGCCGAGATAGTGCGTAAGCTGCCGCCGGCGTCGGAGGCTTTTTTGGTACGTGGACTGAACGACTCGCCCCTGCTCGCAAGATTGTCGGCTGCTTGAGCGGGGCGGCGAGGCGGGCTGCCGCCGTGTCCTTCGAGAGTCGATGACTGTTGATTTCCGAGTTGGGGTGTCGCCAAGCGGTAAGGCAGCGGGTTTTGATCCCGCCATACGGAGGTTCGAATCCTTCCACCCCAGCCAAATTTTTGAGGGCGGGTCGATTCGTCGACTGGAAGTGATTCTAGGATGTGTTGGCAGGGGAAGGATAACGCCCGAAGGGCGTTGCTATGTCGCGAAGTAACGATTTCGATTCTTCACCCATCTCGGTGTTCGCGGGCAATGCGAATCCGGCGCTGGCACATGAGATCACCCGCCACCTGCACGTGCCGATGGGACGGGCGAATGTGGGCCGGTTCAGCGACGGCGAGGTGAACGCCGAATTGATGGAGAACGTGCGCGGCCGCGATGTGTTCATCGTGCAGCCCACATGTCCGCCGGCGAACGACAATTTGATGGAATTGTTGATGATGACCGATGCACTGCGGCGCGCGTCGGCCAAGCGCATCACGGCCGTCGTGCCGTACTTCGGCTACGCACGTCAGGATCGGCGGCCGCGCGCCACGCGGGTGGCCATTGCCGCCAAACTGGTGGCGAACATGATTGCGCGCGCCGGCGTCGACCGCTTGCTGACGGTGGATCTGCATGCGGACCAGATCCAGGGGTTTTTCGACATACCGGTCGACAACGTATATGCCTCGCCGGTGCTGCTGGGAGACGCCTGGAAGCAGAAGGAGAAGGGGAAGGACGAGAAGATGATCGTGGTGTCGCCCGACGTGGGCGGAGTGGTGCGAGCGAGGGCGCTGGCGAAGCGCCTCGACGACGCCGAACTCGCCATCATCGACAAGCGCCGGCCACGGCCGAACGAATCGAAGGTGATGAACATCATCGGCGAAGTCGAAGGCAAGAGCTGCATGCTGGTCGACGACATGGTGGATACCGCCGGCACCTTGTGCCAGGCGGCGCAGGCCCTCAAAGACGAGGGCGCGATCCGCGTGGTCGCCTACATCACGCATGCCGTGCTGTCGGGCGCGGCGATCGAGCGCATTTCGAAGTCGGTGCTGGATGAATTGGTGGTGACGGACACGATTCCGTTATCGGATGCCGGCAAGGCGTGTACGCGCATTCGGCAGTTGAGTGTCGCAGGGTTGCTGGCGGAGACGATACGGCGCATCAGCGACGAAGAATCGGTCAGTTCCCTGTATGTAGATTGAATTGGCCGGGCGCCGCGGCTGCGCTCGCCTCGGTTGAGATGTTTGCTCTTGGTCGGCGTGTCCGCAAACTGGTCGCGGTGCGGGAATGCCGTGTTTGTGATGTAACTGGAGATGATTATGAAAACCTCATTCGAACTCGTTGCCGAGTTCCGCGAGACGCAAGGCAAAGGTGCGAGCCGCCGCCTGCGTCACGAAGGAAAAGTACCGGCAATTCTTTACGGCGGGCATTCCGAAGCGAAGGCATTGACCTTGAGCCATCAAAAGCTCCTGATCATGCTCGACAACGAACGCTTCTATTCGACGATATTGAGTCTGAAGGTCGGGGATCAGACCCAGGCCGCGATCCTGAAGGACGTGCAACGGCATCCCTTCAAGAATGCGATCGTGCACGTCGATTTTCAGCGCGTCGAAGACAACCAGAAGATCCGCATCAGCATTCCGCTGCACTTTGTGGGCGCGGCGGTCTCGCCCGGCGTCAAGACGCAAGGCGGTCTGGTGTCGCACATGCGCACTGAAGTGGAAGTGAGCTGCCTGCCGAAGGATCTGCCGGAATTCATCGAGGTGGATCTGTCGGGGTTGTCGCTCAACGAGAGCATCCACATGTCGCAGCTGAAGATTCCGCAGGGCGTGGAACTGGTCGCGCTCGCGAAGGAAGACGCTGCGGTCGTGGCGATTCACAGCCCGCGTGCGGAAGAGCCCGAGCCCACTGCGGCGGCCGCGGTGGCGGCGGAAGGTGCGGCGGCTGCAGCACCTGCGGCGGCAGCGGCCGGCGCCGATGCTGCGAAGAAAGCGGAGCCCGCAAAGGCCGACGCCAAGAAGCGAACCTGCGAAGAAAGACGCCAAGAAATAGCGTCCGAAGCGTTGCTGCGACTAGGGCCGTCTGCGGGGCGGCCCTTACTTTTTTCTAGCCTTGAGGGTCGGGTGAGTCCACGATGGCTGGATTACCATTGCGCATTATCGTCGGTCTCGGCAATCCGGGTCCCGAACACCAGGTCACCCGGCATAACGTCGGATTCTGGTTCGTGGATCTGCTTGGCGCGGCGGCACGGCGGCGAATTCCGGGATTACCGCAAGTATTCCGGCGAGACGGCGCGGGTCACCATCGAGCGGTCAGGAGCTCATTTTGTTGAAGCCGACGACCTATATGAACCGCAGCGGCCTGTCGGTTCGGCAGATCAGCGATTTCTACAAGATCGTGCCAGACGACATCCTGGTGGCGCATGACGAATTGGATCTACCGGTGGGCAGCGTGCGCCTGAAGCATGGCGGCGGGCACGGCGGCCACAACGGCTTGCGCGACACCATCGCGCACATCGGAGAGAATTTCTGGCGCCTGCGGCTCGGCATCGGCCATCCCGGCAACAAGGCCGACGTGATCGACTACGTTCTGACGCGCGCGCCGCGCGTCGAGGAAGATGTGATATTGGATGCCGTGAACACGGCGGCGGACTCGGTACCGCTGATGCTCGAACAGGGCGCGGAACGCGCGATGACCAAATTGCACAGCCGAGCGGGAAAGATCTGATGCCTATTCGTTGCGGAATCGTCGGTTTGCCCAACGTGGGCAAATCCACTCTTTTCAACGCGCTCACGCGCGCCCAGATCGCGGCGGAGAATTATCCGTTCTGCACCATCGACCCGAATGTGGGTGTGGTGCCGGTGCCGGATCCCCGCCTGGAAAAGCTCGCGGAGATCGTGCATCCGGAGCGCATCCTGCCCACGACGGTGGAATTCGTCGACATCGCGGGCCTGGTGGCGGGCGCCTCGAAGGGCGAGGGGCTCGGCAACAAGTTTCTAGCCCATATCCGCGAAGTCGATGCGATCGCACATGTGGTTCGATGCTTCGAGAACGACGACATCATTCACGTGGCCGGCAAGATCGATCCGGCGAGCGACATCGAGGTCATCAACACCGAACTCGCGCTGGCGGACCTCGACAGCATCGACCGCGCCTATCAGAAGGCGGTGAAGGCGGCGAAGACCGCGGACAAGGATGCCATCAAATCACGGGACCTCTTGGAGCGGGTGAGGGCGCAGCTGAACCTCGCGAAGCCCGTGCGCGCCATGGGTCTGGACGCCAACGAAAAGGCCTTGCTCAAGGACTTCCATCTGTTGACCGACAAGCCGGTGATGTACGTGGCCAATGTCGATGAGACGGGCTTCTCCGACAATCCGCGACTCGACCGTGTGCGCGAACTGGCGAAGGCCGAGGGTTCGGTGGTGGTACCGGTGTGCGCGGCCATCGAGGCTGAGATCTCGCAGCTCGAGGAAGCGGACCGCGCCGATTTCTTGAAGGAATTGAAATTGGACGAGCCCGGGCTCAATCGCGTGATTCGCGGCGGCTATGCCCTGCTGGGGCTGCAGACCTACTTCACCGCCGGAGTCAAAGAAGTGCGGGCCTGGACCATTCGCGCCGGGTCGACGGCGCCGCAGGCGGCGGGGGTGATTCACACCGACTTCGAACATGGATTCATTCGCGCCGAGGTCATCGCGTACGACGATTTCATCGCCAACAAGGGCGAGGCGGGAGCGAAGGAGGCCGGCAAGCTGCGCCTCGAAGGAAAGGAATACATCGTCCGCGAGGGCGATGTGATGCACTTTCGGTTCAACGTGTAGGCGTCTGCGCGGACGCGTCGAGCGAAGACCACGCCGGCACGGGCTCATCACCGGTTTTTCCTGGCAAGATCACTTTCTCCATAAAGACGGCGGTTTGACTTCTTGACGGGCGTTTCGAAGTGGGGCGACATATACAGGAGAGCGGCCCTTGCTCCGGCCCGATGAACCAAGAGTGGAACACGTTGGACTGGAGTCGAACCCGGGTGGCGAGTTACTCCGAGCGGGCGTGAGATTCCAGCGAACTGGGGGCGGCTCCTGGCACAGAGTGCTATGGGACCAGCAGTTTTACCGTGGGAAAGTATGTGGCGTTTCGCGGGGAATAACGGAGGCCATCTTCAGATCCTGGGGCAGCCCTCACTCGCCGCGAGTGAGGGCCATGAGTTCGTCTGTGGTCATGGCCAAAGGGGTCACGCGGCGCGCGCGCTGGCGCAGGCGTTTGACGAGGGCTTCGCCCGGTGCCGGCCGGTTCATCGAGCCACGACCCGTAGAAGCAGTGGACCCAATGGGAATGTCCAGAGGGGTAACCCATTGATTTATTGAGGGACGCGGGGAAACGTCGCTTGACAGAAAGGCCTCGGCTCCGGACAATCCGCCGCTCTTCGTGGTGAGGTAGCTCAGCTGGTTAGAGCGTGGCACTCATAATGCCGAGGTCGAGGGTTCGAGTCCCTCTCTCACCACCAATAAAATCAATATGTTATGCATTTCGTGTTGCGGCGCGATTTCCCTCGTAAGTGCTGTGTAAGTGCAAGTGCGAAAGAATTTTCACTGCTGCGGCAAAACAACGGAAAGGGCACACCAGATTCCTTCGAACCAGGTTGGTCGGCGGTTCAAAATCAAGGGTCCATGGTCCGTTCCGGACACATGGGTAACGGTCCATAACCTGTCGGAAGGAGTCTGAGTCGGGTAGCTCGCAAGGTCCGTCACCGTGGGCATCGCGATTCCACACTTTCCGGTCATCCGCCACGCGAACGGTTGGAATATTTTCTGGAATAATATTTGACGAGACTACTGTATGTAATTACACTCCCACGAACACTCATTTTTCCAGGGAAATGAACGAAAATGGCGGTTATCTCGTTCGATGCGGCTTTGCCGTTGCTTCTGCCACATCAGCCCGCTATCGAACGAGCCGTACACGAAGCGTGGGCGGCGGTCATGTCGTTGCCGAAAGATCGCCTGATAGTCTATGACGCCACAGCTCGCGCTAATTTGATGAGCTGCGAGATGAAGTATCGCGCTACCGCTTATTTCGAAACCGTCGGCATTCCGGCACGCGACGTGAATCGCGCCAAGTTCTTTTTGATCGAAGATAAAATTGCTGTTCGCTTTAAGAAGCTCGACGAAGATCTTCAATCGAACAACGTTCTCACGGCGCAGGTTGCCGCCATTCGCGAGCAGCTTCCGTTAGAAGGTATTGGAAACGTAAGCTACGTCGACATTGGCTATGTCTTGGATGATGAATGCCAGAAGATTGATCGGATTTGTGCGGTTTGTACCTATGCTGGTCGGAATTTCTGGGAATACGATCTATCGTCTGGCACTGAAATGGGTAAGGTCCAGAAGCTATTCCCTCAGAAAGAATTCGAGGAGCTGGAATCCCAAGTTATCGGCAAGGCCGATGCGTTAAAGCAGCGCCGTGGTGACGCCAGTGACGAAAATAAATCCTGACATGCTCGTGATAGCTCGCGAATATCGCGGCGTCACGCAATCACAACTTGCAGAACGAATGAAGTGCCAGCAGCCTAAAATCGCGAAGATTGAGGCAGGCTTGACGGACGATGTGCGTCCGGAGACTTTGATGCTGCTTTCCGCGGCGCTGGAGTTTCCCCAGTCCTTTTTCTTGCAGACCGACCGACGGATTTCATTTGGCTCAAGCGCTGCATATTATCGAAAGCGCGCGAAGGTATCGGCAACGGATCGCAAATTCATAACGGGATTGGTCAATATTCTCCGCATTAGTATCAAGACCTTGCTCAATTCAGTTGATCTGTCCGCCGCACGAAAGCTGCCACCGATGCGTCTTGAGGAGCACGGAAATAGTCCCACCGCGGCAGCGCGAGCGCTTCGTGCTTTTTGGCAATTACCGGACGGGCCGATTCCAAATCTAACAAGCCTAATCGAGAGTGCGGGTGTAATAGTTATACCGTGCGATTTTCAGTCACGTGACATGGACGCGACAAGCTTATGGCCGACTGACTCGGCTCCGCTTATTTTTATGAATTCTGAAATATCAGGTGATCGGTGGAGATTTACACTGTGTCATGAGTTGGCTCACTTGCTGCTGCATGATGTTCCACGCGAATCGATGGAGGATGAGGCGGACGAATTCGCTGCTGAATTTCTCGCCCCTACCGAAGAGTTGAAGGCACAGCTACTTCATGCACGCCCGCTACGGATACGCAAACTTCTAGAGCTAAAAGAGTACTGGAAAATCTCCATCGCGTCCTTGTTGGTGCGCGCAGATCAATTGGGGATTATTGATGAGCGAACAGCGCGCGCGTTGTGGATGGAACGCTCGCAATTGGGCGGCGATCGCGAACCCGGATACTTCCCGTCCGAGCCTACAAAGAATTTAGCTAATATTTTGAAATATCATTTGCAGGCACTTGAATTTACTGCGTCCGAATTAGCACGTTGTCTTTCGATAACGTCAAAGGAATTGCGCACTTTGTTGGGCGTTACAGACGACGAACCGGTTGCGCGACCGAAGGCTGTTCTTCGGCTGGTCTAGTTTTGTTTTCTCCTGTCGATAGTGCGCTGCGGCGGTTCACGAGAGACGCTTTGCTTGCGTTGGCGCCGCATCTACGGGAATCTCGATTCGAGCTTTTGCCGTTCTTCCGCAGTCAGCTTGCCGAGCCAGGGCTGACACTTAGATAGCAATTCCGCGGCCTCTCTAGCTTGCAAGTCACCAGCTAATGCTGCAGTTTTAGGGTGTGGGGGCTGTTGCGGTACGCCCCTTTAGGGAGAACTACACATGGACGCGACTTACTTTCTCAAGAACCGCACGCAATTCATTCGAACCTTCTACGCGCGGGGCGTCGAGCCATTCGTTGCGGTCAAGCTCGCGATCGAAGAGGACCGCCCACCATTCCATGACCCGCCATACAGCGAAGATCCCGAGCCCGCATATCTTAAGGAATGGCTAGAAGCGGATACGGCCATCAAACTCTTGGGGCTCTCCTGCGTCTCGCTGTTGTCGGATACGCTGAAGCTGTACTTTCAGGCCCTTCAACACCGCGTCATCGGATTTGATTTTAAGGACGGGAAGAAACTCTTCAAGCGGGGATTCGTCGCGGCCTATCGCGACGTCCTTGGGACTAATTTGCAGACAGACTGGTCGGACTGTCCCGCCGATCTTGCCGTCATCGACCAAATTGTCCTCGCCAGAAATGACGGCCAACACCCGACGAGTTTGGGATCATTCGATGTTTCCCATGACCCAAGCGTCTTGGAGAAGCATCCGCGGCCGTTCTTTATCAGCGAGGACGAGCGCCGGATTTGGGAGGAGAGCGGTGAGCCGCGGCCCTCTCCGCTCGCGCCATCGGTTGAGGTTACGGCGGATTCCCTATTCGCGGCGATCGGGCACGTTGAAAAGCTCGCCGAGTGGATAGACGGGCGATTGGGATATGCCTGGGAATGGCGCCGAAATGCGGGAGCTGCGCCGGACTGCCCATGAGCAAGAAGTACAAGGGGAAGACCTGCGTCTATTGCGCCTCCAACCCCTCTACGACTCGAGACCATGTCTTCGCGAGGGAATTCTTCGCGAAGGAGCGCAGGGCCAACCTGCCGCAGGTGCCGGCTTGCCAGACCTGCAACGCCGCAAAATCGGAGCTCGAGCATTACCTGACGACCATCCTGCTGATCGGCGGCCGGCACCCAGACGCAGAACCGATGATGTTCGAAACGCTGTTCCGCAGGCTTCAAAAGAACGCCAAACTGCACCGCGAGATCATGGAAGGAATGCGCCTCACGGTCATCGAAGAGCCGCCGCCGAGGCAGGGCCTAATTCCCATCCAAGTCCCATTCAATGGACAGCGCCTCCTGGACCTGCTCACCTACGTGGCGCGTGGACTACTCTCGCATCATTGCGCCGTGACACTGCCGCCCGACATCGCCGTTCGCGCCATCTCGCTCACGCGCTCCGGCGAGGCCCTGTTTGCCTCCTTGTCGGAAAAGTATGGGCGCCGGCGAGTCAGCGCCGATTTAGGGCAAGGGACATTCGTCTATGAAGGCGCTCAGTGCGAGTATCCCGAGCACACCTTGTGGAAGTTCTCTGTGTTCGGGGGTATCAGGATGCACGGCGAGTCAGCGACAGACTCCTCCGCAAGCACCACGCTGGCCGCAATCACTGGACGAGAGGAGACCTTGGCAATCCCTGACTTCGCCAAGATCCTGCACCAACCCCCGGTTGCAGGTCCCGTGCCCTAAGCCGCCGGAAGTCTCGTCGCGAGCTCCGCTGGGCTCAAGATCACGACGCCGAAATCAGTTTTGAGCCATTGGCGCCGGCTCTGATGCAGTACTGATTGCATGCCGGCGCCGCGGCCCCGATCCAGCGTACAGAACACATCGTGCCCGTGCCCATGATGGGCGGCAAGGGCATCGCCATCCGCCCATTCGGCGATCGCCTCCGAAATGGCCGCCGGGTCGCCGCAATAGGCCAACGCAAAGAAGGCATTGCGGCCGCTGCGCGCCGCGACCTGAGGGTCTTTGGCGATGGCATCCTCTCCGAGCTTGGTTGCCCAGGCCGCGCCGCAACCCGCTGCCTCGATCTTCAGCGCAGCATCGTGCGTCCGATCGAGCCGCGTCCCGATGTCTCTCGGGTCCGATTCTTGCGGTTTGTACAGATGATCGTCCAACTGCATCCAGCCGATGCGCGGCACATTGATTGCCTTGAAGCCCAGCGCGAACGCCTGTTCCAATGCCGATGACAGCTTCTCATGCAGCTGCGGGAAGTGATCGAACACCGAGCTGATGGTCAAGGTGCCTTTGATGACCGGCACGCAGTTAGCGTCGGTGCTCATGCCGTCTTCGGAGCGCCGCATCGTGTTCTTGATGCCGCCAAAGAACTTGCCGCGTTCCTTCTTAGCGATCGATTCGAGCAGCACGACCACATCGGATATATACGGCACCGCGCGCTTATCTTCGATGGCCCGTCGGATTTCTCCGAGCGCCACCCCATCGGCGTGCACCGCGCGATTGTCTAAGTCCGCAATCGACTCCCAGACATTCGAATCGAATGTCACGGACATCGGCGCCTGCGTGGTCACGAGCGTGGCTCCTCGCCGAGCTCATCCGATCCATCCAGTTCTTCACTGGCGACTTGTGCTAACAGCATGAGCGATGTCGCGTACTGGGCAGAGGTGTCGCAACCTCGCTTGCGCGCTTCTTCGATCGGGATGTAGGCCTCCGCGTGCTTGAGCAGATGTTCGATCAGGTTCTTGCCCACCTCGGTGAGCGGAACCTGGATGTCGGGCACCATCTGCAGCTCGTACCACATCTTCTCGAAGTCCTCTTCGAACGACTCAGTCAACTTGTACGACCAGGACATCAGCACGCAGCGAAGTAATAGATCGTAGTAATCACTTCCCATCCCGATCGAAGGGCCGAGCGCGATCGCGTGCATCACCTGCGACAGGCGAGCCTGCCGAAGTTCGAAGTAAGGGCTGTCCGGTTTGTAACAAGCTAATAAAAAGTGAATGCCGTTGAACTCCGTGTCCTCGCTCACGACGATGCTCGCCTTCCTGAAGCGGCGCAGCACCCGTTCTGGATCGAAACGCGCGTCCATCGCCTTTTGATCTTCTTCGGCGCCAGTGACAAGATCTATGCGTGATTCGGGCACAAATCGCGAGGCCTTCGCCACCAGAATCGGATTCTTACCATCGAGCTGCGGCTTGACCCGGGCGTAGTACGCTACGTCATTGTCCGGATCACTCAGGACCAAGATCACCGGAATGGGTAGCCGCGACCAGTAAATCCGGTGCGTGGCGGAAGCGTAGTACTTGACGTAGTGATCGTCCTGA
>CAWCYX010000006.1:0-271681 GCA_963799885.1 uncultured Gammaproteobacteria bacterium | reverse complement strand
TTTCAATCGAGGCGAACAATGCGGACTCGAGGCGCTTCGTCAGCGCCTCCCATGGTGCCGCACAGTCCTCGCGGCCGATCTCACGCGCCAGCCCGACTGCATCGCCCAAGCCCCGCAAAGCCCAGAAGTCGTCCCAATAGGAATGGACCGGCTGGGCCAAGTACCCCTCATGGCTGACCGATATGGGTAGCAGTCCATCCTTCCCCAGCAGGCGTTCGATGCATCCGACCGCTTTGACGATGAAGGGCCACGAGTCCTCGAGGAAATGCTCATCCGGCGCGAATCGATGGTAGTCAGCCAGCAAGGCCAGCAATTGCCCGTGACTATCGTGTTCCACGAGCCAGTCGACTCCCTCGCTGTCGATACAGCAAGGCACAAAGCCATCGGCGCGCTGATGGGGCGCATACCAGCGAATGAACTCCCGAACCTCCTTGGCGTGGCCCATCCGCAGCAAGGCGGCGCTCATCATCGCGCCGTCCCGGATCCAGGAACGCGTATACCGCCGAGGTCCGGGCTGTAAAGCGGCACCCGAGCGAGTCACCAGGACATGAGCGGTCGCAGTGAGCGAGGCGTGAATGACTTCCGTCAGCCAGCCGTCACCCATCCATTGGTTCACCGGCAGCCTCGTGCTCCAGTCGAATGCCGGTTCGCCCATCACTTGGCGTACGCCGACCGGCATGCAGTCCACGACGACTTCGCCGGGTTCCCCTCGTTTACCCGGCAGTGCAAAGTCGAACGCGCCGCTGGCAAACCCGAATGGATCATGCACTTCCGTGTCGATCGGCAGCATCCCGGCGGCGAGACGGGACGCAATGAAGCCGTCGTCGAAGCACAGCGATCCGAACCCCACCGGCGGGGTTGCCGGCACGACGCGCGTGGTCTCATTGACGCAGACCGCCCCTTCATGCCACGTCAAATCACGAATCTCGCTGACCCCGCCCAATTTGCGGAAATTCTGCCACGGCGGCGTGACTTGAAACGGGCGAAGCAGCACGAACAATCGGGCGATCGACGGCCGGTCGGCGAGACTCTCGAATCGGTAACGCAATCGTACCGAGCCGCTCACGGTCGCCTCGGCTTGGATGCGCAGACGCCATTCCCGCGTCTCCCAGACGGTCGAGGGCACGGGCATCCAATCGCCCAACAATTCCTGCCGCGAATCGACGTCCGCCCAGGTGAAGAGACGCCCATCGATGAATAGCATGGGCTCGATCGAGAAGGATCCCTGACCGATCTCGACCATGCCGTCGTCATTCATGAGCGCGCAATGAATGCCGTGCGACGTCCCGGTCGGGGTCCACAGACTCTGTTCACGATGCAGCCAGCGAGGATGCCATCCGCGTTCTTCGGCATCGACGATGTGGTACCAGAAGGCATGGATGGATCTCGAAAATTCGAAAGACTGCAGATGCAAGGCCGCACCCGAAGTCGGCTCCTCGAGATCGAGACGTAGAAACCGGCTCTTGAGGCCGGGCAGGTAGACGTTGGCGCGTTTACCACCGGCCCTTGCTGCAGTATAAACCGTCGTCCAGCGCCGGCCGCCGGCCGATGCGCGCACGCGAAAGCCGCCGGCCGGTGCGGCACCCAACCAATCGATGGTCAGACCCCCGATCAGGCGCGGCTGCACTGAATCGATCTCTATCCACGGTCGCGGATCGTCGGCGTGCGGTCTCCATCCAGAGGCGGCCAAGGCGCTCGAGGCCTCAAAACCTGGCATGGCGCTCGAAGCGCTCACCCTCGGCACTTCTCGAGGCCCGCAGTCCTCGATCTCCACACCCGCGATCCACAAGGTACCCTTGCCGCCTTCGCGCGCAACGACGGCAAATTCGACGGCACCCAGCGTCGAGATGCCGGTACCGCTTGCCGGACCCCAGGCAAAGTCGATGTCCCGGCTCTCCACTCTCATTCGCGTCCAGTGTCGCGGAAGCCGCAGGCCCTCCTTTTTATACCGCCAAACGTTCAGACCGCCGTCATCGATGAGCTTGAGTTCCAGATCGTTGACCGCACCGGTTCCGCGCAATCGAAATTGCACGGCGTACTCGCTCGGCATCGCCCGGCGCAGGACACGCCGCGCGACCACGAAGCCGCCGCCACCCTTGAAATCGAAATCCATTTGCAGCGCAGGCACACGCCCCATCCATCGCATCGACAGCTCGAGCACCGCGTTGCCGGAAGCGGTCGGCTGCCATTCGGACAGGAAGGCCGCTGCCTCCGAGCTTTTCGCAGTCATCTCCACGGGGTCCTAGCGATGCCGCTCAGGGGCAACCGGTCCAGCAAGTAGCCACTGTAGAATTCTTCGACCCTCTTCATGAATGAATTGAGTTCCGAGGCGCCATGGCCTGCAAGCGTCAAGCCCGCGGCTCGATTTCCAGCATATGCTCATACGATACGCGGCGGAAGGATGCTAGCTGCAGTTGACTCGCACTGCAACAATACTCCCGATTGCAACAATACTCCCGATTCAATGACTCACGACCGACAAGCGAGGAGTGCGCGCAATCCGCGGCGCATTGATTCGGCTAAAAGAGCTCGACGTTTCCTCCCCCATCCTTGGCCGATAACTCGCCGCCAGCGACGAGCGTCTCGTAAGAGCGAATGTTGTTGCGTCCATGATGCTTCGCATAATAGAGCGCGGCATCTGCACGCTCCACGCAACTGCTCGGGCTATCTGTGGGATAGATTTGCGAGTACCCGAGGCTGATCGTTACTCGGCCTACTTGCGGGAACTGGAATGTCGCGATGGCCTGTCGTAGCCGATCAAACGCAATTTCGACACCCTCCGTGGTTGCGTGGTCGAGCACGATCACGAATTCCTCGCCACCGAAGCGAAACAACTGGTCGGTGCCTCTAAAACACGTTTTCATCAATTGGGAGACCAGCAACAGCACTTCGTCCCCGAACAAGTGCCCGTAGTTGTCATTGATGCACTTGAACTTGTCGATATCCACGAGTCCCAGCCAACTGGGCTCTTTCACGCCGCGGGCGGCATCCGCCAGCCGCAAACGCTGCCGAAGCTTTTCAAAAGAAGCCTCGTAGGTTTTGCGGTTCAACATGCCGGTCAGCGTATCGAGCTCACCGTAATCGAGCAGCGCCAAGTGGTTTTTCAAGATGCGCAAAATGGCATTGATGTGATCGATGGCGCGCGCCCGCAGGTGGGTACGACCATTGATGAACAGCAAACCGACGACGTCGCGTTCAGCCTCGATCGGCAGGACGGCATGAACCACCCCCGGGGACGGGGAATATTGCACGACCTGCTGCCGACGTACGCACGACTCCCATTGAGGAAGCTCGCTCAATTCCCGGAGAGCCGATGGATCATCACAGCGGACTCGAGGCGCATGCGCGCTTCCGCGCCACACCTCGGCATGGTTCAGAAGTCGAGTCACGCCGGCCTCGTCAACCAGACCGTAAATGGCGACCGACTCCGCGTCGAGATAGTCGAGCAGAAGTTGCACTATCGCGCAATGCACGCCGTCGCGGTCGCGGTGCGTGGTGGTTTCTGCGATCGAATTGAGAATTACTTCATTCACTGCGAACTATCTCTACCTATTTCGCGGCTGCCTGCGGCATTCCCTCACGCTGAAATTATCGGTTGCCCGGGGGGGAACTGAAGCCGGCGGAGGGTTAATAGGGGGATTTCATGACCGGATGCCGCTAACCAATCGCCCAGCGATCGCACTGTTAAATAGCGGCAACGGCTCAAGAGCGCCTGGAAGGCGCCGATAGCAATGGGGAACACACCTCCTTCGAATCAGCATACCCGCGCACCCATGGCAATTCCGGCATCACAGCACAAAAAGAAACCGCCCAGTGCCCTGGCTCCCTCCGAATTCCTCAAGGCGCTGTCCGCAGAACTGGCCGGCGGCGACATTCGCCTGCCATCGTTTCCCGATGTCGCGCAGCGGGTGCAGCGCGCGCTCGAGGATCCCCGCGCCACCCCGGACCAGGTCGCACGGGTGATCGGAATCGACGCGGCGCTCGCCGTACGAATCCTGCGACTCGCGAATTCGGCATTCTTGAATCCGTCGGCAAAGCCGATCACCGAGCTGCAGCAGGCCGTGCATCGCCTCGGTCATCAGTTGGTGCGCTGCACGGCCGTATCCTTCGCCTTGCAGCAGATGAACGCGGGCCCCAGCATCGCGGTGCTGCGCCCGCAACTGCATGACCTGTGGCGCCAGGGAACCCTGGTTGCATCGATCGCCTACGTGCTCGCCCGCGAGACTCGAGCAGCGAATCCGGATGAAGCGCTCATCGCGGGCCTCATGCACAACATCGGCAGCCTCTATATCACCGTGCGTGCCCATCAGCACGGCGCAGCGCTGGACGCCGACGAAGCGGCCACTCGCGTGCTCCACAACGGGCACCCGCGGATCGCCGGCGCGATCCTCGGTCACTGGAAATTCTCACCGTCGATCGTTTCGGCGGTCAGCAACCAAAACGCGTCCAGCCTACCGGCAACCGGGGCAGGCACGCTCACGGACGTTCTGATTGCCGCGATTTCGCTCGTCCCCTGCGTATTCTTTCGCGGCCTGCTCGATGAGACTGTGACCGCCGTCACGGCTTTCCAACGCCTCGCACTGGAGCCTGCCGACTGCAAGCGGCTGCTCGGCACCGCTGCGGGGCAGATCAAAGCCCTGCACAGCGCGCTGGCCGGCTGACCCAGACGCAGCCGGCTGATCGAGGCGCCGTAAGTCTGTCGGGTCTCGCTCGGCAATGGCCCGGTAAGTTCGATGCGCCCGCTTCTGCTCAAGCGGTCGACTGCCGCTCGCGCTTCGCCAGCAGCACGATCGAATCGAGTTGCATGTCTTCGACTGCTATCGCACGCGCCCCGGTAAACGCTTGCTGCGCCAGCCGGCTCAGCACTTTGCCCGGCGGGGGCTCAATGAACAGCCGCACGTCCAGTTCGTAGAGCAGGGTTACCGTGTCGTGCCAGCGGACCGCATTGGCGACGTTGTGGATCAGGTCGTCGCGCACGCCTTGCGCATCGCGCACCACGCGCGCGCGGCGGTTGCTGACGTAAGGCCGCAGCGGGTCATGCATCTCGATGGCGACCATCGCCGCCGCAAGCCGGCGAGACACCGCATCGAGCAGCCGGGAATGCGAAGGGACGGTGACCGCCATGCGTTCTGCCCGGCGTGCGCCGCTCCGGCGCGCGCTCTCGACTGCGGCATCGAGCGCAGAGTCGGCGCCGGACACCACGATCTGTGTAGGCGCATTGATATTGGCGATATAGAGCGGCGCGCTTGCGCCGCCAACACGCTGGACGATGGCGGCCACCTGGTGCTCGTCGAGTCCGATAATCGAAGCCATGCCGTAGCCGCAGCGATATGACTGCTCCATGCATTCGCCGCGCAGCTTCACCAGCGGCAGTGCGTCGGCGAAGCACAGCGCACCGCAGGCCACCGCCGCGCCGAACGCGCCGACCGAAAGCCCCGCCGCCGCATCGACCTCAAGTCCCTCGTGCGTCAGCGCGCGCGTCACTGCAACGCCGGCGATCAGCAGGCCGATCTGCACGGCGACGGTGGATGCCATAGCTGCCGCGCTATCCAAGCTCATGACGTCCATGCCGAGCACGGCGCCGGCCTCCTCCAAAGTGGAATGCACCGCCGGATGCTCGGGCAAACGATGCAAAAAACCGGATGTCTGGGCGCCCTGGCCGGGGAACAGGTAGGCGATGCGCATGCGCTCTCAGACGGTGCTCATGCGATGCCGGCCGTGATGTCGGCCGCGGAGTCTGCGCACCACGGGTCGCGCACCAGCCGCGGGCCCTGCGCGGAACGCAACAGCGTCACCCCCGTGCTCGTCGCATACTCGGCCAGCATCACGGCGCCATGCGGCGTTTCCAGCAGCAGGTCGATGCGTACCGGCAGCTTCGACAAGTCTGCAAGCAGACGGGCCGCATCGGTCTCCGCCATCGGCTCGTCGGCGCAGAGCACCAAGTCGAGATCGCTGCTCGAAGTGGTCGAGGGCACGCCGCTCGCCAGTTCGAAGCCGACGCTTCCGCCAGGACCCCAGCGACCGGCATGGCCGTAGGCCGCGAGGATCGCTGTCGCTTCGTTGAGCGCGGCGGCAGCCGGGCTCCCAGCGATGCTTGGCCGGTGCCGCCAGGCGCGCTTTGCGGCGAGCATCTGCGGCGTGAGGCATTCCAGTACCGCGCAATCCGGCAGCCATGCCGCAACGCGCTGCGAACGCACGCCGCCGCGCACACCGACCGGCCACTGGCTCAGGCGCGGCGCCGAGCGGCGCACCACGGTCCAGGGTGCGCGCTGCAAGGCCTGAGGCGCCCAGTCCGGCCGGCCCGCGTGCCAGACCAGCGCCTCGAGGTCTGCCACGCGCAGCAGCGCATGCACAGCCGGCGCCGGATCACGCAGCATCCCACTGCTCCGCCAGACGCCGGCGTACTTCGATCGATGCCGCGCGCGTTTCGCGGGCCTGGGGCGAAGCCAGGCGGCTCGCGAGATTCTGCGGGCCGGCACGGGTATCGGTGATCGCGCGCAGCAATTCTGCCCGTACGCGCTCCACGTCGGTCTGCCCCGGAGTGTCGGCGTTCACGCCTGCGATCAGCGCGTACAGCAGGCCGAGCCGGGCGTACGACCGGATGTCGTAGGCCATCGGGGCGATTGTCTCGCCCAGTTTTTCCAACTCCGCGACGCTGCGCCGCGTGACACGCGCCGCCGCCTGCTTGCCCATGGCATGCACCATGACCTCCGGCGAATCGAGCGCAATGATGCGGTTGGCCTGATAGCCGTGAGCAAGAAAGGCGCCCGACATCGCCTTACCGACCAGCAGCGCGATCACCGGGTGGCCGGCGAGACGCGCCGCCACATAGGCATCCGCCGCCGCCGCACAGGCCAGATGGATTCCGAGCAACTCCTCGCGCCGTCCGTAGGCCTGACTGGAAACATCGACGATGGCGATGATCGGCCGGCGTGCACCCTCGAGGTCGGCGTCAATGGCGCGGCGCACGTGCAAGGCGAGCGCCCAGCCTTCATCGAGACCCACCTCGCCAGTGCGCGCGCGCGGAAAGCGGTTCTCGCCGTCGGGCACGACCGCGATGAAGCGCGCAGGCGCCCCGCCCAGTGCAGCATCGGCGACGCACACGCTACGCAGGCCGGTCGCGATGACGCCTGCACCGCCGGTCAGTGCCTCGAACCAGATATGGCCGCGCTGCGACAGACCCGGTTCCGTAGTCATGAGGTGATTTCTTCGTTCCATAGCGCGCGCAACAGCCGACCATCCAGCAGCTGCTCGGGGTCAATGGCGGCCAAACGTTGCAGGTAACGCTCGACCTGGGCGCTGCGCGGGAGCGCCGGCCTGCCCTGCGCAAAAGCGCCGCGCACTGCCGCAGCGATGGCTGCGGCGTCGTCTTCCAATAGATCGTCGGCCAGGCCCATGGCGTGACGCTGCTCGCCGCCGATCAGACTCCAGATCAGCGCTCGGTCCGCCGCATCCAGTTCTGCGATGCCCGCCTCCTGCTCGATTACTTCCGGGCCGTTCATGCCGAGCCGCGCCTGACGCGTGACAATGAGCCGGCTGCACAGCGCCGCCGCCAACGACATGCCACCGAAGCAGCCGACCAATCCGGCGACGACGCCGACCACGGGCACGTGCCGGCGCAGCGCGACGATGGCGGCGTGAATCTCGGCGATGGCGGCCAGCCCCAGGTTCGCTTCCTGCAAACGCACACCGCCGGTTTCCAGCAGCAATACCGGCAACACCGGTCGGCCCTTCTCGCAGTCGCGGCACGCGAGTTCCAGTGCGCCTGCGATCTTGGCGCCGGAGACTTCTCCCATGCTGCCGCCCTGGTAGGCGCTTTCGATCGCAGCCACCAGAGCCGGCTCGCCGTCCAGGGTGCCGCGCGCCAGCACCACACCGTCGTCGGCTTGCGCAACGATGCCCTGCAGCGGCAGCCAGGGTGACTTGAGGCGATCGAAGGGTCCCAGCAGTTCGCGAAAGCTGCCGCGATCGAGAACGGCGCGGGCGCGCTCCCGAGCACTCATTTCGATGAAGCTGTGGCGCTCGAGAAAGCGCCGGTAGTCGCGCTGTATTGCAACCCCCGCGGCATCGGTATTCATGTGCGCGCCGCCTCCGCCGCCTGCTCCAGGCGCAGCATCACCGTGCCCGGCGTCGCGCCGAAATCGTTGATCTCGATCGAAGCCGCGCCCTGGAAGCGCGCGAAGAATCGGTCGAGGACATTCTTCCAGGCTGCTCCGAAACCTTCCACGCTGGTGTTCACCCGCACGTGTGCTCGTTGTCCGGCGAGGGCTCCAGCAGCACTTCAAGATCGCCCGAACCGACCACGCCGACATGCACGCGGCGCGCAACGTTGTGTATTGCGGGGTAGTCGAGTTGAATTTTCTCCATGTTACACCCTCGTCGTTGAGAAGTTGCGCGCGGCAGAAGGCTGTGCGCGATCAAGAAACAGACAGGCCGCCAGCAGGTCGGCGCAGCCGCCGGGCGAGGCATAGCGCGTCAGCAGATCGACGTCCAGGCGCAGCAGCGCGCACCAGCCTGCGGCGGTGGAGCTGCCGCCCGCGGCGAGCACCGCGCGAGCGCCGCTTTGCGCCGCTTCGAGCGCGGGCAGGCCGCCCCGATGCAGCAAGCAGGTGTCGTCGAGGCTGGCCATGATGGCCATCAGAGCATCGAGCCGGGCGTGGGTCTCGTCGAGTCCTCGGGCTCGCGCCGTCCACATCGCGGGCAGGCCGACGTTCACTACGTGCGGAAAGCCGGCGCAGGCCTCGCCGCGCGCACCGCGCACACCATAGCGCCGACACGCGCGCGTACCGTGCAAGTCCTGCGGCGGCGCCTGGCGATCCGGAAAGGCTGCAATGCACCCGGCCTGTGCGGCGACCTCGCCGGGGGTCGCACTCGCACCGCTCATGGCTTGGGCCGCCACCAACAGACCGATGACCCAGATGGCGCCGCGATGCGCGTTGCTGCCGCCGGTGGCTACGAGCATGTCGCGCTCGCCCGCGCGGCCGAGCAGCGCGAGTTCTTCGCGCAGCGCCTGATCGGGTTCTCGTCTCTCGGCGAGCATCGCCATCTTGAGGAACGCGCCGTGCAATGAGCGGGCGGAACGCAGCAGCCGCGGGAGATCGAGATCACGGTGCGCACCCGACCCGCGTCGGTCGACCAGCGCCGGCTTGGGCGTCAGCAGCGCCTCGGCGATCAGCGCGTCGACCGCCAGATCGGCCAGTCGCAAGGCGCGCCGTCGCGGCAATTGCGGGCGCGGAGTTGCATCCGCAACGAAACGAGGCAGCTCGCTTAAATTTGCCGACACAGAGCTCACCAGTCGCGGAACCGCGCCGGCGGCTGGTACAGACCGCCCGACCAGGCGACCAGATCCTCGATGCTGCGCGCGGCCAACAACGAGCGCTGCGCCGCCAGCGGCGACACGCCGAGATCCTCCGGATAGGCGACGATGCCGCGCGCGCGCAGGCTCGCGCTGCGTGCAGGGTCGCGCGCGCAGGCCGACGGGCGTCGCGCCGGCGACGGCGGCGACGGCGGCGCGGCGCTCCTCGCCGCTGTCGATCTTGTATAGATAGGCGATGCCTTCCTCGGTGACGACATGGCTGACATCGTCGCCATAGATCATCACCGGCGCGATCGGCATGCCGCTGGTGCGCCCGACCTCGACCGCATCGAGCGACTCGACGATGGTTGGCGTACCGCCTTTCTTGAAGGTCTCGGCCAGTTGTACGACCAGCTTGCGGCCGCGCACCACCGGCGCTTCCGCGGTGATCAGGCTGAGCCAGGCAGGGCTGCTGTGACGGCGGCCCTTCGGATCGTGGCCCATGTTCGGTGCGCCGCCGAAGCCGGCGAGGCGGCCCAGGGTGACGGTGGAGGAATTGGCATCGGCATCCATCTGCAAGGTCGAGCCGACGAACAGGTCGACGCCGTACTGGCCGGCGAGCTGGCACAGAACGCGGTTGGAGCGCAGGCTGCCGTCGCGGCCGACGAAGAAGATGTCCGGCCGGGCGCGGATGTAGTCCTCCATGCCGACCTCGCTGCCGAAGCAGTGCACGCTGTCCACCCAGCCGCTTTCGATCGCCGGAATCAGGGTCGGGTGCGGGTTGAGCGCCCAGTTGCGACAGATCTTTCCCTTGAGGCCAAGCGACTCGCCATAGGTGGGCAGCAGCAGTTCGATGGCGGCCGTATCGAAGCCGATACCGTGGTTGAGCGAGGTGACACCGTGGCGCTCGTAGATGCCGCGGATCACCATCATTCCCATCAGTACCTGCAGCTCGGTGATGTGTCGCGGGTCGCGGGTGAATAGCGGCTCGATCGCGAACGGCCGGTCGGCAACCACCACGAAGTCCACCCAGGAGCCGGGGATGTCCACGCGCGGCAACTCATCGGCCATCTCGTTCACCTGAGCGATGACGATTCCGTGGCGGAAGGCGGCGGCCTCGACGATGGTCGGCGTATCTTCGGTGTTGGCACCGGTGTAGAGATTGCCCTGCGCATCCGCCTGTTCGGCGCAGACCAGCGCGACTTGCGGCATCAGGTCGACGAACATGCGCGCGTATAGTTCAACGTAGGTGTAGATCGCGCCAATCTCGAGCTTGCCGTCCTCCAGCAGCTGTGCGACGCGCAGGCTCTGCGGACCTGCGAATGAGAAGTCGAGCTTGCGCGCAATGCCGCGTTCGAACAGCGTCAGGTGTTCGGAACGGCTGATGGTGGAGATCAGCAGGTGGATGTCATGCAGCTTGTGCGCATCGACTTGCACCAGCGATCGCGAGAGGAAATCCGCCTGTTTCTGGTTGTTGCCTTCCAGCGCCACGCGATCACCCGACTGGATCAGTATTTCCAACGCCTCGACGATAGCCTCTTGCCGCAGGAGCTTGCCCTCGGCGCGCGAGCCCAAGGCTGCGATTCGCCGCGCCTTGGCATCGCGCAGACGGGTCCAAGAGCGGACTGCGACCGGAGACTCGCTGGCAATCATTACGGTTCCTCGCGTGGCCCGACTTTAGCGCCGGACGCCCTCGATGGTTTCCGCTTACCGCTCGCAGCGGGGTATCTCGCCAAATGTTGCGTCAAATAACTCGCCAGCATTTCCCCCGTGCGCAGCATATGCGGCTGAAGAATCCGCACGGCGAGTTCGATCTTGCCCGCGCGCAACGCCTTGAGAATCTCCTCGTGTTCGTCGTCCGACTGGTGCTTGTACGCCGGCATGTCGAGCTTCAATCTCAGGTAGCGTTCGCCCTGGCTGTGCAGCGCATCGATCATCGCGACCAAGCGCGGCCGACCGGCCGGCGCATACAGCGACAGATGAAACTCACGGTTGTGTTGCGCGTACCGGGAATGATCGCGTTCGCTGCGCGAGACGCGTAGTGCCTCCGCAGCCCGCTTCAGACTTTGCGGCGTGTGCTGCGGTGCCGCCAGCCGCAACGCAGTGATTTCCAGCGACGCGCGGATTTCGTAAATCTCCCGCACTTCCTCCACGCTCAAGGGGCTGACGCGGGCGCCGTGATTGCGCTCCAGCACGATCCAGCCCTCGCTTTCCAGCTGCCGCAGTGCCTCGCGCACCGGGATGCGGCTGACGTCGTAGTGCTTTGCCAGATTCTCCTGGCGCAGCGATTCGCCCGGACCCAGCTGGCCGCCGATGATGGCCTGGCGCAGCGACTCGGCGATCACTTCGGGAGAACTCAGCCGGCCCAGAAGCGGGTTATCGAAGCTGTAGCTTGAATTTGACATCTGGATAAAGTATACAATCTGCAAAAGTCGCGCAATCAAAGAATTTCCGGCAACCGCCATAGTCGTGAAGCAGGTAAATCCGCAATAAACGCGAGGGGAAACAGCGTCATGAGCAGCATTTCGAATGCGGCGGCGAGCGCAGTGCAACCGCACAGCAAACTTTCGCGGGGGCAGATCACCGGCTTCTGGGCGGCCTGGACCGGCTGGACTCTGGACGGCATGGATTCCTTCATCTATGCCCTGGTGCTGAGTCCGGCGCTGACCGAGTTGCTGCCGAAGTCGGGCATGAGCGGCTCACCCGCGAACGTTGGGTTGGTCGGATCCATCCTGTTCGCGCTGTTCCTGGTGGGCTGGGGACTGTCCTTCATCTGGGGTCCGATCGCGGACCGCTTTGGACGCACTCGCGTGCTTGCCGCCTCAGTGTTGGTTTATGCAGTGTTCACGGGCGCCGCTGCGTTGTCGGAGAGCGTGTGGCAGTTGGGCCTATTCCGCCTGCTCGCCGGGATCGGCATCGGGGGCGAATGGGCGCTGGCTGGAACCTATGTCGCCGAGGCCTGGCCCGAAGATCGCCGCAAAATGGGCGCGGGCTATCTGCAGACCGGCTACTACACCGGCTTCTTCCTCGCCGCCGCGCTGAACTTCACCGTCGGCGCACATCTTGGCTGGCGCGCCATGTTCCTTTGCGGGCTGACACCGGCGGTCCTCTCGTTGTACATCGTTTTCAAGGTGAAGGAGCCGGAGCGTTGGAGCAAGAAAGCGGTCGCGGCCGCGACCAAGGCCGTCAGCCCGCTGGCGCAGATTTTCGGCGCGCAGTATCGCCGCCGCACCCTCGTCAACGCAGCCCTATTGACGGTGGCGATCATCGGCTTGTGGGCCGGCGCGGTATATGAGCCGACAGCCGTCATCGCTCTCGCAAAGAAACAGGGAATGGCGGCGCCCGCTGCGGTGCGCATGGCCTCGTTGGCGACGGGTCTGCTATCGATCGGCACCATCCTCGGCTGTCTCCTGGTGCCCGTCCTGGCGGAGCGCATCGGCCGCCGCAAGACCTTGGCGGCATATTTCACCGGCATGGCGTTCTGCATCTGGCTGAGCTTCGGCTGGGCCTTCTATCTGCCGGACGGCCTGGTGCCATTCATTGCCGTGCTGTTCTTCCTCGGCTTCTTCGGCGGCAACTTCGCCACTTTCAGTCTGTGGCTGCCGGAGCAGTACGGGACCACGGTGCGGGCTACGGCGTTTGCCTTTACGACCTCATTCGGCCGTTTCATCGGTGCCGGCGTCAACTTCTTGCTCGGTTCGATGATTCACAGCTACGGCAGTCTTGGCGTTCCGGTGGCGACGACCGCCCTCGCCTTCGTGATCGGACTGCTGATAATCCCGTTCGCGATGGAGACGCAGGGGTTGCGCTTGCCGGACTAGCTGCGCGCCCACGCGCGCGACTCCACAATTATATATTTAACAATGACTTACGGACCTCCACGAGGGGGCCCCGGGGTGCGGCTGCCGTTGCCCGCCGTGTGGCGGCTGCTCCAGATGTGCGGTGGCTCACTTCTGTCAGCAGGCGGGGTGCATTATGGTCGAGAAGTCGATTGGCCGGCCCATGCAAGCCGTCCGTCAATTAATCCGGAGCAGCTGCGTCCATTCAATGAAAAGGAATCCTTCAGGTCATATCCGTCTGACCTCACACCCTTCGGGGGGCAAGCCGCATAAGTTTCCTCTCAACTGGGGGGCCTCGACCGCACAGACGCGTGGCCCCGTCATTGGCTCGACCACGGCGCGCCACCATCGGAATGTGATCGGTGCGCATGGCGGTGCTTATTCGATTTACCGCGCACTGGCGGTTTCCTCGGGAACACTGGACCCTAACGCCCGTCCCGATCTCAAGGACACCGGGCCGCTCATCGAGATCGGTCCTCACCGCCAATGGATGGGGCAGGACACGATCGTATCGCTCGATCCCTGGGGTCATCGAGTGGCCGAGGACTTCGTCGCTGAGATCGAGCATGGTCTCGATATTCGTCCGACGATCGCGATTACCAAAGCACGTCTGATGCTGCCCGAGGTTCGCGAAGCGATCGAGCTGGGCAGACTCGCGGAAGACGGCGTGGTCGTGCGCCCGGGCGGCGAAGTCGGCGTGACCAAGGTGGCCATCGACCCTGTCTGGCACCTGCCGGGCGTTGCGAAACGCTTTGGTGTGACGGAAACTCTGCTGCGTCGAATCCTCTTCGAGCAAACCGCCGGCATGTATCCGGAGCTCATCACGCGTCGCGACCTGCACGTTCTTCTACCTCCGATCGGCGGTACCACGCTGTATATCTTCGGCGACCCGGCGGCCATGCGTGACCCGGCGCGGACATTGACCTGCCGGATCCACGATGAGTGCAATGGCTCGGACGTCTTCGGCTCGGACATCTGCACATGCCGCCCCTATCTCACGCACGGCGTCGAGGAGTGCATTCGGACGGCCCAGGCGGGCGGCGTCGGACTGATCGTCTACAACCGCAAGGAGGGTCGGGCGCTCGGCGAGGTCACGAAATTTTTGGTATATAACGCGCGTAAACGCCAGCCGGGTGGAGATCAAGCCGCAACGTATTTTGCGCGCACGGAGTGCGTCGCGGGCGTCCAGGACGCGCGCTTTCAACAACTCATGCCCGACGCCATTCATTGGCTCGGGATCGCGCGAATCGACCGCCTCGTATCGATGTCCAACCTCAAATACGACGCCCTGATCGCCGCGGGAATCGAGATCGGCGAACGCGTTGCCCTGCCGCCGGAGCTCGTGCCGTCGGACGCCATGGTCGAGATCGAGGCCAAGAAGGCGGCCGGATATTTCACGGCGGAGTCGGAAATAGCGTCCCTGGGCGGGAGCCCGCCACTGGTAGTCGGACGTGGCGTCAAGGACTACTGACCCCCGATTGGAGTCCAAGTCGGCAGATGGCGCAAGCATGCTGCTGCGCGCCGGTGCAGTACGCCATAGCGCGCAACGCATGTTGACGCTGGCGCTTGACGAGGATTTGGAAGACTGGACGGTCGATCTCGATCGATTGACGCCGACGGCGGATTTCGTCGCGCGGGTCGTTCGAGAGCGTTATCCCCGACTCGCTGTGCCGCTGCACTCACGGTGGCGGCATTTCGTATTTGGAGGTCGCAGTCTGTGGGATGAGATCCGTGCCGGCGCAAATTGGCAGGTCGCCGACGCCGCAGCACGTTCCGCCTTCGATCTCGTAATCACCTCCGTCCTGCTCGACGCAGGGGCCGGCGCGGAGTGGCGCTATCAAGATCGCACCACCGGCCTGGTCGGCGCGCGTTCCGAGGGACTCGCGCTCGCAAGTCTGCGCTGGTTCGAACGCGGCGAGCTCTCGGACCACCCGAGCGATCCTTACAGAGTGGATGCAGGCGCGCTGCGCCGTGTGGATGGCCCGGCGATCCAAGGTGCGTTTCAGGCCGGCGAAGGTAATCGTCTGCTCGGCTTGGCCGGGCGCGCCGCGCTGTTGAACCGGCTCGGCGCAGTCATGGAGTCGCGGCCGGATCTGTTTGCAATCTCGGACTCGCCGCGACCCGGAGGCCTGTTCGATGCGCTGAATTTGCAGGCGTTGAACCGGCGATTGCCTGCCGCCACGATACTCGAGACCTTGCTCGAGGCCTTGGGTCCGATCTGGGAGGCACGACCCACCCTCCGCGGCGTGCCGCTCGGCGACTGTTGGCCGCATCCCGCACTGCAGGGTACGCGTGCCGAGGATGGCTACGTTGCCCTGCACAAGCTGTCACAATGGTTGACTTATTCTCTGATCGAGCCGCTCGAAAATGCGGGTATTTCCGTGTCCGGCGTGCCCGAGTTGACGGGCTTGGCCGAGTATCGAAACGGCGGCCTATTAGTCGATATGGGCGTCCTCACTCCCCTTGATCCGACGGCCTTGACGAAAACTTACGCGGTTGCGGATCCTTTCGTGGTTGGATGGCGGGCGCTGACCGTGGCGCTGCTCGATCGATTGGCGCCCCTGGTCGCCGCGGAGCTCGGCCTCACGCCACAGGTGTTTCCTCTGGCGTGTGCGCTCGAGGGTGGAACCTGGGCGGCCGGCCGTCTCATCGCGCGCGAAATGCGCGCCGCCGGCGGTCCCCCCTTTCATGTTGTAAGCGACGGGACGGTGTTCTGATGAAAAACGTGACGACGGTGGCTCATCCGCTCGTGCAGCACAAGCTCACGCTCATGCGCGATAAAACCACTTCGACGAAGGGGTTTCGTCAATTGCTGCGCGAGATCGCGACCTTGCTCTGCTACGAAGTGACTCGCGACCTCATCCTCGATCCGGTACAGATCGAGACTCCGCTGATGCCGATGCAGGCGCAAATCTTGGCCGGAAAGAAGCTCGTGTTCGCGCCGATCCTGCGCGCCGGAATGGGATTGATCGAGGGCATGCTGGATCTCGTACCGTCCGCCCGCGTTGCGCATGTCGGACTCTATCGCGATCCGGAGTCATTGACCGCCGTCGAGTATTACTTCAAAGCACCTTCCGATCTGTCGGAGCGACTCGTGATCGTGGTAGATCCAATGCTGGCAACCGGCAACACCGCCGTTGCCGCGGTCGATCGCCTGAAGGAGCATGGCGCCGGCGAGCTGCGTTTCGTCTGCCTGCTGGCAACGCCGGTGGGACTCGCCAACTTGCACAGCCACCACCCCGAAGTGCGCGTGTGGACCGCGGCTATCGACGTGCAACTGAACGAACATGGTTATATTCTGCCAGGCTTGGGAGACGCCGGCGATCGCCTGTACGGGACTCGATGATATGGCGAATGAGACGACAACACGCGAACACTACCAAGCACTGCTCGATATCGCGATTCAAGAGGCCAATGCAGGCCTTGCCGAGGGGGGCATCCCCATCGGTGCCGCACTCTTCCATAACAATGGGACGCTGCTCGGCCGAGGGCATAATCGGCGGATCCAGGATAACGACCCTTCCGTGCACGGCGAGACCGACGCGTTTCGCCGGGCCGGTCGCCAGCGCCGCTACCAGGATACGATCATGGTTACGACGCTCGCGCCTTGCTGGTATTGCAGCGGCCTAATTCGGCAGTTCCGGATCATGAAGGTAATCGTTGGCGAGTCGTCGACGTTTCGCGGCGGGATCGATTGGCTGCGTGAACACGGCGTCGAGGTCATCGACATGGGTTCGACACAGTGCGAGGAATTGCTGGCATCCTTCATTGCCCGGCATCCGGATGTCTGGAGTGAGGACATCGGGGAATGCCCCGAAACATCCTCTGCGCATCATCAGCCGGACTGACTCGACGCGTCCCAGATATTGAGTTCGCCGTCGCGCGCCAGCGCGTCAATCTGTTCGAGCTCCGCCGGATCGAACGAGACATTTCGCAGCGCGCCGAGGCACTCCTCGATCTGAGGCCAGCTGCTGGCGCCCACCAGCGCGCTGGTAATGGCCGGCTTTCTGAGCACCCAGGCGATCGCCATCTGCGCTAGGCTCTGTCCGCGTCGCTTGGCAATTTCATTGAGCGCGCGCACATTGGCGAGATTGCTTTCGCTGAGCATTGACTTGCGGAACGACTCGCCTCGAGCCGCGCGCGAGGAGTCGGGGACTCCGTTCAGGTATTTGGCCGTCAACAGGCCCTGTGCCAGCGGCGAGAACGCGATACAGCCTATTCCCTCCTCCTCGAGCACCTCCAGCAATCCGTCTTCCACCCAGCGGTTCAGCAAGGAATACGAAGGCTGGTGAATCACGAAGGGAACCCGGAGCTCGCGCAAAATAGCCGCCGCCTCGCGAGTTTTCTGCGGTCCATACGACGATATACCGACGTACAGCGCCTTGCCGCTGCGGACCGCGGTATCCAGCGCACCCATCGTTTCCTCGAGCGGCGTGTCGGGGTCGAAGCGATGCGAGTAGAAAATGTCGACGTAATCCAGACCCATGCGCTCGAGACTTTGATCCAGACTTGCGAGCAGGTATTTGCGCGACCCCCACTCGCCGTACGGACCGGGCCACATGAGATAACCCGCTTTCGTAGAGACAACCAATTCATCGCGATGTCCGACAAGGTCGGTCGCCAGGATACGGCCGAAGTTTTCCTCGGCGCAGCCCGGAGGCGGACCGTAGTTGTTGGCGAGATCGAAATGCGTGATGCCGTGATCGAATGATTTGAGCACCATTTCACGTGCGCATTCGAGCGGCGTGCTGCTTCCGAAATTCTGCCAAAGCCCCAGCGAAACGCGCGGCAGTTGCAGCCCGCTGCGGCCGCAGCGGGCGTAGGGAAGCGCCAGGTATCGATCGGCGGCGGCTGCATACATGGACAGACTCCTCGGGAATAAGACTCGATCTCGCGTAGAGCTTTTTCAGCCACCGTCGATGCGCTTGTCATTGTGCACCGGGTGGTGTCGATCCTGGTACAGCGTGAACGCGCCGAACATCATCCAGCCGCCGTGAAACAGCACGCCGGCGCCCACCACAAGCGTACCGGGAATTGGTCCGATCGCTGCGCGCTGCCAAAATTCTGCCGTACTGATGAGCGCAGTCGGGTGAATCGCCAGCTTGCCGTAATACGCAATCGCCTGGATTGCAAAAATCCACGCGTAATTGCGGCGTAACCGTCGGCCTACGGCGCTCATATAGCTGATCCGGTGCCGTGGATCGCTATAATCGTCGGCCATGTGCTGAGCCCAGCCCGCATCGCCGGCGGGGGCATCGCCGCGCAGCATCGGCACATAGAAGTTCGTTTCAAGTGCGCGCGCCCGTAGCCTCCAAATATTGAAGTATCGGTAGCGACGCGCCTCGATCAGCAAGAAGAAGACCACCAGCAGTCCGACCAGCGCCAATGGCAAGGGCGAGGCGTTCGCCGCGCTGAAACTGGCCGAAAAAGCGATGCCCGTCGTGACGACAGCCCAGTTGGTGGTGTTGTCGAAGCGCACCCGCCATACGGTACTGCGGTACACCTCGCCGCGCCAAAGATGGGCGAGCGCACCCATTTCCGCCGCGTCGAATGGGCGACGTCGAGGTGTTTCAGGCAACTGATTCATGACGCCCTCACAGTGCGTAACGCGTCACTCGTGCGCCGTATCCGCCACTGCCCAGCAAATGCCGTTCGATCGGCACGAGGTGAGCCGCGATTATACGGTGAGAATGGGCGGGGCGCCCGCCCCCGAGGCGGACGGCCCCCAACTGCCGCGCCTTGGAGGTGCACGCGCAGCTATCCGATGCCCCGGTGAAATAGGTTACCGGTCGCGGGGCGACTCGCACTCGACCACGGTGGCCATCCGGATCTTGGCACGGTCGAACAGCCGCTTTTCATCCTCGACCACTTCATCCGGCATGATGCTGGTCGACAGGTATTTCACGGTGCCGCGAAAGACGGCCTCTTCCTCGAACCACAGTTCCGTGATGACATCGAAGGGCAGTTCGTCGCTGGCGCCGGTTTCGGGATTGGGGTGCGGCGTAAGAAAGCGCCGCATATAGCGGCTGACACCCGACGCGTATTTCTCGCACAACGGGACGTGGTGATTCTCATAATAGTCTTGAAACGCCTCGACGGTCATACCGGGCCGCCGCTTCATGAAGAGCAGGATCTTGTAGTGAGTCATAGACGAGTGCGCCCCGGACGAGTGCGCCCCGCTCAGGCGACACGCTCCTCGCCCATGATGCTGGTGCGGTCCATCATGCGACCGCAGTTCTCATCGTAGGGGACGACGCGGTGCATGCAGCCGCAGTTGTCCCAGATGGCGAGGTCGCCCGCCTGCCACTCGTGGCGGTAACTAAAGGCGGGCTGGGCCGCCCATTCCTGCAGCCGCACCAACAGCGACCGGCCGTGGGCAATCGGCATATCAACGACGCTGTCAGCGTGCGACCCCACCACCAGCGATTTGCGGCCCGAATTGTGCGCCCACACGAGCGGATGGACCATGACTTCCGACATACCGCGCCAGCGAGCCACATCTTCCTCGGACAAATGTTCGAACACCGGTCGCATGCTGGCCTCCATCTTGTGGACGACTTTCAGCTTATCGAGCGCCTTCTTTTCCTCGTCGGGTAGATTGGCATAGGCCGCATACGTACTGGCGAACTCGGTCTGCCCGCCGACGGGCGCGAGTTTCCGCGCGGAGAGCAGCGTGGCCTTGGGCAGCGGCTGATTGATGGTCACGCCATCGATGTGCCAAAAGAAGGTGCCGAGAACGTATTCGGGTTGGTTGTTGATCTCCTTGTCCAGCGTGATGGCGTAGACGTCTTCCTCGCCGCTCGCGCCGCTCCCCGGGGCCTTTTTGTTGTAGTTGAGGCGCTTACCGAGTTTGTCGGTGAAGGCCAACTGCTCGGCGCCGGTCAGATTCATGCGCGGGAACACGAGAACCCCGCGATCCTCCAGCGCCTCGCGGACTGCTGCGACGGTCTCATCGTCCAGCAGATGTTCCTTGCTGACGTGAACGATACCGCCGATGTGCGGCTTGATCGACTCGATGCGAAATGTGCTCATGGTGGTTTCCAGCGTGATGAAGGGGCCCGCTCCCACAGGGTAAGAGCAAATCTTGCGTCGAATTTTGATTCAGCGCAAGCTGTACATCACTGTTGACCACTTTAGCCTCTGGCCTGCGCGGCGAGGTCCCGCCCCGCCCAACCGCCCCCTTGTTCACCTTTGTCGCCAACTTCAGCTACGATGGCGCATCGGCTCGATGAGCGCGCCGTCGGCGGCTCGTGCCATGCCGATTCGAGCGAACGTCTGGTCCCCCCGCAAAGGCATTCATGAGCGCCTCTATTCGCTATCCCGTTGCCGATACCTGGTATCGGCGCCTCGACATGGAGCATGGCGTGACCCGTATTTGGGAGCCGCACGTGCACCCGCTCGAGCAGGCAAATTTCTTTCACATCAAGGGACGGGACCGCGACCTGTTGATCGACAGCGGCATGGGCATCGTACCGCTGCGCAGCAGCTTTCCGGATCTTTTCGATGCAAAGGAAATCATCGCTGTCGCGACCCATACCCATATCGACCACATTGGCGCCATCCACGAATTCGAGCATCGTTGGGTCCATCCGGCCGAAGCGCATGACATGGAATATCCGTGCGGAATTACGACTCTGATCTGCGGCGACATCGCGCCGGCCCTATGCAAGCTGTTCGTAGATGCCGGGTATCCTCCCTTCGACGAATTGCTGATCGACGCCTTCCCGCACGAGGGGTTCGATCCGGCGAGTTACCGGCTGCGGGGCGCAGCACCGACGCGACTCGTCACGGAAGCCGATGTCATCGACTTGGGCGACCGGCAGTTCGAAATCCTCCATCTGCCGGGACATTCGGAGGGAAGCATCTGCTTGTGGGAACCGGCCCTCGGCGCCCTATTTACCGGCGACCTTGTGTATGACGGACCGCTGGTCTACGAAGGTCCGGGCATGAAACTCGATCTCTACGCGCAGTCGCTGCGCAAGCTGAAATCGCTGCCGGTTACGGTGGTCCACGCAGGTCACGATCCGAGCTTTGACTACGCGCGTATGATCCAGATCATCGACACATACTTGGGGCGTTGGCGCATGCGGCTCTAGGTCAGCGATGGGAGTGCCCCGATGCAGACTCCTAGACTCCTAGGCGAGTTTATACGAGCAACTGTTGGATTTTAAACAAGAATTTTTAACTGATAACGGTTGGCTGACTAGCCTGGCGGTCGCCCATAAAAGCAACGAGACGCGCCGAAGTGAAATAGAATTCGCCAATGCCAATAGCCATTGACGCATCCAGTGATGCCATTCCCCTTGCCCACGTACAACAGATCTTCGACGCCCCTCTGCACCGTGCCGCACAACAGCTGATCGACCTCGGCGGCGTGTCCAACGTGCGCGTCCTACAAGGCGGCCGCATCGTCACCGGGATCGCCGGCGACCGCCAGCGCGTCTATGTTCGGTATCAAGGCGCCGATGCCCTGACCTTCGAGGGCGAGTGCAGTTGCGGCGAGCGCAGTCCCTGCGTACACGTTGCGGCGGTGGTGTTGAGCGCGGGCAAAGTCTCGGGCGCACCGGCGGACAGTCCTCTCCAAGGGGCGATTTCTTTGCCGCCGCCGCCGATGCATGCCGCTGAGCGAAGCGCGCCCCTGCGACAGGCGCTCTGCTACCTCCTCGAGCCCACCGCCGGCGGAGGACTCCAGCTTTCTACGTGGGTGACCCAGACCTTGACGGCCGGCGGGCACGTTCAGACCGGAGCTTGTCCATTCGCCCCACGAACCTCCGATGGGCATCGGGACTATCCCCGTTACGTCGACGTGTGCGACCGGGACATCCTTGAGGCGCTCACGTCGCGGCAATTCGACGGGCCGTGGGAACTGACGGGCGCATCCGGATTCGACCTGTTGCAGCGAGCACTCGCCACGGGGCGCGCTTTCTGGCACTCGCTCCCGGGTGCGGGTTCGGCGGACGGTACGGCGTTGCGCGCGAGTGCCGCGCGGGAAGTCAGCTTCGCATGGCGGGTCCTGCCGAATGGTGATCAGCAGCTGAGGTGCGACACTCCCGAAACACTCGATATCCTGTTGGATTTCGAGCCCGCGATGTACATCGCGGCATCCGGCAGCTGCGGCCCGCTCGAGCTTCCATACCCCGCCGATCTGCTGCGCCAGTATTGGACTCGACCGGGCATCGACCCGGCACAGGTTTCGACCGTCAACGCGAACCTCGCCGGCGACTCGCGCGCTGGCTGCTTTCCCCGACTACGCAGCCTGACGCTGCAGCGGCGGGCGCTGTCCTCACTGCGAGCCCAGCTGGTGCTCAGCGCCGCCCCACGGGCGATTCTGCATTTTGTTTATAACGATGTGGCCGTGGACAGCGGCACGCTGCGCACCGAGGACTCGGTACGCCAATGGGACGGCGAGCTGATCCACGAAATTCCGCGCGACCTCGACGTGGAGCGCCAATTGCGCGCACAGCTGCAGTGCTTCCTGAACGCGCCGGGGAATGGTGCAGCGTGGCTCGCGTTCATGATGAACGGCGTGCCAGCCTTGCAAACCCTGGGGTGGCAAATCACCGTCGACCCGGAATTTCCCTACCGGATCGCCGCGGCGGAGGATTGGTACGCGGATTTACAAACGACCCCGCATCGTCCGCGGGGCACGAATTCCTCGCGCGAATGGTTCGACCTGCGGCTCGGCGTCAGGGTGGACGGCCACGCCGTCAATTTGCTGCCGGCGTTGGTCAGTTATCTGCAGGGCGCGGGACCCGAGTCGGCCGGGCAGCACGATGCCCTCAGCGTAGGCGTAGCCGAACACCTGCTGGTACGCTTGGAGGACGGCCGCTATCTACCGGTGCCGCTGGCACGCATTCAGCGCATTGCCGACACGCTGTTGGAATTGTGCGATCAGGATGGTTTTAACGAGCACGACGCGTTGACTCTGCCGACCGCTCAAGCCGGCCGGCTCGCGCAATTCGCGCTAGAGCCGAACGCGCCCGCGTTACAATCCAATGATCCGACGCTGCTCAGCTTCATCGACGCGGTCAAGAGTTTTTTCGACATCGAACCGCTGACCGCACCGGCGCATTTTCCAGCGACATTGCGGCCCTACCAGGAATACGGCCTCGCCTGGCTGCAGTTTCTGCGCCGCCACGGCCTCGGCGGCATCCTCGCCGACGACATGGGGCTGGGCAAGACCGTGCAGACTCTGGCGCATCTCGTCATCGAGAAGCAGCAGGGTCGCTTGCGCAAGCCCTCGCTGATCGTGGCGCCGGTCAGTGTGCTCGGCAATTGGCAGCAGGAACTCCGCCGCTTCGCCCCGGAGCTCACCCTCTTGGTCCTGCACGGTGCAAAGCGCAAGGCTCAGTTTGCGTCCATCGGCGCCGCCGACGTCATCCTCATCGGCTATCCGCTGTTGCTGGTGGACAGCGACATGCTGCTGGAGCGCGACTTCAGTTTCGTCATCCTCGACGAGGCGCAGACCATCAAAAATCCGCAGGCCAAGGTATCGCAGGTTGCGCAGGTGCTACGCGCGGAGCACCGGTTGTGTCTGACCGGAACGCCCATGGAGAATCATCTCGGCGACCTGTGGTCGCTGTTCAACTTCGTGCAGCCCGGATTGCTCGGCGAGCGCCGGCAATTTCAACGGTTGTACCGCACCCCCATCGAAAACGGCGGCGACGTCAAGCGCGCGGCGGCGCTCAGCCGCCGCGTGCAACCGTTCCTGTTGAGGCGCACCAAGGACGCGGTGGCGCGTGATCTGCCGCCGAAAGTGCAAATCGTCGAGGCCATCGAACTCGATGAAAGACAGCGCGACTTCTACGACGGCATCCGCCTGGGCCAGCACCGGCGAGTGCGCGAGGCCATCGAGCAGCAGGGTCTGGCTCGTAGCCACCTCACCGTGCTCAACGCCCTGCTGAAGTTACGTCAGGCCTGTTGCGACCCCCGCCTGGTCGATGCGAACGCGCCAACCGACCTCATTCCGTCGGCCAAGCTCGACTGGCTGTCGACCGCGCTTCCCGAGCTGATCGCCGAGGGAAGACGAGTTCTGCTGTTCTCGCAATTCACGTCCATGCTGAGCCTCATCGAAGCGCGGGTGAACGAGCTGTCCATTCCCTACTGCCTGCTGACCGGCGAGACGCGGCACCGCAGCGAACTGGTGGGACGCTTTCAAGCGGGCGGCATACCGCTGTTTCTCATCAGTCTCAAAGCCGGCGGCACGGGGTTGAATCTCACCGCCGCGGATACCATCATTCACTACGACCCCTGGTGGAATCCCGCCGTCGAAGCGCAGGCCACCGACCGCGCGCACCGCATCGGCCAGGACAAACCGGTATTCGTGTACAAGCTGATTGCCCAGGGCACGGTCGAAGAGAAAATCATGCAACTGCAAGCCGACAAACACGCGCTGGTGACCCAGCTGTACACGGAGAAGAGCGCATCCGCATCGCAGCTAAGCTCGGCCGACCTGGAAGCTTTGTTTGCACCATGACCATCGATGGCACAGTGCAAACGCAGATCGACACGCAAATCCTGGAGCAAGGAGCCTTCGTTCCCCTCGAGTTCCTCCTGGATTCCGGGCGCCTGATCCACGACGATTACGAAGGCTGGCGCCGCCGCGAAATCGATTCTCTCGACCAGGTGCTCATGGGCAGCCCGGAGAGGATCCGCGCGCAGCTCGAGTCCGCCACGGGCTACGCACGCAGCATCGGTCTCGTCGAAACGCCCCAGACCTTTTACGCCTGGATCACCGGAGCGGTCGATCACGGCGAACCGTTGCGGATCAGCGCCGATGCGCAACTGCAGCGGCTCATTGGCAGCCGCTACGTGCCGGCGCAGACCGCTCCGCAACTGGATCTATTCTTCGACAATCCCGTGGTAGTGCTCACCAACGGCATCGTGCGTTCGCTGTCCGCCCGCAACATCTGCGACACGCAGCGGCAATTGGATCTGCTGTACGCACAGGCACCCAACCACGCGGAGCTCGCCGCCTTCGACCGGTTGCTGGCCGCGCTCGGGCACCTGGACCGCCCTGTCGACGATCCACGGCAGGAACTGGAGTTTCTACTGGACGTCACGCCGGCCGCCAAGCGCCTGTTGGGTTGGGAGGCGCGAGACCTACTCGCCCCGCTGTGGCGGCAGCTTGCCGACGCGCTGGACAGCCATGCCTTCTCGATCGCCGAACCGAACCTGCACCGCAGTTTCGCCCTGGTGCAGGCGCAAGATTGGCCCGGCGTTAGTGACGCCGTACGCCGTGAACCGCAATGGCGGCTGAACGTGCCACTATGCCTGCGCCTGGCGCAAAGCAGCTTCTATCAACAACGCCGCAGCGATGCGCTGCAGGCGTGGTTCCACGTGTGCTGGCGCGCGCCGGACGAGGCCGCCGCCGCGCTCGACAATCGCCGACAACCCGACACCGGCGTCGGCGCGCTGTGGCGGCGGTTCATCGACTCCGCAGAAGAGCTGTCGCCCGGCGGCGCCACAGCGGAACCCGTGCTCACCGCCGCCGATTTTCCCGCCTGGTTGCTGCTGCGCGAGCCCGGTCTCAATCGGCAGCTTGGCGTCGATCTGGCCACCGGCGACACACCGGCCGAAGAGGCCTATCGCACGGTGCATCGGTGGATCGATGCGCGCCGGGGTAACAGCAGCGAGGACGAGTTGGCGCTGCGTAGGACGCTGCAAGCCCGCCACCCAGTCTTGTTCCGATATTTGAAACGCGGCGTGTGAAATAGGACGCCCGCGTTGCCTTATTCGCCCGGTCGAATAGCTGGTCCGGTTTGAGTGATTGCTGTTTGCGGATTCAGCATCCACGTGGGTTCGAGCGGCGCCGACTTGGAAGTGATCCGGGGCAAACTCTACGCAGAGGAGGCACGGGCCGGTTCCGGCGTTGGCTTGGCTGCGTAGGGTCTAAAGGTCAACGCGATCAAGAAGGCGCCCATACCTATGCCCCACGCACCGATGTAGAGCCATCCGTAACTGGCGAACGTGTCGTAGATCAAACCTCCAGCCAGCGGGCCGGTCGCCATGCCCAGACTACCAGCCATTGCTGTTCCGCCGATGATCGTCCCCATCATTCGCAGCGGGAAATTTTCGCGCGCGAGTACTGCATAAAGAGGCATTACACCGGCGTAGATAAAACCAAACAGGGCTGCCACGGCGTAAAACGCGCTCAGCTCACGCACGAAGAAATAGGCCAGTGCGCCGAACGCCTGCAGCAGCAGGCCTGAGACCAGAACGCGTTTCGCTCCAAACCGGTCGCCGAGAAAACCGAACGCGACACGACCGCCCAGGCCCTGCCAGCCCTTCCACGCTGTAGATCGAAACAGCGGCAACCAGCGGGATCCCGCAACTGATCGCGTAGCTCACCGTATGGAAAATTGGACCGGAGTGCGTGGCACAACAAAAAAAATTTGTCAGCAGCAGCGTGATGAATTGCGGCGATCTCATTGCCTGCCGCACAGTGATTCCTGATTGCGGCTCTTCGTGTGCAGCAAGGACGACATTTTCGGAATTCAACGCCGGCGGGCGACGCACCAGCAACGCTACTGGAATCATAACGAGTGCGGCGATTGCGCCGAGAATTTGAAGGGACGTTCTCCAATCGTGGTTGGAAATGAGCCGCGCCGCCAATGGAGACATGGTCATTGGCGCCATTCCCATGCCGGCGGAAACGAGAGACACAGCTAGGCTGCGATGTGTGTCGAACCAGCCTGTCACGCAAGCCATCATGGGCGCGAAGATGGCCGCGGCCGCACCGCCGACCAACAAGCCGAAGATCAGCTGAAACTCAATGAGCGATGTCGCCCGGCTAGCCAACGCCAGAGCCGTGGCCAAGACACCGGATCCTATCAGCACTATCAGGCGCGGACCGAAGCGATCTGACAGGTTTCCCCAGATGATGCTTCCCAACGCCATGGCGAGAAAACCGAAGGTCATGGCGCTGGATACGCCGGTGATTGACCATCCAGTATCCCGTGAGATGGGCCGAAGAAAAACAGGCAGTGAAAACATGGCGCCTATTGCAACGCAGCCCAGGAGGCCGCCGGCTGCAACTATCACCCAGCGATAGTAAGATTTACTCATTTTGTGCTTCCCGTCCAACAGTTCCAGATAATTGGAACGACGAGCGAGAACCGCAATATTCGACACCGGCAGGCATATCTTGCCGACGCGCCAGTTGAATGGTGCGCGTTAAGGTTTCCAAAGCCACTATGGCGCTCGTTTCAACTCCTGGATCCAATTCGTCTCCCAGGTCTTGCCCCCATCGGGCGAGAACGCTTGCTCCCAATGACAGGACGAGGGGGTAATCTCAGACCATATGAATCGAATCCGGATGGGTTTCCCATTGAAGGTGTCGTCGGCGTAGAACGTTCCGACGCCGTTGTGGAAGCTGCCTCTTACGGGCGGATCCACGGGCGCCGTTGGCGTCCGACTGTCGAGCCACCAAATTGACCACTGTCCCGTCTTGGCGTCGAACGAACGCGGCGCCACGCCGCGATACGTGCCGCCTGGAACCTCGAACAGGTCGTCCTCTACATTCGCATAGCCACCCATCAGCGGCTGACTGGATAGCGTCCCGTCGAATTCAATCCACTCGTGATTGTTGGCGAGCCGCTCCTTCAGCTTTCGGTGATGAACCCGCCAGTGGCCCACCAGGAAATCGAAATCATGGAGTCCAGGAACCACACCTTCGGCCTGATTCTTGCTACCGGCCAAGCCCGGAGACGATTGCGCTACGGAGACCGCGGCCATGGTCAGAGCGACGCACAGGCACACGCCGGTGGACATTCGGTGGCATATTTCCATGGCTTGATTCCTCTTCCATATTGAATTGCAGCGCTACCAGCAAGCTCTGCCGAATCACGGGGTATCCTAAAATACCACGCTCTCGGTTCAGCCAGTGCGAAACACTGGGGTAGCGCTAGAGCCGCACCTTCCCGCGATAGTCCCCGGTTGGGGGATGCTGAACAACAATGTGCGCGATCGCAGTCGTCAGATCACATCGTTGGCAATGCAACGGTGCCGCTCGGCATCGCATCCCCAAAAGCAGCGCTGCCACGCAATTTGCATGCGTAGTGCAATTAGAAATCGCAGCGTAACGTGGCCTCGACGCTGCGCGGCTGCGTCGGCCAGCCGATATTGTTCGGCAGCCCGGTGAAGGCCTTTGAATTGAAGTCCTCGAAGTAATATTGATTCAGCAGGTTTCTTCCGGAGACAGCCAGCTCCCACGGGCCTCGCCTGAGCGAGGCCCGTGCACTCAACAGTTTGACCGGATTCATGACGTCGACGTTGGACGTGTCCCAGTACTTCTTGCCGCGATATTCGAAGTCAAGCCGTAACCCCGCCTTGTACCGCTCGAAGGTCCATTCCTTCTGCGTGCCCAGGTTGAATTTATCGGGGACGGTCTTGGGCGTCTTGTTGCCCACCGCGGCAGGAACACCAAGAGACGCATCGAAGTCCCGAATTCTCGAATCGAGCAGACCGATGTTGAGGTAAGCGGTCCAGCCAGGAGCAATGACACCCTGGGTCTGGATTTCAGTTCCATACAGTTGCACGCTGTCGAGGTTGGCGATCACCTGGGCGCCCCCTGCCGCGAGGTCGACATAGAAGAACTGAAAGCCGGTATCGCGCTCGAGAAACGCCGCGACATTGACCATGAGGCGCTGGTCCAGCCACGTCGACTTGTAGCCCGCCTCTAAGTTGCGCAGCAGCTCCTTCTTGAACGGGTCCAGCTGCCCTATTCCATTGAAACCGCCCGATCGGAAGCCGGTTGAATACGTCACATACCCCAGCTGGTTGGCGTCGAATTTTTGGGACAGCGTGACTTTAGGCTGAAATGCACTATAACTGGCGCTGCGTTCATCGCCCGTGGCCGCGTCGGTTTGATTGCGGTCGTCCTTGTCGTAGCGGCCGGATACGCCGAGCGTCGTCGAGGAGGTGAAGTCCCAGTCCAATTGCCCGAAGCCCGCATAGGCGGTGTTGATGTTGTGCTCATTGCTGTCGACGATGGTAGGCGTCCCGGGCAGATCGAGTGCGTGCGCGGTCGTCAGCAGATCGCGGTGCGTGTCGAGGTAGTACGCCCCGACGATATAGCGCAGCGGCTGATTCGAATTCGATGTGAAGCGCAGCTCATGGGACAGGAGTCGGACTTCCAAGTCCTGATGCTGGTCAAGCGACCCGAGCCCGAAGAAGCCGCCCGGGCAGGCGATGGGGTTGCAAAAGCCGAGCGAGCCATAGTACATCTCGTTGAGCTTGGAAAAGCCTGTGATCCAGGTCCATGTGCCCGGACTCAACTTCCAATCAGCCTTGATGGTCGCATCGTCGCTGATCAACTGGCTGTTGCCGAGAATGTCCGCGTGCGGATCGATATTCTGCACATTGGTCGGATCGCTGTCGGTGTTGGGGATTGCCACATCATAGGTTGCGCCGCCTGTGTTGTCCGTATGAGCATAGCGCCCATCGACGGTGAGGTTGTCCGAAGCCAGCCACATCAGCTTGGCGCGAACATCCTTGGATGTGTAGAAATCGACCTTCTTATTCAGGTACGAATTTTCGATCTGACCGTCGGCGTCCTTGTACTCGCCGCTCACGCGAAATAACAGCTGATTGGGAACGATGGGGCCTGACAGTGCGAATATCCCTTCCCGCTCCCGTCCAGAGCCCGTACCTATCTGCCCGAATCCGCTGAAGTCATTGGTTGGCTGCTTGGTGATGATGTTGATTGCACCACCGATGGCATTGCGGCCGTACAGCGCACCCTGCGGACCTTCCAGCACTTCGATGCGCTCCACATCGAACAGCTCCATCTTCAATTGCTTCTGGTTTCCTTGCGGCACACCGTCGACGACTACTGCCACCGGCGAGTCAGCGTTGTTGATCTGTTCGATGCCGCGCATGGTCACAAAACTGTTGCCGACCGTGAAGGACTGGTCGAAGGACACGTTCGGCGTCATCCCCAAGAAATCAGCCGTGTTGCGGATGCCTGCCTGCCGGATGGCAAGCTCGTCGAAGGCCACCACCGATACCGGCACATCCTGTAGCTTCTCTTCACGGCGCTGTGCCGTCACCACAACCTCCTCCAGCCGGTCTTCGGCCTCGGCGGCTGCCCAGGCGGAGACGGCCGGCATGACCGTCAGTAGACAGGCGCCGGCGGTCATCGCGTTCATCAACTTGATCTTCATGTCATCCCCACTTCTTAGCGGACTCATCGCGGGTCCAGGCGGTTGCGCTCACAATGTCTCAGCCATCCGCCGCCACAATCTAACGTGCCTCGCGGTGCGTCAACGTTTCCGAAGAGTGGGCGGCGGTCTTGATCTCCCAGAAGCGGCCCCACCCGAACGGGTAGGGTCCGTAGACGGATTAGAGAAAGGGCTCCGGATTCAAGATTTCGACCGGCGTAAAGACGTCCACTAGACCGAAGGCCTGCGGTCCAAATACTGCCAGAGCAGCATCGGAGCGCATGATAGGGGCAGCGCTCACACCGAGGAGCTTGACGCGCTGGCCGTACTTCAGTCCCTCGGTGGTGATCGGCTCCGCGGTCACCGCATCGAGCACCGCGATGAGGTCCGGCACGATTGCGCGGACTCGCCCGCCTTCGCGTGCGACGAGGTGCTCGTTCTGGAACTGCAGATCGAGTCGCCGCTCGGCGCAAACGCCGGTGCCCTCGATGCTCACGCGTCCAAGAGCCCATCCCGCCTTGGTTTCCCGCAATAGATCGACGATCTTGCCCTCGAATAGCACACGGCAGTGCTGGTAGTACGGCGTGGTGCGCAAATAGGCGAGCAATTCGGCGAAGGGGTCTACGCTCGAGCGGCGCGCCTCGCGAACGCTGCGGCCCAGACCCAGCGCCAGCGATAAGGTGGTTCGAACCATGGAGCGTTTGGCGTCGCGGCCATGCATGGGGTAGAGGCAGTTGCTGCTGCTGCCACCCATGGCCGCGACTAAATTTCTGCTGAGCCGCTCGGCGTCTTGCGCCTCGGCGCATTCAAAGAGTACGGTGTTCGAGTATTCGTCGGTCATGACCATGGGCGACAGGGGCACACCAAAAATGTGGTACGTCACCATCTGCAGCTGCGGGAACGCGCGGCCCATACCGTCACCATCGACGACGGGAAGCCCGCAGCGGGCGGCAAGCACCAGCGGCAACAGTGCGTTGATGCCGCCGATTTCCGCACATAGAATTGCGCGCGCCCGCTCGCCGCGGTAGCGCTCCATGGCGCGAAGCGCCGCCACCATTTCCGCGCCGTTCGGCAGTTTCTCGACCAACACCGTCGGTGCACCCATCATGGCAAAAGGCACGACGAAGTCGTCGTCGTCAAGTTGCTCCACATCGATCAGATCGATGGGCCCATGATCGCGAATCGCCTGTCGAAGCATGAGCGAGCCCAGGTACGGATCTCCGCCTCCTCCGGTGCCGAGAATGGCGGCGCCCCGCGCGAGATCATCCACATGCTCCAGCCCGATCCTCATCACGCACCCCCCAAAACGAGATCGCCCACGGCTTTGACTCGAATGCGCACCGCGCCGCCGGGTAGATATTGAAGCGGCAGCTCTTCGACATCGAGGATCTGGACCGTGTCGGGCAGTGCGCCGGCGATGACTGCGCCGCGGACGGCCTCGGTTCGCGCGTCTTGCAGCGCGCGGTCGCGCCCCAGTGTGTCGTAGGAAAAAATTCGGTCGACTTCGCCGCTGACCTGTGCGATCGCTGCGCCTATGGCGTTGGCAACCCCTGCTCGCTGCGGCACCGTCAGCTCACTGACTCCCTTCAAATCGCGATGGATGAGTACGCTGCCTCCACCGACCAGGATTACCCGCGCGGCGCTTGCGGAGGTCTTCATGCGGTCGAGGGCTTCCTCCGCGAGACGGTGAATCTCCTCGACCGCGGCGGCCACCATTTGTTTGTCCAGATGGCGCACGCGATCGCGGTCGCCGATCTCCGCATAGCCCGCCGCGACCGCAATATCCGTCGCAGTCAAGCGAGTGCCGCCGAAGACCAAGGCTTCCGTCAAGATCCGGTAACCCACGGACTTCGGGCCCACTCGTATCCGACCGCCCTCGACGGCGACCAGGCTGCCGCCTCCCAGGCCGATCGACAGGATATCGGGCATGCGAAAATTGGTGCGTACGCCGCCGATATCCACCGCGATCGACGATTCGCGGGGAAAGCCATTGACGAGGGCTCCGGCATCCGTGGTAGTGCCCCCGATGTCCATCACCAGCGCATCCTTGGCCCCCGACAGGAAGGCCGCACCGCGCATGCTGTTCGTCGGCCCCGAGGCAAAGGTCAACACCGGAAAGCGCACCACGCTATCCGGATCTAGTAGCGTGCCGTCGTTCTGACTGATGAAGAATGGCGCCCGAATGCCTAGACTGGCAAGCGCTTGGCGGAAGGATCCGACCACGCGATCCGCCATCGCGAGTAGGGCGCTGTTCATGATGGTGGCATTTTCACGCTCGATCAGACCGATGCGTCCGATCTCGCTCGACAATGTCAGATGCACGCCCGGCAGCTCCCGAGAAACGATGGCGGCGACCTGCTCCTCGTGGGACTTGTTGACCGGTGCGAATATCGACGAGATCGCCACGGCGCGAATATCTCGTGCCGCAAACTCGGCGATTGTCCGGCGGATTTCACCCGGATCCACGGCACGGATCGGTCGGCCGTCGTAGTTGTAGCCGCCCGCGACTATGGCTGCGTGACCGCCGACGGCGTCGATCAGCGCATGAGGCCAATCCGCGAACGGGCGAACACTCAAAGAAGCCGGGGCTCCGAGTCGCAGAACGCCCACTCGGCTCAAATGCCGCCCTTCGACGAACGCATTGGTGAAATGCGTCGTTCCGATCATCACGCCTGCTACTTCACTCGCCGGTACCATGGCCTGAGCAAGGACGTCGCGGATTGCCTGGACGATGCCGGTCCCTATGTCGGACGAGGTGGGCGCCTTGTGCTGCGCGAGCACTTCCCCGCCACGCAGCACGATCGCATCGGTGTTGGTTCCCCCCACATCGACGCCGATACGCAATGTCTCCGTCACTGCTCACTCCCCCACTCTTTGATCGACGCCTCGGGCCGGTAGCCGCGACAATGCGGCCCGCGCGTTCCGTCGTCAAAGCCCGAATGGGTAGATCGGTCGAAATAAACGCCTACCCAGATGGGTAGGCTTACTGAATCAAGCCCTGCTCGCGCGCAGCATTGATGGCCTGAGCGCGATGATGGATATCGAGTTTTTGGAAAATGTTCTTGAGGTGAAACTTAACCGTGTTTTCCGTCATCTGCAGCGCGCGTGCAATGACCTTGTTGGACGATGCTCGCGCAAGCTCCGCCAGCACTTCGAGCTCGCGCGCGCTCAGTAACGTGGTACGCGACTCACTTTTTCCCGCTGCAACGGTCGAGAGCCGCGCAAGTGCGGCACCGAGCGCCTGTCGTGCGAGCGTACTTGCCCCATTGTCACGAGTCCATTGCCTCGAATACTGCAACAGCGGTACGGCGAGCGGCCCTGACTCAACCAAGAATTCGGTGTCATCCTCTGTCAGCGCCGGCTCCAGCAGTTGAATGAGAGCCGCCGCCGCCTCGTCTCGCGCACCGGCGCCATGAGCAGCGATGGCGGTCAGAAACGCGACTACGCGCGCGTCGCGGGCTCGGTGCCCGGCCGCTGCAGCCGCCGCAAGATCCGCCAGTATCAGATGCGCGGCAGCCGGATCACCGCTGACTATTGCCAACTCGGCAGCGGCAATTCCGTTCGCATGATGTTCGCGCCAGCGAGCAGGCGCCTCTCGCCAATCACCTGGCTGCCACGACACGGCGGCGCGCGCCTCATCGAGACGTGCGGCGCGCACGTGGAGTCGTGCTCGATGCGCGTGAACCAGCCCTTCCAGCCGCGTCAATCGGCGGCGGACGGCGGTCGCGGCTGCCCGATTTAAAAATCCTTCGGCCTGCTCAAGGCCGCCACTGTTGAGCGCCATGCTGACTGCGGTGGCATACCCTTCGGCATAGATATCGAGCCATCCATCGTAGGCTTCGATATGTTCCAGCGAACGCTCAAACAAATCGGCGGCGCCTGAGACGCTGCCACGTGCGAGAAGCGCCACCGCCAGGTGTATGTCCGCCACTGCGCGCAGTCCGCTGTCGACGCCGAAATTCTCCTCGGCAAGCTCAAGCGCCTCGCGGAATGTCGCCTCCGCCTCACGCCGGTGGCCCAAGTAAAGCGATGCGAGCCCGAGATGAAGTGCGCAGTAATTGAAGCCCAGCACGGACCCTAAACTGCGCATCTCGCGCGCGGCCCGGTCGCAGGCTTCATGCGCGGCGCGCATGTCACCCAACGCGAAGCCTAGAAGACAGGCGGTATTGAGAAGGGTGGCGCGCCCGATGGCATCCCCCGGCGCCAGCGCCTCGATTTCTCGATAGATCGCTTCGAGCGCACCGGGCTCGACAGGCTGGTCCTCGTACCGCGCCAAGAGATGGCCGACGACGTTGAGGTCGCGGCCCAGCGGTGTTGAGACGGACGGCGGGCTGCCGGTCCGCGCTGCTGCGACGCGCGCCTCCTCGTAACGCCTGCGCGCGTCGACTACGGCGCCTTCTTTGGCATCGAGGAAGGCGCGGAACAGCTCGACCCGTGGATACGCCGCCAAGCGATTCGATGGCATTTCCGCGAGCAATGCCCGCATGAGGCCGGCGCCGCCAAAGAGAATGAGCTCCCAGCCGCCGCTGCCTTCTATGAGAGTGGCGGCGCGATCAATATCGCCGGCTGCCGCCGCGTGCCGGACTGCGTCTCGCGTAATACCTTGTTCCTCGAACCATACCGAGGCGCGAGCGTGGCACTGCCGCTCGACTGCCGCATCTTGGAGCCTTAGATGATCACGAAGGTAGTCCGCCAGGAGCGGGTGCAGCCGATACCACTCTCGGGCTTCATCGAGCGGCACCACCAGGTGAGCCAGAGCCGGCAGCGTGATCAACTCGACCCAGGCGGCGGCAGCGCCCGTTACCGCCTCCACCACTCCGGCACAGATCGTATCCAGGGGTGCGGTTGTCTCGAGAGTTCTTCGAGCCGTGAGCGGCAAATCGCTCAAGACCTGTTCGGTCAGATATTCCGCGACCTCGACCGTACGACCAGAAAAGCCTGCGATCAAAGAGGCTCGTTCCGGCCTTGCGGTAAGCCAAAGTCGCGCCAACTGCAACGCCACCGGCCAACCGTGAGTGCGAGCGGCCAATAGATCCCGCTGCGGTGGTGCAAGATCGGGGAACAATGCATCGATTTCATCCGCGCCAAACCGCAGGGCATCGACTTCGAATTCCAGTAGCTCGCCGCGGGAGCGCAGAGTGGCAAGGGGCAGCGCCGGCCGGCTCCTGCCGGCCATTGCGAGATGGACCAACGGCAGGCCCGGCAGCAGCAAAGGGCCTAAGACCTGTTCCGCTGTCACGCGCGGCAAATGATGTATATCATCGATAAGTAAAACAATCGGATGTGAAGCGCGGGCCAGCTGTCCGGACAGCGCCGCGACCGCGGCCGGAATCGGTGTATCGGCGAACCACTGTTCAACGAGCTTCTCCACCGGCCCGAGATCCACTCCGGCGTCGATGAGGCTCATAGCGACATAGGTCAGCAGCTGCGCCGGCTCATGCTGATCGGCTGTAACCGACATCCACGACGTACGCGTACCGGCCGTGCGCAGCGCAACCCGCCATTGGGCCAGAAGAGCGGTCTTGCCATAGCCCGCCGGTCCTGTGAGGAGTACGACCTTGTAGGCAGAACCCTCGGTCTCGAGTCTCCTAAGCGCAGGCGTCGGCAGCAACGCCACGCGATACGTGGGTGGCGTCAGCTGTCCGCGGAAAAACCAGTGAAGATCCATGTATACCCTCGCAGGCTTGAGAGGGTAGCAAACTGCGGCACCGGGCGGTGGGAACGCAAAACGAAGACGAGGACCGCGTTCATCAGCGTCGTGACAATCGTCGAGCTACCCCTATTCGGCAGGCAGAGGAAGGGCTAACACCGTAAAAGGTCCGGGATCCTGGCCCTTCAACTCAGGCTTCGTCACGTATTCGATCTTTCGCTCGACCCTGATCAAACGAAATCCGTCAGCCCCTTTGAGCGGTTCGGACGGCGTAAGGTCGGCAATAGGGCCTACGTTGCCGTCCTTGCCGATCGCGATCCGCCACAACTTATTGGTGGTGACCGAATTGGCATATAAGGTACCGTCGCCGCTGAACACAATGCCGTCGATTCCCTTGAGCTGTTCGTCCCGGGCGAACAACTCAAGTTGCTTCGAACCGCGAGACACCCGAAAAATTCGCCCGTTCGGCGTATCCGAAATATAGGCGGCGCCATTCTTCGCGAGCGTGATGTCGTTAGACGACGCCCTTCCAGCTGCCGATATACAGTGAGCCATCCGCGGCGGCGCTCAGGCTTTCCGGAAACACAAGCGTGTCGTCGATGGTGACGGCTGGAAGGGTCGCGCCGACACTGGCGTTACACGCAACCAGCACGGCGGCGCAATAATAACTCGCGCGCATTTTCAATTTCATCTCCTTTCGCTATCGCCGAGCGACACGAGCGCGCAGTAACCGCGCAACGCAACCATACCTCAGGCGATACCCGATGCTGATGTCACTGTGAGTTTCATCTGTAACGAAGCCTGGGTGCCGGCGCAACCGGTGAACACGCGATTGTTTGAAGGCCGATGCATTTCTCCAAGAGTTGCGCACCTTGCAAGCAATCGAACGACACGACACAACGCTTCCGCTTCCGGATGCGTGATGGCGGTTTCCGAAACGCACCGATCATAGCGCAATATAGTGATAAACTGGTTAATAATCAATAACTTAGGGTGAAGTGTTGGCGACCGCGGAATTTGATCTTTGCATCGAACATTGGCTGCAGGTGCCGATCATTCCCGCGAACCCAACATCGGCATCGGAAGGCGGCGACGCCGGCTTAAAACCTCCTACGCGCGCTTCTTGGGGCCGATCACTGGTTTCGAGATCTTTGACGGCCACACCAGAATGTTCCATCCGAAACTTGATAGCCTCCACGGCGTTAGGCAGGACAACCAACACCGATGAAAACTGATGCAGGTCTGAAATTATCCTTGTGCTGCATGCTGCTGGCGGGTTACGCCGCCCCCGCGGATGCGCAATTCAAGCTGCAGGAGTTATTCGAGGGCACTACCGCGCCCGGATGGACGGTGAGCAATTCCGCCATCCTGACCGCACCGTCGATCGACGCGGCTGGCTCGGGATGGCTGCGCCTGACCGCCGTCGTCAACAATGAAAAAGGCCTGGCGCTCGACACCGGATCCAGCTTCCCCGGCAATCAGCCGGTCGTGGTGAGGTTCAACTACGTGTCATGGGGCGGAACGGGCGCCGACGGCATGACCCTGTTCCTGTACGACTCCTCGACCGCTTCACCCATGGCGGGCGCCTTCACGGGCGGTGGCCTGGGGTACTGCGGCGGAGCGGGGGGCTACCTTGCCATCGGTCTCGATGAATACGGCAACTTTTCCAATCCCAGCGACCGCTGTACGCCCGCCAGTGGCGGCCCGGGCCGCAGGCCAGAGTCGCTGGTGATCCGCGGACCGGAAAGTTCGACCAATGCCTGGGTCGCCACGACATCAATTTCCGGCGGAATCGACAATCCTCACGCCGCCTCGCGGCCCTCGCCGAAGACCGTGCAGCTGATCCTCACGCCTGCCGTGGCGCCGGCCGTCGGCTACACGATCACAGCACAATTCCAGAGCGCCAGCGGACAGGCCTTCCAGACCCTGTTCTCGAACAAGGCGTTCCCGTACGCCGCGCCAGCGAATCTGAGTGTGGGATTCAGCGGCAGCACCGGGGGCTCGACCAACAACCACGAATTGCAGGGGCTCACCGCAGCAACGCCGGACGATCTTCAGGTGACGATGACGGGCCCAGCATCGGTGTTGCAGGGTTCGTCCGTCACCTATGGGGTTACCCTGACGAACGATGGCAATTACTCGCTCGACAGCGGCAACGCACCGACGGTCGTGGACAATCTTCCGGCTTCAATCACCGGCGCTGCTTGGACTTGTGTCGGTGCCGCCGGGGCAACCTGTGACGCGTCGGGAACTGGAAACATCAACACGACCAACGTCACACTTCCGGCGAATGCGTCGGTCACCTACACGATCACAGGCACGCTTGATCCCGCCGCAACCTGTGGTTCCACCGTGGCCAATACAGCCAACGCGGATTTCGGCAGCACCACCAGCTTCCTGGATCCGGACGAAAGCAATAATACCGCGACCGTCAATTCCAACGTCACCTGCGACACTACACTGGTGGTGAATCCCGCCTCCCTGGCCTACGCTCCGCAGCAAGTGAGCGTCGCAAGCACCTCGCAGGCGGTCACTCTGACCGAGGGGAGCAACGGCAGCGCGACCATCACCAGCATCGCGGTCACGGGAGACTATTCCCAAACGAATAACTGCCCGGCAACTCTGGCAAATGCGCAGACTTGCACTATCAATGTAGTCTTCACGCCGACCGCATTGGGTAGTCGCAATGGCACGCTAACCATTCAAAGCAACTTGGCCGCCTCGCCGACAGTCACATCGGTGGTGACGCTGTCGGGTACCGGCATCAACTCCATACCCAGCCCGTTCAGTTTCACGCCGCTCATCAACGTAGATCCATCGAGCGCGCAAGTCTCCAATTTCGTCACCGTGAGCAGCACCGATGTACCCGCTCCGATCAGCGTGAGCTCCGGTGGGCAATACAGCATCAACAGTGGCGCGTTCACCTCGGTTCCCGGCACCGTCTCGCCGGGCGCACAGGTTCAAGTGAAGTTGACTGCGGCCTCCGGCTACAGCACATCCGACTCCACCGTGCTCATCATCGGAGGCGTCTCGTCGACGTTCACGGTGACCACGGGTGCCCAGCCGGTGCTTCAGGGCGGCTTCACGCCGGTGACCGGTGCGGTACCGGGCAGTATCCAGACATCCAACGCCATCACCGTCACGGGGACCACCATCCCCGCGCCAATCAGCGTCAGCAACGGGAATGAGTACAGCATCAACGGCGGCCCGTTCACCTCGGCTCCGGGCACCGTCCAGCCAGGTGACCAGGTCACCGCGCAGATGATTGCGCCGTCAACCTACAACACGACGGCTTCTGCGATCGTGACCATCGGCGGCGTCACGTCCACGTACACGGTGACCACGACCGCCCAGCAGACCTCGCAGGCGGGATTCACGGCCGTTACCGGTGCCGGTGTCTCGAGCACGCAGATTTCCAATCCGATTACAGTCACGAGCATTACGGCCCTCGCGTCGATCAGCGTCACCAGCGACGCTGAATACAGCATCAATGGCGGCCCGTTTACCACGGCCGCCGGCACCGTTCACCCGGGTGACCAGGTCAGAGTAGAGGTCACCGCGCCGTCCACCTACAACACCACGGCGACCGCGGTGCTGACGATCGGTGGCACTCCATCCAATTTCGCGGTGACCACGGGCGCCGAACCGGTGCTTGGCAGCTTCACGGCGGTCACCGGTGCGGCGACCTCGAGCACTCACATCTCCAATCCAATCACCGTGACGGGCATCACCAGCCCAGCGGCCATCAGCATCACGAGCGGGGCACAATACAGCATCAACGGTGGTGCGTTCACGTCGGCGGCCGGCACCATTCAACCAGGCAACCAGGTCAGAGTGCAGGTCACCGCTCAGTCGACTTACAACACGACCGCCACCGCGGTGTTGACCGTCGACGGCGTCAACATCACGTATTCGGTGACCACCGCTCCCCAGCCCCTGCAGAACGTGGCCGTGACCGGGGGCGGTGGCGCGATCGGCACGGTAACGCTGCTGATGCTTGCGCTCCTCGCCTCACTCAGGGTGGTGGGCCCGCGGCGTGCAGCTCTGCTGATGCCTCTGGCCGTTGCATTTCTCGCCGCGCTCTCGAGTGCTCCTGCCCGTGCAGACGATGGGAATTGGTTGTCAAATATCTACGGCGGAATCCGCCTTGGCGATTCCACCAGCAGCATGACGGCCGCTAAGCTTTCCAGCGACCTGCGGGCCGATGGCTATCGGATAACCGCTACAGGCGCGGAACGCGGCACCGCGGGCGGTACGCTGTACCTCGGCTACGAGCTGCACGACAACTTCGCCGTGGAGATTGCCGGCACCTATGTAGGGCGCACCCGCGCGGCCCTCGAAGGCGTTCTGCCCGCGAATCTCGGTCCGGTGCTCGCTGATACCGCGCATATCGTGCGAGGCAGTGGCGATATCGTGGCACTGGAGGCGCGCTACCGCTGGCCCCTCGCGCACGCCATCGATGTGGACCTGCGTGCGGGTCCGTACTTTTGGCTAACCACATCGGATGTGTACGTGAGTGGAGCTGACAAGCTGAACCGATCGGATAATGGTCTAGGCTACACGCTCGGTGTCGGTCCACGCTTCGCCCTTGGGCGGCACGTTGGAATCGGAGTGAGCGCCGAGTACTTCAATTCGACGTCGCAGAACCAGTTTTGGCAGTTCTCTGCCGCACTTGAATATCATTTCAGATGAGGGGGCGTGCTCGACCTATCCTTAGTCTCGCGTAAGCTGGCCAGGCACGTCAGATCGAGAAGATCACCTTGATCGCCGAGGGCGGGCCGTCGACACACGCCGACATGGCGAACACGTCGGAGTCAAACAATTACCTGCGGAGCGAGCATGCAAAAGGGAACTACAGACGTTAAGAGAACACTCTCGTGGGGCGGGTGTTTGGCCTCGGCATTGAGTGTCACTTGCGCGTGGCAAGTGCTGGCAATGTCCGCGGGCCAATCCGATTTTCCGGATGGCGGAGACGCTGTACAGGCAGCACCAGAGAGTCACAAAATCATTTTTGAAAACGCGATTGTGCGTGTCTTAGAAGTTCCGATACCGCCGGTAGGTAAACCAGAACCCATGCATCATCATCGCTGGCCCAGTTTGATGTTGCATTGGGACACCGGTGGCAAAAGCCCCCACATTCGATACCATCGTTCCGATGGGAGTGTGAGAGATATTCCGAGCAAAGATACGCCAATACATCCGGGGCAATGGATTGCCACTTGGATGAGTCCAGAGCCAATGCATTGGGTCGAAACACTGGACTACGGGGCCGGGCAGGACCCACCGTACATTCGCGTTGAGATAAAAATTATTGCGGAATCTGCCTCAACTTCGCCGAGATGATTCCCTCTGACAAAATGCAATCCGCAAGGATGCGTTAAAATCAGTTGGGGGATTCTCGAATCGACCGGTGAGTCAGCATTGAATTTCAGCCAATGCGGCGGCCTTCTGCGTCGATCAATGGTTCCCCGTCTTCTTTGGCAAACGGCCCTTTCTGCGGGACCGGTAAGATGTCCAAAACCGTCTCGGACGGACGACACAGCTTCACGCCCCAGGGTGTGACCACGATTGGTCGATTGATCAAAATGGGGTGCTTCAGCATCTGATCAATCAGCTCACCATCCGTCCAGTGATCGGCTCCAAGTCCCAGCTCTTCGTAGGGCGTGCCCTTTTGGCGCAGTAAATCTCGCGGGCGAATGCCCATGCGCTGAAGCAGCGATTCGAGGGTCGCGCGGTCCGGCGGGGTCTTCAAGTATTCAATGACCATGGGCTCGACGCCGGCGTTGCGGACGAGCGCCAGCGTGTTGCGGGAGGTGCCACAAGACGGATTGTGATAGATCGTGACTGGGATGGCGGAATCAGACATGGGAGGCCTCGGGATGCTTATCGTCGGTAGGTGGGGCGGCCGTTTCGAAACCGTACGAGATGGTGGTCGGCTTCACCACTGGAAATAGCAGGCGGCCTATCCCTAAAGCGGCGATGGCACCAACGAGTTGGGCGGCGATAAAAGCCGGTGCGTCGATCGGTCGGATGCCAGAAAATGTGTCGGTCAACGAGCGCGCGATCGTGATCGCGGGGTTCGCGAATGAGGTTGAGGCGGTGAACCAATAGGCCGCCCCGTACGCAGCGGCATCACGCCACAAGAGCCGACCGCGAAGAGACTCGATGACTGAGACAGCGGGGTTAAAGTGAGCACCACTGATGGGACCCAAAAGAGTAATCAACGTGTAGAGCACCGCCACGGTAGCACTCGTATTCGCGAGCAGCGCGACTGCGACATTACTGCCGGCGAGACGTTGCGCCATGATCCCGGATCCCACCACGGTCGCGGCCAGCAACGCCGATCCTAGGCCCTCGGAGAGCAACCGGCGTGACAACGGTTCAGTGTGCATCGTCGGTCGGGTTCGGCGTCTGGCCGATCGAGTCCAAGCGCTCCTTGAGTCGCATCCGTCCCTTGCCGAGATTGTTGATGACGGCTTCAGCGAGGATGCTGCGCGCGGAATTGCCCGTGCACAGAAACAAAACGTTGTAAATCTTATCCGTCATTTGAATTTCATTGTTGGTTTGGGGCGGTGTTCGAGCTCATTACCCGAGCGCCAAACCATTCAGGTTGCACAACAGGCCTCTTGCGCGGACCCGACGACGGGATCGCAGCACGGCTCATCTACCTTCGCCGCCAATGGGTAGCAGGTACTCGCATTGGGGACTGTGGCGGCACCGTGGTTGAAGACCGGCGTGTCTTCACCATAGACGGGAATGGTGCCAAGCGTGTGAAAGGTCTCCCACGCAATGCCGGTCGGGTCAGTGACCCAGTACTTGTCTGATTTGGCGTAGCAGCAGGGCTGCTCGTTCTCTTGAATTAATTGCGAATCGGCCGTCTGTAGCTGAGTATGCATCCCGCGCAATTCCTCGCCGGAGTCGACTTGAATGCCTAGATGATTGACACCCACCGGCTGGCGATGCGTCGAGATCGCGAAATTAATCCGCGGATCTTCCAGCATCCATTTGGCGTAATCCGATTGCAGAACAGTCGGCTGCGTGGCGAACAACGTCGAATAGAATCGGATGGATTCGTCCAGGTTGTTGACGCTGACATGCATGTGAAATCGCTTCATGGTGCACCTACTTGGGTTGTAGCCGTTTCATGACTCGACCATGATAGGGGCCGGTCAGGCGGCTTTTGCTGAGCGTTTGACCGGCTTCGTTGCCTGAGCTGGTGCGCAGCATTCGACACCACTCTCGCGGCAGCAATTCTCGGTCAAGTAGCCGACCAGTCCATTCATCACTGCAAAATCAACCGAGTAGAAGAGTTGGCGGCTTACGCGGCGCCGCGTAATGAGGCCGGCGCGCTGAAGGCTTTGCAAATGGAACGTCAGCGATGAGGGCAAGAGCCCCACACGTTGCCCGACGGTGCCAGCCGGAAGTCCCTCGGGACCACGTTGAACGAGTAACCGATAAATCGCGAGTCGGTGTTCGTGAGCAAGGGCCCCAAGCGCATCGATGACGGCTGAAGTGTTCATGTTTGTACAATATTACGAGTATCTTCGTATTGTCAAGCTGTGGGATTTCTATGACGGTGCGTATGAAGAGTCCGAAGGTGCGTATCAATGACATTCGGCACCTCCCATAATTCTCCGAGAAGCCGATTGAGTCCGTAGCCGCCGGGCCGCTCTGCATGAGCAGCGTCCTTACAGGCGAAGGAGGTCTCGCGCCTTCAAATGCGCCAGGATTAATCCGGCGATGAAGGCGAGACCGACATTCCATATTGAAAAAGCGGCCGTGACGAGCGTGATAAATCGCTCTTCCTTGTTCTTGCTAAAATCGCATGATCCAAGAGCTAACTGAGCACCCGTGAGGAACAAGATCACACCCAGGACCGCTCGTGGAAATAGCTCCAGAATGATGCCAACGGAGCCGCTCAGGAAAAAAGCCACTACTAAAAGGACAACTCCCAGAATGATCGGCGCGCCGCCGGTCTTCGCGCCAAAGGCTACATGCCCCGCCATACCGCCAGCCCCGTGACACATGGGCACACCACCACACGCGGCGCTCAGTAAATTCATCACACCGGTGGAGGTCGCCACCTCATTTTCCGTTACAGGGTGGTCTGGGAAGAGACGATTGTTTTCCTCCGTTATTGCAATCACGGCATTGCCCAGCGTTAAGGGTAGCTGCGGCAGAGCCAACAGCGCCCCGCCAATAACTATGTCTTTCCACGTGACGTCAAATAAAGCAATCGACGGTACGCGAAGTTGTATCTTCAGACCCGCGAGTGAATCCAAGAGATCAGGATTTTTCGCGATGCCGCATGCGACGCCGAAAAGCAGCAGCAAAAACATAGCGGGAATGGCTCTGTTTTTCAGGAGCAGCACCGTACCGCCCATGCCTATGGCCGCAATCAGCCAGCCGCTGCTCATCATCTTGATTCCCTGGAGCATAAAGCCGAGGCCAAGCCCCAAAACGATACCCACGACGACAGATCGAGGCGCCCATCTTCCAACTCGGCGCGCAACACCGCTGAGACCTAACAGCAACCATGCAAGCCCGGTTACGAGGCCGGCGCCGTAAACCACACCTTGGGTAATAGTTGCGGTCTGTGCGGCTTGAGTAGCGGCGACAGCCCCAATGGCCTTCATGGGCTGAACCGGAAATGGGGTTTTGTAGTAAAGGCCACTCACAAGCATCGAGGCGCCGAGTGAAAAGAGCACCCCGAAAGAGTCCATTTTGACAACGGCGATGTAGGCCATCACAAAGGGTATAAGCGTGCCTAGATCCCCGAAAGCACCGGCCCACTCCATCCGATCAAAGCGGTTCGGCGATTTCACTTCACGAAACCGGATAGGTGACTGGTGACGTCCGCTCGGTGTAGCTGACTCGGTTGTGTGACATTTCGCCACGAGTTACGGTATCGGATGTTGTTCGCAGTATAGCAGGCGTTGTACATTGTTGGTAAAACGATCCAATCGATGCGGAGGCATAGAGGAATCATGAAGCAAGCACCCCTGATCCGATTTCGCATAGATTTCGCGGAAGATTCAAATCTGGGCCCTGGGAAAATTGCCTTGCTGGAGGGCATCAAGACGTATCGGTCAGTTTCGGAGGCTGCGCGCCAGATGGGCCTCAGCTATCGGCGAGCGTGGCTCTTACTGGACAGCTTAAACAAGTCCTTCGATATGCCGGCGACGGTAAATAGCGTAGGCGGCCGCGGCGGTGGAGGAGCCGAAGTTACCCCCTTCGGGGTCCTACTGATAGAACGCTATCGCGAAGTGGAGCGAAAACTAAACGAGGTTGCGCGGGACCGTCTCGAGGAGATCAGGACGCGAGTGAATCGCAGTAGCGCCAGATCCGTCCGCAAAGTGCCTGTGACCAAAAAACGCAGCAAAAGCACTTAGATTTCATCGTTCGCAGAGGCAGCCATGGTCGCAGACGATACTTGTGACGCCCATCATTGCGCCGCTCACGCGTCAAGCCATCGAAGATCTTTGGCTTGAATACCGGGATGAGTTTTCCGCGGCTTCACGCGCGGCGCAAGATTGATGTGGTTGCTGACGCCGAGCACACCCTTGACGCGCAGCGCCGTATTCTCCGCCCTCGTACGTTGGTAGTTCCATTCCGAGTCGCCCTCGAGTGTGACCCATGGGCAACGCGGGATACCTTGACGGGGATCGCTCGCGCCCTCCTGGACGGCCGCCGCATTGGCATTGGAACAGCGCTCCCGCGACGGTCACGCAGATGTGAGCGAAGCGCTACATGCTAGGTCAAATTGATGCGGATCAAGGCAGTGGTGCTCAAACGACATTATTGTTCCCCACAGCGGTTCGCGCCGATTTTGGGCACGCAAAACTGACTCTGCAGAATTTACGTTCCACCGGAGGTAGTGTCATGAGTCGCAATACAAACCAGATTGAGAAACCGAAGGGACCGATCACGAATGCAGACCGTCTCGGGGTCGAGTGGCTGAGATGCCAACGCCGTCGCGTCGGCGTGCTGGCCGTCGCCCTCGCGGCGTGCGGCGCGATTGGACTTGTTCCGCAAATCGTGAACTCGGGTGTGGTCGTCGTGGATGTCGTGGCAGTCGCACAGGGGGTGCGGACCGGGGATCTCAAGGGCAAACCCGTTCTGAACGAAAAGAATGAACGGATCGGCACGATCGACGATTTGATCATCGGCCAAGATCGGGTACTTTTCGGGATTCTGCAGGTCGGCGGATTTCTCGGAATCGGCAGCCATTTGGTGGCCGTCCCGTACCAATCTCTCCAAATAGACGAGGCGCCAAACAAGATTGTGCTGCCGGGTGCCTCAAAAGAGGCGCTCAAGAATCTGCCGGAATTCAAGTATCACGCCTGAAGCGGCTGCGCTCGGCACGGTTCTCCGGTTCGAATGCCTTATTCCCACGAGAGCATCAAGAGCGTCGCCAAGGGTGATGATCCTTAGTATTTTTGCAGTTGACGGAAAACGCATGCGCTGCGAATTTCAATTGCTACGGGCAGATGCGGTTAAGGCGCAGCGTAGATCGCGGCGCGCGCCTTGATCCAGATCAATTGATTGACTCAGTCGACGGCTATAATTGCGATGTACGGCTTACACGGAGGCGAACAATGCATGCCCGAAGAACTCGAACTGGCGCTGCGCGCACGGCCTCAAAGGGTGTTAGCCATCAACTCTCGTAGATCTACCACTGGTGTGAACGTGCGCACCGGCTTGATTGCTGCCGGCACTCTCGCGGCAGTGCTCAGCATCAACGGCGCCCAGAGCGCGATACCGGACAGATGCCACGCCCGCCTGCTGCTGCGGCTGACACTGGATGTTCCCAATCCTCGCGATCCGAGTTTCTTGAGCGCTCTCACTGCCAACCCGCTATACGAAATCGTTTGGGTGGAGGGCAACGACACGACCGCCACGGTCGACCTCATGGGGCCCGCCACCGACTACCATTGCGAGGATGAGATCAAGCGCATGCGTAGAGATGCGCACATTATGGATCTTAAAGTCCTGCAACCGGACTCGGAGAATGACGGCCCGACCGGCCCCTGATTGCCGCGCAGCGTCTCGGTTGCACTCCACCGAGCCCGAATCGAGATACATTTCCCTTGGCTGAAACACGAAATGATCGACAACTTCGATCTCGGCGCGCTTGCCCAGCAGGGCGATGGAGACTGCTGCGCAAACGTCGCGCCATTTTGATCTTTCGAACTTCTGTATTCCCAATGGATGCCTCTCCCACTTTGCGCTATGACCCGATGACGTCAGCGACAGCAATGCGTTTCAAGAGCTGGGCGATTGATGATGCGGAAATGTCGCGCATCGATTGCCCTCCTTGCCGCTCCGACGTGAAACATAGTGCGATGCATTCACCATGCCAAAAAGATCCTGAAATGCATCAGCCGCGTACGCGACGGGGAAAAGAAGGGCCATTCTATCGGGATGTGCGCGCGCCACCGGTACTCCGATGACTCAACACCACAGTCAGGTGCCCAATTGTTGGCAGCGCTGCCGAAAGACCGGCAGGAATCAGGACGGGCGATCGGAACTCTCATTCCTTTGAGACATAATCTGTAGGCGGATAGGGCGCTACTCAGCTCGATTAGTCGAGCCCTATCGCACCGCGTCATTGCCAACCGGAACGCGCCTTACCATAGCGCGGATTTCGCGCCGCTTTTTATTCGGATCAAGGCGCTGCTTCGCACGCGCCGTACGATCGCGGGTCCAATGTGGTCGGAGCAAAACAGCCGCGCCGGACTGCAACTCGACGGAACAATGACGTCACGCAGATCGGGCTCACGAGCGGAACGCTATTGCTGCGTGTACGCCGGAGCCGTGGGGTTATACCTGGGTAGATGATGAACCGCGGGGTTTCGCACCGTTTCACTGCGGCCGGTGGCTTTGGGGCGCCGGAGCCTGGTGCTGGTGATCGGTCCTGCCGACCGGCGGAACGGCGCCACCCAGGCGATTTTCCAAGCGTCCGTTTGCTCTGTACCGCTGCGGCGGCTCCACTTCGTTGCGTCGGCGCAAGACTAATGACCTCGACGTCATGCAGGGGTTTGCTCTGGACTGATCGCGATTCTATTCTCAACCGTCGTAACGCCGGGCGCCTGCCACGCCGCGCGCTCAGCTTCGGTACGCTCCGCCCATGACCGTACGGTGCCTTTTAACGTTACTTTGGAGCCTGTGGCCTCGATTGTGATGCGATTCGCGTCGAGTTCGGCGCTTCGCTTCAACGCCTCCTCGATCTTTTGTTTGATGTCGCTCGCCGCCACCCGCGGTCTGAGCGTGATGTCGTCGGTAACTCCCACGACGCCCCGCACCGACCGCACGACCTCTTTCGCCCGATCACGCTGATAATTCCACTCGAGCGCCCCTTCGAGCGTCAACCACCCGTTCTGAACCGTCACTTTGATGAATTGCGACGAATAAGGAAGTTCGTTCTGAAGTTTCATGACGGCGTCGCGCGCGATTTCCGGATCGGGGCGCTTGTTGATGAAAGGCAATCGCACTTCGATGTCGTTGGCAAGGCCCAAGGTCCCTGCGACCCGCTTCGCATCACGCTCCGCCTGAGTCTTCTGGAGATAACTGCGTACAAAGCCAGTCAGCGTGACGACCCCGTTGTGCACGGCGACGGCGACGTCGGTGGCATCGATGTCCGGATCCCAGCGCAATTCATCTTCCACGTCCTTCTTTATCTGACCGTCGGTTCTCATGGCTTCCTCCGATGTTGGACTTACTGCTGATCGTAACCCTCGAGGGCGGCCGGTGCATTGACATTGATCAAATGATCGCCGCCGGACGCGGCAGCGTCAGCGGATCGCGCAACAGTACGATCTGCCATGCGTTTGCCCAGGCGCAAGGCGCGCTGAGCCGTGATGCGGCGCTCCTCAACAACGCTCAAATCGATCTGACGCAACGTCGTCTGACTGCGGCCTTGTCAATTGACGGATGTCAAGGCGTTATATGATCGACAGCGCTATCGTGAAAGTCACTTTGAAGAGGCGTATGCCCGAGGAGCACGACATGACAACGATAACTCAACCGATGGAATCGGAAGCGGCGACACCGGCACTCGGACATCGATGGGGATGGCTGCTCGCGCTGGGCATCGTCGAGATCATTGCAGGGAGCCTCGCGATTGTCGCTCCCGTACTCGCATCCCTCGCGGCCGTAGCCGTCTTTGGTGCGTTGCTCATCGTGACCGCGGTCTTTCAGATGATTAACGCGTTCAAGATCAAAGCGTGGCCGCGCTCTGCATTGTATGGCCTCGGAGGTATGTTCTACGCAATCGCGGGACTCCTCGTGGTCATCTACCCGATCGGCGGCGCACTCACGCTCGCCGTGATGATCGCAACGCTTCTCATTGCCGAAGGCGCGCTTCGGTTGGGATTAGGCATGATCGTCCGGCCCGTTGCCGGTTGGGGTTGGATTGCCGCCGGCGGTGTCGGCAGCATAGTCGTCGGCGTGATTCTATTGATCGGTTGGCCCGCGACGGCCCTGTGGGTTACCGGTCTGATGCTCGGCGTCAACCTGATCTTTACGGGTGCCATATACACCGCACTCGCCCTCGCCTCCAGGGCCAACTAAATCCTCGCGGCCGCGCTCGCTGCGGGCCACGCCGAAAGCACGTGTATCATTCGGCGAAGGCGCGCTGGGAATCGCTAGCGGACATTCGGAGTCTGAACTGGAAGTGGAGGTGACATGAGCACATTACCCCGCGTCGCAGACTCTACGCGGGAGCAAATCGCTCGAGAGTTCGACGACCTGGGTCCTGTTGCATGCGTTGCGGAAATCTCGGCCCATCTGCGCGATAACAATCCTGAATGGCTGAACATGGCGGCCAAATGTGCCAATGATGTGGGCGACCCTCAGCGCATCATGGGCGGGTTCTGCATGTTTTATCGGCTATTGATTGCCCAGGCGGCGCCGGGTCAACCGATGATGATTACGCCCGGTACACCTGCCTTACTCAATCCGTTGCCGCGTGTCACTGCGGCGACACGTGCGGCGATCGTGACCGAAATCGACAAACTCGGCAGCAAAACATTCATCGATGATGCAATCCTGGACCTGGAGGGTAGCAATCCTGAATTGTTGCAGATGGCCCATTACTTCGCGTCCGCGCATGAAAACTACCTGGGTGTCATGCAGGGATTTGCGCTGCTATACACGGCACTACTCGTTCAATCAGGCGCCGACAGGCGCTCGATGCACTGAGTTTCCTCGGAACCGCCGCAACAACCGCCGCCTCATTCTGCTTCCGTGCGGTCCGCCCACGACCGTACGCAGCCCCTCAGCGTCGCTTTGGAGCCCATAGCCTCTACCGTGATGCCTTCCGCATCGAGTTCTGCCCTTCGCTGCAAAGCATCCTCGATCTTGCACTTGATGTCGCTCGCCGGGATTCTCGGTTTGAGCACTACTTCGTTGGTAGTTCCGATAACTCCCCGCACACCTCCCACCGCCTTTTCTGCCCGCTCACGCTGATAATTCCACTCGAGCGCCCCTTCGAGCGTCAGCCACCCCTCCATCGCCGTGCCCTTGATGAACTGCGACGAATAGGGCAGTTCATTCTGAAGTTTCTCGGCAGCATCGCGCACGATCTCCGGATCGGGTCGCGTGTTGATGTGCGGCAGGCGCACCTGAATGTCATTGGCAACACCTAACGGCCCGACGACCCGCATCGCATCGCGCCCGGCCTGAGTTTTCTGCAGCCAACTATGCATGACGCCCGTCAGTGTGACGCCGCCGTTGTGCACGGCAACCGCGACGTGGGTGGCATCGATGTCCGGATCCAAACGCAATTCATCTTCCACGTCCTTTCTTGTTTCGCTATCGGTTCTCATAGCGTCCTCCGATGTTGAGAATAACTTGCCATATTCGGCGCTGAGAATAATCCCGAGAGGGGCCCCGCCCGCCTTGACATGCATCAAGTGACCCTCGCCGGGCCCGGCACATGGGCCAGGGCGCGGGGCCGGGCACAAGAGCCGAAACCACATTGAACCGCGTTTTTTCGTGCCGCAATTGATTCGGATCAAGGCGGTTCTTCACGTACGCCGTAGTATCCATCGTGACAGGAACAGCATCGGAGCGTTACCGCGTCGTCACTTGTTCTTACCTTGTAGGAGGACTCACCATGGCCATGATGCGTTGGGAACCATTTCGTGAAATGGAGAATGCGTTACGTCGATTTTCGCCGCTGTACATGCCCGATAGTGGTGCGGTTCGGGATGAATCCGCGACGAGAAGCTGGATACCGCTCGCGAATATCAGCGAGAGCGAGAACGAATATCTCATCAAGATTGAGCTTCCGGACGTGAAGAAGGAAGAGGTGAAGATCGCTGTAACGGACGGGGTCATCACCATCAGCGGAGAACGCAAATCAGAACGCGAGGACAAGAGCGAAAACGCCATTCGCGTCGAGAGTATGTACGGCGCATTCACGCGTAGTTTCGTTCTCCCTGATCACGTCGATGCCAAAGGTATTCATGCCGAGAGCAAAGACGGGGTGCTGCGTATTCACATACCGAAAGCCACAACCAAGAAGTCAGAACCCTTGGCGATCGAGATTCATTGACATTGTCACGGAAAAGATGCGTACAGCCAAGCGGAGGCAATGTTATGAATCGCTGCAAAAGCCAAACGGAAGGAGTGAAACGCATGATCGAACATTCAAAGCGCATGACAACTGATCGGCTGTCTCGCCGGCGTTATCGCAATTACGTGCTGGCCGTCGCGTTTACGGCCTGCGGCGTGATGGGACTCGTTCCGCAAACCGTGCGATCGGACAGAACGAACGAATCGGCACGATCGATGATCTGATCGTCGGCCAAGACCGCGTGCTTTTTGCGATCTTGCAAATCGGCGGATTCCTCGGAATCGGCAGCCATTTCGTGGCCGTCCCGTACCAGTCTCTGCAGATTAGCGCAGGGCCCAAAATTGTGCTTCCGGGAGCCTCCAAGGAGGAACTCAAGAATATGCCGGAATTCAAGTATCACGTCTGAATCGGCCGCGCCGGACACGGATGTCGAATTGCATAATTTACTTCAAAATAGGAGAGTTTCACCATGAGGACTGATAGCGAGATCAAGCGCGATGTGGAAGATGAGTTCAAGTATGACTCAGATGTGGACGCGACCGATATTGGCGTATCGGTCAAGAATGGGGTCGTTTCTTTGACAGGATTCGTCAGCAACTACAGCCACAAGTTGCAGGCCGAAACGGACGCCAAGCGCGTTAGCGGCGTCATGGCGGTAGCGAATGACATCCAAGTTCGCCTGGCTTCCACGGATTCGAGACCAGATCCTGAGATCGCGCGAGAGGTGGTCGCGCAGCTCAAGATTGACTTGCCCTATTCCTACGACTCCATTAAGAGCATCGTCAAGAATGGATGGGTCACGCTCGAAGGCGACTTGGAATGGAACTATCAACGTACGAGGGCCGAGAGTGCGGCGCTGCGTGTCAAGGGTGTGCTAGGAGTCATCAACCGAATCAAACTCGCCCCGCACGTGAAGCCAACCGAAGTCAAAACGAGGATTGAAAGCGCGCTAAGGCGGATCGCACAGGTAGACGCGAATCGCATCACGGTCGAAGCCAGTGGTGGCGAGGTTGTGCTGCGAGGCAGCGTCCGGTCGTGGGCGGAGCGGGACGAGGCCGAGCGGGCTGCATGGCTGGCTCCAGGCGTCACGAAAGTAGAGAACCACATCACGCTTAGCTACTAAGCCACCTTCCGCCGATCCACACTGCACCGGGGAACGGCGGCAGAGCGTATTGTCCGGGAACCCAAACGTATTCCGTGCCGTTCCAGCTCCAATACCCGGGAGTCCAAACGTTACCCGGCGCGGGCGGCGGCGGGATCGTCTCAACCACGGCAGCAGGCGGGGTAAGGGCAACCGAAAATCCGACCCGGGCAGACCAACTCGCAGGACTGGCAAAGAGCAAAGTCGCTCCGCAAAGGGGCACAAAACTCCAGTGGTGTTTCATGTTAGATCCCCAGGCGGCGCGCCAGTTTGACGGGCGACCATTCCTCGTACAGCTGGTCGGGATTGGCAATCGGCGCACCCGTGATCGCATCGAGCGCGATTCGCTCGTGCCTCCTGTGCCTTCATGAGCTCCACGCTGTATGCGAGCACCGCGTTGCTTCCCGACAGAGGTTTCGCAAGACCCGCGCCGACCGCCGGCTCCTTCGCCTTGCGCTCAGCCATTTCGATGGCGTCCGCCAGCGGCAGCTTTGCCCTATAAATACTGCTCATATACTCGGTCAGCTTCCGTCCCACCATCCACTCCGGAAGCTGCGCGATATCGATCGAAGTCACCGTATCGTTGGCTCTGGCTATGTGCATGTCGAAAAGATCTTCGCCCTTCGCAATCACTGCATCGAAAGAGATTTCTCCGGGTTCATCCGATAGCCGAATCTCCAACACTTTGCCGCCGGTACCATGTTCAAGCGCTTGCACCGCTCTAAAGCCCGCCTCTTATCATGAGATTTTGCCGCTTGGCCGCCTTGACCCAGGTCAATTTAGGAAGGCGATTGATGCCGATCAATGCGCACTACGGCGACGCTGGCTAGCATCGCGCCGAGACGGTTCCGAACATTCGACAGCACCCAATCGAGGGGCGAGGAGTGACCATGCGAGCGCTACGGATTTATGGGGCGAGTGCCATCGCAATGGGCCTGCTCGCCATCCTCGGCAGTTGCAAGAGCACCGGTGTGGGCGAAGGCACATCGGACAGCGGCGATGTACAAGCTCAGTTTACTTGGCAGCAGACGGAGCCAGCATCCGGCACGCTCTCGGCAACCTTGACAGGGCGGAGCGGCTTGATGGAGACCTATCAAGGCAAGTTCTACCAAATTACGAGCAATTCAGAGATCGACACGCTGGGTCCGCTGTGGCATCCCTGGCATCCCGGGTGGGGTGGGTGGGCCTATTGGGACCCTGAGCCTGCGCAGGCACTGGTCACACACTATACTGGGCATGTGCTCGCCAATCTCGCCGGCCCGGACGGGAAACGCATGCGCTGTGAATTTCAGTTGATACGCGCGAATGAGGGGATGAAAGGCGGCGGCCAGGGTCGCTGCCAGTTAGCCTCCGGAAAAACCATCAAGGCTGATTTCCCGCCCTCCTGAGCCGGTATTCTGCAGGGACGAGACGTTTGCGATCCAGGAGATTTCCAAAAAAACGGACCATCCGGGCCGAGCCTGGCTCCACAGCGTTCGAGGACGGTGGCAGGAGCCCGGCGAGGCTCGGCCTGCCGCCGCTACGCGGTCGGTATATGGTGGAACATGTGACGCCGCGCTTCGGCGTCCATGTCCGTCTTGAATGTGTACTTGTCCTTCAGCGCATTGGCACGAACCGCGGCCGGCCGGGCGCTGATGAGATCAAACCAGCGCCTCAGGTGCGGGAAGCTGGCCCATGCGTCTTCACCCAAAATGAACGGCACCGCACGTCCCCAGCCCCACGCCGCCATGTCGACGATCGTGTAGGTCGCACCCAGCATGTAGGGGCCTGTCGCCACTTGAGCATCGAGGATCCCGTAATGCCGGCGTGCCTCGAATTGATACCGCTCGATCGCGTAGTCGAGGCCTTTGGGCGCGTAGTGCTTGAAGTGCACCGCCTGCCCGGAGTAGGGCCCGATGCCGCTCGCGATGAACATGAGCCATGAGAGCATTTCGCCGCGGGCTTTGGGGGTGTTCTCGGGCAGAAATTGCCCAGTCTTCTCGGCGAGGTAGAGCAGGATGGCGTTACTGTCGAAGACCCGAACGTCCCCATCCATGATGGCCGGCGTCTTACTGTTCGGATTGATGGCGACAAAGCTCGGCGCGAACTGTTCGCCCTTGCGGGTGTCGACCGGCACGACTTCATACGGTAGGCCGGATTCCTCCAGAAACAGCGCCACCTTGGCAGGATTGGGCGAAGGATGGTAGTAGAACTTGATCATAGTCGGCGACTCCTGAAGCGGTTAACGACGGATCTGAGTGGTCTGTCCAAAAGAATCCTGCAGTTCTCTTCGGTCACCACGGCGTGCCGGCGAACGTCCCCGGCACGTGCGCAAGCGCAACGCAGCGACGGCGCCCAGCGGCGCGTGACGAGAATTATTACACCATAACGTGTCGACATCGTGACCGAACGCGATTATCGAGCCCTGTCACGCGCCAAATCAACCCTCGTCCCGCGGAAAACACACCAACACGCTGACTCCAATGCTTTCTGATTCGGGCACAGAGACTTGATCTTGATCGACCGCGATGCGCCGCAGATCTCCGGGCTCTGTCGTCAAATAGTTTTGATTCTGTCCGTACGTAAAGGGCAGGAAAGATAGACGCCGAATTCCTTGCCAATGTCGGCGCTTACACGCGCATGGACCTTACCCTGTCGATCCAAAAAGCGCTGCTCGCTTTGCACCGGAAAAATACCTTCATGCCAGATTCCGGCATGGATATAGAACCCCCTCGAACCGTCGCACCAAAATGCGACCACCTTTTCAGGGGTCAAGTTATCGCCGGGCAGCGCCAAAGGAACGATAAATGGCTTACTTTCCAATGGGAAAAAGAGTTGCCCCCCATCGGGATGATAATTCATATGCCAAAGCAGTACCTGATCCCTGGGACCCGTCTCTCGCTCTGTCTGCGCGGCTTGCGGGTCGACGGACCATCCCAGCACGTATCGTCCCTTGACGGCGTCATTTTCGCCGTAAAGCACATCCCCCGCCCAATTACATTTGAAAGTGCCTTCAACCCAACCACCTTCATCACCTGTACCTTCGTCAATTGGGCGCCAACCCTGTTGGGGCCAGCGCGTAATTTCAATTTCTATTTTATTGGGATCCTCAACAAGGGAGCCGTAACCTTTGACGGATTCGTCTGTAGCACGAATCAACGGCACTTCATGCCATGGCAAAGAAGGCTTTGAGTTTGCCGGAAAGACATACACGGGCGCATCCACTATTGTTCTCCGATATAGGAGTGGTCTCCGTCGCCGACCGCAAAAATTCGACAGTCGGTCAGGTTGCAGCGAAGGCTCGGTCCCTCTAGTTCGAGCCGATCACTCTTAGCAGCAGTTCCGCATAGTCGCAAAACCGCTTCGTCATGCTGCCGGCGATCTTACCCCGGTCGTCCCAAATCCGCACTCGAACCGCTTCTCGATGGAATGAATTCTGCTCGAATGTGGCGACCTCTCCACGGTTCATCCCGCCGCCTTGAAGGGAAAGCGAATGTACCGACGCCGTTGACAGGCCATGCGAATAGCTTGGATCGGTTGCGCAAAGATAGCGCTTCGCGGCCACGTGAAGTCGTGTGCACTCCGTCACAACCGGAGGGAAGAACGGAGCCAGAATCCGCGCGCCCGCGTGGTCGTGATGATTGTCTCTCGTGTCAGCCGGCGAGTAAGGCCCGAACTCGGTCGTGAAATGTCCGATATCATGCAACAGGGCGGCTGCGACCAATTCGTCGGCCGCGCCTTCCTGTTCAGCCAGCAAGGCCGTTTGTAGCATATGCCCGGCCATCGTGACCGCTTCACCCAAATAGCTCTCGGCGCCCCGACGGGCGACGATCCCTTCCAGGAACGGGACAATGGTTTCTCGTGTAAGGGTTTCTGGTCTCATGCGACGGACCCTGGTTGCCGCTTTCGCTCGATGACGGCGAGGGTGGAGAGAAGACCGTCCTTATCGGCATAGCATCCCTGGAGCCACCGTGTACCAGACCCCGAAAACGGCGTCCGAGCATGCAATACACGTGTATTGTCGACGATGAAGAGCTCGCCCGGCGCAAGCCTGAATTTCACCGACAGGTTGGGTTCTTCGATAATCTCTGCAAATCGCCGATAGGCCGCATAGAACTCTTCCATCTCGTCATATGGAATGTCGACGAACGGAGCGGCGGAGCGATTGTTGAAGCGAATACCTGTCAGCTCGCCGTCCGGCGCCAGCTCGATCATTTGTCGCTTGGACTGGAGCAGGACATTCTCCTGACCCGAGAATTCGAAGCGCGCGCAATGTCCGCTCAAGAGATCAAAGGCACGGGGACTACGCTCGCGGAGGTGCTGGACGGCGCGAAAGCCGTCAACCACGATACTTTCGCCGCCCTGTACGGAATTTTGCAGGCAGGACAGCAGCTGGAGCGTCGGCACCGGATCGCGATAAGGATTATCGGTGTGCGGTTGAAGACCGGTATTGGTAAAGGCAAGGTTGCTCGGCTTGACTTCACTTCGGACCTCGAACCATCGGCCATAGTTCGTGTGGCGCACATAGCCGAAGCGCTCAGCGACCCGGCACAGATCCCCCGAAGCCGTAGGTACTCGCGTCAGGACAGCAAAGCCGTACCGCCTGACCAGGGCGAGCCAATCGCCAAGGGCTGCAAGGTCCGACTCGATCTCGGGCCAGCTGCCCACCGGCATATGGGCACCGAGCCCGATGTCCCACGTCTCGATGAAGGGCGCGAGCCAACCGCGGCCCTCTGTTCTCTTGCGATCGTAAATGCGTTCGCGCAACCAGTCCGCGGCAAAAATGAATTCTTTGTTTTCAGGTGCAAGCACGGCCGAGAGTCCGCCATCGTCCCGTACTGACCCGCGAACGATCGAGAGATCGCGCGGCATTTCCAAGACCGTGATCAAGCGCTGGCCGTTGCCCGGGCTGCGGGTCTCGGGATCCAACGCGACGTCACGTAGCCATACCGCATGAAATCTCGCCGTCAGACCATCCGCCCATTGAAGCTCAGCCGCCTCGCCCTTGCCAAGAACCCGAACCGATTCCAGCCTCACTTCTCCACCTCTCAGCGCGAATGCGTCTCTGTTGACAATGCAGAAAAGTCTGCCAGTCTTAAAACAATGAATTATTGGGTAATGGCCCTGGTTTTTTTATGACAGAACGCGGCCTCCTTCCTTATCTACCTTGGATTCGGACGTTCGAGGCCGCCGCCCGCCGGCTCAATTTCACGGAAGCTGGCACCGAAATCGGACTGACGCAGGCCGCAGTCAGCCAGCAAATCAGGCTCTTGGAATCTGCCCTTGGCAAACAGCTGTTCGTGCGTCAGCGCAGAGGCGTCAGGTTGACGGCCGCCGGTGCCGCTCTTCTGCCCCATGTTCAATCGACCTTTCGGTCCCTCGCGCGCAGTGTCGATGAGCTATTCGGCGTCCAAGGCGCCGTTCGCGTGGAACTCCGTAGCCCGATCTCGTTCGCGGCGCTCTGGCTCGCGCCGAGGCTGCTGCGACTTGCGCGCGAGCTTCCGAACCTTGTGCTCGACGTGCATACGATTCATTTGCCTGCCGACTACGACGGTGCCGGAAGTACCGACCTGGACATTCGCTTCGGCACCGGCCAGTTCGCGGGTCGAACGGCCTATCGTTTAACGGAAGAGCGGCTGGTGCCCGTGGCCTCGAGGAGGCTCCTGCGCCAATTGAAAGGGCGCGAATGGCGGGAGTTGCCTCTCATTGGCGTCGTCGGCGCACGAGAGATGTGGCTCGATTGGTTCGAAGCGGCAGGCTTCCCGCCGCCCCGACGAGCCCTCTATCGCTTCGATACCTTCATTGCAGCCTTGGAGGCCGCCAAATCCGGTACCGGCGTCCTTTTAGGATCCAGGCCCCTAGTGGATCAAGCAATTCAAAGAAAAGAGCTCATCAGGTTGTCGGATATCCAGCTCAGCAGCGATGGTGGTCATTACATTACCCATGAAGCGGGCGCCGCGCTTGATTCCTCGCGAATCGCACTCCTCAATTGGTTTCGGGCAGCGAGCTGATCCTTGCGTGGATCACGCCACACCTCAAAGACGCCCGTTGATGATGCCGGCGGCGAGCGCCGCTTGGCGGCGATTTCCCGCGTCCATCGCGCATGCCCGGACAGCAGTGCATCGGGTCGAACTCACCGAGCCACGCAAAGCTCTGGACGAAGCCGGCGCCACGACCAAGATCGTATCGCCCAAACAGCAACGCGTACGGGCGTGGAATTTCACGGACTGGAGCATAGAGTTGCCGGTCGATGTGGATCTCGATCAGGCCAAGCCGGAAGATTTCGACGCGCTGCTGCTCCCGGGTGGCGTAATCAACCCGGACTCGCTTCGCATTGAGCCAAATGCGGTCGCCTTCGCGAAGGCGTTCTTCGATGCCGGAAAACCGGTTGCAGCGATCTGCCATGGTCCCTGGACCGTGATCGAGACGGGCGCGGCGCGCGGCCGACGCATGACCTCATGGCCCTCGCAACAAAACCGACCTCAAGAATGCCGGCGCGGACTGGGTGGACCAGGAAGCGGTCGTGGACAAGGACTTAGTCACGAGCCGCTCCCCCAATGATATCCCGGCATTCAACCGGGAAACGATCAAGCATGCTACTTGGGTTGTCAGCATCCTCTGACCCGAATCGGGTGTCGCTCCCCGTGCCCGACGGCGGCGCGCCAGGGTACGATTGATCCTCTCGCCGAGGATACCACTTGCCGCTCTGGACAATCGCTTGGTCGGTGCTGGGTACGCTGGTCATCGTGATCCTGGTACTCAATTTCCGTAAGCCGGAAAAAGAGCCGCAGCACCGGGTTGCGCGCCATTACAACATTCTCGACCCGCAATTCCGGCGCGAAATGGGCGTGCTGCTTGGACCCGCGATCGTTCCGGGCAACCGCATTGAAGCCTTGCAGAATGGCGATGAGATTTTCCCGGCGATGCTCGAGGCGATTCGCGGGGCGCGGCGCACGATCACCTTTGAGACCTACATCTACTGGTCGGGCGATATCGGCGAGGAGTTTGCGCAAGCGCTCATCGAGCGGGCCCGCGCAGGCGTGTGTGTGCATCTCATGCTCGACTGGGTGGGTTGCGACAAAATGTCATCGACACTGCTAGCCCGCATGAAGAGCGGCGGCATCGAGATCGAGCGCTATCACCGCGTGCGCTGGTTCATGCTCGGCCGATTGAATAACCGCACGCATCGCAAGGTCCTGATCATCGATGGCGCATTGAGCTTCACCGGCGGCGTCGGGATCGCGGACCAATGGTCCGGTCACGCGCAGGACCCCGGGCATTGGCGCGACATGCACTTCAAGGTCACAGGCCCCGTCGCCGCGCAGATGCAGGCTGCGTTCCTCGACAACTGGATCAAGACCACCGGGCACGTTCTGCACGGCGATGATTATTTTCCGCACATCGAGCCGAGCGGCGATCAGTACATGCAGATGTTCATCAGCTCGCCGGAGGGCGGCAGCGACAGCATGCGGCTCATGTACCTGACCGCAATCACCGCGGCCGAGCAGCGGATCGACATGGAAGCCGCTTATTTCGTCCCCGATCGGCTGATGATTCGCGAGCTGATCGGTGCACGGCAACGCGGCGTGCGCATCCGCATTCTCGTACCGGGGCGCCACATCGACTCGAAGATCGTGGGCATCGCCTCGAAAAGTGAGTGGGGCCCTTTGCTCGAGCATGGCGCGGAAATCCATGTGTACTCACCGACGATGCTCCATTGCAAAATGCTGATTTTCGATGAGTACATGGTCTCGGTCGGCTCGACCAACTTCGACATGCGCTCGTTTGAGCTCAACGACGAGGCCAGCTTGAACGTCTACGATGCCGGATTCGCGCGGCAGATGACGCTGGTGTTTCGAGCGGGATCTCGCAGCGTCGACGCCGTACACGCTCGCGCACTGGAGGCGCAGATCCTGGCGCGAGAAGTTCGAAGAAATTGTCCTGAATCCGCTGCGTTCTCAGCTCTAGCGTGTCGCACGCTGATGGCCCAACCCGAAACCCCTCCCCGCTCGCGCAACGATGACGGCGCGCTCACGCGGTGGGAGCGCTGGGTCGGCCATGGTGGCTACGTCGCAGAGGGCGCACTCTACCTTCCGGTCGGTTTCTTCGCACTGCTCGCGGCCTTCGGCCACCAACATCCCAACGGATCGCAGGGGGCGCTGGCGAAGCTCGGAGGCACCTGGCTCGGCGATGCGATGCTCGCGATCCTCGCGGCCGGCCTGGCCGCGTTTGTGTTGTGGCAACTAGTCGTGGCCATCGCGGATCCCGAGCATCGCGCGGAGCGGCGCGACCGGCGCCGCAGAATGGTGCGTCTGGGGCATCTCCTGAACGGCGTGTTTCACTGCGTGTTCGTCGGCGAGGCGGTCTGGAGCATTCTCGGACTCAGCCGAGCGGACAGTGAGACGCAAAACCAGGTCCGATGGACGGCAAGAGTCTTCGCACTGCCCGTAGGACGCCATATCATTGCGCTCGTGGGGGCCGGCATCGTCATTTTCGGACTCTGGCAGTTCTATCGCGCCGTGACTCGCGACAAGAACAAAAGAGTCGTGCTCGGCCGTGCGCGCTTTCGACTCGCCATTAGCGCGCTCGGCGTCTATGGACTCCTCGCGCGCGGCACCTTGTTCTGCCTCGTCGGCGGCTATCTGATCAACGCCGCCTGGCGCCACGACCCTCGCTATTCGGGCGGCATCGCAGGTGCGCTCGGCGGACTAAAGCAGCAGCCTTATGGGGAGTGGCTCCTCGGTGTCCTAGCGGCCGGGCTGCTGTGCTACGGACTTTATCAGATCGTCAAGGAACCTTATCGGCAGTTGGGGAAGAGCTGATGGGTCACAGGACGGACCGTAGCTTCTAGGAAATCGGAGGAACGCCGTTCACTGACCGGAAGTGCCGACTGCGACGGTTCGCTGAACGGGGACATCCGAATAGTCGACGCGCGGGCCATCCTCATCCTCTTCGCACCGTATCGGGTCCATGGTGAGTGCGATCTCAAAGTAATGATATTTAGGTTCGTCTGCGCGTCATCGAGCGTTATCCTATCGAAGTGCCGCCAAGGTTCGCGTCGCCCAATAGCCGAAGGCGCATCAGGTACGTGATCATGTTGACAGTCTTTTTGTGTTCATAGTTTGGCATTTGACCCTCGCCTAGCTCGCCGATTTAAATTCGAAAGCCGCTCGACATCCATCGTTTTTACGAGCACGTGTTGCGGCTCCTCAACTGGCCATGACAGGTATTTTCTCGAACCCAACTCTCAATCTTCGAGCGGTTCCGTTGAAACGCCTCAACACGCCCGGCATTATCGAGACCATGGGTGCCAAAGTGATCATCCAGTGCCTCACGGCTGATGGCGCACTGAACGCGACCTTCAAATGCCGCACCAGCAAACGTACAGTATCTCGACTGAAATCGTAGCGCGCAATTGCACCATGGAACGTCAAATCGATACCTGGAAGGATTTCACGAGGGTGTCCTAGAATCCTTAGCAGTAGATCGCGCGCGTGTGCAGCCACATTCCGCATTCCTTCTAGCAGATACTTTCGCCAGTGCGGCCCGCGCTCATAGGCTTTTTCCCATACGTCCTTCAATTCACCGGGTCGTCTCTCCGCGAGAGCTTCTATCAATCGCTCCGCCTGCCGCAGATCTTTGTCACGCTTTGCGATCGCTGCCGGCCGATATAGGGACAGAATCAACTTGTGGACCGCGTAGCGCTCCGGCGCCGGAACATGAACGTAAATACCCGATGCGTGGAGTAGCACGGCCGGCGCGGGGTCGCGTATCAAGAAGTCGAGGAAACGCAAGGGCTGCGCATTTGTGTTTAGCGAGGGAAGCATCCGTGGCGCATCTGTTTCGGGGCCCTCATTTGGCGTGACGAAGTCGACACGCACTCCACCCCTCGCTCCGTAGCTGGTTGCGGAGCCGTGGCCGGTAGTGTTCGGTATCTCACGAAATGTTTTGTCGGCGCTCCTCAGGACAAGAATCATTGGCGGAGTTTCGTCGCCCGTCGCAATCGAAACGCTCGTGAACTGCGCGACGTCGACATCACTTGTTTGAAGCAGAGCGCCCGGAAGTCTGATGCCCAGCATGGCTGGATATACTTGATACGCCACCGTCCCGACGAGTACTGAGCGAAGCGTGAAGACACCCGATCTCGCTAGCACGGCCACCACCTCGCCAATTTGCGGAATGGGCGGCAGCAGCCCTAAAGATCGCACCAGCGTCGATACTAATGCTCGACGCTCGCGTTCATCATCTCGCGCTTGCTTATGCTGCGCGATCCGCTCAAGCAGTTCTGGAGGTTCCAGCCCAACATATCGTTGCGCGCGGCCTTCCGCAGATGCCGTAGGAAAAGTGGACCATGAAACTCTCCGGTCGGTGCGCAAACGGGAGTTTCCTACGCCGACGGAAGCATCGATACCTGGGTCCAGCGGTGACTGACACCTCACGGCCTTAATCCGTCCTCAGTGCGGTTTGATGGCCTGAGCACGCAAGTATTTTGCCTCGAATGATTCGCGGGGGATCGCTGGACTGATCAAATAGCCTTGCATTTCATCGCAATCGAGCAGTCGCAAAAGGCGCGCCTGTTCCACGGTCTCCACTCCCTCCGCGACGACGTTGAGTTTCAAGGAATGGGCGAGATGGATTATCGTGGAGACCAACGCCAATCCTTCAGGGCCTACCGTCAACTCGATCACGAACGATCGGTCGATCTTCAGAGTGTGCACGGGAAGTCGGGCCAGGTAACTCAATGAGGAGAAGCCGGTGCCGAAGTCGTCGACGGCGATGTGTACGCCGAGCGTACGTATCGCGCGCAAGGTGGCGATGCTGAATCTGACGTCCTCCATGATGAGGCCTTCGGTAATCTCCAGCTCCAATCCGCCGGCGGCGTGCACGTCGCTACCGACGGCGCGCTTGATTTCGGCGGCAAATCCTCGATCGCGAAGCTGCAGGGGTGATACGTTGACGGCGATGCGCACCGCACTCAGGCCCGCATTGCGCCAGCGCCGGTAGTCCTCGATGACCTCGTGCAGTGCCCAGCGCCCCACTTCGTGAATGAGCCCGGTTTCCTCGAGAATGGGGATGAATCGTGCGGGCGGCACCAAGCCAGTCCGAGGATCATTCCACCGCAGCAGCGCTTCAGCGCCTATCAGCACTCCGCTCGCGGTGTTCACCTTGGGCTGGTAGTGGAGAACGAATTCATTTCGCTCTAGCGCCTGTCGCAATTGATTCTCCAAGGTGAGCCGCCCGGCCACCGAGGCGGTCATTTTTTGCGCATAGCACAGGTATCGAGCGCCGGTCGCCTTGGCCTGCTTGAGTGCGGACTCGGCATTCCTGAAGAGCGTGTCGGCGTCGCCGCCGTCGTCCGGGAATAGGGCAACACCGACCTTGGCAGAAATTCGTAGTTCTTCGTCGCCGAGCTGGAAAGGATGGCTCAGAAAGGTTTGCATGGTGCCCTCGATCAGTCGTGCGACGTCGCCGGCGCCTGAAATGTCGGGCAGAACAATGGCGAAGTGATTCGCACCCACTCGCGCCAAGAGATTGGCATCCCCCACGTTCTTTGTCAGCCATTCCGCCACTTGGCGCAGGAGGGCGTCTCCGGCCGGCCGGCCGAGACTATCGTTGATGTTCTTGAAGCGCTCCAAATCGATGAGACACAGCGCGAGCTTGCGCCGGCCGCTCAAGGCGCCGCGGATGTATTGCGCCGTGCGTTCGAGAAAAAGGCCGCGGTTCGCCAGCCCTGTCAGGACGTCGTAATACGCAAAGTAATCGAGCTTCTCCTGCTTCTCGATATGGTCAATCGCAAACGCGATGTCTCCCGTGAATTCAGTCAGCAGCTTCAATTCTCCGGCGTGAAAAAATTCGCTCTCGGCGGCATACAGGCCGACCACACCGACCACTTCACCCGCGATCAGCAGCGGGAAAATGGCAATGGACCGAATGCCGGCTTCGAAGTGCCGCGTGTGAAACAGGACGTCGACATTAGTGTCCAAGTCGTTGGCCATTTGCGACGTTCCCTGTCGAATCGCCCGCGCCGTCATGGTATTACCCAGCGGCGCGCCTTCTTGCAGGGAAAACTGGTCTGCTATGAAGCGCAGAAATTCCTCATCCGCACCGATCGAGGCAACGGGGACTATCTTCGTCAAGACGCGATCGACCATGCCGATCCATATCATGCGAAAGCCGCCTTCTTCGGTGGCTATGCGGCAGGCTTCGGCGAAGAGCTCATCGCGGCTTTGTACCCGCACGATGAGGGTATTGATCCTACTCAACATCGCGTGGACCCGGTTGAGGTGGATGATGCGAGTTTCCGCTTCTTTGCGCTCGGTAATATCGCGCACCAGGGTGACAATGGTCCACTCATCGCCGGCGCGTTGCGCGTGGCGTCGCAACTCCAACCAACCTTTTGAAGCGTCGGTACGTCTATGCGGTACTTCGAGCGGTTCCGCCTCTACGCCACTCTCGATCAAAGCATCGTAGTGTCGCTCCAGACTCTCCCGCGAGCTCGCGAAAACCTCGCCGGGTTCGAGGGCAAGTAAGTCGGTGCGGCTTACACCCTGCATACGGCAGGCCGCCTCGTTGACGTGGACGAAGCACATGCTCGCGCGATCCACCAGATAGATCGCATCCTGGGTTGCATCCATGGCGGCGGCGAAGCGGCGGACCGCCTCCTCACCGCGCTTATGTTCGGTGATGTCGACATGCATCACGACGGCGCCGACAGGACGGTCATGGGCCAACGGGGTGATCGTCAACAGGAACCAACGGCGTTCGCCGGCGGGGCCGCAGGGGTATTCCGCAGAAAAGAGGTCTGTCGCACCCGTCAGCACGGATCGGGCGCCGGCGGCGACGCGTCGTGCGTCACTGGTCCAGGGTTGCGGTCCGCCGCCGTCACATAGTTGGGCGTAGTTGAGGCCGATTCTGAACTCGGGGCCTCGCAGGGAGCCCCCGCCCTGCGGTAGCTCCCAACGCTCGTTGACCGCGACGATGCGGCCTTGTGCATCAAGCAACGCGATCTGTGCCGGCAGGGCATTCAGGATGGCTAGCCGCTTGGCCACCTCGGTATCGCGCAGTTGGTGTTGTGCGTGCTGCAGCAGAAACGGCCGCCCTTCGCGGTCCAACACGGTGTCAACCTCACCGGCCGTCAGTTCCTCCAGCCGCAGATCAGCCGCGCGCAGCGCCTTGATGATCCCGGACATCTCCGCGCTCATCCCGTCCGGTGATGGCGAGTCATTCGTCATGGAATGACCGTTTTCAACCCCAACATGTCCAATACGAGTTGGGTTTTGGCCAGGGAGCCGATAATCCTTTGCGCCGGGGACGGTTCAAGCTTGAGCAGTGTCGGCGTCATGCGTATGTTCTCGGCGAGCGCACGTTGCGGCTCTTCAAATACATCGACGATCTCGATCTCATGGCGCCCCAGTAAGTGAGCGCGGCACAGCGCGTTCAGGTTGGCGATCGCTTGCGCGGAGTTGAGGGTGTCTGCTGCGATGTAAAGACGAAATTTGAACAGTACTGAGCGTTTCATCGTAGTTCACTTACGCCGGGGGGCTGCCGCATCGCCGCCGCGTAGTTCGCGCATCCGCACCCGCGCGCGCAGGCTCTCCGCCTTGCGGCTGGCTGTAGTCCGCGCCAAAAGGGTCTTTTCGACCTGCTTCGCGATGAGCTCCGTTTGCACCGCCTTCAGCCGTACCTCGAGCTCTGCTTGCTCGGCATCGAGTGTGACTCGATTGAGCTTTCCGGCGACTTCGGCGCCCTCATTCGCAACCCGTTCCGCTCCTTCCTTTTCCCAGCGCATCGTGCCCATCAATACCTCGCCGCCGGCGGTAAAGATGTCCGCCACGGTCACTCCATCGTTACTCAAGATCAACTCGCGCACTTGATTCGAATGCGCGGTGCCGCGCGACTTGATAATCGACATACCGCGATTGCGCTCGCCGGCCTGCACCAGGTAATTAAGGTGAATCCAGGTGTCCGCCAGCGCTGAGATATGCAGCGACGTATCGCCTTCGGTCTGTCCGGAAATCTCATTGAGCAGACTGGTGCAGACCAACGTGATGCGATCGGCTTTCGACCAATCGATCAGGCGCTCGGCGACGCCGTGCGCCGTCAACTCGTTGCCGGATTTTGAGAACGCGGATACCGGGTCGATCACCAGGCAGCGAGCCTGGTGCGCCAAGGCCAGCGCCTTGATGCGCACCAGGCACGTCTCCGCGCTGCCGGTGATGCTGCGCGCGGACACCGTGCTCAGTAGCCCGCTTTTCAGATAGCGGTCCAACTGAATTCCCACGGAAGCCAAGTTGCGGATCACTTCGGTGCCATCGGAATCAAAACTGACGAACATGGTGCGCTCGCCGCGGCGACACGCAGCTTCGGCGAAGGCGCCGCTCAAAGTGGTCTTGGCCGTACCGGGGAAGCCGGTGATGAGGACGCAGGCCGCGCGGTAGTAGCCGCCCCCCAGCATGGTGTCGAGTCGCTTCACGCCGCTGGTCACGCGCTCGTTCGTCACGGCGGCGTCGCCGCGACCGAGCAACCGCACTATCGCTACGTCAAAACCGGATTTCCCGATCACGAACGGCGATTCGTTCTCATCGAAACTCGAGCCGCGATATTTCTGCACTCGTAGATTGCGCTGCGAGACACCCATCACAACGCTATGATTAAGCAACACCGAGCAGTCGACCATGAACTGCATGAAGCCGAAGGTCTGATGAGCATTGGAGTTCGGCTCCTCGGGCGCGGCCTTCAACGTAATGAGGCAGCTCAGTTCCTGTGCGAGCAGCCAGTCATGCAACCGGTAGATTTCCCGACGTCTCGCGGCAAGATCGGGGAGCAGCGCCAGTACGATGTCGAGTGCATCGAATACGATGCGCCGCGCTCTAAGATTCCGTGCTTGGAGGGTAAGGCCGGCCAACATTCCGCACAGGTCGAAATCTCCGGATTGGAGCAAATCCGGTTTCGGTTGAGCGTCGACGAAGAGCAGCTTCTTGGGCCACAGCTGCGACAGCTGCCAGTCGAAGCTGTGCGCGTTGGCCACGATTCGCTGCGATGTTTCCTCGAACGCGACGAATATTCCCGGTTCCTTGTAGGAGCGCGCGCCATTCACCAGGAATTGCAGGGAGAAGATGGTCTTGCCGGATCCCGAGCCGCCCACCACAACCGTGGTGCGACCACGGGGCAAACCGCCGCCGGTGATGTCATCGAAACCGGCGATGCCGGTGGGTGCTTTGCGCAACCGCGTCGTAACCGGAGAACAATCGGGTTGCATGGAGTTTCCATTCCTCTGGAACGTGCGAATGAAGCCAAGTGGCGGTCTGGAAAGGCTTTCGAGGCTACTCCCTATTGGTTAGCTGCGCATCGCGCATATTTTTCGGCCTGTGGAAAACCTGACGTGGAGGTTCCTCAATAGTGTATTTACCTACGCGAGCGGTGAGGGTCATGCTGGCATGAGAGGCGTCAATATATTGACGTCGGAGAGCTGTCGAGGATTGTACCTCTCGGCGCCGAACCCACTATGACCGAGCACCACGGCGCGCAGCGTGTCCAACCCCAGATAGGCGACCGCGCGGCTCGCCGTGGTGATGGGTTGCCGCGAGCCGAAGAAGGCCGAATTGACCAGTTTGATCACATTCGCGGTCATCGCCAGATCGCGGCCGATGAGTCGGGCCGCGTCGACGACCGACGCCGCATGATCGAACACGGATCGGCGTGACCCGACAAGATCAGTCGCACCTCTCATGGCGTGCATCGAGCGCTGCAGGGCCTGACGAACACCGGGTTCATCGTCGTCGAATAGGATGCGAATAGTGGTCATAGTGCCCCGATCGGCAGTCGAATGAAAAAAGTGCTGCCCTTGCCGCATTCGGTCTCGAACCGCAGCGTTCCCCCATGCCTCTTGACGATGACGCTATGCGCCAGCGCTAGCCCCTGTCCGGTGCCTTTGCCCACCTCCTTGGTCGTGAAGAAAGGGTCGAAAATCCTGTCACGCGCCGCTTTCGGGATACCGGTGCCGGTATCCGCGATCGAGATTTCAACCGCGTCGCCGTCGAGGCGGGTCCGCACCGTCAGTGTTCCCAGATGGCCGGTGCCTTTGACCACGTCGGCTATCGCGTGCGAGGCATTTACCAGTAGATTGAGAACGACCTGATTGACCTCGCCGAGATGGCATAGCACGGGAGGTAGGTCGGAAAATTGCGCGACCACCTCCGCCACGTACCTATATTCATTTCGCGCGACCACCAGCGTACTGCGAATCGCCTGGTTCAAGTCGGCGAACGTCTTCTGCGCGTTGTCCGGGTGCGCGAATTCCTTCATCGAGCGCACGATGGTCGTGATTCGCCCCAGACCTTCGATCGAGCTCTCGAGAGCCAACGGCACCTGTTGCAGGAGGTAGTCGAGATCCGTCGCCCGTTCGGCGTCCCCGGCGATCTGCGCTGCCGCGACGACGGTAGCCACCGACTGTTCTGCGTCCATCGATTGGACATCACCCACCAATGGCATCGGGCCCATCGACTGCACCGCGTGCTGAAGGAGCCGGTAGGCGTGAATCACCGCGGCGATGTCCGCCATCGACTTGCTCACGAACTCGACGTTGTCGGAGACGAACTGAACCGGGGTGTTGATCTCATGAGCGACGCCCGCGGCCAGCCGACCGACGGATTCAAGTTTTTGCGCCGCCGTCAGTTCGCGGCCAAGGCGCCGCAGTTCGGTAATATCGAGCATCAGGCCGCGCAGGATCTTCCCGTCCCCTACCAGCTCGCAAGTGCCGGTCCAGCGCACTTCGGTGCGACGATCGTTGCTCAGGGATAATGCGGACACAAATTCGAACGGACCGTTCTGGCATGCATCAAAATGCTGACGAAGGGCGGGATTCGAATCGCGCGGGAGAATGACGTCCAACGCACCCGGCTGCTTCCATTCTGACTCCGGAATGCCTGAGTCCGATATGCCCTGGGCGCCGATGTAGCGAAAGCATCCGCGCGTGAGGTCCAACGTGAACGGAATCGCCTTGGTGCTTTCCGCCATGAGCCTGAACATTTCTCGGCTCTGTAATAGATCCGAATTCGCTTCGAGCAGCTCCCGAGAGCTCAACTCCATCGAGCGCTCGATCAGCTTGCGATCGTTCTCAAAGTCCGCATAGGCGGCACCGACTAAAGCGATGAAGCCGGTCCATTCTGCTGGAATGCGGAAGTCCGTGCCAAAGCAACGGCTCAGCTGACCTCTCAATAGTAGTTCCAAGGAGTCCACAATCGGCAATTGTACGCAATCGAATCGATTCATGATGTGCGCTGTCAGCTGCTTGTCCACGGAACATGAGCGTCTCTGCTATGGTCGCTCGTGGGAGCTCCGACCCTTCCGAATGAGGGAATGCACTACAGCGTTAGCGCTCCATTACCCCGGGCAAGCTTCACCGCCTTGAAACCCGGGAGTTCGATTCCCCAGCCCCCTCCCGGCGGTACACCCAGCGGCAATATGAGCACAAGGCGAGTACAGTCTTTGGCCATGTTACCGTTAACACGGCAACGGCTCTTAACCCACACGGAATACCCTCTATGGCCAGCAGCACCAGCACCGCCACAATTCTCTTCGTGGATGACGAACCAAACGTGACCGAGGCACTCAAGCGAGCACTCCGACGCGAGCCCTATGATCTTCTGAGCGCGACCTCCGGCACCGCCGCCCTGAAAGTACTCGAAGACCAGTATGTCGACGTCGTCGTCTCAGACGAACAAATGCCCGGCTTGTCAGGGTCAGTATTTCTGTCGATGGTTCGCAAACAGTTCCCTCACACGATTCGGATGATTCTGTCGGGGCAAGCGAGTCTCGAGGCGGCCGTGAGCGCGATCAATGAGGGACAGGTTTATCGATTCTTTCTCAAGCCGTGCAATCCTACGGATTTGGCTTTCACAATTCAGCAGGCCCTATCGCACAAGCGTCTCGAAGAGAAGTGCAGGCGCTTGCTGCGCGAGTATCAACGCCAGGCCGCGGTGCTCTCGAAGTTCAACCGCGACTTACTGCACCTCGACCCCGATGAGCGCAGCGCCGCAGCCATGGATGAGTCCGACGGTGAAAAGGAGGTTACCGACCTACTGGCCGAGATTGAGCTCGCGATCCAAGGCCGCTAGCACGAGGCGCGAGCGACCTCAACAGAGACGGGACTTATGTTCTTTGCGCGCTGTCGAGGCGATGGATTCGCAACCGCTATCATTTGTGTTCAGGTCCGCCTGTCCTGCAGTGGAAGGCACCGTGCGCGCTAACCTTCCTTGGTACTGCCTTGCCCACCCCACGACGCCGCTAGGTTCAATAGTAGCGCGAACGGCCGCCCTCGCGTCAATCCCCACGATCGCTATCGTCCGGTCCAAGCCGACGGCTAAATATCCCGATTCGCTTGCCCTTCGCTGCCGAGTTTCGCTCCTTGGGGGCGCGAAACGACCGGAGTTGACCGCTGTCCGTGTCACCGATTGAAAACCACTTACGCTCCCGCGCCGCAGCGACACCCTATCGAACCTGCAACCGGTGTGCGTTCTCCTTAAAGCTGGCAGTGGAATCAATTTTCTCTGTTCGATGACCTAATTTGCTCTGTTTTAGCGTTCTACCCTAGGAATGGCAAGAATTGCCCGCCCGGCAACCAACAGAAGGAAGCACATACATGAGGATTGGCAAGATTGTCCCTGCTATCGCGGGACCGACGCGTTTTTCACTCGGCAATGTGATTTGGGTCGCGGCACTCGCAATGTTTGGCTTCACCAGTCCACGGGCTGCTTGGGCAATCAACGATACCGCCTACGGGACCAATGCTCTGGAAAGCAACTCAACCGGGAGCGACGACAGCGCGTTCGGCCTCAATGCGCTCCGCACCAACAGCACGGGCTCCCTCAATACCGCGATCGGCATGGATGCGCTCTACTTCAACACCAGTGGCGAGTTGAACACGGCCACCGGCGCGGCTGCTCTCGAAGGTAACAGCGTGGGCATGGGCAACACCGCAACCGGGATATCTGCGCTCGCGAACAACGGAAAAGGCAACCAGAACGTGGCGACTGGATGGAACGCCCTATACTTCAATTCGGGTAGCGACAACACCGCGATTGGAGCATTTGCACTCCAAAACAACGGTTCGGGTGGAAACAATATCGCAGTTGGCATGGAAGCCGGGGTTTATCTCACGACCGGCAGCAACAACATCATGATCGGCAATGTGGGCGCTGCTGCCGAGTCGAACTCCATTCGCATTGGTACGGCGGGCACCCAGACCTCCGCTTACCTCGCCGGAATCTTCGGTCACACGGTGACTGGTGGCTGCGGAGTCGTCGTCGACAGTGCTGGCCAGCTTGGGTGCGTCACGTCATCGGCGCGCTATAAACGCGACATCCAAGACATGGGCGCTGCCAGCGATAAACTGATGAAACTACGGCCGGTAACCTTCCGCTATACCGCAGATATAACGGCCACTCAACAGTACGGACTGATCGCCGAGGAAGTGGAGAAAGTCGTCCCGGAGCTGGTCGTTTATGGCGCCGACGGCAAGGTGGAATCGGTTGCCTACCAGATGCTGCCGGCGATGCTGCTCAACGAGGTTCAGAAGCAAGCCCGAGCGGGTCACCAGTTCACCCGCCGGCTTCATCAGAAGGATGCGCAGATCGTAATGCTGCAGCGGCAGTTAGTAGCGCTCCAAAAACGGGAACTTGAGATCGGCACGATAGCCGCGCGTCTCGAACTACTCGAGCGGCAGACACATAATTCACGGCCCGACCTCATGGTCTCCCGGGTCGCGCTGACGAATTAGGGGCTTGTTCAGCGCCTGCCGGGCAGACGTGCGCAATAGAGCCGGGTCGTCTGGTCGGCCCCTTATCCGCTCCGGGCTATCCGTTGTTTGAGGTTCCGATTCAGCTTTATGTTGGGAAGGCGGTCACGTTGCGTCGGTAGTTAATCGCGTTTGGAGCCAGGCTCTGACCCCAACGGCGGAATTACATGGCGATGCTGAGCGCTTCCAAGGTAGAACACATCCGGCTCGAAGAAGTACTCCGCAACGACATCCGAACAGAGCTAGCCAAGCAGTCGTCCGGCAATGACGCAGATTCACGGCTATGGAAGTTTCTGAACTCTTGAATTTACCTCATAAGTGCATGCAGATTCTGCCAGCTAATCTTCTTTGGGTGTAGCCTTTAAATTAGATCGCGAGCCAATAGGAGACTGACATGCAGATCAAGAGAAACGGTACACAACCTTCCGGGAGAGGGCCGGCGGAATACTTCTCGGGCTCCGTACGCATCGATCCTCTATTCGAAGCGGCGGCCCCGGACGGGTGCGAGTGCGAGCGTCACCTTCGAGCCTGGGGCGCGCAGCGCCTGGCACACGCATCCGCTGGGACAGACCGTGATCGTGACTGCAGGGGTTGGCCAGACACAGTGCTGGGGCGGGCCGGTTGTCACGATACGACCGGGAGACGTCATCACCTGTCGGGCCGGAGAAAAGCGCTGCCACTGCGCCACGCCCAGCACAACCATGACTCACAGGGCAATCCAGGTCGATATCAGGCGCGTCGATCGAAAGCGTCGAATCCCGGTAGATTGAGGCATGGATGCTCGCGTGGCCGGCGACGATCTGGTCGACCCCACGCCAATAGGTCGCGAACCTATTCACGAATGTCGCGTTGGGATGGAACAGCCGGCCGAAGGCCTCCATGTCGTGGGTGTTCCACGCTTCTTGGAAGCGCGTCGTGATTTCTGCCGGCCAGCCCTTATATTGTGAGACGCGTCTTCTCGGAAAATCAACCGCCTGACCAATCTAACGCATATGCCCTGAACGAAGAGATCTTGCCCTCAAGCGCGTGAGGAGACGAACTTGGAAACGCGACTTGCGTCCTCGTACCTACTCTCGCGCAGGAATGCATCCTTGGACGGATGTAAAGACGCGGCGGCGAAGACGAAGAAAGAACAGCAATGCAGCGTCATCGTGCAGGCACGTGACCGGATGAATTGCGGCGAGCCTAACGGTAATTAAGTCAAATATTAGATGTGTGAATGCCTTTCGTATTGGCATTTTGCCATTATAAGATGTCCGAAATCGGATGTCTTAGGAACTCATGTTGCATTTTCAGCAATTTCCACAAACCGATGCATCCGATTTAGGACACAATTAAGTGATAAATGTGTCTGAAAGCGTGCTCGGGGCATGGTCGAGGTTGGACGAGTTCGCGCGACAACCATTTCAGCACTCCTCAGCCAGATGCTGCAATTTTTGGAGTGAACAACAATGGGTTTTAAGCCCGATATATTTGTTTCAGGGAGCCGGGCACAGAACGGTTTCGCCTTCGCCACCGAGCGGGAAGCGATGGATAAAACGCGTCACGCGAATGTGATTCGTCCAATCCAGTACCTTCGCGGTATCGCGGCCATGATGGTTGTTTGGCATCACAGCGTCGAATTGCTGGGCAATGGCAGGGGCTTTGGGGCCTCAGGGGTTGACCTGTTCTTCGTCATCTCCGGCTTCATCATGGTGGTTTCGAACGATCGTGGGGTTAGCCCGGGGGCCTTCTTGGTGAACCGCATCGTTCGCGTGGTCCCCCTCTATTGGGGCGCGACGTTGCTCATCGTGGCCCTATCGCTCGCGCACGTGTCGTTCAAAAGCGAGGTGATCAACCTTGAGACCGTGACGAAAAGCTTGCTGTTCGTTCCCTACGAATCGCCCACGCACCCCCGGGAAATATGGCCCCTGCTGGTACCAGGCTGGACCCTCAATTATGAGATGTTTTTCTACGCACTCTTCGCGCTGTCGCTGTTCGTATCGAGCAAATGGCGGCTGATTGGGATTGGTACGGTGTTCGCTTGCCTGGTGGCCACCGGCCGCATTCTCGGGCCGTTTGATGGAGTAGTTTCGGTTTACACCGATCCGCGGCTATTGGAATTTCCGGCGGGCATGGCCATAGCGCATCTGTGGCTGAAAGGCGTGGTATGGCACTGGGGGGTTGGCGCGGCTGGAATCGTCGCGGGATTTGGATTGTTGGCGATCGACAATAAAGCGGCGCTTATCGTGGGAGGGACCCTGGTCGTGTGGGGCTCCTTGAGCAAGGAGATTCGCGAGTTTGATTTCAAGCCTCTATTCGATATCGGCAATGCGTCGTATTCGATCTACCTGACGCACATATTCACGCTAGTAATCATCCGCGCTGTCTTGCCGCACGGTCTGCTCTCTGTCCTCGCATCGATGTTCATCTGCGCGATGGTGGGCTATGGTGCATACCGAATCGCCGAGAGACCGATGACTGAGCGGCTGAGGATCAGGCGGCCGGCACGTGTTGCGGCATGAAAGGAATTTGAACTGCGAAGAGTTGCAGTGGGCATCTTTGCCATTCCCACCCGCCGATCCTCGACCCGGTCAGCTGCAACTGGGATCGCAATCCGATCGGGATCGCCGGCGGGCTTGGCTTTTTTTGCGAAGGAGTCGGAACCAATGGCATTCCATGCCTTCACGACGCGGCGCCCCAACTGCTGTTCGACCCACTCGCTTTCAATCTGACCCGCGTCAATCGTGGCTATTCGCCCATCCCTGACGGGCTAGTAGTTCGATGTGTCGATGACCACCGTCCGCTGCGGAACTAGGGCGACCAGGGGAGCAACATCGGGAATGCGCGGTTCCTAGGCTCGCAAGTACTGGATTTTGAAGGTAAATTGTAGCGGGGGCATGATTCGGAATTATAGACACCCCTACCATGAGATTTTCTTGGACTCGCAGAACAGGAAATAGGGCTCTATTGGCGGCTTTTTCCATCACCCTACGCGCTCCGACTCTGCGACTGAGGAATGCCCACCGACAGGCGCCACCAATCGTGACTGATAGGCGAATGGCCCATCAACCGTCGAGTTCGAGGAAAAGCCATATCCGAACGCCCTTAGCACTTCGGGGCTTCGAGGTCACTTCCCGGTTTCATAATTGACGACCGCTAGCCTGTTGGCATAATTGCCAACAGGAAGGCCGAATTGCTTCAGCGCGGCCGGATGGATTTCGACGACGGCATGATTCTGGAGGCCGTACGCGGGCTGGCGCGCGAGTTGGACCGTGATGTACCTGAAGCGCGTCTCGGCCTAGCGCTGCTGCCCAACGGTCGACGTCGACAAGCGCTCGAATTAGCGTTCGAGCAACTGCTCACTGAGGATTTGGAGGAGCGGGTATTGGACTTTGACCGCTCAGCAGCCGAAGCTGCGGCGGGCCTCGCGGCCGAAAGACAACGGAATGGCAGAACCGTCGACATGCGCGACACGCAGATCGCCGGAATAGTAATCGCCCGCCGTGCGACGCTGGCCACCAGAAACGTCAAACACTTTGCAGACCTAACTGCTGAGGTCGTGAATCCGTGGGGGGCTAAGCGATGAACTGATCTGGTCTACGGTCCCGCGCCGCAGTTTCTCATCGGCCCTCCTTAGTCCATAGGAAATGCCTCCGCTGCGCATACCACCAGCGACCCCAAATACACACGATCACACACGAAAAGATCGCGAAGATAACCTTCATCGCCATGGGCGGCCCGACGTCGGCACGCACCGACATGGCGAACAACGACCAGCAAACTGACAATCCCAGTAGCAGGAAACCACACCACCACGCCCACGGCCGTCGGCCCCATATGCCCATTGACAGCGCAATGACGAGGATTGCATAGACGAAATTCCAATTACCGAATTGCGGGGATGCAGTGCTTTCGCTCGCTGGCCCCAAGCTTGGCCAAAGATGGGCCCCCCCCACACCGACCACGAGCGCCATCGCGCCGCTTAGCGCCAAGAAGATCGCCGCAACTTTCAGGGTCATGGGGACTGTGTCCGCGTCGACGTTCATGAGCGAATCCCGATTGATCGACGCGCCGTCGCGCGGGGCACCAAGCGCCGTCGCGATGACTTCCGACAACCGCGCGGCATCGTTTCTCGCGAACCATTTGCCGGCGGCGACGAGAGCGATGCCTCCACCGATCATCAAAAACGGCTGCAGCAAGAAAAGCGTCGCGTTCGGGACCTGCGGTTTGAATCCACCCAACAGCGCCGCACCTGCAAACAGGCCGCACATGCCGAACCAGAAGCTCATGAAGACTTTTACGAGTGGCAACATCGTGAATTTCCCGATCAGCACAGTTGCGTCGCCGCTTACTTCGAAGTGACCAATGAAGAACGGTTTAAACGAGTTGCCCACCATCGGAATAACGCGTTGCAGCCGAACGACTTTCTCCGACACCTTCCCGACCGCTGTTGTTTCCGCTAGAGCAGAGAATGCGGACCGCTTCGTTGCAGCGCTGAGCCGCTCGACGGATTCCGCGAGGCCGTAGGCGCTGCGAAACTCCGCGGGGGTCGAGTCATAGAGGAGACGCATGAGCCAACGAAACATCAGTTTGCCTATGGATCCGTCTTCAAATCGATGAACCGAGTGAACTCGTAACCCGTCTTTGTTGATGTAAGAGCCGTGCTCAACAAGTTGCGACTCGCTCGGCGCCGGTGGCGGCGCGTCAGCATTAACTACCCACGGTGCGATCAAAGCTACCGAAATGATGATCTTCGCGCACAATTTAATTGACTTTCCTTGTCTGTAACGATGCTCGGGGTCGAAGGGCCTTTCCAAATGCGCAAGAGCCATCACGGGTGGCCCTATTTTCAACCCAGTCGAAGTTGCTGGGCAGTGCAGACCTCGCGATTTTCGATTTGGAAACAACTAAAGGGCAGCGTGAGGCGCCACCATAAGTTGCCACAATACTCTTATAAAACAGGTATTTACGTATGAATTGGTAGCGGGGGCACGCTTCCATTGATTTTACGGCCCACTACTACCTACCTGAAGACGACCGCCTGGGCACGTCGGGTCACCATACCACTCCTACCCGTCTCGGTTGCCATTCCCCGACCGCGCGGTATCTCAAGGTACAAAGGCAATCCCTACGTAGCCACACCCGCTTATCCAGTCCTCTGGTTATTGCCCGCAAATAGTTGCGTCAACCGTTCGGGATCGACGGGCTTCGTCAGGTGGTGATCGAACCCGGCCGCGTAAGCCAGGCGTTTATCATTTTCCTGCCCCCAGCCGGTGAGGGCGATTAACGTGATCTGGGCGCCCCATGCCTCGTGGCGAATACGCCTGGCCACTTCGTAGCCGCTTAAGTCCGGCATGCCAATATCCAGAATGCCGATCTCGGGTCGACAACGCGCGGCAACTTCCAGCGCCTCCGCACCGGAATATGCCAGATGAATTTCGTGTCCCAAGGTCTCTAGAACCATCCCAAGCGTCTCCGCTCCATCATGATTGTCATCGGCAATGAGCACACGCCGCGAGGCTGGCGCTGCACCGCCGTTACCGCCAATGCGCTCTTGCACCGGGGAGGACTTAACGACCACAGAGCGGGGAAGCGTAACGACGAATTCACTGCCCTTCCCCCGCCCCGCACTCAAGGCTTCGACGCGCCCGCCATGCAATTCGACCAATCCCCTCACTAGCGCAAGTCCAATACCGAGCCCCCCTTCTGAACGACCGATCTCAGAATCAATGCGGGTGAACATCGTAAAAACTTGAGCAAGCGCTTCCGGCGCGAGCCCGACGCCGGAGTCCCGAACAAAGATGGCAAGGCTTTCCGCCTCGCGGCGGGAACCGACAGTGATTTCGCCCCCCGCCGGCGTGTATTTGGCGGCGTTGGTCAATAGGTTGCTGACGACCTGAGTGAGGCGTACAGAATCGACTTCCAGAACGATGGGCTCCTTGGTGCGCTGCACCCTTAAAGTGTGTCGTTTCGCATCGATTGCCGGTTGCGTGGCCTCGACGGCTTCATCCAGGATTTCGTTCAAATCGATATAGGTTTTTTTAAGTAGAAAAGACCCGCGGGTAATTCTGGTCACATCGAGCAAATCGTCAAGCAGGGAACTCATGTGACCGGCCTGCCGCGAAATGATCGCTTGGGCACGCAATTGGGCGGGCTCGAGATTCTTACCCTGCAGTAGCTTCGCGGCATTGCGGATCGGCGCCAAGGGATTGCGCAATTCATGAGACAGAGTCGCCAAAAAAGCATCCTTGCGCAGATCTGCCTCCCGCAGTGTCGCCTCGGCCTGTACGATACTCGTCACGTCAATGAAGGTAACCACGACACCAGTGACGGTGTTATCCGGGCGACGATAAGGTAATATCCGCATCATGTAATGCGTCGATCGATCCTCGCGGGCAATCCGCCGCTCTAGCGGCTGTAGCGTTTCTAACACGCTTTTGACATCTTCGCGCAAGCCGCTGTAGTGCAGGCGGCTGACGATGTCTATCAACGGCCGACCCAGGTCGCTCGGAATGAGGTTATACAGGGATGCAATCGCGGGAGTGAAGCTCCGGATAATGAGATGACGATCGAGGAATATCGTGGCTATTTGGGTGCTGTCGAATAGATTGCGTAGGTCTGCGTTGACTTCATCGAGTTCATTCACTTTCTCGGTTAACCGCAGGTTGACGGTATGCAGTTCCTCATTCAGGGATTGCAGTTCTTCTTTGGTCGTCTCCAATTCCTCGTTGGTGGATTGCATCTCCTCATTGACGGAATGAAGCTCCTCATTCGAGCTGCGCAGCTCCTCGAGCGCCGTTTGGTGCTCCTCGGCCAAGGATTGAAGTTCTTCCTGCGTCCCGACCAATTCATGGAGTGACTCTGAAATCTCAGGAGAGGGTCGGCTTCTGGACTCGCGACTGCCAATCTCATCGGGGCTTTGCGCGGACGTATTTGTCAGGCGCGCCTGACGACTCAATGCTGCTGTCAAGGGAGGTGGGGACCGCAAATCAAGGCTGCTCAACGTCAACTTCAACGGCGGACTGCTCACATCGCGGCGCTCAAAAATACGCGCCGCCTTGTCCAGCGGCTCGAACAGTTCGGTGTGCTTCGTGGCAGACTCAGAGCTACCTAGCAGCAGAATGCCGTGACGGACCAGCGCGTAGTGGAACACGGGGATGATGGCCGCCTGCAGTTGGGCGTCGAGATAGATCAAGAGGTTTCGACACGACACCAAATCCATGCGAGAAAATGGCGGGTCGCGCACTAAATTATGTACCGAGAAGGTGCACAGATCGCGGATCGACTTGGTGACGGCGTAGCCCCCTGGTCCGTACTTGAAAAATCGATCTCGCCTCTCGGACGATAGACCCGCTAGAAGTGTCTGCGGATAAACGCCCAAACGTGCCGTGCCAATCGCCGCGTCATCGATGTCGGTCGCGAAGACTTGCGCTTTCGGTGGCCCGGTCAATCGATCCATATGCTCGCGTAGCAGAATAGCGAGCGAATACGCTTCTTCGCCGGTGGCGCAGCCAGGTACCCAGATGCGCACGGTGCCATCGGCTTGTTTGTTCGCAAATAGGCGCGGTATCACTATCGCTGCGAGGGTCTCAAATGTTTCCTTATCCCTGAAGAAACTCGTGACCCGAATCAGTAGATCCCGAAATAAAGCAACGACCTCCTCGCGGTCCGCCTGCAACCTATTTACATACTCATCGAGCGTCACCACATTGACTACTTGCATACGCCGCCGTACACGCCGTAGAAAGGTTTTATCCCGATACCCGCTAAAATCATGCCCGAGCTGCGCTCGAAGGATCTCGCAGATCTTCAGGCGCGAGTCATTTGCGCGTTCCGGGCCATGGCGGACAGTGATTCCGGAGTGATGGCGGACAGCATTCCGGCGGCATGACGGACACCGTTCCGAGCTCATGGCGGACAATTTGCGCATCTGAGCGGAACCCTGTCCGGCATCGCGGAGAGCTGTCCGGCATGATCCCGGAACGGACTGTGAAGTCCGCGGTCGATTCGACGTAAGCCTTTGTTTCTCGTGTCATCCTTCGCCCTTTTTCGTCGAAAAAGGAGCGCGCGGTGGCCCAACAGAGGCTTGCAATGCAGAAAATCAAAGATGTTTTACGGCTGCATCTGGTTGGCGGGATCGAGAGCCGCCGGCAGATCGCGCGCGCCGTGGGGTGCGGGAAGTCAGCGGTCTCGGACTGCCTACGCCGAGCGAGGCTCGCGGGGCTCAGCGCTTGGGCGCAGATCGCCGAAACCGATGAAGTAGAACTCTCGCGCCGGCTCTATCGCAGCGCCGGCGGTAGCACCCCGAAGCGCGCGCCGGCGCGCCCGCTTCCCGACTGGGCGCGGGTGCGCGAGGAACTCGCACGTCGCGATCACCAGGTTACCCTCGCGCTTCTCTGGGAGGAGTACAAAGCCGAACACCCTGATGGGTACCAGTACTCGCAATTTGCCGAGCTCTATCGGCGCTTCGAGAAGCGCCTCTCGGTGGTGCTGCGTCAGCCGCATCGCGGCGGGGAGAAATGCTTCGTCGACTTCTGCGACGGGCTCGCGCTGATCGATCCCAACACCGGCGATCGCATCCCAACGCAGCTCTTCGTCGGCGCGTTGGGGGCGAGTTCTTTCACCTTCGCCCGCGCCACCCTCTCGCAGGAGCTACCCGTGTGGCTCGATTGCCATGTGCGCATGTACGAGGCGTTCAATGGCGTGGCATCGATCACCGTGCCCGATAATTTACGTTCGGCAATCGCCTCACCGGATCGCTACGAGGCCGAGATTAATCCCGCCTACCGCGAGCTCGCCGAGCACTACGGCACCTGCATTATCCCGGCGCGCGTGCGAAAACCTCGGGATAAAGCCAAGGTGGAAGCGGCAGTTCTGGTCGCACAGCGCTGGATCCTCGCGGTCTTGAGACACCATCGATTTTACCACCTCGAGGACTTGAACAGCGCGATCGAGGGACTCTGTGCCAAGCTCAATGATCGAGTGATGCGTCACGTGAAGCAATCGCGCCGCGCGCTCTACGAGCGGCTCGACCGGGCGGCCCTCAAAGCCCTGCCCACCGAGCCGTACGAATATGCCGAGTGGAAGAAAGTCGGCGTCAACATCGATTATCACATCGCCTTCGGCGATCACTTCTACTCGGTCCCCTACACCCTGGTCGGCGAATCGATGTGGGCCCGCGCGACCGGGCGCACCGTCGAGCTCATCCATCGCGGCAAACGCATCACCACGCACGTACGAAGCTTCGTCAAGTACGACTACAGCACCTATCCTGAGCATCGGCCCGCCTCGCACCGGGCGCACCTCGAATGGACGCCCTCGCGCTTGATCGACTGGGGGAAAAGCGTCGGCGCGCACACCGCCGCGCTCATCGAGCACGTGATCCGCTCCAAGCCCCATCCGGAGCAGGGCTATCGCTCGGCGCTCGGCATTTTACGGCTCTCGCAGCGCTTCACCCCGGCCAGGCTCGAGCTTGCCTGCGCCCGTGCACTCGATATCCGCTCCCCGCACTACCGCACCATCAAGACCATGCTCAAACAGCGCATGGAGAGCGCGACGACGAGCACGACGGCTGGCGATGACCCCACGGCCGCGCTCGGTGCCGCGAACGTGCGCGGCCCGCGCTATTACCACTGACAAAAACGAGGTGACTCAACCAGAAAAACCCATCCTACGTCGAATCTACGCATCCAATCATCGTTGAACACCCCAGGAGTTCAAATCCAATGTTGCTTGAACAGACCCACGACAAACTCATCGCCATGAAACTCTTCGGCATGGCCGCCGCCCTCAAAGATCGCCTCGCACGGCGCGATCACCAGGACCTCTCCAAGCCCGAGTTCTTGGGCCTCCTCGTCGATGACGAATGGCTATATCGGGAAAATCGCAAACTTACCGCGCGCCTGAAGGTCGCCAGGTTCAAACAGCGCGCCGCCGCCATCGAAAATATCGACTACTCTACCCCTCGGGGTCTGCGCAAAGATCAAGTCCTCGAGCTGGCACAAAACCGCTGGATCAAGGCCCACGAATCGATGCTCATCATCGGTCCGTCGGGGTCCGGCAAAAGCTTCGTCGCTCAAGCCTTTGGCCTTAACGCCTGCCGCTCAGGGTTCAGCGTGCAGTATCTACGTATGCCCGCACTTCTGACCCTCTTCGTGCAGGCTCGGGCGCAGGGTACCTATGATCGCCTCCTCAAGCGCTTGGCCAAAATAAACTTGCTGATCGTTGACGATTTTGCCCTTGGCAGTCTCTCCGATCCGCAAAAACAAGACTTCCTCGAGGCCATCGAAGAGCGCTACGGCTCCGGCGCCCTGACCATCACATCGCAACTGCCCGTGACCGACTGGCATGAGTACTTGGGCGGCGGCCGGGTCGCCGATGCCATCTTGGATCGCATCGTTCACGCCTCGCATCGAATCGAAATCTCGTCCAAAGACTCCATGCGAAAACCACGACCCGACTTGCCCCATGCCGGACAGTCTGATATCTAACCACTCGGCTTACGTCGCTTCGCTCCGATGCTGTCCGCCATCACCGGATCAGCTGTCCGTCATGACCGGAATGCGCAGTCATTGTCCTGCTGTGCTGAATCGATAGGACGCTCAAGCATGGCCAGGCGGGTACCCTTCATCCGCAGGAGATGCTCCGGCATGTCTTCAACAGCCGCAATGAGGTCCACCGAGCCCGTCGCAATAGCGCCCGTCGGCATTTCCCCGTATTGAGGGCCTCTTCCCCCGGCTCCTTGCGCAATTGTGAGTCCTCCACTAGTTTTGATGGCCTTCAGCCCGAGCGCGCCGTCACTGCCCGTTCCGGAGAGCACGATGCCAATCGCCTGTTCTTCCAACGACGCCGCGAGTGAATCAAAAAATGCATCAATCGGCCGGAAGGTCATGTGCTCGTCCGGGGCCGGCATCCGAACTCCCAGCCGGCGCTCCATCAATGTCACAATTGAATGCGGCGGGGGCACATAGATGCAATTGGGCTCAATCAGCGCACCATCGACGCCCTCGATGACACGCATCGTCGTCCACCGCGCGAGTATCTCTGGAAGCAAGCTCTTGCGGTCCGCCGGCAGGTGCAAAATCATGACGAACGCCATGCCGCAGTCCCCGGGCATATGGTCGAAGAAGCTATGGAAGGCGTCTAGGCCGCCCGCCGAGGCACCAATCCCGACGATCGGGAATTCCGAATTGGTCATAGTTGAAACTTCCCACCTCGCTGAAATAGTTAGTAGCAAGTCGCGAGGAAATCCCTACTTAACCCATTGTTTACATGAAAATCGTGGGTTGCGGAAGTGGGCTTTCTCGGCCATTGAAGCCAGGATTAAGGAGCGTGCTGCGCCGCCAAAACCTCCTTCGCGTTAAAGCATCTGCGGGAGTTATGCCGCTCGCTACCTCAAACCGGGATGAGCCCGCCGCATCGAAGCCGTGGCTCGCGAGCGGCCGGATGTCGTCACCGGAAGCTGTAAGCCGATTCGATCCGGTAGGTTCAAAGCCAGCCGTGTCGCCATTTCCCATCCAAATCACTACCTAGGTTCACTGTCTGGGCACGCTTCCATTGATTTTACGGCCTACTACTACCTGCCTGAAGACGACAGCGTGGCCCCGTCGAGTGACCATACCACTCCGCTCTGTAACGGCGCCTGTCTGACCACGCGAAAGTCTTTTGCCTTGGCGGTCGGGTCGGCTGGGTGGCCTCCGGCAGGTCTCGGCTCATGACCGGGAGAGCGCCTGCGCTAGCGGTCCTTGGCAGAGTTCCACTTTGTGAAGCATGGCCCCTGGGCCGCCAACAATGCCATGCGGCTTGGAATTCCGTTTCGGTCCTGACGATTAATTTGGTGGGACGCAATATTTGCCTCTCGTCGCAGAGGGCGGTTATGCTTATTCTTTACCCAAAAGCCGGACAAGAACAAAATAGAGGGAGCGCGGAGCGACCAAGGAAGAGCACGCATTCGGAACGACGCTCGCCGCGCATTTCAAGCAAATGGCGGTCTGTCTCATCCTATCCGGAGGTCCATCCATCCAATTCTATGTGCTCCTGGTCTACATGCCGACCTTCGCGAATACGCAGTTGCATCTACCATTAGGTACCGCTCTCGTCGCCCAGTCAGTCGGCCTCGTCTTCTTGGTGGTGCTGGTGCCGTTGTTCGGAGTGCTGGCAGATCACATAGGACGACGCAAACCGATCATGATGGGCGCATTCGCTCTATACCTCGCTTTGGCCTATCCGTTATTCTCCTGGGTGCATCAAAGTCCCTCATTCGGCCGTCTGGTGACCATGCAGATCGTCCTCTGCAGTCTGCTTGGAATGTTTTACGGCCCGCAGGCGACGGTACTGGTTGAACAATTCCCCACTCGTATTCGCTCGACCGGGCTCGCCATTCCTTACAACCTTGGTGTCATGCTATTCGGGGGGTTCGCACAATTCTTTGTCACTTGGCTGATCCACGCAACCGGTTCGCCGATAGCCCCCGTGTACTACATGATGTTCGGGGCCGCCATTACATTGGTATCCTTACTCTTTATCACCGACCCTGTCCGCGAGCCGCCTGGACAATTCGCTGTTGGCACCCCTGTGCCAGTCGTGTAACGACGCCGATGGCTTCACCTCATGATCGTGGCCCTAAGTACACATCCAATCTCATGAGCGCGCAGTCGGGCGGGCGCCATCTTAAGCCGCAGGATTCGCCGACCTCCTCGCTAATGGGTCTTCAGCACACGTTGCGTGACCACCGCCGCAAGATCCTTTGTCGAGCGATGGTAGAGTTTTCTTCCCGCACAAAACGCTCGCTCCTGTAGCCCGTTGCGGCGCTTGCCGATGCTTTTGACGAGCTTCGGATCCTGCACATGATAAGCGCGCAGTTTGTTTAGAAGGACCGCTAAATCATGATCGTCGCCCAGGGCTTGAGTTAGCTCGTCAGCATGCCGGCGCATTTTTTTGAATCGGATGCAAAAAACCGCTTTCAGAATTCGGAACTGGTTCATCAGGTACTTGGCCTGCTTTCGCCACTCATGCAAATCCTCATCGTTCCGGTGCCTGGCTCGCTTCAGGGCCTTGCGTCCCATCCTGTAAACGCGTTTAACGCCGGCAATAGCAGAGACTACGTCTGGCTCATGCGGTGCAAGGCCCTTGAAGCGGTCCCGAATGGCGGCGAGTTGCTCAATAGCAGCCTTTGCTCCGTTGCGCCCCAGAGCGAGTCGCGCTTCGCGATATTCGGACTCTACGCCTTGCCGTAGAATCTCAGGCGCTTGCGGTAGCCTACGCAGCGCTTTTCTCAGGACGAAGCCGTCCCGAACCGCGGTGAGCGGTTTGGCGGCGCCGCGAACCATGCTGTTTTCGCGCCGATAGACGCCGGATCCCACGGATCCGCGCAAGAGTCGCAAGGCAGCTCTGATTCTCTTGCATAACTTGCGCGCCTCATGCACGGCCTCATCGCCGTGTCCCGACTCAAGGACGTCGACCGCCTCGTCGAACAGGCTTATCGTAGCCTCATGTAACGAATGGGTTTTTCGAGTTGCCATAGGCGACATTGCTTTTGACCTGTTGCTGGTGCCGATTCCGCGAACGCGCCTGCGGTGACGCACGTGCGGCACCGTGGCCATCATGCGATCTTCGGCATTTTGAGGGTGCGTATTCGCATTGGGGTAGCGGGCGACAATTCGTCGTTTCTACGGGCCGCGTCAATCTCAATTCGGTGTACGCCTTATAGCTTTTGCTACAACACCGCGGCGTCAGGGATAGCCACAAGAGCGTGTAACCCAATTGCCGCTTGGGTCGGCTCATGTTCCTACAAATACGATCGTCAAATCATCTTTTACCGACAGTTACGCGAGCCAAGCGCCGACATGCAAAAGTCTCGACTGTGCAATAAGCTGAGCGAGAGATTCCTCGGAGACTCGATATGCCAACTGCGAAACAAAAGTCCGCCGCCCGACGCAACGTCCATAAAGCCGCCGCGGCTGCGAAACGCAAGAAAACAATCAGCCACCTCTCTGCCGCTACACGTACTGCGATAGGCAAGCAGGGAGCAAAGGTAGCCAAGGCGCAAAGAGCGCCGGCCTGACTGAGGGGCCTCGCTGAAATCAATTTAGCGCTGCTTCCCTGTAAGCAATCCACATCGTACTATTGTCGAACAGGATCCTGGGGTGTCGAGGCGCTTGATCCGGGTAATCATCGACACGCCTGCGGGGAGCCAAAACAAATACAAATTCGATGCCGCAAGCGGGCTGTTCAAGTTGAGTCGCATCTTGCCGGAGGGTTTGCCTTTTCCCTGTAATTTTGGCTTCATCCCCGGAACTCGAGCCGAGGACGGCGATGCACTCGATGTCGCCATGCTCAACGTTGCCCCAGCTTCGTTGGATGTCTGATGACGGCGCGACCTCTAGGCGTAATCAACGCCGTCCAATGGGAGAAGCGACGACGCGTTCAAAACGATCGTCTCATCGCGGTGGCCGCTCTGCGACTGATTCGTACCTGCGCTGTTTAATGTTGCGGTCGTTAGACAACTCCAGTCGCTACCCCATGCGGCGCTACTTCGCGGCGTAGGTCACGGCTTCGATCTTGTTTCCATCCGGATCGAGTACAAAGGCACCGTAGTAATGACTATCGTATTCCGGACGAATGCCCGCAGGACCGTCGGATGTTCCTCCATGCTCAAGGGCAACACTGTAAAACGCGTCCACCATGACCCGATCATAGGCAGAAAAGGCTACATGGCTGCCGTTGCCCACCGTTGCGGGCTTCCCATTCATCGGACGTATGACACTTATCAAATACACATTGGTCCCGTAGACCAACTCATGGCCTTCCTGTCTAATCAATTGGATCCGCAGCGTCGCAAGCACTGGATCGTAAAATGCACGTGCGCGCGACAAGTCGTTGGTACCTAGAGACACGTGATGAAACATAGCTGCCTCGCATTGGGTTAGAGGAGAGTTCCGCGCGAAGCTCACTCGTTGCAGTCCTCGACCAGTCCTAGACCTGTCCTAGACCCTTTCGTGAATGGACCGCTTCAATGACTGCGCCATCACGCCGGCAAGCGGCCGATCGCCTTTCATGAACGCCGCCAAGAACGCTTTGACTTGTTCCGAGCTGATGTGCGGCGGTAGCGGTGGTACATTCGCGTCCGTCTTAACTTCCAGAACAACTGGCCGATCCGCTGACAGGGCATCAAGCCAGGCCGCTTCAAGATCGTCGGGATCGTCTACGTAGATGCCTTTCAGGCCCAACAGGCTCGCGAATTTTGCGTAGGGAACATTGGGCAGGTCTTGGGTTGCCGGATAACGAGGATTGCCCTCGGTGGCCCGCTGTTCCCAACTGACCTCGCTCAAGTCCTCGTTGTTAAGGACACACACAATGAGGCGAGGATCCGCCCAGCGACGCCAATATCGTTGCACTGTGATGAGCTCGGCCATGTTGTTCATCTGCATAGCACCGTCGCCCACGAGCGCGACCACGGGACGCGACGGATGCGCGAACTTGGCTGCAATCGCATAGGGAACGGCGGCACCCATAGAAGCGAGGCCGCCCGAGACCGTTCCCCGCTGCCCGGACTTCATTCGATGATAGGCCGCATACCACGGCCCGCTGGTGCCTGAATCCGCACAGATAATGGCATCGGCGGGAAGCTTCTCTGACATTTCCCAAACAACGCGCTGGGGATTGACCGGATCGGCCGCCGTCATTGCGCGTTCCTTGATGGTTTGCCACCAATGCTCGACGCCTTTGACGACGGCCTCGCACCAGGAGCGATTTTCGTTGCGTTTTAGCAGTGGCAGGAGCTGACGCAAGGTCAGCGCGGAATCGCCGTGCAAGTTGACCTCGACCGGATAACGCAGCCCGAGCATCGCCGGATCAATATCGATCTGCACCGCCCGAGCTTGTCCGTCCTTTGGCAGAAATTCGGACCAGGGGAATCCCGTCCCTATCATGAGCAGCCTGTCGCAACCCATCATCAGATCGTAAGAAGGCTTGGTGCCGAGTAAACCGATGGCGCCGGTAACAAACGGCAAATCGTCCGGCAACACGTCTTTGCCGAGGAGTGCCTTGGCGACTCCAGCACCGAGGGTCTCCGCAACCTGAATGACTTCAGTAGCGGCATCACGCGCACCGGCACCGATCAAAATAGCAACCTTGGAGCCGCTGTTCAGGATGTCCGCGGCCTGCTGCAGATCGCCCCCATCTGGGACGATCTTAGGGCGGGCGTACCCGGGCCCCGAACGAGTGAACCCATGATGCGCTTCGGGCTCTTCCCACTCGGCGTCTTGCACATCCTTCGGCAAGATGATTGCCGCGACACCGTTCTGAGCGATGGCAATTCGAATGCCTCGATCGATCACATGGCGAAGTTGCGCGGGCGATTCTACCTCTGCCGTGAAATTGCCCACATCGGCAAAGATCCGATCCAAATTGAGTTCTTGTTGATAACTTGCGCCCCGCGCAGTAACTTCTGCCTGTCCCATGATGGCGAGCACCGGCATGTGATCGAGCTTTGCATCGTATAGCCCCGTCAACATGTGGGTCGCCCCCGGACCGCCCGTGGAAAGACACACACCGAGCTCCCCCGTGAATTTGGCGTGAGCGGTTGCCATGAAGGCCGCCATTTCTTCGTGCCGCACTTGGACGAAGTCAATGCGCTGCCCATCCTCATCCATCCGCTGCAATGCGCCCAACACGCCGTTGATTCCATCGCCTGAGCAACCGTAAATGCGCGTGACTCCCCACGCCTTCAGGCGTTGCACGAACCAGTCACTGGTTTTTTTCGCCATCACATATCCTCTTCAAGGTGTTGACTGGTTCGCTAGGGGCCGCCTTCGCCACCCGTCGCCCCGATAATTTGACCCGTCGTGAATGACGCTCGGTTATCGGCCAGCATCACGTACAGCGGCGCGAGTTCCGCAGGCTGTCCGGCGCGACCCATTGGAGTCTTGGCCCCGAATTCAGAAAGCTTCTCGGGCGGCTGTCCACCTGTCACTTGCAGCGGTGTCCAAATCGGCCCCGGTGCAACCGCGTTTACCCGAATGCCCCGGCTCGCGAGCTGCTTGGCCAACCCTTTCACGAAAATCGCAATCGCACCTTTGGTCGCAGCGTAATCGATGATTTCCTCGCCGGGATCATAGGCGTTGATGGACGCAGTACAAATGATGGCCGCTCCCGGCTTCATGCGAGCCACCGCGGCCTTGAGAATCCAAAACATTGCATACACATTGGTCTTGAACGTCGTATCAAATTGCTCGGTCGAGATGTCCAAAATCGACTTCTGCGCGACCTGTCGCGCCGCATTGCTCACGACGAGATCCAGACCGCCGAGCTGATTCGCGGCCGACTCGACGAGGCGATTGCAAAACGCCTCGTCTCGGATATCTCCCGGGAGCGCCACGCCCTTGCGCCCCGCGCGACGGATGAACTCGATCACTTCCGCAGCGTAGGACTCTTCCGCTGGCAAGTAGTTGATCGCGACATCAGCTCCCTCGCGGGCGAAGGCAATCGCTGCCGCCCGTCCCATGCCGCTATCGCCACCAGTAATCAGCGCTTTTCGCCCGGCGAGACGACCGGAACCGCGATAGCTGCTTTCTCCGTGGTCGGGCCTGGGTGTCATCTTGGACGCGAGGCCGGGCCACGGCTGCTGCTGCTTCGGGAAAGGCGGCCTGGGATATTCCGTGGGAAAGTCCGGCATGAAAGCCGACTCGCCGGTCTTAGCACCACGCGCTGTTTCCTGCTGCGCGAAGGCCGAACCCGCGGCGGCAAGCAAAAGGCCGCTTGAGATTTCCTTCAAGGCTCGGCGCCTTCCGCCTGATCCATTGTTGCGATCCATGGGGGTACCTCTCAGTGAGGCAGCCAGCGTATTGCAAAACCTCACCGCATCGTTGTAGTCGGTCGGAGCATTCCAGCGTCGGAAAAGAAGCGCTTTGCGAACCAAACGGTGGCCGGCGTCAGGCCAGACGCACAGCGCCGCCATTGTCCCCAATGCGCGACGTTCGATACGCCCGACTTGAGCGATTTCATCCGAGCGGCAGGGCGCTCAAGTCGACGATATCTAAAGCACCATGGCCGCCTTCAGGCGGCTTTGGGATGCATGATGACTTTGGTCCAGCCCTCGTCGCGGTTGTCGAAGTGTTTGTAGGCTTCGGGCGCTTCCTCCAACGGAATTTCATGCGAGATAATCATCGACGGCATTGCCTTGCCGTGGTGGATCAAATCCATAAGGCGGCGGTTGTACGCCTTCACATTGCACTGCCCTGTCGCCATGCGCTGGCCTTTGAACCAAAACTTGCCGAAATCGAATGCGATTTGCCCCACTTTGGCGAGTTTGTCCTGAGCGTGGGGATCCTGGGGCACGTAAACGCCGATGATCCCCAATGTTCCAGTTGCCTTCACGGCTTCCACCAGGGAGTTCATGACCAGATTCGGAACTTCTTTGCCGTGGGAGTTGTGGCATTGATAGCCCACGCACTCCGCGCCACAGTCCGCGCCAAGGCCACCGGTAAGATCTCGGATCTGATCGCCGATATTGCCATCCTTGGTGTTGAAGGTGGTGGCGCCAATTTGGTTGGCGAGCTTGAGCCGGTCTTCCTCGCCGTCGATGACAAAGATCTGGCTTGCCCCTTGGATGCGAGCCGACATCGCCGCCATCAGCCCCACGGGTCCCGCGCCGTAGATGACGATCGACTCGCCCGGTTTTAAATCCGCGAGGCGCGTCGCGTGCCATCCGGTCGGGAAGATGTCCGCCAACATGACGTAGTCACGTTCCTTTTCGCTCGCATCGTCCGGAAGTTTCAAGCAATTAAAATCGGCGAATGGCACCCGAAGATACTCCGCTTGGCCGCCCGAATAAGGTCCCATCCCCGCAAACCCATAGGCCGCACCTGCCATTCCCGGCATAACGGACGGATCCGCACACGTAAGGCAATAGCCTGAGAGTCCACGCTCGCAGTTCGCGCAGAAGCCGCAGCCGATATTGAATGGCAATACGACCTTGTCACCCTTGTGGATGGTTTCGACCGCTTTACCGACTTCCACCACTACGCCGAGATTCTCGTGACCGAGAATCTTCCCCTTCTCCACGTCGGTGCGGCCCTCGTACATATGCAAATCGGAGCCGCAGATATTCGTGGTGGTCAGCTCGATCACCACGTCGGTGAGCTTCTCGAGTTTGGCGTCGGAGACCTTATCCACCGAGACCTTCTTGGGGCCGTGATATACAACCGCTTTCATGGGTAACCTCATTTGGGTGATGTGACTTGGGGAAGGCGCGCACACGTTTTTACTTGGATCATGACCGGATCGCTGTCCGCCTCAAATGATCTGCTCGCGTGAGATTTCTCCTAATGCTGACCGGCCTACATCACCTGAGCTGCGACCACCGGGGCCAGGGGAATGAGCCACACGCCGGAGCGGTGGCGCCGTCTACTTTGCCCCAACTGCCTCACATGCAGGATTAGGAGGCCAATGATTTTTTCAGGAAGTCGGCGGAGGCAGTCGACCTACCCCCGCCGAGTGGTTGCCCACTATCGACCGCCGTGCGAGTGCTCGCCGCCCTTGCGGCCGGCCTCACTCGCTCGTTCCGGATCGTCAGCAAAATTCCCCGAGCCACCACGCTGCTGGCCGCCTGAGCGCTCCGACCCGCTTTGCTGTGATTTATCGGTTTTATCGGACTGCCCCGATCCCTGATGAGATTGCTCCCCGCCTTTACGGCCGGCTTCGCTCGCTCGTTCCGGGTCATTGGCAAAGTTGCCCGAACCGCCACGTTGGTTACTGCTTTCATTGGCCATGGTATCGCTCCTCGATGAATGTGGTTTAGGTAAGAGTCATCGTCAGGAGCATGCTGGACCATTTGGATAACGCGGTGACACCGGACGATCTTCGTACTCGCAGTAGGAGCCGACCTTCAGTGCGTCATCGCCCCGCTTAGGCCTTAGCGCGCGGCAGCTCATCGCCGGACTTGTTGTAGGCCGGCGGGACGTAAAAGTTGACGGTCTTGAGCAACGTTCGGCCATTATTTCGGATTTCGTGGCGATCTCCGTGCTCGATGAGGAGTAGCGTGCCCGCCCGTAGAGTCAGTTTCTTAGTGCCCGATTTAGCAACGCCTTGGCCTGACACGACGTACAGCCACTGATCGGCACCTCGATGCCGGTTGCGAGGGCCGCCTTCCGCCTTGCCGGGCTCGATCACCATCTGGGCTGCTTGCGAGCGAGCATTGCCGAAAATGACATGGAATCCCTTCCCGAACTTGAGCCGCTTTCGCTTCATCAAATATCACCCTTACAAAATCGGCTTCCCGCCGGTCACGGCAACGGTCGCACCGCACTTGCTCGTGAAAACCCAGTCGGTGCCGACGTTTGAATGCATTGCGATCAAGTCGATGGTAACTCGTTGATCTAGGTCAATTGGTAGCGGGGGTAGGATTTGAACCTACGACCTTCGGGTTATGAGGCAAACGGCGGGGTACTGGGGGTCTTTACAATCAGTCACTTGTAGCGCTTGCCACCCTCTTATCCCGCCTATTCAAGGCACAATTTGGGTACAGCCAATTTATCCTGGACACGATCTGGGCACAGAAGAAGATTTGCACGCTTACGCGAGTGCTCGCTGGTTACGCTGCCGCACGCCGTGCGTCAATCAGTCCGATGGTCACTCGCTTACCAACCGCCGCCGCGGCCTTCTGCACGGTCTCGAGCAGAACGCTGGGGTTCTCGGGATCGAGAAAACGCTCAAGTTGACTGCGGCTAGTGTTCATACGCTTGGCCATCTCGCTTTTGCTAATGCCCTCTTTCCTCATCGCTTCTGCTACCTCCCAAGACAGCACGCGCTTCCAGGCAACGGCACTCACTTCGTCGTAAATACCTTCCTCTACAAGGAAGTCATCGAAGGAAGATCCCAAATGTTTATTTCGCTTTCTTTTCACGATCAAACTCCTTTTTCCGCTTTACCGCCAAGTCCAGGTCATCATCCGGGGTCTGCTGCGACTTCTTAATAAAACCGTGAAGCAAAATCATTTGACCGGCCGAGATAAAGAACAAAACCCGAGAGATTCTATTCCCCGTTAACGAACTTCTCACCTCCCAAAGCCCTCGCCTGGAGGTAAGCGACCGGCATGTAGGCATGCCGACGGGCCACCCAAATTCTACCGTGGCAATGTCTTGGCCCACGATACGCTTATCGTCCTTCGACAGGGTTTTGAGCCAATTTCTAACCGGCTCGGAACCGGCCGTACTGCGATAAAACATCGCCGGCAATATCTTGCGCTTCGGCTCTGCCGGCATTTGCTCTGTACCTCCGAATGTACACTGTACCTTATACGGTACTATGAGTCAAATAAGAGTCATAATGTTTACAACCATATTGCGCAGCACTTAAGGCGGCGCCCATTTGACGAACCACCGAATTCGGCATTGCGAGCAATCCCGTTTGCTTGAGCCGATCCAAAACAGTTCGAGCCCGTTCAATCGTGCCGCGAAATGAGTCGCCGCTGCAACGACCCCGTAATGGTCTGTGCCTCTGACCGACCACCTGGATTCTTAACATCCAGCTTCGTCACTTTCGTTCGACGGAGCACGTTTCCAGCGGTTCCATTTCAAATGTGATGAAGATTGTGCCGGAGACGATCTCCCCCGCCCGCTTCAGAAGCGCTGCATCCAAGGACACTGGTTTGTTCAGCCCCCCACAGCGACATCGGTCTCAGAAACAATCGCGCCATCTGGTCCGGCTTCTCTCCTCGCCAATTTTCCAGATCCGAGGGCTCCGGTCTCTTGCTAAAGAACTCCCTCGCGAACATTAGCGGATCTCAGATCATACGACTGGACAATTTTTATCACTGATTGCGGATCGCACTCGATGCGAAATGCATTCCATGTGAAGATCACGTGCCCGCATATCGTGCGGGACCAGCCGGCAGCCTTGAGCCATCCATCAACCCGTGCCTCAAGTTCGGGGCCATTTAGTGGTTGTGCCGGCCCGTCAAACGGCATGAAGACCCGGGCGGGAAATTGCCAATGCCGGTCCACGGAAAGTTAAGGATTGATGTAGTTCGACAGCTCCTTTGCAGCGGCCCTCGTCGGCTTACTCTCGTTCCCACTTCTCATCATACTTGTCGAACATGCATTGCATGTATTCGCTGGGCGTGTACTTCCCCGCCTCACATGCCTTGTAGAACTCCTTTCAATCATCGACCATTCGCTTTTCCCGTGGCACCGCAACTGGCTCGCGGTCGGGCGTGCGCGGCTTTTCGGCTTCCTGAATCCACCCGAGAGCAACCTAGCCAGCAATTGCGGTTGTCGCATTCATCAGACAGACTCCTATATTTCGTACATCAACGATTGCTCCAGGAGTCGTCGCGATGACTTCTCGAATTAAGTGTTGGTCGGCGCTGCTCTGTATAACAGGCGTGCAGCTCGCAACCCTAACAGCCTTGGCGCAGAACGAACACGCCGATCACGCGGCGGGCGAAAGGTTGGGCACGGTGCACTTCCCAATTTCCTGCACCACGCAGCACAACGCCAGTTTGATCGTGCAGTCGCGATGGTGCATTCGTTCTACTATCCTGAAACGGTCAAGGCCTTCACGGCGATCGCCATGTCCGAACCGTCTTGTGAGGCCAACTCGCCGCGGCACACGACACTTATTGGACCGAACAGCTCGACATCCAGAGGAAAGCCGCTGGCGCGTGGATTGCGCTCGGCGAGAAGAATCTCGACGCGGCGATCGAATCGATGCGCGAAGCCGCTGACCGGGAGGATCGCACGGAGAAGCACGTCGCTATGGAGAATCGGCTGTCACCGATGCGCGAACTGTTGGGTGAGCTCTTGCTCGAGGCGAAGCGGCCAGCCGAAGCGGCGCACGAATTCGAGGTGTCGCTACACACAACTCCGAATCGTTTTCGCTCGCTGGCGGGCGCCGGACAAGCGGCTGACATCTCCGGCGATCGCGCACGAGCACGTAACTAATACCAACAACTATTGGCACTTGCACGCGACGCGGATAGCGAACGGCCGGCCCTCACCCGTGCGAGGGAGTTTCTCGCGACGCCCTAACCCCGCACGATCGCAGCCCTATCGCAGGGCGGCTTACCATCGCTTGATTCGCCGCGCCGATGCCACTGGGCTTCCGACACCGGTTTTGGCAATACCTGGATTTTACCGAGTGCCGCGAGTGACACAGGAACCCGCCTATTCAAGGCACAATTTTGGCACACCCAATTTGTCCTGGTCACGATCTGGGCACGGAGCGAATCAATGCAGCATTTTCCCAAAAATCACTCAGGCGGCATTGACCAAAATTCTCCCCGGTGAGGAAGATCGTTTCGGCAAATGAACGCGGATTTCGATATCACTGCCGAGTGCTGTTAGGAAAGTCATCAGCCGTTCGACTGAAAACCCCTCAAGCTTGTAGTGTTTGAGCGCCGAAATTTTGGGCTGATTGATAGATAACGCAGTGGCTGCGGCCGCTTGCGTTAGCCGGCGAGCTTCCAGCAGGCGATTGACCGCAACGGCGAGTCGTACCTTCGTATCGAGCTCCGCGGCATCTGGAAGGCCGAGATCGGCAAAGACATTCCCGGAACTCGCCGCGGCTTTATTGACGCTTTTGGCTTGCTTGGCCATACCTCACCTCGTAATCCGCTTTTGCCATCTTTAGGCGGCGCTCAATCATGTCAACATCCGTCTTCGCAGTCCGCGTTCCACTCGGTGATTTCTTCTGAAAACAGTGTAGAACGTATATTGCCTGCTCGAATCGCACCACGTACCCCGCGCGAAACGTGTCGGTCTTAAAATCGCTCACCACTTCAAAGACGCCGGGCCCAAGACCTTTCCAAGGCTTGGCGTCCGGATGTTTACCACCATATTGCGCAACACTTAAGGCGGCGCCCATCTGACGAACCACCGAATCCGGCATTGCGAGCAAATCGCGTTTGCTTGAACCGATCCAAAACAGTGGTTTCTCACCGGGAGCCAACTTTCGGCGCATGGTGCAAATATCCTCGTTTTGGGATGATATCCTAATTCCAGGATAAATGCTAATTTCCGCAATCGACCCATTGTTGACGGGCACCAGCGACTGCTCTCCGGCAACCGACCGGCGCTCGCCCGACTTGAATAGGTCAAATCAATATGAAAGCTACCCGAGCAAGAGCGCAACACCCAGGGCGGCAAAACCCACCGCAACGTACGTCCACGCAAAAACTTCAGATGCAAAACGCAACAGAATTAGGCCTCCAAGCGCGTCGGGACCACCCGCTCGAGGTCGATGACGCGAGCCGCGACTTATGTCTAGCGATCCGCAGTTAAACCGAGCGCGTTGCGAATAATCGGCCTCAGCACCTTCCAAGCGGGCGAGGCTGCTGCTATCTCGTCAAAGTGACTGGCCCCAGGAAGGACAACAACCTCCGCGGAGTCATGCATTTTCTCTATTCGAATTGCGTACGCACGCAATTCCGAGATAGGTGCGTACTTATCCGATTCACCGGCGACGAAGATGGTATGGCTACGATTTGGCCGTAGGCGATCAACACCGATATCCAGGTTTGCGTCGGTTCGCTCCGCGCTCAGTGGTCCCAACAATTCTTCGCCGGGTGCTCCGCAGTCGGTCTTTGAGCCTGGTATTTTCGGCACCTTCAAGCCCTGGCCGAGGTCCCCTGCGGCTATGACGGTTCGTATTGGGATGGGGTTGTTCTCATGCAGAGGACTCCACTCAGGGATGTTGCCGCGTCCAGCACTCCATTGGGCGAGATAAGCACCAGCAGAATGTCCCATCACCAGAAAGCGAGTCAGATCGAAGTGATATTTGGATGCCTTCTTTGCAAGTAGGCGAAGAGCAGCGCTGATGTCTTGAAAGGTACCCGAATAGCCGCCGCCGATCTCATCGGCGCGACGGTGCAGGATTTCCCCGGAATGGGACCACCTGATTTCCTAGGAATGGGACCACCCGATTTCCTGGGAATGGGACCACCCGATTTCCTCGGAATGGGACCACCGGCCGGAGCCGCTTTTCGAGCCCGACGGCGTGCGTTTTTGCACGCTGCCGCGGTTTCAGGAGCGGAACGGCGATGTCAAGAGGCGATGCAATTTCGGGGGTAGCCCCTGAGTTCACCCGGTGCCCGATCGTGGCGCCAGCGCCTTCTACGGCGGTCGATTGTTCCGCAATCAAACTCAATCGCAGGGCTTCGGTCCCGCTCACACAGCAATCCAGCTATCGTCGTGCATTTTTTTGCACGGGAGAGTTGGATGGCGCGGAGGGAATTGACGGTGCAGAGACATGAAGAAATCAAACGACGGCTGGCCGATGGTCGCAGCATCCGCGAAATCGCGAGCGCCCTGAGTTGTTCACGCCGCTTAGTGCGCGAGATCCGCGACGGCGTGCGAGCGACGCACGAGACCGCGCTCGCCGCCGATCCGTTGTGGATGTCGCAGCTCGAGTGGCCGCTGATCATCCACGATCTGGGGCTCGGTCATCCGCTGAAGTTCATCTGGGAAGAGAAGGCGCACTCCCTGACGACGTACTCGAACTTCTGGAAGCGGTTCTATCGAAAGTTCCCGCAGTACCGCGAGGCGAGCATCACCGCGCGAACGTTCGAGGCCGGAGAGCGCGTCGAAGTGGACTACGCCGGCGATCCGATCGAGTGGTACGAGATCAAGACCGGCGAGATCCACAAAGCCTATGTGTTCGTGTCGGGCCTCGGCTTCAGCCAACTGCTGTTTGCCTGGGCGGCGCAGGACATGAAAAGTCGCAACTGGATCGCCAGCCATCGACGCATGTATACCTATTACGGCGGCGTGCCGCACGTCACGGTGCCCGATTGTTTGCGCCAAGGTGTCGTCAAGTGTCACCTGTACGATCCCGACCTGAACGAAGACTACGCGCACATGGCCGCGCACTTCTCAACCGCCATCGTCCCGGCTCGTGTCCGCAAGCCGAAGGATAAAGCGATCGTCGAGGGCCTGGTGAAGATCCTCTGTCGCTATTTTCGCTTCCGCTTTCGTCACTCACGATTTACCTCCATCGCCGAGATCAATCGAGCGCTCATGGTATGCGTCGAGCGGATCAATGACCAGCGGCATCGTCGCTTTGGCGTCTCGCGCCGCGAACGCTTCGAAATGATCGAGAAAGTCGCCCTCAAGGCGCTGCCCACCGCGGAGTACGACGGGGGTGAGTGGAAAGATGCCAAACTACATCCCGATTGCTTCGTCGCCGTGGAGGGCGATTACTACAGCGCACCGCACATCCATCGTCATAAAACCCTACGAATCAAGCTCACCGAGAACCAGGTGGAGATCTTTCTGAACTTGGATCGGCTCGCGGTCCATCCACGCTGTCGCATGAAAAGCGGCCAGCGGATCAAGATCAAGGAGCACTTCCCGCCGAACTCCGATGCCTACTACGAGGCGACGCCGCAGCGGTTGTTGTCGCAGTCGCGCTTTATCCACGCCGATCTGAACACTCTGTTCATCGAGTTGTTCAACGAGGACGTCTTCGCCCATATCCGCCGCGCGATGGGCCTGGTGTCCGCGTGCACCAAGGAGATCAAACTCATTGGTCACGACCTCGCCAGCGTTCGTATCGCTGCGGCGATCGCCACGATGCGTCGCTACAACCGAATCCGTGTGCCTTACTTCAAGGATCTGCTCGATCAGGCGCGTAAACAATCGATGAATCCCCAGGCCGAGCGCGACATCGTGCGCAAGCCCGGCAACCCCATGCTCCGGTACGTTGGCGGCGCGGCGCTGCAGGCCGCTGACGAACCTTCCTTCCCTTCCACTGCAGCCCAGGAGAATCTACCTCTATGAGTATCGCTATCGTGAAAAATCAGTTGGCCGACATGAAACTGTTCGGCATGCTCGGCATATTGGAAAACGCGCTCGCCGAGGCAACCCACAGTCAGTTGAGTGGCAGCGAGCTGCTCAATCAGCTGGTGCAGGCGGAAGTCGATTACCGTCAAAAGCGCAAGACCGCGAACCGAATCAAAACCGCCAAGTTCCGCGACCGCCCAGCCTTCGAGGACTTCGACTTCACCGCGAAGCGTTCGATCAGCCGACCACAGATCAAAGAAATCCAAAGCCTCGCCTGGCTGGACGATGCGCGGCCACTGATGCTTGTCGGACCAACGGGTGTCGGCAAATCGTTCGTTGCGCAGGCCGCCGGACTTCACGCCTGTGCCAGCGGCAAGTCCGTCATGTTCACCAGCATCACCAAGTGGCTCGAGCATCTGAATCTCGCGCGCTCAAGCGGTAATTATCTTCGCTATCGCGACAAGTTGGCGAAGTTCGATCTCATCATTTTTGACGAAATGGGCAGTCGGAAACTAACTGCCACCGAGGCGCAGGATCTGTGCGAGATCTTGGAGGAGCGATCGAGCAATAAATCCGTCGCCTTCACGTCCCAACTACCCCTGGACCATTGGAGCGAGGTGATCGCGGACACAGTAATCGGCGACGCCATCTATGATCGCCTACGCCACTCAGCGCTTACAATCGAGGTCACCGGCGAGAGTTATCGCGGCGTCAAAGCCAAGAAACTTGCTTCGCGCAAAAAGGACGCGTAAAACTCCTCGCCTGCGGCTCCGCCGGTAACCCATCCAAGGTGGGTCCAATCAGAGGAAATCGGGTGGGTCCATTACGCGAAATCCTCCAACGGTATTCAATGTTCCAAACCGCTATACCATCGGCGGCCAGAGCACCTGCGATGGAGCCCATCTGGCCGATGCCTTCGTATTTGCTCAGGAAGCACCCGCCGTGCACGAGCACGACCACGGGGAATGGGCCGCCGCCCGCGGGCTCGAATACTTGAACGAATTGCTGAGGTGCTGTCCCGTAGGCAAGTTGAGCTTCAGGTTCCGGGCCCCGAAGAGCCATGTACTCATCGAGGGTCATCGGATGAGATGCCGCCAGTACCGATTTCGCAATCAGTCCCGAGAGCAACGTGCTGCTCAGCATTCGAAGCGTGTGTCGCACTCGTTCGGTTCCTCCGCCGCTAGGATGCGCTCGACGTGGTCGGGCTCCTACACCGGCACTTTCAGGGGTGTTGCGGGCAGTGGCCGCGCCGTGACTGTCGTGTACTCAAACGTGTACCGGGTGGTTGACGGCCGGGTCAGCGACAATTGGTTTGTAAGCGACCGCCTGTCGCTTGCCGAGCAGCTCGGGTTGAAACTGGTTCCGACGGAAGCGGCAATGTAACGAGGGTTTACGCTCCGTTGCAGCCGGGGCCGGTTTTCCGACGCACGGATGGGTAACGACGGCTTTCGAGCGAGTCGTGGTCCGCCAGTAAATGGCTGCCTACGGCCGCTCAAAGCCGTTCGCGATGTGTGGTTTCACCCATCGGCGGGATTCGACCCGTTACTGCCGGCCCGAGTGACCGCTTTCGGGTCCCTGCTTTCCGTTTGCTTGAGAAAGTCGATGAGGTAGTTCTTCCAGACCGCGGCTTCAGTATGGGTGCCATGTCCCCGAGTGGATTCGGAGATGGGAATTAACACGAACCGAGCGTGCGGCATTTGCGAAACCATCCGCTCTGCGATACCCAGTTCCGGTGGGTTGATGAAGTCGTCGGCAGAGTTGATCCATAGGACTGGTGCCGTGATCGTGGAAAGCTTCGGCGCTGGGTTGTAGTTGCGGCTGGCATCAAAATAATAGATTAAGTCATTCGCGTCCGTCTGGGCGACGGCGTGATTGAGGTAGGCGTCGACGCGCTGCTCTGCGGCGACACGCGTAGGGAATTCCTTCTGCATCTGTAACGGGGCCGAGCCCATGATCAACAGCATTTCGCTGGCGGTGCGCAGGCCGATGGCCGGTTCAACCTTGTACTCCCCATCATTCCAGGCCGGATCACGCTTCACCGCCTCGATAGCCATGTATCGCATCATCCGATTGCGACCCGCGATCTCTACCGGTAGGCATGCGAAAGGCGCCAAGGCGTCAGCGAACCCTGGAAAAGTCTCGCCCCAGACAAAGGACTGCATGCAACCCATGGAGGTACCTAGGATCAGACGCAAATGGTCGACGTGAAGTCCGTCCATAAGCATGGCGTGCTGACTGGCGACCATGTCGTCGTAGTCATAAGCAGGGAAGTGCATGTGCAGGCCGTCGGATGGCTTGCTGGACTGTCCGTGACCGATATCGTCGGGAAAGATAAGAAAGTACTTGTTGATGTCGAGGGGATCCCCCGGGCCAAAGAGCACATTGGAAAATACCGGATTGAGTAGCGACCGGGCGTTTCCTCCGGTTCCATGAAGGAGGAGGATCACATTGTCCGTGTGGCCCTGGCTGTCGCGATGCAAGGTTCCGAGGGTCAGGTAGTGCAGGTGAAGGATTTTTAGCGTTTCGCCATCGTGGAAGCGGAAGTTCGTGATATCGAAGACGCCATCTTGGGCGGGCCATTCGATCGAAGCTTGGGCGGTTGTGGACTTTCCAGACATTGTTTGGGCATGGATCCCCGCTGAGAAAAGCAGGCTCAAGATCAGGAGGTAACGATTCATCGATCCGGCTTCCTTCAGAGATACTTGTTTGGAAGATATTTGCGGTGCCATAGTTTACCTAGAGCTAATGTCGAGTGCAGACCGTCACGATGGATGCCGATAGTCTGCTTTTTGGCAGCCAGTTGCAGCCAGCGAATGGCAGGTGAGGGCCGACAGGAGCCAGACACATCTGGGCAAACGATAGAATCACGTGAGCCCGGAATGTCGCTAACGCCACCAATAACGTGCGCGAGAAAAATCAAGACGCCCCAGTGCACACATCGACGTACGGGGCAGGAACCCGATGGTCGTCGAGGAGGATGCCTCGCCACGTGCGATGGACACGCCGCTTTCACGCACGCCGCCGTAAGCGGGAGAAAAGCATCATACGTATCGCAAGATGCTGAATTCGCGACCAATGCAAGACGGTGGGATTTTGAGTGCAAGTAAATTCACCACGCGAATTCACCAGTGATCTGGTGGGTCGCGGTGAGCGGGCGTTGCGTGATTCCAGTAAGCACTGTGCCTTCTAGGGCACAATTTGGTCACAGTCCAGCGAATCCAGTTTGGAGATTTTTATCGTAAGTTTTTGATTTGATTGGTAGCGGGGGTAGGATTTGAACCTACGACCTTCGGGTTATGAGGCAAGTGCCGGGGTAACGGGGGTGTTGTAAATCAGTCACTTACAGCGCTTGTCATCCCGTTATCCGTTATCCCGGCTCTTCAAGGCACAATTTAGGCACACCCAATCTGACCTAGACACAATCTGGGCACACTGGCGAGAGTAGGCCTATCTAGGCTGCCGCAGCCTCTCTCTCCGCTTCCCAACCCTTGCATGCCAAGAGCACGGTGCGTGGTACGGGTCGCTCACCACTCGCGTAATAGGCCACTTGGCGCCTCGACAGGCCGAGTGCCTCGGCTGCATCGCTGAGACTCAGTCCATGGCGCCACCGCCATCGGATGAATTCCAAGGCGTCCAAATGCCCATTCTGTTCGAGAGTCATCTCCCACAGTCGATCCGCCCCCATGTCAATTTCACCGGGCCATACGACGCTGTGCCCGCCTTCTCCCTTCGTGGCAAGCGCGAAGACCTCCTGATCCCTTAGCGGACGCATACCCTTCAATCGATGCACCGGCTCACGGAGATCCACGGAAATCGTCTTCCCATTCACCCAGCGCAGACGTAATGTGTATTCGTCCGCGTATCTCACGTGCGCGATGCGGACAGCCTTGGTTTCGTTCATGGTTTTTCCTTCGAACCTTTCCGCGTCGGTGGCATCGCCTTCACAGGTTCTTCCTCGGAATACTCTTGCCAGCGCGAGCGCAACTCCACGGCGTTCTCACGCGCCCAGGCAAACGCTTCGGCGGTATCACGCGAATCAGCTTCACCCGCCTGAATGGTCAGTGTGTCGATTAATACGGATACGCGCTCGTTCTTACGGGTGATCACGTGAAAATGTGGCGGCGGATGGTCATCGAAATACATCTCGATACGGCAACGGTCGAAGCGTTTCAACGTGGGCACAGGCCATTATAGTGCACATCGTGCACTATCGCAATCAGAGAAGACCCTTGCAGGAGGGAAATTGGATCTGATAGGCATCAATGGCAGACCTCGTTAGCTCATGCCACCCGTGTCGGTTGGAGCATCGCCCGCCATCGTCGATTTTGCTGCGTACAGCTTCTTCAGACGTGGGAGGATCGCGTGAAGATTTCGAATCAGGTCAGCGTCAGACCGGACTGGATGTTCAAAAACAAATTGGTACACACCCCATCTCCCGGGTTCCGGCGGAAAAGCGACCTCAGTCACAGGGCCTTTCATACGCCACACAATCCCAGCCCTCGTTCCATCCGGGCCCACGATATATGCGTCGCCCCATGAAGCTGGCGCATCGGTGCGCGAGCTGGTGAAGGGGCTCTTCGCCTTAGTAAACCCTTGCGAAACTGCGATCACCGCTGAGCTCCCTTGCGAACGGGTCCACCCGTCCACAGCGTAACCCAAACCGCGAATGGCAGCTTTAGAGACATCCAGCCAGGGCAGTGACCGGCTCCTGTTGGCCGTTATGGAGAGCTATTCATAACGGCCATTATGCACAGTGAACGATTATGCACAGTTGTGATTGTGTATAGGGGCCGAAGCGCTTTATCTATAGGCTTTCCACGCATTGGGGTTCACGCGCACTGTACATAATTTTGGTGGTCAACTGAGGTGGTATCACCACTTCAGGAGACCCACATGGACTCGATCACCTCTCTGCATACCAGACCAAAGGCGTGGCTGGCTAATAGCGTATTGGCGCCACACGCAGCCGCCTTTTCCGCCTACCTGACGCACGCTCGATATTCCGCTCAAAGCCGTGGCACGTATATCGCGAGCCTGGCGCATTTGGGACGCTGGATGAGCCAGTGCTGTCTGCCGCTTTGCCAACTCGACGAGGCGGCGGTCGAGCTGTTCCTTACCAGGCACCTACCGCGTTGCGACTGTCCCAAGCCGGTGGTGCGCACACTCAGTGCGTTGCGCGCCGCGTGCGCTCATCTGCTTAAAGTGCTTCGCGAGTGCAAGGTTATTGCCGAACCGGCCGGTGCGACCGGCCCGATTGCCGAGGAGTTGGATCGATATGATGCGCACCTGCGTGAGGCCCGCGGGCTCAGCGAGGGGACACGCCGCTGCGGCCTGCGCCTCGTCCAGCGCTTGCTGCGTTATAAGTTCACCGACGGACCGGTGGTGTTTGCGCAGCTGCGGCCCGAGGACCTGCGCCAGTTCATCGCGACTCAGCTGGAGTTGCGCGGTACAACGTCCAACGCCACGGCGCTGACTTCAGCGCTGCGAGGATACCTGCGTTACCGCACGAGCTGCGGCGATCGGGTGCACGCCCTGGCCGGCGTGATTGCCTCGCCGGCCCATTGGAGCTTGGCCCCGCTGCCACGTGCGCTCAGGCCCTTTGAGGTCAAGCGGCTGCTCAGTTCCTTTACTGCCGAGCTGCCGTCTCCGCGGCGCGGCTACGCCATGGTGCGCTGTGCGCTGGACCTGGGTCTGCGCAGCAGCGAGGTGGCCCAGCTGCAACTCGCCGATATTGATTGGCGCGCCGGCACCGTGACACTACGGCACACCAAGTCGCGTCGCGAGGATATTTTGCCGCTGCTGGCAACCACCGGCCGCGCGCTGGCCGACTACCTGCGCTACGAGCGGCCCAAGACCAGCAACCCCGCCGTCTTCGTGCGTCGTCTGGCGCCGCGCGATCAGCCCATCAGCGCGCATGCTGTGCGGCGCGTGATCCGCGACGCCTTTGGGCGCATCGGTCTCGCACACGGTCGCTCTCATGCGCTACGCCACTCGCTGGCGTGTCGACTGATCGAGCAGGGCAGTTCGCTCAAGGAGGTCGCCGATGTCCTGCGCCACCGCTCGCTGAACACCACGCTGATCTACGCCAAGCTCGACCATCCGCGATTGGCCGCGGTGGCGTTGCCGTGGCCGGGGAGTTCCACATGAGCGCCCCCACCGTCATGCAGCGGGCGCAGACATTCCTGGCTGAACGTCGCCGCCTAGGTTTTCAGGCGCGTAATCCCGGCTATGCACTCATCAGCTTCGCGCGTTTTGTGGAACGTCGGCGTCATCAGGGACCCCTGACAGTCGAGCTGATGGCCGAGTGGGCGCGGCGCGATAAAGCGCAGCGCGGCACCGCCGAGACTTGGGCGAGACGACTGAAGATCCTTCGCCCCTTCGCTCGCTGGATGCGCCAGTTCGAGCCGCGCACCGCAGTACCCGATGAGTTGATCTTCGGACCGGTGCCGGGACGCGTGGCCCCGCACATTTATCGCGATGAGGAGATCGTCGCGCTACTGGCCGCTGCGCGCACACTGCACCCCCAGGGTGGATTGCGACCGGCGACCTTCGAGGCGGTGTTTGGCTTGCTGGCTTCGACGGGATTGCGCGTCTCCGAGGTCCTCGCCCTGCGCGACGCCGACGTTGATCTCGGCGCCGGCACACTCACCGTGCGCCGCACGAAGTTCATGAAGTCACGGCTCGTGCCCCTGCACTGGAGTACGGTGGAAGCGCTGGCGCGCTACCGGCGACGACGGGTACGAGTGACGCACAGCAGCGCGCAGATGCCGTTTTTCATCGGCACGCGCGGCCGCCGATTGGGCCAAGCCCTCAGTCAACGCCAGGTGCATCGCGTCTTCATCGAGCTGCGCAACCAGCTGGGATGGATTAACCGCGGCGCCACAGAGGGGCCGCGCCTGCACCAGCTGCGCCACGCTTTTGCCGTCAAGCGCCTGCTGCTCTGGCACCGCCAGGGCATCGACCTGGATCAGGCGATGCTCTCCCTGTCCACCTACCTCGGACACACCAAGATCTCCAACACCTACTGGTATTTGAGCGCCGTACCCGAACTGATGAGTCTGGCCGGCAAGCGCTTCGAGCGCTTCATTGCACGCCGGGAGCCGGCCCGTGAGTAAGCTCACCGCAACCGCCCCCGTACCGTCCTTCCCAGCGCTGGTGCAGGCGTTCTTTGCCCAGCACCTTACCCAACAACGGGCCCTGAGCCCCCGCACCGTGGCTACCTACCGGGATGGGTTCGTCTTGTTCCTCGATTTCGTCCAGGCGCACTGTGCAAAGTCGCCGACGGCCATCTCCCTGACTGACCTCACGCCCGATTTGATCCTCGCCTTCCTCGATCATCTTGAGCGCAAACGACACAACACGGTCCGCACTCGTAACGCGCGACTGGCCGCCTTGCGCTCGTTCTTGAAGTTCGCTGCGCACCGCGACCTCTCGGCCTTGCATGTCATCGAGCGTGCGTTGGGCGTGCCGGCAAAGCGCTTTGAGCGCCCGATGCTCGGCTTCCTCTCCAACCCGCAGATGCGCGCGATCATCGGCGTACCCGACGACACCTGGACCAGTCGGCGTGATCACTTGCTGCTCGGCCTGCTCTACAACACCGGGGCGCGAGTCTCTGAGATCATCGGCGTGCGCGTCGCCGACATCGTGCTCCACGGCGCCGCCTGCGTACATCTGCACGGCAAGGGACGTAAACAGCGCTCCATCCCTCTGTGGCGATCCATCGCCAACGAGACCCGCGCCTGGCTCAAGCACAACCCGCGGCTCACCGCCCACTGCGCACTGCTGCCCAACCGCGGCGGCGAACCCATGACACGATCGAACGTGACGCAGCGATTGACTTTGGCGGTGCGCGCAGCGACCAAGCACCACCCCGAACTGGCCACGCGGCGCATATCGCCTCACACCATTCGCCACTCAACCGCAATGCGCCTGCTGCAGTCCCGCGAACACCCAGACGTCATCGCCCTATGGCTGGGGCATGAAAGTCCAAACACCACCCATCACTATGTCGAGGCCGATCTCTCGATGAAGACTCGATCGCTGGCTCGCCTGCAAGATCCTAAGGCAACCATACGCCGTTACCGTGCCCCAGTCGCGCTACTCGAATACCTAAAGGGTCTGTGATTATGAACAGCGGCAATGGCGTCGGCAGGCCAATTACAAGCCTGCCGACGCACAACTGTGCATAATCGTTCACTGTGCATAATGGCCGGTTAGCGACCCAATCCCGGCTCGCTCGCAGCACTTTCTAATCCTTTGATACTATTTTTTAGAACCAAATCCGCAAGTACCGGAGTAGCTGAATGTCGGGTTTCCATCGGCAGTCTTGCCGGTCCCAGTTACTTTGAGTTCACATCTAACATGCGGTCCCGCGATGTGATCGAAAAGATATACCGATCCGCTTTCCGCGCCCGTCGCAAGATTCACTTCAAATCGAAATTTGGAATCGTGGATCATGACCGGCTCAGAACCTGCGATTGTGCCCGAGAATACTTGGTCACCAGTATTAACCAACGTACCCTTCTGATTGTCGATAACCGTAGTAACGTGATAAAGAATTTTCCCGTTCAGATCTCCTCTCAGCTCGACGATCTCAGTGCCTCTTTGAATTACGCCCGTTGTCGTCGGCTTCTTTGAGTGGACGATCGTACCGTTAAGTAAATCGGTCCCGGTGCCGCTGACCTGAACGGTCCGTTTGACAATTGGTTCATCAGCCAAAGCCACGCTGCCAATCGTTCCCGTCATCGTGGCGACGACAAATACGCCTCCCGCCAGAATTGCCTGCCAGTCTCGCGTCATGCCCGTTCTCCCCAAATAGAGTCGAGTCTAGTTCCGCGTGACTCGTAGCCGTCGCTAATACTAGCCGGAACGTCGGCTTTCTGGTGGTGATTCCATGACACGGAGTGGCAAGTTTTGGCCGAAGCCGGTCCATCGAAAATCTCGGTTCGTGCGAGCGCTCCCACATGGTCGAAATGAGTGCTCGGAGGAGGATCAACAGGATATGACGAGGCCGGCATTACTCGTCGACGACAAAATCAAAGCGCGGCGCATCGACTTACGGATGAAGAACTCAACCGCCGGCGGCGGCTTCCTTCCCGCTTATAGCCTTAAACTCTTTGAGTAAAATTCGAACGACCGGACGACCCTCGGGTTTTTGGGCACGTTTACATCACAGTCCAAAAACTTGCGCTAGTTGCGGCGCCCCTAACTCATTAATCCAATTGGCAGCAGGACACTGATTTGAATCTACGACCTTCGGGTTTTTTGGGCACGTTTACGGCACAGCCCGGAAAATTCTGGTTTTGGAGGCGCCTGTAAGCTCTTGATTTAATTGGTAGCGGGGGTAGGATTTGAACCTACGACCTTCGGGTTATGAGGCAAACGGCGGGGTAATGGGGGCGTTGTAAATCAGTCACTTGCAGCGTTTGCCACCCCACTATCCACTATCCCGCCTATTCAAGGCACAATTTGGGCACACCCAATTTGTCCTGGACGATCTGGGCACGGAGCGAATCAATGCAGCATTTTCCCGAAAGTCAGGCGGCATTGACCAAGATTCTCCCGGGTGAGGAAGATCGCTTCGGCAAATGAACCCGGATTTCGATATCGCTGCCGAGGGCTGTTAGAAAAGTCATCAGCCGCTCGACTGAAAACCCCTCGAGCTTGTAGTGCTTGAGCGCGGAAATTTTGGGCTGATTGATGGATAGCGCGGTGGCTGCGGCCGCCTGCGTTAGCCGGCGTGATTCCAGCAGGCGATTGACCGCAACAGCGAGCCGTACCTTAGTATCGAGCTCCGGGGCATCTGGAAGGCCGAGATCGGCAAAGACATTCCCGGAACTTGCCACGACTTTATTGACGCTTTTGGCTTGCTTGGCCATACCTCACCTCGTAATCCGCTCTTGCTACCTTTAGGCGGCGCTCAATCATTTCAACATCCGTCTTCGCAGTACGCGTTCCAGTCGGTGATTTCTTCTGAAAACAGTGTAGAACGTATATTGCTTGCTCGAATCGCACCACGTACCCCGCACGAAACGTGTCGGTCTGGAAATCGCTCACTACTTCAAAGACGCCAGGCCCGAGACCTTTCCAAGGCTTAGCATCCGGGTGTTTGCCGCCATACTGCGCAACACTCAAGGCAGCGCCCATCTGACGAACCACGGGATCCGGCATTGCGAGCAAATCGCGTTTGCTTGAACCGATCCAAAACAGTGGTTTCTCACTGGGAGCCAACTTTCGGCGCATGGATCAAATATCCTCGTTTTAGGATGATATCCTAATTTCCGGATAAATACGAGCGGCCGTAGCAGACTGGGCGACTCTGGGCCAGGGCAGGTCGCTGCTACCTCGTCGAGTGGATATCACAATTTCCGCGACCCGGAGCAGTCGATGACGAAGGGCCGGTTTCAGGCGTCCGAGTCAACTAGGGAGAACGGTCCTATGCAAAATTGCTGGTTGCTCCCCACTTCACTAGGAAATCGATGAACGCTCTAAGGCGAGGCGTTGGACTAGAGTTTTGCGGGTACAAGGCCCAGATGGGCGGACTATCCACCCGGTACGCGGTTAGTACGGGCTGCAGTTGTCTGTGTGCGATTGCCCTTGCGGTCACGTAGCTGGATATTTGGATGAGGGCGGTCCCGGCGAGAGCGGCCTCCACCACAGCCTCGGCGTGATCCAGCCGCAGATTCCCGCGCACGGGCACGCTGATGCGTCGCTGGTCCCGCTGGAACTGCCACGGCTGGGCACGTCCCGTGTTGGGTAGTTCGAACTGAATGCAATTATGCTGCAGCAGGTCCTCAGGGCGCCTTGGCACACCGTGTCGCTTAAGGTATGAGGGCGTGGCGCAGGTCGTGAGCGTGCCGCTCGCTAGCCGGCGTGCCACTAGGCGCGAGTCACTAAGCCTGCCGACGCGGATAGCAACATCGAACTTTTCTTCGACAAGATCAGCGATACGATCGGAAACGTGTACTTCGAGCTGGACCTCCGAATACTGGCGCGCAAACTCGGGAAGAATTCGCGCAAAGTGTAAACGCCCTATCGACAAGGGCAGCGATATGCGTAGTAGTCCGCGTGGGGATTTGTGCGCGTCGGTCAAAACATGTTCAGCTTCCTCTAAGTCAGCGAGGATCTTCTTGCATCGTTCGTAGTAGGCCGAACCCTCGGGTGTCAGAGTGATGCTGCGCGCCGTTCGCTGCAACAGTCGAACGCCGTGACGAGATTCAAGCCGTGAGATCGCCTTACTGATGCCAGAAGGTGAAATGCCCAGCCGGTGCGCTGCGCGCGTGAAGCTTCGTGCTTCGGCAGCGTGGACAAATGCCAAGAGTCCAGACAAGTGGTCCATAGATGCGCTCCCACAATGACAGATTGTCATTGTAACCTGGACCGCAGTCTGATTCCCTTCGCTGCGTTGGCCGCGTACCTTTCATCCATCTAATTACGGAGGCAATTTATGAGCTCGATCATTCGCAATGCTCTGGTGACCGGCGCGACTTCGGGCATCGGACAGGCCATTGCTGAAACATTGGCTGCGCGAGGTGTCCGCGTCATTTTGTCGGGCCGGGATGCAGCCCGTGGCAACGAAGTCGTCAAGAAAATTCGCGCCGGCGGGGGAGATGCATTTTTTCAGGCTGCCGATCTGGCCACTGCGGCCGTGGCATCGGACCTTGCCAAAGCATCGGAGAAGCTCGTCGGCAGCATTGATATTTTGGTCAACAACGCCGGCATCTTTTCATTTGGGCCAACTGCCGAGACCACCGCGGCGGCATTCGATACGATGTACGCCAGCAATGTACGCGGCCCATTCTTTCTTGCTGCGGGGCTGGCACCAATGATGGCAGCCCGCGGGTGGGGGCGGATAGTCAACATCACGACCATGGCCGCACATTTTGGCATGGTTGGAGCTGCTCTCTACGGGTCCACCAAGGCCGCCCTGCAATTGCTGACACAATCATGGGCCGCGGAGTTCGGTCCGAGCGGTGTGACCGTGAACGCCGTTGCTCCGGGCCCTATTCGAACCGCGGGGACTGCCAATATGGGCGATGCCTTGGAACAACTGGGCAAGACCACGCCTGTCGGCCGCCCGGGTACGCCGGCCGAAGTGGCTGACGCGGTCGCATTCCTGACATCCGATTCAGCTACCTACGTCAATGGCGCCACGATTGCGGTCGACGGCGGACGCACGGCCGTGTGAGCAACACTCATGACGATCCAAAATTCAGAGAATATATTTGCCAGTTTGACCAGTTAGTCGCGGCCGGGATAGTCAATATTGCCGCCCCCGCTGAGGTCTCTTTAGCTTTCGGAGATACGTCACCATGACCCCTGATCAGCACGACCCCAGCAAAGGATCTCTTATCAACAATCTGTTGGCCCGCTGCTCCCACCTATTTCCGTCCCTGCGGCGAGCTTGGTATGCGATCCCGCTGCGTTTGATTGTCGGTTACGGCTTCATGGAGCATGGCTATGCCAAGCTCGCACGGGGGCCGGATAATTTTGCCGGTATCTTGCACGCTCTCGGGATGCCAGCTCCGATGTTGTTAGCGTGGACGACAGTAATTGTGGAACTTCTTGGCGGATTGGCAGTTTTCGTCGGAGCATTTGTTCCCCTGGCCAGCGTGCCAATGGCCTTCGTCCTGCTCGTCGCGACCTTCACTGTCCATCTGCCGAATGGATTCAGCTCCATCAAACTTCAATCGGTGACGGCCAGCGGAGCTTACTTTGGACAGCCAGGGTATGAAACGGACCTGCTATACCTCGCGGCGCTAGCCGCGCTTGTGTTGGGAGGATCGGGGCCATTGGCTTTGGACCGGCTTTTTATGCGGCGTAGGGGTGAGATGGGCCGGATTGTCCGATCAGATTGCAAGGAGCGAGCACCGTGAAGGTGTTGGCCAGACAATGAACGCGTAATGACCGCTATCGGCTAGGCGGTCATACTTCGCTTATGCCCCGCTCTAGGCCCGAAGCCGGTCCATCGGAATTTCCGTCGATGCCAGTACCGCGAATGTTCAGCGGACGACATGGAATGCTAAGAGAAAAGTTATCAACAACAAATTTACGAGGCCGGCCCCACAAACTCGCAGACGAGAAATCAAAGCTCCCCGCATCGACCTACGGGGCAAGAACCCGATGGTTTGGAGATTTCTGTCGTAAGTTCTTGTTGTAATTGGTAGCGGGGGTAGGATTTGAACCTACGACCTTCGGGTTATGAGGCACATGTCGGGGTATTGGGGGTCTTTTAAATCAGTCACTTGCAACGCTTGCCCTCCCCTTACCCCGGCTATTCACGGCACAGTTACGGCACACCCAATTTGTCCTCGACACGATCCGGGCACAGAGGAAATCGTTGATCTGTCTGTGATCCTCACCGAAGTGCAAAGTATACAGCTCGTGGCTGCAATATGCATCGCTTACCACGAATTGCCATCCGGTGATGTCCCGAACACCTGCGACCAGTTGAAGCTCGGCGACGTGACGTGGTGACAAGGGTGAGACTTGAAGTTGTTGCCGCCCATGACGTGTGTACCGCCGGCGTTGATCCCGCAGATAAACTCATAGGCCTTGGTCGTCGTGCGGCCAGTCCTCGGCGCTACGAAACAGAACCGAGCACTACCGTTCTTCGCAAATCTCCCGCAAGACGTCTGCCTTCCAACTAGCGCCCCGGCGAGACCTTACGTCTGGCCGGGAATTCACTCACGGGTTCGAAATTGTTGCCGTCGTGCCATCGAGTTTAACCAATGAAATCGTAAAGCTCTCATTGTAGGTAGTCGCGTGGTCGCGCAGGTAGCTCAGAGCCACCGCCTCGCCGAGCTGAATAGAGGTAAGCGTATCGTGCCACTTCGGCAGCGCCGGCCCGCATAACAGGGCAAGCCGCTTCGTGCGCAGCGCATCTTCGACCAGGAAGTCCAGCCGCTCGCACTTCACCGCACCACACTGCCGGCAATCGACCCGACGCACCTCCATGTCGAGGTAGATGCTGTAATTGGCGCAGGGCAAATCCCGAACCCGCCGCCGCCCTCGGTCGTACCAGCCGCGATGGGCCGTCCCGCAGACAACTACTGGACTAGCCGATTTCAAGCCCCTCGGGATTTCCCGGCACGATCTTCGTAATGGTAGTACGAAGCGCGCCATCTGCGGCATTCCGTACCAAGATAGCGCCGTTTTCCTTTGTCAGCGTTGAGCGGCTGCCTTGTAAACCGCCGTCCCAGTCAACGCGATAGCCATTTTCGTCGATTTGCCAGCTGCCTTTACGAACGCTGCCGCCCACCATCCGAGCGGCGGCCCGGCCGCCGTCGGAGAAATAAAAGGCTACCTCGCCGACACCAAGCGGCGAGCCTGGCGCCAACAATTGGTGTACTGTGTTGCCCCGAATGAGGCCATCGATCTGTGCTCCTGTCATGGTCTGCTTTCCTTAGAGTTAAAAGTTGATAGGTCTTTGTGTGCGGCCCTGACGAATCGGCAATAGGCACGACAAAATCAATTTACATGGATAGGATCCGATCTGTGCCCAGCCAGAATCGTGCCCGGATCTCTCGCTTTAGTACCTTACCTACACCGCTGCGCGGCAACGTCGACCAGAACAGCACCTTTTTCGGAGCCTTGACCGAACCAAGCGTCGCCTTGCATAGCGCAATCAACTCAGCCTCCGTCACCGACATGCCTGACTTGAGCTCCACCACCGCGCAAACGGCTTCCCCCCACTTCTCGTCCGGAACGCCAATTACCGCACAGTCCTTCACCGACTCATGGGCCCACAGTACTTGCTCCACTTCAGATGGAAACACGTTGAACCCACCCGAGATAATCATGTCGCGCTTGCGATCGGTAATGTAAACATAGCCATCGCGGTCACAATAACCGATGTCGCCTGTCAGGTGCCAAGCCGGCATATCATCGGGGATCGGAGCGGGCCCACCGCGCCAGTAGCCCGCCATCACCAAATCGCCTCGCACCGCGATTTCCCCGACTTCACCGGCCGATAGAGATTCGCCGCGCTCGTCCAGGATCGCAAGCTCGGTTAGAAGGGACGGCCGTCCGCAACTCTCGAGTCGCTTGCCGGCACTCTCCTTCAATGCGTCTACATGATCCTGTCGAGTGAGTATTGTGCAAACCATGGGCGCCTCGGCCTGACCATAGGTTTGGAGCATGACCGGTCCGAACACTTCCATCGCCAAACGAAGCTTAGCGACCGACATGGGGGCGGCAGCATATATTAGAGTGCGTAGCGATGAGAAATCGCAGGTGCGGACGTTCGGATGGGCGAGCAGTTCGTAGATGACGGTGGGGGGCAAGAACAGCGTCGTGACCCGGTGATGTTGAATGGCGGTCATCACCGCTTCTGGATCGGCCCGCGGAATAAGTACGACCGTCGCTCCGACCGCGAGAAGGGGAATGCTAACCACGCCAGCCGCATGCGTTAGTGGTGCCGCGACAAGATAGATTGGCCGCTCCTCATGGCAGATTCCCGCATGAAAATTTGCCGTCAAGGCCTCCCATGTCCGGTGCGTCCAAATTGCGGCTTTGGGCACTCCTGTCGTGCCGCCCGTTGGAAAGAGCGTGCACGGGTCCGTGTGGTCCCACGGGAATGCAAGATCGGCCACGCGAGTCGCACTATTGGATTGCCGTTCGATATCTAGTTCTTCGAAGGAAACAATCCGGCACCCTGCCTTTTTCGCTGCCACCGTCGCCAGTTCCGAGAGGGAGCGATGAACTAACAGAGCGTCGCACTCGACCAATTCCAACAGCGCGCCGAGCTCCTGACCCGTTGATCGGCTGTTGGCCGGCACCCAGATGGCGCCCGCCCGAAACAAGGACAAGATAACAATCATCGTGTCGACGGCATTAGGACCTAAGACGGCAATCCGCGCGCCCGGCGCCGTGCCTTTGGATTTCATAGCAGCGGCAACGGTATATGTAAGCTGAGATACCTGCTGGTAAGTTAGAGAGCGGTTGTCATCGATGAGACAGGCCTGGTCGCGATGTACGGCCGCGCTTTTATCGAAGAAATCTATGACCCGCATCTTATGCTTCCTGGCCACGCCGCTCAGCCGAGATCACCGATTGACGCTGTTGGCCGAGTTTCTCAATCGCAATGTCGATCACATCCCCGGGTTTCAGGAAGCGCTGCGGCTTCTGCCCGAAGCCAACGCCTGCGGGTGTGCCGGTGGCAATAACGTCCCCCGGGAAAAGCGTGACATATGCGCTTATCGCCGCGATCAGTTCCGCTACGCTGAATACCATCTCGCTGGTACGAGAGAACTGCTGGCGCTCTTGATTGACGTCCAGCGCAATCGTAAGCGCATGCGGATCGCCTACTTCGTCGGGCGTTACCAGCCACGGGCCGATCGGAGCGAACGTGTCACAACTCTTGCCCTTAGTCCACTGGGAGCCTCGTTCCAGTTGGAACGCGCGCTCTGATACATCATTGATAATCGTATAGCCAGCCACGTGCTGCATCGCCCTTTCAATCCGAATGTTTGATCCTTGTTGGCCGACGACCACCGCCAACTCCGCTTCCCAGTCCACCTTCGCGCCTCCCAGCGGAATTCGAATATTGTCATAAGGACCGGACAAAGCACTCGTTGCCTTCAAAAACCACACTGGCTCGCCGGGCAGCGCTAGCCCGGCTTCCCTGGCATGATCGGCGTAGTTAAGCCCAACACCAACAATCTTACCGATTCCAGCAATAGGAACCCCTATTCTGGAACCAACGTCTAGCGCTGGCATTGAGGCGAGGTCAAGTTCGCCCAATTCCTGTAAGCGTGACGGGTCAAGCCATCCACCCGACCACTCTGGCACGACGCTTGATACGTCGCGAATCGATCCGTCCGGAGCGAGAACTGCGGGCTTTTCTTTATCGCGTTCTCCAGCCCTTATACACTTCATGTACGGTCGGCCTCCTGTTCGCGTGCCGGAGGCATTTTATTTGTGTAAGTCACAAACTCACCTGATCCATTTTGATCCTGATTTCATCGCGCCATTCCTTGGCGGTCCGAAATCCTGCGCCCGTGCGTGCCAGCCGTTCTGTTTGATCGAAGATTGCTTCATCGCTCAACGTTAGATCAAGAGGCTCAAATACTGGTTGTTCACAATACCAGTCCGTATCGACATAGGTCTCAATAAAGTTGCGTTCCGGATCGTGAAAATAAATACTCCACGCGGTACCGTGATTCGCAAATACCGGAGCATACGCAACGTACGTACGCTGCAAGTGCGCATTCATTTGTCTCAATTCCGCAAGCGACGTGAGCGCGAACGCAATCTGATTGATGCAGGGTCCGAACATCACATTGGCCGTGTTGTCGGGAAGGGCGCGAGGCCGGCCAGTCCCAAGCACAATCTGATGATGATCGCGCGGGTCGCGACTCATAAACACCAGATCGCAGCCGAGCGCGTTACCCCGATCGGTGACCACAAATCCCATCACCGTCGTATAGAACTGCTCCATATGAGGCAGATCGGACGTGCAGAGTCCCAAATGACTGAATCTTAGATGAGGTACTTTGACAATTTCAGTGTTCATTCTGCAATCCTCTAGTTTGGGAAACACCTCCGCGGCTTGAAGCGGTTAGGGCACTCGACTATCGGTAACAATGAGGTTCCAAGCCTGCGGCGTGGGATTTCTGTTGCGTTCACTGCCCCAGAGCACATCTCAATCCTTCAGTGGTATTCATCAGTCAACTACACCTTCACGGTATTCGCCCAGGCATCTAACTAATCTTTCACTTCCTCGGCACCCCGCACGCGATCGATAATGCAACCGAAGTCTTGCGGAAGCTCGTCGCTCCGCCATGCCACGTGCTGGTCGGGGCGTATCAATAGATATTTGCCTTGTAGCAACACATTGATGCCAGGCTCACTTACCATCAATTGTTCTATGGGGACGCAGCCGCTGGGTTTACTGCGTCGGTATGCCGTCAGGTCAATCGATAGACCTGAGCCATTAAGAAACGTGAAGCCCGCACCGAGTTGGTCATAGATGGAGGTCCCATCCGTTCGATAGAAGTGGGGCAGGCGCGATCCCGGCCGACCAGAAGGAACATATTGAGTCGGTTCGTCGGGGGGTGCCTCTGTGCCATCAGGCACAATGATAGGCGAATCCTCGTATCGAACGCCAAGCTGAACACCCGTGGTTTGAAATTCTTCCACAGCGATGTTCTCAATCTGGCGTGCGACGAAGCGTCGCGCCTCTTGGCCCGGCGCACCGTCTGCTTCAATATTGATCGGTATTGTGAACCCGGCAATGGTATCGGCTACTTTGCTGGCAGCACGCGTATTACGGTACCCAATCGGTCGGCGTTCGGCATCGTAGGAATCAAGTAACCCGTCCCCGGCCCAACCCTGTTCAGCGGCCGCGATCTTCCACCCGAGATTCATGACATCGTCAATGCCCGTATTCATTCCGAATCCGCCCGTTGGCGTAAACAAGTGCGCCGCATCCCCGGCAAGAAACACTCGCTTCGTCGAAAACCTTTCCGCGACCAGCTGCAATCCCGCTTTCCACACCGCGCTGGACAGTACGGAAATGTCCGCGTCGCGGCCCACGATCTTCGTAAAAACGTCTGCTGCCGTAACGGTCCGGCTGTCTGATCCCTCAGGGAGTTGAAAGTGCGTCAGGAAGCGGTCCCGCCCATCAATCGCTACCGTCACTGATCGAATGTCGGGATTCAACGTCCAGTACATGAACCCTTTTCGGTCCTGCAACAGTCGAGCGAGTTCCCGAGACTGGTAATATGTGGCGACCATCGTGCCACCAAAGATTTCGCGTCGGGTTCCAGAAATTCCCGTCAGCGCGATGCCGAGTTGATTGCGCACGGCGCTCCTTGCCCCGTCGCAACCCACGAGCCACTTGCAGTTCACGGTAATGGACCGATCAGTTGCCACTTCGACTGCCCCGACTTCTACTCGTGAGGGGAACTCCTGGAACTTCTGCATCTGCCAGCCCATGCGAACATCACTCGGTTCTCGCGTCCGGGCTTCTTCAAACAGGATACTTTCTAGGTAGATTTGCGAAATACGATGCTGCGGCTCCGGCGTAGGCCAGATTGTTGCCCTTTCTCGTGCGAGTTCAACGGCGCTTCTCGGGGAAGGGAATTGGACGCGAACAATCTCCTCACAGCCGAGACGAGTTGTGTAAACGATGTCGCTTGGGTAATCGCTGGGTAAACCGCCAAAGCGAATCTTTTCCGATAAACCTAAGCGGCGGAAATGTTCCATTGAGCGGGCGTTCGTGGTGTTACATTTGGGATGCGTAGACGTCGACAAATCCTGCCCCATGACAAGGTGTCGAATTCCCCGCGCGGACAGCTCGAGAGAGAGCGTTAGTCCGACTGGTCCTGCGCCTATGATAACGACGGGGACATCGATTGCTCCTTCGCTTCGCACGTAGACCCTCCGCTCAGTCAGTGCCGATCACGTCGGAGCAAATGATAACATGCTATTACCAAATATTCTACTCGCGGCACTTATTCCTGGTGCGTCCCGAAGCCCCCCTGTCCGGTCTCTAAATTGAGTTTGTTAAATCCTTCGCATGCTCAACACGCGACTTCTGTCAGTCGTCTTGCGCCTGGCTCGGTTCTCTGGTTTCCACTGCGGCTTTCGCAGCAAGTTTTAGTAGTCCCCGACGCAGTTCCCGAAACGCGGATCGACCAATCATCGCCTCGATCTCACCCTCTGTAGTTCGCAATACTTTCGGGATGATCGCTACGAGACCCTCCCCGCGGTTCGTATATTTGACGATTTTTGCGCGCCCGTCCGTCGGGTCGGTCAAGCGCTTGACGTACCCAGCGCGCTCAAGTTCGATCGCCAGCTGTCCAACCGCCTGCTTGGTCATCGAAGACGCCTCTGCAATCTCAGTAGTTCTGCGCCCGGTTAGAGGAAGATCTCGAATTAGCACCAAATGGGAGAGGCGCAAATCCGCAAACCCCAGGTTTCGCAGATTCGAAATCGCGAGGCGCTCAAATAGCCGGTGACCACCATAGAGCAATCTGCCGATATGCTCTGATTGACGAAACGATTCCACGGCGAGTGGCGTCCCGGTGCCATCTTTGCCGGCCTTCCTCGCTCGCGGCGCCTGTCTGCCGGCCCCGGGCGCATCGCGGGTTCCACTTACCTGTCTACTCACGAATTCTCCCGTAGCTACCGCATTGCTGTGCTCCGAATCAATGATCACCCGTCCGCCACCGACACGACGCTGCATCGGCGAGGCAGAAGGCCCATCCTGCCATGCCCGATCGCTCTGTCAACAACTCGGCTTCGCGCGCGTTGCGCTTCCCAAATCGTGCCCCCCAATCGGAATCGACTAAGCAGTTATGGTATCAGCTGCTAGAAACGTTGTTAATAGCATGTTACTATATTCTTTGAGTATTCCTTGAGCGAATTCGAGTGACTCTGTGATGCTCGAATATCCCTAGGTGCCGCGTCTTTCCTAAAGGTCTGCAAAGCGTCTTCTGCGGCACCAGTTTAGATTAGAGGTCTGACTTCAATTGAGGGTTGGTATGCTTATGCGGCATTGTCTGCTCAGACTTGTAACATGTGCTGGTGCGTGCATGCTGGGGAACGCCCCATTCGCTGCTGCGCAATCGGCTACAGAAATTGTTCAAGCGGTCACACCGACCGATTCGCAGACTCTCAATGCTTGTGCCTCCACGCTGCCTCCGGGTCGCCAAACCGCATTCGACACCCACATCTTCTTTGGCGAACAGGTTTCGCTGACTTACAGCGAAGGACCCGACAACGGGCCAATTATTGTGTTCATTCCGGGCATGGCGGTGCCTCGGCAAAGTTATTACCCGGTAGCCCGACTTCTGTGCACGCGATTTCACGTGGTTATGGTTGACCTTCGGGGACAGGGAGAGTCTAGTTGGGCAAAAGATGGTCAATATCGCGTTGCTGACTATGGGGATGACATCGTACGCCTGCTCAAAGTCCAATTTGATGGAAAGCCCGCTATCGTGTCTGGGCATTCTCTGGGCGGACTAGTCGCTCTTTGGATCGCCGTGAATCATCCCGATTTGGTGGCTGGTTTCAACGCAGAGGATAACCCATTTTTGATGTCGGAAAACCCGAAGTGGGATTCGCACTGGGTAAAGCCGATGTTTGTAAGTCTTGAATCAAGGTTAACCGCCTATCAAGCGAGCGGTCACGATCCTGGCGTACTAACCAGGTTGTTCGCCGCACAAATGATGGTGATGCCACGACAAGACGTCCCTTACCCGCAGCGCATTCGCGCCTTAGGAAAGCTTCTGTCGAATAATGCTCAACATGGCATCGTGGCTGCGGACGATGCGGAGCAGCAGCGGCTAAATGGCGTCTACCGTAAGTGGCTTAACGGCGAGCCGGTTACCAATGGCGAATTCTTTCCGCGCGGCGCTATCACCCGGATTGCCATGGGTCCCAGCAGTGTCGATCCACGCGTTGTGCGATTTGCCGTCTCCGCTGACCTCAATGCGGGATTCGATCATCGGCGGGCATTGGCGGCCGTCCGGGTGCCGACCTTGTATTGGAACTCGGATGAAGATTTGGTCGGTGTGCTATCCCAAGTCGAACACAATGATATCGTCCGATTAATCGGCGAGCACGCCCGGATTCATCACGTCATTGCTAACGGAGTGGGACACCTCATTCATGCGGAAATACCTGAGCAGTACGCTCGGGAAATCAGCGACTTTTTCTTGATGGGCGCCGCCAAATGCCCCCCTCGTGATCCGGCAACGTATCGAGAAAATCATGAATAGAGAGTCTGCAATTCCAGCGGCATTTCAATCGTCTTGCTCCCGAAGCCAGCCTGTGGCTCGATAAGGACTGTGCTCTATGATGACCTTCTATTATTTTCATCCCGCGTGTTCGATGGCGTCCCACATTTGCTTAGAAGAATCTCAATTAGCGTACGTCCCGCGACGGATTGACTTAGGTGTTGCATCCGACGTGGAAGAGCTGCGAATCTGCAACCCGCGATGCACCGTGCCCGCGCTTTCGGATAATGGGATCGGATTATCCGAGAATGTCGCCATCATGAGCTATGTGAATTCTCTTGCGCCGGCCGCCGGGCTGATTCCCGCAGACCCGATGCAGGCCGCTCAATGCATGTCTCTTCTTTCATGGAGTTCCAGTGCGGTGCACATCAATTTCCGTCGCTCGATGCGTCCGGAACGCTTTTGCGTTGACCCGACAACGCACGATGCTATTCGTATGGGTGGCCGGGAAGCGTTCTGGGAGAATCTCTGCTGGTTAGACTCCCGATTGCGGGACCGCCCGTACCTGCTGGGCGGAGCGTTCTCCGCAGCCGATGCCTATGCGCTAAAATTCTTTGAGTGGGCTCATATCGCGAAACATCCCGTTAATCAGCTCCCGGGCCTTGTCGAGTTTAAGGACCGAATGATCGCCCGTCCCGCGGTACGACGAGTGTTGGAACGCGAAAGCAGTCCGCTGATCGGCGGTGGCGATTGACCCATACCCCTAAAGGTAGCGACGTGGTGTCAATCGTACCTGCCTAGGTACATAGCTTACCGGCGCGAGTGTGACGAGCTGTGTACCCTACGCCAGAGGTATTAGCCCCAAAATTGTCCGTGCATGGGTATAAAGGCGACTCTCATAATCTTCGCTCGTAGAGCGTAACCACACAAGCGCCCCCCAGCCCCAGGTTGTGCTGCAGCGCCAACCGGGCGCCGTCAACCTGTCGCTTATCTGCTGTACCGCGCAGTTGGTGAACGAGTTCGGCACATTGCGCCAACCCCGTAGCCCCCAGCGGGTGGCCTTTGCTCAATAGACCACCGGACGGGTTTGTAACGACTTTCCCGCCATAGGTATTGTTGCCACTGACCACGAACTCTTCTGCGTGCCCCTCGTCGCATAAGCCGAGCGCTTCATAGCTGATGAGTTCATTTTGAGCGAAGCAATCATGCAATTCGACAACATCAAGGTCATTGGGTCCGACTCCGGATTCTTCGTAGACTCGTTGAACCGCTTCTCGCGCCATGCTGAAGCCAACGACTTCTCGCATGTCGCGCGATCGAAACGTTACGGTTCGATCAGTGGTCATAGCCTGCGCTCTAATGCGCACGGGAGAGCTGAGACCATGGGCGAGCGCAAAGGCTGTTGAGCAGATGATGGCGGCTGCGGCGCCACACGTGGGTGGGCATGCCATCAAGCGCGTCATCACGCCCGGCCATAGCATCGGCGAGTTCATGACCTCCTCTTCGGTTAACTCTTCTCGGAATAGCGCGAGAGGGTTATGCCTCGCATGGCGACTGGCCTTAGCGCGAATTTTGGCGAACGTAGACAGTTTCGTGCCGTAACGCTGCATGTGCGCCAACCCGGCCCCTCCAAAATAACGAAGCGCCAACGGAACCTCCGCGTGTCCCACCAATTCATCGGTGATCTTATCGAAGCGTTCGAGCGGGCTTGGCCGATCCGTAAAAACGGTTCCTAACGCCCCTGGGTTCATATGCTCAAAACCCAATGCCAACACGCAATCCGCAGATTCACTCGCGACTGCCTGTCTGCCTAGAAACAAGGCCGTTGATCCAGTCGCACAATTGTTATTGACGTTGACAATCGGTATCCCTGTCATCCCTACTTCGTAGACAGCTCGTTGACCGGCGGTACTGTCGCCGTAGACAAATCCTACGTAAGCTTGCTGCACGACCTGGTAGTGGATACCGGCGTCAATTAGCGCTGCCTGCACAGCCTTGGCAGCCATCCTCGGATATGGCTCATGGGCCCCAGGTTTCACGAACGGAATCATTCCGATTCCAACCACAAGAACTTCGTTACTCACATTTGTCTCCGTGGCGGATCGTACCGCCTAAACGCTGAACCCGAAGATCCTTCTTGATCGTGCGAAGACCTCTGTGTGCCCGGCGCCTGCGTATCGTTCACCATCGCACGCCGCTCCCCGGCCGTGACTGTTGCAGCGTACTCCCCCTAACCGGGCCCTCTATGGTGCATAATGTCCAAACCCGTCGGCGCGCAACGCTGTCACTTGCTGCAAAGCCGAGGAGCCACCATTTCTCAGAATTGATAGGTCGCCCTGATGCCGTACTCACGAGGTGCCCCGTACCGAGCCCAACTCTGATATCCCGGGGCGGCGAGGGCTCCCTGTAAGTACGTCGGGAAAGTAATGTAACGCCGGTCCGTCAGATTGGTGGTGTACCCGGCGATCTTCCAGACCCGATTCGACAAGGTCAGCTGTGCGTCACCTAGATTGTATGCAGGAATGGCCAGAAATGGCAGCGCAGTGGTCCCAGCGCCGACGTAGGTGCCTCCAACGTACCGCCAGCTGACCTGCGGTGTAAGTGTCCACTGTCCAGAAACGGTCAGGCCGTACTCGGCAATGAAGGAACCCGTCCATTTCGGTACCTCCGGAAACGCCTGCCCAGCGCGGGAGTACGCTGCCGCGATGTTCGTCGCGGGTTCAGCGAGGTAAGTGTCGAAGCGAGTCTCCGTGAACGATGCCGACGCATTGAGCGTGAGCTGGCCGACAGGCCTGACGATGGCCTCGAGCTCAACACCCTCCGAATGTCCTTTGCCTACATTTTGCGTCGAAGGTATGTACACGTTGCTCCCCGGTGCCAACGGAATGCGAGTCGACAGCTGCTCATTTGTGATAGCCGTATAAAACACCGCCGCATTGAGGAGCACGTGGCGATTCAAAAACTCGCCCTTGCTGCCTACTTCGTAGTTCAGAGAAATCTCGTTTTCTAGTGGGGCATTCTGCAACGTGGAGTTAGGCACTTCCCGCGTAAATCCACCGCCTTTGTAGCCCTTCGATACCAGCGCATACGTGAGAACGTCCGGAGTTAGTTTGTATGAAATTGAGCCTGATGGCGAAAACCCGCTGAAATCCTTAGCTTGGGTTTGGGTATTCGATACTTGAACGATGGTCGGCTTGAACGGTGGAGGAGGCGCCGCAGAGGGTATTTGCACTTGCACGTTGAGATCAGGCGTCTGCCGAACCCTCTCATACGAATATCGACCTCCAACGCTGACGTCTAGACGCGTTGTGAGCGAGTAGATAAGCTGACCGAACAACGCGCCGCCTCGTCGCGTGATGTCTGCGTCATCTTGGGTAAATCCAGATGGATTCGGGTCCCCCTGAATGGGCCCTGCCACGATGCCGCTCGTAAATAGCGACAGCCGCTTCTGGTTCAACTCGTCGGAGGATAAGTAAAGCCCGGCGAGCCACTTCAACGAGCCCGTTCCAGCAGAGGCGAGTCGAAGTTCCTCTTGGCTAATCGATTGTTCCTCTGTTGCTCCATTCGTTGATGTCGCGGTCGCGATGCCATCGTTATCGTAAGTATCGAACGCGCGAATCCTGCGGTACGAAGTAATGGATGTCAGACTTACTCCGTTAAACACATGGAACGCGTTTAACGTCGCCCCAAAGTTCTTCAGATTTTCCCCGCTTTCGGAGTTTCCGAAGGTCGTGTACCGAGGTCCTGACAATGGATTTTTGGAAAGAAATGTACCACGGCTCGCAAGCCGCGCTTGTGGGTCGACTACCGTGAACTCTTGATTCACCGCGTCGCCGTAGGCATCGTATCGTCCATTGGAGTGAAAGTAGTCAACCGCCAAGATTATATCGGTATCAGCGTCCGGAAAAAAACGCAACGTACCACGACCCCCAAACCGCACACGGCTGTCTTCCTGTTCAGCCAAGGTCGCATTGCGCACGTAGCCGTCCGTCGTGGAACCAAAGCCAGCGAAATTTGCAAACCACCCGTTTCCGAGCGGGCCGGCAATCGAACCGTTGACTCCATATGTTCCAAAATTGGCCGCTGATGCAGTTACTTTTCCCTGAAACGTATCGTCCGGCTTTCGCGTCACGATGTTTAGGGCACCGCCCTCCGTGTTCCTCCCAAAGAGCGCACCTTGCGGACCTCGGAGCACTTCCACCCGATCGAGATCGAGGAAATCCATTGTCCACCCCAAGCTGGGGACATATGCGCCGTCCACAAATATGCCTACCGAGGGTTCAACTACTGGTGAACTACCGACGCCACGGATCGTTAAGAAATGCTGCTCATCACTTTGCCGCTGCCCGGATTGACTGTAGTAGAGACCTGGAGTGACGGCAAATAGATCCTTCGTATTGGTCGTGCCGCGACGCTCTAGTGTCTCGCCGCTGTAGGCGGATACCGAAACCGGCACGTCTTCAAGAGATTCCGCTCGCTTTCTCGCGGTGACCGTGATCGTCTCGAGCTGTGATGTATCAGCATTTTCGTCGAGTTTGGCCTCTGAGCTCTGAACTGAACTTGCAAATGTTACGCCCCTTACCAGCAGGAGGATTCCGCATGAGATTGCAACTAGACGTGGAAACACAACACACCCCCTTTAAATTCGTCTTTATATTCTCACGAAGGCTCGTCGGGCCCTTGCTCAGGCTTTATTAGTAACATACTATTAGCATGTCGTAAAGTGGTATTACGATCCGCTATAATACCGCGCAATAGACTCTTAAGGAATGCTCGTAGATTGGCGAATGGTGCATCGGAATAGAGAAACCGTCTCCGTATTGCCGGCTAAGTCTTCCGCTGGATACGAACGAGAAGGAGATGCGGGTGAATGCCAGTTTCAGGGCCGGTGTCGGCCAACATTTGACGACACTAGATGCAGATCCTTCCGAGACCCGCGAATGGCAGGAGTCTCTGGATGCTGTGATACGCGACGCGGGACCTGAAAGGGGGCTGTTCCTGCTCGAGGAGCTTGAACAGCAGCTTCGGCGCCAGGGGATACGTTCGTCAGTTCCCCCCTATTCCGCCTATCGCAACACGATCTCGCTCGAAAAGCAGGGTACCTATCCGGGAGACCTGGAAGTGGAGGAGCGCATTACATCCATCATTCGATGGAATGCCTTAGTGATGGTAGTTCGCGCGAACAAGGCCTACGGCGAACTTGGCGGTCATATCGCAAGTTACGCGTCGGCTGCAGAGATATTTGAGATCGGTTTCAATCATTTCTTTCGCGCGCGCACTGAGGACCATGACGGCGATCTGGTCTTTTATCAGCCGCATTCGGCGCCTGGAATCTATGCCCGCGCTTTCTTAGAAGGTCGTTTGAGCGAAGATCAGCTCGCTCATTACCGCCAGGAAGTTGCTGGCGACGGACTATCATCTTATCCGCATCCGTGGCTCATGCCAGAGTTTTGGCAGTTTCCCACCGGCTCGATGGGTATCGGCCCCCTGAGCGCGGTGTTCCAGGCGCGCTTCTTGCGCTATCTCGAACACCGCGGACAGCGGCAGACCGCCCAGCGTCATGTTTGGGGCGTGTTCGGTGATGGCGAGATGGACGAGCCCGAGTCCATTGGCGGCTTAACGCTGGCTGCACGAGAGCGCTTGGACAACCTCACCTTCATCATCAACTGCAATCTCCAGCGCCTCGACGGTCCCGTCCGCGGAAACGGTCAGGTGATTCAGGAGCTGGAATCTCTATTCGCGGGCGCTGGCTGGAACGTCATCAAAGTGCTATGGGGTTCGGAATGGGACGCGCTATTTGCACGCGACACCCATCACGTGCTGCTGCGCCGCTTTGCGGAAACCGTCGATGGCCAATATCAGAGTCTGGGTGCCAAAGACGGAGACTACAATCGTTCGAAATTCTTCTCGCTGAACCCCGAATCCAATGCGCTGGTTCAGCACATGTCGGACGCCGAAATCAACGCCTTGAAGCGTGGTGGCCACGATTTTCGCAAGCTGTTTGCCGCGTTCGAGGCGGCACGGACCCATAAGGGCCGCCCAACGGTAATCCTCGCAAAGACAAAGAAAGGTTTTGGCATGGGCGACGCCGGCGAATCCCGCATGACCGCTCATCAGGCAAAGAAGGTGGATATCAACGCGTTACTGACATTCCGCGATCGCTTCCGACTACCACTGTCCGACGAGGCCGTGTCCAATCTTGAGTTCTACCGCCCGCCCGCCGATAGTAAGGAAATGCAGTATCTGCTCGAGCGGCGGTCGAGGCTAGGGGGCTCTTTGCCGACCCGTCTTTGCACCAACGAAGCGGTGCCGGTGCCGGCACTCGAACACTACGCAGATTTCGCGCTAAAAGCCGCTGGCAAGGAAATGTCCACTACCATGGCTGCGGTTCGCATGCTCGGCGCGCTGCTGCGTGACAAAGAACTCGGCCCACGGATCGTACCGATTGTAGCTGACGAGGCCCGCACGTTCGGTATGGCAAATCTGTTCCGGCAGATCGGTATCTACTCGCCCGCGGGGCAGCTCTACGAGCCCGAGGACGCGAACTCGATGCTGTTCTACCGTGAAGCCCAGGACGGCCAGTTGCTCGAGGAAGGCATCAACGAAGCCGGTGCGCTCTCGTCCTGGGCGGCAGCGGCTACTTCCTACAGTGTGCACTCCCGACCCATGTTGCCATTCTATGTCTATTATTCGATGTTCGGGTTCCAGCGGGTCGGAGACCTAATCTGGGCTGCGGCAGATCAACGCGCACGCGGCTTCCTGCTGGGCGCCACCGCCGGGCGAACTACACTCGGCGGCGAAGGTCTACAGCACCAGGACGGCACCAGCCACGTGATCGCTGCCACGGTGCCCAACTGTCGTGCCTACGACCCAGCCTTTGCCTATGAACTCGCGATCATCATGGATCACGGAATGCGCCGAATGATGGAGGCCCAGGCGGATGAGTTCTACTACGTCACAGTGATGAACGAGAATTACGCCCAGCCTTCACTGCCCACCGGCTCGGGGGCGCAGATTATCAAGGGCATGTATCGGCATTCGAGCCTCGGTGAAGCGGGTTCCGGGCCGCAGGTCCGGCTGCTCGGCAGTGGCGCGATTTTGCGTGAGGTGATTGCAGCCGCCGAGCTACTTCACCGAGACTTCGGCGTGGCCAGCGAGACCTTCAGCGTCACAAGCTTCAGCGAACTAGCCCGTGACGCCCGCGCCGTCGAACGCCGCAATCGCCTGCACCCAGAGTCCACGCCGCAAGTCAGCCATATCAGGACCTGTCTTCCCGGCGCAAACCCAATCGTTGCAGCCACCGACTACGTCCGTGCCTACCCGGAGTTGATCGCCTCCCACGTTGCCGCCCCCTTCCTCGCTCTCGGAACCGATGGCTTTGGCCGAAGCGATACCCGCGAGCAGCTACGCGCCTTCTTCGAAGTCAGCCGATTCCATATCGCGGTGGCCGCCATATCCCAGCTTGTGCGCGTAGGGCGTCTCGACGGCGCGGTGCTAAAGGGCGCACTGACTCGCTACGACATTGTGGTGGGCCGCAGTGCGCCCTGGACAGTCTGAGCGCGTGGCGCGGCGCGCGCTTCGCGTTGCGGGAATTCGGGCAGCCTTCCGGCGCGCAGTGCATCCATGAGTACCACGCGCGAGATGACGGTTCCTGATATGGGCGACTTCAAGGACATCCCTGTAATCGAAGTGCTAGTCAAACCCGGGGATCGAGTCGAGGCCAACGCGACGTTGATCGTCCTTGAGTCTGAAAAGGCAACCCTGGACGTGCCGTCAGCCTTCAGCGGCATAGTTCGCGAATTACGCATCACCATCGGAGACAAGGTCAGCGTCGGTTCGACGATCGGCTTCATCGACACGAGTTCCCCGGGCGCGAACGCGCCGATGACCGAAGCACCGGTGTTGACCACGCCGGTACTCGAGCCGTCGCTAGCCACGGCCATGCCAATGCCGCTGGGACTGGCCAGTTCCATCGCAGAACCCACAAATGCGGAATCCACCGACAGCCCGCCCCCACGCCCGCCCCGCGCCTCGCCCTCACTGCGCCGCCTCGCGCGCGAATTCGGTGTCGATCTGACATCGGTGACCGGCAGCGGCCCCGCCGGACGAATACTTAGGTCTGACATACAGCAACATGTCAAGTCGGCGCTGAGCGCCGCGCCGCCCGCAACCGGCATCAACGGCGCCGCGGGCCTGCGGTCTGCGCCATTGCGGGACATAGATTTCGGCAAGTTCGGGCCAGTAGAGAGACAGCCACTCACGCGGATCCGCAAGCTATCGGGTGAGAACCTCATGCGCAGCTGGCTCACCATTCCGCAGGTGACCAATTTCGAAGAGGCAGATATCACCGATCTCGAAGCGTTCCGCAAACGTCTCAACGCCGAGGCTCCAAACGGCACAGCCCGGATCACGCTACTACCTTTCATCGCCAAAGCTGCGGTCGTGGTGCTGCGACAGTTTGTGCAGTTCAACGCCTCATTGGTCGGGGAAGCACTGGTTCTGAAGCATTACTTTCACATCGGCATTGCCGCTGACACACCTGATGGCCTGCTAGTACCGGTGATTCGCGACGTCCACACCAAGGGAGTAATGCAGATTGCCGCCGAGGCAACGGCGCTGGCCGCGCAGGCACGCGCGGGTAAACTGAAACTGAGCGATCTACAGGGCGGCACCTTCACTATATCCTCGCTGGGCGGCATCGGCGGTACCGGCTTCACGCCGATCATCAATGCGCCTGAGGTATCCATACTAGGCGTAAACCGCTCGAAAATGCGGCCGGTGTGGAACGGTAGCGAGTTCCAGCCGCGGCTGATGCTCCCACTGTCGCTAGCATGGGACCATCGCGTCGTCGATGGTGCCGCCGCCGCTCGGTTCCTCGCGAATCTGGCCAATCTGCTTGCCGATTTTCGTCGCGTCACGCTCTAGTGTCTGAGTACCAATGTTGGACATATCAGCGACCGACATACCTCGGCGGGCATTCTATTCGGGGTACAGTCAAGATTCGGAATTCTCCGTACGCTAAGCGCCAATAAGTAGCTGATTCTCAAGATATCACCGACACGCGAAACATAGTCGAATCGGATATGCTAGCGCAGTGGGAAAGAGCGCTATCCCTCGCCCGACAAACCGCACAGGTCGATGACAACGCGGCACGCGCGCACCTCGAGCAGCTGCGCCGCGAGACCGACCACCATGCGCGCGCCCTGGAGCTACGCGAAAAGAATTGGGATATCGCGGCGCAGGTGCGCGAGCGAGCGCTGGTGTGGATCGATGTCAGCGCTCCGAATGGGGAGCGAATACGCCGAACTACTGGGACTACCAACAAAGCCCTAGCGCAAGAATTTCATGATCGCATCAAAGTGGAGCTGTGGCGCATCGATAAGCTCGGTGCCAAACCAAAGCGAAGCTGGAACGATGCCGTGGTGAGATGGCTGAAAGAAAATGGTCACAAGGCAACGGCGGACGAAGACGTAAGCAAATTACGTTGGCTCGACCGACTGCTGCGTGGCAAGGATCTCACCGCCATTGATCGCAACGTCATCGATCTTGTGACCAAGGAGAAACTTGGCGAAGGGTGGACGAACGCGACGCTAAATCGGACTTTGGAGTTGCTGCGCGCGGTACTTCGCAAGAGTGTCAACGAATGGGAATGGTTGGATCGAGCGCCCTATGTGCGCATGCTGAAAGAGCCAACCCGCCGCATCCGTTTTCTGACACGCGAGGAAGCGCAAAAGCTTCTGGCCGAGTTGCCGGCGCATTTGGCGGACATGGCGGCGTTTTCGCTCGCGACCGGGTTACGGGCGGCGAATGTCACCGGTCTTGAGTGGTCGCAGATCGACGAGGAGCGAAAATTGGCGTGGGTGCATCCCGATCAAGCCAAAGCGCGTAAAGCAATCGCGGTCCCGCTGAATGGGGAAGCGCTCGCCATCGTGCTGAAGCACAAAGGAACGCACGGCACACACGTGTTTAGCCACAGGGGCAGACCGATTACGCAGGTAAGCACCAAAGCCTGGTATGGCGCGCTGAAGCGGGCGGGAATAGAGAAATTCCGCTGGCATGACTTGCGCCATACGCGGGCGAGCTGGCACGGCCAGGGCGGCACGCCACTTTTCGCTTTGCAGGAACTGGGAGGCTGGGAGTCGGCCGAGATGGTGCGTCGGTATGCGCATCTCGCGGCGGATCATCTGGCGCCCTATGCAGATCGCTTGAGCACGAAACCGCCGCCACACTGAAAGCGTGCTCCCGCGCATATCAAGGGGCCTGGGAACAATGGTCTTCAAGGGCAGCACGCAACGATGCCCTCCAACACCGGCTCGAATTAACTCGGCATCAACTTGTGATCGAGCAGCCAGCCTGACCCTTCTGTCGAAAGATGATATTTCGACCTTCTTCCATCAAGTGACTGCGCCACCGGAGCCTCGACTTTTTGTAAGTGGTAACTGACTGTCGAAAGATTCATACCACACATACTCGGCAACTGCCGCTCGTACACACCGTCGACCCGCTATTTTTTACCTCCGCAATAATGACTAGTAGTGCTGCCTGGTCTTCCGGCAGCCTATCAACGGACACCTCGACAGGTGCCGCGATGACAACATCAACTTTTGATGCCAGCGCCGCCGCGCGCATTTCCTTTAATACGCTCTCGAAGTGGAGTCGCCGAGAGTAGGTAAGGTTCAGCGCATCGGCTACACCGCCTGTCAACCGAAGCCCAACTTCTTCCTTCGACAAAATCACGGCGTGGAAATCAGCAAACGGCCACGGGAAGTCACTCGGTGTAAGTCCGGAATGACAAAGAGGAATAATCAGTACCCGCTTAATCCACGCGGCACCCAATTCGATATTCACCCACGGCCTCGGCCGAAGCCGGCCCATCGGAATTTCCGGTCGATGCCAATACCGCAAATGCTCAGGGAACGAAATGAAATGCTCAGAGGAAAGTTATCAACAAAAAATTTACGAGGGCCGACCCCACAAACTCGGCGACGATGAATCAAGGCTCCCCGCATCGACGTACGGGGCATGAACCCGACGGCCGTCAGCTTGCCGCTAACTCTCAAGGCGACTGCAACTCTTTGGGTGGGATTTGGACGGCACGGAGCGAATCAATGCAGCATTTTCCCGAAAGTCAGGCGGCATTGACCAAAATTCTCCCGGGTGAGGAAGATCGTTTCGGCAAATGAACGCGGATTTCGATATCGCTGCCGAGTGCTGTTAGAAAAGTCATCAGCCGTTCGACTGAAAACCCCTCAAGCTTGTAGTGTTTGAGCGCGGAGATTTTGGACTGATTGATGGATAACGCAGTGGCTGCGGCCGCTTGCGTTAGCCGGCGTGATTCCAGCAGGCGATTGACCGCAACGGCGAGCCGCACCTTCGTATCGAGCTCTGCGGCGTCTGGAAGGCCGAGATCGGCAAAGACATTGCCGGAACTCGCCACGACTTTATTCGCGCTTTTGGCTTGCTTGGCCATACCTTACCTCGTAATCCGCTTGCGCCGCCTTTAGGCGCCGCTCAATCATTTCAACATCCGTCTTCGCGGTGCGCGTCCCACTTGGCGATTTCTTCTGAAAACAGTGCAGAACGTACAGCGCATGCTCAAATCGCACTACATACCCTGCACGAAACGTGTCGGTCTTATAATCGCTCACCACCTCAAAGACACCAGGCCCGAGACCTTTCCAAGGCTTAGCGTCCGGGTGTTTGCCGCCATACTGCGCAACACTCAAGGCGGCGCCCATCTGACGAACCACGGGATCCGGCATTGCGAGCAAATCGCGTTTGCTTGAACCGATCCAAAACAGTGGCTTCTCACCGGGAGCCAACCTTCGGCGCATGATCCAAATATCCTCATTTTAGGATAATCTCCTAATTCCAGGATAAACACCAATTTCCGCATCGACCTCTCCGGCCTGTCGCCATCGTTCGCTTACAAGGCGCTCGATTCGTCCCTGTCGTCGCTGGTCCAATTCGTCGCGCCCGATTGTCTGGCGGGGACGCCATCCAAGAAATCATCCGTAGAAAAGTGAAACCGGAAACATGTTAAGTGTATGATAATGCTAATAGAATTGTCGTTTATTGGGCAGATCTGCGCGTCACCTTAATCGGTCTGGGCTTGCACAAAACTTCAATATAATTTAAGTTTCGTGTATGAACTCAGTCCCGGTCGCCGAACCCAACTGGCAAGCGCTTTATGACATTGCCGCGTCCCAAGACGGTCTATTCACGACCCGTCAGGCCGCTGCCGCCGGCTACTCGGACCCGCTTCTAGCTCACCATCAAAAGGTTGGGCGCGTCGTGCGAATACGCCGCGGAATTTATCGCCTGGTTCATTTCCCGACCGGCGAGCAGGAGGAGCTGGTTTCCGCGTGGCTGTGGACCGACGCAATGGGTGTGCTTTCGCATCAAACAGCGTTGTCGCTACAAGGCCTTTCCGATGCGCTGCCGGCACAAATTCATCTGACCCTGCCGCTGACATGGCGACAACGGCGGCTTCGCGTCCCGAAAGGCCTCGTGCTCCATTACGCCGAAGTACCGGCACAAGATCGATCATGGAACGGCGCAGTGCCCGTGACTTCCACCCGCCGCACGCTCAACGACTGCGCCCTCGCCGGCCTCTCTCCCGATCTGCTCCGCCAGGCTACGAAGCAAGCCCTCGCCCGCGGGCTGGTGACGAAGGCGGAACTTGCCGATGTTGAAAAGACTCTCAAGCCCTTTGGGGGAATTAGGGGATGACGGCACGAACGTACAACTCTCCTAAAGCCTTCAAAGAGGCGCTCGAACAACGACTGAGGTCTGCATCGAAAAACGGTGTCGACTTTGCGCGCCGACGACAGCTACTGGTGTTCGACCGATTCTTGGCGCGCGTCGTCGCCGTTCTGAGGGACACGGTGCTCTTGAAAGGCGGGCTCGTACTTGAACTTCGGCTGGAACGCGCTCGGACCACTAAAGATATCGACCTGCGGCTAACCGGATCTTCGGAGACCGTACTTGCAGATCTTCAGGAAGCTGGACGGCAGGTACTCGGCGATTTCATGACCTTCGAAGTGAGTCGCGACACGGAACAGGCCAAAATCCAAAACGATGGAATGAAGTACGAAGGCCTGAGATTCCGCGCCGAGTGCCGATTGGCCGGCAAGCTATACGGCCAAGCATTCGGCGTTGATGTCGCATTCGGCGATCCCGTACTTGGGGAGCCGGAAACCGTCACCACCGATGATGTGCTCGAGTTCGCGGGTATTGCACCGCCGGTGGTGCGGCTCTATCCGATTGAGACCCACATCGCCGAGAAGCTGCATGCATACACGATGCCACGTGCGCGCCCCAACACTCGCATCAAAGACCTTCCCGACATCGCGTTGCTCGCCACCACGCGGCCGCTCGAAGCAGTGCGACTGCGCTCGGCGTTGGAACGCACGTTCGAATTTCGCGCGACTCATTCCATACCGTCGTCTCTTCCGGATCCACCTGCGAACTGGTCGATCCCCTATCGCGAGATGGCGCGAGCGAATGACCTTGCGTGGACGACTCTGGAACAACTCACCACCGCGGTGACGGGGTTTATCAATCCACTGCTTGTCGATAGCGGTAGAATTTGGCGCCCTGCCGAGTGGAAATGGCAGCGATAAGAGACGGCCAAACTTTTCGGTGCGCAGATCAGCGAGAAACCGACGGCACCTTCGTCGCGGATCAGGGTAGTAGACCAACCGTTCGCGGCCAATGAGCTCCGAATCTTCGAAGAAATGCGACGCGATCCGGCATTATACGTAGCGATCGAGAAGTCACCGGAGTACCGATGACCTTCCCCAAACTAAGTGCCCTCACAATGATGAAGACCGTTACAAGATCGACAAATTCTTGCGCTATGTGACACGCAGCTATGACGCGACCGAGAGATCCTGTACTGCAAGAACTCGCCCGCGAGGAAGCGAGGTTGGCGGACCTTGAGCGCACTCGGGATGAGGTGCGAGCCAGGATCCAATCGCTTCGTTCGGAGCTCAATAGCGTCACCGCCGCGGCGTCGTTGTCTCCCCGACTACCGCTCACCGTTGATTGCAAGCCGCCCCGCACCACTGCCGACAAACTGCAACTGTTCCGATCACTATTTCGCGGCCGCGGGGATATGTTCCCGCTTCGGTTCGTGAGCAAGAAGACGGGGAAGGCAGGATACGCTCCCGCGTGCTTCAACAAGTGGGAACCAGGATGCCTGCTCAAGAGCGGAGGGAAGTGCAGCGACTGCCAAAATCAGGATTTTGTCCCCGTTAGCGACCAGCTTCTCATCGAACATCTGCAGGGTCGGCACGTCATGGGCGTCTACCCACTCCTCGAAGAGGAGACCTGTTGGTTTCTCGCAGTCGACTTCGACAAGGTTGGGTGGAAAGACGACGTGACGGCGTTCGCCGAAACCTGCCGATCTATCGGCGTTTCCGTTTCGATCGAGCGCTCCCGCTCCGGCAATGGCGGGCACGTGTGGATCTTCTTTGCTGCACCCGTGTCCGCAAACGTAGCGAGACGAATGGGCTGCTACCTGATCACCGAGACGATGAGTCGCCGGCATGAGCTGAGCATGACATCCTACGACCGCCTCTTTCCCAATCAAGACACGATGCCCCGCGGCGGTTTTGGCAATCTCATCGCGCTTCCGCTGCAATACGAGGCCCTGCAGCAGGGCAACAGTGTCTTTATTGACGAGCGGTTCGAGCCGTTTGCGGATCAGTGGGCTTTCCTTGCGTCCGTGCAGCGTATCGAGCCCAAGGCGGCGGAGGCGATCGCGACGGAGGCTACACGAACCGGACAGGTAGTCGGCGTTCGTGTGGCGGAAATCTCGGATGATGAAGAGACGGTGGGCCCCTGGAGGCAATCGCCATCAGGAGAGATTCCAACAAAGCGCATTATCGGTCCATTGCCACCGGAGGTGAAGGCAGTGCTTGCTCAGCGGCTCTTTATCGTCAAGATAGGATTACCCGCTGCGCTACTGAATCAGTTGAAACGGCTTGCCGCCTTTCAAAATCCGGAATTCTACAAGAAGCAGAGAATGCGCCTCTATACCGGGACGACGCCGCGAGTGGTCTCCTGCGCTGAGGACCTCGATCAATACATCTCGCTGCCCCGGTGTTGCGCCGTGGAGGCCGCGCAGCTGCTCGCTGAGCACGGGGTCACGTTGACCATCGATGACCAGCGCTACCACGGCACAGCACTCAACCTGCAGTTCAACGGCGACTTGACCGCCGTTCAAACGGAAGCGGCCCGAGCGCTACTTGCCCACGACACCGGCGTGTTTGTTGCTCCGCCGGGCATCGGGAAGACGGTCCTTGGGACCCATCTCATCGCGCAGCGCACCTGCAATACTCTGATCCTGGTCCATCGTAAGCCGCTCCTCGATCAGTGGATCGCGCAACTGGCAATCTTCCTTGGTATAGATGCAAAACAAATCGGTCAGATCGGGGGCGGGAAGCGCAAGCCCAACGGCCGCCTAGATGTCGCAATGATTCAAAGTCTCTATCACGACGACAAGGTCGATAACCTCGTCGCCGGCTACGGACACGTCATTGTCGATGAATGTCATCATCTACCGGCGTTTTCATTCGAGCGAGTCCTGTCGGAGGTCAAAGCGCGCTATCTCGTCGGACTCACCGCGACGCCCCAGCGGCGCGACGGACGCCATCCGATCACTCAGATGCAGTTGGGTCCCGTGCGATTTCGCGTGGATGCGAAAAGCCACGCCGCGCGCCGGCCGTTCGGTCACCGGCTCATCGCGCGAGAGACGAGATTTGGAATGGACGGCGATCGCTCGACCATCGGCATCCAGGAGCTTTACCACGCTCTCGCGAACGACGGCGCCCGAAATAAACGAATCGTCGACGATGTGATCGCGGTCATGCAGGAAGGCCGCTCGCCGATTGTGCTCACCGAGCGTAAGGATCACCTCCAATACTTGGTTGGGGAACTCCGAGGATTCGTACGCCACATCGTGGTCCTGCAGGGCGGGATGTCCGGCCAGGAACGGCGCCGCAGCCTCGATCAGCTCGCATCCATTCCCGACGGCACCGAGCGGCTCATCCTCGCAACGGGCCGCTACATCGGCGAGGGATTTGATGACGCCCGGCTCGACACACTCTTTCTGGCGATGCCGGTCTCCTGGAGGGGCACGCTGATTCAGTACAGCGGTCGGCTGCATCGACGTCACCAGGCGAAGACTGAGGTTCGGGTCTACGACTACGTTGATCGTGAGGTTCCGATGCTACTGCGGATGTTCGAGAAGCGCCTCGCGGCATACCGTGCGATCGGATACGCACGCGGCGAGGCGCCGCTGGGATTTGCGGAACCTCCGGAGGAACGGACCATAGAGTACGACGAGGAGGCGCTTCGCCACTTCGACGAGGCGTATTGATGTCGCAAAAACCAAAGGACGTTACAAATCACCGGATCGAATGAATCGATGAGGCCCAAGCGCGTGAAGTTCGACGGATATTTTCCTGATACGCCGCCGGCTCTCGAACCCTTTTGTTGCTACTCGGTGCCAGCAAATGTGGACAACCTATAGTGGCTTCGACGCAAAGGCCCGAACCGCTTTTGACCCGACCGTTGACACGCAGAAGCACGAGAACGACCGTCAGGCGAAAAACCCGAAGGTCGTACGAGTCGCGAGAGCGATTTCCGCACTTCCGTATGAACCCAAGCGCGCTGTCCCGACAAGATCGCGTCAAAACCGCAGGTCCCATGCCTCATCGCGTAACTCTATGAATAGATGTCGGAATTGCCGGCGCGATGGCGCGACTAAACCGTAAATGTCCCGCATAGGGCTGCCGGCGGCAACTATTCGATTACACAAGGATTCGATTTGAGAGAATGTCGTGCGGAGCTACTAGATGATCATCGTGCTGAAATTCATGGCACAGTTGCGGCACGTTTACGGCACAGTCGGTCAATGCGCCTGGATTCAGAGCAGTCTAAGTTCTTGATTTTATTGGTAGCGGGGGTAGGATTTGAACCTACGACCTTCGGGTTATGAGATAGCGATCATACGCGATTTCGACCTTTTTGGGGATTTTTGAAATTTTCAAGTACTTGATTTTTAACACCTTGCTCGCGGGATGTCCGTTGCAAATCGACCCCAAAAGCACAACAAAGCACCACTAACTCCCGCAAAACTCCCACAATCTCCTGGTGCCCCATTTCGACCTACCGGGGCGGTTTTTGAAAAAACGATCTCCTGGTATTTCCTGGTACGCACCAGGAGGTCGGAGCAACCTTCAAAGGAACATCAGACAAACGGAATGTCTCTTGCGCGCAGATGCCGTACCTCTGAGGAGGCCCCATTTGAAGCCCCACCGAAAAGGTGGCTTCAGACGGACAAGAGTGGACGATACTCCACCGATGAACTGTCGCTCAGCAGACTAATTCTATCTATCTGCTCAGCTCAGCTCAAGACGAGCGCCACCGGGCGTTTCCCTCAATGCACCAGAATAACCCTTTGGGTCACTCACCATTATTCAGGCTGATGCGCCTCGACCCGTCGGCGAGTTATTATCATATGCGATCGGGTCACATGGACGTACCGATGATTTTGGAAGTCTTCCTGCTCGATGATCCGGCCAAAGCCAACACTCATGCGGTGGTACTCGCGCGTTGCGAAAACGACACCGCGATCGAGTATTTGCCGATCAATCAAGCGCTCCAGGATTTACTTGATTACGGCCGCATGCTGGGCTCGGTCATTGCCGGCAAGTCCCCTCGCCCTCCACAGAATGAACTCGAGAAGTATGGCACTCGGTTGTTTAACGCGCTCTTCAACGGTTCGATCCTAACGCTCTACAACCGCCTGTCGGCGGATGCGGTCAGCATCCAGATATTGAGCGATCGGGCGGACATCCGCGAAATCCCCTGGGAGTACATGCTGACCCCCAACTGCCGGCCGGCTCCGCATCGAAATCGCTCCGTCGTGCGGGTCCAAGTGACTTGCAACGGCAACGCCTGTCCTACACCGAAGCCATTCGGTAAGAAGGTCAAGGTCCTCTTCGTATCGGCAGATCCGGTTGATCAAGCCGGAGTCTCGTGGGAAGACGTGCTCGCGACGATCAACAGCAGCTTTACCGCGCAGCTGGGGGACGGAGTGTCGATCAAGGTGATCGAAGGAGCAACCAAGCAGGGTTTGATGCAGGCCATCGGCGCGGAGCGCTTCGACGTATTTCACTTCTTTGGGCACGGTGATCTGCGCGGGGGTGTCGGTCACTTAGTGCTTCAGGACATAAAGACCGGGGTCAGTGATTTTCTGTCGGCGAGCGACTTGGCCATCGCATTTGCCGGCACGGGAGTGCGGCTCGCGATTTTAAGTGCCTGTTTGTCGGGTGCGGGGAAATTCTCGGATGATTTTGGGGTGCTTGCGACCGCGCTAATTTCGACCGGGATTCCGGCAGTCGTGGCCAATCAGTATCCGATCCCGTACAAGTCAATCTCGCCTTTTGTGGCGAGTCTCTATGGCTCGTTAATCCGATTGGGCGACATCGATGCTGCGGTGGCGGAAGGACGGGCGGCACTCGCGGTGATGTTAAATGGCCCGACGGGTCGCGATGCAGTGGTGGAATGGGGTATTCCGACGCTTTATCGGCTGGCGAACGCGCGTCAGTTATTTGCGCCATGAAGAAGCTGTCAAAATTTGTACTGGTGCGCCGAGTGCGCGATTTCGCGTCACAGCTCAAGAGTTTCGGTCGAGCAGAGGCGTCAACCGCCGGTCGGGAGCCCAAGACAGCCGCGAAACCGCATATGCGCATAACCGCGAACAAAAAGACCGCAAAGACCGCTAAAAAGTTGCTACCTAAATCTCGGGCGCTTCGCGTCGGGGTCTTGGACTTAGGGGCATGGCTCGGGGATCTCCGGTCACTCCTCGAGGAACTGAACCGTGTTCAAACCTTGTTTGAGTTATTTGAAATTCAAGCGCCCTTGCCGGGGGGTCTCATCAAGACCTCCGAAGGCATGCTGCAGTGGGCGGCGGAGAATGGCCTGTACACGGGGAGTATGGAGCCATCGGCGTTCGAGCCGCAGATGATTGCGAATGAGTTTTTCCTGGCGGCCGAGGACATTCGCAAGTCATTCGATCTCGCACGTGTAGTGGGAGTGACCGCCGCGATGATTGCCGGTGTCGATGAGGAGGGGGTGTATTCCAATTACGTGACGGCTGGAGAAGAGAAGGTCATTTTGTTATCCGTCAAGGATGTGCGTGCTTTCGCCGAACAAGCCGATCGGCCTTTTGCCGCAGCGGTGGGAGCTCTCCTGGTCGGCACACTGTTCGCCAGCATAAACGACATAATTACTTATCACCCCGATACTGGGTGTTTGTTCGATGACAATCAGTCACGGGTGAGTCTCGTTGAAACCTTCAGAGCGCTGCGCATCGACGCAGCCTGCTTTCAGAAACTGACGCCGAAGCAGCGCGGCGCGGCCGACGCCATGCTCTCGTCGCTGCGTCTTATGAAAAGGAAATCCATATGAGCCAAGCCATCATTTTGATACCGGGCATTATGGGATCGGTGCTGCACGATGGCGATAAACTTGTCTGGCCGGGGAGTCCCGCCGAGCTACTCCTGCCGTACAAGCATATGGCGCAGCTCCTCAAGCCCGACTTACAGGCGACTGATGTAATCCGGTCGGTGTCGATCTCCAAGCAGTACCAAGACATCCTAGATTCGCTCGAAAGCGCGGGGTTTCACGAACATGGGCAGCCGCCGACACTGCTAGCATTTGCCTACGACTGGCGCAAAGACAACGCCTTGGCGGCTTCCGAATTGGCCGATGCGGTGGAAAAATTCTCGAAACCGCTGGGAGCGGATGCGGAGATCACCCTGCTCGCGCACAGCATGGGCGGATTGGTAAGCCGCTATTATTTGGAATCCGGACTCTATAAAGATCGCTCCGGATTTTCCAGCATCAAGCGCTTGATCACTATGGGCACGCCGCATTTGGGGTCGCCCTTGGCACTTACTGCTGCGCTCGGCCAGGAGAAGCGCCTCTTTCTAAATGCGCAGCAGGTGCAGACTCTCGCCAATGACCCGCATTTCGCGGCGCTGTATCAATTACTTCCCCCATCTGGGCTGCCTTTCGCCTGGGATCGCCGTCAACACGCTCGCTTTGGTGGTATTGATGTGTATGCGGATCCCGCGGCCAGGCAATTGGAGCTGTGTCGAGAGAACCTTGATGCCGCCTCGCGATTTCGGGAAGGGCTCAATCTCTCCAAGAAGCCCCCGAACGTGAGCTATTTCTGCTTCGTGGGCACCCAGCAGACGACAATCAACGAGGTGCAGGTCACGCTTTCCAGAGGGCCATCGGGCGTGCAAAAATCCGAGCGCAAGGATGCCGGCGATGGCACGGTGCCTTTCTGGAGCGGGTCATTGAGCGGTCTGCAATCCATCGCGGTCGGCGGCGAGCATGGCGAGCTATACAAGACCGAGTCCTTAAAGCAAGTGCTGGCGGTACTCTTGAATGTGGACACACTGCTCGCGACCACGGGGGATACACCCGAAATTTCACTGCGCCACAAAGTGGTCGAACCCGGCAATTCTGTGCATGCCGTCATCGATTTTCCTCAAGGCACCGTGGAGGTGATGGCAGAACTCCGCCTCACGCGCGAAGTGGACAGTGCCGGCAACGTCCAAGTGAGCGCACCCGCAGGTGTACCTTTCACGATCCGCTACCAGGGCCCTCCGATCGATCACCTGGAGGTGTTGATTATCGCCCCAGATATCGCGGGAGTGTACCGAGTGGAGTATGTCGAGTTGCCCGGCGCGACGGTGCAGGCGAGCACAGAACTTTTCGTGCAGCGAACGCTGTAATCTTAAGTGCACATGGAGCGCGGCAACAGATGAAATTCAGTGGTTCGGCTACCCACCGACCCACAACCTAAATGGTTGATTACGCTCGTTCAGCTGCGCCAATTGGTTCTACAGAGCCCCCCCCCAAAAAGCCCCCACCCTTAAGACACCAAACCTAGCGGTTCCATCGACGCTAGCCGCCAATTCCGGAGACGTCGAGCCCGAGCACGACGATCCCTCCGATCAAGATCAAGATCAAGAGGCTCACCAGCCGCGCGCGCTCGCGCGGTTTGTCGTCTTCAAGAGTAATTGCGCGCGCAGCCCGCCAGTAGAGCCACGCGCCCATCACGACAGCAGCAGCTCCATGCTGGCCGCGGTCCATGGGTGGCGCCAGAGACCGAACCCGAACCGACGTTGATGCAAGTCATGACCAGGGAAGAGCGGCACGTCGGCGCGATACACCAACAAGTCGAGTACCCAATGGGAGAAGGAGACGAGTCCCAGAACGATGGCCGTACGTGACCCCCACCCCTGAAATGTGTCATTGCTTTTTCCTGCCCATTTTTCCCTCGACAGACGATCGTCGTGCCAAGCAATGTCATTCTTGGATTGCCGTCCCGCTCGGGTCTATCTACCAACGCTCCAATGTCTCCTTCCTCCGTCTCAAACTCATCTCATAGACAACTATTTACAAAGAGAGCTGATCGAGCACGATCGCGTCAATCACATCGAACTCGGCCTGGCGGCTTCCGCTGCGATGATGGTGCGGGTACGTTGTGGCTCATCTTAATGTGAATTCAGGATAGGGCACCCCTTCAAGTGTTCGTCGCTGAGGCAGTGATGCACAGGATACGGCAGCCTTATCGTCGCCGACAGAAACTTGGGCACGTAGTCCGGTATCGCGATTCGGCGCCTGAGAGGCGGTGGGAGCTGTGTGATCCACTCTCTTGACCGGACGAACTCATTGACGATCGCGTAGTCGCATACAATGTATCCCATATTAATTAGATGCTGCTGGTCCTCTACATGGAGGGAATTTAGCTCCGTTGGGATTGACGCTAAAAGGAATGCGCGTGTAGGGCGAGCCGCGACCGCCTCCGCACTTGTGGATGCGTCCGTCCACCGTGCAGTGAGTTGGTTGCGATCAGACGCCTCAAATGACTCTGTCGCCAGCATAGCTTGCAGTCTCTTTTTGAGTGACGAGTAGCGCCAGAGACCTTCAGTCCTTGTCAGTGAAACGTCGATGGTGGAAAGAACGAAGGGCCGATCGTCATTGTTCATCATTCCTTTTTCGACCGCGGACTCACGAATGACGTTCTCCTTGGCCGAATACATAAGGTTCATTACTCGATATATTGTTTGGAACCAGCTGTTCCCGGCTTTTGAGGCCGGGCTTGGAATACTCGCGTCAGCAATGATCGTAAGTCCACCGGAATAACAGTCCTGCGATCCTAAGTTGTTCAGCGCTCCTCCATCTACCAGGCTAATGTTTCTCGCCAAACGATCAAATTTCTCTCTGGCAAAGGACTGCATTTTTGCCGCATCGCTGTCTAGTTTCCCGGAGGCGTCGCGATAGTATTTATCCTGCTTTAGAGGGACGTCATAGCGAACCAACTCGCGAACATCGATATTCAACGGCGCCAGAAAGGGCGGGAAAGCCGATGATGCGGCGACGGCAAGGGCTATAGGCAGCTGCCTATCGTCGTGGAGACTGCTATCCAACGTCGGCCATTCGGGGGACGCGAGCCCGTTTTGGCTGAATCTCCAAAGGTTGCCGTTTTCCAACTGTGTTGAGTTGATGCTCAGTTCTGGCGCCGCGGGTGGTTTTGGTAGCGAGTCGAGTGTAGCTCGTTGGAACAAGAACTCATCGTATCCTGCGGCAACGTAATGGGCAGCGGGTTGAAGCGAGAACAGACGCTTCACCATGGACGGAAGATCGATGCGATGCGCGGTCAGTCTTAAAATCGGGGCGGCGATTTGCCCTTCAAATTGCGAGTTATTCGCCACACCGTCCGCCGACCCAGGATACAAAGTGGACCAGTGTTGGATCAGTACCGCGGCAGTTATCGACCCACCCGAAACTCCAGAGACGCGGCTCGTGTGGCCCAAGACGCCTAGCTCATTCAGGCGCCAAAGAACACCTACATCAAATAGCGCTGCTCGATACCCACCCCCACTGAGGCAAACGGCATTCTCGTTCTTCGGCGGCGCCAGAGGGAAATTGCGCAGCTGCTCCTTAGGGTCGTAGTGTGTATCCGCGTGTACAGCATATGCGGCTTCTGGGAGGAATGATCGCGCGGTAACGAGCATTGCCGCGATCCCCGCGACAACGCCGAGGACTCTGAACGGTCGATTCATGTTCCGATTTCCTCGTGCTCTTCCCGTCATTCTTTGTACCAACTTCTAGTCGTTTCGTAAGGGTATGTAGGTCCCGGGCGGTACCACAGCTATAGGCACAATTGGTAGGCCGTGGGCGATTCAGACTGTCGCTCCGATGCTTGTCCGAATAAAACTCAAATAATTTCCATCATTTGCGTGTTCGTGCGAGGCGCGTACCTCTTGCGCACGGCCAGACGGCGATGTAGTGCACGGGCACCTCGCAGCCGATCACCCTCGCAGCCCGAGATAGCCTGACCGGTATGCCTGAGCCGCGCTCACCGGCCCACGGGTCGGAGCTGCTTAGGTCTTCCGACGCCTGTAGGCTGCTTCGGCAACGCCAGCGTCTCGTGCGTCACCACGATGTGGATCTCGGCGTTTGGCGGCTGGTTCTGGAGGTCCTTGATACCGGACGCATCCATCACCGTCACTTTGAGGGTGTACGTTCCGCTGGGTGTGAAATTCTTGCCGGTGTTGAACGTAAGGTTGACCAGTTGGCTGGACGCGCCCGAAACGGCCACGGTAGCGGTCGCGGCCGCCGAAGGCCCTGCAAAGGTCCATGCGAACTTCGGCTGGCTAAACGTGGTGCTAATCTCAGCGAAATAGGAGGAGATTTTCGGCTGATAGGAGATTTCCTGCCCCGGGATCTTCGTCGCAATTAGAACAACCTGCGCTGCACCGGCAATCAGCACGATGCCGATCCGGCGCGTCACTACCGGCGGGTTAATCGCCATGACATCGATCGAGCCGCCCGGAGCGGCGTTGACCTGACCTTGAGTGGTGAACGAGGCAAGCACGCCAGTTGGCATCTGTACCTTGTCGTAGTGGAAGATGATGTCCTCCGTTGTCCCTCCGATGGGCAGATCTTGGGGTATTTGGTCGTAGGTTGGCTGTAGAAAGCTCAAGAACTGGCCGAGCGCCGTTGGAATCTGTCCCAGCTGGGCGTCGACTCCATCGCGCACCATGACGGTGACGGCGGTGCCAAGGAGACCGGTGACAAACTGTGACAGACCTACGACCCCCTCGACGGAGAGCAGATAGGAATCGAGCGCCGAAGTGTCGGTCGCCAAAGTGGATGGGAACTGCTCCAAAGTCAGGCTCGTTGACGTCGGCACCGTGGGCGCAACGTTGATTGATTCCCGAAGCGTGAGCTTGAAGCCGACGCTCGGCGGATGAAGATCATGGCTTATGACCGGGAAGGAGAAGGGGGGAACGTGGTACTTGCCCGTCGCGACCGTGGTCCATACCGCGCCGTCACTCGTGATCTCGGCGCTGATCAACTCGTAGAGACCCGCGGGATCGGGCGCGATCGTGGAATTTCCCGATGCGTCGGTGGAGATCGACGCTCGAAAGTTGGCCGCACCAAGAACGGTCCATAATTCACTGGCTAGGTCGAAGATTGCGTCCGTGGAGAAGCGAAACAGAACTGAAAAACCTTGGGGCACCGAGAGGGCGTCTGCCAGATCCGGAAATGGTGCGAGCGCGCCAAAAGTTGCGCCAATGTGTTCGTTCCCACCGAGATTCTCGGCCGAGACGTCGCTCAGGGAAACGTTAAGCTGCGCGGCCCAATCACTCAGGAATGTCCCTTCAATTGGACCCACATTTTCGACGACGGGGAACTGGAAGTTTTGAATCTGGCCTGCGATCGTCCGTGACATTGGCTTTCCTCCGATTGTAGCCTGCATTCCGAGACACGGTTACACCTGCGTCTCTCGGCCCGGTTGCCAAGCCTGCCGACAACCTGGCATCCATGACCAATACTGGGTTAGCCCAGCCACATGTGATTCCGTCCGGAAATCCTAGTCTGGCATCCAGACCAATCATAGTCCAGATTGTTAAAATCCCTCTGATGCACGAGATGTCCTTCCATTGCTCCGCACCGTAGGGTTCAAATCTTTTACAAAGAAAGCCGCCGTGCACCTTTACGTCGGTGCACGGCGGCGATGAGGACTTCAGTCAATCGCAGAGAAGATCTCTCCCGACTCCGGATGTCCTAACGCGTAGTCGCGCAGTTGATGAAAGCGCTCGGCGAAAAGTTCGCCTTTGGGGTCATTGAAGGACAAGTGGCTACAGGCGAACAAGCAGGTGGTGATGCCCGAGGCGTCGGCCGACATGATCCCGTCGTAACAATTGGTATCGATGTGGATCCGATACGTTCCCCTGAGTCCGAGTGGCTGACGTATCGCGATGAGTCCTTGCGGATTGTTTCGAACGAATTTTACATAAATCACTGCGATTTCACCACCAGATTTGGCTGAGCCACCTCGGATCATATTCAAGCAAGACTTGCGCTTAAGACCCCTATAACCTGGAGAGGCAGTAATGTTCTTTACTTGGATACGGGAAGTCGCCGAAAGATAATGAATCCCGCGAACGCCGCGATTAGACTTCCCAAAAGCTTCGCGTAAACGGCCAGGCGAGTGCTTGCAGGGCCCAGGTCGACAATGCCAAGGCTCCGCCTGACATCAGGAAAATGTGTGAGCACCCACGAAATGTCATCTGCGCTTAGAGCAAAGAACAACGGAACAAGAAACAGAGAAAGTACCAGTGTAACGAAGAGACTCGGTGGGACACGAACGACGCAAAGCAAAAGCGGCTCGCTTGCGAGCACATTTTCCGGGGTAGAGCCTTTGAGGCGGATCGAGACTGGCGCGAGAACGCTATCGAATACACGTTTACTGGCTAACCTGATACTAAGCTCGTCGTAGCGACTTTCGAGCACAATCCTTTTATCTGGAATTTCTGAAAAGCCCGTCTTATCGGCTTCGATCTCAAAATCCGCGCGGATCGTTTTGGGATCCGCACTACTCGGTCTATAAAAGAGCAATTTGAGGTCTACAACCGCGGAAACTGGGACCTGATACACCAGGGAGCCGTGGACCGTCTTCGGCGCTATCGCCCTCTCCAAGGGCGCTCTCTGAAAAGGAAACCGAGTCGCCGTATCAAAGAACCCTCGAATTCGATAGAACAAGCAATTCGCCATCGACGGCATTGCCGCTAACTTGTCGACAACGGTCTGCCAAGCCTGACCTTCCGCGTGTTCATCGCTCCACAGTTCCCACGCGCAATCGTCCGTGAAGTCAAGAAAGTAGCCTTGCCCAGTTTCAGCGACTAGGGCACCCGCTCGTGTGCGCACAGTTCGCAAGAAGGCTACGCGGCTCTCCGACGTGTCGTCCCAGGTAGAGAGATTGGCATATTCCCGCAAAGTCATCTCGACGAAGACAATATCCCCCAACAGCCGCAGTGAAGTAATTTCTGCAAATCGAACCGGGCAGTATTGGTAAACGTGACACTCAGCAGTCGGCCTTTGCGCATAGACGATGAGCGCTCGATTCCCCTGTTGCTTAAACAGATCTCCAACGGCCTCGCCCCTAATGCTGTCGTTAACAGTTGGCGCGATATATTTGCTCTGATACCGAAAGGCGATCGGATGACCCTCCGGAAGGGCAAGGACATCTAGAATTCCCCGCTGAAACAGCCGCTCGGCATTTGAGGAAAAGAGCATAAACATAAATGTTCTGCCGCTCAGAGAACTTGTAAGAGCATTCGTAAATTCGGCATTTCAATAAAACGCTTGGATCGGGGCCGTTTGTCACGTTCGAAGCGCCAGCTTCGAGACGGAATCCACGCAGCAGTGGCGCCCATTTCGATAGCGGGTCGGACGTCTGATCTCAAACTGTCGCCAACGAAAAGAGTTCTGGAAGGTGCCAACTTCTCCAGACGGCAGAGCTTACGTAGTGTCTGGGGCGTTTTGTCGGTAACAACGTGGATTGCGTGAAAGTACTTTGCAAGGTCGCTCTCGCGCAGCCGACGCAACTGAATTGCCTTGTCGCCTTTGGTAAAGAGAATTAGCCGGTACCTGCGGGCGAGATACCTCAGAACGGCACGTACCCCCGGTTGGAGTGATACTTTCCTTCTGAACACATGGCGTCCGATGTACCGAGCTCGACCTATTGCCACTCGAGATAGGGGCAAATTGTGCGTTGATAGGTACATTTTTAGTGTCTGTACCATGGAACCGGGGAAGCGAGCAGGTGTGAAGCCTAGTAATTTTACTCGGTCACTATCGAGTGCATCTAGACGGCCGCGAACTTTCGAATCCCAGACGCCCAATTGCTTGCACAGATCTTCAAATTTGTCCTTTGCCGTATCGTATAGATGTTGTGTACGCCAAAGGGTGTCGTCGCCATCAAACACGACCGCGTCAAATCGAAACTCGTTCTTGGACGAAGTGTGTCGATGCGAGCGTGCCACCGTTCTCGACTTCCCAGTCTTCCGGTCACTGCCATTCCGTATCGAGGTCCTCAATGTGTTGTTTCTTTTGCTTTTCACTGCGATGACTGGATTGTAAGGCGCGTCATGATCGCGCGGAGATTTGTCGCGCCGGACTTTCACCCAAAGCAGAAGGAGCCCAGACGGTATCGAGTTCACAGCTAATAATGGAGCGATTCGGAACGGTACTCCCCACCAGCCAAACAGTGCGCCGTGCAGGCGAAAGAACCTTGGCACCGCGAAAATAACCAACCCGGTGTCTCGTTTCTATATAAATCAATAAGTTACAAGAATCGGCAGTCTCTCTCCTGTATCGGATGGCCAGATTCTTTCATCAGCGCTAAAACCGCCGCCGACGCCCACGACCAAAAATAGCGACGCGCACGTCGCTTGGCCTAAGATGTATATTGATTATGAATATGCCGCTAGTCCATAATGTCGTTCATGATTGATGCAACGCAAAACATCGGCGATTTGGAACAAGCCGCCCCTGCGACCCGTAGGGGGCGAAAGGTTGGAGTCGCCGAGACAAAGTGGGGAGGGGCAATATCCGGAGGTCCCAACGGCTATCAGATAGTGCCGGACGTTCTCTTGCGGAAACAGATTGAGCTCAAGCTCGACGCGACCGACATCGTCATCCTGTTGAATATCTGCATGCATTGGTGGGAAAGCGAACCTGGCAAAATGCCGCATCCCCGCCCCGTCACGATCGCAAAGCGAATGGGGATATCCACCCGCACGGTGGAGCGACACATCGCACGGCTCGGGGAACTGGGGTTGATTGAATGGATGCCCCCGGAGCCAAGGGCCGACGCGCCGAGCGTCCGCAGATTCGACTTAGAAGGGATACGCAGCGAGCTAGAGCGGCTCGCCGACGAGTCCACTGGCGAGGAGGCAAACGATTAAAAAGATCGGGGAACGGGCATGGCGGAAACTGGCATACGCGACGGCGCCCCTTGGCCGTTGAGCACATATCACGGCTGGACCCGAGACGTGCTCATGGAGGTTCGACTCCTCCTGCCCTCATCCTCTTTAGTATATACGCCCAGCCGCAGTGGGCGAAGTGAAAACGCCCTCGCGTGGCTCCAAGCGCCGCCAGGCTCTTGGAGTGAGCCAGATCGGGGTGTTTATCACTCGTCTGGGGTGACACCTGGGGTTATCCTCGGCGATAAGAAACCGACAAAACAGGGAGTGGCAATGGCGAAGGGAGTTCCCGCGGTCGATACGCAATCAATCTCGCCAACATCTTGGCAGGGCCGCCCAAGCGCCAAGCCACAGGATTGCGGAAGTGCGACATTGTGATCGGTGGATCGTCAACCCAACAGACTTCCGCCTCTGCGAACGGTATTGGGGAACTTGATGCCTTGCGCGGGATCCTTTCCGCATTTTCGCATCGTGTCGGCGACTCATGTGCACCAGTCTCGATCGTCTCCATTCAGCACGAGCTTCGCAGAAGAAACCGCGATCCAGAACTTGCTGCGCGACTAAACGAGATTGCCGAAGTCCGCGACGTCCAGAATTTGGGGCGCGGGTTTTGGCTGCCGGTGCCCACCCACTTAGTGCGGCTTGCCGGCGCATCGCTTGTCGTTTCGGGCTTACCAGATCAAGAACTGACTAGACGATTCGCCATTACGCCGCTCAGCTTCGGCGTCAGTCGCATCCTTCGCGAAGAGATCAAGATTTCCGAAACTGTTCCTCATTCAGGTTTGCACGAATGGATCGGTGCACCCGAATCCACAGCGGACTGGACACGACATTGGATTGCAAGCACCAAACGCCACACACCATTCGGCATCGACGGCGCAGACTTATATCTGTCCTGGATCAATCGTTCGGGGCACCGGTGGACGCCCATGTGCGACAACATCCCGGATCGCGACGACACGTACATGGCGCGGGTACGCGCCACCGATGGCCGATTCAGCTATTTCATGCTGAGATTCAGTAAGCGAAAGGCCACCTCCCTACAAGAAGTCCCGTCCGATCTAGACACAATACTCAGACTTCAATTTGGACTACGGACCCTTCACGGAAATCCCAATTGGTTTGAGTCTCCGTCGGGTACCCCGGACAGGACGTTGGAATTGCCCCTGTTGCCTTCCGCCGAAGCACGCCTTCTCAAGGCTGTGGGATTGGTGCGACCCAGTGCGTCTGGATATGGGCAGACAGTCTCCCTTCCGGAATTCGCGACGAGCAGCGTCTTCAGCTGCTTGGCGGCGCTTGGCTTGGTATTGAGGTAACAATTGTCATGGTAGATGAAACGTACAGCCTACAAAGCATTGGAAGACGCCTTCCGGAAAAGTTGATCCAATACCTAGAAGCGCAATACCACATTTGGGATGACTTCCTCGTTAGAGAGCGGCAGCACCTGCTGGCAACCGCCGGGACGATACATCGGCCGCCCTTTATTGAATCGACTCCCGCATACCACACACTCGAAAACTACGATTCCATTGACGTACCGGATGTCGTTCGTATGGTACTTCGCTCGGCAGCCGGCGATCCGCAAACCGGCATCCCGCCAACTCCTTATCTGCACCAAGCCAAGGCGTTGGAAGCATTCTTTTCGCAAGAACCGCGCGAGCTTGTAGTTTCGACCGGCACCGGGTCCGGAAAGACGGAAACTTTCTTAATGCCCATTCTGGGGTCTATCGCCCTCGAGAGAGCGACTCGATCGGCATCGTTTGCCATCCCGGGCGTCCGCGCGCTTCTCCTGTATCCGATGAATGCCTTGGTCAATGATCAAGTTGCGCGGCTTCGCCGAATTCTTGGTTCTCAAACAGTCGCACCGCTGTTAACCCATCCCGACGGATTCAGAACAGCGTTTGGCATGTACACCAGCCGAACACCCTATCCAGGGCCGTTTGACGTGCGGCGGAGCAGGTCCGTCGTGCGAAAATGGATCGACGATTACTTCGTTCGGTATGCGCCGCTGCGCGAGAGATTGGAGCGAGAAGGCAAATGGCCCGCCATGGACCTAGTAGCTTTTCGCAACGCATTCCAACGCTCAGCCGATGACGCTGAATTGCTGACGCGCGATGAAATGCAGGATCGCCCACCGGACTTATTGGTCACAAACTACTCGATGCTTGAATACATGATGCTTCGGCCCGTCGACGCATCAATATTTCGACATACACGCCGGTGGCTCGAATCCGACTCACGAAATCAATTTATCGTCGTGCTCGATGAAGCGCACCTTTATCAGGGCGCCCAAGGCACGGAGGTGGCGCTCCTTCTCCGTCGGCTTATTTCTCGCCTGCGGATTCCACGAGATCGCGCGCGATTCATTCTAACCAGCGCAAGTCTTGCCGGGGGGCCGGACGCTGACCAAAGGATCCGAGCGTTCGCGAATGATCTTACGGGGAGAGATCGAGCCCATCAGTCGTTTGCGGTCGTAACGGGTAACCTCGATAAACCCAATGACGGTCGAAGTGCAACAAGCGCCGAAGCCCATGCGTGCGCGTCCGTGCCAATTTCCGCTCTGCACGCCGTGGGAACCGAACTTGCGGCGGCCGGCGCTGCCGTCACCACTCTCGTCACCGCTCTCGGCTCACCATTGCTTGGCGCTACCGATACAGAGTCCAAGCTTCGTGACTCAACCTATAACGCGCTCAAAGGCTCCCAAGTCGTTGCGGAACTCATTCGAACCATTATGGGCAAGCCAGTCGCAATACAAGATCTGGCACAGCACCTATTTCCCAGCCATTCCCGGCCGATCGAAGCACTCGACGGCCTTCTGGCAGTCTGCGCCTTCGCTCGACGCGCTAAGGACGCTAGAGTCTTCATGCCAAGCCGCGCGCACCTGCTCTTTCGCGGAATAGAAGGAGTATTCGCGTGCGTAAATCCGAATTGCACCGCTCGTCATGATGTCACCGGACCTACCATTCTAGGCAAACTCTACAAGAGATCGACGCTGCGTTGCTCGTGCCAATCAAAGGTCTTTGAGTTGCTAACGCATCGTGACTGCGGTGCTAGCTATCTTCGCGGCTATTTCAAGCCGGCAGATGACAGTTTTCTTTGGCACGAACCGTCAACTGGGATGTCGGGAGTCGATGATGCACTTACCGAAATCCATCTGCTTGTTGAGCATGAGCGCGATCAGATTGGGACTGCGGACCGGGTGTGGCTTCACAAAAGGACGGGGCAACTATTTCGAAACCGGCCGACTCGACCCGAGGAATGCCTCGAACTGCGAAGACCAACGACGGCGCCAGTACTAATTCGCAGCAGAAATGTCGTTACATTCGACCGGCAGTGTCCGGTATGTTTAAAGCGGTGGCGGGACGCGGACCGACCCAAGATCATGGACCTGGCGACAAAGGGTGAAGATCCGTTCGCTTACCTTATCGCAGCTCAAGTCGAGCTGCAGCCAAAAGACGCCGCCGTCAGCGCCGCGCGTCCCAACGGCGGTCGCAAGTCCCTGCTGTTTTCCGATGGCAGGCAAAAGGCGGCCCGGCTGGCCCGGGACGTCCCACGCGTCATTGAGCAAGACGCATTCAGACAAACACTCTTACTGGCGGCACACGCACTGCCCGAGGCTCGTTTAAGCGACCTCAAACTGTACGTCGCCTTTATTGCGAGCCTGACTCAAAAGCATCTGCGTTTCTTCGATGGAACTGAGGCTGCCGCGCTTCGAACGGATTGTGCGACATTCGCCCGCCCTCCTTATCGCGGGGATTTAAGGACCGCTCTCGACGATCCGTGGACGCCGCGCGCGCCCATGTCCTACCGCGTTCAACTGATGAGGAATTTGGGTAGCCGATACTATTCAATGTTCGCACTAGGACTAGCTCACGTCGAGCCACGAGCAACCTTCTTCCAGACGCTCATGAATGACCTCAGTACTGCTGGGTTGCCTGAAGATGATGTCCGCAGCCTGTCCATCATATGGATCCAGGAATTTCTGGAGGATTTTTCTCTATATTCTGTTAACGCTGTTGGCCTGCGACCGCGCAACTTAGCCGCGGGATATAGGATCACAATGGCGGGGACTCGTCATGGCTTTTCACCCGATCAGCGACGCTTTCTTGCGCCAGAAATAGACGTTGCATTGGTGGAGCAGACGTTTCGCACACACCTCGCGGAACCTACTAATCAGCCAGACCTGTATGTGCTGAGCGAAGATCGGCTGAGGCTCGTACCGTCGCTGAACGATGTTTGGCACCGATGTCCAAGCTGCACCTATTTATCTCCTGTCACTTGGCGGGGCCGGTGCGCTTCATGTGGCCGAGCGGGTGTAATCCCAACGGACCCCGACCGCGACGTTTACATGCGCGCCCGAAAGGCGTTTTGGCGCGACCCCGTAGTGCGAATTCTTAACAATACCGCCGAGCCCATGACGTTGGATGTCCAGGAGCACACGGCGCAGCTTAACTATCGCGATCTTGGGGATTTGGAGGCGACAACGGAGTCGTTCGAGCGTCGATTCCGCGACATCCTCCTTGACGGCGAGCAAGCGATTGATGTGCTGAGCTGTACCACAACAATGGAAGTGGGCATTGATATTGGGTCGCTGATCGCAGTCGGACTACGGAATATGCCTCCGTCTCGACATAACTATCAGCAGCGTGCCGGTCGAGCAGGCCGACGAGGAAGCGCCGTGGCAACCGTCGTCACGTACGCCCAAAACAACCCGCATGACGCCTATCTTTTTGACAACCCCGCAGAACTGATCGCTGGTCGCGCTCATCTCACCGGCCTTGATGTTGAAAACCAGACGCTTGTGTCGCGGCACGTTTTCGCGGAACTCATTCAGGAATACTTCGAGGAAGAGGTCATTCGAGGAAATAGCGGGAATGTTTTCGCCACTTTGGGCGACACACAGCCATTCTTCTCAGGAAACGGGCCCGGCACGCTTCCTCAGTTCCAGCAGTGGCTCGCCACTGGAGCTGGCGCCCAGGCAGCCCTCGAGCGCATAGGTGCCTGGATTCCGAGTGGCGTTAACCTCTCGCCGCGGGAGTGTAGCAATCGTCTGCGAGACCGATTAACCGAGCTCTCAGCACCGGCAATGGCGCCGTTGCCAACCGGGGAGGAGCAACTCATTGAATTTCTCTTTGCGCGTGGGGTCCTTCCAGCCTACGCGTTTCCCAGAGATTTAGTCGCACTACAGATAGAGCGCCAAGCCAATCGGCAACAGGTCGAAATCATAGAAAGGCCGCAGCAAGGCGCAAACATTGCTCTATCAGAATACGCGCCTGGGCGGCTCGTAGTAGTTAACAAGCTCACGTACCGAATAGGGTCAGTGACTGCCAACACGCCTCCTGAAACAATAAATCGATCGCAGCCACTCTTCGCGCGCCCCGCCGAGTATTTGCAATGCCCGAATTGTTTATATACAACAGCGACCACTAACGGGTCGGTCGGCGACAACTGCCCCGTTTGCGCAGTCGATCAAATCCAGCATATCTTCGCGATTCAGCCACAAGTGGTATGGCCAGACGGCAGACAAGAACTCGACGAATTGGATGACGATCAAGTTTTCAGCGATACGACCGTCGCTCAGCTGCCAGTTCCGTCAAGTGACCGCGCCTTTGGTTCCGAACTCGCATTTGGTGCACGGAGCACATTGAAGCATGGGCGCCAAGTTCCACTCGTCATCTTGAATCGCGGCGAGCTCGCTCAAACCGGGCCTACGGGATTCCAAGTATGTCAATTGTGCGGACTGGCCATGACAGGGACGCAGCCGTTTCCGGGTCGCCACGAGCGAAACTACCTCATTCCGTACCGGGGCGGGCCTCGCCCACCCGCTCAATGCAACGGCACACCACGGACAGTTTATTTAGGGTACGAGTTCAACACAGACGTTTTGCTTTTGCGCACTTCGCTATCACCACCATTCGCAAATAACTTGAACAATCGCATCACCTGGAGATCGCTCACCGACGCGCTCACCTCCCTCGCACACGGAATTGCGCTCGCCGCAGCGGACGATCTGGGTATTGATCCGCGCGAACTTCAAAGTGGGTTCCGTCTACTGCGCGCCGCAAACGGATCGTCGATGGGGGACGTCTTTTTATACGACACGTTGGCCGGCGGCGCGGGTTACAGTCGCCTGGTCGGGGAGGATTTCGCGCGAATCTTCGAGAGGACGATTAACCGGCTCGATTCCTGTACGTGTCAATCGTCATGCAGCGATTGCCTGCGCACCTACGCGAATCGAATGTCGCATGCATCGCTCGATAGACATCTCGCGCTACAGCTGGGCCGCTATATTGAAAGCGGATCGCCGCCCGCGCTTTATTCGCCGCGTGAACAGCAAGATCGCGGGATAGCGCTTCGAGACATGCTAGAACAGAGTGGTTGGACCGTCGAAAACAACGACCCGTTTGCCTTTGCAATTCGCAAAGCCGCCCGCGCCGCAATTATTGGCGTAATTCCAGCGCTTCTCGATCCGACTGCGTTGCCGGCGCAGTGGACGCCCGTAACCGCCTTCAGTACACAAGAAATCGACAAGGATCTACCTTCGTGCCTGCTAAGAGTGCCCAATTGAAATCCCGGAATGTCATTCAGATGTCGATGGGTTTGCGTGAGGCGCGACTTCGACGGGCTATACGGGCGCATTTCAAGGTGCTTGGGTTTCTTAAGGGGACCGACGGCTCGCTTGTACCCCCTAGTCTTGACAAGCTTGGCTATCGAGAACTACACGCGATCCAACGGTCAGACAATCTCGATGCGGAAGAGATGTTCCTCGAAGAGAAAGGTACTGCTCTCATTCAACATTTTGCTCAAGGGAGCGAAGTTGATGTCGACAAGATAGCAATCCGCCTCGAACCGATCTTCCAGTCCACGTGGCAATCGGATCTTTTTCGATTGGCGAGTTTGCTTTGGAGCGTTCCGGTTTCGAAAGGCTTTGGGCGCCGACTAAGATTTTTGGTTTGGGACGATCACGCCGGCAAGTTGGCAGGCCTCTTGGCCTTGGGTGATCCGGTATTCAACCTTCGTGCTCGGGACGCGCACATCGGATGGAGCGCAACAGATCGGCAGACTCGTTTGGTTAGCTTGCTTGACGGCTACGTGGTCGGCGCTGTACCGCCTTATAACCTCATCCTGGGCGGAAAGCTCGTTGCCTGCCTGATGAGGACCCGGGACATCGTCGAGCAGTTCCGAGTTCGCTACGCGCGCACAGAAGGCATTATATCGGGAGAGGAAAAGAACGCTCATCTTGTTGCTGTGACCACTACGTCGGCGTTGGGTCGCTCATCGATCTACAATCGCCTCAAACTCGATGGCCAGCCCTATCTCAGCTCCATCGGCTATACCACGGGTTACGGTCACTTCCATTTCCCGCAAAGCCTTTTTGAGGAAATGCGGTCCTATTTGCGGCACCGCAAGGAGCCGTATGCGGGAAATCACAAATACGGCAATGGACCCAATTGGAAGTTTCGTGCCATCCGGCGCACGCTCCAATTGCTAGACATGGATCCAGACCTCGTCAAGCACGGACTTACGCGCGAGGTATTTATATGCGGCCTGGCCGATAACGCTCTGGATATTCTGTCTGGGAAGCGAAAACGGCCAAAGTATTCATCGCTTCGATCCGTTGATGAAGTAGCCGAGTTAGCCCTGGCGCGTTGGGTCCGCCCGCGAGCTGCCTGGGATCGTAGCTACGAGCAGTTTCGGCGACGCGATATCATGAACAAGCTCGGTCTTCTTACAGAAACTAAATCCCGAGAGATTAAGGACGTAAAGCGTGGACAACGCGCTTGATTGTGCGACCGACGTCTTAACCACCGCTGCGCTTGCATCGACTAAGCGCAGCTATCGGTGTGAGCGCTGTCAGGCAGGTGTGATCCTCAAGGGCGGCCCGAATACAGCGATGCGCCGGCACTTCGCGCACGCCCAAGGTCAGGCAGACCCAGACTGTGACCACTACTTCCCAAGCGTAGTTGCTTTTACCGGCCGTCGAGCACTCCACAATAGAGAAGGTGCGGAACACGACATCTCTAGTCGATCGCTGATCTATTTCGCGATGGAGCCGACTGGTCCCAAGATCCAGCTGAGCCTCCCTCCATCCCCGTTGAACGATGAGTGGTCGGGTTCCGTAGATGTGGTTGCCCATCGAATTGAACGTCGGCTGTTCAAGCGACACTTGATCAACGGTTCGTCGGTGCGATTCCCATTGTCAGATGGCCAATGGTCCATCCTGGTCAGTGGTTCTGTGTCCGAAGATTATATCTCCCGAATCGACGTGGGTCCTGGATCGCTTGAGAGTCGTCTGAACTTATTCGATGCCACGAGAGCGCTGGGTCGAAAAATTGGACCAAGCCAGCCTTTGCGACTGGGCGATGCTGTTTGGATCGTCACCCGTGACAGCACGATCGCGGAACTTCGTCCCCATTCGATATCAATTGGCGAGCAACACCGGACTGGGGCGTGGGAGATTCTATATGCCCAGCTTCCGGATGAAGCATCCTCTGATGTCGCATCGGAGATCTCCCAATGGCTTCAGCGGCCTATTCGAAAGCGTCAAGCAAGGCTTTGGATCGAAGCTCCGTGGCCTATAGCGACCCGCGACGACGGCGTTCCAATTCTCCCTCGGTTGGACGAGGGAGTGACACTCCAAGCTGACCAAGCGATCGACATTGAGATACGGTCACTGGACGGCCACTTGGCACATTCAGTTGAGCAGTCCCAGGTACTGCACTGGCACAACCCCAAGCAAGGCTCCTGGGTGATTTTTGCAAATGGGAGACGATTCGGGCAGTTCGAAACGACGGATGAAACCGATGAATGCGTGGCAGCGCTTCGTGTTGTGGCGGACAACGGCTCTACCTTCGATTTGTTCCAGTACCAGGAATTAATTAATCAACACGTCGCCGCTTGGAATGATTCGGACCATCTACAACTGGCCTGGTCCGACGGCTCCATCGGGCGGCTGATTCATATTGACGACGCGCCACTCCGCGACCCCAACATCTTTGACGTCGAGGTTTCGAAAAGCACCTCCACGACAATACACGCAGGCAACTTAGGGAGTTTGAATTGGTTGGTGGAGTCGACGCAGGTAGAAACTTCATTCGATCACCGGATATCCCCTGACCTCTTAGAGCGAGCACAGTGGCTGACAGGGATGACGCACTTATTTCGATCAATCACACCGACGTTGGGGATTCGACTTACGTTCAAGTCGAGGCTCACGCATCCTGTGTTAGAGCAATTGCAGGGAACGTTTTGGCCATTCTGGCTTCAGCCACAAATTGAGGCATTTCGAGCGCAAGTGGAGTCAACGTCATGACCTATCGCGGAGTGGATAACGAACGTCTCGAAGAACTGATCACTTGCGGCACTACTGATGAAGAGCTTCGTTCATTCTTCAAGACCAAGCGCAGCGCGCTTATTATTGCAAGAGACAAGCAAAACATGCCATCAGACACGGAGGAAGCCATCAAGCGCGTAGTCCGCTTCAGCGACAAGGCGCATGAGATTTTCGGCGAATGGCTATCGAAGCAACCCACCAATGATTCCGACCTTCCACGGACGCAATTGGTACCCCGATTCGCTGCGATCGATCGCCAGGGTGTCGAGTTTGGCCAATCAGAATACTCGCAATTGTGCAGGTGTGGACTTATTGAGCTTTATAGTGACAGTCCGTTGCCAGAATGGCTGGACTTCCTGAGGAGTAGCACGGAGTCCGACGCAGAAATGGTCGACAATGGAGGAGAGACAGACGCAACGATCGCCTCTGCTTACCGGCCAGCATCTGAGGTGGCACTCGAGAGTTTTCTACGCGTAGCCACCGGCGAAACGAAATCCCATGAATTAGAGGATTCCACGCTCCGATTTCTTGCAGAAATGCACGAAGTAGGCACTGGGAAACGGACAACCGCGCCAGACCCCTGGCCTGAGGCTTTCTCCGGGTACGCCGGACTACGTGCACTAATCTCGGCGAAGATCAAGGCGAATGAGGCGATAGCGTCAGCGCAAAGTATCACGAAAGGTGTGGTGGCCGAGGGTCCGGTCGAGCGAGAATACAATCCGCAAAGAGATTATTCCAACCTCATCATAATCGCGACCCGATCGAAATATCGAGTCAATAAGCCGTATTTTTTGGATGTCGAGGGCTTTGTAGATAATGGAGAGATCTTTGCGCTTTCTGACCAAGACCTACGCTCGGCTCTACCCGAGGAAGGTCGCCTCATACTCTTTCCCGAAGCAGGGATCGAGCCGGCAGTTGGGGAGCCCCTGGCCTATCATGTTGAGAGAAGGCAGACAGAATATTCAATCAAGGTGGCTGCCCGAAAATTGGAGCGGTCCATCGCTCCAATCGTTTACGTCCCTCACAAATCGACAGAACCGGATCACGTACGGCAGTGGATAAAGGAGTTCGCAGCTCGACCTCGAGGCTCTGCAGCTGTGTTTGTTCTCGAGGACGGTCTGTGCATAAAATCAAAAGCAGACCTACAACGCGTCGTCCATCCTGAATTCGACTGGCAGTTCGAGTCTTGGCCGCGGGTTCGCGCTTTTGAACTTTCGAGCGGGGCGTATGTTGTACTGCCGATTCACTCGGAGCCACTTCAATATGACTGCGCACCCCTCGCGGTGTCTGCTCGAAGTCTTCTGAAAACACTAACGGAGCGAAAGGCGATCTCTCTCACAAACCGTCAGCTCTCGGACATTGTTGCTCACATTCGAGATGAGGAAACCAACTCAAAGGACGCCAGATTCGCTCGCGTTGCGAGCAAACTCGAGGGCCTTTCGACAGTCGATGATGAGTACATCGCATTGATCGGGGAACTAATGAAGTCGCCAGTCGTTCTTGAGGATATCGAGCGACGCAAAGTACAGGCGGTCGATGACGCCAAATCGAATATCGAGTCCGAACGTCGCACTCTGACCAATCTGCGCGCCGAGCGGGGCACTTTAGAGAAGTCCATAGAGCGACTAAAAACGGAAGGTGAATCTCAGGCCAAAAGCATTCGCGCGACGGTCTTAAAGGCGTTCGAGGCGGCAAAGGCAAAGGGGATTGAGGGCTTGGGTGAGGCCGCCGTGTGGCAGGCGTTGATTGGAACCTCGCTAGAACGGAACAAGCCAGCGCCCGCCTCACGCCGCCGCGAAGATACTGTCGGCACTTTACCCTCCGTGTCGATCGCGACATTAGAACCCTCTGGGACGCCGCTTGCCGATGAATTGCGAAGCATCGGCCTGGATGACGATATTTCCCGCGCCTATTGTGATGCACTTGAAGTCGCGACGCGTTGCGGATTTCCCATCGTGGTGGAGGGACCGGGAGCCTACGCAATCGCCGAAAAGGTCGCTCGGTCGGTTATCAAAGCGCCACTGGTGCGCGTCGAAATCCCACTCGGCCTAATTTCGGGATCAGCCTTAGAAAAACTGCTGGGGAAAACGTTGGTCAAGCCGCTTTTAGTTGCCAACGCAAACTTATCGGATATGAGCCTCTATGCGCCCTGGCTACTGCAATTCATCTCCGAACGATTTCTTCTTCCGGCGTCGCGCGATCCATTGGCGCCGTTGATATTTAATGGCGCCACAGGTCCTGCCGCGCTTCCGTGGCCGGCTGAGATCTCCCAGCTATCGGTGTTCTTCAATTCTGCTTCCATCGTTCCAGACTTAATTAATCTGCCCAACTCCGCCCCAAAGTTCGCATCAACTTTCCAAAAGAAAGCTTGGACGCGACTTGAAGGTCTCATCGAGACGGAATCATTGTCGGTCATGCCGCTCCTGTGGCAAATGGGGAAGTTTGAGTGAGGAAACGAAACGACCCCGGCCTCGGCTCCAAGCAGTACACCGCGCCCTGCTAGCGCCGCTTTCGACCTCTGTCGGAGCCATCCGCAGAATCACCCGTGTCATCCAGGGCTTCAAGTATCTTTTGGTATTTCGCCTTGAGGTGCCCAAGGCCCTGAGCCTTGCTCACTTTGTAGCCTAAGCTCTCCTGGTAAAACTGCAAACGTGCCTTATTGTCGGTGATCAGCTGCGCCCAGGTCTTGACCCAAATCGTCATGTTCGAATCCATCGATTCGTAGATTCGTCCGAGCGGTGCATTTCCATGAGAGGCGCGATTTTTGGCGTACGAATCCATATCGTTACAAACTAACCAAAACGTCCATCGCGTGTTCACTCGTCGAAAGCGCTCGTCGTTGACCACTGCGTTGGCGTACTGTTCCGTCTGAACAATTTCTTTACTCCCGACGGTAACGGAAGGCCGCTTGAGCTCAACGATCAGGTGATCTAGTTCGTCTGCTCGTTGCGTTCGTGCCTTACGCGACAGCATCAAATCGACAATTCCAGTCTTGCCTTCGGCGGTTCTTACGGGTTTGTCAATAACGATCGGATCCTCGTGCAATTCCCGATGCTTTCTCAAGACCTGTGTCAGCGATTCGTCATCTGCAGTCAAATTGAATGCTTCACCGAAGATCCACGTGTTGTCCGCGAGAAGCCGATGGAGTTGAGATCGCTCAAGCACCATCGCCTTCAATTCCGGGTCAAAAACCAGATGCTCCAGACCCGTCACGAACTTCAAGCGATCAGTAACGAGTCGCGTTGCCCGAATGAGTGCCGTAAGAGACGACTCCTCGAGAAGCGCTGCGAGTTCTCGACGTTCGCGCGGCGGTAACTCGAGTACCTCAAGCAACAACGGCTGCAACTCTTGTGGGCCGTTCTCGATGGCCTTTCTGAGGAGACCCAATTGTAGTGACTTGGACCGTCGTGTCCCTTGGCCCAATTCAGGGAGGTGCTTATTCAGCTTCAATGCCACAATGTCGAAAACCTGACGTTCGATTTGTTCGACGGGATCATCTGTTTCTTCTTTATAGGGGTAGACGTTCTCCCGTTTCCAACCAGCTACAATATCGCGCGCTTGATTGGCCGCCCGATCGAATGAATATTCTTTGATCCGCTCTAAAGCCTCATCCCTGGCCTTGGCGAGAGGTGCGTGCATCTCCGCCAAGTAGAGATCCTCGTCGCCCTCCCTTAACTTCTCGTTGTATTCCGAACGAAGATAGGCGGAAAAGTGAAAATTTGGTGTATGAAAACGGGTATCAACCCGCGAATAAGGCATGCCGGAGCGACTGCAGAGGTAGAGAATGCGCTGAGTCGTTGCGCGCCACTCAACGACATCGAGTGTCGCCTTGTACAGCTCACGCTCGGAGGCGACTATGTCGGTCAGATCGAATGATTTACGCGAAGCAATAAAATCTTTCGGGTCAAGCGCGCGGGCACCTATAGTGACCTGCACGTCTGAGTAGTCAGTTAGATAGGGCGCGAAAATCTCGGCGATCTCTTGGGTAAGTGAGTCATCATCTGAAGACGCGATTCTGGCGGACACCTCAGAGATCCGAACTTCAACGCCTGGTTCGCTCAACTCTACGACAGTTTCAGCCGTCACACGGACGTCCAAAATATCGTCGGCGAGGACCGTCACTGTATAGCGACGGAATTCACCATCCCTTTTGTAAGTGATTACCCATTCCGAGACCCGCCCGAGTGCCAGGGCCTTGAAGCGACCCTTACCCTCCTTTCCGTGGAGTGCACGCCCGCGCAGTTTGGTCTTTATCGCTTGAGCTTTCCAAGAACCGCCCAGATTGACGAAGAGCTCCTTGATGTTCTCATAGGGAATCCCATGGCCGTTGTCACGAACGATGAGAGTACTGGTTCCCAGTTCATTATCCAGGGTTGTTACCTGAACCTTGGTCGCGTCCGCATCGAGGCTATTCCAGACTAGCTCCGAAATTGCGCGCGATGGCGTTCCGCCGCACAAGCGCTGCACATGATCTGGCGCTACCTGAATCTTGTAGTGGGTTTCTTCCATGGTCGAGCCCGGATTCGCTACGCGCGAGTCTACACCGGACGCATCCCGGAGTGGCGCCAGCTTTGATATAGGCATGCTATACAGTGTTCGAGCGCCGTTAATACTGTATAGCGTTCTCTTGGTATCGGGCTGTCACGAGCGGGTTGGCGGGCGTTCAGGACTAGTCGGGGTACGGGTATGTTCCCGCAATCTCCTCGTGAAGTACTCGCGCTCTGTAATCGCAGGCGGCATTTGAGACGCGAATCGCCTGACCTGCGCGGCGAGACCCGGCTGTTCATCTCGGATTAGAATCTCGCTGACCCTCGACCAGGCGCGCAGAACACTATCACGAGTCTTCAGTATCTTCGCCTTGCCCGGCTCAACACGCTCGCTGCCTTGGCGTAGATCGCGCGCCGCGCTTTCAGCGCGCGCCAGCATGTGCGTCGACGTGCCACGAAGGTTCGCCCGGTAGATGCCGTCCGACTTGCGCGGGCTCGTCTCTCCACGCACGTACCGCTGTGTCGCGTTCGCAGGAACCCCGAGCGCACGTAGATGCCGTGCGAACTCCTCCCGCCAGTACCGAAGAGACGACTTTCGGATATGCAGCCGCTCGCCTTGCTCGCTGACAGCCTTGATCACCACGTGGACGTGCGGGTGGGGCTCGTCTGTGTGCAGCGCCATGGCGTAACGATGCTTGAGTGCGAATTCCTCGCGCGCGAAATTCTTAACCGCCGCAAGAACCTTCTCGGGTGGTGTTCCCGCCGGCATCGAGAAAATCACCTTGTGGACCAGCCTTGCTGGTTCCCTCCCCCGCGTGCCGGTCAAGTCGGTCTTGCGGCGGTACTCATCAAGATCAAGGTCCCAGTCCTCCACGAGATCCTTGCCGACGCGCGTGCCGCGCACCGTCTCTCCGTCATCGGTTTCAAGATCAAGTTCCCCGCGCCGTCCGATGTACCCGAGATGCTTTCGAACAGCCGCGAGCGTGTTGGCAGGCTTCGGAAGTACCTTCACCATCACTTCTGGCACGCGGCGAACCGTCCGGGAGACGTACTGGGTTTCTCCCAGCGACAAATGGTCCCGCCGACCAGGGCCGTGTCGCGCAAAACTGAATAGGTCGAATAGGGGCTGGCTATACGTCTGGTTCGGCATACCCCTGCTCCCAGGACTTGATGTTCGCCGACAATAGTCCTTTGACGTGATCTCGGAGTCCCTCGCAGACCCTCAAGATCGCCCTCAAGTCCTCGCGACTCGGGCCACTCACGCGCTCTCCCTGATTCGCGGCGCGTGCGATCTGATTGAGGTTGCGGCCGATGCTGCCCAGCTCAGACACCGTTCGTTTGAGCGCCAGTAGCTCCTGCTTGGGCAATGGCGACAGCGACCGAAGGTGGGCACGTGTCAGGACTGAGGCATAGGTGGCGACCGGCATGCCTCGAGCCGCGGCACGCTCCCGCAGGAGAATCTGGTCGTCAGGACGAAGGCGGATCGAGAAGCGCGACGCCCGAACTACCTTGCCGTCGGTGGCTTCGCCGTCGGCCGCATTGCCAGCCTGCAGCATCATGTCGACAAGGCGCTTGAGGAGTGCCGAATCGGACAGCCCTTGGTGACGCGCAACCGCCGCAAAACGAGTCTTTGTTTCGCGATCCACCCAAGTCGTGAGGTGTGCACCGTCGCTCATCGTGAGTGACGTTGTAGCAAAGAGCAGCCGGCAGGCTATCCTGCGTTTCACTCCAAATTCAGCGAAACCGGACCAACTTTTTCTTCTTATTACCACCTGTCATTTACCCTTAATGAGGTTACTGATGCCCTTGAAGAGGGAACTCACACCTTAAAGATGGTACTGGTACCCTAATTAGGGTGTCTGTTGTCGGGATTTCTAGATTCTGTTCCGAGTTCTTAGACTGGTGCCGAGTTGACTGGACTGGTGTAGTTCGTCCGTGCACTGAAACAAAGTTAGGCATGCCCGTGGGCGGCGCTCCACATCACGCGAAAGGGCCCGGGGAAAGTATTGGCCCCCAGGACGGAATGCTGACAAACTCGGGAGGGGTCCACGCATGTGCCGGAAGCCGCTTCGGGTCGTGGTCGGACGAGCGGTGGAAGCAGATCAGAAGGACAGTTTATGCGCGTGCAGGCCTACCTATCGCTGGCGGTCCTCAGCTCTGTGCTTCTCGTGTCCCTCGCTGGCTCGGCAGCGGACGCGTCGCATCCGCGTCTTATGACTCCGCAAGATCTTACTGCCGTTCCCGCGCGACCCGCCGACATGCGCGTCGAGTACGGATCGGATTCGAACCAGTTCGGCGAGCTTCGCATCCCGGCGGGTCGCGGACCGCATCCAGTCGTCGTTCTGATCCACGGCGGATGCTTCAAGGCCGCCTACGCCAGCCTTCGAGACCTGGCGCCGATGGGTGACGCGCTGAAGGCACAGGGCGTCGCAACGTGGAACGTCGAGTATCGTCGCCTCGGGCAGCCCGGCGGTGGTTGGCCGGGAACATATCAGGACGTCGGGCACGCAGTCGATCAATTGCGTGCGCTCGCAGAAACGTACCGGCTCGACCTCAACCGTGTCGTCTTCGTCGGGCATTCCGCCGGCGGGCACCTCGCGATGTGGGCGGCATCGCGCTCTCGGATACCACCATCGAGCGCGCTATACGTAAAAGACCCGTTGAAGGTCCGAGGCGTCGTCGATCTTGCCGGGCCGGTGGACCTGTCAGCCAACATCGATGGTTATGAGGGCCTCTGCAAAGACACCGTGATCACATCGCTTCTCGGTGGTACGCCGGCCACCGTGCCTGAACGGTACGCGCAGGCGTCGCCACGTAGGCTGCTCCCGGTTGGCGTTCCGCAGGTGCTGATCGTGGGACAGTACGAGGAGTTTGTGCCGCTGGCTCTGGCGCAGGAGTACGTCGCCGCGGCCCGACAGGCGGGCGACACCGTACAGCTCGAAGTGATCTCAGGTGTTGGTCACTTCGAGATCGCGAGTCCGCAGGCCTCAACGTGGCCGCGGGTCAGATCGTCCATTCGTGCCCTGCTGGAGAGCACCGACATTGGTGCAAACTAGGAACACCGACATCTGTCGTTGAGACTGGCCCTGAAGTTCGGCGGCCGAACTTTCACAACGGCGTGGGCGACCTTCTGAGGGAATGCGCGGGGAGTTCGTGCCGGTCGGTAAATGCCTTTCAGCTTGCTCATTCTGGCCCGCTCGCGGGTCGACCGCTGGGTAGCCTTCGAGACGACCCCGTGGTTGCGCAGATGACGGACGAATGCCTTGCGCCATTTACGGAGTGTCGCCTTACGGATATTGAGCCGTTTGCCGTAGTCGCTCTCGGCCCTGACGACAACGTGCACGTGCGGATGGGGTTCATCGGTGTGAATAGCCAGGGCATACCGATGCTTGGGTGCGTACTCTTTCTCTGCGAAGTCGCGCACAGCCGCTAGAAGTCTGTCGGGTGGCGTTCCTGCCGGCATCGAGAAAATGATTTTGTGCACCAACTTCGTAGGCTTTCTTCGTTCCCCCCACAGGTGGGTAACCCGACAAGTCAGTTCATCCAAATCGAGGTTCCAGTCGTCAATCAGCTCCATAACCGCCTCGGATCCGACGACCGGCGTATTAAAAAAATCTGTTTCGAGGGATCGGCCGTACCCTTTTTGAAGGTCACCGAGGTGGTGGCGTATCGCTTTGAGACAATTGCTCCCGGGGCTTATCACCTTGACGATGACCTCCGGCGTGCGATGTCCGGGGCGCACGCCGCGCACCACCTTTGCCGACATCCGAGTCTTAGACGGCACCGGCCAGGGCTCGCAGCCGCTCTCGAATGGGCGACTCAAAATTATTGGCACCCGAGGTCCAGGGGTCCGCTCGCGCCGGTCGAAGATGGCGGCATAACCGGTTGCGATCAGCCGTCAGCCAACGAATTAGCATGCGACGGCCCGCCATTGCGCCCGGGCTACCAGGCCATCCCGCGGTTAGCCATGACAGAAAATGAAGACTCCCGTGGCGACAATCGTAAATACGATCCACTTCTCGGCGCTGGTCGCGAGTGTCGGAGGTATACGACCTGAAAATCTCATCCTGCTCGGCGAGCGTCAGATCCGTCCACACCATGCCGATCAGTACGTCGGCGAGGGCGATCATCTCCCTCCAGGTCAGTCGGCCCAACCCCTCGAGCTCGAGGACGCCGTCGCGCTTCCCGCGCAACAGCGCAGCTTGCAGGTGGACGACAGCCGGGTGAGCCGCGACGTCCGAGTTGCCCAACACGCTCTTTGCGCATCGGGTACAGGTTGCCGGCGAGAAACGTGCGACGGCGGCGAACGGGGCGGCACGGAGGCCGGCGCCACAAAACTTGCAACGCTCAATGAGCAGAGTCCCGTGGACCGGGCAGACCGCCATCCATCCGATCAGCCACGCGGATCGCAGATACGGGCTCGTGTCACCCTGAAGGCATTGTCCACAGACGGCGAATCGATATGCCCGCCGATCTGGAGCCGGTCCGTCGTATCGTCTTCCGGCAAATCGAGCATTGGCTTCATCATCGCGATAAACCGCCTCGAATCCCTCGAAGGTCATTCCCCGCAATCGTGCAACGCTCACTTCGGATCTCTCGCTGATGCGTGCCAGTAACCAACGATGCGGACGGCACCACCACTGCGTGTCGGATCGATCCTCGATACCGAAGCTGCGGCTCGCGAGTGTATGCATCGATACCCGCAAGCGGGTCGCCAGGCGCAGAATCCAGGAAAGCAGCGCCTCTTCGGTGGCTGGGGCGACGTAGAGAGGAAGCGACGGCGGTCTTGTCGGGCTGGATGCCGGTCGGAGTGCGGTCGCGTCGGCGGGTTCAGACCGCAACACGGCGGCGCTTGGATGGGGAAATGAAACCCGTCTCGTCGATCAGCTTCGCGGTAATGTACTCAGTCTCGGTGGTCACGGCCCGCACTGCCGCTCGCGTCACGATCGCCACCACCTCCCCGAGGATGCCTTCGGAGGCGGTCAGGATCTTCTGGGCGAGCGCCGGCCTTATAAGCTGCGACGGACGGCGCAGCGGCAACACCGCCTCAAGGGTGCTCAACAGTTGCTGATACTCCTTGCCGTTGCGCCACGGGGGAAGTCCAACGGGCTCAAATCGATTAGCGAGCTGATCATCACTCTGGACCGCATGCATCGCCTCCGCGGTCCCGACGGCGACCAGTGGAATCTGCAACTCGTTGCCAAGCCACCGAAGCAGGTTCAGGAGACGACGCTGCTGAAGGCGCGTGCCAGCCAATACATTTTGCACGTCGTCGATGATGAGAAGCCCAAGACTCGTGTCGCGCATCATCTGGATGGCGGCGTCCTGTCGCTTGCAGACGCGTTCGGAGAGCGCATAGGGTGACCCGAGTTGGTCCAGAATCGCGCCGAAGAATCTGGACTCATCGGGGGCGGCGGGCATCTGCACCTTGAGCACCGAAACGTTGGCGGCACCTTCCTCGGTAATACTGGCGGCAGTCGGTGTATGGCAACGTCTGAAGCGCTCGACGATCATCGTTTTGCCGTTATTGGTTGGCCCGCAGACGAGCAAGTTCGGCATCCGAGTACGCTTCGGGAAGGTGAGCAAATCCTCCATCGCTGCAAGCGCCGCTTCCGCGCGCTCATACGTAATCCATCGATCGGCGCGGATGCGCCGCACTCGCACCTCCGCACTCTCCTCAGCCAGCGCCCGCACTGAGGGCTGCAGGTGCGCGTAGTCTTGGCTCACGACCACTCCTCCACGGGGAGCATCCGCTCCCAGGGCTGTCGAGTATCGAGTTCCTCTTCCTCAATCGGGTTGACTTGCTCGGCAGGCGAGTCAACCTGCGAGGGATCGACCTTGCCACCTTGAATGAGGCGCAAACGACGCTCGCGTTGACGACGGGTCACTTTGCTAGCGCGGACCGCCTCATCGGCAATCGCGCGCATCTGCTCAACGGCACTGAAGATCGCCGCCTCATCCACGCGCGCGCGTCCCTCTTCCCGCAAGCGCTTGAGCGCCAAGTGATGTTCCCAAAGACTGATGGGCGGGCGGCACACATCCCTGTAGCTCAAATCGTAGTACTGGCCATCCGGCGCGAGCAGATAAATGCGGCTGAGGTCTCGGGGATCGTAACGAACAATCATTTTGCGCGGCCCGCCGACCCAGGTCGTGAGCACCGGCGACCAGTAATGAATCGAATGTAGCGAGATGCCTTCGCGGCGGATCAGACGCCACTCTAGGGGCAAAAAGTCAGTCAAGAACCGTCGTGGATCGGAGACCGCGACGGGCTCACCTCGGCCCGGGGTGCGTCCATCGCCCAAAATGCCGCGGTCCCAGGCCGCGAGCGGCGGCATCTTGATCGCTCCGTGCAAAGAGTTGTGATACTCGCCGGCGATCGCGAGGGTAAGCCACCGCTGCAACTCATCGAGTGTCATTGCGGCGGTCTTCTCCGGATCAAGATCGCCTTTGACTCGAATATCGGAAAAGGTCGTACCGGGCAGCAAGTGCACCTTGCCCATCATCGTGCCAATCAACCGTTCGATGTGGCCACCATAGTGTGGCGTGGCGACCGGTCTATACTGGAGCGATATCTGGTACTGTTCGCAGCCTCGGCGCAGTGCCTCGGAATGAAACTCGCGTGCGTTGTCCAAATGAAGGACCTCGGGAATGCCCGAAATCGGCCAGCGCTGCTCCACTCCAAGACCCGCCAACCATCCTTCCTTCGGAAGCACCGCATGCGTGATGCACAGAGCAACCGAGGTTGCCGATGGAGGTTCCAGTGACAAATAAAACCCCGGCACGCAGCGCGAACAGACATCAATGGCGAGCGTTAACCAAGGTCGTTGGATCGGTTGGCGTGTAACCGAATCCACCACGATCACATCTACCAGCGTGTGGTCGATCTGCACGATCGAGAGTGGCCAGGGAGCATCGAGCGAACCAGTGACGGGTGCGTAGCGGTGTAAGCGGTAACTCCGCGACGTATTGATCAGGCGTTGAGGCCGTGCAAATCTGAGCGCAGGGGTTTGTCTGCGAAAAGCTGTTTCCAGAGTCGCGGGGTGAGATCCGCGACGCGGCTGGCTGGATGCACCGAGACGCGCTGCAGGACATCGACCAGGTAGGTATAGGGATCGACGCCGTGCAATCGGCAGGTGACTATCAATGATTGGATGATGCCGACGTGCTTGGCGCCGAGCTCGGTCCAACAGAATAACCAGGATTTTCTGCCCATTGGAATGACACGCAGGGCGCGCTCGATATGATTGGTATCAATAGGAACATCGGGGTCAGTGAGAAAGACCTCGAGCCCCGGTCGCCGCTCGCGCACGTAGTTCAGCGCCTGAATATACGGATTACTCGGTGTGAAGCCTTGGCGGGCGAGTTCCCGATCGACCCAGTCGAAGAAATGCTCGACCAAGGGTTTACTGTACATCAGGCGATGGATTTGCTTGGTCTCGCCGGTGAGTTTTTTGTCGCGAATTTCCTCCTCGACGGCGTACATCGCCTTGATCTGCTCGAGCGCGCTGGCCGCGCCCGCGGGCTCGGCGTCGAGCGCCTCGAAAAAGCCACGGCGCGAATGACTCCAACACTGCGCGTGCGTGATGCCGATCTTCTCAGCATAGCGCCGGTAGGCAGCGTAGCCGTCGGTCAGAAGGACCGAGCCCACCGCGGCTTTGAGACCTAAGGCGCTCGCGACGAAATCGGCCGAGCGGGAAGGATGGAAGGGGAAACACACCTCATCCTCTTCGCCGTACACGGGCCAGAAGTAGCCGGTGTGCATCTTGCCGTGGCCCGAGCGCCCGGCCTTGATTGGGGTCTCGTCCATGGTTTTCACGCGGCTCGTGCGGATCGAGGCGAACTGCGCCTGGTAGATCGGCTCCAAGAGGCTGATCGAGCGCTGCGCGAGCTGCGTAAGCCAGGGGCGCGAGACCGTGATGCCTGAGGCGGCAAGCCGCTGGTGCTGGCGGTAGAGCGGCAAATGCCAGGCAAATTTATCCATCAGCAGGCCTGCGGCAAAGCTCACATCCGCGCGACTGCCTTCCAAGAACCCCTCGGGCGCCGGCGCGGTCAAGATCGTTTGGGTGTCTTTGCGCTTCATCACGGGCCGATGGTACTTCAAAATCACATAGCTGCCCGGCCGCTGCGCGAGCCGGTAGGTGATCTTCTCGCCGATGAGTTCAAACTCCCCTGCGGCGAGATCTTGCGCGTTCTCGTGCAACAGCAGGATCGACTCGACAGGCAGCTTCGACTCATCGAAGAACTTCAGTTCCTCGCCGCTCTCGGCACCGTCTTTTTGCGCGAGGCGCCGGGTATGCGTCGCAATCGTCTTGACCTTCTCGGGTAGGGACGTCGGGATCGACAACACCTCGCCCCAATGCATCTGGGCCGGGTCCGGCTCAGGGGCGAAACGCTCGCTCTTCTGACCAAACAGCTGGCGACGAAACCAGTCGAGCTGGTGGCGCAAGGCGGCGATCTGCTCGCCTTGCGTGCTGATCGTCTTATCTTGCGTGGTAATGGTTGCGCGCTGCGCCTCGAGCAGTTCGCTCATCTGCGCGATCGTAGTCAGATCCAAGCGGTTCGATGAGGGCGAGGAGAAGCTGTTCTGCACGCACAGAAGCATAACACAAACAATGCATAAAAGTGCTTTAATCATAGGCTTTGCGCGACACTTGATGGCAACGAAAAACGTTTGCGCACGCGCCTCGCCTCCATCCCCTCAATGAGCAACTTCAACCCCGTCCAATCCATCTCGCGCGTACTCACACCTCGCCAGTCGCTGATAAATCGTCCCGCCTCGAGCCGTTTTCCCCAGATGCAAAAACCGCTGCGGTCAAAATACAGACACTTGATCTGCGTGCCGCGTCGGTTCACGAAGCAGTACAGCGACCCATCGAGTGGATCTTTGTCCATCGCGTGGCGTGCAAGCGCCTGCAAGCCGTCGTAGGACTTCCTCATGTCGCAGGGCTTGCCGTACAGATGCACCCGAATCTGCGCCTCGGCGAAGAACATCAGCCGCGCGCCACCGTCAATACCACGCCGCCGCCGAACTCGAGCCGTACCTCAAATCTCGATCGCCCCGCATCCACCGCACCGATATCGATGAACGGCGCGACCCGCTCGGCCTTCTTGCGAATCTTGACCTTCTCGACCTGGTGGGCATCGCTCAACTTGAACCGCCAGCGCCGAAATACCCCAGGGTTAATCCCTTCGCTGCGGCAAAACTCCAGCAACGACACCCCGCTCGCTGCATGCCGCGCGAATATCTCCCGCCACGCCGCCTCACTCCGTTTGATCCGCTTGATTGCTTCCATCGCTCGCCCCGTTGACAAACAGGCGAGTCATTGTCCGGATCACGTCAAAGAAGAGAAGAACGCCGCAGGCTTATCGCTTACGTAGCGGTCGCGTGCCGCCTTACGTCCTTGACGACGTGCCATCACCTCGGCGGCGGGCCGTGCGGCCAACCGGAATCGCACAGCCTTTTGGCTGGGCGGTTGCAGGCCAAGCGCTTTGCATCGACGGCGTACCTTGTCAACCAGAACCGCGACGGAGGGCTTTTGGCGCGTGAGATAATCCTCTTCGATACTCGTCCGAATCACGTCCTCGACCAGCGGCTGCAGGCGACTGTGGCCCTGCTTGGGGCCTCGCGGAGCCGGCAACAGACTGGTCAATCTGGGGTCCGCGTCGTAACGCTTGAGCAATCGATACGCATGAGTGACGCTGAGCCGCAAATGCTTAGCAGCCAAGGTCACACCTTCGCGCGTACGAGCCTTCGTGGCTGAGAGCGGCTGAATGATCGAGAGTCGGCGGCGGGCTTCTTGCCAGTCTTGCTCTGGTACTTCGATGAGTTCCGGGGTGCTAACCTTGCTCAAGGCAGCGCCAAGCGGGTGTGAAATCCGAGTGGCACGGTCAGATCAGCCCGCAAGTCAGCCCGCGCGATCATCCGCCAGAGAACACCCAGCACGGACGCACGGTCCCTGGGTAGCATTGCTGCGAGCGCGCCGAATGTTGGCTCTGACAGTGAGCGCACCGCCGCGCGCACTTCATCGGCAATGCCATCATCAAGTGGTGCTGTGCGCAGGGGCAGCAAGCGCCTGGCGTTCAGAAGCATTGGGCATCGAATGCCATGTTCAGTCGCTATCCGAAATCCTGCATGGTGTTCACGAGCCCAAGTTCGCGCGGTCTCAAATGCCGGCCGCAGGTGGCGCCAGTTCGCCTTCAAATCCGCGCGATACTTAACCTCGATCAACTCGGATCGACCGTCACTCCAGTGCACAAGATAGTCCGGCGTGTAACGCCGCGGCGCCGAGACCTCGCGAAATGCAAATGTGATCGGCTGTGAAATGATCTCCGCCGCCGCATCCCGGAACGTAGTTAACATGACGAAGTCGCGTTCCAGCGCGCTCTCGTGTTGAGCTGCGCGAGAGACAGAGAGAGCCTGGAAACCAGTGATATGTGAGCGACGACTTAGTGGGATGCGTCTCAAACGACGCACCTCTGCAGTTCTAACCGGCGGCGGGATAACAACGACATGTTGCCGGTCAGTTCCCTAATTAAGGTTCCAGTCCCATATATATGGTACAAACCTCAAATCCGTAAGTCGTTATTTTTACTCAAATAGGACGCGGAGTCCAGTACCCTAATTAAGGGTAAACGACACCACCAGCAAGCCAACGCTACCGCGACGACGACTCACCCGCCAGCCCTACCGGGTCCTGCCAGGCTGCAAGACCGCTCAGCCGTCCTCGTGCGACCCGAGAATGCGTCTCCACCGCGGCACCACCAAAAAAAAAGCGGAGAGAGCGCCTTCGTCTGACGCCCTCTCCGCGTATACGCTCAGGTCACGCCGCCAGCACCTCTGTGGCTAGATCCCATAGCTGCCCGTTTAATTGCACGTCCCGATTGATCGAAGTCAGCCGTCGAGTGCGCACCAGCCGGCCGTTGGTCGACCGTCGTGTCAAACCGCCGACGCAAAGGTGCTCCTGGACCCGGTTGAAAATGACCCAAAGATTGTCTCCCAGGTCCTCAGCCAGCCGGCAGGTGAGGAGCTGCGAGGGCTGCATGCCGCTCTGGGCCGTGTCGGGATATCGCAACGCCAGCGCCGCTTCTGCGAACCGCAATTGCTCGTCCTTCAGCATTCGCCGGCGCTCCATCCGCTCGACCTGGGCCGCCAGGCTTTCGAACTGCTCGGAGACTTGGAGTGCCGCCACAATCACCGCATCCACGACGTTCCCGCGGTGCGGTACGCAGTACGCGGGAAACGCGCCCCGCGAGGCTATGAGCCCGTTACAGCAGACGACCCTAAAGATGCCGATCCGGGCGATATAGCTCGATCCGCCGTTATGGCTGTTGAGAAAAACCACTTCAGGGATCGACCTGTCTTCGAGCGACACCGTTTCATAACGCCGCCGCAATCGAATCACGTGCCGAGCGTGCAAAGGACTTGCACTCCGAGTGCAGGTCTGACGGGCTTCGACCGGCACGAACCCGGCATTCATCAGGCCGCTCAACACGCGAGCGGTCGGTATAAAAGTGTACTTCGAGCTCAGGCCCTCAAGAGCCGAATCTGCGAAGACAGCCGGTGCACGGGCACGAACTGCTTCCAGCGACAATCCACGGTCGAACGCATTAGCGTGCGAGGAGAAGGAAAGATTAGCAATAGTATTCATGATCGCAAGTCTCCGAGATGATCTTGGGCGGGATTGCCCGCCTCGGGAACATCGCAGCGCGCGCAGCGGTCAAGGATCGAAGACCGCGTAAGCGGCGAGGGCGCCCCGCACTCGTCCTTGACGGCGAGCACGGTGCGATAAGCTGACGCACTTACAGGTAATCCCGCCCTCCCCTCTGCTTCTGATTCCCCTTACGGTGAGAGCTGGATGCGCGGAGACTCAAGCGAATCCCAAAGCCGAGCGAGCAATCGCGTCGGTCGGCGCCGACGTGCTCGGGGCTCCCTAGCCGGAAGCCCGAGCACGGGTCAAGTTAGGAAGCCGTCGCCTCCGCCAGCGCGGCACGGATGCCGGCGAGACACACGGCATCGTCCCTGTTGATATCGGCCGCAATGAGGGCTTCCGCTTTGCGGAGTGCTTCGAGGATGCGCGAAGTCACGCCCAGAGCTTTCCCCAGGTCGCGATAGATCGCCACAGCGCGAGCGCGACTGACCAAAATGGATTCGACGTACTCGCCTTCCGCGAAAGTCGCCCATTCGATTCGACCGCCGTCAACGGCACCCTCGTCGTTCTCCTTCTCTCGCACGTCGATGTCATCGAGCGCTCGAAAGTCAGGCGACGGGCGCTCGACCCTCGAGCCCTGTGCTTGATCGTCGATCCACGCGAATTCGATGTCCTCGGCACCACAGTCATCGCAACCGTGACCCTTGTCGAAAATGTTGGAGACTTCCCATTCTTGCTGTTCCGGGTTCCAGCGCGCGGCGGCGTCGGCCGCGACATTGTCGGACCCGCATCGGGAACAGACGGGAATCCGTTTGACTTTGGTAGCATTGTTCATGACGGTGCCTCCTCAGGCGTTGAGACATTGAGTAATTCCATTGCCCAGCCCTGGTGGCTAGGCTTTGCGAAAAGCGGCGCCGATCCTTGCGGAGCCAAGAATCGGCGCGCCGAGCCTGACCTAATCGATAGCCGCGAAAATCAAACTCGCCTCCTTGTGGTCGAGCGCGAACTCCCGCAGTGCATAGAAGTGACGGCTAAACACGTCCTCCGACGGCTGTTGAAACGACAAGTGGCTGAACGTGAATAAGCACACGGTGATTCCGGCAGCATCCGCAGACAGCGTTCCTTCGAAGTCGTTCGTGTGGACGCTGAATTTGACTGGGTTGCAACTCGGCGCCATGTAAAAGCCGCCGTTGCTGAGTTCGTAGAAGTCCCAAAAGGCGCCTTTGTACCCAGCCACGAACTCGCGCATGAAGTGATAGACCGTGTGTTCGACGGTCATCATTCGAGCGCCGAAGTGTTTGGGTAGCGTGCCGATACGGGCATCCTCCAATACGAGGAGCGCCTCGATCTTGGGTGTGCCGTCCTGCTCGTGTGTGGTTTGAGTCATGGGAAAGTCTCCAGAGTGTCTTGGGCGGGATTGCCCGCCTCGGGAGCATCGCGGCGCGCGCAGCGGTCAAGGATCGGAGACCGCCGCAGGCAGCGAGGGCGTCCCCGTCCTCGTCCTTGACAGCGAGCACGGCGCGATAAACTGAGCCGGTTACAGGTAATCCCGCCCTCCCCCTCTTTCCGATCCGACGAATTTCCCGCCGAGATCCGTTCGCGTTACGCTGACGCTTGACGTAACGGAAGTTCTTGGCACGCCACGAACAAAAGGCAGTCAATGTTGAACGGCGTACAACGCAACAGAGGAAGCCCCTGGGATGCCCTGGCTTTTCGCGAACACGGCGTCGAGATTCGGCGCGCCGTCCTGTCGCCGTACGACATTCAGTCGGTCGTCTCGGAAGTCAGTCTGGACAGCGAGACGATACGGCGTGGTGGGATCAGAAATCTCGACAAGAAATTCGCCTCGATCGCACGTCTTGCACAAGACCCCAAGGTCTTAGGCCTTGCGGAAGCACTGCTCGGCGGATCGCCGCACTTGGTGCGCGCATTGTTCTTCGACAAAACACCCAAGAAGAATTGGTTCGTGACCTGGCATCAAGACAAGACCGTCGCTTTGAACAAGAATGCAGAACTCATTGGCTGGGGTCCCTGGACGATCAAGGATGATGTCTGGCATGTACAACCGCCGCAGGCGGTACTCAACAGAATGCTCACGCTCCGGCTGCACCTGGACCCTGCCGATGAGGAGAGCGGTTGCTTGAAAGTCCTTCCCGGGACTCACCGTCTCGGAATTCTGCAGCAGGCCGCCGTCGACGGAGTCGTCCGATCCTACGCGGAGCTACCCTGTATCGTCGCTGCGGGCGATGCGGTGGTCATGAGACCCCACGTCTTGCATTCCTCCGCCAAGTCGATCCGCCAACTCCACCGTCGCGTTGTGCATCTGGAATTCAGCGACTACGAGCTGCCGCCACCTCTCCACTGGGCATGACGTGAAACGGGTAGGTGTATCGCGGCGAGCTAAAAGAGGCGCGGACTCTTGCGAGCCCGCGCCCATGGGGTTGCTTACGCGGTTCGCAGGATGCTCGGCAACCAGCCGGTACCGACGATTTGCCGTTCGGCCGCCGTCGTGATCGCCGCCTTTTTCAGCTTCGCGAGCGGCACGGCGGCCTGCGCGGACACAGCCTCCGTCACCACGGCGAGAATGCGCGCCTTGGGGACACTCCCCAAGTAGTTCTGCACGCTCGGCGTCCACCACTCTCGCATGTCAAGCTCTGCGGCTCGCGCAAGCGCGGCCGTAGGGCTTGATACCTCGTCAGATTGCACACCGTCCAGCGTCGTTGCGACACAGTAGGCCAGAATCGACAGCACCTGCGCCTGCGGCTGTTCCAGTAGCCACATGAACAAGGCATCGGCTTCCTCCGGTAATCCGGCGCCGAGTTGTTTACGAAGGGCTTCCAGTGCGGTCTGCGCCTTGGAGCCGACCAAGTCCTCGGCATAGGCGTTGAGCGCTGAGGTTTCCGCTTTGATTTGAAACGCGCTGTCGCGTGCGAAGCCTGCGACCAAGGAGGTTTGCAGCATCAGCCGATGGGTGAGCGCCACGAGCGCAACTTCCGGCCGCCGCGCGAGCGTCGCCTGCAATGCCAGCGTGCGATGCGCCGTAAGTCGGCGCACGAGCGCGGCCGAGTGGACCCGGGGTGCCGTTTGCCCGGCAGCCCGCGCCTGGGCCTTTTGCGCTCGCGCGAACCGCTCAGTATCCTCGGGCTTGAGTAAGTTCCGCTCGATCCGCACCTTGCCGTCCGAGCCAATGGTCACGATGGCCCCGGCGATGGCTTGCTGCTCCGGATGCGGAACCGCCCGCTGCTCGTGCAGCGTTTCGATCTCCCTATCCAACGCCTCCTCCAAATCCGACAGCTCTGCGACACGGTCCTCGTTGCTTTCGTCGTCTGCCGCTTGCGCCTCGATCTCCTTTTTCCGGGCATCCAAGGCGGCGAACCGTTCATGCTCCTCCTCGGTCGACTCACGCAAGATGGTGCGCACGCGGCCATAGGCGGCACGGGTCGCATACTCCAAGTGAGTATGCACTTCCACCCACGCGAGTCCCTCCCCTTTAAGCTTCGCGGCGCGTTTCTCCAACTTCTCAGCGGCAAGCTTGCGCACGAGTTCGCCATCCAGCATCGAACTCTCGTCCTCGTCCGCAAAGAGATCACGACGGACGATCCCGCCCGCCTTCTCGTATGCCTTGAGGCCGACGAAGCGCGCGAGAGGCTCACGCAGTGCGATGTCGCTGTCGCAGAGCGCCTCGCGAATGGAGTCCGGATGCCGTTGGTAGTGGCTCAAGCTCTCCCATACTTGCCGCTGTTTCTCGTGGTCATCTGTCACGGCAAATGCCATCAAGTGTTCAAGCGTAATCGACCCTTCCCGGTAGAGCGAGATGAACATGGGGCACACGTTCGCGAGTTTCAATCGCCGTTGAACCACCAGCGGCGTTACGCCAAATCGCGCGGCGACATCCTCGACGGACTGTCCCGAGTCGATAAGCGCGCGAAAGGCCTCGAACTCATCGGCCGGATGCATGGACTCCCTGCCGGAGTTTTCCGCAAGGCTGATCTGAACCGCGCGCTCGTGGCTGACGATGAGACAGGGGACCGCGTAATTGGGAACAATGCGCTTTTGCTTGATGAGCAATTGCAAAGCACGCCAGCGGCGACCTCCCGCCACGACCGCATGCGTCGTCTTTGCCTTCCCTGCCCCTTGCGGGGACTCGTAGACATTCAAGTTTTGCAGCACACCCTCCGCGACAAGGAGATCGGCAAGCTGTTCGATGCCGGAGTTGGTTGCGGTCTTGCGCACGTTGAGCGGCGACAAGCTTAAGTGTCGTGCGCCAATGAATCGAAATTGCGCCTGTTGAGTTTCAGTAGTCATGGTCAGTTCCTCGTATTGGTTTGGCCCACTTGGGCCGGGCATCCCCGGCCTCATGGGCCGCGGATGCTCGGAACGAGTGCCACATCGCCTTCAGCCGCGCCGGCGTCAAGGGAAGCGGCCGCCTTGGGCCGCAAGCCGCGCAAGACTGGCGCGGCCCGCAGCCGTCCGCGGCGAGGACACGGGTTTTGCGCGCGGCCCTTGACGCGAGAAGGCGCGGGTGAAGGCAAGGAGGGGGAGCCGGCGCGTCCTCGCGCGGGGGGAGGGGCAACGCCCCGCCCCGGGGGGTCGAGTTCGAGGCGCTAAGCGCCGGACAGGGGGGCGGCAGCCCCCGCGAACTCGCGACGGACTAGTTTTGGGCGTACGGTCCCCCTATTCGCTGCGCATTAACCGCTTGTCTTTCCGTACCTGTCAAACCACCGAATGTGGGCCGATCCGAGTGGGGTCCATGCGGGTATCGTCGCCCCGCGAGTTTTACCCTTTAGGGGCGGTTAAGTAGCGGATATTGTGGGGATGATCAGGGGCTGGCTGAGCCGGCGTGCCTAGGGTTCCTCATCGATGTGCAATGGGCGACAATTGGTAATGCAGTCCTTTGGTTTTCCGGCGATTTCATCGCCTTCCGCTCAAGTCCTCATTCTGGGGAGTCTGCCGGGACAGTTGTCGCTTGAGCGCGCGGAGTACTACGCCAGTCCGCAGAATGTGTTTTGGCGGATCATGGCAACTCGAGTCGGTGACTTGCCCCCGGACTATGCCGGTCGCGTTGCGGCGCTGGTCAAGCACCGCGTTGCAGTCTGGGACGTGCTCGCCGCTGCGACCCGTCCAGGTAGCCTCGATGCCTCAATCGAGAAGGATGCTGTCCCTAACAACTTTCGCGCGTTCTTCCACTCCCATCCCGACATCCTGCTTATTGGCTTCAATGGTGCGACGGCCGCGAAGTTCTACGATCGCCATGTTATGCCGACACTCACGGACGCTCAGCGCTCGATCGCGAAGCGGACGCTACCATCCACGAGCGGAGTTCATGCGAGTATGACCTTCGCTGAGAAGGTCGCGCGCTGGTCGGTGCTCTGGTGTGGCGATTCGTGAAAACGCGAGGCTGCCCATGTTCCAGACCACTGACTTGGGTGGACCCGGAGAAGTCCGTCGACGGTCCGATATCAGCTGTCGCGTTTGTGCTCGTGACGCACGCTCACCGTGCAGCGACCCCGCCTCCCGCATTTCGAACAACGGGCGCGCTTCACTACATCGGCTAGCTTCGCATCCCATCCTGCGATACCTGCAAAGGTCTTCGGACTGGCGTTTCGAGTGTGTCCACATTCACACCTTAAAGTGATCACGAATTGACCGAAGTTGTCGGAGAGTTTTTCGATCTTCAGGGTTGGCCGTGGCGGGATCACTGCCAAAGTTTGCGCAATCCGGACGCGGTGCGTCCATCCAGTCCGCAGAAAACGTCGATACTGTACAGATCGGCGATGGAGACCTTGTTGAATCTTAGAGATGCTGCCCCCATTTATACAGTTGTGCTCCGGCGTCGGCACTGGATGGATCTTGGGTACCAGAAGTCGGACAATGGACAAAATTATCTTTTCGTGGAAGCGATTTGAATGTGTGGACGTTACGCATCTCCCGATGACATGGCCATCGAGCGCGAATTCAATCTCGTGCATCAGGAATGGAAATTCCCGCCGAGTTTCAATGTCGCCCCGACCCAGGACGTGCCCGTGATCCGTGTAGCTAACGATGGTTCGATCCAAGGGAACCCGAAGAAGTGGGGACTTCCCCTACTGGGCCCGCGGCGTTCAACCGAAGTACTCGACGATCAACGCCACGATCGAGAAGCTCACGGAGGCGGCGAGCTGGAAGGGTCCCTGGAACCGCGGGCAGCGCTGTATCGTGCCGGCCGTTGGCTTCTACGAATGGCAGGTTCAGGCCGATGGCAAGACCAAGCAGCAGCCCTTTTACATCACCTGTGGTGATCAAGAGATATTCGGCTTTGCGGGGCTTTGGGACTCCTCGACGACAGCCGAAGGCGTAAAAATCCATTCCTGCACGATCGTGACGATGCCGGCGAACAGGATGATGTCCGCCATCCACAACGCCAAACAACGCATGCCTGCGATCCTAAGGAAGGAGGATCGCGAAACATGGCTCAAGGGCGACCCAGAGTCCGCCTTCAAGGTGCTTCAACAGTACCCGGATGAACTATTAATCCCAAGACCGGTGAGCAGTCGCGTGAACGCGCCTAGGAATAACGATGCGAGTTTGATCGAAGCGATCGCCGCCTGATGAGTGGCCTTGTCGGGCTGGTGCTTTAGGGCTCCCGAACGTTGAAGCGGCGTCGGGCCTCTTCGAACAACGGTCGCAAGCGCTGGTGCACGAGGTGGCTGTCGTCGCGCCCGTAGCTGATATTTAAATCGCGCGACCAGTTACAGCCGTCCGTGTCGGGCTCGACGAGTTGATACTGCACGGTGACTTGGGTCTCTGCACAGCCAGGGTGCCGATTCAACTGTCGGGTCAGCCAATCGCTGATTTCGCGTCGAGTTTTCAGTTCCCGCATGCGATCGACGACGTGCTCCTATCGGGATCCGGCCGGCGATCGGGCCCGCTCAATGGCCCAGTCGTACGTCACTTTGAATTCCACAATTCGCAGTTGGTCCACTTCGGTCACTTCACGCCCGATTTGTTCCTCTACTCGATGCTTCAGGCTAGGCTCGTCCATGAGGCTGTCCAGGAAGACCTTGCCCGAGAGGGTTCGCTTGTTGGTGATCTGAATCAGTGTGGGATCGGGGCTGCCACCGGCTCTGTCCTGCGTTCCCTCGATGGAGATCACATCCGCCTCCGCCAAGAAATCAAACCGCCCCTCTACATCATAGAGCGTATTTAGCGATGCGTTCCCTGCTTTCACGATGCGCCGCGCCCGATCTCCCAGCTTCAGTGGCTGGTCACGGTGGATGGCCCCTATTCTCGGCGCATCGAAAGCGGCTGGAAATAACTTGATACGTGTGAGTCCGTCGAGCCGCTGACGCTGGTGCTCATGCCGGGTCAGGAATTCCCAAAATCCAAAGAACGGCCCATTCTTGGCGCTGAAATCGACATAAAGATGCGGAAACGCAAATTGGGAATCTCCCTTCTCGTCGATTACGGCAATATCGTCAAACTTGATTAAACCATCTTTCATATAGGTGGCGCGCATGGCGTGCGGAATGAAATGCCAGAATGACTCTATTCTGTCACGTAGCTCATGGTTTGCACGCCTCTCCTCATGGTCTTCTTCCTCATGGCGAAGCACGAGATTAAGAGCCTCGGTCATATCCCACTCGCGCTTGGCGGCATCCCAATAGGCGAAATGTTCTTGAGCGCTGACGACGAGCCCCTGCGGCGCGAGTCCCTTGACGTTATAGACACGCCAACGCGGTCTCTTTTCAAAGTCCCCATAGTGAGAGCTGAAAGGATAATGTGTGTCCGCGGCATCCCTTACCAGGACGGGCTTGTGGCTCGGCCGGTCGCCCAACGTGCGCATGAGCTTATTCTTTCGGCTGACGATCCCTCGGATCTCGGTCGCTCGCGACCGGCGGCGGGTTACGAGCGATATGCCGAAAAACGTAAAAAGGACGCGATCGTTGCGCGGTAGGTGCAGCATATCCTCCATCGCCGCACGCCCCCACAAATAGAACTCCATGACACCCCGGTTGCGCAGTTCCTCGCGGAACACATCGAACGATTTCTTCGAGAAGTTGGCCGGCGCCGCTAAGACATAGCCGTACGGTGGGCTGTCCGCTTTGACGCCGTCAGCGATGACTTGCACGACCTTGCTCGGACCGATTTGCGCCTCTCGCTTGCATTGGAACATCCACAGGTTCCCGTCCATCGGATGGGTCGCCAGGTCGTCCTCTCCCGGCTCCCCGTCTTCCGGCTCGTTATCGGGGACGCTGGCGCGCTCATAGGCGCGGATATCGAACCCGTCATCCGCCCCGCTCCGGCCGGTGGCTTCGATGCTCTGCCAGTCCTTAAAGTCGTAGACCAATTCACGAATCAAGTCCTCGAATCGGTGGGGTTCGAGATCCTCGAAGTGCAATGGGCCAAGCGTTCTGGTTACGGTCACACGCGCTCTCCACGATGGCGGGATTATACTCGCGGCATGCCAGGCAGCATGACGCGTCGATTACTGTACATCCCGGTGCTGCACATCGACACCAACGTGATCAATGCGCGCCAGAAACTTAGCCCCGTGAACAAGTTAGAGAATGGTTCGCTGATGGGGTAATTCTCATCAATATGTCGGGAACCGCTCATGAAGAAGCCCAGGTCGGGGACAATGAGCAACGATCTCGCAAGGCGAATCAGCAACTCTTTACCATGACATCGCCCGCGCAGCCGGATGAATCTCGGTTCAAAGCCATCGAGGCGGTATTATTTCCGGACGGTGCGAAAAACGATAACCAGAAGAACGACGTGCGCGTCGTCGCCGACGCGATTCACTACGCGGCGATCCTCGTGACTCAGGATGGCGGCTCAAAATCCCAGCCCGGCGGGATATTGGGAAATCGGGACACGCTCGCCAAACGCTTTTCAGTTCGGATTTTGACGCCGGACGAAGCCGTGGCGTTTGTGCTGGACAAGATTTCCGAGCGCGACGATTCCAACCGGCAGGCCATGGACCTATTTGGCGGCGACTTGCCCGATTGGACGGGCCAAGACTAGGGACTCGCCTTGGCCGGCGGCTTCGGCGGCGGCGATGCCAGTCCGGCGATCTTGCGCTTGATTTGGCCGTACAGTACTCCAAGCGTTGTGCTGTTGGTGATAAGTCCCGCGTTTCCGTGCATTTTCTCCAGGACCAGAAGCAATGCCTCCAACCCATCCCGCGTATTTATTTCCTGCGCCGCCTCGCCCACAAAGTGAACGGCCCGCTCATTTACAGGTATCGGGGTAGACATCTCCTCATTCTCCCACGGCTTTTGAGTGGCCGGAAGCGCCCCCGAGGGATATCGGCGGCTCGCGCGCGCACCCGCGGATGCGGCGGTATAATCGCCCCAATGAATAAGGAGCAGCTGAAGAAGAACGTCGGAGATCTGGTCCGCCTGATTCCGATCGCGCATCGGCTGGACGCCAAGGGGCATCCGCTGCCGCAAATCGATGACGAGTGGCGGATCGAGTCGGTGACCGACGCCGGTGTGCGCCTCTCCTTGGCGCGGACCGGTCACGGCAGGACATTGGGATTCGACCATATCTGCGAATACACCTCGGATCGCATCGAGCAAGGCGTGAGATACGGATTTCTGACACTGAAAGTGCAACTCAGTATTCAAGGCAACAACGTCAATGTGACGCCGACTCGGCCCGGCGTGCCGGTTGCACCGCGGATTCCGCCTGACCCGATCCGACTGGCGCTGTTTCAGCGACTGCAGGCCTCGCCCGGGAGGGCCGTTCACGCCGACCACTTGCCGGAATTTCCCGCGGAGGAAGTCACCAACGAAATTGCTCGGTGTGACGCGGAAGGACTGGTCGAGGCAAGGGTGCTGCGGGGCGACGGCGGCATCCGGGCTGCGGTGGCGCTACGGCTGAAGCTTGGCGGCGCCGAATGGATACGGCAAAACGGCTCGTTCTGATCGATGGTACTTCTGCGGCAAATCCCGGGTACGCCGCCAAAGATAGACGTGAAGATTCACCCGAAGGACACGGTGGTGTTCATTTACGTGAGCCTTCTCGGCAAAACGTTGGTCGGGTGTATCGAACTCTCAGTGATCGAAGATCTGCACGAGCGATTTGACATGACGCCCGAGGAAGCGGAAGGCTTTGTCGTGCGGCACAAGGACGCCGTGCTCACGAAGTTTGCCGGGGCGCCCAAGTTATTCATCGCCCTCCCCGGCACGCCGCATATCTTGAAGAGCGAATTGCAGTTAAAAGACTGGGGGCTCTTTTCGCGTCCGGAGCTGATGCCCGATTGAGCGCATCTCTGCCACACTCAAAGGAGCGCTCGTTGTGTCCGCTCGAGGGCCCTCAACGCACAAACTGCGTTGGGATGAACAGCTCATCCTCTATGGGAACTCGCGCTTCAAAATCGATTGGCCCGGAGCCGACGATTCCATCTGGAAGGCGTTTCACCGTCATGGCGAACTTCTTCAACGTGATGCTGTTGTTGCATAGCCACCGCAAGACGTGATCCCCGCCCGGTTTTATCTGAGCATTCTGCTGGCCGAGGGTGTCGATGCTGCTTAAGGCCCGTGCGATCGCACCGGCGGCGATATCACTCACGCTAAGCAGGTCAAGAAACTCAAACGCTCGAGGCGTAAACGGTCGGGCGCCCCCAAGAAATGCGAATGATTTCTTGGTGTAAAGCGGGAGCACCTGGTTGAGGATGCCAAGCAGCTTGGTATGGCGCTCCGGTGTTGCTCCGATAGCGTCATGATCGGTCATCCAGAATATCTTTTGACCCGGATGCCCCAAAAGCGCGATCAGGAAGGCGATGCAATGCACGATCCTGAAGAGTTTTTCGCCCACCTTGGAATTGACGGCACCATAACCGCCCTTCTCCAGCGCATCCGCCATCTTGGCGAGCGTTTCGGCGTCCCCGGGGCCAAAGAGTGACGGAATCGTTTTGTCGACGACCAAGGTGAAGAGCAGTCCGGAGATGTATTGGTCGGTCAACTTCAAATACGCAGGCAACATGCGCCGCGACGGGCCATGCGAAGGTCTTTGAACGCAATTTCCTTTTGGCCGATGCCGGACGATTGGCGAAGCGCCGCCATCTGCTGATTGAATGGTCCCAGCGAACCGAAGGCGCAGACCAGGAACGAGTAGGTGAAATACCGGCTCGAAGCATCTTCGCCGGAGTAATCGCTGAAGATGCCAACGGTCGAATTGAGAAGCGCGCTCAAGTCCGGAAGGAGAAGCTTACCCTGCTTGTCGCGTGCTTTAAATCCATCTTCCAGAAAATGGGCGATGGCGGGCATTTTAACGCCGTCATCGCGCAGGACATTCAGGTTTGGCGACCTCAAAGTGACGATGCGGGCCCTCGCAATGTGCAGCGGATCGAATGTGAATCGTTTGGGATACATAGGGGCTCCGACTGCATTTTACTACGCTGTCGAGGGCGCGTGGTGAGCGCCATGGCCCGAGGTCTCGCACACACTCTGCTGACGCAGCTCCCCCCCCCGATCGCGCGAGTTCGAGGTCCCGTCTGCTCGGCACGTGTTGACCAGGTGTTTTGCCGTTCCTATCGGCGTAAGTCTCGAGACTATAGGCGTCGCTGCGCGAGTCCGAAGAATTCGTTTATCTGGTCAAATGAGATTAGGTCATTTCCGCCGAATGTCTCGGCCAACCCCCGCTTCGATACCCCGCCGAGCCCTTGCACAAAAATCTCATCGACAGGCCCCGGACAATAGATGGACGCCTTGTGGCTAGGATTCACACGCCGACACAGCTCAGCACCGGCGGGGTCGATAAGAAAGAATCTCATGCCCTGCTTATTAACGGCCTCAAGTAGAACCTCATTGATGTGACTGTCGCGGAATCCGTAACCGATGACGCAAAGCTTGGACGGCCCGCCGCACAGGCAATTGGAGAAGTACTCGAAGTACCTGGCGAGGATGCTGTTCGATCCGATGGCGCTCAGCTTCTCACCCCCGATAATCATCAGAGGTCCGCCACCGGCCTCCCGCCAGTTTGAAGAACCATGGAGCTTTATCAGCGGCTGAGATCGTGAATGAAACTCATAGAGGCTGGAAGGTGCCAACGTTCCCGCTGTCCAGTGTTGGCCGATCGTTTGCTCTTCCTGCCCGAACCGCGCCATTCCCGGAATCTGGGGTCCGTCCCATCGCTGGCCGTCGCTCGCCAGTAAGACGTGCTGCAGATAGTGCAGTTCCAGCAGCACATCCTGATTAAGCGTGAAAATCGCGTCGAACTGAACCAGAAAAGTCCGCAGCATCAAGTGTCTATCTTGCTGGAACTCAATACCCATTGCATTTTTTGCGAAGGACCGGTTCATGCGGGCAAAAATATTTGCGATTGCAGTTTGAATGCCGTCGAGACTCTTTCTGAGTTGAACAGGGTCTCTGCGGTAATCCATCTGCACTTGGCTAAGAGCCTGCTCGAACCCGTCTTCTTGATGCTTGAACAGCACGCCTCGAAGATAAGGGTCTGCCGAGACCTCAGGCGCACCAATTAAGTGATCGAAGACTTCAGATGCGAGCAAGCCGTGCCAATTGCGGCTGAAGCCAGCGCCGAGCAGGAGATACCTTTTCATGGCCACGCATTGTGCGCCGGACCCTCTGTTTCAACAACGTGAGGCAAAAACAAGCCCCGTCGCCTTGCATCGCGAATGCCTATTGCCATCGATAGGATTGAGATCGCGTACCATTTTGGCTTCGCGCGAGGGCTGGTTACAGTTTTCTGCGATTGAAGATCATGGCTCGTTTGTCTTAATCGAGGTCGAGGACGACCCGCAACCGCGCCTCTAATGCGCCGGCCAATACCAAGGCATCATTGAGGGCGTCCACCGGATCGCGCTCGAGGGCGGTTCGCAGCGCCCCTTTCAACCAATCAGACGCGGCGGAATCATCCAGAATCTCCTCCCCCTCGATGTCGGGTGTCGGCATCGCCTTCATCGCGTCGGCTCATCGCGCTTCGGGGCAGGTTTTGGCGCCGCCGCGGACTCCGGCCGCTTGACTCCCTCCTTCAGCCGCACTGACGGCAGCGGCTCGCCTTTGTGAATGGATCCAGCCATCGCCCCCTTGACGAGTTCTAAGAAGCGCTCCCGGTCTTGGGGGTTCTCGATACGCTTGGCCGCGAAGTCCTCCGCTGCGCGTACGCTCAAGAAAGTGGATTTCAGTTCCGGCGCCGCCCGCACTGATTCTCGAACATCCAGTTGCTCATCGCGCAAGCGCCGCGCGAGTCGCGCTCGCTCGGCGAAGAAAGTCACCTTCTCCACCACCCACCGCGTGCGGTGCGCATGGCGTTCGTCTTGCGACACGACCCGCCCCTCACCATCTCGCTGTCGATGCGTGATCGTCACGGTCTCGCGCCGCACGCGACGCGCCCCCACGAGATCCCCAACCTTGGGTTTCGTCTCGCCGTCCTTCACCGCGCGCTCGATGTCCTTGCCCCAGAGGATTCGCTCGCCGCGGCTCGTTAAGAGCTTCACGTAGTAGGAAGCATCCTCTTTCGCGCGAAACTGATAATTCGCGGGGCCGTGTTCTTTCAAACGTCCGATCAGCAATTGCCCGCTGCGGCGGGGATCAAACTCGCGCCGGCGCGGTGTAGAAGAACCTGATTCATCCGAGTTCGCCACAGGTTCGAATGATCAGCCGCGTGTGGGCTGAGGCTCGCGTTCACGGGGAGCGGGCGTTCGCGCCTTCGCCCGCTCGCGCAGCCGCACGGCCGGCAAGGGCTCGCCGCGCGCCACGGATTCGGCGAGCGCAGCACGCACCTTCGCTACAAACAGCGCGCGGTCTTCGGGGTCGCGGAATCGTTTGGCGGCAAGCTCCGCGGCATGCACTTGCAAGTAGGTGCCAACGAGTTCCGGGTGCAGGCGCACGGCGTCCTTCGCACTCACCTTGGTGTCTAGGACCCTTTGCGCCGCCGCGGCGCGCGCCTCGAAGAACTCGCGCTTCTCGATGACCCAGCGGTTGCGATGGGTCTCGAGGCTCTTCTCGCCCGTGATTCGGCCTTCCGCGTCTCGCGTCGCCGTCTTCACGGTCACGGCATCCTGACGGACCGATCGCACGCCCACCTCGTCGCCGGCTTCGGGCTTGGTCAAGGATTCCTTGACGGCGCGCTCCAAATCGACGCCCCAAATGACCCGATCGCCGCGCGAAGTTTCCAACTTCACGAAATAGGACATCCCGGCGTGCGGATCTTGGTTGTAAGGGGCACGGCCGTGATCGACGAGTTTGCCGACGACCAGACCACCACGGTCGGCGCCGGCAGTTCGCGCGCTCGAGCCCGTTCTGCCCTCCTCCCCGACCGCTCCTTGCGAAACGGAATCTGCATCCGCTGCCGTCGCGGGCTTGATTGGGGCTGCTTTCTCGCGCGCGAGCGTGCGCACGAGATGAGATTGCTCAAACTCGGTCGGTTTGTAGCCACGAACCTGCAGTCCCGCGACACTGGCCGCAATCCACACTTCTTTCCGGAATCGCTCCGTGCCCCGCACGGTGATCTCTTGCCATGACCGCGCCTTCGCAATGTCGATGAGACTGCGAACGACTTCGGTGTTCTCGCTGTTGGTCGTGATCCGATTGCCGCGGTCCGTGAACGCCCGGCCGCCATCCGGAAAGTAGTATTTGTTTTTGACCTGCACAAAGCGCTTGGTGATCTCTTCCGGTACTGCATGGGAGGCGGCAGTCTTTGGCGAGTTCGAGCGCTCAGCCTCAGGCACCGTCGCGTTCGCGGACCTGCGTTTAGTCTCACTCGGTCGAATCGAGTTCGGTGCGGGTTCTTTCGTCGTTGTATTGGATGATGGGTCGGGGGTGGCCATGATGATCTCAGCGCTCGCGCAACGTGTCTAAGAAGCTTTCCACAGCAGAATGCAATTCCTGGGAGGTGAGGCGCTCCCCGTCGGGTTTCTCCGGTACCCTCACACGGTCGAAATCCACATCGAAATCCTCTAGCGTGATGGATTCCAATCGATCGAAGTCCTCCACCGTCGCCTCACGCACCACCACCGACGCGATCTCGGGCGTTTCGTTGGCGACCTTGCGCACGGACTGAAGTGTCTCGGCGTCGGCCCCGATGGGGAGGTCCATCGGCGGGGTGTCCGGTGTCGCGCGACTGGGAGGACTCGGTGGGTTCGGCGTCGCTCTCGCCGGTGGCGGAAAGAGTCGCTTGCGAAAGAACCGATCTTGGTAGTAGCGGTTCTTGCGCGCGAGGATCGGCCGGATACCTTCGTAGAAGATCACTTCCCGATCCCTCCCCAGTTCTTTGACTTCCTGCGGTAAGAGCAGCGGTCGTTTCTGCTCGCTGATGCTCACACTGCGGCGCCGTCCACCCTTGGGATCGGAGAAATCGAGCGTCGGTTTCGAGTGCGTGCGCGCTTTGACGGTGGTCATGCCGAGCTCATTGGAGATCTCGCCCGCCTCCGCGACATCTTTCGGTGCATAGACAATGCGCACCGCAAGGCTTTTCATCATGGTCTCCGCGTTCTGCGGGCCGTAGATTTCGCGCAGCTGCGAAAAGGCCTGCAGCACCAAAATGAGGCGCACGTTGTAGCCCGGCAGGTACGCCACGCTCTTGGCGAGGATCGGAATGCGCCCGATGGCGGCCGCCTCATCGAGAATGAACGCGACCTGACAGATCAGTGCCGGGTTATGCTCCGGCAGCTCCTTCGTCTGAAGATTCAAGGCTTGCTCGATAAAGAGGTTCAAGAGAGGTTGCAAGAGCGACAGATCCCCCGGACTGATCCCGAGGTAGATCGACATGGGCTTCTTGCGAAGATCGCGAAGATCAAAGTCGTTACGCGAAGTGGCCCGGTCGATCAAGGGATTAGCGAAGAGATCTAAGCGCGAGGTGAAGGTCTTGCGGATGGAGGATGCCGTCACGGGCGCGAGATCAATGATCTCCGAGAGCGCCCGGACGCACGGTGAGCTTAACGGATACCGTCCCTTCTGCCGCCCTTCGATGATGCGCCGCCAGTGATGTCCGAATCCTTCGGTGTCGGAGGCCATGCCTTGCCGCAAGACCTCGCCCAAGGTGGGCGGCAACGACGGGGTTTCGAGCACATACAGCGTGACCCCTAGAAAATAAGATCGGGCACCCGACGACCAAAATGGATCGGTCCCGGGGATCTCGGGATACAGCGTGGCGCCAATGCGCTGCACATCGCTGATCCGAAGGTTCTTGTCTTTCGAAACATAGCTCAACGGATTCCAACGCGCCGTGTTGCCATCTTCGGCGAGCGGATTAAAGAGGTAACAGGCATGCCCCAAGCGGGCGCGGAAACCGGCCGTGATCGTCCAGTTCTCGAGTTTCACATCGAGACAAATCACGGAATCCCGAAAAAAAAGGAGGTTCGGAACAACAATCGCCGTGCCCTTGTCAGAGCGCGGCGGCGCCGACACCACCATTCCCTGTTGGCCGGGCAGCACCAAGTACCGCCGTCTCCCGCGATGGGGTCTGCCGAGAAAGAGGCCCGCTTTTGCGAACAGGCCCGCGCGGGCCATTTCTCGGCGCGTCGCAAATCGCGCCTCGCCATGCAACGTCCGCCGGCGCGGTAGGATTATGGGCAGCGCGGTCAGCGCCACGAGCAAGAGCCCCACCCCAGAGGCGATCCACACGCGCTCCCGAACGTCTGCGCGATCGCCGTAGTAGTGCGCGTAGCGCGCCACGGTCAACGGGCCGGCGCTCCGCGGGTTCAAATGCGAGAGCCACAAAAAGAAGAACCCGGCGAGATATTGCGAGAGCGCGAGTGCGATCACGCATAGCGCGGCCGCACGCAGCGTCACGCCGACCCAGGGCGGCGCCTTAAGTGTTGGGGAGCGCGCGGCGCTTGCGTGCGGGATCAAACCAGATCTCCTTGATAAATCGCTGATGCCGCTCGACGCCGAACTGAATCACGACATCGACCAGCAAGTACAAGAGCTGCTTGATATCGGCTCTGGGAAGCTCCTGGCCGCCTGGGGCTTGTTTGACCAAGAGCACGAGCTGCTCGAACGCCAGTTCCGCACTCGCCGCATGCACGCTGGTGATGGAACCGGGGTGGCCGGAATTGACGTTGCGCAAGTAATCGAAGGCTTCCTCCGCGCGCAGCTCCGCGAGCAAGATCCGATCCGGTTTCATGCGAAGACAGGACTCTAAGAGCTGCTTCGGGGTGACGCGCGCCAGGCCCTGATCATCCTTGGAGTAAAAGAGCCGCACATGATTGGGATGCCGATCCAGTACCAACTCCTGCGCGTCCTCGATGGTGATCAGGCGCTCCTCGCTCGGGATTTCGCGAATCAATGCCTTGGTCCAGGTCGTCTTACCGGACCCGGTGGGACCGGAGACCAAGATGTTTTTGCGACTCAAGACCGCCAAACGCATGAAGGCTTCGTAGTCTTGGGATTCCAAGAGTTTCAAGAGACGGCTCTCGCTGTCATCGAGGGCGCCCGCCGCGCGGCGAGTGGAGCGAAAGATGCCGCTCGCCGAGAGTTCCTCGATCGACCAGACCTGATCCGACGGCCGGCGGATGGTGATCGCCACACACCCAGCGCTGGTCGCCGGCGGCAACACCAGTTGGATGCGCTCGCCCGAGGGGAGCGAGGCGGACAGGAGCGGGGATTCCTCATCGATGCGCTGGCGGGTGGAATTCGCGACCAATTTCGCAAGTCTTTTGCACCAATCGAAATCCGCGAACGGCACTTCTTGCCGCTCCCAGCCCTCGCGCGTTTCCAAGAACGCCACGCCGGGCTGATTGATACAGAGCTCCGTGACGTCGCTTCGGGACAAGAGCGGGCGCAGCGCCCGCAAATTGAGCTCGAGCGCCGAGGTGCTCACCGTCGGCGATTCAACGCGGGGTGGATTTAAGCTCATACACCGACCTGAAATCCAAATCCCGCGCCACCAATACCTGAATCCGATCCCCTTGCGCCTTGGTGACGGTGGGCGGGATGTTGATCGTGCCTTTCAAGACTTCCGTCATGACATCCTGCGAGGTCGAGGGGTTGAGGATGACGGCGCCGCCGCCGCGCGAGGACACGGCGCTTTGCACCGCACCGTCGATGACGGAGATCAAGATCGCCGCGCCAAAGCGCTCAAAGAAATGCCGATTGACCTCCCCGGGTAACCCGGAGCGGCCGAGCTCATCGGTGCCGGGGGAACTCAAGGGCACAATCACCCCGGTGGGCGTGCGCGCTTCGGTCCACAGCACAAAGACGCGCGCGGCGCCCTGGTGGACCTCGCCCCGCGTCTCGCCGACCAACTTGCTGCCGCGCTCGATCAGCACCGTACTGCCATCGACCCCGAAGGTATCGGTGGCCGTGACGCAGGTCGTCATGCCGGGTAGCGTCGAATCGATCGCGGTCTCGAGCGTGCAATCGATGAATGCGCCTTTGGGTAACAGCAACCGCTCCGCCGGCAGCACTCGCGCTCGGGCGGCCGTCGTGGCGCTCGGGTGCAGGAGAGCGCTCAACGCACTGTCGCCGGGGGTAGCGCCCGATTCATCGGGCGGTGCCATACGCGCCTCGGCGCTTGCCGGCGCGCTCGACGTGTCCTTGCGAACCTCGGGACCTTCCGAGACCGCTCCCCCTAAGCGTCGCTCCAAGGTCAGCATCCAGGGCGGTTTTGTCGCGGGCTGAGCGCCATACGGGGGTGGCGTCCCGGGCGGCGGCGCTGCGGGCGGCTCAGAGTTTGACGGCGGCGCTTCGGGTGGCGGCCCTAACAGTTTGACTATCGGCGCGGTCGGCGGATCGATCTTACCCAACGACGGCAACGCCATCTCGCCCGCGGCCTGATTACGCGAGGCGTTTTGAGCCGCCCGTTTGGATTCGCCCTGTCGGGCAAAGGTGTGCACGTAGTACCAGCCTAAGAAACCCAACCCTAAGGTTCCCATGAGTCCCATCGCCAGCACATTGCTCACGCGGGACTGCAAAGAGCGCGCGGCCTGCACGGACGCGGTGCCCCGCTCGCCCGCGACCGATTCTTGGGCGCCCTCCTCTTTAAGCTCCTCGCTCACGGATGCAGGTCCTTGCGCTCGCGCGTGACATCCGGCGCGATGGTGCCGGACTTCAAACGCTCGCCGCTCCCCGCAAAGCCCTTATTCACGATGCAGCCCGCGAGGCGCCCGCGGCGCACGATGAAGCGCGCGGCGACGCGGTGAATGAGCACATCGCCCTGATCGATGCTGAAGTTCAAGAGCGATTCGCTGCCATCATCATTGCGCACGAAGAGCACCGGCAACTCGCTGCGCGCGGCAAAGGACAACCGCGTCTGCACGCCATCATCGGAGGCCGTCGTTGGTTTGATGCTTTTATCGCCGCAGAACCAGTAGTCGGAGTTGCGCGGTCGGGCTTCGCGCGCCTTGGCGAGCTCCAACTTGAGCCGCTCCTCCTCTGTCAGCCCATCCGCGCTCGCGGGGGGTTTGGGATACGAGAAGCGCACGGCGTACATCACCGGGTCCGTGGAGGATGCCGGCCGTCGCGCGGACACCGAGTACTCGAAGTAGTAACGGCGTTTAGTGGTAGTCACCGCGAGGTTCATCTCGGTGGCCGCGACCTTGGGTTTTAAAGTGAGGACATTGGCGTGCGCACTGTAGGTAAGGCCGTCCAGATCCCCGCCGCTTAAACTCGCGAAGGTTTCATCGGCCTCGAACTCCAGGTCCAAGTGATAGCCCACGTACCCATACAGTCGATAGACCTCATCCGCACTGTATAAGGCGGTGCGTATGCGCTCATCGACGTGCCCCCGCTCGGGCAGCACTTCCGCGCGTGCGATGAGGTTCACGGAGAGCGCTGTAGCAAGGAATACGGCAAGCCCCTGCGTTGACGTGCGCCTTCTCGCTCCCGGGCTCACGAGGCCCCTCCGGCGGCCGGTGCCGCGGGTGCCTGCGGTGTATCCACCTCGGGTTCGGGCTTGAACTCCACGACCTTAAAACCTAACGGATTCCAGCGCCGTACTTCGGGGTCGGTGGAGGGCGAAGCGAAGCTATACCGAATGCTCGCGATCCAATAGCTGCGCGCTTCCTCGGCGCTGCCCGCCTGGCGTTTACCTTTGAAGTAGCGCACTTGGGCCAAGTCCGTGACCCCATCGGCGCGCGTGAAGAAGCTCACGGAGGTCACCTGGGCGCGAATGGTCGTGCCATCCTTGTAGATATTTAAAGGCGAGGCCGGATTGGTTTTATTCCACGCGGCATACCAGGCTTGATTGCGCTGCGCGGTGTGAAAGGCGCCGCACTCCTGGTAGTCGCTTTCGGCGGTGGAGAAGTTAAATCGCTCGCACACCGTCACGTAGTGATCCAGAAAGTAGCGGGTGACGGCTTCGGGCATCGGCGCATTGCCGACATACACCGGCACGACATCGACGAGTCCCGTGGTGTTGTCCACCCGAATCACAAAGGGCTCGACGCGCTTTAGGGGCATGAGCAGCATGATCGCGAGCCCCAACATCATCGTGCAGAACCACCCGGCGCCGGCCACCCACCAGGCCTGTCGGGCACTCCTTCGCTGCATCGCCACCCGATCGGCATCCCAGGAGGCCGCTTCCGAAAGATACGTCTCGAGTGCCTCATCCGGTTTCATGGCGACTTGGCTGCTGCCTCAGGCTTCGCGACGGGATGCGGCGGATTGATCGCCTCCAGATGTTGGTCGCAATCGATGCGCACCGGGTGATGGGTACAGGCGGCGAGGAGCGCGAGGAATACGCTCAAGAGGACGTTTCTCATGTCAACCTCTCGCGATCGTGTTGGGCCGCGCCACTCGCGCGAGTCCCTTGAGGCCTGCACCGGAGCCCCGCGACAGGTAATAACCGGCTTTGCGCGATAGCGGATCCCAGCGCGTGGTTTCCCGATCGATCAAGCCCCGGCCGAACTGCCCCGTGTGGCGCGCAGCACTGCCCAAGCCCCAGGCGAGCGCCGCACTCACGAGTCCAAAGGAAGAGAGCGCCAACCCGCTCGCCAATCCCGCCGCCATCGGCATGACCTGGCGCATGATGAGAAACGTAAGGCCTGCGGCCATGCACACCCGCACCGCATCGGCAATCGAAATCCCGCCGCCTAAGTCCGCCGCTTGCTGCGCGGCGGAGGAGACGATCCCTAACATAAGGGCGCTCACCATCACGGTCAGAATCGTGATGAAGGCGTAGTTCGCGAGTTGCGCGATCCAGGATTCGAAGAAGCGCTTGGTGGTCTCGAAGAAGAGGAGCGCGATAAAGAAGGGACCCAACGCCAACAGAATCGAGAGGGCGATCTTGGAGAGCGCCAGGAGAAACATCGCATAGATCGCGGTCACGCCGACGATGAAATAGACCGCAGAAACCGGCCAAGTAGTAGGAGAAATCGCCGTTGAAGATGCCGCCTTTCTGAATCAGCAGGCTCGCCGCATCGCCGCCAGCGAAGATGATCTGATCGATGATGCCGACCGAGTCGTAGGCGCCGATGACGCCGGCGGCGAGTTGCCCCGGGGGAGCGAAAGAAGGTATCGACGATGAGATCGTTATAGAGCCACAAGATTAAGCGCCCCGCCTAAGATCACGACTAAGCAGAATGATGCGCTTGATGCCGGTGACGAACGGCTCCTCGATCTTGCCGGTAAGCTGCAGGTAGCCCCAGACCATCACATACACGGTCGCGAGCGTCGCGATCGCCGGGGTAATCAGCGTGGCGATCTTTGCGGTGTTGGTCCCGATGTAGGTGACGAGCATCCCATCGAGCCAGGTGGAGAAGGTGGCAAAGAATCCCATGGGCTCATTCCTTACTGTCTTGTCCGGCAAGTTTAAGCGGCGGCAGGGTCCGAAGCGATCCGATACCCGCGCGGCGCTCGGCTTCACGCGCATTGACGCAGTCGGGCGATGTGCCCCCAGCGTCCCGGGATCATTCGCGCAAACTTTCATCTCATTCGCCCGCAAGCGCGCGTCCTTCCCGTACTCCTCAACCGTGTGCGCGGCCCGATCCGGCGCCGGTGCGCAAGAAGCGGTGCTTAAGATCGTGACAACGAGCCCTAAACAGTAACCGCCCACTTTGCGCACCGGGCCGAAACCCTTTATTCAAACTCCTCAAGGCAGCCGCAACGGCGCGAGCGTGCGCAATGATCCGACGCTTGCCACGACCTGCTCGCTTGCGCTTTGCCGGCGCGCCCACTCCTGTGCTTGGGCGGCCTGATACAGCACGTTTAATTTCGTGCTCTCGTTCTGCAGCATCCCGTGCTCAGCCGCGATGCGCGCCTGAAGCTCCAAAATCCCCTTCTGATCGGTCGCCGTTGGGATGGCATTGATCAATTGCTGGATGGACGCAAATCGCGCGCTCGCGTTGGAATACGCCTGCTGACTCGCCGTTTGCAAAAGTGCGGAATTGTTGCGCGCGTTCGTCAATTGTTGCTGCTCGCTTGGGCTAAGTGCTGCGACCTGGGCCGGTGTTAATACCGCATTGGTCGTGATGTGACTCTGAATGCCCGGTCCTAAGGCGCTCGCGAGTTGATTGAAATCCGAGACCAAGTAATTGCGGTTGACGCCGGAGAGCAGGTTCTGCATGCCGCGGTTGCCCGTCATCGACTGGTATTGAGCTTGGGCTTGGGACAACTGGTTCTCGGCGGTCTGAATCGCCTGCTCCATCTTGGCTAGTTGCTGGATGAGCTGCGCGATGGCGCCGACATCGACCACCGCCCACTGCGCGTTCGCACGAGGGCAAAATCCCATTAGAGCCAATAGGGCAAGAACAATCATCGGCACGTTGCGTTTCATCCGTTGTCTCCGTTAGATTTTCGCTTAAGCCTTTTGATTTAAGAGGGCCGCTCGAAGAGCGGCAGCCAGTTCTTAGGATCGGTCCCCACCTGATCCATGATCGAATACAGGCGCTCGACGGAGGAGGCGCGCCCGGAAATCACGGCGAGTGCCGTATCGAAGCCCTTTCAAGTCCAACTGGCACACCACCGAGTAGTGGCCCTGTTTCACCAAGAACATCCGCGAGCCCGGTTCCAGCTGCTCTTTCAGGAGCTTGAACTCGCGCTCGGAGAGCCCGAAGCCCTCGATGTACTCGGATGCATTCGCATCGGAATTCGGAAACAAGATCTTGGTCGGCGTCTGCTCGATGATGGTGCGGCTGATGGCGGAACCTAAGGCATCGCTCGGGCTTTGGGTCGCGGCACAGAGCACGCCATTTAACTTGCGCCATACTTTCAAGCCATCTTTCGCGAACTGCTCGAACGCGGGGTCCGCCAGGAGCCGCGAGAACTCATCCGCCCAGCACACGAAGCGCCGACCATCCAAGAGCGTGCGCACGACGTGAAAGAGATAGAGCGTGACGGGGGAACGAGTAACCTCGTTATCCAGAAACTCGGTCACATCCGCGCCGAAGAGCGTCGTGTGGGCAAGCTCGGCGGTGAAGGTGTCGGTGGGATTATCGAACGCCCAGGCGTAATCCCCTTGCGTGCTCTCGCACCAGCGCGCGAGGCGCGCATGAATGCCATCGGCTCGGGTGGCATCGGTGAACTCGATCAGGCGCGAGAGCCGGCGCGCCGCGGGCTCGAGCGCGAGGGTCCCGCGCAGCGCATGATCAAGATCCTCCTCCTCCCGCACGGTCAGGCTCATCGGTCCCCGCACCAGGCTTCGCAGCCAGATCTTCAAGAACTCGATGTTGGCCGGCGTGGTCGCAAGCTGTAAGGGATTGAAACCGGTAGGCGCGCCGTTCTTCAACGGCAGATAGGTGCCGCCCAGAGCGCGCACCAGGATTTCAAGGCCCCGGTCCTTGTCGAAGACGACCTGCGTGACGCCCTGCCTCGACAGCATGGCGAGCATGAAGCCGACGAACACGGTTTTGCCCGATCCCGTGGGTCCGCACACGAAGGTGTGTCCGGTGTCCTTGCGGCTGCCGCCGTCGGGATCTTTAGGATCGGTGGCGTGGAGCGAGAAGTAATAAGGCGAGCGCGAACTCGTCATCAGGAGCGCGAGCGCATCGCCCCAGTGATTCCCGGTCGCGCGCCCGCACGGGTAGTTATGAAAGCTCACCATGGCGGCGAAGTTTCGCGAAGTGATCGGCGCCTTGCGCGGCCGATCGGCGAAATTGCCCGGAAGCTGCGCCCAGAACGCCGCCTCGAGCGCCAGATCCTCGCGCGCGACCGTCATGCCGGTATCGGCCAGGATCGCGCGGGCGAGCGCCACATGATCGTTGAGCCGAGCCAGGCGACGGCCCTCAGGATCAGCGGGATCGCTTAAGCACCTGCAGCGTGAAGTGATGATCGCCCATGCAGAACTCGTTGCTCGTGAGCGCATCCAAGGCATCGATCAACTCCTCGGCTTGGCTGACCGCGAAATCTCCGGCATTGGCCATGCGCGCATGCTGACGCTGCAAAAGCCCCTGCCCGGTCGCTTTGTTCAAGAAGGTGAATGACTGCGTGAGGACACAAGAGAAGGGCGCGGACAACAGGCCGTCGTACATCCCGACCACGGTGGGGGTGGGATATTCCTTGATACCGAGCACGGCGCCAAAGTGCGTGCGCGTGGCCGAGCGGTACTCGAGGGTCTCGCTGCCAAAAAGCACGCGGCTGGTCGCGAGCACTGCATTTAAGGGTGAGCGCGGCAAAGGCACGCGCTGCGATTCGCCGTTTATGAGGAGCGATAGGAATTCGAGCAGCGCGGAGTAGCGCCGATCGTTCAGCACATACACCTTCAATAACTCGGGCTCGTAGCGCGCGAGCGAGGCGGCCACCGTCTGGCGCAGCTTCGCGCAGGCCTCGAGCGCATCCGCTCCGTCGGCGCCGTTCTGGCCCGCGCGCTCTTTCGACATGAACCGCGAGAGCGAGCGTCGGCGCTGCGCCGGTGACGGGCCGAAAGAGGAGCGTCAGATAGAGCTCATTCACCATCAAGGTCTCGCTCGACAGCCGCTCCTGGTAGCGCTGCGCCAAGCCGGTCGGCGAAATCGCTCCCCGTCGCGGACGCGACGTGCGGTGACTCGCGACGCCGAATGAGATGCGTCCACAGCGCCACGTTGGGGCTCGCGATATTTCGCCAGGTGACGTTGAGGCGCTCGTGCCAGTTATTGAGCGTCTCATCATCGGCGCTCTCGAAACTTGCGCCGCTTAAGCGAAAGGTCTGCAGATACGCCACCCTGCGTGGTGACGATGACCTCGGGGGCGACGTGCGCGGCATAGGGAATGTGCCGCGAGGCCGGGCAGTTCGCGGCGCATCGGCCGCCGCCCGCATCACGGCCGGCGCCTCGCTGAGTCGGTTACCAGACTTCAACGGTCCGCTCGCGACGGCGGCCCGTGAGATTCGGCAGATCCAAGATCAGCGGGCTGTAGCTACTCGCCTTCCAAACGCGGTAGTTGGCGAGGTACGAGGGCATGCGCGTGCGGCCCCAGAGCAGAATCAGATCGAAGTAGCGCGCATCGCGCGCGCACAAGAGCGCGCACACGCCATGAATCGGAATCGCAATCAGGAGCGTCAGGAGGTTCTTGGTAAGCAGAAACACCTCCATCGTGAAGACCAGATTGAAGAGCAGCGCCGAGAAGGTGACGCCCCAGCGCATCGGCGGCCGGGTGACGGCGACGAAGAGGATGTCCGCCGTCAGTCCTCGGTTGCGCTCGCTCATGCCTTCACACCCCGAACATGCCGCGCACCCAGGTCACGATCTGCGGCGCGCCGAAAGCGATGGCGATGCCGATCATCGCGCCGATCGCACCAACCCCACGAAATTCGATTTGCCATCGCCATGCCGCCCAACACCATGATGAGAATGATGGCGACCGGCGTGAGCCACGCGAGGATGTTCGTCTGCAGAGAATTCGCGCCGGTTAAGAACGGCGAGGCCTGCGCGAGTGCCAATTGCGGCAGAAGCAGCGCCGCTGCGAGTGCGACCGCGCGCGCGGTCGGCCGCCAGTTGTTTAAGATCCCTTCCATCCCCGACTCCCTTTAACGATTTTGTGTCGGGCAATCAGAACACGGCCGTAACTTACGAAAAGGTCCAGATTCGCGGGGAATTCAGCGAAACTTCGTTTAGATGACAACGATGCCGCAATTGGTGTGTCGTTTTTCTTTGAATTCCGGACTGGAATCAGGTGGGTCCCGAGCCCGATCAACCACATACAAACCCTACTACCTATAATCCCCTGGTATGTCACTTGCCTTAAATTCGCGGACTGACAATCTCAAAGCGCCTTGCGGTGCGCTCACTGCTCGCCCCCGTTTACGCGTTCGTATAGCTCTGATTTGCAGGCGCTGTTGCTCTGGATCACTGCCGGACCGCCGCGGCAGGAAGCCGCGATGCACGCGCGCCTGCGCAAGCGTCTGGCGCATGCCGCTTTCGTCGATGAAGCGCATGTCGAACACCTCGAGTCCGACTTCGTGAACCAAGCGCTTCTCTCCCGGATCCACGCTGCGTATGCCGATTTGTCGAATGCTCGCCGCTTGCAGCGCGGGTACGCGACCCGATATGTCGATGAGATGTTTCGGGCCATAACCGCACAGACAGGCGACCGGCATGCCGTGAATGTTCCCGCTCGGCGTGAGTACGCTCGTAATGAAGTCCGCATGCGCATCCAGCCATAGCACGCGCAGTGCGCGCCCTCGCTTACGGCAATGGCGCGCGACCGCGCTGATGGATCCGATGCTCAGACTATGGGTCGCCGCCGAGCAATATCGGCAGACGTGAGTCGGCGAGGTCGCAATGCACGGCGTTGTGCACCGCACGATTCCACTGGGTCACTTCCTCGAGATGGCAGTAGCCTTCGACTGGACCTCCCAGGGGGATTTGCCGGCCCACGCAGGTCGCCGCGGTCGCGGACCTCCACGCCCTGCGATTCGAGCACGAACTGAATTCGTGCGACGCGCAGGGCCTTCGGACCCATGGAGGCTCCGCGCGTACCGGCGCCGATGTCGCTCGGAGCGCCGATCAGCGAAACGCGACTGATCATGGCAGCCACTCAAGCCGTTTTACGCATTCGCGCCGGCACACAACGCCCCAGGGTTCCGCCGAACAGATCCTTCGGATTATCCAGGTCCGGAACCAGATCGATCTGGCGCCGATACTGTGGGTACTGAGGCAGGAGTTGGTACAGAAACCGCAACGCACTGTAGTCTTCCAGCGCGAATCCGACAGAGTCAAACAACGTAACCTCGAGCGAAGAGGCTCTCCCTTGATTCTCGCGTAGCACGATCTGCGCGAACTCGATCACCGGCACGTCCCGCGAGAGCTGCTGGATCTCGCCCTCGATCCGCGATTGCGGCTCATATTCAACGACAATGCGGCAATCAGGCCGTAGCAGGATATCCGGGTGGAGTTCGGTCTTGCCGGGACAGTCGCCACCAACCGCGTTCAGGTGCATACCGCCCACAATCATGGGCGGAGTCACAATAGTTGCGTTGCGCTTGTCGGCAGTCACCGTGGTCACAATATCGGCACCACGTACAGCTTCCGCGGTACTGTCGGCCCGAACGAACCTCAAGTCGGCGAGATCCGGCATCGTGCGCAAGTTGCGCTCCAACTTCGCGGTCGCAGACACGTCCGTATCAAACAGCCGCAGCTCTTCGATGCCGAGCATGCGCTGGAATGCGATGGCCTGAAATTCACTTTGCGCACCGTTGCCGATCAGGGCCATGGCACGACTGTCCGGTCGGGCCATCCATTTCGCCGCCAGAGCGGACATCGCCGCAGTACGCAATGCAGTGGTAACCGTAAGCTCGGATAGGAGCAACGGATAACCAGTGCCGACTTCGGCCAGCACCCCGAAGGCCGTGACCGTTAGCAGTCCGGCGGCGGTGTTCCCGGGATGTCCATTGACGTACTTGAATGAATACAACCGGCCGTCCGTGATCGGCATCAGTTCGATCACACCGACGGCAGAATGGCTGGCCAGGCGTGGCGATTTATCGAACGCATTCCAGCGCCGGTAATCGGCTTCGATTTCGGTGGCAAGAGCTTCAATGAAGTTTGCAACACCCATTTCCTCGATTAGGGCCTCGAGCGTAGCTACCCCGATGTAGTCGACCATAGGACACTCCAACAACAACATCTACTTCGAGGTCCTCCGAAGTAGCTCACATACCGGCCCGCGAGCGACGCGTGCCGGCTCATACCGCACTCCTTCAATTTGACAAGGGTAGGCAGCCGTGGTCTATTCGTCCAAGACGAATTTCAGGGCGTTCCATTCCATAGGCTATAGATGCCTCGATATGTCAACCTGCATCAGGTCGAAGCCTTCAAAGCGGTAATCGAAAATGGCACCGTCAGCCGCGCCGCTGAGATCTTGCATGTCTCGCAACCCGGGATGAGCAAGCTCATCGCTAATCTCGAGTTTGATACAGGTTTGAAGCTGTTCGATCGGCACAAGGGGCGTCTTGCTCCTACAGCGAATGGCATGCGGCTTTACAACGAAATCGACCGCATCTTTGCTGGCCTACGCCAAGTCGATAACGCGGTGGACGCCATTCGGCGCGAGGATCAAGCGAGAATATCCATTGGCGTTCTGCCGGCGCTGTCGGGCTCCTTCATCCAGCGCGCCACGACCGCCTTCCTCAGGGGCCGCCCCAACGTATTCTGTTCAATCGAATCTCGAAGCTCCTGGGGGATTGTGGATTGGGTCGTTGCGAGAAAGTTCGACGTTGGGCTGGTCGACGATGGCTTCAAAAACCCATACGTGACCCTGGAACCCTTGATGGAGCAGCCGATGGTTTGCGTGATGCCGCTAGACCACCCGCTGACTGCGAAAACTACCATCGAGCCTCGGGATCTCGATCAAGTCCCGTTCGTGAGCTTTCCGCTAGATAGTGACACCGGCCATCGGATAGGTACCCTGTTCGAGACCCATGGCGTCAAGCCCCAAATCGTACTCGTTGCTAACTTCGTACTGACCGTCTGCGAATTTGTGGCGGCGGGCCTTGGCGTGTCCTTAGTTCACCCAATTCTAGCGAGCGGGGCTCGCCATCAGCTCGCCATCCGACGGTTCGAGCCTGATGTGTGCGACAACGTGGTGCTTTGTCGCAACGCCGATAGCAGAAACGCTGAACTCGTCGACATCTTCGCTCAGAACTTGCGGGAGACGGCCGAAGAAGTTTCCCGCGAGATGCTAAAGAACTCTCCTGCTCGCCGCCGCCGGTCTTGATTTATGGTATGGCACCAGTATTTGCATATGTGATGAATTCAACTTCGGCCTGAGGGGCCAATGGTTGGTGCATAACTTCAGGAATAGTAGGTGCATGCATTCGTCTTGGACGAATAGGTTCAATGCCCTTAGTCTGCACCGCCAGGTCCAACCGATCCTGCGCTTCAGAAATTAAAATCACGTAAGGGAACCTCGGAAATGCTCAGGCGCACGACGTGGGCAGTTAGGCCGCTTGGCGGCCAGCTCTATTGCTCAGGAAATTGAGATGTTTGCGCCTATTGGATCTATCGAAAGCCCTTTGACGCTGTTCTTGGACGACCAGCCCATCAGGGCGAGGTCGGGTGAAACGATTGCTGCCTGCTTGCTCCGTGCGGGCGCAGAACATTTTCGAACGACCCCGATCTCAGGTTCGCCGCGCTTGCCCTACTGCATGATCGGTCATTGCTTCGATTGCCTCGTGGAGATTGATGGCGTGGGCAATTGGCAAGCCTGCTTGACACTCGTGCAGGACGGTATGCGGGTGCGCCGCCAGAATGGGGCGGCGGCGGTGCGTAGGCAGGCTTTCTGATGACGCAGCATTCCCCTCCAAAACCTGATGCGGACGTCATCATAGTCGGCGCGGGGCCGGCCGGCATGGCAGCCGCAGCTGAATTGGCAGACGCAGGTTGCTCGGTGATTGTTCTGGACATGGGGCTCGCTCCTGGCGGGCAAATCTATCGTGCGTTGGAAGCAAACGTTGCCGACAGAACTCACATAGTCGACCTTCTGACCGCGCTGGGATCGTCATACATGGCGGGATTGGCACTGGTCATGCGGTTTCGAGCCGCCACTTCTATCGATTACCGCGATCAAACAACAGTTTGGGAGGTACGACCTGACGGTACCGTTGGCTGGCTGCGCGGTAAGGAAGCCGGCTATCTGCGTGGTCGCCACGTCTTGTTGGCCAACGGGGCGATGGAGCGCCCCACACCGTTTCCCGGGTGGACGCTTCCGGGGGTTATGACAGCGGGTGCAGTCCAGACCTTGCTAAAAGCAGGACGGCTCAAACCCACCGGACGGATCGTGCTCGCCGGCACCGGTCCCCTGATCCTACTGTTGGCGGATCAGATGCGCCGCCTTGGCATAAAGCCAGCCCTCATCGCGCGAACCGATCGATTGTCCAACAGCCTGGAAGCCGCCCGCTATTTGTGTCCGGGTGCGCTGCTACCTTTAGCCAAAGGGCTTCGTTGGCTCGCCCGCCTGCGACTTGCAAACGTCAAACTCGTTTCCGGTATTTCGCGACTTGAGGCCAAAGGCAACACCCGAGTCGAGACAGTAAGCTACTCGGTCGGAGGTCGGCGGTTTACAATTGCATGCGACCTGTTGGTTGTTCACGATGGAATCGTGCCGTCGGTCGACCTAGCCCATGGAGCGGGCCTCGCCCTCGAATGGGACTCCGCGAATGCCAGCTGGCGTCCCAAGACTGCGGCCGATGGAACAGCGACTGCTGTTGCGTACGCCGGAATCGTCAATCAATCGTGCAAGGTTCGAGTCACTGGAGACGCTCGCCGAATTGGTGGCGCCGACGCCGCCATTGTTCATGGCAAGTTGGCCGCATCAGTAATCCTAGCCGATCTGAACAAATCCGTGTCGGGTGCCACCCAAAGGGCGGAATTGGCTGTGAAAAAGGCCGTCGCTGCGCGACCCTTCCTCGACGCAGCCTTCCCCCCCGGCCTCTCCGCTGATCCGCTCAACGACGACACCATCGTTTGCCGCTGCGAAGAACTTACAGCTGGCGCCCTGCGCGCCAAAATAAGTACCGGCGCGCGCGACATGGACCTGCTGCGCGCCGAAACACGGTGCGGTATGGGACCGTGCCAAGGTCGCAATTGCATGGTCTCAGTCGCGCGCTTGATCGCGGAGAGCGGCGCGGTGCCAGTTCCGGTGCCTCTCCCAGCTTTCCGGGCACGCCCGCCAACACGCCCATTGCCGCTTGGTGCGCTTGCCAATCTCACGGGACTAGACCCCGAGGCCTCGAAAATGTTGACGCTCGAAGACAAGCCTCATGGCATCTGGGAGGTTGACCATGCCGAAGAGCAGTGAGACTGCACTGATCGTCGGTGCAGGCATCCATGGCTGTTCGATCGCGATGTTTCTGGCAAAGGCTGGTTGGAAGGTTATCGTGGTCGAGAAGAATATTGCTGGTCGTCATGCCTCGGGTGTGAACGCTGGCGGGCTCAGACTGCTAATGCGCGATTGGCAAGAGTATCCGCTGGCGCAGCTTGCCATTACACATTGGGCGAACCTCGACGCATTGGTCGGCGAAGATGCTGCGAAACTCTGTGAGGTACGATTAGGAACAAGCCAAATAGCGGTCGCCCTGGACCAAGCGGAACTGACCTGGGCCGAGGCTCGAGCCAAGGATATGAAGCGCCGAGGTCTCGGTGAAGAAGAGCTCCTTGCGCAAGAAGAAGTTCGAAGGCTCCTTCCAGGGATTTCGCAGGCAGCAATCGGCGGGCTGATTTCGCGTCGGGACGGGCACGCAAATCCAGCGGCCTCAGCCCGTGCATTTCGCGAGGCGGCGAAGGCGGCGGGCGCCACAATTATTGAAAATTGCCGCGTTCTGGGCCTTGGCGAAATCTCCGCCGGGGGCTGGAAGGTAGAGACCTCCACCGGAACCTATGAGGGCGGGATACTCGTCAATTGTGGGGGCGCCTGGGGCAGTCGCATTGCGGCGCTAGCGGATGAAGACCTGCCAGAGAGGGTCATGGCGCCATCCATGATGGTCACCATGAGGATACAGCCATTCATAACGCCGGTCGTAATCGGCATCGACCGTCCGCTTTCCTTCAAACAGAGCGCAGCCGGATCGCTGGTAATTGGTGGCGGAATTCTCGGCGAAGCGTGTTTGGATCAAGACACGTCTTTCACAGTGATGGACAGAATGGCGCAAAGCGCTGCCGCGACCATCGAAGCATTCCCTGCTCTAGCGCAGGTTTCAATTCTGCGCACATGGACTGGGCTTGAGGGTGGAACACCCGATGGCATCCCAATCATTGGTCCGGGAACGAAGCACCCGAACCTGTGGCATGCCTTTGGCTTTTGCGGCCACGGCTTTCTGCTTGCGCCCGCAGTCGGAGAGTTAGTTGCTCGCTCGTTGATCGAAGGAAAGACCGACAGTCTTCTCGCCCATTTCTCGCCTGGGCGGTTTGCGATCACTTCGGCCACACTCTCCAAACGAGCGGCCCAGTGAGGCCCAACGCTCTGACAGGCGCCGGCTTTGGACCCGAAGGCTCGGGCTTACAATCGCTGAAGGCCACTGGAGTGAGTGCGGTATGTCTGGACTCCTGCTCCTGCGTTGAATCATTGCACCAATCCTCCGGCCCGACGACCAGGCTCGGAGCGTCCCGGCTTAGGTCCTGCCGTAGTCAAAGAAAGGAAAGGTCTTGATGCGCGCAAGGCTCCGCTGGAAGGCCCGCCATACGGTTCTCTCAGTCTTAGGTTTCACATGGATAGTCACGTACTTCGAGAGAACCGTCATGTCCGTGGCAATGCCGTACATCGCAGCCGACTACCATCTCACGCCATTGAATACTGGGGTCGTGCTGGGCGTTTTCTACGCTGGCTATGCCATCTTTCAAGTTCCCGGCGGACTACTGGCTGACCTCTATGGGGTTCGCATAGTTGCCACGATATCCATACTGTGGCGAGCCATTTTTGTTGCGCTTACGGCCGCAGGAACGAGCCTCACGCAGCTACTGGCGGTCAGAATGCTCTTTGGACTGGGGGACGGACTGTTTCCCGGCCTCTGCATTCAAGACGATTGCCGTATGGTTTCCAAAGCGGGAGCGCACAAGAGCCAACGCCCTGATGCTTGCTGTTATGCCCCTGGGAACAGCCCTTGCTCCGCTTGCAATGATTCCGATCGTGTCGCTCTGGGGCTGGCGTGCTGCCTTTTACTCACTGCTTATTCCAGGTGCGGTAACGGCGCTGCTCTTCTGGATATTTGTGACGAATAAGCCCTCGGAAAACAGCCGCGTATCAGCGGGCGAAGTCCTGGAGATCGAGGACGGGAGCCTCGCCGCCGACCGCGGTAACGCTGACGAAAGTAGACTTCTTGGACATATTGAAGAGACCAGATGTACTGAAGTACTTCTTGGCCGTATTGGCGTACGACACCGCCTATTGGGGATATTGGTCTTGGCTCCCGTCTTATCTGGTGAAGGCCCGCGGCTTCTCAATAGCGGAAATGGGTGTGGCCGCCTCGCTTCCTTCCTTCGCCGGCGTGCTTGGGTGTCTTATTGGCGGATGGGTGTCGGATAAGTACTTTAGTGACCGTCGACGCCTACCGATTATTTCGGCGCAGCTGATATCTGCACTACTGCTCTTTCTGACATTCACAGCTGACACGGCTACCAAAATGGTTATCTATCAAACAATCGGCGGTTTCTTCCTCGAGTCCTTCTTCTCCACCTTTTGGGCATTGCCAATGACCACCATTCCCAAGAATCTAACGGGAATCACCAGCGGGCTTATCAATATGGCGGGTCAGATTGCGGCTTTCATATCACCAATCGTCATTGGCTATCTCGTTGAAGCCGCGGGCGGGGGCTTCGCTCTGACCTTCGCTTTTCTAATAGCATCTATATTGGTGTCGTCAGTTATTGTATTTACGATTTCTAAAACAACCGCTACTTCAGCAAGCTGAGACGTAGGTCCTGCGGAGGTGGTTCTCCAGAGGGCCTTTTCGCCGGCGGGTTCGATGCTCGATTCGATCGTTTCATTAGTCACTTCATGCGCCGTGAAGGACGAAGGTCATGTCAGAGTGCGGCCGCTCTGGCCACTCTGGCACACTTGAGAGAATACAATGCGTCAAATGACGCGAGGGGAACATAGAGTGAGCAACGTCACCCGTATCGAGACAGGACGACGTCTCAGCCGCGCCATGATTTACAACGGAATGGTTTATCTTGCCGGCGTAACGGCCGATGAGTGCGGTGAAGACATCAAAGGACAGACGGGACAGGTTCTCGCGAAAATCGACCAGTACCTGGCGAAAGCCGGCACGGACAAGGGACACCTTTTGACCGCTCAGATTTGGCTCAAAGACATTGCCAGAGACTTCGAAGGTATGAATGACGTCTGGGACAGATGGACCGCACAGAATGCGGCGCCGACCCGGGCCACAGCACAATGCGAGATGGCCGCGCCTGATGTGCTGGTCGAGATCATCGTGACAGCGGCTGCGTCACCGTAGGCGGTGAGATCGACGCTGTCGGCATAGGCTGACAGTCGACCTCGTTGAAGCGGACCTTTTTCTGCTCGAAGGCAACCTTAAGGGTGACCATCGGATCGTAGGCGCCGGCCCCCTGCTGTTCACCGAGAGAGTGCACGATGGTGTACCTCAATCGGCCTGACGCGCACTGGTGCTATGCGCGAACGAGAAGTGCGAGATTCAGGCTGTCGGTTGCTCGCAGTCGATTTTACCGATGGTGCCGGGGGGTGCCGAAGCGGCGCACACATGACCATAGCTTCCGCGGCATCCGCTTCGGGTCGGTCGCTCGGCGGAACGACCGCTCACCGCCATTCCTGCAGCCCTTGGACCCACCTGGTTCCGACTAACTGATACCTCGCACCGTTTCGTTGCGGCGATTCGAGTGGCTCCGCGAAGCACCCATAACTGTAGTAATACTCCTCACAATTTTTCGTCTTTGACGCTTAATTTCGTTTGCCCATAGAGTCGCACTACGTGATTTCGAGCCATTTGTAGAACGATTTCAACGAAGGGATGGGAAGTGGGCCTGTTTTCGCGCCGAAGCGGTCGCCTTGTGGGACCGGTCTTCGCAACGGTATTGGTCACAGCTGTATTCATGCAGATACACGCCGCTGTGGCACTGACGCCGAGTGCACAAACGCTATCGAGCGGCGCTGTAGATGTCATCGAAACATGGGATTAGGAGCACAAGACTCCCAAGGGTGGCGGTGTCTGTGATCGCCGCTGATACATTTTATTTTAATTGCCAGTGATTTTTGGGAGAAACGATTGAATACCAACAGCAAGCTTGCCTGCGCCATTTCGGTAATACTTAGCGGATATAGCGGCACGTCGTATGCGGCGGCGGCAGCCGACACCGAGACGACCGGGACAGCCGCTATCGAGGAAATTGTGGTTACTGCGCAGCGCCGCGATGAGTCAATCCAGAACGTGCCGATAACGATTCAAGCGATCACCGGCGACCAACTGAAGCAACTCAACGTGTCCACGTTCGACGACCTACTCAAGTACACGCCGAACGTGACATACAGCGGTACCGCTCCCGGCACGGGGAACATCTTCATGCGCGGCCTCAGTTCCGGCTCCGGAGGCAACCAGTCGAGCGCCACGATCGCGCCTTTCCCGAACGTCGCCGTGTATCTCGACGACCAGTCCATGCAATTCCCGGGACGCAATCTCGACGTGTACATGGCCGACATCGAGCGCGTCGAAGTCCTTGAAGGTCCGCAGGGCACGCTGTTCGGCAGCAGCGCGCAGGCCGGCGCCATACGCTACATCACGAACAAGCCGAAGCTCGATGTCACTGAAGGCGACGTCAATGTCGGGTACGGCGTCACCGCGCGCGGGGGCGACCCGAATGCGATGGGCAATGCGACCATCAATCTGCCCATCATCCCTGACACCTTGGCGGTTCGAGCGACGATTTTCGAGGATCATCGCGGAGGCTATATCTCGGACGTACCCGGGACGATCTCCTATCCGGGTGGTCCGGTCGCCAATAACGCGAATCTGGTTGCATCCAACACTAACCCGGTGACCTACACCGGCATTCGGCTCTCCGCACTGTTGAAGTTCAACGAAGATTGGAACCTGCTCATTCAGCAAAACTATCAGAACATGGAAGCGGACGGCTATTTCTCCGAGTATCCTGTCGCCTCGGACGGAACCACCGCTCTGGCTCCTAATCGGATCACCGCCTTCACCCCGGCCTATGACAAGGATCGCTACGAGAGTACGTCGTGGACGCTCAATGGCAGATTCGGCAACCTCGGCAAATTCGGCGACCTGAAGTTCGTCTATACGGGCAGTTATCGGGACCGCCACATAAATCAGCAGGCCGACTATTCCAACTACCTGCACACCACAGGCGGGCAATACTACACCTGCACCGGGGCGGGCTCGGGTGGCCTTGGCGGCTCCACCAAGCCGGAAACTTGCTACGCGCCGGTCGGCAGTTGGCATGACAGCGTCGCCACCACGCATCAGAGCCACGAGATCCGCCTCAGCACGTCGGACGACAACCGGTTACGCGGCCTCCTTGGCGGTTACTGGGAAGAATCCGTGATCAAGGATCAGATGGACTTCAATTATCTGGCCATTCCGCAGTGTGATGCGGCCAACCTCGCGAGTTCGCAAGCCGGTGGTCCGGACTGCGTATCCGCAATCGGGCCCATTCCTGGCTACTATGCCTCCAATCCCAGCCTGCGCGAAAACTCCAATACTGCGTTTGGCGAGGACGTGGAACGTGGCTACCGGCAGACTGCGTTCTTCGCCTCCATCGATTTTGACTTGATTCCGAAGGTACTGACATTGACCGGTGGGACGCGCTACTACCACTACGATGAGTTCGAGCGGGGTTCGGAGTACTACACCTCGACTTCGGCCAACAACGTTCCCAATGGAGCCTGCGTCGCGAGCGGGGGCTGCGGCTTCGGCATCAACTTGAACAAGACCGAGAGCGGCTTCCGCAGCCGCGGCAACCTGACCTGGCACATCACTCCGGACGTCATGGCGTACTACACCTTCTCGCAGGGCTTCCGCCCGGGCGGCTTCAACCGCACGAAAACGCTTGCCAATGGCACCGTCGTGCTGACCGGGGAGGCGCCGTATACCACGAGCAAGGCTACCGATCAATATAACAAGCCGTCCGGCTTTTCGTCCGACAACCTGACCAACAACGAGATCGGCCTGAAGAGCGAATTCCTCGATCATCGAGTTCAGGTCAACGCGTCCGCGTACCGAATGAAGTGGAGCAACGTCCAGCTACCGCTGTTCGACCCGGTAAATTTGGGCAACACGAACTTCGTCGTCAACGGTCCGACCTACGTGGTCAACGGCGTCGAGCTGCAGTTGATCGCCCGGGTGACCGAAGGGCTCACCGTGCAGGGATCGAGTTCGTGGAACAGCACCAATCAGACGAACGCACCCTGCCTGACGAGCAACCGGGAGTCGGCGGGCAATCCCACCCCGCTCGGCACGTGCATCACGCAGGTCAAAGGTAGGCCTTACACGAATCCATATGGCTTACTCGACACCTCGCCGGCGTTCTCGCCGCCCCTGGAGTTCAATCTGCGCGCGCGTTATGACTGGACCTTCAACGACTACAAACCGTTCGTGACGGTGGGTGCCAACCATGTCGCCACCATGCGGAACGAGCCGGCGAGTTTCCCGTCCGGCACCTCCTCCTCGCTCTGTACTCCCATTCCGACGACCACCTTGTGCCAATACGTCATGCCGGGATACACCACCTATGATGCGGCGATCGGCGTAGCCAAGGACAATTGGACGGCGCAGGTCACGGGCAACAATCTGACGAACTCGGATGCTCAGTACCTATACGGCATCGAACCAGTTCATCGAGTCGAAAACACCGCTGCGTCCGCGGGTGCTGACCCTGCTGTTTGGGTACAAGTTCTGATCGCCTTGACGTGATCCAAAAGCCGCTGGCTCAGGCCGGTTTCAGTAGAGTCGAGGGCGGACAAACTGTGTCCGCCCTTCTTTCTTCAAGGCCTATGAATTCCACGGACGCCACGACGGCCGCCTTGGGTGTAGCTTCCGAAATCCCTCGGATGCGCGCACTGCTGCGAAAGCAGAACTTTTCCGAGGCGCTGGCCGCGTGCGAAACGCTGCTTGCCCAGGCCCCCGATCACCGGGATGCGCTGTTATTCATGGCCATTTCCCATCGCTATCTCTCCCGAATCCCCGACGCCCTGGCCACGCTCCAGACTCTCGAGCGGCATCATCCGGGCTTCAGCCGACTTTATGAGGAGCGCGGACACTGCTTTGTGGTGCTGAAGCAGGCAACGCCGGCCATCGAGGCGTTTCTACATGCCGTCAACATCAATTACGCCTTGCCGGCGAGTTGGCGCATGCTCGATGGCCTGTACCGCATGACGGGTCAGGGCGATAACACCGCCATGGCGGAAAGTCATGTGGCGACGCTCAAGAATCTGCCGCAGGAGATCGTGACCGCGACCGGCCTATTCCTGGACGGCGATCTGGACGTTGCTGAGTCATTGATCCGTGCCTTTCTGCTGAAGCACGGCGATCATATCGAAGGCATGCGCTTGCTGGCGCGCATCGGCATTGCAAGCAATGTGCTCGACGATCCGGAGCTACTGCTGGCCGCCGTGCTCGAACGGGCTCCCGATTATCGTAGTGCGCGCCGCGAGTACGCGCAGGTGCTGCTCGGCCTCCACAAGTATCCGGAGGCGCGCCGTGAGCTCGAAAGACTTCGACTGGAAGAGCCGGATAACCGTCTTTTCAAAACCCTATATGCCACGGGTTGCGTCGGACTCGGCGAGCATGACCGCGCCATCGAACTCTATCGGGAGCTATTGCGCGATGCTCCCGAGGAGGCGGACTTGCACCTGTCCGTCGCCCACGCCCAAAAGACACTCGGTCTGCGCCAGGAAGCCATCGATTCCTATCGAAAGGCCGCCGCGTGCCGGCCAGCGTTCGGCGATGCCTATTGGAGTCTTGCGAACCTCAAAACCTACCGGTTTACGGATCAAGAACTGACCCGGCTTCGCGCCGCGGAGTCAGCCCCCTCAACGGGCGCCGTGGACCGCTACCATCTGTGTTTCGCCCTCGGCAAGTCGCTCGAGGATCAAGGTATCTACGCCGAGTCCTTTCATTACTATGAACTCGGCAACTCGCTGAAGCGCTCCGAAAGCAGGTATCGCGCGGACATCATCGAGAACAATACGCGCCAACAGATCGAGACATTTACTCCCGAGTTCATTACGCGCCATGCGGGCGCCGGAGCACCGCATCCGGATCCCATTTTCATTGTTGGACTACCGAGATCGGGCTCGACCTTGCTCGAGCAAATATTGGCGTCGCACTCCCAGGTCGAAGGCACGCAGGAGCTTGCCAACGTCCAGCAAATCGTCGGTAGGCTTCGAGGCCGCGATCCTGATCCAAACAATCCGCTCTATCCGCGGATATTGACCCAGATGACAACCGAGGAATTCCGAAAGATCGGAGAGCAATACCTCGCTGACACTCAGGTGTACCGCAGCGGCAAACCCTTCTTCATCGACAAGATGCCGAACAACTTCCGGCATCTAGGGCTAATCCATCTGATGCTCCCCAATGCGCGAATCATCGACGCCAGGCGCGAACCGATGGCCTGCTGCTTCAGCAACCTGAAGCAGCTCTTTGCCAATGGCCAGGAATTCGCTTACAGCGTCGATGATATTGCACGTTACTACCGAACCTATTTGGAATTGATGCGGCATTGGGATCAGGTACTTCCGGGCCGGATTCTGCGGATACAGCATGAAGAGGTTGTCGGCGATCTTGAGAGCAATGTGCGGCGCCTACTCGATTTCTGCGGCCTGGAGTTCGAGCCCCAGTGCATCGAATTTCCACAAAACCGAACGGAGCGTACGGACGGCCAGTTCGGAGCAGGTTCGCCAGCCCATCTATCGGGAGGGGCTCGATCAATGGAGGCATTTCGAGCCATGGCTCGATCCGCTGAAGCACGCATTGGGCGATGCGTTGACCGGCTACCGCGAATTTGAAGGTGCGTATGAAGCCGGGTCGAAACGACACGTGTCCTTGCGGTAGCGGGAAAAAATGCAAACGCTGCTGTGGAGCCGAGCCGGCCTGGGCGCGGGCAACGCCCACACTGAGTTCGCAACAGATCGGCATGCTGGTCGGGCTGGTCGATCAAAATCGCTTGCGCGAGGCGGAACACCAGTCTCATATCCTGCTACTCACCCATCCCGGCGCCGGGATGCTATGGAAAATCCTAGGCGTGGCGCTCATGCGGCAGGGCAAGGACGCGCTGCCCGCTCTGCGCCAAGCGGCGGAACTCATGCCGCGCGACGCGGAGGCTCACGGCAATTTAGCAACCGCTTTGCGGGACCAAGGTCACTGGACCGAGGCCGTCGCGAGTTACCAGCGCTCGCTGGCGCTGAACCCCCGCTCCCTCGAGATACTGAACGAACTGGGAAATGTGCTTCGCGATCTCGGCCAACGCCGCGAGTCCCTGTCGCTGTTTGCACAAGCCGTCGCACTCGAGCCGGGGCATGCGCCAAGCCACTGCAACCTAGGACACGCCCTGCTCGAGATTCGCCGAACCGATGATGCGGCGACGAGTTACCGTCGCGCGTTGGCCCTGGAGCCTGAGTATGCCTTGGCTCATTTGAGTCTGGCGACGGCGCAGCGCATTCAAGGCAGTACCGGCGAGGCGCAAGCCAGCTGCGAGGCGGCCTTGGCCATCGATCCTACGTTCGTCGAAGCACTGTCTCTGCTCGGTGATTTGCACGCGGACAAGGGGAATTTCGCCGAATCGGAGGCGCTGTTCCAGCGCGCAATCGCCATCGATCCGAATTTTCCCTTCGCGTACTACGGCGTCGCGACACATCGCAAGATGAACCGAGATGACAACGCCTGGTTGCGGGGCGCCGAAGCCTTGATCGAAAAGCAATTACCGCTTCGCCACAAGATTAGTCTGCGTTACGCATTGGGGAAGTACTTTGACGATGTCCGAGAGTACGACACCGCTTTCGGCCACTTTCGTCTCGCCAACGAACTGACCAAGCGGTACGGATCTACCTATGACAGGGCAAGGCTCACTGCGCGAGTGGACGAGATCATCGGCCGATTCGATGCGCAATTCCTGCATCGGCATCAAGCTGGCGGATCGGGCTCGGAGCTGCCGGTTTTCATTATCGGCATGCCGAGGTCGGGGACGTCTCTAACCGAACAAATCCTTGCGTCCCATCCCGCCGTATTCGGCGCCGGCGAACTGACTTTCTGGGGCGCGGCATTCGCCGATCGTGAAGCGGCAGGCCTCGGGAGCCTGGACGAAGCCGGTCCGATCAGGAGCATGGCAAGCGATTATCTCGCTCGTTTGACGGCCATATCCGGTGAAGCTCAGCGGGTAATAGACAAAATGCCCGCTAACTTCTTGTACGCGGGGCTGATCCATGCGGCATTTCCACGCGCTCGGATCATCCACATGCAGCGCCACCCCATGGACACCTGCCTATCGATCTATTTTCAACATTTTTTCAACATGGGTCCCTACTCCAATGATTTCGACAATCTGGCGCACTACTACGGCGAATACGTCCGGATCACAGATCACTGGCGCGGCTGTCTTCCCGCGACATCGCTGCTGGAAGTTCCTTATGAAGCGTTGGTCGAAGATCAGGAAGGATGGACCCGACGGATGGTGGAATTCATCGGCCTGCCGTGGGATCCGCGGTGCCTAGATTTTCATCAGACCGACCGCGTTGTGATCACCACCAGCAAATGGCAGATCCGGCAGAAAATCCATTCCTCATCGGTCGAACGCTGGAGAAATTATGAGAAATTCGTGGGACCGCTGCGGCGCCTAATGGACTTTCCCGGCTAGGGGCAACTGTGCGTGCGCCTCGCAACGCTCGGGTTGTGCGGACTCCGATTGAAGTGGCTCCGCTGGGCGCCCATAACCGCAGCGAATACGCCTCACATTTTTTTGACTTTGACGCTGAATTTCATTTGTCCCTAGAGTCGCATAACGCGGTTCTGAATACGTTCTATTTAAGAATTTCGACGGAAGGATGGATATAAGCCTACTTTCGCGCCGTAACGCTCATCTACCGGGCAGCCGTTGATTCCGTGGAGCACTACGGCGCGGGTACGATCGCATTGCATTGTGCTCGTCGAGAGCAGTTGTCCAATTCGACCCCAGGATTGGACCGCTTATATCGTGGACTGACTTGAGAGCCCCATGTGATAGGCGATGAGGAGACCACGTGATTGCAGCCAACCGCGATTGGTGCCATATGGAGACGGGTGGAAGAAGATGACGGAGCCGCTATTCGGAGAAGGATCTGCCGTAGTTCAGCTTCCTGGGATAGCGGCTGCATCTTATTCGAAGCTGCTGGGTCGACTGCGAATCGGACACCTCTCCCTATGGCGGTACCGTTTGCGCCCCGGATAGCGGGCACTTATTTCACTCCTTCTCTGCCACGTTCTTTTCCGCCAAAGTCGCCACGCCCACGGAATTCGGCGCCGGCACAGTACGCGTGGAACCCGTGCCAACCCCCAGTGCGTCCACACAAGCTTCCAGCTTGACGCGATCGATGGGCTTTGTCAGGAAATCATCCATACCGGCCGCACGGCATTTCTCCTCATCGCCTTTCATTGCATTGGCTGTGAGCGCAACGATGGTGATATGCCGCTGTCCCTGCTCCAGCTTGCGAATTTCTCGAGTTGCCTCATAGCCATCCATGCCGGGCATCTGACAATCCATGAGAATCAGATCGAAGTTCCCCGTCCGCCATGCCTCTACCGCCGCAAGACCATCCGACACCACATCGACATGACATTGAAGCTTTTCCAGCATGTACTTCGCGACCTTTTGATTGACGAAATTGTCCTCGGCCAACAGGACACGTCTGGGTGCGCGGTGCCGCTGCGCGCGCAGCGCATGCCGCGTGACGATGGGCTGGCTTTTTAAATGCCACGATTCAGCGGTGTTGCCGAGAATGAGCATCAGACAATCCGCCAGGTCCAACTGTGCGACCGGCTTCATCAAATACCCCGCGAACCCGATCTCAGCAAACAAGTGACTATCTCCCCGTTGACCTGAAGAGGTCAGTAGAACCAGCCGCGTCTGTCTTAGGGTCTCATCTGCAATGACGATCCGGCCCAGCTCCGCACCGTCACAATCCGGCATCTGGTGATCGAGCAATGCAGCGTCAAACGTCCGACCCGCAGCGCGCGCCTGCCGGAGCAACGCCAGCGCCTCATCTGCGGAGCTCGCCGACATCGGTTCCACTCCGCAGAGGAGCAGTTGCCCCATCAGGACTTTCCGATTGGTCGCATTGTCATCTACCACCAACACCCGCTGCCCCTGGATCGACGCCGGCACCGCGTATTTGCGCTGGGTCACATCGGGGGCGGCGGGCGCAAACATTGCCGTGAACCAGAACACCGAGCCTTTGCCTTCCGCGCTCTCGACGCCAGTGCTACCGCCCATGAGCTCAACCAGTCGACGCACGATAGACAATCCCAGTCCCGTGCCGCCGAATTTGCGTGTTGTTGAGGTGTCCACCTGCATAAACGGTGCGAACAGCAACTGCAGGCGATTCACCGGAATGCCGATGCCGGTGTCGCGCACCTCACATCTCACCCGAGTGCCCAATTCGGAAGTCTCTAGGACCTTGATCTCCAGTGACACCTCCCCCTTAGCTGTAAACTTCACCGCATTGCCGGCGAGATTTAGGAGTATCTGGCGAATTCGCCCCGCATCGCCCTTTACCAGGCCGGGGAGCTTCGGATCGATCTGCGCGATGACTTCCAGCCCCTTGGCATGCGCCTGAATGGATAGCAACCGCGCCACATCCTCGAACGTATCGCGCAAATCCACGTCCAGCTGCTCGAGCTCGAGCTTACCGGCTTCGACCTTCGAGAAATCCAAAATGTCATTGATGATGGTGAGCAACGCGTTGCCGCTATCGCGAATGGTTCCCGCATAGTCTCGCTGCAGCGAGTCCAACTTCGTATCGAGCAACAGGTCCGCCATGCCGATCACCCCATTCATCGGCGTGCGAATCTCATGGCTCATGTTTGCCAAGAACTCACTCTTGGCGCGATTGGCCGCCTCCGCCTGCCCTCGCGCCAGGCTGAGGGCGACCTCGCGCTCCCTTAGTTCCTGACCGGCGAGGAACAGCCGCATTTCGTCTTCGACCACCTGTGCCAGGGCGATCAGGCTTTCCCTTTCTTGGTCGCTCAGCCGTCGGACCCGCTTGGACAGAATTGCGAGTACCCCAACGACTAGGCCCGGCGTGGGCTGCAGCGGCACGCCGGCGTAATGGCGAAGTCCTCGGCTGCGCGGCCCCCCACCGTCGTCCTCGGTAATATCCTCGACCTCGAGATAGCAACCCGCCTCAACGGTTTGCTCGGACAGGAAATTTCCCCGTGGTGCGGGGGGCAGGGGCGGGCCGTCCGTATCAAGCACCTTGATGTGGTCTGAGTCGACCATCACCACTTGCGCACTGTCTGCTCCGATTAACGCAGTGGCGATCGAACAGATGCGGCGCAGTTCAGCCTGTTTTGCCTCGTAGAGAAAGTCGAACCTACGCACTTCCGTGAGTCGGATGAGTTCATTTTCGGAATCGCTGGCCATTGCCACCCCTTTAGTTTCGATCGGGAGCCTCTAAGCTTGTCATGGTGACTGTGCGATATGACCTGCTAAAAGTTCGATTATTGGCGTCGCGACATCTCTGAAAGCCACTCACGCCCGGATCGGATTAAATGCTTGCGGCTCCGTACGCAACGGGTCGAGGGCCGTCAGCATCAATAGGCGTCGCCCATCGCCACGTCGAATGAACACCGAGCCCCAAGCGGCGTCACTCTCCGACTCCCAGCCTTCGCTTTAAGCGTTCCATGGTGGCGAGCATCGCCGCGCTCGCCTGATCGAGGGCGAGGCGGCCGGTTCTGAGGGTAATGTAAAGTCAGCAGCACCGAGCCGTTGTTCGGGCGATACCGCCCGAACAACGTCGCCCGATCAGAATTTGGCGGACAAAGTGACTCCGCCATAAGTGTCAAAGTCCCGCGGCAGCATCGCTTGAGTGGCAAAAGTGTTGCTGAAGGTGCCAGCAATATCATTGAACATCTGATGATAATGCTTGTTAAGAGCGTTATTGACGAAGAATGTCAGTTCATAACGGCCGTCTGGATGCTTCATTCCTGCTGACAGATTCAAAATTCCATAGGCCTTCTGAATGGTGGTCGGGTCCTGGCTGATTGAATAATTGACCGTGCCGGTATAGGTATAGCTGGCGCGATAGACCCCATCGAATGGCAGGAAGCCAAGGGGGTGGACGTAGCTCGTGTCCGCGACAACTTTCCAACGCGGCGCATCCGCCATCCTCGTGCCAGAAAGATTCTGATGGCCTGAGGTCGAGCCAGCGGTCTTCAAGCAGGTTCCCGCACCGGGTACCTGCGGTCCATAGCATGGGCCGCTTGGATAGGAGAGAATAGTGGCATCCAGATAGGTGGGGGACAGCCCTATCGACCAGTCATTGTCAAGTCTCAAGCTATTCATCGATTCAAACCCGCGGGTCCGAATCTGGCCAACATTGGCGAGTTGTAGAATGTAACTTCCATTCGGCAGGATCTGCTGGTTCTGGGCCTGGAAGTTGTTGTAGGTGGTGGTGAAGACATCCGGGTTAACAGTCAGGCGATGGCTCAAGAACTGCATTTTGGCGCCGAGCTCGTAGTCGCTGGAGGTTTCCGGTTGCACGAACCCGCCATTGGCCTTAGAGGCGAATCCGGTACCGAGATCCCATGTCGCGCCCTTGTGGCCCGTAGAATGGAAGGTGTAGAGCATGATGTCGTCGGTCAGATGATATTCCGGCCCGATTTTGTAGGTGGCATAGTCCTTTGAATTGACGCCGGAAAAGTAGTTCTTAGCGGGCGGTAAAATCAGGTGGTCATTGAAAAAGTAATTGATCCGCTCCTGACCCACACTGCCGCCGCCGGACAAGATCAGCTTGTCCGTCACGCTATAGTCGATTTGTCCATAGGCTGAGATCTGATTCGATCCTTCGGCCGCGTTCCATCGGGCCAGACTGAAGACAGGCCCCCGGGTGAAGTCGCGCGTGTCTTCGACCTCGGCATGGTACAAACCGAAAGTGTATTGGAATGCACCGCTACTGGGCGAAACCAACCGCAACTCTTCCGACCATTGGACGGAGTGAAAATTCCCGTGCTGCCAGTCGTCAAGCGGGACCACCGCGGTGTAGTCGACCGTCTGATGATCATCGATGAAATACCGGTCATGCGCCGCGATCAGGACCAGGCTGGGACCACCCAGATTGTAAGAGAGGTTAACGGATTCGCCGGCGTCACCATAAAGGTTGCCGATGCCGTGCATGTCATAGGCGCTCTGATTGGTCGAGCCAGGCACCACGCCATGCAGGAATACCGAGGGCGGATAGGCTGCATTGCCCCGCAGATTGGCGTTGGCCGGCAGATTGATCCAGACATAGTCCGTTCGGTTTTGGCCCTTCATATAATTGATGTTGAATTCGGCGTCGAACTTGTCGGACGGCGTCCAAAGTACTTTGCCATGGGTGGCGAAGTTCAGGGCGCCGTCGCTCTTACCGCCGGTGTAAAGTTCATTCACATTGCCGGGGAAATCGTCATAGTTAGCGGAAAGCCGGAAAAGAAGCGTATCGGCCAGCGGTCCCGAGACCGAGCCGCTGACCTGCCTCTCCGAATCGTTGGTGGCGGTCACGTGGGCTTCCTCGGTCCAACTTTTGCTGGGGGCCGGCGTTGTGACAATGACCAGGCCGGCGGTCGTCGATTTGCCGTAAAGCGTGCTTTGCGGGCCGGCCAATACTTCGACCTGAGAAACATCCTGCAAGTTGGCAAACGCGCGCGCCTGGAACCCCAGCGGCACACCATCGACCACCATGCCGACGCTGGGCTCCACGCCGATACCGAAGGCGAAGGTTCCGATACCCCGGATCGCCACCGTGGCATCGGTCGGCTTTACCGCGGTGTTGATCAGCAGGCTCGGCGCGATACGGTTGAAATCTTCGAAATTCACTACCCCGGCGGCTGCCAGTTGATCGGCGCCCACGACTTGGACCGAGATCGGCACCTCTTGCAGACTCTGTGCGCGCTTTTGCGCAGTCACAATGATTTCCTGGAGATCCGCGGCGGATTCATCGGCCATCAAAGGCGTCTGCCCAACCAGCGTTATAGAAGCCAGGATGGCGGTGGTCTGAATCACCCTTTTAAACCGTCTATTCATTTCGACTCCCCCTTGATGCTGGCCGCCTCCGAACGTCATGTGGCTATGCACCGATATAGTTGTTAATCGGACCCGGCAAGTTATTCTAATAAAAAACGATCATTTGTGGTAGAAAATTAACATTTCGACAGATATATGCCACATTTATCAGGGAAGGTCCATTGCTTGACCGAGTCTGGGATAGTGATCGCGCTCGGTGACGAACGCCCCCAAACCGTTAATGTCAGCCTTAAGTGGGCAAGCCTTGGCTGGCTTAGGAGAAACAAGGAATCCGCTACAACCCACGGTAAATTTAAGGAGTTTTCTCGTCGCTTCCCCGGCTCTTTTGCCGTGATCCGGACGAGTTCGGAACCAGCCCAGAGTTCCGGCGGTCGTGGTAATCCCGGGTGGCCCCACAGAGCTTCTTTTCGTCGGCGCGATGGACAAGGCGGCCGGTCGCCGCGTATGGTTTCGACAAATTATTTGTCACTGGATGTAAAAAAGTGAAAGCGGCGGCTAAAGAAGACTCCCCACCCAATCAGTCGACCGAGGCCGCGCTAGATGCGCTCAACCAGCGTCAGCAAGCGATTATCGACATTGTTCGGAGTAAGGGCTTTGCAACCATCGAGTGGCTGGCAGAGCACTTCCAGATTTCTGCCCAGACGGTCCGACGGGATATCATTTTTCTGGATTCATGCCGATTGTTGCAGCGGTTCCACGGCGGCGCTGGCGTGCTCGATAGGTCGGTCAGGTTAGGCTATGCTGAAAAGCGGATCGTCGCGCTTGATGCCAAGGCAGCAATAGGACGAGCGGCGGCGGCGTTGATCCCGGATGGCGCAACAGTGTTCCTGGATGTCGGCACGACGGTCGAAGCTGCCGCGCGTGCGCTTTGCAGAAATAGTGCACTGCGCGTCTTCACCAATAGCCTGGCGTCAGCCCTGCATCTGGCCAATCACCCTGGGATCGCAGTGATGGTCACCGGAGGCGCCTTGCGCGGTCCCGATGGTTCGCTTGTTGGCGACGGCGCTACGGCAATGCTGCGGGAGTTGCGGTTCGATGTGGCGTTGATCGGAATGTCAGGCTGGGACGATGATGGAGCCCCAATGGATTTCGATGTCGACAAGATTGCCGTAAAACGCGTCGCTATTGCGCGCGCGTCACAGGCAATTTTGCTGTGCGATTCGAGTAAGTTCGGGCGGTCAGCAGTGGCCCGGATCAATCCGCCAGACTCATTTTCCACTCTGGTCTCGGACCAAGCCCCGCCCGAAGAACTGCGCGCCGTTCTACAACGTTGCGGCGTTAAAATCATATTACAGTGATCCAAAAGGCGCCCACCTATATAAGGTGGTGCTCATCGATCGGATTGAACGATGCTCGATGAGCGCTGGAATTACTGCCTCCATCGGAAGCGGGGGCGAATGAAAATCCGTGACCGTTATTATAGCCCAGGGCCTTCCAATGACCGCGGCGTAGGGCAGCGCTGGCGTAAGGGACAAGCTTCTTTGCGACGAACTTATTGACAGGGTCGGGCATACAATCCGATCGGATATCAATGCGAAAAAGGCTTGAGGTGGAGCAAGACGAACCAAAGCCTCTCTCGTGCAAACTTGCTTGAATCTGCTATAAGCACCGGCCTTGCGGCTACTCCTGATCGCCGCCTGCTCAATTAAAATCTTATTGAGATCGAAATCCATCGCGGCAGCCATTCGGGAGCGCTGGATCTACGCTCATGCCTTTAGACCTCTAAGTGCATTTAAAGAATGCACAGCGTATCGGGAAACCGCTGTCTGCTGCTAATCCGCTATGTTCCAATCGACGCGGTTTAGGTCACATGTGGAAGATATCTTACATCTTTGCTGGTCAGCCGTCCGAGCTTCCAGTAAAATCGCCCAAAATTCACAAAAGTAAATTATGTATGTTAAGGCTGGGCCGCTTTATGCCACTGATCACCGCCTGCTACCTCGCCTATCTGGCGATTCCAGTTGCGTTACTTCTGGTCGGGTCGTTCGGCGGCAACTGGACCAATAGCCTACTGCCAAGCGGGGTGACCACGCGCTGGTATGCTGAGATCCTTGCCGACGGCTCGTTTCGGCGCGCCTTTAGCACCAGCCTGATCGTTTGTACTGCCACCTGTGCGGTCACGGCCGTGATCGGGGTGCCGGCCGCTTATGGCATTCACCGCGCCGCGCAGCGCCAGGTCCGCGCCGCCATGCGAATCCTCGCGCTGTTGCCTGTCGCGGCGCCGCCACTGGTGCTCGGCTTCGGCTTCATCCTGGTTTTCTCGTCGAAAATGGTGCCGTGGCTCGGCTCAATATGGCTGCTGGTCGCCGGCCAGGTCGTGTTGACGCTGCCCTACATCATGCAGACCGTGGCCGGGGACATTCGTCATCTTAACCTCGACGTGCTGGAGAACGCCGCCGAATCCCTCGGAGCCGGCTTTGGCGAACGCTTCTTCTCGATCGTGCTGCCCAGCCTGCGGCAAAGCCTGATCGCAGGCCTCGTGCTGGTAGCGACGCGGGTAATCGGCGAATTCCAGTTCGCCAACCTGGTCGCCGGGTTCCTGTGGAGGCCCTATCCTGTGGTGCTGCTGCAGGCCTTCTACGGTGCGACCGGCTTCGCCTGCGCCGGCACCGTGCTGCTGCTGCTGCTGGCGATGCTCGGCGGCTTCGGCTCAGCTCTTGCCGGGCGGGTGACGACATGAGCATCGCGGTCGAAAATCTCTCTTATAGCTACGGTGGTCCCGGCGCGGGCGGCGTCGACGATATCTCGCTGAGTGTCGCGCCAGGCGAATTCTGCGCGGTGATAGGCCCGTCCGGCTGCGGCAAGTCCACTCTGCTGAAACTGATTGCGGGTTTCCTCGAGCCGCATCGGGGTCGGATTCGGCTCGGGGGCGACGACATGGCGGAACGGCCGCCACGGGCACGCGAGCTCGGCGTCGTATTTCAGAATTACGCGCTGTTCCCGCATATGAACGCGCTCGACAACGTGGCCTATCCGCTGAAACTGCGCGGGATTGAACGGGCGGCGCGCCGGCGTCAGGCGGCCGAGGCGCTGGAGCGCACCAGACTCTCCGGACTGCGGCGATCGCCTGCCTGCCGAATTGTCCGGCGGCCAGCAGCAGCGCGTAGCACTCGCGCGCGCGCTGGTATTCCGCCCACGAGCGCTGTTGCTGGACGAACCGCTGTCGGCACTGGATGCCGCCCATCGCGCCTCGATGCGCGACGAGATCCGAAGCGTGCAGCGCGCGTATGGCATCGCAACGCTGCATGTCACCCACGATCAGGAGGAAGCGCTCTCGATGGCTGACCGGGTTGCCGTGCTGAACGACGGCCGGCTGCTCCAGGTGGCGACACCGATCGACCTCTACGACCGCCCGGCCTCGCGCTTCGTTGCCAGCTTCGTCGGCACCGCCAATCTGGTGGAAGGCGTGCTACGCGCGCCGGACGTGGTGGAGACCGCGATCGGCGTGATCGCTTGCGCGCCATCGCCGCTGCCTGCCGGAAGCAAGGTAACTGCCTGTTTCCGGCCAGAGACGTTGCGCATCGCGGCGCCGGACGCCGCCGGCCCCAACTTGTTCAGCGGCGAAATTCGCCGCGACCGCTTCCTCGGCTCGATTCGCCGTTTCGACTTCGTCGTCCCCGGCGGGGAACTGCTCGCCGAAACCGCGTTTCGCGGCGAGGTCACCCGTCTTCAACTGCCGCCGGAGGCCGTCCGGCTGCTGCCTGTCTCGTGATCCACCCGCCGACCTTTTACAACCATTCCTCCTGGACGGAGATCGTCATGAAGCACCTCATCATCGCCGCGCTCGCCTTCGGCCTCGTCGCGCCGGCGCTAGCCCAGACCGTCGCCGATTCGCCGGAACTCTATCCCGGTGAGAAGACACTTCATGCTGCCGCCGTGAAGCAGGGCATCGTGATCAGTTTTGACACCGGCCCGACCTGGGCCAACTGGGCTGCGGAATTCGCCGCTTTCAAGAAGCGCTATCCGCAGGTCGAGATCACCTATAACGACCTCGGCTCGGCGGCGACCATTGTGGCGCTGGACAAGGCCCGCAACCGCCCGCAGGCCGACACCGCGTATTATTTCGCGGCCTCGGCCTATGACGCCGTCGCCAAGGATGTCGTAACGCCATTCAAGCCGGTTAACTTCGAGAAACTGCCCGAGGTGTTTCGCGATATGGAGGGGCGCTGGTTCGCGGTGCATTCGCTTATCGTCGCCTTTATCGTCAACAAGAAGCTCGTCAAGGAAGTGCCGCAGTCCTGGGCCGACCTGCTGAAACCGGAGTTCAAGAACAGCGTGGTCTACCTCGACCCGCGCTCCACCGGCATCGGGCAGGTGATCAGCTTCGCCGCCAATTTCGCCGCCGGTGGCGACATGACCAATCTGGCGCCGGGCTTCGAATATTTCAGCAAATTGCACAAGGGCGGCAGCGTGCTGCGGGTCGAGGGCACGACGCCGTATGCCAAGTTCGTCAAGGGCGAGATCCCGATCTGGATCACTTACGAGAACGACGGGTTGAAGGCGAAATATGTCGATGGCCTCGGCGACGATGTCGCGGTGGTGATCCCGAACGAAGCGTCGGTCGCCGCACCCTACGCCATCAGCCTGGTCAAAAACGGTCCCAATCCGGATGCCGGCAAGCTTTGGCTCAATTTCGTGATGTCGTCGCGCGGCCAGGCGATCTTTGCCGGGGGCTTCGTGCGTCCCTCGGTGCCGGGCACCGAGTTGCCGCCGGAGGTTGCCGCCAAATTGCCGCCAGCGCCGCAGGTGAAACCACTCGACGTCGGCGCTGCAGCCAAGGCAAAGGACGCAATCGTTATCGGCTGGGCCAAGGCCGCATTGGGGAATTGGCGGTGAAAGACCGGACAACTGTTCGTCATTTGCTGATGGTGGCACCGGGCGTTCTAACGCTCGGTGCCTTCTTCTTGGTGCCGCTGGGCAGCGTGCTGGTGGAGGCCGGCCGTGAGCACGCGCTGGCGCGCTTCTTTGGCAGCGCCGATCTGCTCGACGCCCTGCGGCGCTCGGTGGTGCTCGGTGTCAGCGCCGGCCTCGTCGCTTTGATCGTGGGCGTGCCGGTGGCGCTGCATTTGTCGCGCATGTCGCCCCGCGCCCGTTCCGTGCTACAGGTAGTGATTGCGTTGCCGCTGACCTTTTCCGGCCTGATCGTCGCCTATGGCTTCATCCTGGTGCTCGGCCGGGCGGGTTTCATCACTCTGCTACTTGCCGAAGTCGGTGTCGATCCGGCCACGGTATCAGGCCTGCTCTACGGCCCATTCGGCCTGGTGCTCGCCTATGTATATTATCTGAGCCCGCGGGTGATCCTGCTGCTGCTGCCGGTGCTGTCAAATTTCGACCAGCGCCAGCTGCAAGCCGCCGAGTCTCTTGGGGCCAGTCGGATCCGCGCGCTGGCCGATATCTTGCTGCCGCAACTGGCGCCGACACTTTTCTCCGCCTTTTGCTTGGTGAGTGCTGTGGCAATCGGGACCTACGGGACCGCACTGGCGCTGGTCGGCACCCAGATTAACATTCTTCCGCTGCGGCTCTACGGCATGGTCTCTGATGCCGGCGCCGATTTTCCCTTGGCAGCGGCGACTTCGCTGGTCCTACTCTTCGTCTGCACGCTTGTAATGTGCGTCTCCGAATTCGCTGCTGCGTCCACAGAGGTCCGCCATGCTCGTCATTGATCGTTCCCTTAGCAGTCTCCATGCCGGTGCCCACGTCTATGACTCGGCCAGCCGGCGCTGGATCGCGGCTCCGCCTGCGAATGCGGCCGAGCCGATCAGCGCGCTCGAAGCCATCGCCTTCCTTCAGCGCGACGGCGGCCGTCCCTTTCGCGTCCCGATCGGAGTGATCGGACCGAACAAGGCGACGCCCGCCCAGGAGGCCACGGCGGAAGAGGTGGGCGCGCTGCTCGGCCGTCTCGGCCTTGCGGTGATCTGCGGCGGGCGACAGGGCGTAATGCAGGGCGCGGCGAAGGGCGTGGCCTCTTCGTGCGGCATCGCCATCGGTCTGCTACCCAATTCGGATCCCGATCTCGCCAATCCATTTGTCACAGTGGCGATCGCCTCCAATCTCGGTGAGGCGCGCAACGCCATCATCGCCCAGGCCAGCCATTGCCTAATCGCGATCGGCGACAGCTATGGCACGCTATCGGAGGTCGCGCTCGGGCTTCGCCTCGGCAAGACCGTGTTCGGCCTCGCCGGCGCCGCGACGCTGAAGGAGGTCCGCCAGATGCGCGACGTCGCGGAACTCGGCGATGCACTAGCGGCGCTACTGCTGCAGCTGCCCGCCGCCTAATCTAAACGGCTGATGGCGATACCTTTCCGCATCATCTTTGTCGAAACCTAAGCCTCGGAACCCTACACTGGTTAAATTCCAACAAAAGTGCGTAATGTCCCACAGGATTCTTGTCAAGTGCCTAGCGCGCGGCAAGGGGCCATTCCGGCACGCTTACGTTCTTAGGTCCTGCCTGCAATGTGTTCCCTCGCTTGCAGGCAGTTTTTTGTTCGTGGAATCGGCGCAATTCGACAACTATAGTCACGGCAGCACGACCTCACTTCCAAGGAGCTGGAGACAGTGGAGATGGACATTCGCGAGCGCTTGATCATCCGTGCCGATGGCCGCCCGAAGCAGCCCTTTCCAGAAACTGCGGCTCTCGGTCCACCGCGCCCTCAGGTGTCGGCCCTCCTCCACGGCGATGCGATCGATCTCGGGCACTCCCATCTGAATGATAGTCGCCGCTACCGGGGAGGCCATGCCGAAAATCAGATTCAGCGCGCGCGGCATCGTTCGGCCGATCGTCCGCGCGTCCGTCAAAATCTCGCGAACGAGCGCCACCGCGCCCCCAGTGTCCAGCGCGCTCGCGCCTTCAAGGACAAGAGGATCGGCACTACGCTGGCTTGCGCGTTGCCGCCACTCGAGACGCTGAAAGTTCAAGTCGATAAGAAGCACTGGGCATTGCCCCGCGCGCGCGCACGCGCGCGCATCCAGTTGCGCCCACAGCGCCGAAAGCGTCGCGTCGTCGTGGGGCTGTTCGGCCAAGCGCTCAATACAACGCGTGTTCAACTGGCGCACCGTGGCCAAAGCGTTCTCGCCCGGCCAACGTTGCGACTCGATCGTTGGCCGCAAGATTTTCTTCTTCTTCCGCATGATCGATTCGTCTCCCTGGAATGTGGGAGCGAATTTTCCATCCTGCCGCCGCGGTTGCGTAGTGGGGTTTCGCGGTATTTGCAGTGAAACACTGAACGCGAGGATTTAATCGGCGGCAACTTAAACTCACGAAACGAGGTGATGTCATGGGTTCGTATGCCATAGACGATTCGGCCCTGCAGCGGGAAAACCGACGGATGGCGCTCGGCCGCCGATTGCTCTCGCACGGCCTGCGCACGAAAATCATCTGCCGCCTCACCGGCCTTACGCGCAATCAATTGGAGACCCTGCGCCGTCGACTGGGCGTGCCCAGTCGAACGCGCCGGCGGGGTCCCACGCCAAGTTCCTTGGACATGTTCCTCAAAGAACCGGTCGTGCGCAGCGAAGGCGCGGCGCTCGCGGCACTGTGCGCGGCGTTCGAACTGCCGGCGCTTGAGCAGGAGTTGGTTTCGCTTCCCGCCTCTTACATCTTGCTCGAGTACGGAGAGCGTCTGTGCGAGACGTATGAAGCCTATCGCGCTTGCTATCCGACGACGCACGTCGAGCTGGACGAGTTGATGATGCTTCGAGAAGCATTGGCGCGAGCTGATCGGGTCACATTCGGCCGCTGTCGCAGCTGCAAGTGCCTCATGCTGATCGATCGATTCAATGGCGGGCGAAATTGCTGGCATTGTGATCCCGCGGCTTACCTGGAGAAAACGCGCAGCAGGGCTTCGTAGAAAATCAGCGCGAGACCAAAGCCAATCGAGATCGTGAGCATCGTCCAGGCCGGAAAGTGCGGCGCGTGGATCAACACGAAGAAGATCGTGGTGAGAACACCGGCGAGCGCGAGGCCCCCTAACACGAGCGCGACGACGGGCTCCAAGATCACTAGGAGAGTGAAGACGGGTAGACGCACCAGGAACCAGAGCCCGCGCAAGATCGCGGCTCCGAATTCTGGTTGCTCGGTGTTATCGCGGCGCATTGCTCTCTCGTTTCTCGGCGTTGATCCGCTCGAAAATCTCTTCCCGGTGCACGGTCACATTCTTCGGCGCATTGACACCAATGCGCACCTGGTTTCCTTTGACCCCAAACACGGTGACCGTGATCTCGGCACCAATCATTAGAGTTTCGTTCCGACGGCGAGTCAGGATCAGCACATTGGCTCCTTTCCAAAGGGCAGCATACATCGGTCGTATGGGTGCTGCTCAGAAAATCTAAGCACAGGGATTATGCCTTACTTATAGCGCGCTCAGTTAATCGGAGCGCACAAAATTTGAAGGCCCTACGCAGCGCCACGGCCAAAGCCGTAGCCACCGTGCTTGCGAAAGCACGCGAACAAAGAAACCTTTCGCAGCGCGATCTAGCGCTGCTTCTCAAACGGCCGCACTCGGTCGTGGGCATGATTGAAAGCAACCAACGGCAGGTGAATGTGCCCGAGTTCTTCGCAATTGCGGAGGCTCTGGAGGTCGATCCCACGGAGCTATTTCGCCAAGTAGTACGCGAACGAAACCTTCGCTAATCGGACTCATCAGTCGCCTTCCGTCGCAGTTCAGTTTCACTGAATTCTCCGCGAAAGTGCGCTCGCTTTCACCTTGTGTAGCTGGCAACATATACGCATACGTGACAACTTGACCCTAAACGACCGGAACCACACATGAAGGTCGTTTATGAATTCCGAAGATTCTCCATCCCCCGTGGGCGCGGCATCTGGCGTACTCACTCAGTCCGTCACACTCTCCCCGTGGGTCAATGAGCGCTTTCCGTCTTGGGAAGAACTCTTAAGCGCGCACGATGTGGCGCGTCTCACGCGCCGCCCGCGTTGGGTCATCGCGAGCTTGATACTGGTACGCAGATTTCCGCGAAAGCGCCTATACCACGGCCGCGGCATCGGCTGGTTGCGGTCTGACGTCATTCACTGGTTGGCGAAAGACTTGCGAGCAGCGAACTCCCGAGCCGAGCAAGCGCCGGCCGGGCCGACCTCGATCGCCCGGCAGACACCGCTCCCGCTTCAATGCACGCAGCCGTGCGCTGCGCGCAGAACCCGCAGTCGTTGCGCCACCCTGCCGATGGATTCCCTCCTATGAATAGGACCCCTATTCGCATGCTTCGACTGCCGCAGGTGATTGACGCGACGGGCCTCGGCAAAACCAAGACTTACGAGCTGCAAGGGCGAGGCGATTTCCCGACGCGGATCAAGATCACGGCACACTCCGTCGCCTTGGTCGAGGAGGAAGTTCAGGCTTGGCTCGCGCAGCGTGTTGAGAAGGGTCGCCCGGAGTCGGCGCCGGAAAGCCCTGTCATTCCCGGACGATCTCCGTCCCGTGTGAGTCGCAAGCGTGCGCGCTGAGGCCGAACAGCGTGTCGATGAGCGGGCCATGAAAGAGTTTTTAGGCACGACCGCGTTAGGTACGAACGACACCGATGCGGTGTCGTACGCGCCGCCCGGTTCCATTCCTCCGGAAAGCCCTCGTATGGGCCGGCTCGCTGACCCTTCCGCGTGTGGCGTGTCTCCGCGATTCATCCGCTTGCGCGATGCACCGCGGTACTTAGGGATGGACAAGAACCGCTTCAATCGGGAGGTGCGCCCCGCTCTCACCAACCTTCCCATCGGCGTGCAAGGAGTGGCCTTTGATCGCCTTGACCTCGATCGCTGGGCGGACGAGTATAAGAGCCGCAACGGGCATCTCGCGGCTCAATCTGAAAGGAAAAAGCCATGGGAAACCAAAAGACGTCAGGTCTCACGAAACGCGGTGGGATTTGGCATATCGACAAGCAGTTCAGAGGCGTCCGCATTCGGGAGAGCGCTGCAACAGGCAACCTCACGGAAGCGGTAGCGCTGCTCGCGAAGCGTATCGAAGCGATTCGAAAGGCATTGATTTACGGGGATCGGCCAGAGAGGACTTTTCGTGCCGCTGCAACGAAGTTTCTGCAGGAGAACCAACACAAGAGAAGCATCAGCGATGACGCATGTCATTTAGCGGTTCTTGATCCTTTCATCGGGGATCTTTATCTCTCGGGGGTGTACATGGAGAAGTTGCAGCCGTTCATCGACAAGCGTCGCCAGGACGGGGTCAAGTCAAAGACGATTAATCTGCATCTCGAAGCGGTGCGTCGAATTTTGAGGCTGGCGGCACATGAATGGCGGGACGAGCGAGGAATGACTTGGTTGGAGACGGCGCCAAAGATCAAGTTGTTTCCGGTCACGGATGCTCGCAGGCCGCATTCCCTCTCGGTCGAGGAACAGGACATTCTGTTTGGCGAACTTCCGCAGCACCTGCTGCGGATGGCGCTGTACAAAGTGAATGTCGGGAATCGCGAGGAGGAAGTGTGCAGCCTTAAGTGGGCGTGGGAACGAAAAGTGCCAGAGTTGGAGACGTCGGTTTTTGTGATACCGGGTGACAAAGTTAAAAACGCGCTGGATCGATTGGTGGTGTTGAATCGGATCGCGAGATCGGCAGTGGAGGAAGCGCGAGGGATGCATCCGGAGTTCGTTTTCGTGCGTCAGGAAAAGAATGGTCGCGTCATACCGATCAAGAAGATGTACGGCACAGCCTGGAAGAACGCCCGAGAGCGAGCGGCCGACGCGTGGGAGAAATCTCACGGGACTCAAGCGCCAGAAGGATTCAGGCGCGTGAGGGTTCACGATCTAAAACACACCTTTGGCCGAAGGCTGCGCGCGGCCGGTGTGTCGTTTGAGGATCGACAGGATCTACTGGGGCATAAGAGCCAACGGATCACGACGCACTACTCGGAAGCGGAGCTTGCGAACCTGATTGCTGCGGCGGAAAAGGCCTGTAATCAAAAGTCCCGCAAGATCCCCGCAATCTCCGGGGCAACGCGATCTTTGGGCGCTCAGGTCGAGGCTAACTCATTGATCTAGAAGGTGAAAATTGGTAGCGGGGGTAGGATTTGAACCTACGACCTTCGGGTTATGAGCCCGACGAGCTGCCAGACTGCTCCACCCCGCACCGGAGAGCCGATCATTGTACCGGGTACTTTTGGTAATGCAAGTTTGTCGGGTACCCCGCCAAGGGTTGGCTTAACTTACGGAAGCGCGCGCTGGCAGATCGTTATCAGGGCAGCCGGCGCGACACCGAGGGCGAACACCAACAGGGCGTTGGCGCTCAACACCGTGCGCATCAACACGGAACCGCCCAGGACGGCTGAATCGGTTGGGTCGTCGAAATACATGAGCTTCACGATGCGGAGGTAGTAAAACGCGCCCACCACGGAGAACAGCACCGCGACGACGGCCAGCCACGTGTAATCGACGTTGAGAACCGCTTGAATGACTCCCAGTTTGGCCCAGAAGCCGACGAACGGCGGTAGGCCGGCGAGACTGAACATCAGAATCGCCATCATGCCCGCGTACCAAGGGCTCCGTGCATTGAGACCCTTGAAATCCACGAGCTTGTCGGCCTCGAACCCCTGCCTCGCGAGCAGCAGGATCATGCCGAAGGAGCCGCACGCGACGACGACGTAGCTAATCATGTAGAACATGGCCGCCTGATAGCCTTGCGCCGTTCCGGCCAAGATGCCCAGCAAAATGTAGCCGATGTGCGAGATGGTCGAATACGCCAGCATCCGCTTCAAATTGCTCTGTGCCACGGCTACCACATTGCCGATCGCAATGGACAGCACCGATAGCACGACCAGCATCTGGCTCCAATCCGGCTGCGAACCCGCCAACGCCTCCGGCAGAAGCCGCATCGCCAGAGCGAAGGCCGCGAGCTTCGACGCGGTGCCGATGAACACCGTGACGCACGTCGGCGAACCTTCGTACACGTCGGGAATCCACATGTGGAACGGCACCGCACCGAGTTTGAATCCGATGCCGACGATGAGGAATGCAATGCCGAACAGCAATCCGACGTTGTCGGCGAAACCACTCTGAACCGCCACGGCGATCGCCGAGAGCTCCAGGCTTCCCGTGACGCCGTAGATGATGGACATTCCATAGAGCAGCGTGCCGGATGCCATGGAGCCGAGTACGAAATACTTGATCGCCGATTCCGCGGCGACGCCGGATTCGCGGTCGAACGCCACCATGGCGTAGAGGCACAGCGACATCAATTCCAGACCCAGATACAGGGTGATCAAACTGGCCGCGGAGGTGAGCACCATACCGCCCAAGGTGGCGAACAGGCCCAGCACGTAATATTCGCCCTTGAGGATCTCGCGGCGGCGCAGATAATCGGTGGAATAGACGAACACCACCGCCACCGTCAGCAGCGTGACGACCTTGAGCACCTGCGCCATCCGATCCAGTTCGAACAGTCCGCCGAGCGCGACCAGCCTGCCCGACACCGGCTCGGCGACGACAAGAACGGCGGTCGCCAGCAGCGAGATCACCGCCAGCACGCCGGTCGTTTGCCGCTGTGCATCTTTCAGCATCAGATCGAGCATGAGAATGACGCAGGCCGCCAGGCTCAGAAAAATCTCCGGTGCGGCGAGGCCTATGCCTGAGTTGAAACCGGTGACGCTAAAAGAGTTCATGGCAGCCTTAGGGGACGAGCTTCGAGACCAGCAGGGTCTCGGCCAAATGATGGGTCGTCGCGCGCATGACGTCGAGCAAGGGCGCGGGCCACAGGCCGAACAGCAGCACGGCCGCGGCCAGCGCGGAGAGCACGAAGAATTCGCGGCCGTTGAGATCTTTCAAAGCCGCGACCTTCTCGTTCGCGACCTCGCCGAAAATCACGCGCTTGACCAGCCACAGGGTATAGGCCGCCCCCAGCACCAGCGTCGAGGCGGCGAGGAAGGCATACCAGACGTTGGCCTTGAACGATGCGAGAATGACCAAAAACTCGCCGACGAATCCCGATGTCCCCGGCAATGCGGCATTGGCCATGGCGAACAACACCATGAACGCCGCGAATTTCGGCATGGTGTTGACGACGCCGCCGTAGGCGCTGATCTCGCGGCTGTGCACGCGGTCGTACATGACGCCCACGCACAGGAACATGGCGCCCGACACGAGGCCGTGCGACAGCATTTGCACCAGCGCCCCGTCCATTCCCATTTGAATGCCCGCGACCTTGCCGGTATGCGTCGCGATTTGAAAGCCGATGAATGCCCCCAAGGTGACGAAACCCATATGGGCGATCGACGAATAAGCGATGAGCTTCTTCATATCCCGCTGCGCGAGCGCCACGAAGCCGATGTACACCACGGCGATCAACGACAAGGCGATGATGAGCCAATCCAATTGCCGGCTCGCATCGGGTGCGATCGGCAGGGAGAACCGCAAGAAGCCGTAGCCGCCCATCTTGAGCATGATGGCGGCCAGCACCACCGAACCGCCGGTAGGCGCCTCGACGTGCGCGTCCGGCAACCACGTGTGCACCGGCCACATCGGTACCTTGACCGCGAAAGCCGCGAAGAACGCCAGAAAGATGAACATCTGCTCGGTAAGCGTCAGCGGCATGCGCTGGAATACCGCGAGTTCGTAGCTGCCGGATTTCAAGTACATGTAGATCAACGCGACCAGCATGAGCAGAGAGCCGATGAAGGTGTACAGAAAGAACTTGATGGTCGCGTAGACGCGGCGCGGGCCGCCCCAGATGCCGATGATGATGAACATCGGAATCAGCATGGCTTCCCAGAAAACGTAGAACAGCACGCCGTCCAGCGCCGCGAACACGCCGATCATCAGTCCCTCCAGGATGAGGAAGGCCGCGAAGTATTGAGCGACGCGTTTCGCGACGTTCTGCCAGCTCGCAATCACGATCAGTACGGTGGTGAACGTGGTCAACAGAATCAACGGCATCGAAATCCCGTCGATGCCGATATGGAAATTCGAATGAATGGCCGGAATCCACGGTCCGGTTTCAGCGAATTGCATCTCCGCGGTGCCGGTCTTGAAGCATGCCCACAAGGGGATGCTGAAGGCGAACGTGACGATCGACAGTCCTAAGGACACCCAGCGCGCGGCCGAAGGACGATCGCCCAATCCGAGGATGAGGAAGCCGCCGACGATGGGCACCCAGATCAAGACCTCGAGCAAGTGGTCGTTCAGCATCATGGGCGCCAGATCAGCCAGAGCAGCAGCGAGGCCAGACCCAGGATCATCGCGAATGCATAGTGATATAGATAACCGGACTGCGCGTAGCGCATCACCGAGCTGAACCACCCCACCACACGGGCGCTGCCGTTGACCAGTCCATCGTCGATCAAATCCTGGTCGCCAAATCGCCACAGACCGCCGCCCAATGCCCTGGCACCCGCGGCGATGACGTTCTCATTGAACCAGTCGAAGCCGTACTTCTCCGTGAGAATCGTGTGCAGCCACTTGAAAGTGCGCTCGGCGGAGTCCGCCAGCGCCGGTTTCCACTTGAAGAAGATATAGGCGGTCAAGACCCCCGCAGCGGCGAGCCATACCGGCAGCGCCGTCATGGCCGACACGGTGAACGCACCGGACCCGTGAAACTCCTCCGCCACGTGCTCGAGCACGTTGTTGGCCGGCAGCACGAAAATCGACCCCTCGAAGAAGTTTCCGAACAGCACGGGCCCCACCGTGAACCAGCCGATGAGCGCCGACGGGATGGCCAAGAGCACCAGCGGCACCCACACCACCCAGGGACTCTCGTGCAGATGCTCCAGCGTGTGATGATCCATCCGTTCCTTGCCGAGAAACGTCATGATGAACATGCGGAAGGTGTACAGCGCGGTGATGAACACCCCCGTAACGACACAAAAATACGCGTAGCCCGACCCGAACCGGTGCGACGCCCCGACCGCATCGATCAGCGAATCCTTGGAAAAGAAGCCCGCACTGCCCGGAAAGCCGATCAGCGCCAGGCAACCCACCAGGCAGGTCCAGTAGGTGATCGGCATGTGCTTGGCCAAGCCGCCCATCTTGCGCATGTCCTGTTCGTGGTGCATGGCGATGATGACCGAACCGGCCGCCAGGAACAGCAGTGCCTTGAAGAACGCATGCGTCATCAAATGGAATATTCCCGCGCTGTATGCCGAGACGCCGAGGGCCACCGTCATGTACCCCAGCTGCGACAGGGTCGAATAGGCGATCACCCGCTTGATGTCGTTATTCACGACCCCCAGAAGCCCCATGAAGAACGCGGTGGTGGCGCCGATGATGAGCACGAACGACAGCGCCGTCTCGGACTGCTCGAACAGCGGCGACATTCTCGCCACCATGAAGATGCCCGCCGTCACCATGGTGGCTGCGTGGATCAACGCCGAAATGGGGGTCGGACCCTCCATGGAATCGGGCAACCACACATGCAGCGGCACCTGCGCGGATTTACCCATGGCGCCGATGAAGAGGCAGATGCAGGTGAACGTGATCGCCGACCAGCTGATCGTGCTGCTGATGTGGATCTGCGCCCCCGCGAAGGCATCGGTATGCGCGAACACCGTCGCGTAATCGAGCGACCCCGTGTAGCGGAGGATCGCGGCGATGCCGAGCAGGAACCCGAAATCTCCGATCCGATTGACCACGAAGGCCTTGAGACTGGCGAATATGGCCGACTGCCGCGTGTACCAGAACCCGATGAGCAAGTACGACACCAATCCCACCGCTTCCCAGCCGAAGAACAACTGCATGAAGTTGTTCGACATCACCAGCATCAGCATGGAAAAAGTAAACAGCGAAATGTAGCTGAAAAAGCGCTGGTAGCCGTCGTCGTCGTGCATGTAGCCGATGGTGTAGAGGTGCACCATCAAGGAGACGAACGTCACCACCACCATCATCATCGCCGAGAGATGGTCGATCAGAAATCCCACTTCCATCTTCAGGCCATCGCTCACCAGCCACGTGTAGACCGGCCCGTTGAAGGGGGTCATGCCCTCGGCGACGAATTCATACAATACGTACGTGGACAGTCCGCAGGACAGCGCCACTGCCGCGATGGTGATGCTGTGCGCGCCGGCGCGGCCGATGATCCGGCCGAACAAGCCGGCGACAATCGCTGCGACCAGGGGCGCAAGCGCAATCGTAAGATAGATCGACTGCATTATTCTTCTCTACCCCTGGAGCGTGTCGAGATCTTCGACGTCGATGGACCGGCGTTCCCGGAACAGTACGACCAGGATGGCGAGCCCGATCGCCGCCTCCGCCGCCGCGACGGTCAAGATGAAGAACACGAACACCTGGCCGCTGATGTCGCCGAGATAGCGCGAGAACGCCACGAAGTTGAAATTGACGGCGAGCAGCATCAACTCGATGCACATCAAGAGAACGATGATGTTCCTGCGATTCAGGAACACGCCCGCCACCGCGATGGAGAACAACACGCCCGATAGCACCAAAACATGAGTGAGAGTAATCACGTTCGCTTCTCTGAGGCCATTTTGACGATCCGTACCCGGTCCTTCGCGCGCACCGCCACCTGCTGTGCGATGTCCTGCGGCTTGCCGCCCGTGCGGCGGCGCAAGGTCAACACGATGGCAGCGACGCTGGCCACGAGCAGAATGCATGCCGCCACCTGCGCGGGATAGGCATATTGCGTAAACAGGGCGGTCCCGAGCGTGCGGGTGTTGGAATAGTGTTCGGGCAGCGCCGGCGCGGTCTTCAGGGCAATGCCGCCCAGGTGCTTGACCACGATCACGTTGACGATGGCGAAAACGACGAAGCCGGCCACGGCGACGGCCAAGGGCCAGTAGCCCGCCAGGCTCTTGCGGAATTCCTCGACATTGATGTCGATCATCATGACCACGAACAGGAACAGCACCATCACGGCGCCGACGTACACCAGCACCAGCACGATCCCCAGGAACTCCGCATCGAGCAATAGCCAGATGACGGCGCTGTTGAAGAAGCACAGCACCAGGAGCAGCGCGCAGTGGACGGGGTTTCGCGCCAGGATCACGCCGAGCGCAGCGCAGATCAACACCGCGGCGAACACGAAAAAAAGAATCGCCGGAAACATCAACGATACCGCGCATCGGCGGCGCGGTCGGCCGCAATCAGGGCTTCGTAGCGCTCACCGATCCCGAGCAGCTTGTCCTTGCTCATGATGTTCTCGCCGCGGTTTTCCATATGATATTCGTGCAGCCGCGTCTCGACGATGGCGTCCACCGGACAGGCCTCTTCGCAGAATCCGCAATAGATGCACTTGAACAGGTCGATGTCGTAGCGCGTGGTCCGGCGCGTGCCGTCACTGCCGACGTCCGACTCGATGGTGATGGCGAGAGCCGGACACACCGCTTCGCACAGTTTGCAGGCGATGCAGCGCTCCTCTCCATTGGGGTAGCGGCGCAGCGCGTGCAGCCCGCGAAAGCGCGAGCTCTGCGGGGTCTTCTCTTCCGGGTAGTTGATCGTGACTTTGCGCTGGAACATCCCCTTCAGAGTCACCCACAAGCCCTGCAGCAGCTCCCAGAGAAGGAATGTCTTGAAGAAACTGCGTACGGCTTGCATTACGGATGCCCCTTCCACGGGCCCACATGGAAGTACACCATGAAGCCCTCGACCAACAACCATACCAGCGTCACCGGGATCAAGGCTTTCCAGCCCAGCCGCATGATTTGGTCGTACCGGTAGCGCGGAAACGTCGCACGCAACCACAGGAAACTGAACATGGGAAACAGCGTCTTCAGTCCGAACCAGAAGAAACTCGGGGTTGCGAGCCACGCATCGTCGGGAAGGTAACCGTCGAACGGCGACAGCCACCCGCCGAGAAAGAACACCACCGTCAGCGCCGAGATCAGGATCATGTTGACGTATTCGGCGATGAAGAACAGGGCGAACGCCATTCCCGAATAATCGACATGGAACCCGGCGACGATTTCCGATTCGCCCTCCGCCACGTCGAAGGGAGCGCGATTGGTTTCGGCCACGCCGGAGATGAAGTACACCATCATCAGCGGGAACAGCCAGAACCAGTTCCAACTCAACGGCCCGCCATGCTGCGCCTGGATGATGTCTCCGATGTTGAGACTGCCCGCCGCCATCAACACGCCCACCATGGCGAATCCCATGGCGATCTCATAGGCGACGATCTGTGCCGCGGAACGCATCGCGCCCAGGAAGGCGTACTTCGAGTTCGCGGCCCAGCCGGCCAGGATGATGCCGTACACGCCCATCGACGTCAGGGCCAGAACATACAGCAGGCCCGCATCGATGTTCGCGAACGCCCGCTCCGGCGACAACGGAATGACGGCCCAGATCGCGATCGCCGGTATCATCGACAGAAACGGGGCCAGTCGGAACAAGAAGCCGCTGGCGTCGGCCGGAATCAGGATTTCCTTGAACAGCAGCTTGAACACGTCCGCGAACGGCTGCCCCGCTCCCGGAATCCACAACAGATTGACCCGGTTTGGTCCCTTGCGCGCCTGTATCCAACCGATGACCTTGCGTTCCGCCAGCGTGTAGTACGCCATGACCAGGATGATGCCGATCACGACCATCAAGCCCTGCACTGCCGTCAGCAGAGGAAAGGTCCAATACGGCGTGATCGTGTCGGACAACCACTCGCGGATGGGGGTCCAGTCCCACATGACTAGATCACATCGCGGGCCAGGCGCCCGTCCGTGGTTTTGCCGAGCGCTTCGGATCCGCGCACCAGCACGTCGACCTGATACGGCGGAATGTCGATCCAGAGTCCGGACGGCTCCGTCCCCCCATTGATCGCACCGCCCTTCACCGTGCCGCCCCCGGTCGCCTCGCCCCCGGCGGGGCCGGCGGCGCCGCCAAGAGGTTCCGTCAAACCCACTCCGCACGCGCTGCGGAGCGACTCGCGGACTTCCTCCGCACTGATGTAGTCGACGTCCGGCACCGCGAGAAGATTCGCCAACACCCGCAACACTTTCCACCCCGGCCGGCTGTCGCCGACCAGTTTCGCGCCGCCCGTCCAACTCTGCCAGCGGCCCTCGATGTTGACGTAGGTGCCCGACGACTCGGCGAACGACCCGATGGGCAGCACGACGTGGGCCACCTCGCGCAGGCTCGCCGGCAAGTGCGTGGTGGCCGCTACCACCAGATCGGCGCTCCGCAGCGGGTCGTAGCCCGCTCCGAGATCAAGGCCCGGATCGATTCCGCCGAACAGTACATAGGCCTTGAGCGCAGATTCCATCATCGCGCGAGCGGCGAGCCCCGGCGAGCGGGCGGCCCTCCCGCCGGGCTCGCGGTGGGGAACGGCTCCCGCGAGATAGGCTCCCGCAGCATTCGGTCCCTCGGTCACGAGCGCGAGCCGCGCGCCGGTCAGCGACGCCAACACCCCGGCGAGCCACTTCAGTTCCGAGTAGGCGGGATGACGCTGGGCGAGATTGCCGAGCACGATTGCACGGCGGCTGCCTTGAGCGAGCACTGCGGCCACGGCCCTGTGATCGTCGGTAACCGTGGCACCCTTGAGCCCCGCAGGCACCGAGTTGCTCGCCGCCGCCGCCGCATGCACGACGGCCGTGAGGTTGCCTACCAGATCGCGCTCGGCCAGCCCGTAGGCGGCCACCGGAAACATGTATTCGAATACGCGCGGATTGAGGAAAGCCACCTTGGCGCCCTTGATCGCCGCTTTGCGGATGCGGTGCGCGAGCATCGGCATCTCGTGACGCAAGTTCGAGCCGATGATGAGTACGCCCTCGAGTTGGTCGATATCGGCGATCGGCATCCCCAGGTTCGGATACGCACCCTCGGTCTCCTGCGCTCGAAAATCGAGTTGGCGCAGGCGGTGATCGACATTGCCGCTGCCCAAGCTGCGGGCAATTCGCGCCAGCAGATACATTTCCTCCACCGTGGCGGCGGGCGATGAAAGAAACCCGGCGGACGCGGCGCCATGCTGTGCGATCACCTTCTGCAACCCTTCCGCCGCAGCGCTCAGCGCCACCTCCCAGTCGACCTCCTCGAGCGCGCCGTTGACCCGCATCAGCGGCTGAGTCACACGCTCGCCCGAGTACATGCCCTCGAAGCCGAACCGGTCGCGGTCCGCAATCCAGGTCTCGTTGATGGCCTCGTTTTCCCGCGGCACCATGCGCATGATCTTGCCGCGCAGCGTATGCGCATACAGATTGGTACCGAACGCATCGTGCGGCGACACCAGCGCCTGCTGCTGCATCTCCCAGCCGCGCGCGTGATAGCGGAACGGCTTGTTGTTGAGCGCGCCCACGGGGCACAGATCGATGATGTTCGCCGACAGTTCGTGATCGACGCTTTGTTCGATGTAGGTCCCTACTTCCATGTGCTCGCCGCGGCCGGTCGTGCCCATCTGCGGATAGCCTTGAATCTCCTGGCCGAAGCGTACGCAGCGGGTGCAATGAATGCAGCGCGTCATGTCGGTCGAGATCAAGGGCCCGAGATTCTTGTCCTTGACCACCCGCTTACGTTCGGCGAAGCGCGAAATGTCACGGCCGAAACCCATCGCGAGGTCCTGCAGCTCGCATTCGCCGCCCTGATCGCAGATCGGGCAATCGAGCGGATGATTGATGAGCAGGAACTCCATCGTCGCCCGCTGCGCGGCGACGGCCTTCGGCGATTTGGTGAATACCTTCATGCCCTCCGCCACCGGCGTCGCGCACGCCGGCATCGGCTTGGGCGCTTTCTCGACCTCGACCAGGCACATGCGGCAGTTGGCTGCGACGGTCAATTTTTCGTGGTAGCAGAAGCGCGGAATATAGATGTGCGCAGGATCGGTGACCTGCATGATCATCTGACCCTTGCGGGCCTTCAGCGGAACGCCGTTGACTTCGATATTGACCAGGTCATCGCTCATCGTGCGCCCTTACGCCGCCGCTGCCGCGGTGACACTCGGCTGACCTTCAACGATCGACCGGCCGTGGTGTTCGATCATGTACTGGAACTCGTGACGGTAATGCTTGATGAAACTTTGCACGGGCCATGCCGCCGCATCCCCCAGGGCGCAGATGGTGTGCCCTTCGATTCGGTTGGCCACGTCCACGAGCAAGGTCAGGTCCTCACTGCGGCCGGCGCCCGCGATGATGCGTTTCAGCATCCGGTTGAGCCAGCCGGTGCCTTCGCGGCACGGCGTGCATTGCCCGCAGGATTCGGACATGTAGAAGCGCGATATGCGCTCCAAGGTGCGCACCATGCACGTCGTTTCGTCCATTACGATCAGCGAGCCGGTGCCGAGTGAAGACCCCGCTTTTTTGACCGAATCGTAGTCCATGTTGGCCGCCATCATCGCGGCCGCCGGCACCACCGGCACGGAAACGCCGCCGGGAATCACCGCCTTGAGCTGCCGCCCTTTCCACACGCCGCCCGCGAGATCGAGCAGGTCCTTGAAGGGAATCCCCAGGGGCAATTCGATGTTGCAGGGCTTCGCGACGTGTCCTGACAGGGAAAAAATCATGGTGCCGCCCGAATTCGGCGGTCCCAGACCCGCGAACCACGCCGCGCCCTTGCGCAAGATGGTGGGCACGGAGGCGTAGCTTTGGGTATTGTTGATGGTGGTCGGTTTGCCGTACAGCCCGAAGTTGGCGGGAAACGGCGGCTTGAAGCGCGGCTTGCCCGGTTTGCCCTCGAGCGATTCGAGCAGCGCGGTTTCCTCGCCGCAAATATACGCACCCGCACCGACGAACATGTGAAGGTCGAAATCCACTCCCGACCCCAGAATGTTCTTTCCCAGCAACCCGGCCGCGTAGGCCTCGGCCAAAGCGGCTTCGAAGCGCGGAATGGGCTCGCCCAGAAACTCGCCGCGGATGTAGTTGTAGCCCACCGTCGCGGTCATCGCGTAGCCGCCGATGGCCATGCCCTCGATCACCGAGTGCGGGTTATAGCGCAGGATGTCCCGGTCATGGCACGTGCCGGGTTCGGACTCGTCTGAATTGCACACCGCGTATTTCTGAATCGGCGAGGTACGCGGCATGAAGCCCCATTTCACGCCGGTGGGAAATGCGGCGCCGCCGCGGCCGCGCAGGCCCGACGCCTTCACCTCATCGATGACTTTCTCGCGCGGTATCCGCTCGCGCAGAATCTTCTCCCACGCCTGATAGCCGCCGAATTGCCGATAGCCGTCGAGGGTCCACGGTTTCTCGTATTTCAGCGCTTCGAACAACACCAGATTCTGTTCGTACGTCATGTCAACTCGTCCAATGCTTTGTCGATGGATTCCGGCGTCAGATTCTCGTGAAATGTATGGTCCACCATCATCATCGGCGCACCCGTGCACGCCGCCAGACACTCCTCTTCTTGTTTCAGATAGATCCGGCCGTCCGGCGTGCTCTCGCCCGTCTTGATGCCGAGTTTCTTTTCGACATAGTCGACCACTTCCTGCGAGCCACGCAACATGCAGGAAATGTTGGTGCACACCGACACGTGGTGGCGCCCGACGGGCTTGGTTTCGAACATCGAATAAAAGGTCGCAATCTCATAGACCTGGATGTTCGGCAGTTCCAGATATGCGGCAACCGCATCCATGATGGGGGGCGTAAGGAACCCGTGGTTCTCGTGCTGTGCCGCGTGCAGCGCGGAAATGACCGCGGACCGCTTCCGGTCCGGCGGAAACTTCGCGACCCACCGGTCGATTTCCTCGCGCACGTGCTGCGATAGTTCGACGCTCATCGATCGATCTCACCGAAAACGATGTCCTGAGTGCCGATGACGGCCACGACATCGGCCAGCATGTGGCCCTGCACCATTTCATTTAGCGACGCCAGATGGGCGAATCCCGGCGCACGCACCTTGAGGCGGTAGGGCTTGTTGGCGCCATCCGACACCAGGTACACACCGAGCTCGCCCTTGGGTGCCTCGACGGCAGCGTAGACCTCGCCCTGCGGTACGCAATAGCCCTCGGTCATTAATTTGAAATGATGAATCAAGGACTCCATGTCGCCTTTCATCTCCTCGCGCCGCGGCGGCCGTATTTTGCGGTCGTCGATCATGACCGGACCGGGGTTATCCTTCAGCCACGCGACGCATTGGCCGACGATCCGGGTCGATTGACGTAACTCCTCGATGCGCACCAGATAGCGATCGTAGCAATCGCCGTTGACGCCCACCGGGATGTCGAAATCCATGCGCTCGTAGACTTCGTAGGGCTGCTTCTTGCGCAGGTCCCACTCGATGCCGGAGCCGCGGAGCATGGGGCCGGAGAATCCCAGCTGCATGGCGCGCTCCGGAGTCACCACGCCGATATTGACGGTGCGCTGCTTCCAGATCCGATTGTCCGTGAGCAGCGTTTCGTACTCATCGACGCAAGCCGGGAAACGGTCGACGAAGTCCGCGATGAAATCGATCAGTCCCCCGGCGCGGCGTTCGTTGAGGCGATCCGCGTCTTTCTTGCTGCGCCATTGCGACTGCTGATATTTCGGCATGACCTCCGGCAGGTCCCGATACACGCCCCCCGGCCGGTAATACGTGGCGTGCATGCGCGTACCGGACACCGCTTCATAGCAGTCCATCAGGTCTTCGCGCTCGCGGAAGCAGTACAGAAACACCGTCATCGCGCCGATATCCAGCCCATGCGCTCCCAGCCACATCAGGTGATTGAGAATGCGGGTGATCTCGTCGAACATCACGCGAATGTATTGGGCACGCAGCGGCGCTTCAATTCCAAGCAATTTTTCGATGGCCATGACGTACGCATGCTCATTGCACATCATCGACACGTAATCCAGCCGGTCCATGTAGCCGATCGACTGGTTGAAGGGCTTGCTCTCGGCCAGTTTTTCCGTCCCGCGGTGCAATAGACCGACGTGCGGATCCGCTTTTTGAATGACCTCGCCGTCCATCTCGAGAACCAGACGCAGCACGCCGTGCGCGGCGGGGTGCTGCGGTCCGAAGTTCATCGTGTAGTTGCGAATCTCAGCCATTCGACCTTCCTACGGCACGCCGGGCGGGGCGCCCGGGGCCGCGACGGGCGCGTTGGTGAGGGCCGGGTCATAACGATTGTCGTGACGGATGACTTTGGGCACGAGGACTCGAGGCTCGATGGTCACCGGCTGATAGACCACCCGCCCCTTCTCGGGGTCGTAACGCACTTCCACGTTGCCCGATAGCGGAAAATCCTTGCGGAAAGGATGACCGATGAAGCCGTAGTCGGTGAGCAAACGGCGAAGGTCCGGATGGCCCCTGAATAGAATGCCGAACAAGTCGAAGGTCTCGCGTTCGAACCAGTCCGCCGAGGCCCAGACACCAACCACCGAGTCCACCATGGGCTGGGAATCGTCGGGACAGAACACTCGCAGGCGTACTCGATGGTTGTGCGCCAGGGACAATAAATGATAGACCACCGCAAACCGCCTGCCCGACGGTCCATCAGCGGCGGTCGCCTGCGCGCGGCGGGCGACGCCGCGGCTGAAACCGGAAGCCGTCGCATCGTCGGTCTTCCATTCGGCGCGACCATGCTCCAGATAATCGACGCCGCACACATCCATGCACATCTCGAACTTCAGTTCGGCGTGATCGCGAAACGCCTCCGCGGTTCGCAGCAACCGATCGGTGGGAACTTCGTACGTCAGTTCGCCGGTGTGGCCGGCCACCGGCGTGAGGCCTTCGGGAAACACCCGCGCAACCGCCGCTGCCAGGATCTCGAGACGGGTCGGCGCAATGCGCGCCGGCGCAGCCTGCTGAGGCGTGGCCGCCGTCGCGGCGGCGCCGGCAGTGTCGGTCATCGGATGATTGCCTTGTTGCGCTTGATCTTGTTCTGCAGCTGAATGATGCCGTACAGCAGCGCCTCCGCCGTCGGCGGACAACCCGGAACGTAGACGTCCACCGGAACGATCCGATCGCAGCCGCGGACCACCGCATAGGAGTAGTGGTAATAACCGCCGCCGTTCGCGCAGGATCCCATCGAGATCACCCAGCGCGGCTCGGCCATCTGGTCGTACACCTTGCGCAACGCCGGCGCCATCTTATTCACCAGCGTGCCCGCCACGATCATGACGTCCGATTGCCGCGGACTTGGGCGGAACACGACGCCGAAGCGGTCGAGGTCGTAGCGCGCGGCACCGGCGTGCATCATTTCAACGGCGCAGCAGGCGAGGCCGAAGGTCATCGGCCACAACGATCCGGTGCGGGCCCAATTGATAAGCTTATCGACAGTGGTGACTTCGAAGCCGCGAACGGTGGGGATGTCGGCTGACACGGCTTCTAGTCCCATTCAAGCGCCCCTTTCCGGTAGTCATACACCAGCGCAACAACCAGCACCAATGCGAATATCAGCATCGCGATCAACCCGAAAGTGCCGGTGACGCGGAGCGATACGGCCCAGGGAAAAAAGAACGCGATCTCGAGATCGAAGACGATGAATATGATGGCGACCAGGTAGTACCTGACGTCGAACCGCATGCGTGAGTCTTCGAAGGCTTCGAAACCGCACTCGTAAGGCGAAAGCTTTTCCGCATCCGGCCGCCGCGGACCTGCGATCCAACCGATCGTGAACAACGCCAGACCCAACACCGTGGCCAGGCCCATGAAAATCAGAATCGGCAAATACTGTCGCAACATACGCGTCGTCGTTGGTCAAAGTCCGCAAATTATCATAACAGGACATCGCAATGCGCCAAATGAACACTTCGTCCACCTGGCAAAGATGGTGCCGACGGCCGGACTCGAACCGGCACAGGTTGCCCCACTAGCCCCTCAAACTAGCGCGTCTACCAATTTCGCCACGTCGGCTTGAATTACTCGTCTCGAATCATTTAGGCGCGGCCGGTTGGGGCGCGGCCGGCTGAGGTGCGGGCGCCGCAGGGGCCGCCGGATCGGGCGCGGCCGGCTGAGGCGTGGACTGCGCCGGCGCTGCAGGCGCCGGCGTCGACAGTACCGAGCGCTCCAACACGCTGGTGGGTTCGCTCGGCCCACGCGTCCCGAGATACGCGAGCGACAGGCTCGTCACGAAGAACAGCGCCGCAAACACTGCCGTCAATTTCGAAAACAAGGTACTCGTGCCGCGTGCACCGAATACGGTGCCCGACGCACCCGACCCGAAGCCGGCTCCCGCCTCTGCACCCTTGCCACGCTGCAGCAGCACCAGTCCGATGATCATGAGTGCCAACAGCACGTGAAAGCCCAAAATAAAACCACGCAACATAGCAATCTCTCAGTGGCGAACGGAACCCCGTAGGGACGCAGCCGCGCAAATCTCAAAGAACTCATCGGCGCTCAAGGAAGCGCCGCCCACCAATCCGCCGTCGACATCCGGCATCAAGAAAAGCTCTGCCGCGTTGCCGCCCTTGACGCTGCCGCCGTACAGGATCCGTAAATGGCGCGCTATATTAGCATCTTGCGCGGCGATCCGGCCGCGCAGGTAGGCATGCACCCCCTGCGCCTGCTGTGGTGAGGCCGTGCGGCCGGTACCGATCGCCCACACCGGCTCGTAGGCAATGATCGCCTTGGCAAAGCTCGTGATGCCGTTCATGGCAATCACCGCATCGATTTGTCGGGCCACCACGGCTTGCGCTTGGTGGGCTTCATGTTCTTCCAGCGTCTCGCCGACGCACAGAACCGGCGTGAGTCCCACTGCCAGCACTGCGGCGAACTTACGCGATACCAGCGCATCATCTTCATGATACAAACGCCGCCGCTCGGAGTGCCCGATGACGACGTAGCGGCATCCCACATCCCGCAACATGGCCGCAGAGACCTGGCCCGTGAATGCCCCGGCCGCCTCGGCGCAAACATCCTGCGCCCCCACCCGAATCTGCCCCTCGTCGAGCATTCGGACCGCGTCGGCCAAGTAAACATAGGGCGGAAATACGACGACGTCGACAGGCCACTCCGGCTTCACACGTCGCTCCAACTCGCTGAGGAGCGCCTGGTTGGCAGCTCGCGACCCATGCATTTTCCAATTGCCCGCGACTACAGGACGACGCATACGCACCACCTTAGGGCACAGCCCTGCAGTAAAGGCGGCGAAGATTAGCTGCGCCGTCCCGTAACTGCAAGCCCAGCCCAGGTTTGGGGCTCTGCCTCGTCGAGTGGCGCATCGGCGCTGAGCCCCGTGTCGCCGCTCGCCTCCGTCCCGCCATCGCCGGCTGCCACCGTTACGCCGGCCGCGGGTTCGCCCGCCGCCGCTTCCACGGCGGCGGCGATCTCGCGAGCACCTTTTTTGACCAGGCCCGCGTCATAACCCTCGACCATCACGCGAATGACCGGCTCGGTACCCGAGGCGCGCAGCACGATGCGGCCACGGCCCTCGAACTTGCGCTGCAGTGCATCTACCACCGCCAGCACGCTGGGCTTGGTCATCGGATCGAAGCGCCGGGCCACCCGCACATTCATCAAGACCTGTGGATATCGGCGCATGGGGGCCGTCAACTCGGCGAGGCCCGCGTTCGTCGATTTCATCACGGCAAGCACTTGCAAGGCGCTCACCAGTCCATCACCGGTCGTGGTCTTGTCAAGACACAGGATGTGACCGGAAGTTTCGCCTCCCAGGGTACCCCCCGTCTCATTCAGCATCGAGAGCACGTGACGATCGCCGACCTGCGCGCGACGGAACTCGATGCCGCGCTCGGCCAGCGCATGTTCGAGCCCCAGGTTGCTCATGACGGTGCCGACCACGGGTCCTTTGATTAGGCCGGCGGCTTGCCGCGCCGTCGCCAAAATATAAAGAAGCTGGTCCCCGTCCACGCAGCGTCCGAGTTCGTCCACCATCACGACCCGGTCGCCGTCGCCGTCGAGCGCCATGCCGACTTGAGCCCGTACCCCGGGAACGGTGAGTTGCAGCAATTCGGGAGCGGTCGAGCCGCAGCCGTCGTTGATGTTGCGGCCGTTCGGTGAGCAGCCGATGGGCACGATCTCCGCGCCGAGATCCGCGAGCACGCGCGGCGCGACTTTGTAGCCGGCGCCGTTGGCGCAGTCGATGACGATTTTGAAACCGCGCAGGTTCATTCCCGCCGGAATGGTCGATGCGCAGAATTCCTGGTACTGGGTTCTGCTGCGGTCGATGCGAACCGCCCTGCCCAGATGCTGGGATTCTTGCGTGATGACGGGCTCGTCGATCGACTGCTCGATCAGGGTCTCGATCTCATCGGAGAGCTTGCTGCCGGTGGCATCGAAGAATTTGATGCCGTTGTCTTCATAGGAGTTGTGTGACGCGCTGATGACGACGCCGAAACTGCAGCCGAGCCGCTGCGTCATGTACGCGATGCCGGGCGTGGGCAGAGGCCCGATCAGCATCACGTCGACGCCCGCGGCCACGAAACCCGCCTCCAGCGCCGACTCGAACAGATAACCCGACAGCCGCGTGTCCTTGCCGATGAGCACACGCCCGCCGGCGGGTGCCAGCACCCGCGCCGCGGCGCTGGCCAGCCTGAGCGCAAAATCGACGGTCATCGGCGCCTGCCCGACGCGGCCGCGGACTCCGTCGGTACCAAAGTAGCGCACGGTCAACGCAGTGCTTCCGCAGCCTGGCAGCCTTGCAGCACCGCACTGACCATCCGGACCGCATCATGGGTAGGGCCTACCTCGTGAGTACGGATGATGCGCGCTCCCATGGAGACCGCGAGCGCCGCCAGGCCGAGGCCACCGTACAGGCGCTCATCGGTGCCGCGGTCGAGAATGCGGCCGATGAAGCTTTTTCGCGACACCCCCACCAAAAGCGGGGACCCGAGCGCCACCAGCCGGGGCAGTTCCTTGAGTAGAGTCATGTTATGTTCCAATCCTTTACCAAAGCCCACCCCCGGGTCGAGCACGATGGCGTCCTGCGCCACCCCCGCCGATAGGCAGGATTCACGTGCCCGCACCAGGAATTCGGACACCTCCGCCACCACGTCCCGATAGTGCGGATGGTGCTGCATCGTACGCGGCTCCCCCTGCATGTGCATCAAGCACACGCCCACCCCCGAGCGGGCAGCCCACTCGCGGGCACCCGGTGCCCGCAGCGCATAGACATCGTTGACGATGTGCGCGCCCGCCGCGGTTGCCGCGGCCATCACGCCCGGTTTGCTGGTATCGATGGAGATCGTCACGTCCAAGGTGCGAGCGATGCGCTCGATGATCGGCACGATCCGTTCGGTCTCGACGGATTCCTCGATGCCGAGCGCGCCGGGTCGAGTCGATTCTCCGCCCACATCGATGATGGCGGCGCCCTCGGCCGTCATGGCCGCCGCACGATCAAAGGCTGCGTCGACGCTGGCATAGCGCCCGCCGTCGGAGAACGAATCGGGGGTCACGTTCAGAATGCCCATGACGACGGGCCGAGTCAGGTCGACGACTCGCTGCAGGCAGCGCCAGTGCATGAGGGCTCGCGTGAGCCCGCGCGGCCCTAGTGCTGCCCTGCCGGATTGACCAGCGGCGGCGCCGGCTTCTCCGCCGTCGGGGGACGCGGGGTGGCCGTCGGTGTATCGTCCCAGTCCCGCGGCGGCCGCGGCACCTTGCCTTCCATGATGTCCTTGATCATCTCTTCGTCGATGGTCTCGTACTTGATCAAGGCCTCCGACATGGTCTGCAACTTGTCCATGTTGGTTTGGATGATCTTGTAAGCGCGCTGATAGTTGCTGTCGATCACACGGCGCACTTCCTCGTCAATGACATGGGCGGTAACGTCCGACACCTGTTTGTGCTGCGTCACGCTGCGGCCCAGGAATACTTCGCCCGACTCTTCGCTGTAGGTTTGCGGACCGAGACGGTCCGACAAGCCCCAGCGCGTTACCATGTTGCGTGCGAGTTCGGTCGCCCGCTCGATATCGTTGGATGCCCCGGTGGTCACGGCATCCGCGCCGAACACCAATTCTTCGGCCACGCGGCCGCCGAACAACGTGGCAATACGGCTCTCGAGCTGCCGCTTGCTGGTGCTGTAGCGGTCCTGTTCCGGCAGGAACATGGTCACACCCAGCGCACGACCGCGGGGAATGATGGTCACCTTGTAAACCGGATCGTGCTCCGGAACGCTCAGGCCCACGATGGCGTGACCCGACTCGTGGTAGGCGGTGTTGCGTTTCTCCTCCTCGGTCATGACCATGGAACGGCGCTCGGCCCCCATCATGATCTTGTCCTTGGCGCGCTCGAACTCTTCCATCGTCACCGAGCGCTTATTGCCGCGGGCGGCGAACAGCGCCGCCTCATTCACCAGATTGGCGAGATCGGCGCCGGAGAATCCGGGGGTGCCGCGCGCAATCACAGACGGTTTGACGTTGTCGCCCAGGGGTACCTTGCGCATGTGGACCTTGAGGATTTGCTCGCGTCCGCGCACGTCCGGCAGGGGCACGACCACCTGTCGGTCGAATCGGCCGGGCCGGAGCAAGGCGGGATCGAGTACATCCGGTCGATTGGTGGCCGCAATGACGATGATCCCCTCATTGCCTTCAAACCCGTCCATCTCCACCAGCAACTGGTTCAGGGTCTGTTCACGCTCATCATGGCCGCCGCCCAAGCCGGCCCCGCGATGTCGGCCGACTGCATCGATTTCATCGATGAAGATGATGCAAGGTGCATGCTTCTTCGCCTGCTCGAACATGTCGCGGACGCGCGAGGCGCCCACGCCGACGAACATCTCGACGAAATCCGAGCCGGAGATCGTAAAGAACGGCACTTTCGCCTCGCCGGCGATGGCTCGCGCCAACAACGTCTTGCCGGTTCCAGGGGAGCCGACCATGAGGACGCCTTTCGGGATCTTGCCGCCAAGTTTCTGGAACTTGCCGGGATCTTTCAGGAAATCGACGATTTCTACGACTTCTTGCTTCGCCTCTTCGACGCCCGCTACGTCGGCGAAAGTAATGTTGACCTGATCTTCGCCCAGCAGGCGCGCTCGGCTCTTGCCGAAGGACATGGCGCCCCGCCCTCCTGATGCGCCTTGCATCTGTCGCATGAAGTAGGCCCAGAAGCCGATCAGAATCAAGATGGGAAAGGCGGATATGAGCAGCTGCAGGAATACCGACTGCTGCTTCGGGGGCTCACCGCGGAATTTCACGCCCTGTGATTGCAACAATCCGATCAGCGCGCCATTGCCCGTCTCCGGGTTGTAAGTGACGAATTGGTTGCCGTCGCGCCGCTTGCCCTCGATGATCTCCCCCTTGAGGGTGACCGAATCGACGCTGTTGCTTTTGACTTCGGAGAGAAACTGCGAGTAGTCGATGGTCGCCGGCTGGCCGGTTCGCATCCCGAATTGACTGAAAATAGCGAGCAGGATGACCGCCAAAGCGACCCATAAGAGAATTTGTTTCGTCAGATCGTTCAAGTTTCACCTTCAGCCGATACCCATTACGACACATTATCCCGATGGCCGTTCCCCGGACAGACGGGTTTCCCCGATGGGCACATCCCTAAGGTGGACCCGCCTCGGTGGGCCCTCAAGGCAGGCCCCCCCGAACTTACACCATCCCAAACTGCCGCGCCAACAGATAGATCTCAGGACTGCGGTTACGTGACGCCTTCGGCTTTTTCGTCGCGACCCGCCCGTACCGTGCCCGGGCATTCTTGATGATCTCTTCGAATCCGGTCCCTTGAAACAATTTCACCAGCAAATCGCCTCCGGGAGCCAAGACGCGATCGGCAAATTCCAGTGCCAGCTCCGCCAGATACATGGATCTGGGCTGATCGACTGCGTCTATTCCTGCCATGTTGGGGGCCATATCCGACAAAACAAGGTCGACCTTCGAGCCGCCGACCATGGCGAGAACTTCATTCAAAACCGCCTCTTCGCGAAAGTCGCCGAGCACGAAATCCACGCCCGGGACGGCGTCCATGGGCAATATGTCCGTTGCGACGATACGGCTCGTGCCGCCGACGATCCGCGCCGCATACTGGCTCCAGCCACCGGGCGCCGCACCCAAGTCCACGCATCGAATGCCCGGCCGCAGCAGCCGCTCGCTCTCCTGGATCTCGGCCAGCTTGAACACCGCGCGCGATCGCCACCCTTCCCGGTGCGCTCTTTTCACGAACTCGTCGTTCGCGTGCTCGGCGAGCCAGCGAGCACTGCTCTTTGTGCGTTTGGGCATTACTTAGCTTTGCATGGGTTTGCACGGCCGGTGCTTACTCCGGTCTCGTCGCCACTTATAATGCAGCGGATGAATCTCTCCGAACGACAAAAGAAATATCTGCGGCGCCTGGCGCACCCCTTGAACCCCCTCGTGATCATCGGCAACGCCGGACTCACCGACGGCGTGGTCAATGAGTTGGACCGCGCGCTCACCGATCACGAGCTCGTCAAAGTCAGCGCCCGTGTGGGCGAACGGGAGGTACGCAACGCGGCACTCGACAGTTTAGCTGACCGCACCGCGAGCGCGCTGGTGCAACGTGTGGGGCATGTGGGCGTATTCTATCGACGCCGCGCGGAAATGCCGAAAATTCTCATACCGGATCAGTAGCTGGCCCGGCTCTGGCCACTGGGACCGCCTCAGTACCCCGACAGCAGGAAATCCATCGCCGCGATTATCGCGTGCCGCTCTCCGGTCAGACTGCCCGCCGGCGCTCCCAACTCAGACCTCGCGACCCCGGCGAGTTGTGGGGTCATCAATAGGTACGATTCACCGTCGAATGTGAGAGCCGGCGTCAGTAGGATCAGCGGTTTCTTTGCGACTTAAGGACCAATACGAGCAGCGCGATGCACGCCGCCGAGTAGATCACCGCCGACACGCCATGCCAGGCGCCGAACGTCAGCCCGGCCGCGGTGCCGTGCAGGCGTGCTGCGGACATCACGGGCCGCAATGCCCATTCGTTGGCCGCGAGCAGCGCCGCCGCGAGATAGCCCCACAAAAATGTGGTTCGACCCGGCAGCAACAGCGCGAGCACGGTGACCGCGATCCCCACATAGGTCTCGATGCTGAAGATTCGCCCGGCCAGCACCCCGGCCAGATGGCGATCGCTCTGCGCGGAGAACAGGATCGGAGTCACCCACAAGCCCACCGACCACAGGCTCCCGGCCCACAGCACCAGCACCACTCGGAAGAAACAACGGATCACGGGTCGGGCCGTCCGAATCACGAGATCTCCTGACCGGCGGCGGCGCTGCGGCCGGGACTACACGTAGCGGACCGACACGATTTCGTAGCTGCGGGTACCGCCCGGCGCAGTCACATCGACCACATCGCCCTCGGATTTGCCGATGAGCGCGCGCGCGATCGGCGAGGAGACCGACAGCAACCCTGCCTTGATGTTGGCTTCATCGTCGCCCACCAGCTGGTAGACCACTTTGGCACCGCCGTCCGGGTCCTCGAGCTGCACGGTAGCCCCGAATACCACCCGTCCGGTGGCCGTCAACTTCGTGACGTCGATCACCTCGCTGTTCGACAGGCGGTTCTCGATGTCGTTGATCCGCCCCTCGATGAAGCTCTGTTGTTCACGCGCTGCGTGGTATTCGGCGTTCTCCGACAAATCGCCGTGCGCGCGCGCTTCGGCGATCGCCTTGATGACGTTGGGACGCGCCTCGCTCTTGAGTTGTTTCAGTTCCTGCCGCAGCCGCTCGGCGCCGCGCAGAGTCATGGGAGTGCGCTTCACGCTGGCAGCTCTCTGTGCAGAGTCATCGGAGTTCGTTTCACGCGAATTCCACTGGAATATTCAAACAAGCTCCTTATGCAGATCCTGCAGTCGATTGACTTCGATGTCGCCTAGATGATCCAGCGCATCGCAGGTGGCGCGCGCGGCGGCCACCGTCGTGTAGTAGGTCACCCGCCTGGCAACCGCCTCGCGGCGAATCGACCGGGATTCGCGCACGGCTTGCTTGCCTTCCGTGGTATTCACGATCAGGGCGACCTCATCATTTTTTATCATATCGACGACGTGAGGGCGACCCTCCCGCACTTTGTTGACCCTCCTGCAGGCGACGCCGGCCGCCTCCAGAACCTGTGCGGTACCGCCCGTGGCCGCGATATCAAAGCCGCGGGCAATCAGCATCTGGGCGAGTTGCACCGCGCCCGGCTTATCCCGGTCGCGCACGCTGACAAAGCACAACCCGCGCGTCGGCAGGGTGACGCCTGATGCCGCTTGCGCCTTAGCATACGCCTCGCCGAAGGTGTGGCCGGTGCCCATGACTTCGCCGGTCGATTTCATCTCGGGACCCAAGATGGGATCCGCTTCCGGAAACTTGACGAAGGGGAACACCGCCTCCTTCACCGAAAAGTACGGCGGGATGCGCTCGACGGTCTGGCCTTGGCTTGCGAGCGTCTTACCGGTCATGACCCGCGCCGCCACCTTGGCGAGCGGTACGCCGGTGGCCTTGGACACGAAGGGCACCGTGCGCGAGGCGCGCGGGTTGACCTCGAGGATGTAGATCACGCCGCTTTGTATCGCGAATTGGACGTTCATCAAGCCGATCACGTTGAGGGCTTTCGCGAGTTCGCGCGTCTGGACCCGCAATACATCCTGAACTTCCGTAGATAAGCCGTTGGGCGGCAACGAACAGCCGGAGTCGCCCGAATGGACGCCGGCCTGCTCGATGTGCTCCATGATCCCGCCGATCAACACGTCCCGGCCGTCGCAGACGGCATCCACGTCCACTTCGATGGCAAGATCCAGGAATCGATCCAGCAGCACCGGGCTGTCGTTCGACACCTTGACGGCCTCGATCATGTATTCGCGCAGATCGTCCTCGTTGAAGACCACTTCCATGCCGCGGCCGCCGAGTACGTAGCTCGGCCGCACGACCAACGGGAACCCGACCTCACGTGCCAGGAACACCGCCGCGTCCGCGGTGCGCGCCAGCGCGTTCGCGGGTTGTTTGAACTTCAGGCTGGTGACCAGCTTCTGAAACCGTTCGCGGTCCTCGGCGACATCGATGCTGTCCGGCGAGGTGCCGATGATGGGAGCGCCGGCGGCGGCGAGTGCGCGCGACAACTTGAGCGGCGTCTGCCCGCCGTATTGCACGATCACCCCTTCGGGCTTTTCCTTCTCGATGATTTCCATCACATCCTCGAAGGTCAACGGCTCGAAGTACAGCCGATCGGAGGTGTCGTAATCCGTCGAGACGGTCTCCGGATTGCAGTTGACCATGATGGTTTCGAAGCCATCCTCGCGCAGCGCCATCGCGGCATGCACGCAGCAGTAATCGAATTCGATTCCCTGCCCGATGCGGTTCGGTCCGCCCCCTAATATCATGATCTTACGGCGGGAAGTTGGATTGGCTTCGCACTCGTCTTCGTAAGTCGAGTACAGGTAGGCGGTCGAGGTCGAGAATTCCGCCGCGCAGGTATCGACGCGCTTGTACACGGGGTGTAACCCCAGCTTGCGCCGCCGGGCGCGCACCGCGGCCTCATCGCGCGCCACGAGCCTCGCAATGCGGGCATCCGAAAAACCTTTCCGCTTCAAGGCGCGCAGACGAACAAGCTCGAGACTTTCGAAGCCCTGCTCCGCGAGCCGCTTCTCCTCCAGCATCAGATCCTCGATCTGCGCCAGAAACCACGGATCGATCTTGGTGGCATCGAAGATATGCTGCAGCGACCAACCGGCGCGAAAGGCATCGGCGACATACAAGATGCGATCGGGCCCAGGCCAGCGCAATTCGTACGACAGCTTCTCGGTGGCCGCGTCGGTGAGCGGCAGGGTCAGTTGCGCGTCGAATCCGTCGTAACCCAGCTCCAAACTGCGCAACGCCTTCTGCATCGATTCCTGAAAGGTGCGCCCGATCGCCATCGCTTCGCCCACGGACTTCATTTGCGTCGTCAGGCGCGAATTCGAGCCCGGGAATTTCTCGAAGGTGAAGCGCGGAATCTTGGTGACCACGTAGTCGATGGTCGGTTCGAAGGACGCCGGCGTACCCCCGCCGGTGATCTCGTTCTTGAGTTCATCCAGCGTGTACCCGACCGCCAACTTCGCGGCGATTTTCGCGATCGGGAAGCCCGTGGCCTTGGATGCCAGCGCCGACGAACGCGACACGCGCGGATTCATTTCGATGACGAGCACACGCCCGTCATCCGGGTTGACGGCGAATTGCACGTTGGATCCGCCGGTATCCACGCCGATCTTGCGCAACACGGCGATCGACGCATTTCGCAGCCGCTGATATTCGCGGTCGGTCAACGTTTGCGCAGGCGCCACCGTGATCGAATCGCCGGTGTGTACTCCCATGGGGTCCAGGTTCTCGATGGAACAGACAATGATGCAGTTGTCGTTGCGGTCCCTGACCACCTCCATCTCGTATTCCTTCCAGCCCAGCACCGACTCTTCGAGCAACACCTCGTTGGTCGGGGAGGCATCGAGGCCGCGCGCGACGATGGCCTCGAACTCCTCGCGGTTGTACGCGATGCCGCCGCCGCTGCCGCCCAAGGTGAAAGACGGCCGGATCACCGTGGGAAAACCGATCTCGGCCTGCACCGCCAGGGCCTCTTCCATGCTGTGGGCAATGCGGGCGCGGGCGGTTTCGAGGCCGATGTCCGCCATGGCGCGGCGGAACAATTCGCGATCTTCGGCCATGTCGATGGCACGCTGCGATGCGCCGATCATCTCGACGTTGTATTTCTCGAGCACGCCTTCGCGCACCAGGTCGAGCGCCGTATTCAACGCGGTCTGACCGCCCATGGTCGGCAGCAGCGCGCTCGGCCGTTCCTTCTCGATGATGCGCTCGATGGTGCGCCAATTGATGGGCTCGATGTAAATGCTGTCCGCGGTTTCCGGATCGGTCATGATGGTGGCCGGGTTCGAGTTCACCAGAATTACGCGAAACCCTTCTTCTTTCAGAGCCTTACACGCTTGAGCTCCAGAATAATCGAACTCGCAGGCCTGGCCGATGATGATGGGCCCGGCACCGATGATGAGGATGCTTTGGAGGTCGCTTCTTTTGGGCATGGAGTTACCCTCCAGCCGATTTCTGTTTGACGGAGTTGCGGTGGCGGGAGTTCGTCTGGATTCGCTTGACCATCAAGTACATGAAATGCTCGAACAACAACTGTAAGTCATGCGGGCCGGGGCTCGCTTCGGGATGTCCCTGAAAACTGAACGCCGGCCGATCGGTGCGCGCGACGCCCTGCAGCGAACCGTCGAACAACGAGCGATGCGTGGCCCGAAGGTTCGCCGGCAGGGTCGACTCGTCCACCGCAAAGCCGTGGTTTTGACTGGATATCAGCACGCGGCCTGAATCGATCTCCAGCACCGGATGATTCGCGCCGTGATGTCCGAACTTCATCTTCACGGTCTTGGCGCCGCTCGCCAACCCGAGCAGCTGATGACCCAGGCAAATCCCGAACACGGGGATGTCGGTCTCGAGGAATTGCGCAATGGCGGTGATGGCATAGTCGCAGGGCTCCGGATCGCCGGGGCCATTACTTAAGAATATACCATCAGGATTCATCGCAAGTACTTGATCCGCCGGTGTTTGAGCGGGCACAACGGTCATGCGGCAACCGAACTCGGCGAGGATGCGCAGGATGTTTCTCTTGATTCCGAAATCGTATGCCACCACGTGCACACGGCTCTGCGGGCGCGGCGGTTTGGCTTGGGTCTTCCAGACCGCACCGTCGTTCCACTGATAAATCTTCTTGGTGGCCACCGCCTTGGCGAGATCCATCCCCTTGAGGCCCGGAAACTTTCGCGCCGCGCGCACCGCCGCGGTCTCGTCGATGGCATCGCCGGTCATGATGCAGCCGGACTGCGCGCCCTTCTCGCGCAGCAGGCGCGTCAGCTTCCGGGTATCGATATCCGCGATCGCGACCACCTTGCAGCGCTGCAGGAAACTGTTCAAGGATTCCGTCGACCGCCAGTTCGAATGCAGCAGGGCCAAGTCCCGGATCACCAACCCCGCGGCGTAGACCGCCCCGGATTCCAGGTCTTCCGGAGTCGTCCCGGTGTTGCCGACATGGGGATACGTCAGAGTGACAATCTGCCGGCAGTACGAGGGATCCGTGAGGATCTCCTGGTAGCCCGACATTGCCGTATTGAAAACTACTTCACCAGTCGTGTTGCCTTTCGCGCCTACTGAGACGCCTCGGAACACGGTGCCATCTTCGAGAGCTAGCACTGCAGGTGTCGACACTCCGGTTCCTCGCTTTGCGCCACGCGCGTTCCGCAGATGCGCAAAGCGGGAGCCGCTCTTCAAGAACGGACTCCCGCTTCAGGGGTTAATCGCACTTCGTTACCGGGCGCGAATATTAACGATCAAGGCGGTGACTGTCTATGCCTGATCCAATCCCAGCGCGTCGTCCATCGCATACAGACCGGGCGGTCTCCCGGCAAGCCACGCCGCGGCCCGCAAGGCACCGTGCGCGAATGTGATGCGGTCGGTGGCGCGATGCGTAATCTCCACCCGCTCGCCGGCGACTGCGAAGCTCACCGTGTGCTCGCCGACGATGTCGCCCGCCCGCAACACGGCAAAGCCGATGTCCCCCGCTTTGCGCTGCGCGTCCGAACCATGGCGGTTGAATACTGCAACATCCGCGAGGCGCCTTCCGCGCTCGGCTGCCACGACTTCACCCAGCGCCAACGCGGTTCCTGACGGCGCGTCACGCTTCATTCGATGGTGCGCCTCGCTGATTTCCACGTCGTATGCGGGGCCGAGGCCGCGCGCGGCCAGCTTCACCAGCCGCGCGACCAGGTTCACCCCCACACTGGTGTTGGGCGCAATCAAGACCGGGATGACGCCGGCGGCCGCATCGAGCACCTCGCGCGTGGCTCGATCGAAGCCGGTTGCGCAGACCAACAAGGGCACCCGCGCCGCCATGCAGGCGAGCGCGTTGCCGGCAACGCACTGCGGCAAACTGAAATCGACCGCCACCGCGGCGTCGCGCAGTGCCGTAGCCGGGTCGGCGGTGACCGGCACGCCGGTAGGGGCGCCGTCCCCGCCCGCGTCCGACCCGAGCCGTACGCTTAACGGGGAGGCCAGGGCGCCCACCAGGCGCAGCGGCTGCGCAGCCCCGGCCTCGCGCAGGGCCCGGACCAGCGTTTGGCCCATGCGCCCCGTGATGCCGAATACCGCGATACCGGACATCGGTTCGGCTTAGTCGACGGCGCCGGTGAAAAACTTCTTCACGCCGTCGAAGAAGGTCTGTTCCCTGGGCTGGTGACTCCCGGCCCGCAGCGAAGCCTCGAATTGCTTGAGCAGTTCCTTTTGATCATGGTTCAGGCTGACCGGTGTTTCGATCACGACACGGCAGAACAGGTCCCCGGCGGCTCCGCCGCGCACCGGCTTCACGCCCTTCTCGCGAACTCGAAACACCCGGCCGGACTGCGTCTCGGCGGGAATCTTCAAGACGACTTCGCCGTCCAGAGTCGGCACTTCCACCGTCCCGCCGAGCGCGGCCGTGGTAAAACTTACCGGCACTTCGCAGGAGAGATGGCTCCCTTCCCGCTCGAAGATGGCGTGCTCGCGCACCCGGACCTCGACGTACAGGTCGCCGGCGGGGCCGCCGTTGCGGCCCGCCTCGCCCTCGCCGTTCAAGCGGATCCGGTCACCGGTATCGACGCCTGCCGGCACCGACACCGGCAGCGTTTTCTCCTGGCGCACGCGGCCCTGGCCGTAGCAGCTGTCACAGGGGTTACTGATGATCTTGCCGCGTCCCTTGCAGCGCGGACAGGGCTGCTGGATGGTGAAAATGGACTGCTGCACCCGCACTTGCCCCTGGCCGTTGCAGGTGTCGCAGGTCTTGGGCACCGAGCCCTTGGCCGCACCCGTTCCCTTACAGGTCTTGCACTCGGCCAGCGACGGAATCTGGATCTCTGTTTCGGTGCCGAATACCGCCTGCTCGAGGTCGAGTTCCAATTCATAGCGCAAATCCGCGCCGCGAAACACCTGCGTTCGTCCGCGCTGCCCCCCAGAGAAAATATCGCCGAACATTTCCCCGAAGATGTCGCCGAAGGCCTCGCCGGCGCTAAAGCCCCCGCCCCGGCCCCCCTCGAGGCCGGCATGGCCGAACTGATCGTAGACCGCCCGCTTCTGGGCGTTCGTCAGGACCTCGTAGGCCTCCTTGCATTCCTTGAATTTGTGCTCGGCGGCAGGGTCATCCGGATTGCGGTCGGGATGAAACTTCATGGCCAGGCGGCGGTACGCCTTCTTGATCTCCGCTTCTGTCGCGGTCTTCGGTAAGTCGAGGAGTTTATAGTAGTCCAGCTTCGCCATCGCACACCCTTAGAATATCGGCTTCCATAAAAGCAAACCGCCGGTACCATCGCATACCGGCGGTTTTATCACACCATCGACTTCAACGCGGTAGCCGGGATCAGGCTTTCTTGCGATCGCTTTCCTTGACCTCTTCGAATTCCGCATCGAGCACATCGTCTTTCTTCGACTCAGGTCCGGCGGCGGCGCTCTCAGCGCCCGCGCTGCTGCCCGCGGACTGCTCGTACATCTTCTGCAGCAGGGCGGTGGAGGCCTGCTCGAGCGCCTGGGTCTTGCGTTCGATCTCCTCGCGATCGTCGCCGCTCATCGCCGTCCGGACCGCCTCGATCGCCTCCGTGGCCGTCTTCTTCTCGTCGTCGGACACCTTGTCGCCGACATCTTTCAACGCCTTCTCCACCGTGTGCACCGTGGCATCGGCCTTGTTGCGGGCGGTCACGAGTTCGCGGAATTTCTTGTCTTCCTCGGCATGCGCTTCGGCGTCGCCGACCATGCGCTTGATCTCGGCTTCCGACAGGCCGCTGGACGCCTTGATGACGATGCGCTGTTCCTTGCCGGTCTTCACGTCCTTCGCCGAGACGTTCAGGATGCCGTTCGCATCGATGTCGAAGGCGACTTCGATCTGCGGCATGCCGCGCGGTGCCGGCGGGATGTCCGTGAGGTCGAACCGGCCGAGCGACTTGTTGTCCGTCGCGCGATCACGCTCGCCCTGCAGTACGTGAATGGTCACGCCCGTCTGATTGTCGTCGGCGGTCGAGAACGTCTGCGCCGCCTTGGTCGGGATGGTGGTGTTTTTCTCGATCACCTTGGTCATGATGCCGCCCAGGGTCTCGATCCCCAGGGACAGCGGCGTCACGTCGAGCAGCAGCACGTCTTTTACGTCGCCCGAAAGGACGCCGCCTTGGATCGCCGCACCGACGGCAACCGCCTCGTCAGGATTCACATCCTTGCGCGGCTCCCGGCCGAACAGGTCTTTGACCGCCTTCTGCACCAGCGGCATGCGGGTCTGACCCCCGACCAGAATCACTTCGCCCACGTCCTTCATGGACAGGCCGGCGTCTTTCAACGCGATGCGGCACGGCTCGATGGTCCGCTGCACCAAATCCTCCACCAGGGACTCGAGTTTCGCCCGGGTCAGCTTCATGTTGAGGTGCTTCGGCCCCGCGGCATCCGCTGTGATGTACGGCAGGTTGATCTCGGTCTGCTGGCTCGAGGACAGCTCGATCTTGGCTTTTTCGGAAGCCTCTTTCAGGCGCTGCATGGCAAGGGGATCCTTGCGCACGTCGATACCGCTTTCCTTCTTGAACTCGTCCGCCAGATAGTTGATGACGCGAAGATCGAAATCCTCGCCGCCCAGGAACGTATCGCCGTTGGTGGACAGCACTTCGAACTGGCGCTCCCCATCGACTTCGGCGATTTCGATGACGGACACGTCGAATGTGCCGCCGCCCAAGTCGTAGACGGCGATCTTGCGGTCGCCGCCGTCCTTGTCGAGGCCATAGGCCAGCGCGGCCGCGGTCGGCTCGTTGATGATGCGTTTCACGTTGAGGCCGGCGATGCGCCCGGCATCCTTCGTCGCCTGGCGCTGGGAATCATTGAAGTAGGCCGGTACGGTGATGACCGCTTCGGTCACGGGCTCGCCCAAATAATCCTCCGCGGTCTTCTTCATCTTCATGAGAACGCGGGCCGAGACTTCGGGAGGCGCCATCTTCTTGCCCTGCACTTCCACCCAGGCGTCGCCGTTGTCGGCCTTGACGATCTTGTAGGAAACCATGCTGACGTCCTTTTTGACGACGTCATCGGCGAACTTACGGCCGATCAGGCGCTTGACCGCAGCCACGGTATTGGCGGGGTTGGTGACGGCCTGGCGCTTGGCGGATTGTCCCACCAGCACCTCGCCATCCTTCGTGAAGGCAACGATCGACGGCGTCGTCCGATCGCCTTCGCTGTTCTCGATGACCTTGGGCTTGCCGCCCTCCATGATCGCGACGCACGAGTTCGTCGTACCGAGATCGATGCCGATTATTTTACCCATTGTGAAGACCCTCTAAAATTCGAATGCTCTGACCGCTACTTGGGGGAGACACCGCTGCATTTCAATCGCCATTCCGGCTTCAATTCGCATCTCCTGGCGATTTACTGACGATCACGCGCGCCGGGCGCAGCAACCTGCCGTTCAGGGAGTAGCCCTTCTGGACTACCGTCAACACGGTGTTGGCCGGCTGATCCCGGCTTTCCTGCACCGCCATGGCTTCATGCCAGGCCGGATCGAAGGGCTGCCCGGCCGGATCGATGATCTTGATGCCCGCCTTTTCGAAGGCCCGGTGCAGTTGCCGCAATGTCGCCTGCGCACCCTCCAACAGGGCAGGACCGGGATTGGCGGCGGCGGCCGTGATGCCCGCCTCCAGCGCATCGCCGACCGTGACCAATTCCTGGGCGAAGCGCTCGATGGCGAATTTGCGCGCGTTCTCGATTTCGCGCTCGCTCCGCTTGCGGTAGTTCTCCAATTCCGCGACCGACCGCAGATAGCTGTTCCAGTTCTCTTGAGCCTTGGCCTCCGCGGCGGCCACGGCCGGAATCTGCGCCGACGACCCCGCGTCTGCGCCATTATCCGGGGCGACATCGCCCAGAGGCTGGTTGTTTTCGCTCACGTTGCAATGCCCTCGCAGAAAATAAGCGGTCCCGAGGAAACCGCTCGAAGTGAGGGTCTTGGGGGCTATTTGCGGGCGTTCAAGGCCGAGCCGAGCAGTTTCGCGGTCACATCGACGATCGGGATGACCCGCTCGTAGGCCATCCGGGTCGGGCCGATGATCCCGAGCACGCCGACCACCTTGTTATCCAGCATATAAGGGGCGGTGACCACGCTGACGTCGTCCAGGATCCGGTAGCCGGACTCCTGCCCGATGAAAATCTGGATGCCGTCGGCGTGCAGGCAGCTATCCAGGAGCTTCAATATGTCGTGCTTCTCGTTGAAGGCCTCGAACAGGCGCCGCAGCTTGTCGACGTTGGACAGCTCTGCGAAACCCATCAGATTGGTCTCGCCGGCGATCACGTATTCCACCCGCTCATCCGTTTTGGTGTCGAATACCTTCTGTGCGACCTGGATGGCGTCGAGCATGAGCTGATTCATGTGCTGACGGGTTTCCTGGAGCTGTCGCAGGAGCTGTGCTCTGACATCCGGCAACGACCGGCCGCCGAACGCCTCATTCAGGTAGTTCGCCGCCTGCCGCAGCTCCTCGGGAGAATAATGCCGCTCGAGCTGAACCACGCGGTTCTGAACCTCGCGGTTATCCATGACCATGATGGCGAGGGTGCGGTTTTCCGACAAGGCGACGAACTCGATGTGCGAGAGGGCGACGTAGTTCGGATTCGGCAGCGTCACCAGCCCCGCCATGTGCGTCACACTCGACAGCATCTGCGACACGGTCTGGACCAGCGACCGGCCGTTCGGCGCGTCCATCCCCAGCCGGCGCTCGATCTCCTCGATCTCCTCATGATGCAGGGGCTTGAGCTTCAGCAGCGTGTCGACGAAGAAACGGTAGCCCTTGTCGGTGGGTATGCGGCCGGCGGAGGTATGCGGTGACGCCACGAAACCGAGATCCTCCAAATCCGCCATGACATTGCGAATCGTTGCCGACGACAAGCTCAAACCCGAGTCGCGCGACAGGGTCCGCGAGCCGACGGGCTGCCCGTCTCGAATGTAGTTCTCGATCAGCGCCTTCAGGAGCAGCTGCGCCCGCTCATTGAGGCCGTCGTCGGTACCTTCTGTCATGATAGGTCCATATATCACGTTTGAAGCTACCTAGCGCATACGCACGAAGTCAAGTCCGGCGAATAGGCCCGAAGAGCCGCATTTCGAGCCTAACGCGACCCGTGGCGAGCGTGCTACAAGGACCGTCTGTTTTATGTCTCATTCCTTCAAGTCCATCGCCCTCGTCGGCAACGCCCTGGACCTGCGCGTCGCCGAGTGCATGCTGGGCCTGACCGGCCATCTCCATGCGCGCGGACTGACGCCGCTGGTCGACCCCGGGGTGGGCTTGGCGTTTGCGCCCGGGAGTGTCGTCCTCTGTCCCGAACAGGCGTTCGCGACGCGCGCCGATCTCATCGTCGCCATCGGCGGCGACGGCACCCTGCTCTACGCGGCACGCCTCGTCGCCGGCGATGCGGTGCCGCTGCTCGGGATCAACCGCGGACGCTTGGGATTCCTCACCGACGTGAGCCCGAATTCGATGCTGGAAGACATCGACACGGTGCTGTCCGGACGGTATACGGAGGACCGGCGGTCGTTGCTGGCTGCCCGGTTGGAGCGCCGCGATGCCGTCCCGATTCGCGCCCTGGCCTTGAACGACGTGGTGGTGAACAAACGGGAGACCGGCCGCACGATGGACTTCGAAACGTCGATCAATGGACGTTTCGTCAACTCGCACAGCGGCGACGGCATCGTGATCGCGACGGCGACCGGATCCACCGCGTATGCGATGTCGTGCGGCGGCCCGATCGTCGAGCCGAACCTCGACGTCTGGGTCCTGGCGCCCATCTGCCCGCACACCCTGAGCGACCGGCCGATCGTGGTCCGTGCCGGCAGCACGGTCGAGCTGCGCATGGCGGATCGTCTCGGGTCGCGCGGCCAGGTCACCTGCGATGGCACCGTCATCGGCGATCTCGAACAGGGCGACACACTCTTTGTCGACAGCGCCGACGCCCGGATCACCCTGCTGCATCCGCCGGGCTATGACTATTATCGCCTGCTCCGCTCCAAACTTCACTGGGGCCGCGGCGGCTACGGCAGCGCGGAATAGCCGATCGCATGCTCACCCATCTGCAACTGCGCGATCTGGTCATCGTCGACGAGGCGGAACTGGATTTTGGTCCAGGGCTTACGGCGCTGACCGGCGAAACGGGCGCGGGGAAATCCATCGTCGTCGACGCCTTGCTGCTCATCGCCGGCGGGCGCGGCGGCGCCGACATCGTGCGTCAGGGCGCCGAACGGGCCGAAGTTGCGGCGAGTTTTGCCGCCCTTCCCGAAGCGGCCCTCGCCTGGCTCGAGGCGCAGGCCATCGAATACAACGGCGAAGTCATCGTACGGCGTGTGATCGGCGTTGACGGACGCTCGCGTGCCTATGTGAACGGGCAGCTGGTGCCGATACAGCAGCTGCGGGAGTTCGCCGAATTCCTCATCGAAGTGCATGGCCAGCAGGAGTATCAACACCTGGTGAAGCGCGGCGCGCAGCGGGAGATGCTCGACGAGCATCTCGACCAACCCACGCTCCCCGGCGTCGTGGCGGAGATTCATGACCGCTTCCGCGCCTGCCGGCGCGACTACGATTCGCTCAAACTCGCGGCGAACGATCGCGAATCGCGGCTCGACCTGTTGCGCTACCAGCTTGCTGAACTAAAGGCCGAGGTCACGACGGGGACCGCGATCGAAGCGCTGTTCGTCGAGCAGAAGCGCATCTCCGCGCGCGGCCGTCTGGGCGCGGCGGCGCAGACCGCTTTGACCGCCGTCTACGAAGCCGAGGCCGGGAGCGCCCACGACCTGTTGGCCAAGGCTTCCGCAGCCCTGCGGGCGGTGGCGGACGCCGACCCGCAACTTGCCCAGCCCCTGCAGCTGCTTGCCGAGGCCACCATTCTCGCCGATGAGGCGGGCGGCGCGCTGCGCCGTTACCTGGATGACCTCGATGTCGATCCGGGGCGCCAGGAAGAGATCGAGCGGCATGCAGCGGCCCTGGAGGCATTGGCCCGCAAGCACCGCCGCACTGTGCTCGAGCTGCCGGCGCAGCTCGTGAGCACCGAAGAGGAACTGCGGACGCTCGAGAATGCCGAATTCAAGCTGGCTGAACTCGAGCACCGGCTCACCCTGCTGGAAAGCGAGTTTCGCGCCGCGGCGTTGCGCCTGACCCAGTCGCGGCAGCGAGCGGCCGCCGAACTCGGCCGCGAGATCACCGAACTCATGCAGACTCTCGGGATGGCCGGCGGCCGCTTCGTCGTGGGCGTCCAGCCGAGCGAGACCGACATTGGCCCGCACGGCCTGGACGACATCGAATTCCTGGTGAGCGCCAATCCGGGCCAACCGCCGAAAAATCTGGCCAAGGTTGCCTCCGGCGGCGAGTTGTCGCGCATCAGCCTCGCCGTCCAAGTGGCGGCGGCCGGCAGGGCGCCGTCGTTGTGCATGGTGTTCGATGAGGTCGATTCGGGCATCGGCGGCGGCACCGCCGAGATCGTGGGCCGCCAATTGCGTGAACTGGGGGGCAGCGACGAGCGGGGCGGCTCCGGGCGCAGCGGCCAGGTACTGTGCGTTACTCACCTGGCTCAGGTGGCGGCCCAGGCCCACACCCAGTTCCGAGTCATCAAGCAAACCGACGGCAAGACGACCCGCACCGTCGTCAAAACCCTCTCTGCGACCGACCGGATCGACGAGATCGCCCGCATGCTCGGCGGAATCGACGTCAGCGACCAGGCGCGGGCCCACGCGCGCGAAATGTTGGGACGTGCGCCGGCGGTGCCGGCTACGGCGGCACCGGGCAAGAAGCGTGCGCGGTCGGCGCGGAATTGACGCGGCCGGCGCCGCGCCCTGGGAGTTTAAGACAGGTTCCCGCTATTTTGGGTGCTTTTGATAAGGACAGTTGGTCTTGTGGCAGTGGCCGTACAAGATGAGCGCGTGATCGCTGATTTCGAAGCCCAATCGCTTCGCCACGGCGTGCTGTCGCTCCTCGATGCCTCCGTCCATGAACTCTTCCACGCGGCCGCAGTCGACACACACGATGTGATCGTGATGGGCGCCCTGGTTGAGCTCGAACACAGCCATGCCGCCCTCGAAATGATGGCGCGTGACCAGGCCGGCCGCCTCGAACTGAGTCAGCACCCGATACACCGTGGCGAGGCCGACATCTTCATTCGACACCAGCAGCTTCTTGTAGATATCCTCGGCGCTCATGTGGCGGGCCGAGCCGTCCGCGAGAATGTCCAGGATTTTTAAGCGCGGCAGCGTGACCTTCAGGCCCGCATTGCGCAGGTCGTTGCTCTCGCTGGAGGTGGATGGTCTGAGGCGCTGCGGCATGCGGTGCAGTCCGGTATGATACGACCCCGATTATCAATCATTTAACGGCAGCGCACCACATCGATGAAAATATTCCACCGTTTATTGCTGGCGACCATGCTGAGCGTACTGGCTAGCGCTTGTGTGTACCGCATCAATATTCAACAAGGCAATTTCTTGGACCAGGCAGCGGTGGAACAAGTCAAACCCGGAATGACCCGCAGTCAGGTCAGGTACCTGCTGGGCACGCCGATGGTCGCGGACCCTTTCAACAAGGAACGTTGGGATTACATCTATTACTTGCGTAAGGGCCGCACCCGCCACATCGATTCGCGCCGCGTTACGGTCTATTTCGACGGTGAGAAAGTGGCGAAGCTGGACAAGCCGACCGCCGAGGAGGCCGCGAAACAGGACAAGTCCGCGGCTCAGATCAAGAACGGCCGCACTTATTAGCGCGTACCGCGCGAATCTACGGGGTCGAGGCGACCCCGACCTTTGGCGCTCGCTGCGCGAGCGGTAAGAATCGAGAAAGCGCTGATACGAGTTCAACGGGCGCTCGAGCTCGACGGGTGCGTGAAATCAACGGGGTCGGGGCGACCCCTGTCGTCGGGCCTCGCGAGCCCTTGCGCGGCGCGCACTCTTCGGGTCTGCGGCGAGCGGCCGATAGATTTCAACGCGGTCGCCGTCGGCCAGTATCTGGCCCGCGGCCGAGACTCTTCCGAAAATCCCCACCGTCGAACCCGCGAGGTCGATTCCGACAAACTCGGGGTCGGCTGCCGCCAGGCGGAGCGCATCGCCGACTGTCGCCGGCAGCGTCAGTCGGTAGGTTTTGACGATGGCGCGATGCGGTTCCGCATACGCGACTTCGATGCCGATGTCCGCGGGCGGTGCCATGGCGACCTCGCTACGCGTAGATTTTTTGCGCCCGCAGGACGAAGGCGTCGACGATGGTGCTGCAAACCGCTTCGAATGCGGCGCCCAGCGCCGCCGCAGTCAAGCGGTTCTTGAATTCGAATTCCACACGAAAACTGACGCGCGATCCGCGCTCGCCGATGGCATCGAACCGCCACTCGCCGATGAGGTTGCGGAAAGGTCCGTCGATCAGATGCATGAGAATTTGGGCGTCTCTCTTCAGCGTGTTGCGGGTGGTGAATTCGGTGCGCAGGACGCCGCGCGTCACTTTGACCGAAGCCACCCGCTCCGTGTCGGACCGATCCTCGATGCGCGCCCCCGTGCACCAGGGGAGAAACTCGGGGTACCGACCGACGTCGTTGACCAGATCGAACATCTGTTTGGCAGTGAAAGTCACCATGGCGCTGCGTTCGATTACCGGCAATGGGAGCCCGTCTAAAGTACTCGCGGAAAACGCCCGCCGGGGCATTCTCGCACCAAGGAGCCTGTCTGAGTATCTTACGTGAGCCGCGTTGGCAGGGAGAGGGAGCGGATGCAAGGCGCGCGGCGCGGTCCATAGTGGATACTATGGACAAGCCGTGCAACGCCGCAGACGCCCCTCTCCCTGCCAACCCTTCGGGACCGGGCAGATTTCCCCTCATGCGGCGTTGTCGCCTCCTGATTGGGTGCATACCCAACTGCGTCGGCTCCGCCTTGCCTGAGGGGAAATCTGCCGCGGTCGCGGCCACGTAAGATACTCAGACAGGCTCCAATGAAGCGCGGGCGCGGACGGCGCTGAATCGGTAGACTTGCCCGCGATGAAGACCCAGGACGTGTTGCCCCCGATCGCCGTCAATCGCAAAGCGCGATTCGATTATTTCATCGAAGAGCGCTACGAGGCCGGAATCTCCCTCATGGGATGGGAGGTCAAGAGCATGCGCGCCGGAAAGGCGCAAATCGCCGAAGCGTACGTCTATGTGAAGAACGGCGAAGCCTTTCTGTTCGGCGCGCATCTCAATCCGCTCAATTCGGCATCGACCCATGTGGAGACGGACCCGACGCGAACGCGCAAACTGCTTCTCAACCGGCGCCAGCTCGACCATCTGATCGGCGCGGTGGAGAGGCGCGGTTACACCGTGGTGCCGCTGCAGCTGTACTGGAAGGCGGGCCGCGCGAAACTGGAGATCGGTCTCGCGAAGGGCAAGAAGCAGCACGACAAGCGCAACACCGAAAAGGACCGGGACTGGCAGCGCGACAAGGGCCGCATCATGAAGGCGAGCCGCCGCTGAATCGCCGCGCTCCCCCCTACAGTCTCAGCTGCATATCGTTGCTTTGAGTGGCGGCGTATAACGGGGGCTCGCGTCCCGACCGACTCAGGGCGTGATCCAGGGACCATCGGGAATCGGCTGAGTGCCGTTGAGCACGTCGAGGTGGACTAGAAAGCCGCCCTTCGATCCGAAGCGCTGGTGAGATCCCAGCGACAGGCGCGGATAATAGCCGGTGATGATCCGGTGTTCCGCCGTGTCCTCGAGCCGCTCGATCAGGTAGTCGGGCACGAAGGTGTCGACCATGTGCTTCAGCGTCTCGGAGGCGAGGCCGCACGCCAGGTAGGTGTCGGCCTGCACCTGAGCCGCCACCAGCGGTATGCCGCGGATGCGAAACCAGCCGAGTGCATAGTCGACGCGTACGCGGCGCAGTTCCGGCAGATCGAAGGGATAGGCAATGTGTGCCTGGCTGCGCCACAGCGGCGGTAGCGGGTTCGCGTCGATATCACCCATCAGAGCGGAGAGGTAGACTGGAGCCCGAGGTGCTCCTGGTAGCGCCGCGAGATCGCGCGGCCGCAACCACAACACGAGCGCCTCGTGCGCCGCGAGATCGCGCACCGCGCCCGCGAGGACCGAAGCCGGTGCGCCTGCGGGGACGGCCCGGTTCGCCGCTCGTATACCGCTCGACTGCACCGCCACAGCGAGCGTGGCGGCCGCGGCTTCGCCGACATCGCCCTTTCGATATACTTGACGTACCTGCGTGACCGCAGGTTCCGCCCCGGCGATTGAGC
>CAWCYX010000005.1:0-1068491 GCA_963799885.1 uncultured Gammaproteobacteria bacterium | reverse complement strand
TGCGGATACAAAGATGATGCCGACCGACTGAAAGCGCGGATGCTCACGAATCATACGCGCGAGCTCGAAGCCATCGAGATCCGGCATGCAAACGTCCATGAGGATCAACGCAATGTCATTCTTCAACAGACACTCGAACGCTTCGACTGCGGATGATGCTTTGACCAGTGTCTCGCCGATCTCCGCGAGAATGACCTCATAGGTCAGCAGCTTTGCCGGCTGGTCGTCGACCAGAAGGATTCTCACTTTGTCAGATTCGTTCACAGGCGCGGCACTTCGACTGGTTCCATGTGACACCTCGTTCGCCATCGTGCGCTGTCTGCAGCGCAGAGCACGGACGGATATTGGCAGGAACAACTGACGAAGGGAATGTCGCCAGGCAACGACAGAAGCGCACTTCGGCCTTCACGGACGATGTTAATTTTTCATTACATTAAACGCTGCGGGTCCGTTAGAGCGATACGGTGCCGGGCCGCCGTACCGTGATCGCCATCGTCGTGAACGTATGAGTCGGATCACCATCGACAACGTTACCGAGGCGATCCGGACGTTCGATCCATGAGCCTGAGGGAGAAGGAATCGAGAACAATACGCCAGTCAACATCCTGAGCAGCCGCTGCTGGCATTTGTCCTCAGTGAAACGAACCAAGGGCTACGCGAGATTTCCCAGCGTAAAGCGGAGGCGGAATCCGACAAGTTCGTTATGATGACATCCTTGAATTTAGTGAACTGTATCGCGGGTGCTGCCGTTGTGTCCGTGGCCCATGCGTAACACCTGGATCGTCGATATCCGGCATTATCTCAACTCGGTCGCCGCATTCGCCGACACGCCTTCCCGTTCAAGACGGTTCGCCGAGTACTTCGCCAGCAGGCGCCGGGTGCCGAGGCGCTGGCGGGCTGGGCCAGATGGCCAAAATAGGCCAAAAAGGGTAAAATGGCAAAAACAGGGCTATTGGGGTAAAATAGTCCCAGGATTGCGAGCTTAAGGAAAACCTATGACCACCCCGGCAAAACCGGCCGCCTTTCTGCCCCTGGCGAAACTGCCTCGCACTCCAGCGTCCGATCTAAAAAAATTAGGGTGGCGCGGAATGATGAACGCGCTGCGGAGCAAGGGGAAGCATGTGGTGACGAATCACGATGAGCCCGAGGCCGTCATCATTCCGGTGGCGGAATATGACGCCATCATGCAGCTCGTAGAGCAGGCGGAGGCTCAGACCGAATCGACGCTTGCAGGACTCAGGCGAACCTTTGATGAGCGTCTCTTGGTGCTCCAGGGCCGGTCGGCTGCAACTCGCCTGCAGTCGACGATGCGCGGTCGTGCCAAATTGGGTGGCAAAGTAAAGGCAGGCTCCGGTTATTGATGACGCGGCCCGTTCTGTATGTCCTTGCTGGCGTAAATGGAGCCGGCAAGAGCTCGGTCGGTGGTCACTTCCTCGAACGCAACGGACTAACCTGGTTCAACCCCGATACGTTCGCTCGTGAGCTCAAGGCGTCGTCAACAGGATGCGACCAGGAAACGGCGAATGCGTACGCGTGGCAAGAGGGCATTCGTCGCCTTGAAGAAGCCATCGCGAAGGGTTTGAACCATGCCTTCGAAACGACACTGGGCGGTAAGTCAGTGACGGCAAAAATCCGGGAGGCCGCAAAAACGCATGACGTCTTGATTTGGTTCTGCGGACTGTCTTCTCCCGAACTGCACATCGCGCGCGTCAAGGCTCGCGTTGCGGCAGGTGGCCATCCTATTCCCGAAGATAAAATCCGCGAGCGCTATCCGAATGCACAGCTGAACCTCATCAAACTCATGCCGCACGTGGCATACGTCAAGGTCTACGACAATAGCGCGGAGGCAGCCACCGACGGCACCGTGCCAGACCCTGTGCTCGTGCTCGAGATGGAAAACGGCCAAGTCATCTCCCCTGCCCCCGATGATCTCGAGGCATTGCAGCGCGCGCCGGAGTGGAGCAAATCCATTCTTGAGGCCGCACTACGCGCCGGGCCGGTGCGACTGAAAGAACAATGAACCGCCCAGCACTATTTCTCGCCCGCCGAGCATCGTCATGGATGAATATTGATGGTTGTCGGCATCGGACTTGCGGCGCGTGAACGTCGGCGCCGAGAAGCCCTTGGCGGGACAAGTGCCAATTTTATTCAAGATTGGTGCGCCCGGAGAGATTCGAATTCCCGGCCTCCTGGTTCGTAGTCGCAATGATGATTTTATAGGTTCTTATTTTTCAACCACTTAGCAGGTCCGCCCTCACTCGAAATAGGCACCGTAGCGCACGAAAATGCATCAAACGCTACGTTTTCGCTACGGTACCGCCGACGACCGGCGATCGCTCCGATTTATTTTCAGGCGGCTTGTAGGACGGCGCGCCGAGTCGCAAGGGGCAGTTCAGCGGCAACGAAGCGCTGATCTGGATATAGGTAATCCTCTCCGGATTCGTCGATGATCCGGAGGTGACCACTACGCTCGGCCTTTCCGTCCGGCAACGCAACGTAAATCTTGAGCCGCTCGAGAGAAACCTCATATCCCGTGTTGTCGAGACAGATGAAAAGACGCTTTGCTGCTCTTGCCATGGGTACATCGCTCTAAAGGAACGCCTTGATCTTCATTTCGCGCTTACCGATTCCGGTGGCCTCATACCAGTGTAACTCGGCGCGAACGATTTCGCCTGTCGCCAGCCGGATCTCGGCGAAACCTTTTCGCTTGCGCCAACGGCCGAGACCATATCGTTTGCGCAGGCGCCCACGCTCGCGAATGCCGGAACCGGATGCGATCGTCTCAACGCCGGTGATGTCGCCAACGACCTCGAAGTCCATGCGGCCATAGTTTCAAACCGAACCGTTGGGGTCAACGACTTAAGAGGCTCGGTAGCGCTAGGAAAGGCACCAATAGCTGCATTTTCTCCCGGAGATCCTACGCCTGCGATCAGGCAGATCCCTATGCGATGGACTACACGCCCGCGCTAGCCATTCGGTGGCAATGAACCCACACAACGATGCGACAAAAAGCATGCCGGTGGCCGACATGGGCCGAAGGACGCGTCCGAGACGGCAACCGGCAGGACCCGACCCATATTCGCCATTCGGATTCCCAGATTGGTCACCGGGAAGCGGTCGTTCAAAGGGGCGGTCTGGCTTCGACTTAGTCGTTGCACCGTGCGCTGCCGCCCGGGACTACCGGTCTATCGTCGCGTTATCTTCGCGGGTTCGCCCCAGCTGGCGACCAGTGCCCTCAGCGACTCGCGCACCCAGCGCTGGGAGGCATGTCCGTGGCTTCGCTCATGCCAAAGCATGCTCACCTCGAAGCTCGGCACGGGAATAGGGCAGTCAACGATCATGAACGCGTCGACCCGATCGCGCACGAGTCGTTGCGGTACTAGAGCGACGAGGTCGGAGCGGGCCACGATGTCAGGCACAACCAGGAACGAGGCCGCGGACAGTACCACGTTGCGCTGGAGACCTAGGCTCGCCAACATATCATCCACGGGCGTGGAGAAATCGCCGCCGCGCAGCGACACGATGATGTGCTCCAGCTGTGCAAATTGTGCCGCCGTGAGCTTGCGGCGCAGACGCGGGTGGCCGAGACGGCCTATCAGCACGTAGCGCTCGTCGAACAGGTGACGGCTGCGCAGGTTGGTCGGGGCGTCGCCGGGCGTCATCAACGCGAGGTCTACCTCCCCGCGGGCCATCTGCGCTGCTAGTTGCGGAATGTCCAGGAAACGCACCGCAACCCTCACGCCGGGCGCTTGTTGGCGCAACTGCAATACCAGCGGCTGCACCAATGCAGCCTGCAGATAGTCCGTGCAGGCGATAGCCACAGTCAGGCGGGCCTGCGCAGGATCGAAGTGCACATGACGGCCCACCGTGGCGCGCACTTGGTCTAAAGCATCACGTAGAGGCGCCAGAAGTTCATCGGCCTTTGCTGTGGAAGTCATGCCACGCTGCGCCGGAATCAGCAACGGATCGTCGAACAGATCGCGCAGGCGCGCGAGCTGTGCGCTCACTGCCGGTTGGCTCAGATGCAAGCGGCGCGCGGCGCGCGTCACGTTCTGCTCTGCCAGCAAGGTTTCTAGGGTGACAAGTAAATTCAGGTCCAACCGGTTGGTATCCATTGCATGGATAGTAGACCAGAAGATCGACGATTTCACGACGTGCGAGGTTCTGCCCACACTGCACATGTCGGCGCGCGTGTTGCGCGCCTGTCCGGAGAAATCGCATGTCCCATTTATCATCAATGCCTCTGATTACCGTAGCTGGTGCCTCCAGCAAGCAAGGCCGCAGCGTGGCCAGCACGCTGCTGGATAGCGGTCGCTATCGAGTGCGCGCTTTGGCGCGAAGCGTCGATAGCGAACCGATGCGCGAACTGGCCCGGCGCGGCGCCGAGGTCGTCGTCGCACCGCTGGAAGCGGGGCGCAAAGCGCAGTTTGCCGCGGCTTTGCGAGGCTCGCACGGCGCTTTTTTGATGACGCCGCCAATTGCGCCCGTACCGCCGCCGGGCCGTCCCGAATTAGCGCTGGCATGGAGCTGGCTGACGCGGCGCTCGCCGCGGGCGTGGAGCATGTCGTCTGGAGTAGTCTCGAAAATGTCGACGATCGCACTGGCGGCACTCTGTGGGCGCCACACTTCACCGAGAAGGCCCTAGTGGAAGCCTACCTGCGCACACTGCCGCTTCACAGTTCATTCATCCAACTTGCCTTTTTCTACAGCAACTTTCTTGAGCACTATCTGCCCCGCCCCCAAACTGACGGCGGCTTGAGTTTCCCGGTCTACCTACCGCCCGACACGCCCGTGCCGTTCGTTGATCCGCTGACCGCGACCGGTCCGGCGGTGATGGCGCACTTCGACAATCCGGAGTCGTATTCCGGCCGAACATTACCTGTCATCGGTGAGGTACTGACTGCGCGCGAACTTGTGGAAACTTTCGTGCGCGTTTCGGGGGTGCGTGCGCACTACACGTCTGCATACACACGCGAGGATTTGCTAAAGAACTTCCCCGCATTCGGTGCCGACGAGTGGCTGGTACGCGAGCTCGTGGGAATGGTTACCTACGCGGTCGAATACGGGTACTACGCACCCGACCGGGACCTGGCATGGAGCCGACGAAATGATCCGACCGCACTGACCTGGGAAGACTTTCTTCGACGAAGTGGTTGGCGGGGAGAGCATATGAGCTTCGGTGTTGCAATCGGCACATAGAAGCTACGTCCGCCCAAAGCGGCCATACGCGACGGACGGCTCATGGCCGGATGGAGCCGCACGCTTATCGCCCTGACTGCACGTTGTTTGCCACCATCAACCTGTCGATTTCGGCCAGCAGCAGCGGGATATCTTGTCTCGCGTGGGCGATAAAGTCTTGGTCCGCTTCGGTGGCCCCCAAGAGTTCAATGTCCTCGCCGCTGGTCATTATGAAGTTTGAGCCGCTCGTGTGGTCTCGACCTTCGATATATGATTTCCACGGCCCAGCCGTCGCCATTGCACACCTCTGACGTACGGCGGCGAGGTCGAGAATTCCGCAGGCTTCATCATCTTGGGTGGCCACAGCAACCTCGTTTCCGTGAGTTGAGGAGTCTTGTCCTGCGCAGCCTATCGCAACCTGCGAACGACCGCATTATGGCGAGCAGTCATCGGGCACCAATGACGGAAAGTGGCCGACTGTTGACCGTCAACGTCAAGTGACAATCCCGCTCCGTATCCGACGAAGTAGCTCCGTGTTGTACTTCAGAGCATAGGCGGTCGCGGCATCAGTCAACGCCCAATGAAGGTTCCCCTCGATTACATCCCCAGTTCCCTCTAGGCAGCGGGTGTGGAATCGATCCACAACCTCGTGGTCGCCGTCACCAATGCCGGGCTCCGCGCATGCATAGCTGTTCAATCCAATAAATCGACGGTCCCCGCTAGACAAATTTGAATCTAGATCAGCGATTGGGTTCGCTAGGTTCATCTTACTTAACGTCGCGAGCAATTGAAGGGTGCCTGGTCCTGCCTTTCCCTTGTCGGAACGGAAAGGGCAATCATCCGTAACCTTGACGGTGGGACTAGCTTCCTTGTGACCGCACGCAATTATCAGAAGCGAGACGGTAACAATAGTCACGAAAGCTAATCGGCGTTGCACGTGCCATCTCCCTTCGCGAATGACCGCTAATCGATAGCTATTCTGGCACACTCGGCTTCTGCAAATTGGCCGCCAGGAGCCTGTCGCCGGGCTGGCGCCCCCCCGGCACGAAGCGTGTGGCTGTGGCTAGGCAGAGCCATGCTCCCAGGACTTGAGATCCGCGACCAGCAACCCCTTCACGTGATCTCGAAGCGCCTCACAGATGCGTAGCATTGCCTTAAGGTCGTCGCGGCCGGGGCTGGTTACTAGCTGGCCTTGATTGGCGGCACGCGCAATCTGGTTCAAGTTACGTCCAATGCTTCCGAGCTCCGCGACCGCGCGTTTGAGGCCCAGTAGCTCCTCCTTCGGCAGCGGGGCGAGCGACCGCAAGTGAGCTCGCGTTAACACTGATACGTACGTAGCCGGCGCCATACCCCTAGCAGCGGCACGCTCCCGCAACAGAATCTGGTCATCGGCGCGCAGACGGATCATCAGGCGAGCGGTTCGCGGCGCCTCCGTGCCCGGTGATGCCGTCATTATCGGGGCGACGCCCGCAGTCGGTAGCAGCAGTTCGACCAGCCGCCTGAGGAGTCGCGACTCACTGAGGTGTTGTCGGTCAGCAAGTTCGCGAAGGCGTGCCTTCGTTTCCGGCGAGACTCGAGCCGCGATGAATTGATCTGCGCTCACGTCGTGAATTGTTCAACAAGAGCAACCGGCTGGCTATCCTGCGTTTCAGCTCAATTCGCGCCAATACCCCACAACATATCCGCCGCACCAACGCACGCTCTTCGCCATCACACCGCCATGATGTGTCGTCGCCGAAAGAGTATTAGCGCATTTTTAATCGAAACCCCACCTCGCGAAATTCTGGTCACACGCTCATAGTCGATGCTGGAACAGCGCCGACGAAATTGCTCTGAAGCACAGCATGACATGCCGACTCGCACGACCCATTCGCGTTCGCGACCAGATTCTTCGGCTACCTCGGGACAGTTGCCGCTCGACTTCTCGAAGCCACAACCGCGGCGTCCACAGTCGTCCGATACCGTTCGAGAAGGTCCGCTGGCCGCCACAACATCTCGGTATCTCACCCGCCGTGAGGCCGCCGCCTATATCCGCTGTAGCCTGCGATTCCTGGACTCCATGGAATTGCCCTTCATCCGTAAGGGCCGCTGCAAGGTCTACGACAGCATTGATCTCGACGCTCGGATGCAGCAGGATAAGTGCCGAGGGCGGGCCTGGAAGGAGACTCTATGGCCCGTGAACGTGGACTCTACCGCCGCAAGGACTCGCGGTTTTGGTGGATCGGCCTCGTTCTCCCGGATGGACGCCGCGTATGCCAAAGCACTGGGTGTATCAATCGCACCGATGCAGAAAGCTACGCCGTCCGCCTGAAGAACGAAGCCATTGAAAGCCGGCAGCAGGGGCTTCTCGGTATTTTCGTATGGCAGCAAGCGGTCGTGCGATATCTCGAGGAGTTCGCCGATAAGAGGAGCCTCTCGGATGACAAGGATCATCTGAAGAAGCTCGATCCGTATCTGCGATCCCTGAAGCTGGAGGCGATCGACATGGCGGCGTTGCAGCCGTTCATCAGAGATCGCAAGTCGAAGGATGGTGTCTCGAACGCGACGGTCAATCGCGCACTCGAGGTGGTTCGGCGGATATTGAATGTCGCGCATCAGGATTGGCGGTGGCTGCGCGGGGTGCCGAAGATTCGGATGCTGAAAGAACCCCGGCGGCGCGTGCGATTCTTGAGACGCGAGGAGGCTGACCGATTGATCGAGGCGTTGCCAGGCCACATGAAGCCGATCGTGCAGTTTGCACTCGCGACCGGCTGTCGTGCGGGCGAGATCCTGGGGCTCGAATGGAGCCGCGTGGATCTTGACCGGAAGGTGGCCTGGCTCGATCACGGTACGACGAAGTCGGGTGATGGCCGCGGTATACCGCTCAATGCGGACGCCGTAGCGGCGCTCGAATCGACGTGGGGACAGCACCGCGGTGGTGTTTCACCTTCGCGGTAACGCATCCACAAAGCTCCACCGCCTGGGGCAAGGCGAAGCAGCGCGCCGGCATCGAGGACTTCCGCTTCCACGACCTGAGGCACACCTGGGCCTCCTGGCACGTGCAGAGCGGCACTTCGCTGCCGGAGCTGATGGAACTGGGAGGCTGGAAGTCGTACGAGATGGTGCTGCGCTATGCGCACCTGGCCCCGGAGAAACTCTCCTTCGTGGCCGGACGCATTGAACGGCAGGCATCGAGGCTCGTCGGACGAGGCGCATCGGGGCGCGAACGTAGCAAAAAACGCTACGTTTTCGCTACGTTCAGTGAATTGAGCGAGGGCGTTCGCGCGTAAGTTCTTGATTGATTGGTGCGCCCGGAGAGATTCGAACTCCCGGCCTCCTGGTTCGTAGCCAGGCGCTCTATCCAACTGAGCTACGGGCGCGCATTGAACGAAATCACCGCAATACACGGCGAAGAGAGAAGGATTCGAACCCGCGAGGACCCCGAGGCGGATCAGTAAGTTACTGATATCTCGGAAATTCTAATCCCCTGCAATTCCCCTCGACCCCCGGATTTGACACTCGATTTGCACGGAAGCTAATGAAGCCGCAGTGCATCTGATTGACCGAAACCGGGCGCGCATACTACCACAACAAGGCGCGCCCGTTGCGGACGCGCCCGCCGCCGTAGCTCAGATACTCATGCAGATCGACTTGGTCTCAAGATAATTCTTGAGGACTTCACTACCCATCTCGCGGCCCCAGCCCGATTGCTTGTAGTCGCCAAAGGGCATTGCGGCGTCGAAGATGTTGTAGCAATTGACCCAGACCGTACCGGCCCGCAGCTGTTGGCGATGCGATGGGCCCGCATGATGTTGCATCACGGTCACTACGGGTCCGAAGATCTCCTGATACACCCTCATCTCGTCGCTCGTGCCATCGAGCACGGTGGGTTCAACGAAAAAGCCGGTCTCACCGTGGCGCTTGCCGCCACACACCGTGCGAGCCCCTTCCTCCTTGCCGGAACGCAGGAAGCCGGTGACACGATCAAACTGCGTCATCGATACCAGCGGTCCCATCTCGCTCTGCGGATTCAGTCCGGGACCCAAGTGTATGGCGCGCGCGGCTTTGGTGACGCCTTCCAATACGCGATCGTAGCTCTTCTCCTGTACGAACAGACGCGAGCCCGCGCAGCAGCACTGGCCATGGTTGAAGAAGATCGCGTAAACACAGCTGCGCGAGGCGTAGCGCCGATAGCGGTGTTTCCTCTGCCGGCTTCAAGACGACGGTGCAACCGGCCGTCAGCACCGGGCCTAGCTTCCAGGCGGCCATCAGCAGCGGAAAATTCCATGGAATGATCTGCGCTACGACACCGATCGGCTCCTTGCGTGTATAGGCGTGGTATTGCCTTTATCGAGATTCAACCTCTGACCGGTCTTCCAGAGATCTCAACCCTATTGGCGGAGAGGGAGGGATTACTCAGGCGCTTCGCGCCTTACCGGGGCCGCCCTTCGGGCGTTATCCCCGCTTCGTCGCACTCGCTCCCGGCTGAACCAAGCCGACGATAATTTACCTCACGTATGGCGGAGAGGGAGGGATTCGAACCCTCGAAGGGCTTTTGACCCTTACGCCCTTAGCAGGGGCGCGCCTTCGACCACTCGGCCACCTCTCCCATCGGGCAAAGCCCAATCTTGGAAGCGCGGGATGATACCCGCCCGGAGCAGTCAAGGTAAAGCGATCGGGGACTCAAGGCGCCTTTCAGGCGTCGTCGGACACCTTGGACGCCTTGGTACCAGGCGTCTGCGCGGCGGGGTAGCCGTCTTCTTCTCGTTTGATACGGTCGTAAATCTCTTCACGGTGGACGGCCACGTCCTTGGGCGCGTTGACGCCGATCCGGACCTGGTTTCCCTTGACGCCTAAAACCGTCACAGTGACCTCGTTTCCGATCATCACCGTTTCGCCCACTCGTCTCGTCAATATCAGCATGTTGCGGCTCCTAGCTCCTGTGGCATGTATTGCGGAACACTTGACTGCGTTCGAAACCGCATTGCCGTCCTCGTTCGTTCATGGACAAATCGTGATTCGACACGCCATGGAGTCATTCATCAAACTGTAAGAATACAAGAAACCGCCGATCGATTCTTGCCCTTGTTGAGCAGACGTATAGTTAAATTGATTAACTCGCCTTCCGCCTGCGTACCAAGTTTTCCACGCCCGCCAATGCGGCGCCGAGATTTTCCGGCTGGGTGCCCCCCGCTTGCGCGAAGTCGGCTCGGCCGCCGCCCCGGCCGCCCACTTGCGCTGCAACAGCGCCGACGATGTCGCCTGCCTTGAATTCGGCGAGCAGATCAGCGGAAACACCCGCCACCAAGACCACTTTCCCCTCCTTGACGGCGGCGAGAACGATCACCGACGAACCCAGCTTATCGCGGAGCTGATCCATCGCATCTCGGAGAGCCTTGGCATCCGCGCCATCGACCTGCGCAGCCAAAACTTTGATACCGCCTACATCCTTCGCCTGAGTGGATAAATCGCCACTCTGGCCGCTCGCCAGCTTTGACTTAAGCTGCTGGACCTCCTTATCCAACCGGCGCGAACGCTCGACTAGCTCGCGGACTTTCTCATCAACGTCTTCGCGGCTTCCGCGCAACATAGTGGCAATGTCGCGCAGAACTTGGTCCGCTCGAGCCACCCAATCGAAGGCGGCTTGTCCCGTTACCGCCTCGACTCGGCGTATGCCGGCTGCGACTCCGGATTCGCTGATGATCTTGAAAAACCCGATGTCTCCGGCTCTTTCGACGTGCGTCCCGCCGCAGAGTTCCATCGAAAAATCACCGATGGATAGAACCCTTACGTCGTTTTCATACTTTTCGCCGAATAACGACATCGCGCCCGCGGCTACCGCCTCATCCAGGGCCATGACGCGAGTCTCTGCCGGCGCATTGCGGCGAATGGCGGAGTTCACGAGGTCCTCGACGCGACGCAGTTCGTCAGCCGACACCGGCTGCGTATGCGCGAAATCGAAACGCAGCCGATCGGGCGCCACCAATGAACCTTTCTGAAGAACATGTTTTCCCAACACTTCCCGGAGCGCGGCGTGCAACAGATGCGTGGCGGAGTGGTTCAAAGCTATCGCGTGCCGGCGGCTGCCGTCGACCTCCGCCTGAACTTGGGTTTGGACGCGCAGTTCGCCCGACTCGAGCACGCCCACATGGGCAAAGGACGCACCGATTTTCCGTGTATCCCTGACAGTGAAGCGAGCGGTATCGGTGGTCAGTGTTCCGGTATCGCCCACTTGTCCGCCGCTCTCTGCATAGAACGGGGTGTGATCCAGAACGACTTGTCCTTCCTGGCCGGTCCGCATCACATCGACCACTAAGCCGTCGAAAATCAGCGCTGTGATCTTTCCGCTACCGGCCAAACGATCGTAGCCGGAGAAATCCGTCCGGCCGGGCAGCTTCACCGACTCGCGGAGGTCCGTCCCGAATTTGCTCGCCGCACGCGCCCGGCCGCGCTGCGCCTCCATCGCGGCATCGAAGCCCGCCTGATCGATGGTCAAGCCGCGTTCGCGTGCGACGTCCGCCGTAAGATCCTGCGGGAACCCGTACGTGTCGTACAGCCGAAACACGGTCTCGCCGGGAATCACCGACGAGGTCAGCTTGGCCGCCTCGGCGTCGAGCAATGCCATGCCGGTCGTCAAGGTCTCGGCAAAGCGGTCCTCCTCCTGGGCAAGAATCTGGGTGGCGCGCGCCTCGCCGCTCACCAGTTCGGCATAGTACGAGCCCATTTCTCGCACCAAGGTGGGTACCAGTTTGTGAAAAAATGGCTGCGTTTGCCCCAGCTTATATCCATGTCGAATGGCACGGCGAATGATGCGGCGCAAGACGTATCCTCGGCCCTCGTTGGAAGGCACGACACCGTCGATTATCAGGAACGTGCAGGCCCGAATATGGTCGGCGATAACGCGCAAACTCGAGGACTCGAGGTCGTGGGTGCCGGTAATCTCGGCCGCCGCGCGGATCAGCGACTTGAACAGATCGATGTCGTAATTGCTGTGCACGCCCTGCATGACGGCTGCGACGCGCTCCAGGCCCATGCCGGTATCCACCGACGGCTTGGGAAGCGGCGCCAACATCCCGTCCGCCGAGCGGTCATACTGCATGAACACGAGGTTCCAGATTTCTACGTACCGGTCGCCTTCCTCGTCGGGAGTGCCCGGCGGGCCGCCGGGGATTTCCGGGCCGTGATCGTAGAAAATCTCGGTGCAGGGGCCGCATGGCCCGGTTTCGCCCATTGACCAGAAATTCGACTGCTCGCCCAGCCGCGTGCATCGCGTCGGATCGATGCCGATTTCCTCCGTCCAAATGCGCGCGGCTTCGTCGTCCTCCTTGTAGACCGTGACCCACAGGCGGTCCTTGGGGATGCCGAGAGTGCCGGTGATGAAATTCCATGCGAAGTGGATCGCTTCCTTCTTGAAATAGTCGCCGAAGCTGAAATTCCCCAGCATTTCGAAGAATGTATGGTGACGGGCTGTGTATCCCACGTTTTCAAGGTCGTTGTGCTTGCCGCCGGCGCGCACACAGCGTTGCGAGGTCGCAGCGCGCGAGTAATCCCGGGTTTCCTTGCCGAGAAATACGTCCTTGAACTGAACCATGCCGGCGTTCGTGAACAACAACGTGGGGTCGTTTCCGGGTACCAGCGAGCTCGAAGGCACGACCGAATGCCCGTTCTTTCTGAAGAATTCCAGGAAGCTCGCTCGGATTTCCGAACTCGTCATCGATTTCAATCTGGTGTCGCGTCTCATAGTTAGTCGTCTACTTCAATGTCCGTGTCGAAGCCTAAAGCCAATCGTATCTGAGCGCCCGTGAAGCCGCGGTAACCCAGAAATCGGGCTTGGCGCTGCCTGTCAGCGTAATGGGTCGGAAGCTGCGCGCCAAACTTCTTTTGGCGCGCCTTTCGCAAATCGGCGATCCAATCGCCATAGGCCGCCAGGCCCTGTTCGACGATCTCACCCTTCAAACCGATTTTCTGAAGGTCCGAGCGCACTCGCAGCGGCCCTTGGCCCCGCGCTGCACGATAGCTGATGAAGCTTTCCACATAGCGGCGGTCGTCGACGAGCCTTTCACCGCATAACCGCTCGATCACGTCGGCGACGACGGGGGGATCGTAACCCTTATCGAGCAATTTGCGGCGCAAATCCTCGGAGGCGTAATCGCGGCGCGCCAACGCGTCGAGCGCGGCAGCGCGGGCCGCGCGTGAATCGAGAACGGCTACGAGCGGTTCCGTCCCGGGACCGGCCGGGGCGTCACGCCTCTTTGACGTCGCCACCGCGGTTCATGGTCGCTTTCTCGGGAATCAGCTTGGTACGGATCTGAGCCTCGAGGTCCTTTGAGATCTCCGGATGTTGCTGCAGGAAGGTCCGGGCGTTGTCCTTACCCTGCCCGATTCTCTCGCCCTTGTAGCTGTACCAGGAACCGGACTTTTCCACCATGTTGTGCAGCACACCAAGCTCGATCAATTCGCCCTCCTTGGAAATACCGGTGCCGTACATGATTTCGAACTCCGTTTCACGGAACGGCGGCGCGACTTTGTTCTTGACCACTTTGACCCGGGTCATCGAGCCCACGACCTCCTCTCCATTCTTGATCGCGCCGATGCGCCGGATGTCCATACGCACGGACGAATAGAATTTCAGCGCATTGCCGCCGGTCGTGGTCTCAGGGTTACCAAACATCACGCCGATCTTCATACGGATCTGGTTGATGAATATCACGATGGTATTGGATCGCTTGATATTGCCCGTGAGCTTGCGCAAGGCCTGCGACATGAGGCGCGCCTGCAAGCCCATGTGCGAATCGCCCATCTCCCCTTCGATTTCCGCCTTTGGCGTGAGCGCCGCCACCGAGTCGACCACTACGACATCGACGGCGCCCGAGCGCACCAGCATGTCGGTGATTTCGAGCGCCTGTTCACCGGTATCGGGCTGCGACACCAAGAGGTCGTTGACTTTGACTCCCAGCTTCTCTGCATACACCGGATCGAGTGCATGCTCGGCGTCGACGAAGGCCGCAGTGCCGCCGTTGCTTTGCGCCGAGGCGATGATGGCCAGAGTCAAGGTGGTCTTGCCGGAGGATTCCGGACCGAAAATTTCGATCACGCGGCCACGCGGAATTCCTCCGACGCCCAGCGCAATGTCGAGGCCTAGCGAGCCCGTCGGAATGGATTCCACCTCGTAGGTGGCGCCCGCATCGCCCAGGCGCATCACGGAACCTTTGCCAAACTGTTTTTCGATCTGGCTCAGCGCGGCAGCGAGAGCCTTCTTCCGATTCTCTTCCATAGCGAGTCCTCGACAAAATGTGCCGCTATTATTTCATATTCAGCGCCCGCCGCTCATCTCATATGCGTCGAATTAGAAGAGTTTTTCTACGCTTCCTCAGCGCTATCCAGTAGTTGCCAGGTGTCGACTACTGTATACGCGGACTGAATACCGCTCGTATCGGAGCGCATGAGACAGAAATCGCGCACGCGCCAGTCAAACGCAGACATTGCTTGCAACACAGGCGGTTGCGAGACCTTCCTCGCTAGAGTTACATGAGGGCGCAGACGCTCGGACTCCAGTGCCCGCGAACGCCCCGCAAGTTCGCGATGCAATTGCCGCCACAACCGATACAACTCCGCCGGGATGGAGCGCGCCGCAGCCACGATGACCGCGGCTCTGGGCCAATAGTCGTACTCGTCGAACGTGACCGAAAATGCGCGCTCCCTTTGCGCCGCTCCTACTTTCAGCATGATGGGTAACTGCGACGCCGCGACGTCGCCGACGAAAGCGAGCGTCATGTGAAGGTTCTCGTGGGGTACACGCCTCGCCCCTGGCTCGAGGGACAGTGATAGAGAAGCCGCTGCGATCTGTGCGCGTGCGACGGAATCCGGCAGGGCGGCGAAAAAGAGACGCAGCCGGGCACCGGCCGAACCCGTCGCCGGCGACGTCATCGCTTGAGGAGACCGGCCAGTGCCGCTCGCACCGTCTTACGGCGGACCGCCTCCCGGTCGCCGGAAAAGCGCTCGAGCTCGGCAGTCACTTGGATCTTGACGCCGCGCTTGACCGCCCAGGCCAACCACACGGTGCCCACTGGTTTGCCGGGCACCGCGCCGTCGGGCCCGGCGATTCCTGTCACCGCCACCGCCACTTTCGCGCCCGAACGGCGTAGAGCACCGAGAGCCATCGCGCGCGCCACGGCCTCGCTGACCGCGCCTTGGCTTTTCAGCACCGATATAGGCACACCGAGACGACGGACCTTCGACTCGTTGCTGTAGGTGACGAACCCTTCGAAGAACCACTGCGAACTGCCGGCAATGTCCGTCATCGCCTTGGCGATCCAGCCGCCGGTACATGACTCCGCCGTAGCCGCTGAACGCTCGCTGCGCAGCAGCGCTCTGCCGACCCGGACGGCGAGGCGTGCAAGCGCGGGATCAGAATTCTTCATGCGGATTCGAGCCACGGCTAAACCGCCGGCTTGCCGCTCCAGCCGGGTAGATAACGCGCCTCAGGCGACTGCGCCAACCGTAGCCCCTCGCGGATCGCGCGTTGGGGGTCCTTCTTGATCGTTCGAACGGAAATTCGCGGCCGAAAAAAATCGGCCCATAGAAATTCAATGAAAGGCGCCTGGTCCTTCGCATACCCGCCTGCGCCGCGAACCAGCCCAGCCACGCTGCGGTAGGGATCGTCTTCCAGTTGCGTCAATCGCTGCGGCATATCGCGGTAATCCCGCCGGTTGCCCTTGCGATCATAAGGATGTGTCCACGACCGGTATTCCATGGTGCGCCAGAATACCGAAGGTTTCAGCCAAGACAGATCGTCCAACACCGTCACGAAGACCTCCTTCATGCCCTCCTCCAGCAGGGCGATTCCGAGATGATGGTGATCGACGATGAAGTAGTCCTTCCCGGGTCCCAGCACCGCCGGAAATACGTGGCACTCGAGCTCGAACTTGCGCTGCTTCTTGCCGAGCTGCGCCCATTGCCGGGCTTTGACCTCCACCTCCGCATAGCCGACGGTGAACTGCGTCGGACGAAGCTGCGCCAATGGCGCGCGTGCCAGTAGCGGATTTCGGATCGAGTGATTCATGCTTTATCCTCGGAAACGCCCCGCGCATTCGGCCGTTCGAGTTTGCTTTGAAGCAGCGATATCTGCTTTGCGCGGGCGTTAGCTACATTGATTTCCATGCTATCAATGTTCGGCGAGTTGCTCAAACGCAAACCGGCCGCACCGGTCAATTTGATTTGCTCTAGCGGCAGGCGACCACGCCGCAGCGGCACAAGATTCGCGGCGCGCGACCAAATTACATAATCAGGCCGTCGCACTTGACCCGTTGCGCGCCGAGTCCTAATCCATCCCGGGAAATCGCATCTAAAAAGTCCAGGTGACGCTCACCATCAACGCGTTCGGATCACCGAATGTAGAGCTGATCCGCTCATATTCACCCCGAAACGCAAAGTCCTGAAACTTCGCTTGCACACCGGCGCCGTACGCAAACCGCGTGTTCTGCTGATCGAACCGGCTCACACGCACACACCCAGGAGATGCAGCTGAAGCACCCGTGCAGACGTTGTAGTCAAAGCTGTTGTCGGTCTGCAGACGTGCAACACCGAGCTTGCCGTAGACATCGATGAACGGCAGGGGCAGCGGCAGATAACCCAGTCCATATAATACGCTGGCCTTCGGGTGCGCGTTGATGCCAAAATCGTTGCTGCCGTTGTAATACCCGCTGTCGCCGCGCGCACTTCCAAAATCGATGTACTCGAATTCGGCGCCGAGAATCGGCAGGGGTCGCAGACCGACAATCACCTTCCAGGCGGCATCGTGGTCATGAAAGTTGCCGCCGTAGCCGTATGGGTTGTAGTAGTTGTTGTTGTTTCCGATCTGCGCTTCACCCACGCCCGCGCCGACGTAAACACCGAGCAGATTATCCGCCATGGCCGACGTCGCGGACCCCGCGACGGCCAGTCCGGCCAAGACTAAAAAGACACCAGAGATGCGACCCATAGTTGCTTCCAGAAAATGTGACTGCCTTAAAAGACAGGGGCGACACTCCAGAAGTTCCAATCCAGGGGGCGTGGAACACCCGCGGCCCCGGCGATCGCCCGCCCGCGTAGCCAATGACCCGAGCTTACGTCCGCCAACGTAGGGCGTGCGATCCGCAGTCGAGACGTGGACAATGCACGGAAGTGACCACTAACCAGCCTTCCAAAGACCCCGTCCTCAGCGATTCCGGCCAGGACCACACCCCCATGATGCAGCAGTACCTGCGCATCAAGGCGCTGCATCCCGACGTCCTGCTGTTCTATCGCATGGGCGACTTCTACGAAATGTTCTACGACGATGCGCGCCGCGCCGCGCAGCTGCTCGATATCGCACTCACGCAGCGGGGCGCCTCGGCAGGGGCGCCGATTCCGATGGCCGGCGTGCCGGCAGTCACGCTCGACTCCTACCTGGCGAAACTGGTGCGCAAGGGTCAATCGGTAGCGATTTGCGAGCAGCGCGGCGAGCCCGGCAAAACCAAAGGCCCGATGGAGCGCGAGGTGGTTCGCATCGTCACGCCGGGCACCGTCACCGATGAGGCCCTGCTCGATGAGCGACGCGACAATTTGCTCGCGAGCGTCTGCGGCGCCGGCGGCCGCTACGGGCTCGCTTGGCTCGACTTGTCGGCCGGCCGCTTCAGCGTCATGGAACTCGGCGGCCTCTCGGCCCTCGACGCGGAAATCGAGCGGCTGCGGCCCGCGGAAATCCTGGTGCCCGATGGCGCCCGGCCGGCGCTGACTGGTGGGCAAGATCGGCCCTGGCGCTTGCGCGCACCCTGGCATTTCGATACCGAATCGGCGTCGCGCGCGTTGGCCGAACAATTCCGCACCCGCGATTTGGCGGGCTTTGGCTGCGCCGACAAGCCGCTCGCTGTCGCCGCCGCCGGCGCACTGCTGGCCTACGTTCGCGAGACGCAAAAAGCGGCATTGCCGCACTTGCTGTCCATCACCACCGAAGAACGCGACGCCGCGCTCATCATGGACCCGGCAACACGACGCAATCTGGAACTCGACGAAAGCCTGGCCGGCAGACCGGAACTCACGCTCGCCGGCGTGTTCGATCACACCGCCACCGCCATGGGGGCGCGGTTGCTGCGCCGCTGGCTGCATCGGCCGCTGCGCGATCACGACACGCTCCGGTTGCGGTATCACGCGGTCGCGACGTTCATCGAGAGCGCCCGTCATGTTGCGCTCGCCGAGCTGTTGCGGTCGATCGGCGATCTGGAGCGCATACTGGCGCGGATTGCACTGCATTCCGCGCGGCCCCGTGACCTTACGCAGTTGCGCACCGCGCTCGGCGCGTTGCCGAGCGTCCACGGGAGTCTGCGCACGACGCTGGAATCGGCCCCTTCGCCATTGCTGGAGCAACTGCTGGGCGAATTGAGCGATCATCGCGATGAGCACGCCGTGCTCGAGCGTGCGGTCGTCGAAGCGCCGCCGCACTATCTGCGTGATGGCGGTGTGATCGCGCCGGGCTACGATGCGGAGCTGGACGAACTCCGGCTGCTGGGCAGCAACACCGAGCAATTCCTGCTGGAGCTTGAACGGCGCGAGCGCGAGCGCACCGGACTGTCGAGCCTCAAGCTGGGATTCAACCGCGTACAGGGCTTCTTCATCGAAGTGAACCGCAGTCAAGCGGCCCAAGTGCCCGCGGACTACCTGCGGCGCCAGACGGTGAAATCCGCCGAGCGATTCATCACACCCGAGCTCAAGTCGTTCGAAGACAAGGTATTGGGCGCCCGTGACCGCGCCCTGGCGCGCGAGAAAGAACTGTACGATGCACTGCTGAAACCTTGACCTCAAGGCTCCCGGCTTTGCAGCAGACTACCGCGGCCATCGCGCAAATCGACGTGCTCGCGTGCTTTGCGGAACGCGCCGCTACGCTCGACTGCGCGCAGCCGGAGTTGGTGGATCATCCCATGCTGCTCATCACTCAGGGCCGGCACCCCGTGGTGGAGCGCGCCAGCCGCGAGCCCTTCATCCCGAATGATCTGTGCTTCGACGAGTCACGGCGCATGCTCATCATCACCGGCCCCAACATGGGCGGAAAGAGTACCTACATGCGCCAGACGGCGCTGATCGCCATCCTCGCGCACATCGGCTGCTTCGTGCCCGCCAAGCGTGCCGTGCTGGGGCCGCTCGATCGCATCTTCACCCGCATCGGCGCTTCCGACGATCTCGCCGGCGGCCGGTCGACGTTCATGCTGGAAATGACCGAGACCGCCAACATCCTCAACAACGCCACCGACCAGAGTCTGGTATTGATGGACGAAGTGGGCCGCGGCACCAGCACCTTCGATGGGTTGTCGCTGGCCTGGGCCTGCGCCGCGTTCATCGCCGCCAAGATCCGCGCATTTACCCTGTTTGCCACGCATTATTTCGAACTCACCAGCCTCGCCACCGAGGCGCCCGGCGTGGTCAACGTGCACGTCGAAGCAGTCGAACACGGCGACACGCTCGTGTTCCTGCACAGCGTGAAGGAAGGTCCGGCCAATCAAAGTTATGGCCTGCAGGTGGCGGCGCTCGCCGGCATCCCGAAATCCGTCACCGCTCAGGCTCGCCGGTATCTGACGGAGCTCGAACGCGAGCGCGACGCTCTGCGAAGCTCGGCATCGCCGCAGGCCGAGCTGCCGTTGTTCGTCGCGCCTCGGGCGGAATCCACGCCGCCGGAGTCCCCGGCGCTGGAGGCGCTGCGCGCATTGGACCCCAACGCATTGAGCCCCCGCGAGGCCCTGGATCTGCTCTACCGCTTGAAGCAATTGGATGACGGCGGGCGCTGAGAGTAAATTGCGGCGTCGGCACGCGTGCTCAAGGTTTTGACCATTCGGCCGTTCCTTGGAAAATGACCGAATATAAACTCGCCCTCCTGGGCAGCGCCCTCCTCTGGGTACTGGTGGCTTTGGCTGAATATTCGCGGCCGGTAGCGCGGCTGCTGTGTCGGGTGAGTCTGCATCATTGGCGGACTGACGCCCGCTGTACCGCTCGCGTCTGCTCCTGTTGCCACCGGCGCGAGACCGCCACCATCCGCAACCCGAGACCCTGGGACTGGCGCTGAGCCGCGGCTAAACGCGCGAAGTTGCGCCGCCAGCAGGTTCGAACTGTCCATTTTTCAAAAACGCCGCCGCCTGTTTGGCCACTTCGGCCGAGAACACCATGCCGGTGTGGCTCACGTGCAGGCAGAGTTGCGCGGTGGCGCCCGGGAGATCCGTCTCATCGAGCCACACCGTGCCGTCGTTGGGGGCCTCAATGCGGCCTAGAAGGCGCCCCAGGCCGACGCCCAGATCGCCGGCAATGACCCCGAGATCGCGGGTGCCGAGCCAGCGGGGCTCGCGATGCCCCAGCAGCATGTCGGCCCCCGATACTCCCAAAAAGGCGCGCCCCAGGGGCAACTTCACCAACCGAGCCGCCGAGCGGCTGCCGCGCACCGGCGATCCGGTCAGCACGATCCGTCCCCGCGGTAGGCGCTCTACCGCACCTGCGAGCGGTCCCCCGGCCGCGCCCAGTTCGAACAGTTTGAGCAGCAGAACGCCGCCCATGCTGTGAGCGACCAAGTGAAGAGCATCGGCTTCGATCGACTGCAAGTACGTCGCGAGTTTCGCCGCATTGTCGATGGCCCCGGTTCTCGCCGGGGAGTAAGAAAACACGCGGGTCTCGGCGCCGAGGGCGTGCGACAGTCGACGGCGCAGCAGCAGCGATTCGCCGCCCCCCAGCCACAGCCCGTGCACGTAGACCACGACCCTCCGCATGGCAGGTTCCTAGTGCCGCAGTTGCTGAATGACGGCGAGGTTGGTCCTGGAGGTCACGGTTTCGACGGCCTCCGCGGCCGACGCCCAGCGATATTGCGCGTGCTCCTTCACGCTCAAGGTCACCGGCACCCGCTGCAGGAGTTTCAACGCAAAGGCGTGCTCCAGATTGGTCGTGATGCCGGGCGCATACGTCTTACCGAACGACGGCAGGATCTCGAACACCTGCGTCCACTGCAGGTTGCGCAGGAACCCCTGCGTGATCCCGGTCTCTTCGAGGAGCTCGCGGCGCGCCGCATCGTCGGCGCTCTCGCCCCACTCCAAGCTTCCCGTAACGGATTGCCAGAATCCCGGCGGCCGTCGGCGTTCCAGCAATAGGAACTCGCCGGCCGCCGTGTAGATCACGATCAACACGGATTCCGGGCGTCGAACGGATGGTCGCACGCTCTCCAGAGGCTACTCGACCTTGATCGGTGCGCGGACCCGAATGTGCAGTTCCTTGAGCTGTGCTTCGCTCACCTCGGTCGGCGCATCCATCAAAGGATCCGCCGCCGTCTGCGTCTTCGGGAACGCGATGACGTCGCGAATGCTCTCCGCCCCCGCCATCAACATCGCCAACCGGTCCAGACCGAAAGCGATCCCGCCGTGCGGCGGCGCGCCGTATTTGAGCGCGTCCAAGAGGAAGCCGAACTTGGTCCGCGCCTCGTCGCCGGTAATGCCCAGCAAATCGAATACCACCGACTGCAATTCCTGGGTGTGGATGCGCACCGATCCCCCGCCGATCTCGGAACCGTTGAGGACCAGATCGTAGGCCTTCGCCAGCGCCTCTCCGGGACTCGCCGACAGGGCGGCGTAATCCAGATTCACGGGACTGGTAAACGGATGATGCATGGCGGCCCAGCGCCTTGCCTCCGGGTCGTATTCGAACATCGGAAAGTCCACCACCCACAGGGGCCGCCATCCCGACGCGACGAGCTTGAGGTCCTGTCCCACCTTCAGGCGCAGCGCACCCAAGGCGTCGCTCACCACCTTGCCTGAATCGGCGCCGAAGAAAATCAGATCGCCGTCACGCGCCGATGTACGCTCGAGAATGCCGGCGATCGCCGCATCGCTCAAGAATTTCAAAATCGGCGACTGCAGGCCGTCGCGGCCCTTGGCGATCTCATTGACCTTGACGTAGGCCAATCCCTTCGCACCGTAACGTGCCACGTAGGCGGTGTAGTCGTCGATTTCCTTGCGCGAGAGCTTGCCGCCCTGCGGCACGCACAGGGCCGTCACGCGGCCGCGAGGATCAGCCGCTGGGCCTGCAAACACCTTGAAGTCGCAGCTCCTCACCAGATCGGCCACGTCCACCAACTCGAGGGGCACGCGCAGGTCCGGTTTGTCGGAGCCGTAGCGGCGAATTGCCTCCGCGTAGGTCATCGTCGGCAGCGGATTCGGCAGGTCGACGCTCAGCACCTGCTTGAACAAGTGCCGCACCAGACCTTCCATCAAAGCTTGGATGTCCTTCTGGTCGAGGAACGAGGTTTCGATGTCGAGTTGCGTAAACTCGGGCTGCCGATCGGCCCGCAGGTCCTCGTCGCGAAAGCACCGCACGATTTGGTAGTAGCGATCGAAACCCGCGATCATCAACAGCTGCTTGTAGATTTGCGGTGACTGGGGCAGCGCGAAGAATTTTCCCGGGTGAGTGCGGCTCGGCACCAGGTAATCGCGCGCGCCTTCAGGCGTAGCCTTCGAGAGCATCGGCGTCTCGATATCGACGAATCCGGCGTCGTCCAGATAGTGACGCATGGCGCGCGTGATGCGATGGCGCAGTAACAAGCGATCGCGCATTTCCTCGCGTCGCAAATCGATGTAGCGAAAACGCAGGCGGACCTCTTCGCTGACATGTTCGTCCAACTGGAACGGCAGCGGCTCCGAGCGGTTCAAAATCTCGAGCTCGTGACACAGCAACTCGACCTGGCCCGACTTCAGATTGACGTTGGCCGTTCCGCCCGGACGGACGCGCACCAGACCAGTGACCTTGAGCACGTATTCGTTGCGGACCCGCTCCGCCATTGCAAAAACGGCCGCCCGATCCGGATCGAACACGATCTGCAGCAGTCCTTCGCGGTCGCGGAGGTCGACGAAGATGACGCCGCCATGGTCGCGCCGCCGATGGGCCCAGCCGGCCACCGTGACCACCTGACCGATCGATGACTCCCCGACCTGACCGCAATAGTGAGTGCGCATAAGCTAGTGAACCGCCGAAGGGAAGCGCGCGATGCTAAGGCCTGGAACTCCCGCGAGCAAGGCCCATCAGCGAACCGCCGGGCCGCAAGGCCTGGCCTAGCCCCGGCTTAGCCTCGCCGTCGTACCTTCGCCGCCGGTTTTTTGACCGCTTTCTTGGGACTCGGCCTCGCCGGCGCGGAGGTCGCACCGCGCCTGGACAGGCCGCCCGCCGGCTTTTTCGCCGATTCCGTGGGCGCGGTCTTCTCTGCCGGTTTATCGGCGGCTTTTTCCGCAGGTTTCGCCGTATCCTTGCCGCCGGCGTCCTTGCCCGCTGCTTCCTTACCCGCCTCTTTGACCCCGGCATCCTTGGCATCGGCCGCCGGCTTCTTCTCGTCTTTCGCGGCCTCGGCTTCCGGCCGATCCGCCAGATTTTTCTTGTTGTCCTGGTCGCCCTTGAAGTCCGTCTCGTACCAGCCGCCGCCCTTCAGGCGAAACACCGGCGCCGACATCAGGCGCATGAGCTGGGATTTGCCGCACTCCGGACACTTCCTCAGGGGCGAATCATTGACCTTCTGCATGGCCTCCAACGCATGGCCGCAGCTCTTGCACTGATACTCGTAGAAAGGCATGAAATCCCTCTTATTCTTGAGCGTAACCAGTATATCGAAGCCGCGGGCTATCCGCCGCCGGCTGCTGCAGCCGGCGGTCCCGCAGCGTTAACACCGCCGGGCCTCGTTCAGTGCAGCCGTTCCTTCTCGAACACCAGCGCATCGCGTTTCAGCTTCGCCACCACACGATCGCCGGCGACGAAGTCGCCACGCAGAATCTGCTGAGCGAGAGGATTCTCGATCTGCGACTGGATCGCGCGCTTCAAGGGCCGCGCGCCATACACGGTGTCGAATCCCGCCTCGCCGATCTTGTCGCGAGCACCATCGTCGAGGAACAGCTGAATATCGCGCTCCGCGAGCCGCTGGCGCAGGCGTCCCAGTTGGATGTCGACGATGGCACGAATCTGCTCGCGGCCGAGCGAATGAAACACCACGATGTCATCGACCCGGTTGATGAACTCCGGACGGAAATGCTGCGTGACCACCTGCATCACACCCGCCTTCATGGCCGCGTAGTCAGCCTTGATGCCGAGTTCCTGAATCACGTGACTGCCCAGGTTCGAGGTCATGATGACCACGGCATTGCGGAAATCGACGGTACGGCCCTGCCCGTCGGTGAGCCGTCCGTCGTCCAAGACCTGCAGGAGCACATTGAACACGTCGGGATGCGCCTTCTCGATCTCGTCGAGCAGGATGACCGCGTAGGGCCGCCGGCGCACCGCTTCGGTGAGATAGCCGCCCTCTTCGTAGCCCACGTACCCCGGCGGTGCGCCGATCAGGCGCGCCACCGAGTGCTTCTCCATGAACTCCGACATGTCGATACGCACCATGGCCTCTTCGGTGTCGAACATGAAATCGGCCAACGCCTTGCAAAGCTCGGTCTTGCCAACGCCGGTGGGACCCAAGAACATGAACGAACCGGTGGGCCGATTCGGGTCGGACAAGCCGGCGCGCGAGCGGCGAATCGCATCGGCCACCGCTTTGACCGCCTCGGTCTGGCCGACCACCCGCTTGTCGAGGACTTCCTCCATCCGCAACAGCTTGTCGCGCTCGCCTTCGAGCATGCGCGACACCGGGATGCCGGTCCATTTGGAGACGATTTCCGCGACTTCGACGTCGGTCACGGAGTTGCGCATCAACTGGTTGGGCTTCTTCTCGACTTCCAGTGCCGCAGCCAGCTGCCGTTCGAGCCCTGGAATGGTGCCGTACTGCAGCTGGGACATGCGGCCCAGGTCCTGCGCGCGCCGCGCAGTTTCGAGATCCTGACGCGCCCGCTCGAGTTCTTCCTGAATATGCGCCGCACCCTGCACGGTAGCTTTCTCGGCTTTCCAGATCTCCTCGAGATCCGAATATTCCTTCTCCAGCGCTTTCAACGCATCTTCCAGCGTGCTCAAGCGCTTGCGCGAAGCGTCGTCGGCCTCCTTCTTGAGCGCCTCGCGCTCGATCTTGAGCTGGATGATGCGGCGGTCGAGCTTGTCGAGCGCCTCGGGTTTCGAGTCGATTTCCATGCGAATCAGCGACCCCGCCTCATCGATGAGGTCGATAGCCTTGTCGGGCAGTTGCCGGTCGCTGATATAGCGGTGCGACAGGGTCGCCGCCGCCACAATCGCGGGATCCGTGATCTGCACGCCGTGATGCACCTCGTAGCGCTGTTTCAGGCCGCGCAGGATGGCGATGGTGTCCTCCACGGAGGGCTCATCCACCAGCACCTTTTGGAAGCGTCGCTCCAGCGCCGCGTCCTTCTCGATGTACTTTCGGTACTCATCGAGCGTGGTCGCTCCCACGCAGTGCAATTCGCCGCGGGCCAACGCGGGCTTCAGCATGTTTCCCGCGTCCATCGCGCCCTCGGCCTTGCCGGCGCCCACCATGGTGTGCAATTCGTCGATGAAGAGGATGATCTGGCCTTCCTGCTTGGACAAATCGGTGAGCACGGCCTTCAGGCGCTCCTCGAATTCGCCGCGGAATTTGGCTCCCGCAATGAGCGCGCCCATGTCGAGTGCCAGGATTCTCTTGTTGCGCAATCCTTCCGGCACTTCGCCGTTGATGATGCGCTGCGCGAGGCCCTCCACGATGGCGGTCTTGCCGACGCCGGGTTCGCCGATGAGCACCGGATTGTTCTTGGTACGCCGTTGCAGTACCTGGATGGTGCGGCGGATTTCATCGTCGCGGCCGATGACCGGGTCGAGCTTGCCCTGGCTCGCGCGCTCGGTCAGATCGATGCTGTATTTCTCGAGGGCTTGACGATTCTCCTCGGCACCCGCCTCGTCCACCTTGGAGCCGCCGCGCACTTCGTCGATGGCTTTCTCGACCGCGTCGCGCGCAGCGCCGCAGGACTTGAGTATGCGGCCCAGTTCACCGCGATCTTCGCAGGCCGCGAGCACGAACAATTCGCTCGCGATGAATTGATCGCCGCGCTTCTGCGCCAGCTTGTCGGTGACGTTCAGCAGCTTGTTGAGCTCATTGCTCAAGCCCACGTCGCCGGCCGACCCCTCGACCTTCGGCAAGCGCTCCAGGGCGGCCGCCAACTCCGAGCGCAGCTTGGCCACGTTGGCGCTCGCCTTCTCCAGCAAGGGGCGGGCGGTACCGCCCTGCTGATCCAGCAGAGCCGCCATCAAGTGCACCGGCTCGATGAACTGATTATCGCGGCCGACCGCGAGCGACTGGGCATCGGCCAGAGCCGCCTGGAATTTGGTCGTCAGCTTGTCCATTCGCATGGTTCTACCCTGAGAAAGCCCGTTTTAGGATGTTCAGTACGTGGGGATGGCGGCAGGCAATTCAACGGCGCGGAGGCGTCTCCAGCCAAATGAGCGTCGCCTGCCGCCCCGTTCTGCCGTCGCGCCGATGCGAGTAATACTTGGCGTCATCCGTATAAGTGCATTCCCCGCCGCCGTAGATGCTTTCCACCCCGAGATGCAGCAGCCGCCGGCGCGCCAATGCATACAGGTCGGCCATGTAGCGCCCGCGCGCATTCGGCACGAAAGCCGCGTCGTCGGCAGCGGTGACCCCCGCCCCAGCGCAGCGCAAAAACTCCTCGCGCACCTCGGCACCGACCTCGAAGTGCCGCGGCCCGATGGCGGGGCCCAGCCATGCCAACAGCTGTCGTGGCGGTACCCCGAGCGCGGCCACCGTCGCTTCGATCACGCCCGCCGCGAGCCCCCGCCAGCCCGCATGTGCGGCCGCCACCCGATCGCCGGCATCGCCGGCCAGCAACACCGGCAGGCAGTCGGCGGTGAGGATGGCGCAAATCCGTCCGGGGTGCCGCGTAACCGCCGCATCCGAGGGGCCGGCCGGGCCGCCCGGGCCGGGCACGCCGGTCGGGGTCTGGGAATCGAGGTCCATCACGTGGGTTCCGTGGACCTGCTCCAACCACGCGGGCTCTGCCGGCAGCCCGGCGGCATCCTTCAGGGCGCGGCGATTCAATGCCACGGCTGTCGGATCGTCCCCCACATGACCGCCCAGATTGAGCGATCCGTAGGGGGGACCGCTCACGCCTCCGGTGCGCAGCGTCGACAAGGCTCGCACCGTGGCGGGTGCCGGCCAGTCGGGGGTCAGCCATGTAAACTGCCGGGTTCCTTGCGATGGTTCGGTCACGATGGGATTGATAGGTATTAGTGAGTAATGGTTGGGATCATTCGCTTCATGAACTGATCGAACAGCGGTACGGTAAAGGCCGTGTCTCCGTGGCCCGGGCTGTAGATCATGCCTTTCGAAATGAGGGCACTTCGAATGTCCTTTCACGGCGCATGTTCACCCGGCGTTAACCCGAGCGTCGTCACGCAGCGCCGCCAGCAATTCGGCGAAATCGGCGGGGACCGGGCTGTGCGGGCTCAGGCGCTCTCCCGTCCGCGGGTGATCGAACGCCAAGTTCGCGGCATGCAGCGCCTGGCGTTTGAAGACCCGTAACGTGGCCAGTAGCCGTGGGGTGGCGCCCTTGGGTTGGGCGAAGCGCCCGCCATAGACCTGATCGCCGGCGATGGGGTAGCGCAAATGCGATAGATGCAGCCGAATTTGATGGGTCCGGCCCGTCTCCAGCTTGACGCTGAGATAGGTGTGGGCGCGGAACCGCTCCAGTATCCGGTAATGGGTCACGGCCGGTCGGCCATCCTGGCGAATCGTCATGCGCAACCGGTCGGTACGGTGCCGGCCGATGGGCTCATCCACGGTGCCGCCGCCGGTCATGACGCCCACGCATACGGCGAGATAATCGCGAGCGACCGTGCGCGCCATCAGCTGTCGGGTCAGGGACGTGTGTGCCTGCGGCGTGCGCGCCACCACCAAGAGGCCGCTGGTGTCTTTGTCGAGGCGATGGATGATTCCGGCTCGTGGTATCGACTCGAGCGATGGGTCCATGCCGAGCAGTGCGTTCTGCAGCGTGTGAGATCGATTTCCCGCCCCAGGATGCACCACCAGCCCCACGGGCTTGTCCACCACCCACACGTCGCGGTCCTCATGCACCAGGGTGAGCGGAATGTTTTCAGGGAGCACACCGGGCTGGGGCGCATCGACGGTCATGCGGACATTGACCTGCGAACCGGCTTCCACGACATCCTTGGGTTTGCAAGGCAGCCGACCCACCAGTACCTGCCCGGCGTCGATCCAGCCGCGGATGCGGGTCCGCGAGTGGTCGGGCAGCAAGCGCGCGAGGGCGACGTCCAAGCGCTGGCCCGCGAGTTCCTCGGGGATTTTGAGGTCGATTACGTGGAACTCTGCCTGCATGGGGGTACTCGAAGCTAGCGGCGGGCCATCGGGTATACTGCGCCGCTCGTTTGGGACCCCATTGTAAGGAATCGCCTTTGAGACTGCGTGATCTTGTCAAACCCAGCCGCATCCTGCTGCTGACACTCGGAATCGCGATGCTTGCCACCGGCTGCCGCAGCCATCGGGGCGACGACGCCAAGTCCGGCCCGGAAGTGATTTATGCGCGGGCGCAGAAGGCCATGAAGAACGGGAGCTATGGCGAAGCCATCAAACAGCTCGAAGCCTTGCAGTCGCGCTTCCCGTTCAGTGAGCCGGCGCGCCAGGCGCAGCTCGACCTGATCTATGTGTATTACAAGAGCCGCCAAACCGATCCGGCCATCGACGCGGCCGATACCTTCATTCGCGAGAATCCCACCAACCCGCGCGTCGATTACGCCTACTACATGAAGGGTTTGGTGTATTTCGAGCGTCAGGCGAACTGGTTGGAGCGCTATTTCAACGTCGACCTATCGCAGCGACCGCCCGTCAACGCGCGCAAGTCGTTCGAATCGTTCGACGAGCTCATCAAGAAATATCCGCACAGCCCCTTTGTCGGCGATGCGCGCCAGCGCATGATTTTCCTGCGCAACCGCCTGGCCGATTTCGAGCTGCACGTCGCGCTCTATTACATGCGCCGCGGCGCCTACGTGGGGGCCATCAATCGCGCCAAGTTCTGCGTCGAAAATTACGACGGCGCGCCGGCGGTGCGCGGCTCCCTGAAGGTGCTGGTTGACGCCTATCGGCAGCTCAAGATGACCGATCTGGCGGCCAACGCGCAGCAGGTGTATGCCGCCAACTACCCGGCCAACGCCAAGGATGTCGAAACCAAGAAGTCCTGGTGGCGGCGGATCTTGTAGAGGGTGGTGGGCGCCCAGGGAGCGCCACTGAGCGGGACAGACAACAACTCAGCGACGAGCGGCAGCCCGCCGATGATCGTCGTAACCGGCCTCCAGTCGTTCGAACGCGCCGTCGTGACCGACGATGACGGCTCCCATGTATTCAGCGATGCCGGCCTGCCAGGCATCATTTTCGCCCATGTGGTGAGTCGAGCGCCGCTGGCGGTTCGCGACTTTGTCGGCATGGCACGATGATTTCCCTGCCAAGAATACCGGGACAAATAGGCCTTGACCGCCTCCGGCTCATCCGCACCCTCGAGCACTTCGGCCATCGTTACTGGACTTATCCATAACTGCGCCGAGGGATTGCGCTGCAACCAATCCGACGCTGCGCCGAACTCACCGTCCGCTATTTCATTGAGCAAGTCGATTACGAAGGAGGAATGGAGGAGACACTTCTTCATTTGCGCGAGATACGCAAACGGGCGTCTCCCATGCGCCGGGACGCATCGGCCAACACGTCGCTGGCCGTTATGAAGGGTTCGTGTTGTATGTCAAAATTCCGGTCGAGTTTCGTCCATTGCCGGGTTTGACGCCGCTGTTATAACAGTTATAATCCAAGAAATGAAAATCGAGATCCGGCGCGTCGGCAATTCTTTGGGAATTATTCTTCCAAAATTCGCCCTTGATTCGTGGGGACTTGGTGAAGGTGACTTCTTGGAATTGACGGAGCGCAGCATTCGCCCCCGAGCCAGCTCCATTCTCTCGGTTGAAATTCTGGACGAACACAAGCGCAAGCTCGCGGTAGCTGTAGCCTCCTTTTTCACCCCGAATCTTATTCGTGCCCACAGTTTGGCCAACCTGCATCGCTGGCGAAGTAATGGCGTCTGGGTTTCGGCCTATGATGAGTGGAAGGAGATCATCGAGACCTCCAGCGACGGAGAGTTATTCGCCGTGATGCTCGGGCGCGACGAACACGCCAATCGATTGCGTCAGTCGCCCCCCTACGTGGGGCTTCTTCCGCGCGAAGTGGTCAAAAGACTCAATGAAGAAGCAGCAGGTTGATCACATCTTGCGGGCCGCGGGGCGCATAACGGGTGAAACGCAATTTGTCATCATTGGTAGCCAGTCGTTGCATGGAAAATTTCCTGACGTTGCCGACGATATCGTTCGGTCTGTCGAAGTGGATTTGATCGTGAAAAGAAAGCCGGATCGAACGGAATGGCTGAATGCGATTGGACAAGATTCTCCGTTTCATCAGAGTTTCGGTTACTACGCCGATCCAGTCGACGAAACAACGGCGGTACTGCCTAAAGGTTGGAAGGGGCGGCTTGTCAACCTGCCGCCAGGCGATACCGAAGGAGTACTCGGTCTATGCCTGGAACCTCACGACCTCACGATCGCGAAATATGTCGCCGGTCGCGAAAAAGACATCGCTTTTAATCGTGAATTGGTTGCCCGGAGAATCGTCGTTCGAGAACAGCTGCTCAACCTTCTGGAAACAACCCCGATCGACGACCAAGTTCGCGACCGGGTTCGGGCCTGCATTCTCAGAGACTTTGACGCAAGTACCGACCGGTGATGCCACACGCGATATGCGCAGACGCGTGTCCCTGGACGCTCAGTGCGATTTATAGCCGCTGGTAATCGGATACCGCCAGTCGCGGCCGAAGGCGCGGCCGCTCACGCGCACGCCGGGGGGCGCCTGGCGCCGCTTGTATTCATTGCGCTTGACGAGATCGAGAATGCGGCCGACGGTCTTGCGGTCGAAGCCCCGCGCAGTGATCTGATCCACCGAAAGGTCCTCTTCGATGAAGGCCTCGAGGATAGGGTCCAACACCTCGTAGGGCGGCAGGCTGTCGGTGTCTTTCTGGTCATGACGCAGCTCCGCCGACGGCGCGCGTTCGATGACGCGCGGCGGGATGACCGGCGACTTTGAATTCCGCCACGCGGCAAGCCGGTACACCAGCATTTTGCTGCAATCCTTGATGGGTGCGAAGCCGCCGGCCATGTCGCCGTACAGGGTGGCGTACCCCACCGCCATTTCGCTCTTGTTGCCGGTGGTAAGCAACATGCGCCCCGTCTTGTTCGAAATGCCCATCAGCAGCACGCCGCGGCAGCGCGATTGGATATTTTCCTCCGCCGTGTCCGGCGGCCGGCCGGCGAACTCGTTCTTCAAGGCCGCCAAAGTGGCCTCGAACATCCCCTCGATGGAGATTTCGCTGTGCTTGACCTTGAGCCAGGACGCCTGCAGCGCGGCATCGTCCCGACTCATTTGCGAGGTGTAGCGCGAGGGCATCGCCACCGAATGCACCCGCTCCGCACCCAAGGCGTCGACCGCGATGCACAGGGTCAGCGCAGAATCGATGCCGCCCGACAATCCGAGTACCACACCGGGAAATCGGTGCTTGTCCACGTAGTCGCGCGTGCCCTGAACCAGAGCGCCATAGACGCTCTCTTCGTGGCCTTGCAAGGGGACGATATCGCCGGGTACGGGAGTCACGACGCCGGCAGCATCGACCGCGAGGTCCACCACATACAGGCCCTCGGCAAACGCCGGAGCCCTCAAGGTGACGTTTCCTCGAGCATCCATGACGAACGAATTCCCGTCGAATACCAGTTCGTCCTGACCGCCGAGCAGGTTCACGAACACCATCGGAATGCCCGTCTCGGTCACCCGCGACCGCCCCACTTCCTGCTCGCGCTGAATTTGCTTGTCGACCTCGTACGGCGAGGCATTGATGACCAGGAGCACCTGCGCGCCGGCACCGCGGGCCTGCGCCGCCGGCAGCGGATCCCAGACGTCTTCGCACACCAGCACCCCGGCTTTGACGCCCTTCAGGTCGAGGACCGTGGGCTCGGCGCCCGGCGTGAAGTAGCGTTTTTCGTCGAACACCCGATAGTTGGGCAGGCAGGCCTTGCGATGGTTGGCGAGCACCTCGCCGTCCCGGATCACGATGGCGGAATTGAAAATCCGCGACCCGTCATACTCCGGATACCCGGCAATCAGGGTGATGCCGCGAACCTCCTGCTTGAGCCGCTCGAGGGATTTCGCCACCTGCGTACGCATGCCCGAATGGAACAGCAGGTCTTCCGGCGGGTACCCCGACACCGCGAGTTCGGGCACCAGGATGACGTCGGCCCGGTAGTCATCGCGCGCTGCGACGGTCGCCGCCACGATGCGCGAGGTATTGCCGTCGACGTCGCCGACGACCAGATTGAGCTGCGCCATGACGCAACGCAGCTTACGAGTAGCGGTCATGCGTTACTTCGGGCGGCGTGGGGCCGCTTTCCGGGCCGTTCTTGGGGGCATCTTCTTCACAGCTTTCCTCGCGACCTTCTTTGGGACCCTCTTGGGTGCTGCTTTGGAGCGTTTGGGAGGCGTCATTGTAGCCTTGACGGCGCCAATCCTCTTCAATCGCCGGGCGATGGTCGACCCCATTTCCGCCGGCGATCGTACGGTGGCGATGCCGGCTGCCTCCAACGCTGCGAATTTGGCCGCTGCGGTGCCCTTGCCGCCGGCGACGATGGCGCCCGCGTGCCCCATGCGCTTACCCTGGGGAGCTGCCACGCCGGCAATGTACGCCACCACCGGTTTGCGCACATGGTTGCGAATGTACGCGGCCGCGGCCTCTTCGTCGCTGCCGCCGATTTCGCCCACCATCACGATGCCTTCGGTCTGCGAATCCTGTTCGAACAGCTCCAGGACATCGATGAAATTCATGCCGCGGACGGGATCCCCGCCGATGCCGACGCAGGTGCTTTGGCCCAGCCCGTTGTTGGTGGTCTGGAACACCGCTTCATAGGTCAGCGTGCCGGACCGCGACACGATGCCGACGCGGCCCTTCTTGTGGATGAAGCCCGGCATGATGCCGATCTTGCATTCCTCAGGGGTGATGATGCCCGGACAATTGGGACCGATGAGCCGGGCTTTGTAGCTGGCCAGCGTGGTCTTGACGCGCACCATGTCGCTCACCGGAATGCCTTCGGTGATGCAGACGATGAGTTCGCAGCCTGCATCCGCCGCCTCGAGGATCGCATCGGCGGCGAAGGCGGGCGGCACGTAGATCATGCTTACCGTGGCGCCCGTTTTGGCGACTGCCTCCCTGGCGGTATCCCAGACGGGGAGCCCCAAGTGTTTCTGGTGACCGCGGCCGGGTGTGACGCCGCCCACCACTTTGGTGCCATAGGCGATGCATTGTTCCGAGTGAAAGGTCCCCTGCTTGCCGGTGAAGCCCTGACAAATCACCCTGGTGTTCTTGTCGACCAGAATACTCATGAATGCGCTCCCGCCATTGCGACGGCTTTGGTCGCCGCATCGGTGAGATCGCTCGCCGGCGTGATGGCAAGGCCGCTGTTCGCGAGAATCTCGCGCGCCAGGGGCGCATTCGTGCCCTCCAGCCGCACGATCACGGGAATTCTAACGCCCACCTCTTTGACCGCGGCGATGATGCCCTCCGCGATCATGTCGCAGCGGACGATGCCGCCGAAAATATTGATCAGAATGGCCGTCACCTTCGGATTCGACAGGATCAATTTGAACGCCGCCGAGACCCGCTCTTTCGTCGCACCGCCGCCCACGTCCAGGAAATTCGCGGGCGCGCCGCCGTGCAGTTGAATGAGATCCATGGTCGCCATGGCGAGGCCGGCGCCGTTCACCATGCAGGCGATATTGCCGTCGAGCGAGACATAGTTGAGCTCGTGCTCAGCCGCCTTGCGCTCCATCGCGTCTTCTTGAGAGGCGTCCCGCATCGCCGCAAGGTCTTTCTGACGAAACAGTGCGTTGTCCTCGATGTTGATCTTGGCATCGAGCGCCAACAGATCCCCGTCGCCGGTGACGATGAGGGGATTGATCTCCACCAACGCCGCATCGCGCTCCAGATACAACTTGTAGAGCGCATGGGCGATCTTGCCGAATTGCGCCATCTGCGGGCCGCTCATCGCCAGCGCGAAGGCCAGCTGCCGGCATTGAAAGTCCTGCAGCCCGGCGGTCGGATGGATGTTGACGTGGATGAGCTTCTCCGGCGTACGCTCCGCAACCTCTTCGATGTCCATGCCGCCCGCCTTGGACGCGACGAACGCAATGCGCCCCGCTTCGCGGTTCAGCACCAGACTCAGGTAAATCTCGCGGACGATCTTCGAACCGAGTTCGACATACACTTGATGCACCGGCAAGCCTTCCGGTCCCGTCTGGTGGGTCAACAGGGTGGTGCCCAGCATGGCCTTGGCCGCAGCGCGCAGCGTCTCGAGATCTTCCGCCACTTTGACGCCGCCGGCTTTGCCGCGGCCGCCCGCATGAACCTGGGCTTTCACCACCCACAAGGAACCACCCAACGCTTTCGCAGCAGCCACCGCCTCCTCCGGTGTGGAAGCCACCTGCCCCCGAGGTACGGGGATACCGTACCGGGCAAAAAGCTGCTTGGACTGATACTCGTGCAGATTCATCAATTGTCCTCGACTGCCGACCTGTTCGCGTTGAGGCGCGCTATTCTGAATTAAGCTTGCCGGCAGCGCAAAAGCGGGCTTGGAACTGGAAATGGCCTTAGGACAGAAAACCATTGAATCCTCAATTCGATCGCAATAGCGGTTCCAAGCTCGCTCTCGATTGGCGGGTGCTCGGGATCTTGAACCTATACCGGATACTCGTGCCGCTGGTCTTGGTCAGCCTGTATTCGCTGGGCGGCGGCCGCGGACTCGCCGTCGACTCGCCGCGGCTTTTCTTCGCCGCGGCGGTGTTCTACCTGATCTTCGGGCTGTTCAGCGTCATTTTGGTGCGCAATCGTTTGGGGTCCGCCTATTTGCAGACCATCCTGCAGGCGACCCTCGACATCGTCGTTTTGATGCTGCTGCTGCATGCGTGCGGCGGTGTGGCCAGCGGCTTGGGGTTGTTGCTGCTGGTCCCGGTCGGCAGTCTCGCGTTCCTGCTGCCGCCGCAAAGCGCCCTATTCCTAGCGGCAGTCACCATCATCTCCGTGCTCGCACACACCGTCTGGCTGCAACTCACCGGGCGGGTGGACATCAATGCCTACGCCACCGCGGGCCTGCTCGGCGTGGTGCTGTTCACCATCGCCGCGGCCGCGAGCTTCGTCGCCACCAGCATGCAGCAAAGCGACGCTCTCGTGCGTCAAAAGGACCTCGATCTCGCCAACCTCGCAGAGTTGTCGCAGTACATCGTGCAGCATCTGCGGGAAAGTCTGCTCGTGGTGGATGCAGCCGACAAGATTCGTCTCATCAATGAGTCCGCTGCGGAGATTTTGGGTGATGAACATGCCGTGCCGGGCGCTCTTGTCGGCGAGGTCTCGCCGCGCCTGCTCTATTCGTTGAGCACCTGGCGGCGCAGCGAGCGCGAACAAGGGCCGCCCTCGAGTTTCGTGGCAGCCGACGGCGCGCGCCTGATTCAGCCGCACTTCGCTCCCCTGGGCGGTCTCGAACCCGGGCCCACGCTGATATTTCTCGAGGACACCAGCCTCATGGCCGAGCGCGTGCAGCAGAGCAAATTGGCCGCTCTCGGTCGTCTGTCGGCCAGCATCGCCCATGAAATCCGCAACCCGGTGGGCGCCATGAGCCATGCCGGTCAATTGCTCGCGGAAAGCCCGGTCATGGGACCCGACGAACGCCGCCTCACCGACATCATCCGCAACAACTCCGAGCGCGTCAGTACCATCATCAACAACGTGCTGCAGCTGTCGCGCCGCGAAGCCACCAAGCCGACGCGGCTGATGCTGGGAGATTGGCTGGAGGATTTCCTGGACGAGTTCTGCGAGACCATGCAAGTTCCCATGGCGCGCATCGCCGTGCGTGAGGAGGCACGCGATCTCGAAGTGCGCATCGACCCGAGCCACCTGCACCAAGTGGTGTGGAACCTCTGCGACAACGCGATGAAGTACGGCGAAGCCCGCGACGGCATCAGTCTCGAGATCCGCTTGAGCCGGCTCAATCCCAGCAACCGGCCCTATCTCGAAATCGCAGACCGTGGGCCAGGCATCGAAGCCAGAGCGGCCGATCGCATATTCGAGCCTTTTTTCACGGGACGCAAGGGGGGCACCGGCCTTGGGCTCTTCATCGCCCGGGAACTGTGCCAGCTCAACCGCGCCGTGCTGCTCTACGAACCGCGCGGCGACGACGGCAGCATCTTCCGGATCGTCTTCAGCGACCCGCAACGCTGGGAGGAATAGCGCAGACCGCCGTCGACTGACGCTAGAATAGGAGACCATGCCCAAGCCTGCCGTACTGGTGGTTGACGACGAACCGGATCTCTGCGAATTGCTGTCCATCACGCTGCAGCGCATGGATTTGGATCCGCGCACCGCCGGAACGGTGGGCGCCGCGCAGCGCATGCTCAAGACCGAGCGCTACGACCTGTGCTTGACGGACATGCAGCTGCCCGACGGCGACGGTCTGGAACTCGTCAAATGGATGCAGCAATACGCCCCCAGTGTCCCCGTCGCAGTGATCACTGCGCACGGCAACATGGAAACGGCGGTTCGGGCGCTCAAGTTAGGGGCCTTCGATTTCGTGTCGAAGCCGCTGGATCTGGCCGGATTGCGCAAATTGGTGGCCACCGCCATCAAGATGTCCGACGACCACACCACCGACACCACCGTTTTCGGGCCTCAGCTGCTCGGCACGTCCGCGGTCATGGAAAAGCTGCGCGAGATGATCAACCGCGTGGCGCGCAGCCAGGCCCCGGTCCATATATCGGGCGAGTCAGGCACCGGAAAGGAACTGGTGGCCAAGCTCATTCATGAGTCGGGACCGCGCCGCGACGGACCCTTCGTACCCGTGAACTGCGGCGCCATCCCCACCGAGCTCATGGAAAGCGAACTGTTCGGCCACAAGCGCGGCAGCTTCACCGGGGCCGTCAGCGATAAGAAGGGCCTCATCCAGTCCGCCGAGGGCGGCACGCTATTCCTCGACGAGATCGCCGACCTGCCGCTGCATATGCAGGTGAAGCTGTTGCGGGTCATCCAGGAGAAAGCGGTACGAGCGGTGGGCGAGCAATCGGAGATGGGAGTGGACGTCCGGATATTGTCCGCCACGCACAAGAATCTTGCTCAACTCGTCGCCGAGGGTAAGTTTCGCGAAGATTTGTTTTATCGCGTGAACGTCATCGAATTGCGCGTCCCTTGCCTGCGCGAACGTTTGGAAGACGTTCCGGAATTGGCCGAGGCTATACTTCGGCGCCTCGGACGTCGCATGAAAATCACCGCTCCCCTCCTCAGCAAGAGCGCATTGGCGGCGTTGGTATCTTATGCCTTCCCCGGCAACGTTCGTGAACTCGAGAACGTCTTGGAACGAGCCATCACATTGAGCACGAGCGGCGAGGTCAGCGCGAGCGACATTCAACTGCGGCCCACGCCGGGGCTTGCGGTCGCCGATCCGCCCGTCAACGGGCACTCGACCACCGCAGCCGCACTCGGAGATCACCTCATCGATATCGAGCGCGAAGCCATCGTGAAGGCGTTGGAAAAGACCCGCTACAATAAGACCGCTGCCGCCAAGGTCCTGGGCATGTCGTTTCGCGCCCTGCGCTATCGAATCAAGAAGCTCGGGATCGAATAGTGGCACTGGCGATGGATTCATCCATAGAAACCAGCCGGCGTACGTGGGCAGGAGCTTTTGTAAATGCGCACCAGAACTCTTGAAATAGCGGGCGGCGTGCAAGTCGTGGCTCCAGACTCGCTGAATCTGCTTACGCCTTATGTGCTTTTCGAGCAGCGAGATTGGTTCGAGGACGAAATCGGCTTTGTTCGCCGCCTGCTGCGGCCGGGACAACAGACCATCGATATCGGCGCCAACTACGGCGTGTACACGCTAACCATGGCGAAGATTGTCGGCCCCACAGGAGCGGTGTGGGCATTCGAGCCCGCATCGAGCACCGCCGCGTTGCTGACGCAGGGCGTCGCCGCGAACAACTTCAGTCAGGTTGTTGTTGAATGCTCCGCCGTTTCCAACGCATGCGGTACGGCACGACTGGCGCTCAACGACAACGCAGAATTCAATTCCTTGGTTCGAGACGACCTGCCCGCGGTTACCACGGAGGCTGTACCCGTGGTGACCCTGGATGATTGTCTGGGGCGATACGGCTGGAAGGACATCGACTTCATGAAGATCGATGCGGAAGGTGAGGAGACGAATATTATCGAGGGGGGACGACGATTCTTCACGGAATGCTCCCCTCTGATTCTCTATGAAATAAAGGCAGGCGCAGACGTGCATCTGGAACTGGTGCAACAGTTCGCCCGCATCGGGTTCGAGTCATACCGGCTGATTCCGGGACTGGATCTGTTAATTCCGTTCGATGTCGATTCGCAGCCGGATGGATACCTTCTGAATCTATTCTGCTGCAAGAAAGACCGCGCCGCGTTGCTGGCCGAGATGGGTCTGCTGCTCGATGCTGCGACGATTCAAGCATGCACGGCAACGGGGCGGTTCGAGAGCTTTTACCAATCTCACAGAAGCGAATACACCTGGGATAGGCGACTTTTGGCGATGCCCTACGGCGCTTCGTTATCAAGCCTTTGGAGCGGGCCTGCCGTGGACATCGGCGACGTCTTGGCCTGCTATGCGATCAGCCAGGATGCAAGCCTGGATTCATTCGAGCGACTGAGAGGACTGGAGTTCAGTATTCAGTTGCTGAAGTCTCTGGGCAAGGAAATCGCCCAATATCTGCGGCTTTCGACCGTGACGCGAGTTGCGCGCGACTACGGCTCCCGATCCGTCGCGATGAACGCCATCAAACAGCTTCTCGACTCGATATCCCTCAAGAGGCCGATCGATGCAAGCGAGCCGTTCCTTGCCCCATCAGAGCGCTTCGATACGATTTCTCCGGGCCCGCGCATCGATGATTGGATGTTGGCGGCGAGTGCTGAAGAATTCGAACGACTTCACTCTTTCTCGTCCTTTTATACGGGAGATTCTTCCAGGTCACGCCTGGAGTTAATCGCTTCCCTGGGCTTCGGCAGCGAAGAGATGGGTCGGCGTCTGCAACTGCTGAATGCGCGCTTTGGCACCCAAAGCCCACCTCGCCACTCGGATTAGGCGATCGTTCCATGGCGGCAAGTCATCAAAGCGGCCAACCGGGATTTGGGTGGTTGCAAAAGCTTTGCGCTACTGGCGCGCGAGGAGTTCGATATATCGCTGCGAATGGGAGGTGCCGCATTGCCGGTCATGAGCCGAGAGCACCACGTGGCACAGATCGAACGAACCGTAGATCTCGTGCAGCAAGGCAGCCAGTTTGAGAAGCGCTCCGGGCTCCAGGCGATCCAAGCGGGTCAAATCCGGCACGTAGACCGCGTCGCTCCACAATACCTGGCTGAGGGCGATGTCTGGATCGTTGTTCATCATCAACGGTTTGTACGTGCGGCCCGACAAGCCGAAAAAGCGGTGGAACATGAAGCCGCGGCCGCGCAGCAACTGATCGACGTCCGCAAAGAGGGGCTGGTCTTCGTAAAGCGGAACAAACTCGACCTCGGACTGGACGATGAGGCACTGCTCGAGAGTCTTGCTGGCATGCGCCAGAATCTCCGCCTCGCTTCCCTGGGTGTCGAGCTGTAGCAGATCGCACCCGTGCTCACGGATCTCGGCGACATCGTCGAGTCGAACAGTGTCGACGTCCGGGGTTGCGACCACCTGCATTAGCTCGGCCAGGTTATTGAAAAGCCTCGCGAACCTCAAGTTGGGCCGCAGCAGCGACGAGGTCATCCCAGTGTTTGTTAGGTAGAATTTACGCCGCTCGCCATTCGCGATCGCGTAGGGCAGGTACCGCCGGCCGGGCCGACCGAGAGCGTTCAGCTTTGCGCACTCTGCGGGCTGCGGTTCGAAACCGATTACGCGGAGCAGCCCAAGCTCGCTCAAGCGCGTCATCGGGTCAGTTTGACCTTCCACCAACATCGCCCCGATATCCACCACCGCCATTGACGGCGGTATGACGACCTCTTCAAAGAAGAACATTTGTTCCTGTCCGTTTCGTGATCGATCTAAAGGTTCGCCGTTGGCCCGTCGGCGGCGGCGGCGGCGGCGACACTCTCAGCGCCTGTCACAGCGCACCATCGACGATTGTACGCGCACGGGCATCTGAATTGAAAAAGGGGGCCATCGCGGGCTTTTTAATATGGTGCGCCCGGAGAGATTGCTCGGCGCTGCGCGCCTCGTCCCCCGCGAACTCCCTGCCTCCTGGTTCGTAGTCGTAACCACTGTATGATACCGGTATGGCGCAGCCGGATCGCGCCGCAATCCATGGCGATGAGGTATGCAATGAAATTGCCGAAATTGACCCCGCCTGACTTGAACATGGTCAAGAACTTTTTCTTTCCTATGTTTTGGGGCACGTCCGACGCCGAGTCCGTGGCGCAATCCATCCAAGCGACCGTTCCGAAGTTGACGCCAGGCGTTCATTTCGCCGATAACTTTCTTACTTGGGGCCGTAATAACTCGATGTTTGACGATTTGGAGTTCGTCACCGCATGGCAAAACAACGCCGAAACTGATGCGGATCGTGCCATTGTCTGGCGCCGCTATATTCTGGCATGCGCCGGTTATCATTGCGCCCAACTCGACGGTGATTTCGTCGAATGTGGTGCATACAAAGGAGTCGGCATGAAAACCGTGATCGACTACCTTGGCGGCAAGGAATTCGAAAAGACATTCTGGGGTTACGATCTATTCGAACATGACGCCTCGATGGCGCATCATGCCATGGACGAGCACGGGCCAGAGCTGTTCGATAAGGTGAAGGCAAAATTTGCGGACTACGACCGTGTCAATCTCGTCAAGGGTGAAATACCCAAGATATTCGAAGGCAATTCACCGCAACAAATTGCCTATCTGCATATCGATTTGAACGAGGCGCCGGCGGAGATAGCAACGCTTGACTGTTTATTCGATCGTGTGGTGCCGTCTGGCATGGTCGTTCTGGACGATTACGAATGGGCGGGCGTATATCGTCCACAAAAATTGGCCGAGGATCCTTGGTTCGAGTCACGGGGATACCGAGTCATGCCCCTGCCTACAGGTCAGGGGCTGGTGTTCAAGCGCTGAAGCGCCGGGGCCAGCGGAGCCGGGGCGCAAGACACTGACGCAAGACGTGCGGCGGCATGGATGGCGCTATCCCACGAATCGCGGATAACTGCAAGATCAGCCGGGCGCAGCGACTCGCGTCAGACGACCAAATGTTCGTTGACGTGCCCGGGCGGGGCACCCGAGTGATAGCGATCGTAGATGTACTCATACGCGACCTCGAGATCTTTCGCATATCGCGCCGTATCGAACAACGGCGCCGACGATCGGTTCTGCGCCAGCATCGCGCGTATCTGCCCGAGACGCGCCGCGTCGGCGGCCAAATCCACAGCCATTTCCTCGTACTCCGAGAGCGAGCCGGCGATGAGGCCAGGCACACCTACCGCGCGTAACAGGCTGGCCGTCACGCGGCTGGGAAAACTTTCTCCCGCACATGTGAGAACCGGTAGACCGGCCCACAGGGCGTCGAGGGACGTCGCATGGGCATTGTAGGGCAAGGTGTCCAGGAACAGATCAGCCGTCCGCAGCCGCGCGAGATGCTCGGGCAGCGAGTCCAATCGATCCGCGAAGATCAATCTCCGTTCATCGATCCCACGTCGAGACGCTTCCTTGCGCAGATTGACGGCCGCCGCGGGGTTGGTTTGCGCAAGCCAAAGCACACTGTTCTCAGTCCGAGTCAATATTCTCATCCAGTGATCGAAGACGTTCGGCGTGAGCTTAAAACTGTTATTGAAGCAGCAATACACGAACCCCGCAGCAGGCAAGCCGAGCTGTCCGCGCGTGAAGGTTTTCTCGGCGATCGCGTAGCTCGAATCGAACGGCATGAAGCTGCCCGGTAAATAGACAATCTTCTCTGCATACTCGCCTTGTATCGAGCGCGGTATCACTGTGCTGTCTGCGATCAAATAATCGATGAATCCGGCGCCCATAGTGCCAGGATAGCCCAGATAATTGATCTGAATCGGCGCCGCGCGCAGCGCGAAGATCCTGCTGCGGCTGTGCTCCGTGATTCCATTCAGGTTGACCGCTATATCGATCCCGAGATCGCGCGCCAGGGCGGCCACCTCGGCATCAGACTGCCCACGCACGTCAAGGAATCGATCAAATGCCTTGGCTATCCGCGCCTGCATGACATCGTTCGATTTCGGACCGAATGCGAAGGCGGTCAGCTCGAATCTCGACCGGTCGTGGTGCTCGAACAGTCCCGCCGTCAGATAGGCGACGGGATGAATGCGAAAGTCGCCAGAAAAGTAGCCAAGGCGAATCCTCGGCGATCTCGGTCGCGCGGGTATGGCGCCGAGGGCGGGATTGGGCGGCGATTCCTCCCGGATCCAACTCTCCGCGGCGGCGCGATGCAGCGCCGGGTCATCCAGCATCGCGAGCGCTGGCAAAGGCAGTGTCACGGGAAGCTGCGCGCGCAGTCCCTCGGCAATCCGTTCGAGATCGGCACTCATGCCTTGCCAATCGCAGATCTGCATCTGTACATGCCGTCTCAGCCCGAGCAGGTATTTCTGCTCCGGTCTCAGCGCCGCGGGAAGGCTGCTCCCGGCGGCTTGCGGCAGCATGGGACACAATTCGAGAGCTTTGCCGTAGCTCGCCGCGGCCTGTTCATGGCGCGACAACTTGTGCAGCAGATGTCCGCGATTGACATACGCCTCCACATAGGCGCCGTTCAGGGCAATGGCCTGGTCATAGCTGCCAATCGCCTCGTCCGAGCGTTTCAGTTCCCGCAGAACGTCTGCACGATTGTAGTGGGCAAAGGCGTCCTTCGGATTGAGCTCGAGTGCACGGTCATAGCTCGCCAGCGCCTCGTCCCAACGCTCGAGGCGCCCCAGCACGGTGCCCCGGTTGCAGAAGGCGTTGGCATACCCTGGATCGAGAGCGACTGCCTGATCGTAGTCGGCGAGCGCGTCCGGTAAGCGCCCAAGCCTATTGTAGGCATTCCCGCGCTTATAGTGGCCCTCGGCAAAATCGGGCCGGCACTCTATTAAACCACCGTATCGCCGGACGGCCTCGTCCAACTCGCCGCCCTGCAGTGCGATCGACGCCAGCGCATTCGACGATGCCCAGCTCTGAGGGTCAAGCGCAAGCACGGCTCTGTAACCCGAGGCTGCCTCCGCCAGACGCCCATCGCTGTGCAGGGCTTGCGCCTGCCGCAGCAACGCCTGAGTCGCGGCCGGTGGTTGCGGGTCTCCCGGCACGTGCGCCGCCGCGGAAACCTGAGGCTCTGCGGACGCCGGTGCAGGCGTGTCCGCGGGTTTGGACTTAAACGGAGCGCGAAACTTCATGCCAGCATTCTACCGCGCGGTGGATGCGGCGGCTTGTGCGAAGATAGCGGCATGGATAACGGCCCCACCTCTTACTGTTCATCGAACCAGGGCCGACACCGGCACCCTATCGAGCGAAGCGGCTGCGACAGGGGAGGCATCACAGGCGGCCGGTGGGGTCCGAGGCCGACAAACACCACTGCACGGGCCGCGCGATTTAGAGCGTCTCGAAATTGCTCAGGCACCTCTTCCAGTTCAACCTAATCTGACGAGTTTACTTATGTTCGACGGATTGAGATCACGCTTTGCGCAAGCAACTCCTACGCGGAAGCTAGTTGCACTGTTGGCGTTGATCGGAGTTGGAACCACTCATTGCGCACCAATGACGTGGAATGACGAGAGCCGCATGGCTACGATTCAATCTCTGGTTGAGTCGAGAACCCTGGTAATCGACCACTCCGACTTTGCTGGCACGGGAGACAAAGTATCTATTGCAGGTCATTTTTACAGCGATAAACCGCCGCTGCCGGCCATGCTAGGCGCCATTACTTATGCGCCTCTTTACGCACTTGGATTTCGCTTACGGGAGGGTCCAAGCCTCTCCTATTTTGTAATCACCCTGCTCACCGTTACATTGGTCTGGTTATGTGGAACCGTCGCGCTCTTCTACGCTTTGGAGTTCACCGGATTGGATGTCGAACGTCGGACGCTCGCATGCCTTGCGCTCGGGGTCGGATCCACCTTCCTCACATGGGCCACCACTTTCAATAATCACGAAATCGCGGCGGGCTGCATATCGATTGGATTTATGTTTCTGGTGAAAGCTCGATTTGAGACAGGCGCCCGGAATCTTGCGCTCGCCGGGCTCTTTCTATCCATCGCTGCAGCTTCGGATATTCCCACCGCGATCTTTTATGTCGTCTTTTCGGGCTCCGTAATCGCAAGAAAGGAAACACGACGAAATATCGTCTTTTTTCTCTTGCCCTTGATTTTAACCGCTGTCCCGACGGCGCTGGCCGATTTCGCGATTCACCGCAGCATCATGCCGGTCCAAATCTATCATCAATATTTTCAATACCCAGGCTCGCCCTGGCTGGGTTCGAGCGAATTGTCCGGCGTAGGGACAAATGGCCCGGGGTTTACCTTCACATACGCAGTTCGCACGCTTTTTGGACCGGCCGGCTTTCTTCTTTACAATCCGCTGCTGTTCCTCGCCGTATATGGATGCGTACGCGTAATTCAAAAACAAGAGCGGTTCTGGCCAGAATGCCTCTGCGTGTTGCTGGGCTCGCTTGTTCTGTGTGGCTATTATTGGATTACGACGACGAACTTCGGAGGTTGGTCATACAGTATTCGTTGGTTCGTGCCCATTCTCCCACCATTTTTTTTCTTCCTATATCCATATCTACGCGACGACAATGCCCGTCGCAAGCGGCTGTTTATCATTGTTTTCGCCGTGTCGACAGTTATTGCGTCCGTGGGTGCGCTCAATCCGTGGTCACCGCTGGTGTACAGCGACGTTCCGTTTGTAGCGAATATAAAACAGTTCGTCGAACATCTGAGGCATCCAGGCGTGGTGTACGTGAAGCCACGCCCAAACGAATAGGCACGGCATCCGCGACGCCGGGTTTGTATTGGCGAATACCTTTAAGATTCCACGGAAATATGCTCTGGCGGCAAGTTCGCCCGATATCGCTCATGAACCTTGGTATAGGCGGCCTCTAAATGTCTGGTGAATGCCCTCGTGTCAAACAAGGGTGTCTTGAGCCGGTTCCGCGCCAGCTTCTGCCTAATCACCTCCAGATGCTGCGGATTCGTGGCCAGTTGAACAGCCAAGTCCTCGTATTCCGTCGGCGTCGCGGCAATCAGTTCCGGCATTTCAATCGAACTGAGCAGACTTGCCGCCACCCTACCGGCGAACGCCTCGCCGACGCATGTTAGAACCGGTAAACCCGCCCACAAAGCGTCTAACGCCGTCGCATGGGCATTGTAAGGAAGCGTATCGAGAAACAGGTCCGCGACGCGCTGCCGCGCTAGGTGTTCCGGCAAGGAGGACATGCGGTCGGCGAAAATCAGCCGCCCGGCATCGACTCCGCGGCGCAACGCTTCCCGCCGCAGATTGCTCGCCGCCGTCGGATCTTTCTGCGAGAGCCAAAGCACACTGTGCTCGACCCGTCCGAGTATCCGCATCCAGCCGTCGAAGGTGTCCGGCATAATCTTGTAGTTATTGTTGAAGCAGCAGAATACGAAACCCGTAGGCGGCAAACCGACATCTTGGCGCGTGAACACGGTGTTGGCGATCGCCCGACTCGAGTCGTAAGGGAGGTAGCTATTGGGCAGATACACGATTTTCTCGGCGTAATGGCGTCGCTGCGACTCCGGGATCACCATCCGGTCGCCGATCAGGTAGTCCATGTACTCGGCACCCATCGTACCGGGATAGCCCAGATAATTGATCTGCAGCGGTGCCGCCCGCAGCGCAAAAATGCGCGTTCGACTGTTCCCTGTATGCCCCCCAAGATCGACCGCAATGTCGATGCTCAAGCTCCTCGCGAGCAGCGCGATTTCCTGATCCGACGTCCCGCGCACATCGATGAACCGGTCGAATGCCAGTTCGAGGCGCTTTCTCACGGTGTCTTGCGTGTCCGGTCCGCACGAAAAAGCGGTCACTTCGAACTTTGCGCGATCGTGCGCCTCCAAGAACTCAGCCGCGAGCAAGGCTACGGGGTGTTCGTGGAAATCGGCAGAGAAATATCCTATTCGAATCTTGTCTCGCGCGGGATGCCGTGGAATCGCCGGCAGCGAATGCTCCGCTGGGTGCTCCTGCCGCACCCAGATCTCCGCAGCCTTATGATGCAACCGCGCGGAGTCCAGCAGAGCCAAAATTGGAAAACACGTCGATACGGTCGCATCGGCCTCAATCCCGGCAGTGAGCCGATCGACGTCCGATTCTAGATCGCTCCAGTCGCAGATTTGCATTTTTGCGTGCCGGCGCATACCTAAAAGATAGCGGAAATCCGATTTGAGGAAAAACGCCCGATCGTAACTCGCGAGGGCAGCTGCGTACTGCTTGATATCGATGAGTGCATCGCCGCGATTGCAAAATGCCTCCGCATAATCGGGCTTGAGAGCAACAGCCTTTTCAAAGTCAGCGATCGCGGCCTCTACCCGCATCACATGCATAAACAGCTTTCCGCGGTAGCAATAAGGCTCGGCGAGGCTTGAATTCAGTTCGATGGCCCGGTTGAAATCGGCGAGAGCGGCGACCCATTGCCTTAGATCCGTAAACAGGACGCCACGATTGGAGTGAGCTTCGGCATTGGCCGGATCGATCTCAATCGCCCGATTGTAACTGGCCAGTGCCTCAGTCAATTTCCTTCTTTCTCGGAGTAGATTACCTCGATTGAGGTAGGCGGCAGAAACATGAGAATTGATTTCGATGCCCCGGTCGTAACTGGCCAACGCCGCATCCCATTCCTTGAGCTCTTGGAGCACAGCACCGCGGTTGCAGTAGGCCTCGGCGTAGTCGGGTCTAACCGCTATCGCTTGATCGTAGCTCGCGAGCGCGTCACTCAATCGATTGAGATCTCGAAGCACGCCGGCGCGGTTGTAGAAGGCCAGAGAGTCGCCCGGATTGAGCGCAACGGCCCGATCGTAGCTTGCCAACGCCTCAACCGGTCGATTGAGAATGCCCAATACGACGCCGCGATTGCAAAAGGCGTTCGCGTACCCTTGGTCGAGCCCAACGGCTTGATCGTAACTCGCAAGCGCCGCTTCCATTTGATTGCGGGCTTTAAGCAAATTACCGCGTTTGTAGTAAGCTGGGGCATGGTCGGGCCTCAGATTGATGACTCTTGTGTACATTTGGATCGCCAGTTCCGGATCCTCCTGAATGGCCACAATTTCTGCCAATAGAGTGAGCGACTCGATATGGTCGGGTTGTAGTTCGAGGATTTCCCGACAAACCGCTTTTGCCTCGGCCAACTGCCCCCGTTGATTGAGAGAGCGCGCTTGCTCGAATTTCGCTCCCGAGCCGGTGAAGCCCGAATTCTTCGCCGCCTTTGGCCTGAATAGCTTGAGAAAGTTGGGAGACATGGCTTGATTCTAACAAATGCACGCACGACCGCTTGCGTGAATCGTCAATGATAGGATCGCTCGATGGCATTTAAATTCCTCGGTATCTTCAAGGCGGGATCGACTGAAAAGCTGATGTCGCCGGAAACAGTCGAGATCCTGCTGCGGGCTCGGTCGCTTCAAGAGGAAGGGCAGCTGGCACAGGCCGTGACCGCATACCAATTGATCCTGGAAACGGATCCCGATCATTGGGAGTCCTTGAATGCAATTGCGGCAATCGCCCTGCAGAGCAGGGAGTTCGAGAGGGCGGTTCAGTTGTACAGCGGCGTGATCGAGCGCAAACGCGGTCACGCGGAGGCCTACTACAAGCGCGCCAATGCCTTAAATGGACTCAGCCGATGGGATGCGGCACTCATAGACTATGATCGAGCCATTGCACTCAATCGGAAATATGCCAATGCCTTTTGCAATCGAGGCGCCGTGTTGGAGCGCCTTGCTCGGTGGGATGAGGCGCTGACCAGTTACGAGCGGGCACTCGCCCTCGAACCCGGAGATTTTCTGGCGCACTACAACCGCGGCTCCGTGCTCAAGGAACTGAAGCGGTTCGATGATGCCCTGGCCAGCTACGATCGGGCGATCGCGTTGAAAGTGGATTATGCAGAGGCTTACATCAACCGTGGACATGTCCTGCGGGAGTTGCGGCGCTGCGAGGCGGCGGTTGCGAGCTACGGTAAAGCGATCGAACTTGCTCCCGGTAGTTTTCTCGTGCATTTGGCTTATTCCGGCCGCGGCTTGGCGCTCGAAGAGCTGACACGATACGATGAGGCCGTTACAAACTTCGATGAAGCGATAAAGCTCGATCCCGCCGATTATCTTACGTACTCCAGTCGCGGCTCGGCGCTGAAGAAGCTCCAGCGGTTCGAGGAGGCACTTGCCAGTTTCGAGCAAACCATCGCGTTGAAAAGCGACTATCCCGAAGCTTACTTCTATCGAGGGCAAGTGCTCCGGGAAATGCAGCGATTCGAGGCGGCGGTTGCGAGCTACGACAAGGCGATCGAACTCACCCCCGATCATTTATCGCCCTACCTGGCGCATACGAGTCGCGGGTTTGCGCTCGCTGGGTTGAAGCGATTCGATGAGGCCGTGGTCGCTTTCGAGCGGGCCATCGCTCTCAAGAGCGACTATTTCGATGCTTACTGCGCTCGCGGACATGTCTTGCAGGAATTGGGGCGATGGGAGGCGGCCGTCGCCAGCTACGACGAGGCCATCGCACTGGGTCCGGACGATTTGCGGGCGCAACCGGCGTACTCGAGCCGCGGCTTCGCGCTCAAGGAACTTAAGCGGTTCGAGGAGGCACTGGCAAGTTACGATAGGGCAATCGCGCTCGAGGACACCGACGCTGAAGTTCGCATTAATCGGGGAGGGGTGCTGCAGGAGATGGGGCGGCACGAGGCAGCAATTGCAAGCTACGACCGGGCGATCGTACTCAAGCCCGACGCTGTTGAGGCATATCAGGGACGCGGGATGTCTCTGCTCAATCGCGGACAGCACGAAGCGGCAATGGTGAGCTTCGACCAAGCGCTCGCGCTGAAAGCGGACCAGAAGTACCTGCTTGCTTTTCGCCGATATGTGCAAATGCAAACATGCGATTGGCACGATCTGGCTCCGTACCTGGAGCGACTCGAACTCGAACTCCGGGCGGGTAAACCCTTGACCGCACCGTTTCAGGTGTTGGCGCTCATCGACTCGCCGCCTCAGCAGCGGTTGGCGGCCGAGATATGGGTGCGAGAAGAATGCCCGCCGAATGATGCCCTGGGTACGATCGCGCCGCGGCCGCTAGGCGATAAGATTCGGATTGGGTATTTCTCTGCGGATTTTCGCCACCATCCGGTCTCGCTGTTGACGGCCGAATTGTTCGAAACTCACGATAGATCGCGGTTCGAAATCATCGCATTTGCTTTTGGTCTCAAAGTGAACGACGCGGTGCGCGCGCGCCTGGAGCGAGCTTTTGATCGCTTTATCGACGTTGGTGAACGGTCTGATTTGGAAGTGGCCGAGACCGCCCGCCATTTGGGGATCGATATTGCGGTGGATCTGGGTGGATTCACCGACTATGCCCGGCCGAAGATTTTCGCACTGCGAGCCGCCCCTATCCAGATGAGCTACATCGGATATCTCGGCACCCTGGGCGCCCCTTACATGGACTATCTACTGGCCGACCCGACGATAATTCCGGCAAAAGAGCGGCAGTCTTATGCGGAGGAGATCATCTATCTGCCAAGCTACCAAGTGAATGATTCCAAACGGCCGGCAGTAGATCGCACGCTAACGCGCGAAGAGCTCGGCCTGCCGGCGACCGGGTTCGTGTTTTCCTGTTTCAACGCAAACTACAAAATAATGCCGGCCACTTTTGCGGTGTGGATGCGGATATTGCTGCGTGTGCAGGGGAGTTGGTTTTTTCTGTACGCAGGGAATGAAGTTGCCGAACGAAATCTCCGCAAGGAGGCCGAACGTTGCGGGGTCGACCCACACCGAATCGTGTTCGGTAAGTTTCTAGCTCAAGAGGATTATCTGGCGCGATTTCGCGCAATGGACCTCTTCCTCGACACGTTGCCCTATAACGCCGGCACAACCGCCAGCGATGCCCTGTGGGCGGGGCTGCCGGTGCTGACCTGCGCGGGCCGGGCGTTTGCCGGCCGGGTCGCTGCCAGTTTGCTGAAGGCCATCGAGTTGCCGGAGCTGGTTACATCGACAACCGAACAGTACGAGGAAATGGCCGTTCAGCTCGCCGAGAATGCGGAGCTTCTGCACAACATCAAGCGAAAGTTGGCGCGGAACCGGCTCAAAACTGCCTTGTTCGACACGCGCGCATTCACCAAGCACTTGGAGGTTGCCTATACAACGGTTCATGAGCGACACCGCGCCGGTCTCGCGCCTCAAACGATCTACGTGACGCCGGAAGCATGAGGGTCTGCCAGCCGCCGGCAATTTTGGCACGTCGACCGATGTCGCAGGCGCTTGCGATGACGCTCGTACTGGTAGCGCTATGGTCGGTTACACACACCTATAAGGGCTTGAACGGTGACGCTGAGTTGTATGCCGTTCAAGCCATGGCCAGAATTCATCCGGGCCTAGCCACGGACATTTTTCTCCAAAACGGATCACAGGATAAATATACGATATTCTCGCCGATGTACGCCTGGTTCATAAGCTGGCTTGGCCTCACAACCGCCGCCATCACTCTGTGGCTTGCATTCAAGGTCTGGCTGTTCGCAGCCGCATGGACATTGGCGCGCGCTTTCTCCAATGCCCGCATGGCATGCCTGGCGGTTGCACTGCTGATGATCACCGACGGAACTTACGGCGGCTACGAAGTATTTCGATACGGGGAAGACTACCTTACCGCCCGCTCGTTCGCCGAAGCGCTCGCCGTTTCCGCCCTCGCCCTTCACTTCCATAACTTAAAAACTATCGGTCTCCTGACGGTAGTCATCGCACTTTTTGTGCATCCAATCATGGCTCTGCCAGGCTTGCTGATCCTCGTTTGCCTGCGATCTTCAGCTCGCAACATTCTCATCATGGCGGCGTTGGGGGTGCTATTCGTTCTTGGAGTTTCGCTCTTCGTGCTCCGCGCGCCAGTGAGCGCAGGCCTGCTTGCAGTCATGGACTCACCATGGTTGGACATCGTCCGAGAACGTTCGGTCTTTCTGTTTCCGCAACTATGGACGAGCAATGACTGGGGAACCAATTGTCGACCCCTTTTGTGCTTGAGCGTCACGGCAATGGCCTTGCGGGATGCCAGGATACGCGCGCTGTGCATTGCGGCCGGTCTCGTTGGTGCAACGGGACTCGCCGTTGCCTTCATAGCGGGGACGCTGGGACATCTTGCGATTTTGATTCAGGGCCAAGCGTGGCGCTGGATGTGGCTTACCTGCTTTTCGAGCGTATTGCTGGTTGCGCCGACCGCTGCTGCGATTTACCGCGACAGGCGATGCGGTCCGGTCACCCCTTTGCTGCTTGTTTCGGGATGGATGTTACCGCCGTCCTATGGGATCCCCTGCATGGCCCTGGCATTGTTTATTTTGTCAATCCGCGAACGAATCGAAACACGTACCGCTGTACTCTTACAGTGGGTTGCCGGTGCAGCGGGAATTGCCATGGTCGCCGCGGTGGCGCTCACATCGTGGAACACCGCGTTCGCTTCGTATAGCGGCTCACGCGGTGGAGCATCGGTGATGATCGGACGGATCCGCGATCTCGCGATACTACAAGTTCCGGCATTGGTCGCAGCACTGCTGGCCTTCTACTGGATTGCCGTGACTCGCTCCACCGTGGTTTTGACGCTAATCATCGTTTCTCTCAGCGTCTGCTCCGCGATACTCGTACCGGGGGCACTGAAGGACGTGCTGCGCGATCGCGCCCTGACGGAAGTCAGTGCGTTTGCCGATTGGCGGAAGGCCATTCCACCGGCGAGCAACGTTTTTGTTGCTCCCGTGCACTATTCAGCCGCTTTCGCCTGGTTCGCACTTCAGCGGCCGAGTTACTTATCCGTAAACCAGTCGGCAGGCGTCGTTTTTTCACGGGCGACCGCAATGGAGATTGAACGCCGATCGCAGGTGCTTCTCCCCGTGCTGGATCCGAATTGGCGGCTACGCAGAGGAGCACTCGCCAATGATGCCATGCAGCGCGCATCGCGGCCGCTCACCGAAGAAAAGCTCGTGAGCGTTTGCAGCGATCCACAATTGGGTTTTGTCGTGGCGAAGGAGGACGTAGGCATCGGACTTGTTATGCGCAAGCTCATTAGTGATTCAAAGAGTTGGAGTCTTTACGATTGCAACCAAGTGCGTTCGGCCGCACCCAGAACATGACTATTTTATGGGAAGGGGTCTGGATATGAGTTCCATGGTCAGGCAGGGGAAGATCGCCGTCATCGCCGGCGCCGGACCTGCGGGACTGACCGCGGCACTCGAGCTCCTGCGCCGCTCGGATATCACCCCTGTCGTCTTCGAAGCTGACAGTCAGGTCGGGGGAATCTCCAAAACAGTCAACTGCCGCGGAAATCGCATGGATTTGGGTGGCCATCGTTTCTTTTCCAAATCCGATTGGGTGATGCGCTGGTGGCAGGAGATTCTGCCGGTGGCCGCAGGGGAGTCAGATGCGGGTGAGATTCTGCGGCTCAACTATCAGGGCCAATCCCGCGACCTCGTCCCTGAAGTTTCCAATGCTGCGTCACCCGACGCCGTCATGCTGGTTCGTCAGCGCCTTTCGCGGATCTTCTATCGCCGCCGATATTTCGACTATCCGCTCAAGCTAAACGCCGGGACGGTGATGAATATGGGCCTGTTCGAGACGCTTCGGACCGGACTCAGTTACGGTCGGGCGCAGCTTGCGCGCCGGTCACCGGAGGTATCACTCGAAGATTTCTTCATCAATCGATTTGGCGACCGTCTATACCGCACTTTCTTCAAAGACTATACCGAGAAAGTCTGGGGGGTCAGGTGCGGGGAGATTTCCTCGGAATGGGGCGCTCAACGCATCAAAAGCCTTTCCATTACAAAAGCGATTGCGCACGCGGTCACCGGTCGCTGGCGCTCTGCGGCGGATACCACCCAAAGACGCACGGAAACCAGCTTAATCGAACGCTTTCTGTATCCCAAATTCGGACCGGGCCAGATGTGGGAAGAAGTCGCACGCCGGATCGCCATGCGCGGAGCAGATGTTCATCTGGGTCATCGTGTCATTGGAATTGAACGCACTGCATCCGCGGTCACCGCTGTTAGCGTCAAAGACAACGCCACCGGCTCCGTAAGGCGTGTGCCGTGTGATTTCTTCGTGTCGACCATGCCGATAGGCGAACTCGTCGCAATGCTCGAACCTGACGACCCTGATGTGGTTCGCATCGCCGATCGGCTTCCCCACCGAGATTTCATGACCGCCGGCTTGCTGGTGAGAAAGATGAAGCAGAATGGCAGCACTCGCACGACAGCCAATGGAATGCCCCCCGACAATTGGATCTATATCCAGGAGCCGGACGTCAAGATTGGGCGTCTGCAGGTGTTCAACAATTGGAGCCCGGCGCTCGTTTCGAATCCCGACACCATTTGGCTCGGGTTGGAATACTTCTGCCGGGAGGGTGACGATTTATGGTCGATGGACAGCGCGCGGTTCCTCGACTTTGCCGCTCAAGAACTCGAGAAAATTCAAATGATCGATCGCCGGGACGTTCTCGACGGCACCGTGGTCCGCGTGCCCAAGGCTTACCCGGCATATTTCGGCGAATATAGTAAGTTCAGGCGGATTCGCGCGTACTTGGATCGATTTTCGAATTTGTATCCGGTCGGACGCAACGGAATGCACCGATACAACAATCAGGACCATTCCATGCTGGCCGCCAACGGCGCCGTCAATTCGATCATCGATCGCGGGCGGGGCAAGTCTGCTATCTGGCAAATCAACACCGAGGATTCATACCACGAAGAGTCGGTCTAGCCATGGTGGGCGTAGTGACAAAATTTGTCAGGGTATGACGCGGCGCGCCTTTCGCGACGCCATCGGACGACAGTTATATGTCAGATCTTCTCCGCCAAGAACTCCATTCGTCTTATTTTTCAATAGCTTAAAGACACTCGGTGATCACTGGCACAGCGCTTGCTTAATCCCCAATACCGGCGCGGGCCGTTGCTCGAATTCGGGTCTCTTTTTTTAAGCTCCAGGAGTCAATAATGCTTAAGCAAGTTCAAAAGGGTTTCACCCTCATCGAATTGATGATCGTGGTCGCGATCATCGGAATCTTAGCGGCCATCGCCATTCCCGCCTACCAGAACTACACCATCCGCGCGCAGGTCACGGAAGGCTTGACCCTGGCCGACGGTTGGAAAACGGCAATCGCCGAATACTATGCGAATACTGGCAATATGCCCGCCGCAATCGCAAATTTGTCGGGCACCAGCCAGTCAACCGGCAAGTACGAAGCCAGCATATTGGTGAGCGGCGGCGCAGTCGTCATCACCTACGGCGGCAGCGCCAATGCGAAGCTGGCAACCGCCGGCAGTAACATGCTCTCGCTGAGCCCGTACACCAATGCCAACAACGATGTGTTGTGGCAGTGCGGCCTCGCGACCCTCCCGACCTCCGCCAGCGCCAGCTCGGCTGGTTCCACCGCGGTCAGCACGACGGTACCTGCCCAGTACCTGCCGACTTCCTGTCACACGTAATGGCTTGATGCCAGTATTTCCAGGGTGATTGGCATCGTGGAAAAGCTGGCACGTAGGAAGCCTCTCTTCGGAGAGGCTTCCTTTTGTGAGCAGCCGAGAAGCTTTAGGAGTGATCTAGTAATGTTCGCTAAAAAACTACAGCGCGGTTTCACGCTGATCGAATTGATGATCGTGGTCGCGATCATCGGAATCTTGGCGGCCATCGCCATTCCCGCCTACCAGAACTACACCATCCGCGCGCAGGTCACGGAAGGCTTGACCCTGGCCGACGGTTGGAAAACGGCAATCGCCGAATACTATGCGAATACTGGCAATATGCCCGCCGCAATCGCAAATTTGTCGGGCACCAGCCAGTCAACCGGCAAGTACGAAGCCAGCATATTGGTGAGCGGCGGCGCAGTCGTCATCACCTACGGCGGCAGCGCCAATGCGAAGCTGGCAACCGCCGGCAGTAACATGCTCGCGCTGAGCCCGTACACCAATGCCAACAGCGATGTGTTGTGGAAGTGCGGCCTCGCGACCCTCCCGGCCTCCGCCAGCGCCAGCTCGGCTGGTTCCACCGCGGTCAGCACGACGGTACCTGCCCAATATCTGCCGACTTCCTGTCACCTGTAACGGGCCGCCGTCGGCTGGCCAGTCTGCCGCCCAATTGACCACGGCGACAATCGGGTCCGATGGGCCGATACTGGGAACGAAGTCACGCCGGATGCCGCGGCGAGTGTGCGAATATCGACTAGGTATTTGACAATTGATAGCCTGGGTCCAGGCTGTAAACTAGCGGTCGCGGAAGTCTGGAAGATCCCTTAAGCCCATGAATGATAACGCAATAGCACCAATTAGCGGGACGGGCCGCGCCGCGCTGGGCGGCCTTGCCCAGCGGCTTGTTCAGGATGGCCTCCTGGACGAGTCGGCGATGCAGGACGCAATTACCAAATCCCGGGAAAAGCGGGTCAGCTTGGTTACCCACCTGGTGGGTGCGAATCTCGCTACTGCCCGCGATATCGCGATTTCGGCTTCCAACGAGTTTGGCGTTCCGCTGCTAGATCTGGATGCTATTACGACCGACATGGATGCCGTGCGCTCGGTCAGCGAAAAACTGATGCAAAAGCATCGTGTATTGCCGCTCATGAAGCGCGGCAAGCGATTGTTTCTTGCGGTCGCCGATCCGACCAATCTGCACGCGCTGGATGAAATCCGCTTTCAGACCTCGATGAGCATCGAGTTCGTCGTGGTCGAGGACGACAAACTCCAGTTGGCCGTCACCAAGGCTATCGATCAAGCCGAAGCGGTCATGCCCAGTTTGACCGACGACGACTTCGACCTCGAAAATCTGGAGGTTACAGGGGGAGATGACGCCCCGAGCGCCGAATCGCTGGGTCGGGACGATGTCGAAGATGCGCCGATCGTGCGATTCGTTAACAAGATACTGCTCGACGCAATCAAGAAAGGCGCGTCGGACGTTCATTTCGAGCCGTACGAGAAGATATTCCGTATTCGCACCCGCCTGGACGGCGTTCTCAAAGAAGTCGCCCTGCCACCCGTGCAACTCGCCGTAAAAATAGTCGCGCGGCTCAAAGTCATGGCAAGACTGGATATTGCCGAGCGCAGAGTCCCACAGGACGGCCGAATAAAAATGCGCCTCTCCAAAAACCGGGCCATCGATTTCCGCGTCAGCACATGCCCTACCTTGTTCGGCGAGAAAGTCGTCACGCGTATTCTCGACCCGTCCAGCGCCATGCTAGGCATCGATGCGCTTGGATACGAGCCGGTTCAACGCGAGACTTATTTGAGATATCTCGCCAAGCCTCAGGGCATGATCTTGGTCACGGGCCCAACCGGCAGCGGCAAAACCGTATCCCTGTACACCGGCTTGAACATCCTGAACACTGAAGATTGCAACATTTCGACCGCCGAAGATCCGGCGGAAATCAATCTACCTGGGATCAACCAGGTTAACGTTAACAACAAGGTGGGCTTGACGTTCGCCGCCGCGCTGCGCGCCTTCCTGCGTCAGGATCCGGACGTCATCATGGTCGGCGAAATCCGCGACCTGGAAACCGCCGAGATCGCAATCAAAGCCGCCCAGACCGGCCACTTGGTCTTGTCGACTTTGCACACCAACGATGCACCACAGACGCTGACGCGCCTGGTTGATATGGGTGTCAAGCCGTATGCGATCGCTACTTCGGTCAGCCTCATCATTGCGCAACGGCTGGCGCGGAAGCTGTGCAGCAACTGCAAGCAGGCGATGGACGTCCCCGCTGAGGCGCTCAAGAAGGAAGGCTTCGAAGATGCGGATATCCAACAAGGGATTAGGATCTTCAGAGCGGTCGGTTGCGGCCAATGTACTGACGGCTACAAGGGCCGTGTGGGCATCTATCAGGTGATGCCGGTCACCGAGACCATTGGCCGTATCATCATGGAGGGTGGCGGCGCGCTGGACATCAGCGATCAAGCCGCCAAAGATGGCATTTGGAATCTACGCCGGGCGGGATTGCAGAAGGTGAGGGACGGCGTGACCAGCCTGGAAGAAGTCAACAACGTCACTATCGAGTAGATAGCCAACGCAAGGATCGATTTATGGCGATATCGGCAACCGCATCAAAGAAAGAGACCCAATTTCTTTGGGAAGGCAAAGACAAGCGCGGGAACAAGGTTCGCGGAAAGTCGCTTGCGACCAATGAGGCGGCGTTGCGCGCAGACCTGCGGCGTCAAGGCGTTGCAGCTACCCGCGTTAAGACGCAGAGCAATACGTTTCGGTCCGGCGGCAAGGTTAGCAACGAAGACATCGCCGTCTTCAGCCGTCAGCTGGCCACTATGATGTCTGCAGGCATCCCGATGGTGCAGGCATTCGAAATCATCGGCAATGGGCACGAAAAGCCCGCAATGCAGAAGCTGGTCCTAGATATCAAGGCGAATATCGAGGGCGGCAGCACGCTTCACGAATCGCTTGCCAAGTTTCCGCTGTATTTCGACGCGCTGTTCGTCAATTTGGTCGAGGCAGGTGAACAGGCGGGCGCTCTTGAATCGCTGCTGGATAAAATCGCAACGTATAAGGAAAAGACTGAGGCTTTGAAGAAGAAGATCAAGAAGGCCTTGTTCTATCCGATCGCGGTTCTGTGCGTCGCCGTCATCGTCTCGATCATTTTGCTGGTCTTCGTAATTCCTCAATTCGAAGAGCTGTTCAAGGGCTTCGGCGCTGATCTGCCCGCTTTTACACAGATGGTGGTCAACTTATCGCGCTTCGTCCAGCATCAGGGTTGGTGGGTGGCGCTCATGATCGGCGGCGGGTTTTATGCCTTCTTCCATTTTCTGAAGCGCTCCAGAAAAATGCAGCTTGCCGCGGACCGGATACTGCTCAAATTTCCCATTATCGGACCCATCCTGGTCAAGGCCGCCATCGCGCGCTTTTCGCGCACGCTGTCCACCATGTTTGCCGCAGGCGTACCCCTGGTTGAGGCGATGCAATCGGTAGCCGGCGCCACCGGCAACATAGTGTATGAGGAGGCAGTTTTGCGCATGAAAGACGAAGTGGCAACCGGCCAACGGCTGCAGCGCGCAATGGAAAACACTGGGCTGTTCCCCAACATGGTGATACAAATGATCGCCGTGGGCGAGGAATCCGGTTCTCTCGATACCATGTCCAGCAAAGTTGCCGAATTCTACGAGGCCGAAGTGGATAACGCGGTGGACAGCATGTCGAGCTTGCTCGAGCCGTTGATTATGGCCATTCTTGGCGTGCTTGTTGGTGGCATGGTGATCGCGATGTACCTCCCGATTTTCAAGCTCGGTCAGGTTGTCGGATAGGGAAAGATTGGACGCTCAAGGTCGGATTGGGCCATGATGAGCGATCTGCCGGTGCTCTATTCCGAACATATTGTTCTGTTCGCAGGCTCGATCTTCGTACTGGGTCTCGTCGTAGGCAGCTTTCTCAACGTCGTCATTTATCGGCTGCCGATTATTCTCGAGCGAGAATGGCGGGACCAAGCAAACGAACTACTGCCCGCTGCTTCGGTGCATACGGCAATTGCCGGCGCCGACGCCCCAAGCCGCTTTACGCTGAGTGTTCCCCGCTCGGCGTGCCCGGCTTGCAGCGCGCCCATTACGGCCTGGCAGAACATTCCAGTCGTCAGTTGGTTATTCCTGCGGGGCCGCTGCGCAGCCTGCAAGACCAAGATCTCGGCGCGCTACCCACTGGTGGAACTCGCGACGGCTCTGCTATCGGGATGGGTCGCCTGGCACTTCGGCTTTGGAGTGAGTGCGGCTTGCGCCCTGCTCGTCACTTGGGCATTGATCGCGCTCACCGGCATTGATATCGACTACCAGCTACTGCCCGATAACATCACGTTGCCGCTGATGTGGGCCGGCTTGTTGGCGGCCGTGTTGATTGGCCCCATGCCGGGCCAAGCCCTCCCGGTATCGGCGCGCGACGCCATCATCGGTGCGGCCGCGGGTTATTTGAGTCTTTGGCTGGTATTTCACGCATTCCGCCTGGTGACAGGAAAAGAGGGCATGGGGTACGGCGATTTCAAACTGTTCGCAGCCGTGGGCGCCTGGCTCGGGTGGAAAATGCTGCCGCTAGTGATCCTATTGGCGGCCGGCACGGGTGCCGTGCTGGGCATTCTGTTGATCGTGCTGCGCGGACAAGATCGCGCCGCTCCGATGCCGTTTGGCCCCTATCTGGCGGCCGCCGGGTGGCTCGGCATGATGTACGGCGATACGCTGGTAACCGGTTATTTGCGTATTTCGGGGCTCCGGTATTAGCCCATGTCTCATCGCCTGTGCATCGGGCTGACCGGAGGCATTGCCAGCGGCAAGAGCACCGTGGCACAGCGGTTCATCGAATTGGGTATTCCCGTCATCGATGCCGACGAATCCTCTCGATTGGTGGTCGCGCCCGGGCAGCCGGGACTTGCGGAACTGACCAAGAGGTTCGGTTCCGGCGTGCTGACTGCCAATGGTGAACTCGATCGACGTACCTTACGGAATCTGGTATTTGCCGACCCGCAGCTTCGCCGCGAGCTGGAGGTCATCCTGCATCCGTTGATTCGAGCCGATATGGAGCGCCGCGCCGGCTGTGCGACCGGACCCTATCTCGTTATGGTGATTCCGCTGTTGGTGGAAGGCGGAAACCTGCGCCAGGTTGACCGCATATTGGTCGTCGACATCGATGAGGTCCTGCAGTTAAGGCGAGTGATGGCGCGCGATTCCGCCACGCTGGAACAAGCACGCGCAATACTCGCGGCACAGGCCTCGCGCGCCGCTCGCCTAAAAGCCGCGGACGACGTAATCGTGAATTCGGGCACCGTTTCCGAGTTGCGGCAGGCGGTAGACGATCTGAACGTGCGCTATCTAAGGCTCGCGGCAACCGCTCGCCCACCCAATATGAGTTAGCTTGAATCCAGGGTTTACCCTGGGCCTCCGGTTGGCTCACAATAGGAAGATGAACTCTTATCTCGATCCACGACCCGATGCGGAGCCTGAGTTGGCGCCGGTCACTTACGAGCAGCCGCTCAACGAGCGCATGCGCACCTTCCTGCGGCTGGAATTTCTCTATACCCAGGCCTCGTACCACGCCGATTTTCCCAATCCCTGGAGTACCCGGTCGGCCGTGGCGAGCCTGCTGGAAATTCTTGCCATTACCGCGCGCGGCGACTCGCGCAGTGAAGTTCTCAAGGAACTCGAGCGCCACGTTAACGTCCTCAAGGAGTTCCAGACGAAAACCGGGGTGGACCCGGGTCGCCTGAAGTCCCTGATGTCGAACCTGGTGAAGATGCGGGAAGAGCTCTCGACGGTCGGCGGCAACTTCATGGGACCCTTGCGCGATTCTGAATTCCTGAGCGCCATCAAGCATCGCAGCGCCATTCCCGGCGGGACCTGCGATTTCGATTTACCGGACTACTGCTTTTGGCTCACGCGACCCGCGGAGGTGCGCACCGCCGAGTTCAACAGCTGGCTCGCTCTCATTAGGCCGCTGTGCGACAGCATCGCAGAGCTACTCTGGCTGACCCGGCAGAACGCGAAATGCAAGGCAGAGACAGCACTCGGCGGTATTTTCCAGCTGCAATTTGATCGGGAGAATCCGTGCCAATTGGTGCGCGTGACCATGCCCCCAAACCAAGACTTGTTTCCGGAAATCAGCGGCAGCGGGCACCGCTGCACCATTCGCTTTCAGCAGTGGCCAAGCTCTACTGCCCGTCCCGTCCATGTAGACGCCGACGTGCCCTTTCTTCTTACCTGCTGCGCGTAGGTCAAGTCGGCGCCCTGGATGGCAACCATCGTCAAGTGTCCCACCTGTCGGCGGCCGGTGGAATGGTCGGCGGAATCACCCTACCGCCCGTTCTGCAGCGATCGCTGCCGCCTGATCGATCTGGGTGCTTGGTTGACCGAGCAGCACAAGATTCCCGACGAGAGCAGCGCAGCGGGAGAAGATTCGTCGGGCGCTCCGCCGGACGATCCCTGATCCGTGCCGCCTGAGCCGAGCCACCCCCTGCTCCCTCGTGCGGTGGCTTTCCACAAGGATGGCAACCTCGAAGAGGCTGCCAAACTCTACCGCGAGATATTGTCCGAATCGCCGCAGGATTTCGACGCCACTCATTTACTGGGCGTTGTCGCGCTTCAGCAAAGGCAATTTGACGCCGCGCAACATTTGATCCACGCCGCTCTCGGGATGAATCCGCACGACGCCTCGGCGGTAGCGAATTTGGGCACCAGTTACATGCAAGATGGACAACCGGAATCTGCGCTTCATTGGTTCGAAATGGCACTCAGGCTGGAGCCCGATTCTCCGATCGCGATGACCAACGTCGGAACGGCACTGCATAATATGGGTCGCCACCACGATGCCATTCCGGTATTGCGCAAAGCTTACCTCAGGGATTCGAATTCGTATGCGGCTTGCAGTCTGCTGGGCGCCTGTCTCGTCGGGATCGGAGAGCCGATCGAAGCGGCCGACTGGTTCGAAGCTGCGACTCGTGCCGACCCCGACAATGCCGAGGGCTGGGCGAATCTGTCGGTGGCCCTGAATTCCAGTGGCCATGCCGAACGGGCTCGCGAAAGTGCGGGCAAGGCGCTGGCGTTGAACCCCCGATCATCGATCGCTCTTGGCGCATTGGGCCAAGCTCAATTCGACCAGGGAAACATAGCGGAAGCCGTTGAAATCTATCGACAAGGCGTTTCTGCAGATCCCTCCGCCGTCATGCTCGCGGCCTACGGAAGCGCCCTACTGTCGAGTGGTCTCCATGATGAGGCAATCGAACAGTTCGAGCGAGCCGTTGAACTCGACGGGCACCTGAATTTCCGCTGGACGATGGCGATCGCTCGCTTGAAACCCATCTGCATGAGCGAACACGATATCGAAGGTTCGCGAAGCGCGTTTGCAAAAGCTCTTCAAGAAGTCGAGGCATGGTATCGGTGCTCGGATGATGTCAAAGAGCCGTTCAGAGCGGTTGGAATAACCCAGCCGTTCTATATTGCATACCAACCCTTCCGTAATCGGGAGTTGCTGAGCCGATATGGCGCATTGTGCAGCTCGTGGATGACGACTCTGCCGACCGACATTTACGATGCCGGCGGACGTTTCAGGAGCGGCGGCGCTGATCGAGCGCGCGGTAAACTACGAATTGGAATTGTCTCGGCCCACATCCACCAGCACTCGGTGTGGAACGCGATCACGAGAGGTTGGATTTACGGTATCGACCGGACTCAATTCGAGCTCCATATATTCAAATTGGACGGCACGTCCGACCGGGAAACAGAAAAGGCAAGAGGTTCTGTCGACCATTTCGAGGATCAACCGAAGAATCTGCGCGAATGGATCCATGCAATCAGCACTCAGGATCTGGATGTCCTCATCTATCCGGAAATCGGCATGCATCCACTGACGCTTCAACTCGCATGTCTGCGCTTGGCCCCTGTACAAGCGGCATCTTGGGGTCATCCGGAGACCACTGGTTTACCTACGATAGATCTCTACATCTCCGCGGATGCGTTCGAACCCGTGAATGCATCCGAAAACTACGTCGAGGAACTGGTGAGGCTTCCAAACTTAGGCGTTTATGTTGAACCGCTCGCCCCGGCAATTTCGAAACCCGGCCTTGCGTCTTTGAATCTTCCCGGCAACGAGCCTCTGCTGCTGTGTCCGGGCGCACCGTTCAAGTATTCACCACTATATGATGAAGTCTGGGTGAACATTGCCAGGCACCTCAGGAAACGATTTTTTAGGAGAAGCAGCGGTGGCCGGCTGGTTTTTTTTCGAAGCGGCAATGATATGGTGGATCGAATGCTGGAAAGCCGCTTGCGCGCGGCATTCGAAAAAGCCGGCGTTGAATTCGATGAGCATGTGAGCATTATCCCCAAGCTGGAGCGATCCCGATTTTTCGGGCTGATGCGGCATTCGGCCCTGATGCTGGATACGCTCGGCTTTTCCGGATTCAACACTGCGCTTCAGGCGATCGAATGCGACCTGCCGGTGCTGGCATTCGAAGGTCAATTCATGCGAGGCAGACTTGCGAGTGCAATCATGCATCGACTCGACCTGCCCGAACTCGTCGCAACGACGACGGAAGATTTCGTCCAAAAGGCGCTGGATCTGGCGGGAGATGCCGGGCGCCGCAAAAGAATACGCGCCAAGATCATCAAACGTCGCCACATACTGTTTCGCGACACGACTCCTATAGTGGCCCTCGCGCGCTGCTTGACGGACGCGGTCGCGAGATCTCGCGCCAAACTTTCCCACTGAAGGGTCTCTTACGAACCAGCGGCGATCACGCCACGACTACGGTCAATCGCCTCCATCAGGCAGCGCTCGAGCGCCCGAACAGCTTCGGTATCGTGAAACAGAATCTTGCGACGGTTCGCGATTTCGACACGCAGCTCGCCGCGTCTCGAAGGGTTTCCTGCCAGTTGGACCGCCGCCTCGATGAATGCTTCGTCCGTGGTCGCTACCAGCTCGGTCAATTCCATGCGCCGCATGATGCCGCTCGCAAGGCGCTCCCGCATGAAAGTGCCCTCGCGCGCCAACACGGGCAGGCCCGCCTCAATGGCTTGCAGTGCATTGTTGAAGCCTGAGAAACCCACGGTGTCCAATAGAAGGGCAGCTTGCTGCATCAGGCCGAAAAATCGACGGCGGTTGAGATAAGGGATTACGCGAACGTGCGCATCGAAGTCAACGTTTTCCGCCTCGAACGCGCGGCGCAGGCGCTGTGCAAGCAGTTCGTCCATAAAAACGCTGTTACTGCGAAAAAACACCAGCCGGCCGTTGCCCTTTCCGCGTACGCGGTCCCTGATGCGGGCCCAGCCTCGCTTGCCGCTGCCTGCCTGCAAGCCCTTGGCGATGCGCACCCACACGTGGTCATGCGCGGGCGAATATTTGAATGGCGTGCCGGGGCACAAGAGCAATGGTTCGTCGCTCGGCAATCCCAGCAACCGTAGGTCTGGGATCTCAATTGCAGGCATCAGCGGCTCGACGCAAACACCCAAATTGGGCAAGCGCACCAGCCGCTCGCTGTAGTAGTTATCGGCATCGGCTGGTTCCAGCCAATCGGCGGAGAGGTACAAGTCCATTGTCGGCATCCCGCTCGTTTCGGGATGGCCCCAGGTGGTGGCCTGGACTGGAGCGAGGCGAAGGGACGCGAGTTGCGTCGTCAACGCATCCATGCCGATCTCGGGGTAGATCAATGCGTCCAACTGTGCTTCGCTGATCGCCCTGGCCCAGCCCTGCTCCGTCTTGGGTCCATCCTCGAAATGAGCGACTTCGCGCCTCGCCTGCGCCGTCTCCTCATCGTTCGTACGCCCCAACTGGAACAGCCAAATATCGAAGCGGGCCTTGTCCAAATGCTGGACCCACCCCTTGGTTATGGCGTTCCAGACCGAGTGATTTCGAATATGCGCCGAGGCGATGCCAATGCGCATCTTGCGTTCCGCTGCACAAGCATTTCGCGGAGCTCTCGGTTGACCGCTTCGGGCCAATGCCGCCTCGACAGGCATGGACGCCATCCATTCGCTGCACAACGTACCGTAGCAGGTCAACAGATCTCGGTTGTTGAACGAGTGGTATGCGATGTAGAAAGGCTGCGTCGACCCTACAGCCCGGTAGGCGTCGGGGCGCCGCGTGGCGCGAAACCACGTCTGCAGATCTTTCAGGGATTCTGCAAAGGCTTGGCGCGACGCCTCGATTTCCGCTGTGGTGCTGAAGAAGGATCGGCATTGCGACACCGCCAGCTTCCAGCGAGCCATCGCATTGTTGCCGTCGGTCGCCACCGCCTGTCGGAGGGTGTCCAGGGCCTCTTCACCCCGGCCGCTCGCCCATAATGCGTTGGCAAATGCGCAATACGCCTGCGTCGACGGCTCAGGCAATGCAATGGCTTCTCGGTAGGTCTCGATGGCGGTCTCGATCTGACCGTCCTCGAACTCGACTGCCGCCCGCGCAGCGAGGGCGGCTGACGATCCGGGGCGCATCGCCACTGCCTTATCGGCACAGGTTTTTGCCCGTCCGAACTCACCAATACTATTCAGCGCGATCGCCAAATTGGCCCATCCGTCCGGCTCATCGGGTTCGGCCAGAGTCGCCGCCTCGAAGATCCTCACAGCCGCGTGCAGTTCCCCGGTGTCCATCAAACACGCGCCGATCAAGTTGCATACCATTGCCGATTGGGGATTGCCGGAGTGGGCTCGCCGCAAGGGGAGCAGCGCTTCGCGAGGTCGGCCCAACTGACGCAGCACCGTACCGAGATTTGCAAGCCCATCGGAGAAATCGGGTTGTATTTTGACGGCGCGCTCGAACTGGCCATACGCGAGTTCTAGATCCCCCTTGCGTAGATACACCATCCCGAGGTTATTCAACGCCGCGGGATGCTCAGGATTGGTCCGCAGCGCCGCCGTTATCAAATCCTGCGCCTGCTCGAGACGGCCTTCTTGAAGGGCGATGACGCCGAGCAAGTGAGTCGCGTCGAAGTGGTTTGGGACCTGTGCAATGATCTTTTCATAGACCTCGATGGCTTCGGCCCTGCGGCCGGCCTGGTGCATATCAACCGCCTGTTCCAATAGTGGATGGATCGCCGGCGTCGGCTGGCGAGGCGGTTTGCGGCTCACCGTTTAGAGTCCGCCGAGCAGTCGTCTGCGATCGACCGCATAAACACCCTCAGGAGCTGGGTTGCTTTGACGCGGCCTGGAGCCGAGCCAGAAGATCGAATGAAAATGATTTGACGAACGGTTCGGGGTACCCAAGGGCGCTCATTCCTTCGCGGACTCGGGCGGCTAAATGCGCCTTCTTGTAGATGTTCAGCTTGGTCGACCGCGTGAATTCCGCTGTTTTCTTTGCAATGCTCGCATTCAATCTTTCAGCGCGATCGGCGATATCCTTGGTTCCTGGTGAATAACCGGCAGGTAAGGATCGCTTGACTTCTGCAACTATCCAATCGGCATATTGATCGACATCTGCAGTTTTGAAGAAGCTTCCAAACATGGGACAAACCTCATGGGATCTCGATGACCGGCAAAAGTACCACAGGACACCCCAATCTGAATTGACACATAATAGCGCCAATGGTTGGGCCCAGCCGGATTTGCATCACAGAGGATGGCGCCTGCTGGACGCGCCCGGACGGTTATGATTCCATTCCAATCCGTTACCAGGGATGTATAAATGATTGGCAGTCTCTTGAAGCAACTTTTCCAGGCGCTGGGCCGGTTTGTCGGATACCACACCAGGCGGATCCTCCATCTACCACAGAAACTCCAGGCTGCGACCCCGCCTCCCGCATCCATGGAACTCGGGGCGAGATTTACGGCAACGGAGGCCAGCATCAGCAGCCTGAGCGATGCAGTTAGGCTCGACCCTGAATACGAGCGGCGGGTCCAGTGGCCCTGCTATCGCACGGATGTGCCCTCTCAGGAGGTCGTTTCCGATGAACTCTACAAGCTATGGGCGACTTTCCCCGGCGGCCATAAATGGACCCATTACTTTCCGATCTATCAGGCGATATTCGGCCCGCTGCGCACGGAACCTTTGCGCATTCTTGAAATCGGCATCTGGCATGGCGCCTCGTTGAAGCTCTGGAGGCAATATTTTAAGCATCCCAAAACGATCATCGTCGGTATAGACGTTTTACCCGAATGCATCCAGTTCGATGCGCCTGCGGCGGGCGTCCATATCCGGATTGGGAGCCAGGCAGATCCCGCTTTTTTGAAACGGGTGGTGGAAGAATTCGGACCATTCGATCTCATCATGGATGACGGAAGTCATCATAGTTCGCACATCATCGCAAGCTTCAATCATTTATATGCGGACGGACTGAAGGACTCGGGGATCTACTTCGTCGAGGACCTCCACGCAAATTATTGGCACCCCTGGCGCGACTCCAGGAAGAGCTTTCTCGACGTGTGCAAAGAACTGCTGGAACACATGCATGCGCATTATCGAAGCTCGACACCGACAGATTTTATGGTTCTCAGGCCTTCCGCGCGGACGACCTCAGTCCTGGAGGTCCCACGGATCACGACGATGATCAAGGAAATGCGTTTTTTTGATTCGATTGTGGCGATCTACAAGACCCGTTGGGAGTATGTCCCCTATTACCTGAGCACACCCGAGTGATCCGTGCAACCTGACTTCTGGCATGACCGCTGGCGCACCGGGCAGATTGGGTTTCACCGGTCCTCCATAGACGACAACATGATTCGGCATTGGCGCGACTTGTCGCTGCCGAAAGCTGCCCGCGTCCTGGCCCCGTTATGCGGCAAGAGTCTCGACCTCCTCTGGTTACGCGATCAGGGACAGGCGGTAGTCGGCATTGAGCTGTCTGACATCGCCATCCAATCATTTTTCATGGAAAACGGAGTCGCCGCGCGCCGGCGCATCCTTCCTCACTTCGATCTCTACCAAGCGGAGAATCTGGAATGCTTCCAGGGCGACCTGTTTGAGCTCACTCCCGAACGGCTTGGCAAGGTGGCGGCCGTCTATGACCGAGCCGCGTTGGTTTCCTGGGCACCGGAACAGCGAGGCCGTTACGTCGAACATCTGTGCGCGTTGACCAGTACAGGAACGCAGACTTTGTTGATCACCCTCGAATACCCCCAGGCGGAGATGAAAGGGCCTCCATTTTCCGTGGATTCTGAGGAAGTGTATCGTCTTTACTCGCGGGACCACTCAATTCGCGAACTGGACCGGCACGATGCGTTGGGTAACGAACCTCGGATGCGGGCACGAGGGCTTTCGAGGCTGGCAGAGGTGTGCTACCAAATTACGCGTTTGTAATACCATTGCCGCCAACACCGCTCTCAAAAGGCTCAAGATTCGTATGGCCGAATTGCGTAAACCCGGGCGCTATCTCGCTCCCGCCATCGTGGCCTGCAGCGTTGCCACGGCTCCTCACGCCGCTGAACTGACCATCGATCGACTATTCGATGCTCCAGCCCTGTCGGGGCCGACCATCGTCGGGTTGAAAATATCTCCCGATGGGTCGCGCGTCACGTACCTTCAAGGGAAGGCCACCGATAAGGATCGCCTCGATTTGTGGGAATACAACATCCGTGACGCCCAAGCGCGGGTGCTGGTCGATTCGGACCTCCTGGCGCCGAGTCACGAGTCCTTGTCGGACGAGGAGCGGAACCGCCGGGAACGGCAACGTACGGCCGCATTGTCCGGAATCTTGGAATACTCGTTCGCGCCGTCGGGCCGGGCCCTGTTATTCCCCCTGGGCGGACATATTTACCACTACGATCTCGACAAACCGGCCTCACAGGCTCTGACGAAGATCCATTCTCAGTCCTTCGCCACCGACGCATCTGTATCGCCGAAAGGCAGATACGTCGCTTACGTGCGCGATCAAAACTTGTATGCCTACGACCTGGCAAAACAAAAGGAAAAGGCGCTGACCTCCGACGGCCGGGGAGCGATCAAGAACGGCATGGCCGAATTCGTCGCTCAAGAGGAAATGGACCGCAGTACCGGCTATTGGTGGGCACCCGACGATGAGCATCTTGCCTTTGCCCGGGTCGATGAAACGCCGGTCAAGGTCACCCAGCGCTTCGAAATCGCCGCCGACAATGTGGCCACCTTCGCACAACGCTACCCTACAACGGGAGGCGCCAACGTATCGATCCGTCTTGGGGTGACCAATGTCCGCAGCGGCGCCACCAACTGGATCGACCTTGGACCCGATTCGGACATTTATCTGGCACGTGTGAACTGGCTGCCGGACGGCAAGACCATCGCCATCCAACGCGAAAGCCGCGACCAGCGCCGTCTGGACCTGTTGTTTGCGGACATTGCCACCGGTAAGACCCGTGTGGTCGTGACTGAGACCAGCGATAGCTGGATCGACCTCAATGACGAACTGACTTTTCTAACCAATGCCCGCGAGTTCGTTTGGCTCTCGGCACGTGACGGCTTCCCGCACTTGTATCTTTACGACTACGACGGCCGCCTATTGCGGCGGCTCACGGAGGGCGAGTGGAGCGTCGATGACTTCCGGGGACGCGCAATCAAGGCGGTTGATGAAGCACACCGGCTCCTGTATTTCACCGCCACGGCGAAAAGCCCCTTGGAGCGCCATTTGTATCGGATGTCGTTGGACACGGAAGATCCAACCAGATTGGACCGGGTCACCCGCGAGGACGGTCTGCACAGCGTCGTCATGCCGCCGGATGGGAGCTTTTATGTGGACACCTTCAATAGCATCGAGCAGCCGCAGCAAGTGAGCCTGCACGCGTCGGACGGCGCGTTGATCACCTACCTGATCGAGAACCGGCTAGATGAGCAGCATCCGGACGCACCGTATGCTGCCGATAACTCCCTGCCCGAGTTCGGCACTCTCGCTGCCGCGGACGGACAGCAGCTCCACTATCGCCTGTTCAAGCCACTGCGCTTCGATCCCAAGAAGCGATATCCGGCCATCGTCGATGTATATGGAGGCCCTGGCGTACAGCGCGTCCTCAATAGCTGGAGCGGCAGCTCATTCACCCAAATCCTGACCCGTGCGGGCTATGTGGTCTTTCAATTGGACAATCGCGGCACTGCGTTTCGGGGCAGCGCCTTTCAATCGCCCATTCACGGCAAGCTCGGCGAAGTCGAGGTAGCCGACCAAATCCTGGGCGCGCGCTGGCTCGCTGCGCAGTCGTTCGTCGATCCGGCGCGCATCGGCGTCTGGGGCTGGAGTTACGGTGGCTACATGACGTTGATGCTGATGTTCAAGGCGCCCGAGGTGTTCCATGCCGGCGTTTCCGGCGCTCCTGTGACTGACTGGACTTTGTACGACACGCATTACACAGAAAGGTATCTGAACAAGCCGCAGGACAATTCAGCCGGCTACGCGGCGAGCTCCGTGCTTCCGTATGCCAAAGACCTGCACGGCAAGCTGTTGATCATTCACGGCATGGCCGACGACAATGTGCTTTTTCTCAACAGCACGAAGATCTTTCGCAGGCTGCAGGACCTCGGCAAGCCATTCGACGTCATGGTATACCCCGGCGGCAAACATGGACTGATCCGGCAGCACGATGGGCGTCACGCCTACGGCACCATGCTGCGGTTCTTTGACCAGGACTTGCGACCGTAGCACCATGGCCTTCAGGCTGCGTGACCTATTCAGATCCTCGCGGAGCGCCCAGCCGGGCAATGCGCAAGCATGGTACACGCAGGGCAATGTTTTCAAGAATCTGAAGCGGCCCGACGATGCATTGGCTAGCTATCAGCGCGCCCTAGAATTGCAGCCGTGCTTTCCGGCCGCGCTCTGCAACCGTGCTGTTGTACTACTATCGCTTGGCCGGGCACAGGAGGCGGTAGAAGGATTCCAGCAGGCGATCGCAGTCAGTCCGAACGACGCCCTCGTATACTACAATCTGGCGCTGGCCCAGCAAAGTCTCGGTGAGCGAAGTGCTGCTCTCGAGAGCTACGGCAAAGCGATCCAGGTGCGGCCTGACTACGCGGAAGCGCATTTCAATCGGGCCCAACTAAACGAAGAATTGGCGCGGTGGCAAGAGGCGCTGGCCGGATACGACCGGACTATTGCCCTTCAGCCTCATATGCCGAACGCACACTTCCATCGCGGAAACCTCTTGGTGCAACTCAAGCGATGGCACGACGCCCTGGAAAGCTTCGAGCATGCCGTTGCGGACGATCCCGGAAGCATCGCCGCCCATCTTCATCATGGCAATGTGCTGCGCGAGCTAGGGCGTTGGGACAGTGCGCTGTCGAGCTACGATCGGGCTATTTCCATCAATCCCGACGACGTGAGCTCTCATTTCAATCGCGGCGTGCTCCTTGAGCAGCTGCGGCGATTGCCCGAGGCTTTGGCGAGCTTCGAACGAACCATCGCTATTCAGCCGGATTTCGCGCCCGCTCAATACAACCGCGCGCTTGTCTTGTTACTCGAGGGAAACCTGTCCGAGGGCTTCGCACACTACGAGTGGCGTTGGAAAAATAGAACACCCTCGCTCACTCCGGATGACTATCATAGTCAGGTGCTGCTTTGGGTGGGAAGCGAATCCCTGCTAGGCAAACGCATCCTCATTTTTAGCGAGCAGGGACTCGGGGATACACTGCAATTTTGCCGCTATGTAAAGCGAGTTGCCGCGCATGGCGCGGAGGTCATTTTCGAGGTGCAGGAGCCGCTTGGTGAATTGCTGGCGAATCTTGAAGGTGCCGCTGAAGTGATTCCGCGGGGCAGCGCCATTCCCGCATGCGACTACAAGGTTCCTCTGCTCAGTCTACCGCGCTTACTCCATACCACTTTGGAGACCATTCCGGCCGAGCGCAGGTATGTCTGCGCCGATCGGAGCAAGGTTGAAGCATGGAAGATCCGGCTCGGAGCAGCCTCTTGCCCTCGAATAGGCTTAGCCTGGAGCGGCAATGCGCAGTATCCGAACGACCGTTATCGCAGCATGCCGCTCGCTACGCTGGTCAAGCACCTGCCTAGCGAATACCAGTACTTCTGCTTGCAGAAGGAGATCCCCGAAGCGGATCGTGTCGTGCTCGCTTCGAACCCCCAAATCGCGGACTACAAGCTGGACTTTCCGGACACCGCAGCATTGTGCGAGCAGATGGATTTGATCGTTAGCGTCTGCACCGGCGTCGCTCATCTGGCAGGGTCGATGGGCCGACCGTTGTGGTTGCTGCTGGCGTTCAATGCGGACTGGCGGTGGTTCCTGGATCGAGAGGACACGCCGTGGTATCCGGGCGCACGGCTCTATCGGCAGCCGGCGATCGGCGATTGGGATGCCGTGGTTGCCAGAGTGGCGAGGGATTTGCGACGTAAACTGGTAACAAGCGTATCTTGCAGCGAGTGAACTCAACAATGCTGTCACAACCGGAGCTGATCGCGCCTCCCAGCCACATCCGTCTCACGGCTGTAATGCCCTGCCTGAACGAGGAACGCACGGTCGGCATTTGCGTAGAAAAGGCGTTCAGAGCGTTTGGTTCAATGGGCATCGCTGGAGAAGTTGTCGTTGCGGACAATGGCTCTACCGATCGCTCGGTCGAGGTCGCTTCGCGGCTCGGTGCCTCTGTGGTACACGTCGCAAAAAAAGGGTACGGCGCCGCCCTCGCGGCAGGTATCGCAGCGGCGCGCGGGGACTATGTGGTCATGGCCGATTCCGATGACTCCTATGATTGGCTCGAACTCATGCCTTTCGTAGCGGCCTTGGACGAGGGTAACGACTTGGTGGTGGGCAACCGCTTTTCCGGCGGTATCGATCCCGGCGCGATGCCGCGATTGCATCGCTATCTGGGTAACCCGGTGCTGTCCTGGTTCGCTCGCAAGGTCCATGGGGCACCGGTCGGCGACTTTCATTGCGGCATGCGCGCGTTCCGTCGAGATGCCTTCCTTCGAATGAACGTTCGCACCTCCGGAATGGAGTTCGCCACCGAGATGATCGTGAATTCCGTCAATGCGGGGTTGCGAATCGCAGAAGTTCCGACGCGACTGCGGCGCGATGGTCGAGACCGGCCGCCCCATTTGAGGTCCTTTCAGGATGGATGGCGTCATCTGCGGTTCATCCTGACCTATGGACCCAACTATCTGTACCTCTTGCCCGGCTGTGTCTGCTTCGTCACCGGCTTGGCGATGGTCGCAGCGCTGGTCCGCGGCCCGATTGTGTTGTTCGGCCGGTACTTCGGGATTCATTTCCTGGCGCTCGCTTGCGGCTTGACCCTCGTTGGCTTCAACATCATCAACTATGGCATTCTCGCAAAGGTCGTGGGCCTGAGACGCTCGCCTGTCATTACCTCGCGCATCGCCCGCTGGGCGATGTCGCGATTCTCGCTGGAAGGCGCATTGATAATCGGCGCATCGCTGGTCATTCTCGGGGTTGGAGGCGACGGATGGCTGATGTTCAAATGGTTGAGCGCTGGCGGAGCGCAGATGGATTCGAGCGTTCATGGGGCCTTCGCTGCGACGCTCGCAATCGTCATCGGTGTCAATCTGTCATTGGGGGCGTTCTTGCTTAATATGCTGGTCGACGAAGCGAGGTCCTAGCGAGTTGGCCTCGAGCGGCAGGGTCGGCAACCGCGCAGCACGCTGATGCCTGCCGGGCGCTCGGACTAAAGGAATAACATGCCGACAAATCTCTTGGTGGTATGCGTCGCTATCAACGCGGTCCTGGGGCAGCTCTTCTTAAAGCGGACTCTTGCCACCTTGGGCGGACGCGCCGTATTGGCTCATTTTCCAAAATTCATTGTAGCTGCAGCCACCTCACCGTGGATGTACGCGACCATCGTCGTTCAGGGATTGGGTTTCTATTTGTGGATGCTACTGGTGTCGCGCGAAAAACTGGGTGTGGCAGTCGCCAGTGTGGGGGCCGCATTCTATATTCTATTGCCGCTATCTGCCTGGGCCATTTACGGCGAGTCGCTCACCAGCCTGCAATGGCTGGGGCTCATTCTCGTCACGATTGGCGTGGCGTGCGTAAGCTTGAACGCGTCTTGATGCCAGCGCTCGCCCGCCGCCCACTCCCGCTGCCGTGAGCCTTGTCGGCTTCCTTCGCTCAGCCGAGCGGTCCGTCATGCATCAGGGCCGCACCAGCGTAGCGATGTTGTTCCACCACGGAGCGACTCGTGACTCAGCGATCAGCGCGCCTTCGCCGAAGCTGCGCGTCAGTATCGATCGCATCTCCGCGCGAGTCATGAATTGGATTCGGTCGCCCGTGAGCCACCGGTCCGAGGCATAGCATAGCCAGTGGATGGGCGCACGATTCCGCTCCCAGTCCTTGAATACCAGGTTGCCATTGGGCGCCAGCGTAACGCGGATGTTGTCCAGCAGTCTCTGTCGGAATTGCATGGGCACGTGGTGCAGGACGTCGCTCAGCACCACCAGGTCGTACTGCCCCGATTCGGCGGCCGAAATTTCTTGTATGTCGCAATTCTTGAAGCGAACATGATTTAGGGAGCCGCGATACAGACGCCCCACGCGCGGGCTGATATCGATCGCGGTAAGCTGCGCATCAGGATACGCCACACTCAATCGCTCCGTGACCTGCCCCTCTCCGCAACCGACTTCCAGAATTCTCGCGGCTTTCGGCTGCCACTGCATGATCATCTTCACGAAGGCGTCGATATCGATATAAATCGAGCGGTAAAGTTCGCCGATCTGATGCTCGAACGGGCCGAACAATCGGCGGATCAGCGGTCCTGGCTTCATCGCTAGTAGACGCCTGCCAGCTTCGCGCGCACCCGCGGCACCACCCGCTCGACAATTCGAGAATCGCGAAAATAGCGATGGATGCCCGCGGGTCCTAGCCGCAAGACGGCGAATGCCGCTTGAAGCAATCCACCCAAGTTGCCGCCGGAAGCCGATGCAAAGGCGGTATTGACGGCAATTGACGCGCGCGCAGCCCGTTCAACCCCCATCGCATCGCCTTTCAGCTCGCCCAGGTGGCGCTCCAGCACGGTCCGCATCTGTTCGGAAAATTTCGCAGTATCGCGGCCTCCCGTGACGGTGAGTGAGCCACTGTGTATCCGGAATCCCACGGTCACGATGTCGTGATAATAAACAGGGCCGACCGCTGAGAGCTTCAACCAAATATCCCAGTCGGCGGTGTACCACAGCTGCTCATCGAGGCCGCCGCAGGCCAGCCACGCATCCCGTCGAAAAACAGGCGCAGGAGCCGCAATGAAGTTTTGTACCAACAATCGGGATGTCACCACATGGGGTAGCAGTTCACCATGGGCTGGCAACGGACAGCGCCAAATTCCGAGTTTTCGGCCGAGCCGGTCGATTATTGCGCTGGGTGCCAGGTGCAGGGGCGCGCTGGCCGCTGCCTCAATCCAAGCTTTCACCGCGGCGAGGCGTCCCGGAAGCCAAACGTCGTCCACCCCGAGCCAGCAAACATGACTCGATGCGGCGATCTCGACGCCGAAATTGGTCTTGGTATGCCATGACGAGAGATCGGAACGCTCGATGACCAGTAGGCGAAGACGGTCTGCATAGCTGCGTGCTATCTCGCGAGTCACCGGCGTCGGGCTGCTGTCAATCACGATGACCTCGACGCCCTCCGGAATCTCGTCAACTAGCGACTGCAGCGAAGCAGCAATCCACTCCTCGCCACGATAGGAGGGCATGATTACGGTCAGCCACGGTGCGGCACTTGGACGCGATGTCGCGGACGCCCTCATGGTGTCGAGTTGCCGTGCGGTCCTTGGCCGGAATACGCGAACACGAACCGCTTTACGCCCGGCAGATCCTGCGTCACCTGCCGTTGATCTTGCGTGCCAAGATGCCACTCCTCGACGCTGAATCCGCGATCGACCAAGACCGCTGTCGGCCAGTTTTGCCGCCGCAGTTCCGCATCCAACTCGGGTCCGCGACTGAACAAGATGAGATCCTCGGAACGAAGCAGCGGATCCGTTTGAACCAGGTCCGCAGGGTAAAAGCCCGAGCGATGCACGAAATAGACGTTGTTTCCCGGCCTGTGCGGCTTGAGCAGTTGCGCCGAGTGGCGTGTGATGATGCTGTCGACCTGCATCAGTTGGTAGGGCAGGACCAACACTAGATTTAACACCGAAACGGCGCCGGCGAACGCCGCAAGCCGGCCAGTCGATTCCGGCCGCACGGTCATCGCACAGGCGGCCAAGATCGGAATCACGCCCCAAGCCGAATGAAAGTACCGATACCCCCACCCGTGTCCCTGGTCGAAGATCACGAAAACATAACCGACAAATGTCATCACGGCCGATTGAGTCAGGAGTCGAACGCGCGGGTCATCCCCGCGGCGCAGCCGTCCGACCAGTGCCAATAGGAACAGGCTGGGAACCGCCCAGACCCACATTTTCACCATCGCGGCAACGCGCATGTTGATCATCGCCCTGTCCGGCAGGCTGAACACCGCGGAGATGCTATCGCCGACGGCATTGAAACCCGAGTCACCCGCCGTGACCGCAGCGCGCAACTGCAACCAGCCGGCGCCGATCACAATCAAAAGTGGCAAATAGCCGAGCGCGAGAGGAATGAAGGCTCGCCGGTGCTCCTTGGAGCGCGCGATGGCGATGATCCAGGGAACCGCGAACATGGCGTGCGGAAACGGGTTGTGCAGCACCAACGCGAGCGACCCCACCACGCCGGCGGCGAACGCGCGCTGGGAAGTCGGCTTCAGCAGCAGCCAAACGAAGAGCAAATTCGCGCTCAGGTGCGCCTGCATCGAATAATAAGAAATCGCGTTTGCCACGAAAGCCCCGGAGGCAACCGTGAAGAGAATCGCCCAGCCAGCCGCCCGTCGCTCGCCGGTGATCTCGAGCGTGATGCGATGGATCAGAAAAATCGCTAATCCGGCAAGGCTTGCGTTGCAGAGCCATGCGGCCCCGAGAAATTCGAAGGGCGCAAGCAGCAGCGAAAAGCCCGGCCAATAGCCCTCGATGGCGCGGCCCGTGGTCCGCGATGCGACCAGAAACTCCCCGTTGAATCCCGGCGGGATCAGCCAGTTGACGACCGAAGGCGGCAGCTGCGCGCTCAAGTGACCCGCCGCGAAGATCTTTGCCTGGAAAACCGCCGCGTACTCGTCCATGCAAAAGGCGTTGTTGTGATAGATGAACAACGCCCCGAGCGCGAGCGGCACGACGCTCGCGCTCGCAATCGCGGCGCCATGCGCACCGCAGAAATCGACCACTTTGAGGAGCGCTGCAGAATTTCTCCAGGACACTGCCAGAATGCACACACCGAGCGTCAGCCATGCCGTTTTGGCGTCATCCACCATCAGCAGATACCTAAAAATCGGCGTCATCAGTTTGGTCGAGAAAAAGTAGTTATCGGCGAGGTAGAAATACGCGAGCGCAAGCGTCGTGAGGAAAGCGCTCAGTACGACGATCTGTCGATCCGGAGTATCCGGAGGGGCGGAACTACACGGGGCGCCTTGTACCGAAAGGGTTTGTGTCGCACGGTCTGAAAAGTGACGCATGCAAGGTAATTTATACCAGGCTACGACAAGCTAGTGAGACATATGACAGATGCGCGCATGGCGACGAGGTCTGCGCCAATTTCCGCCAGGAACCCTGTTAATCCGCCACTTATTAAGTATTGGCTTAATAAGCGATCGAAGCACACAATGTCGTCATGCCCGCTCCCGCTGCCCCATTTCAATTCATCGGACGCCGCACCGAACTCAAGGTTTTGGAGCAGCGTTACGCGTCGCCCCGGTCCGAGATGGTTCCCGTCTACGGCCGGCGGCGCGTGGGGAAAACCGAGCTATTGCTGCGTTTCGCGTCGGATAAGCCCACAGTCTATTTCACCGCGAGCGATAAGCTACGGACGCCGCAGATCGCCGACTTTCTACGGGCCGCGGCGGAGTGGCTTGCAGCCTCCCACCTCGCGGAATCGGCACCGGCAACGTGGGACGCGGCGCTGCGCCTCGTGGTAGCGGCCGCGCCCCGACAATGCAAGCTCGTGCTCGTGCTCGACGAATTCCAGTGGTTGTGCCAGTCGAGCCCGGAGCTGCCCTCAATCATTCAACGCTTGTGGGACATGGAGTGGCAGCGCGACAGCGGTCTAATGCTGATTCTCTGTGGCTCACTCATCGGCTTCATGGAGCGAGAGGTTCTCGGTGCTCGCTCGCCGCTCCACGGCCGCCGGACGGCGGACTTACGCTTGGAGCCCTTTGGCTTCCGGGAGGCTGCGGCATTCCATCCGAACTGGTCTCTCGAGGAGCAGGCGCGAGCTTACTTCGTGTGCGGAGGAGTTCCGGCTTATTTGGGGCGATTCGAGCCCGGGCGTTCCGTTGCGCAGAACATTGCGCGGGAATTCTTTGAAATCGACGGCTTCTTCCAGCGTGAACCCGATTTTCTCTTGCGAGAGGAGTTGGCTGAGGTAAAGCAAGCAGCAAGCGTGCTGGAGGCCGTCGCGCTAGGCCGCCGTGCCCAGTCCGACATCGCGCGAGCGGTCGGTCTCACCGCCAGCGCCTTGGCCCCGCACCTGAAGAATCTCGTGTCCCTCGGATATCTCGAACGCGTTTTTCCCCTGAGCACAGGGCGACCGCCGCGAACCTCCGTCGTCTACCGGATTGCCGATGCGCTGCTGCGCTTCTGGTTCCGGTTCGTGGAACCGAATTTGAGCACGTTGCGACGCTATTCGCCCGAACGTACGTTCGAGCAGATCGTCGGCCCACATTGGGAAGCCTTCTGTGGCGAAGGCTTCGAGCGCATGTGTCGCGAGGCGCTGCCGCTGATTTACACGAAGGAAAGGGTGAGCGGACGCTTCGAGATCGGAGAGTATTGGGATCGGACTGTACAAATCGATGTGGTGGGGTTGCGCACCGACGGCTGCGTAGATCTGGGTGAATGTCGATGGACCGCACATACGAGACTGGCCGAAACGGCGCGGGAGCTGTCAGCACGGACGTCACATTTCCCCGTCGGTGGCCGCACTGTCCGACGGCTATTGTTCGTTCGCAAGAATTCAAGACCGGCGCCGCCCGGAACGATCGTGCACGACCTGCAGGCTCTTTACGAGGCGGGGTGAACGAGGCGTCCAATCCAGCTGAAACCGCTACTACACAATCTCATTGCAACCACTCGCGCCCGACTCCCACGCCTGCTCCAACCCGATTCCGCGCGCAAACACCGGCACCAGAACCGACTCGCATAACTCGGCAAGTTCGCCAGGCCCAAGGACGTTGCGCAGAACCACGAAATCCGCGCCGGCCCCCTCCGCTGCAACCGTCGCGTCACCATCCACGCAAAACCTTCCGACTAGCTTCGAATGGACCATCGTCGAACGCTCATCTGAGTCCTCGCCAGCGGCAAGACGTTTCCGCGGAAACGTCGACTCGACCACTTCGTAGTCAGGCGTCGATGAGCACGTCAGCCGCTCCGGCAACCGCAGCGCCCGCACGATCGGCCCATCTGCCGGCAGCAACTCCACCCTCTCCAGTTCATCCTGGGACAGCCACTGGAGCGCCTGCCCATCCAGCCCCTGCGGATCGCCCTCGTAACGGCTCACCACCCACATGTCGATGAGCACTTCCCCATAGGGGTAGGTATGGCGCACGCGGATGAGAGGACGCGGATTGCGGATCGCAATGCCGAGCTCTTCGGCGAGCTCCCGCGCCAAGCCTGCCGCCCGTGCCTCGCCCGGCTCGAGCTTGCCCCCGGGAAACTCCCAGCCGCCTGCCAGATGTTTGCCTGGGGGCCGCTGTGCGATGAGCACGCGGCCTACCGCGTCGACCACCGCGCCGGCAACGACGTGGATCATCAGTGCTCCGTCATACCTGCCGGCCCCGGCCGGCACAGCGCAGCCGACCACCGCAGCACCGGCGGCCGCATCGGTGACAACCGTCGCACTGGCGCCGACCGTCGCCGGTTAACCGCTCGCTTGCTGCAAAGCACCGTGACAGTGCTTGTACTTCTTGCCCGACCCGCAGGGGCACGCCTCGTTGCGGCCGACCTTGGGCATGTCCCGCACGAACGGAGTTGCCGCGTGCGCAACCGTCCGCGGATCCGGCGGGGGCTCCAGGGGCGCACCATCCGCGGATCCAAAGCCGCCGAAGCCCGGGACGCCGGCGGGCCTCCCCGTCTCCTCGAGCCCGCCCGGTAACTGAATCGGTGAAATCGCCTCGGCGTGCTGCATCTGCAATGCCCGCGCCAATCTCTGCTGCCGCTCGTATTCCTCGCGCTCGATCTCTTCCTGACTGCGGACCTGAATCTTGGAGACGGTGGTCAAAGTGTCGAACTTGATGCGATCCAGCATGGCGGAGAACAACTCGAACGCCTCTCGCTTGTACTCCTGCTTGGGATTCTTCTGGGCATAGCTGCGCAGAAAGATGCCCTGGCGCATGTAGTCCATCGCGGCCAGATGCTCGCGCCAATGCTGGTCCAGCGTGCGCAGCATCACTTCCTTTTCGATGTAGCGCATCACCTGCGCGCCGACGTTCGTTTCCTTCTGCAGGTACGCCTGCTCGAGTGCGGTTTCTATTTTCTTCTTCAATCCGGAGCCGTCGCCGGCTTCTTCGCCCTTCACCCAGGCATCGATGGGCAGCACCGGACCGAAATCCCGCTCGATGGCCTGCGCCAAGCCGGGCGCGTCCCATTGTTCTTCCGCAGCCCCTCCCGGCACGTACTGGTCGACCAACTGTGCCACCACGTCCTCGCGTATTCCCTTGATCGCCTCCGCCACATCCTCGGCGGTCATGAGGTCGGTGCGCTGTTGATAGATGACGCGGCGCTGGTCGTTCGCCACGTCGTCGTATTCCAGCAATTGCTTGCGGGCATCGAAGTTGTGCTGCTCGACGCGCCGCTGGGCCCGCTCGATCTGCCGCGTCAGCATGCCGCTTTCGATGGCTTCGCCGGCCTTCATGCCGACGCGCGTCATCAGCGCCTTCATGCGCGTCGGATCGCCGAAGATGCGCATCAAATTGTCTTCGAGCGACAAATAGAAGCGGCTCGAACCCGGATCGCCTTGGCGCCCGGAACGGCCTCGGAGCTGGTTGTCGATGCGCCGGGATTCGTGGCGTTCGGTGCCGATGATGTGCAATCCGCCTGCGGCCACCACCTCTTCATGGCGCTTGCGCCACTCGACCTGGATTTCATTCAGTTCCGACTCGTTCGGACTTTCGATGGCATCGATCTGAGTCTGCGGACTGCCGCCGAGCACGATATCGGTTCCGCGTCCGGCCATGTTGGTGGCGATGGTGATCGCGCCCGGACGGCCCGCCTCGGCCACGATGTGCGCCTCGCGCTCATGCTGTTTCGCGTTCAACACCTCGTGCGGAATCTTGGCGCCGACCAGCAGTTTCGCCAGCCGCTCCGAGGTCTCGATGGAGGTCGTGCCGACCAATACCGGTTGACCGCGCTTCACGCAATCCTGGATGTCCTCGAGAATGGCCTGGAATTTGTCGCCCTCCGAGAGGAAAACCAGATCCGATTTATCGTTGCGGATCATCGGCTTATGGGTCGGGATGACCACGACTTCCAGACCGTAGATCTGCTGGAATTCGAACGCCTCGGTATCGGCGGTGCCGGTCATGCCCGAGAACTTCGAGTACAGCCGGAAGAAATTCTGGAAGGTGATCGAGGCGACCGTCTGGTTCTCTTCCCGAACCTTCACGCCTTCCTTGGCCTCCACCGCCTGGTGCAAGCCGTCGGACCAACGCCGTCCCTGCATGGTGCGGCCGGTGAATTCGTCGACGATGATGACTTCGCCCTGGCGCACGATGTATTCCACGTCGCGCTTGTACAAGGCATGCGCACGCAGCGCCGCGTTCAAGTGATGCATCAGGCGGATATTGGTGGCGTCGTACAGACTCTCGCCTTCGCGCAGCAGTCCGATTTCCGCCATCAACTCTTCGACCTTCTGATGGCCGTCCTCGGTGAGCGTCGCCTGCTTGGTCTTCTCGTCGACCGCGTAGTCGCCGGGCCCGTTCTCTTCCTTCTGCTTCACCAGCCGCGGGATCAGCGTGTTGATCTTGATATAGAGCTCGGTGCTCTCCTCGGCGGGGCCGGAGATGATCAGCGGCGTGCGCGCCTCGTCGATCAAAATCGAGTCCACCTCGTCGATGATGGCGAACGAGAGCTTGCGCTGGGTACGATCTTCCAGCCGAAACGCCAGATTGTCGCGCAGGTAATCGAAGCCGAATTCGTTGTTGGTGCCGTAGGTGATGTCGCACGCATAGGCGGCGCGCTTCTCTTCCGCCGACTGAGCGTTCTTGATGACGCCCACCTCGAGACCGAGGAATCGGAAGACCGGCGCCATCCAATCCGAGTCGCGCTGGGCCAGGTACTCGTTCACCGTGACCACGTGGACGCCGTCGCCCGTCAGGGCGTTCAAATAGGCCGGCAGCGTCGCCATCAGCGTCTTGCCTTCGCCCGTGCGCATCTCGGAGATCTTGCCGTTGTGCAAGGCGAGGCCGCCGATGAGCTGCACGTCGAAATGCCGCATGCCCAGCTTGCGCCGTGACGCTTCCCGCACCAGGGCGAACGCTTCAGGCACCAGAGCATCGAGCGGCGTGCCGGCGGCATATCGCGCCTTGAGCTCCCGGGTTTTCTCCGGGAAATTCACCATCCTGAAGCTTGGCGGTGGCGGCTTCGAAGCCGTTGATGGCCCCGACCGTACGGCTCAGCTCCTTCACGAGTCGCTGATTACGGCTGCCGAAAATCTGAGTCAGAAGCTTCCACACAGAGGGAGTCCTTGAGAAAACTGCGTATTGTACGGATAGACCGGAAAGCCGGGAAATCGTTTCTCACGGAAGCTCGAAGGGAGGAGGCAGGGTACGGCTCCCGGCGGCCCAGGCACCACGCGGTCCGGAGGCGGTCGTCGGAGGGCCCGACCTCCTAGCGAGCCTCGCCAATAAAGCGGAGGGGGTCGACCTGAGACCCGTTTTTCAACACTTCAAAATGCAGGTGTGGGCCGGTCGAATGGCCGGTGGACCCCATCAGGGAGACCTCCTGGCCCTTGCGCACCATGTCGCCCTGTTTCACCAGCAGTTTCTCATTGTGGCAATAGCGGGTCGCCAAACCGTTCCCATGGTTGATTTCCACCATCTGACCGAAGCCTGCGCGCTCGCCGGCGAAGGTCACCAGGCCGGCCGCCACCGAGGACACCGCAGTGCCTTCGGGCCCCGCAAAATCAACCCCCTTGTGCACCGCCGAAAAGCCGGTGAAGGGGTCCGCGCGGCGGCCGAAATACGAGGAAATCCACCCCTCTTGCACGGGGCGCCCCTCCGGATAGACCTGCTTGTTGAGCTCGCGCGTGAGGATCAGGTTTTCCAGGACCCCCAGTTGCTGCTCGCGGCTGGATAGCTGGCTCTGCAGATCATCGACCATGGCCGTCAGGCTCGGGATCTGGGCCGGCTGACCGTCGACGGTCTCGCCGCCGAGCGCCGGCGGATTGCCGAAATCGAATTCTCCGTCGTCCAGTTTTGCCATGCGCGTCAAGCGTTTACCGAGGGCATCGAGACGAATCACATTGGCATTCATCTGACCCACGCGCATCGCGAGTGCGTTGACCTTCTCCTGCAGTGCGCGCCGCACATCCTCGATTTGAGCCTTCTGCCGCACCAGCTCAGCGGACCATCCACCGAGTTGATCGATGGGATTGGAAGCATGATGGTGGACGCCCAAACCGACACCGACTGAAAAAGCGCCGCCTACGATACCGAAAACCAGTGTCAAGGCAGCCGTCACCACGAACGGATGCCGCAGATCCAATTGCTTGACTCGGCCGGTCTTGCGGCCGACGAAGATTACATTCATCGGGAATTACGCTCCAACGCCATCAGCTCGAGACTACGCTCCGGGGCTTAGGTGTCTATGTAGGTAAACTATGCAGAATAAGGTCGGCCGAAACAAGGAAAACTGCACGGTTTTCGTGCACAAATTCGTTATGGTTACTCCTATCAGAGTGAAAAAACCTAAAAGTATCAACGAGCTAATTAGCTTCGGCGGCAAACGGCTATCGGACCTGAAGACCAAGGCGCAGGCGCGCGCGCGGGCGTTCGAGCATGTCTGTGCCGCCCTTCCCTCGCCGTTGGCGCGAAATATCGTGAGCGCGGGGCTGGAGCATGGCCAGTTGACCATCGGCGTGGCAGGTGCCGTCTGGGCCGCCCGGCTGCGTTATGTCACCGAAGCGCTGCGCGCGCAGGTCGGTTGCTCGCTGGGAGTCGACATCCAACGGGTTCGAATCAGAGTGATCCCGCCGCGCGCATAAGGTGCTACCGCCGTCCCGCCGGCCCCTCAGACCCTCGCCGCCGCCGCCACGTAGGAAATCGGCGCGTCTTTCAAGCTTTCAAAGGTGACCTCACGCCAGGCGCTCGACGTGTCGATGAGCGTACGCAGTAATTTATTGTTGAGGGCGTGGCCGGATTTATAGCCGCTGAACTCGCCGATCAGACTGTGTCCCAGCAGGTACAAGTCGCCGATGGCATCCAGGATCTTGTGCTTGACGAACTCGTCTTCGTAGCGCAGTCCGTCCTCGTTGAGTATGCGGTAGTCGTCGAGAACGATGGCATTGTCCATGTTGCCGCCGAGCGCGAGATTGCGTGCGCGCAGGCTTTCCAGATCGCGCATGAACCCAAAGGTCCGGGCGCGGCTCACTTCGCGCAGGAACGACGTCGTCGAAAAGTCCATGGAAGCGACCTGCGAATGCTTCTTGAAGGTCGGGTGATTGAATTCGATTTCGAAATTGACCTTGAAGCCGTCGTACGGATCGAAGCGCGCCCACTTGTCGCCGTCCTCGACCTGCAGACTTTCGAGAATACGGATGAATCGCTTCGGCGCCTTCTGTTCCTCGATGCCGGCCGATTGCAGTAGAAACACGAACGGCCCGGCGCTGCCGTCCATGATGGGTACTTCGCCCGCGCTCAACTCGACCAGCGCATTGTCGACACCGAGTCCCGCCAGCGCCGACAGCAAATGTTCCACCGTCGACACCTTCACCTCGCCCGTATGCAAGGTGGTGCCCATCGTGGTGTCGCCGACGTTCTCGGCGCGGGCCTTGATGTCGACCGGCGCCGCCAAATCGGTGCGGCGAAATACGATGCCGGTGTCCGGTGGCGCGGGCCGCAAGGTCATCAGCACCTTCTTCCCCGTATGCAACCCTACACCGGTAGCACGTATCGAATTCTTCAGAGTTCTTTGATTCAACATGTCAACAGCTGCCATTCGAAATAGCGGCGACAAAGGTACCACAGGCCGCTCGGAAGCCTAAAGTCAAGAAAAGCAAACCAGAGCAAACCGGCGCCCGCGATGTCCGACGGAACCCGCGAGCGCCAAACTGGAATGCTGCAAGACCCTCAGTTCAATCCGCCTGGCGGCGCAAGAAGGCCGGAATATCCAGCAGGTCCTCCGATTCTGTCTCTGCCCGCAAACCATCGCCCACCGCACGCTGCCGCTGTACCGTCGGCCGGTCCAACATGGCGTAGTCCGTCGGCATCATCGGCGCCTTCTGCCGCACCACCCGCATCGTGGGAGCCGGCGCCAGCGCCGCCGCCATCTGCTGCGGGGCGGCCGACCGGGCCACCGGCACCGGCTTGCCGAGCCCCGTCGCCACCACGGTGACGCGGATCTGGTTCGTCATGTCGGGATCGATGACGGTACCCACCACCACGGTGGCATCATCCGATGCGAACTGCTTGATGACGTTGCCGACCTCCTGGAACTCGCCGATGGACAGGTCCATGCCTGCGGTGACGTTGACCAGAATCCCTTGTGCGCCCGCAAGATTGATGTCCTCGAGCAGCGGGCTCGAGATCGCGGCTTCGGCGGCCTCGCGTGCCCGGTCCTCGCCCGCGGCGGCGCCCGACCCCATCATGGCCATGCCGGTCTCCGACATCACGGTCCGCACGTCCGCGAAATCGACGTTGATGAGCCCCGGCCGCGTGATGAGTTCGGCGATGCCCTGCACGGCGCCTTGCAGCACCGTATTTGCCGCCTTGAAAGCGTCAAGAAGTGTGGTGCTGCTGCCAAGAACCGCCAAGAGCTTCTGATTGGGAATGGTGATCAGCGAGTCGACGTACTTCGACAATTCCAACATGCCCTGATCGGCGACGCGCGAGCGCTTGTTGCCTTCCATCTCGAAGGGCCTGGTAACCACGGCCACCGTCAGAATGCCGAGTTCCTTCGCCACCTGTGCGACCACCGGAGCCGCGCCCGTGCCGGTCCCGCCGCCCATGCCGGCGGTGATGAACAGCATGTCGCAGCCTTCGATGAGTTCGATGATGCGGTCGCGGTCCTCCATCGCCGCCTGCCGGCCCACTTCAGGATCGGCGCCCGCGCCCAAGCCCTTGGTGATGTTGCAGCCGATCTGCAATGCCGTGCGCACTTTCGAGTGCTTCAAGGCCTGCGCATCGGTGTTGATGCAAATGAATTCCACGCCCTCGAGGCCTGCGCTCACCATGTGCGAGACCGCGTTGCCGCCGCCGCCGCCCACGCCGAGTACCTTGATAATGGCGCTTTGGCTATATGAGTCCATCAGTTCAAACATTCCAGTTCTCCTTTCAGTTGTATCTCAACGCTTTCGGTTATCGATCATTCCGCCCTGAATCAAAAATTCCCCTGAAACCACGCCTTCATCCGGTCGAGAATGGACTTCACGCCGCCCGCCAGGAGCGGCCCCTCCGTGCGCCGGATGTCCATGTTGCTTTTTGCGTACAACAGCAGCCCGACGCCCGTGGCATGAATCGGATTGCTGACCACGTCGACGAGACCGCTGACGTATTGCGGTACGCCCAAGCGCACCGGCATGTGGAACACTTCCTCCGCCAGCTCAATGGCGCCTTCCATCTTCGAACTGCCGCCGGTGAGCACGATGCCGGTGGCCACCGACTCCTCGAGACCGGCACGGCGCAGTTCGTCGCGCACCAGCGCGAATAATTCTTCGTAGCGCGGTTCGACGATCTCGGCCAGGGTCTGGCGCGCCAGCCTGCGGGGCGGCCGGTCGCCGACGCTCGGTACCTCGATGGTTTCGTCGGGGTTGGCGAGCTGCGACAGCGCGCACGCGTACTTGATCTTGATGTCCTCGGCGTACTGCGTGGGCGTGCGCATGGACACCGCGATGTCGTTCGTGACTTGATCGCCGGCAATGGGTATCACGGCCGTGTGCCGGATCGCGCCGCCGCCGAACACTGCGATATCCGTGGTGCCGCCGCCGATGTCGACCACGCACACGCCCAAGTCCTTCTCATCCTCGGTGAGCACCGCATAACTCGAGGCCAGCTGTTCCAGCACGATGTCGTCCACGCTGAGGCCGCAGCGCTGCACGCACTTGACGATGTTCTGTGCCGCACTGTCGGCGCCGGTGACGATGTGCACCTTGGCCTCGAGGCGCACCCCCGACATGCCGATGGGATCGCGGATGCCCTCCTGCGAATCGATGATGTATTCCTGCGGCAGCACGTGCAGGATCTTCTGATCGGCGGGAATGGCGACGGCTTTGGCGGCGTCGATGACGCGTTCGACGTCGCCCTGCTCCACTTCCTTGTCCTTGATGGCGACGATGCCGTGCGAGTTGAGGCTGCGCACATGGCTGCCGGCAATACCGGCATAAACCGAGTGGATTTCGCATCCCGCCATCAGCTCCGCCTCTTCGACGGCGCGCTGAATGGATTGCACCGTGGACTCGATGTTGACCACCACGCCCTTCTTCAGGCCGCGCGACGGATGGCTGCCGATGCCGATGATCTCCAACGCCCCGTCGGATTTGATTTCGCCGACGATGGCCACGACTTTGCTCGTGCCGATGTCGAGGCCCACGATCAGATTGCGGTCGGAACGCTTAGCCATGTCGTTTCAAGAATCCCTTTGCGCTGTCGGCGCGTGGGCGGAGCGCCAGCCGATGGCGAAGCCGTTGGAGTAGCGCATGTCCACATACGTGATGTCGTTCAGCCGATGCGCGATCACCTGCGACGCCGTGTGAATGAATCGATCGAGCCGCTCATCGACGTCGCGGCGTCCCAGCCGTACCGTGACGCCGCTGTCCAAATCCATCTCCCACGCGCCGCGCTCATCGAGACGCAGTGCCGCGATGCGCATGCCGGCCTCGAGCATCCGCCCCTGCGCCGACAGGTAGCGCTGTGCGACTTGCGATTGCGTGCCCTCCGGTCCGCTCAAGCGCGGCAGCTCCGTCGGTACGTGATCGGCCTGCCGCACGAACAGTTCACCGCGCGTATTCAGCAGTCCCGCATCGCCCCAGCGCGCCGCCGCGGTCTCCTCGACCACGGTGACGTGCAGGCTGTTGGGGAAACGCCGCTGTACCCGGGCATGGTCCACCCACGGCACCCGTTCCACGGCGTGCTGGATCCGGTCGAGATCGGCCGACATGAAGCCCGACTGGGTGAAGGGCGCTACCGCCTTCTCGATCTGTCCCGGCGATACGCGCTGAAAGGCGCCGTCCATGGAGATCACGCGGATCGGACGGTCGAGCGCCCAGGTGAGCGCGGCCAGCGCACCGGCGATGAGCAGCAACAGCGCCGTCCGCCGCGCATAGCTGCGCCATTCGCGCAGCACCGTGGGCCATTGCCGCTCGGGTTTCTCGACCTTGGTCGGTTTGAAGCGGTTGCGGCGAAAGAGTTTTTGCACATTCATCGACAATCACTCAAGAAGTTTTGTTGCGGGTTGATTTGGGGTGACCTCATGGTTTACGGTGCCTCGCCATACTCGTCTCGAGCACGCGCCACACCAGCTCCTCGAAATCCATGCCGGCCTGGCGCGCTGCCATGGGCACCAAGCTGTGGTCGGTCATGCCGGGCGTGGTGTTGATCTCGATGAAATAAAACTTGTCGGTGATCGCGTCGCGCATGAAATCCACGCGGCCCCAGCCGAAGCAGTCGGTAACTTGAAACGCGGCCAAGGCCGCCGCCTGCAGTTCCGCTTCGGCCGGCGCGGTCAAGCCGCTGGGACAGTGGTACTGCGTGTCGTTGCGGAAGTACTTGGCCTGGTAGTCGTAGAATTCGGTGGCCGGCTGGATGCGGATGGACGGCAAGGCTTGGTTTTGCAGCACGCCCACGGTGTATTCATCGCCGGTGATGAAGCGCTCGGCAAACACGATGGGGTCGACCGCGCTCGCCTCCGCGTAAGCCTGCTGCAGTTCTCCGTGCGCCTTGACCTTGGTGATGCCGACGCTCGAGCCCTGCGAGGCGGGCTTCACCATCAGCGGCAACCCGATGGACACGAGCGCGCCGGCCAGATCGGCGGGGCTCGACAGCACGGCATATTCAGGCGCGGCATACCCGGCACCCATGACCACGCGCTTGGTCTTGAGCTTATCCATGGTGAGCGCCGAGGCGAGCACGCCGCTGCCCGTGTAGGGGATGCCGAGCCATTCGAGCGCCCCCTGCATCAAACCGTCCTCGCCCCCGGGCCCGTGCAGGGCGATCCACGCCCGGTCGAATTTGCCGTCGACCAGACTCTGCACGGGTTGCACACTCGGATCGAAAGCGTGGGCATCGACGCCGCGCCGCTGCAGCGCGGCAAGCACCGCATTGCCGCTCAACAAGGAGATCTCGCGCTCCGAGGAGTCGCCGCCCAGCAGCACGGCGACTTTGCCGAAGTCGGCGCTCGCACGTACGCGGCGGTCGGCGGAGTGGGTGGTCAGCAAGCTCATGTTGGGTCCTTGGGCTCGCCGACGATGCGTACTTCGGTCGTGAGCTCGACATGGTGAAATTCGGCCACCGTGCGCTGCACGTATCCGATCAGCGCCTCGATATCGGCGGCGCGGGCGGCTCCGTGATTGATGATGAAATTGGCGTGTTTTTCGGACACCGACGCATCGCCGATGCGAAAGCCCTTCAAACCCGCAGTTTCGATCAGCTGCGCCGCGTGCAGACCGGGCGGGTTGGTGAACACCGAGCCGCAGCTCCATTCGCCGATGGGCTGCGTCTGCTTGCGCTTCTCGAGCAGCGCGCGGATGGCGGCCTCGTTGCTGGCGGGCTTGCGCTCGAACTCCATGCGCGCGGCGATGAACCATTCGTCTTCGGGCCCGCGCACATGGCGGTAGCCGATCTCGTAATCCGCGGGGGTGCGCACATGGCGCGTGCCGCTGCGGTCGATCACCTCGACCTCGACCACCTGCCGCCAGGTCTCGCCGCCCCAGGCGCCGGCGTTCATCGCCAAGGCGCCGCCCAGCGTGCCCGGGATCCCGGCAAAGAATTCGGCGGGACCCAGACCCCATTTGACGCATTGACGCGCGATGCGCGCGCAGGGGACTCCGGCCTCCGCGTAGACGCGCGTGGCGCTGATGCGCTCGAGGGCGCCTAAAGCCCCATGCAGCGATACCACGGCCCCGCGCACGCCGCCGTCGCGGACCAAAAGATTGCTGCCGAGTCCGATCCACAGCGTCGGCACCGCGGGCGGCAGCTGCCGCAGGAAAGAGCCCAGATCGAGCGCGTCGCGCGGCGTGAAAAACAGGTCCGCGGTCCCGCCCGCATGCCATGAGGTGTGTTTCGACATGGGAACGTCGTGCGACACCCGGGCGCTGAACTCCGCCGGGACCTGCAGCGCGGCGGTATGCGGCGTGCCGTTCATGCGGAAGCTCCCGCCGCAAACTGGCTTGACAGGGCCTGCGCCACCGCGCCGATGTTGCCGGCGCCCATGGTGAGAATCACATCGCCGTCGTGCAACACGCCGCGCAGCGACTCGGCCAGCTCGTCGACGCGCTCGACGAATATCGGCTCCATCACACCGCGGGAGCGCACGGCGCGGCAGATCGCGCGGCCATCCGCACCGGCGATCGGCGTTTCGCCGGCCGCATAGACCTCCGTCACCAGCAGCACATCGCAGTCGCTCAACGCCAGCGCAAAATCGTCCAGCAGATCCCGCGTACGCGTGTAGCGATGCGGTTGAAACGCCAGCACCAGGCGGCGCTCCGGCCAGCCCTGGCGCACCGCATCGAGAGTCGCGGCTACTTCGGTGGGGTGATGCCCATAGTCGTCGACGATCAGCGCGCGGCCGCCCGCCCACTGGATCTCACCCAGCTGTTGCAGGCGCCGGTCGATGCCTTGGAAATTGATCAAGGCTTTCTGAATGGCTGCATCGGCGATGCCGAGTTCGGTGGCCACCGCCACCGCCGCCAGGGAATTGAGCACATTGTGGCGACCCGGCAGATTGACCGTCAGATGCAGCGGGTCACGGCCGGCGCGCAGCGCCCGATAATGCGACTGCAGTCCGTCGCGAACCACGTTGACGGCACGAATGTCCGCACCCTCGCCGAAGCCGTAGGTGTGGAAGGGCCGGCTCACGGATTCCAGGATGCTCTGCACATGCTCGTCGTCCACGCATAACACCGCCAGACCGTAGAACGGCAGGTTGTGCAGGAAATCCACGAAGCTCTGCTTGAGCCGCGAGAAATCGCCCTCGTGCGTCGCGAGGTGGTCGTTGTCGATGTTGGTGACGATGGCGATCATCGGCTGCAGGTGCATGAACGATGCGTCGCTTTCGTCGGCCTCGGCGACCAGGTAGCGGCCGGCACCCAGCCGGGCATTGCTGTCCGCGCTCTTCCACCGCCCACCGATGACGAAGGTGGGATCGAGGCCGCCTTCGGCCAGCACACTCGCCACCAGGCTCGTGGTCGTCGTCTTGCCGTGCGTACCGGCAACGGCAACCGAGTAGCGGAAGCGCATCAACTCGCCCAGCATTTCCGCGCGCGGCACGACCGGAACACGCTGCGCGAGCGCCGCCGCCACCTCGGGGTTGCTGCGATTGACCGCACTGGAAACGACCACCACATCGGCGCCGCCGAGATGCTTGGCCGCATGGCCGATGAAAATCTTCGCGCCCAGGCGCTCCAGGCGCTGCGTGACGGCATTGGATCGCAGATCGGAGCCCTGGACCGCGTAGCCCAAGTTCACCAACACCTCCGCAATGCCGCCCATGCCGCTGCCGCCGATGCCGACCAGGTGAATGGTGGAAATGCGGCGCATGCGGTCGTTCATACTGCCGCTCAAAGAATGACTCATGGTGTCGCTCATGCCGGTACACCGGCGGCCGCGCACAGACTCGCGACCTTGAGCGCGGCATCCGTGACCCGCGCGTTGCGCGCCGCCGTCGCCATCCGGCGCATGCGATCGCGATCCGCCGTCAGATCCGCGATACAGGCGCTCAAGGACTCCGCGCTCATATCGCGCTCCTGCAGCACCCGCGCGGCACCGATGTGCACCATGGTTTCGGCGTTCTTGGTCTGGTGATCGTCCGTGGCCACCGGCAGCGGAATGAGCAGCGCACCCAATCCGGCGGCCTGCAATTCGGCGATGGTCATTGCGCCGGCCCGGCACACCGCGACATCCGCCCAGGCGTAGGCGGCGGCCATGTCCTCGATGAAGGGCGTCACGTCCGCCTCGACCCGCGCCTGCCGGTAGGCGTCGCGGGCCGCGTCGAGACCGCGCTCGCCGGCCTGATGGCGAACCTGCGGGCGGCGCTCCGGAGCGAGTTGCGCGAGCGCCAGCGGCACCATGGCATTCAAGCGCTGTGCGCCCTGGCTGCCGCCGAACACCAGCAGCCGCGCGCGGCCGCTGCGTCCCGCGAAGCGCGCGGCGGGCTCCGGGATCGCGGCGATATCCGCACGCACCGGGTTGCCGACGAAGCGCGCGCCGAAGCGTTGATCGAAGCTGCCGGGAAAGCCCTGCAGAACCTGACTGGCGATGCGCGCCAGCCAGCGGTTGGTGAGGCCGGGAATGGCATTCTGTTCATGGATGAGGAGCGGAATGCGCAGCAGCCACGCGGCAATGCCGCCGGGGCCGCTCACATAGCCGCCCGCACCCAGCACTGCGCGCGGCCGCACGCGGCGCAGTACCGCGATGGCCTGCACCACCGCGCTGAGGATTCTGAAGGGCGCCAACAGCCACGCGGCCAAGCCTTTACCGCGGATCCCCTTGACCCGGAGCCACTCGATGGGAAAGCCATTGGCCGGCACCAACCGCGACTCCATGCTGGCGGGCACGCCCAGCCACACCACCGCAACGCCGCGCTCGCGCAGCACCTTCGCGACGCTGAGCGCCGGAAATACATGTCCGCCGGTGCCGCCGGCCATGATGAGCACCGGACCCTGGCTCATCGGGGTCCTCCCGGCATGCGCATCACCGCTGAACGCGAGCTGCACTTCACCTCGTGATAGATACGCAGCATCACACCGAGCCACCCGAGACTCACGATCAAGCTGCTGCGGCCGTAGCTGAGCAGCGGCAAGGTCAATCCCTTGGTGGGCAACACCCCCATGTTGACCCCGATGTTGACGATGGCCTGAAGGCCCAGCCACATGCCGAAGGCCAGCGCCAGATAGGACTGGAATTTGAGCCCGGCCTTCGAGGCCATGTGCGAAATCTGAAAAGCGCGCCACACCAACGCCACGAACAGGGCAATCACCCCGACGACGCCCACCAAGCCGAGTTCCTCGGCCAGCACCGCGAACACGAAGTCGGTATGTGCCTCCGGCAGATAGAAGAGCTTTTGGATGCTGCTCCCGAGACCCACGCCGAACCAGCCGCCGCGGCCGATGGCGATCAACGATTGAGTCAGCTGGAAGCCGCCGTTGAAGGGATCGTCCCAGGGGTGCAGGAACACCGTGAGCCGCTTCAACCGATAGGCCGATGTCAGCGCCAGCACCGCGAAGGTGGCCGCCACCAGGGACACCAGTGCTATCACGTACCGCAGCCGGGCGCCCGCGACGAACAGCACCGCGAAACCGGTGGCGAACAATACGGTGGTCGCGCCGAAGTCCGGCTCCAGCAGCAGCAGCACGCCGGCAACCGTCAATAGTCCGACCGGCTTGAGAAGGCCGGCGAACGTCTCCTCGAGTTCCGCGCGCTTGCGCACGCAATAGGAGCACACCCAGGTCAGCACCAGCACCTTGGCAAGTTCCGATACTTGGAAGTTCATCGGGCCGATCCGCATCCAGCGGCGGGCACCATTGATCTTCGCGCCCAGTCCCGGAATCAGCACCAACAACAACAGCGCGAGGCCGAGCAACAGCAGCACCAGGCTGTGCTTCTCCCACACGTCCGCGGGTACCCGCGTCACGATCCACGCCAGCAATACGCCGCACAGGCCGAACAGGAATTGCCGTTCCAGGAAGTAGAACGGATCGCCGAGGTTCTTCGCGGCCACCGACATCGACGCCGAAGTCACCATCACCAGCCCGACCAGCAGCAAGGCGGCCACCAGCCCCAAGGTCACGCTATCCCAAGCGAACGGCATCCGCTCGCGCGCCCTCACGCCGTAGCCCATGGTGGTGGCATTCATAGAGCGCGCACCGCCGCAGCGAACACATCGCCGCGATGACCGTAGTCGCGGAACATGTCGAGGCTGGCGCAGGCCGGCGACAGCAGTACCGTATCGCCCGGCTGCGCAACACGCGTCGCCGCGGCCACTGCATCCTGCATCGAAGCCGCGCGTTCCGAACTCACGACACCGGCAAGCGCCCGCTCGACGTCGCCGGCATCTTGACCGATCAGTACGACGTGCCGGACCTTGCCCTTGAACGCCGCCGCCAGCGGCGCGAAATCCTGGCCCTTCGATACACCGCCCGCAATCACCACGAGGGGTCCTTGCATGCCCTCGACGGCGGCCAGCGTCGCGCCCACGTTGGTTCCCTTGGAGTCGTCCACGTAACGCACGCCCCGGGAGTCGGCGACCCAGGCAGAACGGTGCGGCAGCCCCGGAAAATTTTCGAGCGCCTGCAGCATGGCGGCGAGCGGCAGGCCGGCGGCATCGCCCAATGCCAGCGCGGCCAGGGCATTGGCGGCGTTGTGCAGGCCGCTGATCTTCATGCGTGCCATCTCGAACACGGCTGCGCCATGGCGGCACAGGAAGGTGCGGGCCCCGTCACGCAACAAGCAATAATCCGCATCGGTGTGCTGCGTGGAAAAGGTCACGATCCTCGGTGCGGCGTGGTTCGCCGCCCGGCGGTTGGGCGCCCCGCGGTTAGCCGCCCGGCGGTTGGCCGCCCCTCCCATCTCCATGACGAGCGGGTCGTCGACGTTGCGCACCACCGTGGCTGCGCGCGCAAAGATGCGCTCCTTGGCGCGCGCATAGTCCAGAACCGTCGCGTAGCGATCCATGTGATCCGCGGTCACGTTGAGCACCACGGCGGCCACGAGATTCAACGACGTGGTGGTTTCCAGCTGAAAGCTCGACAATTCGAGTACGTAGAGATCGGGCGCGGGCTGATCGAGCAAATCGAGAGCGGGTGTGCCGAGATTGCCTCCGGCGAGGACGCGGCGTCCCGCGGCGCCCGCCATGGCGGCAACCAGGCTGGTCACCGTACTTTTGCCGTTGGTGCCGGTGATGCCGATCACCGGCGCTTGCACCGCGCGCGCGAACAGTTCGACGTCGCCGAGCACCTCGATGCCGCGCGCCCGCGCCGCCAGGGCGATCGGTTCATCGAGCGAAACGCCGGGCGACATCAACACCTGCGACGCACCGTCGAGCAGGGACAAATCGAAGGCCCCCAAGCGAATGTCCAGCGTCCGCGCCAGGGGCCCGAGTTCCGCGAGCCCCGGCGGCGAACGGCGCGAATCGGTGGCGGCCGCGGCGATTCCGTGCTTCGCGAAATACCGTAAGCACGATGCGCCTGTTTTGCCGAGACCGACGACCACGCTCGCCATCAGCGGATCTTCAGGGTCGCGAGACCCGCCAAAACGAGCACGAAACTCACGATCCAGAAACGCACGATGACCTTGGGTTCCGCCCAACCCTTGAGTTCGAAGTGATGATGCAGGGGTGCCATGCGGAAAATGCGTTTGCCGGTGAGCTTGAACGATGCCACCTGCATCATCACGGACACGGTCTCGAGGACGAAGACGCCGCCCATGATGAACAGGACGATCTCCTGGCGCACGATCACGGCGATGGTGCCAAGCGCGGCGCCGATCGCCAGTGCTCCGACGTCGCCCATGAATACCTCGGCCGGGTAGGCGTTGAACCACAGAAATCCGAGGCCCGCACCGGTCAGCGTGGAACTGAAGATCAGCAATTCGCCCACGCCGTGGATGTAGGGAATCTGCAGATAGCCGGCGAACCTGACGTTGCCGGTGGCGTATGCAAAGACGCCCAAGGCCATGGCCACCATGACCGCAGGCATGATGGCAAGTCCGTCGAGCCCGTCGGTGAGGTTCACGGCGTTGCTGGTGCCTACGATCACGAGATAAGCGTAGGCCACGAATCCGGCAGTGGTCATCGGCACGGCCACGGTCTTGAAGAACGGCACATAGAGCGTGGTTTCAGCGGCCGTTTGATGCAGGCTGTGCAGCGCATACGCCGCGACCAGGGCGGCCACCGACTGCGCGAGGTACTTGTAGCGCGCGGCCAGACCCTTGGAATTGCCCACTACCAATTTCAGATAGTCGTCGTAGAAACCGATGGCGCCGAAGGCGGCCGTGGTCCCCAGGATTATCCAGATGAAACGGCTGGACAGATCCGCCCACAGCAGCGTGCTGACCCCCGTCGCCACCAAGATGAGGACGCCGCCCATCGTCGGCGTGCCCGACTTCTGCAGATGCGTTTGCGGCCCGTCGGCGCGCACGCGCTGACCGATCTGGTAGCGGGTCAAGGCGGCGATCATGCGCGGCCCGACGAACAGGGCCATGGCAAGCGCCGTGATGGCCGCCAGAATGCCGCGCAGCGTGAGGTATTGAAAGACGTGGAAGCCGGAATACCACTTGGCAAGATATTCGGAGAGGTACAACAACATGACGTTTACGCGATGCCTCCGCTGCTGAGAGCCTGCACCACGCGCTCCAAACGATTGACGCGCGATCCCTTGACGAGCACGGTCACCCCCGGCGACAGCTCCGCCTGCAGGCGTCGAATCAGCGCGTTGGGGTCGGCGAACCATTCTCCGCCCGCGCCGAAAGTCTCGACGGCGCGGGAACTCTGCGTCCCCATCGCGAACAATCGCTGCACGCCGCAATCGCGGGCATAGCTGCCTACATGGGCGTGCAGATCCGCCGTCTGTTCGCCGAGTTCGGCCATATCGGCGAGCACCAGCCACGTGGCGCCCGACAAGGAGCGCAGCACCTCGAGGCCCGCGCGCACCGAACTGGGGTTGGCGTTGTATGAATCGTCGATGATCCAGCTGCCCCGCGGACCGGACTTGAGCTGCAAGCGTCCGGCAACCGCGCGGAAATCCGCCAACCCTGAGACGATGTCCTGGAGAGAAGCGCCGGCAGTAGCCGCCGCCGCCGCCGCCGCCAGCGCGTTCGCGATATTGTGCGCGCCGCCGGCCTTGAGCACGATCGGGCACTCCCCGAGCGGGCAGCGCAACGTAAAGCGCGTCTGAAACTCGCCCTGCTCGATGGACTGCACCACATCCTTGGCCGCGAAATCCGCGTGCGCGCCGAAGGTCACGATGCGCCGCGCGCTCGCAACGCTGCGCCAGTAGCCGGCGTAAGGATCATCGGCGTTGATGATGGCGGCGGCTTCGGGCGACAGGCCCGCCACCATTTCGCCCTCGCCCTTGGCCACTCCGTCCAGGTCGCCGAACCCCTCCAAGTGTTCGGCGCCGGCGTTGGTGATGAGACCGATGGTCGGCCCCGCGATCTTGACGAGTTCGGCCACATCGCCGATCCGGTTGGCACCCATCTCCACCACGGCGCTGCGATGCGAAGGCGCAAGGCGCATCAACGTCAACGGCACGCCGATGTGGTTGTTAAGATTTCCCTGGGTCGCCATGCACGGTCCCATGCGCGACAAGATGGCGCCGGTCATGGTCTTCGCCGTGGTTTTTCCGTTGCTGCCGGCGACGCCGACGATGGGACAATCGAATTCCGCGCGCCAGGCGCTCGCGAGCTGCTGCAACGCGCGCAATGCGTCGGGCACCACGATCTGGGTCAGCGGCGCCGAAACCCGCCGCTCGACCAGCGCCGCGACCGCGCCGCGGGCCGCGGCCGCCGCGACGAAGTCCGCTCCGTCGAAATTCGGACCGCGCAGCGCGACGAACAGCGAGCCGGCGGGGAGCGTCCGGCTGTCGCTCGACACCACGTCGTAGCTCGAGTCCTCGCCGATCAATTGGCCCCCCGAAATCTGCGCCGCGTCCGCCGTGGTGCGCTTCAAGCCGCGGCTCCGAGATGCCGCAGAGCTTCGCTCCGGTCGCTGAAGCTGCGCCGCACATCGCCGTAGATCTGATAATCCTCGTGACCCTTGCCCGCGATCAGTACCATATCGCCGGCGCCAGCTTCTGAAAGAGCGGTGGCGATCGCCTCGCTGCGGTCGTTGATGACCCGGGCGGCGTGCGACTTGATTCCCGCAAGGATCCCGAGCGTAATGGCGCGCGGATTCTCGGAGCGTGGATTGTCATCGGTGACGATGATCCGGTCGGCGAGTTCGTCCGCGACCGTCCCCATCAACGGGCGCTTGCCCGGATCCCGATCGCCGCCGCAACCGAATACGCACCAGAGGGCGCCACGGCAATGCTCCCGCAAGGCATGGAGCGCCTTGGCGAGCGCGTCCGGCGTGTGGGCGTAGTCGACCACCGCCATGGGTTTGACAGGGCTCGACGGCTCGATCACTTCCATGCGTCCCGGGGGCGCATCGCATTCGCTCAACGCCGCGCCGGCCTCGGTGAGCGGCAGGTTCAGCCCGACCAGGCAGGCGAGCACAACCACCGCGTTCTCCGCATTGAAGCGGCCCATGAGCTTGGTGGTCACCCGGCAGCTTCCGAAGCTGCCCTCGACCGTCATCGACACGCCGCGCAAATCAAGCGCGATTTCTTCAGCACGCAGCGACCGATCGGCGAGCCATCCCGATCCGCCCGCTCCCACCCAGACGGCCGTGAGCGGCGCGCGCCCGCCCAAGGTCCCGGCCAGTTCGCGGCCGAAGGCATCGCCGACATTGATGACGATGTGCTGCAGCCCGGTGGCTGCAAACAAACGCGCCTTCGCCGCGCCATACGCCTGCATGGACGGGTGATAATCCAAGTGATCGCGCGTCAAATTGGTGAGCGCGACCGAATGAAACCGGACCCCGTCCACGCGGCCCTGATCGAGGGCATGCGAGGACACCTCCATTGCGACATCCCGTACGCCTCGGGCCCGCAATATCGACAACTGGCGGTGCAGGGTCACCACATCGGGCGTGGTATGGGTCGGGACCTGCAGCGATCCGATGCGTCCCCAGCCGACGGTACCGATGTACGCCGCCTCGGATTTGAGCCGCCCGAGGCAGCTCGCCAGCAGATACGCACACGTGGTCTTGCCGTTGGTGCCGGTGATCCCGACCACGCGCATCTGCGAAGAGGGCCAGCCGAAGAACCGGTCCGCGATCCGGCCGATGAGTGCCTTGAGGCCCGCTACCGGCGCGACCAACACGGCGCCGCCGGCCGCCACTTCGGTCGCGCCGCGGACGAGGTCCTCGCGCGGCTCTGCGGGTGGGTCCCACAGCACCACGCTCGCACCGCGCGCCGCCGCGTCGGCGGCGAATGCCAGCCCATGCGACCGCCCGCCGCACAACGCGAAGAACAGGCTTCCCGCGCGCACCGCGCGGCTGTCGAGCGTGAGATCGGTCACGCGTGCATCGGTGGCGGTGGGCAGAGTGACGATGCCGTCGAGCAGCCACCTGAGGGAGACGCCGGGCGTAGCGGCACTCATGGCGTATCGCTCGCTTGGACCAAGGTCGTGGCGGGCACGTCTTGCAGATCGTCCGGCGGCACGTCCATGAGACGCAGCGCACCGGCCATGATGCTCGCGAACACCGGCGCCGCCACCGTGCCGCCCTGTGCCAGCGTGCTGACCTCCTGCAAATCCCGGCTCGGCTCGTCGATCACCACCACCGTGGCGAGTTTCGGGTGCGACGCCGGCACCAAGCCGGCAAATACCGCCATGATTCGGTCGGTGGAATAGCCGCCTGCGATCGATTTGAACGCGGTCCCGGTCTTTCCGGATACGTGATAGCCGACGAGCGAAGCGCGTGTGGCGGTGCCGCCCCTGCCGGTAACCTGCTCCATCAACTGCACCAGCATGTGCGCCACTTTCGGATCGAGCACCTGCTCGCCCGGCACGGGCCCGGACACGCGCTCGAAGGAAATCGGGCGCTTGATGCCGCCGGCGCCTATGGTGGCGTACGCATGCGCGAGCTGCAGCGGTGTCACGGAGAGTCCGTAGCCGTGCGACAGCGTGGCGATACCGATGGGGCGCCAGTGTGCGTAGTTCGAAAGCATGCCCGCCGACTCGCCGGGGTACCCGCTGCCGGTCACCTGCCCCAGCCCCAACCCGATCAGCGTGCTGTAAATTTGTTCCGGCTTGAGCGACAGAGCAACTTTTGCGGTGCCGACGTTGCTCGATTTGGCAAGAATGGTCGCCAGATCGATGGAGCCCAAATCGTGCTCGTCCTCGAACACTTTGGTTCCGACCTTCAAGAATCCCGGTGACGTGTCGACCACGCTCTCGGGGCGGTACTGCCCCGAGGCCAGCGCCGCGGCCATGATGAAGGGCTTGACGCTCGATCCGGGCTCGAAGATGTCGGTGGCTGCGCGGTTGCGGTACAACCCCGGCTTCAGCTGGTCCCGATCGTTCGGGTTGTACGACGGCTGGTTCACCATCGCAAGCACCTCACCGGTGTCCACGTCGACGACGATGACCGAGCCCGCCTGCGCCCGGTATTCCTGCATCGCCGCCTTCAGCTCCCGATAGGCGAGATATTGAATCCGCAAATCGATGCTGGTGACCAAGTCACGCCCGGGCCGGGGCGCTCGCAGGCTCTCGACATTCTCCACATAACGGCCGTACAGATCTTGAATCACCCTTTTCGAGCCGTCCTCGCCGTTCAACAACTGATCGAATCCGAGTTCCAGACCCTCCTGGCCCGCGTCGTCGATGGTCGTGAAGCCGACCACGTGCCCGGCCACCTCGCCCGCAGGATAGTAGCGCTGATACTCCCGCAACAGATTGACGCCGGGAATCCCCAGCGCCTTGATGCGAGCCGCTTGATCGGGCGGCATGTGGCGCACGAGATAGAGGAATTCGCGATCGAGATTGCTGGTGATGCGCCGCGCCAGGAATTGCGGGTCCTGTTTCAGCGCCTTGGCAAGCTTCGGCAGCTGATCGATGTTGTCCTTGAGTTCCTGGGGGTTCACCCACACGCTGTCGACCGGCGTGCTGATCGCCAGCGGTTCGCCCGAACGATCGGTGATCGCGCCGCGGTGCGCGGCGATCTTCACCACGCGCATGGAGCGGTCGTCGCCTTGCTTTGCGAGGAAGCCGTGATCCCATAATTGCAGTTCCACCGCGCGCGCCGCGAGCCCCACGGCACCCGCCACCACCAGCCCCAGCACCACGGCCGAGCGCCAGCGGAAGCTGCGCGCCTGTGCCTCGTTTTCGCCGCAACGCGGTTTTGCGGTGAACCTCGGTTTCACGGCCGCACGATCCGCACGTCCCGGGTTTGCGGCAGATTCATTTGCAGCTTGGCATTCGCCACGCGTTCGACGAAGGCGTGCGATGACCAATAACTTTGTTCGAGCTGCAGGCGGCCCCACTCCATCTCGAGCGAATCGCGCTCGGCATTGAGCTTTTCGAGGTGCACGAACAGGTCGCGCGCCTTGTGGCGCGCGTAGATCACCTGCACCGCCGAGCCCAGCACGGCGAGCCACAGGACGGGAAGAACGACGGACATCAGTTTGGCTGTCTTCATGCGGCAAGGCTCTCATTCAAACGTTCGGCAACGCGCAGGCGCGCGCTGCGGGCGCGCGGATTTCGCGCGATCTCTTCGCTGTCGGCTTGAATGGCTTTGCCGACCAAACGGAGTTTCGGCGCCGCGTGCGCGGGCACGAAGGGAAGCCCCGCGTACACGGGATCGGTGGTCGCGTGCCGGCGCATGAACTGCTTGACCATCCGGTCCTCCAATGAATGAAAGCTGATCACGGCGAGCCGCCCCTGCGGCGCCAGTCGCTCGAACGCCGCCTGCAACGCGGCCTCGAGCTCATCCAGTTCGCCGTTGACAAAGATGCGCAGCGCCTGGAAAACGCGCGTCGCCGGATGTTTATGGCGGCCGCCGGCATCTTTGCTGCGCGCCACGCGGGAAATCATCTCGGCGAGTTCGAGCGTGCGCTCGAAGGGTTTCGATACCCGGTCGGCGACGATGGCGCGCGCGATGCGCGGCGCAAACCGCTCTTCGCCGAATTCGCGAAAGATCCGGATGAGCTCCGCTTCCGACGCTCCATTCACGACGTCCGCGGCGGTGGGCCCCACGCCCTGGCTCATGCGCATGTCGAGGGGTCCGTCCTGCATGAAACTGAAACCGCGGGAAGGATCGTCGAGCTGCGGAGAGGACACGCCGAGATCGAACAGAATGCCGTCGAATTTGAGACCGGGCGCAATCTGGTCGGCGCAAGCGGCGAGCGCGGAAAAGGGCGCAAGGAACACCGACACCCGCGAATCGGCCGCGAAGCGGGCGCGTGCTTCGGCAACGGCGACAGGATCGCGGTCGAGACAAAGCAGCCGACCGTCAGCAACGAGCTTTTCCACAATCGCCCCAGCGTGTCCACCCCGCCCATAAGTGGCGTCCAGGTAGACGCCGCTCACCCCTATGTTCAACGCGCCCAGTACTTGCGGTAGCAGTACCGGCGTGTGTTCCCCCGCCGTGTCCTTCATGTCGCGTTCCGACTAGAAAGAAAGCGACTTAAGTTCATCCGGCACTTCCGTCGCCGGTTTTTGCCCACTGGCGATCCACGCCTCGTTGAGCGCATTCCATCGCCCTTCATCCCACAACTCGAAGCGCACTCCTTGACCCACCAGTACCGCGTCGCGCGTCAACATCGCGAACTCGCGCAGTTTCGGCGGCAGCAACAGCCGGCCATGTCCGTCGAGTTCCAAATCCGTTGCCTGGCCCACCATGATTTGCTGCAGCAGCCGGATTTCGGGATTGGTGCTGGGCAAGCGCATGATCTTGCGTTCGATTTCCTCCCAGTCTGGCAGCGGATAGATCAACAAGAACTGCTGCTTGTCGACCGTCACCACCAGCTTCCCTGCGCACGTCTCCTGCAGCCGGTCGCGATACCGGGTGGGCATCACCATCCGGCCTTTCGCGTCTATAGTCAGCTGATTGGCGCCCCTGAACATGATTTAATGGGCCTGGCTACCCTTCTCTCCCACTATTTCCCACCGGCCTCCACTATAGGGAGCGGTGAGTCACACTGTCAACGTGTTAAGTTAAAAAAAACTTGAGACAACAGTGACTTAGGTCACAGTTCCAGGACCGCCGCGAGGCTCGCGACACGACCTGTTTTGAATCAATCTGTTAGCAGGTATTCCTGATCATTACGGCAGGAGTGCCGGCATGCTGTGCCTTTTTGGGTCAGCGAGACTCCGCTACGTGCAACCTTTTGGTTGCGTTTCACCCGTATCGAAGCTATTTTGACTACAGGGCCGGACTAATCTTGCGAGGAACTCCGATGAACACTGATCGAATCAAGAAACAGCTTGTGTTGCGCGCGCCGCTCGCACGCGTGTGGGCTGCCGTGAGCGATTCCCAAGCGTTCGGCAGCTGGTTCGGCGTCGCATTCGACGGCCCTTTTGCGGCCGGCGCGCGCCTTGCCGGCAAAATTGTTCCCACCACCGTCGACCCCGAGGTGGCCAAATTACAGAAGCCGTATGAGGGTAAGGCGTTCGAGTTCTGGGTCGACAAAATCGAGCCCATGCACAGAATTTCCTTCCGCTGGCATCCCTACGCGATCGATTCCGGCGTCGACTACTCGAGCGAGCCCACGACGCTCATCGTCTTCGAGTTGGAGCAAGTACCGGACGGCACGCGGTTGACGATCTCCGAGTCGGGCTTCGAGCAGATTCCGCTGGCCCGCCGCGCCGCGGCGCTCAAGGCGAACGAAGGCGGCTGGGAGCACCAATCAAAGCTGATTGAGAAATATCTTACGATGCACCCGTAGTAGGCCCCACCAGCGTCGTGCGCGGCGCCGGCCTCGTACACTGCACCTGCGCGCCTCTTTTCCGGAATCTTCACGGCCCTTTCCGGAATCTTTCCGGCGCGCTCTTCTCTTCCCGGCGCGCAGCGCCGCTACGGGTCGGGGGTGTCTTCCACCCCCGTTGAAAGGGCGCGCCAGCGCTAAGAAAGGAGTCGGCCGTTAAGCCGGGTTCTGTCGTGGGCAGTCATTCCTCTGGGATGCGCGTCGCCGCGCAGCTCTAGCGACCTACCCGGAAGCCTGTGTATGGGCCACACACTGCGGCCGAGAGCACCGCTTGCTTCCCTATTTGGTCTTGCTTCAGGTGGGGTTTGCCGTGCCACTGATGTTGCCACCAGCGCGGTGCGCTCTTACCGCACCATTTCACCCTTACCGGCACCGCTTGCGCGGCACTTAGGCGGTATCTTTCTGTTGCACTTTCCGTAGGCTCGCGCCTCCCAGGCGTTACCTGGCACCGTGCCCTGTGAAGCCCGGACTTTCCTCCATGTGCTTGCGCACACAGCGACTGCCTGGCCGACTCCGGCGTGCACCATACGCTACTTTTCCTTCAGCCGCAGCGCCCGCTTGTACGCCTCGTTGTCGCGCGCCGGCACGATTTTCGCCGCAAGGCGGGCCGCCTGCTTCAGCGGCAGCTCCGCGAGCAGCACGCCGAGCACCCGGTCGAGCGCTCCGCCGTGGCCGTCGGCGCCCGCGGGAGCATCGGTCTCTGCCTCAGCGCCGCCGACGATCAACACGATTTCTCCGCGCGAGAAATCGCCGTCGGCCGCCGCACGCGCCGTCAACTCGCCCAAGGTCCCGCGATACGTGGTCTCGTGCAACTTCGTGATCTCGCGCGCCACCGTTGCCGGGCGTCCCGCACCGAATTCCGCCGCGCAATCGGCAAGCGTATCGACCACGCGGTGCGGCGACTCGTAGAACACCAGCGTACGCGTGTCCGAGGCGAGCGCCTGCAGCCGCGCGCGGCGGGCCGTAGCGCGCGCCGGCAGAAATCCTTCGAAACAAAACCGATCCGTCGGCTGTGCGCCGATCGAGAGCGCCGCAATGGCCGCGCACGGACCAGGCACGGCGATCACCTCGAGGCCCGAGGCAGCAGCGGCGCGCACCAGGTCGAATCCCGGATCGCTGATGGCCGGCGTCCCGGCATCGCTCACCAGCGCTATCGACGCGCCGCCCTGCATTCTCTGAAGCAACTCCGGCACGCGCTGCGCCTCGTTGTGATCGTGCAGCGAGACCAGCGGCGAGGTGATGCCGAAGGCCTTCAGCAGCACGCCGGTATGCCGGGTATCTTCGGCCGCGATCACGCTGCAGGCCTGCAGCGTTTCACGTGCCCGCGGGCTCAAATCGCCGAGATTGCCAATTGGCGTCGCAACCACGCAGAGGCGCCCTGCAGCAGCTTTTTTCACTATACTTCGCGCCTCTATGAAGGGTTCAAGGTGTGAGGGTATGGGAGTGATCTCGCGACGTCCACGGCTAGGAGCCTGTCTCCGGCTCCTCCCGCCATGCGCGCTGATGACTTTATCGCTCATCGCAGCTTGCAGCCTGGTCAAACCCGTCGAAACACCGGTCGACAAGCAGGCCCGCGCCCGGACCTTGGCAAGCGAGGGCAAGCACGCCGATGCCGCGCGAGCCTATGCCGAACTGGCCGCCGACATACCCGCCGATCACGACAACTATGAACTGCTGAGCGCGGAGCAATGGGTGACAGCAGGTAACGTGCCGGCGGCCAAGCAGGCGCTGGCCGCGGTCTCGGCCGAGGCGCGCAGCAAATTGCCCGCCTCGCGGGCTCTGGTCGGCGCAGAGATCGCCGTGGCCGAGAACGACGGCGCGGGCGCCATCCACGAACTGGATTCGATCGGCGTGCCGACGTCGGCTGATCTTGCGCAGAATTATTGGTTCCTGCGCGGTGAAGCACAGTTCCTCACCGGCCATCCGGTGGAAGGCACGCAGGCCTTCATCGAACGCGAGCGCTTCTTGCCGGATCCCGCCGGCCTCGCTGCCAGCCGCGAGGAGCTGTTCAACAAGATCCGCAACGCCGCCGTGCACGGACAGCCGCTCACGGTCCCGCCGAAGGCCGATGCCGTTCTCGCCGGCTGGCTGCAGCTGGCACCGGTGGCGCTGGAACTGCAGCGCGATCCCATGCACGCCGCGGCCGCCCTGGAGAATTGGCGGCGCATGTTTCCCCAGCATCCGGCGAACGACAGCGTACTGGCGCTCGCCCGCAACCAGATCGCCGTCGCCACCGAGTTTCCCGATCAGATTGCGCTGCTCTTGCCGCTGTCGGGCCGTGCCGAAGCGGTCGGTGTGGCGGTGCGCGACGGTTTCATTGCCGCGTACCTCGAACAGGACCCCACCTCACGTCCGCGGTTGAAGATCTATGACGTTGCGGCGGAATCGGTCGCCGGAGCCTATCAACAGGCCGTTCAGGATGGTGCCAGCTTCGTGGTCGGACCGCTCACCAAGGAGGACGTCGCCGCCATCGTGCCGCTCTCCGCCGGACGCATGCCGGTGCTGGCGCTCAACTTCCTGGCCGACTCGGTGAGCTCGCCCAGCAATTTTTATCAGTTCGCGCTGCTTCCGGAAGACGAGGCGCGCATCGTCGCGCGCCGCGTGGTGGCGGACGGCAAACTCACGGGCGTGACCATCGTTCCCGAGGGCGAATGGGGAAACCGCGTCGCCGCCGCATTCGCGGATGAACTGACCCATCTGGGCGGCACCGTGGTCGACGTCGGCCGCTATGAGTCGGGCCGCGCCGATTTCTCGGACGTCATCAAGCAAACCCTGCAGATTCATGGCGTCAAAGGCGAACCCGCCACTCATCGCACCGATGCCGCCTTCGTGTTCGTCGCCGGCACCCCTGGGCCTGAGCGGCTGCTGGTGTCGCAGCTCAAGTTCCACTTTGCGGGCGACGTCCCGGTCTATTCCACATCGGACAGTTTCGAACCCGACCCGGCTGCCAACGGCGATCTGGACGGCTTGTTCTTTCCGGACATGCCGTGGATGGTATCGGCCGATCCCGTGACCGGCCGGATCCGCGATGCCGTGCGCAGCGCGTGGCCGACGCGCACCGCACGCCGCGATCGCCTCTACGCATTCGGCTTCGATGCCTATCGGCTGGTGCCGGCGCTGCGGTCCAACGGATTGAGCGGATCCAGCGAGATCGCGGGCGTAACCGGCAGGCTGCACCTCGACGATCACAACCGGATTCGCCGCGATCTGGAGTGGGCGCAAATGAGAGGTGGAGCGCCGAGCCCGCTGTGAACCCCTAGGCGCAGGGCTCAGCCGGGTTTATTTCGACACGATTGGGCCGATTATTGCACGCGACCCCGGCAGCGCCCCCAGGGCACGCTACCGGCATGGCGCGAAGATCAACGATCGAGTGCGGGGCCGCGGCGGAAGCCGCCGCGGCCGAGTACCTGCAGACCCAGGGTCTGTTGGTGTTGGCGCGAAACTTGCGCTGCAGGGCCGGCGAACTCGATCTCGTCTGCCTGCATGAAGGCGTGATCGTCATCGTCGAGGTGCGCCAGCGCACGGCTTCCGGCTTCGGCGGCGCGCTGGCTTCGGTGACGTGGCGCAAACAACGAAAGCTCATCCGCGCGACGCAGTTTCTGAGGCAGCGCCAGCCTGCATGGCGCGCTCGCGCACTCCGGTTCGACGTAATCGCCGTTCAGGGCCGGCCGGACGGAACGCATGAGATGCACTGGATCAGGGACGCATTCCGCGTTACTTGACGACCTGAAGCTTCGGCCGCTTGGGCAGACCCGGCGCGGTTCCGCTGGCCGGGGCGGCGGGCGGTCCGTCGGTGGGATCGGGATCGGCGTCCCCCTCGGGGAAAATCATGCCCTGGCCGGTCTCGCGCGCGTAAATGCCGAGAATGGCCCGCACGGGGACGAGCACCGCGAAACCCACGCCGCCGAAGCGGGCCTCGAAGCTGACGAAATCGTTGCCGAGCTTCAGCATCTGCGTCGCCGAGAAACTGACGTTCAAGACGATCTTGCCGTCCTTCACGTATTGCCGCGGCACCGTCACGCCGTCCGCAGCGGCGTCCACCACGATATGCGGCGTTTCGCCGCTATCGGTGATCCACTCGTGCAGGGCACGGAGTAGGTAGGGGCGGCGCGGCTTCAATGGCGCATGCCCCGCTCCGCCTCGGATAAACAGGAGCGAAAAGTGGATCGCGAAAAAATCGAATTCATGTACTTCACGATCGGCTGTGCCTGGGCCGGCAGTTCGATACCGTAAGACGGCAGACGCCACAAGATCGGCGCGATGCTGGCATCGACCAGCGAGAACTCGTCGCTCAGGAAAAACGGCTTCGCCTTGAACACGTCGGCGCTGGCGCAAATCGCCTCGCCCAATACCTTGCGGCTGTGCTCCGCGGTCTTCGACAGAGCGCCCTGTTCGATGTCGTGCGCCAGGGCATACCAGTCGCGCTCGACGCGATACAGAGCGCCACGCGAAATTGCGCCCGCGTCACCGGATCGATGGGCATCAACGGCGGGTGCGGAAAGCGCTCGTCCAGGTACTCGATGATGACGCGCGAGTCGTAGAGCACCAGATCCCGGTCCACCAGCGTCGGCACGCTGTGATAAGGATTCAGGTCGAGCAGATCCTCCGGCAAGTTTGTGCAGGTCGACGTTGACCAATTCGATCGAAATTCCCTTCTCGGCAAGGACCAAGTCGCGTCCGATGACTCCAAGGGTCAGTCGGCGCGGAAAACAGAGTCATCACCGAGCGACGTGCCAAACGCTTCTCCAACGGACCTCAGTACACAAAGGAGATCCCGCTGTCGTTCAGTGGACGTCCTTCCAATATTCTTTCTTCAGCATGTACGCGAACGCGAAGAACACCAGCAGAAACAAGCATCACGAAAACGCCCATGGATTGCCGCTTCGCCTTGACGGGCTCCCCGGCATAGTCGAGAAAGTTCGCGATGTCCCGGACGAACTGATCATACTCCTCTGGCTTCAATGCGCCCGGCGTCATCTGCTCGACGTCCGTGAGCACCATGATGTCGCTGCCGTGCTCGTCCTTTTCGTTCGTGGTACACCGGCTTTTGCAGTCCCTGCAGATCTCGCCAGCACGTCCGGCATCGCGTGCGCCGGCAGGATCAGGTTATTGGTGCCCCAAGGCCGCGTCTTGTCGACGTAAAAGCCCTTCAAGAAACGCGTAGATGTAGTCCACGCTGCGGGCGCGGGCCATCAACGACAGGTCGGGCGGCTGTTTGCCGAACCACGCCTCCGCATCGGCCGGCATGGACGAATTGACCGTATCGAAGGGCTTGTCGCTGGTGAACATCAAATTGGCGCGCAGTTCCGACTCCGGAATCTCCAGATCCTTCGCCATGCGGTTGTAGCGCACGTACTTGAGCGAATGACAGCCGGAGCAGTAATTCATGAAATTACGCGCACCGCGCTGCAGCGACTCGATGTTGTTGATGTCCGCCCCGGCGTGCGGCAGCCCCTCGCCCTCCTCGGCCGTCGCCACACCCATGGACTCCAGCGCCGTGCCGAACAGCGCAGACCGCAATCAATACCAAATGCTTACGCATGTCCCGTGACCCTCTCCGGCACCGGCTTCACGCTGTCGATCTTCGTGTACCAGGGCATCAGCAAAAAGAACGCGAAATACAGTGCCGTGCAGATCTTGGCCAGCATGCGGATAGATGCCGGACGGCGGCTTCAATCCGCAGACGCCGAGAATGATGAACGACACCGAAAAAATGGCCAGGGCGATCTTATACAGCGGTCCGCGTAGCGAATCGACAGCACCGGAGAGCGGTCGAGCCACGGCACGAAGAACAGCACCACGATGGCGGCGCCCATGACCAGCACGCCCCAGACTTGCGTGCCCGCGAAGGACGGTACGGCGCGCAACATCGCGTAGAACGGCGTGAAATACCACACCGGCGCAATGTGCGGCGGGGTCTGCAGACGGATTCGCCGGTTCGAAGTTGGGACCCTCCAGGAACAATCCGCCGAACGTCGGCGCGAAGAAGATCACGCCGCAGAAAGATCAGCAGAAAACCGGCCACGCCGACCACAGTCCTTGACCGTGTAGTACGGATGGAACGGGATGCCGTCGAGATAGTGTCCGTGTTGCATCCTTGTGCTTCTTGATGTCGATGCCGTCGGGATTGTTGGACCCCACTTCGTGCAGCGCCATCAAATGCGCGATCACCAGGAACACCAGGGCCAGCGGCAGCGCGGCCACGTGCAGCGCGAAGAAGCGGTTCAAGGTGGCGTCCGCGATGACGTAATCGCCGCGGATCCACTCCACCAGCCCGCCGCCGATCACGGGCAGGCTGCCGAACAACGACACGATCACCTGCGCGCCCCAGAAGCTCATGTTGCCCCAGGGCAGCACGTAGCCCATGAAGGCCTCGGCCATCAACAGCAGAAAGATCAAACAGCCGAAAATCCACAACAGTTCTCGCGGTTTGCGATGCGACCCGTACAGCAGCGCCCGGAACATGTGCAGGTAGACGACGATGAAGAACGCCGACGCCCCCGTCGAATGCATGTAGCGGATGAGCCAGCCGCCGTCGACATCGCGCATGATGTATTCGACCGACGAGAATGCTTCGGCGGCCGACGGCTTGTAGTTCATCGTGAGGAAAATGCCGGTCACCAATTGGTTCACGAGAACGAACAGCGCGAGCGAGCCGAAGTAGTACCAGAAGTTGAAATTTTTCGGGGCGTAATATTCGGAAACCTGCTCCTTCCATAGCTTGGTCATGGGGAAAGCGTTCATCGATCCAGCCCACCAATCTCCGGGTCTTGCTCGGATCGGCGGTATCAGGTGCGGAAGCCATCGCTGAACCTCTCGTTCGTCAATTAAACTTTCTTGGCGGCAAATCTTTCTTGGCGGCTAAACTTTTTTTGTGGCTAAACTTTCTTGGGGCGCTGTCCACGCCGATCGAAATGTGCGCATCCGCCGAGATCGTGTACGAAGGAACCGCCAGGTTCTTCGGCGCCGGCATGCCCTTGAACACGCGGCCGGAAATGTCGTACTTCGATCCGTGGCACGGACAGTAGAATCCGCCCGGCCAGCCTTGACCCAGATCGGTGCCCGCGAGTTGCGTCGCGTTGTTCGGCTCGAACGCACCCAACGGTGAGCAACCGAGGTGAGTGCAGACCGCGAGACCCACCCAGTATTCTGGATTCAACGCCCGCGCCGCACCCTTGATGTAGTCCGGTTGCTGCGAGTCCGCCGACTGCGGATCGGCCAACACATCGTCGTGGCCCCCGAGTTGGTCGATCACCGACTTGGCCCGGCGCACGATGAACACCGGCTGTCCGCGCCACACGACCTTCAGCATCTGCCCGGCTTCGAGCTTCGATGCATCCACGTCCACCGGAGCGCCCAAGCGCTTTCGCGCGCTCGCTGGGCTGCCAGGAAGCCAGGAAAGGCACGGCGGCGAATGCCACGCCGATTGCACCGGTGCCGACGGTGGCCGCCGTCAACAAGCGGCGCCGACTGTGGTCAACCTGATCATTCATTCGATTGTCCCTAAGCAATGTTGACAAATCTTCACGCAAACCCCTATGGCGGTAGTGTTTCCCAAAGAATATTGGGAGCGCATTATACACAGATTAAGTGGCTGCGCCCTGCAGGCATGAGGAGCGATAGTAATTGCAGCGCACGCGCGTCTTCATGAGTTTCTTGCTGCAGAGCGGTGGTCGTCGGCCTCGCGGCCGCGTTTCTCTTGGTCTGGTGGAAGCCCGCACTGCTGGGCGCCGCGCCGACACGCCGCGGCGCCGCCGACGCACCGGCGCAGAGCACCGCCCGCGAACCACTGCGGCCGTCGCCGCGTCGCGACACCGTGCCGCTGCCCAGTTTCGCCGATGCCGTAGCGCGCGCCGCGCCCGCCGTGGTGAACATCTATACCGCTCGCGTGGTTACCGAACGCACGCAAACCGCGCCTCTCGATCAATTGTTCGGCGACTATTGGCCGAGCTATCGGCAGCGCGTCGAGCGCAGCTTGGGTTCCGGCGTCATCATCGATGCGGCGGGCACCATCGTCACCAATCAACATGTGATCGCCGGCGCCGATTCGATCCGCGTGCAGCTCGCGGACGGCCGCATCGCCGAGGCCACCATCACCGGCCAGGATCCCGACACCGACCTCGCCATCCTGCATCTTTCCATCGACAATTTGCCCATCATGCCCATGGGCCGCTCCGACACGTTGCGGGTCGGTGACATCGTGCTCGCCATCGGCAATCCCTATGGCTTGAGTCAGACCGTGACCCAGGGCATCGTGAGCGCCACCGGACGCGGCCAGCTGGGTCTCGCCACCTTCGAGAATTTCATCCAGACCGACGCGGCCATCAATCTCGGCAACTCCGGCGGCGCGCTGATCGACGCCAACGGCGACTTGGTCGGGCATCAACACCGCCGTCCTCAACCGCGCCTCCGGCGGACCCGAGGGCATCGGCTTCGCCATCCCCGTGAACCTGGTGCGCGGCGTCACGGAGCAGATCTTGAGCAAGGGCCATGTGGTGCGCGGCTGGCTGGGTTTCATGCCGCAGGACCTGTCGTCCGGAGCAATCGGCGCAACTCGGCATCGGCGCCGACGGCGGCGTCACCGTGGTCAATATCCTGGTGAAGAGCCCCGCGTTCGAAGCAGGCGTCCGGCCCGGCGACTTGATCACCGGACTCAACGGCGAGCCCGTGAAAAGCGCGCAAGATCTGGTCAGCCGCGTGGCCGCGCTGAAGCCGGGAACGCGTGTGGAACTGGAGGGCCGGCACGGCGGTCAACCTTTCAAGATCGCGCTCAAAGTCATCGAGCGGCCGACCCACCAAGCCCAGCAGCCATCGTAGCACCCGCCTACCCAGGGCCGGGCACGGAGCCCCAGCCTGCCCGGGTGGGCGCCCCCCGCCGCGCCTGCGCGCCCCGGGCTCGGCGCCCCCACCTATCCCGGGGTGCGGCGAATCCTCGCGCCCAACTGCTGCAGCTTCTCTTCGATGGCCTCATAGCCGCGGTCAATATGGTAAATGCGCTCGATCTCGGTGCGGCCGTCGGCGACCAGGCCCGCCAACACCAGGCTCGCCGACGCGCGCAGATCGGTGGCCATGACCGGCGCGGCGGTCAGCTTCTCGACGCCCTTGATGATGGCCGTGTTGCCTTCGAGCCGGATCTCTGCGCCCATGCGCCGCATCTCCAGCATATGCATGAAGCGATTTTCGAATATCGTCTCGATGATGGTGCCGACCCCGTTGGCGACCGTGTTGAGCGCCGCGAATTGCGCCTGCATATCGGTGGGAAAGGCCGGATATGGCGCAGTTCGGATGTCGACCGCGGTCGGCCGGCGGCCGCGCATATCGACCTCCACCCAGGTGTCGCCGACGCCGACCGTGGCGCCGGCCTCCTGCAGCTTGTCGATGACGGAGTCGAGGTGCTCGGGGCGGGTGTTCTTGATACGCACGTGGCCCCCGGTGATGGCGCCGGCGACCAGGTAGGTGCCCGCCTCGATACGGTCCGGCAGTACCTCGTAAGCGGTGCCATGCAGACGTTCGACGCCGTCGATGACGATGGTATCCGTGCCGGCGCCTTGGATCTTCGCGCCCATGGCGATGAGGAAATTGGCCAGATCGACCACCTCCGGCTCGCGTGCCGCGTTCTCGAGCACCGTGCGGCCCTCGGCCAGCGTGGCGGCCATCATGAGATTTTCGGTGCCCGTGACCGTCACCGTCTCCAAGACCAGTCGGGCGCCCTTGAGGCGGCTCGCGCGCGCCTTGATGTAGCCGTTCTCGATATGGATGTCGGCGCCCATGGCCTGCAGACCCGCCACATGGATGTTGACCGGGCGCGCACCGATGGCGCAGCCGCCGGGCAACGAGACGTCGGCTGAGCCGTGGCGCGCGAGCAGCGGTCCCAGCACCAGGATCGACGCGCGCATGGTCTTCACCAGTTGATAGGGCGCGAAGTATTCCTTGATCGTCGAGGCGTCGACTTCGATGCGCATTTTTTCGTCGATGGTCACCGAGACGCCCATGCGCCCCAGCAACTCGATCATGGTTGTCACGTCCTGCAAATGCGGCACATTCGATACGGTCACGGGACCATCCGCCAACAGACAGCCCGCAAGAATGGGCAGCGTCGCGTTCTTGGCCCCGGAAATACGGATCTCGCCCTCGAGCGGGATTCCGCCGTGAATCTGCAGTTTATCCACGGCTCTGGCCCGCGAACTCTTCGGGCGTGAATACCTGCAGCGCGAGCGCGTGGATTTCGTTGCCCACGGCCGCTCCCAGCGTCGCGTACACCAATTGGTGCCGCTGCACCGCGCGCTTTCCGGCGAAGCCCGGGGCCACCACCACCGCCTCGAAATGCACGTTATCCTCGCTGGTAACCGTCGCTTTCGCGCCGGCCAAGCCGGCCTGAATCAAGGCCGCTACCTGTTGTGGGCTCATGTATCTCCTAGGCGCTTCGCGCCATATTTGAAAGGCGCTCCGCGCCGACCACATCGGCCGTGCGGCCGATTTGAACGCTGCGCAGCGGCGACCCGAAGGGCGAGGTGCGCAGCACCGAGCAATTCGACGGGGCCGCGGCGGCCCCGTCCGTCAAATTGGGGGAGCTTACTCCACCGGCGGTTGGATGCCTGCATACGCGGTATCATTCACCGATGAACCTCGCCTCCGCGACCCCCGATTTTACCGACGCGGCACTGGTCGATCTCGGCCGTCAAGCGCTCCGCGTCGAGATCGAGGGCCTGCAAGCCCAGGTGCCCCGCTTGGGAGCGGAGTTTGCACGTGCCTGCAGGATTTGTCTGGACTGCCGCGGCCGAATCGTGGTGACGGGCATGGGCAAATCGGGGCACATCGGCGGCAAGATTGCCGCCACGCTGGCCAGCACCGGCACCCCGGCCTTCTTCGTTCATCCGGGCGAGGCAAGTCACGGCGACATCGGCATGATCACGCGCGACGACGCCGTCCTAGCGCTATCGAACTCGGGTGAAACTGACGAAATCCTCATCATCGCACCGGTCATCAAGCGCCTGGGTGTTCCGCTGATCGCGTTTACCGGCAACACGGCATCGGCCCTGGCGCGGATCGCCACCGTGCACCTGGACATCGGCGTGCCCGCCGAGGCCTGTCCGCTGAATCTCGCCCCAACGGCCAGCACGACGGCGGCGCTGGCGGTGGGCGATGCATTGGCGGTGGCGCTGCTGAAGGCACGCGGGTTCACCGAGGAGGACTTTGCCCGCTCGCATCCGGCCGGGAGTCTGGGCCGCAAGCTTCTGCTGCACGTGAGAGACGTCATGCGCGTGGGCGCGGACGTGCCGAAGGTCGCGGCCGACACGCTGCTTGCCGACGGCCTCATGGAAGTGACTCGCAAAGGCCTCGGGATGACGGCCATCGTCGATGCCGGCGACCGGGTACTCGGGGTGTTCACCGACGGCGACCTGCGCCGCGCCATCGACCGCGCGGCGGACCTGCATCGCACCCGCATGGATGAAGTGATGACGCGGCATGCGAAGACCGTGCGGGCCAATTCGCTGGCCGCCGAGGCCGTTCACCTGATGGAGACTCATCGCATCACCTCGCTCATCGTGGTCGATGCGCATGACATCGTGGTGGGGGCGCTCAATGTGCACGACTTGCTGCGTGCCGGCGTCGTATGAGCACGCGTGTAACGGCGCGCACGCCGACTCGTCTCGGCAGGATCGAGTTGGTTGCGCTCGACGTCGACGGCGTGCTCACCGACGGAAGTCTGTACTTCTCCGGCCGCGGCGAGACATTCAAGGTCTTTCACGCGCGCGACGGCCATGGCATCAAGCTCTTGATGGGTAGCGGCGTGCAGGTCGCGGCGATCAGCGGGCGGCGTTCTGCGGCCGTGACCGCGCGGATGCGCGAACTCAAGGTGCGTCACGTCGTGCAGGGATGCAGCGACAAGGTCGCGGCCCTGCGCACGCTGGCGCAGCGCCTCGGGATCGAGCCCCTGCAGTGCGCCTGCATGGTCGATGACACCGTCGATCTGCCGCTGATGTCCGCGGTCGGTTTCGCCGCCGCCGTTGCGGATGCGCATCCGTTGGTGCTCGCCGCCGCACATTGGGTGAGCAGGGCGCCCGGCGGCCGCGGGGCCGTGCGCGAATTCACCGACTCCATCCTGCGCGCGCGCGCCGCCCGTGCTCTTTAGAATCTTCACCCTGCTGGCGGTGGTGGCGCTGGTGATCAGCACCTGGATCCTGAGTTCGCCGCTGAAGCGCCCCCAGCCCACATCGGACGCGGCCAAGGGCGATCTGCCCGGCTACTATCTCAAGAACACGGTGTTGACGGACTACGATGAAGCCGGCATGCCCACCATTCGCATCGAGGCCGAACGCATCGACCAGATTGCGCATACGCCGGAGGTGGTGCTCAACGACGTACGGGTGAATTATCTCAGCCAGAACGGACAGAATTGGGTGATGGTCGGCGATGTCGCGCACGTGCAGCCCGGCGGCAAGGCGGTCGACGTGTCGGGCAACGTCCGCCTGCAAGGCGAGAACGTGGACCACTCGCCGGGCGCGGTGGTGCACACCGATGCGCTCACCTACGACGTTACCGACTCCATCGCGAGCACCAAGAACGACGTCCGCATCGACTTCGGCGCGCATACGTTGACCGCACGTGGTCTGGTCGCAAATTTAAAAGAGCGCACGGTGCGCTTAGAATCCAAAGTTAATGGCCGTTTCCAACCCTAAATTCCTCGCGGTACTCGCCGCGGTACTCGTTTTCACGATGTCGGCCCGGGCGGCGCATGGCGCCGCGGCACCGCAACAGGCCATTGCATTGGATGCGCAGTCCTCGGAATTGGATCTGCGCAGCAACAACGTGGTATTCCGGAAGGTGCATATCGCCCAGGGAACGACCACCGTCTCCGCCGATCTGGGCTCCGCCACCAAGCAGGCAACCGGCCTTGATTTCGACAACAGTCTTTGGACATTCCGCGGCAATGTAAAGATCTCGATGGACGACGGCGAACTCACCTCGGACGACGCAGAGATCAATTTCGCGAGGAAAACGCTTGCCAAGGCCGTGGTCAACGGCAAGCCGGCGGCATTCGAACAGCGGGTCGCGAAAACCGGCAAGGTGGCGCACGGACGCGCCGACACCATCGACTACGATGCGCACAAAGGGGTCGTGCGCCTGTCCAAGAACGCCTGGCTCAGCGACGGCCAGACGGAAATTCGCGGCGAGTCGCTGAAGTACGACGTCCTCGCCCAAAGCATCGTCGCCGAAAGCTCGGAACAGGGATCGCAGCGCGTGCATATCATCATCACGCCGCCGCCGTCCAAACCATGAGCGTCCTGCGGGCGCTCAACCTCGCGAAGAGCTACAAGTCGAGGCAGGTACTGCGGGATTTGTCGCTCGAGGTCGAGAGCGGCGAAGTCGTGGGGCTGTTGGGACCGAACGGCGCCGGGAAAACCACGGCGTTCTATATGGTCGTGGGCTTGACGAAATGCGAACACGGTGAAATCTATCTGGACAACCGGGACATCACCCGTCTGCCCATGCACCGCCGGGCTCAGTTAGGATTGGGCTATCTCCCCCAGGAGCCGTCGGTATTCCGCCGCTTATCGGTCTCAAACAACATCATGGCCATACTCGAAACCCGGCCCGGCCTGGACGATGCCCAGCGCGCCGAACGCCTCAAGGAACTGCTGGCGGAATTGCATATCGGGCATGTACGGGACAGCCTGGGGCTTGCGTTGTCGGGCGGCGAGCGGCGCCGCGTCGAAATTGCCCGCGCCCTGGCGGCGGACCCCCAGTTCATACTGCTGGATGAACCGTTCGCCGGGGTAGACCCCCTGTCGGTTGTCGATATCCAGCGCATAATCAAACACTTATCAGACAAGGGAATCGGCGTCCTCATTACGGATCATAATGTCCGCGAGACCTTGGGAATCTGCGGCCGGGCCTATATCGTCAGCCAGGGCGCCGTGCTCGCTTCTGGTTCTGCGGACCAGATTCTTGCCAACCCGCAGGTCCGTGAGGTGTACTTGGGCCAGGATTTCAAACTGTAGGCTCGAACCCGAAAGAACTATGTTGAAGCCAAGTCTGCAGCTTCGCATCGGTCAGCAGCTCACCATGACGCCGCAGCTGCAACAGGCTATCCGTCTGCTGCAGCTGCCCTCTCTGGATCTACAGGCGCACGTCCGGGAGACGCTCGAGACGAACGTCATGCTCGAGGCGGAGGACGAACTTGCCCTCGATGCGCCGCCCGATACGGTGCGCGAGCGCGAGGATGCGCCGGTCGAGGTCGAGGAAAAATACGCCGAACTCGACGGCCACACCGCGGCCGGCGATCAACGCGAAGAGCCCGAAGTGGAAATCGCCGACGAGGCCTGGGGGGAACAGACCAGCGGGCCGTCCGATTCACCGTGGTCCGGCGAAGACGACCGCAGCGGCGATTTCAGCGATCAGCACGGCCAGACCCTGCAGGAACAACTCATCGAACAACTCGAGCTGGCCAAGCTATCGCCCGTCGACTTGGCGATCGCGCGGGTCATCACCGACGCCATCACCGATGACGGGTATCTCAAGGACGACCTCGAGGATGTGCGCCTCGAGTCTTCTACCGGAGATCGAGGCCACCACCGCCGACGTGGAACGCGTTCTGGCGGCCGTGCAGTCGCTCGAGCCGGCGGGCGTCGGCGCGCGCAATCTCGGCGAGTGCATCGCCCTGCAGCTGCGCCAGCTGCATCCGGATACGCGGGCGCGGGACATTGCCATCCGGGTCGCGCTTGAACACCTGGATTTGGTGGCAAGCCAGCAACTCGTGCTCCTGCGGCGCCAGCTTCGCTGCAGCGAGGGAGACCTGGAGATGGCGCTCGCGCTGGTGCGAAGCTGCCATCCGCGTCCGGGCGCCGCCGTCAATCCGGCACAGGCCGAGTACGTCATTCCCGATGTCTTCGTGAGGCGCACCGATCACGGCTGGATCGTCGAGATCAATCAGGCGACGGTGCCGCGGGTCCGGGTCAATCAAAGCTACGCCAACTTGATTTCGCGGGCACCGGATCACGCCATGCTGCGCACGCAGTTACAGGAGGCTCGCTGGCTCATGCGCAGTCTCGAGATCCGCAACGAGACCCTCATCAAGGTCGCGCGCTGCATCGTCCAGCGTCAGACGAGTTTTTTCGAGCTCGGCGAGGAGGCGATGGAGCCGCTCATCCTGAAGGACGTCGCCGAAGCGGTGGAAATGCACGAATCGACCATCTCGCGGGTGACGACGGCAAAATATATGCACACGCCGCGCGGCGTTTTCGAATTCCGCTACTTTTTCTCGAGCCATGTCGAGGCGGCGGACGGCACGGAGATGTCCTCCACCGCCATCCGCGCCAAGATCAAAAAATTGATTTCTCAGGAGAACCCGGAAAATCCGTGCAGCGACAGCAAGCTGGCGGAAATTCTGTCGCAGGAAGGCATACCGGTGGCGCGCCGCACCGTTGCCAAATATCGCGAGGGTATGCAGATCGCTCCGTCCAATGAACGGAAGCGTGCTGCGGCCCGCGCGTCGTAAATCAAGTCGAATGAGGAGGACCATTATGCAGCTCGATCTTAGCGGTCATCATGTGGAAATCACCGACTCCATGCGCGGTTATGTCGAAAAGAAATTCGAACGAATCTCCCGGCATTTCGAGCAGGTCCTCGACATTCACTGCGTCCTGACGGTCGAAAAGAAATTGCACCATAAGGCGGAAGCCACGCTCATGATGCGCGGAAACAAGATCTATGCCGACGCGACCGAGCCCAACATGTACGCGGCCATCGACGCCCTCACCGACAAACTCGACCGTTGCGTCAAGAAGCATAAGGAAAAGGTCGCCGATCACCATGCAGAGGAAGTGGTCAAGGCCCGCTCCGCCACGTGATTCATGCGTTTGATCATCGTCAGCGGCCTGTCGGGTTCCGGCAAGAGCGTGGCGCTTCACCTGCTGGAGGATATCGACTTCTACTGCGTCGATAACATCCCCGCAGCCCTGTTGAAGCCTTTCATATCCCACACGATTCGGGGCGCCGACGACGTCTACCCCCGAACCGCCGTGGGGTTGGATGCGCGCAATCGGCCGAACGAAATCGAGACCATTCCGGCATTGGTGGCCGAACTCAAGCGCAGCGGAATCGACTGTGAAGTGCTGTATCTGCACGCCTCCGATGAGGTGCTGCTGAAGCGTTACGCCGAGACGCGGCGCAAGCACCCGTTGATATCCGCGGATGTGAGTCTGCGGGAGGCCATCGAGTCGGAACGCCGTCTGCTCGAACCGATCACCAGCACGGCCGACCTGGTCATCGACACCTCGCACATGGGCGTGCACAGCTTGCGCGAGAGGCTCCGCGAGCGCATCGATCGGCGGCGGGACGGCCGCCTTTCCCTCATGTTCGAATCGTTCGGCTACAAACGCGGGATTCCTGGCGATGCCGATTTCGTCTTCGACGTGCGCAGCCTGCCGAATCCCTTCTGGGAGCACTCACTGCGCCACCTCACCGGACGCGACCCGGAGGTGGTGGCGTATCTCGCGAGTCATCCCAGCGTCGGCCGCCTGACGGCGGCGCTCATCGGATTCCTGTCGGAGCGCGTAGCGGAGTTTGCCCAGGCGAACCGCAGCTACCTTACCATCGCCGTCGGCTGCACCGGCGGCCAGCATCGCTCCGTGTACATCGCCGAGCGTCTTGCCGAACACTTTCGGCAGAGCTATCCCGAGGTCTTGACCCGGCACGATTCGCTCGAGAAATCTTAGGTTCCCGGGTTCCCGGGTTCCCGGGTTCCCAGGTTCCCAGGGTGCGGGCGTCAGGACGCCGTTTCCGCCCGGTATTGCGGCGCATACTCGAGCGCCAGAAAGGCGCGGATCTCATCGGCGCGTGCCCGTGCGTCCCGGTGTCCCAACGCGATCAGCTCCCGGGTATAGCCTCGTTCGAACAGCAGGTAGCTGAGCAGATGCGTGCCGGCGCTTTGATTGGCGCCCAACGTGCGCAGCAGCACGCGCAGGCTGGACGGCAGCTCGTTTCGATGACGGCGGGCGATCTCGCTCACATCCTGCGTCGGATTGATCACCAGCGTGTCGATGTGCGGCACGCCGGGCCGCTCGTTGTACGCCTTGATGTGCTCCAGATCCGAGTGCAGCTGGTCCATGAACAGCGAGTCCAGCATGAAGCCGAACATCTGCCCGTAGGTGGGTTCGGTTTTGGGACTGACGGGACTCAAGAAGGAGGCCGTATCTCCGACCCCGATCACCAGCAAGCGGTTGGCGCCCAGGTGAATGGCGGGGCTCAAGGGCGAGGTCTGGCGCATCGCACCGTCGCCGTAGTATTGGTCCTGAACGCAAATCGGGCGGAACAGGAAGGGAATGGCCAGGCTCGCCATCAGATGGTCCAACGTCAACTGCACGCGTGCGCCTTTGCGAAACGCGCGCTGCCAGGGGTCGATGGCCGACGCGGATGCGTAGAACGTCATCGAGTCGGCGTCCGCGTAGCTGGTGGCGCAGATGCCGATGGCCTCTAGATGGTGCTTGTACAGACCGCGCGGGATCCCGTCGAAATTCAATTTCGCGCGCAGCAGCTCCCACAGCGGCGCATTGTCGAACAACGAGTGCGGCGGGTGCACCAGCCAGCCGCCGGAGAGGAGAGCCAGCATCCAGTGCAGACCGGACCTGAACACCGAAAGCGGGTCGGCCTTGAACACATGGTGAACCCGAAAGTCGCGCCACACGCGCTCGATCGCGTACACGGATTGGCGGAAATGCGCCGGATCGGACGCCAGTGCGATGGCGCTCACCGCGCCCGCGGAAGTCCCGGTGATGACGGGGAACGGGCACGCCGAGCCGCGCCGCAGGATCTCGGCAATCCCCTTGAGCACGCCGACCTGGTAAGCCGCCCGGGCGCCGCCGCCGGTCAGCACCAAGCCAAGCTGGGGAGCCTCGTCATCCAAGTGGTAGTCCCGCTGTCATAAGAACGCAACGACAGCTAGTATGCCAGTGGATGATGAGCCGTTTCTGGCTTTGCGTCACGTGGAGGCTTGATGGCGGAGCGGCAGTCAACCGGTAGATCGGCCCTCGCGGCGCTGGTGCTGATGCTCATCGGGCATGCGGCCTCGCAGATCGCCCATTCGGCCGAGGTTCCCGCCCCGCCCGCGGTGGGAATGACGGCCCCCGCCTTCCGGTTGCAGGACCAAGCCGGCGCCTGGCACGACTCGAGCGACTATCGGGGCAAATGGCTGGTGTTGTATTTCTACCCCAAGGACGACACGCCTGGGTGCACCACCCAGGCCTGTGAATTTCGCGACAATCTGTTCGCTTTCAATAAATTGAACGCCGCGGTGGTCGGCGTCAGCGTGGATGATGTTGCGTCGCACCAGGCTTTCGCCGACGAGCACTCGCTGCCCTTCACCCTGCTGGCCGACAGTACCAAGCAAACCGCCCAAGCCTACGGCGTGCTGCGCAGCGTGCTCGGGCTCATGGAAATCGCATCGCGCGAAACCTTCATCATCGATCCCGAAGGCCGCGTCGCCAAGCACTATGCTGCCGTCGATCCGAAAGGCCACTCGCAGGCGGTGCTCAAGGACCTGCGGCTGCTGCAGCAGGCCAAGAAGACCTAGCAAGCTCTCTAGCTCAACGCATCGATCGCGTCGTCCAGGCCGGACAGCGTCAGGGGGTACATGCGCCCCTCCAGCATCTCGCGGATAATCTCGACGGATGCCGTGTGCCGCCAGCGCGCCTGAGGTTGCGGATTGATCCAGACGAACTTCGGATACGCCTTGACGAGCCGCTGCAGCCACACGCTGCCGGGCTCCTGATTCCAATGTTCGACGCCGCCGCCGGCGGAGGTGATTTCGTAAGGGCTCATGGTGGCATCGCCCACCAGGATCAATTTGTAGTCGGATGCGTAGGTGCGGATCACTTCGAGTGTGCCCACATGCTCGTTGAACCGCCGCCGGTTGTCGCGCCACAGAGCCTCGTACGGGCAGTTGTGGAAGTAGAAGTGCTCGAGATGCTTGAACTCGGTGCGGGCCGCCGAAAACAACTCTTCGCAGGTTTTGACGTGATCGTCCATCGATCCGCCGACGTCGAGAAGCAGGAGGATCTTGATGACGTTGTGGCGCTCGGGAACCATCTTGATGTCGAGCCATCCGCCGGAACGCGCCGTGGCATCGATGGTGTCGGCGAGAGCCAGTTCCGTAGGGGCGCCGCGCCGCGCGAAGCGCCGCAACTTGCGCAGGGCCATTTTCAGGTTGCGCGTACCCAGTTCGACGGAATCGTCCAGGTTCGCGAACTCGCGCTTGTCCCACACTTTGACGGCGCTGCGGTTGCGCGACGCATCCTGCCCGATCCGCACCCCCTCGGGGTTGTAGCCGTAGGCCCCGAACGGCGACGTACCGGCGGTGCCGATCCACTTGCTGCCGCCCTGGTGCCTCCCCTGCTGCTCGGCCAGGCGCTGCCTCAAGGTCTCCATCAGCTTCTCCCAGCCGCCCAGCGCTTCGATCTCGGCCTTTTCTGCGTCGCTGAGATCACGCACCGCCATCTTTTCCAGCCAATCGGCGGGCAGCTCGCGGGACAGCAATTTGAACAGGTCCTCCGCCCCCTTGAAGTGCGCCGCGAACACTTGATCGAACCGGTCGTAATAGCGTTCATCTTTGACCAGGCAGGTGCGGGCAAGATAATAAAAACGTTCGGCGCTGATCTCGCCCAAGCCGGCCTTGAGCGCTTCGAGCAAGGTCAGCAACTCGGTGATGGACACCGGCACGCCGGCGCTCTTCAGCAGAAGAAAAAACCTAACGAGCATTCCGGCGGTTGAGGAACAGCAGTTGCTCGAACAAGTGCACGTCCTGCTCGTTCTTGAGCAGCGCTCCGTATAGCGGCGGTATCAGCTTCTTCGCATCGTCGCTGCGCAGTACTTCGGCGGGAATGTCCTCGGAGACCAGCAGTTTGATCCAGTCGAGGAGCTCGGAGGTGGTCGGCTTCTTCTTCAGGCCGGGCGTTTCGCGGATCTTGAAGAACGTCGTCAGCGCCTCGCGCAGCAGATCGCGCTTGAGGTTCGGAAAGTGCACATCGACGATCTGCGTCATGGTCGCTTCGTCCGGGAATCGGATGTAATGGAAGAAACAGCGCCGCAGGAACGCGTCGGGCAGTTCCTTCTCGTTGTTGCTCGTGATGATGATGACGGGGCGGTGCCGCGCGCGGATCGTCTCGCGCGTCTCATACACGTAGAACTCCATGCGGTCGAGCTCGCGCAGCAGATCGTTGGGGAATTCGATGTCCGCCTTGTCGATCTCGTCGATCAGCAAGACCGGCTGCTCGACGCAGTCGAAGGCTTCCCAGAGATTGCCCTTCACGATGTAGTTGTGGATGTCCTTCACCCGCGGATCGCCCAGCTGCGAATCCCGTAGTCGGGACACCGCGTCGTATTCGTACAACCCCTGCTGCGCTTTGGTGGTGGACTTGATGTGCCATTCGAAGAACGGTTTCGAGAGCGACCGGGCGATCTCCGCCGCCAGCAGCGTCTTGCCGGTGCCGGGCTCGCCCTTGATGAGCAGCGGGCGCGACAGGACCATGGCGGCGTTGACGGCCGACATCAGCTCTTCGGTCGCGATGTAACGGTCGGTGCCGCGGAATTCCGTCATGAGTTATTCCTCGCGACTTGCAGGATCTGCATGGAGTTCGTGCCGCCCGCCACGCCGGTCAGCTCGCCCTTGGTCAGAATGATGAGGTCGCCTTCCGCGACCAGTTTCAAGTCGAGCAGCTGGCGGAAGATGGAAAAGTAGTGGGAATCGCGATTCTCGTCGGTCACATCATAGGCCACCGGATAGACGCCGCGATATAGCGTGACCCGGGATCGGGTGGCGGCCTGACGAGTCAGCGCATAGATCGGGATGTCCGAGCGCACCCGCGACATCCACAGTGTGGTCTCCCCCGACTCGGTGAGCGCCACGATGGCCTTCACGTGCAGGTGATTGGCGGTGTACATCACCGCCGCCGCGATCGCCTCGTTGGTGCGCTCGAAGTAGCCCGAGGTGCGCTGGCGAATGCGCACGTGCGCGCCTTGATATTTCTCGGCGCCCTCGATGATCTGCGCCATGGCCTCGACCACCTTGGTGGGGTGCTTGCCCGCCGCGGTTTCGGCCGACAGCATCACCGCGTCGCTGCCGTCCATGACGGCATTGGCGACGTCCGACACTTCGGCCCGCGTGGGGATGGTGTGGACGATCATCGACTCCATCATCTGAGTCGCAATGATGACCAGGCGATTCTGATGCCGTGCTTCCAGAATGATCTGCTTCTGCAGCCCGGCAAGCTCGGCGTAGCCCATCTCGACGCCGAGATCGCCGCGCGCGACCATTACCGCGTCGCTGGCACGCGTCACCTCGGCCAGGTTCTTGATGGCCTCGGCGCGCTCGATCTTCGCCACCAGCAACGCGTGCCCGCCCGCCTGCCGCAGCAGCGTGCGCGCTTCGTTCATGTCCGCCGCGTCCCGGGGAAACGACACCGCCAGGTAATCGATCTTCAGGGAAGCCGCGGCACGAATGTCGTCCCGGTCCTTGTCCGTCAAGGCGCCGGCGGACAGCCCGCCGCCCTGGCGATTGATGCCCTTGTTGTTGCTGAGTTCGCCGCCGACCAGCACGCGGGTCCGGATGCGCGGTCCGTCCACGCCGAGCACCTGCAGGCTGATCTGTCCATCATTGAGCAACAGGACATCGCCGGCGAACACGTCCGACGGAAGTCTCTTGTAGGCGATTCCAACCGCATGATCGGTGCCGGCATCGGCGGGGAGACTGGCATCCAGCGCGAAGTCGGCGCCGTCGGCGAGTTCGACCTTCCCGGTCACGAAGCGATCGATGCGGATTTTCGGGCCCGCGAGGTCGCCGAGAACACCGACGTAGCGTCCGGCCTGCGCGGCGGCATTCCGCACCAGATCGAGGCGCCGCGCGTGGTCGGCGGTCGCACCATGCGAGAAGTTGATGCGGACCACGTCCACGCCGGCCCGGACCATGTCGGTCAACACCTTTTGATCGTCTGTTGCCGGCCCCAGAGTTGCGACGATCTTGGTCCGACGCAACTGGAAACTCATGCGGCGCGGCTCTCCAGAACCTCGACCGCCGGCAGCTTCTTGCCCTCCACGAATTCGAGGAAGGCACCGCCGCCCGTCGAGATATAGGAAATGCTGTCTTCGATGTCGTATTTTTCGATGGCCGCGAGCGTATCACCGCCGCCGGCCAGCGAGAATGCCTTGCTGCGCGCGATGGCATTGGCCAGCGTCCGCGTGCCCTCGCCGAATTGTTCGAACTCGAACACGCCCACCGGGCCGTTCCACAGCACGGTACCCGCCACCGCGACCAGCTTGGCCATTACTTCCGCCGAATCGGGGCCGACATCCAGAATCATTTCGTTGGGCAAGACCTGGTCGACGGCTTTCACGTCGGCTTCCGCCTTGGCCGAAAACTCCGTGGCTACCACCACGTCGGTCGGCATCGGTATCACGATACCGCGTTTTTTTGCCTGCTCCAGCAAACGCTTGCAGACGTCCAGCATGTCGGGCTCATGCAGCGACTTGCCGACGTTGTAGCCGAGCGCCGCCAAGAAGGTATTCGTGATCCCGCCGCCCACGATGAGCTGGTCGACCTTGACCAACAGCGTCTCGAGCACGGTGAGCTTGGTCGACACCTTGGACCCGGCGACGATCGCCAGCAACGGCCGGTCCGGCTTCTCCAGCGCCGTCTCCAGCGCCGACAACTCGCTCGCCAACAGCGGCCCGGCACAGGCGATCGGCGCAAATTTGGCGACCGCATGCGTGCTCGCCTCGGCGCGATGCGCCGTACCGAAAGCGTCCATAACGTAGATGTCGCACAACGCCGCCATCTTCCTCGCAAGTTCCTCCGAGTCCTTTTTCTCCCCCTTGTTGAAGCGCACGTTCTCCAGCAGCACGACTTCGCCGGCGCCGACCGAAACCCCGTCCAACCAATCGCGCTTCAGCGCGACGGGGACGCCCAGCAACTGCGTCAGACGCCTGGCGACGGGTGCGAGCGAAAACTCCTCGGCGTACTTCCCCTCCTCCGGGCGGCCCAGATGCGACATAACGAGCACATGGGCCTTCGCGTTGAGCGCCGCCTGGATGGTGGGCAGCGCCGCGCGTATGCGGGCATCGCTGGTCACGACACCATCCTTCACTGGAACGTTCAAATCCTCGCGAATCAGGACCCGTTTTCCGGCGAGATCCAAGCTGGACATTTTTTTGATTTTCATTTCCTTCGCCCCGGTCGCCCCGCCGTCGATTATGCTTTCGACCACGCCAGCGTGGTGTCGAGCATTCGGTTGGAGAAACCCCATTCGTTGTCGTACCAGGCGCAGACCTTGACCAGAGTGCCCTGGATGACCTTGGTGAGCGTCGCATCGTAAGTCGACGACGCCGGATCGTGATTGAAATCCACGGAGACGAGCGGCGCATCGTTGTAGGCCAGGATGCCTTTCAGGTCGCCGTTCGCGGCCTTCTCCACGGCCGCGTTGATCTCATCCACGGAGGTCTTGCGGCCGGCGTTGAAGCTCAAGTCTACCATCGACACGTTGATCGTGGGCACGCGGATCGCGAAGCCGTCGAATCTGCCCTTCAATTCCGGCAGCACCAGGCCCACCGCGGCGGCGGCTCCGGTCTTGGTCGGAATCATCGACATGGTGGCAGATCGGGCGCGCCTCAAATCGGAGTGATATACGTCCGTGAGCACCTGGTCGTTGGTATACGAATGCACCGTGTTCATGACGCCGGCCAAAATGCCGACCTCATCGTGCAGAACCTTGGCCAGAGGCGCCAGGCAATTCGTGGTGCAGGACGCATTCGAAATGACCGTGTGGCTCGCCTTCAGGACCTTGTGGTTGACGCCGTACACGATGGTGGCGTCGACGTCGTCACCTCCTGGGGCCGAGATCACCACCTTCTTGGCCCCGGCGGTCAGGTGCGCCGATGCCTTGGCCTTGCTGGTGAAGAGCCCCGTGCACTCCAGCACGAAATCGACGCCGAGTTCGCCCCAGGGCAGCTTCGAGGGGTCGCGCTGCGCGACCACCCGGATCCGGTCGCCGTTCACGACCATCGAATCGCCGTCCACGTGCACGTCACCGGGAAATCGGCCGTGCACGGTGTCGAACCGCGTCAGATGCGCATTCGTGTTGGCGTCGCCCAGATCGTTGATCGCGACGATCTTGATCTGGTCCTTGAGCTTTCCTTCATAGAGCGCGCGCAGCACGTTGCGGCCGATGCGGCCATAGCCATTGATCCCCACTGTGATTGCCATCGTCTTCGACCTCTTGTCCTATGGTGCTGAAACCCTAATTAATTAAACCTTGGCGATTGCCTCGGCTACTCGTTCCGGCGTGAAGCCGTAGGCCTTGAACAACTCCTTCGCCGGCGCCGAGGCGCCGAAGTGATCGATGCCGATCACCTGGCCCTGCAAACCCACATATCGCCACCAGAAATCGGTGGCGCCGGCCTCCACCGCAATGCGCCTCGTGACGGACGGGGGTAGTACGTTCATCTGGTACGCATTGTCCTGTCGCTCGAAGGTCGTGCTGCACGGCATGGAAACCAGGCGGACTTTTTTCCCCTTGGCGGCCGCGCTGCGGACTGCCTCGGCCGCGATACCCACCTCGGACCCCGTGGCGATCACGATGACGTCCGGCGGACCTTCCGAGTCGATCAACACATAGCCGCCGCGCCTGATGGCCGCGATCTGCTCGGGCGAGCGCGCCTCATGCGCCAGCGACTGCCGCGTGAAGATCAGGCAGGTGGGACCATCGCGATTTTCGATCGCCGCGGCCCAAGCGGTTGCCGTCTCCACTGCGTCGCAGGGACGCCACAGCTGCATGTGGGGAATGAGACGCAAGCTGGCTACATGCTCGATCGGCTGGTGCGTCGGGCCGTCTTCGCCCAATCCGATGGAGTCGTGCGTGTAGACGAAAATGACGCGCAGGCGCATCAGTGCCGCCATCCGGACGGCATTGCGCGCGTAGTCCGAGAAAGTCAGGAAGGTGCCGGCGTAGGGAATGAAACCGCCGTGCACCGTGATGCCGTTCAGAATCGCCGACATGCCGAATTCGCGCACGCCGAAATGCAGGTAGTTGCCGCCCGGAGTCTCGGGCGTCAGTGCGACCGAATCCTTGCGCAGCGTGCCGTTCGACGGCGTCAGATCGGCCGATCCGCCGAGCAACTCGGGCAGCGCGGGACCGATTGCGTTCAGGGTGGCCTGTGACGACTGACGGCTGGCGAGCGGCTTACCTTCGGACTGCATGCGCGCGATGTAGGCGTTGATGAGATCGCCGAAATCGCCCGGCAAGTCGCCCGCCATCCGCCGCTCGAGTTCCGCGGCCAGGGCTGGAAATTCACTTTTGTACGCCGCGAACCGGGCCCGCCATTCGCCTTCGACCCGCGCACCCTTCTCGCGCATGTCCCACGCGGCGCGAATGTCGGCCGGGATTTCGAAGGGCGGCGATGCCCAACCGAGGTTGACGCGGGTAGCGGCGATTTCCTCGTTGCCCATGGCCTCGCCGTGCATGGACGCGGAGCCTTGCTTGTTGGGCGCACCCCACCCGATCACCGTCTTGGCGCAAATCAGCGACGGTCGACCGGTTTCCGCCCGCGCCGCCGCCAGCGCGGCGGCGACGGCATCGCTATTCTGGCCGTCTACATGGGGAAGCACGTGCCATCCATAGGACTCGAAGCGCCCGGCCGTGTCGTCCCGGAACCAACCCACGACCTTGCCGTCGATGGAAATGCCGTTGTCGTCGTAGACCAAAATGAGCTTTCCGAGCTTTTGCATTCCGGCAAAGGATGCGATTTCGTGCGAGATGCCCTCCATCATGCAGCCGTCGCCCAGGAACACGTAAGTATGGTGATCGATGATGGTGTGCCCGGGACGATTGAACGTTGCCGCGAGCGCCCGCTCGGCTAGCGCCATGCCGACGGCATTGGCGACGCCTTGGCCCAGGGGGCCGGTGGTGGTTTCGATTCCGAGATGCGTTTCTCGCTCCGGATGTCCGGCGGTCTTGGAACCGAACTGCCGGAAATTCTTGATCTCCTCCATCGACAGCGGAAATCCGGTCAAATGCAGCACGGAGTACAGCAGCATGGAGGCATGGCCGTTCGACAGCACGAAGCGGTCGCGGTCCATCCACGTGGGATTTCCGGGATTGAACTTAAGTACGTGCCGCCAGAGCACTTCGGCAATGTCGGCCATGCCCATCGGGGCGCCCGGGTGGCCGGAATTGGCCTTTTGCACGGCATCCATCGACAAAGCACGGATGGCGTTCGCAAGTTCGCGTCGGGTAGGCATATCACACTTCATATGGGAGAGGCGCCGTATTGTCCCCGATGCGCCCGCTGCCAGCAACATAAGACAGCTGCCAGCAACATAAGACACATGTCGCATTTTGCTGTGGAACACGTTCGTCTTTCGCCTGTCACATAGCGGACCCAGTTCACCGATGCGCGACAGGTGCTTTGCTAACATTTCAACCCATGCAAATACTACAAATCACCGACCCGCATTTGTACGGCAACGCCGGCGGAAGTCTGCGCGGCGTGGAAACCGACTCGAGCCTGCGGAGCGTACTTGACGAGGCATTGTCGCACGATGCGGACTATGCGGCCGTGCTAGTCACCGGCGATCTGGTGCAGGATGATGCGTCGGGATATCTTCGCTTCAAGAGCATCTTGGGCAATCTGCGCAAGCCGGTGCTCTGCGTGCCCGGCAATCACGACGAACCCGACGCCATGCGCTCGAGCCTCGCCCATGAACCGTTTCAATACTGCGGTACACGCAAACTCGGTCCTTGGCATTTCATCATGCTGAACAGTTACGATCCGGGGCACGTGGGCGGACGCCTTGCCGACAGCGAACTCGAACGGCTCGATGCGGCCCTCGAGAATTCGTCCGCGCATGCTCTCGTGTGTCTGCATCATCATCCGGTGGCGATGGGCAGCCGTTGGCTGGATGGCATCGGTCTCGCCAACGCCGCCGAGTTCTGGCGTGTCATCGACTCGCATTCCCACGTGCGCGGAGTCGCGTGGGGCCACGTTCATCAGGCGCATGATGGCGAACGCAACGGAGTTCGACTGCTGGGAACGCCCTCGACCTGCGCCCAATTCCTGCCGGGGAGCGATCGTTACGCGATCGACTCGCGTCCGCCGGCGTATCGTCTGCTGGACTTGCACGACGACGGCCGCATCCAGTCCGAGATTCGCTGGGTTCGCTCAGCGGGTATGCGCCAAATTGCAGGTTGAATGCGCCTCCTGCTAGCCGCGCTCGTCCTTTGGACGTGCACGCTCCCGAGCCGTGCCGATACGCCCCTGCACTCGCTCTGGGAACTGCACGGCAAGCACAACACGGTTTTCCTATTGGGCTCGATTCACGTGCTGCGGCCCGGCGACTATCCGTTGAGCCCCGCGGTCATGCAGGCCTATGCAAGTTCCAAGGCTCTGTTGATGGAGATCAATCTCGCAGACACGGATATGGAACAGCTGCAAGCAGAAATGCTGACGAGCGCGATGCTGCCGGAGGGAAAATCGCTGCAGGAGGTGCTGGGGCCGAAACGCTATGCGCGCGCGGAATCGCTGGCGCGCGACGTCGGCGTCGAACTCGCCACCTTCGACGGGTTCGCGCCCTGGTTCGCCGCCGAGGCCATTTCACAGCTGCAGTTGCTGAAGCTCGGCTTTGAGCCGACATCCGGCGTGGAAATGTACTTCCTCGAACGCGCACGCAGCGACGGGAAGAGCATCGCCGGCCTGGAAACGCCGCACGACCAGATTGCGCTCTTCGAAGGATTGCCCATGGAAGTGCAGGCCGACTACCTGATGGCGAGTCTCGAACAGGCGCGTGAACTTCCGAAAGAAGTGAACGACATGGTGCGCGCGTGGCAGCGCGGCGATACGGTCTGGTTCGACGATCAACTGCAGTCCGAGCTGGGAAAGGACCCGGTGCTCTATCAATCCGTGCTGGCGGCGCGCAACCGCAAGTGGATCCCGAAGATCGAGGCGCTCCTGAACGACGATAAGAACTATCTGGTGATCGTGGGCACCGGCCACCTCGTCGGCCGCAACAGCGTCATCGAACTGCTGAAAAAGGACGGGGTCGGCGCAACCCAGCGATAGTAGGGCGCCGAGAGGGGCGCCGCCGGGCGGCGCCCCTCTCGCGAGCCTATTCGTCCACGGGCGGCCCTTGCCGCGGGCCGTGGTGCGGGTGCGCCGCCCATTGCGCTTCCAACGCGCTCAGTTGGGTCTTTTGCGTCGGCGTCAGCACCGCATACATCTGAGTCCGAAGTTCCGCTGCGTGCGCCGTGCGCTGCGACGCGAGCGCGGCGTTCGACTGCGCCACTTCGGCCACGACGTTGCCGTAGTTCGGATCGTCAGGTTTGGTTTGCATGAGTTTGAGATGATTGGCGCGCATCTGATCATGCATGCTCTTCATCTGCGGCTTGGCCGCCGTCATGATGGCCTTGATGGAGGCCTGCTGCTCGGCAGTCAATCCAAGCTTGCTGAAAAGATGACCCGGCCCACCCCCTCCGTGGCCCCACCCATGGGGTCCCGCGCCGGGCGCCGGCGCCGCGGCCGCCGCATCGTCCGCCGCAGCGGCGGTCGATGCGCCTACGGTTGCGGCGACCAGCGCACCCCCTGCCATCAGGATCCCAGCGAATACCTTACGCATCGGTTTCATGTTCCTACGCTCCAATAAGTTTCAAGAAGTCCAAAACACCTTCATCCTAGTCCGACAACGCGCAAACCACTGTCAGAGGCGACAAAAGACCGTGCAAAGATGTGTCAATTTCGTGCTTTCCGGCGCCGCGCGCCCTCACGGTTGTGCCAGAGTAGCGCAACGGCCATGACGACCATTCCGCCACCAGGAGCAGAACCGCCGGCGACCCGCGAGGGCCGTGTACTGCTCGTGGACGACGATCGCGAGCTGTGCCAGATGCTCACGGAGTATCTGGAAGCGGAGCATTTCGAGGTGACGAGCGTGCATGACGGCGCCGACGCCCTGGCCGCACTCAAGGTCAGCAATTTCGAAATCCTGATTTTGGACGTCATGCTGCCCAACGTCGGCGGTTTCGACGTCCTGCGCAAGCTCGGCGCCGCCTACGAGACGCCGATCCTGATGCTCACCGCCCGCGGCGACGACGTGGACCGCATCGTCGGCCTGGAACTCGGCGCCGACGATTACCTGAGTAAACCCTTCAATCCGCGCGAACTGGTGGCGCGCATGCGCGCCATCCTGCGGCGCTCCAACGTGCGTGCCGTGCGCGGCGGCGCACCCGACGAACTCGTGGTGGGGCGCATCGTGCTCAACACCGGCACGCATCAGGTGCGCGTCGCCGAGGTCCCGGTCGCCCTCACCGGCGCGGAATTCCGCGTGCTGGAATTATTGATGCGCTCGGCCGGACAGGTGATCTCGCGCGAAGTGCTGACCGAACAGGCGCTCGGCCGCAAGCTCGTGCCGTACGACCGCAGCATCGACACCCACATCAGCAATCTGCGCCGCAAGCTCGATCTCGAGGTGGGCAAGAATCCCGAGATCAAGAACGTGCGCGGCTCCGGATATACCCTCACGTGGGCAAGCACCGAACATTGACGGGCACAGTTCATTGAAATGCATAGTCTGTTCGTCCGCATCTTCGTCTTGTTCTGGATCTCGATGGCGCTCATCGTCGGCGGCAGCATCGCCATCACGATCACGGTGGCCGCCCGCCAATACGAATCGCCCGACATGCAGCGCCGGCCGAACGTGGCGATCCAGGCCTCGGAGGTTCTCGCCGCGGGCGGAATTCCGGGGCTGAAGACCTGGCTCGCCGCGAACCGGAACCCGCTCGACGACCGCGATCTTTTCATCATCGGCCCGGACGGCCGCGACATTCTCGGGCGCAATCTCTCGACGAGCGCCGCGCGGCGTCTGGAGTTGTTCAACCACGACATGACGCAAGATCCCGCAATGCGGGCGCATCTGCCGCCGCCGCCAGGCAATTTCCGGCCGCCGCATTTCGCACCGCAGATCGTGGGACCGGACGGCACGGCCTACACCGTGCTGCTGGTGCCGCGTCGCCCAAGCGCGTTCGGCGCGCTCAGCCTCCCGGGAATCTGGTTCACCATCCTCGGCATGGCGCTGGTCGTGAGCGCCTTCGCGAGCTGGTGGCTCGCCCGGCATTTGAGCGCGCCCATCCGCCGGATACAGGCCGGCGCACGGGCGCTCGCATCGGAAAGGCTCGGCGTGCCCGCCGCCGGCATGCGCGTGAGCGCGGGACTCGAGGGCCGCAAAGACGAACTTGCGGTGCTGGCGCGGGATTTCGACGCCATGGCGGATCGGCTGCGTGCCAATCGCGCCGCCATCACCCGGTTGCTGCGCGACATTTCGCACGAGTTGCGTTCGCCGTTGGCGCGCATGCGCGTCGCCGTGGGGCTGGCGCGTCAACCCGCCGGCGATGCGGGGCGGCAGATGGAACGCTTGGAACGCGAGATCGAGCGGCTCGACAGCCTCATCAGCCAGGTATTGAAACTCGCGCGCCTGCACGGCTCCGACAACCATTTCGAGCGCGAGGAATTCGATCTGGATGAAGTCATCGAACAGGTAGTGCGCGACGCGAACTTCGAGGGCGCCGTCAAGGGCTGCAGCGTGCGCCTGTCCGGCGCGGCGCACGCCAAAATCAACGGCAATCGCGAGCTGCTGGGAAGCGCCATCGAGAACGTGCTGCGCAATGCGGTGCGCTATAGTCCCGAAGGGATACCGGTCGACGTGTCCGTCGAACGGCTTCGGATCGTCATACGCGATCGCGGGCCGGGCGTGCCGCCGGGCGACTTGGAGCGTATATTCGAGCCGTTTTATCGGGTCGCGGAATCACGCGATCGGGATTCCGGCGGCGAGGGTATTGGCCTTGCCATCACGTCGGAGGTCATGAAAGCCCACGGCGGCTCGGCCCGGGCGAACAATCGGGATGGCGGCGGCCTCGAGGTGATTTTGAGTCTAGGAGATCGATGTTGAGCCTGTACCAGGAGGCCTGTAAGTACATTCCGGGCGGCGTCAATTCGCCGGTCCGCGCGTTTCGCAGCGTCGGCGGCGAGCCCATTTTTTTCAAGAAAGCGGCTGGCTCTCGCGTCGTCGCCGCCGACGGGCGCGATTACATCGACTATGTCGGGTCTTGGGGTCCGATGATCCTGGGGCATGCGCATCCCAAGGTGATCGCCGCCGTGCAAGCCGTGGCCGCCGATGGCCTCTCCTTCGGTGCGCCCACCGAATTAGAGACCGCCCTGGCACGCCGGGTGATCGAACTCATGCCGTCCATCGAGTTGGTGCGATTCGTGAGTTCGGGTACGGAAGCCACGATGAGCGCCATTCGCTTGGCCCGTGGATTCACCGGCCGCGATACCATCGTGAAATTCGAGGGGTGCTATCACGGGCACTCCGATTCGCTGTTGATCAAGGCGGGCTCCGGAGCGCTCACTCTGGGTGTGCCCACTTCGCCCGGCGTTCCCACCGCCCTGGCCGCTCATACCGTGACCCTCGACTACAACGACGCCGCTCAAGTCCGCGACGCGTTCCGGCAGATCGGCGACAGCATCGCCTGCGTCATCGTTGAACCGGTGGCGGGCAATATGAACTGCGTTCCGCCCGCTCCCGGCTTCCTCCAGGCCCTGCGCGAGGAGTGCGACCGTACGGGTGCGGTATTGATATTCGACGAAGTGATGACCGGCTTTCGCGTCGCTCTCGGCGGCGCCCAATCCTTGTACGGCGTGCGGCCCGATCTCACGACGCTGGGCAAGATCATCGGCGGCGGCATGCCGGTGGGTGCGTTCGGCGGACGGCGCGACATCATGGAGCGGCTCGCGCCGCTCGGGCCGGTTTATCAAGCTGGCACGTTATCCGGCAATCCCGTGGCGATGATGGCCGGACTGACCACGTTGGAACTGATCGCCGCCCCGGGATTCCATCAGCGCCTCGGCGCGGCGACCGGGTCGTTGATGCGGCGGCTCGAGGCCGCCGCGGCTGCCGCGGACATACCATTTGCGACCAATCACGTATGCGGAATGTTCGGCTTCTTCTTCACCCGCGAACGCAACGTCGACTCGTTCGCCAAGGTCATGGCATGCGATGTGGACCGCTTCCGGCGGTTCTTTCATGCCATGTTGGATGCCGGCGTGTATCTCGCGCCGTCGGCATTCGAAGCGGGATTTCTGTCGGCGGCGCACACGCCTTCGGACATCGATGCAACCGTGGCCGCCGCGGAGCTGATTTTTCCCCGCCTGCACGCCCTGGCCTAGGGCCCGGCTCTCGGCTTCCTGATGCGAACCTTCGCCTACTTTCTTGGGCTGATCCTGCTCGGTCTCGCTGCGATCGCGGTATTCACCTACCCGGCGTGGCTGGTGCTGCACCCGCACTTCGAGTTCCCGTTCCATCGCATCGGCGAGCGCATCGGCATGCTGGCCCTGGGCCTGGGATTCATCGTGACGGCACGCCGCTTGGGATTGAGCGACCGGACGAGCCTGGGCTACGGACTCGCGCCGCGAGAGTTTCTCCGCCAGGCGTCGATCGGACTGGCGCTGGGCGTCGTCAGCATGTCGGCGGTGGTGGGTCTCATGACCGCCCTTGGGCTGCTCGATTGGACGGCAGCCGCCGCTGTCACGGCGGCCGCTCTGGCCAAACTAGTCGTCCTGCGGCTCGTGAGCGGCCTGGCGGTGGCCTTCATCGAAGAAACTTTTTTGCGCGGCGCCATGCATACCGGCATCGAGCGCGAGGCGGGCTCCAGCGCCGCCGTGATCCTCACCGCGATCGTTTACTCAGCCACTCATTTCTTCGCCAGCTTTCGCATACCGGCGGCGGAAGTTTCCTCGTCCAGCGGCGTCGCGCTGCTTGCGGGCACGCTGCGGTCCTTCGACCAGCCCCTCGGGATCGCCGACGCCTTCCTGTGCCTGGCGGCCGTCGGCATTCTGCTCGGCCGCGTGCGCGTCGCCACCGGCAACATCGCCGCCTGCATCGGGATCCATGCGGGGTGGGTCTGGGTCATGCTGGTGGTGCACGCATTGGCGCAACCGGTGAGGACGGCACCCTTGAGCTTTCTGCTGAGCCGCTTCGACGGGTTCGTCGGATGGCTGGTGTTGGCGTGGACGATTCCTTTGGGCTTCGCCCTGCAGCGGCTCTACGCTCCGGGCACTGGCGCCAAAGGCGTGAGCGCGTCCAGCCGCTGAATCGGATCGTCCATTTCGAGGAAGCTCTGCTTGAGGGACAGCTCGATGGGCAGGATTTCCGCAAGGCGATGCCCCACCCATGCGGCGTCGTCCAAGCGCATGTCGATACCCGTATAGACTTCACCGAGCTGCGGCAGCACAACCCGGAGCAATTCCGTGAGCGGCGCGTGGCGGGCCGGAACGCTCAGAACCGGCCCGTCGGCCAGCCATTCGATCTCGCCCAGATTCAGCCCATCCTTGGCGACGTTCTTCTTCAGGATTCGAAAGCGCCGCCGGCCCACGCAGGACAGGCCGAGCAGGCCGTCCGGCAACTGATGAAAATCGATGATCTTGGCGGTCGTGCCCACATCGTAGGTTTGCGCCGGACCCGCCTCCAGCCCCGCGCTGATCAACACGACCCCGAAGCAGCCATCCTCGCGCATGCAGCGGCGCACCATATCGACGTAGCGCGTCTCGAAGATCCGCAACGGCAGGGGTCCATCCGGAAACAGCACGATGTTGAGCGGGAACAGCGGAATCGCGATCACGCAGGACCGCCGCGCGCGCGCAACTCCGCCAGCAGCTTGTCGTGTAGCCCGCCGAAACCGCCGTTGCTCATCACCAGCACATGATCCCCAGGTTGTGCATCATCGGCCAGGCCCTTGACCAGTGCATCAACAGAATCCGCAAAACGGCCCCGCGCGCCGAGCTGCCGGACCGCCCCCGGCAGGTCCCAACCCAGATCCGGCGAATTCAGGAACCATGAGCGGTCGGCCAGGATAAGCGAGGGCGCCAGCTGCTCGCGATGCACGCCGAGCTTCATGGTATTGGATCGCGGTTCGAGCACCGCCACGATTCGCGCCTGCCCGACCCGTGCCCGCAGCCCCGCGAGCGTCGTCTCGATTGCAGTGGGGTGATGCGCGAAGTCGTCGTAGACGGTCACGCCGCCGACGCTGCCGCGAATCTCCATACGCCGCTTGACCCCGCGAAATTTGCCGAGGGCCTGCGCCGCGCGCGCGGGCTCGATGCCCACGTGGTTGGCAGCCGCGATCGCCGCTAATGCATTCAGCACGTTGTGCTTGCCGAGCAGAGTCCACTCCACCACGGCGACCTCACGACCCGCAAAATGCACCGAGAACCGCGACGATTGACCCGCTGCGTCGTGGGCCGTCCAATCGGCGCCCGCCGCGCTGGTGCCGGCCGCGCCTCCGCCGGCCGCGCCGAAATTTTCGCGCGGCGTCCAGCAACCCATGGAAAGCGTGGTGCGAAGTTCCGCGTCGTCGCCGTTCACGATGAGACGCCCGGCTGCCGGCACCGTGCGCAGCAGCTGATTGAATTGCCGGCGGATCGCCGCCACGTCCGGGTAGATATCGGCGTGGTCGTATTCCAGGTTGTTCAAGATCGCCGTGCGCGCACGGTAGTGCACGAACTTGGCGCGCTTGTCGAAGAACGCGGTATCGTATTCATCTGCCTCGATCACGAAGTGGGATGCCGAACCCAACCGCGCGGTGGCATCGAAATTGGTGGGCACGCCACCGATCAAGAACCCGGGATTGAGCCCGGCGTATTCCAAAATCCACGCCAGCATGCTGCTGGTGGTGGTTTTTCCATGCGTCCCGGCCACCGCCAACACGTGCCGGCCCTGCAGCACGTGCTCGGCAAGCCACGCCGGTCCCGAGGTATACGGCATGCCACGGTCGAGCATCGCCTCGACCACCGGACTGCCGCGCGACAGCGCATTGCCCACCACCACGATGTCGGGCTTCAGATCCAATTGCTCGGCGCCGTACCCTTGGACGTAGTCGATTCCCAGCGCAGTGAGCTGCGTGCTCATCGGCGGATAGACGTTGAGATCCGACCCCGTGACGTGAAATCCCGCTGCCTTCGCGATCGCGGCCACGCCCCCCATGAAGGTGCCGGCGATCCCCAATATGTGCACATGCATGGTTATGCGTCCGGAAGCAACTGCTGTTCCAATGCCATCGACAGCAACAGATAACCCACGCTGATGGCGATGCCCAATCCCAATCCCGAATCGAGCGCAGCCCGCCAAATGTTGGCGCATGCAAGCAAATACCAGATCAGTCCGACGAACAACAGCAGACCCACGGGAATGGCCGCCGGTTTATCGATGCCGATGACGTTGAGCAGCGAGCCCAGAGGATACATCACCAGCTCCGCCAGCACCGCGACCCCGAGCAACGCGCTGCCGGTCTGCAAGAACCGTTGGCCGTGACGGGCAACCGCGAGTACCAGCCGGGCGAAGACCAGCGGCAGGCCGACGCTCAGGATCACTCGCGTGAGGATTCGGTCGCTTGGGCCGGGCGGGAGCATCGCGCCCAACACCTCGAGCAGCGCCACCGCTGCGGAAAGTATTCCCAGCAAGAAAAGTGACGACGGCAGGTGGGCCGGCGAGCGGCGCCACAGAGCAATGTCCCAAAATGCTTTTGCAAGTCGCAGCATCGTTCGTTCAGTCATAATCGGAATGTCTAAATTGTACACGCGGATGAAGATATGCCCGACGCCATTTGGGTCGATCGTCAAGAGGAGCTGGCGGAGCTCGCCCACACGCTCGAGTCGCAGTCCCTCATCGGGGTCGATACGGAATTTCTGCGCGAACGGACTTTCTTCCCCAAGTTATGCCTGCTGCAGCTCAGCAGCGACGACACTATCTGGTGCGTCGACACCTTGCGCGGCGGCAGTCTCGAGCCGTTGGTGAATGCCCTGACCGCACCGCAGACGCGCAAGGTCATTCACGCGGCGCGCCAAGATCTCGAGGCCTTTTATCTGACCACTAAGCGGGTGATTTCACCGGTCTTCGATACCCAGATCGCGGCAGGCTGCATCGGGCTCAAGCCTCAGGTCGGCTACGCCGAGCTGGTCAAGACTCTGCTGAACATCACCATCCCCAAGGGTCAGACGCGGACCGATTGGTCGAAGCGGCCCTTGAGTCCCGAACAGCTGGAATACGCGGCCGACGATGTCCTTTACTTGGGCGAGCTCGCGGGGCGCTTGACGGCACGCCTGCGCGAGCTCGGCCGGGAACATTGGGCGTCGGAGGATTGCGCTGCACTCGAAAATCCGTTGCTCTACGAGCCCGAGCCTGCCCTGGCCTGGGAGCGGCTGCGCGGCATCGCGCAGCTGGATCCGAAGCCGCGGGCGCGCGCCAAGGTGATCGCCGTGTGGCGCGAAAAGCTCGCGCGCGAACGCGATCTGCCGCGCTCCTGGATCATTCCCGATCCTGCCATCTTCGCCGTGGCGCAGGCCAACCCCGTCTCGCGCTCGGCATTGGGTGCCCTCAACGCGATGCCGGCCAATTTCAACGCCGCTTTCGCGGCGAGCTTGCTGAACGCGTTGCACGACGAGTCCGGCGGTACGGTCACCGACCTGAACCCCAGTCAAGATGCCCGTCCGACTCCCGAACAAAAGGAGTTGGCGCAGCGGCTCGGCAAAATCGTCGACTCACGCGCACTCGAGCTGAAGATAAGCCCGGAACTTCTCGCCCCACGCGGCGAACTGAAGGCGCTTGCCCTCGGCCAGCGCGACACCGATGCCCTGACGGGTTGGCGGCGCCGGGAGATCGGAGAACGCCTGCTGGCAGCTCTGGAGCCTTGAGCGGGAAGATTTAAGCGACGGACTGCGGGTGAACCGCGTGCTGAATGCTCTTGAACACCGTGTCCATGTCGGCATCGGCCTCGACCACCCGCAACAGACCGGCCGCGGAGTAGTACTCGATCAACGGCTTGGTCTGCGCATCGTAGACCTCCAGCCGCTTGCCGATCACCTCTTCCTTGTCGTCCGGACGCTGGATGAGACGCGGCGCATGGCCGAATTTCTCCAAATGCAATGTGGGGTCCGGAGGCGACGTGTAGATGTTGAACACCTGCCCGCAATCCTGGCAGATTCGGCGTCCCGTGAGGCGCTTGAATAGAATGGCCATGTCCACGTTCAGCAACACCACCGCCTCGAGCGGCTTGCCGATACCGCGCAGCATCTTTTCGAGTGCGTCGGCCTGCGTAATATTGCGTGGAAAGCCGTCAAGGATGAACCCCTTCGCCGCGTCCGGCTGGTCCAGCCGCTCATGAATCATGCCCAGTACGGTGGGGTCGTCGACCAGCTTGCCGGAATCCATCGCGGCCTTGGCGCGCAAGCCGAGATCGGTGCCTGCGGTCACAGCCTGACGCAGCAGATCGCCGGTCGAGATTTGCGGCACGCCGTAGGTCTTGACTAGCAGCTGGGCCTGTGTCCCCTTGCCTGACCCTGGCGCGCCTAATAGGACTATTCGCATGATGCTCTAATTTTGATGAAAGCGCGCTACCGTACATTCGCCGGAGTTCATCGTCAAACAGTGCCTACGGACCGCCAATCGGCTATCCTGCGCGCCTGATGAAGCGCTCACCCCCGAAAAACGCATTCTACGCCCAATCGGGCGGCGTCACCGCTGTCATCAACGCCTCCGCCTCCGGAGTGCTGGAAACCGCCCGTAAGTATCCGAAACGGATCGCGAAAGTGTACGCCGGCCGGCACGGGATCCTCGGCGCATTGACCGAAGATCTGATCGACACCAGCAAGGAAAGCTTCGCAGCCATCCGCGGGCTGCGCCATACGCCGGGCGGCGCCTTCGGGTCGGCGCGCTACAAGCTGTCCGGAATCGATAAGAACCGAGCGCAATACGAGCGCTTGATCGACGTTTTTCGGGCGCATGACATCGGGTATTTCTTCTACAACGGCGGCAACGATTCCATGGACACCGCCCAGAAGGTGTCGGAAATCGGCACGCAGTTGGGATACCCGATCACTTGCATCGGCATACCCAAAACCGTGGACAACGACCTCCCCATTACCGACTGCTGTCCCGGTTTCGGCTCGGCCGCCAAGTACATTGCCGTCTCGACGCGCGAGGCCGCGCTCGACGTCCTCTCCATGGCCCGAACCTCCACGAAAGTCTTCGTACTCGAAGTCATGGGCCGGCACGCCGGATGGATGGCAGCCGCAGGCGGATTGGCGGCCGCCAAAAGCGGGGACGCCCCGCACATCATTCTATTTCCCGAGATCACATTCGATCGCGCGCGCTTCCTCGCCAAGGTCAAGCAGTCGGTCGACAAGAACGGTTACTGTGTCGTGGTGGTCTCTGAAGGCGTGCGCGATGCCGACGGTAAATTCCTGGCCGAAGCGGGTACCAAGGACGCATTCGGGCACTCGCAGCTGGGCGGCGTCGGCCCGGTCGTGGCGCAGATGACTCAGGAAGCCTTCGGCTACAAATATCATTGGGCCGTTGCGGATTATCTGCAGCGCTCCGCTCGCCACATCGCCTCGAAGGTGGACGTCGCGCAGGCATATGCAGTCGGCAAGGCCGCGGTCGAATTGGCGGTCAAGGGTAGCAACGCCGTCATGCCCGTGATCGTAAGAAAATCGTCGACGCCCTACCGCTGGACCATTGGCGAGGCGCCGCTCTCCGCTGTCGCCAACCAGGAAAAGAAGGTGCCGCGCCACTACATCACTGCGGACGGCTTCGGCATCACCGCCGCCTGCCGCCGCTATCTGTCCCCCCTCATCCATGGCGAGGACTACCCCCCTTACGTCTCCGGCTTGCCGGCGTATGTCATGCTCAAGGGCGCGCGTGTGCCGAAACGGCTCAAAGCCGGGTTCGAGGTCTGACGATTCCGAATAACTCTACATTTTCCATAATTTAAACAGTACTTTCAGACGATACGGAGACCCTCGATGACGCTCGACAACGCGCTTTGGCTAGCGATTGGCTCAGGTGTAATAGCGATTGTGTACGGACTGATCTCGGTCCGTTGGATCCTGGCGCAGCCCGCCGGCAACGCTCGAATGCAGGAAATCGCGGCGGCCATTCAGGCCGGTGCCCGCGCCTACCTCAATCGCCAATACACCACCATCGCCATGGTCGGCGTCGTTCTCTTCGTGGTGCTGGGGTTGAGTCTGGGCTGGCCCACGGCGGGCGGATTCGCCGTCGGCGCCGTTCTCTCCGGACTCGCCGGCTATATTGGCATGTTCATTTCGGTCCGCGCGAATGTGCGCACGGCCCAGGCGGCGCACAACGGAATCAACGCCGCGCTCAAGGTCGCCTTCCGCGGCGGCGCCATCACCGGCATGCTGGTCGTGGGCTTGGGATTGTTGGGCGTCGCCGGCTACTACATCGCCATGCTGCATCTGCTCGGCGATCGCGAAACGGCGCTGCGCTCGCTGGTCGGTCTGGCATTCGGCGGCTCGTTGATCTCGATCTTCGCGCGCTTGGGCGGCGGCATCTTCACCAAGGGCGCGGACGTGGGTGCAGACCTCGTCGGCAAGGTCGAGGCGGGCATTCCGGAGGATGATCCGCGCAATCCCGCGGTCATCGCCGACAACGTCGGCGACAATGTGGGCGACTGCGCCGGCATGGCGGCCGACCTCTTCGAAACCTACGCCGTCACCCTGGTCGCCACCATGTTGCTGGGCGGCTTGGTGATGGTCAACATGGGCGAGCGAGCGGTGCTGTACCCGCTGGTGCTTGGCGCCATCTCCATCGTCTCCTCCATCATCGGGACCTTCTTCGTCTCCACCAAGGAAGGCGGAAAGATCATGAACGCCCTGTACAAGGGCGTCATCGTGTCGGCCGCCATTTCGGCGGTCGCGTTCTATTTCGTCTCAAAGAACCTGATGGGCGAAGCGGCCATGCAGATGTGGGAATGCACGCTGGTGGGCCTCGCGCTGACGGCCGCCATGATCGTCATCACCGAGTACTACACCGCCACCGAATACGGGCCGGTGCAGCACGTCGCCTCGGCCTCGCAGACCGGGCACGCCACCAACATCATCGCCGGTCTCGGCGTCTCGATGAAGGCCTGCGCGTTGCCCGTGATCGCGGTGTCGCTGAGCATCTGGGCGTCGTTCCAGCTCGCGGGGCTGTACGGCATCGCCATCGCCGCCACCGCGATGCTGTCGATGACCGGCATGATCGTGGCGCTCGACGCCTACGGCCCGATCACCGACAACGCCGGCGGCATCGCGGAAATGGCCGGTCTCGACGCCAAAGTCCGCGACGTCACCGACCCGCTGGATGCCGTGGGCAACACCACCAAAGCCGTCACCAAGGGCTACGCCATCGGTTCGGCCGGCCTCGCGGCACTGGTGCTATTTGCCGATTACACCCACAAGCTCGAGGAAGTGCTGGGACACGCCACTAGCTTCGACCTGTCGAATCCCGCGGTGATCATCGGATTGTTCATCGGCGGCCTCATCCCGTACATGTTCGCCGCCATGGCCATGGAGGCCGTGGGACGTGCGGCGGGTGCCGTGGTAAACGAAGTGCGCCGGCAATTCCGCGAGATCAAGGGCATCATGGAAGGTACCGCGAAGCCCGACTATTCGCGCGCCGTCGATATGCTGACGAAGGCGGCGATCAAGGAGATGATCATCCCCTCCTTGCTCCCCATTCTCGCCCCCATCGTGCTCGTGTTCGTCGTCAACTGGCTCATGGGACCCGGTTCCGGCATTCAAGCACTGGGCGGGTTGCTGATCGGCACCATCATCACCGGATTGTTCGTCGCGATCTCCATGACCACCGGCGGCGGCGCTTGGGACAACGCGAAGAAATACATCGAAGAAGGTCACTTCGGCGGCAAGGGTTCCGATGCCCATAAAGCGGCGGTCACCGGCGACACGGTGGGCGATCCGTACAAGGATACCGCCGGGCCTGCGATCAATCCCCTCATCAAGATCATCAACATCGTGGCGCTGCTGATGGTGCCCGTGCTCGGCAAGATGATATGAGGGGGCGGAGCCGGCCGGGGGGCTACGCGCCCCCGGCTCGGCGCCCCCTAAATATCGAAATAGATGGCGTCCGGTTCCGCCGCGCCGTCGCGGGTTGCCACTCGCAATTCCGGCTCTTTCAGCGATACACGGGAGCGTGGCGGCACGCTGCGCGTGAGAAAGACGGAACCGCCGATCACGCTGTCGGCGCCCACCACCGTCTGCCCGCCGAGAACGGTGGCGTTCGCATACAGGGTCGATCCGCTCTCCACGGTGGGATGCCGCTTCTTGCCGCGGATGATCTGACCCGCCGCATCCCGTGGGAAGGACAGCGCTCCCAAGGTGACACCCTGATATAGCTTGACCCCTTCGCCGATCTCCGTGGTTTCGCCGATCACCACACCGGTAGCGTGATCGATGAAGAATGCGGGGCCAATCTTTGCCCCCGGATGAATGTCGCAACCGGTTTTCGAATGCGCCCACTCCGTCATGATGCGCGCCATCATCGGGACGCCCAGATCGTAGAGGGCATGAGCGATCCGGTATACGCTCACGGCCAGTAAGCCGGGATAGGCCAGCACCACCTCGTCGAGACTGCTCGCGGCCGGGTCGCCGTCGAATGCCGCCTGTACGTCGCGCAGGAGCAGTTTGCGGATTTCCGGCAGGCGGCGCAAAAACACCTGGGTCAGTTCGCGCGCGCGCGGCGCACAGTCGCCGATCTCCGAGCGCGACGACTCGCGCTCGCGGCCGTAGCACAGGCAGTGCTCCATCTCTTGCTCGACCTTCGGCGCAAGCGCCGCTACCGACTGCTCGATGTGGGCCCCGAGGTTGTCGTTGTCGAGATCCCGCCTGCCAAAATAGCCGGGATACATGAGATCGAGGACCGCCTCCAGGATCTCGACGATGGCTTCCCGCGACGGCAGATACCGGTGCGAAATGCGCCGCGCCCGCTCGTCGCTCAGATAGCTGCGGAGCAGGTCGCCGGCGAGATCATCGAGCACCGTGATCTTCGATTTCGGGTTGGACTTCGGGTTGGCGATGGCGGTCATATGGGCCTCAAGCAACGGCCTGCATCTTCTCCACTTCCTCGAACAGGCCCTCGAACAAGGCGCCGGACAGATACCGTTCGCCGGCGTCCGGAAGAATCACGACGATGGTCTTGCCCGCGTACGCAGGCTCGCGCGCCAGCCGCAGCGCCGCCACCATCGCGGCACCGCAGGATATGCCGCCGAGTATCCCTTCCTCGCGGGCCAGTTTTCGCGCGGTCGTAATCGCTTCCTCGTTGCTGACCTGCTCCACGCGATCCACCAGCGACAGATCCAGGTTCTTCGGAACGAACCCGGCGCCGATACCCTGAATCTTGTGCGGCGACGGGACCAGCGGCTGACCCGCCAGGGTCTGGCTGATGACCGGCGAATGGGTGGGCTCGACTGCCACCGTAAGAATCTTCTTCGACTTGGTATGCTTGATGTAGCGCGAAACGCCGGTGAGCGTACCGCCCGTGCCCACACCCGCGACGAACACGTCGACCTTGCCCGCCGTGTCGTCCCAGATCTCGGGCCCCGTTGTCTTTTCGTGGATCGCGGGGTTGGCGGGATTGTCGAATTGCCGCATCAGCACGTACTTGCCGGGGTCGGCGGCAGCGAGCTCCTCGGCTTTGGCAATCGCGCCCTTCATGCCCTTCGCACCGGGCGTCAATATCAGCTTGGCCCCGAACGCGACCAGCACCTTGCGGCGCTCCATGCTCATTGTATCCGGCATGGTCAGAACGCAGCCATAGCCGCGGGCCGCGGCGGCAAACGCCAAAGCAATGCCTGTGTTGCCGCTGGTGGCCTCGACGATGGACATCCCGGGCTTCAGCGTACCGCGCTCTTCGGCGTCCCAAACCATGGCCGCTCCGATCCTGCACTTGACCGAGTAGGCCGGATTACGGCCCTCGATCTTGGCCAGAATGGTGGCGCTGCTCAAGGCGTCCAGGCGGTTGATTCGCACCAACGGCGTGTGTCCGATGGACTTGGTGTTGTCTTCGTAAATCGGCATTGCGGCACCTCGTGATCCTTGATCTTCCTCCGATTTTCCTCCTAAGCGCGGGTCAAATACCATAGAAGTTTGTTATGTACCCCTGCCGGCTGGTTATAAGCGGGGGCGCCGAGCCCGGGTGGCGTAGCCCGGGCGCCGGGCGCCGGCTCCGGGGCGCGTAGCCGCCCGCGGCCGATCAGAAGGGGGTCGGCGTTACCGACAGGGGCTGCGGCCGGGCAATTATGAAGCCCTGGACGAAGTCGATTCCCATGCGCTTCACGGCGTCCAGCGAGAGCTGGTCCTCGACCTGCTCGGCAACGATGCGGAAGTTGAGGCTGCGCGACAGTTCGATCATCGCCGCAACCATAGCCTGATTCACGGTGTCCTCGGCAAGATTGCGGATGAACGAACCGTCGATCTTGAGATAGTCGATGGGCAGGGTTTTCAGGGTGGAGAACGAACTCAAGCCGCTGCCGAAATCATCCAGCGCGAATTCGCACCCCATGCCGTGCAGCACCGCGATGAAACGGCGCGCGTGGTCGAGGTTCGCCACCACCGAGCTTTCCGTGACTTCGAAGCAAATGTCGCCCGGAGCCGCCCCGGTATGGTCGAAGCACTCGACCACGAATTCCAGGAATTCGGAATCCCCCAGTGTCTGGCCGGCGATGTTGATCGCCACGCTGCGGCCCACCGGGACTCTCAATCCGCCGCGCCCCAGCGCCGACAGCACCGCCTGCACCACCCACCGATCGACGTACGGCATCAGCCGGTAGCGCTCGGCCGCCCGGATGAATTCGGACGGCGGCGCGCCGGGTTGGCCATTCTCGCCCTCCATGCGAACGAATACTTCGATTGCCGGCCCGCGCACGCCGCCGAGCTGCGCGTGCACGATGGGCTGGAAATACAGTTCGAACTTGTTGTCGCGAAGGGCGCCCTGCAGCTTTTGCAGCCAATGAATCTCGCCGCTGTGCCGGGCGCTCGCTTCCTCGCGGGCCGAATACACGTGGACATGCAGGCCGCCCTGCTTCTTGGCGACGTAGCACGCCGAATCGGCCGAATTCATCAGATCTTCGATGGCCCCGCCGCTGCGGCCGATTTCCACGATACCGATGCTGACGCCGATGTTGAAGATCTTGTCCTTCCAGACGAAGCGGTAATCGTTGACCGAACGCACTACATCGTCTGCGATCTGACGTGCTTTCTCGAGGGGGCAGCCGACCAGCAGCAGGGCGAATTCATCGCCGCCGATGCGCCCGACCGTGTCCGAATCCCGCACCGCTTCCTTGATGATCGAGGCCACCTCGCGCAACATATTGTCGCCGGCCGTATGCCCGCAGGTGTCGTTCACGACCTTGAACCGGTCGAGATCCAGATAGCACAGCGCGTGCGCCGTATCGCCGGTCTGAGCCAGGTCCAGAGCCTCCTGTAGGCGCCGCTCGAACTCACGGCGATTCACCAACCCGGTCAAGGCATCGTGACTCGCTTGATAGGTCATCTGGCGCGTCAGTCCCCTCAGTTCGCTGGTGTCGTGGAGCACCAGCACCAGTCCCATAGCCTCTCCGGTTTCGGACTTCAAGGGCGAGACGCTGAGCTCGACCGACCGTTCGGGGCCGCCGTTGGCAGGTACCAGCACCGCGCGCCGGCCCATGCTCACCCGGCCGCCCGCGACCAGGGCCATGCGGACCGGATCGCCCAGCGAATGCCGGTCCGCCTCGTCCACCAGCGAAGCGACATCCGGAAACGACCTGCCGACGACCTGCTCGAGACGCTGACCCAGGAGCAACTCGGCAGCCGTATTGATGTAGTCGATCCGGCCGAGGGCGTCCACCGTGATGACGCTTTCACCCATGGCGTCGAGCGTCGCCACGGCGCGCGGCCGCGCCACCGATCCGTTCGGTGGAGTCGACGCTTCCGGCAGCATCTCCAACGCCGTGAGCAACAAGGCGGCCTCGCCGTCGCTGTCGATGAGCGCACTGGACAATTCGACGCGCGTGACCTCGCCATGCGCACCGACGAGTTCCACCTCGTAGCGCTCGGCGGCAGGCTCGCCATCCAGCCGGCGCCGCAAATTGCTGCCGACCAACTCGACATACTCCGGTCCGACGAAGTCGCTCAAATGCCTGCCGACCACGTCGGGGGCGGTCAATCCCAAAAGAGCCAGGAATCGCGAATTGGCGAACAAAATCCGTTGGCGGTGGACCAGCACCGCATAATGCACCGTCTCCACCAAACGCTGAAAGAGCTGCTCACGGCCGTGCAAGTCCGCGCCGCGCTGTTCGAGGCTTTCGAGGAGCTGGTTCACCGCCACGGCCAATCGCTCGAGCGACTCCGGCTTGCCTTCGAGGTCGATTCGCGACACCGCGCTGGATGCCGAAGTGAGCCCCCGGAGCTGATCGGAGAACTCGCCCACCGCATGCTCTTGGCGCCGCTTGCCGATGAGGACGACGGCCAAGCCCACGGCCAGCAGGGCTGAGGTGAGGATCAATAGGTGAACGGGAGAAAGGATCAACGCGGACCTCGATAACGGAGAATCGTGACGACGCTTGAAATTTAAGGTCCCCGCGGGGTTTGTGCGTCGTGATTCATCGTGTTGGCAGAATAACGCAAGGGGCTCGCGTACCCTGCCGAAATTGACCATAATCGCTGGGGTTAATCCTGTAGGAGGCATATGGATACAGTGGCCGCAAGGCAGCAGATGGTCGATCAGCAAATCCGCACGTGGGAAGTGCTCGATCCGCGGGTGCTCGACGTGCTATCCGCGGTGCCGCGCGAAGCCTTTGTGCCGCAGACCTATCGGGAGCTGGCGTTTGCCGACACACCGATCCCCATCGGCTTCGGGCAATCCATGCTGGCGCCCCTGCTGCAGGGGCGCATACTGCAATCCCTGGCCGTGAACGACGCCGACACCGTACTCGAAGTGGGAACCGGCACCGGCTACCTGACCGCGGCTTTCGGTCTGCTCGCGAGCGGAATCCGTTCGATCGACATCCGGGCGGAATTCACGGCGGCCGCCGCGGCGAATCTGCGGACCGTACCGGGAGCCCGCGTCGAACTCGAGACGCGAGACGCGTTCAGTGTTGCTCCACTCGGGGAATACGATGTCATTGCCGTCACCGGCTCGCTGCCGGTGTACGACACTCGATTCGAACAGGCGTTGCGCGTCGGCGGCCGGCTGTTTGCGGTCGTCGGCGTCGCACCGGTGATGGATGCGATACTGGTGCGCCGCGTGGATCGCACCGAATGGATTCGGGAAAGTCTCTTCGAGACGGTCATCGATCCCTTGGTAAACGCCGTCGCGCCGCAAGGATTCGTGTTTTGAGCATCAAGGAATTGAGTCCGCAGGAATTCCTGCAGCGGCGCGCCGCCGGCACCCCGATGATGCTGCTGGATGTGCGCGAGGATTGGGAAACGCAACTGGCTCCCGTTCCCACCGACCTCAAGCACATTCCCATGGGCCAGGTGGCGGATCGACTGAGAGAACTCGATCCGCAGCAAGACACGGTGGTGATCTGCCGCTCCGGCGGTCGAAGTCTAGAGGTGGCGCGATTTCTGACGACGCACGGGTTTACGTCGGTGTTTAACCTCGCCGGCGGAATCCTGGCGTGGTCCAGGGACGTGGATCCAACCATTCCCCAATATTAACTGCTATTGCAGAGGTGTTATAGTTGAATATAACACCTGTCACCGGGCATCACGAATGAAGCGTTTACTGACGTTGATTGCGTGTATTTTCTCCTTTCATGCGGCTGCGGCTGCCGATCTGGTGGCCGTGTATCAGCGTGCTTTGCAAAACGATCCTCAATTGCGGGAGGCCGAGGCGAATCGTCTTGCAGCCCTCGAATCCAAACCGCAGGCCCTCGCCGCCTTGCTGCCGCAGGTGAGCGGCACCGCGGGCACCAGCAAGGAACGCGACACCGGATCCTCCAATCAAGCGTTTTCCTTCACCGATGTTTCCACCGGGAAACCGATCGTCGTGGTCGAAAATCAGGACTTCGATGGCCGTACGACCACGCACAATCACAAATACGGCGTCGACCTCAAGGAGAACCTGTTCCGATGGGAAAACTGGGTCGCACTGCAACGCGCGAATGCTCAAGTCGCGCAGGCCGAGGCGGACTACCAGGCCGCTCAGCAAGACTTGATGTCCCGAGTCGCCCAGCGCTATTTCGATGTGCTGGCCTCCCAGGACGATCTCGATGCCCAGGAGGGCGCGCTGGCTTCGGTCAATCGTCAACTGGAACAGGCCGAGAAGCGCTACGAGGTCGGTTTGATCGCCATCACCGACGTGCAGGAAGTGCGCGCCTCCCACGACAGCAGCGCCGCCGCGGTCATCGCCGCCAAGCGGCAAGTGGCGTCCGCGCAGGAGTTCTTGCGCGAGATCACCGGGGATCCTTTCGACACCCTGGCACGACCCATCGAGCCGTTCGAGCTCACCAATCCGGACCCGGTCAGCGAAGACCGGTGGGTGGAGATGGCTCTGCAGCAGAATTTGTCGTTGGTCTCCAGCCGCCTGGCCGCGGACATTGCCCGAGAAAACGTGAGCGCTGCGCGCGGCGGACATTTTCCGTCACTTGACCTCGTGGCAAGCCGCTACAAAATCAACTCCGATGGCACCAGCATCAATGCCGACGGTACGCCCTACGGCAATTCCTCCGTCGATCAGTATCAGCGCACGATCGGCATCCAGTTGACCTTCCCGCTGTACTCCGGGGGCATGGTGTCCTCTCAGGTTCGGCAGGCCGTCTACCAGCATCGGGCGGCCAAGGAGCGGGTGGAGCGCGTCGCGCGTCAGACCGAACACGACGCCCGCGATTCGTATCTGGGCGTGCTTTCCGAGATTTCACGGGTGAAGGCATTGCGCCGGGCGGTCGAGTCCAACACCACTGCTCTTACTGCCACCGAAGCGGGCTACGAAGCGGGGACGCGCACGGCGGTCGACGTCGTCGAATCCAGGCGTCTGTGGATCCAGGCCCGGACGGACTATTCCCGCAGCCGCTACGACTACATGATCAACGTTCTCAAGCTGCAGCAGGCCGCCGGAATCCTCTCCGAGCAGAGCTTGAACCGCCTCAATACGCTGCTCAAAGAATAGGCCTGCTCAAAGCATAGGCTCGACGAGTTCGAGCACGCGTGCCACGCTGCCGCGGTTCGCATCGACGACTCGACGGCCGCTCGCTCCCACGCGCTGGCGTTCGGCCGAATCGGCAAACAGCCGCTTCATCACGGCGGCGAGTTCCGCCGCATCGGCCACTTCCACGGCGCCGCCGGATTGCAGCAGCAGCTGCGCGATCTCCCGGGTGTTCGCTTGATAGGGACCGGTAATCACCGGCACGCCCAGCGCGGCCGGCTCCAATAGATTATGCCCTCCCACGGGGACCAGACTTCCGCCGACGAAGGCCACGTCCACGGCCGCGTACATCGCCGCGAGTTCTCCCACCGTGTCGACCAGCAAGACCTGGGCTTCAGGAGGCAACGCGCCCTCGGGCCCCAATCCGCCGCTGGTGGTGCGGCGCTCGTAGCGAAACCCGCGGCGGCCCAGCAGATCCGCCACCGACTGGAACCGTTCCGGGTGGCGCGGCACCAACAACAACAGCGCGTCCGGCGCATCGGCCAGTACGGCAGAATGCGCCGTCAAGACCATCTCTTCTTCGCCCGCGTGAGTGCTCCCGGCAATCCACACCGGCCTCGTCGCCCAGGCCGAACGCAGCGCCGCGCCGCGCCGAAGCATGGACGGATCAATCCCCACATCGAATTTGACGTTGCCGGCGACGCGAGTTCGCGCAGGATCGGCGCCGATGGCGACAAAGCGCTCGGCGTCTTCCGCGCTCTGAGCCGCCACGAACGTAGGCCCTGCGAACACGGGGCGGAACAAAGCGCCGAAGCGGCGATAGCGCACCACCGACTGCGCCGAGAGACGGGCGCTCGCCAGCACCACCGGGATGCCGCGCCTCCGGCACTGGTGGAACAGGTTCGGCCAAAGCTCCGTTTCCATGATGATGGCCACCGCGGGCTGCGCGCGATTGATGAACCGCCGCACGGAGCCGGGCGTATCGTACGGAAGATAGCGCACGGCGGCCCCCCCGAACAGCGCCTGCGCTCGCGCTCGTCCCGTCGGCGTCGCCGTGGTCACGACCACGGGTCTTCCAGGATGGCTCTGATGCAGGGCACGAACGATCGCCGCGGCCGCGGTAACTTCTCCCAGCGAGACGGCGTGCAGCCAGATCGACGGGCTCGGGCTGGCCGATCCGAGACCGAAGCGCTCGCGCAGGCCGGCCCAATAGAGGCGGTTGCGCAGGCCCCGCCACAGAACCACCGCGAGTGCGATCGGACGCAGAAGATAGACCAACGCACTGTAGAGGAAACGCATCTACCGGCACCCGCCCGACAGACGATACCCGCCCAGCAGCCCATCCCACGCCGCGGCGGAGAATCGCTCCGGCGGCAAGTCCCGGGACACTTTCACCAGCGATCGATGCAGCCGCGACAGGTTTCTGGTGCCCCACGCCCCGGATTTTTCCCCGGGCGTTCGGCGCGTGCCGCGGTCGAAATCGATCACGCTCACCGCGCCGTCGTCCCCCACCAGAATATTGTGTGCATTCAGATCGGCATGATCCGCGCCGGCCGCATGCAGGCGCGCAACGGCCGCGCCCACCGCGCGCCACGTGTCTTCGTTGACCGGCCCAACCGACAACACCGCACTCAAGGGACGCGCACCCTCAATTCGCTGCGTGATGAGATCGCAGCGATACAAGGGGCCCATGCGCCGATACCGCGCCGCAATCGGTTTCGGCACCGGCAGCCCGTCCCGGACGAGCTCGGCGAGCAGGCGATACTCTGCGAAAGCGCGCACGCGTGCTTCGCCGGCCCATACATAAGCGTCCTGCGACAGGCGAGCGATCCACCCGCCGCGTCGATAGTGCCGCAAGACCCAATGTCCATTCCCGGCGATGAACCACGCGGAGCCGCGGCCGCCGGTTACCTCGATGAGTTCGCCGCGAGCGGCCCAGAACTCAGGCTCGAAAGCCGACTCGAGCGCGCCACCCGCGAGATTGCCAAGGCTCGCAGTATCAGCCAGCATGGCGCCGTCGGCAGTGGCTGTGCGGCCGTCCTTCGTCATTCTTGCGAGCGCGTCCTTAAAAACAATGCCGACCGATCAACCGCTGCGATTCGACCAACCGCCGCAAAGTGTCTGCATACTCCGTTTATCGGCCATTGGCGACACCTGCCACGCGGCGGCCGCGCTGTGCGCGCTTGAGAAGGCATGGCCGACGACCCGATTCACCTGGATCATCGGCAAACTCGAAGCCAGGCTGATGTCGCCAATCCTTCCGAACGTCGAGTTTATCACCTTCGAGAAACGCACAATGTGCCGCGAACTGCTGCGGCTGCGCGGCGTGCTCAAGGCGCGGCGTTTCGATTTGCTGCTCGACCTGCAGCTCTCGATACGCGCGAGCCTCGTGTCCATCCTCGTGTCGTCGCCCGCGAAGCTCGGATTCGACCGCGTGCGCGCGCGTGAACTGCAGTGGTTGTTCACCAATGCGCAGATCGCGCCGGCCGCTTCGCAGCACGTCCTGGACTCATTCCTGGGTTTCGTGCGGGAATGCGGCGTCGACCCCGGGACTCCTGCCTGGGACATCACTCTGCCGTCGAGCGCCCTCGACTACGCTGCGCGCCTTATTCCGGACGAACGCGCCACCCTCGTCATCAGCCCCTGCTCCAGCCACCCCGCGCGCAATTGGTCGGCGTGGCGGTACGCCGCGGTGGCCGATCACGCCATCAGGGTTCACGGCATGCGGGTGATCTTGGCCGGCGGACGCAGCGACGAGGAGCGGCGCATGGGAACGATGATCGAGACCACCGCCGCACCGGACCCAACGGCGAAGTCAACCCTTGTCAATCAAATCGGCAAGGATACGTTGCCGGAGTTGCTGGGGCTGCTGTCGAAAGCGACAGTTCTGGTCTCGCCGGACTCCGGACCCGTGCACATGGCCACCATGGTCGGCCTCCCCGTCATCGGCCTCTACGCGGCTACGCGCACCGCGCGCGCGGGCCCGTACTACAGCCGGCAGTGGTGTGTCGACAAATATGACGCCGCCGCGCGCAAGGTCTTCGGACGCCCCAGTGAGGACCTTCCATGGACCAAGAAAATCGAGCGGCCGGGTGTCATGGACTTGATCGAAGTACGAGAGGTCACGGACAAGCTCGATGCACTGATCGCGCAATCCAAAATTCGTTAAAATGCCGCAATGAATAATGAAATCAAGGTGCCTGTATCTCCCGGCGAGCTGCTCGACAAGATCACGATCCTGCGCATCAAATCGCAGCGCATGAGCGACCCGCAGAAATTACACAATGTGCGGCTCGAACTCGAAGCGTTGCAAGGCACGTGGTCGAGTTCCGCGTTTGCCGGGTTCGACATCGCGGCCGATCTGCATGCCTTGATGACGGTCAACGAACGGCTGTGGGAGATCGAGGACGACATCCGCGACAAGGAGCGCAGCCAGGCCTTCGACGCCGAATTCATCCGGCTCGCGCGCGCGGTCTATGTCGAGAACGACGAGCGCGCGGCCATCAAGCGGCGCATCAATGCCAAATTGGGATCGACCATCGTCGAAGAGAAATCCTACCGGCCTTATTAGTTACCGGTTAGGCGCTCCGCGCCACCTTCTCAATTGTTTTTATTGACCGGGCTGGATCACTTCATGGGGCGTGCGGACCAGGGTGTATTCGGCTCCGCAATAGGAACACTTCGCCCAGCCGGAAGCCTCGATGGCCAGATAAACGCGAGGATGCGAATTCCACAAATACATGCCGGGCATGGGGCAGGACAGCGGCAGATCGGCCGGCGTCACCGAGTACTGATGCAGTACATTGGGCTGAATCAGCGTGTGCTTCGCATCGTCTTGAACCATCGCCGGCATAGTCAACTCCAGTTGAATACCGCGAAACCGCGGGCGCGCAACAGTGCGTCGATTTTCGGGTCCCTGCCGCGGAAATTGCGGTAGGCCTGGCCCGGGTCCACGCTGTTGCCGACGCACATGATGTCATCGTGCAGGCGCTTTGCAATGGTTTTGTCGAACGGGTCGCCGGCTTGTTCAAACGCCTCGAACGCGTCGTGATCCAGGACTTCGGCCCATAGATAGCTGTAGTACCCCGCGGAATACGAATCGCCGGCGAAAATATGCGCGAATTGCGGCAGTGCGATGGCGCATCACGATCTCGTCGGGCATGCCGAGTGCGCCCAAGGTTGCCTTCTCGAAGGCTTCGGGGTCGGCTACGGGCTCCGCCGCCAGATGTAGCTGCAAATCGACCAGCGCGGCGGCGAGATACTCGACGGTGGCAAAACCCTGGTTGAAGGTTCTCGCGGACTTGATCTTGGCCGCGAGGGCCGGCGGCAGGGGTTCGCCGCGTCTCGTAGTGCAACGCGAACCGCGACATCAGTTCTGGGACGCCAAGCCAGTTCTCGTTGAGCTGCGAGGGAAGCTCCACGAAATCGCGGACCACGCGCGTACCCGACAGCGACGGGTAGTGGACCTCCGAGTTCAGGCCATGCAGCGCGTGGCCGAACTCGTGAAACAACGTCACCGCATCATCCCAGCTGACGAGAATCGGGGCGTCCCCGTCATTCTTCAGAAAGTTGGTGTTGTTGGATACGATGGGTATCACCGGCACGTCCAAATTGGATTGTTCCCGGTATTCGCTCATCCATGCTCCGGAATTTTTGCCGGTGCGCGCATACGGATCGAAAAACCAAAGCCCGATGGGCCTGCCCGTTTCGGACTTGACCTCCCACACCCGCACGTCGGGATCGTGGACGGCGACGCCGGTCACCTGGGAGAACGCAAAGCCGTACAGGCGGCTTGCCGCCCAGAACATTGCTTCGCGCAGTTTCTCGAGCTGCAAGTACGGCTTCACCTCGTTCATGTCGAGGTCGAATTTCGCGCGGCGGACCTTTTCCGCGTAGTAGCGGTAGTCCCACGCCTCGATCCTCACGCCGGGCGTTGCGACGTCGGCGATGGCCTGCATGTCGGCGATTTCTTCGCGCGCCCGCGCGACCGCGGCAGGCCAGATGCGCATCAGCAAAGCCATGGCCGCATCGGGATGGCCGGCCATGCTGTCCTCCAGCCGCCAATGCGCATGCGTGGGATAGCCGAGCAGTTGGGCGCGCTCCCGGCGCAATGCGAGTATTTCCGCAATGATTCTCTTGTTGTCGTGAGCGCCGCCGTTGTTGCCGCGGTTGTAGTACGTGCGCCAGACCGCCTCGCGCAAATCTCGGCGCTCGGCGTAGGTTAGAAAAGGATCCATCGCGGAACGCGTGTTGAGAATTGCCCATTGACCCGGACGCTGAGCCGCGGCCGCGGCCGCGGCGGCGGCGGAGCGCTGCGCTTCGGGCAGACCTTCAAGGTCCGCGGCGTCGGTCAAGTACAATGTGTGATTCGCTTCATCGGCCAGCAGATTCTGGCTGAACTCGGCGATACAACCTGGCCAGCCGTTCGTTGATCGCCCGGACTCGGGTTTTTTGGGCCGCGTCCAGTTTGGCGCCTGCGCGGACGAAGCTCGTGTAGTGATGCCAGCAGAGTCGCCTATCCTCCGCCGTCAATTGTGCGGCGGTATCCCCCGCCTGCCCGTCGAGGCTGCGCCGATACACCGCTTCGATGCGCGCGAACAACTTGATGTTCTGCGTGATGGCATCATGGAACGCCGCGATCTTCGGCCCCATTTCGCGCTCCACCGCCTGAAACTCGCCGGTGTTCATCGAGGACGCCCAGATGTCGTAAATCGCATTGACGCGGCTGAAGGAGCGTCCGGCACGCTCGAGCGCCACCAGCGTGTTGTCGAAAGTCGGGGCGGCCGGATCGGCCGCAATCCGCTCGATCTCGAGCAATTTCTCGGCCATGGCAGCCTCCAGGGCCGGCTTGAAATCAATCACACGCACGCGGTCGAACGGCGGAAGTCCGCCGTACGGCCCCGTCCACGGCATGAGCAATGCATTGACCTCGAAGGTGCTGCGCCAGATGTCTTTGATTCGCGCACGTATCTGCGCATAAGGCGCAGCCTCGGCCACCCGCTCCCCTCCTTCGAGCGACAAATGATGCAAGACGGTTCTATAGGCGATATAGGAATCCTTCAGCCATTGCGCCGTCTCCGCATCCAGCAGGCAGGCCGCCGACAGCCCCTCCAGTTGGCGAATATTGTCGCTGTAGGTCAACAGCTCCGGATGAGCGCCGGACGAGGCCAGCACCCAGTACTGGACGAGGAATTCGATGTCGGCGATGCCGCCCGCGTCCTGTTTGATGTCAAACTGACCGGCGCCCGCGCGCGACAACTCGCGTCGCATTCGCATGCGCATCTCCGCCACATCCGTGCGCAAGGTGTCGCGATGTACGGCGGTGCCGAGCACGCGCCGCCGCACGTCCTCGAACGCGCGGCACAGCGTCGGATCGCCGCCGACGGCACGCGCGCGCAACAGCGCTTGATGTTCCCACGTCCACGCTTCCATCTGCTGATAGCGCTCGAACGCGCCGATGCCCGTCATGAGAAATCCGCCCTTGCCATTGGGCCGCAATCGCATGTCGACCTCGTACAGCCGTCCCGCGGCCGAGTGCATGGTGAGCAGATGCACGATCCGCTGACCCAGACGCAGAAAGAACACGGCATTGTCGACCGGCCGTTCGCCCTTCGTCTGCTGGATTTCACCGCTCGAATCGTGCAGGAACACGAGATCGAGATCCGAGCCGTAGCCCAGTTCCCAACCGCCGAGCTTGCCGTAGCCGGCGACGGCAACCTTCACCTCGCGCAGTTCCTGATCACGCTCGCCGCAGTAGGGAATACCGTGCGCCTGGATCATCTGCTCCCAGGCCAGACTCATGCAGCGCTCGACGATCAGTTCCGCGATGTCGGTCAAGCGGTCGCTCACCTTCATCAAGGGCATGCGCCCGGAGAGGTCCGCAAATGCAACACAGAATACCGCCGCCTTTTGAAATTGACGCAGAGCCTCGACCTGCCTCTCAGGATCGTCCGTCGGCACGCGTTCCATTCTTGCGCTCGAGTTCGCGAACGAAGTTCGCGCGCGAGGGCGGCTCGTCGAAGGCGTTCGGATCGATCAGCTCGTCGAGCAGCAAGGGAAAATCCGCGACCTGTCGCGCGAGGAACCCGCTGATCGCGCAGACCTCGATGAGGCGCTCGAGCGCCGGTGGCTGTTCCTTCAATAGAGCAAGATAGGAGGAGCGTGCCCCGATGGCCTCCAGCACGCGTAGAACTCGATGCACCACGGTAGCCGGTGCGGCGCGTACGGCGGCCGATTTCAAAAGCCGCGCCAGGATCACATGTACGCGGCGGCGCGCCGCCTCGTCCAATCGCCGGTAGGGGGCCGCTCGGGCGTACTCCTCCAGCAGCGCGGCCACCGGCGCGATTTCAGCCTCCGGAAAATGAACCGCGCGCAATTCTTCGCCGATGTCGACGTCCTCCGACGCCAGCCAGTCCAACGTCCCTTCGCCATCCCTGCGCTGCGTTTCAGGGGCGCCGAACATCAGCGCCTCGAACTCCAGCGCCACGCAGCGCCGCGCCGACTCGATCCGCGCGGCAGCAGCCGGCCAATCCGCGCACCCCATCGTCAGCGACAGGCGGGCGCGGTCGCAGGGATCGTCGGGAATCGAATGGCTCTGCTCGTCGCGGATCATTTGCACGGCGTTTTCGGCTTGACGCAACGCGAGGTAGGCGTCGTGCAATGCGGCCACCGCGGACTTCGGCAACAATTTGGTCCCTGCCAGCAAAGGCAGGACCTCCAGCAGGCCGTTGTTCTGCAGCCGTCGATCGCTGCCGCCGCGCACCAACTGCATCGACTGCACGATGAATTCCAATTCGCGAATGCCGCCGGCGCCTAGCTTCAGGTCCTGATCGAGTTCATGCCTCGCGACCTCGCGCGCGATCAGCGCCTTCATGTCCCGCAGCGAATCGAACACGCCGAAATCGAGGTAGCGCCGATAGACGAACGGCCGGATAAAATTCTGGTATGCGCTCGCATAGGCGTCGGCGCCGACCACGGCGCGCGCCTTGATCCATGCATAGCGCTCCCAATCGCGGCCATGCTCCTGCAGGTAATTTTCGAGAGAAGCGAGACTCACGGCCAACGCGCCGCTGTCGCCGAAAGGGCGGAGCCGCATATCGACGCGAAACACGAAGCCATCCTCGGTCCTCGCATCGAGCAAACGGATGAGCTCGCGGCCGAGGCGATTGAAGTACTCCGAGTTGTCGATGGGCCGCGCACCGTCGGTTTCGCCGGCTTCCGCGTAGAGCAACACCAGGTCGACGTCGGAAGAAAAATTCAGTTCCCGGCCGCCCAGCTTGCCCATGGCGACCACGATGAAGGGCACCTCCTCTCCGTCTGCGGTGTGCGGCCGGCCGAACGGTGCTTCCAAATGCCGCTGCGCCGCTGCCACGGCCGCGCGGATACAGGCGTCCGCCAGATCCGAAACAGCTCGCAGGGTATCGGTCACACTGGCCCGCCCGGCGGTATCGCGCCAGGCGATCCGCACCATTTCGCGGCGCCGCCACTCGCGCAAGACGCGCTGAGCCTCGGCGGCGGTGGCCGCCGCCGAGGCTTGGCCGTCGTACTCGGCCGCGACGGCAGCCGTCATGGAAGGGTCCTGGTTTCGGTCGAGCCATGCGAGGGCTTCGGGGTCCTGAAGCAATGCGGCGGCGATGAACTCGCTGGCCGCGATCACGCGCGGCATCTCATCGCGCAACGTAGCCGGCAGCGCCTGGTAGGCGGCCATCAACACAGGCAGCCCGCAGGCGCGCTCCCACCAACAGGAGACCTGGCTTCGCAATAACTCAGGAACAGTGTTCAATGCACTGCGATGATGAAGAGACGTGGAAACGGCAGAAGCACGCCTCCGTCCGACTTGGCAGGGTAGGCGCGCGCCACGGCGGATCGGTAACGTCCCAGGAACTCCTCGCACTCCTCTTCGCCGAGGGGAGCGATGAACGGTCGCAAGCCGCTGCCCTTGAACCATTCCACCACGGCCGCGGCGCCTCCGGACAGCGCGTGGTAGTACGTGGTGCGCCAGATGTCGACCCGGCAACCCGCCTCGCTCAGTATCTCGTCATAGCGGTCCGCCGAGGGCATGGCCGGTCGCGCAGTCGCCGCCGCGGCGAGCTTCGCCCCCCAGGGTCCGTCGGCTGCGATCTCGCGCATCAAGCGGTGCGCCGGCTCACCGAGATTGTCCGGCATCTGGACGGCGAGCGCGCCGCCCGGCGCAAGTTTCGCCGCGAGCGCCGGGAACAGCCGGGCGTGATCGGGTAGCCAGTGCAGAACCGCATTCGCAAGAATCACATCGTACGGTCCGGCGTTGCCGGCGCCCTCTTCATAGGCCCATCGCTCGACATCGGCGAGATCGATTCGCAACCGCGGGAGCCGCTGACGGGCCGCCGCGACCATGTCGGCCGAACTGTCGAAGGCGCTGACGACAGCACCGGCGAAGCGCGCCGCCAACAGTTCTGTGGAATTGCCGGGGCCGCAGCCGACGTCGATGACGGAACGCGCATCGATGTCGGGCAAGGACGCGAGCAAGTCGCGCACGGGCCGCGTGCGTTCATCCTCGAACTGCACGTACTGCCGGGCGGACCAAGTCACGGCGGCCGAACTCCCGCCGGAATCGGAGGCAGCGGACGGTTTCACGGGCATCAGGATCTCGCAGGTGGCAAACGGGGTGAAATGGTAGCAGTCCTGGAGCGGGCGAGAAATTGCATATTTGCCGTCACCAAAACAGGTCTCTCAATCTTAGCAAAGCTATTAATTTTAATAGAGTTTTCACTGCAATACTGGACATAATACCAGCTTTCAGTCCGTGCACCCGGAGTCCTCATGAGAAGCTCCTCTTCCAGGAAAAGCCCCACACCCGAGCCGTCGTTGTCCGCGTGTTCGTTGGCCGAACTGGAGGCGCAGATCACCGAACTGGCCGGTCAGCTCAATGCCGCGAATTATCGCTGGCTCACGTTGATCGGCGAATTCGATCGGCGGCAGGGGTGGTGGGACGGCAGCCTGCACTCCTGTGCGCACTGGTTGAACTTCAAGTGCGGATTGGATCTGGGGGCGGCCCGCGAGAAGGTGCGCGTGGCGGGAGCTCTGCCGGGGGGCCACGTAGTCGCAAGCGCGACTCCACGGGAAGCTGCAATCAGTCGTTGGGACTAAGCCTGAGGCGTCGCGTGCCGATGCTCAAGTCCCGCCAGAGCTGCGGCTGCGCGGTGTAATTGCCCGCCTTCAAGTCCGAGACTACAGCCGACCACGGCCCCGCCTTCACCGAATTGACATGGAACCGACCGACGAGGGTCCATTCGCCGGCGGCCGTATTCTCGTAGGCGACGCCGCCCAGCGAACCCAACAAGACGAAATCCTGGGCATCGTCGCCGTTCAGGTCGATAAAGATGCCGGCCACGCCGTGCTCGGGGTGCGCTGGAACAGAAATGCATTCTCTGGTTTATGCAAATCAGCCGCAATTTCCGCCACCAGCTTCGCGTCCAGGGTGCGACCGGCGGGATAGATCTGCAGTGTCGCCAGCAGCTCAGGCGCATCGATCGACGTGTTGTTAACCCAGGAATTTTGCTGCGCCAGCGAGTCCTGTGCGCGACTGCGAATGCGTTCATTGTCGGCGCCCTGCAATCCGGCCAATTGCTGCAGCCGCTGCCGCCCGTAGCGGCCGGAATCGAAACGCAAGTAGTGGAAAGGCGAATTCCAGGCGTTTGTCGCAACCGATGCCGGCCGTTGCGCGATCTTGAATTGGCTGTCGGCAGCGAGGCGGTATGGCGACAGCAAAGGCGTGAGCGCGGCGCTTATCACGGCGATCAGCGCGAGGGCGACGCCGACGTTGACTCGAGCCATGCCGCGCATCCAACCGGACCGGTCAAAGGCGCTGACGGAGTAGCCCACAGCGTAGACCAGTGCCGCGCCGCATACGACGAACCCCCACACGCGTTCGACGGTGAGACCATAGTCGCGTGCTCTCACGACGAGCGCGTAGAGCGCCGTCACGGCGATGACGACGGTGAGCGGCACCACGGTTCGCAGCGCCAGCGCGATCCATTTTGGGTATGGGCGAGCGTCGGTGCCGTCTCTGTAGGCCGCGTTCAGCAATAGCACCATCACGGCCACGAGCCAGAGCAGCCATGTCGCATTGACCGCCCGACGGCCCGTGAACGCGAGACCGGGAAGGTTGTAGACCAGCGCCAGGGTGAAGAACGCGAGTATGCACCCGGTAAGCAGCGCCAACCATTTCAGCACATTCAGCACCTGTTCCAGGATCACGCTGGTCAATCGATCGACGGAACCTATGAGATGCAGCGCGCAGCCAAAGGTTAGCGACGTGACGGGATAGACAAATATCGGCTCTTCGAAAAGCTCGCGAAAAAAATCGATCCGCAACATGTGAAACAATGTCTGCCACAACGTCAAAAGCAGCCAAAAAATACCGGTGAACAAGGCCGCTTCGGCGAGCACCAATTTGTTGCGCCAGGCGAAGGTGAACAGCGAGTCATACCGAATCACCCACGCGCCGCTCGACAGGTAGCTTTGCGCGAACGGCAGCGCCATGAGCCAGAGAATAATCAGGGGAAATGAAATGGCAAATACCGTCCCCAGCACATCCAGGCGCTTATCCGTGGGATCGGACACGTTGCCGCCCCAATGCCAGCCAAAATAGAACACGGCGGCGCCCAATATCGCCATCATCCACCAGAGCGCTGCGCGCCGCGCGTGGTCGGCCGTCATCTGAACGGTGAGGGGCACGAAAACCGTCGCTGCATACAGCGCAACCAGCCACGCGTGATGCGTGGCTGGCCAGTGATGACTCTTGATCGATTCATGCAAGAGATACAAGGCCCAGCCCTGTACGACGGAGGCAGCCAAAATCAACGGCAGCCTCTCTTTGTCTCGCGCTGCTCGATCGGTACCTTCCATGGAATCCTCCCGCAATTATGGCAAACCCGTGGCGAGATTGGGACAAAGCATGGCTGCATCGACATTGCGCCCAATGGCGCAGCGGCGGCACGCCATCGGCTCTAACGGGCCTTGAGCTCGATCAATATCGAATCGACATCATCGAGCGCTTCATCCGAGTGCGTCACCGGAGGGCGCAACAGTGCCTCACCGGTCTTCAATTCGGAAATCTTGGTGCTCCCATCGGGCAACGTGTACTTGACCCGCCCCCCTTTTAGTACATAGACCACCGATGACGGGTGGGAATGCATTGGAGTCCGATCGCCTTTCTTGGGCGAATATTCGAGCACCCGAACCTTGTCGTCCTCGGCCAGGACTTTCAGATGCTTCACTCCGTACTGCATGGCGTCCTGACCCAGCAAGACTGCGGAAAACAGCAGACCAACGCCGCCCGTGAGCACGATTCCCCTGTTCATATCGATATCCCTCCCGTTCGTGGCAAAATCTCCGGTACTCGTTGCCGACAATTTCCTCAACCGACAGGAACGTATCATGGCCGCTCGCCCACAGGCTGTTGTTACCATCAAAATCGACGAGCCGCATGTGCGGGTCACTGAATTCCGGTTCGCGCCCGGCGCAGAGACGGGCTGGCATCGCCATGCATATGATTACGTCGTTGTGCCTCTTCTCGACGGTAAGCTGCAACTCGAAGAACCCGGCGGGACATCGCGCATCGCCGAACTGCACACGCACCAACCCTACTCCCGGCCGGCGGGGGTCGAGCACAACGTCATCAACGCCAATTCCTTCGAATATGCGTTTCTCGAGGTAGAACAGTTGCGCTGATGCTCGCTTGGCCGAAATCAGAATTGTGACCTAACTCACTCTTTCGAGTACTCCTCATAGAAGCAGCCTGCTACTTAACATTTCAAGTTCCGGGGCGGGCGGCCGATCCTTAGCCCTGACGCGACGAAACTAGAAGAGTGGTTTGACTATGCGCATCGGCCCAAAACTGCTGGGATCCTTCCTGGTCATGCTGGCTTTCGCCGGCGTGATCGGCGTCGTGGCCGTGGTGCAACTGTCGACCGTGGCCAGAAACGCCGATTTTATCGCCACAGAATCCCTCGACAGCGTACATCGGGTCGACGGAATCCGTTTCAATTCCGCGTTGAGCCGTGCGGGCGCGCTCGAGATATTGACCCAACTGCAGCTCAACTACACCTCGGGCGCCGACACCTCTACGCAGGCGCTGCGCGACGCGGAAGCGAAATTTCAGGCCAACGTTGCTGCATTGCAACCGCTGCTCAAGACGGCGGAACAACGAGCGCTTTGGGAGGACGCCAGCGCCAAGTGGAAAGACTATAAACACGAGCAGGACCGCGCGATTGCCGTGGCGCAGGATGGTCTTGCCGGGGACGCGCAAAAGATTCTCGTGGGCTTGGCGAAGGGTAAGTTCGAAACCGCGGCCGCCGCCATCTCCAAACTCGTGGATTCCTTTATTGTGGATGCGGCCACGGCACGGGCCGCGGCCGACGCGGCGGCAGTAACTGCGCGCCGAACGGTTTTCGCCCTGCTCGCTATGGCGGCCATCATTGGTTTCACGGCTGCGCTGTCGATGACACGTGCCATCGCCCGCCCATTGCAAGCCGCGGTGGAGTTGCTGCGGCACATCGGCGCCGGCAAGCTCGACAATGAGATAGCGACCGCCCGCACCGACGAATTTGGCGAGTTGCTGGCCGGTCTCGCGACCACGCAGCAGCAATTACGCGACCGCACCGACGCAGATCAACGCCGCGCCGCCGAGGACCGCAGCCGCGCGGAGGCCGACCGGCAAGCCTTGGAAGCGGACCGTAAGCGCTCGGAAGCGGACCGCCGTGCGCTCGAGGAAATCCAGGAAATGGTGTCGGCCGTGGTCGCGGGCCAGGTCGACCGCCGTCTTTCCACCGACGGCAAATCGGGCTTCGCCCGTCAGCTGGCAGAGAGCCTCAATACGCTGATCGAAAGCGTTGCGGGTGTCGTGACCGGCGTCGCCCACCTGGTGCACAGCGCCAACGAAGGGGATTTGACCCGACGCATGCCGGTCGAAGGCCGCAGCGGCCTCGATGGCCAGATCGGCAGCGGCGTGAATCAGCTGGTGGCTGAAATGGCGACCATCGTCGCCAGGGTCAAGGAGGCGGCGGAGCTCGTTTCGGTGGGCGCCGGCGAGATCTCCCAGGGCAACGTAAGTCTCTCGCAGCGTACCGAGGATCAAGCCACTTCGCTGCAGGAGACTGCCGCTTCCATGGAAGAGATGTTGGCGACGGTGCGTCAGAACGCGGATAACGCGAACCACGCCAACCAGCTCGCGATCGAAGCGCGGCAACGCGCGGAAGGCGGATCGGCGGTGGTAGCGGGCGCCGTAAAGGCCATGGATGGCATCAATGTCGCGTCGCGCAAGATCGCCGACATCATCGGCGTGATCGACGACATTGCATTTCAGACCAACCTCCTGGCCTTGAACGCGGCGGTCGAAGCCGCCCGCGCCGGCGAACAGGGGCGCGGCTTTGCGGTCGTGGCGAGCGAGGTTCGCTCGTTGGCCTCGCGCAGCGCGGAGGCTGCCAAGGAAATCAAAGGCCTGATTCAGGACAGCGTGACTCGCGTGGCCGAGGGCGCGCAGGTCGTCGGCGAATCGGGCGCAGCCTTCGTACAAGTCGTCGCCGCGGTGAAAAAAGTGGGTGACATCATCGCCGAGATCGCCGCGGCAAGCGCCGAACAGGCGAATGGCATCGAGCAAGTCGGTAGTGCCGTCGCCAAGATGGATGAATTGACCCAGCAGAATGCCGCCATGGTGGAAGAGGCCGCCGCCGCGTCACAAGCGCTTGCCGAGCAGTCGACCAATCTCAGCAGCATGATGAGTCGATACAAGGTGGGCGGCGGCGACGCCGCACCAACCCGAACAACGTCACCCGCAGTCGAAGCGCGCGTCGAGCGACGTGGGGCAGTACGCCCTTGGAGCAAGCGCGCAGCCAGTCCCACCTAGTCGCAACGAGGAACCGTCATGCTTTCTAAACTTTGTCTCGGTCTCTTATTCTCGATGATCGCGCTGGCGCCTGCCGGCGTCGTGCGCGCCGACGGCGCCCCGTCCAAGGACGAAGTCGTGGCGCAGGTAAAAAAGGCGACGGAGTTCTACAAGGCCAACGGGCGCGAGAAGACTCTGACCGAGATGAACAACAAGGAGGGCATGTTCGCCAAGGGCGAGGACTATGTCGACGTGCACGATATCAACGGTGTCTGCGTCGCGCATCCCGTCTCTCCCGGAATCGTCGGCTTGAACCGCCTCGATCAGGCGGACCCGAGCGGCAAGCAGTTCATCAAAGAGATCGTCGAAACCGCGAAGAACAAGCCGAACGGTTGGATCACCTATCAGCGCAAGAACCCGGTGAGCGGCAAGATCGAAAAGAAGCTGGCCTATTGGGAGCGCAAGGACGATCTGATTTTCAAGGCGGGTACCTACGAAGCCGGTTGATTCGTCGAACGGGCGGCCGCGGGCAGTGTACGGGTAGCCGGGTGATCTCGGCATTCCCATAATCGGGTAGCGGGTGAGCTTGCGCTCACCGCCCTCCCACACCGCCGGACGTGTGGTTCCGCATCCGGCGGTTCAACTTAAACTCTGGAGTCGTTGCCGCCTCTATCCGCTTCCTGTGCGTCGCGCCAACGTTTTGCTTCCGGCTTCCTTCCGACTCCCGGTCACCCGAGAAACCGTTGCCTTCCGCTAACACTTGCCCATGTCGGCTGTGTAGAGGACTTTCACCTCCCAGTGAGTGCGCCCTGCCGGGCGCACATAAAAAAAAGAGCGGGCCGAAGCCCGCTCTCTCATTGACTGTAAACCTACGGGAGTAGGTATTACATGTCCATTCCGCCCATGCCACCCATGCCGCCGCCCGGGGCGCCATGTGCATGCTCTTCGTCCTTCGGCGACTCGGCGATCATGACTTCCGTCGTGAGCAGGAGACCCGCAACCGAGGCGGCGTTCTGCAGAGCCAGACGCGTAACCTTGGTCGGATCCAGAATGCCCAGTTCGATCATATCGCCGTACTCGCTGGTCGCGGCGTTGTAGCCGAACGTGCCCTTGCCCTCACGGACTCGGTTCAGCACCACCGCCGCATCTTCACCCGCATTGGTGACGATCTGGCGCAGCGGCTCTTCGATCGAGCGAGCCAGGATCTTGATGCCCGTGGTCTGATCCTCGTTGGCGCCGACCAATTTCTCGATCGCCTTCAACGCACGCACCAGCGCGACACCGCCACCCGGAACCACGCCCTCTTCGACGGCCGCACGGGTTGCGTGCAGTGCGTCTTCGACGCGCGCCTTCTTTTCCTTCATTTCGATTTCGGTCGCCGCGCCGACTTTGATCACGGCAACACCGCCGGAGAGCTTGGCAACGCGCTCCTGCAGCTTTTCCTTGTCGTAATCGGAGGTCGCTTCCTCGATCTGCTGACGAATGCTTTCGACGCGGCCCTTGATGTCCGCCGCCTTGCCGGCGCCGTCGATGATGGTGGTGTTCTCTTTCTCCACCAGGATCTTCTTCGCTTCGCCCAAGTCGTTGAGCGTCGCCTTCTCGAGCGACAAGCCGACTTCATCGGAAATGACGGTTCCGCCGGTCAGAATGGCGATGTCCTGCAGCATGGCCTTGCGACGATCGCCGAAGCCCGGCGCCTTGACGGCGGCGACCTTGACGATTCCGCGGATCGTGTTGACCACGAGGGTGGCGAGTGCTTCGCCTTCCACATCTTCCGCCACGATGAGCAGCTGTCGGCCGCCCTTCGCGATGGCTTCGAGCAGCGGGAGCAGCTCGCGGATGTTGGAGATCTTCTTGTCCACCAACAGGATCAGCGGCTTGTCGAGCTCGGCGCTCTGGCTCTGCTGATTGTTGATGAAGTACGGCGAGAGATAGCCGCGGTCGAACTGCATGCCCTCGACCACTTCCAGCTCGTTCTGCAGACCAGAACCCTCTTCGACCGTGATGACGCCTTCCTTGCCGACCTTCGCCATCGCATCCGCAATCGTCTTGCCGATGCTCTCGTCGGAGTTCGCGGAAATCGTGCCGACTTGCGCGATCGCCTTCGGGTCCTTGCAGGGCTTGGAGAGCTTCTTCAGCTCTTCGGTGGCGGAAGCGACCGCGAGGTCGATGCCGCGCTTCAGGTCCATCGGATTGGCGCCGGCGGCCACCGACTTCAGACCCTTCGCGGATGATCGCTTGCGCGAGCACGGTGGCGGTGGTGGTGCCGTCGCCGGCCTCGTCGGAGGTGTTGGAAGCGACTTCCTTCACCATCTGCGCGCCCATGTTCTCGAACTTGTCCTTCAGCTCGATCTCTTTCGCGACCGAAACGCCGTCCTTGGTGACGGTGGGGGCGCCGAAGCTCTTGTCGAGCACCGCATTGCGGCCCTTGGGACCCAGCGTTACCTTGACGGCATTCGCCAGAATATTCACACCCTTGAACATGCGTTGCCGGGCGTCGTCGCTGAAGCGTACGTCTTTAGCTGCCATTTGCTGATACCTCTAAAATTGAATTAATTGTCTGGATAAACGGGGAGTGGCGAGGCTTACTTGCCTTCAACCACGGCCATGACGTCTTCTTCGCGCATGACGACCAGCTCTTCGCCATCCATCTTCACTTCGGTGCCGCTGTACTTACCGAAGAGGATCTTGTCGCCGACCTTGAGGTCGAGCGGGCGAATCTCACCGTTTTCCAAAATCTTGCCCTTGCCGACGGCAACCACTTTCCCAAAAATGGGCTTTTCAGTCGCAGTATCCGGGATCACGATGCCGCCTGGGGACTTACGCTCTTCTTCTTCTCGTTTCACGATCACACGGTCATGAAGGGGACGAATCTTCATAAGACAAGACTCCTAGTGCTGGGGTTGATTTGACGACGAGCGGGGGGCTATTAGCACTCTCTGCTCTTGGCTGCTAATGATAGCGGCAGATTTCTCCGATACAAGGGGGAACCAGCGGTAATTTTTGCCGTGTCTGCTTAAAAATGTCCCCTTGCCGGGGGAACCGCCCCCGGAACCCGGAACTGCGATAAAGTGGAACTGATGAAGCTTCTCCTACGAACGGCCGGGCTGGCGGCAGGCGCGCTGACCCTCACGGCGCTGATCCTGCCAGGGTCGGCCGGCGCAAAGCCCTGGTGGATGCGCGGCGTGGAATCCAATGAAGGCGACTTCCTGGACCCAGACGTGGCCTTTCGCGCTGCCAGCCGGGTGGACGGCAACGTGCTACGCGTTCGCTGGGTCATTGCGGACGGCTACTACCTGTACCGGCACAGAATGGAGGTCAAGGCGGAGAGCCCCGACCTGGTACTCGGAGAGCCATCGTTTCCCAAAGGTACGATGAAGACGGATCCCTATCTCGGCACCCAGGAAATCTTCACTCAACAGGTGGAGGCCGCAGTCCCCTATACCCGCTCCGACGCCGGCGCCCACCCCATCCAGATCAAAGTGACCTACCAGGGGTGCGCCGAAGCTGGATTGTGCTACCCACCGATCTCGAAGGTGATTATCGCCACGAGCAGCGGCGTTCTGCCGGCGCCCCTCGCAAAGTCGCACCCCTGGGAAGGCGTGGCGATCCTTGGCGGAGGTTTTGCTTTCCTTTTTGCCGGTTTTCTGCTGCGAAAAGACCGGAATCTCGACACTCCGGCGGCATGAGGATCCAGGCACTGCGGCTTGCTGGCGGATTGCTGGTGGTGTCGTTCGGCCTATGGGCGGGACTGCGCGTGTACCAGAGCCATGCGCCGCAACGGGCCGCGCCTGCCCTTGCACCGCTCGCCGGCGTCCGAGTTCCGGCCGGCGAGGCGAGCCCTCCCGCCCCCAGCGACTTCGATGCGCCCTTCGACTCGGCCTTTGGCACCTCGGTTGCGCCCGGCGAGTCGGTCTCCCTAAGAATCCCGGAACACCTGCCCGAATTTTCATTGGGGGGACGCAGCGGCAAGCCGACTCCCATTTCGACCTGGCGCGGCAAGTCGTTGATTATCAACTTCTGGGCCACCTGGTGCGCCCCGTGCCGCCATGAAATACCGCTACTCCAATCGGTCCGGCGGGAGTGGCTCGACCGCAACCTCGAAGTGGTGGGTATCGCGGTGGACTACCGGGATAAAGTGGTGGCCTACGCCGATGAACTCAAAATCTCCTACCCCCTGTTGATCGGTGAGGACGATGCCCTGGACGTCGCCCGGGGGTTCGGCGTCGACTCGCCGGCATTTCCCTTCACGGTTTTCACCGACCAGCGGGGCGAGGTAGTGGCGCTTTACGTGGGCGAGCTCCACAAGACCGAGATCGATCTCATCCTGTCGGTGGTGCAAAGTCTCAACCAAAACCGGATGCAATTGCCGGAAGCTCGGCACACCATCGCCGAAGGGCTGCGCTCCCTGCGCACGCCACCAGCAAGCTAGTCGGCGCAAGACCGACTAAGGCCTTTCCGGCGACGTTCGCTGCCGAAGGTTGCCTTTTCTGCTCCATTTCTGGTTAATATCGCGGACCTTTACAACGCGACAACGCTGGACTCTAGGGGATATGGCGCGAATCCTGTTGCTCAATGGGCCGAACTTGAATCTTTTGGGTTCGCGCGAGCCGGGAATCTATGGTTCGGCCACATTACCCAGCATCGAAAAGAAGCTCAAGGAAGCCGCGCGGGCCCGCAGCCACGAGCTGATTGCGTACCAAAGCAACGCCGAGCACGAGTTGATCGACCGGGTTCAGGGCGCGAAAAGCGACGGCGTCGCTTTCATCATCATCAATCCGGGCGCCTACACGCACACCAGCATCGCACTTCGCGACGCCCTCCTCGCAGTCGCGGTGCCTTTCATCGAAGTGCACCTGACCAATATCCATGCCCGTGAGGAGTTTCGACACCACTCTTATCTATCCGGTATCGCCGTAGGCAGCATCGTAGGTCTTGGCGCACAAGGGTATGAGCTCGCGCTCGATGCCGCCTGTACGCGCCTGGCCGCCACCATTTAGTAATCGCGAGGGTTAGCGGATGGATATTCGCAAAGTTAAAAAATTGATTGAATTGCTGGAGGAGTCGGGCATCTCCGAGCTCGAAATCTCCGAGGGAGAGGAGTCGGTACGCATCAGCCGCCATCCGCGGATGGCGATGCAGGCGCCGATGGCGGCCCCGATGCCCGTGGCGTCTGCGCCGCCCGGGCCGGCGACTCCCGCCACCGCAGCGGGCGAACACAAGCCGCGCAACGACGACAACACGGTGACCTCGCCGATGGTCGGCACGTACTACTCGGCTTCCGCACCCGGCGCCAAGGCCTTCGTGGACCTCGGCACCGAAGTGAAGGTCGGCCAGATCCTTTGCATCATCGAAGCCATGAAGATGATGAACCAGATCGAATCGGACAAAGCGGGACGCGTCACCGCGATACTCGCCAAGAACGGGGAGCCTGTCGAGTTCGGCCAACCGCTGTTCATCATCGAATAGCGGGGCTCCTTGTGATCGAAAAAGTCGTCATCGCCAATCGCGGGGAGATCGCGCTTCGCATCCTGCGCGCCTGCCGCGAGTTAGGAATCAAGACCGTCGCAGTGCACTCCACCGCGGACTTCAACACCAAGCACGTACTCCTTGCGGATGAGACGGTATGCATCGGGCCGCCGCAATCCGCATTGTCTTATTTGAACATGCCCGCCATTATCAGCGCCGCCGAGGTCACGGACTCCGTCGCCATCCATCCGGGGTACGGCTTCTTGTCGGAGAACGCAGACTTCGCCGAGCGCGTCGAAAAGAGCGGTTTCATTTTCGTGGGTCCGAGGGCTGAAACCATTCGCTTGATGGGAGACAAGGTTTCGGCCATCAAGGTGATGAAGGCCGCGGGCGTCCCCTGCGTGCCGGGCTCGGACGGCCCCTTGGGAACGGACATCGATGAGAACTTTCGCATCGCCAAAGAGATCGGCTACCCAGTGATCATCAAGGCTTCGGGCGGCGGCGGCGGCCGCGGGATGCGGGTCGTGCACACCGACGCCTCGTTGCTCAATGCCATCAGCGTCACGCAATCCGAGGCGCTTGCCGCCTTCGGCAATCCCCAGGTTTACATGGAGAAGTTCCTGGAAAAGCCGAGGCACATCGAGTTTCAGGTACTCGCGGACAACTACGGCCACGTGGTGCACCTGGGCGAGCGCGACTGCTCGATGCAGCGCAGACACCAAAAAGTGATCGAGGAGGCGCCGGCTCCCGGCCTCACCACCAAGCAACGCAAAACGATGGGAGAGCGCTGCGCCCGGGCGTGCCGCGAAGTCGGATACCGCAATGCAGGCACCCTGGAATTCCTGTATCAGGACAACGAGTTCTACTTCATCGAGATGAACACGCGCGTGCAAGTCGAACACCCGGTAACGGAACTGGTCACCGGCATCGACATCGTGAAGGCGCAACTGCTCATCGCGGCGGGCGAGCCGCTGCCCTACGAGCAAAAAGACATCGAGATCCGCGGTCACGCGGTGGAATGCCGCATCAATGCGGAAGATCCCAAGACCTTCACGCCCTCGCCCGGCCCTGTTCGCTTGTGGCATGCGCCGGGCGGACCGGGAATACGTGTCGACAGCCACGTCTACACCGGCTACAACGTGCCGCCGTTCTACGATTCAATGATCGGCAAGGTCATCGCATCCGGCGATACCCGCGACACGGCGATCGCCCGCATGCGCAATGCGCTGGCGGAAATGGTCGTCGAGGGCATCAAGACCAACATTCCTCTGCATCAAGAGATTTTCAATCACTCCGCGTTTCGCCAAGGCGGCACGGATATCCATTACCTCGAGAGACGCCTGGGATTGAAGTGACCTTCTATGAGATTGAATTTCCCTTAAGCGGTCTCGACCCGGATGTCGTCGAGGAGGCGCTGCTCGAGGCCGGCGCGTGCTCGATCACGCTACTCGACGGTGGCGATGAGCCGGTGCTCGAACCCAAGCCCGGTGAAATCAGATTGTGGAGCGACACACGGGTGCGCGCACTGTTTCAAGCTGCCGCAGCACGAGATGCCGGAGCAGTAGCGCGTGCGGCGATCCGGTCCGTCGAACGGTTGTCCGCCAGCCTGGGCACCCACATCACGGAGACCGCGCGCGTGCGCAGTGTGGAGGATCGTGATTGGGAGCGCGTCTGGCTCGCGGATTGGAAGTCGATGCGTTTCGGCAGACGGCTATGGGTTTGCCCGACGGCAGCCGCCGCGCCGGACGATGCGGATGCCGTCGTCGTTCGGCTCGATCCCGGGCTGGCGTTCGGTACGGGCACGCATCCCACCACGGCGCTCTGTCTGCAGATACTGGAGTCGCTGCCGTTGACCGGCCGCTCCGTGATCGACTACGGCTGCGGCTCCGGCATTCTCGGCATTGCCGCATTGAAGATGGGCGCGGCCCACGTCGTGGCGGTGGATCTCGATCCACAGGCACTCATCGCCACGCGCGAGAATGCCGTTCGCAACGGCGTCTCGTCGGCTATCGAAGTCGCCGGGGTTCCGGTGCAGTTGCTTCCCGCCGGTTGCGTGGTTGCGAACATTCTCGCCGGCCCATTGATCGAATTGGCGACGACGCTGACGGCGGCGTGTGCGGCCGGCGGCGATCTGCTGCTGTCCGGTCTCCTGAAGACGCAGGCGTATGCAGTCAAGGCCGCCTACACGTCGGGTTTTGACATGGTGCAAGTCGTCGGGCGGGATGACTGGTGCTGCATACACGCCCGCAGAGCTGCCTGACGTGTACACACAGTGTTCCAAGTGCGAGACGGTGTTTCGATTGTCGGCCGAGACACTGCGGGCCGCGGGCGGTCAGGTGCGCTGCGGCCGATGCGGCGAAGTATTCAATGCGTTGGCGCGGCTCGCGGAGGACGCGACGGCCTTTCCCGCCGGCGAGTCGTCGCTGGAATCGGAGAGTCGCGCGGATGCCATTCTGCAATCCGCCGAACCGGTGCCGCCGGCCGCCGCACCAGCCCCGGAAAACGCCGCGCCAGCCCCGGAAGGTGATGAAATCGCTCGTCTGAAGGTGTTGGGTGAGCCCGATGAGGAATTGGATCTGGAGGCATCGCTAGAGTTCACGCTGCCGCCGGGCGAGCTGGACCGAATTTTCATCGAAACATCGCCGACTCCGCTGCAGATCCTCGCCGCCTCCGTGAAGGCCGCGGCTGCGCGCAGCGCACCGCCGCCCGCTACGACGGCACAGGCCGAGCCCTCGCACGCCGAGCAGGTACACACGGAGACCGTGCCGACGGAGTCGAGACCGGCCGCGCCTCCGCCGGCCGCGCCTGTACCGGCCGTGCCCGGGCCGGCCGCGTCCATCCCCGAGCGGGACATGCCATTGCGGAACACACCGCCACAGATCGAGCGCCGCGTGCCGGTGCCCGCCGCCAAGATCCCCGGCCTTACGGTTTCTGAGGACATTCGTCAGGAAATGTTGGCAGGCTACCAGCGTGCGGAGCTGCCGGAAATCAATGCGCCGCGCCGGCGGCAACTGCCGCCCGCCGTCTGGATTTCAGCCGCCGTGATCCTCGCATTGCTGCTGGTGTTTCAAGTGGTTCAAACCAATGGGGAGTGGTTGTCCGCCCACGCGCCGCTGCTCGATGGCGACGGCAAGCCGGCGGCCACGCTGGCCACCTATCAGTTGCGTCAATGGGGCGTGACTGGAGATCCGGGCGCCAACGGCACGTTGCGAGTTCGGGCGAGCATCATGAATGCAGCCGCGCAATTGCAGCCCTATCCACTGCTGCGCGTGACGCTCGCCGACCGATTCGGCACCCGCGTGGGCGCGCGAGAATTCGAACCGGCCGAATACTTGGGCAAGGCGCCGGCGCGCATGCTCGCGCCCGGCGAGCGCGTGGACGCCACCTTGAATATTCTCGATCCCGGAAAAGATGCGGAGGGTTTCGAGATCGACGTTTGCATCCGCACCGCCGAAAAAAGAATCGTGTGTGCCGCGGATGCCGGCGCGGCCGCCGGGCGGCAGTCCAAATGATGCCCGTCAAGATCGGGCCCTACGTCTTGCCGTCCAACGTCCTGCTTGCGCCGATGGCCGGCGTGACCGACCGTCCGTTCCGAATCCTGTGCCGCCGGTTCGGCGCCGGCCTCGCCGCGTCCGAGATGCTCACGGCAGATGTGCGGTTGTGGGATACGCCGAAATCGCGCCGACGCAGGGATCATACGGGCGAGCCGAGTCCGCGCGTGGTGCAAATCGCCGGTTTCGATCCCGCGATGATGGCCGATGCAGCGCAACGCAACGTCGATGCGGGCGCCGAAATCATCGACATCAACATGGGATGTCCCGCCAAGAAAGTGTGCAATCGCCTCGCGGGCTCTGCGTTGCTGCAGGACGAGGCGCTAGTGGCACGCATTCTGCAAGCCGTGGTGCGCGCGGTGACGGCGCCGGTGATGCTGAAGACGCGCACCGGCTGGGACCGTAACAACAAGAACGGCGTTCGAATCGCCGCGATGGCCGAGGACTGCGGCATTCAAGCGCTCAGCGTGCACGGCCGCACGCGCGCGGACATGTACCAGGGAGATGCCGAGCACGAAACGGTTGCCGCGATCAAGGCAAAGATCGGCATTCCGGTGTTTGCCAATGGGGACATCGGCTCGCCCGTCCAGGCGCGCGACGTTTTGGCGCGCACCGGATGCGACGGCGTCATGATCGGAAGAGCCGCGCAAGGCCGGCCATGGATCTTCGATGAAGTCAATTTTTTCCTTTCGACGGGGGAATTTCGCGGAGTGCTAGCGCTGGAAAAAGTCCGTGATATTATGCGCGCCCACCTTGAAGACCTGTACGCCCTGTACGGCGATGAAACTGGTGTTCGAGTGGCGCGTAAACACTTGAGTTGGTATTTTCGGCAGCATCCTGGACAGGAAGTTTTGCGGAACCGTCTCGTCACTGTCGAGACGCCGGCGCAGCAACTATCCATGCTGTTGGAGCATTTCGACACCGGTGTGCCGTACTTAAGCGTACATAGTTGAATAAAAAGAAACGAGTTGCAGGGAATTTGGGTGAACTATGGTCGCCAGGAAAAAGTCGAGATCGCGCAAAGATTCGTCGCCATCGTTCAATGGCCGCGATCTGAAAGTCAATGGCAAGGGCGTCCCGCTGCGTTCGCAGGCTGAAGAAGCGCTGCAGTGTTATTTCGAGACCCTGAACGGCCATAAGCCCGCACACCTGTACGATCTGGTGATGCGAGAGGTCGAGGAACCGCTGTTCAAGGTGGTGATGGGACACGTGCAGGGAAATCAGAGCCGCGCCGCGACAATCCTCGGCATCAATCGCGGTACTTTACGCAAGAAACTCAAAGAGTTCGGGATCAACGAGTAGCAGCCATTGCCTCAATTAGTACGCCGCGCACTGCTCAGCGTTTCCGACAAGACAGGAATCGTTGAGTTCGCGCGGGAACTGAAGGAGCGCGGAATCGAACTGTTGTCCACCGGCGGCACGGCCAAGCTCTTGACGCGCCACGGCGTGGCCGTCAAAGAGGTCGCCGAATACACGGGGTTCCCCGAAATCATGGGCGGCCGCGTCAAAACGCTGCACCCGAAGATTCACGGCGGACTGCTGGGACGCCGCGGCATCGATGATGCCGTGATGCGCGAGCATGGCATCGAACCGATCGATTTGTTGGCGGTGAATCTGTATCCGTTTGCGGCGACCGTTGCGCGGCCCGACTGCAGCTACGAAGATGCGGTGGAGACCATCGATATCGGCGGACCGGCCATGGTTCGTGCCGCGGCCAAAAATCACGCGTCGGTCACCGTCGTCGTCGATCCCGGCGACTATCGTGGCATTTTGGACGAATTGGCGGCGAATCAGGGGGCAACGCGTATCATGATGCGCCAGCGCTTGAGCGCGAAAGCCTTTGCGCATACGGCGCAGTACGACGCCATGGTCTCGGCGTATTTTAGCGGCCTGATCGGCGGCGAAACTCCGACATTCCCGGACGATCTGAATCTTTCGTTTCGCAAGCAGAGCGCTTTGCGTTACGGCGAGAATCCCCACCAACAAGCGGCGTTCTACCGCGATCCGCGCGCCATTGGCGCATCAGTAACGCAGGCGAGCCAGATCCAAGGGAAGGAGCTTTCGTACAACAACATCGCGGACAGCGATACCGCGCTCGAGTGCGTGCGGCAATTCGAGGCTCCGGCTTGCGTCATCGTGAAGCATGCCAACCCTTGCGGCGTTGCGCTCTCGCAAAGCATCGGCGACGCGTACGGCCTTGCGTACCGCACGGACCCCACTTCCGCCTTCGGCGGGATCATCGCCTTCAATCGCACTCTCGACGCGGCAACCGCGGCCGCCATCCTGGAGCGCCAATTCGTCGAGGTGATCCTCGCCCCCAGCATCGCGCAGGACGCTCGGACGTTGCTCGCGTCGAAGGACAACATTCGGGTGCTCGAAGTGGGCGATATGTCGATGCCGGTGGCCCAGTTGCTTGAATACAAGAGCGTTGCCGGAGGTTTGCTGGTGCAAACCCGCGACGACGGAGTGATCCGATCGAACGAGTTGCGCGCGGTCACGCGGCGGCGGCCCAGTCCCGAGGAACTCGATGATTTGCTGTTCGCGTGGCGCGTGGCGAAATATGTGAAATCGAACGCCATCGTCTGCGTCAAGGACAAGTCGACCCTCGGCATCGGCGCGGGCCAGATGAGCCGCGTCGTCAGCAGCAAGATCGCTGCGATGAAGGCCAAGGACGAAGGGCTGCCCCTGGATTCGGCGTCGATGGCTTCGGATGCGTTTTTCCCGTTCCGCGACGGGCTGGACGTGGCGGCCGAATTCGGCATCAAGTCGGTGATTCAACCCGGCGGTTCGAAGCGCGACGCGGATGTCATCGCGGCCGCCGACGAGCACGGCATCGCCATGGTGTTCACCGGGATGCGGCATTTTCGACACTAGGCTCCTGATGAAGATACTGATCGTCGGCGGAGGCGGCCGTGAACACGCCCTGGCTTGGAAATGCGCGCAATCGCCGCGGGTGCGGCAGGTGTTCGTCGCACCCGGCAACGCCGGCACCGCACTCGAACCGAATATCGGCAACGTGGATATTGCAGCGGATGATATCAACGCGCTGCTCGAGTTCGCCGAAAAAGAAGACGTCGAGCTCACGGTCATCGGGCCCGAAGGACCCCTCGTCGCGGGCATCGTGGACCGCTTCGCGGCGGCGGATCGACCCTGCTTCGGACCTACCCGTGCGGCTGCCCGGCTGGAAGGATCCAAGGCCTTCACCAAGGAGTTCCTCAAGCGCCACGGGATTCCGACGGCGGGTTATGCAACCTTCACCGCGGCGGACTTCGACGCCGACTATGTGCGCGCTCAACGAGTGCCTCTGGTGGTGAAAGCGGACGGACTCGCGGCCGGCAAGGGCGTGATCATTTGCGATACGCACGCGTCGGCCATTGCGACGGCAACCGCCATACTCGGCGGCAGCTTCGGCGCCGCCGGCAATACCGTCGTCATCGAGGAATTCCTGCAGGGCGAAGAGGTCAGCTTCATTGTCGTGGCGCACGACCAACAGGTGATACCGCTCGCCACGTCGCAGGATCACAAGCGCCGCGACGACGGCGACTCCGGCCCCAATACCGGCGGCATGGGAGCCTACTCGCCCGCGCCGATCGTCACGCCGGCGGTGCACGCACGGATCATGCGCGAGGTGATCCGACCGACGTTGCGAGGCCTCGCCGACGACGGCAATCCGTACACGGGATTTCTGTACGCGGGGCTGATGATCGGCGAGGATGGCGTGCCGAAGGTGCTCGAATTCAACTGCCGCTTCGGCGATCCGGAAACCCAACCGATTCTCATGCGTCTCAAAAGCGACCTCGTCGCTCTGTGCGAGGCGGCGCGCAACGGCACGCTCGATGATTTCGACGTCCAATGGGATTCGCGCGCGGCGCTCGGCGTCGTCATGGCGGCAGGCGGATATCCCGATGCATACCGCAAGGGCGATAGGATCGATGGCCTCGAAGCAGCAGCGCGGCTGCCGGGAAAAGTGTTTCACGCAGGCACTCGCTTCGAAGGCTCGCGCGTGGTGACCGCGGGGGGAAGAGTCCTCTGCGCGGTCGGCCTCGGCGATACGGTCGGTGCGGCGCAACAGCAGGCGTACGCGCTGGTCGACGCGATTCATTGGGACCTCGTGCAATATCGGCGCGACATCGGCTATCGGGCGATCGCGCGGGAACGGCCCTAAAGCTACGCAGGCGGCTCGCTCAGTCTTCCCGAGTTCGATCGCTGCCGCGCGCCGCGCGCCTCGGCGAGATTCTCCCGCAGCGAATTCTGCCGGGCACAGGCCGTCAAGCGCAGGCCGCTCACTTCGGGAACCGGCTGGCCGGCCGCCTTCCGGCCGGCCAGCCGAGCCCAGACGGCACGCTTCTTGCGGACCTGATGCGGCTGAAATTCGTCGAAGTCGCGGAAACTCACGCGGCGCGGCGATTCGACAATGGCGCCCGCCGCGAGCGCCGCTTCATAGAGTTCCCGGCCACGCCGGGTCCGCACGATGATTCCGTTGAAACCTTCGTCCTCGCCGGTGGGTCCGCCGCCCGGCCACACGTCCGACGCGACTAGATCGGCGCTCTCGCCCACGGCGTCGGGGCAGATCTTGCAGCGTGACTGAATTCTCCATGTCGATTCGTCCGCCCACATTTGTTGGTAGGTCAGATCGAAGCTGCGGCCGTCCTTGGTTTCCAAGCGGGTCGGACCGGGATTGCCGTGACCGCGATATCGAAACAAAGACAGCTCCTCCTCGACGATGCCGAACTCGTCCAGTATTTCTCGAGACTTGGTCAACTCGGACGCGCCGCCGCACACCAGGGTCAGGGCATACCGCATGTACCGATCCACGCGGGGATCGAACCGCGCGAGATTGCGCACGGCCGACACGTCGCAGGGCTTGGCGATCAGTGCGAAGGGCTCAGCTCGATCGAGAATCGACGTGAAATCGAGCAGGGCCGCCGCCGGCCCATAACGCGACCCCGCGGCGTCGAGCACCGACGCTGCATCGAAACTCAAGCGTCGCTCGCTGCGCATGGGTGCAATCTTCGACGCGGCGACGTGAAGAATGAATTTCGCGCGCCCACTTTCCAAGAGATACTGGCCCAGCGCGGTCAATACGCCGCCGGTGGAGCCGCGGTAGCGAACGTCGGGATCGCTTGCATAGCCGATGGCGAGATGTTCGGCCGGCCCCCAGATGGGATCCGTCGTCGCGTCCTTCGACTGCGCTCCGGGAACGGCACCGTCGACGCGGGTGCCCGGACAGACCGCGTTGATGCGTTCGAGTGTCGCGGTATCCAGCGCAGTGCGCATGCGCGGCCGCTCGCGGCCCTCTGGGGTCATGGCGATCTCGAGACGAGCCGGGCCGGCGATGGCGCGGCACAGTCCGCAACCGATGCACAGCCCCGCAGCGACAATCTGTTCGATGGTCAAGGTCATCCCGGCCAGTCTACTTCAGCGCCGTTCGCCGCCGTATACTTCCGGCCATGCATTCGCTGGAACCGGAAGTACGGACGCTTCATCGACAAGGGGTTCTTGACGCCGCCGCCGCGGCGCGCGCGGTCGCACTCGAGAGCCGCACGCTGTTTTCGGTTTTTCAGGAATTGCGCGCCGCCCTCTATGCGGCCGTGGCGGCCATCACCGCCGGTATCGGCATTTTCCTGAAGCAGAACATCGATCGGATCGGTCCTGTGGCCATCATCGCGGGCCTCGCAGGGGGCGCCGCCGTCTGCTACGGCTTCGCAGTGCGCATGCATCGCCGAGGCCTTCACCCGTCGGTCGCCGCCGACTACGTACTCGTGCTGGGCGCCCTCATCGTCAGTGCGGATCTCGGCTTCGCGGAAGCGCAATTTCACTGGTTCGGCGAAGACTGGTCGCGGCACCTCTTGATCCTCGCGGCTGTGCACGCGGCAACCGCCTATTGCTTCGAATCACCGCTGGTTCTGTCGCTCTCGCTGGCGTCCTTCGCCGGCTGGATCGGCGTCGAACGCAGTTTCGGCAACCTGTTGACCCTCGAGCACGCGGCGTCCAGCGCGGGCGGGCGGGCGCTGCTGTGCGCCGCCCTCATTCTGGCATGGCGCGAAATACACCGGCGCCTGGACGCGTCCCGTTCGATGCAGCAGATCTTGGAACACTTCACCGCCAATCTCGGCTTCTGGGGCGGTCTTGCGTGGTGTTCCAGCGACGAGCGTCGCGGCGCCGGCTTGATGGTGGTGGTCGCGCTAGGGTTCGTTGCGATTCGCTACGGAATTCGGCACACCCGCGAGATCTTCGTGATTTACGGAATAGTGTATGGCGCGGTGGCGTTGTGCATCGTGGAAGGAACGCTCAAAGCGGCGCCGCTGGCGGCGGCGCTGATGCAGCTCTTCACCGTGACCAGCAGCGCCTGGCTGCTCTGGCGGCTGCATGGCTGGGCATGGCGCGCCGCCAAATGAGGTCGCTTCGCCCCAGTACCGATGAGGAACGCTGGCTTGCGCTCGCCGCGCGACTGCCTTCCGTCGCAGACACCCGCTCGCACGCCGAATCGAGCGGCCATTGGAAGACCGTCGGCTGGATGAAGCGCAGCGCGCTTTTCCTTCTTGGAATAATTTGCGCGGCACTTACGTACGTCGTGCTCGAACTCATGCATCCGCCTGGAGCTCCGTGGATATGCGCCGCGCTGCTGTTGGGTGCCGCCGAATGGCTGATCGTCGGCCGGCGGCTCTTCGGATGCGGCATCGAGGAATTGCTGGAGGCCGCGTCTCTCGTCATCGTCGCGATCTTTGCGGTCGATTTTTGGCACGGCCGCCACGATTCGATGACTTTGCTGCTGATCGCCATCGCCTTCGGACTTGCGGGACTGCGGCTGCTCAATCCGTTGTTCTCGACGGTCTCCGTCATTTCGTTGTCGGGCGCCGTCCACGAGTTCATCGTGCAGCAGGGGCATTCCAGCCCTTCGGCCGCCGCGTGGCTGTCCGGCGGACTGTGCTTCGTCGTGGGCACGGCAGCGCTCGCCGGTTGCAAAATGGAATTTCGCCGACCGTCGTATGACCGTATGGTCGATTGGCTGGTGGTCGCGATGCCACTCTGCGGTTACTTATGGATCGGCGCCGGCGGCATTGCGCCATCCAGCATCTGGCTGACTGCGGGGTTGCTGCTGGCATTCGGCGGTACTGCGCTCGCCGTGGGAGTCCGTGCACGCTGGCATGCTCCTCTGGGCGCATTCATGCTGTGTGCCGGATGCCTTGCCTACGACCTGCGGCGGATCAGCGGCGTGTCGCTCCAGGAAAGATTGATGCTGGGCGGGGGCGCCGTTCTGTTGATCGCCGTCGCGCTGGATCGGTACTTGCGTGTGCCGCGTCGAGGCATCACCTCCCGACAACTCGAGACCGACGATTCTCTCGACCTGCTGCAGCTCGCCGGCACCGTCGCGCTCGCGCCCCACGGATCCGCCGATCCTGATAAATTCAAGGGGGGCGGCGGCGCGTCCAGCGGCGCCGGGGCAAGCGGTAATTATTAGGAGAAATTTCGCATGACTCAATCTCGGCTCACCATCTCCGACAAGCGGCAGGCTTTCCGCAAGCTGCACGAATCCGGCTGTTTCATCATTCCGAATCCGTGGGACGTGGGCAGCGCCGTGTATCTGCAAAGCCTGGGCTTCAAGGCGCTCGCCACCACGAGCTCGGGTCTCGCCTGGGCGCAGGGGCGGCCGGACAACGGATTGCCGCGCGAACGGGTGCTAGCGCATCTACGCGAGATGGTCGACGCCACCGACCTGCCCCTGAATGCCGATTTCGAAAACGGCTTCGCCGCGGATGCGGCGGCCGTCGGCGAGAGCGTGCGGCTCGCCGTAGCCGCGGGAGTCGCGGGGTTATCGATCGAAGACTCCACCGGCCGCGCCGATGCCCCCTTGTTCGAACTCGATGACGCCGTGGCCCGGCTCCGGGCCGCACGCAAAGCAATCGATGCCGGCGGCACCGGCACGCTGCTCGTGGGCCGGGCCGAATGCTTCGTCGTCGACCGCCCCGACCTGGCAGAGACCATCGTGAGACTCCGGGCATACGCGAACGCCGGCGCCGATTGTTTGTATGCGCCGGGCCTTCGGACCCTGGATCAAATCCGGGCCGTGGTCGATGCCGTCCATCCGAAGCCGGTGAATGTGCTGATGGGGTCTCCGGCCGACCCCGGGCTCGCTGCCCTATCAAACCTGGGCGTGCGCCGTGTCAGCGTCGGCGGTGCGCTCTCCCGCGCGGCCTGGGGAGGATTCATGAGTGCCGCGCAAGCACTGGTCCGTCAGGGCAACCTCGAGGGACTCGCACCCATGCCGACGCACGGCGATCTCGACGCCTTGTTCCAACCACACGAGACGCCCGCCCGTTAGCGTCTTTCGTGGCGTTCAGATCAGTGGATACAGATCAGTGGATACCGATGATGCCCTGGGCGGCTGCGCCGTCGGCAGAGCCGGTCGAGCTCGCGATATGATGGCTCCTGAACAGCAGCCCCTTCTCGGCCAACAACACAAACACCAGAGCGGCCAACCCACAGGCTAGCGCGCCGCCGGCGAGCGGCACGGTGGTATCGTTGAACAAGCGCCCGATGGCGGCGCCCACCAGCGCGCCGCCGAACGACTGGATGAAGCCCTGCAGCGAGGCACCGATTCCCGCCACCTCGCCGATGGGCTCCATCGCCATCGCGCCGAAGTTGGAGACCGCCAGACTGAAAAACGCCATGGTTACCGCCTGGAAGACCACAAAGGTCCACAGCTGTTCCCATCCGAGGGCCGCGACCACGACGTGCAGCGCGGTGATCCCGATGAAGATCAACAAAGCCGTGTGCGAGATCAGGCGCATCCCCAAACGCTCGACGAAGTGCGAATTCATGAAGGCCGCAAAACCCATGGTCACCGCGCACAGCGCGAACATGATGGGCATCAAGGAGGCGCGGTGAAACACTTCGGAAAAGATCTGCGCCACCATGCCGACGTAGGCCAGAATGGAACCGAACATCACCGTCAGCGCGAGCGTGTAGCACAGGGACGTTCGATTGCCCAAGACGAGCCGGACGGCGGCAGCGATATGGGTCCGCGTCAGTGTGAGGCGGTATTCCGGATGCAGCGTCTCCTTCAGCCGCAGCAGCGCCCATAGCCACACGATCGCGGCATACGCACTGCACACGATGAAGATGACGCGCCACGGCGCCATGACTAGGATCAGCTGGCCGAGGCTGGGCGCAAGGACCGGTACCGTCAGGAACACGACGAAGGTCAAGGACATCACCCGCGCCATGTGGCGGCCGGAGTACAGATCGCGGATCACCGAACGCGACACCGTGACGCTGGCGGCCGCCAGGCCGTGGACGAAACGCCATGCCAGGAGCACGTGAAAGCTGCCGGCGATGCCGCACAAGAGAGCGGCCACCACATACAGACCCAGACCCCCGAGCAGCACCGGACGCCGGCCGAACCGATCCGACATCATGCCCCAGACGAGCTGGCCGCAGCCCATACCCGAAATATAGAAGGTCAATATCCACTGCACCTGGTTCTCGTGGGGGACGTGCAGGGCGTCGACGATGATCGGAAATGCCGGCAGCATCGCGTCGATGGCGATCGCCTGAGCCGCCATCATCGCGGCGATCAACACCACGAATTCTACAAATTCCATCCGGACCGCCGCGGCGGAGGCGGCGGCCTCTCGCTTCACCCGCATGCGGTCAAGCCTGCGTCTTGCGGGCGATGCTGGTCGCCATGGTCACGATGGAGGCCAGATCCGTGAGATTCGCCGGCACCACGAGCGTCGTCCCCGCTTGTGCAAGCTTGCCGAATTGCTTCACGTATTCTTCGCCGATCCGCAGCTGCATGGCCTCGATACCGCCGCGATCGGACAGCGCGATACCGACCTGGCGCAGGCCTTCGGCGGTGGCGGTCGCGACGGCGAGAATGGCCTGCGCCTGTCCTTCGGCCTCGTTGATTTGTTGCTGCTTATTGGCTTCGGATTGCTTGATCACCCGCTGCTTGTCGCCCTCGGCGGAGTTGATCTTCGCATCGCGCTCGCCCTCGGAAGTGAGCACGACCGCGCGCTTCTCGCGCTCGGCGCGCATCTGCTTTTCCATGGCCTGCAGCACGTCCTTGGGCGGCGTGATGTTCTTGATCTCGTAGCGCAGCACCTTGACCCCCCACGCAGCCGACGCCTTGTCCAATTCACTCACGACGTTGGTATTGATCGTGCCGCGCGCCTCGAAGGTGCGGTCGAGTTCAATCTTGCCGATCTCGCTGCGCAGCGTGGTCTGCGCCAGCTGTGCAATGGCGAAGCCGAAATTCGTGATGCCGTAAGAGGCGAGATGCGGATCCATCACTTGCATGTAGAGCACTGCATCGACGCCCACCTGCACGTTATCGCGCGTGATGCAGATCTGCTCCGCGATATCGATGGCGATTTCCTTCAGGCTATGCCGGTAGGCGACCTTCTCGACGAATGGAATCAGGATGTGAAACCCGGCCTGCAGAGTGCGGCTGTACTTGCCCAGGTACTCCACCACGAACGCACTCTGTTGCGGCACCACCGTCGCGGTCTTGGCCAAGATGATGACCACGATGACCGCCACGGCGATGGCGCCGTAGCCAAAGGGAATGTCCAAGACTCTCTCCTGCTAGAAATTACGTGTCGGCATGCACGACGAGCGTCAGGCCGTCGACGCGCTCGATCCGTGCACGGGCGCCGGCGGCAATGACCGATTCACCACAATTGATCGCGCTCCAGGAGCAGCCGCGAAACTCGATGCGGCAGGTCTTCCCCGGCGGCAGCGGCTCCGTGACGATCAGCAGTTCGCCTGCCGGGCCGCTCCGCATGATGGGCAGATTGCGTCGCATGCGCTCGTATATCCGCCGCCGAAAGCCGACCATGCTCGAGACGGCGAGCGCCGCGAAAATCAGCCATTGCAGCCATACCGCAAGATCCGCGCGGGCAAGACTCAGGAATCCGACCACCAGCGCGGCCGCACCGACGAACACCAGGTAGAATTGCGCGTCGACGAAGGCGAGTTCCGATCCCAACAGGATGGCGCCCACCGCGACCCACGCCCACCATTGCATATCCGCTGCCTCCGCTGCTGCGCGAGTATGCTTACCGCTTCATCGCGTCGAAGAAGTCCGCGTTGGTCTTGGTGTCCTTCATCTTGTCCAGCAAGAACTCGATCGCGGCCAACTCGTCCATGGGATGCAGGAGCTTGCGCAGGATCCACATCTTGGACAACTCCGACGGCTCGGTGATGAGTTCTTCCTTACGGGTGCCGGAACGGTTGATGTTGATCGACGGGAAGGTGCGCTTCTCGGAGATGCGCCGGTCCAAATGGATTTCCGAATTGCCCGTGCCCTTGAACTCTTCGAAAATGACGTCGTCCATCTTCGATCCGGTGTCGACCAGCGCGGTCGCGAGAATGGTCAAGCTGCCGCCTTCCTCGATGTTGCGGGCCGCTCCGAAAAACCGCTTCGGCCGCTGCAACGCATTCGCGTCGACGCCGCCGGTCAGCACTTTGCCGGAACTCGGCACCACCGTGTTGTAGGCTCGCGCCAGACGGGTGATGGAGTCGAGCAGGATGACCACGTCTTTCTTGTGTTCGACCAGGCGCTTGGCCTTCTCGATCACCATCTCGGCAACCTGAACGTGCCGGCTGGCCGGTTCGTCGAAGGTCGAGGAAACGACCTCGCCCTTCACCGTGCGCGCCATCTCGGTCACTTCCTCGGGCCGCTCATCGATGAGCAGCACGATCAGATAAACCTCTGGATGGTTGGCCGTAATGGCGGTGGCGATGTTTTGCAGCAGCATGGTCTTGCCGGCCTTGGGCGGCGAGACGATGAGGCCGCGCTGTCCCTTGCCGATGGGCGCCACCAGATCGATGGCGCGGGCGGTCAAGTCTTCGGTCGAACCATTGCCGCGCTCGAGCTTCAACCGCTCGGTGGGATGCAGCGGCGTCAAGTTCTCGAACAGCACCTTGCCGCGCGAACTCTCGGGACTATCGTAGTTGATCTCGCCGACTTTCAGCAGCGCGAAGTACCGCTCGCCGTCCTTGGGCGGGCGGATCAGACCGGAAATCGAATCGCCGGTGCGCAAATTGAAGCGCCGGATTTGACTGGGCGAGACGTAGATGTCGTCCGGACCGGCCAAATAGCTCGAGTCGGAGGAGCGCAGGAAGCCGAAGCCGTCCTGGAGTATCTCGAGAACACCGTCGCCGTAGATATCCTCGCCCTTCCGGGCGTGCGCCTTCAAGACACCGAAGATGATGTCCTGCTTGCGCGAGCGGCCCATGTTCTCGAGGCCCATGGTCTCGGCCAGCTTGACCAGGTCGCTGATCGGGCGCTTCTTGAGTTCGGTCAGATTCATCGAACTGCGGCTGCGCGCGAGATCCGTCGGTGCAATGATCTCTAGATCGTCGCCGCCCTCCGGCAGATCGCCGTAATCTTCCTGAGGCGGCCTGCCGCCATTGGTGTTGCCGTTACGGTTGTCGTTGCGCGGGCCCCGGTTGGAGCGATTGGAGCGCCCGCCGCCCTGGCCGCCGCCGCCTTGTTGTCCGCCCTGACCGCCTTGGCCGCCGCGGGACTGGTTTCCTAGATAGCCTCTCACAGGTTGCTGTCCAGAAAGGCGGCGAGCTGTGACTTGGTGACTGCTCCCACTTTCTGGGCCTCCACGGTGCCATTCTTGAAGAGAATCAGCGTCGGAATGCCGCGAATGTTGAATTTCGGCGGTGTTGCCGGATTGTCGTCGATATTGAGCTTCGCGATTCGGATCTTGTCCTTGTACTGATCGGCGATCTCATCGAGGATGGGAGCGATCATTTTGCAAGGACCGCACCATTCGGCCCAGAAATCGAGCAAAACGGGTTTTTCGGACTTGAGAACGTCCTTGTCGAATGTGGCGTCGCTGGTATGGACGATACTTGGATTACTCACTGCGGATATACCTCCTTTTGGAGATTCATTTGAAGTTTTTAGAGGGGTTTTATGTGGGGACGAATTCCGAAAGCTAGCGCGAAGTGACGATGCGCGGCCGTTCGGGCACAATACAGCGGCTCTAGCGGTCTTGATTACCTTAAAAGGGTACCGATGATACGGTTAGGGGAGCGGAAAGACCGGCTCCGGACTTAGCGTATTGTTAACCGGTCTCCCACCATTTTGCAAGTTTCTGCAACTCACAAAGCGAAAATGTCAGACGCCCATCTCACTAAGCTCACGTTCGAATCCCTGGAAATTCCCGAATCCGTGAAGCGGGGTATCGCCGATCTCGGCTACATCCGCTGCACTCCGATTCAGGCGCAAACCCTGCCGGTCGCACTCGCGGGCCGCGATGTCGCCGGCCAGGCGCAAACCGGCACCGGCAAGACGGCGGCATTCCTCATCGCTCTCTTCAATCGATTGTTGACCGAGCCCATCCCAGTCAACAAGCCGTCGGCCGCACCCCGCGCCATCGTCATCGCACCGACCCGTGAACTGGCGGTGCAGATTCACAAAGACGCGGAGGGCATCGCCAAATACGCGGGTTTGCGACTCGCGATCGTGTTCGGCGGCGTCGATTACGAAAAACAGCGCCGCATCCTCGAAGAGGGCGTCGACGTGCTGATCGGCACACCCGGCCGCATCATCGATTACTTCAAGCAACATGTGTTCGAGCTGCGCCATATTCAAGTGGCGGTCATGGACGAAGCAGACCGGATGTTCGATCTGGGATTCATCAAGGACATCCGCTTCATTTTACGGCGATTGCCGCCTCCGACCGAGCGTCTGACGATGATGTTCTCGGCCACTCTGTCGCACCGCGTGATGGAACTCGCGTACGAGCACATGAACAATCCCGAGTTGATCCGCATCGAGCCGGACAAGATGACGGTGGACCGCGTCAAGCAGGTGCTGTACTTCCCCTCGACGGAAGAAAAGATCCCGCTGCTGATGGGACTTCTGCGGCGAATCGATGCGCGCCGCACCATGGTGTTCGTGAACACCAAGCGCATCGCCGAAGTCCTCGAGCGTACCTTAACGGCGAACGGTTTCGTCGCCCAGGCGTTGTCCGGCGACGTGCCGCAGAGCAAACGTCTGAAGATGATGCGTGACTTTCACGAAGGCGAGATCGCCGTGTTGATCGCCACCGACGTCGCATCGCGCGGCCTGCACATCCCCGACGTGAGCCATGTCTTCAATTTCGATCTGCCGAACGATGCGGAGGACTACGTGCATCGCATCGGACGCACCGCCCGCGCCGGCGCCGAAGGCGATGCCATCAGCTTCGGTTGTGAGGAATACGCGATCTCGCTGCCCGATATCGAGAGCTACATCGGCCACCAGATTCCGCGTGCGGCCATCGACGTGGTCGATCTGGCCGACGTGACCGCCCCGCCTCCCGCCGTGTGGCGCGAACGGGCGCCGCGGCCCGGTCAATCGCGGGGCGGCGGACGGCCGGGAGGCGGCGGACGACCGGGGGGCGGCGGCCGCCCGGGCGGTCCAGGGCGCCCCGGAAGCCCGAACCGCGGCAGCGGAAGCCGCGGCGGCGGCCGCAGTGGGGGTGGGGGTGGTTCCGGCGGCAGCACCGGCGGCAGTGGAAGTGGCAGCCGTAGCGGCAGCGGGGGCGGCGGGGGCCGTACCGGCAATGCCGGGAATGCCGGGAATGCCACCGGTGCCAACAATACCGGCGATGCGTCCGCTACGGTGGGTCCGCCGCGACGCCGGCGGCGTAATCGCGGGGGCGGCGGCCCGGCAGGGGGTGCTCCCAGTCCAGGCGCAGCAGGACCCTCCACCTAAATGCCCCCCGGGGTTAGGCGAGCCTCCCGGGGTTAGGCGAGCAGGTCGGCAACCCGGTCCACCCCGACATAAGGACCGGTGCTTTGCGCCGGTTGCCCGGAATCAGGGCGCCGCACGGCGCGCAGCCAGCCGATCCCGAATCCATGCGCAGCCGCGAGGACGGGCAGACTGTCATCGACAAACAGGGTGCGCTCCGCGACGAACGGCTCTGCGGCCTGCAGGCGCGGCCAGAGGGCGGCATCTTCCTTCGGCGCGTCGAACATATGGGTGGAATAGCACGCATCGAAATGCATCGTGAGCCGCACCTGCCGGTCTTTGATCGCCAAGGTCGTCGGGTGGGCGTTGGTGACGAGGACGCGTCGCTTGCCGCTTGCCTTGAGCTTCAGGAGAAAGTCTTCGGCGCCCGGCAGATAACCGACTTGACCGAGGGTCGCGCGTTTGATGCGGGCAATGTCGAGGCCCAATTCGCGGCTCCAATAGTCGATGCAGTACCACTGCATGGTGCCGCGAATCGCGTGGAATTTCGGTCTGAGGAGTTCCAACGCATCCGGCGGGCTCAAACCGTTCTGCGCCGCGTAGCGGAGCGGTATGAGTTCCTGCCAGAACCAATTGTCGAAACGCAGATCGAGCAGCGTTCCGTCCATGTCGAGCAGCACGGTGTCGATCCTGGACCAGTCGATTGGAGCGGTATCCAGGCTAGGCGTGCCCCACCGGTTCGCACATCTCCAGGGTGGCATCCAGCAGGGTCGGAATATCGAAGACCACCTCGTTCTCGGACATCGTCAAGCGCGCGACGCCGGCCGCCGCAATCAGCGCGGCGGGCACATGCAGTTGATCCCGCTTCTGCGGCGTGGTCCAGGTGCTGACCCTCGCATCCCCGAACGCCCGGTTGAGGGCGCTCCACCGCAGCTGCGCGGCGCGTGCGAGGGCCGTATCGCCGCCCCATTGGGCTTGCGCCACCGACACCGAGGTATCGGGCGCGGCCCTGGTGCGTGGAGTCGTCATTAGGTCATGAACGTACTGCACCATTTCGTTCGGGTCCACGCGCACTGTCAAATACGGCTGTATGTCGCTTCTCATAGGGGCTTTGCCTCGAAAGAACTTGATCTTCAGACAGTTGTATGGGGTGCATTCAACGGAATTCCAGGGCACAACGCAATGCGGCGAACTGCGTAGACCAATGAGGAGCCTGTCTGTACGGTAAACTTTACCCCATGAGTGACGACCTCCTGTTCCTGGTCCTGGCCGCGGCCGCCTTGAGCATAGTTTACAAAGTGTGGCAGGTCTCGCTGGATGCCCGGGAGGCGGCAAACCGCATCGCGCGGGAAACCTGCTCCAGAGCCGTGGTGCAGTTTCTCGACGACACCGTGGCGTTTGCCGGCTTTCGACTGACTCGCGACTCGCGCGGCCGGCGCCGCTTTCTGCGGACGTACACCTTCGACTACACCAACGACGGGTTCGAACGCGCACAGGGTTTCGTCATCCTGGCCGGACTGCGGCTCGAAGCGGTGGGTCTCGCGGGTGAGTGACAATTTCGCGATCGATTTGCACACACACTCGAACCGCTCCGACGGTTCCCTCACGCCGGGCGAGTTGGTGCAGCGTGCCGCGGCATCGGGGGTGCATGTTCTCGCGTTGACCGATCACGACACCGTTGCGGGTCTGGATGAAGCGCGGAGCGCCGCCGCCATAGCGGGGATTCGGCTCGTACCGGGTGTCGAGATTTCGGCGTCGTGGCGCCGTCAGGCCATCCATGTGTTGGGATTGTGGATCGACCCTGCTGACCGGCAGTTGCGCGAGCGGCTCGACGCCCAGGCGGAACGGCGGCGGACTCGAATGCGCGCGATCTGCGCGCGCTTGAGCAAGTTGGGATTGCCGGGCGCCGACCTGCTGGCCGCAGTCGAGGCTGCGCCCGGCCTGCCGACCCGGGCGCATCTTGCCGAAGCGATGCGTGCAGGGGGGCACGTCGCCCGCACCGATGACGCCTTCCGAAAATATCTGGGCAGAGGCAAGGCGGCGCATCTGGCGGCCGGGTGGCCGGCGCTCGGCGAGGTGGTCGGCTGGATCCGCGAAGCCGGCGGCGTGGCTTCCCTGGCGCACCCCGCTCGATATGGGTTATCGGGCGGTGCGCGCCGTCAGTTGCTGGAAGATTTCGTGGCGGCCGGCGGGGGCGCCCTCGAGGTCGTCACCGGCGGCAACGGAGCGCAGCACTCGGAAGCTTGCGCGGTGCTGGCGGTGAAGTTTGGCCTGCTGGGATCGGTCGGGTCCGACTTTCACAATCCGCAGCAGATTTGGAATCCCTTGGGCCGGTCCCTTAAGCTACCGGATTGCGTCGTACCCTTGTGGAGAGAGCGAATAAATACGTGACCGAAGAAGAGAACAACGTAAATACCGACTTGTTCAAGAACATCGAACGGCTGCGCCAGCTCCGTATCGAGCATCGCGATCTCGACGACGTCATTTCACGCCTCAGCATGGACTTCAAAGTCGATGAACTGCAGATGAAGCGTTTAAAGAAGCGCAAGCTGATGCTCAAGGACCAAATCGCGCGGCTCGAGAGTCAGTTGATTCCGGACTTGAACGCATGATCGATCTGCGGCCGCGCATCGGGGCGTTCTTCGATATTTTATTGACCCGCAACGTCGTCGCTGAAATAGCGGCCGTGGCAGCGTGTCTGTGGGTCGGTTGGTTGGTCGGCGCCACGCTGCGCAACCGTTACCAGCGCCGCGGGATCACCACGCCGACCGCGTTGACGTTCACCTACCTGGCATCGCAAGGCTTCGTCGTGGTCACGCCGGTGGTGCTTGCGCTGTTGTTGGCGACGATGACACGCGGTGTGTTGTTCGCGGCGCACTTCGACGTCACGCTGATGGACGCCGCAATACGCCTGATAGGCGCCTACGTCGCCGTCCGCGTAGGAGTCTTCCTCTTTGCAGCGAGTCTCGGCAACAAATCCTGGATGCAGCACTGGGAAAACCGGGTCACCTTGCTGATCTGGCTCGCGATCGCCGCGGAGTATCTCGGCTGGCTCGATCCCATCATCGCCACCTTGGACAGCATCGGCGTCGCCGCCGGCAAGAGCCGCATCACGGTTTGGTCGATTCTCAAACTGCTGTTCACGCTCACGCTGTTCGTGCTGGTCGCCGCCTGGATCAGCCGCTGGGTCGAACGGCGACTGAAGAAGCTCGGCAACCTCGCCCCCTCCACCCGCATCGGCATCGCAAAATTCGCGAACGCATTCCTGATCGCCCTCAGCATTCTGATGGGCCTCAACGCCGCCGGCGTCGATCTTACCGCGCTCACCGTGCTGACCGGTGCGATCGGCCTCGGCTTGGGCTTCGGCCTGCAGTCGATCGCCGCCAATTTCGTCAGCGGTTTCGTACTCTTGATGGATCGTTCGATCAAACCCGGCGACGTCATCAGCTTGTCGGGTCAATCGGGGACCAGCACGGAGAATTTCGGCTGGGTTCAGGAACTGCGCGGCCGCTATGTCGTGGTGCGCGATCGCGACGGCGTCGAGATGCTGGTACCCAATCAGCAGCTGATCTCGAATGCCGTCATCAACTGGAGTTATACCGATCCCCGCATCCGCCTCAAACTGCCGATCCGCGTGAGCTACGGCGACGATCCCGAGGTCGCCCTGCAGATCCTGCTGGCTGCGTGCGAGGGCCAGCGGCGGGTCCTGCGCGACCCGCTGCCGGTATCGCGCCTCATGCATTTCGGCGACAGCGGCATCGAACTCGAACTGCGCTTCTGGATATCCGATCCCCAGGACGGCGTGAACAATGTCCGCTCCGATGTCAACCGCGCCATTTGGCGGCTGTTCCAAGAACATCGGATCACGATACCCGTGGCGCAGCACGAAGTCCGGTTGCACAACGCGGTTCCGGATCTGGACTAGGAGCCTAATGCTCGTCGTCACGCCGGACATCTCGATCCCCGATGAGGAACTCGAGTGGAAATTCATCCGCTCGTCCGGGCCGGGCGGCCAGAACGTCAACAAGGTCGCCAGCGCGGTGCAGCTTCGCTTCCTGCTGCCCCGGAACTCGAGCTTGCCGACGACCGCCAAAAACCGGCTGCGCCGCCTGGCCGGCCAAAGGCTCATCGACGACGGCAGCATTCTCATCAGCGCGCGCAGCGAGCGTAGTCAGGAACAGAATCGCCGCGATGCGCTCGAACGGCTGGCCGAACTCGTACGGGCGGCCCTGATCGAACCGAAGATCCGCAAGAAAACCCGGCCCACATTGGGCTCGAAGGAGCGCCGGATAGAGTCGAAGAAGCGGCGCGGCACCACCAAGCAGGGCCGAGCCGCCCGTTCTTGGGAATAGCGGGCGGGCCGCCGTGACTCCTAACTCAACGTGACCTGCAGGATGCTGTGACGGATCTGTTCGGACAGCACTGATTGAGCGTCGGCAGCAACGCCCAGCAACTGCGCGCCGAACGTGAGGTTCCCGTTCTCCGACGTCTCCACCACTTTGCGCCGGAGCAACAAATCGATGAAATTGCGAAACAAGCTCTTGTCGAAGAATTCCGGCGAATTCAGGCCGTACAGCACCGACATGCGCTGCGCCATCAGATGACAGCGTTGTTCGAGCGCTTCCTGGCCGATCGCGCCTGAGCCAGCCTGCAGAAGTAGAGCGACGACGAGGTAGTAGCGTTCAAGCGTTTGAATGGTGGCCTCGGCGAGCAGCGACAGCTTGATGGCGTCGAGCGATGTCGGGGCCGGGCGCTGCCATGCGCTGCGGTCCTCGTTGACTTGCAGCAATTTCAAATACACGAATGCGTCGAGCAGCGAATCCACCACCATGCCGATTTGAGTCTCCTCCCAGCGTATGAACAGTTCCTGCGGCGATGTACGGGTAGACCCGCCATACCAGGCGCTGTAAATCCACGGTGCGCATCGTTGCGTTCCCGACGAAGGCGCACGCGATCAGCGACGGCATGGCGAACAGATGCAGAATGTTGTTGCGGTAGTACGTCGCGAGCACCGCGTTCTCGCCGCTCATGCGCATGATGTCGCCGAGCGCATGTTTCTGCCGCTCGATCAATCCCATGGTTTCCGAGTAGTACACCATCGCCGCGCCGCTATCGGGGACCACCGTGACGAGCGCCGAGTACGGCACCGCGCGCAGCAGGTCCTTGTACAACTCGATCTGGCTCACGAGCACCGACTCCGGCAAAGACTGGCGCGGGGTCGCCAGCATCGCCATGGCCACGAGATTGACCGGGGTGACCGCAGCCGCGGCGTTGATGCCGACGACGATGGAATGCGCCAGGTTCGAAGTCGCCTCGCGCATCCAGCCGGCGGGCGGATCTTCCTTCTCGACCGATTCCCGCCACTGCGGATGGTGCTTTTGCAGCAGCTCGTCGAGGCGGATGGGATCGCCGAGGTTGACGTGCACCTTGCCGAACTTGCTGCGCAGCACGGATACGGCCGCCTTGAGCAACCCGAAAACGCTTTCCTTCTCCTTCGGCCTGCCGGATAGCTCGCCGATGTAGGTTCTGCCCTCGACGATGCGCTCGTAGCCGAAATACACGGGCATGAACACTACGGGGCGTTTTGGATCGCGCACGAAGCTGCGCACCGTCATCGACAGCATGCCGGTGCGCGGTGTGAGGAGCCGTCCCGTGCGGCTGCGGCCGCCTTCGATGAAGTATTCGAGCGGATGGCCGCGTGCCATCATGAAACCCAGATATTTCAAGAAGACCGCCGCATACAGCGGATCGCCCTTGAAGGAGCGCCGTAGAAAGAACGCTCCACCCTTGCGTAGAAACCGGCCGATCACCGGCATGTTGAGGTTCGCGCCGGCGGCGACGTGCGGAATGGCGAATCCCTTGCGGTAGATCACGTACGACAGCAGCAGGTAATCCATATGGCTGCGATGGCAGGGCACATAAATGATCTCCGCGCCGTCGCCCACTTCATTCAATTTTTCGACGTGCTCGAATTCCACGCCGTCGTACAGCCAGTTCCACAAGCGGCCCAGCAGCAGCGACATGAAGGTGACGAAGGGCTGCGAGTAGTTCGCCGCGATTTCCAGCGCATGTTTGCGCGCGATGAGCAACGCGGCGCGGCGCTTGACGGAGCGTCCCGGCAGGGATGATCGATCCTTCATTTCCTGCCTGACGGCCTGCCGCACGGCCTGCGTATTCAGGATGTGCGCCACCAGGGTCCGCCGATGCGACAGGTCGGGCCCGATGGTCGAGGCACGTTGCGCACGCAGCGCCGCGCGCGCGGAGCGCAGGATCCGGCGAACGCTGCGCGGTTCGCTCAAGCCCTCCTCCATGGCATCGCGCAGCCGGATGGGCTCGCCGAAGTGCACGACGGTGTTGCGTGCATTGAAAACAATGTTGAGGAGCTTCTTGAAGCGCCCCCCGAATCCCCAATCCTCGGCGAACAGCAGGCGCCACAGACTGACTTCCTTGTGCGGCGCGCGGCCCCAGAAAATCGCCACCGGCACCAGATCGACGTCGAAGTCCGGGTGAGCGGCGGCCGCGGCGACCAGTGCCGTGAGGTACCGCGGCGCGCGCGCGACGGCGCGCGCGTTCCAGAATCTCGACCGCCGATGGAGTTCCAGGTAGGCCTTCCCGCCGCGCCGGCCCCCTACACCTAAGCGGCGCTCGGGCGACGGCAGGCGCAGGCGGCGGCAGGTGTTGTCGAGTACCGCGAGGTCCGCCTGGCTTTCGCGATCGAGCACGTAGCACACCGGATTCGGCCGCGCTGCGATCGCGGCCGCGGCGTCCTCGGGCTTGATGGTCGCGCGGACCCAGCGGCTCATGGTCTTGCGGACGCTCCAACGCCAGGCCTGGCTCAAGCCGTCTACGGGAGTCATCGTTGCGTGCGGCGTCCGGGGACCTGCCGAGGAGCTTGTCTGCTAGGGCGGGCTATCGCCGCGCTCCTGGCTGTCCACGGCTTTACGCATGTTCTCGGTGTTCGCATCGACGGTGTGCTGCACGCCCTTGGCGCGGTCGAGTTGCTGCGTCAGCGGATCGAACACGGTTTTCGGGGCGGGCGGCGGCGGATCCGGGCTCTGATGTGACGAACATCCCAAAATGGACATAACCGCCAGCGAGACAGCCGAACCCCGTAAGATGCCCATAGCAACCCCCTAACAGCCAGCTTGCGCAGACCTTGAGTGTACAATTGTCGACGACAAGCAGTCACTCGGAGATCGGGCATGATTCGTTTCGCGTTGTTGTCGTTGTTGTCGCTGACGGCCAATGTCTACGCCGCGGAGTCGACCGTCGATATCGACACGGCGGCGAAGTTATACCAGGCCGCGGCCATGCGTGAACAGGTGCGCGCCTCGCTGGGGGCCATGCCGGAGCACATTAAGCAATTGTTCGAGGCCGATAGCTCCGCCAAGTTGTCAGAGCCGCAACTCGCCGCGGTTTCCGCCGCCGCCGTGCGCGGCTTTCGCATCGACGTATTCGAGGCGCCTGCCTTGCAGGCATTCGCGGAACATCTCGACACGGCGACGGTGGCCAAGAGCCAGGCTTTCCTGACCAGCGAACTCGGCAGACGCGTAGTGACCGCCGATGTCGCTCTCGCGACGCTCGGTGAGGCCAACATCGACAAGGTGATGAACGGTCAGCTGACGGCTCCATCGACGCCGAAGCGCGACGCCCTCTTCGACAAGCTCGAACGCGCCACCCGCTCCACCGAATCCACGGTCCAGATTTTCTTGAACATGGGTCAGGCGGTTGCGGTGGGCACGGCCATCGGCTCGGGCATGGATCCGGCGGCCGTCCAGGAGCGGGCGCGCAAATCGGGCGAGGCAAGCCGTGCCGGTCTGGAAGAGAATATGCGCCTGCCGATGCGCCGCTTCATGGCCTACGGCTATCGCGATCTCAGCGACGCGGATTTACGGCACATGCTGGCTTTCGTGCTATCCGCGCCCGGCAAGCACTACGTGGCGGCCTATAACGAAGCGATGGGCGCGGGGTTCGACGCGATGGGCCGGCGGACCGGCGAACAGCTCGGGGAGAGCCTGCGCGAACTCGCGCTGGCGGAGATGGCCCCGCCGCCGCAGGCGATGCCGCCCGCCGGGGTCGTCGCGCCGCCGCCCGTGCTGCCGCACTGATTCAGATTCAAGTCGATTCAGTTCAACTCGGTGAGGAACGAGCGCAAGAGACGGCAGATCTCTTCGATTTTATCCTCCAAGCGGTGACCCGACTCCAGGATGTGCAACTCCGCCCGATGCTCCCGTGCCCAGCGGATACTGTGGTCCACGGGGACGATGTCATCCCGCCAGCCGTGCACGATGACGGTGGGGCAGGAGACCTCCTGCGGCGTGCGCGCCTCGACCCCCGGCATGTAGAAAGCGGGCGCCAGAAGAAATAGACCCCGGACGTGGGACTGGGCAGCAGCGGCCGCGGAGACGTATCCGCCCATGCTCGAGCCTACGAGCACCGGCGGCCGCTCGAGCCTTGCTGCCGTCTCGAGGAGTTTGGCGACGCGGGCGGCCGGATCGTCGATTCCGCGGTAATCCACCGACTCCACTTCAATTCTCAAATCGTGCACCGCAGCGGCCATTGCCGTGATTTTGGACCCCCAGGGACCGCTTTCCTTCCCGTGGGAGAACACCACGGTGCCGAATGATCGAGTCTGCACCGAATTCACCTCCGGGCCGTCAAGAAACTCATTGCTCCGGCCGCTATATAGCTATGGCCTTGGAGGAAGAACAGTCGAGCGTCGTCCAGGAGATGCGTCCCGCCATCGACTGCCTGCGCAACTGCGCCGATCTGGCTGGCGTAGATGCCGCGACCCTGGACGAGCTGGCGGCCGGCGCCTTGCACTTCTCCCTGCCCGCCGGCCGTCCTCTATTCGAATTGGGCTCCCTATCCGACGGAGTATACCTCCTCATCAGCGGCCGTCTGGCGGTAAGGACGTCCGAAGGCGGCGAATGGGACGCCGAGATCACCGGGGGCGAACTGGTGGGGGAAGCCGCCTGGCTGTTGAAGGATAGGCGCAGCGCGGACCTGGTGGCCCTGCGCGACAGCGAACTCCTGCTGATACCGACTGCGGTCATGGATGCCGCAACCAGCGGATCGACCACCTTCGCGATGGCGATGGCGCGGCTGTGCGCCCGGCGGTTGCGTCGCAGCAATCGCCGCACACCCGCCCTCAAGCGCGCGCGGGTGTTCGTCATCGTTCCCAACAATGACGAAATCGACGTGGCCGATCTGGCGACTCAACTGGTGGCCGAGCTCGCGCGCACCGGCAGCACCGAACTGGTCTGGGACGTGCGCGCCAGTTCCCACACCTCGGCGTGGTTCCATCGAATCGAGGAGTCGAACGATTTCGTGGTTTACGTGGCGGATCCGGAGGAATCGGGCTGGACGCGCCAATGCTGCCGGCAGGCCGACGTGATCCTTCTCGCCGCGCGCGCCCAGGCGGCATGCACCCCATGGCCGAATTGCATATTGGACACCGCCACCAAACGCAGCGCACGCATCGAGCTGGCGCTGGTGCATGACGGGATTTTTACTCCCGGCGCCGCGGCCCGCTGGCTCGCCTCCTCGCCGGTGGCATTGCATCATCACATCGTCGAACCGTCGGACCTCGGCAGAATCGCCCGTCTCTTGACCCGCCGCGGCGTGGGGCTGGTGCTGTCAGGCGGCGGCGCCCGCGGTTTCGCGCATCTGGGGATCATCCGGGCGCTGCGCGAAGCGCGCATTCCCATCGACTTCGTCGGCGGCGTCAGCATCGGCGGGATCATCGCGGCCGGGGTGGCCATGGGCTGGAGCGACGATGAGATGCGGCAGAGGTATCGGAGGAGTTTCGTCGATACCAACCCCGTCAACGACTATACATTTCCGCTGATCGCACTCACCCGGGGACGCAAGGTAACGCGCCTATTGCAGAAGGAGTACGGCGACGGCCACATCGAAGACCTGCGCCAGCCGTTCTTCTGCATCAGCGCCAATTTGACCACCGGCAGCGCGATCGAGCACCGCGCAGGACCGCTGGTGCAGGCATTGCGCGCATCGGTCGCCATCCCGGGAGTCATGCCGCCGGTGTTTCGCGGCGGCCATGTATTGGTGGACGGCGCCACCATCAACAATCTGCCGGTGGACGTCATGCAACGCCACGCGCCCGGACTCGTGATCGGCAGCGATGTGGGCGCCGACAATGCTCACAACGGAAAGCGCCGCCTCACGATTTTTCGGATTCTCATGTACTCGGGATTGGTCAACAGCGCGGCCAGCGCGGCCGCGCAACGCAAGCTCGCCGATGTGCTCTTGAAACCCCCGCTCGCGAATGTGGATTTGCTCAACTGGCAGGCATTCGACCGCGCCATAGAGGCAGGCTACGCCTACGCCTCGCGGGCTCTCGAGGAGCTGCCGCATCTGCCGCGCTGCGCGACAACCCGCAACGCCCAACATGGTGTGAGTTCCCTCGAGGCCGAACTCGACCGACGGGTCGCCGCTACGGCCGGAGCTGACTAGCGAGACTATCCACCCAGTCCAATTCCTCGGGACTGTAGTGTGCCGAGTTCAGCCGGTTGAGGCTGACGGGGGAAATCTTGCTGCCCGACGCCGAGTGCGCGATGCGAAAGCTGTGATACTCACGCCGGCGGGCAGCCGCGAAGCCGATGATGATCTGAAAGTCGCCGGCCGGCGCGGAATCGACGCTGTTGACCCGGTGGTCGCAGATCACGAAGAACGATTCCTCCATGGTGCGTGTGCCGAAGGCGCCCGCATCATGCAAACGCTCGAAGAAAGCACGCACCTGCGCCGCCGCCTGTTCGGTGACGTCCCGGTGCGGGCGGGTGTGCACCACCCATCGAGTGGCGCGCTCGACGCTGTTGAGGATGAATAGCGCCAGCCGGCGCGCGGCAAGACTTTGCCAGTCGGCAGCACCGGCGGTTCCCGCGGCCAGCGTCCGCGGCTGCACCCCGATCCGTGCCGCGGACCGTCCGGCCCGAATGGTATTCACTCCCAACGAGGCGAGCCGCATTCGCTTATCCTCGGCCACCAGGCAAGCGGGGCGAAATCCGATTCGCAGAATGGCGTCGTCGATTTTCGCGGGTCCCCATACCGGGCACGTCTCGTCCGATCTTGCCAGCATGCCGGCCACCGCGCCGCAAGGCGCAAACGACTCGAAATGGCCGCGCAGTTTGTCGTGCGCCAGGATTCGCGGAAAATACATCAGGGCATTCTCGTTGGCGAATTCCCACCCCCTGAGGCCGCGCAGCGCATCGTCCGCAGTCAGCCACCCGGCGGGCGGATCGACGACGAACAAGGCACGGCGGCTCTTGCAGTAGCGCGCCGCCACCAACAACACGCTGGCACCCACATCCTGCTCGCGCGACAGCGGCGGGATGCACAGCAGATTGAAATACTGGACGCTGTCGAGGGCGAACAGACCGGTTTCATCGACCTGCGATCCGATGAGATCGTAATCCGTCAACGGCGCGCCATCGTCGCCGTCGGCGTTGGAGCCGACGTAGCCCGTGGCAAGTCCGCTGCTCGAATCCAGGGTCCGATCGGGGCGCTGCGAGGGCACCTCGCCACCCAGCCGGATCAATTCCGATTCGGAGAAAGCATGACCCACATACCGCTCTGCGTCCGGCAGAACCGACAGGCGTGAAAAGATCTCCTGATCCTCGACCTGTGCAGTGCCGGGGGTCCGCACGCGCTGCACCGTCAGATTGAACTCCGAAGTGTCGGCTGCCGGAATATTGTCGTAATCGACGCTGGCGCGCAGAAATTCCCGCGTGCCCGGGCGCACGGCCAGAAGTTTCAGCGCCTCGCTGCCCGCGCTCAAGGTCATCGAGGACGCGCGCGCACCATTGACTACGCGGACTACGAATGCCTCACGCCCGCCGTTGTCGAAGAAATGTTCAACGGCGTATCCCAGCGGGCTCGGCTGCCAAAGACCGCCGAAGGTGTGCTGAAACTGCGCGAAACTGCCGAGAAGAACGGGTCGGTTGACCGGGCCGCGCAGGGTCCGGCCGACGAATGCGGCGCGCGCGCAGCCCAAGGGCGCGATCGTTTGGTCAGGGCCGCTGACTTCTTCAACCAGGAGGCCTAAGCCGTGCGGCGTCACCGGAATCAGAAAATCCCCCCTAGACAAAGGTGCGCGAAACTGTACCACACCCACGTCAAGGAGCCTGTCTGAGTATTCCGCGTGACCCGCGTTTATTTCACCGCGAAAACAACGGTATATCGTGGCGCTTGAGCAGAGGCACCAGCAACATCCCGGCAAGGAAGCCGCCGAGGTGCGCGTGAAGGGCGACGCCGTCGCCGCCGTGCAAGCCCAGGTCGCTCGCCAACTGCGCGGCAAACCACAGCAGCAACAGCCACATCGCGGGTAGCCGCAGGGTCGTGAAGAAGAAGGGCAGCACTACCAGCGTCAGCACCTTGGCGCGCGGGAAGAGCAATAAATAGGCACCGAGTATGCCGGAGATCGCTCCGCTCGCGCCGATGATGGGGAACGCGGAGTGCGGATCGGACAGAGCCTGGGCATACACGGCGGCGATGCCGCACAAACAGTAGAACAGCAGAAACCGGCCGTGTCCCATGCTCTCTTCGACATTATCGCCGTAGATCCACAGGTACAGCATGTTGCCGAGAAGGTGCAGCCAGCCGCCATGCAGGAACATGGATGTGACGATCGACGCATGCCGGGGAACCCATTGCAGATCCGGGGGCAGACGCGCGCTCGTCAACAGCACGGCGGGGATGGCGCCCAACGCAGCCACGACTCGGCGGGCGGCGGCCTCGTCCAAGGAGCGCTGCCACAAAAACACGACGCAGCACGCGACTATGAGCGAAATCGTAACGTAAGCCTTGCGTGCGGACGGCGTGTCGTCTTGCAGCGGAATCACAGGAGCCTGTTGCCACGTGAAATACTCAGACAGGCTCCTCCTTGGGCGGTGTGCCGCCGGGCGGCGGAGAACTCGAATCCGGCGGCGGCTCGGGGGCGCCGCCGTCTTTACGCCTAAGCTCGCGTTCGAGCTGCGCCTGCACCTCCTCGTCCTTCTTCCGGGCAATTTCCTCCAGCATCACCTTCATCCATTCGCTACTCATCGGGAGTCTCCGAAGAATCGGACGACGGATTGACGATGGCATCGATGGCAGCAGTGACTGGTGGGTGATAGTGAGGACGCGCCAACGCGTAGACGCGCCTCGCTTGCGTGGCGCCGGCCGGCGTCTTCATCAGTTCCCGGTACAGCGGGACAATCAGCTTGCGACGCCCGATGGTTTTCAGGTATTCCTCGAGACGCACGAAGCTCGGTTGGTATCGATGACGTATGGCAAGCAGGAGCCAGTGTTGCACGACCTCGGCATTCGCAGAGCCGGCGAAGCCGAAGGTCCGATCAAGCTCCGTGACTTGCGCCGTCGACAGCTCTGCGGGCATGCCGTCCAAGAAGTACATCCATTGCTGCGCAACCCACGCGCGGGATTCCAACTTCTTCGCGGCAATCTTGCCGCCGGCCCACTCGGTACGCGCCGCATCCACCCCGGCGAACGCGTCCGTCGTGGGCAGTACGGCATCGGGTGGAATGCCCGGGCCGCCGACCCAGGCCATCACTTGATCGCGGGCGACGATGCCCGGAAAGCGGTCCAGCAGATTCTCCTGAAGGTAGCTCACAAATTGCTCGCTGGTGACGCTCTTGGCCGCAAAATGATCGAAATAACCGCGCAAAAACGCATCGAAGCGTTCGCGCCCGAATTTTGCCTCGAGGTAGGTCAAGAACAGCTGTCCCTTTTCATCAGCGACGCTGCCGAAGGCCTCTTGCGGATCGCGGTCGCGCAGATCGATGGCCAACCACTGATCTTTCGGGCCGCGCGTTGCGAGATCGTCACGCAGGGTCTCGAGGCCGATCACCCGCTGCATCATTTCGCGGCCTTCGCCGTATATGCTATTCATGATGCGGCTTCCCAGGTAGCCGCTGAATCCCTCGTTCAGCCAAATATCCCGCCAGGTCGCATTGGTCACCAGGCTGCCGGACCAGGAATGCGCAACTTCGTGGGCGATGACGGACACCAGACTCTTGTCGCCAGCAATGACCGTCGATGAGACGAAGGACAGGCGCGGATTTTCCATCCCGCCCGTCGGGAAACTCGGCGGCATCACCACAATGTCGTAACGATCCCAGCGGTAGGGACCGAGCAGCTTTTCAGCCGCCGCGATCATGGACTCAGTGTCGGCAAATTCGTCCGCGGCCGCTTTGATTACCGATTTGTCCGCATAAACCCCGGTGCGCGGTCCGGTTGCCTTGTACGCGAGATCTCCCACTGCCAAGGCAATCAAGCACGAAGGCACGGCATCGGGCATGACGAACGCATACTCACCGTTGTGCTTTGCGGGACCCCCCGCGGCGGTGAGCACGCTCTTCGCGCTCATGACCGCAAGCACGTCCGTGGACGTATGGATGGTGGCGGTGTAGGTCAGCCGTACCTGGGGAGTGTCCTGCAACGGGATCCAGCTGCGCGTGCCGATGGGTTCGGACTGGGTGAACAGGAAGGGCTGCCGGCGCGCGGCGGTATCCTTGGCGGCAACCCACTGCAGCCCGGGAGCGGTGGGTGAGGTTTCGTACTCGATCCGAATGAACTCGGTCGACTTTTTAGACGGCGGCAGTTCGATGACCAGGGCTTGCCCCAGGATGGGATCCTTTCGCTCGAAATGATAGGGGCGGCCCACCCAGGTCGTTTCGGTCTTGGACATCGCGCCCAGTACGCCCTGCGCCTTTTCGGCGACTTCGCTGACGTTGAGATCACGGGTGTCGAGGATCAACTGAGTCGCCCCCGGATCGAGGCGCTTGACGAACAGCCCGACCACGCCGCGCAACACGCGCGCGTCGGAATCGACGCGCAGGTCGAGCTCCAGCCGGGTCACCCGAAACTGCTCGATGTTCGCGAAGGAGTGATAATCGAGGCCCGATTGGATCGGTTCGAGGTCGGCGGTCGCAGCATATGCGGAGCCGGCGAGCAGCAAGCCCAGGACACAATGACGCATCGTTGAGGAATTCCTGGGAAATTATGGCCGCGCGGCCGGTTCCGATGGCCCTGCCGATGTCACTTTCGACTGGCCGCCCACCAAGTCATTGAAGGTCTTCTCGTCGACCAACAGACCCGTTTGTCCGTCCCAATTGGAGCCCTCGGGCAGCGAGTTCTCGACCAGCAGCGACTGGGAAAGCACGGCATCGACGCCCTCATGCCCGCCGGTGATCGGCACCGGTACCGCACGCGGCGAATGCGCGAGATCACCGATCCGCTGCCAATCGATGTCGTTGTCCTGCTCCGAGACCTTCTTGAGCAGTTTCGGGCTGAGCACGTGCTCGAGCAAGCGCTTGCGGTTCTTGTTCCAATCGCGCGAATCGTCCTCCATCACGGCGTACGGTTGCATGTACAGCGCCCCGTCGCGCGAACCGAACAGATAAGGTTGGTTGACCACCGTCACCTTGGTACCGATCGGAATCAGATCGTAAAAAACCGCGATGTCTTCCGGATACAGGCGCATGCACCCATGACTCGAGCGCATGCCCACACCGTACGGCTTGTTGGTGCCGTGGATGAGGTAGCTGGGCCAGCTCAAGCGGAACATGTATTGACCCAGCGGATTGTCGGGACCCGCGGGCACCCGCGCGGGAAGCTTCTCGCCGTCCTCAGCATGCTCGTCCCGCACGGATTTCGGCACTACCCATACGGGGTCCTTGGTGCGGCTGACTATTTTCGTGGTTCCCTCGGGCGTTTTCCAACCGACCCTGCCGATGCCGATGGGATGCGTGAATACCACCTGCGGTTCGTTCTTCTTGTGTGGCGGGTAATAAAAAATGCGCATCGCCGCGACATTCACCACCACGCCCTCATGCGGCGCCATGGGCAAAACAAATTGTGTTGGAACCACCACTTCGCGGCCGACGCCCGGCAACCAGGGGTCGACACCCGGGTTCGCGAGCAGGATCTCCTCATAGCCCACGTCGAACCGCCGTGCGATATCGGGCAGGGTGTCCTCTTTGCCGACTACGGTCCTTTGGACATATCCGACGATCTCGGTGCCCGAATCGATCTCGAAGCGATGCGTGGCCACGGGTTTTGGAAGAGCGGGGGCCGGCGGCGGCGCCTGCACCACCGGGGGCGGTTCGACCGGCACATGCCGAAACAACGTGCAGCCTGCAGCTCCCAAAGCGAGCGCCGTCGCAAGCAACCACAGAGGCGATTTAGTCATGCGCCCTATCTACAGCAAAGTCGGCCGGTCAGGCAATTGATTGTGGGCGGGCGCCGCGGGCTCCGGGTCCGGTGGATAGTGGCGCGCAAGCAACGTTCCGACGCCATCGACTCCGGCGATCGCCCCGGCTTCATAGCGCCCGGCGCGAAAATGCTCTTCCATGAGGCGGCATACGGCTTCCCACTCGGACCGGGTCACGCGAGCGGCCAAACCTCGATCCGCCACGATTTCCACGGCGCGGTCCGCAAGCTGCACGTAGATCAGCACGCCGTTGTTCTGGTCGGTATCCCAGACTTTCAAATGCGCAAACACGTCGAGCGCCCGGGCACGGGGACTCGAGTCGTTGATGACGAGCAGCGGCGCGAGCGAGGTCTCGATGGCGAAGCGAATCTCGCCGGCGTGCGTTCGCTCAGCACGCGCGACCGCCTGCTCGATGGCATCGAGGGTGTTCTTGGGGAACTTGAGGCGGGTGCGCCAATGCGACGCTGCCGCATGTCGAATGATGCGCCCGAACCGCATCACCAACTTCCCGAGGCGCCGCCGCCGCTGGACGTGCCGCCGCCACCGCTGAAGCCGCCGCCGCCGCGACCGCCGAACCCACCTCCAAATCCCCCGCCAAGACCGCCGCCGAAACCGCCCCAACCGCCGCCGCCGGCCGTCCAGCCGCGCGCGGATCCGAGCAGCATTGCGAACAAAAACCCGACCACGCCGGCGCCCACGCCCAAAGGCAATAGATGGCTGAAAGCCCAGGCGATCACCCCGGCCAGACCGCCGGTGGCCAGCGATCCGAACAATCGGCCGAACACGCTGCGCAAGACGCCCGCCGCGACGAAAACCACCACGAACAGCAGCGGCAGCGAATTCCCCAAGCCGCTGCCGTGGCCCTCCCATTTTTTATCGGGTTCCGGCAGCGGCTCGCCCTCGGCCACCGCGACGATTCGGTCGACCCCCGCCTCCACGCCGCCGTCGAAGTCCCCGACTTTGAAGTGCGGCGCGATGGTCTCGGTGATGATGCGATTGGCGATGGCATCCGGCAGCGCGCCCTCCAGACCGCGGCCCGGTTCGATCCGGACCCGGCGATCGTTTTTCGCCACCAGCAGCAGCACGCCGTCATCGACGTTCTTGCGACCCAGCTTCCATTGGTCAAAAACCCGGATGCTGTACTGCTCGATTTCCTCGGGCTGAGTGCTGGGCACGATCAACACCGCGATCTGGCTGCCCTTTTTGTCCTCGAATGCGGCGAGCTTCGCCTCGATGCGATTCACTGCCTCGCCCGACAGGGTGCCCGTCAAATCGGTCACCCGCGCAGCGAGCTGCGGTACCGCGACTTGGGCGCGCGCAGTGAGCGCGGCCAAGACGAGCAATAGTGCTGCGGTAGTCCGCGTCAATGTGCGGGAGCCGCCGGGGGCGTGCTTGCAGGCGCCGTGGCGGGAGGCGGCGCCCCGGCGGAGGGACTCCCGAATTCCACGCTCGGCGGCTTCGATATCGCCGCCTCGTTCTCGACCGAGAAGTTGGGCTTGGGCTTGTAACCGAACATCATCGCAGTCAAATTGCCGGGGAACTGGCGTACGGTGACGTTGTAATTCTGCACCGCCTGGATGTAGCGGTTGCGCGCCACGGTGATGCGATTCTCCGTGCCCTCGAGCTGCGCCTGCAGATCGCGGAAATTCTGATCGGACTTCAGCTGTGGGTAGTTCTCGGTCACCACCAACAGGCGCGACAAGGCGCTCGTGAGTTCGCCCTGTGCCGCCTGAAACTTCTTGAAGGCCTCCGGGTCGTTCACCAGTTCCGGAGTCGCCTGAATCGAACCCACCTTGGCGCGGGCTTCCGTCACTCCCAGCAGAACCTGTTGCTCCTGCGCGGCGAAGCCCTTGACCGTCGCAACCAAATTCGGAATGAGATCGGCTCGCCGCTGGTACTGGTTGATAACCTCGGACCACGCCGATTTGACCTGTTCGTCTTGCGTCTGCATGGAGTTGTAGCCACAGCCCGAAAGCTCGAAAGCACAGATCATCAAAAACCAAGCAGCGTTACGCATAGATCCCCTTCATTCGCCTCGCGAACCGGAGGCTTGAATGGGGGAGTCTATCACCGCCAAAAAAAAGCCCCGAGCGTTAACTCGGGGCGGAGATGCGGACTTCATTGAAGGGAAGTAAAGCCCGCTAGGGGATTCGAGGGTGCGTTCAGTGCAGCTGATGCCACTGCAGGACTTGAATATCGGTCTCTTCGAGATCGAAACTGCGCGCCAGCATCTTGGCAATGTCCCGATTGCCCTGCACTTTGGCCGACTGATCGAGTAGTTCCACGACCCCGCGATATTCGCTGTATTCGATCGCGTCTTCCGACTGCGCGATGAAGTGGGTGTAGTATTTGGCGCTCATGGGTACAGACTTTAAGTCTCGGGGTGTCGCAGTTCTGTGAGCGAACCGCTCAAACGATCGCGGAGATTTCAGAAGCCGTTCACGTCTTAGTAATCCCGTCTTGAATTAGTGCACTGTGTCAAGATACCGCCCCCCCACGAGCCCCGGTTCCAAATACATCACCCCTGAAGGAGCCAAGCGGCTGCGCGATGAACTCGACCAGCTGTGGCTCGAGGAGCGGCCGCGCGTCACCATCGCCGTGGCGGAAGCGGCCGCCCAGGGTGACCGCTCGGAAAATGCCGAATACACCTACGGCAAGAAGCGTCTGCACGAAATCGACCGGCGCGTCCGGTTCCTCCGCAAACGCCTCGAGGGGATGGTCGTCGTCGATCCGGGCAGCGCACGCCGGGATCCCGACCGGGTGTTTTTCGGCGCCTGGGTTCAGCTCGAGCACTCCACGGGCTACCTACGCTGGTATCGGCTCGTCGGGCCCGACGAATTCGACATGGGGGCCGACTACATCAGTATGGATTCGCCGCTCGGCCGTGGGCTGCTCGGCAAACGTCGCGACGACGAAATCACGGTGCCGCTGCCCTCGGGCGCCGACACCGTGACCATCGTGGCCGTGCAATACGGCCACGCCGTAAAACCGGGCCCGGCTCCTAGACCACCCGCACGTTCTTGAACTGCCACGGGTCGGACCTGTCCAGGTCCTCGGCGAACAATTCGCCGCGCTCATACAGCGGCGTCCAATCCGTGTACTCGCCCACCACCGAACCGAGATAGGGCTTGCAGATTTCCAACGGACGGCGGAAATCCATGTCGTCCGGTTCGACAATTCCTCGGGCGGGATTCTCCATGGCCCAGATCAACCCGGCCAACGCCGCCGAGGTGACCTGCAGGCTGGTGGCGCTGTTGAAGGGCGCCAGCTGCCGGGCTTCTTCAATGGACAGCTGCGAGCCGTACCAATACGCGTTCTTCGCGTGCCCGGCCAACAGCACGCCCAGCTCATCGATGCCCCGGGTGATCTCATTCAGCAGGATGCGTTTGCGGTCCTGCAAGTGCCAGTTGCGTCCAGCGAATTCGTGCACGGAAAGCACCGCATCGTTGCAGGGATGGTAGGCGTAGTGCGAGGTCGGCCGGTAGACCACGCGGCCGCCTTCCTTGACCGTATAGTAATCGGCCAGCGAAATGGCCTCGGAATGGGTGATTAGAAAACCGTGAAAATGCCCGGCCTCGGGCGTCCAGGTGCGGACGCGGGTGCTGGCGCCGGGACGATTCAAGTAAATGGCGCAGCGCGATCCGGCGGCGTGGCGTCCGCCGTCGTGGGGAAAATGCTTCTCGTGGGTGCCCCACCCCAGTTCGGCCGGTTGCGCGCCCTCGCTCACGAAGCCGTCCACCGACCAGGTGTTGACGAACTCGTTCGGTTCCTTGGGTGAGTTGGCGACTTGGGTGTCCCGCTCCGCAATGTGGATGACCTTGATCCCGAGCTGCTGCGCGAGCCTCGCCCAGTCCTCGCGAGCCGACGGCGAGCCGGCGTCGACGCCCGTATCCCTGGCAATGTTGAGCAAGGCTTGCTTGACCAGGTGCGAGACCAGTCCCGGATTCGCACCATGGGTCAGCACGGCGGTCGGCGCCGGTTTCTCCCGGTTGCGCAGCTTCAATGCGTCGAGGCGCATCGCGTAGTTGCTGCGCGACTCGACCGTCGCGTGCGGATCGGTATATCCGCCGGCCCAAGGCTCGATGCAGGTATCGAGATACAACGCCCCGCGCTCGCGGGCCAATTCGAGCAGCGCCACGCTGGAGACGTCCACCGACAGGTTCAGCAGGAAATCGCCGGCCGACAGCAACGGCTCCAAGGTGCTGCGATAGTTGTCCCGAGTCAGAGCCACCTTCACGAATTTGACCCCGAAATGCTCGGCTTCCGGGCGTCCGGGATCGTCGGCGCTCAAGATGATGATGCGATCCGCCGAAGTGCCGACGTGGCGCAAGATCAGCGGCAAGACACCCTGCCCGATGCTGCCGAAACCCACGAATACGATCCTGCCGCCGAAATTTACATGCACTTCGTGTTTCATCATGATTTTTTTCCCAATTGATTTTTTCCTAGGCGTGAAGCGTGATGGAAGGGTACCCGGCGCGCAGTGTGCCGGGCGGGGACAATATGTAGAGTCAGGGGTCGCGCCAATGAGGCGGGTAGGTCCGCGCGTAGCCCGGGAGGGATTCGATGCGGTGGAGCCAGCGCGCCAAGGCGGGGTAGTTGCGTTCCATGGGAAGAAATCGCGCGCCGAGTTCCGCTGCCGGGCCGCGGTCCAATGCCCGTCGCAGTACCTGGAGCCACGGAAAGATCACCATGTCGAGGGCGGAATAGTTCGCCCCGACGATCCACTGCTCCTTGCTCAGGCGCCCTTCGATGGTGCGCGCTTCGCGTGCCACCACATGCATGGCGTCGGTGAGGCCGTCGATGTCTTGCGCGACCGAGTCTGAAAAAATGGCCTCCACGATCTTCGCCACCGAGGGCTCTGCATAGGCCTGGAACTCGCAAATCACGCGCATGATGACGCCGGCCTCTTCGGGGTTCAGCCCGAATATCGGCTTCTGCGGGTACTTCAAATCCAGGTAATACAGAATCGCGACCGATTCGAAGACCACGTAGTCGCCGTCTTTCAATACCGGCAGCCGGCCGCGAGGATTCATCTTCAGCATCTGCGGCGATTGCTGTTCTTGCTTGTCGAAGTGCAGCAGGTGCGACTCGTAGGCGAGCTGCTTGTGCTCCAGCGCCAAATGGACGCGCCACGAATACGGACTGCCGCTGCCCCAGTAAAAGGTAAGTGCCATGGAGCAATTGTAGCGGATGCGGTCGCGCCGGCATCGCGATAAGCTCGAACGATGTCCTTCACCACCCTCATCGATGTCGATTCCCTGGCTGCCCTCACCAGCCCGGCCGTGCTTCTCGATTGCCGATTCGACCTGAGCGATCCGGACGCAGGCAGGCGGGCCTACGCGGCCGGGCACATCCCCGGTGCGCGTTATGCGGACCTTGATCGCGACTTGTCGGCGCCCGCGACCTCGGCCAGCGGTCGGCATCCCCTGCCCGCGCCGGATGTGCTCGCGGGCTTTTTCACCGCCGCCGGCATCGGCGACCAGACCCAGGTGATCGCTTACGACGACGCGAACGGCTCGTTTGCGGCACGCGCGTGGTGGCTCTCGAGGTGGCTTGGACACGATGCGGTCGCAGTGCTCGACGGCGGCTTCAAGGCCTGGGTCGCTGCCGGCGGAGCGCCGGGCGGCGCACCGCTCGAGAGCGGCGAACCTCCGCCCGCGCCCGGCGGCGCCAAGTCGACTTTCACGGTGCGGTTGCGGCCGGAGAGCGTACTGAGCGCCGGCGACGTGCAGCGGGCGCTCGAGGACTGGCGCCGGTTGTTGGTGGATGCACGGGCGCCGGAGCGGTTCGCGGGAACGGTCGAACCCCTGGACCGGGTTGCCGGGCACGTACCGGGAGCCGTCAATCATCCATTCACCGCCAATTTGGCCGAGGACGGACGCTTCTTGGCCGCCGGCGAGCTGCGGCGGCGCTGGCTCACGCGCCTCGGCGGCAGGGAGCCGTCGGATACGATCCTGATGTGCGGCTCCGGCGTCACGGCCTGCCACAACGTCCTCGCGATGACAGCGGCCGGTCTGCCGGGCGGCAAGCTCTACGCAGGATCCTGGAGCGAGTGGATACGCGACCCCGAACGGCCGGTGGCGCGCGGGCCGTAGGGAGTGGGGCGTAGGTCCCCGCTCGAAAATCAACGACCGAATTACGGGCGCCGTCATTTACATGCAGCCCCAATTTGTTATGGTGCGCGGCTCATGAACACACCCGCAAAAGTCCTGCCCGTCAATCACGCCTGGAAGATCGAGGAGTCGCTGGATTTGTACCAGGTCGAGGCCTGGGGCAAGGGCTACTTCTCGATCAACGGCGACGGTCACGTGGTCGTCCGGCCGAGCATGGATGCGGCCCGCGAAATCGATCTCTACGAAGTGGTCCAGGGGCTCAAGGCGCGCGACCTGCACACGCCGCTCGTCATTCGGTTCTCCGATATCCTGGCTCACCGTCTGCGCCACATCGCGGATGCCTTCGGCACGGCCATCGCGGAAAACGGCTATAAGAACCGCTACGCCGCGGTGTTTCCGATCAAGGTCAACCAACAACGCCTGGTGGTCGAAGAGGTCTACCGCTACGGCAAGGAATTCGGTTTCGGGCTCGAAGTAGGCTCGAAACCCGAGTTGCTCGCGGTCATGTCGATCACCGAGAACGCGCCCGACCGCATCGTGGTCTGCAACGGCTTCAAGGACGACAGCTACATCGAAGCGGTGATCCTCGCCACCAAACTCGGCCGCACCATCATTCCGGTGGTGGAGAATTACGAAGAAATCCATCTCATCCTGAAGCACGCGGAGCGCTATGCGGTCCGGCCGAAGATCGGCGTGCGAGTGAAGCTCGCCAGCGAGGGCGCCGGCCGGTGGCGGGAGTCGGCCGGGGAGAAGTCGAAGTTTGGCCTGTTCATCAGCGAAATTCTCGATCTGTATGCGCTGCTGAAGGAACGCGGCATGTTGGATTGCCTGCAGCTGGTGCATTGCCACCCTGGCAGCCAGCTGCAGGACATCCGGCGCGTCAAGGATGCCATCAATGAACTCGCCCACGTGTATGCCGAGCTCAAGATCATGGGCGCCGGGCTCCAATACATCGACATCGGCGGCGGTCTCGGGGTCGATTACGACGGCAGCGGCACCAACTATGAGTCGTCGATGAACTACACGCTGAACGAGTACGCCAGCGACGTCGTCTATCGCATCAAGAGCGTCTGCGACGCACGCGACGTGCCGCATCCCATGATCGTCAGCGAGTCCGGGCGCGCCATCGCGGCCCACCACAGTCTGCTGGTGTTCGACACCTTGGGATCCTCGAAGCTCGATCAATTCCAGGTGTCGGGCCGGCCGGAGGAGGACTACCACGGCGGCGAGGATCTGCCGCAACCGGTGCGCGATTTATTCGACAGTTATCGGTCGGTGAACCAGCGCCGGCTGGTCGAGTGCTATCACGATGCGCTGCAGGCCCGGGAACAGGCGCTGCAGATGTTCAACCTGGGATACCTGAGCCTGGAATTCCGCGGCCTCGCGGAGAAGCTGTACTGGGCCACCTGCACCAAGATTCGTGATGACTGCCGCAAACTCGACCGGGTGCCGGAGGAATTGGAGAACCTGGAGGAGATGCTGAGTGACATCTACTTCTGTAATTTTTCGGTGTTCCAATCGCTGCCGGACAGCTGGGCCATCGGTCAGGTGTTTCCCATCATGCCGATACAGCGGTTGACCGAGAAACCCACCCGCAATGCGGTGCTGGCTGACATTACCTGCGACTCGGACGGAAAAATCGACCGCTTCGTGCACCCACGGGATACGAAACGCACCCTCGAGGTGCACGAACTGACGCCGGGCGAACCCTATTACCTGGCAGCGTTCCTGGTGGGCGCGTATCAAGAGACCCTGGGCGATTTGCACAATCTCTTCGGCGACACCCACGTAGTCCACATTCGGCTGCAGGATGGGGGCGGCTGGTGGATCGAAGAGATCGTCAAAGGCGATACCGCCAACAAGGTTCTCGAGTATATGGAGTATGACACCGACGAACTGTATCCCGGGATCGCGCGGGACTGCGAACGGGCTGTCCAGGAGGGCCGGATGACCCTGGGAGAGGCCCAGGCAGTGAAGCGATTTTATGAAAACGAACTCAACGGTTACGCCTACCTCGAGGTCGAGTACCCTCGAGCCCTGCATTCGCGGGGTTTGCCAACAATAATCCCCTGGCGTAGCATCGGTCTGAGGTTCGTTCTCCAAGCTGATGGCTGAAGTGCACGATCCGAGGTACAGGCCGGGATGCGATGCTTTTGCGGGTCGGTCTGCGTGTTGAAACCGCGCGCGAGCGGCTTCACGAATTCGAGCGCGCACTGTCAGTGAGACTAGTTGAATGACGACGATCTACGTTGGCAACCTGCCATTCACCGCTACAGAAGACGAAGTGCGTAGCCTGTTCGAGCGCTACGGCAAAGTCGATTCGGTCAAGCTCATCAATGACCGGGAAACCGGTCGCCCGCGCGGCTTTGCATTCGTCGATATGGGTGCCGGCGAGGCGCAAAACGCGATTCAGCAAACCAACGGCTTTCAAATGGGCGGCAGACCGCTGCGCGTGAACGAGGCCCAGGAGCGAGCCCCGCGTTCGAAGCCTTCAGGCGGCGGGGGCGGCAGCGGGGGTGGCGGCGGGCCGCGACGCTGGTAATAGTCGCCGCGCACTGGTCGAGTCGCGGGGGTCCACGGGCCGGAGTCTTAGGGCCGGAGTCTTAAGTCGGGCTCCAGGCATCCGTGGTCTACCACATTTCCTTCAGCTGGGCGGCCACATCCACGGTGGCCGTCTCCACGGCGCGCAGGCTTTCGACGCCGCGTTGGCTGCGGAATGAGGTTTGCTCGAAATATCCCAGAACTTTATCGGTCATGAAGCGGCTCTTCGCGCCATAGACATGGCCGTCGCCGTCCTTGGGCTGCTGCGTCACCGCATATTTCAGGGGGGCGCACAGATGCAGTTCGTTGCGCGCGCGAGTCATCGCCACGTACAGGATGCGCCGCTCCTCCTCCACCATTTCCGGCTTGCCGGTGGAGAATTCCGACGGGAAATTGCCGTCCGCCACGTTGAGCACGTAGACGATGTCCCATTCCTGTCCTTTCGCCGAGTGAATGGTCGACAGGATGACGTAATCCTCGTCCTTGGACGCGATGCCCGACTGATCGCTCGTGACCGAGGGCGGGTCCAACGTGAGCTCGGTGAGAAAGCGCTCCCGGCCTGCGGATTGCGCCGCCAGCTGTTCCAGCTGTTCGAGATCGCCTAGGCGGCTGAATGCGGCATCGTAGATGCGCTCGAGCTGCGGCTTGTACCAGTCGCGCACCGTCCCTACCTGGCCCTGCCACGGGGTCGCCGGATCCGCGATCTTTTCGATCAAAGCGCAAAATCGTTTCCAATCCATTTTCGCAGGCTGGGGCACCTCGAAGTACGCCGAGGCTCTTGAAGTTGTGCGCCTTGCCCTCGAAGTGTTCCAGGACCTGTGCGGCAGTCGCGGGCCCGATACCAGCCACCAGCTTCAGCACGCGAAAACCCGCCACCGAATTGCGTGGATTGTCCGCCCAACGAAGGATCGACAGCATGTCCTTGATGTGCGCCGCTTCCAGAAACTTGAGGCCGCCGTATTTAACGTAGGGAACGTTGCGCTTGGTCAATTCGACCTCGAGCACGTCGCTGTGATGCGAGCTGCGGAACAGGATGGCATGGCGCTTCAGCGAACCGCCCACCTCACGCGTCGCCAGGATCTTGGTCACGATGTATTCGGCCTGGTCCCTGGCATCGTCGACCGTGATGTACAACGGCTTCTGCGTCGACTGCCGCAATCCCATCAGGGTCTTGCGATGCTGCCGCGATCCCTCCGACATGAGGGCATTCGCGCAATCGAGAATTGGCTGCGAGGAACGGTAGTTCTGGGACAGCACCACCATGTCGGCTTTGGGGCTGTAGTGTTCGGTGAAGCCCAGAATATTCTCCACGGCGGCCGCGCGGAAAGAGTAGATGGCTTGGGCGTCGTCGCCGACCACGGTCACCCCCTTGCCGTCGGGCTTCAGCGCGCGAACGATTTCACCCTGCAAGGTGCTGGTATCCTGGTATTCGTCGACCAGCACGTGATCGAAGTTCTTCGACAGACTCTGCGCGAGCGCCGGCGTCTGCATCATGACGTGCCAGTACAAAAGCAGATCGTCGAAGTCCAAGACGTTGTTCTTTTGTTTGCGGCCGACGTACTCGCGGTAGATACGCGTCAGATCCTGTTCCCATTCCTTGCACCAGGGATACTGTTCCTCCAGGGTCTGCTTGAGCGACAGCCGCGTGTTGACGCGATAGGTGTAGATCGCGAGACAGGCGTCCTTGCGGGGAAAGCGCTTGTCCTTGGACGAAAAACCCAGCTCATGACGGACGACGTCCATGAGGTCGGCGGCGTCGCCACGGTCCAACACCGTGAAATTCTGGTTCAAGCCCAGGTGTTTGGCGGACAGGCGCAGAATGCGGCTGCCCACGGAGTGGAAAGTCCCCGACCACAGCAGCCGCGAGGCGACGCTCCGGTCTCCCGCCTTGCCGCGCTGCTCCATGGCCTCCGCCACGATCTTCTGCGCGCGCCGAATCATGTCCTGCGCCGCCCGCCGCGTGAACGTCAGCATGAGAATACGCGCCGGATCGACGCCGTTCAGGACCAAGTGCGCAGCGCGGTGCGCGAGCGTGTTGGTCTTTCCGGTGCCGGCGCCTGCCAGGATGAGCAACGGGCCGGCGTCGACACCCTTGTCCTGCGGTAGTGCCGCGCCGAAGGTGGCGGCTCGACGTTGCGACGGGTTCAATTCGTCGAACGCGCTCGTGCTTTTCGCCTTCATCATAGGAAAACTAACCCGTTGGCCTGTACATACATCCAGATATTGACATAAAACGCCGACAGACTGCTCAAGCATCGCGCATCCGCAGCGGCGCGTGCGAGGAGCCAGGTCACAAGCGCCAGATTTTCAAGTCGCGCAACAGCTTGCTTAAGATGGGCACCGACAACTCGCCCGCCAGCCGACGCGCCAGGGTCGTCTTGCCGCTGGGGGGTGCCCCAGAATTATCACCAGATCGCTCATGAAGGACGAACATGTTGAAACCAACGCCAATTTCCACCAAGTTGCTGCATCGCGGACGCATCATCGAGGTCTCCACCGAGGTTCTACGATATTCCAACGGCCGCGAACACGAACTGGATCTGGTGCGCCATCCGGGCGCGGCCGCCGTGGTGGCGCTCGACAGCTCGAATCGCGTGTGTTTCGTCCGCCAATACCGGCATGGCATCGAGGATTTCCTGTGGGAGATTCCGGCCGGCAAACTCGACCGGGGCGAGGCGCCGTTCGATTGCGCCGTGCGTGAACTCGCCGAGGAAACGGGCGTGACGGCGCGCACTTGGACGCCGATGGGACTGTACCTTCCGGCACCCGGTCTCTTCACCGAAATCATCCATTTGTATCTCGCGCGCGACCTCAAGATCGGCGCGGCATCGCCGGATGTCGACGAGGAGTTGGAGCTCGAATGGGTACCCCTCGGCCAGGCGCTGGAACGGGTGCTGCACGGCGACTGGAACGACGGAAAGACGGCCATGGCGCTGGTGCGCGCCCAATATCACCTGCAATTGTGACGCCGCACATGGTTTGAGGATTTTACGGTTGACTAAACTTCCCCATACCCTAAAAAGGTACCGTGAGCGATGAAAACTCAAAACTCAAACCGGGCGCCCGCGGCGCTTCGGCCACTCCAACTGGCGGGGTAACGCGGAATAACAGCGGTCGTGTCAAATTCGATGACCGCGGCAATGCCGTTTGGGAATGGGCGGTCGCGACCGGCTCGTTCGCCACCGACGTGTCAACGTCCCGGCTGAAGAAACTCGAAAACCATACGCTGTCACTGGCTGAGGACTCACCGATTCCCGCCACAAACGACATCGTCAAGCCCAACCCCAAGGGTGTCGTTCAGGGTTATAGCCCCTACGACAGCGGTCTCCTCGCCAAGACCGCGCGGGCGCCCGCCAAGAAGAAGGATCTCCGCCGCCTCGGCGAATTCATCAAGTTGCGCGAGCAGGCGAACCGCAACAAGCGGGACGACGAGTAATCGAACTACGCGAGCGCGTGCCGCAGCTTCGCAGTCGATCCCAGCCGATAGAATTTTCGAAGTTCCCGCAGCAGCGCCTCGATGCGAGCCTCGCCCCGCTGCACGAAGCGCCGCTCGAGCCGCCGGCAATATTGGGCCGCGCAGCGGTGCGCGGTTCGGTAGCGATGATATTGGTCCGGCTCGAGGCGCGCGTCGAAGCTCACACGATCGAACAGCCGCGGATGCACCTGGGACGGATACGTTCCGCCTTGCTGATGGGCGACGAGAAACACCGTTGCGGCATATTTGTCCACTTCAGCCTGGGTCTCGAGTTCCAGAGCGACACGGGCGCGTCGCGGCCGAGACGCCAGGCGGCATAGACGAAATGACTGACTCCCTCGAGCGCCGTGCAATAGTCCGCCAGATTATGTTCGGTCAGTGCGCCGAGCGGATCCGCCCGTTCGAGCCGCTGCAACAAGCTCGGGGTCGAGATACAACGCCACGCCCGCGCCGTCGGCGCTCTCCGCCACCAGCAATTCCTCGTCCAGAACCCGCGTATCGTTTTCGGCAGTGATGCCGCCCAAGGCGCCGTCGGTCGGTGACCAGAAAGTCAGACACGTCGTACTGGACTTCCACGTCGTACAGACGGCCCAGAAGCGACTGCATCCCGCGCAATACCGTGCTCACGGGCGGGCTCCTTAGTGCTCGCGCCGGTAGCCGCCCTGTTTCACCGGCTGCACGCCGAGTTTGTTGAGCAAGCCGTGCGCGCGGGGCTGCCGGTCTTCATCCACATTTCGTACAGCCGCAGGATGTCCGCATCGGTGTGCCGGTACGACATCTCGCTGACCTCATTGAGCGCATCAACCAGGCGCTGAAACTTCTGCGCCAGCTGCGCGTAGATGCGCCGCGACGCAGCGGCCCGACATGGAGCGCTGCATGGTATCCGCGAGCGAACTGTAGGCGTTGCCTCCCATCGCGATGTGATAGTCGATGTCGATCAGCTTGCGCGCGAAGCTGCGCGCGAAAAATCCGGCCACGAACAAGGAAACGTCGCCGAGACGCTGCAGGCTGCGGTGGCGGGCCGTGGCGGTGGGGGCCTCGAGCGCTTCGGCGAGCATGTGCGCCAGGGGCTTGATGCGCAGGCCTTCCGGCGTATGCTCGTACAGCGCGTCGGCGCGCGAGAACATGGTCAGCAGATTGACGACGTATTGTTCGGCCTGTTCGTCGATGTCGAGACGCTGGTGCTCGCTCGCGGCGTGAAAGGCATCGCGAAAGAATTCACGCAGCGAACTTACGGCTACCAAAGATCCCGCAGACATGCTTGCATGCTCGGCGTCCTTTTGTAGCTGACACCATCCTATCGACACTGCAGCATGCAAGTGAAGTAGGAAAAACACCTTAGTTCACGGTTTCTTTCTCTGATATTGAAATCAGCAATCGCACCTCTAGGCTGCTAAGCGAAAATGCATCAAGGTGGTGCCATAAACGTATCGGCAAGCGTCGTCACGGTGCACGACGGCGGTGCGGGTGCTACAAAATATCCGCAAGCGTCGTTACGGTACGTGCCGGCGGCGCGAACTGCTCCGGCCAGGTTCGTGCGTCCCGATTGAGCCATACGGCCTGCAGGCCGGCCTGCGTGGCGCCGACCACGTCAGCCAACGGATCATCGCCCACGTGCAGCACTTCGATTGGCGGCACGCCTGCCGCGCGCAGCAGATGCGCATAGATGCGTGCGTCGGGCTTGGCCGCGCCCGCGGCCGATGCGGTGACGTGGCCGTCGAACAGGTCCGCGATACCGCAGCGCTCGAGATCGGCATTGCCGTTGCTGAGCGCAAACAGCCGATACTTCGCGCGCAGGCGCTCGAGCGCGGGGCGCACGTCCGTATAGAACTCGACGCGGTTGCGCTGGCTCAAGAAAATCTCGAATGCGTCGTCGACCGCGGGCCCGTCGGGATATCCCGCCGCGGCGAACATCTCCGCGAGCGCTTGGCGGCGCACGAAGGTGAGGTCGTGGCTCTTCAGCGGAAATCGCTCGGCAACGCGGGCGCGCAGATTGCGCATCGAGTCGACGGTATGCCTGCGCACCGCGCGCGGATGGTGCTCGCCCAGCCACGACTGCAGCGCGGCCTCGGCGGCCGCAATCACCGGGGCCACCGGCCACAAGGTGTCGTCGAGGTCGAGGCTGATGACTCGCGGAGAGATCATCCCGAGATTCTATCGCGTCCAGGCTACAATATCGGCCAAGGGAAGTTTTGGAGAATAAGAGATGGTCGCCGTTCGATTGTTGGTTCTTTCTCTGCTCGCCGTTTCTGTTGTTCCCGCGCCTGTTTTTTCGGGGCCCGTTTTACCGGTGCCGGCCGCGGAAGCCGCGCAGCCCTTCACCGTTCAGGATCTGGTTCGTCTGGAGCGCATCTCCGAGCCCGCCGTCGCTCCCGACGGCAAACGCCTCGTCTATTCGCTGCGGACCACGGACCTGGAGACGAACAAGGGACGTACCGCCCTTTGGCTGCTGGATACGCATAAGCGCAACGCGCAGCCGGTGCGCATGACCGACATCGCCGCGAATGCCGGTTCTGCCGAGTGGAGCGCCGACGGCAACAATCTCTACTATCTCTCGAATCGCAGCGGATCCAATCAGGTGTGGCGCGTTGCCGCGGGCGGCGATCCGTCGCGCCACGGCGAGGTGCCGCGCGACGACGCCGTACAAGTCACCCATCTGCCGCTGGACGTCGGCAGCTTCCGCGTGGCGCCGCATGGGGACCGGATATTGGTCAGCCTGGAGGTGTTCATCGACTGTCCGGACCTCGCCTGCACCAAGCAACGTCTCGAGACCGCCGCCCATTCCGCCGCTCACGGTGTTTTATACGATGGGCTGTTCGTGCGGCACTGGGACGCCTGGAGCGACGGCCGCCGCTTGCAACTGTTCGGTATGACGCTCGACCAGGCGGGCCTCGCCAACGGCACACCTCTTCTCCTGAGCCGCGGGATCGACGGCGACATTCCCAGCAAACCCTTCGGGGGACGCGAGGATTTCGCGTTCGCACCCGATGGGCGCGAGGTCGCGTTCGCGGTCCGCGCGCAGCGGTTAGGCGAACCATGGTCCACCAATTTCGATATCTATTTGGTCGCAGCCGACGGCGGAACTCCGAAGAACCTGACCGCCGACAATCCCGCCTGGGATGGGCAACCGGCGTTCTCGCCCGACGGATCGCAACTTGCCTACCTCGCCATGGACCGCCCCGGTTTCGAAGCGGACCGCTTTCATCTCGTTCTGCTCAATTTGAAATCGGGAAGCAAGCTGCCGCTCACGCAGAAGTGGGATCGGTCGATCTCGAGCTTCGCCTGGTCTCCCGACGGCAAGACGCTGTTCGCCACGACCGACCATCTGGGACAACACCCGTTATGGGCCATCGACGCCGTCACCGGCAGAGCATCCGCGATCACCGGAGACGGTGATGTCGAGGCATTCTCCGTCGGACCGCAGCAGGTGTTCTACACGCAGAGCAATTTAGGCGCCCCGGCGGACCTCTATTCCGTGGGTTTTGCCGGAGGCAAGACGCGCAGTCTCACGCACCTCAACGACGCGATCCTCGCGCATCGCGCGATGAGCACTTACGAGCAGTTCAATTTCGCCGGCTGGAACGATGAGAACGTCTTCGGCTACGTGATGAGGCCGGCGGATTTCAAGCGCGACAAGCAATATCCGGTGGCGTTCGTGGTGCACGGCGGACCGCAGGGGAGCATGGGGAACCTGTGGCACTATCGCTGGAATGCACAGACCCTCGCCGGCGCTGGTTACGCGGTGGTTATGATCGATTTCCATGGATCGACGGGCTATGGCCAGGCGTTTACCGATTCGATCAGCGGCGACTGGGGCGGCAAGCCGCTCGAGGATCTGAAGCGGGGACTCGCCGCGGCAATCAAGCAATACCCCTGGCTGGATGGCGACCGGGTGTGCGCGCTCGGCGGATCCTACGGCGGCTACATGATGAATTGGATCGCCGGCCAGTGGTCCGATCGGTTCAAGTGCCTGGTCTCGCATGACGGCATCTTCGACAACCGCAGCATGTACTACACCACCGAGGAGTTATGGTTTCCCGAGTGGGACAACGGCGGTCCGGAGTACGTGAATCCCGCCGGCTACGCGAAATACAATCCGATCGACCATGTGAATCGATGGAAGACGCCCACGCTCGTGGTTCACGGCCAACTCGACTTCCGCGTTCCCTACGACCAGGGGCTTGCGGTATTCACCGCCTTGCAGCGGCGCGGCATCCCCAGCGAGTTCTTGTACTTCCCGGACGAGAATCACTGGGTGCTGAAGCCGGCCAACAGCATCCTGTGGTACGACACGACCATCGCCTGGCTGAATCGCTGGACCCGGCAATGAGCAATAATCGTTAGGCCTCGACGCCGCGCCAGGCGGCCGGATAGTCGGTGCCCAGCTGCAGGATGCGGTTGAGCACGTCGCGGTAACGCATCCCGGCGGTGAGCGCGGACTGCGCAAAATCTTCGGCCATGGAAATGTTGGGATTCGCGTTGGCCTCGAGCACGTACAGCGCGCCGTCGGCGCGCAGGCGGAAATCCATGCGCGCATAGCCCGTCAGGTGCAGCGCGCGAAATATCCTCTTCGACAGCTGCTCGAGCCGCGCCACCGTGCCCTCCGGAAGTTCGGCGGCCGCCGCGGTGGTGATGCCGTATCTCTCTTGATAGCGGCGGTCCCACTTGACCTTGCGGGTGGCGATGGCCGGCAGACTCTCCGGCAGGCTGCCGAACGTCATTTCCCACACCGGCAGCACCTTCAGTCGATCGTTGCCGATCACGCCGACGTACAATTCGCGTCCCTCGATATATTCCTCGACCAGCGCGTCCGAGTGGGTCTGATCGTGAATGAAGGCGATCCGCTCATCGAGCTGCTTCTCATCGGCGACCACCGAGGCATGCGCGATCCCGAGCGAAGCATCCTCGGTCGAGGATTTCACGAACATCGGGAACCGCAGCTTGCTCGGTATGCGCGGCTTCTTGCCGCGCGGAAACACCATGAATTGCGGCGTCGGGAATGCGGTGATAGGAAAGCAACTGCTTCGACAACACCTTGTCGCGCGACAGCAGCATGCCGCGCGGATTGCAGCCGGTGTAGGGCTGGCGCATCAGTTCCAGGAACGCCACGACGTGCTGATCGTAGGTGCACGATGCCGTCGAATTCCTCGAGCAGATTGAAGACGATGTCCGGTTTCCAGTCGATGATGGCGCGCCGCAGTTCCGACAAGCTGTCCGCCAAGCCCAAGCGGCAGGACCTCATGCCCGGCCGCCTTCAGATGCGTGATGACGTCGTATTCGGTGCGCCATTCGTCGATCTCCTTCTCGGTCGCGCCCACCAGGGAATCGGGCGGCACCAGGGTGGCGTGCACCAGCACCAGAATTCGCAATTTCTTCACAGCGCGACGCGCGGCAATTGCCGCTCTTCGTAGGACTCGGCCAGCCTCGCTATCACCCAGACCAGTTGCCCTTTGAGCTCGCGCCGCGAGCCGCGCACATAGAGACCCAACCCTTCGCACCGGTCGATCATCAACCGCAGAACCTGATGCACCAGATACTCGCTGAACGCGCCGCTGCGAACGATCTGCTGTCGCAACGGATTCCGCAGCTCGCGCAGCACGCTGGCGGCCTTCGGCGCCGACCGGCGCCGCGGCGCCGTGGTGAATACCTTGAGCAGCAACTCATCGGCGCCGGAACGGCGCGGCATTCGGTAGCGCGCCAGCTTGTCCTCGTAGTGCTGCCGCAAGGTGCGCACCTCGTCGGCGACGTCCTCGATGCGCGTCCGATCGGTGACCGGCGGTTTCGTATCGCCGATCTCGGCGGCGAGACCGTCGATGTATTCGAGCTTCGCGGATGCCGGCCAGCCAGAGTATTCCCGGCGCCAGGGCGAATTGGGCTTGAGCCAGACCGCAAAGGTCTCGGCGAAGTCCTCGGTCGGATGGGCCTGGGCATACCAGGCGCCCAGATGCTGCACGAAGCGGCGGCTTCCCGGCCGTGGACGGTAGGTATCCGGATACGGCAGCGACGCGGGACCGAACACGTCCCGCCATTGCCGCCGGCGCCGCAGGCGATACGCCGAATCGATGGCATGCCCGGCTTCATGGCGCAGTATGCGCATCAGCCAGTTCCGGTTGCCGCCCTCGACCTCGCGCATCAAGCGCCGTTCGATGCTCATCAAGCGGCGGTGCGCCAGGTAGAAGGGAATGGCGATTCCGGGGACGCCGTCCGGGGAAAACCATTCCTGGGCCAGCCAGCAATGCGGTCTGAAACGGATACCACGGGTCTCGAGTTCCCGGTATAACCGTTGGATCGCCATTTCGAGATCCGTACCCGCAATCGTGAGATGCAAATCGCAAAACCGCAAACTGAGCAATTGGTCGTCGGACAGCCTCTCCCACGCGAAACGTTGCCGCCCGGCATGGCGGGAACGGGCGGCGACGGTACGGGAGTTAGGCATCGGCAAATGTTACAGATAAACAGCCGCCAACGGGACGGTGCCGCGCAACCGGTTGCCTTGTACCCCGAGCTGACGGTCCATGTGGTATGCAGCCTCGAAGGAGTCGCGGAACTCGAGGGCGATTTCGCCCGGCTGCAGGCGGTGACCGGCAACACCCTGCCCTTCGCGCTATTCGAGTGGCAGCTTGCCTGGTGCCGGCATTTTCAGCGACACGACCCCGCCGTCGGGGATGAGCCCATGTTTCACGTGGTCCGCAATCGCGAGGGCGACTGCGTCGCGATCGTCCCGCTCATACTCACCCGACGCCGGGTGGGGATGCTGAGAATCGTCTCGCTGGGCCTGATGGGCGCCGATCCGGCGATCACCGAAATTCGCACCTCCCTGGTGCAACCCGGCTACGCAGACTCGGTGGCCCATGCATTGAGCATCAGCCTGCCGAAAGACAGCGAGTGGGATTGGATCCAGTGGACCGGGATGTGCGATGAGTTCTGCGCGGCCCTGGGTCGACGCCGCGGTCTCGACTGGCTGCCCGTACCGCCCAGCTACGTGCTGGATCTTGCCCCCAGCTGGGGCATGTTTCGCGCCGCCCTGAAGCGCAACATCCGTGAGTCGTTGCGTCACTGTTACAACTCCTTGAAACGCGATGGTCATACCTTCGTGCTCGATGTGGCGGCAAGTCCGGAGTGCGTGCACGCGGCGTTGGAACGGCTGTTTGTCCTACATGCCCAGCGCGCCGACATGCCCGGAGCGATCCCGCATCCGAACCACTTTGCGGCTGAGGGGGCACGCCGTTTTCTGCACGAAGTCTGCGGCAAGTTGGCCGCGCGCGACATCGTGCGGGTGTTCCAGCTCATGATCGGCGGGCGGGTCGTCGCGTCGCGGATCGGATTCGAGGTCGGCGACGGCCTGTATTTGTACTATTCCGGCTTCGACCCGCAATGGTCCAAATACAGCGTCATGACCACCACCGTCGCGGAGACCATCAAATACGCGATTGCCCGCGGCCTCAAGACCGTCAACCTATCGCCGGGAAATGACGTGTCCAAGACCCGCTGGAGCCCCCGCGAGGTACCGCATCAAATCGCCCACGAGCACAGCGGCCGCCTCAGGTCCCGGCTGGTGCGCTATGCATATGTCAAAGCGCGATCGCGTTCCGGGCTTCAGGGCTGGCTGTTGAATCGGGTGATTCCGGGGCGGCGGCATTGGGACTGACATTCCGCTGCCGTTCGAGCCCCGCAAAATCGAACGACGCCGGATCCGCGAGCTGCGACGCCGAGGTGTTGCAGATGCTCGAAAAAATGGACTCGACGCGGCCCGGAAACTGGATGTCCCAGTCTTGCAGCATCTTTTTCACCATCAACCGCTGCATGTTCGTCTGCGAACCGCAGAGCGTGCAGGGAATGATGGGAAATTCACGCGCCGCCGCGTAGCGCGCAATCGCCCGTTCGGGAACGTAGGCGAGCGGCCGAATCACGATGTGCCGCTTATCCTCGCTCAGAAGCTTCGGCGGCATCGCCTTGAGCCGACCGCCGAAGAACATGTTGAGGAACAGCGTCTCCACGATATCGTCGCGATGATGCCCCAAGGCGATCTTGGTGATGCCGTTTTCCGCCGCATACCGGTACAAGGCGCCACGGCGCAGACGCGAGCATAGGCCGCACATCGTCTTGCCCTCGGGGATCACGCGCTTGACCACCGAGTAGGTGTTTTGTTCGATGACCTGGAACCGGACGCCTAGCTCCGTCAGATAACGCGGCAGGACGTCTGCCGGAAACCCGGGTTGCTTCTGGTCCAGATTGACGGCGATCAGCTCGAAGTCGATGGGTGCGCTGCGCTGCAAGCTCAGCAGGATGTCGAGCATCGTGTAGGAGTCCTTGCCGCCCGACAAGCACGCCATGACGCGATCGCCGTCCGCAATCATCCCGAAATCGCCGATGGCCTTGCCCGCCAATCCGCGCAACTGCGCCTGCAGCTTCTTGAAATTGTTCGAATGGCGAGGCGCGTCCGCGGTCACGGCGCCTCCAGATACTTGGCTTCCAAATATCGCAGGTACGCCGATGCGGTCAGCGGTTTCCCGGTCGCCTGCTGCATCAACTCCTGCACCGGCAGACGGGCGCCCACGCCGTGCACGTTGTCGCGCAGCCAATCCATGACCCCGCCGAACTGCCCGGCCGCGATCTCCGCGTCGAGCGACGGCCGTTCGGCGCGCAAGGCCTCGTTCAATTGTCCGGCGATGACGGCACCCAGCGCGTACGAGGGGAAGTAGCCGAAATGCCCCACAGCCCAATGGATGTCCTGCAAGCACCCCTCCACATCGTTGCCGGGCCTGATATTGAGCCGCTGCTCGAGATTGGCATTCCAGGCTTCCGGCAGGTCGGCCACGGGCAGCACGCCGTCGAGAATTTTCTTCTCGAGTTCATAGCGCAGCATGATGTGCACGGGATAGGTAAGTTCATCCGCGTCCATGCGAATCAGACTGCGCTTCACCCGTGTGAGGTGGCGGTAGAGATTGTCTTCGCTCCATTCCGGACCGCTCACCTGCAAATATTTCTCCAGCAGAGGCTTCAGATACATCACGAAGGAACGGCTGCGGCACAGGTTCATTTCGAACAGCAACGACTGGCTTTCCTCGAGCGCGAGACCACGGTCGCGCCCCACCGGCTGATCGCGCCATTTCAGCGGCAGGCCCAGGTCGTACATCGCATGGCCGGTCTCGTGCACGGCGCCCAGCAAACCGGAAAAGAGGTCGTTCGCGTCGAAGCGCGTGGTCACCCGGATGTCGCCCGGAACGCCTTCGGTGAACGGATGTTCGCTCTCGTCGAGACGCCCGCGATCGAACGGGAATCCCAAGGCCTTGAGCACGTCAACCGCGAGCGACCGCTGGCGCGAGACGCTGAACTTTCCGATCAGCGGAATCGGAGCGCGGTCGGCCTGCACTTCAATGGCCTGATTGATGAGACCGGGAAGCTTGCGCGACAGCGCCTTGAAGATGGTGTCGATATCGGCCGTCGAAATACCCGGCGTAAAGGCGTCCACCAGGGCATCGTAGGGAGCCAGCCCGCGCGCCTGACCCAGCAGTGCCGCCTTGTCGCGCACCAGGTGGACGACCTCTTCCAGGTGCGGCGCGAATATCTTGAAGTCGTTGGCCTTGCGGGCCTCGACCCAGAAGACTTCGGCGCGGGCCGTCGCCTTCGCCAGGCGCGCGATCAACGACGGCGGAGTCGCGATGGCATGGTCGCGTTGGCGCCGCATCTCGCGCAGGTTCGCGAGCGGCCAGTCCTCCAACTGCGAGGAACCCGCTTCCGCGCGCTCGATCAGGCGCGCCACCTTCGGCGTCGTGAGCAGGGCGTGATGCTCGGTTTCGAGCGCTGCCAATTGCTCGCCGCGCACATCGGCGCTGCCGCGGGGCATCATCACTGCCGCATCCCAGCGCAGCAACGAGAGCGCGCCGCGAAACGCATGCAGTCGGCGAAACTCTTGTTCTAATTGTTCGTAGGGTGAGAGAGCCATCAGCAGTGCCTTGTTTTCTGGCTCGCCAGCTTACCACAGGGAGGCTCCATTTGGTTCTGTTGCGTTGCACCACTTCTTTTTATTTCAATGAGTTATCGAGAACTAGCGGCGTGCGCCAATCGGGGCACAAGGAGGCTCGCCGTTCGCTGCGCCCTAGACCGCGATCTCGATATGCAGATTGTCGAGGATGTTATCCTTAAGAATCTCGACGACGTCCTGTCGTTTGTGCAGCAGGCTCGATCGCAAATCGCCGCGCAGAGCGGCTAGCGAGAGTACACCGCGCTGCCGAAAGGGCACTTCGCGCAGCCACGGCAGATCGATGCTTGCCGCGCCGCTCAACTCGTAATCGATGTCGCCGGCGCCCTTGTCCCTGCTCGTTTTCAGCTTGAAGAGGACCATCGCCAGATTGGCGGTGATGGTCATGTCGAACTCGGAGGACCCGTGCGCCGGAACCATGAAGGCACGGTCGACGACCCCGCTGGCCACCCGCTCCCCTAGAACGTTCAATTCCGCATGCAGGCCGGCGACCGGTAGCGCACGATCGTTGGGATTCTGGACGTTGAATTTGACCACGAAGTTCTGTTGCAGCAAGTTGCCGCCAACCAACTGGATGCCGGCCACCGACAGGATCGGCTGTTCGAAGTGCGGCGCCATGAGCGAACAGGCCGCCGCCCATGCCGTCAAGAACGGCAGCAATAACCATTTTGAAATTCGTGGCACCATGCCCAAATGATACCGGTAATGTCCCCCGCACCCACCGCAGCGCGCCCCGGTCGGGTGCAAATTGCTGTGCTCACCACCCTGGTGTTGACGCTCTGGCAGCCGGGCCTCGGTTGGGCTGGCGCAAGCCAACCTCCCACGCGCGCCGGAGCGCCGGCCGCCGGAGCGCCGCAGACCGCCGCGACGGGGACGCCGGGCTCCTCGCCGTCAGCCGATTGCCTCGAATCCGGCGACGGCTATTTTCGCGCTCGCATCGCCGGCGCCGTCGAGGCCAAGATCAATTGGCCGAACAGCGGCACGAAGTGCCAGGGCGAAACCAAGAGTGCTCCTCCCGGCGTGCGCCTGAGCTTTCAACGCAGCGCCAAAACCAAGCCGGATTTATTGTTCGTCTTCGGTCTTACCGGCGTTCGCGAGGGTCAGCCGGCGCACGCGACCGGCGCCAACCTCACGCTCATCATCCAAGGCACCCCGAGGATTTTCGGCACGCTCGGCGACTCCCGCTGCACGGTGGACTCACTGACTCAGCGTCGCCTGCCCAGCCCAGGCGCCTACCGGGTCGAGGCCCGCGGTTTCTGCACCCAGCCCGCCCATGAGGTGCGGGGCACTGACGCCGTGCTCGTCAGCACTTTCGAGTTTGCGGGCCTGGTCAACTACGGAACCGCCGCCGGTGACGGCACCGCGGAGCAGGTGATCCATCACTGACTCAAGGAGGCCGAGTGACTAATTCGGCCCGTCGCGTCTTTTCAAGCGGATCTCAAACAGCTTCGGCCAATTCTTGCCGGTGACGAACAGGCGGTCGCGCTTGGCGTCATACGCAATGCCGTTGAGTACCGAGTCCGGGCCGGAGACTTGGTCGGAGGGCTTGAGCAGGCCCGCAAGATTGATGACGCCCACGACATGGCCGTCCCTCGGGTCGATACGCGCAATCCAGTTGGTCTCCCAGACATTGGCATAGATCTCGCCTTTCACCCATTCCAGCTCATTCACATTGCGGACGGGCTTGCCGTCGAGAGTCACCTGAATCCGGTTGGTTTCATGCAGCGTCTCGGGATTCAAGAATCGCAACTCCGGCGTGCCGTCGCTCATGATGAGCTGCTTCCCGTCCTGGGTCAGCGCCCAACCCTCACCCTCATAATGGAATTCCCGCTGCACCTTGAGGGTCGCGAGGTTGTAGACGAAACCCACCTGCGTCTTCCAGGTAAGGCTGACGAGGTGGCCGCCCCAATTGACAATGCCTTCACCGAAGTATTGCGCCGGAAGCTCGATTTTCTTCACCACGGCGCCAGTCTCGATGCGCACCTTGCGAATGGTCGAGTGCCCCTCCAAGCCGGTGCTCTCGTACAAGAAACCGTCCAAATAGAACAACCCTTCGGTGTAGGCCGACACATCGTGAGGATAGGTGTGAATGACGTCCACGTCGTAGATCGGAACGGACGCCCGCGCAGCGCACGCCACGAGGACCAGTGAGGAGAGGGTCAGGCTTTGCGTGCTCACGATGCTCCCACACCCGCTCGGGGTGGTCTTACATATTCTCAGGATGGCCACCTACAGACAATCTCCCTGCGTGTTGCTTAAGTGCTACAGCAATGAAAGCGCCACCTCTTAATTGTCGCCTTTCATCGCTAATGACAGTTCTTGACAGTTCTTCCCTTTAAATAAAATTGTTGCCTTTTTGCAATAATATGGAGTACCAGATGCAACGTGTGATCTTAGGTAGTTTGATAACGGCGCTCTGCGCAGCCTCCGGCAGTGCAAACGCGACCGACGATTCCGGGGCATGGTACGTCAGCCCGATGCTGCAATATCATCTGTTGGACCAGGAGCGCATCTCCAAGGATAACTTCGGCGGACAAATCGGCCTCGGGTACAACTTGCTGCACGGTTTCGCCGTGGAAGCCGACGCCAATCGCGCGAATTTCAGCATCAGCGGACTGAATGCCGAGCAGCGCCTGACGGGCTATTCGCTCGACGTCATCAAGAAGTTCTTCCCCGATTCCGTCATACGCCCGTACGTGCTGGCGGGCGGCGGCGAGATGGACGATACGCTGACGAAATCCCCGCGCACTTTCCACACGTATCTGGCCGAAGCCGGCGTCGGCCTGTTGACGGGGCTGGGAGACCAGACCGGATCGACCCGGGTGCAGTTGCGCACAGAGGCCAAGTACCGCCTGGAGTGGGCCAACCCCGGTATCTACGGCCCGAAGGATCCTTCCGATCTGATCTTCGGTGTCGGCGTGCAGATGGAGTTCGGTGCACCCGTGCCGCCTCCCCCGCCGCCACCGCCGCCCAAGATCGTCGAGGTGCAGGCCCCGCCGCCTCCGCCGCCGCCGCCCCCTCCCGGTCCGATCGACAGCGACGGAGATGGCGTGCCCGACGACATCGATCAATGTCCGAACACGCCTAGGGGGACTCCTGTGGACTCAGTGGGGTGTCCAATCAAGGACGAGATCAAGCTGCAAGGGGTGAACTTCGCGACTGGTTCCGCGGACCTCATCCCAACGTCCGACTTCGTGCTCAGCTACGCGGTGTCGAGCCTGAAAAAGAATCCCTCGCTGGTCATCGAAGTCGATGGGCACACCGACAGCGTCGGCAGCGCGCAGAAGAATCTGGCGTTGTCACAGGCCCGTGCCGAGACCGTGATGCTGTACTTGAAGTCGCATGGCGTAACCAACTCCATGACCGCCAAGGGTTTTGGCAAGGATCGGCCCATTGCCGACAACAAGACTTCCGACGGCCGCCTGCAGAACCGGCGTGTCAGTTTGAAGATCGTCGGAGGTCAGTAACGCGGCGCACAGTGCGGCTCGGTGTGCAGTGAAGCGAAGTCGCTATGGACGGCTTTGCATTCGACTCTCATCGATCGGCGCCCCCGAGCAGGAAAGCTCGGGGGCGCCTTTTTTGGCGAACAGTGAGTGGATCAAGTGGCCGAATAGCCCCAGCGCCCGAGCCACGGCTTCAGAATCGGCAACACCTCGCTGAAGTGGCGCTCGTAATGCCTCCATCGGCCCACGGATCGACTGTTGACCGGCTCGATCACCTGAGAGTAGCTCGGCGTACTGATGAATCCCTTGGCACGGGCGTGTTCCCCAGGAGCCAGCATGGCCTCATGCCAGGGCAGTTGCAGAAATGCGCAGAGCTTGCGGACCTCGCTCTCGAAGTCCACGGTGAGCTGTTCATATCGCAGCTCATAGCTGGACGGGCGCAGCAAGGCCCATTGCGAATACCAGTATCCAAAGATGCGGGAGTAAGCCGCGGTCAACGTGTTGAGGTCACGGCACAAAAGCGCCAGCTCCGGCGCGCGGAAGTTTTGCAGGAAGCAGCTCAAGAGCGTGTCGCACGGATGACGGACGGCGAGAATGATGCGCGCATTGGGAAACACCCGCCGAATCAACGGCAATAGGGTCATGTTCATCGGGAACTTGTCCACAAGCCGCTGGCCCGGAAGAAGGGCCGCCTTGTTCCGGGCAAGGTCCCAATATCGGGCGCGGACGTCGCCTAATGCGTGCACAGTCAACTTGCCGAGCTCGGACGGATAGCGGATGCCGCTGCCTGCGACAATCTCCAGGGCTTTCGACATGAATGGCTGCTCGTCCATGGACACGAGTTGCGGATGCGCGTCCAGCACCTGCTCGAGCAGAGTCGTCCCTGAGCGCGGGAATCCCACGATAAAGAGTGGAGAGTCCTCCATTGCGGGTCCGGCCTCCTCCTGCCAGGCCGAGACATCAACCGGGTCGCATCCATTCGAGGTGCGCGCCAATAACGGAGACTCCTCCGCGGAAGACGCGCCGGTCGCGAGTTCGAGGAATGCCCGCCGGGAGCTGTGGGCTTCTTCGGCGGCGCTGTACGCCTCGTCGTATCGGCCCAGCGCATCGCAAGTCTTTGCGAACGGGAAGAGCACATGATGCCGGCGCGCGAATTCCTTGTGGTTTTGCAGCGCCAGCGACAGGTATCGGTAAGCCTCCTCATGCTGAGCGGCTCTGTCGGCCAGTATGCCCGATAACATCAGTCTCTCGGGATCATCGTCGTGGCTGCGGTCGGTGAGCTCGATCCGCTTCGTAATTGCGCGCGCCTCATCGAGACGCTGCAGACGCTCCAGGGTGGACACCAACACGAGCGCTGTGCGCCCGCTGCGAGGAAGATTCGCCAGCAGCCGCTCGATCAGCGGCGAGGCCTCCCGCGCAGCTCCCAGCATCACCAGGAGAAGGGCGATGCGCGCGCTGATCTCGACGTTGAGTCCGTCGAGCCGTTGCCAGTCCTTGAGCGCAGCGCGGGCTTCGTCGAGCTGCACGATATCGTAACAGCACTGCGCGAAAGCCCAACGGGTCGTGGCATCCGCCGGCGCAAGGCCCACGGCGTCGCGCAGCGCAAGATAGGCCGCTCTGTAGTCACAACGGTCCATCTGCAGCACGCCCAGGTTGTACAGCAGGGCCGCCGACGGCGGGGCGAGCTGCAGGGCCTGTTCGAATGCCGCAAGGGCCTGCGCGTACCGTTTGGTCGTGCGGAGGGCGGTCGCGAGATTTTGCCAATGTCCGGCGACCGCCGGCTCCATCGCCGTGAGCGCATTGAAAACTCGCACCGCGTCCTCGTGCCGCCCTTGAGAATGGAGGGCTTGGCCGAGCAGCTGCAGCGCGCCTGGATGGTGGTGATGTGCTCCGAGCACCTGCAGGCACCTCGCCTCGGCGGCTGCAAGCTGGTCGCTTGCCAGGTCCTGCCGCGCAAGTTCCAACAGCAATTCGGGATCGGCAGCGGGCGACATTTGTAACGAAACTCGAATCACCCGGACCGGGCGTTTGCATCTAGTATAAGCGAGGTCGCTACTTCCTTTGAGCCGAGTCCCCGTTCATGCCGCGCATCACTGACAATATGTCGCCCTTGGCCGGGAGACTGCCGACATACACGTCCTGATTTTTGAAATCGATGGAGAGCGAGGCCACAGTCCCCAGCACATCCATGCCGATGATCATGGCCGGCTGGTCCTGCATTTTCCAGACGTTGAAAATGTGGAATTCCCCGAACACGATTGCCACGTCGTTGATGCGCAGCGAATCGATGACGATCGGCGGCGCGATCAGGATCTCGCCCACTTCGACTTCCTTGGTAGCCCCATAGACCGACGTCATCTGGGCCATGACGCCGTGCAGCCGCCGCGCCCGGAGCGCATCACGCAGGGCAAGATTGCCCAAGGTGCGCTCGGCGCCGGTGTCGATGACCGCAAGCACCGGCACCCCACCGACCCGGGTAGCCAGGGTGATCAAACCGGGCACTGAATGCAGCCCATGAATCCTGGTCGCGTTGGCACGCAGCTCAGCCTTGACTGCACGGGCGATGGTCACTTGATTGCGTTGGAAATCGATGAGTAAGCTCTTTTCCGTAAGCCCGGCTGCGCCCAGGATCCCGTCGGCTCCGGCCATCACCGGCGCCCACACCACCGGCAAGTCGGTGCTGCCGATCGTCAGATCGCCGGCTTGCAGGCGGTCGATCGTCACGAAAGAAACCTGCGCCGTCCCCGTGATGCCGTCGAGGACGATCGAGGCCTCTGCGGCGGGTTTGAGACCGAGTTCCCGCGCGAGTCGCGGTGAAATGGTCGAATGGTTTGCGCCGGTATCGACGATGAATCGGAAGGGTCCTCGACCATTGACCATCACCGGCACGACCACCCGCCCGACGTGGTCACGCGTGGTCGGCGAGGCGAACAGCAGAGCGTCACTCGCCAGGGGCGCGATCGATCCCGGATCCACCGCTTCGGGCAGCACCGTGTCCAAAGGTGTTGCGCTCGGCGCGGCACCGGCCGGGGAGCCCACCAACAGCGCCCCCAGCAGGCATACGCCGCACCATAAGTGGCGGGGTGAAGGTGCCAGCATATGCGATATCATACACCCCCCTAGCCCTGCCACGGACTCGCGGTACCGAGAAGCCTACACACCGTGAATACCACATCGATCACCGACCCCGCGGCGTGCTGGAGGTAGTTCCCTATTTCGCCGTCCCGTTCGGATTTGCGAAGCTGGAAAACTGCGACGCAATGAACGGACAGCTGCGCGAGCTGTTTCTGCGGCGGGCGGCGGAAGGCTCGACGTACGCGAATCCCAACCCCCTTACGCAACGCAATCGCCGGGTATTCGAAAGCGAATTTCAAGTATTCCGCTGGCCGGATCACTGCGTGCAGCAGCTCAAGGAGTTCTGCTGGCACCACATGATGCGGATGATCGGTGAGCTGAACGGCTACGACACGGCAGCCCTGGGACGCATGCTCATCTCTTCCGACTCATGGTTCCACGTGACTCGGCGCGGCGGATTCTTCGCACTCCATAACCATCCGAATGCGTCCTGGTCGGGCGTCTACTGTGTCGACCCCGGGAAGCACGACCCGGACAAGCCGGAGAGCGGGCTCCTGAGCTTCGTCAATCCCTCGGTGGCCTCTGCGATGTATATGGACGCGGCCAACTTGAACTTACGAGGAGGGTTCGCTTACCACATTCGGCACACGCGACTCGAGCCGGGACAGCTCGTCCTGTTCCCGTCGTGGATCCTGCACGATGTCAAGCCCTTCGAGGGCGAAGGCGAGCGCATCACCGTTTCGTTCAATTGCTGGTTCGCTTTTAACGAGGCCGCAGCCGCGCCCGGCAGCGCGCCATAGGAAGTCCACAGACCGTGAATACGACATCGATCACCGAGCCCGAGGCGCGTGCCTTGGCGGACGCCATTCTCCAGGTCTCCGCGAGCCAGCCCCCCGCCGAATCCGCGAAGCTGGTGGATGCCGCCCTGGCGCGCGCACCCAACCAGCCGATTGTGCTGAACGCCGCCGGCAGCCACATGATGAGGAGCGGCGACGCGCGCCGCGCCCGGCAACTGTATGAGCGCGCAATCGCCGTCGACGGCGGCTCGAAAGTTCTCTGGTTGAATCTCGCGGCCGCGTGCCGCCGCTTGGACGACAAGGCTGCGGAAGGCGCGGCGCTGGAAAAGGCCTTGGACGTAGAACCACGCTACGTGCCGGCACTGCTGCAGAAGGCGGAGCTCTTGGAGCGGCTCGGCAACAAAAAAGCGGCGGCGACGGTCTACCAGGCGGCGCTCGATTGCGTGGTGTCCGGCACGCCGGTCGCGCAAACTATGGCGGCCGCCTTGACCCATGCCCAGGAGGCGGTAGACGCCAACTCGCGTGAATTGGAAGCCTTCCTCGAGCAGGAACTCGCCTCAGTGCGGCAGCGGCACGCAGGTGCGGACCAACAGCGCTACGATGCCTGTCGCGACATGTTCCTGCGTAAGCGGCGCGTGTACACGCATGACCCGAAGGGATTTCTGTTTCCCTTCCTGCCGGCGATCGAGTTCTTCCGGCGCGAAGATTTCCCCTGGCTCGACACGCTTGAGGCCGCGACCGAGGACATTGCCGCTGAGGCTCTGGCGGCGCTGGCGGGCGACCGAGCCGGCTTCAAACCCTACGTCGACTTCCCCGCATCCGCCCCCATCGACCAGTGGGGGCCGCTCAACCGTTCGTTCGACTGGAGCGTCTACAACCTCGTGGAGGATGGGGCGCCGGTCCGCCGGCACATCGAGAAGTGTCCGAAGACCGCCGCGGTGCTGGCGCGTCTACCCCTCTGCGATATCCCGGACTACGCGCCGGGGGCTTATTTCTCCGTGCTGAAGCCTCGGACCCGGCTGCCCGCGCACACCGGCACGACCAACACGCGTTCCATCGTGCATCTGCCCCTCGTCATCCCGGAGGGCTGCGGCTTTCGCGTCGGCTCGCAGGTGCGGGCGTGGCAGAAGGGCAAGGCCTGGGTGTTCGACGACACCATCGACCACGAAGCCTGGAACGACAGCGAGCAGGTCCGCATCGTTCTGATTTTCGACATCTGGAATCCGCTGCTGACGGCGGCCGAACGCGATCTCGTGCGCGATTTTACGGTGGGTCTCGGCCGATATTACGGCACCGACGCGCCGGACTTAAGTTCGCGGTGACGAACCACGGTTACCGCTCGATGATGCTGGTCCTCGCGCTGCTGAGCGCTCTGGTCCTCGCCCTGGCAAGCGCTCCCGTGCCCGCCGCAATCGAGCCCCTGGCCGACGGCCTGCGGCGCTGTTCGCTCGAGACCGATGCAGGCAAGCGCCTCGCCTGCTTCGATGCGCTGGCAAGCGCATTGCCGAAGATCCAGTCGGATCAGTTCGGGATGACGGGGGATATTGCGCGCAAACGCGCTCCGGTGGCCGAATCCAAGAGCGAGAGCGAATCACTGTCGGCGAAAATCGCGGCTCTGCAGGAGGCGCCGCGCGGCGAATATATATTTACGCTGGATAACGGCCAGATCTGGATTCAGGCGGAGGTGCGCTCCAACATTCGCTTCGAGGTGGGAGACGCGGTTCAGATCGAGCACGGCGCGATGAGCTCTCTGTGGCTAGCCGCCGATCACCATCGCAAAACCCGGGTCAAACGGATTCAGTAAGACCGCGTTCTGCCGCGAGCGACGCGAGCTCCGCCGCAACGGCACCGACGACCTCCTCCCAACCGCCGCCCGACTGTCGAAACAGGCGCATCGTGGGATACCACGGGCTGTCGGCGCGGCCCAAGAGCCAGCGCCAATCCGCGGACGCATGCAGCAGCGTCCACACGGGACGGCCGAGAGAGCCGCCGAGGTGCGCGATTGATGTGTCGGAGCAGATCACGAGATCCAAGGACGCCATGACCGCGGCGGCGTCGATAAAGGCGTCTGGGCCACCGTCGAATTCCGGTCCCAGATCGAGAATCCGATGCCGAAATGCCACCTCGGACAACTGCTCGGCGCCGGGGCCTTTCTGCAGGGACACGAGGCTCACGCTCGGCAGCGCCGCGAGTGGTGCGAGCGCCGCGAGCGGGATCGAGCGACCCCGCGCCCAGATGAGCCGCTCCACGCCGGGATTACCCTGCCAGGCGATGCCCACCTTCAGGCCGGTCAAGCCGCCAACGCGCGGCGCCCAGCGCGCGACCCGTACCGGATCTGCCGATAGGTAAGGCACTTGGGCAGGAATCGTCGCAAGCACCGTATCGAATGCCAACGGCAGACTCAGCAAGGGACAGTGGTAGTCGAACGGCGGCACGGGCTCGCCGCGAGCCATCACGCGAATCCCGCCGGGTAAGCGGCCCATCAGCGCCTTGAGGGCGGGCATCACCTCGAAAACCACCGTGGCGCCGCGCGCCGCCAAACCGGGCAGGTAACGGCAGAACTGCAGAGTGTCGCCGAGGCCTTGTTCGGCATGGATCAGCAGGGTTTTGCCCGCGAGCGGTTGGGTGCCGTCCCAGCGTGCGGCGCTGAATTGGCGCGCCGGTATCGCGAGCGCCGGCACACGGAAGCGCGACTCGTATTGCGACCAACCGCGTTCGAAATCGCCCAGCGACAGGTTGAGCATCGCCAGCTCGAATTCAGCCGCGGCATGATCGGGCTGCAACGCGAGGGCCAGATCGAGATGGAGACCCGCCTGGTCGTAACGGCCCTGGGCCTTTTGCACGACACCGATATTGACGTGCGTATCGGGCGCCCCACCGTTCACCGCGAGCGCGCGCCGGAAGCGCTCGAGCGCTTCCTCGGTGCGCCCGAGTGCCGCGAGGGCGACGCCATGGTTGGTCAGCAATTCCGGGACATCCGGACGGATCGCGAGCGCACGCTCGAAATGCTCCGCCGCCTCCGCGTTTCGATCGAGGCCGAGCAGCGCCACCCCGAGCTGAACGTGCGCCTCCGCCTCCTCGGGAAGCAGCGCAACGCCGCGTTGCAGCGGTTCCACGGCCTCAGCAAAGCGCCGGAGCGCGACCAGCACCGTCCCGCGGCCGATCAAATCCGCCGCCGTCATTCCGTGACGCGCCAGTAACTCGTCGTAGTCGCGCAGCGCTTCGACGGACCGCCCCGACAAGGCCAACACCACCGCGCGGTTGTGCAATGTCTTTGGATTCGAAGGTTCGATCGCGAGAGCCGTGTCGTAACTCTGGACTGCTTCGGCCAGGCGCTTCAATTCCATCAGCGCGTTGCCCCGGTTGCTATGTGCGGCTGCGGAGGACGGCTGCAGCGCCAGCGCACGATCGAAGGCGCGCAGCGCCTGTTCCTGCCGTCCCAAGCGCGCCGACAAAATGCCGTGGTGATGGTGTGCTGGGCCCAGGTTGGGATCGAGCGCGATGGCGCGGGCGGAGCAAGCGAGGGCATCTTCCACCCGCCCCACCGCTCCCAGAGCCAGCCCAAGCTCCAGATGCGCCGTGGCATCCCGCATCGCCAACCGCACCGCTTGGCCGCTGCTCGCAAGAGCGTCCTCGCGCCTCCCCAAGGCCGTCAGCGCGGCAGCGCGTACCCGATAGGCGCCCGCCACCGTGCCATCGAGGCTCACGGCGCGATCGCCGCAGCGCAGTGCATCCTCGTATCGTCCGAGTGCGAGCAGAGCCCGCGCGAGATTGATCAAGACGGTGGGACGGTCCGGCTCGAGCTCCAGGGAACGCGCCATCCATTGCGCGCCCTCCTCGGTACGCCCGAGTTCGGCGAGCGCCGCGCCAAACCGCTGCATGACGTCCGCATTGTCGGGATCGCGCCGCAGGAGTTCATCGTACGCCGCAGCCGCCTCCCGCACGCGGCCGGCGCGGTGCGCGCGGACGGCGGCCTCCAGGCGACGGCGTGCTGCGAGGTCGTTTCCGGTCATGAGTTGCTATGTATCACAGCCCGTCAGACGGCGTGCAACCGGGCCGTACAAAAGGACGGCGGGCCCATGCCCGCCGTCCCAAGTCGCATCAAGGCTATTTTTATTCTTAGAAGTCGATCGTCACGTTCGCATAGAGATACCGGCCCAGCGAATCATACAGCGACGGGAAGGTATTGCTCTCGCCGTAAATCGAATTGCCCGTATCGTTCAGGGTATCGATGATTGGCGGATCCTTGTCGAGCACGTTGTTGGCCCCTACCCGCACAGTGATCTTGTTGATGTTGTACGAGACGCGCAGGTCGAGGTAACTGATCGTCGGTATGACGTTGTCCCCGGGAATGCCGAATGACGCCTTATAGTCAGGAGACGACGGATTCGTGATGGAATTGTGCACGGTGCCGAAGAAGCGCCAAGTCGCGCCGGCCGAGAAGCCGGTGATCGGCGTGTCCCAGTCGAGCGCCAGTCGATGGCGGTACTTCGGGGTTGGCGGGGTCTGTGCCGAACACGTCATGCCGAACTGGCCCGCACAGTCATAGGGCTTGCCGGGAATACCGCCCACCGAAGCCGGCGTATACAGCAAATTCAGCAGATAGCCCGCGTCCAAGCGGCTGCGGAACTTGCCGAAGGCGCCCATATCGAACCGGTAGGCCATTCCTAGGTCGATGCCCTTGTTCTCGAGACCGCCTTCGTTTAACAGCGGATCGACGACGTACGCCTGTGAACTCGTCCAGAGGTCTCCCAGGGGGCTGCGGTGGAGCTTCTGGCACCAGACACTCGCGGCATCGGCGGTCGCGAGGCAATTGGCCTGAATCGTGGACGCCCCGAAGGATTGAATCAGGTTCGTGATCTTGATATCGGTGTAGTCGAGCGTCGCACTGAAGCCCGGCACGAACGTCGGCGTGAATACAAATCCGACATTGGTCGTCTTGGCAGTTTCCGGCCGCAGGTTCGTGGCGCCGCCGATGAGACCGTTGTACTGAGAGGCGGGCGACGGGGGTACACCCGCGCCGTATTCGGCGGCGGTCACACCTAGATACGAGCACTGCAGCTGAGTCAGCTTGGTGCCGGCGGCGCAAATATCGGAGCCGCCGTCGAGGCCGACGTGCTGCGGCTGGTAGAGTTCCTGCAGGTTCGGGACTCGCACCGCCTGGTTGTAGCTGGCGCGCACGCGCACGTCGCTGGTCGGCGCCCACTCGATGCCGATCTTGTAGGTATTGGTGTTGAACCCTTCCGAGTAGCTCGAGTAGCGGTAGCCGGCTTCAGCATCCAGCGACTTCATCAAAGGCGCATCACGCACGATGGGCATACGGGCTTCCGTAAACCCTTCCCAGACGTGCATCAGCGCATTGACCGGCACGATCGGCGAGCCGAAGCCGGCGAGGTCGGCCGTGAGCAGCTCTTGATCCGGCTGGGTGGTCAGGGTGTCCCGGCGGTACTCCGTACCGAACACGAGTTTGAGACCGTCGGCGGCCCAGGGCGTCTTGACGCCGCGACTGGTCAGATCGCCATTGACGTAGCCGGTGACGACATCTTCCTGCGCGTTGGCCGAGTATTCTCCGGGGGCGGAGATGTATGCGAGAGACGCCGCGGAGGGCGGAGTCGCCGGATTCCAGATGTTCCACGGCGCGCATCCCGGCTGGTTGCCCATGCAGGTGATTGCCCCCGTCACCGGATTCTTGACGGCGAGCAGCGCGTTTTGAATGAGATTCGTGGAGGTATCGTTGTTGTGGAAATCCAGCGACCGTGTCGTGGAGAAGGTGCCGTCCACATCGTAGGTCCAGCCCTCGGTGATCTCGCCGCGCGCCCCCAATACGCCGCGATAGGTCGTGTGGGTGTAGTTGTCCTCGCGCGGGCCGCCTTCGATGTTTCGGCGCGCCAGGATCAGCTGAGCAAGGCCACCCTGGATCTGGTACGCGGCAGCGCCGGCCGGTCTGGTCGAGTTGACGTAACTCAGCACCGGTCCGCCCGCTACTCCGCCGGCGCAAATCGAGGTGAATTCCGAGGCGGTCAGGTACGGATTCATGCCGGTATTGCCAAAGGCGCCGGAGCCGCAGTTGACGCTCAAATTGCCGTCCGGCAAGCCAGTCTCGGTGTCGGTGTTCTTGCCGCTGCCGAGGAACGCGCCCGCGGGCGCGTAAGCCCCCGTGGTAATGTCGTCCATGAAGCTGAATTCGCTGTATATCTCGACGTGATCGTTGAGCTTCAGCTTGCCCATGAAGCCTGCCGTATAGCGCTCGTCGTTACGCTCCAGGTAGTGGGTGGCGGCGTAGTTGTATCGCGCGTATTTCGGCACGACATCGCCGGTCGGGCTGACCTGAAACGATTTGCCGGTGGACGCGCTATAGAACACCGCCGGCGCCGAATTGCTCGAGCCGCTGCACACATAGGGGCCGGCGCTGGTAGAGCTGCCGGCCGACGTCAGCACGCAGGCTGCATGGTCGCGGTGATCGGCGGTGATCGGGGCGGTTCGGCGGTACCCCAAGTACCCTTCCATGTGCCCCGCGCCATCGGCAAACGCCTGGCCCAGAACGACCGTGAAGTCTTTGTTGTTACCGTCCCAATTGGTGCCGTTGACGGTGGGGAAATGCTTCGCCTCGAGAAGCGGATTGATTAAACTCCCCTCGTGATTGCTGTGGTTGTAGATACCGAAGTTCGAATCCAGCCGCACGCCCTCGAAATGATCGTTCATGACGAAGTTGACGACGCCGGCCACGGCATCCGCGCCGTAGGTCGACGACGCGCCGCCGGTGAGGACGTCGACCCGGTCGATCAGGGCGACCGGAATCTGATTGATATCCGCAGCCGAGGCAAAAGCCGGAGTCGCACCCAAAGCCGCACCCGGATCGCCGCCGCCGAGCCGGCGGCCGTTCACCAGCACCAGAGTGCGCTGCGCACCAAGGCCTCGCAGATTTAGGGTCGCGGTACCGTTCGAGCCCATCGACAAGCCCGAGCCCTGGTCGGCAACGACTTGGGGCAGACTGTTGAGCAGGTCTTCGATGCGCACCACACCCGTCGTCTTGATCTCCTCGCTGGTGATCGCGGTGACCGGGCTGATCGACTCCAGATTCGGCGCCGAGATGCGCGAACCGGTGACAACGACTTCCTGCAACTCGGCCGTGGGCTCAGCGGCCGCCTTGGGCGCCGTCTGCGCCTGTGCAAGGGGGGACTGGATCGCGCTCGCGGTCAAAGCTCCCGCGCCGAGCAGTGCCATACGCACCGCGTGTCGGAGAACGGGGTTCATTTCCGTGGTCATTTTCATTTTGCTCCCTAAATTTTGTGGCGGTTGCTATCGCGCTGCGCTTTCGCAATAGGCCCGGAGACGCTCAGCGCCACCAAAACCCTGCGAAGGCATCCACGAACCCCTGTCATCCCCAGGGACTTCTCGCAATAGGCGTCAGTATACGTATTTCACAAAAGGCCACAATACTTCACAATAACTTACCGTGCTTACGCACCGGCGTGGCTCACACGCAACAGCAGCTTCTGTGAGGCCGCCGGGTGGACATCGGCTCGCGCTTGGGGAGATATCGGGTCTCGTTTAGGCTCCTCTAGTCTTCTTTAGTCTCGTCTACTGCAGGCCGAAGGCGGCGCCCACCAACCTGCCGACCTGCTCGCCCATCTGCACCCCGACCTCGCCCGAACTTCGGTAGTGCACACCGTCCCAGATGCGCGCATTCACGACCTCCTGCACCACCTCCTCGGTGCGCGCCCAGCGGCGGGTGACGCCAGGCAAGGTATTGCTGATGCTGCTCAAGGTCGGCAGCGGCTCATTCCCGACATCGAGGCGAATGATGGTGGCGATGCATGATGCGATCATGCAGTGCGCGCACGGGTATTCCGGCTGGATGGGCGTGACGATCAGCGGCAGCCAGCCGGGATCGCGCTCGGTCGCGGCATTGTCGTCACGATCTCCGTTGCGGATGGCGGTGATGGGCCGCCAGAAATTGAAGTAGTACTTGGCCTCGAAGACTGCAATCTCCGTGTCGTTCAACGCCGCAGTCACCGCCGCATAGAGCCGCGCGTTGCGCGTCACTTCTCGGCCCGGCGCACGCGCGAGGGAACTCACCACTCCGATATGGACATCCGGCAGCGCGGTGGCCCAAAAGCGCGCGATGTCCGTCTGCTCCGGCGTGCGCACCGTGCTGTTGGCGGCGCCGAACGTCTTGGTCTCGTTGTAGTCACGCGCCCACACGGCGCTCTTGAGGGCGGGCGGTGGTCCAGGTCGAAACTGCGAAGCGCTCTTCAGGAACCAGGGTTTGTGCTGCGAAACTGCGACGCCCAAGGGAAATGTCGTGACCACGAAAACGCCGGGCGTGGTCACGGGGCGATAGGGCTCCGGCTTTCCGAGATCGTCGGTGTGTTTTGCGAGCACGTACTCCGCCGCACGCACACCGAGGTTGACCCCGCGCATCCGCGCGTCATCGTCCGGCAGGGCATGGAGCGACTTGTCGTACGCAGCGTCGATCTGCGGCTCGAGATTCGGCGCTTCATGCAGCAGCACCGTGCGGCTCGCCGCGGCGATGGCCGCGTCGATCGATGCACCATCCGCCGGTCCGAGATCGACGCGGTCGCGCGAATAGCGCGAGGTGATCGCGTTCACCGCTTCGTAAACAGCACTCTGCGCAAGGGCCATGGTGCGAATCGTATTGGGACCGTCGGTCGCGATCTCGGTGGTCTGATCCGCCCAATCAGCAAGTGTGTCGGCATGTGCCGCAACCGCGACCAGCAAAAGAACGAGCGGCGCGAAGCGGTACATGGATGTCCTCATATGCCCGTGAGCACGGGCCTGTGAATAGGGGCCCGTAGATAGCACAAAAACAGCGCCGTGGACAAATTGCAGGATCGCTGCGTCACGCTGAGATCGTCGGCGTGCAGTGACGCGGAGTCGCTGCCGTCGCCGCGTTAGGGTCAATCCCTACGCCACACGACTGCGTCGTGGTTGTGTTGCACAAAAGCCAAAGCGATGAACTTCTCCCCCCGTATAAAACGCGATAACCTTCGACTATCGCTCGGCTGCAAGCCACTTTTAATAAACACTAACAATAACTCGACGTGTGGGATGTCATGTTGCGTAAACACGACAGTGCTAGGGAGGGCGCGACACCATTCGTTGAGTTATTGAACTCACGAATGGAGATATTCGACATGTTCCCACGTGTATCCGCCTTGAGAAAGCGCCTGCTTTTTGCAGCCGCTATTGCCGTGACCAGCATGCCTGCCCTGTCGCAGCAGCCACCGACTGCGGCTGCAACACCCGACGCGACGCTGGAGGAGGTCATCGTCACCGGTTCGCGTATCGCCGCCCCGAATGAGGTGAGCACGAGCCCCATAGTCGCCATTTCGTCGAAATCCATCGAAACGACCGGTAAGACGGATATCAGCGACCTCATCATGCAGCTGCCGCAGAATTTCAACAATTCGCTTGGCCAGGACCTTGGCAACACGTCGAGCGGCTTGACCACCGCCGGCGGCATCGCGACCGCCGACCTGCGCGGCCTCGGACCGAACCGGACACTGGTGCTGGTCGACGGAATACGTCTCGGCCAGGGTTCTCCGTATACCTTCATTCAATCGCCCGCCCCGGATCTCGACCAGATCCCGGCCGGTTTGGTGGATCGAATCGAAGTCGTCACCGGCGGTGCGTCCGCGGCCTATGGCTCCGACGCGATCGCAGGCGTCATCAACTTCATCATGAAGAAGAACTTCCAGGGCATCCAGGTCGACGGCCAGTTCAACGAGAACTACCACGACAATGGCGATACCTACATGCAGAACCTGGTGCGCGGTTTTGGCACTACGCCTGCCACCGGAACCAGTCAGGACGGCCGCCAACGCTCGTTCGATGTGCTCATGGGCACGAACTTCGCGGACGGCGATGGCAACATCACCTCCTACCTGAGCTGGCGTCATGCCGATCCCGTCGCCAGCAGCCAGCGCGACTACGGCGGTTGCGAACTGTATCCGACGCTTGGGACCGGCGCGCAGTCCAAGACTGTGGTTGGCTCGCACTGCGACGGTTCTGCGAATTCCAACCTGTGGCAGCCAAACACCGGACCGCAGGCGGGCAATGACTTTTCCGTATTGGGCAATACTTTTGTCCCGTTCCCGACGGCAGGGACCACTCCTCCCTCCGCGTTCAACTCGCAGCCCTATATCTACATGACGCGTGAGGATGATCGCGCCAACGCGGCGGTGCTGGGTCACCTCAAGGTCAACGACTATTTCCAGCCCTACACCGATCTTTATTTCATGGACGACCGGACTCACCAGCAGGTTGCGCCCGCGGCGGCCTTCTTCGGGGCCAATCCATTCGACCCGACATTGACCGGAGGGTATCCGGTCACTTGCAACAACCCGTTCATGAGCGCCCAGCAGCAATCGACCCTGTGCACGCCCGCGCAGATTACGGCCGCCAACGCGAATCCGACCGCGGGTTGCATTTTGGCGGCGGGCGGTGCGTCTTTCACGAACTGCTCGGATGTGCTGATCGGGCGGCGCAACATCGAGGGCGTCGGCCGCGTGTCGGATTACGAGCACGAGAATTATCGCGCGGTGCTGGGTACCAAGGGCGAGATACTCCCGAATGGCGCTCTCAGCTACGACATCTACGGCCAATACTTCTACACAGCGTTCAACAGCAACAACCTGAATTACTTCAATTTCCAGGGTATCGACAATGCGTTGCAGGCTTACAATAACGGTGGAACCGCGGCCTGCGTGAGCGGCTCGCCGTGCGTTCCCTGGAATATCTTCAAGGACGGCGGCGTCACGCAACAGGCGCTCAACTATCTGTATGTCAATGGCACGGGCATCGGCAACTCCACGTTGCGCACCGAACACGGCGAGCTCACCTCACAGCTCGGGACCTGGGGCATTACTTCGCCGTTTGCGCATGACGGCGTCGCTGTCGACGCCGGCTTCGAGCACCGCAACGACCATGAGTTCTTCCAGCCCGATAATGCGGAGTTGACCGGGATTTTGTCCGGCTTCGGCAGCGCCGCGACGCCCATCGATGAGGGTCTCGCCGTCACCGAGGGCTTCACGGAGATTCGCGCCCCCTTGGTGCAGGACATGCCGTTCGCCAAGGAGCTGCTGTTCGATACCGGCTACCGCTATTCAAGCTACAACAGCAACAACGGCGCGACCAGCGTTAAGTTCGAGGCCCACACCTACAAGTTCGAGGTCCAGTACGCGCCGATCCAGGACGTGCGCTTGCGCGTCTCCTACGACAAGGCCATTCGTGCGCCGAGCATCATCGAGCTCTACAACCCACAGCTCGTGGGTCTGATCCAGTCGGGCAACGATCCGTGCGCACCGCCGGTCACGCTCTCGCAAGCGCAGTGCGCCAACCTGGGCGTGTCGGCCGCTCAGTATGCGGCAAGCGTGGCGGGCCATGCGGTGGCCGGCGTAAACCCAATCCCACAGTGTATTGCGGGTCAGTGCTCACAGCTGACCGGCGGCAACGCGGCACTGAAGCCCGAGCAGGGTGAGACCTATACCGTCGGCATCAACTTCTCGCCCAGCTTCCTACCGACGTTCACGGCCAGCCTCGACTACTATCACATCGCCATCAGAGACGAGGTCAACGTCTTGCCGGCCAGCAACATCCTGACGGGCTGCGCCAATACCGGCAATCCCGTCTTGTGCAGCGCGGTCGTCCGCAGCCCGGCGAACGGCGGCCTGCAGGGATCAAGCCTGGGGACGGGCGGCTACATCGTGCAGACCGACTTGAACCTCAGCTCCGTGCTCACGAGCGGCATCGATCTGCAGGTCGCCTACCGGCAGGAACTGCCGCCGGGGTTCGGCAACCTGCAATTCGAGATGAACGGCAACTGGTTGCAGCACAATTTCACCACCGTGATTCCGGGCGGTCCCGGCTACGAGTGCGCGGGATTATTCGGCTTCACCTGCCAGACGGTAAATCCGCGGTGGCATCACAACTTCCGCACCACCTGGAACACCCCCTGGGACGTCTCGGCTGCGCTCACCTGGCGCTACATCGGCGGAGTTCACCAGGATGCCGATACGGGCAATCCGTTGCTCAAGAATCCGAACTACGCCTACGACGCTTACAATGCGAGCATCCCATCGTTTAGCTATCTCGACATGGAAGTCACCTGGCATCCGACCAAGATACTGACCATCCGCGCCGGCGCCAACAACATTCTCGACAAGGATCCGCCGCTCCTGGTATCACAGGCGGGGGTAGTCGCAGGCGGAGCCGCGAACACTGCGGACGCCTATGACATCTTCGGTCGGCAGCTGTTCGTCGCGTTTTCTGCGAAGTTCTGAGCCGGCGCAACCGGTCCCCGATCATCGTGCGCTCGAGCGGCCCTTCGGGGCCGCTTTTTTTTGGCGGCAACTACTTGATGCGCTGTACTCGGACCTGATCGTGGCCGCTGGGACTCACCATCCACAGAGCCCCCAACACACCGCGCCGCAGGGTGATGACATCGCCCGCTTGCAGCGTAAAGTCGGGGACCTCCTGCTGCGCCCAGACCTGCCCATTGTCGAGCGTCACCACGAATTTCCCGGAGCCCCGATTGGCGAGCGCCGCTACCTTGGCGGTCTGGTCCGCGGGCGTTGTCGCCGTTATTCCGGCTTGTTTTTGCTTGTGCCGCAATAATTCGCCGGTGACGCCGAGGTCGTCGTTCTGCCCGCTCTTCGAGCGCCCCATCTGCAGGTCATAGCAAGCCAGCCGCTTGGCCTCGTCCGGCTCGCTCGCGCAGGCTCGCATACGGTCAACGACCGCATCGTCGCCAAGCGCAGCGCCGTGGCCGCATATCAACGTCGCCGCAACCGCCCAACGTCCGTTAATTCTCAACTAGCATCTCCCGGCCGGCGCAGCAACCCCCACTCCATTATAGACCGGAATGAGTCGTTGGCTTCCGGCGGCCGCGTCCCCTCCTCGGATGCAAAAAGCTGAATAACGTCGTCGCAGAAGTAATAAATTAGGGGTGGGGACGGTCTTGATACATGAACAGCAATACCGCTGTGGCTTAAGCTTACGAGGGATTCACTATGCAAATGACCAAATTATCGAATGCGGCAATGGCCGCCACCGCCGCGATGTTCTTTACATCCGGACTCGCCGGCGTTTCCGTGGCCGCCGATACCGCGACGACGCATTGTTCCGGCGTCAATTCCTGCAAAGGCACCTCCGAGTGCAAGTCGGCGAAGAACAGCTGCAAGGGCATGAACAGCTGCAAGGGCCAAGGGTGGGTCTCCATGTCGAAGGCCGAGTGCGACGCGGCGAAGGCCAAGGCGAAGTAACGGCAGCATCGGGCGCAGCAGGCAACCCGCCCCATCGCTTGCCGCGCCCGATATCCCCATCGCTCGACACGGCAAAACCGCATGACACGGCAAGCGCCATGACATGGCAATCTGCACGCCCTTTGAGCGGCTTTGGTCTTGGCTTACGGCCGCCTCACTATGAGGCCTTGCTGAACGAAAGTTCAGGGAAAGCGCGCGGCATCGATTGGCTCGAAGTGGTCACCGAGAATTATGTGGTGGCGGGCGGCAAGCCGTTGGACATGCTGGAGCGCATCCGTGGACGCTACCCGCTGGTGATGCACGGCGTGTCTTTGTCCATCGGCAGCACCGATCCGCTGGACGTGGAATACCTGAGTGCCGTCCGGGCACTTAGCCGGCGCATCGAACCTGCGTGGATTTCCGATCACCTTTGTTGGACGGGCATCGGCGGACGGAACATGCACGACCTTCTGCCGCTCCCCTACAACGAGGAGGCGCTGGCGCATGTGGTCGCCCGCGTCGGTCAAGTGCAGGATGCTCTCGGGCGGCAGCTGCTGCTCGAAAACGTTTCGAGCTATCTGACTTATCAAGAGTCGGACATGAGCGAATGGGAATTCTTGAGCGAGGTCGCCGAGCGCGCCGACTGTGCCATTTTGCTCGACATCAACAATATCTACGTGAGCAGCGTCAATCACGGCTTCGACCCGGGAGCGTATCTGGACGCCATGCCGAGGCAGCGCGTCCGGCAGTTTCACCTTGCCGGACACAGCGATGAGGGCGGCCACCTGATCGACACCCATGACCATCCCATCGCCTCGGCCGTATGGGATCTCTACGCTCGCGCCGTCGAGTTCTTCGGGGAGGTACCCACGATGATCGAGCGCGACGACAACATTCCGCCGTTGAGCGAGTTGGTGATGGAACTCGATATGGCGCGCGATATCGCACGCCGGCATGCGCAGGCCGCCTGATGCGCTTGGTTGAGTTGCAGCGGAATTTTCAAGCCCACTTGCTGATGGGAGACGACGCGATCCTCGAGTCCGTGGTCGATGCGCCCCCATTGGCGCCCGCGGAACGCGTGAAGGTCTACCGGACTGCGTACCGCGTGCGTTTGTCGGACGCCCTGCAGGATACCTATCCCGTCCTGTTCAAGATTTTAGGCGACGAGATGTTCGAGAGTCTCGGGGGTGCATTCATCGACGCCCATCCGTCGGTGCACCGTTCCATCCGGTGGTATGGTCGCGAACTCACGGATTTCCTGGCGCAGCGGCAGCCCTACGCGGAACAGCCCATCTTGGCGGAAGTCGCGCGGTTCGAATGGACCCTGTCCGAAGTCTTCGACGCGGCCGACGCAGTGCCCGTGGAGCGCGAAGCGCTGCAGGCCGTGGACCCCGATTCCTGGGACCAACTCGGATTTGCGTTTCATCCGTCGCTGCGGCTCCTGGATTTGAGCTGGAACACCGTTGCGGTCTGGCAGGCGATGAGCCGCGATGAGGATCCGCCGCAGCCTGCCATGGCCGAAGCGCCGATTCCCTGGCTGTTGTGGCGCCGGGAGTTGACGAACCGCTTCCGGTCGCTGGACGCGGCCGAGAAGGCGACCCTCGAGGCCGCACTCTCGGGCATGCGTTTCGGTGAACTATGCGCCGTTCTCCGCCAGTGGTTGCCCGAAGGAGAAGTCCCGCTGCGTGCCGCGACTCTGATCGGGACCTGGACGGACAGCGGGATCATTACCGGGTGCACCGCGCACGGCGGCGCAGCAGTTCACTTGGCGTAAACCGGTCGATTGGCAAGATCAGTAGCCACTCCGTCGCATCGTCGCCAGTCCCTAGCCGAACTTGACGGATTCACCTCGAAAGTAGCCGTCCGGTCCCGGGCGGCCCGATCATAGGTTTTTGATTTTCTTGATGTCACTGGCGTGCGTTTGGTCGAAAACGCGTGTAGTGAAGACCTACCCCCTGGCGCGAGCGGCGCGCATGCGGATAATGCGGCGACAAGATGTTTTTGCGCGCGATCACCCGCAAGAAGGACGGCAAGGAGCACCGCTACTGGAGTGTGGTGGAGAACCGTCGTGTCGCCGGCGGTCGCGTCGTGCAGCGGCATGTGCTGTATTTGGGCGAGATCAATTCATCCCAAGAGTTGGCGTGGCGCAAGTCGATCGAGGTGCTGGACGAAGATGCGCCGACCTCGGTGCCGCGCACGTATGCTCTGTTTCCGGAGGATCGCTGCGAGGCGGTATTGCCGGACGAGTCGATCGTCCGGTTGAAGCTCAAATCACTGCAGTTGCATCGACCGCGCCAGTGGGGCGCGTGCTGGTTGGCGTTGACGCTGTGGCAGATGCTGGATTTGGACGTGTTCTGGGCGGAGCGGTTACCTGCCTCGCGCAAGGGCACGCGCTGGGATTTGGTGTTGTTCGTGCTGGCCGCCTACCGCCTGATCGAGCCTGGCAGCGAGTGGCGGCTGCACCGGGAGTGGTACGGCCGCACGGCGCTTGCCGATCTGCTCGGCGCCGATGACGGACTCGCTGATCCGCACGTGCTATACGGGTGTCATCGACGGCTCCTGGAGCACAAGGGGGCGCTGTTTACGCATCTGACGGGTCGCTGGCGCGATCTGTTCAACGTCAGCTTCGAGGTGCTGCTGTATGACTTGACGAGCACCTACCTGGAGTCCGATCCGCCGCTCGATGAGAACGACAAGCGGCGGTTCGGTTACAGCCGCGACCACCGCTTTGACTGCGTGCAGATCGTGATCGCGCTCATCGTCACGCCTGAAGGGCTACCGCTCGCGTACGAGGTTTTGCCGGGAAACACCTGCGACTCGACCACCTTACGTGCGTTCTTGGCCAAGATAGAGAAGCAATACGGCAAGGCCCAGCGGATCTGGTGCATGGACCGTGGCATCCCCACCGAGGAAGTGCTCGCCGAGATGCGTCGCACCGAGCCGCCGGTACAATATCTGGTCGGCACCCCGAAGGGACGGCTCAACCGACTCGAGAAATCCTTGGTGACCAAGCCCTGGCACAGCGCCCGGCCCGGCGTGAAGGTCAAGCTGCTGCCACAGGACAACGAACTGTATGTGTTCGCCGAGAGTCATGACCGCATCGCCAAAGAACGCTCGATGCGCCGGCGCAAACTCAAGTGGCTGTGGGCACGGCTCGCTCAGCTCAAAGACATGGAGCTCACGCGCGATGAGCTGCTGATGAAACTCGGCAGCGCGAAGAGCAAAGTCCCCGCCGCGTGGCGACTGGTTGACGTGAAGGTCGAAGAAGGCGGCGCCGGCTTCACCTACAATCTCAATCGCAAGAAACTTAAGATCGTACTGCGTCGTGAGGGCCGCTATCTACTGCGCACCAACCTCACCGATACCGATCCGGTGAAACTCTGGAACTACTACCTGCAACTCGTGCAGGTCGAAGAAGCCTTCCGCACCTTGAAGAGCGATCTGCATATCCGCCCGATCTTCCATCAAGAAATGGAAAACATCGAGTCGCACGTGTTTATCTCCTTCCTTGCGTACTGCCTGTATGTCACGCTCGGACGACAACTGAAGGGTCTCGCTCCGGGCCTCACCAGTCGCAGCGCGCTGGAGAAATTTGCCGCCGTGCAGATGGTCGATGTGCGCATCCCCACCACCGACGGGCGAGAACTTCTGCTCACTCGCCACACGCAACCGGAACCGGAGCTCAAGCTCCTCCTCGAACGTCTGCGGCTCGAGCTTCCCGCTCAGCCGCCGCCAAAAATCAGCGCCGCGCAGACCATCGCCGCCAGCGCCGTGTAGTGCAGACCTTCGGGGGTGTGCTTCAATCACATCAATGACTTACCGTCGCCAAACCGCTGAATCCGTCAAGTTCGGCTAGATCGTCAATCTCTACCCGAACTTGCGCCCTCGCGGGCGGGGTGCAACTATTGCCGCGCACACGGAAGGCGCGCAAGACCGCATCAACGCGGCCCCGCGCGGGACTCATCATTCAAAAAAGGGGACTAGCATGCGGTTGAAAATCATCTTGTTGTCGTTGCTGACGTTTGGGCCGATGGCGGCTTACGCCGATCTCGAGCCGTGGAAAGACTATTCTTTGAGCGAACCGGTCTGGTCGATCACCACGATCAAGGTGCACTCGAACATGGACGACGCCTACTTGGAGGGACTGAAGAAGACGTGGGTCGCGTCAAACGAAGTTGCCAAAAAGTTGGGGCAGATCGAGGAATACCACATCTATCGCAGCGACCTTCCGGATAGCGGCACTTTCAATCTGCTGCTCGTGGTCAAGTTCAAGAACAGCGACGCACTGGCGCCCACCAAGGCCCGCTACGAGGCGTTTATGAAGGATTGGGGCGCGGAACGCAACAAGAAGACCACTGAGATTGCGCAACACGATTATCCTGCGATGCGCGACATCACGGGCGATTACTACATGCGGGAAATTACCCTCAAATAATCAGAGGGTAATCACCGAGAGGTAATCACCGAGAGGTAATCACCGGCGGCTGATCCACAGGCTGCGCTCGCTCCGTCCATCGAGCGGGCGCAGCCCGCGTGCTGCCGGAGTTTATAGCGCGCCTCCGCTCCCCGTCTCGCCCACCATTTCCTTGCGTAACAGCGGCAGTGGCGGGCCGCCGTACGACAGGAACTCGTCGTGGAAATCATGCCAACGCGCCTGCTCGTCGGCGCCGGCACCGGCGTTGGCGCCGGACTGCGACTTGGCGAGCCAATCGGTGCGGATTTTCTTGATCATGAGCTTGCCGAGCGTGTAATTGAGGTACGCGGGATCGTACGTGCCGCGAGCGGCCTGTTGCCTGGCATTGCCCGGGTCTTGGAACGCTTGAGTACCGAACATCTTCTCGGACTGCGCAACGGTCATGCCTTCAGTATGCATCCCGATCGCGGACAGCAGGCGAACGTCGCGTAGCAACGCGTCCGTCAGCTGGCCGAGATGCTTTTCGGGATCGCCCTTGCCCAAGCCCCTCTCGTACATCATCTCTTCGGCGTAGTGCGCCCAGCCTTCCGCGAACGCATAGCCCACCCACAGTCCCTCGAGCTTGGATGGATTGGCGTTCGAATGGAGGAACTGCAGGAAGTGACCCGGCCATACCTCGTGCACAGAAGTAAATAGCAGCGCCGCTTCGCTTGGTACATAGGCTGCCTGCTCAGCCTTCGACCACGCGGGATTGGGCGGCGCGATATTGTACGTCGATGGCACCCCCTTATCGTACGGCCCCGCCGTCTGGATAAAGGCCGAGTTTGTACGGTTGTAGGCCGGAGCTTCCGCCACCAATATCTCGTCGTTGCTGGGAATACTCACCACGTTGTTGTCTTGGACGAACTTCTTGAGTTCGACCAGCTGTGCGCGCGCCGCCTCGATAAATCCAGACTTGGGCTTGTTGGCCGACATCTTCGCAACGCAGGCCGCGAGCGTACCCTTCGGAAGATAGTTTGCGCACTCCTCCTTGAGCGCCTGGGTATTGCGCTCGAGGTCGGCGCGGCCCGCGGCTTCGATATCCGCGACCGGAATTTCGACACGTTCGGTGTCCTTCAGCATCTCGGCGAACAGCTCCTTGCCCAGCGGAAACTTGTCGGTCGCGGTTTTACGCAAACCGATCAAATAGTTCTTCAAATTGGTCATCGCAATCGCCGCGCTCGTGTCCGCGTCGGTGAGCTGCTTCTGCAAGTCCGGATTGGTCACGGACGCAAACACCGCCGCCGCGTTCTTCGTGTAGAAATCGGCGAACCCCCCGAAATCGGCGATTCCCAGTTCCACGTAGGTCTTGGGCAGCGGACCCTGAAGATTCGCCTGAATATCGGTCACCATTTTGGGGATGCCGCGGGCGTACTTGATGTACGCCTTCATGCGTTGCTCGAGCGGCGCGTAGTTGCGGCTCACATACAGGTCGGGATCGACGTTTCCGAGATACCAATAGGGATTCGTGAACGGAAAGCGCGCCTTCTCGAGCCAAAAGAGATCCCTATCGATCACGCTCAGCAGGTACTCACGATCAAACCGCTCCCGCGGTTCCAACTGCGCCGGGTCGACCGCGCCGATTTGCGTTCGGGCATCGTGCAAACGCGCGATTTCGCGCTTGATGCCATGGGAACTCAAGTCCGGCAACTGCCCATCGAATTCGTGCCGGCCGGCTTGCGCGGCGAAGAACGGTTGCGCGCGCAGATAATCCTCGATGAAACCGCTCGACAAGTTCGTCCATTGTTGACTGGCTTGCGAAGGCGGCTTTTTCGCCGGTGCGGCCGGCTGCGGTGCTTGCCCGCACCCCGCCATTCCGACCAATGCCAACCCCGCCACGACGGCACAGAATCTGACTGATAAAGACGCTAAAGACATGACTCCCCCTTATGAACATGGCCTTATTTGACTTTCTTATGACCGATTAGTGTAGCGCATGCTGACCATCCCGACCCGACGGTAATATCTCTACAAACGCGTCGATAAAGCCAGGTGACGCATTGTATCCCGCGGTGGAAGATTCTCGCTCCTGGAGTCTGCACGCCCATGTCGATATACCCCTTCAGAGCTCAGATAATTTCCCGTAGAGACGGAGGTAATGCGGTCGCTGCGGCCGCCTACCGGTCTGCGAGCCGTTTGACCGATGAGGCGAGCGGTACCGTTCACGATTTCCGCCGCAAGCGCGGGGTTGCACATGCTGAAATAATGGGGCCGCCGCACGCCCCCGAATGGATATATGACCGGCACACACTTTGGAATGCAGTTGAGAGCTTCGAGCGGCGCCGGGACGCGCAACTTGCCCGGGAGCTCGAGATCGCTTTGCCCGTCGAGTTGAGCCTGGACGACCACATCGAACTGATACACCGCTATGTACGCTGCGAATTCGTTGCTGCCGGCATGATTGTAGATCTTGCGGTTCACCGGGACACGATCCACAACCCGCATACGCATCTTATGCTCAGCACTCGCGGTATCACGGCACAAGGTTTTGGGCCCAAAGAGCCTGCCTGGAGCGAGACCGAAGGTCTCATCGGATGGCGCCGGGATTGGGCGGATCTGGTGAACGCCTTTCTAGCCAAAATCGGAGTTGAAAGGTTCGTCGATCACCGCTCGTTGGAGGTGCAAGGAATTGCCGGTTCCCCTGCGCGCAGGATCGGCGTTTAGTTCGTTCCTGATCTGGCCGGCCGCGTGTCCACTGGCGGCACCCCCTGCCAATTCTTGGCCCGAGCCTTGCACGTCGACCAAACGCGCAAACTTCACGGTCGTTCGCAAATTGAACCCCCGTTCATGGCATGCTTCGTCTATGGACAAGACCGCCAAAATGAACCTCAAGAACCCTCGCGACGAAGTTCGCATCATGACGCTGCAGGCTCACATTCTCGGCCAGCAAGCGAAGCATCCCCACGCATCCGGTACGTTCTCGTGGATCCTGTCCGCGCTGTCGATTTCCGCGAAAATCATCGCCGACAAAGTGCGGCGGGCGCGGCTGGAAAACGTGTTGGGCAGCGCCGGCGTCGAGAATGTGCAGGGTGAAGTACAGCAAAAACTCGACGTACTCGCCAACGAAGTCCTGTTGGGCACGCTCGGCGGCCGCGAGGGAGTCGCCATCGTCGCATCGGAAGAGAACGAGGAACCGGTGATTCTGCGAGAGGACGACGCAGGCGCAGCCCGATATTGCGTCCTGTTCGATCCGCTCGATGGTTCGTCCAACCTCGACATCTGCGGCGCTGTCGGGACCATTTTCAGCATTCTGCAGTACGACGGTCGCGGCATGCGGGCGCAGGACTCGCTGCTCCAGCCCGGTGCACGGCAGGTAGCCGCGGGGTATGTGCTGTATGGGTCCTCGACGATATTCGTCCTGACCTTGGGCGAAGGCGTCGACATGTTCGTACTCGACCCCAGCATCGGGGCTTTCATGCGTGTGGAAAGGAACCTGCTGATTCCCGAGGGCAACAAGACCTATTCGGTCAACGAGGGCAACCGTAAGGGCTTCCCCGAGGGGTATCAGCGCTATCTAGATTGGGCGCAGAGCAACGGCTATTCGGCCCGCTACAGCGGCGCGATGGTGGCCGACGTGCACCGCATACTGCTGAAGGGAGGCGTGTTTCTCTATCCGCCCACCACGAAGGCGCCTGAGGGGAAGCTGCGACTCATGTACGAAGCCAACCCGATGGCCATGATCATCGAGCAAGCCGGCGGCAAGGTCTTTGCCGGACCCGGCCGCCGGGTGATGGATATCCAACCCACCGCCATTCATCAACGCACACCCGTGATCCTGGGCGGCACCGACCAGGTCGCCCTGGTACTCGCCCACCTCGAGAAGCAGTAACTCGGCCGCAGGCGCTGCAGTCACGCCGGCGAGCTAGTTAACATATTATACCGACGCAGGTCCAGTTAGCTCGGCCCACCCGGGGCCGCGAATGCCAGCTTCGACGCGCGGAACTCGGGGAGGCGCTCGCAGCGCTCGGTCAACCCGGTCAAGCCCGGATAGGTTCCGGCGACCCCCGCTCCCAAGGCATCGCATAGGAATGTGAACACGCAACTGGTGGTGATATCCGCCTGCGTCATGCGCTTGCCCACCAGCCATCGATCGGCACGCCCGGTGGCCGCACGCTCCAGTTCGGCCAGCGCTCCGTCCATCTGCACGCGGCATCGATCGACCCAGGGCTCATGGCGCTTCTCCTCGGGACGAAACACGGACTCGTAAACTTGCAGCACACCTTTTTCCGCAGCGCCCACGGCGATGGACATGGCGCGAAGAGCTTCCCGGCGATCACAACCCGAGTGCGGCAACAACGCTCGCGCGGGACCCGCGAGGTCGTCGAGGTAATCCAAAATTGCCGCGGACTCGATCAACGATTCGCCGTCGTCCAGCACCAGCGTGGGGACGCGGCCCAAGGGATTGAACTCGCGAATGCGATCGAAATCCTTACCCACCGACCAGTTGCGGTGCTCGAAAGGGATCGCGAGCAGATTCATCGTGACCGCGACCCGGCGCACGAAAGGCGAATCAAACATGCCGATGAGGATCATGACTAGTGCCCGCCTTTGACCAATAGCCCGGCAGCCGCCAGGGCCTCCGCCAGTTGCTCTTCGATTCTCTCGGCCTCGCCCCGCTTGATGAATTGCAAGTGCAGCGTCGGCCCGGTGAGCACTTCGATACCCCGCTTGAGAACGCTGCCCGCCGCCCGGATCCCCGCCTTGTGCTGATCGAAACGCTGCGCCGGAGAATACTTGCTCATGCCCACGTACACGCCATATGACTCGGCGCGGCTGTCCTCGTAGTCCAGCAACACCAGGTAGATGTTCGACCGTCCCTTAGCCGCAGCGCTAAATCGCATTGCCACGTCGTACGCGGTCGGCAGCCACTCGACATAGCGCATGGGCAGCCAGTCCGGAATGGTGGCCCCGGCCTCGGCCCAGAGCCGCTCGAGCGCACGCTCGATATTAATGGCCATTTCGCCGCGCATCCAGAGCTCGTGAACGCAGTGCGCACCGCCCGCCCCGTCGGCCGCTGCGAGGGCACGCTCGAAGCGCCTGCCGATTTGGGCTCGACTCAAACCTTGGAGGGGCCTGGTGCCGGGCGCGTGGCTAACGAGTACGGTATCCAATTGCAACGATGGTAGCTTCCTTTCGTCTGTCGTCAACCTGATAGACGATCCGAAACTTGCCATGGCGTAGGCGGTACCGGTCCATGTACCCAGGCAAGGTCTCGACAGCGGGCGGGCGGGGATGCCCCATCAAACCAGCGACCTTCAAGCGCAACACGCGACGGTCGCGATGGGGCTCAACGGCCTCCAAAGTGACCGCCGCCGAATCCTTCAGAAATACCTTGTAAGTGGCCACGGAGTCCTATATCCGGCCACGGCGCCGGAGGCCGCAGATGAACGTCTCAAAAGATATATTCTCTTCTTCCTCGTGAAGCAGAAAGGAGTCAAGGTCGGCCGCCTCGTCCGCGAGCCAGCGCCGAATTGCCTCGTTGACGAACTGCGAGATCGACGTACCGGTTTCCGCGGATCTCAGCCGCAGAGACTTATGGATATCTGGCGAAAAATAGACCGTCGCCCGCGTGTACCTGCCGTTTTTTTTCATGACGTTCTGACGTCGTAAATCATGACGTCAGAACGTCATAAATTTTGGACATAGGATCGCCCCGATCGCCCCGAACCGCTTGGACACCCTCAGGGAGCTCGATGCGCATCGCCCGCCCTCCAGCTGATTTCGCCGACGCACGGGTCCAGCAAGTGATCGATACCCCGAACAAGGCCCATGGTGCGCAGCATGGCAAAAGCTCGAATCTCAGCGACCGGAAACGCCTCCTGAAGCCGCGCTGCAGCGGCAAGCAGCGTCCTGCCTTTGGTGATCACGTCGTCGACGAGCACCACCCGTGGCGGCAGCGCAGTGGCCGCCTCGATGGCGAACGAATCGTAGTGGTTAGCCACCGTCGGTCGCGATCCGGGTGGAGCGGTTGCCGACTTGCGTACCGGCCGGACACGGCGCAACCCATTCCATATGCCGCCGCCCAATCCCGCCGCCGCCATCGCCGTCGCCAGGTGCTCGGCCACAGTCATGGTGCCGGCGATTGACCTAGCGCTTGCAGGTACGGGCACCAGTACCTGATCGGGGCAGACGAACCCGGCCAGGGGTGATTCATCGACCACCTGCTGGCGAACGCGGAAGGCGTATTTCAGGATGAAGTGCGTATCGCCGGATTTGAGCATAGCCCGGAGCAATCTCGACCGTTCGCATGCGGCGCCCGACCCGCACGGCGAATAGACGTAGCACGATGCGAAAGTAATTCCGCGGATCGTGCAACACATGGCCGATCTCGCGCCCGTGGCCGATCTGGCCGCGTTTCTCAGGCTAGCGCGAGAGGCGGCCAGGCTATCGTGACAGGTGATCGTCATCGGCCCATTCCCGCGTCTGTCCTGCCGCTGCCGAAGGCGATTTCGCCGACGAAGCATTTACCGCTTCCTGCCGCATCCGAAGCCAGTCCTCCCGCGCTTGGCGCCTGATCTCTTCAAGCGTGTGCGGCTTGTCGAAGCCGGCCGCGGCGGGGGGGTGTGAAGGAACATCGGCACCAGCTACAGCGGCCCGTTGCAACCGGGCCTCGATGCGGGCGCGGTAGTCCTCACGTAGGCGCTCGGCCTGGGCGCTTCTATACCCGTGCCGTTCCATCTCGAACGCCGCACGCGGGATGTACGGGTACGGCTCGCGATCGATTCCCTGCGCAGCGAGGGTGCGGTGATCGACCCGTGCATCGATGTGCGCATCGCGCAGCGCCTCATTCGTAACCGTCGCCCAGCGTTCGCGGACGTACAGGAGCTCGTGGATGGCAGGCCCCAGGCCCAGGCTATGCCGCTTTGCATCGTTGAGCTCCAAGCTGGTCTTGACGGTCAGCCCTTGAGCAGTGATCTCCCGGGTCGTCGCCAGCAGATGGGCATGAAAGTTCCGCGGGTCGCTTCCCGGGAAATCGCGCGGCGCGTGGACGGCCAAGTCGAGAGCAAATCGATACCTCTCGGTGAGCTCTCGAGAAAAGCCGCGAACCAGTGCGAGTCGCTGAGCCGCATCGAGCTCAACCGGAAGGGCCACGAGATACTCCCGAGCCACGCGGGCGTTGATGCGGCTCTCGGCCTTTTCGGCAGCATTCCAAAGCTGCGACCGGTTTCTCGCCCAATCCATGTCAGCCCCTTCGATGCTTCCGGGCAACATGATTTCCTTGTGGAGCACGTCACTGCGACCCGTGTGATCGTAGGTTCTGCCGGCGCGCTCATCGTGAATTCGCTCACCGGCCCGATACGCGGCGGCACTGACGGCGCTGCTGCCGCCTGATCGGCCGAAGGTCTTGAGATTTAGAAAATAAACGGCCATGACCGCCTCAGCCGCGGATCATGGCGTCAAAGTGCGGCGGGTCATAGGAATAGCCCGCTGCGGATGCCTCGAATGGCTCGTCGATCAGCACGAGATGTATCGCTGCGGCAGTCGGTTCGCTCGTTGGAAGAAAGGCCCCCTCGGGTTCGCAGAATAATTCGTTGTCATCCAATCGGCAGCCGCACTTCTCGCAGTGATTCGCCCAGTACGAGCCGGGACCCCCGTCTGCGGCAGGGGCGACGGCGGCAGCGTCCGTGTCACTCGGCCGATACGCCGGTTGGTAGCGATTGATTCGTTTCTGAACGGCGGCAGGCAGAGCATCGACATAGAACAAGAAGGCGTTGTGATCTGCCACGCTCCAGGCAGCGGCCGGATGTTCGCGATGCGGTGTCTCGTCGTCCGAACCTCCGTCCGAAGCATCGTCGTCGACGTCGAGAGCTTCATGGCCCGGCGGTACGGCGATTGCAGCCAACGCGGTCGGCGAGCCGCAATGCCGGCAGGTGGAAACGGTGCGAGCAACGTAGTAGCGCGGGGAACGGATGTTCATTTCGGGCAACACGGGCGGACTCGGCATGGAACCTCCGGGCACTTCAAGAGAACCGCTGACCGCGGCGGCGCGGCGCGCAGATGGCAACCGTCCGCCATTCTTTGGCTGAGGCCAATTTAAGGTAGCCGCAAAGATCAGGAAGCTGCTCGATCTGCGACGCCATGACGGCGACTTCGGTTACGTGCTGATCGCTGGTATTTTTTGAGCGCCGCGTGTTTCGAAAGGCGAAAAGTCCCTCGCGATCGCTGCCGCGCGAAGTCTGCCGCCGGATGATCTCCCGTTCACCGATGAGCTTCGAGGCAAACTGGGAGGTCCCTCCATTTTCGCCCGAAGAGCAGCGCAGGATGAGGGTATTGCCGCAGTTTTCGACGATCGTCTGCGCCGCGGCGGTACCGTAGGTTCCTGAGACCTGTGCGATCGACTGAAAACCCAGGACGCAGCGGCCGCCGAACTTGCGAAGCCGGGCGAGCGCATCCTTGAGCCCCTCCATCGCCCCCAGGGCGTCGAGTTCATCGACCACGAACCACAACCGCTGGTCGAGATTCGCTCACCGTTCATCGCCTCAAAGATTGCGATGCGCATCCAAGTGGCGATCATCGCACCCAGCGCGGCTATCTGACCGGCCCTATACGGAATGAACAACACGCCGGTTTCCGAGGTTCTCCGCACCCACCGTCGAACCGAAAATGGAGCCGCTCGTTGTCCTGAACGTGTTCCAGAGCAGCGAGCGCCGAAACCGCCACAGCACGGATGGAGCCGAACATGCGGGCGTTGTCGGGGTCGAGAAAGGGCTGCGCGGGGGTGCCCGCCACGACAGACCTCAGCTCTTCCGGGGTGCGACTGCCAACAGCCTCCACAGCTCGCCGACGTTGCGGCCGGGCAATTGCGCGCAGCGGCGCATGAACGGCGGACAGGTACGTTCGTGCATAGCCGCGCCACTCGTTCGATGACGCATCGCCTGTCGGGAATCAGGCCCCAGGCAAGGCGTTCGACATCGTATCGATCATTGATTTCGTCGAACGGCTCCCACCGGACCGACTCCCGTTCCGACGGATTGAGAATCACGTCACCGCGATAGCGATCGAAGAATCGCCGGCGGTAACCTCCGTCCGGATCGGCGAGAACCGCCCGGTCGCCACGGGCCAGCGCGCCACCGAGCAACTCCTCGATCGCCGTCGATTTTCCCGTCCCCGTGGTCCCCACCATTTTGAAGTGCCGGGTCTCGTCGGCAAACGGCACAGGGATTCCGCCCACAGTGACCGCCGGCAATTTGCGGAAACCCGGCGGGAGGCGGGACGGTCCACTGAACAGCAAGCGCGGACGTCTCCGACCAGCATTCTTCACCAGCACTCCGCGTTTATAGTCCTCCGATGAGCCGCGTCTGAATGCCCGTGACGAGGCAGCGATCACGAGGCTCAGGGCTGCAACCCCCCACAGCGTTCGCGCGTCGTGGAAACTCGCGAGCATGCCAGTACCCAGCATCATGGTCAGTACCCATCCACGACCAGATACTCCTCGCCCTTCTTACCGTAGACCGGTGCCTTGCGGTCGATGCGCACGCAAAGTCGTGCCGCCGAACCGCATTGGCGCCAATCGACCTTTCCGCCACGCTGCTCGAGTTGAGCCAGGTTGTTCGCGAGCGCGTCGCGCTGCGCGCGCAGTCCGGTGATCTCCGATTTCGACGGCCACGCAAAATGTGCGATCGCCGCGGGAATCACGGTGCACAGCAACGCTATCCCTAAGTTCCACGCTATTGCCCGCAGGTGGGCCGCCCTCTTCATGGCTGACATCGCTGCAGCGGCGCGATTAGTTTCGGCGCTCAGAGCCTGAAATTCTTCGATGAGCGTCCGCCGAATTTCGTCGCGCACGACGTCATCGAGGCCCTGCGTATGCGCGAGGAGCTTGGTTAAGTGGGTCTCCGCCAGCTTTTGGTGCGCCTGCGCGCTCTCCATCAGCAGACCGAATTTAAGCGTATCGTCCCCCACCGGTTGGCCGCGCTCAGTCACGAATGTTTTCCTCCCTCGCTGGCGCGGCGGCTGCCTCGGGCGCGGCTGCCCCGGGCGCGGCCGCCCCGGCGCCCTGTCCACCATTACGGTCGTTCCATCGCCGGAGGGCATCGAGACGCACTTGATGCCACCTTGGGTCCGATGCTATTTTCAAATAGCCGGCGAGATCCGGGCAGCTGCTCGATCTGCGACGGCATGACGGCCGGCTCCACATTGAAATGTTCGCTTTGCGAAATGGAACCGGCAGTTTCGCCGTATCGATGGCTCCTCGAAATGGTGGTCCGCATCACCTCCCGGTCGCCGATGAGCTGGGACGCAAACCGTGCGGTGCCGCCGCCTTCGCTGGCCGAACAGCGGAGAATGAGCGTGTTCCCGCAATTCTCGACGATGGTGTGAGCATCTCCTTGCCCATAAGTACTCGACACCTGCGCAATCGATTGGAATCCGAGCACGCAGCGCCCACCGAATTTTCGGAGGCGGGCCAGCGCGTCCTTCAACCCGTCGATCTGACCCAGCGCATCCAATTCATCGACGACGAACCATAACCGTCTGGAATCCCGCTCTTCGCGCTCGTCGCGGTGTTCTTCCTGGTTCATCGCCTCAAAAATGGCGATGCGCATCCACGCCGAGATAGGGGTGCGCAATGCGGCGATCTGACCCGCTTTGTAGGGAATGAACAGATTGCCCGGCGAATCGCTGTTCACCCAGTCGCGGATGGAAAACTTCGTCGCGTTCTGCCGCGCGACGTAATTCGATCGCGCCGACCGCCGAACTGGTCACGGAGCGGATCGAGTCGAACATCCGGCTGTTGTGTTCATCAAGAAACGGCTGCGCGGGAGTGCCCTTGACGAGGGTGCGCAATTCGCTCGGTGATCCGCCACGACCAGACAGGCGGTACAGTTCGCCGACATCGTCGATGCCCCGCTTCATGCGTCTGCCGGGTCGACGGCGCTGAAGAATGTCCGTCGCATAGCCGCGCCAGCTCCGATCCTGGCCCTCGTGATCCGGTATCAGTGAGCGAGCCAGCTGGTCCACGTCATAGAGATTCTTGATCTCGCCGAACAGGTCCCATTTCACCGAACGCTGCTCGAAAGGATTGAGCACGACATCGCCGCGCGCTCGGATCGTAGAATCGCTTGCAGATACCCTCCGTCGGGATCGGCGATGACGGCGCGGTCGCCGCGGCCGAGCGCGCTCGCCAGGATCTCCCGAATGGCGGTGCTTTTTCCGGTGCCGGTGGTCCCGATCAGCTTGAAGTGCTTGGTCTCGTCGCGACAGCTGGAATCCGGCAGTGCCCGCCCAAGGCGATTCGTCGCGTGCCGTTCTCGCGCGAATTTCTCGACGACCTTTCTTGCCGATCGCGCGGCCGCGACCACGCGCGCCCCGTTCGATGAACCTTGGAGCCCTCAGGCTCGCTCCGCGGCGCTCGGCCGCTCGAGTAGCCGACCGCACGCGCTGAGCGCGGTTCCAAAGGTGAAATTGCAGCACGCCGTGCGGCGAGATGCCCAGCTTCGACAGCAGCGGCGATGCGCACAGGCCATGCCGACCGCCGCAGCGGCGGTCAACGGCGCCGCAACCAGCGGGGAGATCAGCATATTTGCCTATGCCGGCGCGGTCTCGCGCGCAGACCGATCGACATCGTGGCTTGAACCGACGCATACGTAAACCACGACCCGGACCAGCCCTGGAGCGAGGCGAAGTCCATCTAGCGCGCCCCCGCGAAAGCTGCGGCATGCTTGCGCTCCGGTTCGTACCAGATTTCCTTGATGAATCGCTCGTGACCTTCGACGCCGAATTGGATCACGACGTCGATCAGCAGGTACAGAAGACTTTTGATGTCGGTGCGCGCGAGATCACGGCCGCCGCGATTCTGTTTGACCAACAGCACGAGCTGCTCGAACGCCAATTCCGCGCTGGCTGCGTGCACGCTGGTGATGGAGCCGGGATGGCCGGAATTGACGTTGCGCAGATAGTCGAACGCCTCTTCGGCACGCAGCTCCGCCAGCAGGATGCGGTCCGGCTTCATGCGCAGGCACGATTCCAGCAACTGTTTCGGCGTGACCCGCGCGACGCCTTGATCGTCCTTGGAATAAAACAGCCGCACGTGATTCGGATGGCCGATCGAGGACCAGCTCCTTGGCGTCCTCGATGGTTATGAGCCGCTCCTCGCTGCGGAATCTCGCGGATCAACGCCTTGGTCCAAGTCGTCTTGCCCGAGCCCGTTGGGCCCGAGACCAGGATGTTCTTGCGGCTGCGACGGCCAGACGCATGAAGTCTTCGAACTCGCCGCTGTCAGCAGCCGCAGGAGCTGCTCGCTCCGTGTCATCGAGCGATCGATCGGCGCGACGCGTGCGCGCGAAAGATGCCCGCGCGCCGCGAGCTCCTCGATGCTCCAGACCTCGTCCGCGGGCCGGCGGATGGCAATGGCGACGCAGCCCGCGGTGGTGGCCGGCGGCATGACGATCTGAACCCGCTCGCCCGTCGGCAGCGACGCCGACAGCAACGGCGATGTGGAGTCGATGCGCTGCTGCGTCGAATTTGCGACCAGCTTGGCCAACCGGCTGCACCAATCGAAATCGGCGAACGGCAGCGACTCGCGCCGCCAGCCCTCACGGGTTTCGAGAAAGCCTCGTGCGGCCGATTGATGCACAGCTCCATGACGTCGGATCCGCGAGCAGCGGGCGCAGCGCGCGCAGCGTCAGGGCGAGCGCCGAGGCGTCGTCGCCGGCGCTAGCGGCCGGCGGCCGGATCGCAGCTCATAGACTGACCGGAAATCCAAATCGCGCGCCACCAATACCTGAATCCGATCTCCGTTGCTGCTTGACCACCGTGGGCGGAATATTGATCGGTGTCCTTGAGTATCTCGGTCATGCACGTCCTGCGACGCGGACGGGTTGACGACGACCGTCCGCTGCTGCCGCGCGAGGACTGGACCGCCGCCTGCACCGCGCCATCGATCACCGAGACCAGCATGGCCGCGCCGAAGCGCTGCCCAGAAATGACGATTCGACCTCGCCCGGCAGCCCGGAGCGGCCCAGCTCATCGGCCCCGGGCGAATGCCAGCGGACGATGACGCCGGTGGGCGTGCGCGCCTCGGTCCAAAGCACGAAAATGCGCGCCGATCCCTGCTGCACCTGACCGCGCGTTTCGCCGACCAGTTTCGTGCCGCGCTCCATCAGCACGACCTTGCCGTCGACGCCGAAGGTATCGGTCGCCATGACGCAGGTCGTCATTCCCGGCAACGTGGAGTCGATCGCCGTTTCCAGCGTGCAGTCGATGAAAGCACCCTTCGGCAGCAAGAGGCGCTCCTCAGGCAATCGCTGGGCCTGTACCGCCGTCGTGAACAACGGCCGCGGCAGAGTGCCGGCGTCGACGCGTGACGGGCCGCCGGTGCTCCGGATGTCGCCGGCATTGCGATCGGCGGATCGAATCGCCGCGCCGCCGGCAACTACCGTGCCCGGATCGGATGCCGCAGGATGCGATGCAAACACCGCTCCCGACAGCTCCCGCTCCAGGGCAAGTTCGGCCTCTGATTTGGGCGGCGGACCTCCGCTACCGCACACTGGGAGCGGCGGGTTCGACGGCGATCTCCGTCAGCATACGGGCCGCCGGAGGCGAGTCCTCGACCGGCGGTCCTGCGCCGCCGGCGGCTCTACGCGGCCCAAACTCGGCAATGGCGCGTCGCCCTGGGCGCGCTTGCGAAGCCGCCGCCTGCGCAGTCTCTCGAGCCCGGGCGCTCCGCGTCACGGCGTTCGCGTAGTACCAGGTCAGAGCTCCGAGGCCCAAGAGACTCATGAGCGCGATGGCCAAAATATTGCTGACGCGCGACTGGGCCGAAATGAAGCGCGCCACCGAGTGCGTGTCGCGCTCTCCGGAGACCCCATCCGGCGCCCGCTCTTCCTCGTTCATGGCGCTTCTCCCTGCAGTCGGCGTTCCACAGCGGGCGTGACCGTTCCCGAATCCAACCGCAGACCGGCGCCCCCGAATCCCTTGTTCACGATGCACCCGGTCAATTTTCCGCGCCGCAGGATGAAGCGGTCTGCCACGCGATGGATGATGACGTCGCCGCCCTCCATGCTGTAATTGAGCAGCGATTCGCCGTCCTCGGTGCGCACGAAGATCGCCGGCTGGTCGCCGTTCGCCGCGAACCGCAATCGAGTGTGCACGCCGTCGTCCGACGCCAGGATTGGCCGTAGCGTCCGCCCACCGCAGTACCAATAGTCGAAATTCTGCCGCCGCTGAGTGGATGCCGCGGCGAGTCCGGCATCTACCTGTTTTGCGGCCGAAGCCGCCGCGACCGTCGACTGTGTGGGTTGATAGGTGAAGCGCAGCGCAAACGTGACATCCGGATCGTCAACCCCGGGACGCTGGGCGATTGCGGTGTACTCGAACTGATAGTGTCGCCGACTGGTGAGTACGGTCAGATTCGTCGCCACCTTCGCGGCCTTCGGTTTCAGAAACAAATGATTGTCTTCGCCAAAGTAGGCGAGCCCCTCGATATCTCCTGCGGCGAGTCCCACGAACGATTCGCCCGTCTCGAACTCCAGGTCGACTTGATAGCCCACGAAGCCGCGCAATCGATAGACCTGTTCGCCATCGTACGGCGCCGTTCGAATCCGGCTGTCGACGGCACCTCGGGGCGGCACGATCTCGGCGTGCGTGGAGGTTGCAATAAGATAGGGGGACGCTACTACGAGGCAGGTCTGCAAAATCAGCAGTGCGAAACGATCTGGCGCCGTCCCCACGCGAGTGTCGTGCCGTTCGCGGCGTTCAGCGCTCATGGCGGGCACCCTGTACCGTTGCCGGTTCGGCCATGACTTCGGATTCCGCCTTGAACTCGACGATTTTGAACCCGAGCGGATTCCAACGCCGAGTCTTCGGATCCTTCGCGGGATCCGCATAGGCGTACCGGATCGTTGCGATCCAGTGGGTGAACCTTTCGTCCGCTCCCCCACCCGGCCGCACCGCCTTGATATACCGAACCTGCGCAAGATCCTCAAGACCGCTGGCCCGCGTGAAGAAACTCACCGACTCGACTTGGACGCGCACCGAGCTGCCGTCCTTGTAAACGTTCAGAGGGGATGCCGGATTCGTCGGCGTCCACAATGCATACCAGGCTTGATTCCTCTGCGCGGAATGGAACGCGCCGCATTCCTCGTAATCGCTCTCGGCCGTCGCGAAGTTGAACCGCTCGCATACGGTCATGTAATGCGTGAGGAAGTAACGCGTGACCACCTCCTGCGGTGCTGCGCTGCCGGTGGACACAGGTACGACGTCGACGATGCCCGTGCTGTTATCGACGCGTACCACGAATGGCTCGATTTGCTTCAATGGCGTCAGGACGGCTACGCCCAAGGCGCATGCCACCGCGCACAGCCACCCGGCCGCCGCCACCCACCAGGCAAGTGCGGCGCTGCGCCTGAATCCTGCAGATCGATCCGCGTCCCAGGAGTCGGCCTCGCGAAAATACTCGTGCAGGTCCTCGGACGTCGTCATGGATCTCTCCGCGTCGGCGGCGTCACCGCCGGCATGACCGTCGGTGTCACGGCAGCATCCCCTGCCGAACCCGGCGCCGGCCGATTGATCGGCACCAGGTGCGCGTCGCACCGCATCGCATGGGTCGCGCAACCCGCAAGCAATAGGAACAGACAAACCATCATTCTCATGTGTCAGCCTCCGTGCAATTGACGTTGAGCGTTAGGGGCGAAAGGTTCGCCATCGTTGATCACGCGATTCGGGTCCGGTGCTTGCGCCGTCGCGCGTGGCACCCCCGGACCTCAGCTCGTCATTGCCCGCGCTACCGCTACCGGTGGCGGTGCGCCCCATCCATGGCGCGGTCCGCCGCAAGGTCGACGAAACATGGGCGCGCGCGCGCGCGACCGTTTGCTTGGGCACCGCCATCCCTACAGTCCGGCTCAATACGCCGAACGTATTCAACGCCAAGCCGCCGGCCAACCCTGCGGCGATGGGCATGACCTGGCGCAAAATCAGAAAGACTAGAACCGCCACCAGCATCATGTCCAACGTATCCATGGTGAGAAGCCCGGTGCCGCGTGCCGCGGTCTGCGTGGCATATGACTGCACGATACGCAACAGCAACGAGGCGATCATGACGGTCAAGATCGTGATGAGGCCGTAGTTGGCAAGTTGCGCGATCCAGGCCGAGAAGAAGCGCCGCGTGCCATCGAAGAACAGCGCCGCGATGAACAGCGGCCCCAGCGCGAGGAGCACGGCCAAAGCAATGCTCGACAGGGCAATTAGGAACATCGCATACACGCACAACAGGGCAATGAGTATCCAAACGATCGTACCTGCCACGACATATCCAATGCCGGTCGGATACAGCGACCATTTTGCCCAAAGAATTTGGGCGACACTCCCGCCGCGCTCCCAAATGGCGTCAATGGTGGCGACCGGGTCGCCGCTGCCGATGACCGCAGCCGCCAACTGCGCCGGCGCTCGGTAGAAGGTGTCGACGATGACGGTGTTGTAAAGCCACAGGCGCAGGCCGACCCCGAAAATGACCGCCAATATCCCAATACGCTTCAGGCCGGCGATCAGCGGTTCATCGACCTTGCCCGTAAGATGGAGATAACCCCAGGCCATGACGTAGATGGTCGCCAACGTGACGACGGCAGGCTCGAGCACACCGGCGAGCCGCGCAGTATTGTCGCCGATGTACGTTGCAAGTTGGCCGTTGAGCCATGTCCAGAATGTCGCGAAGAATCCCATGTGATGTGCTCGCGCTACGGCCGGGGCTGGAATCGCGCCTCGAAGCGCCCTTGTCCGGCGACGGATTGCTCCCAGTCCCGCTGCCGATCCAGCGCCGCTTGCGCTTCGGTTGCCTGGTGCAGGATTTGCAGTTTTGTCTGCTCGTTCTGCAGCATTCCTAGTTCCGCGCTGATCCGCGCCTGAAGATCGAGAATGGCTTTCTGGTCGCCTGCGGCGGAAATTGCGCCAATCAAGCTCTGAATGGATGCAAACCTGGCGCTGCTATTGGCGAGCGCCTCCTGGGCCAGCGCCAATCGCACGGCGTTCGTCCGGCGCCCGGCGATGACTTGCTCACGGCCGTCGGAGGATAGAGTCGAGAGTTGCTGCGGCGTCAGCACTGCCATTCCGTTGACGGCGCTGCGCACGTCGGCGGAGATTCCGGGAAATACTCCTCCGCCTTGCATCACGCTGGAGAGCTGCGCCCAGTTGGACGGTAGATAGTTTCGCGGAGTGCCGCGAAGCAGCAGTTCCATTCCGCGATCGCCGGTCATAGTCTTGAGCGTTAGCCTGGCTTGTGACAGCTGATCGCGGGCGGTCTGGACGGCCTGTTCCATGGCTTTGACTTGCTGGACGAGCTGAACGATGGCGGGTGCATCGATGACCGCCCACTGAGCGCGGACCGGGCTCGACACCATCACAGCGAAGATGATGGCCACAGAACAAACGGAAATCTTGGTGAGCATGTACTTCTCCTTCGATGGGTGGTGATTCAAATCGATCGAAAAGCAATTCCTTGCGCGCCTGCGGTACCCTCGTGAACGCCGATGAATATCGGCAGCCATGTGGTGGGATCGGGACCGTGCGCCGCGATGATTCCCTGCATCCTGGTCAACTCACCTGCTCGTCCTGATATCACCGCAAGCTCGGCGTCGAAGCCTTTGAGGTCGAGTTGGCAGACGACGCTGTGGTGAGCTTGCTTGACCAGGAACATGCGCGAGCCCGGTTCGAGCCGCTCCTTGATCAGGCGAAACTCCTGGCGCGTGAGTCCGAACCCTTCGGTGTACTCGGTGATGTCTGCATCCGCGTTGGGAAAGAAGATTTTGGTGGGCGTTTGTTCAACGAGCGTTCGGCTGATCGGACTCTCCAGGACATCACTGGCACTTTGTGTAGCCAAACACATGACGCCGTTCAACTTGCGCCAAGTCTTGGGACCATCCTTCGCGAAGCTCTCGAATGCCGCGTCGGCAAGCAGCCTCCAAAATTCGTCCATCCAGCACACCAGTCGGCGGCCATCGAGCATGCGGCGTACCAAATGAAACAGATATAACGTAATGGGTGCCCGGATGGTGGCGTGATCGAGGAAGTCGGTGACGTCGAATCCCACGACCAAACTCGCGGCCAAATTCGGCGCCAGCGTATCTGTGGGATTATCGAAAACCCAGGCATACTCGCCGCCGCAGGATTCGCACCACGGGGACAGACGCGCATGCAGTCCATCCGGGTCCGTGGGGTCCAAGAATTCCACGAGCCGCGACAGCCGCCGCGCCGATGCTTCGAGCGCTAAAGTGCCGCGCACAGCCTGATCCAAATCGGCTTGTTCACGAGCCTTGGGCACCAGGGTCCGCGGCGAATGCGGCGAGCATAATTCCCGCAGCCAGCTCTTGATGAACTCGATGTTGAAAGGCGTGTCGGGGAGCTGCAGCGGATTGAAGCCCGTTGGCGTTCCGCTCTTCAAAGGGAAATACGTGCCGCCCAGGGCCCGAATCAGTATTTCCAGTCCACGGTCCTTGTCAAAGACGATCTGGGTGATCCCTTGCCGAGTGAGCATGGCGATCAGGAAGCCGATGAATACAGTCTTGCCGGAACCAGTGGGTCCACAAATGAGGGTATGCCCGGCGTCTTTTCGGCTACCTCCGTCGGCGTCGTTGGGATCACTCGCGTGTAGAGAAAAGTAATAGGGCGATCGAGCGCTGGTAATGAGCAATGTCAAGGCATCGCCCCAATGATTCCCGGTGGCCCGACCCAACGGATAGTTGTGAAACGGCGACATGGCGGCGCAGTTGCGCGATGTGATGGGCGATTTACGAGGTCGCAGCGAAAAGTTTCCGGGGAGCTGAGCCCAGAACGCCGCCTCCAACGCCATGTCTTCCCTCGCGACGAGCATGCCGGTATCGGCCAGCAAGCTGCGCGCCAAGGCAACGCCCTCGTTCAGCGCCCGCAGCCGCCCGCCCGCCGATGAGTCCCCCGGCTCCGTTACTTCCGCCATTACTTGCAGGCTGAAATGATGATCCCCGATGACGAATTCGTTGCTGGTCAATGCGTCGAGCGCCTCTTTGAGCTCGTCCGATTGGGACACGGCGAAGTCTCCGGCATTCGCCATGCGGTTGAATTGCCGCTGCAGCAGTGCCTGGCCGGCCGCCTTGGTGAGAAACGCGAAGGATTGCGTCAGGACGAATGACATCGGAGCGGACAGCAGCTGGTTATACATGCCAACCGTCGTTGGAGTCGGGTATTCCTTGATTCCCAGCACGGCGCCCACACGAGTGTCGGTCGGGCTCCGGTACTCGATGGTTTCGTTACCGAAGAGCAGGCGTCCCGTCGCCAGGATATGATTGAGCGGCCTCCGCGCGAGGGGAATGGGCTGGCTCTCTCCATTAATCAGAAGCCCCAGGTATTCAAGCAGGGACGAATACCATGCGGCGTCCTGCCGGTAGCATCCCAGCAGTTCCGGCTCATATCGCACCAGCGATGCCGACAGTGTTTGGGCCAATTTTTCGCAGGCCTCGAGCGCTTCTCCCAATTCCCACCGGGACTCGTTGGACCGGCTCCTGGCAAGCACTTTCGAGACTAATCCCGCGGCCAGGCCTGCCGCCGGTCTGTACAGGACGCTTAGATAGATGTCGTTCCGCATCAACGTTTCGCGTCCGACCCGCTGACCGTAGCGAACTGCCAGGCGATCGGCGAACCCGCGCGTGCGATACTCGCCACTCGATGCGCCGCCGATGGAATTAATCTCGGCCCGGCGTCGAATGACTTGCGTCCAAAGGGCAACGCTGGGACCGGCTATGTTTCGCCACAGTACGTTCAGCCGCTCATGCCAATTGTTCAGTTCGTCATCGTCGCCGCTCTCGAATGCCGCACCGCCCAGACGAAACACCTGTAAATAGTCTCCGAACTTGGTTCTGACCACTGTCGGCGCCACATGCGCAGTGTAGGGGATGCGGTCTGCGGTCGTGAACTCGCGGCGCGTGGCCGCCAAGCGCTTCACTGTCTGCACGATCGGACTACTCCTTGACTGCTATGCCGCACGGTGCGAGAAACTTCGTCCGTCGCGTGGCAGGCAGTCTGGGAGAAGCTGCGCAGAAATTGAATCTGATTAACCGTCGAGTTCGCGCAAAAACGTAGAGTCGCTCCCAATTCGGCAATCGGTGGAAAGGCTGCTCCAGCCACGCGTGGACTCGTCGGAGTCGAGCCTGATGCCGTTGTCGAGCAGCTCGAATACGTTTATATTCTCTATTCGCGAATAGAGAATACCCTGTGCCGAGGGCAATCGACGCGGTGTGACTTTTCATCCACTTTATCCAACCGCACCGCTCGCCGCACGAAAGGATCGCGTGCTTTATGAGTTTCTCGCGCTTTTTGACGCATTGCGTGGCGGCGCCGCGCGAGAACGACAACTCGCAGCCCGAATTTTGGCAGAACTGGTCGCGTGAATCCGGTGGATCCAAATCTGGCCCTTCTTGAGTTGATCGCGGCAGCCCTTGGCTCACTACGCGAACGGTTTGTGTTTGTTGGTGGTTGCACGACCGGAATGCTGGTGACCGACGTTGCTGCCGCTCCAGTTCGTGCAACTCGGGACGTCGATGTAATCGTCGAAGTCTTGACGCTGGCTGACTACCACGCACTCGAACGTGAGCTTGAAAAGGCGGGTTTCAGCCATGACCGTAGTCCCGAGGCGCCAAAAGCTCGTTACTCCACCGCTGTTTCTAGCGACGAAGCTCGAAGCTTTCCGGGGACGCGGCGGCGGAGATTTTCTCGCGAGTCACGATCTCGAAGACATCATCACGGTAATCGATGGAAGGCACGAATTATTGGATGACGTGAGGGCATCCGCGTCACAGCTGCGCGCGTTCATCGCGCACGAAATCGGTGTCCTGCTGCAGAATTCAGAATTCAATCAGGCGTTGCCGGGCCATTTGGCTGGCGATGAAACGAGCCAAGCACGCATCCCGCTGATCAAAGAGCGACTTCGTCGGCTTTCACTTGCGGCTTGATGCGGTAATTTGTTGCCTAACCCGCGGGACCTCATTCATTACAGGGCGTGGGACGCAAAGCTCAACGATATGGTCAAGCGTCCGCCGTGGCGTGCTTGACGGCATTCATGCGGCATCCGTCCGATGTTGCGTCAGGACGTGTACTTCGGCGGCAGATCGGCGCCGGCGCCCGCGATCGGTCGGCAGGTCGAGCGCCAGTGGGCTGTAGCTGCTCGCCCGCCACACCCTATAGTTGGCAAACAAGGCCGGTAGCCGCGTGCGGGCCCACAACAATACGAGATCGAAGAATCTGGCATCCCGCGCGCACAGCAGCATGCAGACGCCGTGGATCGGCGTACACAGGAGCAATGTAAGGAGATTCTTCGACAGCAGAAATACCTCCATTGTGAATACCATGTTGAACAGCAACGCCGAATAGGTGACTCCCCACCGCATGGGCGGCCGCGTGGCGCCGACGAATAGCGGATCGACCATCAACCCCTCACTGGTTTCGCTTGGCATGACTCCTCCTACACGCCGAACATGCCGCGAACCCACGTGACGATCTGCGGGGCGCCAAAGGCGATGGCAATACCAAGAATTGCGCCAATGCACCACCCCCACGACATTCGGTTCGCCATAGCCATACCTCCCAGGACCATGATCAAAATGATTGCGACCGGCGTCAGCCAGGCGAGAATGTTGGTCTGAAGCGCGGTCGCACCCGTCATGAACGGCGAGGCTTGAGCCAGCGCCAGATCAGGAGCGATGAAAACCAAGGAGGTGAGCAGAAAGCGAGCCGCATCGTGCTTCCGAGTGAAGCATTGCGTCCGGGAGTGATGCATGGCGGAATTCCTTTTCCGAAGGGTTGCGAAATGAGCGGAAATGCGAAAGTCAGACTTCGGCTTCCAGTGCGCCGATTTCGCGTTCATCGCGTCGGCCTGCGAGCTCTTCGCGCTTCAACCTCCCGGGCGCGCCGAATCTGAAGTTTTGTACGACGAACGAATGGTCATACTGCTTCTCGCCCTCCTTGTCGATCCAATTATTGGAGCGGACTTGCGCTTGAAGAATGAGCTGATCGCCCTTGCGCGCATGCTTGGCAATTGCCTCACCGAGGCTTTCGAAAGCGACGAACCACACAGTGGTGACGGCCTCGCGCGCGTTGCCCCGCTCATCCTTACCTGCATAGTCGTTGCCGACGAGGCAGAGACGCGTGTATGTGGTATCCCCCTTGACCGCCAATTCGGGATCCTTGGCGAGGTTTCCAACGGCGGTGACAGTAAAGCTATTCATGACTACTCCTTGGACTTAAGTTGCACGGCGAAGAAGGGAATTCATCGCTCGCGTGCAAACAGTCTGAGAGCGTCGGGTTGAAACTGAAACGAAATTAACTAGCGAATTCGCAGAGAAAGAAAAAATGGCGGCCCTGCTTTCTCATCAAGCTTTGCTGTTCTCCGGCTTGGCCGGCCAGATCACCGGAAACCAGTCCTCGCGCAGACGCTGACCAGTCACCATTCCATGACCCGGATAGGGAGGAGAGGTTCGCCCTGGCCGCTCCGCGTAGCGCACGTCGTCGCCCACCCACCGCAAGGACAGCACGCGCCTGCGAGTCGGTGCATCGTTGCCGCGGGCGCCGTGGACGGTCCGGTAATCGAAAATGACCGCATCGCCTGGCTGCAACTGCCATTCGAGTACTTGCAAAGTTGGATCGCCGTCGGGATCGGGCACGTTGCGGTAACCCTCGTCGCGGCCGTAGAAATCGGCGGAGTCCAGCCATCGCACGGGCCGCACCTGGCGTTCCCACCGATGGGAGGCGGCGATCAATCGTAGCGTAGCGGTCTTGACCGGGTCGATGGGGATCCAAAAGCTGATCGTCTGCTGCCCATCGAGGAAATAATAGGGAAGATCGCAGTGCCATGGCGTGGGCTTTTGCGTACCCGGCTCTTTGACGAGCACGTGTTCATGGAAAAATTGTGCGGATTGCGAACGCATGAAGCGCGCGGCCAACTCCGCCGCCGGCGACTCGTGGATCGTGCGCGTGAATTCAGGGATGCGCTGCCAGTTGCAATAATCGTCGAAAAATCCGCCGCTTTGGCCCGTCTGCACCAAATTCGAGGCGAGCGGGCCCGGATCGCGCATATTGCGGTCGATACCGGCGGCGACGATGTCGACCCAGTCAGCGAAAACTCCGCGGAGACATGCTGCGCCGTCCCGGCGGAAAGACTCGAGAACGTTTGAGATCTCTTCGGTCGTCATGGCGGACATCGTTTGCTCCTTCGCAAGTAAGGCAACTATCCACCGAAGTTATCCATGCGTAAAATAATATATGTTGCCGGCATTAATAGGTTTTTCTGATGAAGATCACGCTTAGGCAGTTGCGTTACGCAGTCGCAGCCGCACGCTCGGGCAATCTGTCGGTGGCCGCCGTTGAGCTGCACGTGTCGCAACCGTCGCTGACGGCGGCGATCGATAGCCTGGAAACCCAGTTCGGTCAACAGTTGTTCGTGCGGCGCCGGGGCGCGGGTGCCGCGCTCACGCCATTCGGTCGCACCGTGATCGATCAGGCGCGTCGGGTTCTCCACGAGACACGTCAATTGGAAGGCCTCGCCCAATCCAGCGGCGATGTCTCAGGTGAATTCGTGCTTGGATGCTTCGATGAGCTCGCACCTTACTGTGCTGCCGCAGTGATGCGTCGACTTCAGGAACGACACCCGAAACTACGCGTGGTCGTGCGCGAGGAAGGCTTCGCACCGCTACGCCGGCTGCTGGCGGAAGGGTCCGTCAATCTAGCCTTGACCTATGATCTCGATACCGATTCGACGACTCAAATCACCGTGTTGAAGGAAGTGCAGCCGCATGCGCTGCTCGCGGCCAGTCACCCGCTGGCGGTGCGGCCCGAGATTTCGCTCGCCGAACTCGCTCGTTTCCCCTTGGTGCTCAGCGACCAAGCGGCGAGCTGGCAGCACATCTTCGGCCTATTCAGGCGCCACGGTCTCACACCGGCGGTATACGCCAGAACACGAACCTTTGAAATGCAACGCAGCCTGGTCGCGAATGGATTCGGCGCCGCGCTTGTTTATGCCGAGCCGTTTGGTCAGCAGAGCTACGACGGACTGACGCTATGTCGCCGGGCGGTCAAAGATACGCTGCCGCCACAACGCATCGTCCTGGCGCGGGATTCGAGATATCCGGCCACGGCGGCGGATGACGCGGTGACCGAAATTGCGAGGCAATGGTTTGCACAGCATGCCGGCCGGACGATTCGTGCTCAGGCGACCGCAGCGCGAAACGCCGCCAAAATTCGGCGACGCGCACGAAGCTAAACTCCCGGTTTGGCGATCTCGGCGAACGAATTGCGGAGCCACACCTTGACGCGCTGGCGCTCGAGCAACCGCAAGCCGCTGGTATCGGCGTCGCTCTTGTTCGCCACGGCCCAGAAGCTCACGCTGCTGGCATCGATCTTGATCATCGACACCTCCTGCAGCCGCCCGATGTGGATCACACTGGCGCCCAGGCCGAGTGCCCGCTGCTTCTCGCCGGACTTTTCCAGGATCCGGAAATCATCGCCGCGCACTTCATTGAGCACCAGCGTGTAGTTCAGCCGGGTGCCGTGGCGATCCAGCAGCCGCTTGAGGAGGTCCACCGAATCCTTGCCCGCGTCCATGACATGCCAGTAGCGGATGTGCAGTCCAAGTTCGGGTGCGACTTCGAGCAGCTGCGAGTCGTCCATCCATTGCGTCAACCGCTCCTGCGTCTGCGCGGCAAGATCGACCAGGACCCTGCGCTCCGGCACTTCGGCCGCCGCCTCGACGATGGCATCCATGCTTTCGTAGCTGTCGATCAGCACCGGCGATGCGTAGCCGGCATAAAAGCGCAGCAGGGCGCCGTGCGAACGGTCCGAATCGAAACCGAGAAAGGGGATGTTGTTGTCGATCATGTATTGCGCGAGGAGCCGCGCCACCAGGGACTTGCCCACGCCGCCCTTCTCGCCGCCGATCAAATGAATGTTCGTCATCGGTGTTCCTCGCTTTGACGCTCCTTGCCCTAACGCGGAAGTAATTTAGCATGGCGGCGGGCATAATCACTCCATGAATGCACCGCAGCCGAACTTGATCGCGCAGTCCGAGGGCACGATGCGCTCCGACGCGTCACCGATTGCCGCGCCGGAGCGCATGGCGCTGCGCGCGGTCAAGCTGCGCAAGGTCTACGGTTCGATGGTCGCGCTCGATGAGCTGTCCTTCACCGTGAGGCCGGGTGAGATCGTGGGTCTGCTGGGGCCGAACGGAGCGGGTAAGACCACCACGATCAACATGATTCTGGGCGTGTTACGGCCCACCAGCGGCAGCGTGCTGATCGGCGAGATCGATCTCGCGAAGTATCGCGCGCGTGCCCTCGCCGGCACCAATTTCGCGGCGGTGTATGCCGCGCTCCCGGGCAATCTGACGGTGGCTGAGAATCTACGGTTCTTCGGTCTGCTGTACAGCATCAAAGGCTTGCGGCGGCGCGTCGAGGAGTTGCTCGAAGAATTCGGCCTGGCGCAATTGCGCCATACCAAGTGCGGGCTGCTGTCGTCCGGCGAACAGACCCGGGCGGCGTTGGCGAAGGCGCTGGTGAACCAGCCGAAGCTTTTGTTGCTGGACGAGCCGACCGCATCCCTGGACCCATCGGCCGCACAGCTCATCCGCGAGAAGATCAAGCATCTCGCAACCCAGGACCGCTGCGGCATTCTGTGGACGTCGCACAATATGCATGAAGTGCACGAGGTGTGCGATCGCGTCATCTTTCTGTCGCATGGCAAGGCGTTGCTCGAGGGAGATCCGAGGACCTTGCCCGGGCAGCATGGGGCGGCAACCCTGGAGGACTTGTTCATCCGCTTGGCGCGGGAACCGCTGGCTGCGATGGGGCATCCGTGACGCTGCGTCCCATTGCCGGCATCGTCCTGCGGCAGATCTACCTGCTCCGCGGCAGCCCGGTCCGTGTATTCCCCATGGTGACCTGGGTGGCCATCGACATCGTACTGTGGGGATTCATCACTCGGTACCTGAATTCCGTGAGCGGCAGCGGCGTCAATTTCGTACCAACCCTGCTGGGGGGCGTGCTCCTCTGGGATTTCTGTACACGCATCATGCAAGGGGTAAGCACGGCCTTTCTGGAAGACGTCTGGTCGCGCAATTTCCTCAATCTGTTCGCTTCGCCGCTCTCCATTTCCGAATACATCGCGGGCCTGGTGATTACCAGCGTCATGACCAGCTGCATCGGTATCGTCGTCATGCTGGTGCTGGCGACCGGCGTCTTCCACCTGCAATTCTTTTCGCTGGGCGTCCCCTTGGTGGCGTTCTTGATGGTGCTGTTCGTCTTTGGCATCACGCTCGGCATTGTGGCAAGCGCGATCGTGCTCAGGCTGGGGCCGGCTTCCGAGTGGCTGTTGTGGCCGATGCCCGCGTTGTTATCACCCTTCGCGGCGGTCTTCTATCCGCTCTCGACCTTGCCGCAGTGGATGCAGTGGGTGGCGCATGCCCTGCCGCCTGCATACGTCTTCGAGGGGATGCGCGCCCTCCTGAACGGCGGTGTATTTCCAGCCTCGCTCCTGATGCAGGGCGTGGCGGTGGCCGTGATGGAACTGCTGCTGGCGGCCTATTATTATGGACGCGTGTATCGCCATGCCGTCCGCACCGGACTGCTGGCGCGCTACAGCGCCGAGAGCGCGGCATGATGTCAGATCCGTCCGACATGCTGATATAACCAAGAGGTGTTGGTAACCGGCGGGGGAAACGGTAACGTATACCCAGGGCACCGCGGGCCGCGAGAGATTCCGGTTGACAGATCTCCCTCGTCCAGTTATCCAGTCGTTCGCGCTCCGCGGATGCCCACCAGCAATTAATTTTCCGCGGACGCTGCGGGCATTGCGCTCACGATCGAGACTTTGAACGCAATCAGATCGAGCCGTTCGGATCCATGCCGGTCTTCCTCAGCATCGGCAATCATGAAGTCATCCCGCCGAAAACCCGCGACGAGTTCGTGCTCGCCTTCGCGGACTGGCTCAACGGTCCCGCCGTCCGCGAACAACGCATCAGCGACGAAGCCCGAGCGGCGTCGCCAAAAGGAACCCCATTCATTTCGAGTTTCAAGAAGTGACCGAAGCAGCGGTCGCCGCCGACGTCGTCGATCGCTTCGGAGCCGAACTCGTACACCGCTGCTTCCAGGAGAACGCGCAGAATTGAATCAGCATGGGTGCAGCGGGCCGCTCGCGTGCGGTATCCTCGGCGCATGGAATACGAATCCGCCCGCGCCGTCGTCTACCCGTGGAACTGCGACTCGATGGGTCATTTCGCCACCCAGCACTGCATGAAAGTGTTCGACGATGCGACGCTTCACCTCTTGGGCGCACTGGGATACTCGCTGCGCGACGCGCACACGACTCGCCGCGGGTGGGCAGACGTCAGCCACAAGATCAACTACCTGAGCGAACTGCGCGCCGGCGATCTGCTGGTGGCATACAGTTCCGTGCAGCGCGTCGGTACCAAGTCGCTCACCTACCGCACTCGCGTCGTGCGGACGGAACAGCCGCAAGACGATTGCGCCATACTTACCGGCGTCGTGGTCCATTTCGATCTCGAGCGGCGCTGCGCCCTTGTCATTCCCGATGCCATTCGCACAGCCGCGCTGGCGGCAATGGGTGAGCGTGCGCCGTGACGCGGACCGGCTTGCCGGGCGCCGCCGCCATCCCGTGGCGCGTGGTGCCGCCGCTTGCCAGTACCGCTCTCACCATGGTGGGCGCCGGGGTGCTGGGATCTCTGCTGCCGCTGCGCTACTCGGCCATGGGCTATTCGCCGGGAGTAATCGGCCTCTTGGCCACGGCCGAAGCCCTGGGCTTCCTGGTCGGGTGTCTGTATGCGCACAAGATCATCGCGCCCGTCGGACTGGAGCGGGCCTATGCAGCGTTCGCCGGCATGAAGGCAGTTGCCATTCTCGGTCTGCATTTCGCGGATAGCGTTTCAGGAATTGTCCCGCTGCGATTCCTGATCGGCCTGAACGCGGCGGGGCTCGCCATCATCGTCGAGAGCTGGCTGAATGCGCTGGTGCCGAACGAGCAGCGCGGCCGGGTACTGACCATCTATGTGCTCGTCTACGGCCTGTTCTTCGGCGCCGGCCAGCTGTTCGGACAGAACCTCAATGTGCGCGGTCCCGAAATGCTGTTCATGGCCGGCATCGCGACCATTCTGGCGCTGGTACCCATGGTCGCCATCGACGTTCGCGCCCCCATCCTGCCTCACGGCATCCCGCTCGAGATCCTGAAGGCGCTTCGGACCTCGCCGGTGAGCGTGCTGGCCTGCCTGTTGAACGGGCTGATCCTGACGGCGTTCACGACCGTCGGACCATTGTTCAGCGAGCGCATCGGCTTCGATCAACGCCACATCGTGATTCTCATGGCCTGCGTCTCCCTGGGCGGTCTATTCCTGCAATGGCCCATCGGCTACTTCTCGGACAAGATCGACCGCCGCCATGCCTTGATCGGTATCGGCGTCGGCGTGCTGGCGGTCGCCACCGCTTTGGTCGTGGTGGATCGACAGATGCCGTACTTGTTGCTCGCCGTCCTGTTTGCGGTCTTCGGCGGTCTCGGCGAGAGCCTGTACGCGGTGGGCGTTGCGCATGCGAACGACCGCGCGGAGATGTCGGACTACGTGGCACTGTCGTCCACATTGCTGTTCGTCTGGGCATTGGGCGCCGCAATCGGACCGACCACCGGAACGTATGCCATAGAGCTCACGACGCCGCGCGCATTCTTCGTGTACGTGATCGCACTGACGCTCGGCTTCACGTTGTTCACGATATGGCGCTTGTACCGGCGCCGGGTGGGAATGGTGGCGGAGTCGCGCGAGGACTTCCTGGCGTATCCGCAAACGTCGCCTGAGATTTATGCCTGGCTCCCGTATCACAGGGAACCCATCGATCCGATACTGCCCATCGATCCGAAACTGCCCGACGCACCGAAACTACCCGACGATCAGAAGCCGCGCGACAATTCCTTGACGGGGCCGGCGCGCACAGCCCTGGAGGACCCGCTGCCGCCGACCGCCTGACGACCACCGGCAGAAGAGAACTGCGTTTGTGACATCCGGGCATCGCCGCTAGGCTACTATCAAGCATCGGTGAGAGGCGTCTCTTGAGTATGTCCGTCAAATCCCTGGCCGGGCTCATGCTGTGGGCCATCGGTGCTGCCGCAAGCGCGAGCACCTTCACACCCCACCACCGGGTGCATATCGAAGGTGAGGGGCCGCGAACCATCATTCTCGAGTCGGGATTCGGCGATACCTTGGACATCTGGCAGACCATCCAGCCCCAGGTCGCAGCCAACTGCGCCAGGACATTCTCATACAACCGCGCGGGCTACCTCGACAGCGAGCCCGCCGCCGCGGCGCGCGACGCCGCGAGCATCGTCAGCGAATTGCGCGCGGAACTGCAGAGCAGGAACTTGAATCCGCCGTACATCCTGGTGGGACACTCGCTGGGGGGTCTCTACATGCAATATTTCGCGCGCAATTTTCCGGACGAGGTCGCGGGACTGGTGCTCATCGATTCCACGCATTGGCAACAGGGGCTGAAAGTCGACGCGACCGCGGATACGCCCTATCAGTCGCGCACGGCCATTACCCTGTACATGCCCTTGGTGATGCGTCGGGAACTCAGCGACAGCGCCGAGGCGGGTCTCGAGGTGAACGGCAGCCCGAGCGCCTGGGCCATACCGACCGTCGTCCTGTCCAGCACGCGAGTCGGCCCCATCGAAACCGCGGATCAGCGCGCTCTGGCCGTGACTCTACAGAACAGCATTGCCGCGGACTTCCCGGGCGCGCGCCACGTGTTCGTCGAAAACAGCGGCCACTACATTCAACGCGACAGACCGGCGGTGGTCATCGATGCAATCCGCGAGATTGCGGGGTGTTCCTCGTTGAACCGCCGTTAGGAGCTCCTAGCTTACCCCCGCGCCGTGGCCGGCACGGGGAATGCCTTGACCACGCCGCGCGACCGTAAAGCGATTTGAATCGCCGCGGCGATTTCCTGCTGGGTGCAGGGTTTCGGCAATTTCAACAATCCCAATTTTGCCGGATCGCAAGGCAGTTCGGCGTAGCCGGTGGCCAGAATGATGGGCAAGCCGGGGAACCGCTCCTGAATGCATTCCGCCAGTTGCAGTCCCGTCATGCTCGGCATCGCATAATCCGTGATGACCACGTCGACTTCGATGCCGGAGTCGAGCTTGGCCAGAGCGTCCGCCGCGGAATGCGCCTCGATCGAGGTGTGGCCGAGATCATCGATCATAGCCGCGGTCCCGGTCATCACCAGTAGATCGTCATCGACTACCAGCACCCTGCAAGGCTCGGTGTGGGGCAACAGATGCGCCGCCTGCACGGCCCTGGCCACCGACACGGGGGATGTCGTCGCCCGCGGCAACCACAGATCGATGGTGGTTCCCGCGTCCGGCTCGCTGTGAATATCCAACAGCCCCCCGGACTGCGCCGCCAGTCCCTGAACCATGGACAATCCGAGACCGGTCCCCTTGCCGGGGCCCTTGGTCGTGAAGAACGGCTCGGTCGCCTTGGTCAATGTGACGGTGTCCATGCCGACTCCCGTATCGACGATGCTGATCCGCAGGTAATCGCCCGGGGCCAGCCGCGAGTTCGGTCCACGAAGGGTTATGGTCTCGGCGGCTGCCGCAATCACCAGCCGGCCGCCCGCCGGCATGGCGTCGCGGGCGTTCAGCGCCAGGTTGAGCAGCGCGAGTTCGAGCTGATTGGCATCCGCGAGGAGCGGCGGCAGTCCGCCCGGAAAATCGAGCTTCAATTCAATCTCATGGCCCAGGGCGCGTTTCAGCAGCTCTTCCATGCCGCTCACCAGCTGCGCAACATCCACCGATTCCGGCTTGAGTTCCTGCCGGCGCGAGAAGGCCAACAGGCGCTGGGTCAGCGCCGCGCCCCGCTGAGCTCCTTGAACCGCGTTCTGCAACAGTCGCCGGCTATGCTGATCCTCCGTACCCAGGCGCTTTTCCAACAGGGCAAGGCTGCCCATCACCGCCATCAGCAGATTGTTGAAGTCGTGCGCGACGCCGCCGGTCAGCCGGCCGATGGTGTCCATTTTCTGCGCCTCGAACAGCTGCGCCAGGGCGGTTTCACGCTCGCGTGTGCGATCCTCGATACGCTGCTCGAGTTCCTCGTTGAGGCGCTGCAATTCGGCGGTCCGTTCCGCCACCCGCCGTTCCAGTTCCGCGTTGAAGCGCTCCAGCTGACGGGTCTTCCGGTACAGCTCGATGAACACCTTGACCTTTGCGCGCAGCAATTCCGGCACGACCGGCACCGGAACATAATCGACGCCGCCCAGCTGGTAACCGCGCAATTGATCCGGCTTGGTCATCATCACTGCGGAAACGAAAATGATGGCGGTGGTCTGAAAGCGCGGATGTTCCCGGATCATGGCGGCGAGTTCGAATCCGTCGAGATCGGGCATGCACACGTCGATCAGGATCAACGCCACCTCGTTCTTGAGCAGCACTTCGAAGGCCTGTCGCGCCGACGACGCCTTGAGGAGATTTTCGCCGACCTCCGCCAGGATCGCTTCGTGGCTCAAGAGCTTGGCCTGACTGTCGTCGACCAGCAGAATATTGACCCTTTCGGCGGCGGCGTTCATGGGTGCTACCTGCTCAGCGATGCAGCCACATGCGCAGCGCGGACAGCAATTGCTCGACGTTCACGGGTTTCGCGAGGTAGTCCGACGCCCCGGCCTCCAGGCACTTCTCGCGGTCGCCCTTCATGGCCTTTGCCGTCAATGCCAGGATGGGCAAGCGGCGGAAGCCGGGGTTCGTGCGAATCACCTGGATGGTCTCGTATCCGTCCATGCCCGGCATCATGATATCCATCAGAACGATGGCGACGTCGGCTCGAGACTCCAGCACGGCGATGGCTTCGTTGCCGGTGGTGGCTGTCAACACCTCCATCCCGCGCCTCTCCAGGACGCTGGACAGCGCGAAGATGTTGCGGGAATCGTCGTCGACCAGAAGAACGGTCCGATGCATGAGATCTTCATCGGAGCTGTGCAGCCTCTGCAGCATTGCCTGTTTCGCAGGCGGCAGATCCGTCACCACCCGGTGCAGGAACAGAGCCGTCTCATCCAGCAAGCGCTCCGGCGATTCGACCCCCTTCACCACGACGCTCCGGGCCATGGTGTGCAGCTGCGCGTCCTCCTCGGCGGACAGCTGGCGGCCGGTGAACACGACCACCGGCAGGTCGGACAATGAATCGTCGTCGCGAATACGCTCCAGCACCTCGAATCCGGACATATCCGGCAGCTTCAAGTCGAGCACCACGCAATCCGGCGGATCGTCGCGCAACTGCGCCAACGCCTTCGCACCCGTGTCGGCCACTGTAATCTTGATGTCCTCGTGGGCGAGCAATTCCGCCACGCCTTTGCGCTCCGCTTCGTCGTCTTCCACCAACAGCAAATGCTTGCGTCGCGGACTCGCATATCCCTTGATGCGCGCGAACGCGCCGTCCAGACCCTCGGAAGTGGTCGGTTTCTGCAGGAAGGAGAACGCCCCCCGCGCCAGCCCGTGATGCCGGTCCTCGTCCAATGTCACGATCTGCACGGGGATGTGGCGCGTCGAGGCGTCCTGCTTGAGCTGGCTCAAGACGGTCCATCCCAGCATGTCGGGCAGGAAGATATCGAGCGATATCGCGGTCGGATGATGTTCGCGTGCCAGCGCCAGCGCATCGGAGCCGCGGGTGCGCCACCAAAACCCTGAAACCCTTCTCCTTCGCAGCCGCCATCATGATGCGCGCGTAATGCGGATCGTCCTCGACGATGAGCACGACGCTGTCGCCGGGCGCGATCTCGTCGCGATCGTCGCGTATTTGCTCCGGCGGACGCTCCTGGATGCGCAACGATCCCATGGCGGCGGCCGGCGCATCGCCGGCATTGAGGGTCGCCTTCGCGGTGGTGCTGCCCAAATACGTGAGCGGCAGATACAGCGTGAAGACGCTACCCACGCCGGGCGAGCTGCGCAATTGGATTTCGCCGCCCAGAAGATTGGCGAGTTCCCGGCTGATCGCAAGCCCGAGTCCCGTGCCGCCGTACTTGCGGCTGGTGCCGGCGTCCGCCTGCTGAAATGCCTCGAAGATGATGCGCTGCTTCTCGGGAGGAATGCCGATGCCGGTGTCGGTGACCTCGAAGGAGACCACCTGCGGCGCATGCCTCAACGTAGGATGGTCGGCGTTCCAACCGCTTGCCGCCGGGGACACCGCCAGCTTCACGCCGCCGTCGGCGGTGAACTTGAAGGCGTTGGACAGCAGGTTCTTCAAGACCTGCTGCAGGCGTTTCGAGTCGGTGATGATGCTGCGCCCCGCGAGGTTGGCCGAGATCTCCACGTCGAACTGCAGTTTGCGGTTCTCCGCCTCGTGCCGGAACGGACGTGCAATCATTTCCAGCAAATTGTTGAAATACACTTCCTCGGCATCCACCGAGACGGTACCGGACTCGATCTTCGACAGATCCAGAATATCGCTGATGAGGTTCAACAGATCCGTGCCCGCGCCATGAATGGTGCGCGCGAAATCCACCTGCTTGGGTTTGAGGTTGCCGTCCGGATTCTCCGTCAGCTGCTGGCCCAGGATGAGAATGCTGTTGAGCGGAGTGCGCAATTCATGCGACATGTTCGCGAGGAACTCGGACTTGTACTTCGAGGTGAGCGCGAGCTCGGTCGCCTTCTCCTCCACCGCGCGGCGCGCCTGTTCGATTTCCTGGTTCTTCGCTTCGACCTCGACGTTCCGGTCGGCGAGCTGCTGCGCCTTTTGCTCCAGCTGCTCATTGGTCTGCTGCAATTCGCGCTGCTGCATCTGCAGCTCGGTGGCGAGCTGCTGCGATTGCTTGAGCAGGCCTTCGGTCTGCATGGTCGCTTCGATGGAGTTGAGCACGATGCCGATGGAGGTCGTGAGCTGTTCCAGGAAGGATGATCTGCAGCTCGGTGAAGGCGCCGAGCGATGCCAGCTCGATGACCGCCTTGACCTCGCCCTCGAACAGCACCGGCAGCACGATCACGTGATGCGGCGGTGCGCGGAACAGGCCCGAACTGATCGGCACCACGTTGCTTCGGTATATCGGTGATCAGCATGCGGCGCGCAATCGAGGGCGCACTGCCCGATGAGCCCTTCGCCCAAGTTCAGCCGCTCGGCATGTCCATTGGCCGCACCGTCCGCATAGGCCGACAGGAGTTTCAGGCCGCTGGCCGGGCCCGTCGCCCTCGACCTGGTAAATCACGCCCTGCTGCGCTTCCACCAGCGGCGCCAGTTCGGTGAGCAGCATGCGCCCGACGGTGGCCAGATCGCGCTGACCCTGCAGCATGTTGGTGAAGCGCGCCAGATTGGTCTTGAGCCAGTCCTGTTCGGTATTTCGGTCCGTGGTGAGACGCAGATTCCCGATCATCGTGTTGATGTTGTCTTTGAGCTCGGCGACTTCGCCGCGCGCCTCCACCTGCACGGAGCGGGTCAGGTCGCCCTTGGTCACCGCGGTGGCCACCTCGGCGATGGCGCGCACCTGGGTGGTGAGGTTCGCCGCGAGCAGGTTCACGTTGCCGGTCAAGTCCTTCCACGTTCCCGCGGCGCCCGGCACGTTCGCCTGGCCGCCCAGGCGGCCTTCGACGCCCACTTCGCGCGCCACCGTGGTCACCTGATCGGCGAACGTGGCGAGCGTGTTGGTCATGTTGTTGATGGTTTCGGCGAGCGCCGCGACCTCGCCCTTGGAGGCGACGGTGAGATTCTGTTTCAGGTCGCCGTCGGCGACCGCGGTCACCACTTTCACGATGCCGCGCACCTGTTCGGTGAGATTGGCCGCCATGACGTTGACGGTGTCGGTGAGATCCTTCCAGGTGCCGGCGACGCCCGGCACCTGCGCCTGGCCGCCCAAGCGCCCCTCGGTGCCGACTTCGCGGGCCACGCGCGTGACTTCGCCGGCGAAACCGTTCAACTGATCCACCATGGTGTTGATGGTGTTCTTGAGTTCGAGAATTTCGCCCTTCACGTCCACCGTGATCTTGCGCGACAGATCGCCGCGCGCCACGGCCGTGGTCACTTCGGCGATGTTGCGCACCTGGGTGGTGAGATTCGCCGCCAGAAGGTTCACGTTGTCGGTCAGATCCTTCCAGGTGCCGGCGACGCCGGGCACCACGGCCTGGCCGCCCAAGCGCCCGTCGGTGCCGACCTCGCGCGCCACGCGCGTCACTTCGCCGGCGAAGGAGCGCAGCTGGTCCACCATGGTGTTCAGCGTTTCCTTGAGCAGCAGGATTTCGCCGCGCACGTCCACCGTGATCTTGCGCGACAGGTCGCCGGTGGCGATGGCGGTCGCCACTTCGGCGATGTTGCGCACCTGGCCGGTCAGGTTGCCGGCCATGGAATTGACGTTGTCGGTGAGGTCCGCCCAGGTGCCCGCGACGCCCGGCACCTGGGCCTGGCCGCCGAGCTTGCCTTCGGTGCCGACCTCGCGCGCCACGCGCGTCACTTCGCCGGCGAAGGCGTTCAACTGGTCCACCATGGTGTTGATGGTGTTCTTGAGCTCGAGGATTTCGCCCTTCACGTCCACCGTGATCTTGCGCGACAGGTCGCCGCGCGCCACCGCCGTGGTGACCTCGGCGATGTTGCGCACCTGGCCGGTGAGGTTCGACGCCATCGAGTTGACGTTCTCGGTCAGATCCTTCCAGGTGCCGGCGACGCCGGGCACGTTGGCCTGGCCGCCCAGCTTGCCCTCGGTGCCCACCTCGCGCGCCACGCGCGTCACTTCGGAGGCGAAGCGGTTCAGCTGGTCGACCATGGTGTTCAAGGTTTCTTTCAGCTGCAGGATTTCGCCGCGCACGTCCACGGTGATCTTGCGCGACAGGTCGCCGTTGGCGATGGCGGTCGACACCTCGGCGATGTTGCGCACCTGCGCGGTCAGATTGCCCGCCATCGAGTTCACCGAGTCGGTGAGATCCTTCCAGGTGCCGGCCACGCCCGGCACCTGCGCCTGTCCGCCCAAGCGGCCTTCGGTGCCCACCTCGCGCGCCACGCGGGTCACTTCGCCCGCGAACGAGCGCAGCTGGTCGACCATGGTGTTCAAGGTTTCCTTGAGCAGCAGGATCTCGCCCGACACCGTCACCGTGATCTTCTTGGACAAGTCGCCCTGCGCCACCGCGGTCGCCACCTCGGCGATGTTGCGCACCTGGCCGGTCAAGTTCGACGCCATCGAATTGACCGAGTCGGTGAGATCCTTCCAGGTGCCGGCCACGCCCTTCAGTTGCGCCTGGCCGCCCAGCTTTCCCTCGGTGCCCACTTCGCGGGCCACGCGGGTGACTTCGCCGGCGAACGCATTCAACTGGTCCACCATGGTGTTGATGGTGTCCTTCAGTTCGAGGATTTCGCCCTTCACGTCGACGGTGATCTTCTTCGACAGGTCGCCGTTGGCCACGGCCGTGGTCACTTCGGCGATATTGCGCACCTGGCCGGTGAGATTCGAGGCCATGGAGTTCACGTTCTCGGTCAAGTCCTTCCAGGTGCCCGCCACGCCGCGCACATTCGCCTGGCCGCCCAGCCGGCCTTCGGACCCACCTCGCGCGCCACGCGCGTCACTTCGGACGCGAACGCATTCAACTGGTCCACCATCGTATTGATGGTTTCCTTGAGTTCGAGGATCTCGCCCGACACCGTCACGGTGATCTTCTTCGCCAGATTGCCGCTGGCGATGGCCGTCGACACCTCGGCGATGTTGCGCACCTGGGCGGTGAGATTGGAGGCCATCGAATTGACGTTGTCGGTCAAATCCTTCCACGTGCCCGCGACCCCCGGTACCTGGGCCTGGCCGCCCAGCCGCCCTTCGGTACCGACTTCGCGCGCCACGCGCGTAACCTCGCCCGCGAACGCATTCAGCTGGTCGACCATGGTGTTCATGGTCTCCTTGAGTTCGAGAATCTCACCCGACACGTCCACGGTGATCTTGCGCGACAGATCGCCGCGCGCCACGGCCGTGGTCACCTGCGCGATGTTGCGCACCTGGGCGGTGAGGTTGCCGCACATGGCGTTCACCGAATCGGTCAGGTCCTTCCAGGTGCCGGCGACACCGGGTACCAGGGCCTGGCCGCCCAGCTTGCCTTCCGTGCCCACCTCGCGCGCGACCCGGGTCACCTCGGACGCGAAGGAGCGCAATTGATCCACCATGGTGTTGATGGCTTCCTTCAATTGCAGGATTTCGCCGCGCACGTCGACCGTGATCTTCTTCGAGAGGTCGCCGTTGGCGACGGCGATGGTGACCTCCGCGATGTTGCGGACCTGCGCCGTGAGATTGGAGGCCATCGAGTTGACGCTTTCGGTCAGATCCTTCCAGACCCCGGTAACTTCGCGCACCTGCGCCTGGCCTCCGAGCTTGCCGTCGGTGCCCACCTCGCGGGCCACCCGGGTTACCTCGGAAGTGAACACGCTCAATTGCTTGATGAGCGTATTGACGATATTGGCGGAACGCAGGAACTCGCCCTTGAGGGCACGTCCATCGACATCGAGCGGCACGGTTTGCAGCAGATCGCCGCGCGCCACGGCGGTGACGGTGCGGGTTACGGCGGTCGTCGGCCAGAGAAGATCATCGATGAGGGTGTTGACCGATCCTTCCATGTCGGCCCAGGCGCCGTCCGCTAAGCCGAATCGCACTCGGGTACGAGTCTTGCCCTGACGCCCGACGACCTCGCCCACGTGTTCCAATTGTTGGGCGATGCGCTGATTGGCGGCGACGATGGTATTGAATGTATCGCAGATCTTGCCCGCGACGCCCACCTGGGACCCCGGCAGGCGCACCGAGAAGTCGCCGCCCTGCATGGCACGCAGCGCAGCAAGCAATTCCCGCAGATCAAGTTCGGATGCGCCGTCGATGGCGCCGGGGCCCTTGGCTCTCTGAACCGCGGCCCGGTGAGTCGCGCTGCCGTTGTTCCTTGTTTTTGCCGCGACGCTCGACTTCGATTCCATTGCAAGTCTCCACGCCGCAATAACGCACTCGCGTGCGCCGCAGCGAACGATTCAGATCAACACCGGGGCAATCGTGCGAAAAATGTGTACTCCGAAAGTCGGGTTCGCTTCTAGGGCGACACCGTCGCGCGTGCAGTACGCAAATCTTGGCAAATGGGCCGCGGAAAGTCCATGACGCCGGCACGCTACAACACCAGGTAAATATTACAATTTTGGCGTCATTGGCGACCCCGCACCCGTGAGGCGGCGTCCGCAGGGCGGAGACGGCGCGCCACTGCGATGCCGCCCTTGCGCCACATGAGGAAGCCGCCGAGGAAGGCGAAGTCGTTGTTGCCGAGCCGCGCGCCTTTCGGCATTTTCTTGAGCTTGCGTGCGTTGCCGCCGCCGAGCACGACATAGTCGGCTTCCAATACTGTTCGCAAGGTCTCGACCACCTTCTTGACGGCGCGGCGCCATCCCTTGCCGCCCAAGCGGCGGCGGCCGCGATCGCCGACATCGTCTTCGTAGGTGCGGCCCTTTTTATAATACAGATGGGCGAGTTCCATCGACTCGACGATCCCGTCGACGATCATGGCGGAGCCTAAGCCCGTGCCCAATCCCAGGAACAGCATGCGCCCGCCTTGGTAACTGCCGATGGCCTGCATGGCGGCGTCGTTGATGACCCGCGTAGGCCGGCCGAAGGCGTGCCGGAAGTCGAACCCCACCCACCCCGCGGCGAGATTGTGGGGTTCGGTCACTATCTTGCCGTGGATGACGATGCCCGGGTAGCCGACCGAGACCACGTCGTACTTCCAGTCGCCGACCAGCTGCTGCACTCCGGCCACCATACGGGCAGCCGTCAGGTGGGGGCCCGACTCGAATTGACGCACATCGCGCCGGTTGGAGACGCGCACTTTCACGTGGCTACCCCCCACGTCGATCGCGAGCACTCGCTGGTTTCTATTCGGTTTCATCGTGGGGCAACCATACCGTATTATCCTCACGGAGGCAGGCAGTCGCGCCCCCCACCTTGGATGGGGCGGCCACTCTCGAGTCTGGACAAGGCAAGTCGATACTAACAACCGGGGACGATTCTCATGCCGACCTCTCACCGCAAAATCGCGGCCGCTGTTCTGTCCGCCGCGGCTGCGTTCGCAGCCGACACCGCGCTCTCGGCGCCCGTCGCGACCCTCGACGTGGACGCGCGGGAAGCGCCGCGCGGAATCGAGCGCGTGCACTTGGTGCTGCCGGTCAAACCGGGCAAGCTCACCCTTCTCTACCCTAAGTGGCTGCCGGGTGAGCATGCGCCCGACGGGCCCATCGCCGGTCTGTCGGGTCTCAGATTTTCGGCCAACGGCCGCGCGATTGCCTGGCAGCGGGATGCGGACAACATGTTCGCTTTCCATCTCACCGTTCCGGCGGGGGTTACCGCACTCGATGTGGTGTTCGAGGTGGACGCGGTCGCGGACGCCGAGAACAACAATGCGCAACGGACGAGTACCGAATCATTGGCCATCGTGCTTTGGAATCAATTGGTGCTGTATCCCGCCGGGCTGCAATCGGACGAACTACGGATCACCGCCTCGCTGCGCCTTCCGGAGGGATGGCAATTCGGTACCGCCCTGCCGCTGTCGAGCGGCGCAAGAGGCGCGGACGGCGCGCACTTCGCTGCAGTCTCGCTTACCACCTTGGTCGACTCTCCGGTGCTCGCGGGCCGCCATTTTCGCACCGTCGATCTGGGCGGCACGCCTGCCGTGGTTCTGCACCTCGCGGCGGACAGCGACGCGGCGCTCGCGATCACGCCGGCAACCACCGGGCAACTGCGCAAACTCGTGCAGGAGGCGACGACGCTGTTCGGCGCCACCCATTACGGCGAATACCACTTTCTTTTGACCCTGAGCGACCGGATCGGCTACGAGGGCATCGAGCATCATCAATCGAGCGACAATCGCCTCGCCGAGCGCTCGCTCATCGACGACCATCTGCTTCGCAGCTCGGGAGTCGCCACGCTCCTTCCTCACGAATACGTGCATTCCTGGAACGGCAAGTACCGCCGGCCCGCGGGTCTTGCCACCGGCAACTACGATGCCCCCATGCGCGGCGAGCTCCTGTGGGTCTACGAGGGGTTGACCGAATATCTCGGCATGGTGTTGAGCGCCCGCAGCGGCCTCGCGTCCCCCGAGGACTTCCGCGACAACTGGGCCGATGTGGCGGCCTGGCTGCAGACTCGGCAGGGCCGCGACTGGAGGCCGCTGGCCGACACCGCGATCGCGGCGCCGATCGGCTACACGCAGGCTCGCGAATGGCAGTCCAGGACCCGCGGCGTCGACTTCTATGACGAGTCGGCGATGTTGTGGCTGGAGGCGGATACGCTCATCCGCAACCGGAGCGGGGGCGCCAAGAGCCTGGATGATTACTGCCGCCTGTTCTACGGGCCGCCGAGCACGGGGCCGGCGTTGGTTCCCTATGTGTTCGACGATGTCATGAAGGCGCTCAACACGGTTCTGCTCTACGATTGGCACGGCTTTTGGACCGAGCGTCTGAACCGGTTGCGCCCGACGGCGCCGCTCGAAGGGCTCGCCGCAAGCGGCTGGCGCCTGACGTTTGCCGCGTCGCCATCGCCGGAGCAGGCGGGCGAGTCCGAACTCGTGAAACGGATCAATCTCTCCTATTCGCTGGGATTCGGGTTGAAGGAAGAAGGCGCGGTCATCACCAGCGTAGTGGCGGGAACGCCCGCCGATGCCGCGGGGATCGCACCGGACAGCAACCTGATCGCCGTGGGCGGCCGAAAGTTTTCGAAACACGTCCTGGAAGACGCGCTCGCGGCAACCACCCAGGAACCGGGCACGATCGATCTGTTGATCGAGAAGGACGACACCTTCAAGACGGTGCAGTTGAGCTATGTGGGCGGCGCCCGCTACCCACGCTTGGAGCGCGACGCATCCACGGTCGACTATTTGACCGCCGTCGGCGCGGCCCGGAGCCCTTGAGCGCGGCCTCCGCAAAGAAAGCTGCCGCGTCGGCGGGAGCCCGTGCTCGCGCCTTGTCGGTGAGCACCGACGAGCTCATTTGACGATAACTGGCGCGAACCTCGTTGCGTGATGCAGTTAACGCCATCGCGGTGATCCAAAGCATAGCGTCCTCGCCGTGCGCACACTCCTCCTCGTCTGGACTTCGCTCGCGCTGTTGGCCGGGTGCGGCTCCGGTTCTTACAGCAGCATTCAGGGCACGGTCACCGCCACCGGGAGCCCGGTCCCCACGACGGCCGGAGCGGCCTCCGCTCCAGGCTACGCGGGCTCGGCTGCGCCGGCAGGCACCGACGACCTGGTGGTGGCCACGCCACAGGCCGCCGTCCTCGCCACCGCGGTCGGCGCAAATCGAATCCTCAGCATCGTCTTCGCGTCCAGCGACGGTCGCCCGATGACGGGCTTCGACGCCTCGGAGGCGTTGGCGACGCTGCCGGCCGGTTGGAGCGGGCCCGCCCGTTTCGCATGCACGACGGTGAGCACCGGCAACGGTTGCGTCCTGAACCTCAATTACACACCGGCCGCCGCCGGGAGCGGCACGCTCACGATTGATTATGTGGTGGTGGACAATGCCGGACTGGCAAGGACCGACGGTTCGCTCAGTGTCGATTACGTTGCGAGCCTGCACGACAACGTCGTCGCGACGGCATCGCCCAGCGGAGAGATCAGCGCAGCGGTCGGCGCCGGCGCCCAGCCGGTCAACGTCAATTTCACCACGGACGACGGCAATGCGGCGACCAACCTCGTGCTCACCACCGACCTCACCGCTCTGCCGCCGGGCTGGAGCAGCGCGCAATCGAGTTTCTCGTGCGCCATCGTCAGTACCGGCAGCGGGTGTCAGCTGGCATTGAGCTATGCAGGTTCGACGAGCACCGGCGGCGTGCTCACCTTGCACTACACCTACGTCGATGATCTGGGCGCGCCGGAGGCAGGAACGCTGAGCATTCCCTACGTATCCACGCCGGAGAACGACGTCGTCGCCACGGTTTCGCCGCCGGGCCAGATCGTCGCGGTATGGAAGGGCGGCGGCCAAGCCGTGCCCGTCTCATTCACCACCGACGACGGCAAACCGGCGACTCAACTGCTCGTGACATCGAATCTTCAGACGCTGCCGGCCGGTTGGCGTACTGCCTCGACCCATTTTGCATGCGGCAGCGTCAGTACCGGCAACGGCTGCCAGCTGCCGCTGACCTACGCACCGTCGGCCTTGGGCAGCGGGACCCTCACGCTGAACTACACGTACACCGACGGCGCCGGTGCGGCCAAGGCCGGCATTGTCAACATCGGCTATGCCGCGACCACGAACGACAACGTGGTCGGCACAGCGTCGCCCGCCGGCCAAGTCAATGCAATCGTCGGAACGGGCACTCACCCGACGACGGTCACGTTCACCACGGACGACGGACGCGCGGCGACCGCGCTCGAACTGACCAGCGACTTGGGTGCGTTGCCCGCAGGCTGGACCAGCACCGCCGGGTCGTTCGGCTGCGGCGGCATCGACGCCGTCACCTTCTGTGCTTTGCCCCTGACTTACGCTCCGTCCGCCGCGGGCAGCGGTTCGCTGGCTTTGGGCTACTCGTACAGGAACAATGCGGGTGAAGCCAAGACGGGCACGGTGAACATTGCCTACCGCGCGACCACCGACGACAACATCGTCGCGACCCCCACCCCGAATTCACTCGCCGTGAGCGCCGGCAGCAGCACGAATGTCGCCGTCACCTTCACCACCGACGATGGCAATGCCGCGAGCGCCTTGTCCATCACCACCGCACTCGACTCGCTTCCCATGGGCTGGAGCGCTGCGTCGACCAGCTTCGGTTGCAGCGCCGTGAGTATCGGCACCGGTTGCGTGCTATCGCTCGTCTACTTCCCCGCAATCGCCGATTCCGGAACCTTGACTCTCCAGTTCAGTTACCTCAACGACTCGGGACTTCCGAAGTCGGGCACGGTATCGATCGCCTACACCGCCGGTCCCTGATCGGCCTTGCTGCATAGCAGCGAATAACCGCCCCGCCGACTTGAGGCCCCGCGGGAGGGTTCCCTCCCGCTCGATTGAGACTACACTCTACGCGTCAAGAGGTATCCAGCGTTTCGGTGTCAATTAACCGTGGGGGACGATCGTGGACGCAACACTCGGTTCAACTGCAGCTCGAAATCTGCATCTCGATGTCATACATGTCTCGTTCTTCCGACCGTTCGTTTGGTTGTACCGGGGATGGCTCGACATGCGGCGGCACTGGGGCGCCAGCCTGGGCTACGGCGCGTTGATCGTGGCGCTGGGTTGGACGCTCTTGGTCTTTTGCGGCACGCATCCGTATTTCATCGCCGCCGCGATTTCCGGTTTCCTCCTCGTCGGGCCGGTGATGTCGGCCGGGTTGTGCGAAATGTCGCGGCGCTACTCGGCGGGACAAAGCGCCAACTTCGACGAATCGCTCGACGGCTTCGCGCGGAATTTTCACGCGCTGCTCGAGTTCGGCGCCATCCTGGCCGCGTGCGCGGTCGTATGGTTCGGCATTTCGGCGGTGATGCTGGGCACGGTATTTCACGTTGCCGCGCCCGACATGAGTGAAACTCTATATCAAGGCTTTCTCGAATCGACGAATCGATCCCAGGTGCTGGCGTACATCGCCGTCGGCGGAGTGCTGGCGACCGCAGTATTCGCCTTGTCCGTCGTGGCGATTCCGCTCATGATCGACCGGCATGCCACGGCCGGCCAAGGCATGCGCGCCAGCCTGAAGGCGGTGTTCACCAACATTCCCGCCATGATCGTGTGGAGCGCCTTGATCCTGATCCTGACGGTGATCGGGTATGCACCGCTGCTCTTTGGGCTGTTGATCGCCGCGCCGCTGCTGGGACACGCCACCTGGCATGCGTACAAGGACATGATCCGCTGACCGGTAACCCTACCTATTGGTGATCCAGCAGATCGCGGCCGGCGTCGCGTATCGATCTGCAACCGGTCAGCACCATGGCGACTTCGAGTTCCGCATGCAACGTCTCGAGCATTCGGGCGATGGCTGCCTGCCCCCCGGCACCGAGGGCATAGGCCCACGCGCGTCCGACGAAGCACGCTTTCGCGCCCAGAGCGCAGGCCTTGAGCACGTCGAGTCCGGAACGCACGCCGCCGTCCAAGTAGAGCTCAAGATCGGCGCCCACGGCGTCGGCGATGGGGGGCAGTGCCGAAATCGACGACCGCACGCCATCGAGCTGGCGCCCGCCGTGGTTTGACACCACGAGTCCCTGTGCGCCAGCTTTGAGCGCATCACGGGCGTCTTCGCGGTCCAGCACGCCTTTGACGACCAGGGGGCCATCCCAGGCGGCGCGTATCCAGTCGAGATCCGCCCAGGTGAGCGAGCGGTCGAAATTGTTCGCAATCCAGGTCAGAAAATCGGCTGCTCCGGCGCCGCTCTGTACCGCGCCTGTCACCGAACCCAAGCTATGCGGTCGTCCATTCACCCACACGTCCCACAACCAGCGCGGATGCGAGACACCATCCCGCGCCTGATTGAGGAATGCCCGCACTCCCGTCAATCCGCGAAATCCCGAGCGCACGTCGCGATAGCGCGCGCCCGGCAGCGGCAAATCGACGGTCAGCACGAGCACCGGGCTACCCGCCGCCTTCGCACGGCTCAGCAGCTCGCGCATGTAGCCTCGATCCTTCAGTACATAGAGCTGGAACCACGGCGCAACACCCGTGCGCGCCACTTCCTCCACACCGCAAATTCCCATGGTCGACAGGCAGAACGGGACCCCCCCGGATGCAGCGGCGCGCGCCGCTTGCACCTCGCCCCGCCGCCCGTACATTCCGGCCATGCCCACCGGAGACAATCCCACCGGCATGCGATAGCGCTGGCCCAGCGTCTCGATCGAGGTATCGAGGTTCGACATGTCGCGCATCACCCGCTGCCGCAATACCAGATTCGCGAAGTCCTCGATATTGCGTTTCAACGTGACTTCCGCGTAGGAGCCGCCGTCGATGTATTCGAAGAAGATTTTCGGCAACCGGCGCCGCGCAAGTTCGCGGTAATCGTCCACGGATGCCGCACGGCGCAACGAAGTCATTGGTGTTCGCGAAGCTTCGCCGCCACGCGTTCCGCCTCGGCCATCACGCGCAGCACATTGCCGCCGGCGAGCTTCGCGACGTCGGCGTCGGTCCAGCCGCGTTTCATGAGTTCCACGAGAAGCGCCGGGTACTTGTCGACGCCCTCGAGTCCGGCCGGCGCATCTTCGATGCCATCGAAATCAGAGCCGAGACCGACGTGGTCCGCACCGGCGAGAAGCCGAATGTGCTCGATATGGTCCGCCACTTGAGCCAGCGTCGCCGCAGGGCGAGGATGATCCTTCAGCCACTCGGCCAACGCCGCCTTGGCGCGTTCCGGTTGTCCGATGTACAGGCCCACATAGGGCGGGCTGTCGAAACGCGTCCGCTCGGCCGCCTCGCCGGCGTCCCAAATGTTGCGCACCGCCGAGACATAGCCCGGCGCGAAATTGACCATGACCACGCCGCCCTTCTCGGCCACCGTCCGAAGGACGTCGTCGGGTACGTTGCGCGGATGGTCGACGAGAGCGCGCGCCGAGGAGTGCGAAAAAATCACCGGTGCCTCGCTTACCCTGAGGGCCGCTTTCATGGTATCGGGCGACACGTGGCTGATATCCACCAGCATCCCGAGGCGGTTCATCTCCCGGACCACTTCCTCGCCGAAAGGCGTCAATCCGTGATGCACGGGAGTGTCAGTGGCGGAGTCGGCCCAATCGGTATTTTTGGTGTGGGTCAGCGTCATGTAGCGCGCCCCGGCGGCATACATCTGCCGGAGTACGCCCAGCGAGTTATTGATCTGGTGTCCGCCCTCGATGCCGATCAGACACGCGACTTTGTGCGATTGGTGGATGCGATTGGCATCCGCCGCCGAATAGGCCATCGCCAAGTCGTCGGGGTAACGCGCGCACAGGCGTTTGACCAGATCGATCTGTTCGAGTGTGGTCTGGACAGCTTCGAATCCCTTGATGTCCACCGGCACCCAGACCGACCAGAATTGGCCCCCGACTTTGCCGGTACGCAGGCGCGGGATGTCGGTCATCAAGGCGGCCGAATCCGGCGGGAATGGCAGCCGGGAGGTATCGGACATCAAATCCACCGCCGCCAGATCGCCTTTGAACCGGCTGCGAATCTCCCACGGCAGATCGTTGTGGCCGTCGATGAGCGGCGTCGCGGCGAGTACCCGCTCGACCCGCGCCTCATAGGTCGGAGCTGCGCTGCACACGGCGAGCGGAACACACAGCAAGACGCCCAACGCAAGCATGGGACCGGCGATCTTCGAGCCTTTAGGCATGTTTTAACCTTGGTTTGATTGTCGAATCACCGCCCGCTGCCAGGAGGGGGACCACCTTCGGAACTTTCCCCAAGCGCCAGCAACACGGCCTCCGAGACGCGCTCATCGATCTCGGCCGCGTTCTCCAAATGCACCGGATAGCGGATCAAAGCCTGCATGCGTCCATCCGCCAGATGCATCTGGACATGGGGTGAGGCATCTCCCACGGCGGCCGCCGTGCTGCGCTGGATTTCCTTGGTCTGCCGCGCGATCTCTTCCTGGTACCGGCTCGAGACGTTGCCGACCGCGGCCAGCAGACGGTCCTTCAAGGCGGCATAGTCTTTGACCACGGGCAGCGTCAACGTCATCTCATGCCAGGAGATGTTCACGCCCGGGATTTGTTTGAACAATCCACCGGATGCCTGGAACACGATCAGATTGGCGAAAGCGACGACCCGGCCCGTGGGGCCCAACGGTCCCTGGGTGTTCAGTTCCATGAGATGCATCCGCACCAATCCCAGGTCGATCACCTCGCCCACCACCGTACCGATCTGAATTCGATCGCCGACACGGATGCCGTATTTTCCGATCAGGAAAAAATAACCCACTACCGATACCAGCACGCTTTGCATCGCCACCGCCAGACCGGCGGTGAGCAACCCCGCGAAAGTCGCGAAAGCGCTGATTTCGGTGACGAAGCTCAAGCCCACGATGACGATGATCGCAGCCCATAGGACGATTTTCCGCACCAGCAGGAGCTGATAGCGCCGGCGCGGTTCATGCGAAAAGCGCAGCACGGCGCGCCGCCACACTTCGGCGAGCACGAACACGGCCGCGAGGATGCACGCGAGGATTCCCAGCCGGACCCCCAGCGCTTTCAGCGCATCGTGATACTGCCGCTCGGTGGAATCGCGCCAGTTGCCCAAGTTGTGCCGATACTGCTGCAGCAATACCCGTTCTTCGGATAACGGTATGAGAATTGACGAGGTTTGCTTGAACAACCATGCCAGCGTATCGAATTCGTTGCGCAGATCCTTGAGCGCCGCGCTCGCCGCGCTGTCCGCCTGCGAGGCCAACTCGTCGCTGCGGGCCGAGTAGGCTTTCAACTGCTTGAGCGGAGCCACGCTGGCTTTCTGGAAGGTCTCGGCGAGCATGGCCGTGTGTTCGTCAACGACATCGATTGCTCTGACCTTGCTGCGCAATCGGAGCGCGCTCGCGCCCAGTTCCCAAATTCCGCTGCGCACCGGGGCTGCGGCGGCCGCTCCGGCCGGCACCGCAGGGGTCGGCGACGGGGGCGGCGTCGCCGCACTTGCACCGGGAGCCGCACTTGCACCGGGAATGGTGGCCGCGATGGCGTCGATTTGCGCCTTCAGTGCATTGGCGCCGGCGCCCTTCGGATCGCTCTCGTTGACGAAATCCGTCATGGTGTCCAACAGATTCTTGCGGGCTGCCACCATCGCCAACTCGCCCTGCAGCTCGAGCAACGTGGCTTCCAGCGCCGGGCCGGCCTTTCCCGATGCCGCGCGCCTGCGGTCCGCCGACATCTCATCTTCAATGGACTTTTGCTTGGCCTCCAGGTCGGCGCGCTGGCGATCGAGCGCCTGCGGCGAGGCGGCGTCGGCGCTCTGCCCGGCAGAGGCTTCGCTGCTCAGCAGTTCCGCGTTGGCGCGCGCGATCTCGAATGCCAGCGCCACCACCTTGTCCGCGGTCTGGCGATTCGCGAAAAGGATGAGGAGATCGCTTGGCTGGGTGGCGTTTTGCTGCTGGGTGCCCAGCGTCCGATACCAATCGACGGTTTGATCGAGGATCCCGATGACCTGGTTCGCGGTCAGTACGGAGACGCCCGAATTTTGGGCGGCGGACTTGGAATCCGCTGCAGCGCCAAGCGCGCACCCCAGACCGAGGGCGGCGAACAGCACGAGGAAGAAGGGGCGACGCATGCCGAATCGTACCGCAAAACACCGGGCCGGATTTCGGCGGCGTCGCGGCGCATCCCGCGGGGACCCTCAAGGGGGCGGTGCCCCCACCCGAATTCGGAACATCCTGCCGATCATCCGTAAGGATTTCGGATCGTCCCATTCCTGGGCACCATAGATCTTATCGAGAATGCGACCGTCGGCATCGATGAGTACGGTCAGCGGTAGCCGCGTGGCTCCCAACATGTTTTCCATCTGTAATTTCGAATCGATAAATTGACTGATGGTCGCATTGGACTGCTTGAGCAGCGTCATGGCTGGTTCAGGATAGTCGTCCGTCGAGATGCCGATCACCGTGAACTGGCCGGCAGGATCCAGCCAGGCAAGCCTTTCCAGCGACGCCATTTCCGCACGGCACGGGCCGCACCAGCTTGCCCACACGTTGATGATCAGCGGCTTGCCGCGAAACTCCGAGAGCTTCCTGGGTGAGCCGTTCAGCCCCTGAAGCGTGGCATCCCGGAGAGAATCGCCGATTTGCAATTCGCCGGGTGTTTTCCCCGCGGCTTCAGCCGCGGCGCCCAGCAAGCAGACTATCAAGATAGCGCGCACCCATCGCATCATGCGTACGCAGTGTACTCATAATGGCGCGGAAGTGCCCGAACGCACCCAGATCGCATCGCCTCGTATTTCGTAGGTGAGCGACGTCGTCGCGAGCACATTGGACATCGCGTCGATCGGTGCCTGATGACGCACCGAGCCGTGCAGAATGGTGTGGTCGGCGATCTGCCGGGCATTGGCGTCGGCAAAATTCAACGGGCGCCCGAGTTCACGGCTGACCCATTGCAGGAACCGGATCAAGGAACTGCCTTCGATCTCATAGTCGGGGGCCAACGCCGCCGTCCACGACCAGTCGCGACCGAACGTATCGATGGATCGCTGCACGATGGACTTGCCGGGTGCCGCCACCAATTCGGTGCCGGCGCCGGCCACGACCGTATTAGTCCTGCCGACGAAGCGGATCCGGCCTTCGCGGACCCGTACCCGCACCGCTTGGCCATCGCTCAAGACCTCGAATTCAGTGCCCACGTGTTCGATCGCTCCCGCGCTCGTGATGATGCGCAGAGGATTCCCGGCGCCCGTTGCAGACGGAATATCGATGTAGATCAGCCCGCGTTCCAGCGATATCTGACTGGGGGTGCTGACGGCCAATTCACTCTTGGCGGAGATCCGCAGCGTGCCTCCGCGAGCAAGGACGACCAGCGCCGGGCCTTGTGCCGTCACACGATCTCCAACCCGCAGTTCTCCGCCCTGCGTGAGATTTCGACGCGGTAAGTGCGCGGACTGTACCGAGAGCGCCCCCTCCTCCGTCCGCGATACCGAACCCAAGAGCTGGGCTGGGGCGGGCGGCCCGGCAAGCCAGGAGACCACTCCTACGGCGGCGACCACCGCGGCGGCCAGGGCAACCCAGCGCAGACGGGATGCAAGCGCGGTGCTCGGCCTCCCGTGCGCCGCGCCCGCGACCGTTGCGGCGAGCCACTCTCGTTCGACTGCGGCGCGCATGCGTTCCAGCGCATCTCGACTCAAAGCGGGCGTTCGCAACGCGGCGATGAGCAACTCATCCTCGCCCGAGGTGGAATCCGAATTCGGGGAACGCTCATCCGTCATGACGCCGGCCTTGTCTGCCAACGCCGCCGAAACGCCTTCCTGGCACGCGCGAGCATGGACTGAACGGCGATCTCCGTAAGCTCCAATTGCCGCGCAATCGTCGCGACCGACAACCCATCGCCGTACTTCGCCTCCAAGACGAGCGCATAGTTTGCCGGCAGACCATCCAAAACCCTCATGATTTCCGCTTGCTCGGCCGCAGCTTGCAACAGTGCGGCAGGCTCATGGACGTCGGGTGCGCGCAACATCCCGCCCCAACGATGTGCCGCTGCGGGTTCGTCCAGACTGAGATGGGCGGGGCGTCGATTCGCCTTGCGATGCTCATCCGCCAACTCATTTCGACAGATTTCCGTCAACCACGTGAACAATGCCGCCTCACCGCGATAGGTTGCGAGATGTCGGACGGCCTTGATCAAGGCACTCTGGACGATATCCTCCAGGGTGGCGGGGTCCAACGCCGTTCTGCGTGCGATAAAGGCTATGAGGCGGGGGGCGCTGTCTTTGAAGAACTCATCGAATGCTCGCTGATCGCCCGCGCGCATTCTCGAAACCAATGCGCGATCCGCTTCATACACCCCGTGACATCCTTCGCACTCATGGTCAGGGGTGCGAGGTTAGACGCCACGCCGACCATAAATCAATCGCGCGCAGGAAAAATACGAAGATTGGAGATCGGCCGGCCCTGCGCCTTAGGGGCAAGGCTGTAGCCATTTTGCGTCATGCGGAGATTGATTCGTGGAGGGTGTAACGTCTAAAGTCTCGGGGTGATTATCCTGGAACGGCGCTGAGGTGCAAATTGCCCAAAAAGAACGCAAGCCAGCACTGGGACGGGCACAAGCCGGCGACGAGCGCCTTATTGCTCGACGTAATCACCACGGCGGCCACCGGATCTGCGAAAGTCTCGCGTGCCGATCGAGTATTGTTCACGGCGTGCGAATTTTGGGCCTCCGCCAGAAATGGCAGCCTGCAAGGCCAGCTGAGCGATGATCCTGTGACCCAACTGCGGGCCGCCGAGGCGGCGTTCACCGTCATCGGACTGAAGCAGGCGGCGAGCATCGTACAGCGCGCGCGCATGGACATGATGAAAACTTCGCCGCCGGTGCCGCTGCAAGTCGTAACCGACATGCTCGAAAGAGAGCTCGCCGCCATGGATGAGCCCGTCGACCAGATGATCGCGGACTTCGCGAACCAGCAGGCCTCGGATCGGCAAACTTAAGTCGGGTTTCCGCGTACCGTATCGAACGCGGCCGAGCCGTCGGTCCCGCCGCGGCACCTGCTACCTGTTTCTACCCCCGCTCGTACCTACTTAAAAGAATTGTCGCTGCGGTTGCAGTGCGCCAAACTACGGCGGCTGGCGGTCTTGAATCGAGTGGGCCGCAGCGCATAAAAACTACTGGCGCGGGTGTTCGTGTCGGAACTGCGGAAACACTCTGCCTGGATCAGCTTATCGCTCCTGGCGGCGTACACGGTCATGGCCGCGGCCCAACTGCCGGCTCGCGTGGCCGTGGTCGATGTGTTGCGGGCGCTGAGTGCCGCAGGCTTCAACGTCCTCTACAGTTCGGATTTGGTGCCGGGGACGCTCGATGCCCCGGACGCTCTACCCCACGGTGACCCCATGTCGCGGGCGGTTGCCGCCCTGGCGGCCAACGGTTTGACTCTGCGTCGCACCGGCGAGGCCACCTACGTCGTCACCCAGGGCAATGCCAAGCCCCAGCCTCCGGTTGCAAAAGCAGCAGCGGTCGCCCCGCGCGCGGCTCTCGATGAAGTGTCGGTGTTTGCGAGCCGGTACGAATTCACCGCCGGTAAGACAGGCGAGCCGGTCAATTTCGATGAACATCAGATCGAGGAAATGCCGGGAGCCAAAGACGACTCGGTCCGCGCGCTGCATACCGCCCCGGGGCTGGCGAGCAATCTCTCGGCCAGACCGTACGTCCGCGGCGCCATGCTCGAGGACGTCCTCCTGGAGTACGACGGTATCGCCTTGGCGGAGCCGTTTCACTTCCGGAATTTTCAAAGCGTGATGAGCATTTTCAATCCTTTCACGGTGAATCGCGCCGAGGTTTATACCGGCGGCTTCCCGGTCAATTACGGCACGCGCTCGGGAGGAGTGATCGACCTGGCCCCCGCTTCGGTACCGTCGGGCTCCAATTACAGCATTGGCGCCAGCCTGCTTAGTTATGATCTCGAGACCGTCGGCCGCAGCGATACCCTTCCTCTCGAATGGCTGTTCGTCGCCCGGGCCAGCAGCGATGACAGCGTGCTGCAACGGCTCTTGAGCGAACCGGGGGAGCCCACGTTTTACGACATGGTCGGGCACCTGCGCTGGACGGTCGATTCGGCATCCGCCGTTACGCTCGGGTGGCTGCTGCTCGATGACAAGGTCAGGTTCAGCTCGAATTTGCAGGAGGGGAATGCGACCGGACGGTCCCACGACGCCGCGACGTGGGTGCGGTGGGACTGGACACCCGCCGACTCGCTGCAGGGACGCTCGTCGGTGGCGATCAGCGACACGCAACGCGCCAATAGTGGCAGCGTCCTCCTGCCGGGAATCGCCACTGGGAGCCTGATCGCCGATCGTTCGTTTTCGACCGTCGCCGTGCGCAGCGAATGGACCTACGCCGCCGGGCCCGCACTGCGCTGGAATTTCGGCGGCGAATTCACCCACGAACGGGCGAACCTCATGTTCCACCGGCAAGAAATACTCGCGGACGCCATCGCCCTAGCGTTCGATCGGCCCGTCGACCCATCGATAATCTCGGACCAATCCCCTCATTCCTCGGCGCTCGGCCTGTACTCGGCTGCACATCGGCGATGGCAATCCTTCGAAGCGGAAATGGGGCTGCGCTTTGACTTGCAGGATTACCCAGGTTTCGGCGACCGAAGTCAACTGACTCCGCGCATCAACCTGCACTACGATTTCAGAGACCGTTGGCGCGCGTACGCGTCATGGGGTCAATTCACCCAGGCGCAGCGTGTGGACGAGTATCGTGCCGAGGCCAACCAAGTGACTCCCGACTCCGCGAGCCGCGCCACCCACGTCATCGCCGGCGTCGCACGCGACAGCGAAGGGGCGATGAACTGGCGGCTCGAGGCCTACCGCAATCACTGGTCCGTGATCAGTCCGTACTACGAGAATAGCCTCGGACCGCTGTCGCTTCTGCCGCAGTTGGGGCCGGACCGGGTGCTGGTGGCGCCGGCCGAGGCGGACGCCGTGGGTCTCGAAATCGGCGCGCGGCGATCCTTCGGCCCCAACTTAAGCGCCTGGGGGACTTACAGCCTGTCGCACGTCACTGACGATTCGAGCGGCCAGGAATGGGTGCGCAGTTGGGACCAGCCGCATTCGGTGAACTTCGGCATCGCGTGGACCGGTGCCCGGACCTCCGCATCCGCTCGGCTGGCCTGGCACAGCGGGTGGCCCCAAACGCCGGTGACCGTAGTCCCCGCGTCCGGCCCGACGCCGGCTTATCTTCTCGTGGGAGTACGCAACTCATCACGATGGCCGAGTTACTTCAGCGCCGATCTGCGCCTGTCGACGTCAGTGCCTCTGTCGTTCGGCGAACTGTCATTGTGGCTGGACGGCACCAATCTCACCGGCCGGTCCAATCCGTGCTGCCTCGAGTTGAATTCGATGGGCACCGCGGGAGGGGCTCCCTCCGTCGAGAATCAGGTCTGGCTGCCGCGGGTAGTCAACGTGGGCTTCACACTGAAAGTGCGGCGGCCCTAGCTCATTGGAAAAAGTCGCCTGCGGCGCTTTTTCGGACATCAGCTTCGTTTCCGCTAGCAAAAAGCGTGGTTTTTGCCAGCTGCGCAGCAGGGGAAATGCAAGTCCGACGGACCGCTAGACCACGTGCGTATTGACCGCGTTCAAAGCGCCGGCACGTAACTGGCCGGCAGGCTGTATCCCAGGAGGTCCTCGAAGAGGCCGGTTCCAACCGACTTTCCCAGTTGCCAGGCTCGTAGCCGGGCAAACTCGCCGGCCTGGATCTCCAGCGCTCGACACCAGTCCTCGGCAAACGCCTTGTAGAGCCGCACGCGCTCCGGTGCCAAGTGCGGAGGAGAGACGGCGACCTCGGTGACGAACGTGGCCGTGTGCAGCGATGCGTGCCGCGGGTCGACCATTTGCAGACGTCGACCGCGGTGCCGCAGCCAGCATACCGCCAGCGGCAGCGAGTGCGGGCGGCGCAGACTCGATCCGTTGCGGAGCGGTTCGAGTTCTGGCAACGGCAATTCGCAGCACGCCACCACCAACTCGACGTCGTCCCGGCCGGCTTCTTTTGCCGCCGCGGCCACCAGCGCCTGTTTGGCGCCGATGGTGCCGATGTGACCGGTGAGCAAGGTCTGCAAGTCATCGGGAGCTTGGCCAGGCCCGGTGTCGCATTCGCAGACGTACTCGGCGACCTCGCGCAGCGTGCGCCCGTCGAATCGCGTGCGGCTTAGGGCGCCATACCGCCCGCGTGGATCAAGGGACACGTTCGGCAAGAGACGGGTTTCATGCCGCAGCGTACGTACCGGCCGTGTGCTTTCGCTCGCGTCATTTGCGGCGTCCTTCGGTACGTGCACGTTGAAGTCGCTCATTCGCACTTGAGACGCCGCGAGTCACCCAAATCAATCGCCCGACTGCGAAAGAAATCAACGCCGAGATAATCTGTTAAAGGCAATACTCCTTGAGAACGTCGTAGTGCGGCTGCGCCTCATCGGCCAGCCGCTGCAGCGATGCCGGCAGCACGGCGGATCCGAGTCCCCGGGTTTCAAAGCCGGTCGAGCGTTCTACCGAGTGGTACCACGCCGGCGCCCAGACTCCGTCGGTCGGCCGCGGACCCCGCGGCCAACCGAGCATCGATGGGGTGTACTCGATGCCGAGTGCCCGGCATAAGCGTTCGAGGGTGCGCACGGGATTCGCCAGGATGTCGGCGGCATCCACCACCGGGGGCGGGGTCCCCAAGCGCTCGGCCTCCCGCTCGAAGAGTCGGCGCTGCTGAACGAAGCCCAAGTCCGCCAGCGTCACGTGAGTCCGCTTCGCCGCGTAGGATGCCAGCACCGCCGCAGGATCGCGAATCAGAAACGCGTTCAGCACCTGCGACATCCAGTCCCGCTCGAACCCTTCCAACAAGTGCAGCGTCATGTGCTTCTGATACCAAATCGGCTTGCCGCCCGGCACCGGTCCCACCAAAGCGGCCGCCACCGCGGCGCAATCGATCGATTGCGAAGCGATCACCGCGTCGCGCAGCGGATGGTCGATTCCGGTCCGATGCAAATAAGCCGCATAGAAGGGTTCGTCGGTCACCACCGTATCGCCGCGCGCTTCGAACGACCGCATCATTGCCGTCGAGATGTTGCGCGGGCCGGACCACATCGCGATGCGGGTGCCGGCGGCCATCAGCGCGCCGACGCATAGTCGTTCTTGAGCGCCTCGTACAGCGAGCGCAGGCGCCGCGTGGCCGGCCCTGGCAGTGCGGCCGAGAGCCGGCGCCCGTCGATCTCGCGGACCGGAGTCAATCCGCCGAAGGTGCCGGTAACGAATGCCTCCTCCGCGGAACGCGCCTCGTCCAACGTGAAATCGCCGGTCCTTATCGCTATTCCTTCCCTGAGGCAGAGTTCGAGAACCTTGCCGCGGGTGACGCCGTTGAAGCAATACTCACCGCTCGAGGTCAGCACCTCGCCCGCGCGCACGCAAAAGAAATTCGTGGCGTTGCAACTCGAGACCGCCCCGCGCGAATCGAGCATCAGTGCTTCGTCGGCGCCCGCATCGATGGCTTCGAGCAGCGCCAGAATGAGGTTGAGGCGGCTGTGTGAATTCAACCTCATGTCGAACATCTGGGCCGGCGTGCACCGGATCGAGGCCGTGTGCAGCCGCAGTCCCCGCTCCGTGAGGCCAGGGTCGGGCACCTTGTATTCGGCCACGATGACCACCGTGGCCTTGCCCAAAGCATTGCGCGGATCCTGGTTCAGCGCCGATTTCTCGCCGCGCGTAACCATTACGCGCAGGTGCACCCCATGGTGCATGCCGTTCGCGGCGAGCGTACGGTGCAATTCCGCGGTGAGCGCCTCGCGATTCATGCCGATCTCGAGCCGGATCTTTGCGGCACCCCAATACAATCGATCCAGATGCTCGTCGAGAAAGAGCAACGCGCCCTGGTGCAGCCGCAACCCCTCCCACACACCGTCGCCCACGACGAACCCGGCGTCGAAGACGGACACCGTGGCGGCGTCGCGAGATACCAGCCGGCCATTGAGGTTGATCATTGCGCCCGCGTTGCGGGGATCTGCGGCAAAGTCCTGACTTCCGGGCATCAAGCTAATATCGCGTGCCTTACACTGCGTTGCAAGGAGCGCCGTCGGCGAGTGTCGCTCGGGAGGTAGCATGCGGATAGCGGAATTTGCGGATTTGGACGCCATTGCCCTCGCCGGCGCGTTGCGCGACGGCGCAGTCAGCCGGAGCGAGGTGATCCAGGCGGCGCAAGGCGCCTGCGCGATGCTCAATCCCTCGCTGAATGCGGTCCTGGAATTCTATGCCGATGCACTCGAATGCGCCGCCGATTCGGGGCGTGGAGACTTCGCGCAACACGGGCCGCTCGCGGGCGTTCCCATCTTGAGAAAGGACATCGGTGCCGCCGAGGCGGGCCGGCTGCAGGAATGCGGCAGCCGATTGCTGGTCGGTCGGCGAGCCGCTCGAGACAGCGCGTATGTGGAGTTGTGCAGGCGCGCCGGGATGATCTTCGTGGGCCGCAGCGCCACGCCGGAGTTCGCCATTTCGAGTGCCACCGAATCCGCCCTCCACGGTATTACGCGCAACCCTTGGAACCTCGAGCGCATGGCCGGCGGTTCGTCGGGCGGCGCAGCCGCGGCGGTGGCCGCGGGTATCGTGCCCATTGCACACGCCAGCGACGGCGGCGGCTCGATCCGTATTCCCGCGGCGGCCTGTGGCGTGGTCGGACTCAAGCCCTCCCGCGGGCGGGTGAGCCAAGGTCCCGACGGTGCCGACGCGTTATTGGGGCTCGCCGGCGAATTCGTCATCACACGCTCGATCCGCGATGCCGCCGCGGCCCTGGACATCCTGTCGCAACCGCAACCGGGAGATCCCTTCCTGCTGTGGTCGCCCGGCCGACCCTATGCACAGCTCGCGGCGGCGGCGCCGGCACGGTTGCGAATCGCCGTCACGGCGAATCACTGGGGAGAAGAAGCGGTAAACGGCGAGATTGCGGCCGCGGTGGCGAAGGCGGCCCGCCTCTGCGAGGAGCTGGGTCATCAGGTCGTCTGGGCGTCGCCGGGTTTCGACTTCGAAGCAGCACTCCATGTGCTGACGAACTTCTTCGCGTTCGGACTCGCCGGCCTCGACGGCGACGGCGCCGTATTGAGCGCGGCCGCGACGCCCGCGCTTCTCGAGCCCGTGACGTTCGCCAATTGGGAGCTGAGCCGCCGCCTGACGGCCGCCGACATCGACGCCGATCTCTCGACCGCGAATTCCCTGCGGAGACGCGTCGGCGCATTTTTCGCCGACTACGACGTGCTGGTGACTCCGGCGCTCGCAAATCCTCCGCCACCGCATGGTCTGTACAGCCAATCGCGAACCGATCTCGATCCCTTGAGTTTCATGCGGCAATGTCAGCACACCGATCAATTCCTGCCGATCTTCAACATTACCGGTCAGCCGGCACTCAGCATTCCAATCGGCATTTCCACTCTCGGCCTGCCCATCGGACTGCAGCTGGTCGGACGGTTTGCGCATGAACATGTGATCCTCGCGCTGGGACACGAATTGATGCAGGCGGCGCCGGTTCGGGCGCACCCCGCGGTATGGGCGGGCGCCCGTTGACGGCCGTGGCCTTGGGTGCGGACGATTGCGGGGTCACGGAGGCCGGCCCGTCGACCGAGTGATGGATGTCTGTCCAATTGGCGCCCGCGATTGCGGATAGACGCTCGACAGTCGGTGGTCGAATAACATACCGTCCGAAGCCTCCCAACGAGGTGGCGCCTTAAGAATCGCGCCGAACGTCGATGACACATCCGTGGTGGCAATCCGGGGCGATCTACCAAATCTATCCCCGTTCGTTCAGCGACACCGACGGCGATGGCATAGGAGATCTTCGCGGGATCTCGGAGCGGTTGGACTATTGCGCATCGCTCGGCGTCGATGCGTTGTGGCTGTCGCCCATCTATCCGTCGCCGATGGCCGACTTCGGATACGACATCTCGAATTTCACGGACATCGATCCGCTCTTCGGAACGCTGGCCGAATTCGACGAACTATTGGCCGACGTCAAGCGCCGCGGCATGAAGTTGATCCTGGACTACGTACCCAACCACACTTCCGACCGACATCCATGGTTCCAGGAATCAAGATCCGACCGGGGCAGCCCGAAGCGCGACTGGTACCTGTGGCGCGATCCGGCTGCCGACGGAGGACCGCCCAACAATTGGCTGAGCAACTTCGGCGGGAGTGCCTGGGAGTGGGATGAACACACGGGACAGTACTACTATCACGCTTTTCTGAGAGAACAGCCGGACCTCAATTGGCGCAACCCCGCGGTGATCGCAGCGATGCATGATGTGCTTCGCTATTGGCTGAAGCGCGGGGTCGATGGGTTTCGGGTGGATGTCCTGTGGCATCTGATCAAGGATGATCAGTGGCGAGACAACCCGCCCAATCCCGATTACACCGCTGCGATGCCGCCGCATCTGCGCTTTTTGCCTCTTTACACCACCGATCGACCCGAAGTGATGGAAGTCGTGTCGGGGCTGCGCCGAGTGGTTGATGAATTCGACGGCCGCGCACTGATCGGCGAAATATACCTGCCCCTGGACCGTCTGATGGCCTATTACGGGCGTGATCTCGGCGGCGTACATCTGCCGTTCAATTTTCAACTTTTGCAAAATGCATGGGACGCGCGCGGCATCAGTCATTTCATCGACGAGTACGAAGGCGCGTTGCCGCGAGGCGGATGGCCGAACTGGGTTTTGGGCAATCACGACAATCCTCGCATTGCTTCGCGCGTCGGTCTCGCGCAGGCGCGCGTTGCCGCGATGCTGCTCCTCACCTTGCGCGGGACGCCCACGTTGTACTACGGCGATGAGATCGGCATGGTCAACGTGGCGATTTCCGCCGATCGGGTCCGGGATCCCTTTGAGAAGAAAGTTCCGGGCATGGGCCTCGGCAGAGATCCGTGCCGGACGCCGATGCAATGGGATGGTTCGCGACAGGCCGGGTTCACAAGCGGCGACCCCTGGTTGCCGGTTTCGGACGATTATGCGGTAGTCAATGTGCGCGAGGAGGACCGCGACCCGACCTCCTCCTTGAGTCTGTACCGGAAACTCCTGCAACTGCGCCGGGCACATCCTTCACTCTCGCTCGGTGAATATGAACCGATCGCCGCGACCGGCGACTTGCTGGCGTACGTCCGGCGCACGCAGCACGAGCGGTTCCTCATCGTGCTCAATCTCGGCGGTGAGGCTTGCGGCCTCTCATGGGATGCCCTGGGCCTGTCGGGTCGCGTGGTGCTTTCAACTCATCTGGATCGGCATGACGAAGGGTTCACGGACCATCTCGCCCTGCGGCCCAATGAAGGGTTGATCGCCGAGCTGTCGGTGGGCAAACGCGGCGCCTCTCGATGATCAACGATCTGTGGTACAAGAACGCCGTCATCTACTGCCTCTCCGTGGACACCTACATGGATGCCAACGGCGACGGCATCGGCGACTTTGCCGGACTCATGCGGCGCCTCGACTATTTGCACGGGCTCGGCGTGACGGCGGTCTGGCTCATGCCTTTTCAGTCCTCGCCCGGCCGCGACGGCGGTTATGACATTTCGGACTATTACCTGGTGAATCCGCGCTACGGCACGCTCGGCGACTTCGTCGAATTCACCCACGGCGCCAAGCAGCGGGGGATTCGCATCATCATGGACCTGGTGGTGAACCACACCTCCGATCGGCACCCCTGGTTTCAATCGGCGCGGAGCGATCCAGAATCTCCCTATCGGGATTGGTACGTCTGGTCCAAGAAAAGGCCGCGCAATGCCAACAAGGGAATGGTTTTTCCAGGAGTTCAGAAGTCGACGTGGAATTACGATCCGGCCGCGCGTGCCTGGTACTTCCACCGTTTCTACGACTTCCAACCGGACCTCAATACGTCGAACCCGCATGTTCAGGCGGAAATCCTCAAGATCATGGGATTCTGGATCCAGCTCGGCGTCTCCGGCTTTCGCATGGACGCCGTGCCGTTCGTGATCGCGACCAAGGGGGCGCAGGTTCGCAAGCCGGTCGAGCAATACGAGATGCTGCGGACCATGCGCGAGTTTCTGCAGTGGCGGCAGGGCGACGCCATCATGCTTGCCGAGGCAAACGTTCTTCCGGACACCGACATGAACTATTTCGGACGTTCCGGTGATCGAATGCACATGATGTTCAACTTCCAGGTCAATCAGAATCTCTTCTATGCACTCGCCGCGAACGACGCGCGGCCGCTGCGCCGCGCACTCAAAGCCACCCAACGGCTCCCCAAGACGGGGCAATGGGGCATGTTTCTGCGGAACAACGATGAACTCGATCTCGGGCGTCTCACGAAGACACAGCGGGATATCGTATTCGCCGCGTTTGGACCGGAACCTACGATGCAGCTGTATGAGCGAGGCATCAGGCGCCGCCTCGCTCCCATGCTCGACGGCGATCGGCGGCGAATCGAAATGGCGTACAGCTTGATGTTCACCCTTCCAGGGGCGGCGGTGATTCGCTATGGGGATGAGCTGGGCATGGGAGACGATCTCTCGCTGCCGGAGCGGCAATGCGCGCGAACCCCCATGCAATGGTCGACCGAGCCCAACGCAGGCTTCAGCAAAAGTGAGAATCCCATCCTGCCCGTGATTCACGACGGACCCTATGGCTATGACCACGTGAACGCGGCGGCGCAACGCCGCGACCCGGATTCACTGCTCAACTGGACCGAACGCATCATCAGGATGCGCAAGGAAGTGCCGGAAATCGGCTGGGGCCGGTTCGAATCGATTGCCACAGGTGATTCGTCCGTTCTGGCGATATGCTACGAGTGGCGGAACAATTCGGCGCTGTTCGTTCACAACCTGGGATCGGCGCCGCGAGAGATCTCGCTTACCGTCAAGGCGGCGGAAGAGAGCGGATGGCTGTTGGTCAATTTACTCTCGGAGGATCACAGTCAAGCCGGGGCCGATGGGAGGCACCGCCTGCTGCTCGAAGGCTACGGGTATCGATGGTATCGGGTGGGAGGCCTGGACTACTTGCTGAAGCGAAGCGACATCGACAGCTCGACATAAGCCGGTCCTCGCCGATTCCCTGTTGCGCTTTGGCGCGAGATGGCTTTCCATGACGGAATCATGGAGTTCAGAAATACGTCAACCAGCGCCGACTCGGCCATCGTTTCCGAGACGCCGGGGCGTCCCAACAGCGCGCTGCTGGACCAAGCCTTCACCCGCGCGGCGGGCGCGCCGCTGGTGACGGGAAACGGGGTGCGGTTGCTCAAGGATGCAACGGAAAACTATCCGGTCTGGCTGGCCGCGATCCGCGGCGCGCAACACAAAATCTATTTCGAGAATTATATATTCCGCGAAGACGAGATCGGCGCTGAATTCGCCGAGGCGCTCAAGTCCAAAGCGCGCGACGGGCTGCGAGTGCGCGTGATCTACGATTGGATGGGCGGACTCGGCAAGACATCGCGGCGATTCTGGCGCGCGCTGCGCGAGGCCGGCGTGGAAGTCCGCTGTTTCAATCCGCTGCGTTCCTCCAGCCCCTTCGATTGGGTGCATCGCGACCATCGAAAAACGCTCGCGGTGGACGGATGTATTGGCTACATCTCCGGACTCTGCGTCGACCAGCTGTGGGCCGGACGGCCGGAACGAGGGATTGAGCCATGGCGCGACACCGGCATCGAAGTGCGTGGACCGGCTCTTTGCGATATCGAGCACGCGTTCGCCCACGTCTGGGGCGTCATCGGGCCTGCACTGCCGGATGGCGAACTCACATCGCGCGACTCGATCGCTCCCGCCGGCGACGTGGCAGTGCGCATCGTCGCCAATGCGCCGGGCGCAACCGGTCTGTTCCGCCTGGATCAGCTGATAGCCGCGGCGGCACGCCGTACGCTGTGGTTAACGGACGCCTACTTCGCCGGCGTACCGCCGTATGTGCAGGCGCTGCGCGCAGCGGCGTTGGACGGGGTCGATGTGCGCTTGCTCGTGCCGGGAGCGAGCGACATCCCGATACTGCGGCCGTTGTCGCAATACGGCTATCGGCCCCTGCTCGAAGCCGGCATCCGCGTTTTCGAGTGGAAGGGGACGATGCTGCATGCCAAGACCGCTGTTTCGGATTGTTGCTGGGCGAGAGTCGGCTCCAGCAATTTGAACATCGCCAGCTGGGTCGGCAACTACGAATTGGATGCGGTGATCGAGGATGCGCGCGTCGCCGCCGCCCTCGAGGCGATGTACCTCGCCGATCTCGATCGCGCCACCGAGATCGTCCTGCGGCCGCGCCGGCGCCGGGGCGAGATTCATTTCGAGGGCTCCAAAACCGCCGGCGCCCGGCAAGGCCGCGAGCAACTCGTGCCGAGCGGCGCCGGCGGCAGTGCCTCGCGCGCCGCAGCGGGTGCGTTGCGCCTCGGGCGCACCGTCGGCGCCGCGCTCACCGAACAACGGGTTCTCGAACCCGCCGAAGCGCGCTCGCTTGCCCTGGTCGGCACGGCGCTGTTGGGCGTGGCGGCAGCGGCATCGTTCTGGCCGCTGCTCATCGCGCTGCCTTTGTCCGTCGTGCTGGCGTGGATTGCGGCCGCCCTGCTGGCCCGAGCCTATTCGCTGCGACGCACGCGGCGGGCCCGCGGCCAACCGAAGATGCGGGTGGTGCGTAGGTGAGTGGTCCCGGGCCGCAGGCCCCACTGTGCCGGGGGGTGTAGGCCCGCTGGGCCGGGCTGTAGGCCGCTGTATTTAAAGGATTTTCTAATTTCTGCGACGAGATACCGGCGAGAAGATCTGTCTTGCCGGCGATTTTGCTTGAAACACCCCGGGTTTATTCCTACGCTAGGCAATAAAGCATAAGTATTCAAAGACCTTGCAACCCATTATTCATAGAATACACAGATTGACCCCAAACGCGTATTGAGGGATGGTGATTTCATGGCTACACCGGCTCGATCCATTGCTTCGCTGACCATCTCCTTCGGATTGGTCGCCATCCCCGTCAAGCTCTACTCGGCGACGGTCTCCTCCGAGCGCATCTCCTTCAATCTGCTGCGCCAAAAGGATGGCTCCCGCGTCAAGCAGCAATACGTTGCCGTCAACGACGGAAAAATCGTCGAACGCTCCGAAATGGTCAAGGGCTATGAGTTCGCCAAAGACCAGTACGTGATGTTCAGTCCCGAGGAATTGAAGGAACTCGAAGATACGACGAGTCACGCGATCGACATCGGCCAGTTCGTTCCGCTGGAATCCGTGGATCCGGTGTATTTTGACGGCACTTATTATCTGGCGCCCGACAAGGGCGGCGCGAAGCCTTACACGCTGCTCGCCACCGCACTTCGCAAAGCTCGCCAATGCGCCGTAGGACGATGGATCTCGCGCGGCAAGGAGCACATCGTCGTGATCAGGCCCATTGGTGACGGCCTCGCGCTGCATCAGTTGCATTTCCAGGCCGAGGTTCGCGATCTCAAGGATCTGGGAGTCGAGGCTGCGCCGGTGTCGGAGCCCGAATTGAAGCTCGCGCAACAACTCATCGATCACTTGGCTGCGAAACGCTTTGACCCCAACGAATACGCCGATGAGCACAAGGCTCGAGTGCAGGCGGCGATTCAGAAGAAAGTCGAAGGAAAGGAAGTGTCTCTGGCGGAGGCCCCGGTCTCGGCCAAGGGCGGCGGCAACGTGATCGACTTGATGGAGGCTCTACGCGCAAGCATCGATGCGCGCGGATCGAAAGCCGGGGATCTCAAGGAACGGAAGGCTCCGAAACGTGCGGCCGCGCAGGGAACATCGCGCAAGTCCGCCCGACGATGAAATGCATGCCTACGACACGAAGGACTTGGAACGGTTGTTCGGATTGCCGGCTTCGGCAGTTCGGGCACTAGCACGCGCAGGCAACATTCAGCCGGTCAGACGCGCAGGGCGGCTGCACTATTCGTTTCACGACCTCGTGGTGCTGCGCACGGCCAGTGCACTGCGCGCCGCGCAAATCTCGTCGCAGAGAATCAATCGAACATTGCATAAGCTGCGCTCGGCTTTGCCCGCCGGGTCGGCGCTCAACAGCCTTTCTCTGACCGCACTCGGCAATCGAATCGCCATCCGCGAGGGACAGACGCTGCGGGAATCGGAGTCCGGCCAGTACGCCTTGGCACTCGAGATCGTCGAGGAGAAAGGCCGTCTCCACGTGATCACACGGCAAGACTCCGCTGCGCCGTTCGAAACTTCGGCCGAGGAACTTTATTCAAAGGCGCTTGCCCTCGAGGAAACCGCACCTCAGGAGGCGCAATTCGCGTATGCGGCGTGCCTCGAGGCCGACCCGAATCATCTGGAAGCGAGGATCAACCTGGGCCGCCTTCTGCACATCGCCGGTCGCCTTGCAGAAGGGGAACAGGTCTATCGTTCGGCTACCCAGGCAGAGCCGCTTCTGCTGTTCAACTTCGCCGTGCTGCTCGAAGACTTGGAGCGCGAACCCGAGGCGATTCAAAGGTACCGCGAAGCTCTCGCCCTCGATCCGCAGTTCGCCGACGCGCATTTCAATCTTGCGCGTCTGTACGAACGTGCTCGGGATCCAAAAGCGTCATTGCGCCATTTGCTCGCCTACCGGCGCATGATGGACAACCGAGGGGCCTGACGGTGGTCAAGCCGGCGCTCACCGTTTATCGCACCAAGCGGGATTTCTCGAAGACCGCGGAGCCTTCCGGCGAAGAGCGTGTGGCGCCCTCCCCGCGCCTGCGCTTCATCGTGCAGAAGCATGCGGCCCGGCAGTTGCACTACGACCTTCGCCTGGAATGGGAAGGTGTATTCAAGTCCTGGGCCGTCGCTCGAGGACCATCGCTTGATCCGGCGGACAAGCGGCTGGCGGTCGAAGTTGAAGACCATCCGCTCGACTACGGAGACTTCGAGGGGACCATTCCACGGGGAGAATATGGCGGCGGCACCGTTCAATTATGGGACCGCGGCTACTGGAGTCCGGAAGGCGCCCTGTCGACGGAAGAAGCCGTCAAAAAGGGCGACCTTAAATTCACGCTGGACGGCAGCCGCCTGCAAGGAAGTTGGGTATTGGTGCGGATGCGAGGCGACCGGTTCGACGGCAAGAGAACGAACTGGCTGTTGATCAAGCATCGCGATGCCGGCGCCAAGCCCGGAGACGCCGATGCATTGCTCGGCGAGGATCGCTCCGTCGCCTCGGGCCGGTCGATGGAACAAATAGCCGCCGGAGTCGGCCGGCGCCCCAAGCCCTTTATGCTCGCGGGCACGAAGCTCGCCCGAGCGGACGCCGTGTGGACCGGCAAGTCCCCTGACGAGCACGGCAAACCCCCTGACGGCCGGACAACAGCGCGCGATACCGAAGCGCGGCGGAAGCCGTTGATAGTGCGGGAGGTGCCAAAGTTCATCGAACCGCAGTTCTGCAAACTGGCCGAGCGACCTCCGGACCATCCTGGGTGGGGGCACGAAGTCAAACTCGACGGCTACCGCGCGCAACTCAGAGTGAATGGCGGGCGAGCGGTCGTCCGCACCCGCACCGGTCTCGACTGGACATCCCGCTTCGCCGCCATCGCAAAAAACGCCGAAGCGCTGCCCGACTGTCTGGTCGACGGTGAAGTCGTGGCACTCGATAAACGCGGACTGCCGAGCTTCGGCGCGCTGCAGGCCGCGCTGTCGGAAGAAAAATCCGAAAATCTCGTTTTCTTTGCATTTGATCTGCTGTTCGAGGGACGAGAGGACTTGCGCGCGCTGCCGTTGACGGAGCGCAAAGCTCGCCTCGAAAAGCTCATCGGCTCCCGCGACCTGGGCGGCCGAATCCGCTACGTCGCGCATCTGGTGTCCAATGCAGAGGCCGTGCTTTCCTCTGCGCGCAACATGGGACTCGAGGGCATCGTCTCGAAGAAACTCGATGCGCCCTACCGGTCGGGCCGCGCCGGGAGTTGGATCAAAACCAAATGCCGTCCGGGACAGGAGGTCATCCTTGGCGGCTGGACCACGGAGGACGGCACCGTCCGTTCGCTGCTGGCAGGCGCTCGCCGCGATGGCCGCTTGGTTTACGTGGGCCGTATCGGCACGGGCTTCGGACACGCCGTTGCGGCGTCCCTATTGCCGCGGCTGCAGAAACTGACGCGCGAGACGAGTCCGTTTGGCGGCGATAATGCACCGGGCGCCGCCGCGTCTCCCAAGGAACGCAACGTACGGTGGCTCGAGCCAACGCTGGTCGCCGAAATCGAGTTTGCAGGTTGGACAGAGTCAGGGATGATTCGTGAGGCGGCATTCAAGGGTCTGCGCGAGGATAAGGACGCAAAGGAGGTCGTGGCGGAGATGACAAGCGCTAACAGATCAAGTAACAAGTTGCCTGAACCGCCTAGGGCGCCTAAGCCGCCTAAGTCGCTGAAGTCACCCACGTCGCTGAAGCCGGCTAAGCCGCCCGCCCCGCGGCCGGCGGCAGAAGTATTGGGCGTGACGATATCGAAACCCGATAAGGCGCTCTGGCCTGACGCCGGCGATGGCAAACCGGTCACGAAACTCGACCTGGCGCGCTACTTCGAGAGCATCGGCGAATGGATGATGCCGCACCTTACCGGCCGTCCTTGTTCTCTCCTGCGTGCACCTGACGGGCTCGGCGGCCAGCAATTCTTTCAGCGCCATGCGATGGCCGGCATGTCCGATCTGTTTGAGTCGGTCAAGGTGCGCGGCGACCGCGCCGCTTACGTGCAAATCGATCGCATCGAGGCGTTGGCCGCCGTCGCTCAAATAGGAGCGCTGGAACTCCATCCTTGGAACTGCGCACCCAACGATCCGGAGGTCGCCGGCCGATTGGTTTTCGACCTCGATCCGGCGCCGGACGTGAAATTCGAGGCCGTCATCGCGGCGGCGCTCGAGGTACGCGAGCGTCTAAAGATGGTCGGTCTGGTGTCTTTCTGCAAAACGACGGGGGGCAAGGGCCTGCACGTCGTCACGCCGCTGACCGAAGGTGAGGATGCCGTGAAGTGGCCGATCGCAAAGGATTTCGCGCACCTCATTTGCGCGCAAATGGCGCAGGACAGTCCGGCCCTGTATCTCGACACCATGTCGAAGAGCCAGCGTGCCGGGCGGATATTCTTGGATTATCTGCGAAACGACCGCCTATCCACCGCGGTGGCGGTACTTTCGCCCAGAGCCCGTGCGGGAGCCAGCGTATCGATGCCAATTGCATGGAAGGATGTCAAGAAGGGGCTTGCTCCCCAATCGTTCAGCGTACGGACGGCACCCCAGCTCCTCGCTAAAACTAAACCATGGAAGGATTACACCGAAGGCGCGCGCTCTCTGGCGGATGCGATCAAGCAGGCGACGCGGGCGGGAAAGAAGCGCCCGGACCGGCCGACCTGATCCGCCTCCGGGTGCATACTGCCGCCGTGGCAACCGCCGATTCGCAATCCGTGGAGATCGTCGTCGACGATGCGACCCGCGTCTCCGGAATCATGGTCACCCCGCGCGAAGCCGATGCATGTTTCGTGGTCGCCCACGGCGCCGGAGCGGGAATGCGGCATCCCTTCATGGCGAAATTGGCGAATGACCTCGCCGAGCTCCGAATCGCCACGCTTCGCTACCAGTTCCCCTACATGGAAAGGCAGGGCAAACGACCGGACACGCCGGCGGTTTGTCACGCCGCGGTTCGCGCGGCAGTCGCGGCGGCGGCCGCACTCGTGCCGTCGCTGCCGCTGATCGCGGGCGGAAAATCGTTCGGCGGACGCATGACTTCGCAGGCGCAGGCGATCGATCCGCTCCCCGCAGTTCGCGGCTTGGTGTTTCTGGGATTTCCGCTGCACCCGCCCAAGCAACCGTCGGACACGCGAGGCGAACACCTTGCACGGGTGCAAATACCCATGCTGTTTCTGCAGGGCGCGCGCGACACTTTCGCGGAACCCGCACTGCTCGATCCACTGGTGAAGCGTCTCGGCGGCCACGCGACTTTGTGCGTGCTGCGCGACGCGGATCATTCGTTCCATGTGCCTGCCCGAAGCGGCGTGACCGACGCCGAGATCAACGCCGAAATGCTCGCTGCGCTCGCCAGTTGGGTGAAGCGGGTCGCCGCAGGACCAGCCACGCCCAAGGGCGCGCACGTTCAAAGCGGCCGCCCGAGTTCGTAGTCCCGAATGTTCAGGTCCGGCGTCCGCCGCGCGATCGCATCGGCGACCAAGCGACCCGAGCCGGCCGCCAGCGTCCAACCCAAATGGCCGTGGCCCGTGTTCAGATACAGATTGCTCAAGCGCGTCGCGCCGAGTATGGGCACCCCGTCCGCCGACATGGGCCGCAAACCCGCCCAGGGCGTGAAATCACTCGCGTTCAATTCCGCCGCATAGACTGGGAACATCCGCCGCAGCAACACCTTGAGGTTCTCGATTCGCTGCGGATGAATCGACAAATCGTACCCCGCCAGTTCGGCCGTTCCCGCGACGCGTACCCGGTCATCGCCCACAGGGACCACCACCGCATGCAGGTGCGCGTCAATGACGCCGATACGCGGCGCCGCGGCGGGCGCTCGCGAGCGCGGCATGGTGATCGAATATCCCTTCGCGGGGCGAACGGGCAGATTCAAGCCCACCTGACGCGCGAGCAGCGGCGTGTAGCTGCCCGCGGCCAACACATAGCAGTCCGCCGCCATCTCCTCACCGCCGCACACCAAGTAACGGATACTTCCATTCGAATGATGGATCCTATCGACGGCGGCCCTGAAGCGCAGTTCGGCGCCGCCCTCCTCCAGCACTCTGGCCAATTCGACGCAGAATTGATGAGCGTCGCCTCCCTCATCGGCTGCATAGTGAATACCGCCGACGAGATGCTCGCCGATGGGCCGCAATGCCGGCTCCAAGTCGATCAATGCGTCCCGCTGCAATGGACGAAACGACAAGCCGTGCCTGCCCAGATCCTCGCACCTGCGCAAGGCTTGCGTCTGCAATTCAGCGGTCCGGAACACCGCGAGGACGCCGCGCGACTGCTGCTGATAGCTAATCGGGGTCTGCTCCCGCAGCTGCTGCATCAGTGCCAAGCTGTAGATGGCCAGTCGTAGGTTCTTGCGGGTGTTGGCGTCAAAGCGACGGCGAGTGGAATTGAGAATGAACTGAGGTCCCCATGAAAGCAGCCCAGGAACGGCTCGGGGACGCAGCAGCATCGGGGCGTGTTCCGAGCCCATCCACCGCAGGATCTGCCAAAAAACACCCGGAGAATTCCAGGGCTCCACCAAGCTCGCGTGCAGCAGCGCACCGTTTGCAAAGCTCGTTTCGAGGCCCGGACCGCCCGCCCGATCGACGATAGTGACGCGAGCGCCGTCCCGTAGAAGATAGTAGGCCGTCGCGAGTCCGGCAAGGCCGGCACCGACCACGATGACGCGGGGTCGGTCATGCATCGATCAGGCGACCACGTAACCGTCCCTGCATTCCTCGCTCCTCGTGCTGGCCGATACGCATTCTGGGCCATAGAATCGGCACGGCGCAAATCGTTGGACCGGCGTTTTACAATGAACCATGGACACCTTCATCACTTCCGCGGCGAACGTCCGCACTCCCAGGATCATTTACGGGACCGCGTGGAAGAAATCCGACACTGCGCGCTTGGTCGGAAAGGCCATCCGGCAGGGATTTCGCGGCATCGATACCGCGTGCCAACCGAAGCATTACGATGAGGCCGGCGTGGGCGCAGGGGTTGCGCTGAGTTTGGGCGGCGCGTTGCTCCGCGCCGACCTGTATCTGCAGAGCAAATTCACCCCCGTCTCCGGTCAGGATCCGAAGAGTGTTCCCTACGACCCGAACTCGCCGCTGCCCGAACAGGTGGCCCAATCCTTCGCAGCGTCTCTGCGCAATCTGCAAACCGACTATCTAGATTGCCTGGTCCTGCATTCGCCCCTCGCGAGTCCGGCGCAGACTCTGGAGGTGTGGCGCGCCATGGAATCACTCGCATCGGGCGGCGGTGTCCGGCAGCTTGGCATCAGCAACTGCTACGAGCTCGAGCAGCTCAATGCGCTGCATGATTCGGCCCGCGTCAAACCCGCTGTCGTTCAGAACCGGCTGTACGCCGCAACACGCTACGACCGGGAGATTCGTGGCTTCTGCTTGAGCCGCCGGATCATCTACCAGAGTTTCTGGACGCTGACTGCGAATCCGCAGGTGCTTGGGGAAGGTACCGTGACCGGCCTGGCATCGAAGTACGGACGCACGCCGGCACAGATCCTCTTCCGGTATCTGACGCAGCGCGACGTGGTGCCGTTGACCGGAACCCGGTCGGAGACTCACATGCGCGAGGACCTGACGATATTCGAATTCGAACTAGAGGATCGCGAACTCGCAGCCATGGATGCGCTACTCTGACGCAACTCCACGGACGAGAATAACATTTTGCGGAAACCAGCCCTTCGAGACGCAGCGGCGCAAAGACACGCATGAAGTTGCCCGACCCGCGTTACAGGGCTTGGGCGGTTGGATTGGCAATCATGGCGGCGCTGCCGCTGTTCGCCGGCTTCACGACCCTGGGCTGGGAGTTCTCGGAGCTCTTGGGTTTTGCGGCGACGATCGCGTGCCTTGCGCTATGCGGCTGCCCCGTCCGACCGCGGGAATCGGACCCGCCGGTGCTGCTGTCGCTCGGCCGCCACGAAATGCTCGGGTGGATAGCCCTCGGCGCGGCAGCGCTCCATGTGCTTGCGGCCGTGTTGTCGGACCACATGGCTCTCGAGTACCTGAAGACCACCGCGCCGCTCTACCAGCTGACGGGAATAGCGGCGCTCGTCGCTCTTCTGGTACTCACGCTCACGTCCGTCGCCGGCGCGCGCCGGCGGCTGTGGCGCAGCCACCGCGACTTCCAGGCGACGCACATCATCTTCGGCTGCCTGCTCGCCGTGCTTCTGGGCGCTCACGTGATTACGACCGGCCGGTACACCGGAGGCTACGGCCGCCGCATCGTGTATCTCGCAGTAGCGGCCGGCGGCATGGCGCTTCTCCTCAGGCGAAGACGCGGCACGAGCGCGGCAGCGCACGAGCCGGCCGTCACGCGCCGGCTTGCGTTCGGCCGGCATTCGACGCTCATGGTCGGCGTCATCGCCGCGGCCGTGCTCAGCTTGGGTGCGCTCATTCCGGGCCGCGCCCTCGTCGCGCTCCGCGAACCGCTGCTGCCTCGCGCCCAGACGCTGCCTTTGAACTTCGACCACCGCAAGCACACGGCCATCAATTGCCTGGTCTGCCACCATAACTATGCGGATGGGCGCGGTTTCGACGCCTGTATCTTTTGCCACCGCAGCGCGCGCACGGATCTCAAGGTCGGGGTCGAGGCACGGTTTCATGATTTTTGCCTCAACTGCCACCGGCATCCGGGGCCGGCGTTGGCACGTCATGGTCCGGTCTCGGGCTGCACGATCTGCCACCAACCGCCCGCGATGTGATGCCCCGCGCGACTAACGACAGCAGCCGCGCGTCTCCCACAATTGCTTGGTTGCGGTCTGCATGGGGCGTAGCCTACACGAGGAGCCAGTACCGTACGCCTTGTTCGTCTAAATAGGTCCGGGCCTCGGCGCCGTGCAACAGCGCCACGGTCGACAACAATCCTGCTTCCGTGCAACTGCTGGCCGCAACGGTGATCGAGCGCGGCGCGTCGGGCGGCGGCCAGCCCGTGAGGGGATTCAAGATGTGGCCGTACCGAATGCCGTCCTTTAACAGGTAGCGGCGCGAGTCACCGCTGGTGGCGAGCGCACCATGCTCCAGATCCAGCACCATCGTCGCCTCGCGGTCGGTATCGGGCCGCTCGATGCCCACTTGCCACGGACCATGCGGCGGTGGACGATTGGCACGCAAATCGCCTCCGAAATTGACGAGAAAAGGCGTCCAGTTGCGAGCCGCGAGCAGCTGGTATGCCCGGTCCACCGCATATTCCTTGCCGATACCGCCGAAATCCAATTCCATTCCGGCCGGCAGCAGAAGGTGCGGCGATTGCCATTGAAGTTTGTCGAAACCCACCACGCGCAACAGACCCTCGATCGCAGCGGCTTCGGGAATGCGGTCCGACCCATCGAATGTCCAGACGCGGCGCAGTACGCCGGAGGTGATATCGAACAGACCTTCGCTAAGGTCGAAGCACTGGCTCGCAAAATCAATCAGCGATGCCGTTTCCTCGTCCACCTCGATGGTGGTGCCGCGATTATCGTGGATCCAGGCGGTGACGCTGTCGTCTCTGTAGCGGCTGTATTTCCTCTCGATACGCCACGCCTCCTGCGCGGCGACCGTGCCGATCGCCAAGGCCGCATGGCGACTCATCGAGGGCAATAGAACCTCGCAGGGGCTCGCCATCGCGGTAAATCTGACCGCCAGGATATTCTCGCCTCGTGCCTCGACGACCAACTCCTGATCGGGCAACTTGGAGCTCCCTGCGCCGCCAACCGGCGCGCCGCCGTCGGTCAAAACCTCAGAACCGCCATCCAATCTGTACCAGGACTGCCTTAAGGCCCGGATACAGATCGAGCCCTTGCAGACCCGCCGGTACCGGCATCCGTTCATCGAATGTCTGTTGATAATACTCCGCGCGGATGCTGATTTCCGACTCGCTGCGACCTCCGACGCCCGGCAGCTTCTGCGCGTATTTCACACCGTACGTCAGGGCATGAAACGCTCCCAGGCGAGCATCCGAGGACTGGTAGCCCGTGCCCGGCTTCTCCGTGTTCAGGATGAACGGCGTGTAAAAATCCGCCGCCGTTTGACGATACCAGCGAACGGTCGGCTGGATGTAGCGATCGCGATTGGACAACGACCAGCGCAGATGCAATTGCGCGGTATCCGAGCGCACCCCCCAGTCATCGCTCATATAGCGCAGCGATAAGGCGGTCGAAACTTGAGAACTCCAAGCGACACGATTCTCCCAATAGGCGCTCTTGCGCGTGCGCTGATCGGGACGGCTCTCGTATTCGTATCCAGTGGTGCCACCCGCGCTGTTGATGATCGAGGCAAATTTATACGGATCGTTCAAGTACCCCGTGAAACCGATCGACCGAGATGTTGAACTCGGAGAGCCAGTTTCGCGTCATCACCTGCGTCACGCCGAGCAGCACTCCCACCCCGTCCTTCGTCTTGCCCCCGGTCTGTTTTTCGGCCAAGCGAGTAATCACTACCCGGGACCGGCGCGCCGCCGATCGGGTGGATCGAGTCATACTCATTATCGATTCCGAACGATAGCGTGGTGTTTTTTTCATTGAAATCGTGGGCGATCGAGGCATTCACGGTGGCGGAGAAGAAATCGTCCTCAGCGGACAACTTGGCGCCGACGCTCACTTGATCCACTCGGGTAAGCGGCACGGTCCAGTTTCCGCCCACCGCGATGCGGTCATCGTGATAATCCGGATCGACCGGCAATTGGCCCGGCGCCGTCGATGTATTGGTGCCGCAGTTTTCCCGACGGCGATGCAAACGTCTGAGCTGTGCGACTCGTCAACGCCCCGTTTGGGCTTGCGCCCGAGAGTGCGTCGAAAGTCACGTTGAAGTTGAGCGCCTGCCCGTCCGCAAAGACCTTGGCCACGTCGACGACAGGCTCGATCGCTTGGATACGGCCATCCTCGTGGTAATAAGCCAGCGCCGAATCGACCGACCAGTCTTCCAGCAGCCCGCTGTCGGGGGGAGCCATGTGGGTCTGCTGGCCGCGCGCGGCGCCGGCACCGAGCAGGGCGCAGCTCGCGGCCATCAATCGCCGGCGCGCAGTCCCCGCCTTGGGCGCAGTCCCTTTCGGCTTCAATTGCATCCGCAGCCGCCGCCGGCAAATGAACGGCCGCCCGAGGAGGCCTCTTTGCTGAAGTACAAGTGATCATCAATCGCCGCATCGAGCGGATCGGAGTCCAGTTGCATTTCCTCGCGCGCCAGCACATCGCGCTGCCAAGGCTTGACACCGATGGAGCTGCACCCCGAGATGAGCGCCGCTCCGAGAATTGCGCATAGAAGACTTAAACGACCAATCATTGTCTGACCCTCGGAAGAATGGTTACTTTTCGGCCAGCAGCTCACGCACCTGCGCTTCGTACACCGCTCCATCGATCGGTCGAAAGCCCACGTGCGTGAAGCGCGCCACGCCATGACGGTCGATCAGCACGCTCGAGGGCATGCCTTGCACCTTGTAGAACTCAGCCAGCTCTCCCTTTGGATCGAAGCGCACGTCGAAGGTTGGGTGAAACTGATTCAGGAATTTATCCGCATCAGCTCGGTCCTTATCCAGATTGACGGCAACTATTCTGAGCCCCTGTCCTTCGTAGGAGCTCTTCATCGTCTCCATCCAAGGAAACGACTGTCTGCATGGTCCGCACCAGGATGCCCAGAAATCCAAGTAAACAACGCGACCACTCAGACCGGTGAGATCCAGCGGCGAGTCGGCGTGAACCGGCATCACGAGCACGAGACCAATGCTCATGAGAATGCATCTCATCATCCTGCGCACAGGCCCTCGCGATCGCCTAGCCTGAATGTACTTTGTACCGCAAAGTAATCCGTGTCAATGGTTGCAATCGATACGCGATGGATCTCGACCGTGGTGTTGTTGAAAAAGTGCGCGTCAGGATTCAAGCGCCGCGGACACGATCAGCTGACGGCGTCCGGCTGACGTTCGGGCGCGGCCCGCTGAAACGCCGGCAACTCGGCGCACGCCCGCTCGATATGCGCGATCCGCGGATAGGCGGCTGGATCCACGCCGAAGCGGCGCGAGCTGTAGCACTGGGGCACGAGACACGCATCGGCCAGCGTCGGCGTGTTGCCGACGCAGAAGTCGCCGACCGGCGGCGCCTGCGCAAGCATCTCCTCGAAGGCGCGCATGCCTCGACCAACCCACTCGCGAAGCCAGTCTTGGAGCGCAGCGCCGTCCACATTGAGGGTGCTCTGCAGGAATCGAGTGACGGAAATGTTCTGCAGGGGCTGCACGTCGGCCACCATTATTTGAGCGAGCGCACGCACCCGCGCCCGCTCGCCGGGATTTCGCGGCAACAAAGCGGGTTCGGGATATGCTTCGTCCAGCCATTCCATGATCGCCATGGACTGGGTCAGGACGCCGTCCGGCGACTCCAACGCGGGGACACGCGACTGGGGGTTGAGAGTGCAGTAGCGGGAAGCGTACTGCTCGCCCCCCGATCGCACCAGATGCACCGGGACGTACTCGAAATCAAGGCCCTTGCACTCGAGTACAATTCGAACGCGGTAAGACGCCGAACTGCGCCAGTAGCCATGCAAACGCAGGCCGCTCATGCGGTACTTCGGCGTATCGGGTCGATCCTGAGCGTGAACATTTGCTGCACAGTCCCGTCCTTCGCGAGGCGATAACGTCATAATACGTCCAGATCCCATGGGAAGCGCAAAAGCAAAAACCAAGACGTCCCGCCCGCGCAAATCGGCCGTGCCGAAGCGTGCCCGCGGAAGATTGGCCCCCGGCGGCAAGGCTCGGGGATTAGAGGCGGCCGACGTGGCCATCGCCATCGACAGCGCGGAAATCGCCGGCGTCGTGGCGCTGGTGCGCAGCGCCGGCGGCGCGTTGATCGGTGCCTATCGTGATCCATTGGGCGGACGGCCGCTGGTGCTGGCTGCGCTGCCGCTCAACGCCGTGCAGCCGACGCCGTTCCAGCGTGATCTATCGCCGACTCACGCCAAGCGGTTGGCGGTGAAAATCGACGAAACCGCGGCTTTCCTCGACCCTCTGATCGTCGTACGCGGCGAGGACGGTCGACTATGGACGCCGAATGGCAGACATCGATTGGCCGCTGCCAAAGTACTCGGGCTCAAACAGATCACGGCGCTGATCTCGCCGGACGCGACATTGGCCTACCGCATCCTGGCCCTGAATACTGAAAAAGCGCACAACCTGCGGGATCGCAGCCTGGAAGTGGTGCGAATGGCCCGTAGCCTGGCAAAGCAGCATGGTGCTTCGAGAGAATCGCAGTACACCGCGGAGTTCGAATCCGCCGAATTGCTGACCCTGGGAATCATCTACGAAAAATCGTCGCGTTTCGCCGGCGGCGCTTATAGTTCGTTTCTGAAAAAGTTGGACCGGTTCAGCGAGCGCACGCTCGCGGCGAGCCTGCGCGAACGGGAAGGATTTGCATCGCGACTGCTCGACATCGACGCGCACGCGAAACGCATCATCGACACGTTGCAGAAGCGGGGTTTCAAATCTCCGTACCTGCGCAACTACGTGGTGGCGCGCATCAATCCAGTGCGATTCCACAAGGCCAAGAAAGGCGATTCGAAACCGCCCATGCCGCTGGCGCAGGCGCTCACCCGCATGGCCGCCGCGGTGAAGAACTTCAAAATCGACTCCGTTTCGAACGCGGACCTCGCCTGGGTCGCTGTCGGCGCCGGAGCGCAGGAGTAACGCGCCGAAGGACCTTGCGTCACCTGCGTCGTGCTCAGGTGGCTTTCATCACTCGCGTCAGGTGCGCCATCTCGACACTCACTCTTCGCACGTACCGCTCGGCACCCGTGGTGCCCAGGTAATGGCCCAGCGCATCTTGGATGTCGCCATCCTCGGCGTCGAGATATTCCGCCATGATCGCCGCGCCCACGGCAATGTTGGGCGCGATCAGCAGCAGCGAGGATTCGCCGCCGATACCGAGGATCTTGTCCTGATGCCATTTGGGCATGATCTGCATGAGCCCCTTGGCACCGGTCGCAGGGTTGACCGCACCGGGTTTGAATTTCGATTCAACGGCGGCGATGGCCAGCACCAACGTCGGGTCGATGCCGCGAGCTTGCCCGGCGGTGAACGCCGCGCGCGTAATGCTGGCGGCGGCACCTTCGGCTAGATGAAAGCGACGCGCAATGTCCCGCGACAGGGCTTTGACGCCTGGTGCCGGATCCGTGTCGGAAATCCTGCACGTCAGACCAATCGATCGGGCGGGTTCCGCGTGAGAAAGTACGATGAATTCGCTCTGCAACTCCGAGGTGCGCAGGCACATCGACACGCCGACGAGCACGCTCAAGACCCACGCCAACCGGCGCTGCGCTATCGTTGGATCAATGACAGGACTCATTGGATTTCCCTCTGGAAGCGGCCTTCGTCCGATGAAGGTACACGCCGAGGGAAGACCGGGAATCTGTCTGTGAAACACGACGACAAAGGGGCGCCGGCGCGCATCCGCGCCTTACAATTCTGTGAACCCCGTCACACTCCGCCGGAGTGGATCACGGCTGCGGCCGCGGACTCGCCCAAGGGATACGTTCCCCGGTGTCAACCGTTGACATCGACGACCACGCGCCCGCGCACGTGGCCTTTGAGGATCTCGGCCGCGAGGCGCGGCACCTCTTCCAGACGGGTCTTGATGGTCATCGCCTCCAAGAGGTCGAGCGGCAGGTCGGACTGCAGTCGATGCCAGGCCTCGATGCGCTGCGGCCTCGGGCACATGACGGAGTCGATGCCGAGCAGATTCACACCGCGGAGCAGAAACGGTATCACCGTGTGATCGAGTTTGCTGCCGCCGGCGAGACCCACCGCGGCGGCCGAGCCGCGATACTTCGTCTGCGCCAAAACCCGCGCGAGAGTATTGCCTCCCACCGAATCCACGCACGCCGCCCAGCGTTCGCCCTCGAGCGGCCGTTTCGCCGGATCGGCGAACCCCGAGCGGTCGATGATCGTGGCGGCGCCGAGGCCCTTGAGATACTCATGGGTCTCGGGCCGGCCGGTGGACGCGACGACCTGATACCCGCGCTTGGCCAGAATCGCCGTGGCCACGGAGCCAACGCCCCCCGCTGCGCCCGTCACCAGCACCTCGCCGGACTTCGGCGTGAGACCGTGAGCCTCGAGTACGATGACTGCGAGCATGGCGGTGAATCCGGCGGTGCCAATCGCCATGGCCTGCAGTGTCGTAAGACCCGCGGGTAGCGGCACCAGCCACTCCGCATTCGCCGTGGCCTTCTGAGACAGGCCGCCCCACCGCACCTCTCCCACCCGCCACCCGGTCAGAATCACTTTGTCGCCGGGCTTGAATGTCGGATCGCTGCTCTGGGTCACGGTGCCCGCGAAGTCGACGCCGGGCACGTGCGGATATTGTTTCACGAGGCCCCCGGCGCCCGTCACCACCAGTCCGTCCTTATAATTGACGGTGCTGTAGTCCACGGCAACCGTGACGTTGCCGGCCGGCAAGCTGGCATCGTCCAGATTTTGAATCGAGGTGCTGGTGGTGCCGCCCGTATTGTCAATCACCAATGCCTTGAACATGGCGCGCCCCTTTATATGTGTTGGGAGTGGAATATACCGAGTCGACTCCAAATCGCTCCGAAAAGCCACGCCGGCCTTTGGGAGTCACCGAAACCGCTCGTCCCTCATTGGCACGAGTGATCCAACCTAATTCCAACGTTCGCGCGAGCAGCGCCGACCCGAGCACGCCCGCCAAATGAAAACGGCGCTCGCTCCAATCCAGACAGGGGCGGCAATACAGTCGCCGGGACTGCCGCCTGACTTCGAGGGAGATCCCGAACGACTGCAGGAAGCTCTCGCCGAATTCAGTGACTTTACCGGCCTCATCGCCGAGTTCGATCGCCCCTTTGCGGACGAGGGCATCGGTCAATGCGACTCCGAGGCGGCCCGCCAAGTGGTCGTAGCAGGTTCGAGCCTCGCGCAGCAGGCCACCGATGCGAGGCTCCGGATGCTGCTCCGACTTTGGCTCGGCAGCGACCACCATGATGCCCTCCAGCAAGCGCGCAACCGCGGGAGACGCAAGGCGAAAATATCGGTGCCTTCCCTGCGATATCACGGCCAGTAGTGCGGCCTGCGTGAGCTTGCCAAGGTGGCCGCTCGCGGTAGACGCGGCGACGCCCGCCACCTGAGCAAGCTCGGTGGCGGTCAGGGCACGCCCGTCCATCAGCGCGATGAGCATCCTGGCACGGCCGGTTTCGCCCACCAGGGCAGCGATCGCAGCCATCTTTGCACTGGTGGTCATGGCGGAACGATATCAAAGCAGCGCCGGCCGCACCATGACGCTTCGGTCCGGACCGAAGCGTGCCCGTGCGCATGCCGTTAGTGTGTCAACGGAGAATCAAGCGAAACCAGTCTCGGTCGGAGGACCACCATGTACACGCTTTGCATCCGCTACACTCTCGATCCGAACCGGACGGCGCATTTCAAGGCTTATGTGAATGCCGAGCTGGCCGCCATTCGCCGCAGCGGCGGCGAGGTGGTTGGGTATTTCCTTCCAACCGATTTCGCCGGTCCCACCAACGTAGCCTATGGCCTGATCGACTTTTCCTCGCTGGCAAGCTACGAGCGCTATCGCCACACACTCGCAGAGGCTGCGGACCACAAGAGAAACGTCGCGGAACTCGAGCGGAGCGGCGCCGTCATCGCGACGTATCGGTCGATCATGAAGCGCGTGAGCGAGGAACCCTGCGGTTGACCGCGCAGGCGACCCCGGCAGTCCGTGGCGAAGGGTTTGCACGCTGCAGGCACTGGGCCGGCCGGCGACCTTTGCGCGCATTTGGCCAGGTGGTTAAATATTCGCCAGTTCGACATAACCCCCTGAATCGAGATGACGATTGAGTGACAGAATCAAGTTATGCACAGGGTTATCCCCCGAGTTGGTGAATTGAGGAATGCAAGGGAAATATTTTCCGATCGGAGGCCGCCACCGTGCCGTGCGCTACTTGGGGCCCCGTCGATCAGGCGGACGGCTTGGTGCGCGGCTTACCTGTGAAATCGCGCTTGCCGATCGGCAATCCCTTCCACCGCAAGATGTCGTAGGCCGTGGTTGCGTGAAAATAGAAATTAGGCTGGGAAAAGGACAGCAGGAAATTCTCCGCGGTGAAGTCGAGATGCCGATTGCCGAACGCAAAGCGCACATCGCGGCCGACAAACGCGTCGACTTCGGCCGCCTCAATCGCTGACAGCGCCGCGAGGGTATCGGCGATTCGTGTCTGCAGCGCCGCGAAGGTCTCAGGCGGAGCAGTCATGTCGGGGGAGAACACACCCTGGCGTACCCCCTCGATCGCACCGAGGGAGTGAACCGCCGTCGACTTGACCTGATAGGCAAAGGGCAGCATGTCTTCCGCAAGCCGCGCCTGGATGATGTCGTTTGGCGCGAGACCTCTATCGGCGGACCAGGCCTCCGCCTTGCCCAGCAGACGGGTCACGGCCTCGAGAATCTGGCAATAGCCGGGAACGGTGGCGGCGTACAGCGAAAACGACATGGCATCCCTCACTTCGGCATCCGCGAACAAGGCACCCGCGACAAGGCGCGGGCGAATTGTAGCCCGCGGAAGCGGACGTGTGCGCGGGCGCACGGGGATTGCAGTGACCAAGACTTATGTATAAGACCGCAACCCGCGCCGGCCGCGGACCTGCCCGTGGCGGTCTATGAGGGGCGGCGCGCACGGTTGCTGGCTGAGCTGGGCGATTGCCTGGCCGTCATTTCGTCGCAGGGTGCCGTGGAAGGCATCACGGAGGACTTCCGGCAGGACGCGGATTTCTTCTGGCTGACGGGCATCAATGAACCCGACGCACACCTGGTACTGCAACCGAAATCGGCCTACCGCAAAGTCGTGCTGTTCCTGAAGTCGAGAGATCCTGAGGCAGAGCGCTGGACCGGCCCGCGGGAGCCCATTTCGCCCGAGATGCTGAAGACCTACGGGGTCGATCGGGTTCGGCGCGGGTCGCCCGAGTCGACGCTGCTCGACGCGGGACTGCACCATAACTGTGTTGCCATCATCTCGCCTGCGGCCGTTGGGAAGGACGAACGCGGGGACGCTGAGCCGGCGCTGCGGATGGCGAGCCGCTTCGGACTCAAGGTCGTCTACAAGCGAGGGTTGCTCGCGGACACGGGGCTATCGTATTCGTCCATTGTGGGCAGCGGACCCAACGGCGCGGTCCTGCATTGGGATAAGAACTCGCGGGTCTTGCAGAACGGAGACTTGGTCGTAGTCGACGCTGCGGCCGAGTACGGTCGCTATGCGTCGGACGTCACACGCACTTATCCGGTGTCCGGGCGTTTTACCGCCGACCAAGCGCGCGTCTATCGGGCGGTGTAAGCGCAGGCCGCCGCAATCGCTGTGGTAGCATGTTTCGGCATCTGTAGACTTCAAAGGGACTTGAGTTCATGGATAACCATCCTGGCAGCGAATCCACCGTGCAATCCTCATCGGCACGCGCGCCGGAACAATTGCATTTCACCGGGAGCGGCGCCGAATACTTCGGCATTTGGATCGTCAATCTGCTGTTGACCATCGTCACCCTGGGAATCTATTCGGCGTGGGCCAAGGTGCGGCGGCTGCAGTACTTTTACCGGCACACGGAAGTGGCCGGATCGAGCTTCGATTTTCACGGCAGTCCGACCAGGATCTTGATCGGACGGGTGATCGCGCTCGGGATGTTGTTTGCCTATAACTACTCGGTACGCCTGCAATCGGCCCTTACCATTGTCGTTTTGGCCGCCATCGCGTTCGTCATGCCGTGGCTGCTGCGCAATTCATTCCGGTTTCGGCTCTACAATACCAGTTGGCGCGGCACGCGTTTTCACTTTCGCGGCACCGTAGCCAGGGCCTACCGTGTTTTCCTGCTGAACGGGTTCCTCGCGTTGATCACGCTTTACGTGATGGCGCCCTTCATGCACCAGCGGCTCAAGGCCTATCAGCATGACAACAGTTGGTTCGGACGCACCCGGTGTTCCTTTCACGCGCGGGCCGGCCAATTTTATTTGATCTACCTGCTGCTGCTGGGCGCCATCGTGGTGTTCTGGCTCGTGATCGGCTTCAGTGGAATCGGTGGCGCGCTGGCTTCCCTGTTTCAAGCCCAGAAGCACGGCGGGCATCCCAATCCACAGGCAGTCTTCAGAGTTATGGCGATCCTCTATGGTGCGGTGATCTTGATGGCGGTTTCGATCGGACCGCTATTTCATGCTCTCATTACCAATCTGATCTGGAACAACACTCGTGTCGGCGAGCATCGCATCGAATGCAACATGTCGCCGCTGGTCCTGATCTGGATCACCGCGAGCAACTTCGTGCTGGTTGCCGTGACCCTGGGACTCTTTATTCCGTGGGCGATGGTTCGCCTGGCACGGTTTCAGTTGGAATCCGTGCGGTTGCTGCCGGCGAGCGATCTACAGGAATTCGTTGCTGCGGAACCCGAGACGATCGGCGCAGTCGGCGAAGAGGCGGCGAGTGCGTTCGATTTCGATATCTCCTTGTAGCCGCCGGATCAGGTGAACATGCTTCAGGCGAACTACTTCGACGGGCGTTCGACCCGTGTTCGCCTCGTCGATCTGTCGCTCGTCGGTGAAGATCTCGTCCTTGCCGGCGAGGGCATTGATTTCCGCGTCCCGTTTACCGATGTAAAAGTGGATGAACGCCTGGGACGGGCGCCGCGCCGCTTACGCTTTCCGGACGGCACATTTTGCGAAGTTCGCGACCTGGCTGCGCTCGACACCCTATTATCGATGACAGCGCATCGCGACGGGTGGGTCGATCGCATGCAGCGGCATCTGCAGTTTGCCCTGTTCGCCGCCGTTGCGTGTGTGGCGCTTGCAGCCGCGGCGTACGAATGGGGCCTGCCCTGGGCGGCCGCCAGGGGTGCACAGCATCTTCCGCCGGCTGTGGGAAAAACGATATCGGTGCAGACGCTGAAATTATTGGACGGCAAGCTTTTCATGCCCAGCAAGATTGCCCCCGAACGCCGGCAGGCGCTGAGTGCCAAGCTCCACGCGCTGCGACTGCCGGAGGGCGGCAGTCCGGATTCAGAGTTGTTGTTTCGCAATTCGCCGCAACTTGGAGCGAATGCTTTCACCCTGCCCGATGGGACGATCATCGTGCTCGACGATCTCATCACGTCGATCGACGACGATCAGCAGATTCTCGCGGTATTCGCCCATGAATTGGGCCATGCACACGGACGCCACAGTCTGCAGCTGCTGCTGCATAGTTCCGCCGTAGGAGCATTCTGGGCCTTTTACGTGGGCGACATCAGTACCCTGCTCGCGGCTGCACCGGCAGCCCTGGTGCAGTCACGGTATTCGCAGGGCCTTGAACGTCAGGCCGATGACTATGGGGCGGCGCTCTTGGCCCATAACGGGATGTCGCCGGCATTGCTCGCCGACGCCCTACAGAAGCTGGCGGCTTCTCATGCCGGGACCTCGGCGGGAGGGTACCTGTCGAGTCATCCCTCGACGGATGAACGTATGCGCCATCTGCTGCTGCTGGCCGCCTCGTTCAAAAGGCTTTAGTCCCGGCCATTTGAGGGCCCCGCGCGCATCCGTCGATCGCATGCGACTCGCCGCCGGCATATGATTTTTCACCCCCTTCAAACGATTCGACCCCCGCCATCGTCTAAGTAGGCAGTAAGAGGCAATCGGGAAAAGCGGTGGGCACAAGCCAAATTCAACAATCGGCAATCGTCGACGAGGAGATCGAGCCGGTCTCCCTGATTGCGGCAGCGGCCGGCGGCGACGTCTGCCCGAGGTGGCCGATCCGGGCGCCGAAGCGGCGCCCCTCGATCTCGAACGCGCCATTGCCGCCTTGCCGGAACGGGCACGCCATGTGCTCGTCCTGGTCGGCATCTACGGCTTCAGCCACGCGGAAGCGGCGACGACCCTGGGCGTGACGGAAGGGACCTGCAAAGCCCAGTTGCATCGCGCGCGGGGCCTATTGATCGACGCACTCGGCTTGGAGGAATGATGGACAAGCGCTCTCGCGAGACCTTGGATGAGCTGCTCGGGAAGATGCCGAGGAATCTCTCACCATTGCGCCCGCTATGGCCCGGCATTGCGCAGGAAATAGCACGCGAGCCGCGGAGGAGCAAACGCGTGGCGATTGCCGCCTCGGTCGCGGTCGCCTGCGTGGCCGCTGCGATCGTCTGGGTGGTCGTGCACGCACCCTCGACGCCGCTGCCTGCTTCGATGACGGCGCGGTCCGCCGCCGAGAGCTTCGCTGAACCTCGCGATCCGGCCTATGTCGCAACGCGCGCTAATTTGGAGCGCTCTTTTCGCGCGCCTTGCCACACTCGACCCGCGGACCCGCGCCACGGTCGAATCGAACCTGGCGCTGATACGTCGAGCGCACGAAGACATGCGCCGCGCACTCGCCGACCAACCGGCGAATCCCGTTCTCGAGCATCTCTTTGAAAGCACCTGGCATGACGAGTTCGATCTCTACGACAGCGTCGTGCGCGGCACGGAATTGACCATTACCCGGAGTTGAACATGGCAGCCACTCATCAGTTGACCCGAACTCGTCTGCCCCGAACTCGTCGCTGGCTTGCGGGAGGCCTCGTCGGCGCGGTACTGATACCGTGGACCTCCGCGGAGGCGAAGCCCGTACATGAGCAACTCGCGGCCGACCCGCAGGGGTTCGTCGAGATCGTCGTCGTGGCCGGTTCCGTCGCTCTCAGCGGCTGGGATCGTCCCGAAATCGAGGTGACGGGCTCCGCTTCAGATGATGTCGATCGGGTGGATGTGACCACCAGAGGGCGGCGATTTTCGCGCAACGACCATCAGCGGATCCGTGCGCATGACGGCCGCCGCCGCCAAGATGATCGAACTGAAAACCGTCAGCGGAACCATTCACGTTTCCGGCAGCGGCGGCGAGGTTGAGGTCAGCACCATCAGCGGCGACGTGACGCTGGATCTCGAGTCGATCACGCGCGGCCGCTTCAAGAGCGTGTCGGGCAACCTGACCGCCGGCTTTGCTTTGGCCGCAGACGGACGGTTCGAAGGCGAGTCGGTGAGCGGGAATTTTGACTTGAGATTCGCGGGAACGCCTGCGGCCGACTTCGACGTGCAGAGCGTGAGCGGCAGCATCAGCAACTGCTTCGGCCCGAAGCCCGCGCAAGCGCAGTATGGTCCCGGGTCGCGGCTCGCCTTCAAGAGCGGCGAGGGGAACGCTCACGTACAGGTCGAGAGCAAGAGCGGCAAGGTGAATTTGTGTACCAAGGATTCGCAAGCAGCGAAGGATACGAAAGGCAAGCGTACGGCGGACGCCGCAACCGATGCCGGCTGCGGGCGGCCGACCCTCTATGAAACGCACCAGCCGGAACACGGGGACCGCTTACAGCGGTTCCCGTTGATCTGACCCGACGCGTATGCCCTCGCTAAACCCGGCGCCCCGCGATCGCGTGGTAAACCACGAGAACGACCACGGCGCCGATCACCGCAACCATCATGCTGTAGAGATTCAACCCTGTTACGCCGCTGCTGCCGAACGTGGTGAACAGCCAGCCGCCGACGAAGGCGCCGACGATGCCGAGAACGATATCGAGCACCACCCCTTCGCCTCGCTTATTGACCAGCTTGCTGCCGATGAAGCCCGCGATGAGACCGAGAATGATCCACGCAAGAAATGACATATGACTTCCCCAGTAATAAAAGAATGAATTGGAATCGCGGTGACGGACGATTGCTTGCGTCGGCACCCGGACGAGTCAACTCCCGCCCTGATATCGTCCTTACTTGGCCACCACTGCGGGCTTACCTTGACACATTCTTCGGGTTCGCCCTGTAGGATAGCTATTGGTCATTGCGTCGCCCAAGCCGTGCCGCGAGTAGGAAAACCCCCACAGCGTTTCCAGACAACGATTGATAATCACTCATGGACCAATCGACGACCATGGAGTGGTTCGATCATCCTGCTTCCAAAAATAGCGATCGTCAGTCAATCGGCAGATGGAGGCCTGATGAGCGAACATCCGGATGTCACTTCAAAAACGAACCCGGGAAGGTTGGTCAAAATCCTTCTGGTCGAAGATTCGGCCGTGCTCGCCGAAATCCTGTCCGAGGCGCTATCCGAGCTCCCGGATGTCGAACTGGTCGGGGCAGTCGATTCCGAAACCGAGGCCTTCAGAGTCATCGCACGCGAGCACATCGATCTCATCTTCCTCGACCTCCAGCTGAAGCAGGGTACGGGATTTGGAATACTCCGTGCCCTGGCCGACATGCATCCCGCACCTCGATCCGTGGTGTTGACCAACCATGATTTGCCGGAGTATCAAACCGCTGCGATGGCGCTCGGGGCGACCTATTTTCTGGACAAGGCGCGGGACTTCCACCGCTTGCCCGAAATCGTGCGGGCGATCATCAGCGTCATCGCTGTCGAGTGACGCGCCTCATAGAGTGACGCGCCTCGAAGCCCGGCGTGGTTGCAGAGGCCGAACTTCGGTCCTACACTACGGCCGATAGAAAAAAAACCGCCATTACATTGGCGGGGGATGAATAAGAGAGTCGAGGCGAGTCCGATCCGGGCGCGGCGTGCTGCGCGCGCGTCTTCGGCAAGAACGGTCCTTGGAGGGCCCTTTGAATGAGCTATGGCTCTTTGATGAGCTATGGGGAGAAATTCCAAAATCGTTCGGGAGAACCTGCATGAAAATTGCGCTGATTGTCGGGATCGCATCGGTCCTCACTTTGTCGATGAATCTGGCCGGTGCCCAGAATGCCACCCCCTCGGACACTACCAACGCTGCCGCCGGCAACGAACTCGCCGAAGTGATCGTCACTGGAACCAGGCGTCTGGACCGCACCGTGGCCGAGTCCTCGGCGCCAATCGACGTGGTCAGCGGCGCTGAGCTGGCGAGTTACCCGACCTCCAGCATGCTGGATACGCTGTCGAACCTCGTTCCGTCGTTCATTGTCGGCCAGAATTCAATTTCCGATGCGTCGAGCTTCGTTCGCTCCCCGTCGCTGCGCGGTCTGCCGGCGGATGAGATGCTGGTGATGCTCAACGGCAAACGCATGAACCGCTCGGCGCTGGTTCAGGTATATCAGGGCGGTGAGACCGAACTCGCGTTCGGTTCACAAGGGCCTGACCTTAACTCGATTCCGTCCATCGCCGTCAAGTCGCTGGAAATCCTGCGCGACGGCGCCTCCGCGCAGTATGGTTCCGATGCCATCGCCGGCGTGCTCAACTATCAGTTCCGCAATGCGTCCTCCGGCTTTCAGATCGACGGACGCTACGGCAAGTACTTCCCGACCGGCTACTCGAGCGACGGCGGCGACGGCCAGCTGGCGATGAATCTCGGCCTGCCTCTGGGCAGCCAGGGGTTCATCAACTTGAGCGCCGAATGGTCCCGAAACGAACAAACCGTGCGCAACCCGACGCGCCCCTCGGCGCTTGCGTTCGCCGAGACTTACCCGAATCTCGCGCCGGAGTTGCCGCATTACCCTGGTCCAGTGCAGCAGTGGGGAACACCGCCCTCCGACGCCGTCAAGACGTTCGTCAATTCCGGGCTCAAGCTCGATAACGGCGATCAGATCTATTTCTTCGCCAATTACGCCAATATTCAGACGAACGAGAGCTTCAATTACCGCCTGCCCAAGCCCGTCGGGAGCGACTATGCCAATGGCGGTGCACCTTTTGGAATCAATCCTGCTTTCAATAACATTTACCTGGATCCCTGCACCTCCGCTTTCACCGGCTGCCCGGTTGGCGGATACATCAATGACGGCAATACCTTCAATTTCAACTCGATCTACCCGGCCGGCTTTACACCGCGCTTCTATGGCGTCACCCAGCAGTTCTTCGGTGCCGTGGGCTACAAGGGCACCAATCGCTGGGGTATCAACTATGATCTCTCGGGCACCACGGCGCAGAACTCCCTCGCCGTGTCCTTGAAAACTTCACTCAACCCGTCCTTGGGCCCGCTATCGCCGACCAGCTTCTACGACGGCAAGTTCGTACAAAAGGAAAACAACTTCAACTTCGACTTCAACTACCCCTGGGCGGTTGCCTGGCTGGCCAGCCCGATCTCCCTGGCGGCGGGGCTCGAATGGCGCGACGAGAACTATCAGCAACTCCTGGGAGATCAGGCTTCCTATGCCGCCGGCCCGTATACTTCCCAGCCGCTTTATAACTGCGCCGCGGGTGCGTGCACGCCCGACCTCGTCCTCGATACGAAGACGGGCAAGCTGGTCCAGGTCGTCGCGACGCAGTCGACGGCATCGAACGGCTACGGCGGCATCTCGGCTCCGGTCGACGCCTCGCAGGTCAGTTACGCCGGATACCTGGATGTGGAGGCCGACGTTATCCCGAGTCTCACGCTGGGCCTCGCGGGACGTTTCGAGCATTACCCCTCGTTCGGGTCAACCACGTTGGGCAAATTCCAGGCGCGCTTCAAAGCCACGGACTGGCTCGCCCTGCGCGGCACGGTCAGCACCGGATTCCATGCGCCCACACCCGGCCAGTCGAACGTCGAGACCCTGAGCACGACCTTCTTACCGGGTACCACCACTCAAGTGCAGATCGGCACCTACCAGGTGACCAGTCCTGACGCCAAGTTCTTCGGAGCGAAGGCACTGAGGCCCGAAGAGTCCACCAATCTAAGCGCGGGCATCGTCTTGACCCCGATCCAGGACCTGCTGGTGACCCTCGACGGGTACAGCATCGAGGTACGGCACCGCATCGGTATTTCGCAGCAGTTCACCGTGACGCCGGCAGACATCGCCGCGCTACCGGCCCTGGCCTACGTCGGTCCCGGCGGCACCGTTCAATACTTCACCAACGGCTTCGACACCAAGACCAAGGGCGCGGACCTGGTGGCCAGTTATCCTTTCCAACTCGGCAACGCAGGCCGCTTGGAAACGGCCTTGGCATTCAACTACAACATCAGCCACGTTACACAATACGACCCGACGGTCATCAATCAATCGCGAATCGACGACATAGAGCACTACGCCCCGAACCGTCGCCTCAACATGAATTTGAGCTATGTGCTCGGCCCGATTCGGGCGGCGCTACACGAGAATTGGTACGGTACATGGCGGGACGAGAACGACTATCCCGGCCAGTTGTTCTCAGCCAAATGGACCACCGACCTCGATCTGTCGTACGAGGTGTTCAAGAACATCACGGCGGCCATCGGCGGACGCAATATCTTCAACGCCTTCCCCGACCCCATCGCCAACACTGCCAAATCCCCGATCTATCCCCAAACCGGCGGCGAATCGGATGGTGAGCGCTATCCGCGCACCGGCGGTCCCTTCGGTTTCAACGGAGCGTTCTGGTACGTTCGGGTGAGTGCAGCGTTCTAGGGTGCGGCTAAACAACTGCAATCGCTCGCACGCAAGCGACGGTCAGTCCATCCCACCGATCCGCGCCGCGAGGTCCACACTTCGCGGCGCGGCCAGACCGCCGTAGCGCGTGTCGATCTTGTCGAGTGATCGCCGAGCCCCGTCGAGGTTGCCGACGGCAAGAAGATCGTTTGCTTGAACAATTGTCGCATCCAATTCCTGATTGATGCGGAGACGGCAATTGTTCAATCGGGCCAAATTGGGTTTTGCATGTTTATCGAGCATATCGAGGGCCCGGCCAAGGACGGCCGGCCCGGCCACCTCATGGTCCGCCCACGGCGAGCGCTCCGCGTACCAATCGAACACGCACCAGTCACGCAAGGACTGTTCACTGGCGGCGTCCTTCTCGACATTGACGGCATCATTTTGACCGCTGATATAGACGATGCGCGTCATCTCCTGAAAGCGTGAAAACAATTCGGACGGCGGCAGCGGTGTCTCCGCGCCACCGATCGGATCGCTTCCCGCGTTGAGGAAGGCGCCCCGAAAAACGTCCGGAAACCCCAGCGCCAGACGCAGCGCGACTCGCGATCCACCGGAAAACCCGCCGACGTATGTGCGCCCCGGATCCACATGAAAGCGCTGCATGACGTTATGCGCAGCCAGCAACGCCAAGGGTTCACGGCGATCGAGAATGCTCGCCTCGTTCCCTGAATTCGCGGCGCTGACGAAAATCACGCCGTGGCGATCCAGTATCGCGGCCCAGCCTCGCGGCAGCACCGCGTTCTCCCACGGCGGCACGAACACCAACAGTCCGTACCCTTCAGGCGCAGGGTTCGACGGAACATAGACAGTAAATGTCTCCTGCGCCAGGTCGATCGGTTGATCACGCAACATCACGGCCGAGTGCGCCAAACTCCTTCTCACCCGAACTGCGTTTAATGGACTCAGGAGACGATGTACCAACTCCGCGCTGCGCGAAAGCGCAGAGTAGTCTGAAAATACCACGTTGTGGTGCAATCCAGTGAACCCAGGCACGGTGTCGCAGGTCGCCGGTAGCGGAGAAATCATGACCCCGAGCAGCAGCAGCAGGCGCTGAAGTTTGGCCATAGTGCCTCAGCACGGCGCAGTGCCCAGCGCCGTTGTGGTGTAGTTCGAGGGCGCCGACGCGATTCCCAGGTCGGCGCCTGATGAGCCTGAATTATCCCGTCTTTGCAATAAAATTGACATCCTCCCCCGCAGGTCAAAAAGTGGCTTACTCTAGGGCCGACGCGCACCCCTCTTTTGAGTACAAGTCCGGATCCTTTTGATGGAACCCCAAAAGCAGTACTGCGAATGGCCCGAATTTCCGCCGGCGGCGTGGCGCGACACGTACGCCACTCTGCATATGTGGACGCAGATCGTGGGCAAGACCCGGCTGGCTCTCGCGCCGATGGAAAACCACTGGTGGCAGGTTGCGCTGTACGTGACGAGCCGAGGCTTGACGACGTCGCCGATGCCTTACGGCAATTTTTCCTTCTCGGTGGAGTTTGATTTCATAGCCCACCAGCTTTTCGTCCGGACGAGTCGTGGCGCCCAGGACTCCTTTGCGTTGTCCTCGATGGCCGTGGCCGAGTTCTTCGCGCGGTATATGCGCAGCCTGCGCACGCTCGCGATCGAACCAAAGATCATCCCTTCGCCGGTCGAGGTGGAAATCGCCATACCGTTCATGCAGGACCACCAACACGCGTTCTATGATCCCGTTGCCGCGAATCGTTGCTGGCAGATTGTCGCGGGCGCGGAGCGGGTGCTGAAGCGATTCCGCGGCGGCTTCACCGGTAAGCAAAGCCCTGTGCATTTTTTTTGGGGCAGCTTCGATCTCGCGTCGACGCGCTTTTCGGGACGACGTGCCCCAGTCCATCCGGGGGGCGTACCGAACTGCCCGGATCGCGTGATGGTCGAGGCATATTCTCACGAATGCAGCAGCTGCGGCTTTTGGCCCGGAGACGGCATGGCGCGACCTCCGGCATTCTACGCCTACAGTTATCCCGAACCCCCAGGCTACCCAGCGCGGTCCGTCGAACCCAGCGGCGCGTATTACGACATGCAGGCCAAGGAGTTCCTGCTGCCGTACGACAGGCTCCGTACTGCCCCGGCGCCGGGAGACATGCTTCTGCGCTTCTTTCAATCCGCCTACGAGGCCGCGGCCGACCTAGGGACTTGGGAGCGTGCATCGCTTGAACGCCCAATCGCAAATTGAAAGGCTCCGCGATCAGGGTTACGTCGTGGTGCCGGGGTTCGTGCCCGCACTGCAAGTGACGAAGCTCAACGTCGCGGCGAGGGTACAGCTTGCCGCTCGCGTCGAACCCGTCGAATTCGAGGCCGATCTTCAGTATCCAGGCGCCCCCCGATCGCACACCGACGCCGGCGGCGAGACCATCCGCCGGCTCCTCGACGCATACGGCCGCGATCCGGAGTTTGCCGGGATCGCCACGTCGGCGGGCATACGGGAATGGATGGAAACGTACTTCGGCGAAGCGGTGCTGCTATCGCGCGCCCATCACAATTGCCTCATGACCAAGCATCCTCTCTACGGAAGCCTGACCGGGTGGCACCGCGACATTCGCTTCTGGTCGTTCGAACGCGAGGATCTCGTCTCGGTCTGGTTCGCGCTCGGCGACGAAACCGTCGACAACGGCGCGCTGTGGTTCGTACCGGGCTCCCACAGGGCAGCGTTCGGCGCCGACCGGTTCGACGATGCGAAGTTCTTTCGGGCCGATCGCGCCGACAATGCCGCAATGCTCCGCACCGCCGAGTCGCCGCGTCTGGCCGCCGGCGATGCGGTATTTTTCCATTGCAACACCCTGCACTCGGCCGGCAAGAATCTGAGCGATGCCGTGAAATTTTCGCTCGTCTACTCTTATCATGGGCGGAGTAACGCAGCGGCTGCGGGCACGCGATCCGCGTCGAAGGCGGAAATCACGCTTCCGCCGCAGCAGTGAACCGGTCGATGCTCTTGCGGAGGGGACTCATCTGCACGGCCGGTGCCTTCGGGGCTCTGTTCGCGCTTGCCGCCGCGCTGGCGTTGGCGATGGAAGCGGGATACTTCCGCGGGCCGCTGATCCGCTTCATCGCTTCCCGAGTTGGGCGGACGATTACGGTCGATGGCGACTTGCACCTGCACGTGCTCACCCTGCACCCGCGGGGGACCGCCGAACGCGTGACGATCGGCAATCCGCCCTGGGTGCCGCCGGGCACCACGGCGGCAGTCGGCCGGCTATCCTTCGCGCTCGAGTGGCCGTGGATCCACCGCCCCCTCGGCATCATAGAACTCACCATGGAGAATGCGGTCCTGTCGCTGTCGCGCGATGACGCGGGGTTGGCCAACTGGCAATGGACCGACCCCCGGATTCCCGATGAGACGCTCTTCCCGTTGATGCGACGGCTGTCGGTGCCGAGCGCTCGCGTGCTGTTGAAGGACGACACTCGACACTTGCAGTTTGACGGGACGGTCACGGTCAAGGAACCAAAGTCCGCGGGAGACCCGCCGCCCTTGAGAATCCAGGGGACCGGGCAACTCAACGGCAGAGCGGTGCGTTTCGATATCGACAGCGACCCGCTTGCCGCCGCCGATCACGCCAAGCCCTACCGATTCAAGTTCGAAGAGCAATCAAGCGGCTCGCAACTCACCGGCGGCGGTGCACTGCCGCGGCCCTTCGACTTCCGCTTGATCGACGCCGAGTTCACGGCGACCGGCGAGGACCTGGAGGATTTGTACTTCCTCACCGGCGTGAACCTGATCAACACCGGCCGCTACCGGCTGGCGGGCAAGGTGGCGCGGCGCGGGAACAAGACCCGATTCACCGACCTGCAAGCCAGTTCCGGGCAGAGCGATGCTCACGGCAGCGCATCGATCGACAGCTCGGGCGATCGGCCGAAGCTCGACATCGACCTCAATTCACAGAACCTGCGATTGGCCGATCTCGGTCTGCGCGCGGCGGGCCGTGATCCGCAAGGCGGCAGCGGTCCACAGTGGCTGATATCCGATGTGGCACTCAACCCCCGCGCCTGGCGGCGGGATGACACAGTCGCATCGTTTCGCGCGCGCCGTCTGGAAGTCGGTTCCGTTCCGGTGCAAGACGTTGCCGCCGCTCTGGCCGTCGATCACGGCATCCTCACCGTCACGCCGTTGACCGGCCAGGTTTTCGATGGAGCCTTGACCGCACACGTCAAGGCGAACCTGACGACCGAAGACCCTGCTGACAGCCTCGAGCTCACGATTACCCACCTGAACCTTGAACGGCTCTTGCCGCACGGTGCCGCCGAACCCCCGTTGAAGGGACTGCTGCAGGCGCGAGTCCTTGCCAAGGGCCACGGGCGTTCTCTGCACGAATTTGCGTCGACCGCCGACGGCACGCTGTCCGCCGCGGTTCCGCACGGCGCCATCCGTGCCGCCGTGGCGGACCTCGCGGGACTCGATCTTCGGGCGATCGGCCTGCTATTCGACAAACATGGTCCGGAGGAGCCGGTGCGCTGCGGCGTGGCAAGCTTTGAAGCCCATGACGGCCTGTTGGTGGCGAAGACCTTGGTTCTGGACACCGAACAGGTCCTCATCGTCGGAGAGGGCACTATCCACATGGACTCGGAGGCCATCGACCTTACCCTGCGCGGTCATCCGAAGCGGCCCGGATTCCGCGTCAGATCGCCGGGCTTGGTGCGCGGCACCCTATCGCACCCTTCCCTTGCGATTCAGCCGCGGGACGCCGTCGCGCAGACCGTGGCAGCGGTCGCGCTCGGGGTCCTGTTGACGCCGCTCGCGTCCGCCCTAGCCTTCGTCGATCCAGGCCTGACGAAGGACGCCGACTGCGGAGCCTTGATGACCGAAGACAAGAACCTCCGCCAGGAGCCGGCGACGCCGTCATCTCGGTAGGACGCCCAGGAGGCGATATTGCCTCTGTAACGAGGGATATGCGCGTGTCCGGCCGTACACCGATATAATTTCGATATGTATTCCTCGGCGAGGCATTTTTTCCTATGCGGTTCAATGACTTAGTGAAGCCGTTGAGGCACCTCTTCCGCACAGCGCCACCCTCTCCACCCACTCTGGAGACTCGGGTCGCGGCGCTGGATGAGGGCTCATCGGAGCTGATCGCCGCCACCGCGTCGGGCGGCGGCGAGGAGGCGCTGCGTGCCGCTGCGGTAAGCAAGCTTCCGGACGGCACGCTCTTGAGGAAACTCGCGGGCTTGAGTGAAGGCGCTACACCGCCCGAAGCCGCGAGCTTCGAACGAATTGCGCAAGAACGTGTGGCGCAACTCATCGATTCGGGGTCGATCGATTTTGCCGACCTGTGTGCTGCGACCGGCAGCAGCACCGCGATGCTCTCCGTGGCGGGCCTTTGCAGCAATCCTGACCACCTTGCCCAGATACTGGGCTCGATCGATGACCCGCAACGAATGGCGAAGTTGGCCGTCGAGGGCTCGTCCAGCCGCATACGGCAGCTCGCTGCGCAAAGGATTGAAGATCCGGCCGAACTCACGCGGCTCCTCAAGCAGGTTCGCGGCAAGGATAAGAACGTCTACAGGATCATCAAACAGAAGTGCGACGTGCTGCGCGCCGAGGAGCAGCGGATTGCGCAGGTCGCGAGCGATATCGCCGCGCTATGCGCGTCTCTCGAGCGGCACAGTCAGCGTTTCTACGACGCACTCTACGCAACATCCTTCAAGCTCTTCCATGAACAGTGGCAAACGCTCGAGGCGCAGGCGGCGCCGGACGTCAGGGATCGCGCCCTGCTGGCCATCGAACGTTGTCGGGACGTCATTGCCGGGCATATGCGGCAGCAAGCCCAGCGGGCCGACGAGGAGGCGCAGCAGGCAGCGCGCAAAGCCGCACGCCAGGAGGCGACCGCCCTCGCGGAACTGGAGGCCCAGCGTCGCAGCGAGGCGGCGACGCTTGCGGCGGCAGAGGCGGCGGCATTACGCGAGGCTGAAGAGAAGGCCCGCAACGAAAAATTGGCGTCGGAGGCGCTCGCGTTGCGTCAGGTCGGCGGTCTGATCGGCAAAGCCAATAGTGCGCTCCGCGAGGGCAATACCGCACGGGCAGCCGGCCTGCGGCGCGCCGTCGAAGAGAGACTCCCGACAGTACCGGCGGTGCCGGCGTTTCTCGCCAGCCAGGTGCTCAAGCTCGATATGAAGCTGCATGAGCTCAAGGAGTGGAAGGACTATGCCGTGGCGCCCAAGCGCGCGGAGTTGATCGAGGAGATGGAAGCGCTCATTGGGTCGGAGGAAGCACCCAAAGCTCTTGCGGACCGGATCAAGCGCCTGCAAGAAGAATGGAAAACGATCAGCAAAGGAATCGTCAGCGAGTCGGAGGCAGACTGGCAGCGCTTTCACCAAGCCGCTCAGGCGGCGTACCAGCCGTGCCGTGAATATTTCGAGGCGCAGGCCAGACTGCGTCAGGAAAATTTGGAGAAGCGCAGGCTCGTGCTCGAGCGGCTTCGAGCCTTCGAAAGTACTCAGAGCGGCGAGCATCCGGAGTGGCGTGCGGTGGCGGCTGTTTTGCGCGAGGCTCCCCAGGAATGGCGCCGGCATTCTCCGGTGGAGCGCGCGGCAGGACTTGCGATTCAGGAGGAATTCGACGCGTCGATCGACCGCCTGCAAGCGCGTCTCGACTCTTGGTATGCGCACAACCTGGCGGAAAAGAAATCGCTCATCGAGCGAGCGCAGCATTTACGAACGAAGGAAGACAGTGGGGAGGCCGTGGAGGCAGCGAAACGCCTGCAACTGCAGTGGAAGAGTATCGGCGCCGTCCAGCGCGATCAGGAGCAGCAGTTGTGGGACGAGTTTCGCGAGCAGTGCGATGCGATTTTTCAAAAACGTCAGCAGGCGTTTGCGGAGCACGCCGCGGGTCTGGAAGCCAACAAGCGGCTCGCCGTGGCGCTCTGCGAGGAAGTCGAGCGCCTCGCCGTCCTCTCGGGCCCCGAATTGCTGGAGGGCATTGCCAAAATTCCGCAGTGGCGAACCGACTTCGAGGCGCTCGGCGAAGTGCCGAGAGCCGACCAACGTGCCCTGCGCGATCGTTTCGAGCGCGCGTTCGCCCGCAGCCAGGCGCAAATCTCCCAGATGCAGGCGCGCGACAGGGCACTTTCCTTCGCCAATCTCCTCGAAGCCTCCAGGCTCATTCGATCGTATGGGTGGGCGGCGGCGCAAGGCGGCGCATCATCCGAGCTTGAAGGGCTCAAACAGGCGGCCGAGCTCTTTATCGCTGGAGTGCCGCAGTGGCCCAAAGGCGGAACTCAGGCATTGAAGGAGGCTTGGGTAAAAGCTCATGCCGCGGGTGAACTCGACGCGGCCGCCAATGAGACTGCGCTCCGAATGTTGTGCATACGCAGCGAGATACTCACCGACCGACCCACGCCGCCGGAGGACCAGGCTTTGCGGCGGACCTATCAGGTACAGCGCCTGGTGCGGAGCATGGGTCAGCGCAGCGCAGAGAATCCCGATGATTTGGATGCCTTTGGATTGGAATGGGTGCGCGTCGGCCCCGTCCCGGCCGCGACGCACGAAGCTTTGCTGGCCAGGTTTCTCCGGTGCCGCACGTAAAGTCGGAAGTGCACGCCTCGCTGGCCATGCCGAAGCCCAATGCGGCGTTCTATCCGGGGTCCGATTCCCTTGCTGCGCCTCCATTTAACGGGGTCCTGTCGATGCGCCAAACTCGGCTGCAAACGCAGCCGGCGATCGACAAGCCATTGCAGGATGGGCGGGACGCACGGCTGTTTCCGGCCGTTACCCTTGAATTCTTCACGCTTGGGGAGCTTTTGGTGCCCGTTCAGCGCGGCGAAATGGTGCGGGAAGTTCCGCGAGCAAAGCCGAGTTTCTGGCGTGTCGTCCCGCAAGTGGGCAGGATCTGGCGCGAACACGCCGATGGCGGTTGGTCGCGAGCGGCGTTTCCCATCATGCTCGTCAATGACACCGACAATGACGCGCATCAGGGGCTCGCGACGTTTGTGTACCGGGACGCCGAGATCAGCGACGTCGCCGTGCAGTTTGTGCAGCAAAGCGCACCGTATCTGCTCGGCCGGCACTTTGTGGCTTGGACTTCCGTGCATGCGGATCTCCTGGCGGGCGATGCGAATGCCCTCGACGGGCGGCGCTCGGCGGCGCGAGCGGAACTGGCGGGGCGACTCCCCGCAAAACCCTTGCGCGAGCTTTCGCAATCGGTTCCTGCCGGAACCCTGGACGGTTTCGGCGGACCGCTGAACCCCAAGTTTTTGGTGGTCGCGGGATTGCTCCGCGACGGCATTCTTTACTATGGAGACGCGATGACGCCCTATGGCGACTATCCGTATCCTCTCGAAATGCGCTTCGGCGTGCGGTCGGTCATGAAGAGCATTGGGGCGCCGCTGGCTCTGCTGCATCTGGCTGAAGTCTACGGGCCATGGGTCATGACGCTCAGGATTGGCGACTACGTCGCGGGTCTCGACCCGAAATGGAAGCGCATTCGGTTTCTCGACGCCGCAAACATGTCGACGGGCTTCGGCGGAACGGGCACATTCAAGACCACTCCGAATGACATCCTCGACGGCTACCTCGACGGCAAGTACGACGAGTGGTTCGCGGCACGATCCCATTCGGACAAGCTGGCGCAAATCAACGCCAACCTCCAGCCCTACCCATGGGAGCCGGGAACCGTCGTGCGCTACCGCGATCAGGATTTCTATCTGCTGGGAACCGCCATCGACGGCTTCCTCAAATCGATGCGCGGCCCAGCGGCCGATATTTGGAACATGTTGATCGAAGAGGTCTTCCAGCCGATCGGCATTCTGCATGCGCCGGCGGTCAGAACCCGTGAAGCGCCCGACCGTGACGGGCTGGTGTGGTTCAACGCCGGCTTCTACCCGAGCCTCGACGACCTGGCGAAAATCGCACTCCTCTACCAGGAGCGCGGCGCCCATGCCGGCCGCCAACTTCTCAATCGCGAACTCACAACGGACTTGCTCGCCGCGCGAGATGCGATCCGGAAGGATGGCGACTCGTCACTGACCCGGACCGCGCCGGAGAACACGCCCGACCGGATCGAGTTCTACAAAATGGGCTTCCATTTCGTGTCGTACGTCGGGTCGAAAAGTCACCAGCGGCATGATCTGCCCACGATGTCGGGATTCGGAGAGAACGAAGTTACGCTCTACCCGAATCAGATGGTCTCGATCGTCATGGGCAATGCGGCGCAATTTCATCCGGGCGATCAGATCAAGTCCGACCGAGGCCCGCAAACCATCCGCGCGGTCGACCGGCTGTCGCCCTTTTGAAGCGATCCGCAGCGCGGGAGATTCCTGATACCGGCTATTTGCGTCAGCGCATGAAAGGTTGGCGCTCGATCTCGATCGCTTCCTGATTGCGCCGCTGGGCGCGCAGCGCATCGGCGAGCAGCCGCCCCGCCTGAGCTTGCGTGCCGCGATCGCCGCTTGCGAGCGCGAGCGCCTTGCGCCCGCAGCTCTCCGCCTGATGCGCGTCGCTCTCCGCGAGCCTCAGGCGCCCGAGCTCAATCCACAGCAGCGGATTGTTTGGCTCGATGCGCAAGGCGCGGTCTAGCGTCGACGAGGCGCCGTCAAGATCACCGCGGGAAGCCAGCGTTCGTGACTGCGTCACGAGCGAACGGGTCGCGGGAGAGAGGTGGTTTTCGCGCGGCGCGGGCGGCGCCCGCGGAATGGGCGCGAGCGGTCCAGGCGTGACCGGCTCCGAGTCCTGCGGTCCTGGGGTTGGATTACTCGGCGGCTCGGGCCGCCGCGACGGGGCTGGACACCCGCTCACGAGCATCGCAGCGCACAGCGCTGCGGCGAGCGTCATCAGTGAACGATATGCTTGAGCCATGCTTTGATCTTGTCACCCATCGTGTTGCTTGGCGAGGTGTTGCTTGGCGAGGTGCCCGTTGACGAAGGACCGCAGCCGGGTTTTGCGGGCAATGCCGTGTCCTTCGGTACCGCGACGGCGACAGCGTCCGTACTACAGGCGGGGGAGGTCTCGAGTCCGTCCCCGAAACCGATCCAACGATCCTCGACCTGCTCCGGTGCAACCGGTTCAAACGACGCGGACCTGAGCCTCGCGAGCGTATCCGCCCACACCGGCAGCGCTCCCATGGCGCCCGTGAGCCCGGTCACACGATTGTCGTCGTAGCCCACCCAGGCGACCGACACGTAGCTTCCGGTGAATCCGGCAAACCAACTGTCGCGGGTATCGGAGGACGTGCCGGTCTTGCCGGCGACGACGGTGCCGCGAGGCAGCCGGGCAGCTGCATCGCGGCCCGTGCCATGCGTGGTGACCAGTGTCAGCATCCGATCGAGCTGGTAGACAGCGGCCGGCGGCGCCGCTTCCTCGATCTGAACCTTGAAACTCTTGAGCGGCCGTCCGTGCTCGTCGAGAACCGCAAGCACTGCGCGCAAGCGGGCTCGATAGCCGCCGTTCGCGAGCGAGGTGTAGACCTGCACAACCTCGAGCGGCGTCATCTCCACCGTCCCGAGCAGCAACGATGGATTGAGCGTCGCCGGTGTTTCGAGGCCGAGGCTCCGCAGCGTCTCAGCCACCTTGGGCAAGCCGATGTCGAGCCCGAGCCGCACCGTCGCGAGGTTCATGGACTCGGCCAGGGCACGCGCCATCGGGACCCGACCGTAGACTTGGCGCTCGAAATTTTGCGGCGCCCATATGCTGCCGTCGCTGAGCTTGAGTTCTATCGGCGCGTCTTCGATCACGGTGGCCGCGTTGTAGCGGCCGGTCTCGAGTGCAGCCAGGTATATCGCAGGCTTGACGAGCGAGCCGATCGGCCGACGTGCATCCAGCGCGCGGTTGAAGCCGTCCGCGCCGACATCGCGGCCGCCGACCACCGCCACCACATCGCCGCTGTTCGGCTCGGCAACGATCACGGCGCCCTCGAGATGGCCGCCGCGCACGCGGCCGGCCGCATCGAGACGCTTCAGATTCATCGTCACGGCGCGCTCGGCCGCCGCTTGCGCGCGCAAGTCGAGACTCGTGTAGACGGCCAGACCCGCGGCTGCAAGGTCCGCCTCGGCATAATCGCGCTTCAGATGACGCCGCACCAGATCGAGATAGGCCGGTACATAACTGCCCCCCGGCGGCCGCAGGCCGAGTGGAGTCGCGGCGGCGTGTGCGGCCGCGGCGTCATCGATCAAACGAGCCTGCTCGAGTTCCTGCAACACGAGGTTGCGGCGCGCGCGTGCGCGGTCGGCGTGTTTGCGCGGATCATAATAGGACGGCCCTTTGACGAGCCCGATCAGCAATGCCAATTCACCGACATCGAGCTCGGCAAGGGGCTTGGCGAAGTAGTACTCGCTGCCGAGTCCGAAGCCGTGTATCGCACGCGAGCCGTCCTGGCCGAGATATACCTCGTTGAGGTAAGCCACGAGGATTTCCTCTTTGGAGAAATGCGCCTCGAGCCGCAGCGCCATCACGGCCTCGGTCGCCTTCCGGCCGAAACTTTGTTCGTCGGACAGAAAATAATTTTTGACGAGCTGCTGCGTCAGCGTACTTCCGCCCTGCACCACGCGGCCGGCCCGCAGGTTCACCCAGAGCGCGCGCACGATGCCGTGCGCGTCGACGCCGTGATGTTCGTCGAATCGCCGATCTTCGATCAGTTTGATTCCCGAGCGCAACAGCGGCGGCACGTCATCGGGCGACAAGACCAGCCGATCTTCGCCGTGGATCGGAAAGACGCTGCCGATCACGGGCGGATCGAGGCGGAATACGGGCAACTCCGCGCCATCGGTCTTGGTCCTGCCATCGGCCTTCGCCAAGCGCACAATCGAGTTCGCGTCCGCACTGATCGAGACGAGTTGGGGCTCCCGCTGTTCGTCGATGAAGCGCGCGCGGCGCGCATAGAGATCGAAGGAGCCGCCGCGCCGTCGATAGACCCCGGGTCGCGCGACCGGATCTCCGGAGTGGTATTGGAGGCGGCGGAGTTCCTCTTCCAGATCGTTGGCGGAAATCGGCGCACCCACATAGAGTTCGAGCGGTGCGGCGTAGACATGCGCCGGAATTGACCAATGCCGACCCTGGAATTCCCGGATCACGACGTGATCCAGGTGCACGATCCAAGCAAAGCCCGAGGCCGCGAGCACGATGCCGCCCGAGACGAGCGCCACGACCCACCGACGCAACCTGGAACGCGCCACGCGGGCCATCAATGCGACTGCGTCTCCGGGGCAGCATTCGAATAGCGCGTGCGCCGGGCGGGAACCGGGGTGCGCTCGGACGCCAACTGACTTTCCGCATCACTCATTTTAGCGGCGAGACCGGGCATGTGCGGTGCCAGCGCCGCGGCGCGGCGATAATGCCGAACGGCGTCAGCCGGGCGCTTCGCCCGTACCAACGCATCCCCGAGAGCGACGAGAAGCTGCGGATTGCTCGGGTTCCGGCGAATAGCATCGTTGCATGCGTCCACATCCGCCTGCGTAACGCAGCGGGCGGAGTCACGCTTCGCCGCCGCCGCGGCTGCCTGTGCCGGCGACGGTGCCTCCACCGACCAGACCGCCGCGGATACCAACAAGGCCGCCAGCAGCAGAAGCTTGGACGTGGACGCCGACATTTTTGGACCTCGCCTGCGAATCTGCCGCTTCATGGCCGGAGGTCCCTGACCAGGCGAATGCCGACGCTGCTAGTGCGGTAATCCGCGGCGAAGTGATTGCGGTAATCTGCCCGCACGTAGGACGGTGAAGTGAACCACGAGCCCCCGCGAAGTTCGCGCTCGGAGCAATCGCCGTCAGTGCGCGCCGACCCGTCCACCGGCGCATCGCGGTAATCTGCGTGCCAACAATCCTGAGTCCATTGAAAGACGTTGCCCAACATGTCGTTGATGCCCAGCGCGTTGGCATTGAATGAACCGACCGGAGAAGTGTTGGCATAGCCGTCGTCGCAGGCGAACACGGTCAACCCCGGATAACGGTGGGCCGCGCTTGCGTCAGCCACGTTCGCGAAGGCACATGCGTTCGATCCGTTCGAAGCCCACGGGTACACCGTCTCGCGGCCGGCGCGCGCTGTATATTCCCATTCCGAGGCGCTCGGCAGGCGGTATCGATGCCCGGTTTTGGCCGATAACCATTGCGTATAGGCGACGGCGTCGTCCCATGAGACGCAGGTGACCGGATGCAATCCGGACTGAGCGAATCCCGGGTTTTGCCAATTGTTCTCGGGCCGATATGTCCATGAGCCGTCGTATGTCTCGCAGCCCTGCAAGGCACGCCCCGTAGCGGCGACGAATCGGCGGTAATCTTCGACCGTGACGAGGTCCGCCGACATCGCAAACGAACGGGTGATGTTCACCCAATGCTCCGGCATTTCGTAGGACAGCGCGCCGCGATCGGTGTCGGCATAGCCTTGTTTGAAGCGAGCCGCGGGCAGCACCATCATGGCGGCACACGTGGGACAGTCCCGAATCAAGGTGCCCGGAATCGGGGGGGCGGCTGCGCCCGCCGGATTCGTCGGCAGCGGCGCGTGACGCGCAACGAACCATGCAACGGCGGCCGTTGCGAGCGCGACAGCGCTCCATCCGATCACGCGAGCAGTCGAACCGCGCGACGAGGCTCCTCGAGCTTTGAGTGTACTGCCTTGCGCGAGCGGAGCCGAGGCGGGGTTCTGCCGTAAGACGGCAAGATCGCTCCAATCATCCGACGCGCGCGATTCGGCCTGCGCGGCCAGTTCGGCCTGAGCGGACAATTCGGCCTGTACGGGTTTGCCGTCCGTGACACGCTTTTCGGCCGGCGGAATCGAGGTCGATAGCGGCGGTGTCGCCGCCGGCGCAATGCGCCTGGTCCTGCGCCGCATGGAATCCGGCAATGCCGATGCTCGTGCCGGCGATGCCGACGTTCGGGCCAACGTGATCGCCCGAGCTACGACGTTGACGAGACCGTCGGCGGGCGGACGATTCGAGGCAACAGCGGAACGCGGAGCCTGCGCGGGCGGCGGAGCGCGGGTTGTGCGGGCGGCGGGAATCTTAACTGGAACCGTTATCAGCTTTGTCTCTGACGATTCTGACTCAGGCGCTGGTGCCGGATCCGGAATTCGCGGCGGGGGCGCAAGTTGAATGATGGTCTTGCGGCCCGCACCGGTGCCCTCGGCCGGCTGTTCGCCGGCCACCGCGGCAGCCCGTTCTTTGGCAGCCTCCAGAAGGCCGAGGACTTCCTCGTGGGCATCGACCGGCAACGGTTCGACGAACTCGCGGCGCCGGAGAATTTCCGACAATTCGTTCGGGGACGCACCGGCCTTGAGCAGCCGCTTCAACTCGATCACGACGTCGCGGGACGTGAAGCCGCCGGTCTCGAAGGAACGCAAAACCTTGGTAAATGCCGATGCCGGCGAAGATGACTTAGAAGCCATCAACGTAGGAAGCCGCCACCCCTAAGATTCTGCGGCGGCGATTGGGTGCGATGCTCGGGTCCATACTGCCCGGATATTACCTGGATTAGTCAGGACCCGCTAAATGTCGCGCCAGCCCCCTTCGGTTCCGGGAAATTGGCACCGGTGTTGCGCAGGTGCCACGGCAGGCGCAGGCAGGCGCAGGCAGGCGCAGGCCGCCGCAGCGACCGCTCCGAGCACGCCGAGGAAGGGATGAATCAGATCCTGTCGAACAGCGAATACAGGTCAATCTGCCGGCTATCACCGATGACCTGCTCGAAATCGAGTCCCAGTGTCTCGAGAACCGGTTGTGCCACCGGCCTGACCTGCTTCCAAACGTAGTGCTCGCGGTCGATCGGGTGCCGAACGTTGCCCACCGGCTCCGGGCCGGCGGTAGTCATGAGGTAGCTCACCAATCGACCTGCCGGCTGTATCGATTTGCGTGCGGCGACCACATGCGGCGGACTCGTAGCGGTGTACTCCTGCACCTGTTTGCGCAGATTCTTGCGGTACACCAGCGTGTTGTCCAGCTCGCCGTTCCTGACCTGCTTCACGACCTCGGCCAGGTAGACATCGACTGCTTGATCCGTAAAGAGCCGCTGATACAGTTCGCGCTGCACCTGCTTGGCGAGGGCGGTCCAGTCGCGGCGCACGACCTCCATTCCGATGAATTCGACGCTGTCGGCGGCATCGCCCTGACGCAGACCGACATAGCGCTTGCTGGCGCCCCGCGTGCTATTGCGCGCGCGCGGCAGAAACAACCTCAAGTACATTTTCTCGAATTTGAGCTCGAGGCGGCTCGGTACCTTCCAGCGCTCGCCGATAGAGGTGGATAGATCGTGATTCAAGGAGCGGGCAAGCCGTCGGCCTCGGTCGCGCGTCTCATTGGGATCCCCGCCGTGCGATTGAACGAACAAGCTGTCGGTGTCGCCATACAACACGTTGAATCCGGCAGTCTCGAACCAACGCTTCGACCATAGCAACATTTCGCGGCCCGTACCGGTAATCGAGTTGGCCAGAGCGGGGTTGTAAAAGCGGCAGGCCGGCGTGCCGAGGACGCCGTAGAACGAATTCATCAGAATCTTGATGGCGTTCGACGCGACATCGTCGCCGCTGGCTTTCGCCGCGTCGCGCCGCGGGAACAGCGCATCGAGCATCCGCGGCAGGATGGCGGGTTCCCGACGGAACGCACCGCCCGGTGTTCGAATCAGGTCGTCATCCGGCGACGGGTCCGCTACATACGATAAAGGATCGATGTTGAACGTGCGGATGACGCTCGGATAGAGGCTCTTGAAGTCGAAAACCCAGACGTCGCGATGCAGGCCGGCGACCGGCTCCAGAACATGACCGCCCTGCTGGGCAGTCGGAGACCCCGGAATCGTCCGACCGCACGGTGGGCGCGACGATGTCCAGTTTCTCGAGTTCGGTCTGATAGAGGAAGTCGAACGAGGCGATGCTGGCCGCCACGCGATCCGGAGTCATGCCGGCAAGCTGGCTTCGCGCGAACGCAAGCCGCACCACATTCAATTTCTGCACGATCTCGAACGCGAGCCTGGCGTCGGTGCGCGCATAGAGTGCGAACGCCGGCAGATCGTGGCGGTAATTGTGCGTGATTTCGGCGATGCGATCGCGCACATCCCCCGCGACGGCCTTGCCCTCGCCGAGAACTTCGCGCGCCACGGCGTCGAGGGAGTAATCGTCCATGCGAATGAAGGCGCCTCGCAGCAGATCGATGCCGTCGAGCACGAGACGGCCCGGAATGCTTGCCTGCCCGCTGCCGAAATAGCCTTCGGCTTTGCGAATGCGAATGCGCCCGACGTCCCGGCCCAACGAGAAAGGATGGCGCACGCGCTCGGCAATGTGCTGCAGCACCGTCAGATCGAAATCGATGATGTTCCAACCCGTGAGCACATCGGGATCGAAGCGTCGCACCCGGTCGCAGAACACCTCCAAGGCCGCAAATTCATCCGCGCAGCGAATCGCCTTGTCGGGCATTGCACGCTCGCTGCCATCGACGATGAGAACCTCATCGATGCCGGGGGCATACATCGAGATTGCCAGCAGGCGCGGGGAAGTGCCGTGAGTCTCGATGTCGAACGACAGCACGCGGGGCTCGATTTTCACCTCGGCCGGCCTCAGGGTTGGATTGTCGAATATCCAGTTGATGCCCGTTCCCGTCGTCGCTTCACCGTCGATCTCGCAGCCTCCTTTGATGCCGCGCTCGATCAGATAGCGCACCGCAAAGCGCACGTCGGCCTCGAACGTATCGATGTGGACCTCGTGCAGTCGATCACGCACACCTGGGACCTCGGGCGGGGTGTCCACTTGCAGCAGCGAGACGGGCTCGCCGTCAAACGTCCGCTTGCCGGACGGCTGCGGTAGGGGTATCCGCAAGGCCCGGGCTCTTTCAGTGTCGGCGGCTCGAATGAAGAAATGCGGCCGCTGCCGGTCGTCCCGGACGAGAAAGGTTCCGCCCGACTCCAATCGCCCATAGAGGTGGATGACGGGAACGCGCTGTCCATTCGGTCGGGACACGACCCGGTAACTGGACTGGAGAATGAAACCGCGGAATTGGGTCACACCGCCATTTTGCGCGCCCGCAGCCGATCTGAGTACTCCAGGCGCGAATGTGGGAGTGCTAAAATCCTTCCGCATGGCGCGCTCCAAAAACACATTCGCCGAAATGTTCCTGCCGCAGAAGCCCACGAAATCGCTGTCGCGGCGCCCGGCTGCAAGCGGGGACAGTCCCGCGATTCAGTCGATCTGGGACGTGGTCGGCATGATTCCGCGCGGGATGGTGTCGACCTATGGGGCGGTTGCGCGCGCCGCCGGTCTACCGGGCCGTGCGCGGTTGACCGGATTCGCGCTGAAAGCCGCGCCCGAGGAACTGAACCTGCCATGGCACCGCGTCGTCGGCGCCGGGGGCCGGATCGTGTTCCCGAAGACGTCACTTCAACATCGTGAGCAGGCAAGACGCCTGCGCGCCGAGCGGGTGGCCGTCAAGGATGGTCGCGTGAGCCGTTCTTATATTGCGGATGTCGATGCGTTCTGATCGAGGTGCTTCATGAGACTGTTGCGTTACGGCCCCTTGGGATCCGAGAAACCGGGACTTCTGGATCGCGGAGGCCGGATTCGCGATCTGTCCGCTCATGTTCCGGACATCACGGCCGAGGCGGTGGCGCCGGCCGGTTTGAGCAGGTTGGCGGCGCTCGATCCTGAGTCATTACCGGTCGTTGCCGGCACGCCCCGGATCGGTGTGCCGGTTCGCCAGATCGGCAAGTTCATCGCGATCGGTCTGAACTACGCCGATCATGCCAAAGAGGCGAAGCTGCCGATTCCTGCGGAGCCGCCGATGTTCACCAAGGCGATCAGCTGTCTCGGCGGTCCCAACGACGATGTCATGCTGCCCAAAGAAGCGGTCAAGGGCGACTGGGAAGTCGAACTCGGCCTCATCATCGGCCGCACCACACGCTACGTCAGCGAGGCCGATGCCCTCGACAGTGTTGCGGGCTACGTTCTCGCCAACGACGTGTCCGAGCGCGCCTTTCAGATGGAGCGCGGTACCCAGTGGGACAAGGGCAAGGGATGCGACACTTTCGGCCCGGTGGGTCCATGGCTGGTGACCCCCGACGAGGTCGGGGACCCGCAGAGCCTCAACCTGTTCTTGAACCTCAACGGGAAGCGCATGCAAACCGGGAACACGGAGAACATGATCTTCTCCGTCAGGCAGCTGATCGCCTACGTGAGCCGTTTCATGACGCTCTATGCGGGCGACTTGCTCATCACCGGCACGCCGGCCGGCGTCGGTCTCGGTCAAAAGCCGCATCCGATTTTTCTCAAGGAGGGCGATGTCATGCACCTCGGCATCGACAAGCTCGGCGAACAAAGACAGCGAGTCATCGCCTGGCACCACCTGGGCGATGCGAAGTTGCCTTAGGGAAGCCCTTATTGTCTCAACTTGGTAGTCGCGAGACCGCGGGTATTCCCGCGACCGCGCGGATCCGAAAAACGCGCCCGGCATTCTCGTAGTAGATCTTGTCGATAACCCGTTTGGGCAGCGCAAGCCCCTTCACGTCGGCCTCGATGGCGTCGATATGCTGCACCCTCGTGGTTGCCAGATAAGTCCAGTCGGAGCGCCAGAACGCATCTGCTTCCTTGGAGAATCCCGCCGTGTCGAGGGGCGGATTCTGCGCTCTCTCTGCCGCATCGGCAGGATTCTGCGTCAGATCGGAACCGTAGAGAATACGGTCCTGATACTCGATAAAGAATCGCCGCACTTTGCCGTAGTCGGATTTTGACTGGTACTGCACCTGCGACATGCGCGCCGCCAGATCCACCGTGACATTGGGATAGGTATCCAAGAACTTCGCCAGCGCGTCCACGCTCCATTCGAGACTGCCCAAATGCGCCCCGACGAACTCGAGCCGGGGGTGACGCGCCACGAAATGATCGCGCGCGGCAATCAGTGTTTCGTAACTCGGTTGCTCCGGGTGGAGGAACATATGATATTCAGGATGGTCGCGGAAATAACTGCGATCATTCTCCGTCGTCATGGCTTCGAGCGGCAGCCAGCAGTTTTTTGGCTCCGCCTGGTGTGCGATCAGCGGAACATGCTTGGCTTCGATATGCCTCATCACCTCATCGAATCCGGGATCATCGAGCATGATGTGGCGGCCATCCGGACCCTTTTCCACCATGCCGATGTTCTTCCAGACCTTGACGCCGAGCGCGCCTTGCTGGATTTCAGAATCGATCCTTCGGATGGTTTCCTGCGTCCAACGGTCGCTGCCGAAGCCCGCCATGGAAAAGGTGGTCGCAAAGTGGAAATGTCGCGGATCCGCGGCTTGAAGTTTGTGGGCGACCCGGGCTTGCGCACCGAGCGACGGGAAGTCGGGGTAATCGACATTGATCGACAGAATTTCGAAACCGTCCTGCCGCGCAATTTCCAGGAAGACCTGATCGTCGGTATTGGCATGGACGTGGGCATCGAACTTGCGCACCTGCTCGAAGTCCGCGTCGGTATAGGTTTGTTCGCCGTGCGCCGCGGCGGCGGCGCGCGCTAGGCCGGCAATGAGCAGAAAAGACCAGACCGCGATCGCGCGGACCATCCAGTCGGCCTCCATCATTGCGGGGTCCCCGCGGGAGTTGCCGTAGTCAGTTGCCGCGTCAGTTCGGCAATTGCAGTGGCCGTCAGCGGCGCCCCATCGAGTTTGGCGGCATAGAGCGCCGCCCCGCCGCCCGGCGACAAGCGGGGCGCAATAAACTCATACGCGCGCGCGCTGCTTCCCAGCGCCGAACGAAGCGGATCGAGAATCAAATCGCCGAACTGGAACATGCCGCCAGAATAGGAGACCGGCATCACCTGCTCGTGCGGCGCGTTCAGCTTGCCTCGCACCACATCGACGAGCGCCGCCAGTTCATTTGCCGCGAGGTGAAAGAGCCTGAGTGACTGCGTGTCGCCGGCGCGCGCCGCCTGCGCAACGATTTGTGCCAAACCCGCGAGCCCGCTTCGCGTCAACGGCGGTGGTCCGTAGACCGCGGCACACAGATCCAGATCGCCGCGCAGTTCGAAATGGCCGCGAATCAGCCGGTGCAGCGGGCCCGGCTCGGCGCGGCCGTCGCTCATGCGCGAAAAGAGATTGAGCCCCTCTCGGGCGATCCAGTAGGCCGAGCCTTCATCGCTGAACAACTCGCCCCATCCACCGGCCCGCGCGCTGCGCCCCTCGAATTCCCCATAGGCGATGGAGCCCGTACCGGCGACGATGATGATGCCGTCGCGGCCGCCGAGGGCACCGGCCCACCCGCACACCATGTCGTTGGCGCACCGATACCGCTCTTGAGGCAGGATGGGCGAGGCGGCCCGATCGAGGATGTCGAGCAGGCGGCTATCCTCGCCGTAGGCCGGAAGGCCAAGAAACGCATAGGTCAGATCGGCGGGCGATACCGAGCCCTGCGCCAGTATCGCGTGAATGCCGCTCGCCAACATCGTCTGGAGCGCCTCGATGCCGGTTTCGAGGTAATAGGCCGGGCCCTCCCGCCGCCTGGCGAGAACGCGCCCGGACTCGTCGATCAACACGAACTCGGTCTTGCTGCCCCCGCCGTCGACGCCGAGATAGGTTCTCGCCTTACCGGATCCCACGCTCACCTGGGGGGATCCAATGGATAGATGGTGACTCCCTGCACCACGCGGTTGACGGTACCCCGCGCATTCGGAACATCGGGCTTGAGACCCAAGGAGAGCGATTGCATGAAGGCCAGGGACTGCGCAAACACCGCATACGGCAGGCACAAGGCGAGATCGGAAGCCGCGCCGGCGCCGGATAACGCGACGTCGTCCGGATGCGGCAGGTCTCGAATGGGCTGCGCCGTCAACGCCAGCACGCGTCCTGCAACGGCATCGGTGCGCAGTTCGTTGAGCAGATCAACCTCATAACGGCGAGTGTATGGATCGTTGCAGAGTAGTACCACGACGAGCGAGCGGCCGTTGATGATGGTTTTTGGGCCGTGCCGAAAGCCAAGCGGCGTGTCGGAAATCGCCACGACCCGTCCGTCGCTGAGTTCAAGGGTCTTCAGCGCAGCTTCACGCGCCAGACCCCGAAGCGCGTTGCTTCCGAGATAGACGATTCGTTCGAAGCGCTCGCGGGCCAAGATCTCGATCAAGGGCAACGTGCCGGCCAGCACCTCGCCTGCCGAACGGGCCAGCTGTGCAACCGAATCGGCATCGGAAGCCATCAAGTCGAAGGTCATGGCAGCGGCCAGCAACATGCCGGAAAAACTCGACGTCATGGCAAAGCCGCGATCGTTCGTCTCCTCCGGAAGCAGAACGACGCGGGCATTGCGCGCATTTTTTGCAAGCCGGTAAAGCGCGCCCTCGGCGTTGCAGGTGAATATCAAATGATGACACTCTTGCACGCACTGCTCCGCCAGGTTCAGCGCCGCCATGCTTTCCGGACTGTTGCCGGATCGCGCGAACGAGACCAGCAGCGTCGGCACCTGATGCCGCAACCAGTTCTTTGGAGATCCGACCAGATCGGTGGTGGCTACCGAATCAACCCTGAGACCGGATTTTCGGGCCAATGCCAAAGCCAGGCATTCGCCGACGAACGAAGACGTACCGGCGCCGGTCAACACGATGCGCAAATCGCTTCGGCGCACCAGAGGATCCAGAAAGGCGCCGGAAGCGGCGGCATCTGCCGCGATCAGGCGTTCGATTGCCGGCCAGAGGGCCGGTTGCTGCGAAATCTCGCGCGCCGTCCAGTAACCGCCCGCGTTCTCCAGGCGCTCTTGGGAGATTCCAAGGTAATCCATGTCAGTCCTCGGCTGAAATTCGCGCAGCCGTCGGGGCGGCCGGATTGCAGGCGTTCGCGTAGTGGCGCAGCACCTGCGAGACGCCATCGAGCACAATGTCGCGTGGATCGTTTTTCAAGCGGCCGTCGCGAATCGCTGCGTACTGTATCGGCAGATACTGGCTCACCAGGGTCAAGGGCAGGCCGGCCGACGTCAATTCGCGGAGCAATCGCTCGCACACCCGCGACACTTCTGGTGCGGCCCAATAATAGCGGATGCGGTCGCTCAAGCTGTACTGCAGATCGAAATGCTCCCGACCCGCATCGAGGTAGTACGCCTTCCAGTGCTTGGAGTCGCGCCTCATCGCTTCGAGCACCGCAGCCTTGAGGGACTGATGAGTCGTCAGGTCCATCTCCGATGCGATGTCCGACAGCGCCCACAGCATTTCGCGCAGCGCGAAGGTCACCCCCGGACCCACCTTGAGGATGGCGAAATGATCCTGCACCAATGCCTCGAGGGCGGCGGGGGTTTGATAGTCGGTGGAATGAGCCTCGAACACCATGCCGGCCACCGGCTCTATGCTGCGGCTCAACGATTCGGCCTTGGAGCGGACATAGTCGATCACTCGATGATGGTCGAACTCGACTCCGGGCTGCACCACGAGGCCCACCACCCGGGTCCACGCCGCTTCTACCCGGTGGCGCTCGAAGGCTCTGCGATGCGCCTCGATCGTCGCGTGCGCCGCCTTGGCCGTCGTGACGGCGAGTTCATTGAGGGTCTGATGCGCACCGCCCGGCACCGGCACTTCGGAGCCGATGACGTACACCGGCGGCTCACCGCCGGTGCTGCGCCACGCGGCCTCGGTGATCTCGCACAGGGCGGCTGTGCGATCCGCGATCAACTCATCGCCCAGCGCTTGGCTGTCGTCGGCGCAGGACATGGAGCAATCCAGATGGATCTTGCGGAAGCCCGCCGCTACGTATTCCCCCACCATCACGCCGGCCTTGTCCAGTGCTACTGACGACGGCAGGCGCTGCCAGCAATTGGGGCCGAGATGATCGCCGCCCAGCAGCACGCGCTCGTGCCGCAGGCCGACGGCGCTCGCGAGTTCAAGCACCCTCTCGCGAAAGCCGGCAGGCCGCATGCCGGTGTAGCCGCCGTCCTGATTCACCTGGTTCGACGTGGCCTCGATCAGCGCCACGCCTTCCGAGCGGTGCGCGAGGCGCAGCGCCGCCTCCAGCACCAACGGGTGCGCGGAGCACACGGAGTAGATCCCCACCGGGGCGCCGGACTTGTGACGGCGGATGAGATCCAACATCGCATTCATACGGGTTGCTCGACGAGCTTCTCTTCCGGCTCGATGGCGAGCAGCGCCGCGGCGAGGCATGCCAGCGCGATGGCGATGACGGTGATGGCGTTCGGCATGGTCCCCAACACGATCATCGAGACGATTGCCGTCACCATCGGCGCGCCCGCGTTGGCGAGCGGCGCCACCACCAGCGCCCTGCCGTAGCGGAACGCATACACCAGCGTCAACGCACCGACGGCGTTCAAGATCTGAGTGATCGCTGCGAGGCCCGGCCCCTTCCACCCATACTCGATGGGGGCCCCGAAGTCGGTCATCCACAGCGCCACGGGAATCAATACAAGGCTCGTGAGCGTCATGTAAAGAAAAATGTTCTCGGCATCCATGGTGCCGTTGGCGAGTTTCATGAAATAGGCCTGCACACCCCACGCGAGCAGAATGATCAAGGCATAGACGAACCAGGAGACGCCCTGCACGGCTGACGCAACCGCCGGGACGGCGTCCGTCGGTGCGACGCCCGTCTCCCCGACCGGCGAGTAGTTGAACAGCGGCAACGCGATCAGCGCCAGCGCCACGCCGAGCGCGCCCACTCTGGTCACCCGTTCCTTGAGAAACAGCATCGACAGCGCGATGGTGATCACCGGCGACAACGCAATGATGGGAAAGATCAGGTAAGTGGGTCCGGTGTGCACGGCGTGGAACAGCAGCATCTGCCCGCCCGCGCCCGTGAATCCGATCAACGACCCCAGGAGGATGGACTTGGGGTCCCGGAGCACGCGCCAATCCACGCGCTGCATCGCGTACAGCGCCGGCGGTATCATCGTGAGCGCCCACACCACGTACACCAACGTCTCGGGAAATCCATGGCGCGTCGGAAATTCGGCAAAGGCGCCCCACACCCCCCAGAACCCGGTCGTGATCAGAGCGTACGTAAGCCAGGGTTTCTTCATCAGAAGCGGTACGATGCGCCGAACACGAAGCTGCGGCCATAGGCGCTGTAACCCGCCCCCACGCCGCTGGCGCTCTGCCCCACCAGGAAGCCGTTCGCCCATGGCAGCAGAGGATTGCCGTTGAGGTAGGAGCGCGCAATGGCGTTGGTGAGATTCTTGCCCTCGACGTACACCTCGAAACCCTTGAAGAAACGATAGTGCGCGCTCGCTGTCACCCACGAGAACGGATCGGCAATCGCCGGCCACCCCGGCACTTCCGTGCATTGCGAACAGACGTAGGTGTAGCGCGAGGTGTAGTCCCAGTTCACATCCGCATTGAACGGCCCCTTGTCGTAGATCAGGCTGAGCGAGAAGGTGGTCGGCGGCGCCGCGTTGACGGCGCCGGTCGGATTGCCGAACTGATCGTAGCCCTTGCTCCAGGTATGCGTGAACTGCATGTGCGTGCCCAGACCGTTCTCGAGAAAATGCTGCCAGCTGACTTCGACGCCCGTGAATGTCTCCTTGGCGCCGTTGGCCGGGGCACTGATGGTCCACAGGAATGGCGTGCCGGGTACAGTGCCCGGCTGGCCGCCCACGTACTGCTTGGTGCCGAGGTCGACGTTGGACGTCACCCCGGTGTAGATGTCGTCCATGACCTTCTTGCCGAACAGCGCCCCATTGAGCGCCGAGTGTGGCTGGTAGTACCACTCGAGCGAGAGATCCGCCGACCAGGCCTTGATGGGCTTCAGGCCCGCTGTGCCGGTATAAATCAGTATCGGCGTGCCGTTGATGGCTTCGTTGGTGGCGTTCGGCGCCAACTGGTTGAGATCCGGACGGGACATGGTTTCGCTCACCGCCGCGCGTGCCTGCAGCTTGTCCGGCACCACCCAATAGCTCAGGTTGAGGGAGGGCAGCGCGAACGTATAAGTCGCCTGCTGGGCGAATTGCGTTGCGCTGCTGTAATCCACGTTGAAGCTTTGGACCGAGTTCGCGCCGTTCAAAGTCCACAGGTCCACGGGTACCGATTCGGCGGTGGTGGCCATGGTCGTGGTGCGCACCACGCGCACGCCCAGGTTGCCCGACCAATTAGTACCCGCGAAGGTCGCCTCCGTATAGAAGGAGAAGGTCTTCTCGGTCACTTCGTAGGAGTTGAACGGGTTGGCCTGCGGCAGCGTAGCCGCCAGATTGAACGGTGTGCTGCACGGCAGCCCCGTACAGTACGACGGATTCGGCTTGCCGTTCAAACTCGCGAGAAACGCGAGCAGCTGGGCGCTGTTCAACTTGGGCAGCACCGACGGATAGGACCCGCCCGCCCCCTTGAGGAAGTTGGGCGGACTGGTGAACGAGATGACGTTGAAGCCCTGCGAGGCGAAAGTGTAGGGATTGCACTGCAGGGGACAGCCCGCCGTGGTGTACAGCGTGCCGTACTGGGCGGAGCCGTTGTTCCAATCGTTGCTGACGTCGGCGCGGCTCTTCTCGCGGTGGTTGTAGCCCGCACCGAACAGCAGCTTGTCGAAAAACCCGAGGTCCGCGTGGAACACGCCGTCCAGCGTGAACCCCGTGACCTGGTCGTGCACCGAATAGCCGCTCAGTCCGTCGTAATGAGTGGACCAATATTTGTTGTTGTCGAGGAAGCCCGAGTTCATGAGCGAGGTATACGAACAGTAACCCGCGTTCGTGCTGCTCGCCGAGCCGGCGGGACACGCCGTGAGTCCCAACTGGCCCGGCGGAATCGCCACATTGAGGTTGGGCAGGCTGTGCGGCACGTCCGTGACCGTGATGATGTCGGGCGAGTACGGTGTGGCCGAGACCAGGCCCGCCGTCACGAAGGTGTCGTTGCCCCCTTCGGGCCGGCTGGCCGTCGAACGATAGGCGTCGAAGTCGAGCTTGAATTTGTCGGTGGGCTGCCAGGAGCCCTTCAAGCCATAGAGCGACGTGACGACGTTGCGGTCGAGGGTGTTGTTCACGATCTCGGGCGTGAAATTGTTCGACGTCACCGCGGTGACGACGCCGTTCTGGACCACGGGGTTGGACCAAATCGGGTTGCCGTTCTGATCCGAGCCGTACGGGAAATAATAGGACTGATTGTAGCCCACCTGCGGGTCTTCCAACTTGGTCCACAGGCCGTCCGCGACCAGCTTGAACGTATCGCTCGGGCGCCACTCGAGGCTCCCGGAAAGCGCCTCGCGCTTCTTCTCATCGAAGATCGATCCCATGGTGATACAGCACGGCGTGGCGACGAGTCCCGGAAAACTGCCATCGAATGGGTACGTGCCGGAACCATCATCGGTGCTCTGGTTGTAGGCGTTGAGCGAGTCGGTGCGGGTGTGAGTGTCGGAGATCACGCCGCCGATGAGAAACCCCAGCGTGTTGTCCAGCAGCGTGTCCGAGGCGAAGGCCGAGAACTTGTCGCCATGCAGTGTGGACATCTGGTTGTAGTTGCCCTCGCCGTGGGCGCCGCCGTGCAGGCCGGGGTTGTCGAAGGGACTCGCCGTGCGCAAGTTCACCGTGCCGCCGATGCTGCCTTCGAGCGCGGAGGCTTCAGACGACTTGAGCACGTCCGCGCCCGAGATCACTTCCGATGGCAGTACGTCGAAAGCCAGATCGCGCGCATCGTCGTCGGTGGCCAGGATCCGGTTGTTGAGGGTGACGATGTTGTACTGCGGCCCGAAACCGCGCACGCTGACCTTCTGACCCTCGCCGCCCGTGGTGCGGCTGATGGTAATGCCCGGGAGATGTTCCAGCGAGTCGGCGACGTCCGCATCTGGGAAACGGCCCAGCTCCTCGGCGTTGATGGAATCCAGCACCACGGTGGCATTGCGCTTCACGTCGAGGGACTTCTCGAGGCTTGCTCGAAGCCCAGTGACGACGATCTCCTCCAGCGCCGGCCCCTGATCCTTCGCACCCGCCGCGGGAGTCGCCGCCGCTGCAGTCGCCTCTGCGGTAGTAGAGCCATCGATTGCCCCGGCGGTCGCGCCGGTCCCCGCTGCGAATGGCAGCAAAATCGCAATCAACGTAGGCTTCAGACTGGGCACGCTTGGTCTCCCTCTACCATTTACGGAATGGTTTATTGCATGTTGCTAGGAACACAAAACGAAAGTAAATGAAAGAATTATCCCGGTACAGACTTTCGTATTCTTCCATTTCATGTTATTTGTATTTTCGAACAAGTCAATAGGCGCTAACAACCGTCAATGAAAAAAGACCATGACTGACGAAAAGACCTCGCGTCGACAGTTCGTTCGGCTCGCCGGCGGTCTCGCCCTGACGCTCCGGCATGGACTGCTTGCGGCGCAAACCGGGACCGGTGCTCCCCGACCCCAAGCCCGCATCGCGGCCACCCTCGAGGATGCGGCGCTGCGCATCGAATGGGATGCCAACCTCCACGCGCGCGTATCGCGAAGGTCAGACCGGCAGTGGGTGCCGATGACCCCCTGGGGACCCAGCGAGTATCTGCTGTGCGAGGACGACCGGCGCGGCGGCGCCCGGCGCGGCGGCGCCCGGCGTAGCGACGCCCGGCGTGGCGACGCCCGGCACATCGCCGATTTCGCGCTACGCCATCAGGCGCAGGACACCGTCGATGATGTCAACGGTCCGGGGACGCGGCTTACGTTGGCGGGCGCCTCCGTCGACGGCATCGAGAAGACCGTAATCGTGACGTTGTATCGACGCCATGCCGGCTTTGCATTGGTCCGCGCCTCGTATCGCAACACTGCCGCCGGGATCTTGAGTATTCAGAGCTGGACCAACGGCGATGTCCGAGTGCTCCCCGGCGGCACTCGGACCGCCGGACCGCGCGCACCCGAATTCTGGTGCTATTCCGGCGCGACGTACGAGGATCGCCGCGACTGGGTGCAACCGGTCGAACCCGGATTCGCGCAGGACAACTTTCTGGGCATGGCGGCTTCCGACTACGGCGGCGGCACGCCCATCGTCGATGTCTGGCGCCGCGACGGCGGGGTCGCGGTGGGCCACGTGGAGACCACGCCGAAGCAAGTCTCGCTTCCCGTACAGGGTCAACGCGACGCGGTACGCGTGGCCGTATGCGGGCGCGAGAAGCGGGACCTCGAGCCCGGCGGGCGCTTCGACACGCCGCAGACCTTCATCGCGGTTCACGATGGCGACTACTTCGTCGCATTGAGCAGCTACCGGCACCTCATGTCCGAACGCGGCCTGACCCCCGCGGTGCCGCCGGCGGCGTCCTATGAGCCGATCTGGTGTGCGTGGGGCTACGAACGCGACTGCACGACCGCGTTGATCGAGGGAACGCTGCCCAAGGTGAAGGAGTTGGGATTGGATTGGGCCGTCATCGACGACGGCTGGCAGGCGATGATCGGCGACTGGTATCCCAATCGTGCCAAGTATCCGAACGGCGGTGAGGATGTGCGCCGTCTCGTTGCGGACATCCGCGCCGGCGGCCTGAAGCCGCGGCTCTGGTACTCCCCGCTGTCGGCCGCGCCGGGATCGGACTTCCTGCACGATCACGCCGACATGCTGCTGCTCGACAAGAACGGCGCGGTCCAGCAGATCTCCTGGTGGAACAGCTTCTATCTCTGCCCCGCCTATGCGAAGACGATGCAGCACACGCAGGGACTCATCCAGAAGTTCATCGGCGAATGGGGATTTGCGGGGCTTAAGATCGACGGGCAGCATTTGAACAACGTCGCCCCCTGCTTCAATCCCGCGCATCACCACGCCCGTCCGGAGGAATCCGTGGAAGGCTTGCAGACTTTCTTCAGCGCGATTTACCAGACCGCGACGGCCATCGATCCCGGCGCGGTGATCGAGTTGTGCCCCTGCGGCACGGCCTATTCGGCATTCAATTTTCCGTACATGAATCAAGCGCCCGCCTCCGACCCCGAGTCCTCCTGGCAGGTGCGCCACAAGGGCAAGACGCTGAAAGCCTTGATGGGCCCGAGCGCGCCCTATGCCGGGGATCACGTCGAGCTCAGCGACCATCACGATGACTTCGCCTCCACGGTGGGTGTCGGGGCAGTCATATCGACGAAGTTCACCTGGCCTCTCGATCCGAAACCGAAGGATTCGTTTCTGCTGACGCCGGCGAAGGAACGCGAATGGCGCCGCTGGATCGCGCTCTACAAGGAAAAGATGCTGCCGCTCGGGACTTACCGCGGCGAACTCTACGACATCGGATTCGACCGCCCGGAGACCCACGCCATCGAGAAGGACGGCCGCCTGTACTACGCATTCTTTGCCGACCGCTGGCGCGGCCCGGTGGTGCTGCGGGGGCTGCGGGACGCGCCGTACCGGATCCGCGACTATTTCAACGAACTCGACTTGGGTCTCGTGTCCGGTGCGCCGCAACCCCGGGTGCCGGTGACGTTCGAACGATTCCTGCTTCTCGAGGCCATCCCGGTGTGAGGTTCGATGCATCCTTCCAATCTAGAAGCCGCTAATCCTGAAGGCACTCCGACGTTCACGCAGGACGCCGCCGGCGGCGACAGCGAGCCCGGCTTGCTGGTCGCGGAGCGGCGCCACCGCATCGTTGAACTGCTGCGCGAGCACGGCAAGGTGACCGTGGAGGCGCTCGCGGCGCGATTCGCCACCTCGGCGGTCACCATCCGCACCGATCTGGCGGCGCTCGAGGCCGGCGGTGCGCTCGAGCGGACGCACGGCGGTGCGCTGCTGCGGCAGGATGACGACGACCAGCCGATCAACGTCAAGCGCACGCTGCACCATGCGGAGAAGGTGCGTATTGCCAAAGCTGCGGCCGCGCTGATTCAGGACGGCGAGACGGTGATCCTCGATTCCGGCACGACCACCGCCGAGATCGCGAAGCAGATCCGCAAGCTCGCAGTTCATTCGATCAATGTGATCACGAACGCCTTGAATATCGCGTCGCTGCTGGCGGACATTCCGGCGGTACGGCTCATCATGCCCGGAGGCATCCTGCGTCCGGAGTCCAACTCGCTGTCGGGCCACATGGCGGAAGCCGCTCTCGCAGATCTCCAGGCGGACCGGCTGTTTCTCGGCGCAGACGGGCTGGACCCGGAACGCGGCGTGATGACTCCCCACCTTCCGGAAGCACAACTCAATGCGAAGATGATCGAGATTTCCCGCCAGGTCATCGTCGTAGCCGATTCGTCCAAGCTGATGCGCAGGAACATTTCGCTCATCGCCCGCGTGGAGCAGTTGCACATGCTCATCACGGATTCCGGCGCGAATCCGGACGTGGTCGCGGAATTGCAGCGCCGCGGCGTCGAAGTTCGGCTTGCGTGAGCGCCGAAGGGCGGCCGATGCCGGGCCGGCATACAATGTGCGGATGGAACAGAATCTCCTGACCGAATGTGCGCTCGCGGACGACGACATACTTGCCTGCGTCCGTGTGCTGCGGGCGATCGAGGCCGATCGCTCGCACCTCGCCCGCCTCGCGCCGGAAAAGCGGCGCGAATTGCTGATGCTCGCCGGCCTCGTCGCCAAGCCGGAGCGGCACGATGTCACCAAGATGGGGAAGGCGTTCAGACGCGCCAAGCGCGAGGCGAAGCAGATTCATGACCGCGAGGTCATGGAACAGGCGGGCCTGCGCATTCAGCGCCGCTCGCCGATCTATGCGCCGCTCTGGCTCGAGCGGCCGAAGCCCGGCGCGCCCGACAAAGGGCCCGAGTACCATCGGGAGCGCGCCTGCTATGTCTGCAAGCAGCCCTTCGCAAAGATGCACCGCTACTACGACTCGATGTGCGACGCGTGCGGCGACTTCAACTATGCCAAGCGCGAACAGACCGCCGATCTCAGCGGGCACCATGCGCTCATCACCGGCGCCCGGGTCAAGATCGGATTTCAGGCCTCCCTCAAACTCCTGCGCGCCGGCGCGCATGTCGTCGTTACCACCCGCTTTCCCGTCGACGCGGCCGAGCGGTACTCGAGGGAGCCGGATTTCTCCGCCTTCAGCGAGCGGCTCGAGATCCACGGTCTTGATCTGCGGCATACCCCGAGCGTCGAGATCTTCGCGCGATTCCTGGTCGGGAGACTGCCGCGGCTGGACTACCTTCTCAATAACGCGTGCCAGACCGTGCGTCGACCGGCAGGTTTCTTCCAGCACCTTCTCGCCCGGGAGGCCGAATCGGTCGCCGCGCTGCCCGCAGCCTGGCGGGCACCGCTCGCGAGTCACGAGGAGTTGCGGCGGACCCTGGACGGGTCGAGGTCGCCCGGCGGCGGCACGGTCGCCGCGCCGGCCGCGGGTCGTCACGGCGACGGGCTGCTGCACAGCGCGGTGCTCTCGCAGCGTCGCTATCTCGATGAGGATCTCATCGACTCCGAGGCGCTGTTCCCCAGAGGGGCCGCGGACGAGGATCGGCAGCAGGTCGACCTGCGCGAGGTCAACAGCTGGCGGCTGCGCTTGCACGAGGTAGAAACGCCGGAACTCCTCGAAGTGCAGCTCGTCAACGCCATTGCTCCCTACATTCTGAACGCCCGCCTGAAGCCGCTGATGGTGCGGACGTCCGGACGTCACAAACATGTCGTCAACGTCAGCGCCGTCGAGGGCCAGTTCTATCGCACCACCAAGACCGACAAGCACCCGCACACCAATATGGCGAAAGCGGCGCTCAATATGATGACCCGGACGAGCGCGCCGGACTTCGTGACGGACGGCATCCATATGAACGCCGTCGACACCGGATGGGTGACCGACGAGGATCCCGCCGCCCATGCGGCCCGCAAGGCGAACCTCGGCTTTGCACCGCCCCTCGACGTCATCGACGGCGCCGCACGCATCGTCGACCCGATCTTTGCCGGGCGCCTCACCGGCACGCACCTATGGGGACAGTTTCTGAAGGACTACAAGCCGGCGCCCTGGTAGTACGGGGCGCGCTTTCACGTCGGGTACGGGCCTGCGGAAAATGCTTCGGCGTGCTAACCCTTGGAACCGACGGCACGTGCCAAGGGACTGCGCTTTACCATATCCGGTGCGGTGCCGACGACTCATGACATATCGCGCGGCGCGCCGGCGCCACGCGACCCTGATCACAAATTTCGATGCTGCGAATTTCCGAAATGTCGCGCGCCGCAGACGTCTGGCCGCGTCCGATATTGTCGGGTCTACTTCACTTCGGCGGCCCGACATTTCTCCAACCCCAACCCGAAGAGTATCTATGAATCGTAAACCGGCAGGCAACCAAGCGGCTTCGTACGTGCTGGGCGGTCTTCTCTTGTCGATGGTGGTCGCGTTCGTAGCCTTCGACGTCCACGCGGTCAGGCGCGAAGCCTTTCTGCAAAATGAAGGCAAATGCAGCACCGGCGCGGTCGGCGCCTGCCCCGGTCGCGCCATCTCGGCCATGTGGGGTGTCCCGGGAGTTCTGATCGCATCGGCGGAGTAGACCTTCTGGCGCCTGTGCAGCACTTCGCCAGGTACTAGACAAAACAACAATAAAAACATGGGTTTGCCGCTGCCGGCCGGTACCAGCCGACGAGAATCAGCCTGCGGTTGCCGGAATATACCGCGCAAACGCATCAGGCGCTCCACGATAATGGCGGCAAATGAGCATCTCGTTCTCTTCGATTCTGGCGATGGCGACCGACCCGCTTTTTTTGGCGGGGGTAGTGATCGTCGGCGGCTTCTTCGGCGCCCGCTATTGGCAGGAACGCAGTTCCCTGGCGCGTTTCCTCATCCAGATTCTGTTCTTTGTCATCCTCACCGCACTGCTGCTGGGGGGCGGGGTCGTTCCTTATCGCCCGGGCGTCACGAGCGGTTCCGAGTCGCGGCGATTTTTCGTGGGTGCCCTCGAAGTCATCTGGTGGCTGGGCGCGGCGTGGCTGACCGTTGGTTTCTTGCGCGCATTCGTCGTACTGGGGCGGCAGCCGCGCGAATCGAAACTGGTTCAGGACCTATTGGCCGCGCTCGTCTACATCACGGCAACCTTCGCCATCGTCGCCGATGTTTTCGATCTACCGGTGAAAGGCCTGCTTGCGACCTCCGGCGCATTGGCGATCATTCTCGGTCTGGCGCTGCAGAGCTCGCTGGGAGACGTTTTCTCCGGCATCGTTCTGAATATCGAGCGCCCTTACCGGGTGGGCGACTGGATCATTCTGGACGACACCCTCCAAGGTAAGGTGATCGAGACCAATTGGCGCGCGACGCACATCCTGACGGGCAACCAGGATGTGGCAATCATCCCGAACAGCGTCATCGCGAAATCGAAGCTGGTCAATTGCAGCACGCCCACCAAGATCCACGGCGCCAGCATCCGCGTCAAATTGGAGCCCACGCTGACGCCCGCCGCGGGCTGCAACTTGCTGAAGGAAGTGCTGCTCGGCAGCACGCAGATCTTGCGGGCGCCCGAGCCGACCGTCACCATCAAGGATCTCAGCGCGGAGATGATTGATTTTGAACTCGGCTTCTCGGTGGCGGATGTCGGCGCGGTCGATAAAGCCCAAAATGAACTTTTCGATCGAGTTTATCGTGCGGCGGCCGCGGCGGGAGCCAGATTCTCGCCGCGCCTCGCCGGCTCACCCCCAAAAACGACTCCGGAGGACAAAAGAGAGTCGGCAATCCCGGAACGGCTGCTTGCGGGAATCTCGCTTTTTTCGACCCTGACTGCGAAGGAAAATGCCGCCCTGGCGTCGCAGATGCAACGCAAGGACTACAAGGCAGGCGAGGTGATCGTGAAGCCCGGCGCGATTTTGCAGGCGCTGTGCATCGTCAGTTACGGCGTTCTGGTCGGGTCGGTGGAGGAAAATGGTCGCAAGATCGAGGTCATCCGATTGGCGCCGGGAGATTATTTCGGCGAACTCGGACTGCTCACCGGTGAGCCGCTGAATGGCGAACTCACCGCGCTCACGCGTGCAGTGATTTATGAGATATCCAAGGATGCGCTTTCCCCGCTCATCAAGGCCCGTCCGAGCATTGCCGAAGAACTGAGCGAAAGCCTGGCGAGCCGGCAGCTGGCGCATCGCACCGTACTTCACCGCCTCGACCAGAGGGATCAGCACGAAGAGGGACTGGCGGACCGGGTCGCAACCAACATCCGGCGTCTGTTTTCACTGCACTGATGCAGTAGTCTGGCCGCCATGACTATCGCGGTTGGTCACGTCGCGCGAAACGCCGGGTTGCTCCTGGCCATCATGGCTTTCATGTACGCGGCCGCGTGCTTCGTGCTATTTGCCATGCAGCGTTCGATGCTCTACTACCCCCAGCCTGGGGCGGCCGAAAGTGCGGACGGTGCGCTGACTATCGCGGTTCCCGGAGCGGCGCTGCGCGTCTCCGTTCGAGAGCAGGCTTCACCCAAGGCCCTGATCTACTTTGGCGGCAATGCGGAGGATGTGTCGCTCAGCCTACCGGCCTTTTCTTCGGCATTTCCCGACCGCGCGCTGTTTCTACTCCACTACCGCGGCTACGGAGGAAGTTCCGGAAAACCGTCCGAGGAGGCGATCCAAAGCGACGCTCTGGCGCTGTTCGACCGGGTGTACTTGGAGCATCCGGATATTGCGCTGATCGGACGCAGCCTGGGCAGCGGCGTCGCCATTCGCCTGGCGAGCCGCCGGCCGGTGTCCGCGCTCGTTCTGGTGACACCGTATGACAGCATCGAAGAACTCGCGGCGCGGCAATTCCCCTACTTTCCGATCCGCTGGCTGCTGACCGACAAGTTCGAGTCCTGGCGGTATGCGCCGGCGATTCACGCTCCCACCCTCCTGCTGGCCGCCGCGAACGACGCCGTCATTCCCCGCGCCAACACGGAGAAACTGTATGGCGCCTTTTCGCAGGGCGTGGCTCGACTGAAGATCATTCCCGAGGTGGATCACAACACCATCTCGAATAGCCCGCTGTACTTGCAGGAGATCAGGACCGCCTTGGACTAGCCGTGTTGCGATTTCAAGTCCCGTGGCGAGGGCGCGGCCGCCGCCAGCCTTGGAGCGATCTGGAAAACCGCCACGCATGTCAGCTTCAGATCTCCCGGTCGCATGGCATGCATGACGGTACCGTTGACGTCCGTGCCGCAATGCTGCCCGGTTTCATTCGCTCTACGACGCGCCAGCTGAACTCGGCGCGGCTGTCTCCATGGGCGGATCTGCGTTCGGACCAATGTCGTACGCAAGCGTCCTATTGACGGCCGGCCGGCCAACCGGCAGTCTGATGCAGAAGGACGAGGCGCGGTTCAGCGTATATGACCTCTAAGGGAGTTCCAGCATGAGTGATCTTTTCAGCGGCAAGGTCGCGTTGATAACGGGCGGCAGCGCCGGCATCGGGCGCGCAGCCGCGCTCCTCTTTGCCCACCATGATGCGCGCGTTATCGTTTCGGACGTAAGCGACGAGAGCGGTCACGCTGTGGTCGCCGAAATCAAGGCGTCCGGTGGGGATGCGGCATACGTGAATTGTGACGTGAGCAGTCGTGACGATGTTCGTGCTCTCGTTGCAAGAACCATCCAAATCTTCGGCAGACTAGATTGCGCCTTCAACAACGCCGGCATCAACCTGGAAGCCGATACTGAGTGGGACGATACAGCATTCGAAAAGACGATGGCGATCAATGTTTCGGGTGTCATGCAATGCATGAAGGCGGAGATACCCGAGATGTTGACAATCGGAGGCGGGACAATCGTCAATACGGCTTCGATCAACGGAATCATCGCTTCTGGGATGCCCTCGCAACCTGCCTATTCGGCAAGCAAGCATGCGGTAATTGGCCTGACGAAGACCGCGGCGCTGACGTACGCGCGTCGCAATATCCGTGTGAATGCGCTTTGCCCTGGCGTCACGCACACACCAATGGTGGACAGAGTCGCGCGGCTTGGCCCGGAGGTCAAAGAAAAGCTCGATAATTTCTCTCCGATCGGGCGGATGGCGCGCCCCGAGGAGATGGCCGAAGCGGCAATATGGCTTTGTTCAGAAAAATCTAGCTTCGTCACCGGCCACGCATTGGTTGTGGACGGTGGCGCGGTGATCCAATGACGAGACTACGACAAAGCGGCCTGACGGCCGCAGGTGATCTCGCTTACCTACACATTTCAGGACTGCGGAGAGAACAACTACCGCGAAGCAATCGTTCAGTTGCGGAAATCTGTCAGATGTTAATCCGCTGACCCGACTCGGCCGAGTGCTCGATTGCATCGAGGAGACTGTGCCGCTTCACGGCAAGATCAAAGCTTGGAGCAGGATCAGGACCTCGATCGCCCTTTGCGAAGCGAGCATAGACTTCAGCAACATTCACCGCGAAACCCTCGATGGTCGAGGGAACGGTGCGGTAGCTGCCTGGCGGCTGAAGCGTTTTGAGCGACGTCTCTTCCTTCTGGCCGCCCTTAACCGTAAGGTCAAACATTTGCGCATGACCGGCCATGGAGGTGATCTGCAGGTCGCCATCTGTCCCATTAATTTCCCAAAGTAGGTTTGTGCCTCGGGACACTCCACCTCGATAGTGAACCGCGGCGAAAATACCGTCACCCAGACGACCAGTGAAAGCGACCTGATCCGGCGCAAGCATGGGTCCTTCAACGCTGGTTTCGACTACACGGTAAGTCGCGCGTCGCGTGGCCATCGAGGCGCGAACCTCTGTGAATTCGCCCAGACAAAAGCAGACCGCATCCAGCGTGTGGCCCATAGGGATAGTCAGCAGCGTGGCACCATTTGAACGATCATGAGTGTATTCGTGCGGGGCACTGATCTGCTCACCCCAGCTGATTCCAGATCCGATGAGAGTGGTCGACAACACCTTTCCGACATATCCGTGGCGGACCAAGTCTCGTACGTAACGGATGACAGGCGAGCACCGCGCCTGCATGCCAACAACCGTGCGAAGGCCGCGCTCGCGTGCCATGTTCGCCATCGCTATCGCGTCGGCAAGACCATTACCCAACGGCCACTCGCAATAAACCATCTTGCCCGCATCGAGCGCCGCATCGACAATTGCGCGATGGTGTGCAACCTTTACGGTGACAGCAATCAGATCCACCTGGGGATCGCCAACCATAGAGCTCACACTGGAGTAAGCGTTCAAGCCGAGCGCTGCACCCGCCTCACGCGACGACTTTTCGCTACGGTTAGCCAGGCCGACAATCTCATAGTCGGGGAGGTTCCTCAGGGCGGGAATGTGGGACATGGTCGCCCAACTGCGCTCCGGTGTAACTCCAACGATTGCAACTCTCAAATGGTCTCTCTTTTAGCTATGTCAACCGGACTCGACCTTACCATCGACGAGCGGTATAATAGTATGCATATTGACCGTATGCAACTGTAATACTCGCACGAGCCGCACTCGCCACGTAAGATTAGTTGCTATGAAACGACCATTGTCGCTGCACCAGCTTTGTGCGCTTGAGATTAGCCCTTCTGAGCTCGTCATGGCGGCCCATGCATCGCAGTTCGAACATGTTTGCATTTTTACTGAGGTTCCATCTGGCCACGTCTATCCGAAGGTGACACTCGGCCAGGCAGCCCGCGACTTCAAAGCCGCCCTGAGCGCTACCGGAGTCAGCGTCTACAACTTGGAGGTTTTTTCCCTTACGCCGGAAGTAGATATTGCCGACTATCGGCGTGGGTTGGAGCTTGGGGCAGAGCTTGGCGGTAAACGCGCCACGTCTATCGCATTTGACACCGACGGCAGAAGGCTTATCGACAATTTTTCACGCTTTTGTGAGCTATGTGCGCAGTTCGGAATCAAGGCGGGGCTTGAGTTCATGGTCTTTGCCGAGGTTAAGACACTCACGCATGCCGTGAACACCGTCCAGCGCGCTGCCCATTCCAATGGTGCTGTCGTCGTTGACTCATTGCATCTGATCCGAACTGGTTCCTCGCCCGCAGATCTATCAGTTCTTGATCCGTCGTTAATCGGCTATATCCAGCTCTGCGATGGACCTCTTGCCATGCCTGCAGAGAGTCAATTCGATGAAGCGATCGGTGATCGTCTGGCCCCCGGGGAAGGCGAGTTCCCGTTGTCCCAGTTCCTGCAGGCCGTTCCCCGGGCATGCCCTATATCGCTGGAGGTCCCGATGAATCGGCGGCGCAATCGGGGCGAAAGCGCCGTGGAGCGAGCAAGGGTGTTGCAGGCCGCCGCCAGAAAGACTCTTAGGGTCGCGAAACGCGATTGGGATGGCTGAGGTCACGTAGCGATCGGCTTTGTGCGGGTAATTGCCGCCGTGATGAACTCTCAGCCACGAGCGCGAGAGACTGTTTTATAACGTCACCGCATTCTTGCTTTTGACGCCTCTTGGTATTGGGGCTTAAATCGACAACGCGGCTAACATGGCTATGTTTCCAGGCGGGATGATATATCTATATGCGTGGTATTATATGCTAACATACGGTAACTTCGCGATCTTTAACGCCGCCGGAGACATCGGTTTCCATGATTCACACCGTGCGAAAGCCACGCTCCTTCTATGTGATCATGGTTATTCTCTATGTGCTTGCTCTTATTGCCGCAGTTACTGGCGCGTTGGCACTCTCTGTCGGCACACGGTTAGTGCCTGCGGCTGGTGCCGTTACTGCTTCTCTTGATAACGAGTTTAGGTTTTTTAGTGTGTTCTGGATATTTTATGGAATTGACTGCTTTAATACGGCCCGCAATTTGGTCGCGCGACAAGATCACGTTCCGCAGCTCTCAGTCGTGATTCTTATTGCCGGCATCGCCCGGACGATTTCGATAATATTGGTGGGCATGCCCGCGAGCCAATATTTTTATGGGGCGATTGTTGAGTATATATTTGCCGCTCTGTTGTTCATTGCCCATAGGAAGCTCAAAAATTGAGACCACGTGATGTCCGGATGAGGCAGCGTATCTTTGCCGTTAATTCACGATTCTGTCGCGCTATTGTTCCGTCCAATGCCGTCATGAGTCCCTATAACAACCGAACCGGAACCCTTATTCGTCTTTGAAACGGGAAAGCACTGAATGAATGTTCTTATCGTCTATGCCCACCAGGAGGCGAAATCCTTCAACCATGCGATGCTAGAGACCGCACGTGAAACACTGGCCAGTATGGGGCACAGCGTAGTGACCAGCGACCTCTATGCCATGGCGTTCGAGGCTGCGGCAACCCGCGCCGACTTCCACGTGCCGGTTGACCCGGATTTCTTCAAGTACAGCCGGGAGCAGTATCATGCTTCGGTGGGTGATACTTTTTCCACCGACATCGCTGGTGAGCTGAAGAAACTTAGGTGCTGCGATCTGCTGATCTTGCAATTTCCGCTTTGGTGGTTCTCGCTACCCGCAATCATGAAAGGCTGGGTCGACCGCGTATTCGCCATGGGCGCCGTGTATGACGGTCGAGGGGCGTTTTTTGAGCGCGGACATATGGCGGGAAAGCGCGGCATGCTGGTGACGACCACCGGCGGCCCACCGGTGATGTATGCGCCTTCGGGCATGTGCGGTGATATGGAGTCCGTGCTTTGGCCAATTCATAACGGCATACTGCGGTTTGTCGGCTTCGACGTTCTGCCGCCCGTTGTGATTCATGGCGTTGACATGGATGACGCGTTGATGCTCAACGGCTATCTACAAGATTATAGAAATCGCTTGCTGAGGATTGAGCAAGATAAGCCAATGTTTTTCCATCCCTGGTCAGATTACGGCGCCGATATGCATCTGCTGCCCGGCGTCGTCGCACGTACACCGTGCCAGCACAATCCCAACGCGGAAAAATGATGGACGCCCTCATCGAGGTATTGAACGCGATAGCGTCCCCGACGCGGGTCCTTATTTGGCCTCGTTCGGTGTTTAGCGACCACTAGACCAGGGAATAGCCACCGTCCGCTGACAGCGATATGCCAGTAATGAAGGTTGCGGCGTCGGACATTAGCCACAAGGCGGCCTCTGCAATTTCATGCGGCATGCCAAGGCGCTTGATCGGGTGGACTTGGGCCGCCCATTCCTCGATCCGCGGATTGGCGGCGATGGATGCCTCCATCATCGGTGTGCGGATCACCCCGGGGAGCACTGCATTCACACGGATATTCTGCGTCGCGTAGTCGAGCGCGGCGGATCTGGTCAAGCCGATTACGGCATGCTTCGAAGCGATGTAGTCGGGCGCGGATGGAATGGCGAGGTGTCCCGCCTGGGATGACGTGTTGACGATTGCACCGCCGCCGGACCGCAGCATGGCCGGAATCTCATGTTTCATGCAGAGAAACGTACCGCAAACATTGACGTCCATTACCACACGAAAAGCATCGAGCGGCACATCGGCGAACAGTACTGGTTGCGCATGCGCTCCCTTGTGGCTGAAGCCATTCACGCCGGCATTGTTGAAAGCGCCATCGAGCCTGCCGTAAGCGGACATTGCAGCGGCCACCATCGCTCTGACCTGTAGTTCATCGGCGATGTTGGTTTGAATGAACTGGGCCACCCCTCCATCGGCGCCGATTTTCGCCACCAATTTGTCTCCGGCAACCTTATTAAGGTCCGCAATCGTGACGCGCACCCCTCGTTGGGCCGCGAGCAGTGAAGCCGACTCCCCGATCCCTGACGCGCCACCGGTAATGATAATCGACCTGCCCTTTAAGTCAGCCATAACTTCCCCTTGTTTCAGTTGAGTGTCCGCGCAATATCTCTTATTTGGTTTGACCATATTGGACTTCAAACGAGTGTAAACACGCCGATGTAACCATTTGTCATTCGAAGATCGCCCGCTAAGGTCGTCGAAACCGCTTTCTGCTGTCCAACAACACGTTAGAACGCCCGTCTTTTCGGCACTTTAGTACGCGGTGAGCAGTTTTACACGATTCTTGTCGAGACGCCAATTATAACGTAAGCTAGCGTAAGATATGCTGGCATCTACCGATAACGATTCCGGATTGAGTGTCACCAGTAAACGCAAGGTGAATTGCGGATGCTAACGTACACATGCTGAATGAGCCGCTCCATGCGATTCGCGCGCTGGCCAGTATGCCCGCCCTGGCAGATGTGGCACCATGACCGTACCTTCAATTCCCAAGGAATCACCGGCATCCATGATCACCGAGGCGGACACGATCCGGCACTTGGCGTCCATTCAGCCCGATCACCCCGCCATCATTTTCAATGGTAGGCGCACGACCTATCGGGAGCTTGACCAACGAGCGAGCCAAGTCGCAGCCGGGATCGCCGATCTGAGCATACCGGTTCAGACGCGCGTGGGGATACTCGCGAAAAACTCGGATGAATATTTCGAACTCTTTTTTGGACTCGTGCGTGCCAACCGAATTGCATTGCCCATCAATTGGCGCTTAGCCATATCGGAAATAGCTTTCATTCTTCAGGACGCTGAGATTTCGACGCTCTTCATCGACGCTTCCTTCCGTCATTTTTTGCCTCGATTGCAGACGGCGGCCCCGGGCCTGAAAGAAATGATTGTGCTCGGCGAGAAGCACCAGCCGGATGGGTACCAGGTCTGGCGAGACCGTTATGGCACCGCGCGCGTACATCCCACAGCGGCGCCGCTCGATGTGATGGTTCAATTCTATACGAGTGGCACCACCGGCAAACCGAAGGGCGTGCAAATCACTCATTCTTCGTCGCAGCAAATGCGGCTTTTGGAGGTTGCGGCGGGCGATGAGTGGGCGAAGTGGGGGCCCAAGGACGTTGCGGTGGTTGCCCTGCCCAATTTTCATCTAAGCGGCACGAGTTGGTCATTGCAATGGTTCGCGCGCGGATCCACCTGCATCGTCCAGGAGCAGGTCGATCCCGCGCTTCTTCTTCAGGCGATTCAGGAGTACCGAGTTACACACTTATTTGGGGTGCCCACGGTCCTGAACTTGATGCTGGAGAATCCGCTGCGCAATACCATCGATTTCACCAGCCTAAAGCTGATTTTCTACGGTGGCGCCCCGATTTCACCGCAACTTCTCGACAAATGCCTGCGCGCGTTTTCCTGCGATTTCGTGCAACTTTATGGCATGACCGAAACGAACGGCGTCGTTTGCTTTCTTTCGCCCAGTGATCACAAGGCCGGGCGTGAAGATCTGTTGAAGTCCTGCGGCAAGCCCTACCCAATGGTGGATCTGCGGATTATGAACACCACCGGTGCGGAATTGCCTCCGCGGAATATCGGTGAAATCTGCGTAAGGACGCCCGCGATCATGAAGGGTTACTGGAAAATGGAGAATGATTCCGTCGACCTCATGCATGGCGAGTATTACCGGACCGGCGATGCAGGGTACAAGGACGAACAGGGATATGTTTTCCTCGTCGATCGGCTCAAGGACATGCTGGTTTCTGGCGGCGAGAACATTTATCCTGCAGAAATTGAGCACGTTCTCCTAGACTTGCCGGGAATCCGCGAGGTCGCTGTGATCGGCGTACCGGATGCTCGATGGGGAGAGTCTGCCATGGCCATTGTCGTGCGGCGCGATCCTGCGTTGAGCGAACAGGAAATTCTGGCCTTCGCACGCGAGCGCATCGCCGGCTACAAAGTACCCAAGTCCGTACAGTTCGTCGAGGCGCTTCCCCGTAACGCATCGGGGAAAGTACTCAAGCGGCAATTGCGCGATGAGTGGGGGCGGAGCGGGCCACGATGATTTCGGCGCCAAGCGCATTGCTCTCATAGACACCGACTTCTGCGAGATTGATTCAAGGAGACCATGATGACGGCCAATGCGATGGCAGAATTTGCAAAGGGGGCGGCACTCGTAGTTGGCGGAACCGGGGGAATTGGCTCGGCGATATGCCGAGCCCTCGCCCTCGCGGGAAGCGACGTTGCGTTAACGTACCGGACCAAGGCGGAGTCAGCGGAGTCCGTGGCACGAGAGGTGCGTGCCGCCGGCCGTGAAGCGCTGGTCCTGCAAGTTGACCTCACGGACCAGGCATCCATTATAGACGCCACGAACAACGCGATTGAACGCTTCGGCTTCTTGCATTCTGTTGTGTATGCGTCTGGACCACCTATCGAGTTTCTATACATTAATGAGATCGCGAGCGCTGACTGGGCCCGCATCATCAATGCCGATGTGAATGGCTGTTTCAATCTCGTGGCGGCGACGCTGCCCCATCTGCAAGATCGCAAAGGCGGCTCATATCTCGCCATCATCACCGCTGCCGTTGACCGCGCGCCACCGCGGGACATCCTATCCGCGGCGCCCAAGGCGGCAATCGAAATGCTCATCAGGGGTATCGCACGCGAAGAAGGAAGGAATGGTATTCGTGCCAACTGTGTGGGTCCGGGCTTCATTGAGGCAGGACTCGGTCTTGCGACTATTCACAGCGATACGGAGGACTACGTCAAGAAGATGGCTCGTGCGATTCCGCTCAAACGAGCTGGAAAAGCCGAGGACGTCGCCGACGTGGCGGTCTTTCTACTATCGAACAAGGCACGGTATGTAACGGGGGTAAGTATTCCCGTCGCAGGCGGGCTGCAGCTTGCATGAATGAACCCTTTGGGTGTGCACCGGAAAATGCCAGCCCGCCGCACTCGTTGGCAGGAGAGACTGTCACATCTATTTCAACAAAGGTCGCAGATACGAGTCATCCGAGAGGACGGATCGGATCAGAACCATCCCAATCGCGCGCCGCCAAGGCGACTGTCGCCAAGAGTTGCCGGACGACGGGAGCGTCCTCAAGCAATTCGACCATACACCCGAGGGTGCTGCGGGTGTCCGCGTAACAGAAGCGCACATTTCCCGCCTCCGCTTCAGTCGCTAAAACGATGCCGCGTGACCGTAAGGATATGACTTCCTGATCCCAATCTGGCACCGCCATCCAGACATGGTGAAATCCCGTATGTCCTGCCGGAATGACGTCGCGAAAGGCGGAAGGTCCTGGACTGAGCTGCTCGATGAGTTCAATTTGAACTCCTCCAGCTTGCGCTAATGCAGATGAGAACTCTAACGGGACACGCTGCCCTCGATAGATAGCATTTGGAAACCGATTGGTAGATGTCAGGAAGGGACCGACGCCCATACCCAGCCATCGCGTAATGGCCTCGTGCAGGTTCGAGACGACCCATGCGTTCTGAACAATCGAACGCTTCGCTCTTGGTGTTTCAGTCCTGCTGAGATCCATAGAAGCCATCTATATCATCGCCTCACCGGCCGCAATGGCGGCATTCTCCCCGAAATGTTAGATCTCACCCGCGAGATACATATCCAGGGTTCGATGCAGATGCCGAATTCTAGATTCTTGGTAACGGCTAAGCATAATCCCGGAGCCTCCGCCCGCTTTTAGACCCTCCTGCTGGTATTTCAACGTTTGCGTATCTTGATCGTAGATTTTGCCGAGCCACGATGGAAATGCCGGCGCCATGTCGCTGAAGCTTCTGTCCCCCATACGTACCATGGATGCCGGCTCGGGACGGCTTTGCCTCGCCGGAACGTCGCGCATCACAAATAAATCAAAGATGCAGCTATCCGGATCATCGCCGTTCGGCCTGGCACGATAGATCATTGGGAATGCGAAACCGCGGAAAAGCACCATATTCGGAAATAGAAAATACTGAACGCCGTCGAGCGCCTGCGTATCAGGATGAGTGCTGTAGTCTACGTTGTTCTGCGCTCCCGCAGAACGACGTGACAGATCCGCCATGAATTGCCGGGCCGTGACGCCATCGGGAAGAGTTGGAGCGGTACCCGATCCGCCGCTCATCTGGGCAAACAAAGCATCGAGGATCTTCTGCTCCGAGAGCGATCCAGCGATTTGTGTATTCGGCACCGCAATTGTGGATAAGAAACGGTTCGTGTGACGCGCGCCGGGAAAGACGTCGTATTGTGTACCGTCATACGAGGTGTAATTGACCATCTGCGGATGCGTTTCCGGGATGTGGTATGACTCGAGAAATGCCTCGAGCGCCGCTTTCCAGTTGCAGCCGATCACCTTCTGATAATGGCCGACAATATATTTCCTCGTATAATCGTCGTGGCCAGTGAAATGAGCGGGTAGCACCTCGAGGTATTGCTCGAGCGGCGAAGCATCGGGGTCGAGATTGATGAAGACGAAGCCACCCCACCGAGCCACCATGACTTCCGGGAGGCGACAATCCTGTTCGGAAATCTGCGGGAAATCCCATAGACACGGGACTGCGGTCAATTGCCCGTTTAGAGACCAGGTGAAGCCGTGAAACGGACAACGGAGCTGCGACACGCTCGTGTCGGAAGCACATAGCTTTGTCCCCCGATGCAAACACGAATTATAGTACGCTTTGATTTTATCGGGCTCACAGCGGACGATCAGCAGAGAAATATTACAAAGATCATAGACGATAACGTCGCCGACTTCAGAAAGCTCCTCCTCCCGGCAGGCGAACTGCCAAACCCGAGACCACATCTGCTTGCGCTCCTGCCGGTGAAAGTCCAGGCTCGTATAGCGCGCTTTATCAAGTGACGCGGTCCCGAAATCCTGACGATGGCTTTCAAGCATATCGGGGGCTGGCGGCACCTTGTCATTCTCGATGATGCTGCGATAGGTGGGCCCCGTCGGAGTCCGGGTGTTTTCGACCACATAACTTTTTGGAATCGACATTCGAGTGACTCCTACCTACGGCAACCATTTGGCGGCCGAAGATTGCTAAAATACTACTAGCGCTCAGCCGTTACGCGATGAATGGTTTTGGCAGCGAGGGTTTGATAATCGTATGCTACTATACCAATATGCCCGTGTACTGTATAGTCGCTTCCACAAAGGCCACCGGGCGATTGACCGCAGCTATACGCTGCGGTGCCAAGCAACTGACCAGACCGCCCTAGACTAAGTCGCAAGCGCACGATATGCTCACATCGATCGCTTTTTAGCAATGCACGATGACTGGAAAACCTATGGAATTATCAAAAGGCACCGCTCTCACAGGCGGCAGCGGCGGAGTCGGCGCTTCGAGCCACCGCAATGTCGGAGAGGCTGGAAGCGATGCGCCGTGATTTTTTTCGGTAGAGAACGCTTGGGCGCATCATGAAAAGGAGGCGCTCCGTCGCTGGGAAGAGGCTTAACGGCTTGTCCGGAAGTCCTCTTGGCGCAACGATGCGATCGCGCCGTGCCGCCGGTCGCTTTGCGATACCCGCGATCGGACTCACTCTGCTCGGCATTGCCGAGTTCTCGTTCGCCCGCGATGTCACCGCCGAACGCTTGGCGGCGACCGATGCCGAACCGGAAAACTGGCTCATGGTTCACAAGGATTACGCCGCAACGCGTTTCTCGGGTTTAGATGAGATTAATCGCGGCAATGCCAAAGATTTGAAACTGGCGTTTGCGACGGGGCTCGGTGGTGGCGAGGCGGCAGGCATTTTCCCGAATGGCGCGATGGAGGCGAGCGCGCTAGTCGAAGATGGCTTCATGTACTTGAGTGACGGTTGGAGCAATGTATACAAGATCGACGTGCGGGCCGGCGACCGCGGCAGCATCATATGGAAAACCGATCCTGGAATCGACAAGGCGGCCGTCCCTCTGCCCGCAAGTCGTGGCGTTGCGTTATATGCAAATATGGTCATCGAGTTGACCGTCGACGGTCGGGTCGTTGGTCTTAAAAAAGACAACGGCCGCGTCCTATTCGATGAGAACGTTAAGACCGACCCGCACGAGGCATTCACTGCCGCGCCGCTGGTCGTGAAAAACAAGCTTATTATCGCAGCGAGCGGCGGTGACTTCGGCGCGCGCGGTTGGCTTGCTGCATTCGACCTGGACACGAAGAAAATCGCTTGGCGCTGGTATCCCGTACCCGCCCCTGGCCAGCCGGGCAGCGAAACCTGGAAGGATGGGCGCGACGCCTGGAAGACGGGCGGTGGTGGCATATGGGCGACGGGCGCTTACGATGCACAATCCAACCGTCTGATTTGGGGTACCGGCAATCCCAACAAAGCGAACGACTCGGCAGGGCGGCCCGGCGACAACCTTTTTACCGAAAGCACGGTCGCACTTGGCGCCGACGACGGTAGACTGATTTGGTACTTCCAATATACGCCGAACGATCCCTTTGATTTCGATGAAGTCGGCGCCCAAATGTTGCTCAACCTTTCCATCGACGGCAAGCCTCGACCAGTATTGAGCCACTTCGGGCGTAATGGGTTCTACTACACACTGGATGAGCAAAGCGGCCGATTTCTAAAGGGTGGACCTTATGTCGGCAAGGTCACTTGGAGCCGTGGACTCGATACGCGTACCGGCAAGCCGCTGGAATACCAGCGCGGTCTACCGGTACAGGTGTATGCAGCCCAGCCGCAAAGGGACCGCGGGCCCATCGACGTGTGCCCGGAACAGCGCGGCGGCGTGAACTACTGGCCACCCGCCTACAGCGCCATAACCAAACTTGTGTACGCTGGCACCTGGGAGGGATGCCACACGATCACCGTGACGCCGGACAAGCATATGGGGGGATTTATCACCAATCACGAACACGTTTCGGGGAGCTTGGTCGCAGTCGATCCCGCCACCGCTCGAGTCATGTCGCGCCGATCATCGGAAAGCCCCAATTGCGCCGGCGCGACGGCGACCGCGGGACGGCTCGTCATCACCGCGTTTCGAGACGGAATCTTCGAAGTCTTGGACGATGAGTCTTTGCAGCCGCTGTACTCGATGCATGTCGGGACCTACGTCGGCGCTCCGCCAACGGTGTACGCCGTCAACGGAAAAGAATACATCGCAATACTGACCGGCGGCGGGCTGTCTCCTCGCTTGATTGGTCCAAATGCCAACAAGGAATCGTACAGCATCGAAAGTGTGCCTATGCTATTGGTTTTCTCGCTCTGAGGGGTCGCACCGCATGAACCGTCAAAGCTCTATCGTACTCACAATGTCGATGCAGGCGCTGCTGACAGTGGGCGCGCATTCGCAATCGGCACCGAGCGTGCAACAGCCGTCGGAATCACAGATCAGCGCGGGCAAAGAGCTATTTCAATCGAAGGGTTCCTGCCCCTTCTGTCATGGCTGGGCGGGCGACGGCCATGGCGATCCGCATTCCCCGGGCAACGGCGCCAACCTGCGGCGCACCCGACTTTCACGCGCAGAACTTATCGAGGTGATTTCGTGCGGACGCCCGGGAACCGCCATGCCGCACTTCGACGCGTTTGCCTATTCGGACGACCCTTGCTATGGCATCCAAGGTCCCGCCCCTGCCACGGTCATTCCTCCGGATCCCCCGCGCCCGCTACAGCCGCGCGAAATCGGCGCCATTATCGATTACTTGCTGGCCAAGGTGATCGGCAAGGGGTCCCCGACCCGAGCGGAATGCATCGAATTCTTCATGGAACCCGGACCCTGCGCCGATTACTGAGGCGTCGGCGGCAGATCGTTGAGTAGCGTTCCATTTTGCCGCTCTGACCGGGATGCGAGTCGATGTGCGGTTTTGATAGACGAGGCTACAGCTTTTCCGGCCTGATATGGATTGTGATCCCATCAGCGTGGTCAGTCGAGCCCGCAGACCTGTCGGACCTCATGCACGTCCCAGTAGATCGGACGCCACTCCACAATTTGCCCGTCGCTAAACCGGAACATTTCCCAATTCGGTCGATCATAGATTTTCCCAGTATGACGGGATGTTCCCGTGAGACGCATATAAGCGATCACGATGTCTCCCGCTGCGGTAAATTCGGTGAATGTGGCGCGAAGGCTGGACCAGGCCGAAAACATCGCTTGAACACCCTTCACGCATCCATCAGGTCCTCTCTCCACACATCCAAAAGGCAGCGAAGCAGCTTCATAAAATGTCACGTTAGGATGAAGGAGTCGCATTAGTGCGTCAGGGTCTTTCCCTGAGACCATTGCTCCGTAGGCCGCAACCAGCAGTTCACGATTGCGACGCGCGGTCTCGGTGATCCCGCTGTCACTAGCGAGTTCGAGCTTCAAGTCAAAATACGGCTGGTCGATAGACGTCATTTTCTCCTCCACTTTTATCTACCTGTTAATTGATCCCGCGCGCTGCCAGATGCCCTTCGCGGATCGCGGTTTGAAGGAAGCGCGGACTACGCACGTCACCAACTAGTATGATCTCCGCATTGAGCGTCGGTGCTGAGTCCAATAATTCTCGATTCGGCTGATTATGAGAGATGAACACGACCGTATCGGCAGCTGTCAGAAACGATGCGCCGCCGTAACGATGGGCGATCTCAGCGTCGCGCGTACCGATACGGAGCAGCTTGCCATACGTAATGAGCCGAAAATCCCCTTTGGAGAGTCGCTCGAGCGCTGGGCCAGCCGAAAGACTGGACTTGAGCTTGGGCGCGAAGCTGTCCTGACTCGTGACAAACGTTACGGCCAAGCCCCTCTCAATCAGGAATTCCGCCGCGGCCACCCCCTCATAATGCCCTACGTCGTCATAGACGACCGCGCTGCTTCCCCAATCACGATTGCTCCCCTCGAGCAGTAAATCATGGCTGGATACGACATGACTCTGCTCCATTCCACGAGCCACAAAACTTGGCAGAAAGTATTGTCGCCCATCCATCCGCGGCCGTGACCCAGTGGCTAAAATGACGACATCCGGGGCTATTTCGGCGACGTCGGCGGCCTCAACATAGCTGCTGAGTCGGACCTCGACACCCAGTTGATAGACCTGCCGCTCCAGCCACTCTGTGATGTCGCCGATCCCAACGCGGCGCGGTGCGCGCCGAGCGATATTGATGTTACCACCCAAGGAAGTCATCGCTTCGGCGAGAATGACATGATGGCCTTTAAGTGCGGCGATTCGCGCCGCTTCGAGCCCCGCCGGTCCGCCGCCGATCACCAGGACTTTCTTCGGCGCCCCGCTCGGTTGAATTAGCTCCTCCGATAGCATCGATTCGTGGCCTACGGCCACGTTTACGGTGCATCCCATTCTTCCCCGTTCGATCAGTCCGCCGACGCAGCCATGATTGCAGCCTATGCAGGGCCGCACATCTTCCGCATGGCCGTCGAGGGTCTTCCTGACGAGATCGGCATCCGCGATGTGCGCACGCGTCAGCCCAACCATATCGGCGTCGCCTGAACCAATGACCTGATCGGCTTCCTCCAACGTCCGAAATCGGCCGGTGACCATCACCGGCAGGTTCACCGCACGCTTGACGGGCACGTCAGTGGGCAACTCGTAACCAGTCGGCTCATGCATCGCGCCGATCATCTTGTGGGCCGTATAATCGGAACCCATCGTCAGGTTGAGGTAATCGATTAACTGCAGGGCGTGAAGGTGGTTGGCCACCGCAGCCACCTCAGCGGGTCCCATTCCGCCTTCAAGCAATTCCGAACCCAGACGCACGCCCACCACCATTTTTGGTGATAGCGCCCCGCGCACGGCGGTCGCTAGTTCAACCGCGAAACGAACCCGGTTTTCAAAGCTGCCACCGTATTCATCGGTGCGATGATTGTGAAGCGGCGACAAAAACTGCTGCACGAGATAGCCATGAGCCATGTGCAGCTCGATGCCGTGCAAACCGCCGGCCTCGCAGTCGCGCGCGGCGGCGGCATACAGCTCGACGAACTCGCGAATGCGACGCTTGGAAAGCTGTTCCGCCAGAATGCCAACTTCCGCTCCAATCGTGTCTGAGGACGACCAAGGAGGGGAACCATCGGGTTGTGGAACTTCGTTGCCGAGATGACCGATCTGCTGGAACACGCGCATCCCGTAGGGCCGCACTCGTTCCATAAGCTTTCGATAGCCGTCGACCAAGCCAGGTGCACCCGCATTTAGAAAAGGATAGGCGGAACGATGTATCGACGCGAGTTCAAGAATGGTGAGCCCGACTCCGCCCTTAGCGCGGGCCACGTGGTAATCGATCAGCGCCTCGCTCATCGTCCCACCACCGATGCCCGTGCCATGACCCGTTCTCACCACGCGGTTCGGTATGCTGAGCCGCCCAATCAGGATTGGTTGCATCACATGTCCCAGACCCATAGATTAATCTCTCACTTGTAATGCCGAATTTCTCGGAAAAGACGCCGATACTCATCAATGACGAGTGCTGGTTGTTCGCATGGCAGAAAATGGCCGCCCTTAGGCGTGATCGTCCATCGCCGTAAGTCGGTCTGCGCTGCGGCCTGGGCGCGGGGCATCATGAGCACCTCCTTAGGGCCAAACAGAAAGCCCGTGGGAACGGGAATAGCAGGCTGTCGATCGTGAAGTACCGGCCACCCATTCATAAAGGTCTCCTTGTAGATACGGAAGGATGTGCCGATGGTGTTGGTCAGCCAATAGATCGAGGCGGTGGCGCAAAGGGAATCCCGGCCAAACAAGCCGATCAGATCGCCGTCGCAATCGCTCCAGGCGCGGCGCCTTTCCCACAGCCATGCCGCCGTTCCCACCGGAGAATCCGCGAGCCCGTAAGCCAGCGTCTGCGGATCGGTGCCTTGTACCGCAGAATGGCTCGTTACCAGCGGCAGTGCTTCGGCGGCTCGCCTGAACATCCAGGCCTCATCGGGCGCGTAGGCCTCCGCCGGGACCGATCTGTGGAGCGTACCGGGAAGTATCGGCAGACCGATACACACGCCCAATAGATGTTCCGGGTGCGCGTGCCCCAGCTCGGCAGTGATGAATGCGCCCCAATCGCAGCCCGCTGCTGCGAAGCGGTCATACCCCAGGTGTTCGCGCATGAGTTTCACCCAGAGGCTGGCAATACGGCGAATATCAAGACCCGGTGTTGTCAGCGGTTCCGAAAATCCGTAGCCGGGAAGCGAGGGCACGATGACATCAAAGGCATCGGCAGGATCGCCGCCGTACGCCGCCGGATTGGCCAGCGGTGCGATGACATCCTTCCAATCCCAGAAAGTCCAGGGCCAGCCATGGGTGAGGATGAGCGGAATGGGATTGGAGCCCGCGCCGCGAACATGAATGAAATGAAGCGGAACCCCATCGATTTCAATCTTGTATTGCGGGACGCGATTGATGGCTGCCTCCTCGGCTCGCCAGTCATACTCGTCGGCCCAATAGCCGACAAGATCCTGCAACCACTTCTTTTCGACGCCGTAGGCCCAGTTGTCGTTAGCGAAATCGCCGGTCCAGCGCGTAGAACGAATGCGTCGCCGCATCTCCTGTAGGTCGGTTTCCGATATAGCCACTTTAAACGGTATCGACTTCGCGCGCGACATCTCCCTCCCCTTATCATCCGATGCATCTTCAAATGCGGTTGCATGTTCATCAAGGCAATCTGTACACCGACCTCAGCGGCCATATCAGAACTTGTAATTCACCTCACCCCAGAAGGTCCGTGGTTCGCCTGGAAGCGCCGAATTGAAGGTGAGTGCGGAATAGGTCGCTATGCCGCCGACAAAATAGACGCGGTTGAATGCATTATGAACATAGGCGGCGACAGACCACCTGGAATTTCCGATGTTCTCCAAGCCGATACGGAAATTGGCCAGGGTGTAGTTTGGTAGTTGCGTTCCCGGACCGATTGTGCCGTTTTGCGTGCCGAAGTACAAAGTGGATTGAGTGTAGAGGTCGCCGCGAACGGAAAACGTTCCCACGTCATTCGGGAGCGGCGTCGACACTTGTCCATAGAATGAGCCCGACCAGCGCGGTGTATCCGAGTAAGGCCCAAAAAATTGCGTGACGCTGAAGACGCGGCCCACGTTGTCAGTAAACGCCGCCGAGGTATACGCACCGTTCACGCCAAACTTCAACCAAGAGAGCGGATCGATTTCCGCTTCGACCTCAACACCCTGTATACGCGCCTTGGGGATATTTACCGTGAGGCCGACGCCAGAATCGGGCGGTGCCGGGGGTGGGAGAATGAGATAGATTATGCGTTGCACGTTGTCTACCCATTGATTGTAGCCGTCAATATTGAGCCGCGTAGGCAGTCCACCGAGCAGCCCCTGGAACTTGGCACCGACCTCCACATCCCTAGCCGTCTCGGGGAGGAAGCCATCCCCGCCTGTGGCCGCTGTTCCGGGCTTTGCTGGCGAGAAGAGGTTAAAGCCAGCGCTTCTGAAACTATACCGCGACACTACATAAAGGAAGGTATCGGGATTGAGTTGCTCCTGCACACCAACCTGATAGCTTGGCTTATCGGTCTTGGATGATTGCGCGTTCGGACCGCCCGGTGTATAGGTCGCCGCGTCCACCGAGGGGAATTGCTCTATGGACTCCCTATCCGACGTGTATCTAAGACCCGCGGTGACACCCAGTCCATTTACCAGATCGCCCAGGTCGTACGTGCCCTGAGCGTAGCCCGCATAGCTTCTGCTCCCCGTTTGCCCAATAGTAACGGTCTCTGTTGGAGGAATAACGGGTTCGAGTTCAAGGTAGGATAGACTATTATTGTCGTAAAGTTTCGCATTCGAATAGTAAAACCCGGCTACATACGAGAGCTTGCCGGCCAGTGTCTTTCCGAGTAGTTGAAGCTCGTCAGAGTATTGCGTAGTTATAGTCCGCGCACCTGTCGGCCCGCTTCCATCAACTAAGTACGGAGATCCCGAGAGCTGATAAAAATCTCGGCTCAACGCATGGGAATAACCAAATATATTTTTAACCTGCGTATCGCCGCCAATATCGTAAGTGGTGACATTGGATAGCGAAGAGGACTCCGCTCGATGAGCGTCGTCATTGTTGCCAATGGAGATCGTATATGGTCCCCTCGCGTTCTGGACGGTGGTGAAAGCGTATAGGCCGCCCGGATAGATGCCCGGGTGCGCGGCCAGATAGGAAGCCCACGCGCCTGGAACGCCAATAGCGCTGTCCAGCAATGGACTGAAGAAGCCGGTACCCGGTATAAGCGCGGAGGTGCTAAATGGTGGCGCGGCACTGTACGCGACCAACGACGTGCTTGACCCGCCCGAGTGATAATAGTCAAACACGGTCGTATTGGTTAGGACGTCCGTGGGCTTAAGCGCTAAGCTTATCCGACCCGCGGCTCGCTGAATCTCCCCTACATGCTCGCCATCGACTGTATTGTACTGAAAACCCTCGCGGTATTGCTGATACCCTGCGACCCGAAGCATCACCTTGTCAGGCATGATAGGTAGGTTCAGAGCCCCTTCCACCGACTCCATGCTGTAGTTGCCACCCCGCACGGTCAGATAGCCGCCGAGCTCATCAGAGGGCTTAGTCGTAGTAAACAGCACCGCCCCGCCCGTTGAATTCCTGCCGAACAAGGTGCCCTGTGGACCTTTCAGCACCTGAATTGATTCAAGATCATAAAACGCACTTGCGACCTGACCATTATTGAACTGGACTTCATTGACGTAGGGGAGAACTGCGGGCTGGGAACCGGAATCCGGGTCAAGCGTCTGGCCGCGGATTACGTAGTTCAATTGGTTCGAGTTCTGCGCACCGCGCACAATGAGACCGGGCACTGCGATCTGAAGATCTGTCTCAGTGACAATCGCTCGCTCAGTGAGGGCGGCACCGCTGAGAACCGCCACCGAAATGGGGGTCCGCTCAAGGTTTGTCTTCACTCGTTGCGCTGTCACGATGATTTCTTCGAGCGCGCCGGAAGGTGCGCCAGTGCCGCCGACAACGGAATTGGCGGAGGACGGCGGCGGCTGGTCAGCGCCAAACGCCGGCAACGCGGTAATCAATATTGCAGCCGATAAGACTAAAAGCAGTGAACGAATTGAACGAAAAAACATGAACCCCCCCCCCGCCATTTGCTTTTCTACGGACAACTGCCAGCAAGACGATTTGCTAGCGAATCATACGCTACCATATTTATATGAGATTACACAATCTGCGAAGACACAAGTCACGTTGAGAGGTTTTAAGGTATGTGCGTTCTGTCTTCTTGAACACCGGGAAGCGTTACTAAGAGAATTTCAGACGGCCCAAGATAAGGTGAGGAAAGTGCCGGCCATCAAGAGCCTAAACGGCGGCGCATTCGCATGCCGTCCGCGACCAAAGGCAGGCACCCGGATTCGGTCTCTGTTATCGACCGTAAACCGCCCTCGCGAGATGCTGGATATACTAGAAGAAGCGGCCGATGCTTGCTCCGGTACTCCCATACCACTGGCGCACTATAGAATTCTGTGCCATACGACACATTTTGTCAATACTGTGCCACCTCGACTAAAGGAACGATACACAATGTGAAGAGAAGAGATGCAGGCGTGCGGAATTGTCTGTCGAGGTCCCTATTACGGGAGCAGTTACACCGCTCTGCTACGGCTACGCACCGTTTGAACTCTCATCGTGGGCGTCTCACGATTGTCGTCACGCATCAACGATGGCAACAGAAACTTGCGCATGAGCCGCATTTTCTTAAAGTCTTTGGGGTCTGAAAGCACCTTATCCCGTTGGCGAAGCATATCCTGAATGCTTGCCAACCAATCAGCCGCGTCTGCGTTGGAGACGCCCTCTCTGAGCTGCCCTTTCTCTCGTGCTGTATCGAAAACATCACCCCAAATGCCCAGATTGATTTGCTCCAAGGACTTAGCGTGCACCTTGGTTTCAAGCTCGAGCAATAGAATTCTTTCCGATTCGAGGACCGACAGATAGATCTTGTCTTGACGAATATGTCTCAAAGCTTCAATGGTCCCTATAACGATGGCATCTTCGAAGCTTTCGCATCGGTCAACGATTTCTTTGAGGCGCACGGCGGAATTGCGCGCTCGCATGAGAAGAACTGTTTCCATGATCGCACGTCGTCCGGAAAAGAACCGGTAGAAAGTGCGCCGGCTCACCCCCGCACAGACGGCGATATCGTCAACCGATACTGCGGCCGCACCATTCTTTTGCACACACTGAATCGCGGCCGACGTAATAGCTTCCCGTTTGCGGTCCGCGCGGGAGGTACTCGATTTCGCGGCCGGAATTTCTGTCACAGATGCTGCATCAATGCGGAAACACGGCTCCCGTCGGCTCCAGATCGCCGTGACAAGCGCATGATTAGCTGTGTGTACATGGAATTTATCGCGCGACGGCAGCTTAACCGCAATAAAACGTTGTCACGCGACTTGATGGCGCTATTCCCAGCCGTCACCGTGAGATGCCACTTTTTTGATGATCGAGCGCATATACGTGAATAGCCATCGCCCTTCCACCTTGGCTAACCTGTCTTCATATTGAGAAAAAGACCAATGTGGAACTGACACCCCTTCGACGATAAACGTGGAAGGATTTACAGCCTGCCAGGTGGCGCGGGCAGTTTCACCCTCCACCTCAATAATTGGATTCATCGCAGTATGCATGGCAAAGCTCACAGCGGAGGGAATATGTCGAAAGAATTCCCGCATTGCGTCGTGTCCGATGAAGCGGCCGAAGCGTTCTCCGGCATCCCAAATGCCGTCGGGTGTAAATAACTTGACGATTTCTTCCCCGTCATAGTTCTGATCGCATAACATACAATAGCGGTGCTTTAGCCGAAGTATTTCTTCGAAATCTTCCAACCGCCTTAAACGCGCCGATAAAGCAGTCAATTCTGACTCGACCATCGTCGCCTCCTCGTTACACGCTATGGCACATCTTGGCCCGGGTGTGCCTTCGACGTCAATAGTGCCCAGAATTCCGAGTACCATGGCGGCGTATCAAAAAATGCGCGTACCGAATGTAAAATGCCATCTCCGGAATCGTCGTGATCCCGCGTCTTACTGGCCAAACTTCGCCTTAATCCGGACGCCCCACTCCCGCGGACGGCCATCGTCTTGCACCAATGCCAGGCCGCCCGGATCGGTCACCGACTCCTTGGATTCTCTATTGAAGAGATTCGTACCGAAGATCTCCAAGGAGTAACGCGTGCTAGCGTCCTTTAATTCGATTCCAGCATTGAGCAATCCGTAGCCAGTCTGCAGCGCCGCAGGGATCGGCGGAGCTGCCGGATAATACGTCGATCGGTAACTCCAATCTGTCGAGGCCGTTGCCGTTCCCAGACCATTCGGAAGATTCATCTCGTAGCGGGCGCCGAGCGCAATCGTCCATTTTGGTGAGTACTCGAATGGAATGCCGCTGCAGTCGGTCACGATACCGGTGGGACTGCAGACGGTTCCATGATACTGGTTGTATGCGGGATCCAGAAACCCAACACTAAGATGAGCGGTGAGTTCGCGGGTCGGCACGGCAATAATCTGAGCCTCGGCACCTTGAACGGTTGCCGAACCGGCATTGTTGGTGACGTTGATGAATCCCACCTGCGCGTTGGGTTCGACGCTTTCCACCTGCAACTGTGTTATTTGGTTGATGAAGAAGGCGAGGTTGACTCGCAACCGCTTATTCAGCCAGTCGGTTTTCATTCCGACTTCGTAGGAATTGTCGAGCTCGGGCTTGAACGACGAACCTCCATTCGGGATCGACGGAAATCCTGTGAAACCGCCCGCCTGATAACCCTGAGCAAAACGTAGATACGCCATATGGTCCTTGTCAAACTGATAGGCCGTGCCGAGTTCGATGGACGTATCATGAAAGTCGATCGGCGTGTCGAAGTAACGAAGCAGCGAGCCGGGGACCTGATAATCGTGTTCCTTGTGGTCCGTCGAATAGCGAACACCGAAGATGCCGGTCCATTGCTCCGTGAAATTTGCGATCACATGTGCGAATCCGGCCAAACTTCGGCTCGTGCCATGTTGCTGGTCTTGGTCATTGATCGCATCACCCGTCGGATCGCCGCCGAAAAGTCCCACGGCGACACCCAGATTGTTGGTGTCGGTGTACTGATAGTGCTGATAGTAACCGCCGACCACCCAATCCAGAAAGCCTCCAAGATCCCAGCCCTGACCATTATTCGATGAAATGCGGATCTCTTCCGACTCCTGCTCCGCGTGCAGGGCGTCACTATATACATTGAGATTGTCGAACTGAGTTCCCGACACGCCGGCGCTATTAATGTCCCAATTATGGTAGTAGCCCGTAACCGAAGTTAAGGTCACCGGCACCAGGTGGTACGACATAGTCGATGCGATCTGCAGCAAATTGCCCTTGTTCGGTAGTGTGTCGCTTTGGGCGCTCGTACCATAGCGGGTCAACGGGCAGACCGCATTTGGATAGTACAAGCAGATCGTATATGTGTTAGCACCTAAGAGGGCGGGCGCAATTGGGTTGCCAGGTTGGTTGACCGTGGATGAATTTCCGGGAACCGCAGGCAAGAAGGCAATGCTCCGGTTGCCTGGCTGTGGATTGAGAGCATCGAGAAACGACGTCGTCAGATTCCAGGTGAATTTCTCATTCGGCGTGAACGCGAGAGCCAGACGGCCCACCCGGATGCTTTCGCCGCCCATGTTACGCGAATTGGTATAAGTGTCGTAAACCCAGTTGCCGCCATGCTTTTCGACGAACGACACTTTTGCGGCGAGCATTTCCGGAATAAGTGGCACGTTGATCTTGAATCGCGCTCCGACATGTTCATAGCTCCCATAGTCGGCTTCGGCCTCGCCGCCGAACTTTGCGGTCGGCCGAGCCGTCGTGATCGAGACCGCGCCCACCGGCGCGTTCTTCCCCAACAGCGTCCCCTGTGGACCCGCAAGTACTTCCACCTGTTCAACATCAAACATATCGATGAGCGTCCCATAAAGTACCGGTTGATAGATTCCATCGAGAAATACAGCCACGTGCGGATCGACTGCCGGATCATTGGTTTGAACTCCGAAGCCACGCAAATAGAACGTGGCCACGTCTCCCTGGGTGATGGTCTTGTTGATCTGCAGGTTGGGCGCCAAAACTGCTACACCGGTGATATCCGTGACATGGTTCTGGTCCAACATGTCCGCATTCACAGCCGTTACTGCAAGCGGAGTTTTTTGGACATCCTCGCTACGTGCGCGCGAGGTGGTAACGACGATCTCAGTAAGGATACTGTCCTCGGGCGCCGCCGCGGGCGCTCCTGGGTTGGTTTCCGAACTATGGAGGAGTAATGGCATCGTCAGAAGCATCGCTGCCCACAATACTACAGGGATCCGTCGGTTCTTCTTCATTGCCCCCCCGATCTGAACGCAGTAAGACGCTAGATCGCCAGCCGTCGCGTCCCAATTGACGCCAATCAATTTGTGTATCGCGACCCGAAAGCCAGCCACTCGATTGCCTGAAGACCCTTTTCTTATAGATCGCTAGCACATGGTACGCTAGCACATGCTTCGCTTGCGACACAAGTGTTGCTGACCGGTTCGGACGCGGATTCGGTGATTGGGATGCTGGGCGTAGTAGCATCAGTTACTTTGGCAAACGCCTTATTGGCCAATAGGGGGCCGATCGGACTGCGCGCTTGCGGTGACAGATGCATGACCTGTGTTGGCTACGACTTGATCCGTGGCCGGGATACGGCCAAGTTCGGGATTCTAATCAAGTGGTCAGTGTTCGTCTTGCCAAGGCCGCGATTTCACGGACCCGCTCCTGCGTATGGAGCACGCGGCGGTTCGCATTCACTCCTGTGTCGGCACGTTTCAGGATTCCCTGCACCATGGCGGCATATCGAAACTGCGCGAACCCAATGTAGAATGTCATGTCCGGAATCGTCGTGATTCCGCGTCGGCGGAAATAGGTCGCGATGTAATCCTCCATGCCGGGAATGCCGAGTTCCGACAGATTCAAACCGCGCAGACTCGTCGCGCTACCGCCCACCGGATCCGGCGGATCCCACCAAGCCCGGACATGATGCGCGAGATCGATCAGCGGATCGCCGAGGGTCGCCATTTCCCAATCCAAAACCGCGAGAATCTTTGGCGCCGTGGCATGCACGATGATGTTGTAAAGACCAAAATCACCATGCAGCAAAACAATGTCCTCGTGCCGCGGCAGCCGGCGCTGCAATGTGTCCATCAACCAGTCCATATCAGGAATGTCGATCAATTTGGACTGAACGTATTGCTTTGACCAGCGCGCGAGATTGCGCGCCGCGTAGTCGCCGGTTTTGCCGAAATCGCCGAGACCCAGACCCCGATAATTCAGTTGGTGTAGCCGCGCGAGGAGTGAGTTCATCTCATCGTAGACGGCGGTTCGGAGCGCAGGCGTAACACCTGGCATCTCCGCGTTCCAGAAAACCAGACCATCATGAAAGTCGACGACGTAAAACGCCGAGCCGATGATGCTGGTGTCGTTGCAATAGAGACGCGGCCGCGGCACGGGGAAATTCGCGGCGGCCAACGCCGACAACACGCGATACTCGCGATCGATCGCGTGCGCCGACTCCAGCAGGTGCCCTGGCGGACGGCGCCGCAAAACGAAATCTTGACCGTCCGAACTGATCCGATAGGTCGGGTTCGACTGCCCACCCTTGAACTTCACGATGTCCAGCGGTCCGTTCAATCCCTCCAGACGCCCAGCGAGATACCGGCTCAGCACCTGTGCATCGATGGCAAGATGAGCCGGGGGGGCTTCGGTCCCGCTGAACAGGGATTGCCTGTCAATCATGCGCCGCTTCGTTCATCGGGTTTCCGATATCTGGCAAGCTCCAACCGTGCGATGGTGCGGTTGTGGACCTCGTCCGGTCCGTCGCCGATGCGCAGCGTGCGCAACCGCGCGTAGGTATGCGCGAGGCCGAAATCATCCGTGAGTCCGGCGGCGCCGAACGCCTGAATGGCCAAGTCCGCGATGCGCTGGCCCATGCGGGTGGCCGCCACTTTGATCTGCGATATCTCGCTGCGCGCTGACTTGTTGCCAACCGTATCCATCAAATAGGCGGTATGCTGCGTCAGCAGGCGACACATGTTGATCTCGGTGCGCGCCTCTGCAATGCGCTCCTCCCAAACCGATTGCTCGGACAGTGCCTTCCCGAAGGTCACGCGCGACAGCAAACGGCGGCACATCACCTCCAAGAGCCGCTCGCATTGACCGACGACACGCATGCAGTGATGAATGCGACCCGGACCCAGCCGACCTTGGGAAATCTCAAACCCTCGCCCCTCACCCAGAATGATATTGCCGACCGGAACCCGCACATTCTCAAAAACCACTTCGCCGTGCCCTTTCGGCGGCTCCAAGTACCCAAACACGGGCAAAGGCCGGACCCGGCGGACTCCCGGTGTATCGGGCTCGACCAGGATTTGCGACTGTTGCTGATGCTTGGGCGCAGCCGAATTGGCTTTCCCCATTACGATGAGAATACCTAGGTTGGGATGGTAGGCGTTCGTCGTCCACCATTTACGCCCATTGATCACATACTGTTCACCATCGCGCTCGATCCTCGTCGCGATATTGGTCGCATCGGACGATGCAACCTCGGGTTCGGTCATGCAAAATGCGGACCGGATCCGACCTTCGAGCAGCGGCGTCAGATACCTTCTCTTTTGCTCTTCCGAACCGTAACGATCGAGAACCTCCATGTTGCCGGTATCCGGAGCGCTGCAGTTGAAGACCTCGGAAGCCCAATACACTCGTCCCATCAACTCCGCCAACGGAGCATACTCCACATTGCTAAGCCCGGCGCCCGAGACCGAATGGGGAAGAAACAGATTCCACAAGCCTGCCTCTTTCGCCCTGGCTTTCAGCTCGTCCATCAGCGGCGGAACCCGAAATGGCACGTTCGGCGACTCCTGCAATTGTCGCTCGTACAGTATTTCGTTAGGATAGACATGGGCGTCCACGAATTCCTGCACCCGTGCGAGTATCGCTTCGCCGCGCGGCGTGGAAAAATGGCTATTCACGGCGTCCGCCATCCACGCGGATCATCGCCCCGGTCGTATAACCGCTGTGTTTGCTCGCCAGATACAAAGCCGTGGTCACAATTTCCTCAGGTTCGCCATAGCGCGGAATAGCGGCCTGCAGCTTTCCCTCCCGATCCTTGGGCCACGCCTTGGCAATATCCGTTCGAAACGCCCCGGGTAGGATCGCATTGACGCGCACTTTGGGGCCGAATTCCTGCGAATGAGCAATCGTCATCGCATTCAAGGCCGCCTTGGCGCCGGCATACGGACCGTAGCTTGCTCGCGGTATCAGCGAGCCGACGCTGCTGACATTAATGATACTGCCGCCCTCGCCCACCGCCATCCGCGATCCGATGAGTGCCGACAGTCGATACGGTCCCTTGCAATTGAGCGCCATGACCTTGTCGAATATCTCTTCGCTGGTGTCAACGGAGGACGGCATCGACGGCGACATTCCCGCGTTATTGACCAGGATGTCGACCCTACCAAATACCGCGTACGCCGCTTCGACAAGCCCATCCAATTCCCGCCAGTGACCCATGTGGCAAGCGTAGGCGAGCGCCCGCCGCCCCATCCCTTCAATTTCACGGGCTACGGCCTCGCAGCTGTCCAGTTTACGACTCGAAACGATCACGTCGGCCCCATGGGCCGCAAAGGCCATTGCAATTTGATAGCCAAGCCCACGGCTCCCGCCGGTTACGAGCGCAACCTTTCCGGTCAGATCAAACAAATCTTCTTTCATTTGAAACCGCTGCCTTTACGAACCGGAGCAAACTCCACACGCAATTGATCGAGCGTATACACTTTGAATATTGCATGAATGCGGATCTGGATGAGTCGACTACAGACGGAATCGCCCTTACTCGCTTGTATCGAAGGCGAAGATTATCGCATCCATATACTTCTTTCGAAGATCGGCAAACGGCTTGTAGTCTGCCGAACTCATAAATGCCTCTACCTTCTCCAGTGTAGGAAAACTGAAGATGGCCGCTATGTTTCCACCAAAGTCCGGACCCTCGAACTGCTTGATCCGCTTGGCCACATCAACATATTCGCCGCCAAAGCGACGGATAATCGACGGAACGTTGGTCACATATTCTTTCAACCACTCGGGATTGCGGCTCTTTCCAAGGACGATCATGTAGGCAGCCATTGAGTTTCTCCTTTGTTAAACGATCACTAGCCATAGAAGTCGCAAGTCCGGCTGCTAAAATCCTCTATCGGCGCAGCCGGCAGGCGTTGGCTGCCAGGACGATAATATAGTATGCTACAGCATTATCTGTCTACGTAATAAGGCGGGTCGATGGGCCGGCCCAAGAAATGCAACAAGGTGTCAATCGCCGGCCCTTTCAGAATTCGCAAAGGGTACCGCGTTTGTCATAGGCGGCGCCGGTGGGATTGGCCCTGCTGTCCGCCGCGCATTGCGAGGTTAGCACCCGTGTGGTGCTGAGCGAAGCTAGTTTGTTTACCGGAGGGAGTGAATCATGAGTGCCACAGCGCGAACAGGAGAGATTCAGCGGGGGCTTGGCAATGCGGAGCGGCCGCTAACGAAGGACCTGTGGGCTCAGGACTCGCAGCCCCCAAACACTGCGATGCGGGAAGTGGGGAATATCGAACCGCAGGCTGGATCGGTCGATTTCAGACGCTATTACGACCCCGCCTACTTTCAGCTCGAACTCGATAAGCTATGGACCAAGACATGGTTGTGCGCGTGCCGCGAAGAAGACCTTCCGAACATCGGCGACCGGGCGCCGTTTGATGTCGGTCCCCTGTCTTTCTTTATCGTGCACAGCAAGGAGAACGAATACAAAGCATTCTATAATTCTTGCCGGCACCGAGGCACCCGATTGTGTTCCGGGACCAACAATGCCCAAGTGATTCGCTGTCCCTACCATGGCTGGGAATGGAACATCGACGGGTCGCTCAAGTTCATCCCAAGCCACTGGGATTTCAGCTCAACGAATCGTACGAACGGCGCGCTGCGCGAAGTCGCGCTCGGCCGTTGGGGTGGATTCATCTTCATAACCGCAAATCCGAACCCACCGTCGCTGGAAGCGGCGCTCAGCATCGTTCCGGAACACTTCAAGGGCTTCAACATCGAAAATCGCTATACGGCGGCTCGCTATCGCAAGCTGGTTCCGGCGAACTGGAAGATCGCGCAAGAGGCGTTCATGGAATCTTACCATGTCATCGCGACGCATCCGGAGGCCGTGCCCTACAACGGAGACAGCCAATCGCAGTACGACATTTGGGAGAGCGAATTCGGCCATATCGGGCGCCAAATTACGCCCTCTGCCGTTCCTAGCATGCATGCACCGGCCAGTGCCTCGTCATTTGAAGCCGCGATGGTATACGCCTCGATCATGAAGGCTTGGCACTATCCGGATGTCGATTTACCGAAGCTCGATTCGAATAAGAATCTGCGTGCGCAGATTGCCGATTGGCACCGAACTGTGCAGACCGGATTGTACAAGCGGGAGATCGAGGCGACCGACGCGGTGACGCTCGACAGCGTCCTGTATTTTATGTTTCCTCACTGCACTTTTTGGCTCTCCGAATCACTCCCCTTCACGTACCAGTTCACGCCCCATCGCACCGACCCTGAGAAGAGCTATTTTGACGTACGGATGCTCATGCCATATCCGGAAGGTTCAAGCCGTCCGCCGGCGTCGCCGGCCATCGAAGTCGGGACCGACGAACGCATCGCTGACAAAGCACCCGCATTTGGTTTCCTTGCCCAGGTATTCGATCAAGACATGGGCAACATGCCATTGATCCAAGCGGGCGTCCGGGCCGCCGATCCCGCCTGCCCGCGCTCGCGCCTTGGCCTCTATCAGGAAATGATCATCCAACATTGGAACGCTTTGTTTGATCGGTATCTGGCGCGCCAGTGAAGCGCAACGAGGGAGATTGGGCGCTTGCAGAATAAATGCGTATCCCGCGTCGGCCAAGGCGGAAGCCGTGGAACGTCACGCATTCGCGTTGCATACCGCTCCTTTGACTTTCATTTCTCCGAGCGCGTAGTTCGACCCCGCAGACTCCATCATATAGTTGGGGCCGGTGGGCGTTGGTACGAACCAGCCTGTAGGGCGCATTGCACGAGTGCCCAAAGGAACGGATTCCGCACGCATAGACAAAGCGTACCTTACGCGAGCTCAGGGTACGTTCGCGAATGGTATCGATTGAGTATTGTACAGAAAATGATGTATTTGAAGAAGGGCCTAAATTGCGTGAAAATCTGCCGTCAAGTGGTTAAAACGCGAATTGTTTGCTAGCCTACGGACTTCCCAAGTTTCGGTCGACCACGCATGAAGCACAACGAACGCCTCAGAATTGGCTTTTTGATCCATGACGTATCTCGGCTGAGGCGCACGGCATTCGACCAGAGAATGAAATCGCTGGACATTACCCGCTCGCAATGGTGGGTACTGTCAGGTATCTCACGGCACGGAGAACAAGGCATCACGCAGACCGAATTGGCTAACGTGCTCGACCTAGGCAAGGTCGCGCTGGGCGGCCTCATCGATCGTTTGGAGGAAGGCGGATTTGTCGTACGGCGCGCAGATGCCAGCGATCGACGGGTCAATCGTATATATTTGACCCGCAAAGGCGATAGCATCCTGGCTAAGATGATTAAGGTCGGCAATGAAATGAATTCCAAAATAATGCAGGGCATCACGCTCGAACGCCAGCATATGTTGGCGGAAATGCTGCACGACATGAAAGCCAATTTGATAGCGCTCAATACCGTGCCCGGATCGAAAATGAAGACTGGGAACGTCACCACCGACCATTCAGTCGACGATTGACTTGCTCAAGACGGGCGCACGCCGAGACGCGATGCAACCGACAAACCATGATTATGGTCTCCTGCGGACTCATGAGGAGCGGTCAAACAGGTCGCGGCCGATGATTTGTTTCATCACTTCTGCGGCCCCCCCAGCGATACGAGTAATTCGGGCATCGATGTAGGCGCGTGCGATCGGATACTCAACCATGTAGCCATATCCTCCAAAAAATTGAAGACATTGGTCGACTACTTTGCAGTGCAGATCCGTCACCAACAATTTCGCCTTCGCGGCATCGACCGGGGAAAGCTCGCCCGTCAGGTGCTGAGCGATGCACCAGTCGGTGTATACCCGAAGTGCCGTTGTTTCGGCCGCTAGTTGCGCCAATACAAACTGTGTATTCTGGAAATCCGCGATCGTGCGGCCAAACGCTTTGCGCTCGCGCGTATAGGTCACGGTCGCTTCGATCGTCGCTTCGGCAACGCAGATGCTGCGAACCGCTTGGGTGAGCCGTTCCTGCGCAAGTTTGGTCAGCAGCATCTTGAAGCCATGGCCTTCCTCGCCCAGCAGATTGCCCACCGGAACCCGCACGTTCGCGAAGAACAATTCGGAAGTGTCCTGCGCTTTCAGACCGATCTTCTCGAGATTGCGTCCGCGCTCAAACCCCTTCCGAGAACTCTCCGTCAGTACGATGCTCACGCCCTTCGCGCCCGCATCCGGATCAGTCTTGCAGGCAAGAAGCACGAAGTCGCAATTTTGCCCGTTGGATATATAGGTTTTCTGGCCGTTGATAACATAGTGATCGCCGTCCCGCTCAGCGCGGCACCTGAGCGCCTTCAAGTCGCTTCCCGCGCCAGGTTCGGTCATCCCGACCGCGCCGATGGCTTCTCCCGAGACCATTCTTGGCAGCCATTTCTGCTTCAGCTCCTCGCTGCCCCAGGCCAATAGGTAAGGCGCCACCATCTCGGAATGAACCATGAAGCCGGGCCCGGTAATGCCGCCAAATGCCAGCTCCTCGATAACTGTGACACTGTATAGCCAGTCCGCGCCCGCACCGCCGTACTCAGTCGGCAGGCTGCAGCACAGCAAGCCGGCCTCACCGGCCATGCGCCATACTTGGCGTGGAACGAGTTTGTTCCGCTCCCACTCCGCGTGGTACGGAGCGAGCTCGAGATCGACGAACCGGCGCACGGAATCGCGAAAGGTCTCATGCTCGGATGTGAACAGCGTGCGTTTCATGCACTAATATGAACGAGGCAGGTCGAGGACCTTCTCTGCAATGAAGGACAGAATCAGCTGTTCGGTAATAGGCGCAATACGCAAGAGAATCGATTCTCGGAAGAGTCTCTCGACCTGATATTCCTTTGCGTACCCCATACCGCCATGCGTCATCACCGCGCGCGTACACGCGTCGAAAGCGGCTCGCGCGGCAAGGAACTTCGCCGCATTGGCCTCGGCCGCGCAGGACTGCTTGGAGTCATAGAGCGAGGATGCCCGCATTACCATCCAAAAGGACGACTCCAACGCTGCCCAACTCTCGGCCAACGGATGCTGAATTCCCTGATTGGCTCCAATGGGGCGGCCGAATACCACGCGTTCACGCGCATACCTTGCCGCGCGCATCAGGGCGCCCCGACCCAATCCGACCGCTTCGACCGCGACCAAAATGCGCTCTGGATTCAAACTATGCAGGATGTAGTGAAAACCGTTGCCTTCCTCGCCGATCCGATCCCGGTCGGGTATGAAGTAATTGTCGATGAACGTCGCGTTGGAATCTACGGCATTGCGGCCCATCTTGGGAATCCGGCGTACCTCGATCTTGGTCCGATCCAAATCGGTATAGAACAACGTCATGCCGTCGGTTGACCGCTTGCACTCGCCTTTGGGCGTGGTCCTGGTGAGCAACAGGATCTTGTGAGCCACTTGACCTGATGACGTCCAGATTTTACGTCCTGTCACTCGGTAACCACCACCGACTTTGGTCGCGAACGTCGTGATATTGGTGGTATCGAGACCCGCATCGGGCTCGGTGACTCCGAAGCAAGCGCGCGCCTTGCCTTCGATCAGTGGCTTGAGCATCCGCTCTTTTTGCTCGGCGGTGCCAAAGACCACAACCGCGTGGGGACCGAAGAGGTTGAGGTGAAGGGTACTGGCCGCGGAATATCCTCCGGCACTGGCGGCGACCTCATGCATCATGATCGCCGCCTCGGTCACGCCCAGATTGGCGCCACCGAGGTCCTCCGGCATAGTTATCCCGAGCCAGCCGCCGGCCGCCATGGCCTGATGAAATTCGACGGGAAAGCGCTTCTCTTCGTCGCACTCGGACCAATAAGCGTCGTCGAATCCATCGCACACTTTCCTAACGCCGTCGCGAATTGATTCCTGCTGTTCCGAGAAATTAAAGTCCAAGCACTTCCCCAGACTCGCCAATGCGGTTCGTCACTTCCTGCGCACGAAGATTCTCGATCTTCGTTGGGATACGCACGGCAAGATGACTTCCGTGCGCCACGCTGCGATAGTTCGCGCTCACGGCGTTTTAGGTGATCTCGCCAAGCACGTCGCCCACCTTATACGGTTCCCCCGCTTTGGCCAGGATTTTGAGAGTCCCACTCGCGGGCGACTCCACTTCCTCCGTGGCCTTATCATTCTCCAGAGAGTAGAGCGGCTGGCCCTCCTGGACGTGCCCGCCGTCTGCCACCAGCCATTCCGCCAGCGTACCCTGCTCGGCCGAAAAGCCGATCTTTGGGAACAGAACCTGAGTCGTCATGATTCTCCTTGGGCGGATCCCACACGTAATTATGATTGGCCGTTAAAGCGTGCTGCGAATGGCGGACTCGAGTTGCGCATGCCCTGGAACAAATGCCGTCTCCAAAGGCTTCGAGAACGGCACCGGGCAGAACGCCCCTCCGATGCGCCGTACCGGGGCCTTCAACGCACCGAAAAGCTCTTCCTGAATGCACGCCGCAATTTCAGCGCCCACGCCGAATTTCTTCACCGCTTCATGCATCACTACCGCGCGACGAGTCTTTCCGACGGAATCAAGAATGGTACGGATGTCGAGCGGCGATATGGTACGCAGATCCACGACCTCGACACCGACGCCCTCCTTTGCCATGTTGTCCGCCACCGCCAGCGCATCGGCGACCTGCCGGCCGTAGGTCACGACGCTGACGTCCGAACCCGTGCGAACGACATTCGCAAGACCCAAGGGGATGCGGGTACTCTTCTCCGGCATCGGTCCCGGCGTCCAATACAACGTCATGTTCTCGACGAAAATGCAGGGGTCCTCGTCCGCTATGCACGAGAGCATTAACCCATAGGCGTCGGCGGGCGACGAAGGAATCACCACCTTGAGCCCCGCCGTGTGAGCAAACCAAGCCTCCAGAAAGTCCGAATGCTGCCCACCGGTGCCGAAGCCCGCGCCGCTCATTGTACGAATCGTCATCGGCACGTGCGTCTGCCCACCGGACATGAACCGCAATTTCGCCGCATGGTTAATGATCATGTCCATCGCGACCGTCGTGAAGTTCATCAGCATGATCTCGGCGATCGGCCGCATCCCAACCAGTGATGCACCAATGGCGGCGCCGATGATGGCCTGCTCCGAGATGGGTGTCGATCGCACGCGCGAATTGCCGTACTTGGTCGACAGACCCTTCGTTACGCCCATCACGCCGCCTTCCTCGCGATCGGCCACGTCCTCGCCGAAGAGGATGACGTTCGAATCCGCCTCCATGGCGTCGTCGATGGCCTTGTTGATGGCTTGAATGAGATTCATCGGCGAGTTCACTGCTTTGACTGATGGTGTCATGCTGGCAACTCCTCTGCATATACGTCGCGGCGCAACTCCGCGACGTCCGGGTACGGACTTGCAAACGCGAACTCGACTGCTTCGTCGATCTCGCCGGTTATCGCCGACTCCAAGGAACTCAAGTCCGACTCGGTCGCGAACTTCTGTTCCAGCAACCAGTTTCGAAAGCGCGGTACAGGATCACAGGCAATCGCCGCGGCCTTCTCCTGAGGCTCCATGTACGCGTCGGCATCGCCGAGGATGTGCCCGAAGAAACGGAAGGTCATCGCTTCAATGAGAGTCGCTCCCCGGCCGCTGCGCGCCCGTTCGATCGCTTCGCCGGCGGCCTGCCACATGGCGACCGGGTCGTTGCCGTCGACGTAAATCCCCGGAATGCTATAAGCCACGGCGCGATCCGCAACACGTGCCACTGCAGTGCCGTGCTCATACCGGGTGTGTTCTGCAAACCTGTTATTCTGGCAGACGAACACTACCGGCAGCTTCCAGATCGAGGCTAGATTCAACGATTCGTGAAACGCGCCGATGTTGCTGGCCCCGTCACCGAAGTAGGCGATCGCCACACGCTTTTCCCCGCGTATTTGACTGGCGAGAGCAAGGCCGTTGGCGATGGGCATGCTGCTGCCAACTACACCCGTCGTAATCATCACTCCCGATTCCGGATGCGTCACATGCATTGGGCCACCCTTTCCCTTGCAGGTACCTGTGCTGCGTCCGGCGATTTCCGCCCAGATGAGCCTCGACGGTACACCCTTTGCGATCATGTCATGCACGCCCCGATAAATGGTGCAGACATAATCATCGTTGCTCAAATGCACTGAAAGCGCCGACGGAATAACCTCCTGGCCGCGCGGCGAGTAATAGACCGTCACCAGCCTGCCGGACTTGATCAGCGAGCGGAATCGTTCGTCATTTGCCTTAATTAGCGCCATGCGGCGGTAGATTTCGACCAATGTCCGCACGTCCGGAATCTTCGTTTTCTCACTCATGGCTATACCTTTTGACAATGAGCACACGATGCGCGGTAGTCCGATATCGGAGCTGTCTGTTGAACCGTAAGTCTTACCACTCTAGCGTGGCGGGAATTTGTATTCCGAATCGTCGCCGCATAAGCCCGCCAAAAGGCGAGCGGCTTGGGCTCGCCAAGCGCAGGCTTATTCGTCGCGACCGTTGACCCGACGTGCATAAGCGCGCTGTGGATATGCGTCTAAGTGTCAATACTAGTACGCGAGAGTACAATAGGCAATGATTGTGGCGGGCCATGGATTTGTCAGTTGGCGCCTCTGGATATTATATCTACGCACATGGTATATTAGCATACGATGCGCTAACCATAATGGCTGCAGAGATACACTGAGCGTATGACTCCACTAGACTACGGCCTCACCGGCTACGGGGGCTATGTGCCGCGTTTGCGCATGCAGCGCACCGCAATCGCCGCAGCACACCAATGGATGGCCCCCTCTTTGCGCTCCTTGGCGAAGGGTCGGCGTTCCTTTTGCAGTTGGGACGAGGACAGCATCACCATGGCCGTCGAGGCTGGCCGGGATGCACTGAACACTCGCGACCGCACGGCATTCAAGTCGCTAACTCTCGCCTCCACGACGATGCCGTTCGCCGACTTACAGAGCAGCGGGGTAGTCGCTGCGGCGCTCAATCTGCCGGCCGATTTGCGCACCCTCGACGTGGGATATGCACTACGAGCTGGGGTTGGTGGTCTACTCGAGGCCATCACACGCGGCGGCGCGCCGGCGTTGTTTATCGCTAGTGACAAGCCGCTGGGCAAACCGGCCAGCACGCAAGAAATGCTCTACGGTGCGGGTGCCGCTGGGTTCACACTTGGCAGCGACAAGGTGATCGCTCACCTCGTTGGTTCGGCCAGCCGCAGCGTTTTCTTCGTCGACCACTTTCGTGGTGCCGGCCAGAGATACGACTATTTCTGGGAGGAGCGGTGGATACGCGATGAAGGGTATCTCAAGATGGTGCCTGAGGCCGTTCAAGCCGCGCTTGCGGATGCCGGAGTGCAGCCAGTTGAAGTCAGGCATTTTCTCTGTGCTGCGCCGTTTAAGGGCATAGCGGACGCGGCGGCCAAGAAGCTCGGCATCCCGGCCTCAGCGGTTGCCGACTCGCTCGAAGAGAACTGCGGATTTGCGGGATGCGCACATGCGCTGCTGATGCTGGCCCACCGATTGGAGAGCGCGCAACCGGGCGAACTCATGGTGCTCGTGGGCTTTGGTCAGGGGTGCGATGCCCTGGTATTTCGCACGACCGATTTGCTGCGCCAGTTCAAGCCTCGGCGCGGTGTTTCCAGCGCGCTCATCGATGCGCAAAACCACGAAGCCTACCTGCGGATGCTGTCGTATGAGGACTCCATTGACCTCGAGTGGGGCATGCGTGCCGAGAAGCAGGTCAAAACGGCGCTCACCGAGCAGTACCGCTCGGGAGAGGAACTCAGCAGTTTCACTGGGGCGCATTGCCGCGCCTGCGGCACCGTGCAGTTTCCCCCTCTCCCGTATTGTGTGAATCCGGGCTGTCACGCACCGCGGTCGAAATTCGAAGCGCTGCATTTATTCGACGAACCGGCCAAAGTACTCACCTACACGGCCGATTGGCTCTCCTACCACCCGTCGCCTCCGCTGTACGTGGGCTTCGTGCAATTCGACAATGGAGCCCGATTGCTCATGGAAATCGTGGACATCGGGTCGGCTGGGCTCGAAGTGGGGACACCGCTGCGGGTCACATTCCGCATCAAAGACGTGGACAAGGCACGCGCATACCCACGCTACTTTTGGAAGGCCACGCCCAACGTGGATTGAACGGGACACCTATGGCAACTGGCATCAAAGACAAGGTCGCAATCATCGGTATGGGCTGCTCCCGCTTCGGAGAGCGCTGGGACATGGGCACGCCGGCGCTGCTCGCCGAGGCCTTCGAAGAAGCCCTGCAAGATGCCGGCATCGAGCGAGAGCGAATCGATGCCGTCTGGTCGGGTTCGTGCCTGGATTCTATCAACGTCGGTAATTCGTCCATTCCCGCCGCCACTGCGCTGCGGCTCGAGGGTATCCCGGTGAGCCGCATGGAAAACATGTGCGCCACAGGCACTGAGACCCTGCGGGGCGCGGCTTATGCCGTGGCTTCCGGCGCGGTCGATATCGCTTTGGCAATCGGTGCCGAGAAACTGAAAGATACCGGCTATGGTGGTCTGCCGCCCGGTTACAAAGGTACGTTCAACGACCTTTGGCTGGCGCTTGGATCAGCGCCTGCGGGATTCGCTCAGCTGGCGGCGGGTTATCGCACCAAACACCGAATTTCCAAGGAAGACCTGAAGCGCGCCATTGCCCACGTATCCTGGAAGAGTCACCAAAATGGTGTGCTCAGCCCCAAAGCGCATCTGCGCAAGGCCATAACGATCGAGCAAATTCTCGGGGCACCTATGATCGCCGAGCCGCTGGGCCTGTTCGATTGCTGCGGTGTCAGCGACGGGGCGGCGGCGGCCATCGTGACGACACCCGAGATAGCTCGTTCGCTCGGTCGAAAGGACCTGGTGACCATCAAGGCCATCCAGCTCGCCACCAGCTCAGGCGTCGAATCGAGCACCGATCGCTGGGACGGAAGTGATGTGCGAACCACACGTTTGGCAGCCAAGCGGGCCTACACTGAAGCCGGTATTACCGACCCGCGCGCGCAGCTCCATCTGATGGAGGTACACGACTGCTTCTCGATTACCGAACTCGTGACCATGGAAGACCTGTTCGTTTCTGCAGAGGGCCGGGCCGTGAGCGATGTGCTCGACGGCTTCTATGATCGCGGCGGAACCGGTATTCCGTGCCAGGTCGATGGTGGGCTGAAATGCTTTGGACATCCGATTGCCGCATCGGGTCTGCGCATGGCCTACGAGGTTTATAACCAGCTTCAGGGCAGAGCGGACCAGCGCCAGCTTGACAATCCCAGCCTCGGACTCACCCACAACTTAGGAGGAGTGCCCTATCTCGGGATCGCCGCCGTAGCAATTTTCGGGCTGCATACTTGAGCGAACGGAAGGCACCGTGATAACGGGTCAGGCGCTGGAAAGAACCTCTGCCCCCCGTGGTGGCCCGAATCATATTGCATGCAACAAACTGGCCGAGCTGGGGGGCGATGGGCAAGTCGTCTATGTTCCGGGCTCAGGCGGGGCGCCTCTCGAATTTGTGGCCGATCTCGTGCGGCATAGCGAATACAGCCGCGGGCTGCGCATTCTGACGAGTTACGTCCCCGGCATCAATAGACTCCCGATCGACGGCCTCGACCCTACCGTCAGTGTAACGGGCCTGTTCATGCAGCCGGAACTCGCGGCAGCCCAGCGCGACGGCCGCTACCGCCTGCTGCCGTTGACCTATGCCGGCTTCGTTCGCTACCTCCTCGACAATGTAGAAGTGGATCTTGCAGTCGTACAAGTGTCACCGCCAGACGCTGCAGGTCGATGCTCCTTCGGGCCGGCCGTGGAGTTCATGCCAACCGTACTACGCAAGAGTAAGAAAGTGCTTGGGCTGCTGAATCGGCGCACCCCCCGCTTGCGCGGTGCGGCGAGCATTGCATACAGCGATCTGGATTACGTCTGTGAAGTCGATACGCCGTTGCCGGTCTACGATGTGCAGCCCGACCGCGCCACGATCGCGATCGCTGGGCACATCGCGCCTCTCGTGCCCGACGGCAGTATCCTGCAAGTCGGTCTCGGTAAGGTGCCCACGGCGCTCTCGCCCCTGCTACGCGATCACCGGCGCCTGCGACTGCATTCCGGTATGCTGTCTGACGGGATGCTCGATTTGGCCATCGCTGGCGCATTGGATGGCGGCTTTTGCCACACAACCTGCGCGCTGCTCGGCACGACTGAATTCTACGAGCGCGTCGTCGATTTTGCTCCTCTGCGCGTGGTCGGTTGCGAAGTAACGCACAATCCGCGGACGTTGCTCGAGTTCGACTCATTTGTCGCCGTGAACTCCGCGCTCGAGGTGGATTTGTTCGGCCAGTGCAATCTAGAGCATGCCGAAGGCAGAGCCGTCGGCGGCGCGGGCGGTGCGCCCGATTTTGCGCGCGCTGCACGGCTTTCCAAGGGAGGTCGGAGCATCATCGCATTGCCCGCAACGCATCATCAAGGCGAGTTTTCGCGCATTGTCCCCTGTCTTGCCGAACGATCCCTGGCGTCCCTGTCGCGTATCGACGTCGATCACATAGTCACGGAGCACGGCAGCGCGTCGCTCGTCGGCGCGAGCGTGCACGAGCGCGCCGAGACGATCATCGAAGTGGCTGCGCCCGCATTTCGCGGCGAACTTCGTCGGGCATGGCGCGAGATCGCCGCGCGCCTGTAAGCCGCGTGCGGGCAGGAATTCGAACTATCTGGGGCACACCATGAATCTCGACAAAGTTCTCAACAGAGAGTTTCCTCCCATTAATCACCCCGCGATTCCTCGCGATTGCATGCTGTTTGCTTTAGGAATAGGCGTCGGCTCTCGCGCCATTGACGCGGGCGATCTGCAATTCTGCTACGAGGAAGGTCTCAAGGTCTTTCCAGCAATGGTCAACGTGATTGCACATCCCGGCGTCTGGGTGAAAGAGCCGCAGCTCGGCATCGACTGGGTTAGGATTCTGCATGGGGAGCAGTCCTTTACGATCCATAGGCCGCTGCAGCCGGGCAAGGTTTACGTCGGCAATTACCGGGTGGCGAACGTGATCGACAAAGGGGCGGACAAGGGAGCAATGCTCTACCTCGAGAAGCAACTACGAGAACAGGGCAACGATAACATCGTGAGTACCGTAACATCGACTTACGTGCTGCGCGGCGACGGTGGCTGCGGCGGCACCACGGCCGAAGCTCCCGCGGTTCACGCCATTCCTGAACGCACCTCGGACTCGAGCTTGACCCTCTCTACCCTGCCGCAGGCCGGCCTGATTTACCGTCTGTCAGGGGACCACAATCCAATCCACGCCGATCCGGTAATCGCCCGCGAGGCGGGTTTCGAGCGGCCAATTCTGCATGGTCTGTGCACCATGGGGGTAGCCGCACGCGCGCTACTTCAAACCTGTTGCGAGGACCGGCCGGAACTGCTGAGATCCATGAGTCTGCGGTTCTCGGCTCCGGTCTACCCGGGCGAGAGCATCGTCACCGAGTTCTGGCGCGACGGCCACATCGTCAGTTTTCGCGCCCGGGTCGCCGAGCGCAATGTGGTGGTATTGAACAACGGACGAGCAGAAGTGCTCGACTGAAGCAAGGAATGCGAACGGAGCGTTCATTATGTCAGATATCCTAAAATTCGAGATCGCCGAACGAGTCGCGACACTCACGCTCAATCGCCCAGAGCATCGCAATGCTCTGAGCCCCGAACTCTCCTCGGCGCTCATCGATCATATTCGTCGAGCGGATGCCGATCCTCTCGTCAAGTGCCTCGTGATCGACGCCGAAGGCGAACATTTCTCGGCCGGCGGAGACATCAAGGGCTTTCGCGACACGTTGACGCTAACCGCTGCGGAGCGCTATGACCTCTTCGAGCGCAAGCTGGTGGTCGGTAATCGCCTGCCAAATGCTCTGCTCGAGGCAGGCAAGCCGATTGTCGTCTCGACTCGCGGCGCCGTTGCCGGTGCGGGGATGTCGTTGTGTCTGGCCGCAGATTTCGTCGTGGCAGGTGAGAGCACCTATTTCATGGCTGCTCACGTTCATGTCGGGCTCTCGATTGATTGCGGATTGAGCGGACTGCTGGTCGCCGCGATGGGCATCAAATCGGCGAAACGCCTTGCGCTGTTGGGAGAAAGGGTAGGCGCGCAAGAAGCTTTGGCGCTCGGTATTCTCACCGAAGTCGTGCCGGATCAGGATCTCGCCGAAGCGACGCGAAAATTGAGCCTGCGCCTGAGCCGCGGTCCCGCGGTCGCAATGACCGCCACGAAAGCCCTGCTCAATCACGCGGCGTATCCGGGTTTCGCCGAGCAACTCGCGGGCGAGGCCCTGGGCGTCGCGCGGTGCGCCGCGACCGATGACTTCGGGCGCGGCATTCAAGCGACACTAAACAAGAAGCCTGCCGAGTTTGAATAGGAACACCGCAAGTTGGGCGCTTTCCAGGAACGTCAAGCAGCCGAGCGCAACGCCGCCACGGCTGGTGAAGACGCTCCTGCGAACCCTGCCCGTCAGGTTCCACTGGACGCCCGGGGCCCTACGCATTGCGCGGGCGAGCCTATCTGGTTAGATCGGATCCCAGGAAAACACGTCGCTGGATCGATCGAGCTTAGCCATCGAGCCCCGCAAGGCCGGCAATGCGGTCTCGATACAACTTTCCGGCGTCCAGCCTTGGATCGTGTGGACCGAGCGGATCGGTCGCGGCTGACTAAACAGGAAGATCTCGTTGCACCGCACGCCGAATATCTGCCCGGACACGTCCTTCGACGCGTCGCTGCACAACGCCACGGCAAACGGGGAGATCTTTTCAGGTGTCATCTTTTGCGCAACCACAATGCGCGCGGCGTTTTCCGGATTATTGGGAATCGTCCCCACCATGCGTGTCCAGGCGAAAGGAGCGATGCAATTGGAACGTACACCAAATTTTGCCATATCGAGCGCGATACATTTAGAGAGACCGGCCACCCCCATTTTTGCAGCCCCGTAATTGACCTGACCGAAGTTGCCGATGAGCCCGCTGGTCGAGGTCATATGCACGAAGGAGCCCTTCTCTTTGTCCTTAAAATATGGTGCGGCAGCGCGCGCAACATTGAAGCAACCCTTTAGATTGACGGATACGACCGTGTCCCAGTCCGCTTCCGGCATCTTGTGAAAGATGACGTCACGCAGGATCCCGGCGTTGTTGACGACGGCATCCAAGCCGCCGAATTCCTCGATCGCAGCCACGACCAGCTCTTTGGCGCCCCCCCAGGAAGCCACATTGGCGCCGTTCGCAATAGCCGCGCCACCCGCCTTCTTGATCTCCTCGCAAATCTGCTGCGCGGGTCCGAGATCGCTGCCCTCACCCCCCTCGCTTCCACCCAAATCGTTGACGACGACTTTTGCGCCCTCCTTGGCCGCCAGTTTGGCAATTTCCGCACCTACACCGCGACCGGCTCCGGTCACGATCACGATTTTTCCGTTCAACACGCCCGCCATGCTCAAGACCTCCGCGATTATGATCGTTCGACAGGATGATATGCATGCATACTATCATCTCTCTATTGACCTGCATAATACTAAATGCGGCCTCAGCGCACTGTAACTGCGCGGGCCTCTCACGTATAGTATGCTGGCATCCGTTAGATCCTCCGCCGCGAGTTTGTTGCACGACGACACCGCGGGCGCCCATCAATAGATACTGTCATATGAATTTTGCAGCGACCGAAGAACAACGCCAACTCGCCGAGAGCCTGCAACGGTTACTGATCGAGGAGAACGCATTCGAGTTGCGGCGTAGGCGCCTGTGTGCCGCAGCGCCCGACCGACTGGCTCTGTGGCCGCAACTTGCGGAGATGGGCATCATCGGGGCGGCCTTTCCCGAGGCGCACCGTGGTTTCGCCGGCGACGCTCGAACGCTGGCGGTAATCTTGTCGGAGTTGGGCGTGTCACTCGCCGTCGAACCCTACCTCGGTGCCGCCGTGATCGCCGGTCGGGTTTTACAACGCTGTACGGCACCCTCCACATCGGCACTGATCGATCGCTTAATTTCCGGCAATCTGATCTGTGTGGTTGCGCACGATTCCGGAGGCGATCCGTTCGCTACGCCGGGGGCATTAGCCCAGAGCTGCGACGACGGCTGGCTGCTTTCCGGACACCTGAACTGCGTGCGCCACGCAGACGTCGCCGACAGTTTTTTGGTCGCCGCGGTCGACACGGGCGCCACTTCCCTATTCCATGTGCCGCACAATACGACCGGTCTGTCGGTGGAGTCCTATCGGCTGATCGACAGCGCCGGGGCGGGCAACCTGCATTTCGACCGTGCGCGGTTGCGGGCCGAAGCTAGGCTATCGTTCGATGCAGCCGACGAGGACGTGCTGCACGACGCGCTGGAATGGGGATTGTTCGGCCTGGCGGCTGAGACCGCGGGTATCGTCGGTGCACTGAACCGTGCCACCTTTTCCTACCTGAACACGCGCAAACAGTTTGGCGTACCGTTGAGCAGCTTTCAGGCGCTACAGCACCGCGCAGCCGACATGCATATCGCGGCCGAGGAAATTGCCGCGATGGTGGACGCTGCAATTGAGTCTCTGGCTGCTCCCGCGAGCGCGATACGCTCCGCAGTGCTGTCGGCGACCAAGGCCGTCGCCGACTCGGCCAGTCTTCGTATCGGGCACGAGGCCGTACAAATGCATGGCGCGATGGGTGTCAGCGATGAGCTCAATATCAGTCACTACGCGCGTCGGCTCGCGGCGATCCGTGCCGAGCTGGGCGGCGCAGAGATTCACCGCCAGCGCTTTCGGAGCCTGCAGTGAGCGCAGAAGGTAATACCGTTCCCTCCTGCGAGCCCGCACAGGTACAGGGCTGGCGCGAAGAGGTTCGGCGCTTCGTCGAGGCCAATCTCCCACCGGACTTGGCCCGAAAGGTGGAACTCGGACTCAAACTGGGGAAAGCCGATTATGTGCGCTGGCAAAAAATTCTCCATCGGCACGGTTGGTTCGCCGGTGCGTGGCCTAAACAATTAGGCGGCCAGGGATGGGATTTAGCACAGCAACTAGTATTTACCCAGGAGTCGGCGATCCGCAACGCGCCCATGGTCATTCCCTACGGTGTGAACATGGTCGGACCGGTCATCTACACCTTCGGCAGCGAGGCACAGAAACGCGAGCATCTGCCCGGCATTCTCTCGAGCGATGTTTGGTGGTGTCAGGGTTATTCCGAGCCCGGTGCCGGCTCCGACTTGGCGTCACTGAAGTCTTTCGCGGAGCGAGACGGCGACCACTACATAATCAATGGCACGAAGATGTGGACAACCGAAGCGCACTGGGCGGATAAGATGCACTGCCTGGTCCGTACCGACCGGGATGCCAAACCGCAACGCGGAATCACCTTTCTGCTGCTCGACATGAATTCCCCCGGCATCACGGTGCAACCCATCGTGACCATCGACGGCATTCACCATGCCAACCAGACGTTCTTCGATAATGTGCGTGTGCCGGTGGCTAACCGAGTCGGCGAAGAAGGAGCCGGCTGGGCGATGGCCAAGTTTTTGCTCGGCAACGAACGCACTTCGATTGCCGACACCGGCCCAAAGCTCCGCTTGCTCCGACATTTGAAATCATCGTGTGAGTCATTCGTGGCCGACGTCCGCAACAGCCCCGCCCTCAAGACGTTGCTGACTTCCAGGCTCGCGGATCTGGAGATACAGCTGATGACCCTGTGCCGCCTGGAAGCGCGCTATGTCCATGCCTGGAGTGAAGGTGGTAAAATCGGCGCAAATGCCTCGATCTTGAAGATTCGCGGCACTGAGATCCTGCAAGCTTTGAGCGAATTGGCCTTGGCATTCGAAGGACCCATGGCTGCCGCCCATGATCCGGCCGATCTACACTTGCCTCCTGACACGGCACTGAATGCTGCGCAGCGAGCCAGTCTGATCGGTAACGAGTATCTATATGGCCGTTGCTGGTCGATATTCGGCGGCACCAACGAGATCCAGCGTAACATCATCGCGCGCGAGATCCTGAACGTCTGAAGGGCGGATGGGATATCGTGGCCGATATGCAGTTCGCGCAGGTCGACGGACCACCACCGCACCGCTTCGACCTTTGCTCGACCCCCAACTCACATCCGGCCAGAGGCGCCTATCGACGACGATTATGAAACCTATTGCAATTCACTCGCCCGTGAAATTGGGTTTCCGCCTGTCGCGGATCGCATCCACGGCTTCACGATGATCGCTTGTCGCGTTCGAAAGCCCCTCATACGCCATCGAAGCATCCATGATGGAATGCGCCAGTTGCTTGAGGCCGATGTTGATCGAGGCCTTGGTCCACTGCAACGCTCGCGCCGGCATCGATGCCAGCTTGAGTGCGAACTCGCCGACCACCCGGTCCAGATCTTCCGCGGGCACTGCGTGATTGATGAGTCCGATACGCGCCGCTTCTGGCGCCAGTAACGGTTCGCCCGTAAAGAGGTATTCTTTCGCGCGGCAGTAGCCGATGAGCTGCGGCCAGATCACCGCACCGCCGTCACCTGCGACCAAACCAATGGCGACATGAGGATCGGCTATTTTCGCGTGAGTGGCAGCGAACGAGACATCGCAGAAGAGCGCCATCGTCGCGCCCAGGCCGATTGCATGTCCGTTGATCTTCGCTATGATTGGTTTGGAGCATTCAAGCATGGCGAACACGAGCTGTTTTCCCCAACGCATACCGTTCCAAAAGGCCGGCTGGTCGTCGAGGAGTTCGCGAATGTATTCGATGTCGCCGCCGGCGCTGAACGCGCGCCCGGAGCCCGTCAGCACCACTACGCGTATGTCCGAGTCGTGATTCACGTCAGCGAAGACGCGACACAATTCGCGTTCCATGGTGGCACTGGCCGCGTTCGTCACGTCCGGTCGGTTGAATGTAATAGTAAGAATTGCACTCTCTTTCCGGAGCATCAGTGCATCATAGTTCGTAAGATCCATGCCACTGATGTTACGGTCTACACATGCGCCTATGCAAGCGTGCGGCTTCTAAGTGTTGGCCGCGTAATGGCACAACCTTAATAAGTCACCGCATCGACGCATGTCATGGTTGAGAGGGGTGCCCCCGGGGGTCGCAAAGTGAAGGCAAGTTACGCTATACTGATATGCGACCGTATCATACACATCCGATCATTGTGAGCGGCGACATGCCGGCGCCCTGAGCACACGAGAATCCTGCGATGAAGAATTGTCGCGGTGCCTACCGCGCCATTTGGATAGCTGGCGATGTTGACAAGGGTTTGCGCGCGGACCCAAGCCAAACATTTTCGAGGTGAGCGACGTGGCAATTCCCCATAAGGTCATCGTTACCTGCGCAGTAACCGGTTCGATACACACCCCATCGATGTCACGCAGTCTGCCGGTAACCGCCGACGAGATTGCTCAGGCTGCTGTTGCTGCGGCCGAAGCGGGTGCTGCCGTTGTGCATTTGCATGCACGCAATCCGGTGGACGGTCGGCCGGATCAAACACCTGAAGCGTTCGAGCCCTTTTTGCGCCAAATCAAGCGTCATTCCAATGTCATTGTCAACTTGACAACTGGCGGATCACCGTTCATGGGCGTCGCGGAGCGCGTGACACCTGCCGCCGTGTGGAAACCAGAAATCGCCAGCCTCAACATGGGTTCGATGAATTTCGGATTATTTCCGATGTTGAAGCGATTCAAGCAGTTTCGCTTCGATTGGGAGTCCCAGATGCTGGAAAACTCTCGTGACCTCGTGTTCCGCAACTCGTTCAAAGACATCGCATACGCATTGAATACGCTCAATCCATCGGGCACGCGCTACGAGTTCGAGTGCTACGACACGAGTCATTTATATAATTTGCACTACTTTTTCCAGGAGGGATTGGTCAGCCCCCCGCTGTTCATCCAAACAGTATTCGGTTTGTTGGGCGGCATAGGTTCACATCCGGAAGACGTTCAACACATGAAGCGCACGGCCGATCGTCTGTTTGGAGCAAACTACCGATGGTCGGTGCTTGGGGCAGGCCGCTCACAGATGCCAATCGCCTCAATGGCTGCAGCCATGGGCGGGAACGTCCGTGTCGGCTTAGAGGACTCACTATGGATCAGGCCCGGAACGCTGGCCGAGTCAAACGCGCAGCAGGTCCGGCAGGTGCGCAAGATCATCGAGGGTTTGAGTCTTGAAGTCGCAACGCCCGAAGAGGCTCGCGAAATGCTGGTCTTGAAGGGCGCAGACAAAGTCGCCTTTTAGGGAAGACTGCGAGCCCATGCTACCGGTCGGTAACGGTCACCGCTGCGCTGCCTCTATACCGATTTCGACGTCGCTTCCGACACAGCGCAGCGGATATACCCTCAGCGACCGCACTGCCGGCCCCCCCAGCACGGCGCCCGTGCGGCAATCGAACGACGCCCCATGCAGGGGACAGATCAGCCGATTACCTCGAAGCCGCCCTTCGTGCATTTTTGCATTCGCGTGCGAACAGACATTGTCGAGCGCATACCAGCCGTCATTTGTCCGGCAAATAGCGACGCTAAGCCCGGCGACTAGCACTTCGGCCATTTTGCCTACGGGTAGTTGGTCAACCGAGATAGCTCGTTGGAATCTGAATTCGCTCATTCGCGAAGTCCTAAAACACATAGGAGCGGATATCCACCCCGGACAGAGAACCATCACGCCATCCATATCTTCGTTCCCGTGACTCCCGGACAAAGCCCACTGGCTCAACACCAAGCCGTTGGTTCAACCGATCGGAACGAAGCTCCCTGCACCCGTATGTGCGACGATCTTGCCCTCGCGCACCACGAATGTGTCGCTTGCCCCTTGAGTGCGGAGCGCCGTACCGATCGCTTCCCACTCGATGATTGCAAGCTCTCCCGAGGTTAAGACCGGGCCGATCGAAACTCGAGTCGTCGACGGCGGCAAGGAATCACGAAAGAGGCCAATGTACAGCTGCTCAAGAGCTGCGCGGCCCTCAATCGGACCGGTGAGCGGGGATAGAAAAGTGACATCGTCCGCGTAGTCAGCCATTAGTCCTGCGACGTCGCCGCGAACGAAGGCATCCATGTGACGCTGAACGATGGTTTGAGTGTCTTTGCTGCTCATGGGATGGGATACCCCTTATGGGTTAGCCGAAATTTAGCGGTTGTCCTCGATCACTGGTCGATTCTCGCGCTCCAGCGAATTCCGCGACGGAGCAACTCATAGTACGTCGGTTGGATCCAAGCACCGGGCTCAACGTCCGGAAATTCCTCATAGAATGGCAGCATGTCATAGCGGCCGCGCCGGTGGCCGAGCGTGAGATACAGCACCTCGCCTTCCCCATGCGAATGCAAGTACATGACGGGTCTGGGTTCATCGGAAAACCAGTCTTCCTGCTCGAAACCCGTCTGTGCCTTACCATTGTAATGCGCGTGAAGCAGCACTCGATTGGGACCATGGAACTCCGACAAATACAACTCGTCAATGACCCGAAAGCTCAGAGGCAACCCGCGTGTTAACGGGTGCTCGGGTTCATTCACCAGCACATCGTACGGTGCGATCGGCGGGTGCGCGACAAACTGGCTTCCGAGCATTCTCATGAACAACGGCGCTCGTCGAGTGGCCTTGCAGAGGTTTCCCTCAAAGTCCAGAATCGAATTCGTGCCGTGAAGGGCAAACCAGCGCTTACCGGATGCCAGCCACTGGCTGATCGCCTGTTGCTCTGATTCTGTGGGTGTCACGTCTACGGTATATGTAATGAGTACATCGGATGTGGCGATACGGTTGATGTCCCTGTAGTTGTCGGCAACCTGGACTCGGATGCGTTCGTGCTCGTTTAGCAATTTCAAAATTTCAAGGCGTGGAAAGTCCATGTCGTGGAATGGTCCACCACAGACAAAGTAGGCATTGATCCGTCCGGGCATGGAGTGAGCTCCTAACGACTACTCTCAGAACTGGACGCGTTTGGTGAATCCACCATCAACGACCAGATTGACCCCGGTTATGTAGCTGGCCGCCGGGCTTGCGAGAAATACCACGGCGTTGGCAACCTCGTCAGGAGCACCAAACCGCCGCAACGGCATGGCCGACAGCGTACCCTGGTACAAGTCAGCCATATTGGTCTTTATATGCTCCCAATTGCCCCCGGGGTAACTGATGGGACCGGGCGAGACCGCGTTGACGCGTATTCCCTTGGCTGCCCATAACTGCGACAGTTGCTTGCTGTAGGTGAGTAAGGCGGCCTTCATGGCATTGAAGGCCTGCGGATAGAGAAAAGTCTCCACAGCTGCCGTCGTCGACATGACGATGAGCGAACCCGAGCCCGACTTTTCCAAATACGGCTCCAGCACTTGTACCGCAGCAACGGCGCCGAGAATATCGATCTCGAAGTTCTTCTGCCAATCCATGGTCGCCTGCGATCCCGAGGCACTTGCGTTGTGAATAAAAATGTCGCAGCCGCCCAGCTTATCGGCCGTGCTGGTCAGCCAAGCGCGATAGCCGTCGGCATCGCTCATATCGAGCGCCTCTGCCTCCACGCGTCGGCCATGCTTTCGCAAGGATTGAGCCGTCTGCTCGACTTGAGTGGCGTTGCGCGAGAAAAAGCCCACGTCACATCCTTCTCGCACCAACAATTCCAGCACAGCCCGCCCGATGCCGCGGCTGCCACCACTGATGAGTGCTTTTCTACCCGTCAATCCTAAATCCATGATACCCCCTCGGATCAGTTCCTCTGTTGTTTGGCGGTGCCGTAGACACCACAATCTCACCTTTCGATCTGGGCTCGCACCCGGCGCCCAAGGCCGCAGTTGTCCAAGGTCACTTGGCTTGCGACGCGAGAAATGCCGCCTGAATTTCGGACGATCGAGGATTTCGCCGCAGAGTCACGCCACCATTGACTTGCAGCGTTTGGCCCGTCATGTAGCATTCATCGGAAGCAAGCCACAAACAGGCGGCCGCGATATCCTCCACCGTCCCGGTTCGTCCCAGCGGTGTTTCACGGTTGAATAATTCGATGATGGCCGGAACCGCGAATGCCATGGCCGCCATGGGCGAATCGGTCAGGCCCGGCGCAACAATGTTCGCGCGGATTCCCTTCTCTCCGAATTCATTCGCAACGGTACGAATGACGTGGTCGGCACCCGCCTTGGTGCCCATGTAGGCAGCATGGTCGTCGAGCATGATGGTAGCAACCGCGCTGGAGATCTGGATGATGGACCCGCCCATCGACATTCCTCGAACCAATGCTTGATAGAACTGAAACGGGCCGATGAATTGCGCTTTCGTGATCCTCTCGAGATCATCCGTCGTAACGTCCAAGAAGGGCTTGATGATATTGAGGCCGGAGGCATTGATTCCCACATCCACCTTTCCGAAGGCCGAAAGGGTTTTGGCGACGAGTGCATCGACCTCGGCCTTTGAAGTGATATCGCACAAACAAAATTCGCCGTCGATTTCGCTCGCGAGCGTCTTCAGCTCAGCTGGTTTTCGGCCCGCGACCATAACCCTGGCGCCTTCTTGAGCAAAACGCCGCGCGATCGCCTGGCCCATGTTGCCCGGGGTTGCTGCCCCAAGGACGATGACGGATTTTCCATTGAAATTTCTCACGCCGCGCTTCTCCTACATTTTTTGACCAACGCCTGCGGCGGGTCGCCACCGCCCCGCATGGCGGCGTGAGGACGCTCCCCCAACAGAGAATATGCGAGGTTGCCAATGACGGCGGACCAGCTCACCGTAAGGATATAAAGCATATCATATGCTAATGCAACTATTCTCGGGCGTGACCGCCCATGCGTCACGCCGACAATCAATTGATTGGGGCTCTCATCGCTCACAGCATTCGAATTCATGTTCGAATACTGCACGAGCAACGTGGTACCTCACCGAACAAATACATGTTGCAATTGCGTCGCAGTAATCGCCGACACGGCGATGGGCATCTCCTGAAGGGGTTCGCTGCGCTTCTGAGCGGTCGCCACGATTTCCGCGAGTCCGGGGGTATTTGACATCGACAACTGGCCTGCTTTCAAGAATTAGCATTTCGCAAGCTTCGGAAATTGATCGGTTTTCGACGTGTTATACTGTACCATATGGTGCTCTAGAGTACTATGTCATGCAATGGGCGTCAATCCGGCGACTGATCGTTCACTCATTGCCGAATACGTCGGCGCAGTAGCGCTCGGGGCCGTCACCGGCTACCATTTCTTTGTGGCCGGCTCCTCGGTTACATTTCTGGTGCGACACCCGTCCGGCTCGACGCGATGAGATGCCCCGCAATTGCTCTATTGCTATGACGGCAAATCCGCGCCGAGAGCTCCACGAATGGCAGCGCTCGCGCTAAACATCAAGATCGCGTGGCGGGTCTCGATGGCGCCATTACACTATCGAGTCGGGTGAACGTGGGTGAAATGCCGAAACTACCGTCGGGACTGACAGGCGGAAGTGGCCTTATGCGCCTGCCGAAATGGCAAGCGGTCGGATGTCCTGAGCTGTCTATGCTATGCAAAAATCTCGCCGAGAAACCCTTGCAACTTAGCCCAGGACCGGGCATCTGCCTTGGCATCATACTTCAAAGCAGGATTACCCTGCTTTTCGGCTTCGGGGTTGGTGAAGCTATGGACCACACCGCCGTACAATTCCATTTGCCAGTCCACGCCACCGGCGCGCATTTCTTGCACGAATGCCTCGCGCGGTTCGGCGCCGATCATCGGATCATCCGCGCCGATGCAAACCAGCACCTTGCCCTTGATGTTGGTGGCATCCTGCGGGCGGGCGGTGCCAAGGCCACTATGGAAACCTGCGACTCCCACCACGTCACTTCCGCTTCGGGCCAATTCCAGCGCCATCGTCCCACCGAAGCAATATCCAATGGCGGCAATCCGCGCCGCATTAACCTCGGGCCTCACCTTGAGAGCCGCCAGACCGGCTTTGGCCCGAGCCCGCATTCCCGAAGGGTCTGCCATCAAGGGGCCGATCAACCCCATAACGGCTCCCATGTTGGAGACGATCTTCCCCTCGCCATGGAGATCACTGGCCAGCGTCACATAACCTAGCTCAGCGAGGCGCTTCGCCTTCGATTTCGCATGGTCGCCAAGGCCAAACGCCTCGGGAAACACCAGCACGGCGGGTCGCTTGCCGGCTTTGCTCTTATCGAAATACAAATGGCTCTCGAACTTTAAGCCATCGGCTTCATATTCCAGGATTTCAGTGTGCATTTATCGCCCCTTTCAAGCGGATTGGTACGCCCTCCGCCTTGTTGTCATTTCTGACAGTGGTCTGTTACCGTACGGTATGCTTGCATAATACCATAGCAAGTTACTTCGATTTGGAAAAGGGGGGAGCGATGCTGAGGAACATAGCTGCGCTATCGATGCTAGTCTGCGGAGTGGGGATGTTGGCGTCCGCATTGGGCAATCCGCTCGATCCGTCTTCTGGATCGCCTGGCACTTCAACCCAAACCTCTCAGAGCACCTCCGTCAATGATAGCGAGGGACTAGAGGAGATCGTCGTAACGGTACGCAGGCGTGAAGAATCCCTAATGTCAGTACCCGTAGCGGTGACGGGTGTCAATGCGGCCACGTTACAGCACTACGACATCGACAGTATGGAGAAATTGGGCGAGGTAGTCCCGCAGTTGAAAATGGAAAAGGCCGCGAGCGGTAGCGAGGCCGTGTTCTCGATCCGAGGCATCGGGTCGTCACCGCTCGATTCCGGCATTCCTCAATCGGTATCTTTGCAGATCGACGATGCTGTCCTCAGTCAGGGAAACTTGATCGAGCTGGGTCTTTTTGACTTACAGCAGGTCGAAGTCCTGAAGGGCCCGCAAGCACTCTTCTTTGGTAAAAACAGTCCGGCCGGCGTGGTGTCCTTCACATCGAAGGGCCCGGGCACCGAACTGGACGGCTACGCGAAGGCAGGATATGAATTCAACGCGCAGGAAAAGCTGTTTGAGGCGGCCGTGGGCGGCCCCATCACGGACACGCTTGGCGTGCGAATCGCGGTTCGCTACCGCGAGACGGGCGGCTGGGTGTACAACGACTCTTCGGCCCACTTGGATCCACTACTGGGCATAGAGATTCCGAGCTCGCTCGGCAAAAATCCGCAACAGAGGGAGGAGACCGTCCGCTTGACTGTGGTATGGAATCCGCTGTCTGATTTAACTGCGACAATCAAGGTGCTCGACCAGCACTATGGCGATGACAGCGATGCGAGTACCTACACGACCGTTGCATGCGCTGCGGGGCAAACGGTACCCACGATGCTGGGTATAGCCGACCCCGGCAACTCCTGCAACTTCACAAACCGGCATGCCTTTGCGAACAACTTTCCGGCGATTGAGGCCACGAACATTTCGGATGGAAACGGGGGAATCGGCTATTCGCTGCAGAACACGTCCGTCAGCTCGATCAAGCTTGTCTATCAGCAGCCGAAATACTCGGTTACATCCGTGACATCGTACGCCAAATACGATTTCTACAGCTTCGGTAACTTCGCATCGTCCGCTTACCCCTACTTCGGCGGATACAACGGGATTGCGTTCGAAAGCGGAGCGGAGGAGATCAGGCTGGCGTCCAATCTAGACGGCCGGTTCAATTTTCAGGCGGGCACTTACTTCGAATATAACTCCACTGTAAATACCGGGTACTCCTTCTTAGGTCCGTTTGGCCCAGATCCGACCACCGGGCGACTGGTTCACCGCAGTGAGAAGGATCAATTTGGACGGTCACGATCAATCCGGCTTCTTCCAAGGCCGCTATAAGATCCTGGATGATCTTGAGTTCGCGGCCGGCGTCCGCTACACGCGCGACACGAGAGCCCTCGAACATCTGGGCAATACTTACGTACACACCGGCGCGACGTTCCTTTCTCCTGCGGGCGAATACACAGGCGGCTCCCTGACGGACAGCAATTGGTCGCCCGAGGCCACGCTCACGTACGCGTTGAGGCGGGATATGATCGTGTACGCGGCCTATAAGACCGGATACAAGAGCGGCACATTTGGCATGCCGGTCGTCATCCCGGTGGGACAAACCGCCAAAGGTACTCTCTTGCAGCCCGAGACCTCGAAAGGCGGGGAAATTGGATTCAAGGGAGAGTTCCTGGATCACCTGCTTCGCCTACAGACTGCTGTGTACACGTATAATTTCGATAACCTGCAGACGGTCTCCTTTGACTCGGCAACGGTGTCGTACGTCTATGGCAACGCCGCCGTGGCTCGCACCCGAGGGGCGGAAGTTCAATTGGATTGGCGCGCGATGAGAGAGCTCACGATTAACGCAGCCATTGCCTACAACCAAGCGCGATATCTCAAGTATAAGAACGCCCAATGCTATGCCGGAGAGGCGGCACCGCTGTGCGTCGACGGTCATCAAGACCTGGGAGGAGCCCCGCTTCCCTACGCATCGGACTGGATGGGTAATCTCGGATTCACCTACGATCACCCTTTGGGTCGGAACCACTTCGTCGTCTACGCAAGCGGCGACTATCAGACCCGTTACAACGCATCCGAGATCAACATACCTCATGCGGAGATTGGCGGCTACCCGTTGATCGACGCCGGTGCGCATTTCGGGCGGGCTGATGGCTTGTGGGATGTTGCACTTTTAGGACGAAACTTGACAAATTCAGTATCATTTCACGGCCGTGAACGACTCCATAGGCGGGCCGTCCGGTCAGTTGGACACAACGGGTGTCACGCGCCCGCGCGAGATGTGGATCGAGCTCAATTCGCATTTCTGACTCCTCGTGGGCCGTCGACCGCTTTGGGTTGTAGCGATCACGCGGGTGTGGCGTAACAGCAGGGCTCAGTTTGCGTTCTGTACCGGCGATCCCCCTATAACTCGTGCCGGGCCGGACTTTGCGAAAGCTCTACCTCCTAGATCGCGTCAACGATGGCACCATAGTGGCAAACACTTTCGCCTCACTGTCCGTACAACGTTCAACAGACCGGGCGTCTCGACATCGCGAGCGCCGACGCGCCCCACGGTCCACGGTGCACATGCCCGCTAACGCCGTGCCTATTAGCGCTCCGTGGCTCGACTCACAAGGAGTTGGACCACAACAGGTCCCAATGCTTCACTTACCGGCATTGCCGGGCTTCCCCCCACCTTCATGATGGTTTCGATGACCACATTCGGATCATCGGCCTCGATATTGTAAATCGCTAGTGAATCCCAATTTGGCGGATCCGATCCAAGCGCATCGTTCTTCAAAACTTTATAACGGACCGCGGAAACGACTCCAGGTATTGCGGTAACGTCGGCGAGGTGCCTTGTATCGTACCATTCCTCAAACTCTTTGACTCGACCATCCACGGCGCGCGTCAGAATTACCCATTGAAATTGAGGCATATACTTCTCCTCAGCTCCGTGGCCTGATAGAGGAAATGGCGCTACGCCCGGCAATTCGCCCATAAATAATAACGCTTGCTACCGCGCTGCCGGAGCCAATATAGGCGTCACCCAATACGCCACTGGCGGTTTCGCCAGCCGCAAATAATCCTTTTATCGGGCGATTTGAGGCGTCGAGCACACGTGCGTCCTTATCTATTCGGACACCGGCCGAAGTGAGACAGATGATCGATGGCCGAAAAACGGTACCGTAGTATGGGGGGCCCCCTATCGGACGCATATATTCGCCGTTTTTAAAGAAAAGGCTGTCCACTCGCTTTGCGGCGTCGGCATTCTGCAGTTCGACGCTGGTCCGCAGAGAATCAGCGTTTATTCCCATTTTGTTCGCCAATTCTCCCAAGTCGCGCCCCTCAACAAGACGGCCTTCGGCGAGGGCGCTGCTCATGTGCTCGACGGTCCACTGCGTGCTCATCAGCCCAACAGAAATAAGGCCTGTAAATCGCGGATCGGTGGGGGGCGATCGGAATGCTTCGCTGTCAAGAATTCCGTAACATTCGCCGCCAGGCTGAGCGCTCACGACGCCGGTCATGATGCCATATCCGACCGCCTCGTTCATGAAGCGCCGGCCGTGACTGTTAACGAGCATGATCCACGATGGTGGAAGCTCGAGTATCTTCACCAAATTGGGGCTAACGTTCATTAAGCCCGTATTTAGGCCGCCGAGCTGAGCTCCGGCTGCCATGCCAAGTGTCAATCCATCGCCTTGGCAATGCTCCGACCCGATGTACCAGCTTTCATCACCAAAACGCGTGGCTGCAGGATAGTATTGGTTGAGAAATGTGCGGTTCGCGCCAAAGCCACCTGTCGCGATCACCACAGCACCTGCGGAAACGCGCGAACCATCAACAATGACACCTTTGACCCGGCCGTCGTCAATATAAAGATCGCGGACGCGCGTCCGAAGCGCTACGTCCACTCCATATTTCTGCATTTGGCCTTCCAGGGCGGTCGTAATGGCCATTCCATAGCCGGTAGCCGCATGGCAACGCGCAATACCGGACATCTCAGTGTAAGTTCCACTGGCGTAAAGCTGATCCGTACGGAATTCCACACCCATCGACATAAGCCAGTGCAGGGTGTCCGCCCCCTCCTCACAATATCGCCGCAACAGCGATGGCTCCGTGCGGTATTGGTTTATTGCCATCGCATAGATAAACATGGCGTCCGCGGTGTCTTTTATGCCGCGCGCTTCCTGCACTCGCGTCGCAGCCGCGTAGAAAACTCCATGCGACACGCTGGTGGAACCACCAAGCCTGCCATCGGCTTCGATCACCAATACTTTTGCTCCCGCCTCCCCGGCCGCATTCGCGGCCGACAACCCCGCCCCGCCCCCGCCAATCACAATAACGTCATAGTCGTTAGCCATTTGATTCTCCATGGCGCGAGCAAATCACCGGATGTCGGTCACTGTGCAGAAGGTCACGCCAATCCTTTTTTTTGAGATAGTCGTCGATAACGCGGTGCCAATGCTGAATGATAGCTTCTTGATAATCACCATCGTTGCGCAGCTTCGTGCCGGGTCAGCCCGCTCATACAGCGAACTGCACATTGGGATATTGATAAGTAGCATACTTTATATGAGTATACTATCTCATGCATTCTCCATTTGGAACAGCTCTTGTATATGGAATACCGTGGTTGTGCGATGCGAGGCTGCTGCGTCTCTAGCAGCGGTGAGGGCTGACCTGCATAGAAAAGAACCCTGTGCATTTGGACGGGCATCCTCTCTATCGTCGGGAGTGGAAAATTACGTGACGGGAACATCAATCGTGGTTCCGTTCGGCTGCGCGAAAACAGCTACGAGCACTCAGCTTGGAACACAGGTCCGACGTTTGTGTCAGCCCTAAGCTCTGCTTCCGGCGCGTCGCGACGGCAGTGCTAACAGAAGGAGCGCTGCCAATCCTGGACCGACCAGTAACGACAATATGACGGGATTGTCGTGAATACCGGCGAACACGACCGGCGGCCCGAGCAACACGCCAATGTAGGTCGCTAGTGTCACGAGGCCGCTGGTCGCCCCCGACGCTCGTGGCTCGGATGTGACAACAGGGAGGAGGCCCAAATCAGCGCGTTAACGCGTTAACGGCTCCCATCGATGCGTGGAGCGGCCCCCATTTGAACCGGACACAGTCGCCTAAATAGAAGCCAGGCCAACACGGAGAAACTGTACGGCGCTTTTTCGCAGGGCATGGCTTCGCTGAAGATCATTCCCGAGGTGGTCACAACACCATCCCGAATAGCCTTGTATTTGAAGGAGATCAGGACCGCTTTGGACTAGCCGCGTTGAGACTTAAACTCGCGGACCAATATCGCCTTGGGCTACGGCAGCACGCAGAGTGAGCGCACGCGTGAAAAATCCCGATCGTGAGTGACCAGCGCGTCGGCATTGATCGCGATCGCACTGGCCGCCTGGACCGCATCGGGTAGCTTTAACCGCAATGACGCACGTAGGCGAGCGGCGCTTACGGCGATATCGGCAGTCAAGTCGACAACTTGCCACGACTCCAGAATCGCCCGAAAGCGTTCCGCCAGAGCCTCGTTGCCGGACTGCAAAGGACCGGTCAGCACTTCCGCGATTGTCACCGTAGTGACGGCGAAATTCAGCCCACCTGCGGCGTGCCGCTCAAATAGTGGTCTGAACAGGTTTGCGAACTTAGGGTGCGCTTCCAGGAAATACACAATGGGCGCGGTATCCATCACCAGGAGCGCGCCGTCGGGCAGCTTATCGAGCGTCAGCGGCTCCATTCATCGCGCATTTTGTCGAGAGCGCTCCCGCTATTCTTACCCCACAATCCGCGCCCGGAGCCTTCCATCGTCAGCAATGATTGCTGCCGATGGCTGGCGCGGTATTGAGCCAGTGGGACCAGGGCCGCGACAGGTCTACCGCGGCGCGTAATGATTGTCGTTCGCCCTCCTGCAGCATCTTCCAAAAGCGTCGGAAGTTCGTTGCGGGCCTCTTCTGATCCCTTGTGTACGATCTGGATCGTAATTTTACCCATTGCCTTACTGTACAGACCGTACAGTTCGGAGTCAAGGAAACGACGACGCGACGGAGACTGCTTTAGGCTCCCGCAAAAAACAGCTGCGCGCGTGCTTGAGAAGAAAAGAAAAAGGACCGCGCCGACCCTCCGCTACTGCGGTAAAGAAAACGTAGAGCTTGGACCCTAATCCTTGGCGCTCTATCCGTGGTCCCGTCAGGTAAGAGTGACCGGCAGTAAATTCCGCTACCACTTTTTTTCATTTATAGTTGTTGCGATGCAGCAAGCTAATCGCCGAACCCCCACACCCTCCTGCCCTCGATGATTCGAATTACCGGTAGCGGAATACCGGTACCGGCACTCTTAATATATCAATGTATGCCGGCACCCAACCTCCGAGGCCATCCAGGCGATATGCTGACGCCTCATGCCTGAAACGAAAAAAACCTTCGTCGAGCGGTTGTTCGCGGAACATCGGAACGCGCTGCAGGCGTTCTTCTACCGCCGGATCAAGACCAAGCATGACGCCGCGGATTTGGTCCAAGAAGTGTACCTGCGGATATTGCGCGTCAAGGACTCGGACGCCATTCTCAATCCGGAAGGGTACCTCTATACAGTTGCCGGCAATCTCGTGCACGAGCACTACGTCCTCAGTGAACGTCAGGCTGGCTCCGTCGATCTCGATCATCCGCTCATCGAGGGCGAACTGGGCCGGCCGGGCGGGTTCGAGGAATGGTTCGACATGGAAACACGGACTGCGCGGTTGCGCGACGTGTTGGCGCAACTGCCGCAGAAATGCCGCGCCACGGTACACCTTAAATATCAACATGGAATGAGCTACCAGGAAATCGCCGAGCATCTGGGCGTATCACCGCACATGGTGCAGAAATACCTGGGAATGGCCTTGGCGCATTGCCGCCGACGCATGGAACGCATGAGGTAGAATCGAATGAGCCCGTCCGACACACAGATTCGCTCCGCGATCACGCAGGTCGCCGCAGACTGGTACGCCGCCCATCGATCGGGTCCGCTGCAGGAAGCCGACCGGGCCGCGTTTCTTGCCTGGCTCAAAGCCTCACCGATCCACATCGAAGAGTACTTGGGCGTCGCCGCGCTGGATCGCGCGCTCAGTGCAGCGACGGATGATCCGTCCCTGTCGGTGGAATCGTTGGTGGCGATGGCGCGCGGCGACCCGACCGGCGGCATCGTGGACCTCGGCGGATCGCAGGTCCGATACGAATCGCAACAGCGGCCCCGCCGCTACTGGCGCGGCATTGCCGCCGCCGCGTCCGTGTGTGTGTGCCTGGCGGGCGTTCTCTTCGTCCGGCCGGTGGGAGACGGAGTCGACGTCAAGGCCTATCGAACCACCCATGGGGAGCAAGGGGTCTGGCCGTTGGCCGACGGTTCGACGCTGCATGTCAACACCGACACCGCGGTGACGGTGCGGTTCTCAGCGACCGAACGACTGGTGGAGGTCGATCATGGGCAAGTAGCGCTCGAAGTCGCGCACGATGATGGTCGGCCCTTTCGCGTCCATGCCGGATCGACCGATACCGTGGCGGTCGGCACGGAGTTCGATGTCTATCGTCGGCCCGATGCGACCATGATCACCGTCGTGACCGGCCAAGTCGCGGTATCCGTCGATCCTTTCTCGCCGGCACGAGGGGCAGCAGGGACCGGACTCCCGGCCGGACTGCGTGTTGGCGCCGGTCGACAGATCAGGGTCGTTGGCGGAAAGCTGCCGCCGGCGTCGGAACCGACCGACCTACGGGAGACCACGGCCTGGCTCCAGCGAAAAATCGTGTTCGAACAGCGTCCGCTCGGTGCGGTGGCCGACGAGTTCAATCGCTACAACGACAAGCCATTCACCATCGATGACCCGACGCTGCGTCGCCTGCCCATCAGCGGCACCTTCAACGCGGCCGATACCAATTCATTCGCCGCCTTCCTCGAATCCCTCGACGGAGTCCGGGTGGAGAGGCTGCCGGCACGCTTCAACGTCCTGAATTCTCACAGTAAATCCGGGTCCGCAGCACGCAACACGTGAGCCCGCCACCGAGGGCGAGAGCCGGGGGCCACGCAAGACGGAGCGCGCCGCCCTGAGGCGCTGCCACCCGCGCCGGCAACCGCGCCCCTGGCGAAGTACCGGCTCTTCGGTTTAGAGTCTCGCCCAAGAGGCTGCCTGAGCCCAACGCGGCACACGCAGAATACTCGGATCGGCTCCCAGGGAGCACTCATCAATTCGAACGGAGAAGTCATGGTCTGGTTAGGCCGGCTAACTGGGCTGTGCGTGCTGTGCCTGGTGTTGGTGAACCGGACTGGCGCAGTGTCGGCCGCCGACGCGCCGCCCGAACGCGCGGCTCTCTCGACCATCGCGGCTCAGCCGCTGACGCAGGCGTTGGCCGCATTTACCGCGGCCACGCATCTGCAACTGGTGTACGTGTCGCAGCTGGTATTGGGCAAAAATTCGCAGGCCGTGCCTGCCGGTCTGCCGGCCACGACGGCTCTTTCACAGCTCCTGGACGGCACCGGCCTCGACTTCAAATTTCTCAACGACCGCACCATCATGCTGTTCGAGCGGCCGAGCGCTGCCCGCGGGTTTGCGGCTACGCCTCGTCCGGAATCGGACGGCAGCAACGCAGCCGACGCCGACGCGCTCGAGGAGATCGTGGTATCGGCGATGAAACGCGACGAATTCCTGAGTACGGTCCCCATGAGCATCAGCGTTTTGTCGTCGGAAGACGTGGACGCGTCCGGAATTCAGGGCATCGCCGGAATCGCCGCGCTGGCCACGGGCATCGAATACGATTTCAGCTCGCAATACGGTCCGGGAATCTTGAGCAATATCGCCATCCGGGGAATCAGTTCCGACAAGGGGGATGCGACCACCGGCATCTATGTCGACGACACGCCGATTCAGACTCCGCACACCACGTTCGGCAACCCCTACCCGGTGACCTTCGACCTGGCGCAGGTCGAGGTGCTGCGTGGGCCGCAGGGAGTGCTGTTCGGCCGCGGCGCCGAGGGCGGGGCCATCCGCTTCATCACCAATGAACCAAGTACGACCACCGTGAGCCAGCTGTATCGATCCGAAGTTTCGACCACCGACCATGGCGGCGTCAGCTACGAGGCGGGGGCCGCCGCCGGCGGTCCGCTGGCCGCGGGCGTGCTGGGTGCCCGAGTCAGCGCGTGGTATCGAAATGACGGCGGCTACGTGAATCGCATCGATCCCCTCACCGGAGCGACGGTCGATGCCGATGCCAATCACTCGGCCAATAAGGCGGTACGCCTCAGCTTGGCCTACGAACCGAGCGATGCGCTGCGCGTCATGCCCTCGTTCAGCTATCAGTCGATGAACCTGCATGACACGCCCGTGTTTTACGCCAGCCCTTCGCCGCAGCTGCCCAACGTTCTCGACAACGGCAAGCTGCTGCGCCAGCCGGCGGTGGACGACCTGATGATCGGGTCGCTGACCGTGGTGGAACGACTGAATGCCGCGTCTCTGACGTCCATCACGTCCTATGTCGATCGGACGGCGACAGCCACGGTCGACACCACCAATGTCGCCGGGATCGTGTATTTCGGCGGTTTCGGCAACCCGTTGGGTCCGGCGTTTCCGACGTCCTACGCCGACGCCGTTCCGACGCTGCTGACGCTCCATCAAATTCAACTCTCGCAGGAGGTGCGGTTGGTATCAGCGGATTCCGCAGCGTCGATCCAGTGGCTGGGCGGACTCTTTTATTCGAGGCTGCGCCAGGACTCGACAGAGGACACCTACCTGATCGCCGCGCCGGAGGATCCTGGAATACTCGACGACGACTACAACCTGATCACCGAAGCTTCGGCATTTGGTCAGGGCCGCTGGTTGTTGAATTCTCATTGGAGCGTGGGGACCGGCGTGTGCGCGGGTTGGCTCGAGGGCCGCGGCGTCTCCCACTCCGCGGGCTTCGCCAACGCGGGATCCGCACCCTTTGCCCAGAGCAGCCACCACGAAACACTGCCGCCGACGCCCCGCTTCGATCTGTCCTACCAGCCGGACGGACGCAATTTATTCTACACCGCCATTGCCAAGGGCCTTCGGGCCGGCGGCGCCGCCGGCTCTCAGTTGCGTTGCGGCAGCAGCGTCACGCCCACCTCCTTCGGACCGGATTCTGTCTGGAGCTTCGAGGTAGGCGCCAAGAATCAATTGTTCGAGCGCCGTCTCCGCCTCGATACCAGCCTTTTCGACATTCACTGGAACGGCATTCAAGAACGCTTTCAGGACGCTTGCGGCTACAGCTTCATGACGAATGCCGGTAACGCCAGGAGCACCGGCTTCGATCTCGGCGCCGCTGCCCAGATCACCGATCGACTGCAAATGACGATCGCCGTGGGATATCTCGACGTCCGCTACACCCGAACCTTGAGCGTCGCCGGCGGACAAATCATCGTCGAGCGCGGCACCGTGGTGGGCGGCGTCCCCTCCGTGCCGGCACCCTGGAGCGGGACGCTGAGCGCCCGCTACGACTGGCCTCTCACCGGCGCGACGAATGCCTACGTGCGCGCGGAGGAAATCGCCCACAGTCACAATCCTGGACCGTTCACCGAGCATGAGCCGAACAGCCTCTCCTACGATCCGCAGCTCACGGCCGACCCGGCAACCTACCTGCTCAATCTGCAGTTGGGGATGGCGCGGCCGGGCGTCAATGTCCGGTTGTTCGCGAACAACGTTACGAATGCCCAGCCCATGCTGCAGCGCTTCGCGGACGCTCCGGGATCCGCGTTGGTCTATGCCTACACGCTGCGGCCGCGCACGGTGGGGCTGATGGGCACCTGGACCTTCTAGGGTCTCAGGGCCCATCGCCCGCTTCTCTCGGGTGGTCGCTCTATTTTCGAATCGGCGGCAAGCTCAGGCTGATCCCCGACACGCCATCGACGCCGGCGATTTTGCAGATCGGGTGCGAGAAATCGTTCGCGAGACTGGGCACGGGAACCAGTCCCTGGTAGTTGATGTTGTCGTCGCCCTTCGCGCTGACCCCGCCCGGCACCCAGTCGAGTGCCATATTGTTGCGGGTCCGCCAGGCGATATTGTGGTCCGCACAGGATGTATCGCCGCTGACGCCGATGGCGCCGATCAGCTGCTTCTTCGCGTTGTACAGCGCGAGACCGCCGCCGAATACGTTCACGCCGCCGATGCGCCGGCCCACCATCGGATCGTCGTTCTCGCCGAAGTCTGCCGCGGGTCCTCGATAGGCGGTGTCGGTGTCCACCGGATTGCTGGCCTGCAGGCCGTACAGTGTCCCTCCCGGTTGAACCGCCGCATACAAATCGGCGGTGGATAGCGCGAGTCCCGGCAGGCTGAAGGCGTTGGCGGTGTTGGCCTTTTGCGCCGAGATCACGCGACTGCCGGGCCACTGCGAGCCGCGATTCGTACCAGTGAAGGCAACCGCACAGACGATACCGTCGCGGTTGACCACGGTTCCCCACATGTCGAGGTTGAAGCCGCCGTTCGACTGCGCCCGCGCGCTTTCCAGTGCGACCTTGAGTTGCTGGTGCGTGGGTAGGCCGGCACAGGCGTTGTCGGAATCACCGGCGTGCGCGGCCACCGCACTGCATGTCAAAGCCGTTGCGAACAGCCCAACGAAGAAAGTCCTTGCGGAATGAATCATTGAAACCTCCTGCTCATTGATTGTTGTAGATCCTTCCGCCGCCTTATACCCCGGAAAGATGGCGACTTCCATGGGCACGATTAGGTATCTCTTGTGCATTGCACGAGATTGGCATGCCCGCTGATTTATTATTCGGCGGCGCGGGCGCTCCGGCTCCAGATCGCGCGTCGGCGATGCTAGTACTCGACGCTGTGCGCCTCGCCCTTCGGGCCGCCGCCTTCGCGGCGTTCAACTCGGCCTCCTGCCGAGTTAGTCCTGCATCCGCAATTTCGTCACGTCATCCGCCGTCAGGGCCGACGCCTTCGCGCCGAAGCGCGCGGTCACGTAGTTCGCAACGCTCGCAATCTCGCTGTCCGAATAGGTGCTGCCGAAGGCCGGCATGTTCGCCGGCCCCGGCTCCGCACGCCGTTCGCCGCCGCGGATGATGACCTGAGCGACGTTGGTTGCGGTCGCGTCGTTGACGGAGCGGGTACCGGTGAGAGTGGCGGGCGGGATCACCGGACTGATGCCGCTCCAACCGTGGCAGCCGGCGCAAGCGCCTTCGTAAACCGCCTCGCCGCTTTGGTTCGCATGGGTGCTCGTATCTTGCGCAAACGACGCGGCCGCGGGAGCGGCTCGCGGCTCCGGCAGGTCGCCCGTCGCAATGGAGACCACCGTGCGCAGATAGGCGACCATGGCCGTCAGATCGTTCGGCTTCAAAAACTTGAGGCTTTCATCGACCGCTTCGCCCATCGGACCCGACGCCGTGCCCCGCCCATCCGCATGTCCCGTCGATAGGTAATGCAGTAAATCCGCATCGCTCCACGCTCCGACGCCGCTGCTGCGATCGGGAGTGATGTTATAGGCGCGCCACCCCGCTTGAACGGCTCCGGCGAACTTCTGCCGGTTGTTCAAAGCGAAGGCCAGATTTCGGGGTGTATGGCACTCGCCGCAATGACCCATGGCCTCGACCAGGTACGCGCCGCGATTCCATACGGCGTCACGCTCGACGTTGGGCTCATAGCGCTTGTCGGGATTGAACATCGCCGACCAAATGCTCATCAGACTTCGTTGATTGAATGGAAAAGTCAGCGTGTTCTGCGGCACCGCTGCATGCACTGGTTTCAGCGTCAGCAAGTACGCCTTGATCGCCAACGCATCCGCATCCGACATGTAGGTATAACTGGCGTACGGCATGGCCGGGTACAGTTTGGTATTGCCGCGGCCGATTCCCTTGTGTACCGCGTCCAGGAAATTGGCATCGGTGTAGTTGCCGATGCCCGTTTCGACATCCGGAGTAATGTTGGTCGAATAGAGGGTCCCGAATGGCAGCACAAAGGCACGTCCGCCGGCGAAGGGAATACCACCCTTGGCCGTATGGCACGCCGCGCAGTCCGCCGCGCGCGTCAAATACTCGCCTCGCTCCACGAGACTCGCGGATTTCAGTTCTTCGGGAACGCCGGTCGGGTCCTTGTCGTGGTACTCCGCCAGCGCGACGCGCTTGCCCTGCGCAAACGCGGTAGGACCGGGCGCAAACACCAGATAGCCCGCGAGGGCGGCCCCGGCTGCCACCAAGACACCAAGCGTCCAGAGAAGACCGTGTGCCGCACGTCCGTTCATCTTCAGTTTGTTCATCGCATCACCTCGCGCGATCAGGGACTGCCCGGCCGATCAGGTTTGCCGGGCGATCAAGCTTTGCCGGACTTGGGGAACGGCAACAGGTGGACGCGCTTGCCGGTCGCGGCAAAGATCGCATTGGCCACCGCTGGCCCGATGGGTGCCACGCCCGGCTCGCCGACACCAGTGGGTGCCTCGGCCGACGGTACGATGTGTACCTCGACCTTCGGCATTTCGTTGATGCGCAGGACCCGGTAACTGTTGAAATTATCCTGCTCGACGCGGCCATCCTTCAGCGTGATGGCACCATACAGCACCGCTCCCAACCCAAAACCGATGCCGCCCTCCATCTGCGCCGCGATCACATCGGGATTGATCGCGATGCCGCAATCCACCGCGCATACCACACGATCGACGGTCACCTGTCCCGCGTCGTCGACGGTGACTTCGGCCACCTGCGCCACGTAGGACTTGAACGCTTCGCACACCGCAATGCCGCGGCCCTTGCCTTTCGGCAGAGGTCCGCTGCTCCATCCGGCCTTGTCGGCGGCGAGTTGCAGCACGGCCTTCATGCGCGGTTCGTGCTCGAGCAGATCGCGGCGGAAGGTAAACGGATCCTTGCCCGCCGCGTGCGCGACCTCGTCGATGAACGCCTCCACCGCGAACGTGGTGTGAGAACTGCCGACCACGCGCCACCAGAGCACCGGCACGCCGCTTTTGGTGGTGGCGAGTTCGACGTCGATATTGGGTATGTGGTACGCAATGTTCGCAGCACCTTCCACCGAGGTGGCGTCGACGCCGTTCTTGACCATCACTGCTTCCATGGGACCGCCGGCCATGATTGACTGGCCGACGATGACATGCCGCCAACTCACGAGTTCCTTCTTCTCGTTCAGGCCCGCTTCCATCTTGTGGAAGTACATGGGCCGGTACAGTCCCCCATGCAGATCGTCCTCGCGGGTCCATTGCAGCTTGATCGGCGTGCCGTCGGCGCCGTAGGCCTTCGCGATGGAAACGGCCTCCACGATGTAGTCGGACCAGACGTTGGCACGCCGGCCGAAGCTGCCGCCGGCATACAGGGTATTGATGGTGACTTGCTGAGGATCGAGTCCCGCTGCCTTGGCGGCATTGCCCTGATCCATGGTTTGAAATTGATCGCCGGCCCAAATCTCGCAGCTGCCGGCGGTCAGCTTGACCACCGCATCGAGCGGCTCCATCGGCGCATGCGCGAGAAACGGAAACTCGTAGCTCGCCGACACCGTGTGGGCCGCATTTTTGAGGGCCGGGAGCGCATCGCCCACCTTGCGCGCCGAGGCGGCCGGCTGCTCGGCGAGGTGCCGGAACTCGTTCATCATCTCCGACGAGCTGCGCTTTTCCGCCTGATTATCGTCCCATTCCACCATCAGCGCGTCGCGGCCTTGCTTGGCCGCCCAGAAGCCTTTGGCGACTACCGCGACACCGCGCGGCACCTGAACCACCTTGACCACGCCCGGCACCGCACTGGCTGCGGAAGCGTCGAAGGATTTGACCGTCGCGCCAAATAGCGGTGGCCGCTTGAGCAGGGCCACCAGCATCCCGGGCAATGCCACGTCCAAGGTAAATTGGGCGGTGCCGTCGACCTTTGCCGGCACGTCGACGCGGGGAGGCTGCCGTCCGATCAACTTGAAATCTTTGGGGTCCTTGAGCGTTACCTTGTCCGGTACCGGAAGCGCCGCGGCCTTGCCCGCGAGAGAGCCGTAGCTGGCCTGGCGTTTGCTGCCGGCGTGGTACACGATGCTTTGCTCGGTGGTGAGTTCTCCCACCGGTACTTTCCATTCCTTGGCCGCCGCGGCCACGAGCATGGCGCGGCCCTTGGCGCCGGCCTCGCGCAGCTGCGTCCAGGAATTGTTCATTGCAGAGCTGCCCCCGGTTCCCTGCATGCCGAAGGCGAAATTGGCATACAGCTTCACATTCGCGGGGGCGCTCTCCACCCGGACCCTCGACCAGTCGGCATCGAGCTCTTCGGCCAGCACGGTGGCGATGCCGGTGTAGGCGCCCTGCCCCATTTCGAGATGCTTGGCGATGATGGTCACGCTGCCGTCGGCGCCGATGCGCAAGAACGCATTGGGCGCAAAGACGGCAGGATTGGCGCCCACGGCGGCCGCGCGCCGGCTGGGGCCCACCCATTCGAAGCCGATGGTGAGCGCCACCGCGGCAATCGAGCCGGTGGCTTTCAGAAACTCACGCCGGGAGTGACCGGTTCGACTGACGGGAAATCTGCCTGGGGTAAGGCGACGGGGAATGCTCATACCGGCTCCTACGCCTTGATGGAGTCTGCGGCCGCGTGAATGGCGGCGCGGATACGGGAATAGGTTGCGCAACGGCAAATGTTGCCGCTCATGGCGCGGTCGATGTCGGCGTCGGTGGGCGACGCGTTCTTCTCGAGAAGCGCCGTCGCCGACATGACTTGACCGCTTTGGCAATAACCGCACTGGGGGACTTGAAGTTGGATCCACGCGGCTTGCACCGCCTTGGCCGGCTTGCTCTGCAGTCCCTCGATGGTGGTTACCTGCTTGCCGGCGACTGAGGCTACGGGCATCACGCAAGAGCGAACGGCAGCGCCGTCCACATGCACCGTGCACGCCCCGCACAGCGCCATGCCGCAGCCGAACTTGGTGCCGTGCAATCCGGCGACCTCGCGGATGGCCCAGAGCAAGGGCATGGCCGGATCGGCATCCAGGGTGCTCGAGACGCCGTTGAGCATGAATGTGGTCGACATGAAATCGCTCCGAAACTGGCTGGTAGCGCAGAGTACGTTATTGATAGCACACTCCGGGAGCCTGCTGCGATCGCAGTGCGGTTACGGGTTGGACTCGTGCGTTACCATGGTACGCCGCTCGGGGAGACTGGTCTCGGAGCGTCTTAGAACGCTTTTTAGAACGAGTAACTCCCGCTCACGCCGAAGGTCCTCGGCCGCGCCGTGAGCCCGTACTCGACGCCGGCGACATTGGGGCGCTGCAGGGCTTTGTGCTCATCCAGCAAATTGGTGACGAACAACGACACGTCGAATCGATCCCATTTCACACCGGCATTCCCGCCCATCACGAAGTAGGCCGGCCGCTCGAAGTCGGGATCGCCATGATAGATCGTTCCCTGACTGGGCCCGATCCATTGGCCGTTCAAGCCGGCGCGGCCGAGACCCGTGGCAAAGACCGGCATGGTGTATTGCACCGAGGTGGCAATCGAATAATCCGGAACCCCGGGAACGCGATCGCCCTTTTCGACCCCCAAAAGCGTCACGGGCACGGTGATCTTGGCTGACGTGTAATTGCCGCCCAGCGTGACGCCCCAATGTTCCGTCAGCCGCTCGTTCAGCTCGAGTTCGACTCCCCTGCTTTCCGCACTGCCAATGTTGTCCTTGATGTCGAACGTGCACGTCGGCAGGATGATGTCGGTCTGAATATTGTTCCAGCGGATGTCGAACAGCGCGCCCGACAGCACCAGCGAGTTGCCGAGCGCCCTGGTCTTCGCACCCAACTCGTAGCTCCAGAGCTTGTCCGATTTGTACGCCGTCGGCGCCTGCGTGAGCCCGAGCCCGGCAAGATCCGCGCTGCACAGGGGGATGGGTACCGGCCGGTTGACGCCGCCGTCGCGGAAGCCTTCGGCCGCGGTCGCGTAGACCATGGTTTCATCGGTCACTTCGTAGGAAACCGCGACCCGCGGCGTGGTCGCATTGCCCTTGGCGGATCCCGACGAGGGCGGCGTACCGCCCGCGAAATAGCCGGTCGAGTTGAACGCCAATTCCTCGTTTGCCTTTTCGTAGCGCGCCCCCGCGGTCAGTTTGAGTTTCGGCGTAGGCTTGTAGGTGATCTGGCCGAAAACGGCGGATTGGCTGTTCACGAATTCACTGAACGCGTAATAGACCAAATCGTTCGTGAATGGATCTCCGAGAATCTGCTCGGTGGTGCCGCCGTAGTAGGTCTGTATGGCGGACCCGAATCCCGGGATATGCTCATCGTCGAGCAATCCGGTTCGTGTTCTCGAATAGTACAGGCCGGCGATCCACGACCACGGGTCGTCGGCGCCGCCTGGTTTGGACGCAAGACGTAATTCCTGGTGGATCTGGTTGACGTTGGTATCGAACTGCACGGGAGCGGCCAACGACGATATCGCGGCCGCCCCGGCGGCATTGTTAGGAAATTGCGCCTGCAGCGGCCCGTAGGGTCCGCCGATATAGGCGCTGTCATACACGGTGCCGTCGATGTTGCGGTCATCCCGGCGCCAGAAATAACCCGACACGGACGTCAGTTCCGACCATCCAAAGTCGTACTTCACAGTCAGGCTCGTAATGGCGTACTCGTCGCGGCCGGTTTCCGGCACCAGCGTGGGCGATTCGAACTCGGGGAGAGAGAGACTGAAGAGGTCCTGCCCCCCCGTGCTGACCCGTTGCAGAAAGACCGATGGCGTAATCGTCAGCGCATCGAGGGGGCGCCATTCCACGGTCGCGCGTATCACCGTCGTGTCGGCATCGTTGATCTTGGTGGCGGCGATCGGGCCATTGGGCGTGCCGTTGGGCCCGTAGGGATAGCGGTCGATCCAGCCGCTCAAGTGATCGTACAGGGCGCCGATGCGCAGCGCCGCGACGCCCTCCACGAGCGGCAGGTTCACGACACTGTCGGCTTCGTAATTCACCCCGCCGCGCTCGGTGCCGCCGATGGAGGAATGCACTTCACCCGAGTACTTCTCGAGGTCGGGCAAATTGCTCACGAAGTGAATCGTTCCGCCCATGGAGCTGGCGCCGTAGATCGTGCCCTGAGGGCCGCGCAATACCTCGACGCGATCGATGTCGAAGAACCGCGGCTCGGTGGCGCCGGTGGTGTAGATGTTGAGGACGTTGATCGGCACATCGTCGAGGTAAATGCCCGTCGTGGACGATCCGGCCTGCGAACTGATGCCGCGAATTTCGATGTTCGATTGGCCGGGTCCGCCGAAGTTCGTGAATGAGACGTTCGGCACCGCCCGGGAAAGATCCGCGTAATCCGTGATATGCGCATCCTCGAGGGCCGTGCCCGACACGGCGGAAATGCTGATCGGCACTTTGCTCATCGGCTCACGGGACTTTTCCGCGGTGACGACGATCTCGTCGATCTGCCCCGTGTCCGCATCCACGCCGAATGCGAAGCCGTGCGCCAGCACCATCACGATGCTGCCGGCCAATGCAGCGGTGGTTCTGTTGAATTTCATGGCGTACTTTCTCCCTTGATCAGCGGCCGGTACTCGACGCCGTCGAGACCGAAGGCCTGCGGTCCGACCACCGCCAGTGCCTGCGGCGTGGCCAGCAACGGATGGCACGGAAGCGCGAGAATCGCCACGCGCTGACCGTATCTCAGCACCTCGGTGGTGATCGCATGCCCGCTATCGACATCTAAAATCACGATCAGATCGGGAACGCAAACTTCGACCGAGTTGTTGCGTTCAAACATCAGGAATTCGTTTTGAAATACGACCTTTGCCTGTTCTCCCGCATGGCCGTCGATGCCGTCGAGCCCGATTTCTCCGACCGAAAAACCGCCGCGCAAATGACGCTTGAGGTCGACGATCTTGGCATCGATCAAGTGGATGCCGCCGCTCCTGGGCGCAGATCAGCGGAATCGCACTGACATGCTCGGTGGTTGGCCTCGAGCACGAGACGGCCGAGCGGATGGCCTGGGTGACCGTCCCGGGAACAGCGGCTCGTTTCACGTAACTGCCCAGCATGGGTGCTTCGGCGCCGATGGCGGTGCCCCCCATGGTGACGACGGTCGATCGCGCCAGGCGTTCGAACCAGCGTTCTGAAACGGCGTGCTGAAACAGCACCACATTGCCATGCTCGTCGGCGATCGCCGCCGGCGTCGAGCGGTGGCCGTAGATGCTGATCGTCGTCATTTGCATTTCGGGGAAGGCGCGGCCCATGCCGTCGCCGTCCACCACCGGAATACCGGCCGCGGCGGCCGTGATGAGCGGTTCCAGGGCATTGCCGCCGCCGATCTCCGATGAGATCAGCGCATCGACCTTGTATCCACAAAACGCTTCCAGGGCGCGCAGTGCCCGCAGGCCTTCGCCGCCCTCCGGCAAGTTTTTCGATCGACACAATCGGCGCACCGATCCCCCCGAGGGACAGCACTCGAGCGTCGTCGGCAAGTTCTTCGAGCGACATCAACCGTATCCGCTTGCCGCGGCGCAATTCCTGCAGACAACGCAGCTTGCCTATGTACGGGTTGCCGCCGCCGCCGGTGCCGAGGATGGCGGCGCCGATGGCGAGCGCCTCGATGTCCGATTCGTCCAGATAGCGCATTGCTTCTACAGTTCCATGTCGCCGATGACTTTGACGCGCACGCGAGTGGCATTGCCGCGTAGATAGGCGAGCGGCACGTCCTCCCGCTCGGTCACGATGATGCTGGCTGCGAGCGCTCCTGCAGCAATCGCCTTGCGTCGCGCTTCTTGCTCTGCTTCGGCCAATGCCGCTTCCCGCGAGAGGTTGTCCAGGGAAAAGATCCGATCCACCTCGCCGCTGGTCTGCGCAATGGCGGCGCCGATGGCGTTGGCGGCGGCGAAGTACTCCGGGCGAATGACGTCGAGGTCGCCGAGCCGATCCGGCATCAGGATGCTTCCGCCCCCGACGGCAATGAGCGGTATCGGATCGGGCGACAGTCGGATGCCGTCCACCGCATCCGCCAACATCCGCTCGATCGCTCGTTGGCAGCGGCGAACGAACGCGCTGTCGATGTCCCCGACCCGGCTCGACTCTCCGATATTCGCACGGCCGCCGGCGACGGCGATGTCGGTTGCCGTGAGCACATCGCCGCCGAACACCCTGGCCTGCTGCGTCAATCGATAGCCGACGCTGCGGGGTCCGATGTGGGGCAGAGGCTCGGCGTCCTCCACGATCGAGCCGCCGCCGAGCCCGATGCTGAACACGTCCGGCATCCGGAAATTGGTGCGCACACCGCCGATGTCCACGGTCGTGGTCGCCTGCCGCGGAAAGCCCTTGTGCAGCAGGCCGACGTCGGTGGTCGTACCGCCGATGTCCAGCACGATCGCCTGCATTTTTCCCGACAGAAATGCCGCGCCCCGCATCGAGTTGGTCGGACCGCTGGCAAACGTCAGCACCGGCAGCTTCTCGGCCGTCGCCGCGTCCATCAATGTCCCGTCGTTTTGACTCAAGAATACCGGGCAATGGATACCGCAGCGGGCGACCCCGTCGCGCAGCGACGCGACCGTGCGGCTCGCCAGATCGTGCAGGGCGCTGTTCAGGATGGTCGCGCTTTCGCGCTCCAGCAGACCGAGCTGCCCGATCGAGGACGACAGGGTGATCGATGCCCCTGGGCAGGCCGCCGCCAGGATCTCGCCGGCCTCGCGCTCGAATTGGTCGCGAACCGGCGAGAAGATGCCGCTCACCGCGATGGCGGTGATGCCGCGCGCATGGATATCGGCGCCGATCCGTTTGATGTCCGCAGGATCGAGCGCGGAAATCGGGGTGCCGTCGAAATCCACCCCTCCGGCAGCCAGGTAGACATGATCCCCCACGGCGCTCCGCAGGTCCTCGGGCCAATCAACCATCGGGAGAAGGCATTGCGCCGCCGGCAGGCAGAGCCGCACCACCGCAGTTTGCGACAAGTGCCGCCGTTCGATCACGGCATTGGTGAAATGCGTGGTGCCGATGACGACGAGGCCGGCTTCGCTCGGGTCGACCGCGGCGCGCCCGAGAACCCGCTGCAAGGCTTCCATCAGACCGCTGGTGACGTCCGGCGAGGTCGGAACCTTGACGACCGCGCGGATGGCGCGGCCCTGCATCACCACGGCATCGGTGTTCGTTCCGCCTACGTCGACTCCGATCCGGTACATAACCCCTCGCAGATTGCAGATTGAATACTATCGGGGTCGCATGGGTAGGTTATTCCCGAAAGTGGTCAGGTGACGATACCGCGCTGCAGCACGGTCGCCGACAATGCCGAACGAGTCGAGACGTCCAATTTCCGAAACAGGCTCCGAAGATGAAACTTGATCGTGCTGTCGCTCAAGCGCAGGGCGCGTGCAATTTGCTTGTTCGTATAGCCATCGATCAGATACGAGAGGACCCGGTGCTCCTGGCGCGATACACCGGCAACCGCTTTCGAATGCATGGGAGCCGCCGGCAACGACTTGAGCAGCCGTAGAACGCGCTGTGCGAATGCCGCGAGCGACGCATTGCCGGGACCGGGTGCCGCGATGAACGGTGGCAACAGCGCCTCCAGGAATTCCCCGTCCTCGGCCAGCACGCCGAGAAGGTTCCGCGACTCGGCATTGCGCAGCGCCCGGCGCAAATGGCGGCGTGCCAGCGCATGATCGTTGGAACAATGGCGGATGTATGCCTGCAGGGTGTCGAGCGCGATTTTCTGCCGCATTTCGAGTTCGGGCCGACCGGCCAGCGCAGCTGCGAAGCGCGACGCATCCTTCGAAATTCGATCCAGAGAGATCAGGTGCCGCAGCCGAACCAGCCGTTCTTCGACATCTAGATGCGCGGAGCGTCGAGTGCCTGACTCCAGATCGTATTCCTCGAGACGCATGCCGGCTTCCGCATGGCGGCGTGCGACCTGCAGAAGCCGTATCCGCGTCAGCTGCAGCCGTAGATGCTGGGTTGGCCCATGGCGGCGGCTCAAGGTCAGCGCAAAATGATCCAGCCGTTCCAGCGCCTTGCGCAAGCCGCGGCCCCAAAAGGCGGCCAGCACGAAATGAGCCGCCATGCCGACGATCAAGTCGGGCCAGCTGTCGCCCTGCAACAGGGCCTGCAAGATCGGCTCGGTGTCTGCGGGGCAATCCCCGAACCGGCCTTCCTCATACGCGATCCGCGATTTGAACGACGCGACGATGGCCTGTTCCGAATTGAAGGCCAGCCCGGAGCGACGCAACTCCTGCTCCGCGCGCTGCAAGGTGTCGGAGGCGTCGGCGGAGCGGCTCTGGCGCAGCGCAATCTCGCACAGATGCAGGAGCATGAAGTGAACCAGATACGGTGAACCAGTTCGTTGATACGCCGCCAGGGCTTCCTCGGCCATTTTTTCGGCTTCCAGCAGAGCGTCGGCTTGCAGGAACCCGATCGCCATGGAGTTGAAGAGCAGGCCGCGCCCGAGATCGTCGCCGGGCGGCAGCAGCGCCTGGAGCCGACCCCAGCTGGCAATGACTTCGACCGGCGGCGTCTCGTCGATATCCAAGCTGATGTCCACGCGCAGCAGCACGGCGTATGGCCGATGCGAAAGACGCATCCGCCGTAGATCGACGGGCAGCCCCGGATGGCGCGCTTCCAGGCGCAGCAAAGCCTCGCGCGGTTGCCCGCACTTGATCATCAGCCACAGTCGCGCGAAGAACAGGTCCTCCGAATGTTGCTCACGGCCCGGTCCCGCCGCTTTCAACACCTGCTCGAGCGCCTGGTAGCCATGGCGGTACCCGAAGAACATGCCGCCGCTGCGCTTGAAGACTTCGATGGCCTGATCCCCTTGGCCGATCTGCAGCAATGAAAGCACCGCTCGTACCGGATCGGTGAAGTTCGCGAACAGATCCGTCAACTCATCGAGGACCGCGGGGTCCAATGAGCGTCGCCGCTTTCGAATCTCGAGAAGTGCGTCGCGAACCCAGGAACTTGCGAGCGTGGTTTCAGATCCTGTCGTGCGCAGGAGCGGGTGAACGCAGCGTCCTTGCTCAAACAGAAACTCGACCGCCGCGGGAGTCAACGGGGCATTGAGCGCGGCATACAGGGCGGTGGCCAGTTGCCGCGGCACCGCCGGCAGCATTTCTTGCACGAGGAAATCCGGCAAGAGTTCCCGCATCTCCCCGCTGCGCCCGGAATTCCAGGCATCCACCAGCACCGGCCATCCGCCGGTGGCGGCGAACATCTCCCGATCGCTCTTGGTGCGGCAATCCTGTTGCGAGACGAACAGGGCAGCGTCATCGACCACCTCGACGGAACCGTAGAGACGCTGCCCGAGCAGCACCCGCGCCACGTCGTCGCTCTCACGCGACGCGATCAGCACTCGGGCCGCCGCGCAGCCGCCGGCAGCGCCGGCGCTCTGCAAGCGGCTGCGGGCCTCCTCGGACGTTGGACAATCCAGGATGAGCCAGTCCGCGCAGTGCCGCGCCGTCTCGCCGCTCGTGAGCTCACGCAGCAGCCGCGTCTTGCCGCTTCCAGGACCTGCACACAGCCAGACGATGGGCTTGACGCAGCGGATCAGTGTCTCATGCAAGCGTCGCCGGCGCCGGGCCAGCGGATCGTCTGCGCAACGATTGACCTTGATGTTGCGCTTCATCCCGCGGCTTGAGAGGGATTGCGCACGGCCTTCAGGCAGATCAAAGCCGCTCCGAGGCCAGTGCGCGCGGCCGCCAGCGCAGCATTCCATAGACGACGCCCGTGACCACCATGGCATCGACGGCCGCAATCCCCGAGATCCGCAGAAACCCTGCAGAGCCGAGAACCGCAATGCAGGCCCCCCCTCCCCACGCCATCAAGGCGGCGGGCTCGACTTTCCGCACGGAGCTGCTCGCGGGACCCAGGTAGTCGGCGGGACGGACGAAAAAGAAGTCGATGATGATGATGCTCGCCACCGGCACGAACACGATGGACAGATAGAACAAGAAAGTCAGAAAATGGTCGAGAATCTGCAGGAAGGCGGCCAGCGTGCCGACCAAGCCGCAACCCAAGGTCGCAATCTCGCGGCGCACGGCGGGCGCCGCGGCGCCGACACTCAACCCCGCGCTATATAAATTCAAAGCGTTGAGAACCCAGCTGCCGCCGAGGACGATCGCGAAGGCGCCCCACCCCAATCCCATGAAGAGCATCAGGTCCAGAATCTCGATGCGGCCGGTCGCGAGCCCGGCGAGTCCACCGATGATGATCACGGCAGCGCCGCTGAAGAAGTAAGTCAGTACCGCGGTCCACACGGCACCGTGCAAGGGACCGATGAACCGGCAGGTGTCGGGCATGATAACGGCACCCACGATGACTCCGCCGACCACGGCCGAGACCGTATCGCCGAAGGACATCCCGCCGGCGGGCGCCATCCGCAGGAGTCCTGCGATCGAATCATGTCCGATCGAGCTCGACAGCATCATTGCGCACACCACGAGCAGAATCGGCACCACGATCACCGACAGCATGTTGATCGCCCGCAAGCCCACCAGGGTGGTGCCGGTCATGAGCAGTCCGGCAGCCAACTCGATCGGCCACTCCGGACCGCGGTAGCCCCACAGCGCGGACAGCAGTTTGATGATGGCATCGCCGAATAGATTGATATTCACGCCGAACCAGCCGATCAGGGATAGCGCGAACGTCAGGTTGAGCACCGTCGACCCGTGAGTTCCGAAGGCGATGCGTGCCAGCATGTAGGAACTGAGACGCGCGCGCGATCCGACCACGCTCGTCAGAATTCCGATGAACGTCAGGATCAGGCTTCCGACCATGACCCCCGGGAGGAACGTGCCTTTCGGCGCCGCGTGCGCGAGATCGAGGCCGGTAATCAGCGACGGCAGGGAAACACTGAAGAGCACGTTGCTGACCGCGATTTTCCACCACGGTATCGATCGATCCAAGGGCACCTTCGAGGTGGAAAATTCGTCCGAATTCATGGTTCGCGCCGCACCTGTATGGCATGTTCGGGGACCCCGGGCCGGGGATGCGAATCTAACAGCTTCTCGGCAGCGTCGCGCCGTTGAGATAAAATCCTGGAGTTCGCCACTGGCGGAGAACGCATGAAAGCATCGACGTGGCCCCACATCTTCGGGACGCTTCTCGCCGCTGCACTTCTGCTTTGTGGCTTGCTTCAGCCGCGACCGGTGCGTAGCGACGAGCCGCTCGCGGCCGATAGTATCGGCGGCACTGTTTCGAGCGCCCGCGGCGCCGAAGCCGGCGTCTGGGTCATCGCCGAAACGCAGGATTTTCCGACACGATTCGCGAAGATCGTCGTGACCAACGAGGCCGGCCGCTTTCTGCTGCCCCAGCTTCCCAAGGCGAAATACAGCGTATGGACGCGCGGCTACGGCCTCGCCGACTCGCCCAAGGTACCGGCCACTCCCGGTCAGGCCCTCGAGCTGACCGCCCTCATCGCGCCCGATGCCGCCACGGCGGCGAAGACCTATCCGGCCGCCTATTGGTACGCGATGATGAAAATTCCCGACCAGGCCCAGGTGGCAACCTTGCCGGGCGGCCGCAACGGCTACCTGATGTGGATGAAAAATATGGGTTGCATCGGCTGTCACCAGCTGGGGAATTTGGCGACACGTACCCTCCCGAAATCCTTGGGTGTATTCAAATCGTCGGAGGAAGCCTGGCTGCATCGCGTGCAGTCGGGCCAGGCCGGCAGCCAGATGATCAACATCGTGCAAGGGACGCTCGCGGGCATCCCGATTCACTATCTGGCGGATTGGACCGACCGGATCGCTGCCGGCGAGTTGCCGGCGGTCGCGCCGCCGCGTCCGAGCGGTATCGAGCGTACCGTGGTCGCCACCGTGTGGGATTGGTCGGATGCAAAGGCGTATTTGCACGACCTTTCCGGAACCGATCGCCGCAATCCGGCGGTCAACGCCAACGGCATGCTGTACGGCACTCCGGAACTGAGCACCGACAATTTCCCCATACTCGATCCGCTCCACAATCGCACCAGCACATTCAAGGCCTCGGTACGTGACGCCGCTACGCCGACGACTCACGATGACGCGGTTCTGGGGCCCTCGCCGTACTGGGGGGAGGAACGAATCTGGGACAGCCGGGCAGTCGCGCACAATCCGATGCTCGACCGATCCGGCCGTGTTTGGTACACCGCGCGGATTCGCGCGGCCGACAATCCCGCGTTTTGCAAAAAAGGCGGCGCGCATCCGTCCGCCAAGGAATTTCCCATCGCCGCATCGCAGCGCCAACTTGCGGTGTACGCGCCGCAGAGCGGCAAATATACGTTCGTCGATACGTGCTTCAGCACCCACCATCTGCAATTCGCCGAGGACGCGAACGATACGCTGTGGACCAGCGGCGACCGTGAGGTTGTGGGCTGGCTCGACACCAAGAAATTCGATGCGACGGGTGATGCGGCCGCCTCACAGGGATGGGCCCCTTTCGTGCTCGACACCAATGGCAATGGCAAACTCGACCCGTGGGTCGAACCCGGTGAGCCCGTGAACGCCAAATCGGACCAACGTCTGGCGGTCGGCTTCTACGCCGTAATGCCGAATCCGGCCGACGGCACCGTCTGGGGCTCCGTCGCCTTTCGTTATCCCGGCGCCATCGTCCGGTTCGACCCGCGAACTCGGCTCAGCGAGATCTACAATGTGCCCGCGCCCGGCTTCGGCGTACGCGGCGCCGATATCGATCGCAACGGCGTGGTTTGGGTATCGCTGGCGAGCGGGCATTTGGGGGAGTTCGATCGGCGCAAATGCAAAGGGCCGCTCAACGGGCCGACCGCGACCGGCGACCATTGCCCCGAAGGCTGGAGTTTCCATCGCCTGCCGGGCCCGGGATTCGTCAACGTGCCGCAGATGAGCGTCGAGTCGAGCTATTACACGTGGGTGGATCAGCACGACACCTTGGGGCTGGGCGCGAACGTGCCGATCGCCACGGGCAATCTGTTCGACGGCATACATGCGCTGGTCGAGGGAAAGTTCGTGACGCTGCGCATTCCCTATCCCCTGGGTTTCTATGCCAAGGGCCTCGAAGGCCGCATCGATGACGCCGCCGCGGGCTGGAAGGGTCGAGGCGTCTGGATCACCAGCGGCGATCGCACGCCCTGGCACAAGGAAGGGGGTAAGGGCACGAAACCGCTGGTGGTCCATTTCCAGGTGCGCCCGTCACCGCTTGCCGACTAACCGATGCTGGTCAACCGGGAGAACTATCGACCGTTATACCCAAAAGGCCGATCCGTCGAGCCGGCCGCCAGGTCAAACTGCGGGGGAGAAGCATGTTGCAGTCAAATTCCAGCGAGATGGCGCCTCGGTATCGACGACTCGCCCTCGGCCTTGCGCTATCCGCCCTGGCCGCGAGCTGCGACGATGATTATGGAAGGGGCAGTTGCCATTCCTGCGGGTATGGGTATGTCGCGCCCGTCGAGACGTCCGCGGGCGTCGTCAGTACCGATTTCAACCATGACGGCTTTGCCGACGTCGTCGGGCTAAGCTCGATTCATCCCGCCGCGGCCGGAAGTTCGTCCAATCTCAAGGCATATCTGTCGACGGCGGCGGGCGTATTCGCTGCGCCGACGCTGACGGCCGACGGGCAGGACCCGTTGTATCTCGCCGCCGCGGACCTGAACGGCGACGGACTGCCGGACCTCGTGTCGGCCGGCTACGATGACGGTGCGCTTCGGGTGTTCTTCAATGACAAGGCGAGCCCCGGCGTCTTCAACTCACCGCTCGTCCTCTCGAGCCCCGGCGCCTCGCAAGTAGCCATCGCCGACATGAACGCCGATGGATTGCCCGACCTGATCGCCGCGGATTTCAATGTCTCGTTGTTCGTACAAACGTCCCCGGGAACCTTTGCCGCGCCGCTCGCGCTCTACTCCGGCGGCGCCAACTGGGTTGCGGTCGGCGACCTCAATGGCGATGGCGCCCCAGATGTGGCGCTGACGGACGGTGTCGGCGTCAAGGTCCTGCTGCATACGGGCGCCGCCTCGGCGACCACCTACGCCGCTCCGCTGAGCGTTTTCACGCAGACCGCCAACCTGAACGTCGCTGGGGCGAATATCATCGCCATCGCCGACGTCAACGGCGACGGACTCAATGATCTCGTGATTACGGATCCTGGACCGACCGGCGGCGGTGCCCCGACGGTCAACGTGTTGCTGCAGGATGCGGCGAATCACGGCAGCTTCCTGGCTCCCGTCAGCTATCCCATCACCACGCCCGATTCCCCACAGTCCATCGTCGTTACGGACCTGCAAGGCACGGGCAAGCTCGACATCGTGATCGGTGGGCGGGAATCGGTGATCGTGCTGCTGCACGATCCTGCAAATCCCGGTCGATTCCTGGCGAGCACCAGTTACGCGGCGCAGGATGCGAATGAGATCGCGGTGGCGGACATCAACGGCGACGGCAAGCCCGATATCGTGGTCAGTACCGGCGTCAGTCATCCGATGCAAGGGGGTGTCGTGACGAACGGCCCCGGCGTCCTGCTGCAAAGTGCCGCCACGCGAGGCACCTTCGGGGCGCTGCAGGATCTGCCCTGACGTCAGTCGACGGCGAGGCGGTGCGATTGATGCGGGCCGGGCGCATGCACGAAGCCCTGCCCGTGGCGGCGCGTGCGGTTGCAGGCGCACGCAGCTGCCTGCCCGGGCACGCCCTGTTGGCGTCGCTACTCCTGCAGCTGGGACGGATCGCCGAAGCCGAGGAAGTGGTTGCCGGCGCCGCCCAATTGGAGCCGGGCGGGGCGGATGCCTACGACGGGCTTGCCTTCGTGTGCTTGAGTCTCGATCACCACGAACGCGCCAATACCTTCTACCGGCGGGCGACCGAGCTTGCGCCGCGCACGGCGCGGCATTGGTACAATCTCGCGTGCAGCGAGCGCAGCTTCGGCCGGCTCAAGGAAGCGGAAGATCTCTGTGATCGTTGCATCGCGCTCGACGCGCGGCAGTATCGAACCTACCTGCTGCGCTCGGAGCTGCGGGTGCAGGCACCGGCGTCGAATCACATCGAAGAATTGCACGCCTTGCTCACGCCTCCGGATCTCGATGCCGGGGCGCGCGCGTTACTCGGGTATGCCCTTGCCAAGGAATTGGACGACGTCGGAGAGGTCGATGAGGCCTTCCGCTGGTTCTGCACGGCGGCGCAGGCGCGACGCTCGCAACTGCGCTACGACATCGCCGGCGACGAAGTGAGGCTTGCCCGCATCGCGGACGTGTTTCCGCGAGACTCCGCCGGGGGCGACGCGCACCGCGGATCGAATTGGCTGTTCGTGATGGGCCTGCCCCGCTCCGGCACCACGCTCGTGGAACGGATCCTCGGCGGGTTGGCCGGCGTTCGATCGAACGGCGAGACTGATCATTTCTCCCGTGCGCTCAACGAGGCCGCCGCAGGCAGCGGCGACATGTTCCAGCGTGCCGCGCGGGCGGACCCGCGGGCGGTCGCGGCGAATTACGAGCGGCGCGCACGCCACCACCCCGCGGGTGTGCGGGTGATCGACAAGCTGCCCACCAATTATCTGTACGCCGGAGCGATCCACCGGGCGCTGCCGGGAGCCCCGCTGCTGTTGGTGCGGCGGACGCCGCTCGACAGCTGCTTTGCGATGTTCCGCACGCTGTTCGGCGACGCCTTCCCGTTTACCTACGACTGGGATGAGCTTGCGCGCTACTACGCGGCCTACGACCGGCTGGTCGCTCACTGGCGCAGCGTTCTGGGTGATGCGCTGTACGAAGTCGTGTACGAAGACCTGGTGCGCGAGCCGCAGCAGGTCGGCGCCGCCGTCGCGGCACGCTGCGGACTCCCGTGGTCGGCCGCCGCCCTCGAGATTCAGAAGAACCAATCCGTGTCGCTGACGGCGAGTGCCGCGCAGGTGCGCCGCCCGATGTACGGCAGTTCCTCCGGCCGCTGGCGCCAGTACCGGCGCCACCTCACGCCGCTCATCGAGGCGCTACGCCGGTGCGGCGTGCCCCTTCCGGACGATGCGTAACGTGTCAGCCTGCGCGCTTTGGGGCTTGAAGGACTGCGGCTTGAACTACTGAGGCTTGAACCGCCACTTCAATTCGACGCCGATGGTGCGTGGCTGGGCGATCATCCAGCGCGGCCGCACCTGCGGACTCTGCAGCTCCACCGTTTCCGATTGCTCGTCGCCTAAGTTGCCGCGCACGTCGAACAAATTCTTGGCGAAGAGCGAGGCCTCCCACGGCCCGGTCGAGCCGCCGAGGTGCAGGTCCACCAGGCTATATGAGGCGCGAACGCGGCCGCCGTTCTGTACCGAAATGACGGAGTAGCTGACGCTGCGGCCGGTAAAGCTGTACTGGGAGCGCACGAACGCGGCGCCGAAACTGGTGGGTACGGTGTATTCACCAAGCAGCGATGCCGTCACCTTGGGGACGCCGTTGAGCGCCTGGCCGACCACGAAGCCGGTGTCTCCGGCGGGCACCGAGGTAATCTTGGCGTCGTCGTAGCCGGCGCCGAAGCTCAGGTTGAGGCCTCGAATGGGGGCGATGTCGGCCTCGATCTCCGCACCCGTGCTGGTGGCCGCGCCGGCGTTTGAGGTCACGCTGTACGTGCAGGGCAGCAGTATGTTCTGCTGAATATTGCTCCAATTGATGCGATACGCCGCCACCCGGGTATTCATCCGTCCGTCGAACAGCGTGTTCTTCGAGCCCACCTCGTAGCTCCACAGCGAGTCGCTCTTGAACTGGCCGCTGCCCGGACCGCAGTAGGCAGGCACGGCATTGGCGCCGCCGTTGCGAAAGCCCTTCGCGGCGCTGGTGTACACCATTGCGTCGGGATTGATCTGATACTTTGCGGTGTAGCGCGGAGTGACTGCGTGTTCGCTGTGACTGATGTAAACATCCTCGAGCCCTTCGTTGATCCACCCGTACCAATAATTGTGCTGCACGAAGCGCAGCGAGGATGCCGCGGACGCCGGCCGATAATTCCAGGGCCGAGATGGGGGTGTAGGTGAGGTCGCCGAACTCGGCCACCTCGTTGCTCGCGTGCGGCACCTCCTGGATGTAGCCCGGTTGGCCGTTGACATACGGAATGGTGATGTCCTGCCCGGTGTGGCTGGTGCCGTGATTGTAGTAGCCGCCGACGATGGCCTGGACCGGGCCCGAGAACGCGGACTCGAAGCGAACCTCCTGCGTGAACGCGGTGTAATCGAGAAAGCTCGGCGCAGGAGCTGCCAGGTACACCGGCGCCAACGGCGGCGTGACGTAGTTTTGCCCGAAAACGGTGATCGTCGCCTCGGTGCCGTCCTCGTTATCGAGCGCCTCGCGATGAAACCAGGTGCTCGAGGAATTGAACGTGCCGATGTCGGTCTTGTACTTGACCGTCAGGCCCTCGAAGGACCATTGATCCCGCGTGGACTCGCCGACATCGAGGGGCCTGATTTGCACCAGATTGCTCGGACTGAAATCCGCCAGCGGCAGCCCGTTGCTGCGGGCCGATTGATAGATCGCCATGGGAGTGACGCTGAGGCCCGGCACGGCGGACGGCGTGTAGGTGAGGGACACCATGCCGCCAAACTCACTGTCGTCGCCGACATGCGTTTCTTCGCCCGGCGTCTGGGAGGCCGGCACGATGTATCCGGGTGTCGTGGCGATGCCCCATTGGCGCGTGAAGATGCCGGGCTTGTAGGAGTTGTACGCGGCGAACTTCAGCCCCAATTCATCGGCAATGAGCGGCAGGTTGACGGCGCCCGACAGGTCGTAGCCGGCGCCGCCGTGATTGATGTCGAAGCCTTGGACATCGATGGAGCCCGAGGGTGCCTTGGGATCCGCGGGCTTGGTGATCACCCGCACGGTGCCGCCCATGGCGGAGGAGCCGAACAGCGTGCCCTGCGGGCCGCGCAGCACCTCGATGCGCTCCAGGTCGAGCACCCGCGGATCGAGCGACAATGGCACCGGCGTGTCGTCGATGTAGAAACTGGTGGTCGCCTGGCCATTGCGAAACCGGCCTCCGGTGATGCCGCGAATGGTGACGGTTCGGCCGTTCGTCACGCCGAAATCGCTGCCGGTGCCGAACGACAGATTGGGAATGGTGTGAGCGTAGTCGCCGAAGTTGACGTCGCCGAATTTCTCCAAGGTCTCGCCGGAGATGGCGGTGACGCTCAACGGTACCTCCTGAATGCTCTCGCTGCGCCGCTCGGCCGTGACGACGACCGCTTCCAGCGTCGTCTCCGGCGCGGCGGACGGGTCGCCGGCGGCCGATGCTCGCAGGGCCGCACACACGGCAGCGGCCAACAGCGTGATTTGTCCAGGTGCAAGGCTCATGGCCGATTTGTGATGCATAGGTCCATCCCCTCGTTATCGGTGTCACGCGGCAGCGTGATTTATTAATTTGGAACATCGACCCGATCCGATCGGATCGAGCAATTTCTATGCCAGGCTCGTCTCTCGATCTATCTCCCTGTTTTTGCCCTGTTTTTGCCGGCGGGCCTGCGGCCGCTCGAGGTCGATGAGTGCACCAGTGGAGCATCCATGATCTAAAATGATGCGCTGGTTGACATCCTCCCCTGCCCCAGTCTGTAGAGCAATCAGTTCAAGTCCGATTGGTACGATCACGGTCCGCTGCAACGGCACCCAGCGCGACCTCGAAGGCTGCGGCGATGGCGCCCGCATCCTCGCTCTTGAGACACGTGGGCACGAGCATCAACACACCGCCGTCCGCGTTGGTGGCATCGACGTGGACGGACGGCGTCGCCCACCGCAGCCGCGCCGCGACCTCGAGGGCGCTCGGGCTGCCGGGCTGCGGGACCATGCGCACCTCGAGCAGCGGCAGGTCGCCATGTCCGCAGTCCTTCACCCCCTGCACCCGCAATCCCTTGAGCGGCGACAGCCTTTGCAATAGGGCGTCGGTCACCATGGCGAAGCGCGCGTTGCGCGCTCCGTCGTCTTCGCCGGCGAAGCGTTCGAGCGCCGTCAAGAGGCCGATGATTTGCTCCTTGCCCACCTTGCACGAGCGCCCGATGCCGTGACGCGGTACGCCGCGCAGCGCGCCGCGGTCGATCAGCTGCGGCGGAGGCCGCCAATCCTCGGACACATAGTCGAGATCGAGCTGTTGCAGTAGAGCCGAGGCGATCAGCTGCTTGCGTCCGCACAGAATGCCGGATGCCGAGGGACCGCCGATGCTCTTGCCGCCGCTGAACGCGACCAGGTCCGCTCCCTCCTCGATGAAGCGGCGCAAATTTCCCTTCGGCGGCAATTCGGCGGCCGCGTCGACCAGCACGGGAATGGCCGCGGCCTGCGCGATACGGACCACGTCGGGCAGCGGCGGACGCGCGTCGGCGCGCGCCAGATAGAGGATCCCCGCCGTCTGCGGCCCGATGGCGCTTGCGTATTCCCAGGCTTCCGTATCCCGTACGCCGCAGCCGGTGATGCGATCGGGCAGCCCCACTTCGATCAACTGCGCACCGGCCGCGCGCACTCCATGGTCGTAGGAATTTCGGTGGCTGCGCGCGACGATGAATTCGTTGCGCATTCCCCGCGTATCGGGAAGCCGGGCCATTTTGTCCGGATCGAGACCGGCGATACATGCCGCCGCACCGACCAGGAGCCCGGCCATGGCGCCGGAGGTCACGATGCCGGCCTGCGCTCCGGTGTACTGTGCGATGGTTTCGCAGGCACGGCCTTGCAGTTCCGCGATGTCGACGCTGCAGCGCGCGGCCAGGGCCATGGCGTCGATGACTTCCGCGTCGAGGGCGCTCGCACCCAGCCGGGTGACGGTGCCCGTCGCGTTGATGACACGGGTCAAGCCGAAGCGCCCGAGTATGTCCGTCACGCGTTTGCCTTTTGCTAGCGAGTCGATGCTGTATCTACGGAGTCGATGCGCCGAAAGTGTCCCCCGAATCTCCCTCGAGAGTCAACCGGACCGGGCCGGCGAATCACGAGCGGTGGGCGTGGCATTCGTGGTTTGATGTGGGCGTTGTTTGATGTGGACAACATCATCGGCGGCAAGTCGAAGGAGGCAAGCGCGATGAATGATCTGGCTCGAGCACGCCGCGAACTGGCCGCGGTGCTGCGTTGGTCGGCCCGGCTGAAGTATCAGCAGGGCGTGTGCAATCATTTCAGCGTCATGGCGCCGGGATCGGATACTTCTTTCCTGGTGAATCCGGAAGGCCTGTTCTGGTCCGAGATGACCGCGAGCAGCCTGTTGCTGTGCGACCTGGACGGCACCATCGTTGAGGGAAAGGGCACCGTCGAAATGTCGGCATTTTCCCTGCATGCGCCCATTCACCGCCACAGCAAGGCGGCCCGTGCGGTGCTGCACACCCACTCTCCCTATGCGACCGCCCTGTGCCTGATCGAGGGCGCGGTGGTGGAACCGGTCTTCCTCGCGGGGCTGCAGTTCTTCGGCAAAATCGCCTACGACGAGGACTGTCAGGGTGCCGCTTTTGCGGTCAGCGAGGGCGAGCGCGAAGCACGCATCCTGGGCGACAAGAACGTGCTCATGATGCGCAGTCACGGCCCGCTCGTGGTCGGGCCCACGCTGGCCGCCGCCTTCGATCGGCTCTACTACCTGGAGCAAACCTGCGAGCGGCAGCTGCTGGCAATGTCCGCGAACCGTCCGTTGAGCCGGGTCAAGGAGCCGATCGCCCAGGGACTTGCCGATCAAGTGGCGGTGTTCGACGCGTACGCCGAGAAGCATTTGGCAGCCATCATGCGGGTTCTGGATCGCGAGGAGCCCGAATATGCGGGTTGACGCGCTCGTACGCCGCCTCACCCTATTCGACTCGGTCATGCTGGTGGTCAGCGGCACGATCGGAGCCTCCATCTTCATTACACCGGCCGACGTGCTGCACGCCGTGCCCGATCCGCGCTTCGCGCTCCTGCTGTGGGTGGTCGCGGGCGGGGTCACGCTGCTCGCGGGACTGGCGTGCGCGGAATTGGGCGGCATGTTTCCGGAAGCCGGCGGCCAGTACGTTTTCATTCGTGAGGCCTATGGCGGCTTTCCCGCTTTCCTCTACGGCTGGGTGCTGTTCACCGCCGGCAATAGCGGCGCGCTGGCGGCCATGGCCATCGCGTTCGCGCTGTTCTTGGGCCAGGCCTTCCCGGCGCTTGCCGCCGATCACGTGCTGCTCGCCGGGAATGTCTTCGGCTGGTCGTGGAAGCTCGAACAGGGGGCCGCGATCGCGGCCGGGTCCGTCGTCCTGCTGACCGCCGTCAATTTGCGCAGCGTCAAGTGGGCCGCGCGCCTGCAGAACCTGACGGCCGTCTCCTATCTCGCCGCGGTGTTCGGGATCGTGGCGGGCGGCTTCCTGCTCGGCCACGGTTCATTCAGCCACTTTGCGCCGACGGCGGCGGAGGGTGCATCCGCAGCGGCGGGCGCCGTCACACCGGGCATCTCTTCGCTATCGCTGCGGGGCGCCGGCGTCGCGATGATTGCGCTCCTGTGGAGCTACGATGGATGGGAATTCCTGTCGTGGGTCGCGGGCGAGATCAAGAACCCGCGCCGCAACCTGCCGCTGGCGTTGATCCTCGGCATCGTGCTGGTGATCGTGACCTATCTGCTCGTCAATGCCGTTTTTCTCTACGCACTCGCCCCGGAGCAGCTGGCTGCCAGCAAGGCCCCGGCCGATGCCGTCATGACTGCTCTTTTTTCGCGCGATGTCGGACGTTGGGTGGCGCTGTTCATCGCGTTGATCTCCTTCGGCGCCTCTTCGGTGGTCATCCTCGGCGGAGCGCGAATCTACTATTCGATGGCGCGCGACGGGGTGTTCTTTCCGGGGATGACCCGGGTGCATCCGCGATGGCATACGCCGGTCACCAGCTTGCTCGCGCAGTGCGGCTGGGTGGTTTTCCTGATCGCAACCAGCCGCTACGATCAGCTGTATACCTGCTTCGTGTTCATGATGACGTTGACCTATGTGCTCACCGTCGGCGCCGTCTTCGTGTTGCGGCGAACGCAGCCCGACCGGCCGCGACCCTACCGCTGCGCCGGTTATCCGTGGCTGCCACTGCTGTATCTTCTCATCGCCTCCGGATTCGTGCTGTCCACCCTCGTGGCCCGGCCGCGCGAGTCGCTGTTCGGAATTTGCATGGCGCTCCTCGGCATCCCGCTGTATGTGTATTGGCGCAAGAAAACGCCGGGTGGTGCACCGGCGCCCGGTCCGGCGCCCGATCCCTCGGCCTAGTTGAGGGTGGCGAGAAGCCGCGCGATGCTCTGCAGCGCCGCCGACAGACCTGCGATGGCGTGAACCACCGCCGCTTCGTCATGAGCGGTGGACAGGCTGATGATGCCGCCGGGTCCGATGAGTACACCTTCGCTCAAACAGGCCAGATGAAACATCGAGGCCAGGCCGAGCGCCGACGGATCGTCTTCGTGCCGCATCGGGTCGGCGGCGAATGCAATGCCCGCGATGGACCCGATCCCGGTGACGATGACATCGATGCGCAGTCGTTCCGCCTGCTGTGCGAGCGCGGTACGGATTCGCAGCGCCGCCGCATCCATCGCCGCGATCCGTTCCGCCGTCAGGTTCCGCATCGTCACCAAGCCGGCGGCACAGCCCACCGGATTACCGTTGAACGATCCGCCGTGAAACACACACCCCGCCGTCGTCGGATTGAAGATCTTCATGATCTCGCGCCCACCGCCGAAGGCGCCCAGCGGGGTGCCGCCGCCCAGGAATTTGCCGAGCACGACGATGTCGGGCTGCAGCGAGAATTTTTCGGCGGAGCCGCCCACGGCGAGCCGCAGCATCAGGCAGTCGTCCAGGATGGTCAGGGCGCCGTGTTGCCGCGCCAGCGACTGCAGGTCCGCCAGAAACCCCGGCGCCGGCGGCACGACCCGGCCGGTGACCAGCACCGGTTCGAGCACGATGGCCGCGACCTCCTTGCCGTGTCGGGCCATGACGCTCTCGAAGCGGCCGAGGTCATTGAATGGGGCAACGAGTGCGCGGCCGGCCAGATCCCCTTGTCCGTAGAGACCGGCTTCCAGATCAGGATAGCTGCCGTGATAGGCGCCGACGGCCTTGACGATGTAGGGACGGCCGGTGATGTGCCGGGCCGCCTTGACCGCGAGCATCCCCGCCTCGGAACCGGAGTTGGTGAAGCGCAGCAGCTGCAGCGCGCCGATCCGGTCTCGCAGCAATTCCGCGTAGGCGATCTGATCGCGCGATGTACCCGACCATGCCGTTCCACGCTGAATCGCGTCGGCGATCGCGGCGCGTGCGGGCGCGAAGTTGTTGCCGTGAATTAGGCTGAGTCCGTTGCAGAACAAATCCAGGTAGCGCCGCTGATCCACATCCCACAGCCACGGTCCGTCGGCCCGCTCGATCACCACCGGATACGGCGGGTGAAAGCTGGTCGTTCGGGTATTGCCGCCCGGGAGTGCCCCGGCCGCCCGCACCATCAAGGCCGCAGAGGTGGGCGTTTCGCGCCGATAGCGCTCTTCGATGAAGCTGGGCGAGGTCATCCGGCGAATTCTCTCGCCTGCATTGGCGGCCTGCTGGTTCAAGAAGGGACCGCGACGACCGCGATCGCATCCACTTCGAGTTTTGCACCCAGCAACAGATCATTCACGCCCACCGTGGCGCTCGCCGGCCAGTCTTCACCGAACACCTCCATCCGAACTTTGGCATAGATCGGGTAGTCGGCCAGGTCCTTGACGTATGCCGTGATGCGCACGACGTCCTTGAAACCGGCACCGCCGCGCTCCAAGGCGTGCTTGATGTTCGCAAAGCATTGACGGGCTTCGGCTTCGAAGCCACCCGGAACGATCGAACCGGAGGCATCCCGGCCGATCTCGCCGGAGACGAAGAGGAGAGATTTCGGGCCCAGAGGCACCGACACGGCCGCGCTGAAGCCGCGGTCCCGGTCATTCCTGATCCGCCGCAGAGGCTCGTTCGCGCTCGTCATTGTTCCGATCCTTCCGCGAGGTGGGCTTACCGGTTAAGGTATATCAACTTTCCCACACGCGATCAAATACCCGGCATTGTTGAAATACCTCGACGTCGATCTTTTATCGATCTTTTAAGGAGCGCTGCCAATGCCCATCCCAAGCCCTGAGCGCGCGGCGTTTCGCGCCCTATCCGAAGCGACGGCCCGGGACTGGGAGATCATCGGTCGTGCGGAATGCGAGTATCGCGCGAAGCACGGCCCGGGCCGCGGCTTGCTCGCCGTCCTCGACTGTTTCCGTGAGCTCGACCCCATGGGCGCTCCTATCAATATGTACGCGCATTGCCTGCAAACGGCGACCCGGGTCGTGGAGGCCGGCGAGGACGACGAACTGGTGGTGGTCGCGCTATTCCATGATCTACCGGAGGCGTTCAGCGACAATCATCACGGCCGCGTGGCGGCGCAGATGCTGGCGCCCTGGCTGTCGGAGCGCCGTTCCTGGCTGCTGGTTCATCATGTCGAGTTGCAAAGCGTGCACTTTGCCAACCACCCCACCCGCAGTCCGGACGAGCGCGAACCCTTCCGCGGGCATCGCTATTTTTCTGACACGGAGTATTTTTGCGAGCGGTATGATGAGAATTCCTTCGATCCCGACTATCCGACCCTGCCGCTTGCGGCTTTCGAGCCCATCGTGATGCGATTTTTTCAGGGTCCGCCGCCCCCGCCCGCAACAATGGAGATCTGAAGATGAGCACAATCACCACCAAAGACGGAGTCACGATATTCTTCAAAGACTGGGGGACAGGTCAACCCATCGTCTTTTCCCATGGCTGGCCGCTGTCGGCCGACGATTGGGACGCTCAGATGATGTTCTTCTTGAAGCACGGCTTCCGGGTCATCGCGCATGACCGGCGCGGTCACGGTCGTTCGACTCAAGTTGCCGACGGTCACGACATGAATCACTATGCCGACGACCTCGCAGCGTTGACGGCGCACCTTAATTTGAAGAATGCCGTGCATGTCGGCCATTCGACCGGAGGTGGCGAGGTCGCGCATTATCTGGGGCGCCACGGCGAAGGCCGCGTGGCCAAGGCCGTACTCATCAGCGCGGTGCCGCCGATCATGGTCAAGTCCGAGTCCAATCCAGGAGGTTTGCCCAAGGAAGTGTTCGACGGACTTCAGGCGCAGCTGGCGGCCAACCGGGCTCAGTTCTACCGCGATCTGCCCGCGGGCCCGTTCTACGGCTTCAACCGGCCGGGCGCAAAGGTGTCGGAAGGCGTCATTCAGAACTGGTGGCGTCAAGGCATGATGGGAGGCATCAAGGCGCACTACGACGGCATCGTGGCCTTCTCCCAGACCGACTTCACGCCGGACCTCAAGAGTATCTCCGTGCCGACGCTGGTGATGCATGGCGACGATGACCAGATCGTTCCCTATGCCGACGCAGGACCGTTGAGCGCCAAATTACTGAGGAATGGAACGTTGAAGACCTACAAGGGCTTCCCGCATGGCATGTGCACTACGGAAGCCGAGACGATCAACGCCGATCTGCTGGCATTCATCAAACAGTAGGTCGGCCCGCGATCGCGGGCCGCAGGGGGCGATTCGCTGAGCGATCGGCGGCGCCCCTTGAATTCCCGAGTCACCGAAACAAACCACGCTGCAATCCATGAACGAAAATCCCGACGGATCTTTTCCACAAGCCGGCTACCAGCGATTGATTCTGCCGGCCCCCGTTGCGACCAACGGCACTGCGAATGCCGACGTCGAAGCGAGCCTATTCGCGCAATTGAAGCCGGGCACCGTGTTCATGATGGGCGACAACCCGTTGCTCCCGCGCATGCCGCAACGGCCTCGCCTGCTCGACTTTTTCAAGTGCCGTATCACTGACGTCACCTATCGTCATCTACTCACCAGCGCCAAGCGCGCGATGGAAGCGGGTCAGGACGAAAAGATCGTGCTGGCATGCCTGCTGCACGACATTTCAAATGGCTGTTTGGTTCGCACCGATCATGGCTATTGGGGCGCGCAAATGATTGCGCCATACGTGGACGAGGAAATCGCCTGGGCGGTGCAAAATCACCAGGCGTTGCGGTACTTCGCCGACGAGTCCGTGGGCTATCAGTATCCCGAGTCCTATGTGCGATTTTTCGGTGAAGGCTATGTGCCGCCCGATTATATTCGCGTCGCCGCCGAGGGGGCGAGACGGCACCGTTGGTACATGAGTGCGCGACTCGTGACGCTCTATGATATTTACTTTCTCGACGCCTCAGAGAGGCTGGAAACCGGCATCTTCGAGGACATCATTGGACGCCACTTCCGCCAACCCGAGGAGGGACTCGGGTTCGACGGGTCGCACGTGGCCCATATGTGGCGTACCGCGATCTGGCCCAACAACGCGCTGTAAGCCTCGCGACGGACAGTAGAACGAGCCCGAGAACCATAGCCCAGTCGAGACTTCCGCCGCCGCCGTGCGTCGCCGCTGCCGTCACGTTGACGCTGACGGAGCTGGCCGCCGATGAGCCGGCGGCATTTGCGCAGGTCAGCTTATAAGTTGCGACGCCGCTCGCCGTAGCGGAAACAGTTTGTGTCCCCGAGGAAGACAGCGCGCCGCTCCAATTCCCGGAGGCAGTGCAGCCAGTTGCATTCACCGAACTCCAGGTAATCGTGAACGAGCCGCCGGCGGCAATCGAGGCGGCCGACGACGAAATGGTCGGCGCGCCGGGAGGTATCAAAGCAATGGCCGCGTCGGCCTGAACGAAGCCAAAGCCGGAGGTGAAGTCGAAACCCTGGGCGCCGCCCATGGGAAGCGCGCTAGCCTTGAGCGCGGAGGCGATTTCCGTCGGCGTCGCGGCCGAATTAGCCTGCAGTATCAGGGCGGCGATGCCGGCCACGTGCGGCGTGGCGGCGGATGTTCCGAAGAAGTTCGGATAGCTCGCGTCATTCTGGCAAGCGGCGATGCTCGTGCTCAATTGGCCGTCGGATCCGGTAATTCCGGCCGATGCGAGCGTGAAGCCGAGGAAGGTGTCATTCCCGCCATCCGGACCCACGACGTCGGGCTTTTGGCGCGTCGTGGCCGTCGCCAGGCGTACCCCGTTTACATCGAACAAGATGGGTGCGCCGCCCTGCGAGGAAAACGCTTCGATGACGGTGGGGTCCGTGCCGCAGCCGGGGGTTTCAAAGTAGAACGCGGCGCCCACGGCCACCGCACCGGCCGCCCCCGGGTGGCCCTGCAGCGTCGCACTGTTGGTCGCAAACTGCGTGATCGGAGGATCGGGTTGCCCATCCGTCTCCACCACCACTTTGACGCGGCCGGGCGCTGCCGTTCCATCCGCGAGGCCGATGACCAAGTTCAATGTCTCTTGAGGAGTACTGCCGCTGGCGTTCGCGGGATTGGCGATGACCAGGATCTGCACCGGATCGACGCCGACCGCATTGGGGCCGGTGCAGGTCACTGCATTGCCATCGTAATCCTCGATGGTATAGACGCTGGTCGCTCCCGATACGCAGATGTCGATGCGGCTGGTCGCCCCGCCGCTGTTGGCCGCGCCGGTGACGAACGGCTGATCCCATTCGACGACGATGGCGGTGAACTCGCCGGGCTCCATGGCATCGATGGTCACCGGTAGGGCCGTGGTGGTGGTCGCGTTCGTCATGTCGAAGTTCAGGAGGTACTCACCGGTCGTGGCGCCGGTGCTCGACAGCGTGCTGAAGCTCGGGATGGTATTCTCGTAGGACGCATCGGCATCGTTTCCGGCCGCCGAAAAGAACGTCACTCCTTGGGCCTCGACCGCATCGACCGCCTGGGCCAGGATGCCATCCTGGTAAAACGGCTCGTCGAAGTAGCCCACGTCGTCCGCAATGACCTTGGCGCCGGCGGCCGCCAGCTTCCCGATACCGGATGCAAAATCCGCCTCGCTGTCGTCGGCCGTGTAAAAGGCCAGGCTGGCGCCCGGGGCGACATCGTGCACAATTTGCAGCATGGCCCTGCCCTCATCACCGAAGGGCGGAAAAATGGGCGCTCCATAGTCGAGGCAATCACCCTCCTCGAGGACGCTGACCACGGCCGGTAGATCGCCCGTCGCGATGTCGGTGGCGACAGTTGCGAGAAAACCATTGAAGGCGTATCCCGCATATCCTGAAGCCGGAACACCGCTTCCCGCCGCGGCATAGACTGCATAGCAATCGAAGCTGTCGGACAACACGCCCACGGTGACACCCGACCCCGTGAGCGCATCGCTCGAGCGAACTGCGGCGCTACGCTGCACGAAATCGCCTTGCGACGTGACCGCGCCCGCTCTGGCACGCGACAGGGCAGCCCGCAGAGCATGCACTTCCGCACGAGACGCGGCAGCTTCGAGCTGTGCGATCGGCAGCCAACCGCCGACATCGTTGGCGTAGACGGCGGCGTGTTCCATTCCCAATCCGATCAAGGCGGCCTTGAGCGCCTGAGGATCGCCTACGGTGACGGCGTCGATGGAGACGAGGGGCGTCACGCCGTCCGCTGCCAGCTTGAAGTGCGCAGCCGGACTCATGGAGTGCAGTTCCGCGAGCCCGCTACCCGGTTTCACGAGCACCGCGTGCCGCGACAGGTCGGCCAGCGCGCCGTCAAATTTTACACTGCGGGAGCTGCGTCTCTGTTGCGCGTCGCGGCCGCCGACGGCACGCAACTGCGCCCGGCCCGCGGTCGCAATCGGGTGGAGTCGCGTGGATGAATGGAGGGACAGGACCGACGAAATCGCCACCCCTTGGATGAGCGCAATCACGGCCAATACCGCGACGCGTGCTTTCAGCGAAGTTCTTCCGGATTGGCGTTTTGTTTCCATCCGGCGATGATTTCATGCACAACGCTGTCGTCGCCATAGACAAAACGGCGAAACTGCGGCGCCGAAGTGCAAAGAAACATCGTCTTTGAAAAGAAGCGTCAGGATCGGGCGAGCGCGCATGTAGGATCCCGGGCTATACCGGCAGACCTAGCGCCCCTATACGGTTCGGCCGCCGTAGTTTGCCGAAAGAGCGCGTTCGGTGGCGATTATGTCGACGAAGGCGGGGCCCTTGACGATATTCTCGATTGCTCGGGCCCGCTCATCCAAGCGTTTCATCGCCGACAGCGTCTCGCTGCGACCCAGCTTGGCGTTGCGCACCGCGCGTTTTAGCAACTGAATGGTCTCATCGTAGACCCTCAGCGGTACCGGGAAGGGCTGCCCATCCTTACCACCGTGCGCCAGGGAGAAGCGCGCCGGATCTGAGAAACGGCAGGGCGCGCCGTGCACCACTTCAGCGACGAAGGCGAGTGAGGCCACCGTTCTCGCACCCACTCCTGGAATCAACAGGAGTTCGGCAAAGTCTTTGGGCCCGCGCTCCGCAGCTGCGGTGAGTGTGCCATGGAGGCGTTTGAGGTCAATGTCGGACGCGCGCACGTCATGGTGCGCCGGCAGCTTCAGGCTTAATGGGGGAAGAACCTGCTCATTCTCTGCGAAAAGATCCTTGGTTTGATTACGGCCGTCACGAAGGCGACGCAGCACGGTGATCGCGCGATCAGGTCCATCTTGGAGAAGCTCGAGTCCCGCGCTGCGGCAGGGCTCGGCCCGCTGGTCCGCGAGGTTGATGATTGACCCCGCATTTCGACCTTCGATGGCAGTGTGAGGGGAATCCAAAAAGCCCCCCAAGTTCTCCGAAAGCCAATGATATCGCCGGGCTTCGTGTTGCTGCTCGTTCATTCCCTGTTGAACGATGCACCACCTACTGTCGGTAGTTGCGACGAAGCCGTGCAGATACAGGTCATAGCCATCCTGTACTGCCGCGCTGTCGATCTTCGCCACCAATCGGCTCGCTCGTACCAACGTTTTCGCGTTCACTCCCGTGCGTTCGCCCATGTCGAGCAGCTCCACGGGTGTGCGTCGCGAATGCGCGCCTTTACCACCGCAGACATAGACCCCGAGTTCCGCCTGCACGGGCGCAAGGCCCCGTTTCAGCGCACCGATGACGCTGGTCGTGATACCGGAGGAATGCCAGTCCATCCCCATGACTGCGCCGAACGCCTGAAACCAAAAAGGATTGGCCAGCCTGCGCAGTAATTCGTCACGCCCGTAGTGATGGACGATCGCTTCCACGATCACCCGGCCGAGAGCAGCCATGCGCGTAGACAGCCATGCAGGGACATGTCCGCCGTGCAGCGGAAGGTTGGCACTTCCGGTGCGTTGGATCATACGACGCAATCATTGATTAGTGGCATCGTCCGATTCCCCTTCACATCTTGAAATATCCGCCATGCTGCGTGAGAGACCTCCATCAACACCGCGACTTTTCCACCGACAGACGATTCGCTGATATATCACGCTATGATACAAATGACCCCATAACGCAGCGTCTTCACTCCGTGATACGACTTCTTGCAATCCTTTCGCGACAAGGTGTAGCGTATGCCACTTCCTGGCGACAAGGAGACTTACCCGTGAAGTCGAGTCGAAACATCGCAAAATATCTCTCGTTGTGCTCTGCCGCGATCCTGTTTGTTGCCTGCACAAACCAGATGGAACCTGCAAAAAGCGCTCTCGACAGCATCAATGCAACTTTGAGTGCAGTGTCGGCGGACGCGCAAGTGTACGTCCCCGACCAGCTGGCGAGCGCCCAGAGCAAGGTGGCTGGACTGACCGCATCCTATGACAAAAAGGATTACGCGGCGGTGGTGACGAGCGCGCCCGCGGTAATGGCCGAAGTCAATGGTCTGTCCGGGGCGATAGCAGCCAAGAAGGATGAGCGCTTGAGGGCGTTGGGCAACGAGTGGAGGAGCCTGGCGGTGTCCGTGCCACAGTCGCTTACCGCAGTGCAAACGCGAATCGACGCGTTGTCAAAAACCAAGCACGCGCCGAAAGGCATCGATCTTGGCGCTGCCAAATCGGGACTTAGCGATGCAACGGCGTCCTGGGAGAGCGCACAATCCGCATTCAAATCAGGTGACGCCGAGGATGCTGTGGCCAAAGCTAAAGATGCAAAGAGTAAGCTTGACTCGGCTGCAGGGGCAGCGAAGGTGGATTTGCCGCAAACCGGCTCTTAGCGAACCGAAGGTCCAGCTTGTTCTCGAGGTGAGGGCGGCTATGATTCGCCGCTGGGTGCTTCGAGCAGCCGCTACTGTGCTGATGTCTGTTCTGGAGCAGGCAACGCCTGCGGCCGGCGACTACGGGTTGCAGGTTCTGCACTCCTCCGAGTCTCATTACCTGTTGCGCTGGACCGAGCCGGGCCCCGTGGATATCTTCGTGTCCGGGCGACCGGACGCGAAACCTGGGACCATGCGGTTGTTGGTGCGCGGGGAACGTGACTTGCAACTCCAGGCGCACATCCCCGACATCCCACGTCCCTATTTCGCACTGCGTGCCGGAAACGGCAGGATCTACCGTATCGCGGAACGAGTGCCGCCCCTCCAAAGGGGATCCAACTTTCGCGACCTCGGGGGCTACCCCGCCGCCGGCGGCAAGCACGTCCGATGGGGGCTTCTATATCGTTCCGCCGCGATGCCTTGGTTGACCGACGCCGATGACCGCTACTTGTCAACCTTGGGGATCAAGACAATCGTCGATTTGCGTTCGGTCGATGAACGTCAGTTGTCCCCCGCCGACTGGCGTGTGAAACCGCCCCCGAAGTACATTGCGGTCGACTACCCGGGCGACGTCTTGTTCGACCGCTTGCAGGGTTACGATGGACCCAACCGCCAACAAGTGACCGAACGGCTCTACGCCGAGTTTCCTGTGCTCCTCCGGAAAGAGTACCAGGCCATGTTTCATGAGTTGTTGGAAAATCATGGACCCGTCGTCATCCAGGGCGCCGCCGGCCAGGACCGGACCGGTATCGCCGTCGGGCTCATCCTGAGCGCCTTGGGAATCCCGCGCGAGCTCATCTACCAAGACTACCTGCTCTCGACTGAAAATCGTACACCCGCCAACGAGATGGCCGACGTCAACTTGCAAGACTTCGCGGCGACCAACGCCGAGGCGCGATTCCTCATCGCATATCGCAGCTACGCAGAGAAAGCGCGCCGCGCCCATGGGAACGCACTCGTGGCTCAGCCACTGAAGGATTCACAAGGACGACCGCTGCTGCAGGACACATTCGAACATATAGAGGCAGACTACGGTTCAGTGCCGAACTATCTCGTTCGTGAGCTCGGCGTGGACGCCGCGGATATCGCGAAACTACGTACCCTCTATCTCGAATAATCCAATTCAAACCATTGCGGTTCACGTGGTACCTATGGCTCGACCAGCCGAGAATGTATTGGGCAAGGCAGCATTCGAGCAGCTGTCGGAATTTCGCTATCAAATGCGCCGATTCGAGCGATTCTCCGAGAGAGCAGTTCGATCGCACGGCGTTACGCCACTGCAGTATTTGATGCTGCTTCATATCAAGGGGTATCCGGGACGCGACTACGCCCATGTCGGCGAGCTTGCCGAGCGCCTCCAGGCCCAGCCCCATGGCGTGGTGGCACTCGTTACGCGCTGCGAGGCAAGGGGATTCGTTCAAAGGCGCCCGAGCGCGCGCGACGGTCGAGAAGTGGAGGTGCACTTGCTCAAAAATGGCGAGCGCTTGCTCATCAAACTGGCGGAGTTGCATCGGGCGGAGCTCAAGTCGATTCGCGGGGTCTTCCCGGTGCCTCTCGAAGAGAGCTGATAGTGCCGACGTTCACGCAAGATAAAGACTTTACCGCGGATGCGTTGTTGGCCCACTCCGGAGGCTAAGGGAAACCCTGAATCCAGATATTATGTGCTCAGTTACATATTCCGGTGCCGGCCCCGTGTGGATACTGGCTTTATCGCTGGTGCATGGCGATTGACGCATCTTCCTGGACAGGAGCCAAATTCGATGAGCAATTCGATGAGTGAGGACTACTTCTCCTTCATGTCGAGCAAGTGGGATAAACGCGCCGAGCAAACCGCGCGCTCCGTCGCGCCGCCGGCGACCTCTGTACTGCCCACCGACGTCATTGATTTCGTCGAGGAACCGCAGATCGAAGTGACGGAGAGCTTCGTGAGCGACACGATGATTCAGCGCATATTCAAAAACTTCAAAGCCGCCTAACCCGCGATGCCGCAGTGATGCGCGGAGCGCCGTCGATCTCCTGGATCAGCATGAAGTCTTCTTCGATCAGGTCGCTCAACTGCCGCAACGGTTCAATGGAATGGTCGGTCAGATCGCACCCAACCCCGGTGGCGCGAGATCTTACCAACGGCCCCGTCCGCTCGAAGTGCTCAGGGTAGTCGGTCACCAAATGCGCGATGACTCGTTCACACAATTCCTGTTGTGCCGCGAGCGAGCCAGGGAGCGTCCGGTAGTAGAGCGTCGGAAAGGCCGACAAGCGCTCGCGCTTCTCGCGCATGATGGCTTCGTGTCCGGAGTCGATCAAGATCCACCGATTCGGCTTGATGGGACGCAATCCGACTTGAAAGTCGGCGGCGGCCCAGCGATACGGGCGATAGAGGGGACGTCCGCCGTTGCTATCGTTGCCTTCCATCAACCCATTGTGGATGAATTGCCCAGCGACCGAAAGCGTGGATCACCCACTCGTCAAGGGGCGACCTCTCGGACCAGCCGAATCCCCACGCTGCTCGCGCGGTAATTCAAGCCGAAGTGGTTGCGGTAGCTGGCTCGCACAAACTCGGGTGTCGTGAACCAGGACCCCCCGCGAAGCTCGCGCTCGGAACAATCGCCGTACGTGCGCGATGAACCGTCGGTCGGCACCCCCGTATAATCCGCGTGCCAGCAATCGTCGGTCCATTGAAAGACGTTGCCCAACATGTCGTTGAGACCGAACGCGTTGGCCTTGAAGGAACCGACGGGCGCCGTGTAGACGTAGCCATCGTCACAGGGGAATACCGTCCAGCCGGGATAACGGTGTGCCGCGTGTTGGTCGGCCACGTTGGCGTTTGCACAGGCGCCCGCTCCATCGGGATTCCATGGTCTAACGGCTTCACCGCCGGCGCGCGCGGCATATTCCCATTCCGCTGCGCTAGGCAGCCGGTATCGATGTCCGGTTGCCTTCGATAACCATGCCGCGTAGGCCTTGGCATCGTCCCAAGAGACACACGTGACGGGGTGCGATCCGGTCTGTACGAAACCCGGGTTCTCCCAGCTGGCATCCGGCCGAATCCGCCACCTGTCTTCATAGGTGTCGCAACCGCGCATGTCCCGCCCGGTGGCGGCAATGAACGGACGGAATTCGTCCACGGTGACGACATTGGTGGAGATGGCAAAGGGACGACCAAACAACACCCAATGCGGCGGTCTCTCGAATGCCGCGGAAGTGCCGTCGCTGCGATTCGATCCCTGTTTGAATCGACCGGCGGGCACAATCGTCATGGCGGGACACGTCGGGCAATCGCGGATGACCGTACCGGGTTGCGGGGCCGCCGCGGCGGATACGACGGCGGGCACATTCTCGGCGACCGGCGCGCGGCGGACAAAGATCCACACGGCAACCGCAAGCACGGCCAGCGCCGCCCCGGCCCAGGCGAATCGGGCGACCACTCCGGCCAGTCCCCGCCGGCGAGACCCGAACAGGGGCGACTCCGAGAATTGCGCGAGCGGCTTGGATTTGGGCGGCGCGAGCGGTGGCGCGCCGATCGGTGCTCTGTACTGCGCATCGATTCGCACGGTTGATGAGGCGGGTGCGGGCTCCCACAACGGCGCCCCGACTTGCGGTTCCGCCGGCCGTGCGGTACCGCGTTCGCGCGGCGGATCGATTGCCACCGTAATTTCTTGATTGGCCTTCGACTCCTCCTCAGCCGCATCAACAAGAGTCATGGCAGCCTGCAACCGCTCTTCCAGATCTTGGGTACGCGCCTCGAGCGCGGCTACGACCCTCGTGTGTTCCTGCTGCCGTGTGGCTAGCAAGTCGCGCGCCTTGCTCAACTCGGCCCGGTATGCCTCCAACTTCAGTTGCGCATCTTCGCCCTGCGATTGCGCCGCTTCCCCGGCGGCCACCCTTTCAGCCAGCGCCTTTCGGGTCTCCCGGGACTTGCTGTGCTCCATTTCCAGGGCGGCCTGTGCCGCCGCCAGATCTGCCGCAAGCGCGGTGGCGTGCGTGCGTGACGCGCGTAAGTCCGTCTCCAGCTGCGCACGGAGCGTTGCGAATGAGTCGCGCATCGCGCCCAATTCAACTTGGTGCCGCTGCGACTGCCGCAGCACTTCTTCTTTGTGCGTGGTCTCGACCTTTTTGCGCTCCGCCTCGGCTTTCTGGCGTGTGGCCTCGGCTTCCTGGCGCGTGGCCTCGGCGTCCTTGCGTGCCGACTCGACTTCCTGGCGCGCCGCCGCTTCGGTGGATGCGAGCTTTTCGGCCGATGCCCTGCCTGCTTCCCGAATCTCGACTTGCGCCGCTTCCAGCGCGCTTCGGGCATCCGCAAGCTCCGCGCCGAGCGCGGTGGATCGCGCGCGCTCCGCCTGCAAATCGGCCTCGAGCCGCGTGCCTGCCGATGCACGGACATCCATCGCCGCCACGCGTGTCGCTTGGTCCGCTTGCAGCGCCGCGAGCTGAGTTTCGCGCTCGCCGAGTCCAAGGCGCAGTTGACCGATGGTTGAGTCGCGTGCGGCAAGCAAATCGCGTACCGAGCGCAATTCCGACTGGACCCGCTCCAATTCCTGCCGCGCCTCGTCGGTGCGTGCGCGCGCCGCCTCGCCTGAAGCGATCGACTCGGCCAACGTCTTGGCAGCCGCCCGGGTTTTTTCTTGTTCCGATTCGAGAGCTCCACGGATCGCTGCGAGCTCCGCTGAGAGCGCGACGCTGCGAGCGGAAGCGGCAGACCCCGCATCCCTGACGCGCTCATAGGCATGATTCAATGCCTTGTAGTCCGCCTTCTGGCGGGCGATACGATCTTCGATCGAACTTACGTTCTCGGCCGCGGACCCTGCCTCCCCAGATACAGCGGTCGGGCGCGCCGCTACCGGACGCGGCGCTGCCGGCACGGCGGAAAGTATGGCCGAGGACAACACTCGCCCCTCCGCCGCCGCGGCAATCGGCTCGGGCGATCTTTCAGAACTCGACGCCGCCGCGGATAGCCCATCCTGCGGAGGTTGGCTTCGTGCGGGGTCCGAGTCCGCGCTCGGCGCCGCGGCCCGCATCGTCGCCTCATTGAGGATGCGAAGGATTTCAATATGCGCGTACGCGGGCAACGGTTCGATCGAGTCGTAGCGCTGCAGAACTCCCCGCAACTCCTCGGGCGACGCGCCCGCCTTGAGCAGGCGCTGCAAGTGAGCCTCAACATCCGAATACGGCAGATCGCCGTTCTCCAAGGCTTGCAAAACCTTCTTGAACTGCGCAGCCGAAGCAGAGATTTTCCGGTCAGCGGGTCGCGCGGTGTAGTCCATCAGTTTTTTTCGACTCGGCCCGAGCGAGCTATGTAAACCTCAGAGGCGTATGACTCTTTCCGATTGTAGAATGACAACCAAGCGGCGACACAATCTTCATAGCCCATTCTAGCCGTCGTACGGATCTAGACAATGGCTTGTAGTTTTTTCAAACCCGCGTAGCGCCCTGGAGCCGCTGGGCCAGACACCGACTCGCGGGCGCATTCAACATAAGCGATAAGCGTACCGCGTCGCAGCAGTGAAATCCGCTGGTTTCGACACGGCAATTGCGGCCCTTTCTTCAAGCCTCCGGCGTGCGATGCGCGCTGGGTAGGTGCAAGGTAACGCACAGCCCACCGCCGTCCCGATTGGCGAGGCGAATTCGCCCGCCATGCGCCTCGGCAATTTCACGCGAGAGGGCAAGACCAAGCCCAGTGCCGCTCCGTTTGGTCGAGTAGAAGGGCAGCAGCGCTTGCGCGAGAACCGCCGGGCTCATTCCTGATCCGCGATCACGGGCCTCGATGCGCTGTTCGCCGCCGGCGCAAACGATCTCGAGTTCCACCCCGCCGCCATCGCCGCCTGCCTCGTGCGCGTTCTTGAGCAGATTGATCAGCACCTGTTCGATTTGACCGCGATCGAACCAGCCGGGCGAGTTTGGAAGTGTACCAATGGTCTTGAACGTCACCTGACGCGCAAGATCGGAAACGAATGTCGGCCACGCGACTGATTCGGGCCGAGGCGCGGGCAGTTTCGCGAACGCCGCATAGCTGCCGACGAATTGATGAAGGTGCTCTGCGCGCTCGGCAATAGCCCGAAACACGGCCGGCAGCGCGGCATAGTCCTCCCGGCGCGATATCTCGGCGCCCGTATGGGCCAGAGACGAGAGCGGACCCAGCGAATTATTGAGTTCATGACTCAACACGCGGATCAGCTTCTTCCAGGTCGCAACCTCTTGGCGCGATAGCTCACGGGTCAGGCGCTTCAGCAGATACAGGCGGTAGGGACGCCCTTGCAGGACGAACGAACGCTGCGACAGATGGAACGTTTCCTCGATCCCTTCGATTTCGGCGGAGAATAAACTGTCGCCCGGCTGGGTAGCTGCGGTGCGGAGGGCCGGCGGTGCGTGCCGCAAGACTTCGCTGAAGTGCAGGCCATTCAAGCTTCGGCCCTGGCTCAGGATGTGACGGGACGCGAGATTGGCATAGGCGATGCGCTCGTGGGCGTCCACCAGCACCAACGCCACGGGAGAATTCTGCATGACCGTATCCAACAGCAATTCCCGCTGCACGAGGTGTGCCCTCTGAGTGCGGAGCGCGGTCGCGAGTTCGTTGTGAGCCGCCATCAACTCGCCGAGCTCATCGTCGCGCTCCACTACCAGCGACTGGCTGAAATCGCCCTCACGATAGCTTGCCACGGTGCCCGACAATGCCCGCAGCATCTCGCGGACTGGGCGCAACACCCGGCCGGCCAGCCAGAACGCCGGGACCAGGGCAATGCCGACGACAAGCAACCAGCACCCGACGGCGCTCCCGAACAGCCGCGCAAGCCAAACTCCAAGCGCCGCGGCCAGGCTGGCTACGCCGAGGAACATAAGACCGAGCCTGATCCTGAGGCTGACTTTCAACCGGCGGCGCGCCGTCCGCATCAGGCGCCGCTGAGCGGGCGCATGTTGAAGCGTTCCATGCGACGGTACAGCGCTTGACGGGACAAGCCCAGGCTCTGCGCGGCACGGCTGATGTTGCCTGCGGCATCGCGCAGGGCCGCCTCGATGGTTTCACGGCTGACGATCGTCTCCGCACTGCTCCGGGATGCGTCGCCATCCGCCGCGGCGCGATGCGCCGGCGGCAGCTTCAGGTCCGCCGCACAGACCATACCGTCTTTTGCCATCAGCTTTGCGCGCTCGATCGAATTGCGCAACTCGCGCACATTGCCATGCCAGTCGTGAGCCAAGAGCGCGGCCGCCGCGTCCTCGCTCAATTGCAAATCCAGGCCTAGAAAGTGCAGGGCCAACGGCAGTATGTCGGCGCGCCGCTCGGTCAAGGGAGGAAGCGCGATTTCGATGACGTTCAGGCGGTAGTACAGGTCCTCTCGGAATCCTCCGGTGCGAATGAGGGCGGCAAGGTCCGCGTTGGTGGCGCTCAGGACGCGCACTCGCGAACTGCGGGTACGGCTCGAGCCCAGCATCTCGTATTGTCCCGTCTCGAGCACGCGCAACAGCTTGACTTGGCCGGCCAGCGGCAGGTTGCCGATCTCATCCAGAAAAAGCGTACCGCCGTTGGCGAGCTCGAAGCGACCGACGCGCGCACGCGCGGCTCCGGTAAAGGCACCCGCCTCGGCGCCGAACAGCTCGGCCTCGATCAATTCCGCAGGCATGGCGCCGCAATTGACGGCCACGAAGGGACCGTCGTGAACCGCAGAATTCGCGTGCACGATTTGCGCGATTCGCTCCTTGCCGGCGCCGTTGGGTCCGGTGATGAGTACCGGTACTTGCGCACGCGCGACCCGGCAGGCGAGTTCGACCGCCCGCTCCATCGCATCGGAGGCGAACACGATGTTGCATAAATCGTATTGTTCGGACAGACGCTCGCGTCGCTGCAGGCGTTCGACTTGCAATCGATCGCGTTCGCGCGTCGCCTCCGCCAATTCGAGCAGGTTTTCGACAGTCGCCAGCAATTTGTCGTTGTCCCAGGGTTTGCTCAGATAGTCGGCGGCACCCGCCTTGACCAGATGCACCGCAGATTCCAGGTGCGTCCAGGCCGTCAACAGGATGACCGGCAGGTCGGCTCGCCGCTCGCGCAACGCACGGAACAGCTCCGCGCCTTCGTCGCCCGACGTGGTGTCGGCGCTGAAGTTCATATCGGCGATAACCAGATCGATACGCTGCTGCGAGAGCACGGCGAGCCCCGCTTCTGGAGTCGGTGCAGCCACCGTACGGATGTCGTGCAAGCCGAACAAAAGCTCCAACGCCTGCGCGACCGCCGGGTTGTCGTCGATGACCAGTACTGTTCGCATCGGTGGATGTTAGCCCGTGCCGCGCTGCTTGACACGCGTACGCGCGCTCACGCGCTGCGAGTCGCCAGGGCCGGCGGAATCGAAGCGGCCCGCAAGGCAGGCCAAAGCACCGCGAGTTGACCCAGCAACAGCACCACCAAAGCGCCGATGAGAGCGTAGCTCACGCGCAAACGCGCCATCTCGAAGCTGTTCACCATCCAAAGGTTCAGTGCGATCGCCAGCGCGACCCCGAGCGCAGCCCCGGTCGAGGCGATGATGAGATTCTCGGTCTGGAAATAGCGCAAGATGGCTGTTCGCGTGGCGCCCAGTGCTCGACGGATTCCGATCTGCCGCCTCCGCTGCGCCACCCAATAGCTCGTCAGTCCCACGATGCCGAACGCCGTCACCGCCAACAAGGCGGCGCAGACGACGCCCAGAATGACGACCAGACCGCGATCGTTGCGATAGGCCGCGACCCGTACTTCGGACATGCTCCGCACCCCCTCCAACACGCGCGCGCGATTGACCTCGAATAGCTTCTTTTGTGCAGCCTGCATGGCTGCGGCGAGTTGTCCCGGCTTCACCCGCACGAGGTACTGGGAAATTTGGTCCCGATATTGAAACGGCTCAATGATTGAATTGTAGAAGAATGTACTGCCCCAGCCGCCCGCCTGGGTCCAGGGCACCTGCAAGGTGTCGACGATACCCACGATGGGAGTCGGATGCTGGGTCGGCTCGACAAAAATGGCCTCGCCGAGAGCGGACTTGCCCGGGAATAGCTTCTCGGCCAATTGACGGGTGATGATGACCGCGTTGGGCGGCGTCATCTCATGGCCCCCTTTCTCGACGACTTCGCCCGGTGTGAAATTGCGGCCGGCAATCAGCTTGACGCCCAGAGTTTGAATCCCGTGTTCATCGGAAAAATACACGGCGCAGCGCGCGGTGGCTTGCAGCTGATCGGGCTTGATGTTGCACACCTGCGTGGAACCTCCGTCGGACAGGGGATAGGAATTGGTGGTGTAGGCATCGACGACTCCCGGCAGCGAGCGCAGAGCTGCCATGTCCGCTTGTTGCCGCCCCGCCAGATCCGATGGCTGGCCCACCCACTGGTTGCTCATCGCAAACATCTGCGTTTCTTCCATACCGCTGGGGCGGCGGCTGGAGGCCAGCCGCTGCTGAATGATGAACAAGCCATTGCACAGGATCGCAAGGGTGATTGCCATCTGCACCGTAATCAGAATGGCGCCCACTTTGTTGCGCCGCATGGCCGAGAGAATGGGATAAATTTCCATGAGGTTCCCCTTGCGCCTGATTCCTGGATGCGCCTTTGAATTCTATTGAGCCTTGAGCTGCCAAGCCGGCTGAACCTGAACGGCGCGCCACGTCGGATACAAACCCGCGATGATGGTTGCGACCACCCCCAACAAAATCGCGAGCCCGATGTCCGTCGCATCGAGGTGACTCAAGCGGTTGACTTCGTCCGACAGCAGCGACCGCAAGCCGATCAGCCCCAAGACCGTCAAGGCGAGCCCGAGCAGGCCACCGGCAAATCCGACGACCCCCGCCTCGAGGAGACATTGAGCGAACACCGCCCTTCTATTGGCGCCGAGGGCCCGCCGTACGCTGATATCGCCGCTGCGCCCCATGATTTTGGCCAGCATGAGTCCCATCGCATTCAGCAGACAGACGAACAGAAAGCTGAACGACACCAACACCAGAATTCGCACCTCGTCCGAAACCGCATGCTCATGCACCAGCCACGTCCGCACGTCGCGGAGCCTCGTGTGCGCCGGCCAACTGAAGCGGCCGGAACGCTGCTGCTCGGCGGCATAGTTGTTGAGGAAATTGCGGTAGCGCGACGCATCGGCGGCCGTCGGCAGTTCGGCCCAGAACTGCAGCCAGATGCATTCGGATTCAATGCGGCCCTGCCAACCTGGCTTACCTTTGCCGGCGCAATTGACGTTGCCCCATGATTCCAGGTGAGCATCGATGGCGCGGGTGAACGGCAGGAAGATCTGGTCGCTCTTGCCGTATTTATCGTTGTTCAGATCATAGTACTTCGGAATCGGCTCCCACCGGTTCAGAACCCCAACCACCCGATACTCGTGGTTATCAAGGTTCAGAACCTTGCCCACGCTGTTTGCGCCGCCGAAGACTTTGTCGTTCAGGTCGCGTGCAATGACCACCACATCCGCGTGGGCCGCGTCGTCGGCCCCGCTCCACGGTCCCCCGTAGCGGAACGGCACCTCGAACATGGAAAAGAAATCCGCGTAGGCGGCCCGTACCTGGACCTGGAACGGCAGCAACTGAGCATTCGCCGGTGTGAGCGCGACCCCCGTGGCATACATCGCGGTTTGCCGGCGTGCCGCGTGCGCGTTCATCAGATTCACGGCATCGATGTAGCTGATCTGACTCTGCAGATTGTCGCTATCGCCCGGCACCACCTGCATCCCCTTCGGCCCCCAATTGTCGATCTGCGGTGCGAACAGTTGCGTCGACTTCTGCGGTATGGGGTCGGCGGACATGGCGCGAAACATCGTGAACGTGGTCATCGATGCGCCGATGCCCACCCCGATGGCGGCAATCATCAACACCGTCAGAACTACATTCCGCTTGAGGCTTCGAACCGCCAGACCAAGGTAGTAGGCGAACATGATTTCTCCTAGAATTGTGCGTGAGCGCCCGCGACCAGGCGCGGCGATGCCGCCAAATCGACCACCTGGCCGTCGACGATGTGCACTTCGCGCTGAGCGCGAACCGCGAGCTCCGGATCGTGGGTCACCATGACGATGGTGGCTCCGTCGCGATGCAGCTCTTCGAGGAGCTCCATCACGCCGCGCGCCATCTGGGTGTCCAGATTGCCGGTCGGTTCGTCGGCCAGCAGGAGGCGCGGCGTCCCCGCCAGCGCCCGGGCGATCGCAACTCGCTGCTGCTGCCCGCCGGACAGTTCCGAAGGGTAGTGCCGCGCGCGCGCGGAAAGACCGACGCGCTCCAACGATTCCTCGATACGGCGCCTCCTCTCGGGCCCATTGAGACCGCGATAACGCAGCGGCACCTCGACGTTGTCGGCGACGTTCAAGTCCGGAATGAGATTGAAGGCCTGGAATATGAACCCGATCTTTTCATTCCGCAGCCGCGAGCGCTGATTGTCGTTGAGCCCGCGTACATTGGCGCCGTCGAGTTGATATTCACCGCCGCTGAACTCCTCGAGCAGCCCCGCGATGGTCAGGAACGTGGTCTTTCCGGACCCGGACGGGCCGGTGACTGCGACGAACTCCCCCTCGCGTACGTGAATAGAGAAATCCCGCAACGCATAAGTCTCGACGACTTCGGTGCGATAGGCCTTCGATAGCTTGGTCATTTTGAGCATGATGCGGTTTCCTCATTCAATGGGTCAAAATGACGCGCCCGGCGTTGTTGAACGCATCGGTGCCGTTGACGACGATGCGATCACCCGCCCCGAGTCCCTCGAGAATCTCAACCTTGGCGATGCTGGCGGCGCCGAGACTGACCGGATGCCGTTCGGCCACGTTGTCGTGGACGAGGTAGACAAATCCGCCGCCCTCTTGATCCACGAAGCTGCCGCGATCGACCATCAGGACGTTGTCGCGCCGGTCGATCAATATTCTTACCGCCAGGCGTTGGCTTTGGCGCAGGCCTGCCGGCTTGTCGTCGCCGAATCGCAAACGCGCGGTCACCTGACCGTTCACGACCTCGGGTGAAACGCCGCTCACCGTGCCCTGCCAATGTCTTCCGTCCCCTTCGAGATCCGCTTTCATACCGGTGCGCAGATCGCGGGCCATGCTCTCTGGGGTCTTGATTTCAACTTCGAGAGCCGATAGATCGACCACCGTCAGGAGCGGTGCATCTTTTGCAATGCTGGCGCGATCTGCAACCTGCACCTGACCGACCTGACCGGCGACCGGCGACCTGACGGTCAGCGCCTCCACTTGACGCTTGAGATCGGTCACCATGAACTGCTGTCGATCCAGCTGAGCCTTTTTGCTGTCGACATCGAACTTGTTCAGCTCCGGCTGTGATTCGAAGCTCATCTTGGCTTGAGCGAAGGCGAATGTCGCCTTTTCCAGGGAGTCCTCGGCCCTGAGGGTCTGCAGCTCCGAATAGGCACCGAGCTCGTAGGCCTTGCGGCTGCGATCCAGCTCCCGCTGCGCGGTCTTCTGATCCACCCGTGCCTGTTCATAGGATTCCCGCAGCTGCTGGAGTTTGTGATCCGCATCCAGCCGCGCGCGGCGCCAATCGATGGTGATGCTCTGCAGGGTCGCGTCCTCCTGTGAAAGCTTTGCGGTCAAATCGGGACTATCGATGAAAGCCACTTCCTGGCCCGTGACCACGGAATCGCCGGCATGCACTTTGAGCGTTACCGTACCTGCCACGGCAGCATACAGAGTGGGGCTCACGGCGGCGACCACCTGTCCGTCCGCCGCCACGTCGCGCACGAAGCTGCCCCGCTCCACCGCGGCAATGGACAGCCGATCGCGGCTGACCGACACTCCGGCGCCGGAGTATCTCGACAGATAGAGCATCAGCACGCATAGTGCCGCCACGGTGACGGTCGACGCGATGGCCAATGCGCGATGCCGCCTCCACGGATTCGAGGGTTCGATCACGCGGTCCTGTCCGGTCGTATCGCGAAGCATGAGGGGTTCCTTCGGCAGCAGAGGCATGGTCATGAACTGGTCTCCACCAGCAGGCCATCGATCGTGCTGAGATCGCCCCGGGTCAAACGGCCGGCCTCCAGTTTCAAGGTCAACACGTTCGTCAGATAGTCGTAGCGGGCCTGGTTGTAAGCTCGAATCGCGACGTAGCAATTGTCTTGCGCGTTCAACAGGTCGAATTCTTTTCCCGTGCCGAACTCGACACTCCGCCGGCTCGCCTCCACCGCGTCGCGGCCGGATGCCACTGCACGGCGCGCCGCCGCGATGCGCTGCACGCCGCTGACGATGTTTCGAAATGCGGCTCTGGTCTGCCTCTCCGTGTCGCGCAGCGACGCCTCGAATTCCGCCTGGGCCTGGGCGTACAGCGCACGCGATTGGCGCACGGCCGACGCAATTGCGCCCCCTTGCACTATCGGCCAGCTGAACGACACCCCCACGGTATCCAGCGTTTGATTGCCGCCCAGAATTTGATTCTGGAACGTCTTCGAACTCGAGCCCGTGAGCAGCAGCGTGGGTAGGCCCCGGCCGCGTTGCGCTGATACGTCTCGCGAGGCGGCCTCCACTTTGAGTTGCGCGGCGCGTACATTGAAATTCTCCTGCCGCGCGGCGATCACCCACTCATCCACGGACTCAGGTGTCGGCGAGGACAGCGGTATATCGTCGCGCAACGGGGCAATGCGGTCGGTATGCGGGCCGACGATTTCCGTGAGCGCCAGATTCGCGTCATCGAGGGCGTTCTGGGCATCGATAACGCTCTGTTCTGTGGCATCGAAAAATGCCTGGGCCTGGGCAACGTCGCTGCGCGGACCCACACCGGTTTGCTGGCGCACCGTCGCCTGATTGAGAAGCGTGCGGAACGCTTCGCGCTCGCTGCGGTTCGTCGCGAGCTGATCGGAGGCAGACAGGATCGCGAAGTAGGCCTGCGCCACCCGCAGCAACAGACTCTGCTCCGCGCCTCGAAAAGTCGCTTCCGCGGCCGCCGCTTGGAAGCTGGCTTCCTTGAGTTGGTTGAATGCTTGGAAGCTCCACAGCGTCTGCGACAGATTGAGGCCCAGCACACGCGCTGTGCCATAGCAGTGTTGGGCTCCGCCGTCGGCGCTCAAGGCGCAGCCAGCGCCCGACGCGCTCGAACCTTGCGACGCGTCGTAGCCTGCGCGTTCACGTGCAGCCGACGCACTGGCCGAGACCTGCGGCAGGAGCGATGCCAGCGCCTGCGGACGCACCTCGACATTTGCGTCGCGTTGAAACTGCGCGATCTGCAGCACGGTGTCCCGCGTCAGGGCGAGTTCATACAGCCGTTCGAGATCGTTGGCGTGGGTGACCTTCCCGCCGAAAGCGATGGCAATCAGCATCAAGGAATATCGCAGTATGAATTCCATGAGATTCATCCAATGACTTTGCGGGAACGAGGCATGCCTTGGAGCAAAGCAAGCCGCGTGCCACCGCGGAGCCACCGGTTAAGTCATGATTTCTAAAGGATTACTCCCACTGCGAGGAGTGTAATCTGTCCGCGGACGGTGTCCGCGGACACACCGGACACCTATTGCGCAAGGCGCGCTCAGCGGCGCCGCTCGAGATATGCCCGCGCCGGCAGCAGTGCCAAACGCGCCTCGATGCTGGTCTGTCCGGCCTCGCACCATTCGAGCCCGACTCCGGCAGAGTCCTGACGAACGACGAAAGCCGCCACACTGTCGGGCTTGGCTTTTCTCGTGCGGGTCGCGAACGACAAATGCACCACCGACAACAAGCGCAGGTGAACCTTCGTCTTCATGAACGCCCCGCTGACGCTGACGTTCGACAGGCATCCGGTGCCGATCTTGGTGCGCCATACGAAGCGGACCCTGAGGTCCGTCGATTGTCTTCTGCCCCAGCGGTGTTCCATGACGATCCCCGCGTGCCGCGCCCTGCGCTATTGGGATCCTCAGCCTTGCCTTTTCATGTGAAGGCCGTCACAGAGCCGCCGAGTTCAGGGGATGGCCTATGGCGCATTGGGGCCACGGGCACGCCCCTAAAGGCTTCGTTGCCTTACAGAATTGGCAACCGTCATGCGCCATACTCGCGCTGCGACCGAACGAAGAAAACTCAGAAGGGAATGCCTGGACTCACGCAATGAAGTACCACCCGCACACGCAGTCGGCGGCGCCGGCGCTCACCGGCGACTCACGAGAATTGTTGGCGTCGTTTTGTGCGCGCTTACAACGAGAACGGGTCCATATGGTGAGCCTGAGTGCGGCCCTTGCCAGCACCGAAGACAACCCGACGCAGATTTTCGACGCCTTGGAATCTCGCGCCCACCGCCTGTACAGCGACGCATCGGCGATCGAGATTGCCACGGTGGCCGATGCGGCCGATGCGCTGGAGCGCGCGGCGCTCGCAGCGTCGCGCTCGAACTCCAGTCATACCGATCCCGCGGTATGGACGGCTCTGGTCGCCCTGGTGCGTCTCATGGGAATCATCGACCGCCAGAACAGGGCCGAGAGATCCGCCGCGACTTGACCGGAGGCAATCATCGCATCGCTGGGACCTCTCTTCCCTCCCCGCGCTTTTGTGAGACGGCCTTCACACAGTTGAAAGCGATCGCCGATCACTGAACCAACTCCGTTCGCTGCCGACTGTCCATCGCGCCGCAGCATACGCTGACGTTCAACTCCAATCCGTCGTTTCCACCGCGCGGGCGGCGCGATGCCTCTCACGGGTGCACCGCGCTGCGCTTAGTGCATTGCTCCAGTGCACAGTTCGCGGGCCCACTCTGTCGCGCGACATAATGCTAAAGCTGTGAACCGCTACGCCGTTATGCGCTGCTTATGGGGGTATACAAAACTCTCTGGTACGGAATGCCAACCGATACTTTCGTCGGCGCAATGAGTGAGGGCCTAACTGTGAACGCGAGTGCAGTGCTGTTTGAGGACTTCAAGACTTCGTATGATCAGAGCGTCGCCACGACGTTCAACCTGACCGAATATTTTGCGATATGCCGCGATGACCCGATGGCGTATGCGCTCGCCGCGGAGCGCATCATCAAGGCAATCGGCGAGCCGCGCCTCGTGCAAACCAAATCCGATCCGCGGCTGCTGCGCCTCTACGGCAATCGAACCTTGAAGTACTACGACGCATTCGCCGAGTTCTACGGCATGGAAGGCGGCATCATCGATGAGATCGTTTCCTTTTATAGACATGCGGCCCAAGGCCTCGAGGAGCGCAAACAGGTCCTCTATCTTCTCGGGCCCGTCGGCAGCGCGAAGAGCACCCTCGCCATCACGCTCAAGACTCTGATGGAACAGTATCCGATTTACGTTCTGGTCGACGGCGACACGGGCGAGCGCAGCCCGCTGCTCGAGTCTCCCCTCGGCCTGTTCAACCCTGCGAAATTCGGTGCGCGCATGGAAGGAGAGTACGGGATCAGCCGCCGGTACCTCACCGGACTCTCCAGTCCATGGGCGCAGAAACGCATGCACGCCTATCACGGCGACCTCTCCCGCTTTCGAGTCCAGCGGATCTTTCCCTCGGTGCTCAATCAAATCGCGATTGCCAAGACCGAACCGGGCGACGAGAACACGCAAGACATCAGCACGCTCGTCGGCAAGGTGGAAATGCGCAAGCTCTCCAAGTTGAGCCAGGATGATCCGGATGCCTACAGCTATTCCGGGGGTCTGTGCCTGACGACGCAAGGGCTGCTCGAGTTCGTCGAAATGTTCAAAGCGCCGATCAAGGTGCTGCATCCCATGCTCACCGCCACCCAGGAAGGCAACTACAAGGGCACGGAAGGCTTCGGCGCCATGCCGTACCAGGGCACGGTGCTCGCCCATTCGAACGAGAGCGAATGGAAGAAATTCAGCAGCAACCGGGACAACGAAGCTTTTTTGGATCGCATCTGCATCGTCAAAGTGCCGTACTGCCTGCGGGTGACCGAGGAGGCCGCCATCTACCACAAGCTACTGCGCGAGTCGACTTTGTTGAAGGCGCCCTGCGCTCCCGGCACGCTGCCCATGCTGGCGCGCTACATGGTTCTTTCGAGGCTCAAAGCACCCGCGAACTCCAGCATCTATTCGAAGCTTCGCGTGTACGACGGCGAAAACTTGCGCGAATCGGACCCGCAGGCCAAAAGCGTCGCCGAGTACCGCGAGATGAGCGGCATCGAGGAAGGCATGAGCGGTTTTTCGACCCGCTACGCCTTCAAGCTCATTTCCAAGGCGTTCAACCGCGATCCGCTCGAGGTGTCCGCCGATCCGGTGACGCTCTTGAAAGTCATCGAGGAGAGCATTCTCAGCTCCGATTTCAGTCCCGATGTGCAGAAGGCCTGCACGGTGCATCTGAAGGAATTTCTGATTCCCCGATACCTCGAGGAACTCACGAAGGAGATCCAGGCGGCGTATCTGGAGTCCTATGCGGACTACGGCCAGGAGCTGTTCGATCGCTACGTGGCGTTCGCGGATTTCTGGATCCAGGAAGAAGTCTATGTAGACCCCGCGACCGGAGTTGCCTTCGACAAGGCCACGCTCAATGCCGAGCTCGAAAAGTTGGAAAAACCCGCGGGTATCGGCAATCCCAAGGATTTCCGGCATGAGATCGTCAATCACGTGCTGCGTGCGCAGAACAAAAACGGCGGCGGCAAGCTGGTCTGGACGAGTTACCAGAAGCTCCGTGAGGTGATCGAAAAGCGCATGTTCGCCGCCACGGACGATTTGTTGCCGGTGGTTTCCTACTTCGCCAAGGGCAGCGCCGAGGATGAGAAGAAGCACGAGGCCTTCATCGCACGCATGATGGCGCGCGGACACACTCCGACGCAGGTGCGTCGACAGATCGAGTGGTGGTCGATGGCGCGGCGGCAATAGGAACGAGCACCTTGACCAGCGTCATCGTCGATCGGCGAACTCAGAAAGGCAAGAGTACGGCGAACCGTCAGCGCCTCTTGAGGCGCCTCGACGGCGCGCTCAAGGCACAGCTCGGCAAGATGATCGCGCGGCATAAGATGCAAGATGCCGCGCAACCGGCCGAGGTCACGATAGAGCGCAAGGACGCCACGGAACCTCGTCTGATCCTGGATCCCGCCTCCGGATCGTCGGGCAGAATCATTCCCGGCAACGATAAATATCGAATCGGCGACAAAATCGCCAACAGCTCGTCCGACGGCCGGGGCGGCGGCAACGGTCCGGGCGCGGGGGACGGTGACTCCGAAGACGAAGACACCTTTCGCTTCGTCCTGTCACGCACGGAATATCTAAACCTCCTGTTCGATGATCTCGAGCTGCCGGCCCTTGTCAAGAAGGATTTGCTCGAAATCGACGAGAATCGCTTTCGGCGCGGCGGCGTGCAGCGTTACGGCAACCCGGGGAGCGTGTGCGTCGCGCGAACCTTCAAGGCCTCCATCGGACGGCGCGTGGCCGCGGAGGCACAGCACGCGGAGGAAGTGACGGAAGCCGAAGCCGCGGTGATCGCCGCGCGCAGGGCCGGGAATCCGGTGCTGCTACACGTGGCGGAACGCGCGCTCGATGAAGTATCCCGGCGCACCGGCGAGATTCCGTTCCTGGACCCGGTCGATCTGCGCCATCGCAGCCTGATCGAGGTGCAAAGCCCGTGCACCGCCGCGGTGATGTTCTGCCTCATGGACGTATCCTCGTCCATGGACGAGGCAAGGAAGGACTTGGCGAAGCGCTTCTTCATGCTTTTGCATCTGTTTCTCACCCGAAAGTACAAGAAGGTCGACCTGGTTTTCATCCGCCACACCGACTCCGCTCAGGAAGTCGACGAAGATACCTTCTTCAACGGCACCCAGGCGGGGAGCACCAAGGTGCTATCGGCGCTGGCCAAGATGAACGAGGTCATCGCCTCGCGGTATCCGTCTTCCAGCTACAACATCTTCGGGGCGCAGGCCAGCGACGGGGACTCCTTCGGCGGCGACTCGACGGAATCCTCGACGTATCTGTGCACTCAACTGCTGCCGCTGTCGCGCTACTTCGTGTATGCGGAGGTCGGCAACAATCCCTTGCAGGGAACCACCAGCCTTTGGTCGGCCTACCGCGGCATCGAGAGCGAGCGTTTCAATATGGCCTCGGTGAATGCCCGCAACGAAGTGTATCCGGCGCTGGCCAAGCTGTTCCAACGGGGACCCTGACATATGCGCGACACCGGCAAGCTCAGCGGCAGCGAATGGACACTGGACGATCTGCTCGCCATCGAACATATCTGCTCGCGCCACGCGGCGAACTATGAGCTCGATACTTTTCCCAACCAGTTGGAAGTCATCACCAGCGAGCAGATGCTCGACAGCTACATTTCCGCCGGACTGCCGGTCAACTATGCGCATTGGAGCTTCGGCAAGCACTTTTTGATCGAGAATGCGAAGTACCGATCCGGGCAGAATTCGCTCGCGTATGAAATCGTCATCAACACGAATCCCTGCATCGCGTTTCTGATGGAGGACAACTCGCTTGCCATGCAGGCGCTGGTCATTCCGCATGCTTGTTTCGGGCACAACAGCTTCTCGAAGGGAAACTATCTGTTCCGGCAGTGGACGCAGCCCGATGCCATCCTCGACTACATGCTGTTCGCGCGCAATTACATCGCCGAATGCGAGGAGCGCTACGGGTTCGACAAGGTCGAGCAGACGCTCGATGCACTGCATGCGCTGCGCGATCAAGGCTTGGACAAATACAAGCGGCCCAGCAAACTGGACTCCCGCAAGGAACGCGCGGAACAGGCCAAGAGATTGTTTGCCGCACAGGAGACGATGCGCCAGGGCGAGTACTACAGCGTCGTCCCGCATGCACCGGAGGCGGCCGCCAAGGCCGCGCAATTCCCGCTCAATCCCGAGGAGAATCTGCTCTATTTCCTGGAGAAGCACGCGCCGAAACTCGAGCCGTGGCAGCGCGAATTGGCGCGCATCGTGCGCAAGATCGCACAGTACTTCTATCCTCAGCGCCAGACACAGGTGATGAACGAAGGTTGGGCCACGTTCTGGCACCATCGGCTCATCAATGACATGTACGACGCCGGGCAGATCGATCAGGGCATCCTGCTCGAATGCCTGCACTCCCACACCAACGTGATTCGACAACGCGAATATTCGAGCCTGAACCCGTATGCACTGGGGTTTGCGGCTTGGAACGAGATCAAGCGCGTGTGCGAGAATCCGACGGACGAGGACCGCGAGTACCTACCCGAGATCGCAGGCAAGGACTGGCTGGAGACCTTTCACGATACGATGCACAACTATCGGGACGAAAGTTTCCTGCTGCAGTTCCTGACGCCCAAATTGGTCCGCGATTTCAAGTTGATGAATATCCTGACGCGTGAAGGACTCGATCATTGGACGGTGACCGGAACCGCGGGCCCGCTCAGCTTCAAGGAGATTCGCAGCCAGCTGGCGGCCGCCTACCGTCTCGAGTCTTCCATCCCCGAGATCTCCGCCGTGCGATATGCCCGCGATACGGACCGGAAGCTCGTGCTGCATCATCAGAGCTACGACGGAAAAGTGCTGGTGAAGGCCCAAGCCGAGCAAACCTTGAAGCAGTTACGAATGCTGTGGGGCTTCGATGTTTCACTCGAATCCGTCGACAAGGACGGGCGGACGGTCAATACCTATTGACCGTCGACCTCCAGCCAGGTGCGCAGCGGCCTCAGGGCATTCCCAAAGGCAGTCAGGCGAATCGTTTGATCGTCTCGGCAAAGCGGGCGGTGGCGTCACCCACCAGTTCATTGATCGTAGCCCGGGTTTCGCTCGCGAGACTCAGCAATTCACGCGCGCGGCCTTGTAGCTTCTCGCCGAATTGAGTGGCGAGAGTGGTCTGGCTCGCGACGTGCTCGGCCGGGGTACACGGCGCGAAGATGGCCCGCGCCTGCGCCACGCCCCATTCGAGGTAGTCGCCGGCGACGGCGTAATGATAGCGGCCGAAGCGCTCGAGCGCCTTGAAGGCTTCCTGTTGCGCACGCAGAGCGGGCGCCAAGGCAGTGTGGCCGGACTCGAACACGACGCTCGGCTGAAAATCCAAATCCGGCGTGCCGCCCGATTCGAGTTGTGCGGGAATCCTCCGCACCGCAACGTTGTTTTCAATCTTCGGGCCGCGGCGCCCGGTCGGCGCCGAACCGCTTGGTTTTCCTGCACTAGCCATATCGCCTCACAATTCTCTGGAGTTTCCGGACCTGCAACGCCGCGGCGGTCGAACCGCCGCCCGTGCGTCACCGCTGCGACCTTCAGGCACTCTTCTTGATGGTCTCTGCGACTTTGGCAGTGGTCTCGCCCACCAATTGGCTGAACGTCGCCCGCGCCTCAGTTGCCAAATTCACGAACTCTTTGACGCGGCCCTGCATCTTCTCGCCGAACTGGGTGGCGAGAGCCGTCTGGCTTTCCGTCAGTTCGGCGGGTGTGCTCGGACTCAGGTTGGCCTTCGCCTGCGCCACGCCCCACTCGAGGTAGTCGGTGGCCACTGCAAACTGATAGCGGCCAAAGCGTTCCATGGTTTTCAGGGCTTCCTGTTGCGCACGCAGGGTCGGCGCGAACACGCTCCGGTACGTCTCCAATGCGGCGCTCGGATCGAAATTGAAATCTGGCATGACCATTCCTCGTCGGTTAGTTAGGCATCTGCCTTGACTATAGCAGCATTTGTATGCGATGCAAGAAGCAACCAAACGATTTATGGCGGTCGCCCGAGTATAGATGTTATCTGGTAATAGACTGATTATATTAGTTTATTATTAAGTACTCCCGGCATTTAGTCGCGGGTTGGAAATCGTCTTTATGCACTGCACAAGTGACCAGGAGGCCGCTCGGCGAACGGCAGGCTAAAACTCGACATCGAGTTCCGCCACGTCCTCAGGCTCGGCAAGCGCGTCGCGGATCCATTCCTGCAGTATGGGCCAGGCCATGATGGTGTCGCGGTAGGCGGCACACGCAGCATCCAGCGGTACGTCGTAGGTCAGAAAGCGCGTGCAAACGGGCGCATACATGGCGTCCGCCACCGTCGGGGTCGCGCCGAAGAGGTAGGGGCCCCCATAAGTTTCCAGGCAGGTTCGCCAGATCTCCGTGATGCGCGCAATGTCCGGCTGCGCCCCGGCGAAGACCTTGAATCCCCGATGACGCGCCTTGAGATTCATCGGTAATGCGGAGCGCAGATTGAAAAAACCCGAATGCATTTCGCCGGACACCGCCCGACAATGCGCGCGGGCGCTGCGTGCGGGCGGGTAAAGACGCGCTTTGGGCTTGATTTCCTTCAAATATTCCGCGATGGCGAAGGTATCCCAGATCTTGATGCCGCTGTGTTCCAGGCACGGCACCAGGCACGAGGGAGAGAGCAGCAGAAGTTCCGCCCGCATCGAGGCATCGTCGACCGAGGCCTTGCGTTCCTCGAACTTGAGGCCGGACATCTTGCACAGCAGCCAGCCGCGTAGCGCCCAGGAGGAGTAGTTCTTGCTGGATACCGTCAAGACGGGCATGGCCATTTTGTCATCTCTCGAAGCTGAGGTTGCGAAGCGCAGACCAATAAAGTCTCGCAGCGCGTTGTAAGATCGCTGTCATGTTTACCCGGGGAGCGCGCATCTGGCAACCACCACGCCTGTAGAGGGCTCACTGAGCATGCTGTATCTGGCCTACGAGCTTCAGTCCTACCTGTTGAGTCCCTTTCGCCTGGCCGCTTCGGGGGCAATCGCCGTCATGGACGCGTTTCCGCTCGCCTGCGGACGCAGCCTGATGCGTCCCGTGGGAGCGGCGTGCGAGCTTCTCACACGAATGTCTCTGCGCCATACACGCCCGGCATTCGGCATCCACTCGATGATTACCGCCGCGGGCGAGATTCCGGTGATCGAAGAAGAGGTGATGTCCACACCCTTCGGAACTTTGCTGCATTTTCGTAAACTCGCCGCCGCGCCGCCCACCGTCGCCATGCCGAGCGTCCTGGTGGTATCACCGTTGTCCGGCCACTTCGCAACCCTGCTGCGCGACACGGTGAGCACGTTATTGCCGGATCACGAGGTCTACGTCACCGACTGGCACAACGCACGCGACATTCCAGCTTCGGCCGGCCCATTCGGGTTTGCGGAATACGTCGAGCATGTCATCGCTTTTCTCAACGGGATCGGAACGCGGGCGCACGTATTGGCGATCTGCCAGCCGTGCGTCCAAGTGGTGGCCGCGGTCGCCTTGATGGCGCAGGATAATCATCCCGCGCAGCCGCGCAGCATGACGCTGATGGCGGGTCCGGTCGATGTCCGGGTGAGTCCCACCAAAGTGAATGAGCTGGCGGCGAGCAAACCCTTGAGGTGGTTCGAGCGCAATTTGATTTCGCGCGTGCCCTGGATGCATCCCGGCGCCCACCGGCGCGTCTATCCGGGGTTCATGCAGCTGAGTGCATTCATGGCCATGAACATGGACCGGCACACCAAGGCCCACGGCAGCCTGTACGGTCACCTGGCCAGGGGCGAGCGCGACGAAGCGCAGGCCATCAAGGACTTCTATGACGAATATTTCGCGGTGCTCGACCTGCCCGCCGAATTCTTCCTCGAAACCGTGGATATCGTGTTTCAGAGAGCGCTCCTGGCCCGCGGCGAATTGCTTCACCGCGGCCGCAAAGTCGAACCACGCGCGATTCGGCACACGGCGCTGCTCACGGTCGAGGGGGAGCGCGACGATATCTGCGGGTTGGGCCAGACCGCCGCGGCCCATGATCTGTGCTCCGGCCTCAGACCGCATATGAAGCGTCACCACATGCAACCCGGCGTCGGACACTATGGAGTGTTCAGCGGCCGCCGCTGGGAGACCCAGGTCTACCCCATCGTGCGTAACATGATTTTAGCGATGGAATAGCGGGCCCATCCGATGTGGATGGCCGCGTTGGCGCTCTTGAGCGTGGTTGGGGCCTGGCATGCATGGCGGCGCAACCCCGCCTACTCGAACCAATCGACCCTGCGGCTCGTGGGCGTCACGGCGCTGTCCATCATCGCGCTCATTCTGGTGATCGCGACTGCGGTCAAACTGACCATCCACCGCTCCGAAGCGGTCGCGCTCGGCACGATGTTCTCGGTCATCGTCGTCGGAGCGCTGGGCATGATCTTCATCATCCAGTACGCCTCGACTCCGAAGTCCGCCAGACTCACGACCGCCGTACCGGCCTCGGCAACGCTGGTTCACGTCTACCGGCAGCCACGCCGCCGACCTTCGTCATCGCACGCGATTGGCGCAAACTAGCGTTGCCGTTTGCCGCGATCACGGTGGGAGTGTTCGTGTTCGACCCGGGCTCGACGCTGGTCAAGGCCCTGTACGTTCTCGGCACGTGCGGTGTGCGTCTTCACGACCTGGCTCACGCTCGACAATTACCTGAAGGCCGCCTCGATCGATGAGCGGACGCCGCGCAGTCTGCTGTTCCGCTTTGAGAAGGTGGTGGTCAATCCCTATGGCGGGAACCAGTTCTTCCCGGTCTATCAAAGCGTGTTGATTCCAGAAGGTGCCGAGGCCGATCTCGCACGCCTGCAGCGTGAGCTGAGTACGCGCTTCCCTGCGCTGCCCATCACGCTCGCCTAGCCTGCCGCACCAGCAGCGCAAGCGCGCGGGTCACTTCGGGACGAGCTCGGTCCAGCTCTGGCTCCCCGGATAAACCTGCCCGTTGGGATCGAAGGTATGGTCCTGGGTCTGGATGAGCGTGCTGCCATCGGAGGAGAGCCACTGGTGGTTGTACTCGTTGCTGGCCTCGATGGTCTGGCCGGTCGCCGGGTTCTTGAAATCCTGGCGATCGAGCGAGTACAGCGCGGTGGCGTGAGCCGATTGATCGATTGCATTCTGCCTGGCGCGATCGTTGGCGATGGCGGCATCCGTGCCCGCTTGTAGATTGTTCTGAAACTGCCGACCCCTCGCCAACATCGCGGCATTCTGATCCGCGAAGTACTTCTGATTCGCCTGGAACTGCCGATCGTTGGCGGCCATCATGGCCTGGAACTCCGCCTGCATGTCCTGCGACACGCGGTTCTGCCAGTCAGGATTCGGCTGGATCGACTTGACCAGGTTTTTCACCGAGGGCTGCTCCAGGACCTGGTCGAGCTCGCCCTGGGGCGCGCGCACGATGCTCGTACCGCGGCTGGCGCAGGTGCGCCGCAGCGCGGCCGTTCGATTCGCGGCCATCGCCGCCATCGGCGTGTCGTTGCAACTGACCACCGCGGTGACCATCTCCTCGATCGGATGTCCTTCGCGCACATATTGGAGCCGGACCCGGGCGCCCTCCAGGGTCTGGTTCGTCATCTTCAGGTTCGGCATCGACGCGCTATTGGCAATCTGCGTTTTGAGCTGGGCCACCAGGCTGGCCTGACCTTCGGGCGGCAGGGGGAGCACGGCCACGATCTTCGCTTGTGCCGTGGGGTGCAGATTGGGCACCGCGATATTCACCAGAAAGGCTGCCGGGGTATTGATGTCGATGCCCGGACAGTGCGTTTTGTCCATCGCCTTGAGCATCTCGGGGCTGGTCGTCCAACTCCAGGTCACGCCGGGCAATGCCACCAGTGCCGTGATGCCGTCCGGGCTCTGCGCGGTATAGGAGGCATTGGCACCCCTCGAGTGGCAACCCACGGGACGAACGATCGAGCCGGTAAATTTCCAGCCGGCGGGGATCTCAAAGGACATCGCGGTGATGCCGTATTTCGGATCGGTCACCTGGACCCTCTGCGTGCCGGACCAGGGGGTAATGGCAGCATTCGAGTCCGGGCAGAGGAGCAAACCGCCCGCCGCCGCGAGCGACAGCACGCATACGCGGGCGCTGAGGGTGACAGTGTTCATACCAGGCAGTGTACGCGCACGCCGATTCGATACTCTCCAGTCTTGCCCCCACTTGACGCGTCGCCGGCGATCCGGCAGCGTCAATGGACGCGTTCGGTCTCCGCACCGAGCGCCCGTTCGACGGCCGTCCGAAATGTTGTCATGCACCACTCGCTGAGGCCCTCGCACCGCGCGGCTATCGCCTTCGCCTCTTCGAGCGACACCTCGGCAACGCTGTAACAGGCGACCACGTCGCCATTGGTCAACAAGTAGCGGGCCGTGTGTGTGTGCAGATCATAAAAATACTTGTGACCCCGGTACCCCGGGCGGAGCTTCTTCTTCAGCGTCGCCCCGTCCCGTAACGGAGCGAGCAGCGCGTTCAGCGCGGTCACGTCGTCGAGACGCGCACTGGCGTCGAAAATCTTTGTGGTCATTGCTTGCACCTCATTCGATGGTGGTCGCCGCCTTCGTTCACCGTTGGATGCTACTCCTCGGTGCGAGGCCTCCGCCAACGGTTTATAGTTCGTGGACCGGCCGCGGCTTTGAACGGTGAAGGCATGCGCTCAGTCGAAGAATCCTTGTTTCTGACACCCAAAGGGACGGAAGAACTACGTAGTCGTGCTCACAAGCTCGATGTCACCGCTAGAAATATTCTTTACCTCATCCAACTGGGCTCCACGACCGCCGAAGCGATATTGCAGCGCACTATTTTTCCGCGGGACGCGGTAATCGACAAGCTTCGCCGCCTGTTGGGAAACAAGTTCGTGGCCGTTGCGCCGGGTAACGGCGCTCTTCCATCGGCCGCTCATGCGCCGCGTTTGCACAGCGCCCCACCGCTCGAACAGCTGCATTTGGTGGCGGGGGTATCTGTCAGTCAGGCCCGCTTCTCTCTGTCCGATTTCTGTCTCGAGGAATTCGGCACCGAGGGACAAGGCCTGGTAGATGCCGCCAGCCTCGCCGTCGACGTGGCAGGCCTGCAGCAGGTATTGAGCAGGATTCGCGTCGAGGTTCAGAAGCGCTGCCCCGACCGCTTGACCACCCTGGTGGGTTGCGTTCGCGAGATCAACAAGACGGCAGACGACACCGCGTTGCCGGCAATAGCCGCTGCCGCCGAGGTGGGTGTTTCGGCCGAGGGCGTCCTGCACCTCGGGTCCGGCATTTCCGTTTCTCAGGCGCGCTTCGCGCTATCCGATTACTGTCTCAACCATTTCGGGATACGGGGACAAGATCTTGTCGAAATGCTCAACCACTGCGGAGACGTCCCCGCCCTGCGGCTTGCCCTCACGAAAATTCGCGACGAAGTCCTCGATCACTGCCGGGACCGCCTCCCGGCCCTCATCGATTGCGTGCGCGAATTCAACGAGCCGGACCCATGAGCCGCCCGATTGCACCCTCATCTCACTTGCCGCGGTGCCCCCCACGCAGACCTGCCGCTAAAGCCGGAATCGACCGATCGATTTTTCCAGCAATGTGAGGGTACGGCTCACTCCCTTGGTCTGCCGCAACAACTCCTGCGCCGTGACCTCATCGCGGTCGCGCTGGAAGGCGCCTTGGGCGGCCTCGAATTTGCGCAGTTGCTCGCTGACCTCCGCGGCGCCGCCACTCACGGCGGAGATGAGATTTTTCAATTTCAGCTGCATGAGCTTCAGCGATGCCATCAGGCTGTCCGGCCGTTCCCCACCCACCGCGATCTCCACCGCCAAATCGCCCGCCGCAATTCTCTTCATGTATTCCGCCGCCACGCGCGGCTCGCCTCCGAGCAGTTGCAGCACCTTCCAATCGAGCAGGATGAACAGCATCACGGAGATTGCGGCACCAAGGATTACTCCCGCCAAGGCGATCCCGTAGCCGATCTTTCTGCCGACGGAGCGGAGTTCGGCGATCGGATAGGCGGAGACGATGGTCAGCCCCCACCCCGGCAAGGGCGAGCGGTTGACCAGCCAGGAACCGTCGCGGCTGTCGATGTGCTGTTGTACCTCCTCCTTGGTAATCCAGGACGGCAGATAGCGCACCGCACTGCTGTCGATGATGGCGACAAAACCGCTGTTCAACACGCGCGATTGTTCCAGGGCCTGACTCAACACCGGCAGTTCGGCCTTGTAGCCGACATAGGTAATGCCGATATATTCGCCGCTCCTCGCAAAGAGCGGTTCGTAGCCGGTGAAATACGGTTTGTCCAGGATGTCCACCACGCCATAGAACGGCAGCCCTTTGCTGAGGGCCGCATAGGCCTTGGTGGTCTTGTTCAATTCGGTACCGACTGCGCGACTACCGTCGTCCTTCATGACGTTGGTCGTGATGCGCACGAAGCGGTCACCATCCTTCGAGAAGATCGTGGCGGTACCCTTGTTCAAGCGGGTGACGTAATCCACGATGTCAAAATTTCCCGCCTGGCCCTTGCCGCCGATTGTGACGTCGCCTATGGGCTTGCCGCCGAGAGCGACCATTGCGCCCCGGTCGGCGCCGCCGCGCACGTTGATCTGCTCCTTGAGGGCGGCCATGCTCGAGTGCGTGCGCTCGTCCATCAGCAAGGCAGTGGTGACGAAGACGCCCTGAATCGAGGCTACGTTGTCCGCCACCTGCTGCTGAACCAGCACTTGCTCGTGATGCATGGCCCATAGAGAGAAGCCGATGGCCCCCAAGCTGACCAACAGCAAGGCAAGGGCCGCCACCGGCAGCACTACCTGAAATTTGAATCCCCGCACCATGCCTCCTCCTTGAGAGCGGTGGACTCGGCGCGAGCCCCACCGGCTCCTCATTGTCGCTGACGCAGGCCCACGGCGCCGCAACTCAATTATTATTAATCATTATCAATAAGTTATGGCATTTCTCGAGCATCCAGAGACGGCCTTGCAGCCGCCTACCACAGTGTCGCTTGGCTCGGTGAACAGCGCCGGTATGATCGCTTCTTATTGAGAGGTAGTGCCCAAACCCCCAAGTAATCCGCGAAAACTTCGCGCAAGCCTCTAGAATACGCAGGTACCGCTACAGTGTCGGCGTTCTAAGGTTAGAAGTTTGCGATATCGCTCCGGCCTCGCCACAGGGGTGTTCCAGGGATTGACGGCATGGATGCTGTTGGCGGCGGTGTGCACGCCCGTCTGGGCGGCCGGCGAGAAATCCGCCTTGAGTCTGGTCGAGCACGGCGCATTGGCCATGCGTGCGAAACCGGAGGAGAGCAAGCAGGACGCTGAGCGGGCCCTCGACATGCTCAGCCGCCATCCCGACGCAGACCTTGAAATTCGCGCGCGACTGCTGCTGTGCGACTACTATTCCGAGCGCGACGCCGACGCCGCGCACCGGCAGATCGATGCAGCCAACGCTCTGCTCCCTCAGGCCCGGCGCCCAGGTCTGCGCGCCGGCGTCCTGACCTGTCAAGGCGAGACCTTCGAGTCCGCCGGCGACAATGCTCATGCCATGACGGGCTTCGATGCAGCGGTGACCGTCGCGACCGCCGCGAATGACGAGCAGATGCTGGCCGAAGCGCTGTTCTCTCGCGGCTACCTGCGCGCCCTGCAGGGCGAGTACGCGGCCGGTATGGGTGACGCTCGGCGCTCGGAGCAACTCTTCGATCGCATCAACATGCCGCAGCACGCGCTGACGGTGCTGAGCACGATTGCGACGATTTACAACCGCATGGGTGACTACGCCCAGGCCGCCCGGATTTACGAGCAGGTGCAAGTTCAACAGCACGCTGCGGGTCTGCGCCGTGACGAAGCGGTCTCGCTGTACAATCTTGGCAAGGCACGCCAAAAGCTTGGCGAATGGGATGCGGCGCGCGCCGGTTTCTCCGGCTGCCTCGTACTCAGTCAAGAACTCAAGTACCGGCGCGGCGTCGCCTATGCGCTGCTCGGTCTCGCATCGGTCGACACCGCCACAGGAGACCCGAATGGCGCGCTCGGCACCTTGGCGCGGGCGGTCGAACTGCAGCGGCCGAGCCCGGACGCGCGGCTCAACGCACAAATTCAGCTGGCGCGCGCTACGGCGCTGCGCAAACTGGAGCGTGGGGCTGAGGCGCTGCCGGCGCTGGAGCAATCCGCGGCGGTGTTCAAGCAGGCCAATTCGCTGGAGGAGCTGGGCACCACCTACGACGAGCTGGCCACCGTGGAAGCGCAATTGGGTGACTGGCAAAGCGCCTACAAATATCGGAGCGAGGCGCAGGCGACCGCGGAGAAATTGCTGCACAACCAGCTTGATCAGCACTTTGCGGCGCTGAAGGTGGAGTTCGACACGGCAACGAAGGAAAAGGAAAACGCGCTGTTGCTCGGCCGGAGCGCGGTCGATCAGAAGGCGCTGGCCCAGGAGCGGCGGGCGAATACTCTGCAGACGATCGTCATACTATTGAGCTTGATGCTGCTGAGTCTGTTGATGGTCTTGGTGCTGTATCAGCGGCGCGGCGCGCGTCATATGCGCGCCTTGGCCATGACCGACGAACTGACCGGCGCACCCAATCGTCGCGCTGTTCTGGCTCATCTGACGGCGCAATTGGAGCAAGGCGACGCGCCGGGCTGCGCCATCCTCATCATCGACATCGATTATTTTAAGAGCATCAATGATCTGCACGGTCATTCGGTCGGCGACGTGACGCTGCAGCATTTCACGACGAACATCCGCGACGCAATCGCCGAGCCCGCGTTCTTTGGGAGACTGGGCGGAGAAGAGTTCGTCGTGGTGCTGCCCGCGACCGACTTGCCCAGTGCGCACCTTTTTGCGGAGCGGATCCGCATGCTGGTGCCCTCGATCGATTTGTCGCGCTGGCTGGGAGGGCGACGCATTACAGTCAGCATCGGCGTAACGTCATCGACCGGTGGGGACACCGTGAGCACCATGCTGCGGCGCGCCGACGCCGCTCTTTACACCGCCAAGCACGCCGGACGCAATTGCGTGCGGACGGATCTTGCGGCCGATGTCGAGGTGCCGACGGCTTGGTGCGAAACGGGTACCGCCGCGCTGTGATTCGGTGAGCCCTCGGTCGAGCAGCCCACCCGCTCTACTTGAATGCGACCTTGACGCTGTCATCCAGCGCGCTGGCCTTGATATAACCGACGCCGCCCTTGACACCGCTTACGGCTTTCTTGACGTCGTCGTCGCCGGCAACGATCTTCGGCGGGAGAGCCTTGCCCGAGAAGACCATCTGGGCCCACAGCGCCTTGAGATTCGCCACGGACTTGCCGACCACCTCGGTGCAAAACGCAGCTCGGGTCGGATTATCCTCGGGAAGATCGATCGCGGCTGCCGGCGTGCCGTCCGGCCAAGTCTTGAGTTCACCCTGATAGATCTTCGCCACCGTCGCCTTGTCGACCGTCATGGTGCTTGCCTTGTTGACGATCACGACGAAGTCGCCGCAGAAGGCGATGCCGGGAACGCCGGCGACGAGGGCCGCGAGCAGCAGGGACGCCACACACGAAGCCTTATTTGTAGAGATGTTCATGGTGATGTGTACCGCTTCTGCGCGTTTCATAAAGGTTCTCAAGGTCAAGGAAGAGATTTGTTAGCGTCGCCGCTCGGTAGAGCGGCAGTCGTTACGTCCTCAGCGCCACGTCAGCCGGCGGGGTCGCCTCAGCCGCCCCTCGCCGGGTGTATTTTTCGAGCGTTGCACGCAACATTGGGGGATCGATGGGTTTCGTCAGAAAGTCGGTCATGCCCGCCAGCAGACAACGCTCCCGGTCGCCGGAAAGCGCGTTGGCCGTGAGCGCAATCACCGGCAGGTGTCTGACGGCCTCGCCGGCGTCGCCCGCCCGAATGCGCGTCGTCGCCTCATAGCCGTCCAGATCGGGCATCTGGCAATCCATCAGCACGAGGTCCACCGCCGTATCCTTGAGCCGATCGAGCGCCTCCAAACCCGTGTTTGCCAGCGTCACCGACGCACCCAGTTTTTCCAGCAGGCGCACGATCAACTTTTGGTTCACAGGGTTATCTTCCGCCACCAGCACCCGCAGGGTCGCAAGCGCGGATTTCGGACTCCCGGCCGCTGCAACGTGCCCGGCCGACGCTCCCGCCGCCCCCAAGGCATCGGCGATAGCCTCGATGAGGGCATCGCGCTTGATCGGCTTGGTCAATACGCGCGCGCAGCCGTTCGCGATGGCCTGGCTGCGTACCAGCCCTCCGAGCGAGGTCAGCAGGACGATCGGCGGCATGGCGGGGCCCGCCGTACCTCGAATCCGATCGGCCACCCAAAGACCGTCGTGATCCGGCAGATCGTGGTCCAGCAAGGTCAAATGCGGCACATCGCCCGAAACGCGCAGCGCTTCCCAAGTCTCGAGAGCATCCCGTGCACAGTTGGTGAGCGTAACGCGCGCACCTGCTGACCGCAGCTGCGCCTCCAGAATGCGACTATTGACGGGGTGGTCTTCGACCACCAGCACGTGCCGCCCCGCGATTGTCACCGAGGGCATCCTATGCGGCTGTTTCGCGGGCGCGAGGGAAATCTGGACGCGGAAGGTGGAACCGTGTCCCAAGCGACTCTCGAGGCTGACGTTGCCCCCCATTGCATCGGCCAGGCGCTTCATGATCGAGAGACCCAATCCGGTGCCGCCAAAGCGGCGCGTCATCGAACCGTCCGCCTGCGTGAACGGCGTAAAGAGACGCGCGGACTGTTCCGCCGTCATCCCGATGCCGCTGTCGCGAACCTCGATTTGGACGGTGGGCGAGATAGGGCCGGCCACCCCGCGAGCGGCGATCCGCACATCCCCCTGTTCGGTAAACTTGACGGCGTTGCTCAACAGGTTCAGGACGATTTGTCTCACCCGTGCCGGGTCGCCGCGCACGAATCGCGGCATCGCGGGATCGATGTCGACCATGACCTCGATCCGCTTTTCCACCGCACGATGAATCACGGCATCGACCGCGGACTCGATCAATGTCACGAGGTCGAAATCGATGCTCTCGAGCTCGAGGTGTCCCGCCTCGATTTTGGAGAAATCCAACACGTCGTTGATCAACGATAGGAGACTCTCGCCGCTGGAGCGGGCGATCTCCGCAAACTCCCGCTGCTCGGCATTCAGGGGCGTGTCGAGCAGCAATCCCGTCATCCCGATCACACCGTTGAGCGGCGTCCTGATTTCATGGCTCATGTTGGCGAGAAACGCGCTTTTCGCGCGGCTCGCCGCATCTGCGACGTCGCGCGCAGAGCGCAGAGTGTCTGCGTTGCGTTGCCGCTCGGTCACGTCCGTTTCGATCAAAATGTAGCCCTTCGTCGATCCGTCGACCTCCCGGACCGGTTGAGCCTCGATATGCGCGAAATATTCCCGCCCATCCGCACGAAGACTGCGCACGTCCTCGCTCCACCCCTTGCCCTCGGACCGGGCGCGGCGGATGCGCGAGCAGGTCTCGGGATCGAGGCTTTCACGGCCCAACAATTGTTCCGGCGTGGACCCGAGAATCGCCGCACTCCCGAGTCCGCTCATTCGTCTGAATCCGGCGTTTAGCCAAGTGATGCGGCCTTCGGCGTCGGTCGTCATCACCGAGCTGTCGGTGTATTCAGCCACCCCGATGAGAACTGCATCACGTTTGATCGCCGGGATGAGGAAATAGGACACTATGGCGAGAACGATCACGATCGCTATCGCGCCCGCGAGCGACGTCAGCAGCTGGCGCCTCAGGCCGTGACGCGCCCCGGACAAGTTGCCCTCGAACGACGCCACAAAGGTGCCGCGTGCGCCGGTCAAAGTTGCCTTGAGTTTGGCCTGAGAGGTCTGCATGACGGTAATCGCCGGGTTCACGTCGCCCTTCTCGAGGTGCAGCATCAACGATGCGACCTTGGTGGCTGACCGATGATAGTCGTTGAATTCGCTGCCCAATTGCGCGGCCAGATTCTGCTGATGCGGCAATTTTGCGAGTTCGGCCGCGGCGGCACCGAATTCGGACACTTTTCCGCTCACCGCCTCGATCGCGTCCTTGTCATCGACCGAGACGGCGTACTCGAGAAGTTCTTCCAGTCCTTTGACGCAGGCGAACATTGAATTCAAAGCTTGAATTGCGGGGTACTGAACCGCGTCGGCGTCGGCCAGCACCCGGCTGGCCGACGCGGAGAACCAGTAGTTCGCCGAGAGCGACAATATGCTTGCCAGGATGGCAACTGCCGGCAGCAGCCAAATTCGATGCTTGAGGGACATTCTTCCGTCGGCGCTGGTGAACTTTCGCGACGCCCGAAATTGGGCGACACTAGCGGCCGCTGATATCTCAGCGCTTTGCCATGTATGTGTCGGCACCGCGCCCTGAAACTTGACCGATACCCTTTGCTGCCCCCGCGTCAGCGCTCCCCAACATCAGCCGTTGCAATTACCCTATTACTTCGCTATAGGGACAAACTGCATGACACGCAGTCTTTTGCCCCTGCGCGTGCCCGGGATCGGATGAAAGAAAAGATCGCCTACAAGGTGCTGACCGCCGATGAATGGGCAGCGCTCAACGCCGACGCTTTCCAAGGCGCCCCGATCGATAGGGCTGATGGGTTCATCCACCTTTCGACGGCAGCGCAGCTCACGGAAACGGTCGACCGCCACTTCTCCGGCCAGAAGGGCCTGGTCATCGCCGCCATCGATCTCGCGACACTCGGCGATGCGGTTCGTTGGGAACCCTCGCGGCATGGACAACTATTTCCGCATGTCTACGCGTCGCTCATGCGAAAAGCCGTCGTCGCCTGGTGCCCCCTTGAGCGGCACGCGAACGGTACGGTGCGGCTGCCGGAGTGACCGCGCGTTGGCCTGGGCCAATTCGGCGCATCGTGCCGCGTGGCTCGCTGCGGGTGTGTCTGCACCACGTCAAACAGGGCTGTCATCGCCGCTCGGTGCTACCGTGTCGCGTCATGCGCACCTCAATACTCTCCGCTGTCGTCGTAGCGTTCCTCTTCAATGCAGGCTGCGCATCGGTTGCTAGCAAACCGGTTGATGTCGAGGCGCGCGTCGCGGCTCAGAATGCGCTTTGCCGGATTCGACATCCGTAGTTTTCACGACGAGATGCTGAACGGCGGCGTGCTCCCACTCGACCTGCTGGACTCCCGGACGGATAGCTGGGTTCGAGCGCAGAAACTCGCACCCAATTCCGCGGGGGTCACTCGGGATTCTCGCCGAGTTCTCACTCCTCGACTGGTTGACGCTTGGCCACCTCAATGACCTTGCTTTCATTCGCCTGCGCGTAGCCGAGGTCGCACAACTGACGAAACGCGCGACCGGCGAGCGTGCCGAAAGGACTGCCTATTCCGAACTCGCGACCGAGCTCCAACGCGTACTCAACGTCCTTCAGACGTAGCTGCGGCGTGAAGAAGATGTCGTGATCGTGCTGGCCTTCGGCGATGCGGCGTGTATTGCGAATGACCTGTGGGCTTGCCGCTTGTCCAGTCGCCAGCGCCTGGGCGACCATTCCAAGATCAAGCCCGATCCTTTCCGCGATGGCCATGGTCTCCGCGGCGGACGCGATCTGTACGGCGCCGAGCATGTTCACCAGCAACTTATACGCGGTACCGGTGCCGACGGGACCGAAGTGAATGATGCGTTGGGAGAACGCGCCGAGCAGATCTCGAGCTGCGGCCAAGTGCTCGGGTTTCGCGCCGACCAGTAAAGTGAGCTTACCGGCAGCGGCGGCATCCGGCAGCCCGGTCACCGGTGCGTCAATGTAGCGAAGGCCTTGAGCGGCGGTCGCGGCGCGCAGCTGCATGACCCAGCCATAGGAGAGCGTCGAACACTCGATCGCAAATACCCCCGGGGCAAGATTCGCGGCCAGCACTCCGTCAGACCCCAGCCAGACTGCTCGGGATGCGGGATCGTCCGCTACCATCGAAACTACGGCATCGGCGCCAACGCAAGCTTCCCGTGCCGTGAGACACTTCCGGGCTCCGCGAGGGACCAGTTCATCGGCCCGGTTGGCGGTCCTGTTGAACACGCGCACGTCATAGTTCGCCACGAGCAGCCGGCCGGCCATTCCGAGGCCCATCCTTCCCAACCCGATAAAAGCCACGCTCGCCACTGTCACCTTACCGATATATTTGCGGCAGTCGTGGACAGCATACCCCTGTCCTTCATCGCAAATTCACCGATCCACGCTGCGCCAAGGCAAGTCGCGAGGTGTTCGAACCCGGGCAATGCCGACGTGTGGCTGCGCGAATCCTCCGTGCTTGCAAAATGGTCTCATTGCTGGCATTATGAAAGCATGGCGATCCAAATTAACATCCGCGATGTTCCCGAGGAAGTCCGCGACGAACTAGCCGCCCGTGCGGCTTCGCAGGGTAAGTCGATGCAGGAATTCCTGCGCGCCGAGCTGGAGCGATTGGCTGCCCGCCCGTCGATAGGCGCGTGGCTGCAACAGGTGCGCAAGAGAAAGCGCGTGACGCAAACTCGCATCTCCTCCAAGCAGATACTCGAGAACCGAAACGCTGACCGGCGTTGAGTATCGTCATCGATTCGTCGGTGGTTGTAGCAGCTCTCGTTGACAGCGGCCCCCACGGCGATTGGGCGGAAGAAGTTCTTGCAGGAGGTGTGCTGCAGGCGCCGGAGCTGATTCGTGTTGAAGCTACGAACATATTTCGTCGCCTAGAGAGGGCAAAGCTAATTACGACACCAGAGGCGAATGCGGCACAAGACGATCTCATGCAGCTCGAGATCGATTTGTTTCCCTTTGAGCCCTTCGCCGGCCGCATCTGGGAATTGCGTCACAACGTGACAAGTTACGATGCGTGGTACGTCGCCATTGCCGAGGCGCTCAAGCTCCCGCTTGCAACTCTGGACGAACCTCTTTCGAAATCAAACGGAGTTACCTGCAAGTTCGTGACGCCAGGATTTTGAAGATCGTGCGCCGGATTGTGTAACAGGTCTGGTCTACTTTTTCTGGGCAAACTTGGACTGGTTCTGACCGGCGCCGCGGGCTATCAGTAGAGACCCGCCATGGACATGAACAGAAAGGGACTGAACAATTCGATGCCGAGGACATAACGATCTGCGGCTTTAATTGTTTCGGCTCCGGGAGCCTTCTCGGCGCACCAGGCGATACGCCCCTGCATTTCCAACTTCAGCGTGGGTTCTGTGTACTCGACCACGACGTCCAGACGCGCAGTCAGAGGCGCATCAAGGAACACGCGAATTCCCGAACTCGAAATATCTCGGATCGCCGTAATGGGATACGCCGCTGCCGGCGTCAGCAGGCGATATTTGCCGAGTGCCTGACGCGCAAGCTCGTGCCGCGGATGCTTTCGTTGCTCGACGACCGTCATTTCCTTCGCCTCGCCCTATCGCAATGCATACCCCAGGGCCTGTGCCGCATGCTTCAGAGGATCCAGCAGCAGGTCGTCGGCCAACGCTCGATGCAACTCCGGATGCGCCGGAAACAGCGGACCCCGGAGCGCGCGCTCGTTGAACGCGAAGGCCGGTTTGCCGGCGTGCGTCCACGATGCGTAGCGTATCCCTTGGGCCGCGGGGAACGCCTCATATAATAAGTCACGAGCCCAGCCGCGCGCCCGAACGCGACTACCGGAATGAATGGCCATCGACGCACCCACGCGGGTCGCAAACTCTCCGGTCAAATCGAGTAGCTCGAGCGATACGCCGGTTTTAAACACGACCAACCAAGGCGCTTGGTACACGCGATCGATGCGGCGCGTTGCCTGAAACACTTCGGCGAGACACGTGCACGCATCCGCCGCGGCGTAGTACACCCCCCTCGCCTGCTCTTCGGGCTCCCGGGCCTCGTTCGGCAGATGATGATCCCACCGAAAATTGAGCGGCCCGACGTAGCGAAACTCGTTCCAGGCCAGGGGATGTGCGCTCGAGGTGTAATACACCCGCGCCAACGTCGACTCTGCGGGAAGCGTGATCCAGCTTGGCTCGACGGCTGCCAGCGTGGCGACGCCCGGCGAGTTGGGAAATTTAGCCATGGCCCGGGCGATCGAGAAAGGCTCCTACTCGAAGCCGCGCGCCAACTCGACCACGGTCATCACCGGCTCACCGCGCAGCAGCCATTCGCGCGGGCTCACCGCCGCGCCAGCCAACTCCAAGTCCGGATTGGGTGCCAGAAACCACTCCGCCACGTCCAACGGATTTAGTGCTTCGGGCAGCACGGCCAGCACTTCGCGCAACCCCGGCAACACCAGGCCCCGCTCAAATTGCAGGCGCGGTAAACGCCGCTCGCCGTCATACTCGATGCCGTAGAGGGACCGCTCGCGCAGACGCTGCCGAATGCGGCTCGCATCCACCTTCAAGAGGTCGGCCACCTCGCCGGTCGTCAAACTGGTCTCGAGCAAGGCCATGTAATCAGTGATCGAGGCCACCAATGGATCTTGGCTCGCTTCTCCCGCCCAGGGTGCCATGGACAACCCGACCGACCCGAGGGCTGCGACTTCTCCCGCACTCAACGAGGCCGCGACGGATTGCCCCGGGTGATCGCGCAAGGGTTCGTTTTCCAGCAAACGACGCCGCGCCTGGGTGTACAAGCGTGCGGGAACTTCAACCGTATCAATGTCATTCATTTTCGCATATTCCCGCATTCTCCTGTCGAGTGCAATCAGGAGTCATGATTTTTTGCACGCTGTCTCGTCAGCAGGCACCCCCGCATTTCTATCCGGGCACGTATAAGTGTGTAGTCGTCAAATGCAGCCCCTCCACACTAGCTTTTTCGGGGCGTGCAAAACTGGGACGTTTTGCACGGGGCCTCCAGGGACCGCTCGATGGCGGCTGCGCGCAATGTGACGGTGCGCGAAGGCACCTGGGATGCTCAAGGGGTAAGGAATTGCAGCGGAAGATATTGACCGGGGCGATACTTCTCTCGAAGGTGGAGGCTGGGGAGTTTGGGCGGGCGGGCGTCTGGTTCGTCGGCGCCGGGACCGTGCGGCAACCGCTCTGGAGACATGACATGGCGATCGCGAGCAAAATCATTGCCGAACTGGAAATCATCACCGAGTCACGGTTTGGATTGCCGGCGTTCCCGTCGAAATGAAGTCCTGTCAGACCGAGCTACGGGACCGCTACGTCGAAAAGCTCAAAGTCCACCAAGCGCGATAACGCGATGAGGCGTCGCCATGCCGTCACTATCGTCCTATATCGCTACCCGGGAGTTGCTCGCAGAGGATGCGTCGCGGGGACAATTTACGATACGCGTTTGCGTCGGCCATCCGTATGAGATCGGCGCGGACGAGTGGGCGTGTCCAGTCGCGTTGGAGGGTTTGTATCCCCGCTTGACGGATCAACACGGCATTGACGCGTTCCAATCGTTAATGCTGGCGCAAAAGCTGGCTCGAACGTTGTTGCTGGCGTTCGTTGAGGACGGGGGTAATTTGCAGGATAGTCGTGATAGTGACCATCATGGCATGTCGATTGAGAATCTCTTCGGCGGCGGAACCCTGCCTTGATGGAATCTTAGTTGACGAGGATTTTTTTTGGTTAGTCCACCCGTCTTCCTTTGGATTGTCGCGATTGGGATCCTGATCGTGTGCGTCATCCGTATCGGTGGTCGGCGTTCGACGGTCGACACGAGATTGCTGTCGGCCTGCCTGGGCGACCGCGATCAAGTCGAGCGGTTGATCGCATTTGAGCTGCGACTTAAACCCTCTCTGTCGCGCAAAGAAGCCACTTCAATGGCGCTGGCGAGGATCCGACGGGACAGCCGCTAACAGCGTGCGCAGAGCCGTGGTGCCGCGCAGGCTCAGTTGGAGGCATTCGATGCCCGCCTCCTCACGGATTTCACGGCGCATGCCAGCAGCAGCGTCCTCGTTCGCTTCGAGCTTGCCGCCGAGGCCGTTATACTTGCCCATATGGTGGTCGTCGGCACGTGCGTTGCGGTGGATCATGAGGACGCGCCGACGGTCGGGCGAAAGCACGTAACCGAGCGTCGCCAGAATCGGTGTGTAGGGCATGAAAGTATCATAGTAAGGAAAACACTTCGCATGCTATGCACGAGTGCCGGCGCAGGCGGCGAATCCCTAATCGGTCTCCTCGACGCTGACCATGCTCGCCCCAAACACGTTCGAGCACAGCCTTGCCACGCCGAGATCCCGCAACGCGGTGGTTTGGCAGGCGGGCTTGGAGGTCGCGGCAGACAAGGTCGCGATCCGGCCGATTCGGGCGACGGCCTGCGGCGTACGCTGGATCTTTTCGAACGGTCCCGCCTGGCTCACGTAGTCGGCCGGCAACGCCAGAGCCGAGAAGTCTCTCGCGGTCTCGGTGACCATCACCATCAAGTGATCGGTACCGGGCGGCCCGAGCGCGGTCACGCTCCAGTCGCTGCGCGGCAGCGCGAGTTCCTGGTTCGCGGCTACCGCATTGGCCGAATCGAGTTGATTGGGGAACAAGAGATAGAAGCTGTCGGGTTGACTGCCCTGGTAGAAGAGATAGACGAAACCAGCGCGCTGCGACCGCACCGACATGTTGAGATTGCTGCCGATCTTCAACGTCGGCTGACCGAGTTTCGCCTCGACCCCCCATCGATCGTCACGCTGATTGTAAATGTCGCTCAATGCCGCGAGCGTATCGATCGCTGCGGGGGGAGCCGAAGTCGCGGGAGAAGCCAAAGTAGCGGGAGCGGGGGCTGGGGTTGCTGGAGCCGCGGCTGCGGCCGACGTCACCGGCGCGCTTTGCCCCGGCGGCGGCGCGCTTTGCACAGGCTGCGGTACGGCCGCAGCGGAATCCGAAAATGCGGGCACCAACCTGGCGTTTCCCACTAGGGTGGCGTGTTGAAGCGCGGTGGCCTCCTGGGTCTTGTCCAACCGCGCCTGGACGCAGTCGGTCAGCTCCTGCATGGATAACGAGCCGCTGTGATCGGTATCGGCCGCAGTCCCGCCCAGGCACTGTGAGAAATTATAGGTCAGAGCACCGCCCTTGGACGTATCCCAGGCCACTTCGTTATTTCGGGCCGCCGCGAGAATCACGAGATTGTGATCCGTGGTGTTCAGATCCAGGCCTCTGTTCAGCGAAAAACTGCCGAGATTGACCGCCAGCGCACATTGCGGGCTCGAGGCCTCGGCACTGAACTTCGGCCGTTGCGCGGCAACCGGCGAGGACAGCGCACGCGAGTTGGCGGCGTTGGCGACGCCGCCAGAATGACAGGAGTCGAGCATGACCACGGTCTTGTCGGCCTTCGCGCTCAAGGGTTTGATCATGCCGGCGAACTCGGCGTTCGTGACCACATGCATGTCCTGCATCACGATGCTCTCGGTGCACTGCCCGGTCGCCTTGTTGAGGGAGCGCGCTCCGTGACCGGAGAAATACACGTAGAGCTTGTCGCCCGGCATGATGCTTTCGCTCATGGCGGCGAAGGCCTGTTTAAGCCCCTCGCGAGTCACCTCCTGTTCGGACAATTGCACGATGTTCTGCGGCGGCACTCCGAAGCGGGTCGCGAGGTCGGTGGCCAGCTTGCGATCGGTCAAGACGCCGGGCAAAGGGCTGCGTTGATATTCCGAGACGGTGATGATCAACGCGTGGTTCGACGGCAACAGCGGCGCCTGCACCCCGTCGGCATGGGCCGCGATTCCGGCCGATGCCAATCCCGCGCATAAAACCCGCAGGCCGCTGCCCCACACGCCGCTGTCTCGTCTGCGAAACGTCATCCTTCCTCCGCCGGGGCAGCACGCATCACGAACCGCAAAAACTGTTGCTTTTGCCGGGATAGGTATTGACCGTGATCTTTTGTACGCTGATCGCGCCCGTGGCGCTCGCCAAACCTTTCACCAGAGAATCGGCACGCGGACTGTCGGTCGCAAAGCGCTGCGCGCCGGTCAGATCGGCGAAGAAGCCGGGCTGTTTTTCGAACCCGAGCACCGTGACCTCGTCCGTGCCGAACGGGGCCGTCACCACGATGTGGTCCTGGGGATCCGCCCCGGGGATGGCGCGCGCCGCACCGCTCGGGATCACCTGTCGCTCGGACGCACTCGCGGGATACAGCACCGTCAGGTCGCCCTGACTGTCGAGATCGAGCAGCATCACATAGGCAGGCTTCTGCAACTTGACCTCGAACACGAAGGATTCGCACTGCACGTAGGTGTTGCCGCGGCTCCCCGGGGCGGTTTCCGCCCGCAAACCAAGACTGTCGGTGCCGGCCGGAATCGCGCGGTTGAGCCAGGCTTGCGCGGCGATCCGCCGCAAGAGGTTCGGATCGCTCGCCGTCGTGCTCACGATGGGATCGCCCGCGGGGCCTTTCAACTGCGCCTGCGTGCCGTTTTGACTCAAGGTCAGATCACCGTCCTTGTCGACGATGCTGACGCCGCCCAGGGCCGCAATCCGCGTGCGCAATGCGGGCGACACCGTCTCGAGGCGCACACGGACCGCCGTGTCGCGCACCGTCGCGGCCGGCGGCGCATCGAGTGCCGCAGGCGGCCCGCTTAACTGCGCCGCTACTCGCGCGCCCAAAAAGGGAGTCGAGCCTATATCGAGCGGATCTTCGGCGAGGGCGGGCAGCAACTGAGGATGCTGCGCGAAGTTGCGATGCAAGAGAAAATCGTTCAGGGCCTGCCGGCCCTGGGCGTAATTGAAGCTGCCGCCGAGCGGCTTGCCGTTCAACGAGAGACTGCCGTCCAACATCCGCAACACTGCGTCGGTAAAGGCGCCGTGAAATTTACCGTCCAGGGTCGGCGCCAGCTGCAGCATCTGGGGCGTGGAGATATCGGCGCCGGTCTCGCTGTCGCTGGCCCCGGAGAGCAGCACCACATGTTGATACGGATAGGGCGGCGGCGGCGGCCGCGCACTCGGCAGCGCTGCTGCAGGCGCACGCGCCACGCCGAGATCACGGGTCACCATGGGCAGGTAGCGCGTATGACTGAAGCGCTGGCCGAAGGAGCGCACCACCTGTCCCGAATAGCAGCTGTCCGAAATCACCACCACCAAGCGCCCACCCTGGTCGAGCTTCTTGAGCCGCGGCACCAGATCGCGGCGCCCGATGATGAGCGTGCTCTGCGCGGTGGCCACCGTATTCACGTCGATGTCGTAGGGAACCCAGGCTCCGGTCGCATAGGGCAGGTCGAAGCTGCTGTCCTCGTCGTTGGCGCTGGTGCCATGTCCGCTGAAATAGATGAGTACCGTATCGCCCGGGGCACTGCGCTTCTCGAGCGAGGAAATCTCCGCGAGAATCCGCTCGTGCGTTGCGTCCTGATTGCGCAGAGCGACGACGTCGCCCGCGGCGAACCCCCAGCGCCCGGTCAACGCCTGCTGCATCGAGTCGATATCCGCCGCGGTTCCGAGCAGTTCGTGCTCTTTCATTTCGGGATCGCGAAATTGTCCCACCGCCACGAGCAGCGCCACGTTGCGCGCGTCGCAAACGCCGGGCAGCCACGGGCATGCCGCCAGGGCTGCCAGGATGAGCAGGAGTCCGCGATACCTCACAGGGAGTCCTCCATGACGCAAGGGCCGCTTATATTTTATCGTACACGGAGGAGTCCGCACCTACAGTCTGGACCTACCCTGAAGAGCCAGCGAATCTTCAAAACTTGCGGTAAAGTCAGGATTGAGGAGCGCACGGTATCGTAAGGGATGCACACCACGGGGGATTTGGCACGGCGCGCCGCTGCCTGCGGCAACTCGTGTTGGCAGCGGTACTGCTGGCGCCCGCGGCGGCCTGGGCGCAATCCAACGAGCTGCTCCTTGCCTACAAGAATTTTGAAGCGGCCAAGGCGGCGGACAAAGTCTCCGATGCACTCAAGTTCGGCAATGCTGCCCTCAAACTCACCGAGGAAAGCGGCGACCAGCAGGGTCTCACCGAGTTGTTGTTGAATCTCGGCGACTATGCGGCGCAAGCGAATCAGGACGGCGCGGCAGCCGAGTACTACGCGCGCGCCCTCGCCTTGCAGGAATCCGCCCTTGGCTCGCAGAACCCGGACCTTGCGCCGACGCTGACGGCGCTCGCGAAATTGCATATCAAGGCCAAGCGTTATGCGGACGCCACTGCGCTCGAGTTGCGCGTGCTGGACATCGAGCGGCAGGCCTACGGCGAACATCACGAGAACGTTTCTGCCACCCTTACCAGACTGCGCGAGATCTATCGCCTCGCCGGGGATGGCGCGGGCGTCGCACGCATGGATGCGCAGTTGCTGCAGGCGGCCACCGTTCAACGCGCACTGCCCAAGGCACGCCGCTACAAACAAAATCAGGGCTTTGCGACCGTCAGGGTGTTTTACGGCACGAACCGCGCGGCCACCGGCGACCTCAAACCGGCGGAATATTATGGCAAGGCGCGCGGCGACCTGCAGTACGGCTATCTGGATGTCACGATTCCGCAACTCCACCAGGAGGCCGAGCTCGAAACGCAGCCGCGCTGGACGGAGTACGTCGTGGACGCGAGCGAGGCGCGCCGGCGCTATGTTCTGCTCGAAAAAGTCACGCCGCTCGCGAAGGAGGCATTCCTACGCGAATTGCAGCTTCAGGTGAAGGCAGCGCCCTCCAAGGACGTGTTCATCTTCGTGCATGGATTCAACAACACCTTCGAAGATGCCGCCAGGCGCGCCGCGCAGCTGACCTACGACCTGGACTTCGACGGCACGCCCTTGCTGTATAGCTGGCCGTCTCAGGGCAGTGCCACGGCGTATGCGGTGGACGAAGCCGCGGTCGGGATCAGCGGGCGGAAAATGGCCGAATTCCTCGAGGCTGTGGTGACGCAATCCGGTGCCGCGCACGTTCACATTCTGGCCCATAGCATGGGTAATCGTGCGCTGCTCGAGGCTTTGCAAACGTATCTCGCCAAGCGCGCGCCTGAGAGTCGACAGCACCTGTTCGGGCAGATTGTGTTCACGGCCCCGGATGTCGATCGCGACTATTTCATGGATGCGATCGAACCGCTGCGCAGCGCGGCCGATCGAGTCACCCTGTATGCTTCCAGCAATGACTATGCGCTGCGCAGCTCGCAGTTCCTGCATGGTGCGCCGCGCGCCGGAACCGCCGGCGACGTCATCATTCGTCTGGCCGGCATCGACACCATCGACATGTCGGCCGTGCCGGCCGACAGCTTAGGGCACAGCTACTTCGCCGCGAATGCCGGCGCCATCTTTGACATATTCCGATTGCTGTGGCGCGGGGACCCGCCGCCGCAGCGCTGCGGCATGAGCGATCGCAAAGTGGGCGGCCCGCTCGCGGTGTGGGTGTTCAACGCCGATGCCTGCAAGGGCATCGACCTGTTGGAGGCCGGCGTGATGCTGAAGCGCTTCGGCGATGCTGCGCGAGCGCGCGTGATCGAGAACATGTCGACCTTGACCGACCCCTCGGAAAAACAAGAGTGGTCGCTGATTCTGAAACGGCTCGACGGATTGCTGGGGCCGGGCGGACTGCAGCCCGGCGCGCCGGCCAAATGACCTCGCTGTTCAAGCGATGGCTGGCGGCGGCGCTCTGCCTGACCCTGCTGCACCTCGAGGCCGCTCACGCGGCGCACGACACGATCGAAGTGCGCGCCTACGCGAACGATACCTGCATGGTCGCCGATGAACCATTCTTTCTGCCGGTTTCCAAGGACGACCAAACGGCGAAATTCCTACCGCTGATCGGACTCGTGATCGGCAAGCTGGCCGAACTGTTCATCAACCACGAAATTCAGGCGTCCGCAGATCGCATGAAGTCCGGCGCCGTGCGCAAGGACACGCGCTACGCCGCGGCCAAGGATATGAATCTCTACCGGGCCGAGTTCGCTCCGGCGCCGGCGGTGCACCTCAACGCCGGCCTGGGCTGCCTTACCATCGTCGCCGCGGCCTTCAAGCCCGACCCCGCGGACTGCACGGCCGCGTATCTGCCCAAGGAGCTGTCGCCAGAGTCCCGGGCCGCGCCGCAGGGCGCGTGGAGAACTTCCAGAACCGACGATTCGATCGAGAATCAATTGCGGCGCGCCAACGTCTGCGTCGAGGGCAAGGCCAAGGCGGTGTACGAGGCGCGCTTCGAGTTCTCGGCGGACGGCACCGCATATCGCCTCAAAGATGCCGGCTATCGCATCGAGTCGCTGCTCACCACCGATGACAAGCATGCGGTTCGCACCACGCTCTATACGCTGAAGATCTTGAATCCGGGCGCGACCGATCAACAAGAGACGCTGTCGAGCGCCTGGGTCAATATCGGCGCCGTCTCGGCCGGTGCGCACGGCGATGGCTCAAAAAGCGAAGCCTCGCCCTGGTTGGTGGTGCCGCCGATGTCGCCCGAGGCGCGCCGCGTCTACGAAGCGCGAACCGGCGCCCATCAAGAAGTGATGGGCGCCATCGAAGCGCTCCAACGGGCGCAAACCCGCAACCAGCGCCAGCTCGCCGCATTGGATCAGCGCATCGCCGCCGCGACCGGCGACGTTGCCGATGGCCTGAAGCAGGAGCGCACCCGGCTCACGGTTCAGAGCCAGTCCCAGGGGGCGGAACTCGAGGCGCGCAAGGCGGAGTATCAGGACTTGCCGCGCACGCCGCTGGAATTCATGCCGGTCAAAATCGAAGTGGCGGTGACGGAAACGGAGTCGGAAAAGACCGCGCGCCTGGCATTGGCTGACATCATCGGCAAGAACGGCAGCGTGGTGGGATCGGCCGTGGGCAGCGCGGCCACCAGCCTGCTGTCGAAATCCGTGCAGGCCGGCGACTTGAAATTGGAGCCCGAGGAGAGATCCGCGAGCGATTTGCAACAGGCACGCGCCCGGTATTTTGACGCCTTGGTCGAGTTGCAGGCGGCTGCACCGGGCACGGAGCACCAAACGTCGCAACTCAAACTCGACGCAGCCAAGAGCGACTATAACCAAACCCGACGTTCCATCGGACTGGAGCCGATCCCATGATGTCCATTCGAAGGGCCTATAGTGCCGCCAATTCGGCAGCCCTGCTCGCAATGCTCGGTTTGCCAATGCTGGTGCTCGCGCAAGACCCTGCCCCGCCGGCGGCAAACTCGGTGTTGACGGGAGAACAGATCGAGCAGGCTTTGCACCCGCCGGCGACCACCCGCGGGGGGTTCGCCACGCGCGGTTTGTCGCGGCGCGATAACGCGGAACACCAGCAATCGGTGAATTTGAATGTGCCGTTTGGCTCAAATTCCAGCGCCTTGACACCCGACGCTTCCGCACAGCTCGCCCAGTTGGAAATCGCGCTCAACTCGGCAACCTTAAGCAAAGACCGATTCATCGTCGCCGGCCACACCGACGCCAAGGGCAGCGCCCAATACAACAAGCAACTCTCGCAGCGGCGCGCCGAGGCGGTGAAGGGCTATCTGGTGTCCAAGGGAATCGATGCCAATCGCTTGGACGCGGTGGGTTACGGCTCGGAGCATCCATTGGCGCCCGATCGGCCCGAGGATCCGAGCAATCGCCGGGTGGAAATCAAGGATCTAGGTGAGGCGCACCAATAGCGGCCTGTCTGACCATTAGACCGAAACAAATCCGGCGAGCTTCATGGCTCTGCCATCGCCGCGCACACGCTCACTGCCAGTTGCCCATGAGAATGAACGGCGCCCAGTAGAACGGATGAGCGAAGGGAGCGCGCGGATCCGCCGTGAAGCTTCCGACGGTGGGAGCGCTGTCGACACGCGCCAAGCCGCGTTCCGCCTTGCCGGCGCTGTCCGCATGCACCGTGCCGTGCAGCAGGGCCAATTGCGCGTCCCTGAGCGCATCGGCCTTGTCCGCGTGATCGTTCTTGTGGGCCTGATACATGGCGCGCATCAGCAGCGCCGTGCTGCCATCCGCCACCGGCCAGAGGGTCGCGAGCACCGCCTTGGCGCCCGCCTGTTGCGCAATGGCGCCCAGGCCTTCGACCTCGACTCCGTGGTGAGCCACGCTATCGTCGCCGAGCGCGGTTTCGCACGCGGACAGCGTCAGCAGCTCCACGCTGTTGAAATTCAACTTGGTCTTGATTTGCGCGAGCGTCATATGGCTGCCGTCGCCCAGCAACAGGAAGGAATCGTCCATGCTGCCCGGCGTGAACTGGAAGTGGCTGGCAATATGGATGATGGGATAGCCCTGATCGAGTCCATCGCGCAAGCTGCCTTCGTCGAACTGCTTGTCGAGCATCACCTTGCCGGTGAGGATGCCCTTTTGGCCGGTAATGCCGTTGAGCTCGGCGCCCACATAGGGCAGCGGCGCGTAGCCATCGCCGCCGTGGGTGACCCCCATGCCCCACACGGACCATTTCGCATTGGGCAGCCTGGCAAGCTTGTCGCGCACCGCCTCGGTCACCATCACCACCGACAGGCTTTCGATCAGGTAGCCCGTCTCGTCATGCAAGGCGGCGAACGGCAGGTAGCGCAGCGTATCGTCGAGCGACAGCATCAGGGTCTTGGCGCCTGCCTGATGCAGATCGTCGGCGATCGGTCCGACCAACAATTGATACAACGCCTTGGCCTGCGGCACGGGATCCTGGCTCGGGTTGCTGAGCGTCTTGCGATAAGCGGCGATCTTTTCGTTCAGCTCCTGGCGCTTGATCGGCACCTGCCGCGCGAGCACCGCATTCGGCGTAGTCAGCAGGATCTCCACATGGTCGTCCAGGATGAAATACTGCGCGAGGACGGCGTCGTGCCCCATGTCCTTGAGCGTGCCCTGGAACGCCCGGCTGAAATCGTTGATCTCCTGGCCGCGGCGCTTTTGGGCCTCAGGGTCCGCGGAGCTCTTGGCCACCGCCGCGGCACGGGCCTCGAATTTGGCCTGTGCGGCATCCATTTCCTTGCGCAGCACGATCAGCCGATCGTGCTCCTTGGGCGGAAGGTCCTTATCCTTCTTGAACTTTTCCTGCAGCGTGCCGTACTCCTTGCCCAAGGCGACGTCCTGGGTGCTCAGGTCATCGAGCTCCTTTTCGGCGGTGTTCAGGCTGGCGACGGTCCTGGGCGAGTCGACGGCCGCGCCGCGCTGCGTGTAATCGTAAAATTCCTGCTCCTTGAGCATGGCCAGTATCTGCTGTGCTTCGGACAGGCGTTGCTCGGAGATCAGCAAATTCGCGAGCGTTCGATACACGGCCTTGACTTCCTCGGCGCTGACGAAGGCCTGCTGCGCCTCGTCGCTCGATCCGCTCAGATTGCCCCGCAGTTTCTGCAGGGTATTGACCGCCTCCTTGCCGAAGAAAATGGCGACCGAAGGCTGGGCCGGCTTCCCGGCCGCGAATGTCTCCATCAATTCCGCGGGAACGCGCCAGGCGATGATCTGATTGTCCGAGACGTGCGAGATGCGGTAGGCGCGCTTCAGCAGAGTCAGCGCCTCGTCGTCCTTGCCCGTGGCCCGCAGCAACTTGGCGAGCAGCATGCTCACTCCCGCAACATCCGGATGATCGGGCCCCAGGTACTTCTCGTCGTTTGCGAGCGCACGCCGGTACAGCGGTTCGGCCTCGCGATAGCGCGCGGTCTCGCGCAGAATCTCGGCGAGAGTCACCAGGCCCGCGGTGAGTGCGGGATGGTCGGGTCGTTCGGGGCCCAAGACCTTCTCGGCAGCCGCCAGCGCGCGTCGCGCCAGGGGTTCGGCCTCGCGGTACTTGCCTTCGACGCGCAGCACCGATGCCAGGTTGATGCTGTTCAAGATGGCCAGCGGACTGCCGGCCCCCAGCGCTTTTTCGTTGATTTCGAGGGCCTGCCGCAATGCCGCCTCGGCTTTGGGGTATTGCCCGGTCAATCGGTACAGCGCACCCTGATAGATGAGACTCACACCGACGTTGGCGCTCTCCGGTCCGAACGACTTGTTGTTGACGGCAAGGGCGCGGCTCAATACGCCGTCGGCTTCCCCGTATCGGCCCGTATAGAGGAGTACTTCACTCAACGCATTGAGCAGCGTTCCGCTGAAGGGTGCCTCGAAGCCGGCGACCTTATCGCAGATCGCCTGCGCACGCCGCAACGATGCCTCAGCCCCGGTGTAGTCCGCCGTTTTGGACTGCGCCACGCCCAACGAGGTGAGCATCAGACCGGCACAGACGCTCTCCCGTCCATAGGCCTGCTCGCAGACGGCAACCGCCTTGCGAAACAGCGGAATCTCCGCGGGATAGCTGCCTGCCGCGTCGTGCAGCTGCCCCAGAAAGAAATAATAGGGCAGCAATTGCGGATGGTTCTCGCCGAAGACCTTTTCATTGTCGGCCATCCCTTGCTGCAATACCGGCAGGGCCTCTTTGACCTTGCCGTGCAATCCTTGAAAGTACGCCTGCACCGCGTGCGAATCGATCTGGAACAGACGCGCCGCCTGCGCATAGGCCTCCGGCGTGTGCACGGCGGTTCTGGTGAACTTGATCGTGGCATTTGTGAAAGCGCAGCCGCTCAAGGCAGCCACCATCGACTTGGCCTCGAAGGTGCCGACGAACGAGCCGTCCCCGAGCTGGCGCAGCTGCATGACGTGGCTGGGCGATGATTCCCCGGGGTAGGTCACCCCGAGTTGGCCGAGATTGTTGCCGGTCACGTGGGCGGCAACGATTTTATCGCCCTCCACGTAGCCGTCGATACGCTGTAGGAGGGAATCGTCGCGCCCGTACACGGTGATGGGGTAGTTGGCCTCGGCGGACGTGGCCGCACAGGCATCGCCCGGGCTGGTCTGAAACTGAATCTGACCTTCATAGGTGAAGGACTCGGCACCGGCAACGCCAGCGGCGCACATCGACAATAGGACGCACACCGCCAGGGCGAATGGACGAATATGCATCATGCCGTAAGTCTCCCTTCCTGACGCGCGCTACGACACGCGGGCTCTCCTTGGTGCATCTTGCCCCACAGAGCGTGCGAAGTCGTGGGCCGCGACAGGTCTACGGAGTTCGCTGTATATTAGAAGTTGCGCCACGGTGGCGCATGAGCAGGGCCGACGCGTGCATTCGAGCCGCTAGACAGGAGTCCGTTATGACAAGGTCATTTCTGCCGTTCATCCTCTGCACCGTCATCGCAACGCAAGCCGCGATCGCCGACGACCTGCTGCCGTCGCCGCCGTCCTCGACGCCGCCGTCGTCCGGACCACCCTCCTCCACACCCCCGTCCTCGCAATCGCCGCCCGCGCAGCAAGCGGTGGCGGACGCGCGCGCAGCCTGCGACACGGACATACAGAAGCTATGCCCGGGTGTGCAGCCGGGCGGCGGACGCATCCTCACCTGCCTCAAGCAGCATAAGGATCAGGTGTCGGACGTCTGCAAACAGGCCGTCATCAAGGCGACCAAGGGCTCGAACTAGACACATCGGCGCCGCCGCCGCGCCGCCTCCCTCCATCCGAGGATCCCGCATGCCCATTCGCCATCTTTTTGCGCCGTTCACGATCTCGCTCGCCGCCCTTTACGTCGCCGCGGGCGCTGCGCAGGCCGCCGGTGCCGCCACGGCCGCCGCGCCGGATGTGACCGCTCACTATTTCCGAATGAAGCAGGTCCAGATCATGGACCAAGGCCAGCAAACGCCGAAGCCGGCCTACGACCTGATGATCCCGACGACGTGGCAATTCAAAGGATGGGTCAACCAGAACGTCGCGGAGGGCGGCTGCTTCGCGGATTGGTTCGCGGTCGTCGGCGACGCCAAGAGCGCCGACAACTCGATCGAGCTGCAGATTCTTCCGCAATACACCTGGCAGTACGTCACCGACCCGCAGGCGCAGCGCCAACTACAGCAAGAAAATCAACAGGGCGCCAAGGTCGGCCTCAAACCGTGCCCGGTGCGCATGCCGGTTCACGCGGCCGATTTTCTGCGTCAGGACATGATCGAAAAGTACCGCAAGGGCAAAACCGTCATCTCGATCGATCCCTTTCCCGAGTTGAATCAAATCGCCCGTCATCGCCTCGGACTGCCGCCCGACGGCACGGGCAATCCCGGCGGGATCCATACCGAGGCGGCGCGCGCGCGTCTTGCGTTCGATGACGACAAGGGCAATCCGGTCGAAGAATGGGTGAGCGCCGTCATCGTAGTTCGCGCCCTGCAGAGCGGCAGCGGCGCGGCCTACGATTGGCACGCCATCTATGTCATGTCCCTGCGCACCCCCAAAGGCCAACTCGACGCCAACGACAAGCTGTTCAAGCTGATCGCCAGCACCATCCATCCGGATCCGGAGTGGCAGAAATACAGCAACGGCATGATCGCCGTGCTGTATCGGAAAAAACAGGAAGAGGAAGCGAAACGGTCGGCGATCATCGCGCAGTTTCAGCAGCACGTGGCGGACACGATCAACGACGTCGTCGCCAACCAGCAGCGCGGCGCCAACAACGCGGCCTTCGGTGCGGATCAGCTGATCCGCGGCGTACAGACCTTCCGCGATCCGTCGAGCGGCGCCACCTACGAACTCAGCAACCAGTACGACCACGCCTGGCAAAACGGATCGAACGAATACGTCATGAGCGACGATCCGAACTTCAATCCGAATGGCAAGCTGGACGGCAACTGGAACTCGCTGCAAGTGGTGCGGCCCGCACCCTAGAAGGCCGCACTCGCTCGCGTCTCAGGTTTCCTCCGAAGCTGCAAGTTCCGGATCCGGCAGGTTATGATGAGGGCGCAGGAACCTTCAGTGGAGGACGAGTCAATGCGCAGATTCGAAGGCCGGGTGGCGGTGGTGAGCGGCGCAGCGCAGGGCATGGGCAAGGCGGTGGCGCTGCGGCTCGGCGAGGAAGGTGCCACGGTCATCGCCGTCGACATCAACGGCGCCGGTGCGGCGGTGACGGCGCAAACCATCGGCGGCACGTCGCTGGGCTTGAGCTGCGACATCGGCGACGAAGCCGCGGTCGCCAAGCTCTTCGATACCGTCGCTGGAAAATTCGGCAAGCTGGACGTTCTGGTCAATGTTGCCGCCATCGTACCCTTCGTGAAATGGGACGAACTCACGTTCAGCGAATGGCGGCGCGTGCTGCGCGTCAACCTGGACGGGCTGTTTCTCATGTGCCGGGCCGGGTCCGGCTTGATGCGCAAGAACGGCTACGGCCGGATCGTGAACTTCAGCTCCAACTCCATTTTCGCCGGAACGCCCAACATGGCGCACTACGTCGCGTCCAAGGGCGGCGTGCTGACATTCACCCGCGCTCTGGCAACCGAACTCGGCCCCTACAAGATCACCGCCAATTCGATTTGCCCGGGACTGATCGACACCGAGGGCGTGCAAACCACGCCCCACAAGGACTCCTTCGAATTCGTCGACATGCTGCAGGCCATCAAGGGGCGCGGCCTGCCGAAGGACGTGGTGCCGGCCGTGGCCTTTCTCGCCTCGGAGGAGGCGCACTGGATCACGGGTCAGGCGCTCAACGTCGATGCGGGGATGGTGCGCTGGTAATCCATCGGCGGCGGCCGGCGCGCTCGCCCCTTGAGGGGCAGCATCTCAGGAGTAGAAGTCGGCTCCGGTCCGATAGGTCTTGAAGCTCTCGAGATCGTGCGAATAGAAGAGTTCGGCGTCGTGGGTGTCCGCGAGCGCCTTCAATCTTTTCATTGAATTGAGGCTTGCGGTCGGATCCAAATGGAAACTGGAGATACACATCATGTCCATGTTCTTCTTGCTGTAGCAGGCATCGGCCGTGAACAGCATCGGGCGCCGGTTCTTCAGTTCGACCATCAAGCTGTAGTGCCCGGCGGTATGGCCCGGCGTCTCGAACAGCCTTAGGCCCTTGGCGATCTCCTGATCGCCGGTCAACGTTTCGAATTTCGGCGTGTACATGTCGAGCACCGGGTCGGGCGGCAGCTTGATGCCGCGCTGGTCGGCCAACGCGGGCGCAAAGCTCAGGTCCGAATAGCCCAGATGCTCGAACGGCTGGCAGTTGCCGGAGGCCTCCAATTCCTTGGCATGACACAGCGTACACGCCGCCTGGAAATGCTTGTTGCCGCCGCAATGATCGAAGTGGTAATGAGAGTTGATGACGTAGTTGATGTCGCCGGTCTTCAGGCCCAGGTTCGCCAGTTGCCCCGGCATCGTCTGCGAAGGATCCTGAATCGGCTTCTCGAACGGCAGCACCCGCATTACGTGATCGAAATCGTAGCCCGTATCGAACAGATAGCGCCCGTCGGCGTGCTCGATCAGGACGCTGTAGCAGGGAAAGCGGAGTTCGCCGGCGGGGCCGCGGTTCCAGAACGCGTGGAAGCCGTCGATCACCAGCGTCCCGCCGTCGAGTAGATGAACCTTGGTGTCTGTCATGGATCGGAACTCCTGTCGCATGGAATCTGGGCGGCCGCCACGCAATGCAGCCGACCAAGCTATTTCGGCGGCGCCGCCACGGACGTCATCATGGCCCGCACCGTGAGGGCGTCCCAGATCGTGTCGACCTTCACTTTGCCACCGATGATCTGGGTGCGCACGGTCTGGATGTCATCCCACACTTTGTCGGGGATGTACTTGGAATGCAGCAGCCGTACGGAGTCATCCGCCAGTTGAATGGAATAAGGATGGGTTCCGAACTTGTCGGCCTTCAGATCCTCCACCATGGCCGAATAGACGGGCACCAAATTCCAGACCACCGACGTGAGCAGATGTCCTTTGTCGAGCGACGTCTTATCGCCGAGTTCGTCGATGAACCACACCTTGCCCCCGGCAGTCGACGGCTTGGTGTCCACCGCCTGCAGCATCCCGAAACTGGCGCGGTCACCCTGGCCAAAGACGACGTCGGCACCGGCGCCGATCACCAATTCGGTTACGCGGCGGCCGCCCGCGACGTCGGCATAAGCCGCCGGACCGATCACCGCGTACAACACCTTCACGCCCGGGTGCGTCGCCCGCACACCCTGGGCAAAGGCGGCCGACTGGCTGTTCCACGGCGGAGATTCGGCCGCCACGACGATGGCCACCACATGGGTGAGAGTAGTTTTCGCCGCCAGCATGCCGGCGAGGTATGCGCCTTCGCGTCCCGTCAAGGTATAGTCCGCGACCGCGCCGGGCCTGCTCTCCTTGGGACGATCGACGATGGCGACCGGCACGTGCTTCTCCGCGCCGATCTCGGGAGCCGCGGTGTTGTAGCCGCTGGCATGCGCGATGATCAGGCTCGCTCCGTCGTCTGCGAGCTCGCGGAGCTCGGAATGAACATCGCCATACCCGAGACCCGAGGCGGGCATGAATTTCAAGTGATACTTCGCCGCGACGCTCTTGGCCGCCTCGAAGGCCTGCTGATTCCAGCCGAAGTCGGTCGGCTCCTCCGGCAACATGATGGCCAGCGCTTTGACCTCGGCGGCCAACGCGCAAGGTCCTGCGCCGAGCGCCCACGCCGCTCCCACCGCCCAAGCCGCGCCGATCGTCCGCATCATGACTGCCACTTCCCGGATTCGCGCAAGTCTTCGGAGGACCGCCCCCCATCAGCTTCGTTCGCGTCGCACCTAAAATTTATAGCCGATGCCGACGATATATTCGCGCGGCGGAAACCAGGTCTGCGTGGTCTCACCGCCGTACTGGTTGGTGAACCGGTAGCTCACCTCCTGCCGGTCGGCCAGATTCATGACGGCGAAGGTCAAATCCAGCTTGGTGTCCGCGAAGGTGTAATCGAAGAAGAGGTTCATCAACACGTAGCTCGGGGTCGTGTAGTAGAACGAGTTGCCGAACACGGTGTCCGCGTACTTGTCCCGATAGTTGCCTTGCAGCCGCGACAGGAGGCTCGAACCGTCGCTGAACTGGGAGGTTTGGGACAACGCCAGCGATGCCGTGTAGGTGGGCAGATTCGGCGGCGCATTGCCGTACACGTCACGATAGCCCTTCGCCCGCAGCGCAGTCAGGATCTGCGGACCGTTCGGCACCGCGGGGTTCGGGATGCCGAATTCGGCGTCGATGAACGCCGGATAGCCGTACTGCGCCGCGAAGGCGGCGTTGGCCGCGTTGCCGGCCAGGTTGTCGATGGTGGAGACGTGCGTCGCGATCTTGCCCTTTTCCGCCGTCAGGTTGCCGGTGATGCGAAAGTGGTACGGCAGCAGCGCGCTGAACTCGCCCTCAATCCCGTAGACATTCACCTTGGGCAGGTTGTCGACGCCGCCGTCGAAATTGATGAGATCCTCGGCGTGATACTGCATTTCCTTATCGATGTAATAGAAGCCGGCGATATTCGCGATCAGGGTCTTGTCGAAGAACGAATTCTTCGAACCCACTTCGAAGGCGGTGATGGTTTCGGGCCGATAGTTCGCCGGAACCACGGCGGGCGCCGTGCCCGGGTTGCCGCCGCCGGGTTTGTAGCCGGTGGAAATGCTGCCGTAGAGGAAATTGTCGGGTGTGAGCTGGTAATCGAGGCCCGTCTTCCACGTGAGCTTGTCGGACCGCTGACTCAGGTGCACGATGCCGCCGCCGATGTTCGGATCCCCGAAGTAATTGTCGAGCAGGGTGGTGTTCCGGTCGACGGTATAGCGGAAGCCCGCGGTGAAGCGGAGGTTGTCCGTGAGGTGGTAGATACCCTGACCGAAGCCGGAGACCGAGGTGTGCCGGAATGAATTCGACGTCTCGAAATACAGCGTGCCGGCCGCGATCTCCGGCGCCACGAGGCTCTCGTTTTCATTGGTGAGGATGTCCGGCGCACCGGGTTCTTGCGGATTGCGCAGGTACTGATCGTAGCCGTCGGTGGTCCGGGTATTGATATAGAAGGCGCCCACCACCCAGTCGAGCGGTCCGCCGGGCTTCGAACTTAAATCGAACTCCTGCGTCACCGCATAGTTCTGGTGCAGCACGTATTGGACGTTTTCGCCTCCGTAGAGCGTCGTCGCGAGCGGCACATCGAGCCCGCTCTCGGAATTCGATCCGCCTTGATTCATGTACTGCACGCTCGACAGCGACTTGAATGTCATCGACTGGAAATTGTAGGCCGCAATGATGGTGCCGATGGTCTGAACGTTGTTGTAGAGGCCCGGCCAGTCGCTCGATTCGACCCAGGGATTCGGATTCGGATCCAGGATGTTCTTGCTTTCCGGCTCATGCTGAACGACGTGGGCATACTCCAAGCTCCCGGTGAGGGAGAAGTCGTCATTGGGCTGGAACAGCGCGGTCAGGCGCACGTGATAGTTATGCTTGTCCGCGAGACGAAAATCACCGGGAACCCCGTCCGCCAGCACGTAGCCCCTCTGGGTGATGAAATCGCCGGCCAGACGGACCGCAAAGGTGCTGGAGAGCGGCAGATTGACGGCCGCCCGCAGATGCTCCAGCGAGAACGAACCGAACTCCGCGTCCGCGTATCCCTTCACGGCGTCGAACGTCGGTTGAACCGTGATGACGTTGACCGTACCGCCGACCGAGTTCTGTCCGAATACCGTACCTTGGGGGCCGCGCAGCACCTCGATATGGTCCACATCCAGGAAGCTGAGGCTCAGGGACAGCGGGTTCGGAATGAAGATGCCGTTCTGGTGCAGGGACACCGACCCCGGAGAACCATCGTCCTGCGGAGAATTGAGCCCGATACCGCGAATGGACAGATCGAAGTTGTAGCCGTCGCTCTCGCCGATGACGAGGCTCGGCACCATGCCGTTCAAGTCCTCGGCATTCTTGATGCCGTTCTCCCGCAGAAATTCCGCCGGCAGAGCCGTGATCGCCTCGGGTGCTCTTTGCAGCTCTTGGTTTTCCTTCTGACCGACGACGACGATGTCTGCGAGTTGATCCTGCGATTCGGCGGTGGCCGCCCCGGCGATGGGTGCGGCCAAGAGTCCGCCCACGATCCAAGATACTCTCAGCTTGCGGGTCCGGTGCATGAAAAATCCCCTTAATTATTTCGAATCGTCGACGCGTCTCTGACGTGGAACCAAGTCTCGCGATTGGTTCAATAGTGTCACTAAGCGGACAGCATGACAATAACAATTGGCCGTCCCGCCGGGCCATTGGTTCAGCGGGCAACGGCACTCAATAGGTGGTTCGCCGGCCCGGCAGCCCACGTCGCGCCCGAGTGGCGCGCCTTGCATCCGCTCAACGCCTCACGGAATATCGCCATAGACGATCTTGCCGCCCACCATGGTCAAAACCACCGCTGTTTTGCCGACGCTCTTGGACGGCACCGAAAAGATATCCTGGGAAAGCACCGCAAGATCTGCAAATTTACCGACTTCGAGGCTGCCGGACCGGGTCTCTGCAAAGGTCGAATAGGCCGAGCCTCGCGTATAGGCATCCACCGCCTGCCTCACGGTGACGCGCTGTTCGGGCGTGTACACCTTCCCGGTTGGACGCGCACCCGCCAGCGCGGCGCCGTCCAGCGGCAGATCGATGATGTCGGCCGTGTCGTCGGAACGCCAAATTTCGCGTGTAATCGCTTCCTGAATGCCGACGAACGGATTCGCAGGCCAGGAACACGGCCAATCGCTGCTGAATCCCAGCACCACGCCATTCTTGAGGAATGTCTGCCATTGGTCGCTGGGGGTTTTCTCCTTGGGGTCGGCATTGGTGCCGAACTCGCCGCAGCAAAAGCCGGGAGAAGTCACGTTGATCACCGACAGCGCGGCGTAGCGGGGGAAGTCGGCGTCGCGAACGGACGAGCTATGTTCTATCCGCAGCCGCCGGTCTCGCGGCCCGTTGGTGCGAATGGCCTCCTCGTACGCATCCAGAACCATATGCACGGTGTCGAATCTCGTGGCATGCGTCATGAGTTGGTAGCCGCGCCGATCCAGTTCCACGACCAGGCTCCTGAAATGCTCCGGGCGGTACACCAATGGGGCGATGAGTCCCGTGAATCCGTCGGCGAAGAATTTGACCAGGTTCGCCGACACCCATTCATCGTGATACGCGGTTCGAGCGGCTTCCAAATCCGCGAGAAACGCCGGCGTGAGCTGATGAGGGGTGGCAACCGCCCCAAACGCCGTGCGCGTTCGGACCGTCAGCGCACCGCGATCGCGCAGCGCCGCATACAATTTGATTTCCGCCAGATCCCCCGTCGCATTCACGACGCTGGTGATGCCGAAGCTGTTCAATTGCCGCGTGGCGACCCGGAGCATCGCCAGTTGCTCTTCCTGCGACAGGGTCGCCTTGACATGGCGTTCCACCGCCTCCATGGCCGCTTCGATCAATATACCGGTGGGATGACCGCTGGCGTCTCGCACCACGTTGCGTTCTTCGACCGGATCGGGCAGCGGCTCGTCGGTGATGCCCACCACCGCCATAGCCTTGGCGTTGAGCCACATGGCATGCTCGGAAATATTGTGCACGATGATGGGCCGGTCGCTGACCGCTTGATCCAGCAGTTCGTGCGTCGGCGCATAGGGCGGCGAGGGGCTGAAGTCCGCGCGCCCGAAGATCAGCTTTTCCGCGGGATGGCTGGCGGCGTAGTCGCGAAACCGCGCGATCAGAAGCTTGGGCTTGCTCGGCGTGATGCTGGCTTCGGGCGTCGACAGATTCACTCCGTGCAACGCCACCGCTCCCAGCCAGACGTGAATATGCGAATCCACGATGCCGGGAATCACGGTGCGGCCATGCAGGTCGATCACTCGTGTTCCGGATCCCTGCCGTGCAAGCAACTCCGCATCGGTTCCGACCGCGTCGATGCGCGAGCCCGTCACGGACACCGCCTGGGCCCATGGCGATCCCGACACGCCCGTATAGATATGCCCATGCAGCAGCAATAGATCGCCGGCGGATGCGCCCGCGCGGGTAGCGAATCCAACGAGGACGGCGATGACGATGGCTTGCCACGATCCCGCGTTCACGTGTACCTCGAATAGCCGGAATGAGATTCGCGGGAAGCGCGCGCGCCCGAAGCATCCGCCGAACCAAGCGCAACACTTGGTTCCCTTATATTCATGCCATTCGAGTCTGCCCTGAACCAATCGAGACGTCAACCGCTGCGGCGCGGGGCCGACCCGTCGCCCCTCTCAGTCGTTCGCTTGGCGCGCGATGTTCGCGTCGATGACGGCGAGGGCCGCGGCAACTCCAGCCGACACATCGAGCGGATGCCCCAACGCGCGGAGCGTGCCGCCGAGTGCAGTCACAGCCACTACGGCAAACAGGGGCCGCGCGGTGGGGCCCATGTGGCCGATGCGGATGAGCTTGCCCAGCGTCTCGCCGCGCCCGGAGGAAAACACCACGCCGTATCGCGCACGGGCTGCGGTCCTGAGCGCCGCATCCTCGATGCCCGCGGGGATCCGCACCGCCGTGGTGGTGGGCGATGCGGTGCGCTCATCGGCAGGCCAGAGCCGCAGGCCCATCGCCTGCACGCCGGCCCGGCACGCTGCGGCGGTGAGTGAGTGGCGGGCCCAGACACGCTCCGGCCCTTCGGTCAGGTAAAGGTCGAGCGCCGCGTTCAGTCCGTTGATTTCCGAGACCGACGGCGTGAAGGGAAACGGCCGATCGTGGCGCCACGCATGTTCCCAATCGAGAATGCTCAGGAAGGAGCCGCGCGGCGCGGCCGGATTCTTCTTCATCTTGTCCCACGCTCGCGGCGTCACGCCGACGAGGGACAGGCCCGGCGGGCAACCCAGGCATTTGTTCGGCCCGGTCACGAAGAGGTCCGCCTGACAGGTGTCCGGACCGATATCCATGCCGCCGAATGACGAGACCGCATCGACCAGCAAATACGCGCCATGCGCAGCGACGATCCGGCCGATCTCCACCACGGGATTGATGGTCCCGGACGGAGTGTCGTGGTGGCAGACGGCAACGACCCGGATATCCGGCCGTGCCTTCAGCAGGTCGGCGACGCGGGCCGGATCGATGACCTCGTCATAGGGCACGCGGATCTCGATGACTTCGGCGCAGTAGCGCTTCGCCCAGTAGCCGAACCCCGCCCCGTAGACGCCCGACACCAGATTGAGCACCACGTCCTCGCGCGCAATCAGCGACGCCGCGCCCGCCTCCAGTGCCAGCACCGGCTCGCCGTGCAGAATGACCGGCATATGCGGGGTGCGGAAGGCGGTGCGCAGCTTCCCCACCACTTTCTCGTAGAAGCCGAGGAACGCCGGGTCGTAGTCGTACAGGACCGGCTGCGACAACCCGCGCAGCACTTCGCTGTAGGCATCCACCGGTCCCGTCGTCAGCGTGAAAAGCGGTTCTTGATCGGGCAACGTCGACATCAGAATTCTCCTCAGCCGGTGATTGTTCTACCGTTCGCCGCGTATATACGGCAACCCCAATGCCGGCGGCAACATGCTGTTGCGGGCGAAAACCACCAGCACCAGCATCACCACGGCGAAGGGCAGCATCTGCACCACGTCCGTGGGCACATCGATGCCTGCGACCTGCAGCGCCGTCGTCATCGCAAGGCTCGCGCCGAACAAAGCGGCGCCGATCAATACCCACAGCGGCCGGCCTCGGGCCAGCATGGCAAGCACGATGCCGATGACGCCCGCGCCGCCGGTGATGAAGGGAACGAACAGGCCCGCGCCGACATTCGCCATGTAGGCGCCGCCGAGTCCGCTCAGGAAACCAGTTGCAAGGACGGCAAGCGATCGCGTCCGGATCACGTCGACGCCGGCGGCGTCGAGCGCCGCGGGTTTGTTCCCGGCGGCCTCCAGACTCAAGCCCAAGTAGGTCGAGCGAAAAACCCAAGTCAGCACACCCACGAAGATCAGGCTCAGGTACACCAGCGGATTGTGGCTGAACAACGCCTTCCCGAGAACCGGAATCCGGCTGAGGCCCGGCAGCGCCAGAACCGGCGCCGCGGGCAGGCGTGGATACGAGCGGCTGAACTGGACGTAGTGCAGCAGCGAGGTCAGGCCTTGGGCGCCCACCGTGATGGCGATGCCGATGACGATTTGGTTCAAGCCCCTGCGGATGCAGAGATATAGAACGATGAGCGCTGCGCTCATACCGCCCGCACCGCCGGCGAGAAATCCCAGCCAGAATGAACCCGTATGGTAGGTCGCAAGGAATCCGGCGTACGCGCCGGCCAGCATCATGCCTTCGAGGCCGATATTCAGCACACCCGCCTTTTCGGAGATCTGCTCGCCGAGACCGGCCAGGAGCAATGGCAGGCCGGCCGTCACCGCACCGAACAGCAGCGAGACCAGGAACGGCTCTGTGAACAATGCTTGCATGTCAGTTGGCGGCCGGTTTGCGGCGGGATTGATCCAGATATTCGACCAGCGCCAGGAACAGCAGCAGCAGCGCCACCAGCACGAGCACATAGTGCTGAGGCACGCCGACCCTGCGTGCCGCGCTCTCCCCGCCTACCATCAGCGCCGAGAAGAACAGCGTGAATCCGATGACGGCATAACCGTTGAAGCGCGCGAGAAACACCAGCGGCACCACCAGCAGGCCGAGCGCCGGATTCCAATCCGCCCGCACCGTGCCCCAGACGCCCAGCACCTCCACCGCACCGGCAAGACCGATGAAGCCGGCACTGATGGCGAAAACGACGATCGTCAGCCGCTCGACCCGCAGTCCCGCATGGACCGCCGCCGCACGGTTCGCGCCGAGAACCTGCAATCGCAGCCCAAAGGCAGTCCGGGTCATCATCAGGTGAACCAGTATCACGGCAACGACGGCCAGCAACAGTCCACAGTGGATCGTGGTGCCGAAGAGACGCGGCAGGCGGTCCTCCACGGCGAGGCTGCGGGTTTGCGGCACCGTGGTATTCAGATCGCGCAATACCAGTTTTATCAGCACATTCGCCAGGCTCGTGCCCAAAAAGCTCATCATCAAGGTGGTGATGATCTCGTTGACGCCATAGCGCGCCTTGAGCAGCGCGGGCACCAGGGACCAGAGCGCGCCCACGAGGGTGCCCGCCAGCATACAGACGATGAGCGTGGGACCGCGCGGCAATATCCCGCCGAGTACCGGCGCGAGCGCGGCGCTCGCCACGGCGGCGAGCAGAAACTGACCGTCGCCGCCTAGATTCCAGATTCCCGCGCGAAACGCCACGATCAGTCCGGCGGCGATCAACAGCAGCGGCGCCATGCGCGTCAGGGTCTCCTGTACGCCGCCCCAACGCAGCAAGCTGCGCTCGAGGACGTAGCCATAATAGCCGAGCGGGTCCTTGCCCAGGGCCAGCAAAATGAGGCCGCCGACGACCAGAGCCAGAGTCACCGGGATCAGTACGCGCAGCAGCGTTGCCGTGAATCTCGCGCCGCTTTCCACTTCCGCCGTCATGCCGCCGCGGCCCCGGTCATCAGACGCCGGACCTGGTCCGCCGCGGTGTCATCGTTGACGACGATGCCCGTCAATCGTCCTTGGAACATCACGCCGATACGGTCGCTGATCTCGAGCAGTTCGTCGAGATCGGTCGAGATCACGATCACCGCGATACCCCGCGCGGCAGCGGCGACGATCCGGTCGAGAGCCAGGCGCTGGTTGTGCAGATCGAGTCCATAGGTGGGCTTGTTGAGAATGGCGACGCTGGCCTCGGCATCCAGTTCGCGCGCCAGCAGCACCTTTTGGACGTTGCCGCCCGAGAGTTTGCCGACCGGCGTGAGTTCCGACGGCGTGCGAATGTCGTTACGCAGGATCTGTTCGCGGGCGGTGCGGTGGATCAGAGCCCAATCGCTGATACCGTGCCGCCAATAGGGGGAAGTGCCGATCTCCTTGAGCACCAGGTTGGTTGCGACGGAAAACGTCCCTACGGTGCCCTCACCGAGCCGGTCGTCGGTCACGTACCGGATCCCGCGCTGCCGGCGCTCGGGCACTTGCCCCCGGGTGATGTCGGAACCGGCCAGATCGATTCGTCCCTGTTGCAAGGAACGCTGACCGGCAAGGACTTCGGCGAGGTGCTTTTGGCCGTTGCCGTCCACGCCGGCGATCCCGAGTACTTCTCCCGGCGAAAGCTCAAAACTCACCTCATGCAGCGGGGTCTCGGCGAAATCCGCCGCAGTCACGAGACCCCGCGCGACCAGCGTCGCCGGGCGGCGGCGATCCACTGCGCCGGCACGGCGCAGTTTGCGTCCGAGGAGGATCGCGAGCTCCTGCTCGTGACCCGGCAACGGCGCGCCGTCGCCGGCGGCGTCGGCCCCGAACATCATGCGGATCACGGTTTCGGTCCTTTGGGATCCGCTCATCGCCTGCAGACGCTGCGGCTCGATCTCGCCGGCGAGCCGGCCCAGACGCAGCACCGAGATCCGATCGCCGAATTCGTAGGCCTCGAGCAGCTTGTGGGTAATCAAAATCAGCGCGACGCCCTTGTCCTTCAGACGCCGCAGCATGCGGCCGAGATCGGCGACGCCCTGCGGCGTAAGCATCGAGGTCGGCTCGTCGAGCAGCAGCAATTTCTCGTCGCGCCACAGCGCACGCGTGATTTCCACTTGCTGCTGCTCGCCGAGGGACAATCCGGACACCGGGGCGTCCGCAGCGATGCGGGTGCCGAGCAGCGCCGACAGTTCATCGAAGCGGCTTCTGGCGGCTGCGCGTGCCAGGGGCCTGCGCCACGAGCCCCCCAGCATCAGGTTTTCGATGACGGTGAGACTCGGCACCAGCAGCACCCGCTGGAAGACCGTACCGATTCCCAGATCCATGCTGCGCCGGGGCGAGTCGATGACGGTCCGGGCCCCGCGAACCAGTATTTCGCCTTCGTCAGGCCGCTGCATTCCGGCGAGCAGGCTCACCAGCGTGGATTTGCCGGCGCCGTTTTCGCCCAACAGCACGTGGATCTCGCCCGGATGAAAATCCAGGGAGACGCGATCCAACGCGACGATTCCGGGAAAGCGCTTGGTGACGCTGCGCAACGCCACGACGGCCCCGTTTCCCGCCTGCGTTGCCTCGATGGTCATTCGCGTGCTTGAATCGCGCGTGGCGGACCTGCCACAGCAATCGCCGCCAACTACTTCGGCCCCGCCGCCAGAGGGTTCATCAGGGCGCGCACCTTGACGGCATCGAAGATAGGCTCGACCTTGAGGCTGCCGTCGATGATCTGTTTGCGCACCGCCTCGACCTCGGACCAGACCTTGTCGGGGATGTGCTTGGAGTGCAGCAAGCGCACGGAGTCATCGGCCAGCTGCAGGGCGTATGGATGAGTACCAAACCTGTTTGCCTTGAGATCCTCGATCATCGCCGAGTATACGGGCACCAGGTTCCAGACGACGGAGGAGAGGAGATTCCCCTTGTCGACCGGCGTCTTGTCGCCGATCACGTCGATGAACCAGACCTTGCCGCCATTGGTCGACTTTCTGGTTTCCACCGCCTGCAACATGCCGAAACTCGCCCCGTCACCCTCGCCGAAGATGACGTCGGCGCCCGCCCCTATCACCGATTCGGTGACGCGACGGCCCCCGGCAGCGTCGGAATACGCCGCCGGTCCGATGACGGCATACACGATTCGCAGAGCAGCAGCGGTCGCCCGGGCGCCCTGTGCGAAGGCCGCCGCTTGCACATTCCACGAGGGCGGCTCGCCCGAGACCACCACGCCCAGAACCTTGGTCTGCGTCGTCTTGGCCGCCAGAACTCCCGCGAGGTAGGCCCCCTGATGCCCGGACAGCGTGTAGTCCGCGACGGCGCCGGGCTTGCTGTCCTTGGGACGATCGACGATGGCCACCGGCACGTGTTTCTCCGCGCCGATTTCGGGCGCCGCGGTGTTGTAGCCGGCGGCATGGGCGATGATGAGGCTCGCCCCATCGTCGGCCAGCTCGCGCAGCTCGGAATGCACGTCGCCGTAGCCGAGTCCGGTCGCGGGTAAGAATTTCAATCCATATTTCGCGGCAACGGTTTTGGCCGCCTCGAACCCCTGCTGGTTCCACCCATAATCGGTCGGCTCCTCCGGCATCATGATGGCGAGCGCCTTGAGTTCGGCGGCCGAGGCGCCGGCTCCTGCGCCAAGCAGCCAGCCGATGGCGCCAAACAGGATCGTAGGCACGATCCAATTGGTTTGGCGAGGATCGATGTCTCGCGCAGCGGGGGGCGTCATGACTGCAACGCCTTGCGCACCGCCACCAACTTTCGCGCCCGCGCGCTCTGTAGTTCCGCGATCTGTTCGGCCGTGTAGCTATAGATGCCGCCGCCGGTCTTGATGCCGAGCTTGCGCTGCGCAGTGCGCTCGCCGATGTAAGCGGCCACATCCGAGCGGTTGGACAGCTCCTTGTTGAGATAGCCGGCAACCGCCGCGTAGATGTCGAGGCCCGCCATGTCGAGCAATGCCATCGGTCCCACGACGGCCAGCTTGTAGCCGATGCCCCAGGACACACAGGCATCGAGATCCTGCGGTTCGATGACACCTTGCTCCACCAGATCGAGACATTCGCGCATCACGGCGTACAGCACCCGATTCTCGACGAACCCCGGCACGTCCTTGCGGATGGTGATGGGCAGATGGCCGCAAGCCCGGACGACCTCGACCAGCGCAGCGGCGACAGCGGGCGTTGTCTTCTCGCCCGAGATGACTTCGATCATGGGAATGATGTGCGGCGGGTTGGACCAATGCATGCCGATGACCCGGCCCGGAATTCGCGTGCCGGCCTGGATGTGGGTGATCGGAATTCCCGACGTGTCGGAAGCGAGAATGCAATCGTCGGCAACATGCGTCTCGATGTCGCGAAACACGCGGATCTTGAGGTCGAGATCCTCAGGAATGGTCTCGATGACGAGATCAGCGCCCGCGACGCAGGCCGCCAGATTGTCGTGAACCTGGATCGCCGCTGCGCTGTGATCGGGTACGGCGAGCGCGGTCAGCACCGTCGCCGCCGCCGCGAACGCCGGCGCGGCCTTGTCGCGTTTCGCAGGATCGGCGTCGAACGCCGCGACTTGCATGCCGGCCCGTGCCAGGGTCGCCGCAATGCCGGGTCCCATGGTACCGAGTCCGATGACGGCCGCGTTCTTCACGGGCGCCGGACGGCTCAGACTTTCGTCTTCTTGTAGGCGTCGCGCGCCACGACTTTGTCGCGCCAGGCTCTCACGCCCGGAATCGCCGGCAGCGTGACCGGGAACGCCAGGGCACGATCGATGACGGGTCCCAGGCACATATCGGCGATGGAGAAATTCACACCGGCGATCCACGGGCGTCCGGCCGTGCCCTTTTCGAGAATCTCGAGCTGCGCTGCCAACTCCTTGACGTCGGCACCGAAGCTTGCCGCGCGCTCCTCTTCTTTCTTCTTTGCTTCCCGAAAGACAGCGAGGTAGGGCGCGTTGAGCGAGGCGAGCTGCCAATCCATCCAGCGCTCGACCTGGCTGCGCGACGCGGGCTCGGTGGGATACAGCGGCGTGCCGCCGGGGACCTTGTTGCAGAGATAGCGCAGGATCGTATTCGACTCCCAGACGACGACCTCGCCATCCACCAGCGTCGGCACCTTGCCGTTCGGATTGAGGCTGAGATAGGTCTCGGTCTGGGTGTTGTTGAACTGGCGTCCGTAATCCTCCCGGCCGTAGGGCTGTCCCATCTCCTCCAGCAGCCAAACGACTTTCTGCACATTTCCCGAGGTGCCCCGACCCAGAACTTTCAACATAGCTTTCTCCCCCGCAGCGCGGGCCAAGGCTTGATTAAACCGAATTCAAACGCGCGGCTTGTAGGCGACCGCGTCCATCTCGATCTTGCATTCGATCACCGCACGAGCTTCGACGGTGGTCCGCGAGATCCGTCCCTCCGGAAAGTACTCGCCGAACACCTTGTTGTAGCGGCCAAAATTGCGCGCATCGGCGAGGTACACCGTCACTTTCACCACATCATCGAGGTCCGCACCGTCCAATTTCAGGATTCGGCGGATGCTCTCGATGGTCCAGCGGGTTTCCTCTTCGATGTTGCCGCTCGACATGTTGCCGTTCTCATCCTTGGCAACCTGGCCCGAGACATAGATGAAGTCGCCCGCGCGCACCGCGGGGTGAAACGGCAGGTTCGGATTGCGCTTGCCGATGGTGATGATCTTGTCGTTCACTTGAGTGCCGCGTCCTCTAACTACAGTGCCGAGGTTTCGATGATGTCGACGCCGCGCTGCCGGTCGATCAGGTAGCACAGGCCGCGATCGTCGATGGTGACATCGTTCGATGAGGCGAGTTTGAATCCCTGCGGCGCTTCCGACTCGTAAAACGCCACTTCGCGCGGCGCGAACGGGTCCGCGATGTCGAGAATGCGCAGGCCCTTCGAGAACCACGCGAACGGAATGATGGTCCCTTTGAAGCGCTCGGACGGCTGGTGGCAGCCCATGAACGGCGGCTGCGGCGCTCCGTCCGGATCGAGGCCTTCCACTTGGAAGGTCGAAATCGGCACGGGGCAGTGCTCGTTGGTGATGTCGTAGATCCAGGTGAACGACGGCGCCGAGGGCCAGAGCTTCGCGACGTCCTCATCGGCGACCACCATCACCTTGCGGCCCTTGAGCGTCTGCGGAATGGGCAGACAGGTATGCGTCGGATGCGGAAATGCGGGCGAAGTATTGCCGCCCGAGATGCGCTTCGGTTTCGACATGTCGGAGATGTCGAGAATGTGATAGCCGTGATGCCAGTAGCTGACGTACAGTCGATTGCCCATGCGCATCGGGTGATGACAGCGCGGCGCCGGACCATCCACCCAGGGATCGACCTCACCACCTGCCTGCCATTGTCCCGGAATCCACCATCGCCCGACCTCCTCGGGACGTGCCGGATCCTTCAGGTCGAGGATCATCATGATATTGCCGATGTAGCCTTCCGCCGTCGGAGAAATATAGGCATAGCGCCCGTCGAAGTCGTAGCGATGCACGCCCTTGCCGTGGGTGCGCCACTTGCACACCAGCTGCGGGCGCGACGGGGTCGAGACGTCGTAGATGCCGAGACCGCCGCCGAAGTCGGGGTCGCCCTGTCCCTGGCGTTCATGATTGACCAGCATGATGTCATTGGCGACGCGCACCTTATGTGAATGCCAACCGGGCGGCACCTCCACGCGCGCCAGTTCGACCGGATTCAACGGGTCCGAGACGTCGACGATGGTCGTGCCGGTCGGCTCGCGCATATGGCCGATGTAGAGGGTCTTACCGTCGACCCACACCTGACCGCCGCCGGGGCAATCGATGTGTGCCAGGAGCCGCGTGTTTTTGGAGCGTGCCATTAAAAGAGCCGGACGATATCGCCGCCGGCGTTTTTGCCGTGCTTCTGATACAGAGCCAAGGCCTTGAGAGTCGGCTCATCGCTGCCCACGAACAGGATCGCCGGCTCCTTGTCGGACAGATTGACGTGTTCGCACCAGGTGCCGCCGGGAACGACGAATGTGTCGAAGGGCTCCCAGTCGACGCGCTGACCGCCGATCACGCTGTAGCCGCGGCCTTCGAACGGGGAACACACCAGACTCGCACTCTGCTTCAAAGGCAGGGTACGTTCGCCGGACCGCAGCATCTGCATGAAAAAGGTCATAGTCTTGTAGACGGACCGGCCGGAGGTGGGGTCGACGTACTCGACCATCAGCGCCTCATGGCGATCCCCGTCCCAGTCGCGAAACTTCTCGAGCAGTTCGCGCATCATGTCATAGCGGTAGACGAACATGGGCGAGGCGTTGCCGGCGCCGCGGCGGTGCGAGACGAAGCGCGGCAGAAAGCCGCCGCCGCCGTAGACGCGCTGCGAGTAGTCGGGTGGGAATCGCTCGGTCTGCATCGTGCGGCGGATGCGTTTGCCCTCCTCTTCTTCGGTGTAGTCGTGCTCGAAGTATAAGGAGTTCAGGGTCTCGACCAGGGGCAGGTCGAGAACGCTCAGGTTGACGGCAGGCTCCTCGCTCTGGTTGCCGTGGTTGTGCCAGGTATCGTGCGGCGTCAGCACGAGATCGCCGGGCCCGAAGACGATGTTCTCGCCCTCGACGCCCGTGAAGTTCATCGAGCCCGTCAATCCCAAGCGAATGGCATTGGGCGAGTGGCGGTGCGGCGGCATGACCTCGACCGGATCGTTCAACCGGTACGCGACGTACAGCGTCGAAGCGGTGGCGCGCTGCGGGGCCAGGCCCGGATTTACCAGAACCAGCGAGCGCCGCTCCGAGGTCTCGGTTTTGATGAGTTCCGCGGAGCGATGCAGCAACGGTTCGATCTGCCGCTTGTACTTCCAGATGAAGGGCACCGCTTTGCGGCCCTGCATGACCTGACGATCCTCATCGTGAGCGACCTTGCGGTCCACCACCCAGTACGGCGCCATGTTGTTGGCGTACACGTCCTGGTGCAACGCATCGAGAGCAACCTCGAGTTCGCCCGCCACCGCCTGTTCTTTTGCGCCCATCTCGCACCTTTCTCGAACCAAGTTCGCAAGTGGTTCCACCCAGGAGAGAATCGAAGTCTGACGTGAACCAACTACGCCGTCAACCGGCGCTGCGCGGGGATTGCAAAGTCTATGGCGCCGACGCTTGTGATATCGTATGGCGATCAAGGATGCCGGCTGCGGGTATGGATCGAAGCGATCAAGCTCTGAGTAAGGTGCGCGACTTCATCGAGAGGCAAAATGTGGCGCTCGACGGGCGCATTCCGCCCGAGAGAACCTTGGCCTCGGAGCTGGGAGTCGGCCGCCGCTCGGTGCGACGCGCGCTCGATGTACTCGAGCAGGAGGGCCGGATCCACCGCCACCAAGGGCGCGGGACTTTCATCGACACTCGCCCTGCCGCCGGCGGCGCCATGGCGGCCCCCAATCCCGGCTCTCACGGCACCGCGCGGACCAGCCTCGGCGCCGCCTTGGACAATGTGCTGGATTACACCAATCCCATCGAGGTCATCGAGGTGCGCTTGGCCACTGAACCGGTCATGGCGCGCCTGGCGGCCATGCGCGCGTCCCAATCCGAGATCAAGCGTCTGCAGACATTGGCGGCCAAGACCCGCGCGGCCGGCGACGCCGAAACCTACGAGCGCGCCGATTCCCTGTTCCACCGAACCATTGCGGAAGCGGCCAGAAACACGCTGTTTCTCGCGTTCTTCGACACCATGCGCGCCAGCCAGCGAGACCTCGGCTGGCGGCGGCTCGGCGAGAATGCGCATTGCTACAAGCGCCAATCGGTGTACGCCACCTTTCATGAAGCCATCGCCGCCGCTATCGCCGCGCGCAACGGGCAGGAAGCGTACGCGCAAATGCAGCGTCACCTCGGCGACGTGCAGCAATACATCCACGAGCAGGCCTTCCCCCGGTCGGACGCGCCTCAATAGTCTTCCGGCCATTGGTTCGGTCTATACTGAACCTCGTCCTTCCAGCGAACCATTGGCATGGCGAAGACCCCGGCATTTGACTACATCATCGTTGGCGCAGGCTCGGCGGGCTGCGTCCTCGCGAACCGCCTGAGCGCCGACCCCGACGTCTCGGTCCTGTTGCTGGAGGCCGGCGGCTGGGACCGCGATCCGTGGATCCATATTCCGCTCGGCTGGGGCAAGATCCTGCAAAAGCGGCTGCACGACTGGAACTACTTCTGCGAGCCGGAAGAGAACGTGGGCGGCCGCCGGGTCGAATGCGCGCGCGGCAAGGTGGTGGGCGGCAGTTCCTCGACCAACGCCATGGCGTATGTGCGCGGCAACCCCCTCGACTACGACCGCTGGGCTGCCGCCGGTGCCCGCGGTTGGTCGCATGACGAGGTGCTGCCCTACTTCCGCAAATTGGAGCGCTGGGAAGGCGGCCCCAGCGCCTATCGCGGCGGCAGCGGACCACTGGCTGTACAGGCCTGCCGCTATCAGGACCCGCTGATCGGCGCGTTCGCCGACGCCGGCAAAACGGCCGGCCACCCGTGGACCGACGACTACAATGGCGCGACCCAGCTGGGTTTCTCGCGGCTGCAGATGACCATCGGCGCGGGCCGGCGCGCGAGCACGGCGACCGCCTATCTGCGTCCGGCCTTGCGGCGCCCGAACCTTCACGTCGAAGTGAACGCGCTGGCCAGGCGGATCCTGATCGAGGGCGGGCGCGCGCGCGGCATCGAGTACGCCCGAGGCGGCGCCGGCCGAACGGCGCTCGCGATGCGCGAGGTGATTCTCTGCGGCGGAGTCATCAACTCGCCCCAGCTGCTCATGCTCTCGGGAGTGGGGGACGCGGAAGAATTGCAGCGGCACGACATTCCGGTGAAGGCCGCGCTGCCCGGCGTGGGACGCAATCTGCAGGACCACGTCTCGGTGATCCTGATGTATCACCGACGCGAGCCTGGGCCGTTTCTGCGGATGATGCGCTACGATCGCATCGGGCGTGAACTCGCCAAGGCCTATTTTTTCGGCCGCGGCTTCGCCGCCGACGTGCCCGGCGGCGGCGTCGCATTTCTCAAGAGCCGCGCGGACTTGGACCTGCCCGATATTCAATTGCTGCTGACGGCCGCGCCCCTCGGGGCGTGGCCGTACCTGCGCCCCTTCAAGGCGCCGTTCAAGGACGGCTTCGCCTGCCGCATCGTGGTGCTGCATCCGGAGAGCCGCGGCCGGGTCACGCTGCAGTCGACCGACCCCGCGGCTCACCCACGCATTCTGCAGCGGTTCCTGGCAACGGAGGCAGATTGGCGGGCGGTGCGCACCGGCGTCACCCTGGCGCGCGAAGTGGCGGCCCAACCGTCCATGCAGCGCTGCATCGCCCGGGAATTCTCGCCCGGCGAGGACAAGCGCTCGGCGGCCGACGTCGATGCGCACATCCGCAACACCGCGATCACCGTGCATCACCCGGCCGGTACCTGCAAGATGGGCAGCGGGACGGACGAGTTCGCCGTCGTGGACACCCACTTGAAACTGCGCGGCATCGAGGCGCTGCGCGTGGTCGACGCCTCGGTCATGCCCGACTTGGTGAGCGGCAACATCAACGCCGCGGTGGTGATGATCGCCGAGAAGGCCGCCGATCTCATTCGCAGCGAGCGCCCCGGCGTCGCATGAATCGCGGGCACCGCCACTTCGATGTCTTGATCGTCGGAGCCGGCTCCGCCGGATGTGTCCTGGCCGCGCGCCTGAGCGAGCATCCCGGGATCACGGTCGGCCTCATCGAGGCAGGCGGTCCCGCCACCGATCCGGATATTGCCATTCCGCAGAAATGGCCGCTGCTCGCCGGACGCGACTACGATTGGGCTTACCGAACGACGCCCCAGGCTGGAACGGCCGGCCGCGCACATGATTGGCCCCGCGGCCGCCTGATCGGCGGTTCGAGCTGCCTGAATGCGATGGCGCACGTACGCGGGGCCAGGGAGGATTTCCGGGCCTGGTCCGACGCCACGGGTTCGGCGCGCTGGTCGTACGAGGGTTTGCTGCCCGCCTTCCGCAGGACCGAGAATTTTTCAGGTGGCGCCGGCGAGCAGCACGGCGCCAGCGGCCCGATGCCGGTGATGTTGCCCGACGCCGAGTTGAGTCCCGTGGTGCGGGCCTACCTGGCGGCGGGGTCGGCGGCGGGCATTCCCTGGCGGGGCGATCACAACACCGGCAACCTGCTGGGGCTCGCGCCGAACTCGCTCACGATCCGGGACGGCCGACGCGTGACGGCCGCCGACGCCTATCTCGTGCCGGTTCACGCGCGCACCAACCTGACCGTGATCGCCAACGCCATGGTGCATGCACTGACGCTCTCGAGCACCCGAGTGAACGGCGTGGCTGCGCAAATCAACGGTCAAATGACGACGCTATCGGCCGGAATGACTCTGCTGTGCGCCGGCGCCGTCGCCACCCCGCTGCTGCTGATGCGCTCGGGTATCGGTCCCGCGCGGAGCCTCGAGCGCGTGGGCGTCGCGTGCATCTCGGATCACGGCGGCATCGGCGAAAACCTCCACGACCATTTACTGACGGCCGGGAATGTCTACCGCGCCAAGCAGCCCGTGGCGCCGTCGCGTCTCCAGCATTCCGAATCACTGACCTACTTGGATTCCGCTGACCTCTGCCGCACGGACGGTGTTCCCGATATCGTATTGGGGTGTGTCGCCGCCCCCACCGTGACCGAGTGTTTCCCGCGACCCGAGAGCGGTACCGCGTATACGATCTTGTCCGGAGTGACTCACCCGACCAGCCGCGGCACGCTCACCCTCGGGGGTCCCCATGTCGGCGATCCTCCTATCATCGATCCAGCGTATCTCACCACCGAGCATGACCGCCGGCTCGTGCGGCAGGCACTCGATGCGGCTCGCATGGTCGGACATCAGCCCGCGCTCGCGGAGTGGCGTGCGCAGGAGATCTATCCCGGCATCGACTGCCGCAGCGATGCGGATCTCGAAGCGTTCCTACAGCGCGCGGTCATGACCCATCACCATCCGGTTGGGACCTGCCGTATGGGTACCGCGGCCGGCAGCGTCGTGGACGCCGATCTGAAACTTCACGGTTTTGACGGTCTGTATGTGGTCGACGCGTCCGTGATCCCCGCCATCACCTCCGGACCGGTGCATGCGGCGGTGCTCGCCATCGCCGAAACGTTCGCGCACGACATCGCTGGGCCGTTATTGACGTAGACCGAGGCCTCCATGGACATGCCGAAACATCTGACTCGCTTTCTGACGTTGCTTGCCGTGCTCCTCTGCGGCGCGAGTTCCGCATTCGGTGCGTCGCAACCTGCCGCCGCACCTCTCGAGTTGATGGTGCTCGGCTCAGGCGGCCCCGGCGCCACGGGCCGAGCCGCATCGTGTTACATCATTCTCATCGATGGAACTGCCCGGATACTCCTCGACGCCGGGCCCGGCTCCTTTGCCCGGCTCGGAGAGGCGAAAGTTCCCCTGGCGAGCACCGACATCGTGCTGCTGACTCACCTGCATATCGATCACGCAGGGGAATTGCCGGGTCTTTTCAAGGCGCGTGCCGTGTCCAGTTCCGGCCCGATCGTTTTCAACGTCTGGGGCCCCGACGGCTCGCACGAGCCGCGCCTGGGTGCCTACTTTCCCTCCACCCGTCGATTTCTTCACCTGCTATTTGGACCGAATGGCGCGTTCGCCTATTTGCGGGACTTTTCCGCACCGATCACCCTGCATCCGCACGATATTCCAACGTCCATCAGCATGAACGCGGCACCGCAGGTCGTGTTCAAACAGTCGGCGCTGACCATCACGGCGATCGCCGGACATCATGCCGATGCGCCCTCGGTCATCTACCGCATCGACGATGCCGGCAGGAGCGTGACTTTCTCCGGAGATATCGACGCACAGGGTATCCCCAACCTGACGCGGATCGCCAAGGATACCGATCTGCTGGTTTTCAACAGCGTGGTGCTCGATCCGCCGGACTCTCCGGCCATTCTCTACACGCTGCACACGCCGCCCCACGCCATCGGCGAGATCGCCAAGGAGGCCAATGTTCACAGGCTGTTGTTGAGTCACCTATCGCCGGCGACGGAAGAGATGCACGACGCCGTGTTGAAATCAATCCGGCGGAACTTCACCGGTGCCGTGAGCATGGCGGCTGATGGAATGCGTCTGCAGCCCTAATTTGTAGCGAGTCCTTGGCGCCTCAGTGCGCGTATTCCTCACTGCGCGTACACATCGACGCCGCCGTTGTAGTTCGGCACATAGACCTGGCCGCCGTCGACGATCGGAGGCAGGAACTTATTGAAGACGAACTGGATCCCCCAACGCTCGGAATCCCACAGCACCGGAATGATCCCGTTGACGATGTGCTCGGGGTCATAACAAAGAAGCCGGCCGTTCGTGACATGGGTGACCGGATCGCCGGCGTTCGCGTCTCCGTAGGGCACGGTACACCACAAGAGCGCGGTGCCCGCCCGGTTGCCGTTTGCCGACAGCGTGCAGAAGCCGCCCGGCATGCCGCCCGGCGAATTGGTGATCTGCGGCGAGGCGACCTCGTTGCCTTGGGCCACGTAGGTAAGCTGACCCGTGGGAGACATGGCCCACTCGTGCAGCTGCGAGTTTTCTCCCCACACGAAGATCTTCAGACCGTCCGCACTCCAATACTGCACCGGCGTGGAATGCATGTGGCGCGTCTTTCCCCACGGCATGAAATCGAGCGTGGTGGCATCCTGCGGACACGGGTCCACCGGGCCCGGCGACGCCGTGAGCCAAATCGGAGGCGCCGCCAGTTTCGCGCAATTGGCTTTCATGTTCGCGAAGTCGGCCGGTTGAGTATTTCCCATATCGCCCGTTTTGACGGCGTAACCGATGCCGTCCTTTCCGGCGGCCAGATAGATCTGGTACTTCTCGATCAGGGTGCCGCCGCCGGATCCCAGATCCTCATCGCCAAACCCGCGCTCCTGCGGCGTGATCTTGGGATACACCAATTTTACGGGTTTCCCGGTGTTCTCATCCGTGTTCATCACCTCTCGCGCGCCGTCCAACGCGGGGGGCCGCATGCCGTTCACCGGCATCCGCATCTGCTCGGAAGGCGCGCTCACGCCCGCCAATTTATCGTCAGGGGCCAGAGCGGGCGCGGACAGCGTCGGGTCCTGTCCGACTCTTGCCGCATCGGAGTACGGTGACCACCGGCTGATGACACTCAGAGAGGCAGGCGTCGGACCCGCCGCCGGTCGGTACCGGATCTTGAATACGCTCTCGCCAAAATCGGTGGTTCCGTTGAACGATCCGTTCCCCGATACGCCATACAGATCACCCGCTGCGTCCGCGGCCAGGCCTTGGCCGGCCATCCACACACCGGCACCGCGTCCTTGAGAGAGCGCCAGCACCGCCGCGACCTTGTTGCTGGCGACGTCGAAGGCAAACACCCACCCGGCCGCTCCGACTTGCGTCTCGTGAACGGTGCCCGACGCAAAGAACACGGTCTTGCGTCCGTTTACATTCGTCATCAACAGCGAACTGCGCTGTTTGCGCGGCATGCTGTCGAAGCGCTGCGCGCCGCTGATCGCAGTCGCGAGCGGGACGATGGGGGCCGCTCGATGTCCATTTTTGACATTCAGCACCGTGATGAAATGGGCGGCGCGCTTGACGGAGCCGTCCGGAGATACCCATGCCACCAGGTAGACACGCTGAGTGTCGGGATCGATGACGCCGGTGGACAGCACACCCCATTTGTCGTTCACCATATGGGCGTCGATGTCCGGGATTCCCGTCACGGGTGTCCCGAGATCGGCCTGCCAGATATCCTCTCCCGTCTTGGCATCGACGCCGCGAACCTTGTTCGCCATGGAAGGCAGCACCATGACGTCGCGCAGACCTTTTGCAGTTTGCACGTGCGGCAGGACCAGCGGCTGCGCTTCCAAACCGCGCGCGTCGCCATAGACCGGAATGGTGGTGACGCGGCGCACTCCCTTGGCCGTGACGCTCGCCTGGGTGAGGATGGACTCGCGCAGGTTCGCACCCGACCGGTCGTTGTCGTAGGCGCGCGTCACGATCGGCACCATCTGCGCCGGACACATCGAGCACAGCAGCAGGAGACTGATACCGAATCCTATCGACGTTTTGCGCAGCGGGCTCATTGCAGCACCTCGGTCCCGGTGTAGGTCACGATCGCTTCATACGACGAGCCGGCGGCGGGTAGTCCGGTGCCTCGAACGCGCAGGGTATGCCATCCGGATTGTTGCACGGTCACTTTGGCGGTATCGCCTGCCTGATCGACGCGATAGGTTTGAGTCGCCAACGCACGTGCGTTGGCATCGAGAATCTCCAAGATGATTTCCGCCTGCGCGCTCCAGCCCAACGTGCTGGGCTTGAAAACGACTTCGATGCGGGTATTCGCCTGGCACCACACCCGCCCGACTTGGATCTCCCGACCGTTTTCCGCCGGACTTCTGTCGAGGTCGGCGGCGCCGAAAAAGGTCTGCGTCGTCGTGCGACGTTGCAGAGCGAACCCCTGGGTATAGCCGACGCGGGAAAAGCAAACATAACTCGTGCCGTTGTGGTTGGGCGGAATGGTCATCGTCACCATGCCCTGACCATTCGTCCACACATCGGCGTGATGGCCGGCATAGTCATGCAACTGCACATTGGCCCCGAAGCTCGTCTGAACGGTGCGCGTCTGGCTGTTCCCTTGGTCGTTATTCAGGCCTACGAGGAGGCCGGGGTCTCCCAGGCGCTCGAACACGTAAGCCTGCGCATCGTTGCCCCAGCGCGTGACCGTCGAACCGAACGCCAGATTTTCATGGATCCAAATGAGATTATCGATCGCCGGCTTGAGCGCGTAGCAGCCCGGGTCCGGGCTATAGTCCTTGTAGTACACCGACGGATAGCCCTCGGCGGTGAGAATGAACGCGTAGGCCAAGAGTTTGTTCCATATGACATTCTCACCATCCGAAAGATCCGTGTCGGGATTGTCGACGAAGGTGACGGCATTCGTCGGGTTGACGGCAATGTATCCCGCGCCTTGCAGCCCTCCCATCCACCAGCGCGAACTGTTGTTGCACATCGCCTGCAGGGTCCAATGGAGCGTGAAGTCGAACACATTACAACGCCCTCCCATGCCGCTATTCCAAACCCACCATTGGAGAGCCGACGGATTGCCGTCGAAATATTCACCCACCGCAAACCGTCCTGCCATGGACTTCGCTGTCAATATCTCACGTACCGCCTGCACGGCCATGCCCTTGACGTCGTCGATACGGTAGCCCTGTAGATCCAAGGTTCGCGTCAACCAATCCACCGCATCGATTGCGCCGTCGAGCATGTAATTCTTGGGCGTCGAGTGCAGGTAGGAGACCATGTCGCCAAAGCCGAAATTGCCTTGGGGGTCGGCCACGGGATCGACGGGGACCCGCGGTGGATTGCCGACGAAACACGATGGGTGCTTGGGAAAGCGTCCGTTGAGGGTTTTCCCGTCCGCGCCCACATAGCGATACGTGCCGTTGTTGCCACCGTCGTATTGATGCAGGACGACATCGCCATACACATCGAGTCCGCAGGCGTGCATCACGCCGACCATGCGCCGCAGGCGTTCGTCGTCGCCGTAGCGCGTCGGCTTGTTAAAAACCTGATTCTTCGACCCGATGTCGTAATTATCGAAAAGTCCGTAACCATCCGCATCCGGCGCCGCACCGGATTGGGATTTGCACACGGGCGGCAGCAGCACGGCCGTGAAGCCGCAGCGCTTGAGATCCGCTGCCTGACTCGCCAGATGATCCCACCACCAGGGGGCATGCGGGGTGTCCTTGTCGATCGGCGCCGGCATCACGATCTTCTGTCCGTTGGGTCCCCAGAGCCGATAATTTGCATGAAGTAAGACGCCCACAAAACCTCCTCACGAAATCGCCAGTTAAGAATCTTAAGTCTCACCCGCGGTCGCTTCGCCAGGACTCGGCAACGCGCCGCAACATGACCGCCGCGCCGATCACGCCCAGCTCCTGCGCCTTCTCCTTGAAAACATCCTCGAAAACATCCTCGCGCGGGTGGGGCGGATCCTTCGCCAAGGCCAGCGCGAAGCATCTGGTCAGGAACAGCGCATCGGCGACCCAAAAGATCAGAAACCGGATGGCCAGAAGATTCATGAAGGAAATGACGCTTTCGACGCCGCGGTGCTGCGTCGCCGCGAGAGCCCCGGCCAGGCCCACTACAATCACGACCCAGACGGTCGGAGGAAGCCCAAACGGGCCGGATGATTGATCGGCCATCGGGGGACTTCTCCGTGTCTCACCAAATTTCGATCGGCGGCTGCGCGACTCAGTCATCTATCGCGAGTTCGATCTATAGCAGACTAACTCGTGCATCGCAATTCGAGCGCGGCTGTCCGCCGTACACATATCCTCGAGTCAGGGATCGTCGATCGACAGCCAGCGGGCGCTCACGTGAAGTTGGTAACGCTTGCGAAGTAGATACACGGGGAGTGCCAGGCCCTCGGTGAAGAAGTCCGCGAACAGAGCCGGTCGGACGCCGAACACATTGAGACCGGCATCGGTGACGGGGCTCGCATGCATACCGCGCTCGGCCGGGGCGAGCGCTCCAGATTCGAGAACCACGAGCGACAATCGCTCCGGAAGCCTTCCTTCGGCAGCCGACACGCGAGCATACAGACGGTGATACCCCTTTGAGAGCAGCATCCGGTTCCCCGCTTTCATCACGGCGACATGCCGACGAAGTTCCTTCGGTCCAAATCCGCCCTGAGGATGCATGCCGAACGTGAATTCGGCGTGCGGCAGCTCGATCAGGATATTCGTATCCAAATTGTTGCGCGTCAGGCTAGCGCTGAGGTCGGGATTCACCGAAGAGACGGGCATCGACAGCGCCATCCAACCGGTCGCGGTCCTGCAGCGATCCAGGTATCGGGCCGCAAGATCGACGGTGATATGGAACTGCGCAACGACCAGCTGCATGGGATCTATCTTGATGATCTCGACATCCGAGATTCCGAGCTTGCGCAAATGGGGAAGGAAACGACCGACATGCTCGCGCTCATCCTCCGAGAGCGAGAGTTCCCGCGGCGCCGGAGCCTCGCGCTCCGGTAGGGCGGCCGCACGGTCCCTGGATGCTTGCCACAGCGCTTCTGCTTGTCCGTCTCGCCATCCTCCGGCGGTCCAGCAATCCTGCGTAAGGAACCGCACCGCCTCGTCCCTGCTCATCCATCCCAAAAGTGCGATGCCTCGGTAAATGTTGGCCGGCAGCGGCTCGGACTCGTTCATGGTGACCTCGGAAGGGGAATTCGACATTCTTCGCCTGTTCGTACGACTTATCACGCCGCTTCGTCATGCACCATCCCGGCGCGCCACATTGCGATTGACAGGGTGTGGCCCTGCAGCTATCAATCCCGCAGGGAAGAGTGCCAAGGAAGTTGCATGCGAGTCTTGTGGATCTCGGATAGTCCCGACACGCCATCCGGCTTTGGCAATGTCACGCGTTTCGTTTGCGAGGGCCTCGCAGCCCGCGGCCACCAGATCAATATCCTCGGTTGGCAAACTCGCGAGCCGCATGAGTGGAATGGCTGTTCCGTCTTGCCAGCCTCGGGCTATCTCGGCAACCGATCCTTGTATCCGTTTCTGGTTCGCCATCGACCGGAAATCGTGTTGGCTCTTGGCGATGTCTGGTGGTTACCCTTCTTTGCTGCACCGCACGTGCGTCGCCAGATGCAGATGACCGACACACCGTGGGCGCTCTATTTCCCCATCGATGGCAACATGCAGGATGGACGACTCCCCCCGAGTTGGATTCAGCTGCTGCAGGAAGTCGACATACCCATCGCCATGAGCGAGTTCGGGCGCAATGCCGCCCAGTCATCTGGCGTTGCCTGCCAGTGCATTCCACATGGCGTGGACCGCAGCTTCTTTTATCTTCCATCGGATCGCGAACAGGCGAAGGCCGCGGTTGGTGCGGCAGGCAAGTTTTTAGTCCTATCGGACAGTCGCAATCAACCGCGAAAAATGCTGCCCCGACTGCTCGATGTCTTCGCGAAGTTTGCGGCGGACCGCACCGATGTCTTGTTGCACCTACACACAGACCCGGATGACGAATTCACCAGGTCCGGCCTCTACGCCTACGACATTCGTGCCGACCTGCGCAGCCTCGGGCTGGAAGATAAGGTGCGGTTCACGCCTGGAATGAGGCTCGAGCGCGGCGGCGGCGTTCCGTTGGAGCAACTGGCGCAATATTATCGCGCAGCGGATGTCCATCTACTCGCCTCCAGCGGCGAAGGCTTCGGTCTGCCGACCCTGCAGGCGGCGGCGGCCGGGGCAGTCCCCCTCGCCGGAGATTACAGCGCCAGTCATGAATTGGTCGACGGGCACGGCCAGGCCATCGCAATCTCCGAATGGAGTGAGAACGAGTTCGGCATTCGGCGCGGCTTCATTGACGTCGACGATGCCGTGCGTCAACTGGTGATGTTCTATGACGATCGGCCACTGTTGATGGAGCGGTCACTCAGATCAGCCCAATTTGCCAATGGCTACGAATGGCCGAAGGTCCTCGACCAATGGGATGTACTGCTGCGCTCGATCTCGAGCCGGCAGCGGCGGATTTCCCGCGTGCCCGTGGCTCGCCCTCTTCCGGCTGCCCTGTCGCACCGGTTTGCACCGCAAGTCGGCGCCGGCTCGATTCAGCTGAGCGTCGTTGAGCACAAATTCGGACAGCTCGAGGCCAGCATCCTCGCTGACACCAAGGGCCACCTATCCGACGTCCGTATACCGGCGATCCAGAAGTCTTGTGAGGTTGCAGGACTACGCGTGGTGAGAACTGGCGGTTACCTCGCCGTGGCGCCGGGCGACGAAGCGGTATTTCTCCGGCTTCAATGCATTTTTCCCGGTTTGGCGGGGTGGTCGCCCATGTTTACCGCCGGGACGGCAGCAAGCGGGATCGACCATCTGGAGTTTATCCATCTGACCCAGACCGAAGAGGCTCGGTATCACCTCGCGCAATCGGTACTCCTATTGAATGTCAGCGGAAGGATTCCCGACGCGATGCTGCAGGACGCTGCACTGTATGGCGTGCCTTGCATCGGTACCCCGGACTCATCCGTGCAAGCCACGCTGTGGCCGGATTTGATGACCAACCACAGTGACTATGCGTTTCGCGTGGCCCGAAGTTTATTGACCAACGCAGCCAGATTACGTAAGGTATCGATCCGTGGGCGCTGCGAAGGAAAGCTCGCCTATGACACCAACGAACAAGACGCGGCAACGTGGTTGCGCCGTCTTCACTCGTGAGAGAAGGATACTCGGTGAATGACCAGGAACGGGGTGATCTGCGATGGCAATGCAGATGTATATGGTCGCATTCAACGGTGATTTCTCGCAACCCACATCTCGTGCGGTGCAGCACGCCATCAAGAAATGTAACGGCTTCACCTTGATGGTCATGCGCACCGGCATCATCGCGGCCTTTGATGACGGCATGGTGCCGTTCATCCAGTCGCAGCCCGACGTCAAACTCGTAGGCGGCGTAACCTTGAGTCCAAACGGTTACGCGGCGGATCGCCTGCAACGAATTTTTGCCGAGAATCTGAGCAAGCAACTTGAAGTAAGACCCGCTGATGCTTCATAGGAACCCTCAAGACACGTTCAAGGAGTGATGTCATGCCCAATGTCGGCGCAGAACTTGCGAGTGTACCGTTCGGCAAAATGATCTACGACATGGCGTCGGCGATTGCTCGAAGCCAGGTAGCGTTGGACAAAGCGTCAATCCAGCTGGTCAAAGTGCTGGCGAGCACCACCTTCGATTACGTTCCCGACGTCGTCGAGACGCTCACCCCGCAACCGCGCCAGGTGAAAGGCGTCGGGGGTGCACCGGTCATGGATTCGCAAGGCAATCCGATCACGGTCACCGGCGTCATGGTGAGTACCGACGTCGGCGATTCCTTTCCACTGACGTTGCTGCAGGCGGGCGTCAACCCGACGTTCTATGCGTTTACCAATTCGACCATCGAAGTAAAAATGTCTATTACCAGCACGCAAGAATCGTCGAATACGTTCAGCGTCGGTGTGTCGGTGACCGCGTCGGCCGATTTCCTCTTTGCCTCCGGCTCCGTGACCAGCCACGTCAACTTCTCAAGCGCAAACAAGTACTCGTACTCCGTGACCGGCTCGAGTTCGATGTCGACGACACTGGCACCCGTCCCTCCGCCCAAGAACATGATGCCGAGATTTTTCCTGGTCAACGCCATTGATCCGGCCAAGGTTACAATTAGTCAAAGCTAACGGCGCGCCTCGTACCCAAACCAACGAGGCGGTCGAAATCCAGCGGCGGCCACAGACAGGAGAAACGCGTGCCAAACGTCGGAGCAGAACTTGCCAGCGTCCCTTTCGGGCGGATGATATTCGACATGGCGTCCGCCATCGCGCGGAGCCAAACCGCACTCGACCTGGCCTCGATCAACCTGGTGCAAGTGCTGGCCAATACGAAATTCGACTATGTTCCCGACGTGGTGGAGACGCTCACGCCGCAATCCCGTCAAGTTCAGGTGATGGTTTCAGGACAGTCTGTCGGCTTGACGGATGCCGGCAACAACCCGGTGACGGTTACCGGGGTCCATGTCGATTGCGACGTCTCGCCGACTTTTCCGATGACGCTGCTTCAGGCCGGCGTCAATCCCACGTTTTATCAATTCACCAATTCGACCATCGTCGTGAAGATGTCGGTTACGAGCACGACCGAGTCGAGCGATTCGCTCGGCGTCACCATCGATTCGCAGTCGCAGTCGCGCGACTTCTTTTTTAGTTCCGGCACGGTCACCTCGCATGTGAACGCCTCGTTTTCCAATAAGTTTTCGTACTCGGTCGAAGGCTCGAGTTCTTTGTCGACCACCCTGGCCTGTGTGCCGCCGCCGAAGAACATGATGCCTCGATTCTTTTTGGTCAATGCAATGAACCCAGCAAACGTACAAGTCAACCAGAGCTGATGCCCTGACGAAGCGGTGTTGATTCGCGTGACTTCCCGAGCATGGATTGCTGGCCCATTTTTATCCGGAGCATCAGTGTGCCGCGGGATCGCCTTCCTCGACACGCATGACGCTCACAAACGAGGATTGGAGGAGCCGTGCCCGCCGCTACGATCACACAAGTAGGCAATGAACTACAGGAAGCAAATTTCGGCGAGATTCTGCGCAGCGTCGCGCAAGGCATCGCCGATGGGCAGCGCGCGCTTGACCTGGCCGCCATCCAGACGCTGGTCACGCTGTCGAACACCTTCGTCGAGGTGATCCCTGAGATATCGGAAGTCATCACGCCACAAACGCTAACCGTACCCATCTCGGGCCAGCCCTCCATCGAAGTGACCGGCGCCCGCGTGACGGCGACACCGTCGGACCCCGTCTCGATCAGTGCGCTGCAAGCCGGCTTGCTGCCGACCTTTTATCAGTTCACCGAAGCGGACATCAATTTGAAGATTTCCGTGCAGTTGCGCGAGGCGACGCAGACGGAGACTGACGGCACCCAGAGCGTGGGAATTTTTGCGTTTGCATCACATGTCAATTTTCGCACACAAAACACGTATTCCTATTCGGTCGATGCGTCCTCGAGCGTGACCGCGACCTTGAAACCGGTGCCGGCCAACGTCCGGCTCACGCCTTCGATCGTGACCGTGAACGCGTTGTCCGGAAATTCTCCCGTCGTCAGCAGCAGTTCGTGAGGGGCGTGCGGGCGCTCTGCCCGACCGAAATGGCTATGCATTCGCAAAAAAGATCATGAAACCCATTTAGACGTTCAGCAGGGATACCCGCCATGGCGACGCCGTTCGTAGACACCGTAGAAACTTTCTCCGCACCGATTGAAAGTGTAATCATCGCCCTGGGACAAGGCGTCGCTCAGGCCCAGCAAGCATTGGATCTGAACTCCATCAGCACCCAGGAAAAGATCGATACCGATCCCGTCCTGTCGCAATACGGGCTGCAGGCGACGTGGTATCAATTTCCCACGGTCAACATGCAACTCAAGATCTCGCTCAGCATCACGCAGGATCAAGCACCCGCGCCGGCGTCGAGCGCCGCTGCCATCGCATCACCGCTGCCAGGCAGATTTCGCATCATCGCCCAACCTCTGAGTGCGTCCTTCCAGAACCAATTCAACTATGACGCGCAGGCTGCAACGCAGGTGAACCTGACCCTTGTGCCGGTGCCGGCGCCCAAGAGCGGCGACCAGGTGAATAGTCCGCCGCTGATGACCGCGGCCGAGGTGCTGGCCGCCGCGCTTGCCAGCGGCGCACCGTTCGTGACCACGCAAAATGCGCAAGGCGCGACCGTGGATGCCCAGGGGAATGTGTACACAATGGCCACCAATTTCAATGCCACGGCCCGCACCTGGTATGTGCTGCAATATGCGCCGTCGAACGCCGCCATCGTGCCCGTGGTGGTGGCGGTCGACGACGCGACGCAATCCGTTCGAATCATCACCAATTCCTGAGCGAGGGCGTCATGGCCGAGAAAGACAACCCGTCCGGCGGTCCCAAGGGACCTGAGGCGGAGCCGTCCACGGTAGCGGTCAATCCCGGCCCGATCCTGAATCCGGTCATCATTCCTCGTCCGTTTCCGCCGATCTTCTTCAACACCAACCCGTCGATCCAGTCGCTGTCGCCGCCGGGCGCGGTCGTAGGCGGCAGCGACTTCACACTCACTGTGCTCGGCAGCAATTTCGGCGCGGCCTCGACCGTCACCTGGAACCAATCGCCGCGCACCACCACCGTCATCAGTACCACTCAACTCAACGCAACGATTACAGCGGGGGATATTGCGGCGATCGAAACTGCGAGTGTGGTGGTTTCGAATCAGGATCCGGCCGGAACGCCGCCCGTGCTGTCGAATTCGGTCGCATTTAACGTTATCCCTGACATCGCGGCGATTATCAGTCAATTCCAGGCCATATCGGACGTCCCCCCCAGCCTGCTCACCGCCCTACAAACCTTTGTGACTTTGAAGCAGGCGAACATCGACGCGCTGACCACTCAGGTGAGCACAGACCAGACCACAGCCGCCGGCCTCAATAGCCAAATCGCCACACTGCAAAGCACGATTGCCCAGCAGCAGACTGAAATCACCACGCTCCAGGCGCAAGTGGCGGCAACTCAATCAAGCACGGCATCACCGCTCGATGTCGCGCAGTCATTCAAGAGCGTGGTGGATCAGATTCGGCAGGCTGCACAGAACGCGGGAGGAATCCAAACCACCGTCTCGAACTTGAACGTGCAGCTGAAATCCTTGGTCAGCGTGCAAGCCGCGACGGCGACGACGCCCGCGACGGCCAGCTTGATATTTCCCAACCCCACCGCCCTTCCGGACCCGCAGCATCTTTCGACGTTATCCTTCGCTTTCGGCGCGATTCCCAACTTGAGTCCGGCAGGCACGATTAGCCCGACCCAAAGTGCCGCCGCGGCGCCGAGCCCATCGCCCGCAGCTACGCCTGCGGCAGAGCCGACCGCGGCGGGCAAGAGTCGCGACGCGAAGTCCTAGACTTAGGACCGCGAGCGGCCGCCATGCGGAGTGCCTTATGCCTTTGATCACCAACAACATCCAGGAGGCCAAAGCGGCGTACGCCAATCTGGAATTGCGGGCGACTGCATCAGAGCAGAGCGTGGTCACATTGCAAGCAACGGTCGACACTTTGTCTGCCGCACACAATGTCATCATCAACAACTCACTACTGCAGGGGAACTTCACCGCGAGCCAGATCGCCGCCAACGGGACCTTGACCGCCCAGCAGGCCGCGGTCATAAGCCCGGACCTCACACTCGATAATTTCATCGCCTCCCTCGGCTTGTCTATCGCACTGGCGGAAGCCACTATGCCCAACCGGGCCATCAACTCGGTGACGGCAACCGTGCAAAGTTTCCTCACATTCACCGCCGGGGCAAACGGCGTCTCTACGGTCGCGGGACTTCGTCTGTATCAACCGGAGTTGGGGGCGCCGTCTGCGCTCGCAACCACATCCTTCAATCTCGACAAGACGGTGTCCACGCCGGGAACACCCGTTCCCAGAAGCCTTTACGTGGTGCTCCAAACCAAACAGTCGGTGTTCGCCGATTCCTACTGGGCGCAGTTCACATCCGGGAATCCGCCGGCGCCACCTGCGGGCCAAGCGGTCGCTGAGGTCGTCAAGATCTTTGCCTCCATCGGGTCATGGTCGTTCCCCTATGTCCTGCAGGAGGCGAGCACACTGGCGGGACTGGAATCGTCTCTTGCCGGCTTGTTGACGGTTGCGAAGCCTTCCGCGGCGGCCTCAGCCTACGCGGCATCGGCGCAGGCATTGTCGGCTCTCACGCAGACACTGTCGAGCAGGTCCTTTTTTGTCGCTGGAGACCTCTACGCCCTGACCGCGGCGCTGGACGCGACCACTCCCCTGGCATCGGCTCTTCTGCAATCGTGAGTAGACGCGCTCGGCCCGGCGATGAATTGGTGGTAACGCCGGCGACACAGTACCGCCGAGTCCTGCGTGAACGCATGGAGGTGGAAAAGGCCGCCGAGATCCTGGCGCAACAGCGCGCGGGTGAGAAAAGCGCGTCGGCGCTGGCCGAGCATCACGCGGATCAGCGGCAAATAATGCGTGCTGCCCAGCGCCGCGAAGACCTGCGGCTGAAGATGGCGACGACAATGCAGGACACCGTGACGGTGAAGGCGGCGGCGGAGCGTGACACGAGCAACGAAGCCGCAGCTCCGCGCGCCAGGCCTCAGTGGAGCGAACCGGAACAAGAAACGTACGCGCGCGCACTCATCGACGAACGCCGTCTCGAGGGTGAGACCCGCGCCTCGGCCCTTGCCGAGTTGCACGCCGGCCAGCGGCAAACGATGCGCGCTGCCCAGCGCCGCGAAGGCCTGCGCCTGAAGATTGCAACAACCATGCAGGAGACCGCGGCCGCGAAAGCGGTGATGGGGCGCGAAACAAGCGACGAAGCCCCCGCTCCGAAGCCGCCCCCGCGGAGCGAGTCGGAACAAGAATCGTACGCAACAGCGGTGCGACGCCGTCGCGCACTATCGCAAGAGCGGAGCACGCCTAGAAAACATAAAGTGTTGCCGGACTCTCTGCCGCCGAAACACGAAGCAGAGCCGGCAACTGCGAGGAAAGCCGTCAGGCTGCGTGAGGAAGATCGCGCCGGGACGCCCGATCCCCGGCTGCCGCCGCGTGCTGACGACCGACTGAACGTACAGGCACCCTCCCGTGCGCGGGTTGAACAGGGTCAGGGGGCCCGAAAGCTCCGCCGCGCACCCGACGAGGCAGGAGAGCCGCCTGCAAATCGCCGCGCGCAAGCGTCGATGGCGATCGACTCGAAGAGCGGCGGCGCCTCCGCACGCACCAAACAACGGACGCGGCGCGCGCGTTTTTTCGGCGGCGTTGCCGGCGCCCCACTCGCCACCCTGGTTCCAACCTCGTATCTACAAACGCAAGCGGGTTTTATCGTCGACGACAATGGCGACGCAGTCAACCTCCGCGGTGTCAGCGTGCGCGGCCTCGATACGGTGGCACCGCAAGCCGGCCAAGCGTTTCCGGATGCGCTGAGTCTCGATGCGGATAATCTTGCAGCGATGACTCAACAATGGGGAGTCAATCTCGTGCGTCTGCCGTTCGCGGCCGACACCATCCTGTCGGGAAACGCGACTATTGCGGCCGCCGATCTTCTCGTTGGGCTCGATCTCGCGATCGCCTCCATTACCGAGGCGGGTGCTTATGTATTGCTGGCACTCGAGGCCGCTCCCGGCGCGGTGCCGGACGACGCCGGCACGCTCAACGTCTGGACGACACTGGCTGCACGCTACAGTAGCGAGCCCCGCGTGTTTTACGAGCTCTTTTATTCTGTCGCGCCCCTGTTGCCGGCCGCAGCGGCGCAACTCGCAACTGTCGTGAATCAGGTCCGGCAACAAGATCCGGCCTCATTGTTATTCGTGAACGCGGGCTTGGGCGGCCTTGATACTTCACTGGTTCCGGTGATGTCAGCACCGGGTACTGCCGCGCCGAATATCGTGTACACCATCGCGGTTCCGGCCGACCTCGAGGCTGTACAAGAGCAGTTGAGCACCGTGTCGGACTCCTACTCACTCTTTGCGTCGATGTGGGCCGATGACGGAACGGATTATGGCCGGCTCTCGACCTATATCGCCGCTCTCTTTGGACGCTGCAGCATCGGCTGGGCGGCGGCCAATTGGAATTCTGCGCCGGCGTTGGTCGCGGATCCGGTCGGTCACGATTTTACCCCCACGACCTGGGGCGCCGTCGCACAATGGGCGTACTCGCTTCCCGTGCGCCCCCTCCTCGAACCCGCAAGTGCCGCAACATCTCTATCCGCAATGCGCGCAGCGGATGTCCCGATGCCGACTCTCTCGGTTGCGAAGAACTCGATCGTGGATGACGCCGGCAACCGCGTTTCGCTCCGTGGCGTCACCGTCGCCGGACTGGATAGCGCCAGTTTGGCTCCCGGCCAAACCCTCGCTGACGCCCTCTGCCTCGACTCGATCAACCTGGCGTTGATGCGCGGCCTCTGGGAACTGAACCTCGTGCGCGTGCCATTTCAAGCGCAGACCATTCTATTCGGGACGGCCGGTCTATCAGCGGCGAGGATCGTGTCCGGGCTCGATCTCCTCATTGCCCGGCTATCGAACGCGGGAGCCTACACTCTGTTGACTGTGCGAGCACCGGATGGAGCCGGCGCGCCGCCCGCACCCGACGCATTCACCGCCCGAGCCTGGCAAGTTCTGGCAAGCCGCTACAGGAACGAGCCCGGTGTTCTCTACGAACTCTTCTCCTCGTCGAACCCATTGGCTTCCACATGGCCTTCGATGGCGCAGGAGATGGTTGGGATCATTCGCAAGCAAAACTCGGCCGCCCTGTTATTGCTGGGAAGCGGCCTCGGCGGCGTCGATGTCACAGGCCTTCCCTATCTGCTCCCCGACGGCAGTCCGATGCCCAACGTTGCCTATACCGTGAACGTCTCGCCGCAGAGTCCGCCCGGCGCAGACGATGACCCGGTGGCAGCGCTCGCCGATAGCTCACCCGTTTTCGCGCTGTGGTCTGACGACGACAGCCCCAGCCGGCTTTCGCCTCGTACCGCGGATTTCTTTAGCCGGCACAACATCCACTGGGCCGCGGCCAATTGGAACGCCGATCCGCGGCTCGTGGTCGACGCGGTTCAGCACGACTTGTCGGAAACTTCCTGGGGACTCATCGCAAAACGGGCGGCGATGCTGCCGCCCCGGGAACCCTTCAATCCGCTCGATACCGGCGCGTAGATAACCAATTCCGCCTAGATCCGCACGATGCCATCGTCTTGGCGATCGTAGGCGCGGCCGTAGGGACGGTGGCGGCTGTGCGCCGGAATGTGATATCCCAATACGGGATTGTCGAAGGGATGCGAAAAGATTTCGTGCCCGCCATCACCGCCCCATTTCTGGCGGTAGTAGACGAGATTGCGTCCGTGCGTAACGGCATTCTGTCGACGCAACACCGGATCGGACAAGATGCAGTTGCTGCCGAGGTGTGAGATCCTGGTGTTTGGGCAATTTTCCTCTTCCAGGCCTGCGAGCGCCGCACGCCGAGCGAAGTCCTGGTCTTCGCAATAGGCGGGAAAAAAGTTCTCATCGAAACATCCCAGTTTTTCGATGGCGATGGGATTGATGGCGAAGCAGGCGTAACCGACGCTCGGTAGCCGTCGCCGATGTCCCACATGATAGCCGGCACAGCTGACTATGTAGCGGTCGCGGCAGTGTGCGGCCTTCTCGGCGATAATGTCGACGTCTCCAGGCGCGAAGGTAATGTCGTCATTGGAAATGATCACAACGTCCGCGCGCCGCGCGTAGGCTGCCAACATCCCCTCGTTCCAGCTGTTGCTCACGCCACGATTGATCCCAAAGGGGTGGTAAATCACCGCCGGCGTCTGCGCCAAACGGTTGCAAGCAGCGACCAATTCCGGATATTTCGAATGCAGGAACAAATGACATTCGATCGCGTGACGACTAGGCGACGTGGTCTCCAGCAGGCTCGATACGCTGAGGGCGGAACTGTACGCAATCGTGACGATGGCGATTTTCAAAGATCGTGCGCTCCTGCAGATTTCCGGGACACCTGGCTCCGGTACCGCCGGTCTGGACGCGATACAAGTAATGCACTGCGTCAGGACCGTCGCCTTACATTGAGACATCTGGCAGTAGACACCGCTTCAACCGCCGAAATCAAGGCGTCGGAAGGCGGCATTCGTTGATGCGGCAAACTCGCAATCGCGACGATTCTCGACAATAATCTCAGAGGATCGTTCGCTCGAATTGCTGCCGAGGATTCTCGAGCTGGCGATCTACGCGTAATAAACGGAGATTCTACTTCGCGCGCACGAGGAGGATGTATGGCGACGAGACGCAGCAAGAGCGGAATGGGCGCCGCAGATGCGCAAGCCGCGCAGGATTTGCTGATAAAGATCGAGGACAACTGGATGGCAGAGCGTCTTCGCGGTGAGTCCGACACAACCGAACGACTACTCGCCGATAACTTCCAAGGAGGAACGTCGGATGGTCTGATGCAGTCCAAGGCAGATTTTTTGCAATTCGTTCGAGACGGCCGCGGGATCCATGAGTCCGCGCACCACGTGCACCGCCGTATCGAGCTGCTCGGCCAGACTGCGATCTCGACGGGTGTTGTTGCCCTGAAATCCGCAAATCGCGAACACCGGTTTCGATATCTTCGGGTGTTTGTAAACGATGACAACGAATGGCGGTTGATTGCTTCGCAATCCGCGCGGTTGAAAACGTCCTGATGCCTCGCGCGGTTTACCGCAGCTCCCGTCGGCCGGGAACGTCGAGATTACGCAATTGGTCATCCAACTTGCGAACGACCTAGCGATCCCGCGCCCGCCGCGTTCACCACATCCATGCCGAAGCGTCCAACGAGCCACTCGAATTGAAGCGGCAATCGGCTCAATTGGGCACGCCGCGTCCATACGCCCTGCGAGACGATCTCGTCCATGCACGCCGAAAACTCCTGCGAGGAGGGGCTTGCGTAGTGCTCGTATGTCCGCTCGAGCCGATTCAAGGGTAGATAGAAGCAGGCAAAACGGAGGTAGTTGCGCAGAAGGATGGTTCGAATGGAGGCGCGATAGGCGTCGTGCTCCGCGCGGGGCCGAAATCGGTGACGAATCTGCAGTTCGGGAACGTTGACGATTTCATGGCCGCTCAGCCACAAACGGACACTGAATTCCGGCTCGGCCGCTCCGTAAACGGGGAGCGACTCATCGTAACCGCCCAGATGATGGAATAGACCGCGATCGATGACCGATCCGGTACAGGGCGAGACTGGGACCTGGCCACCATAGGCAAGCGGCACTGGAATCCAGGTGACGCCCATGGACGGAAGTAAAAGTTGACAACCGTACCCGCGAAACGGCGACGCGATATCCACGATGGTCGCCGCAAGCATTCGCCTTGGATTTAAATACCGCCAGATCGGGAGATCCCAGTGCGACGGAAACAGCGTGTTGGCGTCCGTGATGAAATAAATAGGCGATGTGGCTATTTCCGCGCCTCGATTCCGAGCGAACGGTATACCCGACCACTCGGGGAGCCGTCGAACGACGATCTGAACTTCGTCTTCGTTGCTCAAATCGGTTTTGATCGTGTCGCACGCACCGTCGCTCGAGGCGTCGTCAACGATCACAAATTCCAGGGGGAACACACAGGATCGCCCCGCTACAATAGATCGGATGGTGGCGAGCAGCCGCATCCCCTCGTTGCGCACCGGGATGATTATGCTGATCGGAGCCAATTGCACCGGCTACACCGGATTCGCTCCAATGCATTTACGCATCACGAGGGCCGCCTTGCTCCACAACGCTGGTCATTCATTCGTCCTCATGCGTGGATCCTGCCAATCCGACCACGCTCACGACGCCCAATACCACTAATCCGACGACCGCCACGACACCAAGCGCGGGAGATCGTGCCATACCCGCCAATGCGCGCTTTGCATACACCTCCACGGGCGACGGCGCCGACGTTGGTGGTGACTGCGGTGGCAGCGGCGGCGGAGGCGGATAGGCCGCGTACGGAGCGTACGGCGGAAAAGGCGGAGGCATCCAGGCAGCTTGGGCCACGCCGGTCGTGCCCGTGCCACCCGGCGTCGGTGGTTGCGGCGACGGCGGCTGCGGCGCTGGTGGCTTCGGCGACGGCGACGGCGGCTTCGGCGACGGCGACGGCGGCTTCGGCGACGGCGACGGTGGCTTCGGCGACGGTGACGGCGGCTTCGGCGACGGCGACGGCGGCTTCGGCGACGGTGACGGCGGCTTCGGCGACGGGACTGGCACGGACCCACCGAGCGCGTTGAAATCGTTGATCAAAGCGGTCCAGTCAAATCCGTTCGGCGCTTTCGCCTGGCCTTTCGCGAGCTGGTCCGGTGTCAAAATGACATAGACGCCGCCACTGTTCGCGCTCGAGCAGTAGTTATTGATCGCCGCCCAAGTCAACGTTCCCAACATGCCCCACGTATCGATGGTTACGCCGTTTGCCGTATATCCCACACCCGTCACGAAGTGCCCGTTGTTGGGATCGGGCGCACCGGCAACATCCCAGGTGAACCCCGAAGAAGCCGGCGTGGGATTCACCCACGCATCGGGGAGTTCCATGCCAAAAAATAAGTTTTCGAACAAGTACAGCGCCGTGCGCATCTGAGCGGGATCGGTTTGATCCACCGCCAGCCAGCCCAGCGCTTTGGTCCCATTCTTAAAACCGGTCGAAGTCCAGTAATTGAATGCCGTAACTTCATTGCAGCCATTATCCGTCTTGGGATCACCCGGTACGTAGCCGCCGATCGCGCTGTAGTCTTGAATGAGCTGCTGCGAGGATGCCGTAAACAGATCGCCGGCGTTCCCGGTTTCAACTCCCACCCCATGGTAACCGCCCGCAATGACGCAGTCGCCAAGCTGATCGTTGAGATAGACATTGGCGAGAACCGACGCTGCAGGCGCCGAGTAGTCGACAGTGGCGGGAGCGGAGGGAAGCGCCCCTCTGAAGTACTTTGCAAAACTCAGCCGTTGGTAGGCGCCGGGTGGTCTCGTCCGGCCCATTTTTACCGTTCGACCGAGCTGCCGAAGCATCACTTTCTTGAGCGCCATGTTCACTCCCGTCCTTGAGCTAATTTGGCATTTTTGAAGGCACCATCACGAACCGATCGGCACCTGCTGAGCATACTAATACTCAATAACTAAACATTCCAAGGGGAATTTATGTGGCAATGCGTCGTGTGCACCGCACAATTCCCCCTTCCCTTTGATCAATTCGGCGCGCAAAATCATTTTATAAATTGAATTTAGGTGACCGTGACGCGTTATCGCCGGCGGGATTGCCGAGCAGTCAAAAACGTCGTGCGCCTCACGCGCATCGCGATTGCCGGCTTCCACGGAAATAAAGATGCCGACCAATCTCCAACTAAGTGGAACACGCCGACAACCGCCGCCATGGACGGCACCGTTCCCGGCAGTGATCCTCGATGAGTTCCTCGTTGCCGAGGAATGGCAAGCCCTGCTCAGTTACACGTTTTCGCATGAGCGCCAATTCTCAGCCTCCGAGGTCGTGCGGGCCGACGGGCAGATCGCTGTAGATTCGGGCTATAGACGCTCACGCGTACTGTTCGATTTGGGTTTCTTCCACGGACTATTTCGCACGCGGATGCTTACTTTCCTTCCCTACTTGTTGGCCCGCCTGGGATATAGACCGTTTCCCGTATCGGACGTGGAAATACAACTGACCGGCACCAATCACGGTGAATTTTTCCGAGTGCATTCGGACAATGACGCCGAGCTCACGACCGGCCGGCAGTTGACGTTCGTATATTTTTTCTTCCGCGAACCACGCAGGTTCGGAGGAGGAGATTTGCGTATTTTCGATTCGAAGCGGCCCGTTGACGTTTCACGCCGCAACAAATCCTTTTGCACCGTGTATCCGCGACAAAATCAGGTTGTGGTATTTCCGAGTGCTTATATGCACGAGATACTTCCAGTCGTGTGCCCATCGCGTCAATTTGCAGACAGTCGATTCACGGTAAACGGTTGGCTGCACCGATGACGCTCGTGACCGCTTCTGCTGCCACTGTACAAGATTATTATTGTCTTCTCGACGAGCAACCCGATTATCTCATTCCTCCCGGTGCCTACCGCCCCGATATCACAGGAGACCTCATCGTCAATCCACTGGCCTGGTTCTCATGGCATGGCCCCATGCCCACCGGCCTCGCTGCGCAACTGGGTTCGCGGGAGCAAATCACGCGGGGTCATTACGTCGTTTGGGTCCCGAATCCAGCGACCGGCGGGGCTTGGCCGTACTGGGTAGGCAATGAGTACCTCGGACATCTCGCCAAGCTGATGCCCGGAAACAAGGCCTCGGACACGCTACCGCCTGCACTCCGGTGGGTGCTGACGAAGGCAGACATTCTGGTTTCACCGGACCATGTCCAACGCAGACGGTGGGAGTGGCGGTATTGGACATCTATTGCGTCCCAAGAATTCCGCCACGGCTACGCGACGGTTCGTCAATTGGTGCCACAGTTGCACTTGGGCGCATTGCGTCGATACTTTCGACGCCAGGTGCGCACCGGGCGCCTAAAGCTCGGCGACGACCAGGTTTCACGTCGGTACGTCGCCTATAATGAGTCCGTTGCGCGTTTCGTTCACCATCAACTAACGAACGCCGTGTCTGATGTTCTGGCCAGGCGCGTAAAGACCACCTATGCCTATGTCGCGGTCTACCAGAGCGGATCGATACTCGAACGTCATACCGATCGAGAACAGTGCGAGTACACCATCACCCTCTGCCTCGATGCCACTCCCGAACCCACTGGACCGTGCTCGTGGCCGATCAACCTCGACACGCCGCACGGCACCGTCCGCGTGTTCCAAGAACTTGGCGACGGATTGCTGTTTCGTGGCCGCACAATTTCGCATCACCGAGATTGCCTCCCTGCGGGCCACTCCGCGACTTCTCTGCTGTTGCACTACGTTGATCAGGACTTCAAAGGAAAGCGCGATTGACGACCGTTCAGTTGAGGCGAAGCGCCGTGGCGGACAGTTACGCGTGGCGTGCCTCATGCGGAGCGCTCCAGGACTTAATCTATGGTGCAGTGCGGCGGGGCGCATAGATGAGCGCGCTCTTCAGGAGGCCGGAACGCTGAGCTATTGACGCTGCAACTTTTCCGGCATTATTGTGGCTACAAGGTCACATGGATTCACACGTGCACGGATGACGCGCCTCAGTTTCCGCCCGATTGAAGCGTCCCTGAAAACGGCTCACGCGACGACGAATCCCCGCCATCCAGGTTCAGGGAGTCTTCACATGCCGCGCAGTCTGGCGCGCCAAGCATCCCGGCTAGCCCTCATCATGCGCTGTTGCCGCCCGCTATGCCGACTGCCGCAATAATCATCGCAGCCCGGGATGCTGCGGCTTGGCTGCCGCAATGCCTCGAGAGTGTTGGTCGGCAAAGCGTGCCAAGTGGCTGGCGCACTCGCATCCTGCTCGGCGTTGACGCATGTCGATCTACCCTTGCAGCAGCCAACAGCCTTGCCATTCCGAACCTGACCGTGCATTTTTTTCCTGACCATGTCGGCCCCTACATCATATTCAACACACTTTCATACTCCGACTCCGCCGATGTGCTTGTTCGCTTCGACGCCGATGACATGATGCTGGAGGGCTATCTTGAGTCACAACTCTCACTGCTCGATCGACAGCTGTCTCCGGCGATCATCCAGACCTGGTCCATATACGTTGATCCGCAGCTCAAACCGATTTCGGCGAGTCTCGCGAATGGATCGTCCACCTATAGGGATGGACGCCGGCCTGGAACCTCGGACGGCCAGTTCCTGTTCACGCGTTCAGTGTGGAACCGACTGGGCGCGTTTCAGCCGTGGTGGTGCCATGGAGATACGGAATTCATCAGGCGAGCCAAGTACAGTGGGACACCACATCGTGTAGTACGTAAGTATTTATATCTCCGGCGTGTTCACGCAACGTCTCTCACTCAGTCAAATACAACCGGCTACCGCTCGCAGGTTCGCGAATTCTACGCCCGGCACATAGCGCAAGCGGGCGCCCGCTACGCATGCGGCATTCCACCCGAGAGAGTGTATCCCGCAATGGCTTCGTTTTTTCGCGTGGCTGTATAATCGACTCCGAGATCTTGCGCGGTATAGGAATCGGCAATCCACATGATTACGGTAGTGTTACTGAATTGGGCGCGCCCCGCCAATACCATTCTGAACATACGCCGATATGCTTCCTATGGTTTGGTCAGCCGGATTCTTTGCTTCAACAATGGTCCGTCACTGGACCGTGAAAAGGCGCTGCCAAAGAAATGTGTTTTGATCGAAGCCTCTTCGGACCTCGGCTTGTATTCGCGTTTTGCGGCGGGATCTCTGGCCCGCACAGATGCCATATTTCACGCGGATGACGACCTGGGCATACCCGAGGAGACCCTCAATGCTCTATATGGCTACTGGTCGCGCGCTCAACATTGCTGCCATGGGCTCTACGGCCGCAACGTGCGGCCGGTGTACCAGACGCGCAATGTCATCGGCCCGGTGGAGGTCGTATTGACACGAGCGCTCATTTGCGCTCGCCGTATCAATAACGCGGCACTGTCGGCCGCCCATCTATTTGAGGATCTTGGATCAGTGCCCCATGGAAACGGCGAAGACATCATCCTGTCGTTCACCGCAATGGCGTCATCTCGCGTATTGAATTGTACCTATGCGCTCGCCGCCGAGAATTACACGGATCACGCCGAGATCGCCATTCATCGCCGGTGGCATGGTCACTACGAACACAGACAACGTGTGGTGTCCCGTTGCAGGCACGTTTTTTCGCTCTGAACAGCGTCTCAGTGCAGATTGTGCGGGCACGCGACCGCTGGGCTCTCGAGGCCATGCGGCAGCGCGCCCCGGAGATACACCTTGAGAAGCGTACGCCAGTCGACATCCGGAGCGACTATTTGGATCTCGCTGCGAGCCAACGATCGATGAGGCGATAATAGGGATTCCGCAGATCAAAGCGCGCACGATCGATTGCCGGAAAGGTGTTCTTGTCGAAAATCCGGTCAACCGAGTAATGGCCGATGTGATGCCAGGGGGCCAGATCATTCGCTCCCGGAATATAACAACAGTCATAGCTGACCATTCTCACGCGAGCCTTTTCGCAGGCAGCCTGCAGCGCAAACATTCCCGCCCACCAGTGAATGGAACCGCGGAGCGCTCTGCGCAGTATATCGACATGTATCGCCAACCATTCTCCGAGGATTTTTTTGAAGGTACGGACGTTTCCGATGATCGGCACGAAGCCGCCGTTATAGTATTCACCGGTCGTCTGAAAATACCGTGAAATGACGTCCCGGTTCGCGGTTTTGCTGTAAAGATGCCAATCCTCGTAAACGGAGCAAGCCAACAGCTGGTCGTCCCTCACGTGCGGCGCCTGTGGCGCGCGAAAGTGGAACATATCACAGTCGATCACTTCGATCACTGCATCGTCATCGAGCATTGGAAGGAGTTGTGCAAGTCCGGCCTGGATGTTGATGGGCAGAGCGACCTTGGAGAACGGCATGATCGGAATATCGAAGAAGGCTTCGCACATCGTGTGTGGAACGCCTATGGGATAGGCCAACCTTTGCGACTTGGGCTCCTGGGGTTCATTTCGCTTGGCCACCATGGCGTGCGCTTTCCTCCCTGCAGCTCCGCCGTAGACGCTACGGTGGCAAAACCAAAACAAGTCCAGCTGCCATTCGAACAGCGGGCAGTGTGTCGCCGTGGGTATCGAGATCATGACGCTCCTACGTGCCGGCTTTTACGGCTGTAGTCATTTCACGACGGATTGCAAATCGCATTTGAGCGGCCGCCGTTCCGATCTTCAGGATGGCTTAGCTGCCGACTCCGCCTTTTCGAGCTCGATCCGCTCAAGCTCCCGTACGAAGTTGTTCCCCATCTCCGTCACCTTCACGAAGTCCAGCAGATCCACCGGACCGGCCGGGATGCCGTGGATCGTGTCCTCTTTCCGCCTCATCTTCAGCAGCCGCATGTCGCGCAACTGGCGAAGCTGCGACCTCACTGCCGGCGCGGCCTCGCGGCCGCGCCAAGCGCTACGACCGAGATCCAGCAGGAGCTTGCGCTCCGCCTCGGTCATGAGCAGGGGCAGCACCGAAGCGATGCTGTCGACCGTATGGCGTTGCAGGTGCTGTTCGCGGCGAATATCGTCCAGTTCCATCCTAAACTTGCCTACCCCCAGATACTTGACGCGGCTGAAAGCATTCGGATAGACGAGGATGACGAGCGTAACCCCGATCAGCAGTAGAAAGAGCAGCGCCGAGGTGTCCAACGGATGAGGAACGTGCCCCAACACAAGCGCGACCGTGTACGCGGCACCGGCGACGGCAATCAACAAGGCAAGCGCATAACGCAGCCAGACCCTGCGAGCGACCGCAATCTCTGCGGAGGCCCCCGGGCTGCTGCTGGGCTCCGGCTCAGACTTCACCGTGGACATGCCATGCCATTCCTAGGGACGTCGCGCGCTCGTAGAATCGGCGTGGACGGAGACTTCCAGTACCTGAGTGCAGCGGCGGGATATTCCAGGACCTGACGAATCTGTTCGGTGGAATTTCGCCAGGTCCCGCGTCGAATATAAGCACCCAAACAATCGCATATCAACGTGACATCCGTACCTTTTGCGACAAACGTGTCGCGATCGGTAATCTCGTGAAAAGCGTAAATACTGCGAATGTGCTTAGAAGCGAGTGCGATCATCGCTGCAAACAGCCCGACGCTGGTGACCAGGTGGGTCGCGGTTAGCAACTCGCCGACGGTGTCCTCGAAGTCGTTGCAGAAGAATCCGACGTCGAAGCCCTCGTACCTAAGAATACTGTACAGCGCCTCCACGCACGGATTCAGCAGATCCTCCACCACGATGACGATCTTCGGCGAACGGTATCTCATTTGAAAAAGCCGTATTGCGCTCAGGTAGTAGGCCAGCGGAGGTGGTACGTAGTTGGGATGGACGGATCTGCTGGAAAAGGTATCGCCGGAGCGAATGTGAATGTGCATTACGTCTTCCGCATGTTTGGTGCCGCAGCCCCACCGGCTATCCAGCATTGGTGCAATCACTCCCAGTACAACCATCAATGAACGCGCGCCATCGAATCTGCCAAAGAGCTTCTTGAAGGCGTTGCGATAGAAGAAGGTGCCCGTCAAGACCGGCTCGGTCGACGACGGAGGGAACGGGATGAGCAGGAGGTCTTCGAACGCCCTCGGTGAGGCAAATTGGCCGACGTTTACTTCGTCGATATACAGCTGTTTCGCCCCGATCGATGTTGCGACATGTACGGCGTGGAGGATCTGGCGAAGGTTGTTGCCAAAACGGCCGGTTCGCAGAATTCTGAGCGCGGGCGAGAGCCCGGTCCACATCCGCCCCCCGGTATGGAACCGGTATCGCTGCGTTCGGTCTCGGGACCTCATCACCTGGAAATCCGCCCCCGTAGCCAGGCAGAGCCGGCGCAGGTTTTCCAATGCGAGGAGATCGACGCGATCAGTCATGCAAACTCCCGAGCAAGCGCCCTGCTCGTGCCTGCGGGTAAGCGGCGTCGTTCTTCCGGCGACTGCAAAGAAGCAAGCGTGTCATCAAGCCGGCGGCCGGCAAGGCAATATCCTCGTCCATGTGAAAGATTGCCTCATCCTCGGTTGGCCCCGACGACTCGCCCTCGCTGATCCTCGCTGCTGCTCCACGCCAGTTGTACCGCTGACCACTCGGCAGCGCAACACAGTTTAGTCCGCTTTGCGCCCGCTATTCATTGCACCGCATCATCCAAGAGTCGATCGGTCAATTCATAGTTTGCAATCGATGCGAAGCGACCTTCTGGTAAGCCACCGTAATTGTGAAGTTGACCCATTCGATCAGCCGATGATGCGTTGCAGCGCTCTCCGGGTGAAATTGATCCGCCGGCCAGCCTATACTCATCGCTCACAGCAACGTGCGCTTTCCGCAGCTGCGCCGGCGCTGCAGGGTCATCGACCAGTCCGCTCGACTCAGGGAGATATCCGATGAAGTCCGCAGGTTCACGGCTCAGCAAGTCCGTGCGTATCGGCGATGCCGCGACGAAGGTGCTTCCGAGCCTGGTCAAATCCCTTCCCACCGTAAAGAAGATAACGCTCATCACGATTCCCAGACCGCCTTCGGTCAGCGATCGGTTGAGAAATGACAGCCGGCTCGTCAAGGTCGTGCAGCAGGCATCGGGCTTGAGCAAACAGCAGGGGCTGTCATTGTGGTCGACGATCCTGCTCGGAGTACGCATTGGGAAAGACGCGGACGACCAGGAAGTATCCGGGCTGTTGCGATCAGCTGTCTTTCACGCAGCAACGAACGACGCATTGTCGAACGAGGATATTTCCTCCGCCGATTTGACGCCGAAGCTCTTGCAAAAGCGGGCGTGCATCGGGCAGTCCAACCGCCTTGTAGCGCTCTCTTCGCGTGTGTCCACCAATGATGGTGGACGAATGCATCTTCCTTTGCTCGATTTTGCCCTGCCACACTCCAGCGACAATACGAAGATCGTGGCTCACGCAGCCGACCAACTCGGTCTACCTTATGCAGTGCTGGGAACCACTCATTCCTACCACTACTACGGCCTTCGAATACTGCCTGCGGAACAGTATCTGGGTGAGTTCCTTGGGCGCGCACTGCTGCTTGCGCCGCTTGTTGACGCCCGTTGGATAGCCCACCAACTCATGGACGGTCTGGCGACCTTGCGTGTCTCGCCGGATCCCAGGACAGGCCAAGAATCAGTCCTGGTCTGCGGAAGTCCGTGGAACTAGGGCGGCCGCACGCAGGCAGGGTGATGGAGAGCGAGACGCATAAGCGTGTGTCGCTGGCCACCCAGTGGGCTCAAGCATACGTATGTGGCGGGGACGAAGTCATACTTCTCTCGGGATCTGCCGGTCTTGGCGTGGCGGACGCGAAGTCGGACGTCGACATCTACGTATTTTCGCATTCAGTGACAGCGATTTCCGACCGCGCTCAGCTATTGTCGAACTTCGGGCTTTGCAGGCTTTTTGAGCTGCCTACCCGCCGTGGCGGAAGGCTTGGCCGCTACCTATTCGAAGGCATGACGGTGGATATCGAACACGTACCCATGGTCGCGGTGAATAGCACGATCGACGCGGTGCTAGTGGGGAATGAAATCGATCCCGAGAAGCAGAAAGTGATCCGCGGCCTGCTCGACGCGGTCGCACTATGTGGGGCCGAGCAGTGGCGACTCTGGTGTCAAAAGCTCGCCGCATATCCTAGGCAGCTCAGCGTCAATATGCTGCGGCGGCATGTGAATTTCGAACCGCTGCTTCGTCTGAAGCAGCGCACTCTCAATCGCGACGATCCGCTGGCGTTCTTTGGCCGGTTAGTGGCTGTCATGGTCAATATCGTGGGAACGCTCGCGGGCTTGAATAAATACTACTTAGGAGTGGCGCCTGGGATTTTGAAATGGACCGATCTTCATCTGAGCAGAATGCACAACTTGCCGACAGGAACGGCAGAGCAGCTCAAAGTATCCCTTCGCGACCCTTCCGATTGCAATCTGGCCGATCTGGCAGTCCTGATATCCCAGATCCTGGATCGCGTCGACGATGCGTTTCCGGATGTGCCCACACGTCGCGCTCGATCTTTCCTGATGTCACCACACCCGACGGCCGCCCTCATCATCCGTCATGCCCGGCATGATAGCCGCAGTATTGGCAGGGCAGCAGATCGAAGCTCTAGCGAGCTGCGTTCTCATTGGCTATCGCTGGGGGATCTCCCCGTTCTCGGAGTGGAACCTGCTTGCGATGCCCGGAACGGTTTATCGGATCCCGGAACTTGTCTATCGGCACGAAAGTCACGCTAGAACTGTGGACTCGAAGCAGTAAATGGTTACATGCTCTACGACTGTGTGATTTTCTTCAACGAGCTGGAGCTTCTCGAGCTGCGCATGCGCGAACTCGACAGCGTCGTCGATCGCTTTGTGGTGGTCGAAGCACCGGTCACCTTTTCCGGTAAGCCGAAGGCGCTCGTGTTCGCGGAGAACAGGGAGCTATTCTCGTCCTGGAGTTCCCGCATCGTGCATGTGGTCGTAAAGGACATGCCGCGCACCGGGGACGCATGGGCGCGCGAACACCATCAGCGCGATGCGATCCGGCGCGGCTTGAGCGGGGCGGCCGGGGATGATGTCATCATGATTTCGGACGTCGACGAGATTCCCAGTGCTGCCGCGATCCGGCGGTGGCGGCCGGAGATGGGGGCGTGCCGGTTCGAGCAGCTGTTCTGCTATTACTGGATCAACTGTGTAGGGGGCACATGGACCGGCACTCGGATTCTGCCGAAGTCGCACGTGGATCGCTTTGGCGACATCGGTAAAATTCGCCGTCTCGAGTGCGCGGTCTTACGCGGGGGCGGGTGGCATTTCAGCTACTTGGGTGGCGCCACTGCCATCCGATGCAAGCTGGCCGCCTTCTCTCATCAGGATCTCAACCGCCCCGAGTTTACCGGAGAGCGGCACCTCGCTCGGGTGACTAGTCTTGGGTTGGATTTGTTCGGAAGGGCCGGGATGCGGTTTCAGTTCTGCGAACTCGACGAACGGTTTCCGAGCGCGGTGCTGCACGACCGTCAGCGTTACAGCCGCTTTATTTGTGAGGCCGCGTACCATGAGGACTGGTACCCGGCCGACCAATTACTGAGGATTGCTGCCTTGTGCGCCGATGCGATGCATTCATCCGGAGACGTGATGGAGATCGGTTGCTGGGAGGGTCGGTCGACCGTGGCATTGGCGAATTCCTGTTATCCAGCAACGTTGTTGGCCGTAGACACGTGGCGCGGCAGTGAAGATGAAAATTCGAATCATTCGAGCGTCCGCGCCGCCCGTCAACGCGACGTGTACGGTCAGTTCATGAGGAACATCGGCGCGCTGACCCTCGGCAATGTCCAGCCGATCCAACAAGATTGCCACGCTTTCCTCGAGACTTCGCACAGCCCTGTCCGATTTGCGCACATCGATGCAAGCCACGACTACGTCAGCGTCAGCCGAACGATTCGCGCACTACGGCCGCGCATCGTGAAAGGGGGCGTCCTGTGCGGCAGCGACTTTTTGACGGCCTCCGCATGCCGAACGGATCTTCACGGCGGCGTGGAGCGCGCTGTCCGGGAACTGTTGCCGGGATTCAAGACGGCCTCCAACCTCTGGTGGTGGCATGCGTAGTTCCAGAAGAACTTCCCTCTAATCCCCGTTGCGGGGACACCAGTCGATCAACCCTGTCCCGCTCGAATGACCGAAACTAGTGAGATCCATTTTTGGTAGGGAAATTCCGCGCCATGTGGGAGCATCGGCTGCCAACCGCGCAGACAGCTGGAATAGGCGCAAGTTTGGTCGCCACGGCTCGTCATCCAGACTGAGGACCACGGACGGTTCGGCGTGCCGAACCGGTGGCGGCGCAAGCAGACGACTGGAAAGGTCGTGGCGGAAAGAAGCCGGCAAATGAGCCTCTTGGCCAAAGGGGATGAGTTTACCGTTGATCAAAACACCTGATCGGTTGTCCATGTCGGGGAATCGCCTACCTTGGTCCAGTATTTTGAAGTGGGCTAGCGCATCAACGACATGTCGCCGCTGCGGCGAATTTGAAAGTGCACGCGAATGCCCGTTGGTACGCCGACGAGATGCAAGCCACACCCGGCACCGGTACGGCAGTTACCTGGCAGAACAACCGCTTGGAGTATGGCTTCGCCGTTTCCAGTCCTGCGGCGGGCGGCACGGTTCTGTGCGCGGACGCGTATCTCGGCGACGGGCTCGACTGGTATGACTTCGACATCGACACGGCGGCTGCAATCGGCCCCACCGCGGATGCGGTCAACCTTTCCAGCAAGTCCGTTCCCGCGCCGGTTCGCTATAGCGGCATGCCGCTGCCCCGCTTCTGGTCCATGGAAGACGCGCAGACCGACTTCGGTTCGGTGGACGCCGCCGCCAATGACATTGGCCGCCTGCTGCTGGTCGAGTTTGCCACTGTGTATGGCAACGACTGGTTCGTGCTGCCCATCAAGCTGTCGGCCGGCACGCTTACCATTCTGAGCTCCGTGGTTGTCAGCGATGTTTTCGGGCGCAACTTCCTGCTACCTCGCGCTGGGGCCGACGAACCGCAATGGAACCTCTTTTCGCTCGACACCAAACCATCAGGAGCGGTTCATGGCGCGCAGAGCGCCTTGTTCCTGCCGCCGACGGCGGGGCCCCTCAGCGAGAGCAAGGCCGTTGAATCGGTCCTGTTCCTCCGCGACCCGGTGGCTGACCTCGCGTGGGGTGTTGAAGGCCTGGTGCAGGACGGCCTGCAACGTGTGAAGGACCGCCGCAGCGCGTGGGTGGGGCACCGCAGCATCGCGCCCGGAAACCCCGCAATCCCCGCGTATCAAGTGGAGACGATCGTTCCCGATTACTGGATTCCGCTCGCTCCGGAGAAACTCGCGGGACAGAATTCAATTCACCTTCGCATGGTTCCCATGGAAGTTGATGACGGAGGAACACCTCGCCTGATTGAGCCGCAGGGAGTTCTTTTGGCGCCCGCGGCGGACGGTCGTCATCTTTGGCTCTACGATGAAGAAGTGCCTCGCGCTGGCACCCAGGTCGACCGCGTGCAGCGCTACGCGCGATGGCTCAATGGACGCAGCGTCACTTGGACCGCGCGGCGCCGCCAGACCGGAAGCGGAGAAGGATCAAGCGGTCTGCGATTCGACTTTCTCAATCCAGAGTGATCGAAAACCCGCGATACCTCCCCAAGCGCCGCTACGCCCCTGAGCTTCTGACCTCGCATCGACGACCATCACGCGGCCTCGGTGGCTACTTGACATCGGGTTGGCGCGCCACGATGCTTCTAGTCACAACGACCGCAAGGGGATTGCACCTGTCGTTCGCCGCGCAGCGCAAGGAAGTGTCAATCAATGGCCAAGAAGCCAAAGCGCAAAACCTCGCCTGCCGCAGCGGCTAAGCGCGGTGTGAAATCGCCGACCCGCGCTGGCACGACGCCGCAGGCTATACCCGTCCCAATGAAGGCGGATCCCAACGACAAGGAGAAAGCGATGGCCACTCGAGTCACTCTTGCCGGAAGCAAGCGTACGCTGCTGCCCAACTCCCGCCCGGCGGGCCCGGTCGATCCAAACGAAATCGCGAGCCTCACCATTCGCACCCGTTCGGCCGGCGATGTGGTCGCGCTCGAGAAACGCGTGAAGGAGCAAGCGGCACTGCCCCTGGAGAAGAGAACCTACCTCACGCACGAACAATTGGCAGCCGGGCACGGCGCGAAGGCGGAAGACCTCGATCTCGTCGAGCAGTTGGCGCACGAGCACGACCTCATGGTCGTGCATCGCAACAAAGCAGAGCGTTCCATCGTGCTCAAGGGCAAGTTGGGCGATCTCTTGAGCATGTTCCCGGCGGATGTGCAGAACTACCATCACTCGAACGGAAGCTATCGAGGACGGCAGGGCGAGATTCAATTGCCGAAGGCGCTCGACGGCGTGGTGACGGGCGTGTTTGGATTCGACACGCGCCCGAAGCATCGCTATTTGCGCCTACGATATCGTGTCTCCGCCGGGCCTGGCGGGCAAAACGGCGTGCCCTCCACCGAATTCGCCAAGCGCTATAATTTTCCGCAGAGCTATCAAGGCCAGACGCTCGATGGGAGCGGCCAGACGGTGGCCATCATCGAACTCGGCGGCGGATTTCGCGGCAGCGACCTCAAGGTCTACTTCAAGGAAATCGGCGTCGCACAGCCGACGGTGACGGCCGTGGTGGTGGATCATGCTCCTCACAAGCCGACGACGGCGGATTCCGACGACGGCGAGGTGATGCTCGACATCGAAGTGGCGGGGGCCGTCGCGCCCAAGGCCAAATTCGCGGTTTACTTTGCACCGAACAACGGCGACAAAGGCTTCATCGATGGCATCAGCGCGGCGGTCCATGATACCGAGCGCAAGCCCGGCGTAATCTCCATCAGTTGGGGCGGCCCGGAAAGCACCAGCGACACGCAGGGCATCAAGGCGTTTCATGAGATCTTTGTCGCCGCAGCGGCGCTCGGCATCACCATATGCGTCGCCTCGGGTGACCACGGCACCGCGGATCAGGACGCACCCGATTGGGACGGCAAGATCCACGTCGATCATCCGGCGGCGGACGATCTGGTTCTCGGCTGCGGCGGCACGCAGATCGACGACCAGGGAAAGGACGTCGTCTGGAACGACGGCACTCCGTTCGACAAGAACGCCGCCGGCGGCGGCGGCTGGGCCAGCGGCGGCGGCATCAGCGAAGTTTTCGTCGTCCCCAATTATCAGCAAAATGCGAAACTACCCGTATCCATCTCCTCCGGCAAAGCCGGCCGCGGCGTTCCCGACATCGCCATGAGCGCAACCAACTACTTCACCCGGATTGACCGCCAAGAGGGAGCCTCCGGCGGCACCAGCGCCGTGGCGCCGCTGATGGCCGCGCTGGTTGCGCTCCTCAACCAGGCGAAGAAGAAGAACGTGGGATTCCTGAATCCGCTGCTGTACGCGAACGCCGGCGCGCTCTTGCATGACGTGACCGTCGGAACCAATGCGATCACCAATACGGTGAAAGGCTACCAGGCCGGACCTGGATGGGATGCCTGTTCCGGTCTCGGCACGCCGGACGGAGCGGCAATACTCGGCAAGCTCTAGCATTCATCGTGAGCGCAACGGCTGAGTGAGCGCAATGGCCGCCACCACAAAAAAGCACTCCCATCAAGCATCCGGCGGACCGGCATCGCTTGCCGAAGTGCTGTATCGGGAATTCGAAGCTCTGCGCCCCCACTGGCTCGCCGACATGAACGCGCCGGCCAAGCAGAGCGCGAGCGATGCCGATCTCTGCGGCAGTCTGCGCGACCTCTACGCGCGCACCGCCACGAGCGGCGGCGGCGGCCACCAGCCATTGTCCGCCCTGTGCCTGTCGGGCGGCGGAATTCGCAGCGCAACCTTCAATCTGGGAGTGCTGCAGGGACTCGCGCGCAGCGGGCTGTTGGGCTCGTTCGATTATCTGTCGAGCGTTTCCGGCGGCGGCTACATTGCAAGCTGGCTGCGCACCTGGATGCACCGTGAAGGCACGGCAGCCGTGCTCGCTCAGCTCGGTGCGACGAAAGCGGCGGGCAGCCCCTTGTCGTCGGAACCGAAACCGATCGCCAATCTGCGCGAGTACAGCAACTATCTCACGCCGCAGCTCGGTTTGTTCTCAGGCGACACATGGTCCGCCGCGGCCATCATCCTGCGCAATCTGCTGCTCAACTGGCTGGTGATCGTCCCCTTGCTCGTGCTCGGCGTGGGCATTCCGCTGTTGTTCCTACTGGTGGTGAAAGGCCCCGGACTCGAGCCTCCCTGGAATCAATACGCGCTGCGTGCCGCCCTGATCGTGGAACTCATCGCCAGCATTTCCGTGTACTACCACCGTCGCTTCGTCAAGCAGCCCGGCGTCCCGCAGGCTCGGTTCATTCTTCTGTGCGTGATGCCGATATGTCTCGCCGCGGGGCTGCTGTCGACCGCGGCATTGAATCTCGGCCTCGAAACCCAGGGTGATGCACCGTACTCGCAGGCGCAGCGATGGGATTTATGGCGATTCTCGCTGGTGTGGTGCATCGCAATTCCGCTCATCGGCTGGGGGCTGAATGAACTATTGTCGCTGGTGCGCCCCGCGGTTGGACCGGCGGCCGGCCTCGGCCGCGATCGGGCCGCACCCGGGCAACGCTTCGTTTCGGCACTCTTCGAGATGCTCGCGCTCGTCGTATCCGGCGCCGTGGCAGCGTGGCTTCTCGTCAAGATCACGGCAGCGTGGTTCTCCACGCTGTACCGACACCCGGCGTTTTACGTGATATTCGTACTGCCGGCGCTGCTCGGCGTGTATTTGATCGCACGCACGTTGTTCGTTGGGCTGGCAAATCTCGGCGATGGCGTGTGGGGCCAGGTGCGCCCCGGTTCGAGCGACGATGCCGATCGCGAGTGGTGGGCGCGGCTGTCCGGGTGGGTGCTGCTTATCACGGTGAGCTGGACCGTGGTGACGAGCATCTGCCTGTTTGGAAACTACCTACCTGGACGATACTCTGCGCCGATTTCCAAGGCGATCAAAGCGACCGTCGCTGCCCTGGGCGGTATCACCGGAGTCATCGCCGCCTTCACGGGAAAAAGCCCGAAAACACCGGCAACCGCCGATGCGGACGTCAAAGGAGACTCGCCCCTTCACAAGTTGTTGTTGGCGGCGGCGGCGCCGGTGTTCGTCGTCTGCGTCATCATTTTGATGTCGTGGATCGCCTCCGAGTTCGGCGAGATTGCCACCGGCGCGCCCGAGCTTTTCAAATGGCCGAGCCCGCTTTGCAGATTCCCGCAGGTGAACTGGTCGACCTGTTGGTGTTATTTCTTCATGCTGGCCGCGCTCGCATTATTTGCCGTGATCGCCGGACGCGTGGTCAACGTCAATCGGTTCTCGCTGCACGGGATGTACCGAAATCGCCTGGTACGGGCCTACCTGGGGGCGTCGAATACGCGCCGTCGCCCGGACCCGTTTACCGGATTCTCGACCGCGGACAATCCTTGGCTGCATGAAATGTGGCACGAGACGCCGGTCGTCGCGACTCGACCCCTGCCGATCATCAACACCACGCTGAATCTGGTGCAGGGCGGCGACAATCTGGCGTGGCAGGAGCGCAAGGCCGCGTCGTTCTCGATGACGCCTTTCTACTGCGGCAATTGGCGCGAGGGCTACCGGCCGTCGCGGGGATACGGCGGCTACAACGGAATCTCCGTCGGCACCGCCGTCGCGATTTCAGGCGCGGCCGCGAATCCCAACATGGGCTTCAGCTCCTCGCCGGCCCTCGGATTTCTGATGGCAGTATTCAATGTGCGCTTGGGGGCGTGGCTCGGCAACACCAACAGCCGCGGGCAGCGCACCTTCCGCTTTCCCGGGCCGCGTCAGGCCATCATGCCCCTATTTGCCGAGATCTTCGGGCTCACCAATTCGCACCGCCACTACGTCAATCTGTCGGATGGCGGCCATTTCGACAACCTGGGACTGTACGAAGTGGTGCTGCGCCGCTGCCGGCATATCCTGGTCAGCGACGCGGGACAGGACGGCTCCTTCGCCTTCGAGGATCTCGGCAACGCCATTCGCAAGATCCGCATCGATCTGGGAATCCCCATCGAATTCGAGCACAGAATCAAGATATTGCCGAATTCGCCCGAGACGAAGGGCTTGTACTGTGCTCAAGCGATCATCCGCTACAGCGCGGTCGATGGAACGGACAGCGCCCACGACGGGTCGCTGGTGTATTTCAAACCGACCCTACGCGGCCGCGGGCTGCCGATTCCGGCCGACGTGTACAGCTACGCCCGCACGCACTCGGAGTTTCCGCATGAACCGACCGCCGATCAGTGGTTCAGCGAATCGCAATTCGAAAGCTATCGCGCGCTCGGCCTGCATGCGGTGACGCAGGTCAGCGGCGGCATTGCGAGCTCCGACTTCGACAGATTTCTCGCCGACGTCCACGACTACCTGCACAAAAAAGAGGATCAGGGCGCCACTTCTGATCGCCAGCCCGAATAGCCAAAACCGCTGATGAACGCCGATCCCCCGCCGCCACGGCTAGTTGAACATCTCGTCCCCGGTGGGTTCGTAATGCGGGATTGCGTTCATGTCGTGCCGCAACGTCGAGAGTGAAAGATACATGCGCTGGCGCGCGCGGCTTTGATTTCCCAGGGGCCGATGCTCGGCAATGCAATGCCACGGGTTGTAGGACAGCCTTTTCTCGAAATTGATTTGCGCCGGGGAATCGAAAGTCTGCCGGAGCAGCCGCACGGTCGCACACGAAACGCGCGGCGAGAGCTTTGTCGGCCACAGCACCGCCGCATTCTCGACCGGCATGAGGAACGAGTTCGTTTGCAGTTGCACGCGAAAATCGAGATCCACATCGCCCGCGTGCAAGGCCTTCACCATGGCATCGCGGAGGTAGTTGTCCGGGGGGCGCAGCGGCAGCCGCGGAATCGACGTGCGTTGGCCGGTGGTGGGCCAGACGGAAAACTGCATGGCCTGACCCTCGCCGAGAAGATACGGCACGCAGCTGAAATACGGCGCTTCGAACGGGCTGCTCTGAGTTTTGGTCCACAGACCCTGCATGATGAAGTCGAGCACATGCGGCCGGTGGAAATTGAGAAAGTAGAACAGCGAGCTGTTGGTCAGGCTATTCAACTGCAGCTGGGCATTGGCGATGACATCGGGCGTGACGAAAGTGGGCGTACAGACTCCCGTAAAATCCTGCGTGTACTTCTCCTCGTCCATCAACTTCGGGCCGGGCACTCCCAGCAGCTTGATGCTGATGCTCATGAAACCCACGTCGTCGATATCCGGCGTGATGTACGGGCCCGGCCCGGAAAAGCGCACCCAAGCTCGAAACGTCTGGGGCTGGGCGAAGATGCCGCGGCGAAATCGCTCGGGAAGATTGTCGTGGACGATGAAATTCGCGCGCACGATGCCGTGCGTCTTGGTGTTCCCGCCCCGTTCGAAGCCGCCCGGTTTCCACAGTCCGCGCATCTGCTGCTCGAACGTGTGGATGATGGAATCCACGAATTCGTCTTCGCCCGGCAGTTTTCGCTCTTCGGCCAAAGCGAAATGCTCGTCGGTGCGTTGCCGATTGATGAGCCAGGTCACGACCCGGGCGATGGGATCGCGCAGCACCGCATCGAATGCCGGACGTACCAGAGGATCGAAGCGCCGCTGCAGCTGCAGCAGCCGCATGGACGTATTGGACAACAAATTGAGGAACGTCGACTTGGTCGCGGCGGGTGGCACGGGGCGGGGCGTGTTTGAATCCATGGATTCTCCTTTCAGGCCGATGCCAAAAAACGCAGGGCACGGATTCCGGGCAAAAAGAAGTAGGCGCCGCCGGCCACGGTTACGAACTGCGGCACCGCCGCCAGGCGGCGGGCGGGGCCGCCGGGCTGCGGTATGGAAAAGCTGTCGCTGGGTGTGGCTCCCGGACCCAGCCGTCGATTGCCGAGCAGCGGGTCGCTCTCGTCGTGCAGCCCGTTGAAGCGATTGCTGGCAATCCAAGCGCTCTGCACGAATTCGAATTGGCGCTGGATGTTGGCATTCAGGCACATGAATTGGAGTCCCGATCCGGTCTCGGCGGCCGCTCCGCTCAGTGCTTGATCGATGCTCAGCGCCGCTCCATACTCGCGGCCCCTGCGCAGCAGCCGGTGGTAGCGGGTCGAGGACATCAGATCGAGGGTGCGCGCCGTGGCATCGAAGCCCAAGGTCCGCACGAGCCGGGACAGGATTCCGGGTGCGCCGGCCGGAAGATCCGCATTGCGCGGATTGGTGCGCCGGATATGCGCGCCGAGCGGACAGCGAATGCCTTCCGGGTCGGCGCCGTAGGTAAAGTCGTTCTGAGCGGCGGCCGACGGATCGACGATGGGTTGGCCGGGCCGGGTCCGACCAACCATCGCTGCGGCCAGACGCTCGCGCTCGGCCGCGTCGCCGCCGGCATAGCGATCGAGCGCGCGCCAAAAGCCGCTCACGTCCTGGCGCAGCTGACGCACGACGAGGTAGCTGCCGTTGCGGCCCAGGTCCGCGCGCTCCGGCTCCTCCGGCGCGCGTGGCAAAAGGCCACGGGCGTCGCGGGACGGGTCGAGCAGCGGCCGCGGCGTGTACAGGCCGTATTCGTTCGGATAACCCAGCAAGAACTCGCCGAGACAGCTCAGATTCGTATACTCGAGCTGGCTGCGATCGCGCGCCGGTTGCGTCAGGCCCCAGTCGGGCTGCGGCTGCGAGATGCCGTCGGTGAAGCCGAACGGCTCCCTCCCGCCCATATCGGTGGTCTCCAGGCGCTGCAGCAGCTCGAACCCCGCCGCACACTCTGCTTCGACGGCCAGCCGCCGCGCCTCGAGACACCCCGGCAAGGCGTACAGCAACACGGCGCAGTGAGGCACGCGCTCGCCGCTGCCCCAATTCCAATATTTCGGATCGCTCGGTCCCTCATCGCCCAAGCGCCGCGTGCGGTTCGCATCGCCGGCCATGCCGTCGAGGAACTCCTGCGAAAAACCCGCGACGACCTCGTCGCTGACACCCAGCCCGCGCAAGCCCTCGCTGGTGAACGCGATCTGCAGGGCAGAGTCCGGCAGCGGACTCATCTCGACCGCACTGGTCACGGACACCCCGGCCAACCAGGCACGCGCGGCCGGCACATCGCGGACCCGCAGCAGCAGGAACACGGCTTCGGTATGGTGTTTGAAGGCGAAGCGAACGAGCCCTTGAATGTCGTCCGTCGCGACCGGGAGTGTCGCGCTCATGCGGGCTTCGCGTTCACAGCAGTTTCAGCCACGCGAGCACCTCCGGATCGCTGGGGTCCGCCTGTTCCAAGCCTTGCCGTATGCGCGCGTTGCGCTCCATATCGATCAGCGTCAGACCCGGGTAGGCCTTGTACCAAACCTGCGTCGGCAGCTGATGCCGCCGCTGAAAAAATTTGAACAAATGTTCACGGCGCGCCCCCTTGGCGAGCAACCACTCGGTATGCGGCCATCCCACACCGTTGCTGAACGTCACGTTCAGTCCAAAAGCGACCTTGTTGATGAAATCGTCCATGTACGCTTGATGGCCGCCGTCGTAATTGCTCGTGAAGCAGAGGCGCCGCCGGTCGTCGATGAGCACCCAGCGCGCAAAATGAATCGATTGGACCCTTCCCAAGAAACCGCGCGTGGACACATGCCGGCAGATGAACTGAACTGCGGCCAGCACCGAAGTCATCAGAGTGCTGCGCAGCAGCCCCGGCTTCGCCCAGCCGAGCGCGGTGTACTGATTCGACACATCGAAGTCCTCCAGGCTTTGCAGTTCGTGGAGCAGTGCAGCAGCGGGGCGCGGGCAAATCTCGGGGTCCTGAGTTTCGTGGCGCCGCAGCGCGAGGAGCCAGAAGGGCGCCGTGAGCAGCACCACCGGCAAGGCGAGCAGCGCGAGCAGCACGCCCGCAGCCAGATTCGCGAGCTTGGCGAGGCGCCACCGCAACGGCGTCGGTGCGGGCGGCGTGAGCGCCAGGCGTTTCGCGGCGATCTCTTCCCGTACGAAGGCGACGAGATCGCTGCGCCGTTGCCGGATCGCGGCGCCCGAGGTCACCGGCGATCGGTCCACCTTCGCGGCCAGTGCCCGCTGCAGCGCGCTTTCCTCGCGGATCTGCAGCACGGTCCGTCCCACCCAATTGACGTAACTCGCGGCGATCGGCAGATCGTGCGCTGCCATCCACGACAAGAGATCGCCGTCGGCCGTGAAGTCGGCGCAATGCTGGAAGATCCCGCGCAGGCCCGCCGCCGCGTGCCGCGCGATTTGCGCGAGACACTCCTGCGCCGGTCCGTCGCAATCCCCGATGAAGGCCAGGTAGCTCGGCAGGTTCGGCCGCGGTCCACCGTAGACTTCGATGTCGCCCTGGTTCGGATCATCGAGCAGGGCGAAGCGCGCGAAGTGCAGGTTCGAGAACTCGCCGAAGGGCACCAAGGCATTGTTCGGATCGGCGATACCCGGTACCGAATTCATGGTGGTCAGCAGCTGCCGCAAGGCCGGCTCGCGGCTTTTTTCGATCGGCGCCACCACCGTGAATTGCGATTGCGGCGTCACGGCTTTAGAATTGCAGGCAGAAATCGATCAGCCGCTCCTTGCCCCAGTACACCACACCCAAGTAGAAATTCGGCGAGACGAGGCGGATCTCGTCGCGGATGTAGTGCGCCACAATGGACGTATCGGAGTAGTCCAGAACGATGCACTCCTTGCCGTCCAACCAACTGGGGCCTTTGTAGACCCGTGCGACGATCGCCTCGAGGCCGAACGCGAGGATCCTGTTCTTGAGCAGCCCCTTCGCCGCATCGAATACCTTCCCCTGCCACCCGAACAGACTGATGATCTGCGCGGTGGGCGCCGAGAATTGAGTTCCCGGCGCGATGATGGCCGTCCCGGCGGCGGGGCCGTTGGGAATATCGCCCGGGGGACTCGCGCGAAACAAATCGTCGAGTTGCGCCTGAGTCATCGTCAGCAACTGATTTGCGTCGTAGGCCATTGCTCTCTCCTTGGGTAGTACGTGGATTTCGCTAACGTGGATTTCGCTAACGTGACTTCCGAGTGCGTGCGGCCGGCAGGTCGCCGAGGATGGTCTCGGCCGCCTTTTCCGCAATCATGTACACGGCGCTCACGAGGAAGAAGCCGGGAATGCGCGGGAACACCGACGCATCGACCACCCGCAGCCGGGGCGTGCCGTGCACCCGGAACGCGCTATCGAGCACGCCGCCCGTCGCGGCTGATCCTAAGGGACAGGAACATGAGGCGTGATGGCCCCATGCGGTGTCGCGAATATAGTCCGCCACCTTGGCATTGGTATCGAACTTCTTTCCCGGAGCGCATTCCTCGGTGAATACGCCGCAGGCCAGCAGCGGTTCGGCCAAACCGCGTATGAAGCCGACGGCGTCGACCAGCGCGGCCAGATCCTTCCCCGCCTTGTCGTCGCCTTCGTCGAAGTAATGAAAGTTGATTCGCGGCGGATCGCGCGGATCGGCGGAGCGCAATTCGACCGTACCCGCGCGATTGATCGTGTGCGCCTTCAGCACCGCCCACGTCAAGATGTCGTGGTCGCGTTGCAGCCAGGCCGAAAAATCGTGGAAATAACCTTCGAAGCGCGTGGGCAATGCCATGGAGAAAATATCCGGTTCGGGCAGCACGGAGTCGGAGAAGCGGACGAACGCCAGCGCCGCGCCGTTGGACGCATACAAACCTTTGCGCGTTGTGTTCCAGCACTGCCAAATCGCATCGCCGCGCTCGAACTTGGCGCCGTCGAGCAGGTGCCAGGGCTGCCGCGCGCGATACGTCACCGCCACCTCGTACCGATCCTGGAGATTTCGCCCGACGCCCGGCAGATCGGTCTTCACGGCAATCCCGTGCTCGCGCAGCTGCGCGGCCGGACCGATGCCGGACAGCATCAATAATTGCGGCGTGTTGAAGGCGCCGCCGCAGAGGATGACCTCGCGGCCCGCGAACACTCGACGCAATTCGCCGGGTGCGTCGCTGGGTGCGCCATGCGCCCGGTACAGATGCCGGCCCTTCAGGTACTCGACGCCGCAGGCGGCGCCGCTCGCGTCGAACAATACCCGCGTAGCCAGGGCGTCGAGTTCGATGTGGAGGTTCTCGGGAAATTTGCCGGCCGCCTCGAGCACCCGCTCGCGTGCGCCCCGGCGTTCGTGGCCGGCCGTGGCCAGCGGCGTGTAGCACAAACCCTCGAAGCTGCGAGCCCGCCATGTCCGCGCGTTCGGGTCGCCGGCCCGCCGGAACCAGCGCGACAGCGTGCGCCACCGATGCTTCAGGCGACGCACGAACTGCAAGGCGAATTCGAAGACGGTCAGCACCATCTCCTCATCGCCGAGCGCGCTGAATTCCAGCGGCCGCTCGGTCGAAAGCCAGCCGCGCCAACCATGCCCCGTAGGGTTGATGCCGATGAGCGCCAGCGCGCGCCACAGCGGCCGATACCGGCAGTTTTCCAGTGCGCCGGCGTGACGGCGCATGCGCCGCGCACTCCAGGAGGGGTCGCCGGTGAGATCGCGGATATGGTCCCAGTCCGAATGGTGAGGCAGCATGAAGATCATCGCGTTGTGCGCGCTGCATCCGCCCAAGGTAGCGGCGCGCGGGTAGAAGACCCCGCCGCGCGCCGCATCGTACTTGAAGTCCCGGGCTTGGCGGGACTCATTCGCGTAGTGACGGACCTCGAAATCCCAACTCATGGCCGGGTTCTCACAGGCAAAGGCATGGAAGCCGGGGACACGGTAGTCATCGGGAAGACGCACTCCGGTTTCGACCCGGGCATCGCCGCCCGCCTCCAGGAGAAAGACCCGCATGCCGGCTTCCGCAAGCCGCGCCCCCAAGGTCCCTCCTCCAGGCCCGGAGCCGACGATGATGTAATCCCATTCACCCGCCGCTCCCTGGGTCTCGGTCATGCGACGATCAGAACGTCTTCAAGAACGCGATCAGCGCATGCTTGTCGGCGTCGCTCAATACCGGTTCGGTTCCGAAGGCGCGCTCGTCGTCGCTCAAGGCCGCCTGATCGTTGAATTGCGCCGTGCCGAAGTAGTGACCGCGATTGACCACGAAGTCCGGACACTTGCTGTTCGCCAGCAGCGGACCGCGGAGGTTGGCAAAGGCCTTGCCCAACTCCTCGTCGCTGGACGCGTGCAGCAGTAAATCGGCCTTGAGCCGCACCACCAGGTCACCCAGGTTTCGCAAATACGCCGCAGGATCTTCGGTGTCGAATTGCTCCGTGCGCAACTTCACGCTGGCCAGCAACCCCACCGGCACGCCGGCGGGAATAGGCCCGAGTGCGACATCGCCGCCCGCACTCACGACGCGCGGCAGCCAGCGATGCGCCGTGCCTTGCAGCGGCTGCAGTGCCTCGGGCACGTAGCCCACGGGAATGAATAGGTCGCTGCGCTCCGTGGTGCGGTCGATGAGTCCCGGCACTTTGCCGGCGAGCAGCGAATCTTGCTCGCGTTTCTCCGGCCACAGCATCTGCTCGATGGAGCGGTCGAACGCCGTCATGCGGCCCGCCACCGACGGGTCGCCGCTGAAGGGGCCGACGCTGTTGTTGAGCAAGAAGGGCGCCGTAGACCACAGACCGATCAGCGACGGCACGCGGGTGTAGCCGCGCCCGTTCGCCGGCATCGGGTACTTCACCGGGTCGCCGGTAAAGGGGTCGCTCAATGTCACCGTGCCCACCGACGGCAACTCTTTGTAGGACTGCGAGGAGAAGTTGTCCCAAATATTGCCGGCGAGCGCATTGGTGGCCAACGGACTGCAGACATTGGTTCGCAGCAAGGTCACCGGGATTCGACCGTCGGTGGAGAGATAATTGTCGGTGAGAAAATCCGCCGCCGCCACGATGGCGCGCATCTGCCGTTTGAAATCATCCGTCTGGGTCCAGGTCCAGTAGCGCTTGAAGCAGCCGAGGTATGCCGCCCCGGCACATTTGTCCGGGTCGAGCTCGAGCGTTGCCGGCGGCGGAGGACCCTTGCTCGAATGGCATCGGGCGCAGGTGTCGGCGAAGACCTCCTTGCCACGCGCCACGGTCTTGGCATCGTCGCCCAGGAAGGCGCTGCCGCCGGGCGCGTCCTTCAGCCGGTCCGGCCGCGCGGCCTTCAAGAAGAACAGCGCGGTCTTGACGGTGCCCAACTCCGTCGCCTGCCAGTAGGGCGAGTTGCGCTCCGCGACCGCGATTTCGATGGGGGTGATCGGCTTGCCGCCGACCACCGCATTGAAGTGCAGCAGCCACTCTTCGCTGAACAATCCGATGTTGAGATAGACGCGATTCAGCGCCCCGAGCAGGCCCACCGAATCGGCACCGTCCTTCAGCACATGCGGCGTACGCGAGGTGGCGTCCGCCTTGGAGTAGAACTCGGTCAACGGACCGTCGCTCACGAAATCGTTGAATTGCTTGTTGTTGAGCTGGCCGCCGGCGAGCTTCTCGTGCCATAGATTTTTCGCGAGCCCCATGCGCGAGACGAAGTCGTACACGGCATTCATGGTGCGCGGATTGTTGATGCTGTCCGTGGAGATCAGCGACGTGTCCATCGAACCCGGCCGATAGGTCTTCACCAGCTGGTACATGAAATTCTTCCGGCCCTCGGGCTTGTTCGAATTGAATATAAACAGGCGGTCCACCCACATGTACTGCGCGCCCACCGAGGAGCTCAGATCGGCAAAGGCGGGGGCGTTCGGATCCGCGGGCGGATGAATCGGGCTCGGACCCACGTGACAGAAACCGCAGGACATGCCGACGCGGTACGGCCGCACCAGATCCGCGCGGTTGTAGTACGACGGATCGGTGTAATAGCGCTCCGGATCCCAATCCTTGGCCGCTTTGGCATCGAAATCGGGATTCGGGAAGAGGCGTAGACCCATGATGCCGGTGGCATAGCCATAGAAGGAGCCGACGGGCTGTGTGGTGCCGTCGCCCAAGGATTTGCCGCGGGAACCGAGCGCGACGCCGGGATAGTGGGTCTCGTCTTCGAAGGGATCGGCGCTGCAGTCCTTGCGACGTACGTCCAGCCATAGACCGCGGCGATTCGGATCGGGCGCCGTCGGCGTCTCGAAGCACGGCTCGTTCACGAGTCCGAGGTAATTCCACCGATTGGCCCGCGAGAACCCGAGGCTCGGATGCGAACTGATGGACTTCAATAGATCGAAGGCGCCGAAGGTGTAGCCCGTCATGGTGTTCCAGAAGCGGTCGTTACCGCCGGTCCACACCAACCACATGTTCCTGCCGATGATCTCGTCGGTGCTGAACGTCTGGCCGCCGTCCATGTCGTGGAAATAGTCATCGGCGGCATGCGGAAAACTGGCCGCCGTTCGGCCCGCCAATTTGGCTTCGTCCAGCACCGTGCCCGGCCGCGGCTGCTGGGAACAGCTCCAGAGCCCGATGGCCAGCGAGATGATGATCGACGATGCAACTGCGCGGCGAATACGGATCACGTGCAACCTCCCGCTTGTTCTTCCCGTTGCAAATGTCACTGCGGAAGGCCCGCAATCCTTCGCGCCTGTGTCTGACGTATATCAATGTTGGCCGCCGTACGCAATCGGGGCGCGGAGCGCAGACCCCCATCATGTTGCATCGCAGCGGCGACGCGCCGCGAAGTATTCATGCGCTCGCGTACGCAACGCGCTCACGTACGCGACGCGCTCTTGTATCCTGTGCTGCGGAAAGCGCAATATTTTTCAACAGGCGTGGCTAGGGGATTTCGGCGCAATTGCGCGAAGCAAGGACGGCGCGGATCGGTTGCCTTAGGAGGGATCGCTAATGACGAAGATCATGGAAGTCACGGCCGCGACACCATCGACAGAGCATTTCGGCGCCGAAGCGTTCGTGGAGGAGGATCGCGCCTATGCGGGATCGCGTTTTGCCGATGTGCGTGAGGCGATTTTTGCAAATCCCTACCGGCCGGAATGGGGCACCCCGGGGGCCGCTGCGCTGCCGATGCAAGCAGTGACGCTCTCGAGCGTCCTGCGCGGTGCGCTGTCGTTCGGCAAGGACTACATCTTTCGACAGGCCACGGTGCGCGCCGTCGACTCTCACGCCGACCTCCGTTGGGGCCCGGACCGGAAAGGCTATCGTCGCATACTCCATCCCAATGGGGTGTGCCTGACCGGCCGTTGGCGGATAACCGAGGCGACGCCCTACTCCGGTTACTTCCGGCAGAATAGCGAGGCATTGGTCGTGGGACGGTATTCGACCTGCTGCAGCGAAACGCGGCGCGGCCACACGCGATCGCTCGCGCTGGTGGGCAAGTTGTTTCCGACCACGGACCCGATGCACTCCGCACCGCTGCAAACCGCCGGCTTCATCACGCAGCAGGATATCGCGGGCGAAGTGACCGCCGCCATCAATGATGCGGAGTTGCGCAACGCGCCCGATGTTCATGCATGGCGGCGCGGCAGCGGCATGCCGATCCTACTCATCACCGGATTGGTTTTCCAACTCGTCGACAAGGAACCCACGCAGCGCCAACTGTATCCCATCGCGGAGCTGGGCAAGGCACCTGGTGAACCGACGCGCTGCCCGAAGTACATGCGGCTCTGTGTCGTGCCCGGGCAACCGCGAATCGCAGGAGCCGCCTTGGATTTCCGCGACGAGGTCATGGCGCAGATTTTCGACCCGGGCAACCCCCGGCCGCAGCGCACCCTGGGCTTCGCGATCGACGTGAGCGACGACGGTGCCGTCCACGGTCCGGGAGTGGCCCAGCATGTCGAAATCACGAATTGGCGGCGCATCGGCCGGTTGATTTTCGATGACGCGGTGGTGTCGTACAACGGCGATCATGTGATTCACTTCAACCACCCGACCTGGCGCGGCGACCGCAATGATCCGGCGACGGCCACGCGCATCGATGGACGCCGGAGGGGTGTGGGCGATCACCGCTAATCGCCGCCGTGCAGCCTCAAGGGGACAAGCGCATGTCCAATCGATATGCGCCGTAAATATCTTCGGCCATGGTATTAGAAGACAGGCCGAAGACATAGCGCCCGGCTGCCGCGAGCGGCACGGTCGCCGGGATCCCTGGGCCGTCCGCATCGCCGCCGGGCCGGGTGAGTACGACGCGCACGGCCGGGCCGGACAGCGACCATCGAAGCTGTTCGGGGGCCTTGATGTGGAACGCGTAGCTGACGCTACTGTGTTCCGGGGACAGAATTCCGCTCACCTCCGCATGGTTCGCGGCGAACACGAGTTCAATCGGACACTCAGGGGCGCCCGGGCGGCATGCGGACGAAGATTTGGCCGCGGTGCGCCAATCGGAGCATCCGCCGAGTGCGAACGATGATGCGAGCATCCCCGTGGCAACGGCCGCACACAACGCTCGTGTTTCAAGCCGCGGGAAGGGACTAGGTGCCCCAGAATGCTCGCAAGTCCGCTTCGGAGCCGTTGAATAATTCCCGGTCATACCGGCCGACCCCTAGGATCTCTTTGGGATCGGGGCCGAGCGCTCCATCGGTGTATTGCCATAGCGTCCACGTTTTCCAATTCTGAGGCACTACGGGGGTCGGGCCGTACTGGGCCAACCAGAACCAGCAGCTGGCCAACAACGAATCCGTCCCGGACCCTAAAGCCTCCTTGATGTCATGGCCGGAGTAAAAGCCCGGGAAGCGGCCCGTGGCCGTCTTGATCTGCGTGATGAAACCGCGCGCCTCCTCGAGGCTCATGCTCGGTCCCGTTGGATTCGATTCGAAGTCAAGCGCGATGAGAGTACCAGAGGGATCGCCGATGACGTTGAGGAAATTGATGGCTTGTTCGACTCCGCCGCTGTCCGTGCCGAAGTGATAGGCGCCCCACAAGAGTCCGGCCGCTTTGGCCGCCTCGCGGTGGCCGGCATAGGTCGGATCGGAGTCGCTCACCCCTTGAGTCGCTTTGTGAATGACCCCGATGATTCCCGACGACTTCAACTTGTCGAAATCGACGTTGCCGTTGTGATGCGAAATGTCGACGACGGCGTTCAATCCTTGCATGACGATCTCCTTGTCGGTTCGCGGTCGGAACTCCTTCGTGGAATCCTGCGATCGTAAATCGCGTTCCAGAATGTCGCCGCGCTCGGCAAATGTCAAAATCTACGTCGGCTTTGGTCGAAACTCACCGCTGCAATCAGAATTGTTGTGTCGCGGCAATTGCCGCGCAAATCGCACCCATCAATATAATATTGCGAACGGAGGGCGCGGCTATTGACGGTGCGCGGCATTCGGCGTTATCTAACGCGCGATAAGAACTGGCATTCGGGATCAGTTCAGGGATGAAATGATTGAGTATCGGGCAGTCGATTTAGCGGCTTTACGCGTCGGGATGGGGCGGTTCGCACCCACCCTGCTTGCTCTTTGCGCGTTGTGCTGCGCCACAGTGAATATTTCGCTGGGGCTTCCGACCAAAGGAGCCTCCGTTCCAAGCGGACCCGGAGCCGATGGCACAGCGCCGCCGATCGCTGCGACGGGTTACGCCTTCGACGACGCCGTCCGGCTCAAGGCGTTGCTGGTGTCCGCGGGACCCGCCCGCGATGCGGACATTGCCGCGCTGCTCAAAGCCCATGACGTCGATCCCGCCCATCTCGACCAGAATCCATTCCTGAGAAACGTGCCCTCGCTGGTTGCGAAGCTCCGAGCCCCGGTCTCCGCGGCGCCCACCCCGGGCGCGGTCACCGCACAGGGCAATCCGATGTCAAGCCTGTTTTCTGCCAGTTCGATTGCCGATGCGTTGGGCTCGCTGATCGCGGAGCGCGTCAAGGAGGATGCGGAGCTCGTTTTCGTCCGCAGTCTGGCGCGGCAGATGAAGACCATCGATGCCTCGTCGGCCGGCAAACCGCTCACCGCCGGCTTTCCGAAATCCATGGGTTATCTGCGGACGGTCGACTCGGAATCCATCGATACCAACGACTGGGTCATCTTGCAGTCGGATTTTCGAGCCGATTTTGCCGCGCTTCCGCAGAATCTCCCGGCCTTCGTCGATGCATTATATGACCCGTCGATCGGCAGCGAGCCGCGCTACTTGACGTCCGTGGCCGCCGTCACGGGCATCGAGATCATCAGAAACGGCAGACAGCCCTATGACGTGATCGACGCGGTCGGCGCGGCCAGCACCACTTTCATCGCCTCGTTCAGCGGTGCCGGGAAGCCGCCGCCGCAGGTATCCGACGTCGACGTCCTGCTCAAGTTGGCGTCGATCGTTTCCCACCTTCTGGCCCAAGATGGCAAGTCCACCTGGCATTCGCAGAAGGACGTGGTTCATTTGCTCTTCCCCGCGGGCGGCACCGCGCCCGACCCCGACGCCCTCAACCTGTGGTTGGGCCTCTCCTACGCTGCGGATACTTCGCTCTACGACAGTGTCGATCGCTGGTTGACCCAGAAGGGCAAACCTCCCTTTACCTGCACCAGATCGACCTCCGAGTGCTCCGCGCCGGCACAATTCGCCACGATTGCCGCCGTCCTGGAGAAGTTGGCGGGCGGCCTCGTACCCATTCATCAGGACGTTCAGAATCTGCCGCTTCCCGTCAGCAGCATCGATGACGCCAAACCCTTGATCGGCGATTTGCTGCAGCTGGCGAACGGCCTATGCGACGCCGCGCTCGCCTTCGATCCTTCCATTGCCGTATCTGCTTCGAAGAGTCGGGTCGCCAGGATTTCCATTCAACTGAACGCCATCGTGGACATCATCGGCGACGTCAAGGAAAGGCAGTACGCGTCCGCGGTCGGGGAGATCGTGACGTTTCTGCGCTTGGACACCACCAGCGACACGAGCCCCGTATCCAAGCCGCTGGCGCAATTTTTCCAGCAGAACGGTCCGTTCCTCGCCGAGGTCGCTTCGGCCAAGACGCCCGACGACATCAAGGCGGCGTTCGCGACCCATTCCCTCTCCGCGACCAGCTATAACGAGATTCAGCACGGGCCGTTTTCGGTCACTTTGAACAGCTACTTCGGGGTGACCGCGGGAGCGGAAACCTTGATCGGAAATCTGCAAGGCACCGGAGCGGCGAAGACGAGAGCGCATTTGGGATTCACCGCGCCCGTCGGTCTGGATTTCAACTGGGGCGTCGCGCCGCGAACCCAGCCGATCGACGGCAACGATCCGCCCCGCGATTCCCGTTTTTTTCAAACGGGCTCCTGGTCGCTGTTTCTTCCCATCTTGGATGTGGGCGCGGTGGCCTCGTGGCGGCTCGGATCGGGCGGGGGCCAAGTGTCGTCCTTGACCTGGCCCAACATCGTCGCGCCGGGCCTCTTCGTGGTGTGGTCGAAGAAAGGCAGCCCCCTGTCGATCTTGTTCGGGGCTCAATACGGACCCGAACTCACCAAGATCTCCACCGGCGGCGGGAATACCATCCAAAAGGCCGCCCTGCAATTTCCCGCGATCTCTTTCACCTTCGATATTCCCATCTTCAACCTTTATGAAGGCGCCGCGCCGGCCAAGAGATGAAATCCGTCATCGAGATGGCTGCAGCCAAGCACGCCCTGCGCATGGCGATGGGATGGCGCTGGGGCGGAAAGCACACCCGCAAATGGCACGGCCTGCCGCAGGGAATCTTGGGCGTTGGTTTCGGCGTCAAGCGCAGCGACGGCAAGATCGCCGCTCAAGACTGCATCCGCGTGTATGTTCGAAAGAAGATGAGCCAGCGGAGGCTCACCCGCCGGCAGCGCATTCCGCCCGACATCGACGGGGTCCCCACCGACGTCATCGCCGTTGCCATGGTGCGGACGCATGCGACGCCCGGCGACTCGGTCGGCAATGGGCGCGGCGTGAGTGGAACCCTGACCTGCATCGTCAAAGACGATTCGGCCGAATACATCCTGGGCAGTTGGCATGTCTTGACGAACACCTACGGCCAGGACGGCGATCCGGTCTACGGGCCCTCGCTGGCGCTCGACGGCGGTGCGCAGGTGATCGGCCGCTTGATCGCGACACCGACGTTCCATCTGAACGGCGGCTCGAATGCCTTCGACGCGTCGGTCGCTCGACTGGAGCCGGGGGCGGCCGGGAGCGCCAACATCAACGGATTGGGAGCCTTGATGCCGACCGTGATCGCTGCGACGCAGTCCACCGCGGTGATGAAGAAAGGAGCCGCAAGCGCGGTCACCCAGGGGTCCGTCGATGGGGTCTCCGAGGACATCAGCATCAACTACAACGGCGATGCCGCGCTGAATGCGGTGCTCGCCGGGCAGATTGCGATCGTGGGAGCCGCGGGTGAGTTCAGCGATGAAGGCGACTCCGGAGCCCTGGTTTGCACGCCGGACCTGCGGCCTGTGGGCATGATCGTCGGCGGCTCGCAGAGCAGCGTCGATAGTCCGGTGGCGCATTCGTTCGCCTCACCGATTCAATCCGTATTGGACTTCTATCAGGTCGCGATAAAAGCATAGTTGCCGCGGCCGGCAAAACTCCGCTTACAATCTGGTACCGTGCTCGCGGGTTTCCGGAGACGAATCATGGCAGCACCAGTCGACTCAACCGCATCCCGAGCGCCCGCCCACACGATCTGGGTCGAAATGACCACGCGCATCGTGACCAGGAATCTACACTTCCGGTCGGGGCAGGAAGAGACTGCGCTCAAGAGCATCGTCGACCTTTTCAAGGCCACCCGCACGTTGATGACACAGTATCCGGATGCCTCCGGGTTTCTGGACCTTGCCGGGAGGATGCTCGAAACGATTCGACCCTACACCGCCCGTTGGCACTCGATGGTCAACGCGGACGGACGCTTTCTCAACCCCGCCCTGCGGCGGCAGTTCCGGGCTGAACTCCAGAGTTTGCAGAAAGAGCTTCAGCGGTTCGTCGAGCAGTTCGCGTCTCTCAGCGGCCACGGACCCGCCGATGTCACGGCGTCGGCCCCTCACACCCCGAACATGGGTAAACCTTTCGACCTGGGAATTGAGCGCCCCTTCCAGCCGCCGCCCAGCAGCAGTGCGGTTCAGGCCGAGCATGGAAGCACAGCGATCGGCATCCACGAGATCAATGACAAGGAGCGCGAGCATATCGCCCGTCGCCGCGGTATGGAGGTGCGCGCGGCTCCCGCGGCCGTGAGCAACGGCATCGGGCTCGCACTGTCGGGCGGCGGGATACGCTCCGCGACGTTCTGCCTTGGGGTCGTCGAGGTGCTCGCTGAGAAACACCTGCTGCGCCAATTCGACTACCTGTCCACCGTCTCGGGTGGCGGCTACCTCGGCTGCTTCATGAGCAATCAGTTCCCGTCACCGGGGAATGCGACCGCGGGAATCGAAGCGGCCAAGGCAGCCTGGGAGAAGATATTCAAAGGCACCTCGTCCGACACGACCGCCGTGCGGCACCTCCGAAACAACAGTAAGTATCTGCTGCCCGTGACGGCGCTCTCCGGCATGGTGCTCGGCGGTCTGCTCGCTTCCGGCATGCTGACGACGATACTGCTGGCGATTGCGATCCCGGTCAGTGGCGCAATGTTGACGCACTTGGCCGCGCGATATGGACTGCTCCACTGTGCCATTTATGTCGGCTTGTACGCCGCCGGTCCTGCTTTGCTATGGTACTTGGTCCGCCCGATCACGGTCATTTGGCGCGCATGCGGCGCCAAGCTGGATGTCGTCGCCGCTTTTTGCCTGCTCCTGTCCGCGGTATTACTGGCGGTGGCCGCAACACCCGCGGCTCTGGATTTGGTATCGCACTGGACTCATTGGAAGCTTGGGAGCTCGGCCTTGGCGGGCATCGCGGCGGCCGTCTCCGGAGGGACGGCATTTAAAGCGGTCGGCTACCTTTGGCCGTATCGACGGCTCATTTCCCGGATCTTCATCCTTTCCGGGGTGGTGCTGTACCTCATCGTATATCTTGCGGTTTTTCAATATTTGGGGACTGAATCCTCCAAGGGATCAATGACGACGCCGGAGATCTGGGTCTGTGGCGCGCTCGGCCTGTGGGCTCTGTGGGCGTCGGTGGTGAACATCAATTTGACGGGCCTTCATCGCTACTATCGCGACAAGCTTGCGAACTGCTATTTGAAAACACCCGAGAGTAGAAATGCGCCCGCTGATCCGCCAATCATCGACCTCGGCTCCCTCTCGGACGACCTGCCCTATCATCTCATCAACACCACGGTGAATCTCCCGGCGAGCCGCAATGCGGAATTGCGCGGCCGGGACGGAGATTTCTTTCTGCTGAGCAAGTGGTTCTGTGGATCACCGATCGTCGGCTTTCAGCCGACCAGCGTGGTCTATGAGATGAACCGCGACTTGGACCTCGCCACGGCGATGGCCGTTTCGGGCGCGGCGGCGTCGACCAATATGGGGTCGCAGACCATGCATCAGTACCGCCTGTTGATGGCCATATTCAACATCCGGCTGGGCTACTGGTTGCGCTGGAACCGCCAACCCTTGGGTCTATTCTCCTCCAACGCCTTCTCGGAGCTGACGCGCGAGATGCTCGGATGGCTGAACGAGAAGTCGAGCACGCTCAATCTGTCGGACGGAGGGCACATCGAAAATCTGGCGGCGTATGAGTTGATCCGGCGCAAGCTCAAATTCATCGTCTGCATCGACGGCGGCATGGATGCGGGCATGACCTGCGCGGATCTCAACCGGCTCCAGCGCCTGGCGGCCATCGATTTCGGTTATCGTATCGACTTCGACACCGCCGACTTGCAACTGGCGGACGGTTTCAGCACAAATTATGGCCTCCTTGCCAAAATCGACTACACGCCGGATGTGCCCGACCTGAAAGACAAGGAGCTCGGCTGGATGTTGTACGTCAAGCTGGCTCTGCTCGGCACCGAGACGAACTATGTGCTCGATTATCACCGCGAGAATCCGCTGTTCCCGCATCAGAGCACGCTCAACCAGTTTTTCGACGAGGCGCAATTCGAAGCCTACCGCAAGCTCGGGGTGAGCGCCGCGAGCAACTTCCTTGCCGAGGAGTTCGGCACCAAGGAGCCGGCCTCGGTCGAGCAATGGATCACCGGGCTTGCTGGATATTTGCTGCGTGATAACGACGAGGTCTTCAGCGCTGCGTGAGGCGATCCCTCGGTAACCGCGCCCGGATCCTCATATCTTGGCCAGGCCCTGCAGCACGAGTTCGATCACGCGCTGCGCATCCTTGCACTGCATGAGCTCCAAATTATCCGGATCGTCCAGTCCATTGTTCAATGCCCGGGAAAGCGGTCCGGTCCCTTTCAACGCGACCGCGGCTCCAATCTCCCCCAGGGACTCGAACGGCACTCCGTACGAAGCGTACAGTCCCTTGCAAGCCGCATAGTCCGGCACCTTGCTTGCGGAAAACGTCTCGCTGAACTCCGGACGGCCGAGTCCGCGCAACTGGTCGCAAACTGCGCGCGCCGCGCCGCCAAATCCGCCCACCAGGAAAAGGGGCTTGCCGCCTTTCAAGGAGAGGTAGGCTTCCTCGACCACGCCGGGAATCACGCCGCTGAAATTCGCGAGCTTCCCACCGATGACCAAGCGCGCCTGCGAGAGCTCGGTGATTTTCTCGCGCATCAACGTGAGCCCCCGCGCCCAGGCGTAGCGGCACAACGGGGTCTCAGCGCTATGCACCCCCGCGGGGCCGGGCTTGGCGAACAAGTCCTCGTCTCGCATCGCGAGTTCATTGGGACGCGGTCCTTCCACATACTCGGCGATTGAGCCGGATGCATCATCGAACAATCGCCACTCTTCGTCTCCGTATTCGAGCCTCAAGGGCCACGGAGCGATGTTCATGATCGCGTTTCGCAGCGGCGGAGCGGAGACGCTCTCCGCCAGCTTCGAGTAGCTCCCAACCAGATTGAACAGCCGCAGAGTGAAATTTGACGCCGCGGTCATGCTGCCCTTGAGGGCACCGCCATAGGCAATCTTGAGGCTCGCGAGCAGCAGATAAAGATGAATTTCGTCCGTCAGGGTCGCGAAATGTGCCGCGGACATTCCAAACCGGGCGATATCCTCGCTCTCCGAAATCGACACCGTGATCCGGCTGACATGCGCCGGCCGCGGCTTCTGGGCAAGCCGGGTGAGCGGGGTCACGAAGGTGCAATTCGGGCGCAGCTGCACCAGCACTTCCAATTCCTCGCGCCCGAGCGGCGGATCGGGATAGAGAACCGTTGCGGGCGCTCCCGTGGAAAATGCCGGCTGCGTCAGGGTGAGGGCCTCGGGCGGCGAGGCCACCACGATGTCGGAAGCTGTCTGGGCGCGCTCGAGCACGGCGCGATTGTAGGTAAACCGCAGCGCCTCGAGCACGGCCCGGTCGATCACATTCCACGCATCGGCGGCCGGGTCGATGTACTGCCAACGCACGGTGGGGACGTTGCCGCCGTACGGGAAGCTGCGTGCTTCGCCGGTCTTGACGGCATTGATCAACAGCACATGCGCGCCGTTCCTCTTGGCCTCGAGCACTTCGCGGCGGCACCACGGGCGTTCGCTGAACCGATCCGTCTGGAACGCCAGTACGATGCTGGAGTCCGTGATTCCCGCCTGGATCGCGTCGGCAAATTGTTGGCTGGAGGCGATTTTCTGCGCGTCATACCAAGCCTCCACGGGAAGTTCGCTGAGTGCGGCCCGCGTTTGACTGACCGGGTCGTCCTGACGCTTAGGGTCCAGGTCGTCCTTCGCGTGGCTGACAAACAGCCGGACCGGAGCCTTCATGGCGTTCGGTGCGGATGCGGCGACCTTCCCGTCCTGAAGAAGCTGCAATGCACGAGCTGCGATGTGAAACGACATCAGCGCCATCCGCAGTTTTGCGCCCACCGTGGGATCGGCTTGCGGATCGAGAAATGCCGATAGCGCGAGCTCCTCCGCACTCAGTTGAAATGCCGCGGGCTCGAGTGCGATCACCAACAGGTGATGCGGACTTTTATCGAGCGGCGTCAACTCGCGCAAGCGCGCCGCAAACTCGATCCATGCCCGGCCCGTGCCTTGGCGGATGGTCTGCACCATCCTCTGATCGCCCACGATGACCACGAGCGTGTGTTCGGCGGCGTCGAGAGACAAACCGTCTTCCACCCCGAGCGCCGGCGGAAGATTCGCTCCGTCGTTCGGCGTGAAGAAAACCGGAATTCGAATGCCTCCGCTCACCGGCGGCGTCACGAAGCGCTGCATGAGATCGGCGCACAACTGCTGCGCGGCTTCCGACTCGGGATGAGCCAGCAGGTGGAGGTGAAGTAATGGCCGGTGAGTCATAAGGTTCCTCTATGGCAGACGCTCGCGCGACGAACAAAGTGTTCCGCGCATAACACGCAGCCCATGCTTGCCGGACCGCATTCGTGTCCATGGCGGCCGCGTCATTTGTCGGACCCTCCCTCCGAGGCCAGTGAGCGGGCCAATGCCGCGCGCTTTTTCTCGCCCGCATACTCGAACAGGACGGCAAGGTTATGCAGCACGTCCACATTGTCCGGATCCGTCGGCGACGCCTCGGCCAATGCAAACGCGATCGCGGCGATTTCTTGCCGATCCGGCGCGAGTTCGTCATAAGCCGCGCTGACGTTCCCGCTGTGATTGATGGCGGCTTGGCGGCGGGCTTCCGACTGAAGCAAAACCGCGAGTTTGTCGATGGCCAGCGCATTGGCAAGGGCCGCCCCACCCGCCGGCACGGTTCCGCTCGTCGCCGCATGAGTCAGCTCTTGTTCGAGCTTGCCGGAGTAACCCTCGAGCAACTCCAGCCCGTCCTGCCCAATCAGTTCGAAGGCGGTGATCTGATCCGCTATCATCAAGGCGTCCGGAGCCAGTGATCCCGCAAACTGCTTGATTCCCGGGGCTTCCATGAAACCAAGCAGAGTGGCGGTGAACTTCGCCACATCGAGCAATGGGGCGCATTCCGCCGTGCAATAGCCGGAGCGCCGCACCCAGCCGACAGTATTGCCGGCATTCAAGAGCATCCAATCGCCGTCTTGCTTCGCAATCCAATACACGGATCCCTTCGGCAGTACGCCGACGACCGATGACGTATCGCTCGCATCTGCCCGCAGCTCGACCAGACGCCGCGCGACCTCGTGAATCTTCTCGCCGGTGCTCATCGGTATCCGCAGCGTCTGCACGAGCACTCGCTCGGGATGCAAGTGCGCGACGAGTTCGCCGTTCATGGCCAGCGGCAGCTTCACGTGCCAACGCAGGTATTTTTCGATGACCTTCGGCGGCAGTTGCAAGTAAGAATCCACCGTCAGCGTGGATCCGCTTCGGCGAACCATCCCCCAGACCGATAAGGTCACATCTTGTGCATCCGCCACCTTCTCGACTTTATCGAAGTAGCTCAGGCCATCCGAGGCGCTCGGCGCCAGCCCACCTTCGTAAGTCAGCACTCCAATCGAAGAGACCGAGGAGCGCACGAGAATTTCACGTGCCACCAGGGCGGCGATCGCGTCGCCGAGCTTGGTTCCGTCCGGGTCCTCGTAGGTAAATGCGGCGATCCGATATTTCGCTCCCGGAATGTGCAAATCCAGTTTTTCGCCCCGCGCAAGAATCTTGAGTTCCTGTTGGACGTCGTACTTCGCCGCCGCGACCAGACTCACCGGCAACAAACAGGCAAACAACGCAAAGCACGCCGCCAGCCGATGGCTCACGGGCCATGTCCTCGAGTCAACCCGCTATTGGGGAGAGCCCCGCTGCACCGTTTGCGCGTCTCGATCAATACGGCGGGCAGCTTCCCGATGGCTTGTTCGGCGGCGTTCGCGGCTTCGACACACTCTGCCGTCTGGCCCGCTCGTTCATAGCCCGTGACCAGCGCAGTAAAAATGGCCGTTTGCGCACTGCCCTGCAATCTGGCCGTCGCCGGATCATCCAAATCCACGTCGAGCGATGACGCATGCACCGGCGGAACCAACAGGCCGAATCGATCGGCGATGGACATTTCCACTTTAACCTTCTGGATGCCCGAAACGCCGGCCGGCACCACATATCCGGACAGAAACGCGTCGGCGCCGAGCGACTTTGCAAAGCTGCCATAGTCGGCCAGCGCCTGCGGTTTGATTTGCTCGCAGGCAATGAAGATCGGCTGCGACTGCGGCACGATTTTTAATTTCTGGAACCGTGCGAGCACGTCATACTCGAGAGAGTCCTTGATGCGGGAAGCCAGCTCCAGCTGCCCCGAGGAGCCGGCCGGCGGCCGAAAGTAGCCGACCACCACGGTGTGATTGCCATTTCTGCGGCAGTCCCCCACGACCGACGGCAACAGAGTGATTCGATACGACTGCTGATCCGTTCGGCCGGACGAGACGGTCACATCGGTGGCGATTTCCGTGTATTGGCCATGTCGAACCCCGAGCGTCAAGTTCTTGACGGCGGCCTGGCTGGCCAATTCGAAGATCACCCGAAACTGACCCGCGGAATCGCTGGTCCCCGTTCCGAGAAGCTCCCCGCCCATGGTGATGCGAACTTCAGCGCCGGCGACCGGCGCAGCGGTGATTCCGTCAGTGATCGTTCCCGCGACGACCGTCGCGGCGAATACGGTGCGACCGCAAGCGAGCAACCCAAGCGCCGCGAGAATTCGCGCGCATCTACGAGCGCGGGCCCACGATGAGATCATAGGTTTCACGTATCCGCCGTAGTTGCGTCGTCCCGAGACACCCATCGAGTACCTCCGTTCCGATCACGCTGCCGTCGAGACCGCGCAGCGCAATCGTCCATCGATCGTCGCCTTTCTTGAACGGCCCGACATCGATCGCCACTGACGCATCCTGTGAAATCAGATACGTATTCGTGGCCCCGGCGTAGCTCACATCGATCATCATCCCCAGTAGAGCCATATTCTCCGCCTCACTGCGAATTTGCGTATTCAAGTGGCAGGCTGCGGCGGGAGTGCGGACGCTCCACGCGAAGAGTATCACTGCAATTCCGATGACGCCAAACGTCACGAAAGCCCCCAGCCGTCGGCGCCTGCGACTGCCGGCGATTTTCGCCACCTCAGCGAGCACATCGGCCTCGAGATTGCCCGGCGTACGCATGATCGTCACCGCCGTGAGATATGGCGGGATATCGGCCATCGGAGTGGGTTCGACCATGATGGGCAAAACCCTTCGAGAGGGATTCGGCCACCGGTCCTGCGCAATGCCAAGCTCCGTGCGCGCGTAGGAGTTCTCTCGAATCGATTCGGGGCTGATGAGGAAGATGAACAGGTCGGCGCCGCGGATGGCGTCGCGAATCTTGGCGTCGTAGCTCCGACCCACCGTCAATGTTGTGAGGTCAAAGAATGATTTGTGACCGTCCTCGAGGAGTCGGACCGAAATCGATTGTGCGATGCGGGCTTGTTCCCTTGCGTATGAAAGGAATATTTTCATGTTCGACCCGCACGCGCCATAGCTGATTTGAGTCGCTCATGTTATCGCGTTCGAGGCGAGACTCGCGCGCGCTTGCGCGAGATGGTCGAGGAATCCCTGATACCGTTGCGACTGCAGCCAGCGAAGCTGGTCCGCGGGAGACCGCGCAAGGCGCGCGAGGATCGACGCCGGGGCGGCGGCACGTTCGGTGTCGATTGCGGAAATGAGGGGATCGATGGAGTCGCGAGCGGAGTCGAACACGGATCGAAGGCCGGCCGGTACACGCCCATCGAGGCAGATGGGAAGGACGCGTAGACCCCGGTGAATCGCGGTGTCGAGCTCCAGTCGCACGTACTTGCTCTCGTCGGCCGCCGGAGTGGCTATGAGCAAAAGGAATCCGGCATCGCCGACCGCCGCGCGCAGAGATCCATCGAGCGGCATGCCCAGCGCGATCGAGTTGAGGTCCCACCAGACATCGGCGCCTTTGGCCTCGAGGTGGGCGACGACTTCGCGGGCGAAGACCTCATCCGCGCGCGCGTAGCTGACGAATGAGGGGCAGGAGGGATGTTGCAGCCGCATGCGCTGCGTTCGCGCCAACGCCGCCTGGGTCAAGTGGTGGACGAGGACGACGAACGCAATGGTTCGCTCGTCCACGGCAGCCGGCGTCGTTGGGGGAGCTGTCCAGGGCAGCTGCGCGAAGGCCTGCAGAAAAGCCGGGACCTCCCCAGCATCCGTTCCGATGCCCAGCGCAAAAAGCGCCGATTGCAGCTCTTGCTCGGCGTGCATGACATCCTCTTGCGAGTAGGCGAACCCAGGCAGCTCGGCCGCAAACGCCAGCCAGGTGCGGTAGATGAGCATGAACCACGGCAAGGTGTACGGCTCGCCACCGGGATTCTGCCGCAGCTTCAAGAGGTCTGAGCACATGCCGAAATAGCGAGCGTCTCGGCCGCCGGCTGCGTCTCGCGTGAGGCGGTCGCTCGCGAAAATGCAGGCCATGAGGAGATTTCCGTCGAAGGCGAAGGGATAGGGCTCTCCGGTCGGGCCACTCGCCTTGCGGTTCGCGGGCCGCGGGATGCCGAGGTCCAATGCGTCCACGGCGAGACCCAGTTCCACGGCGTCTCCCGCATTCCACCACCACTGCTTCGGGTCTGCCTGGTCGAGCGCCTTGAGCAGCATGACGTATCGGCTGGTTTCGGAGCTGCGCTCCAGCACCAGATTTTCAGTGAGCCACGCCCACACTTCCTGGCTCGCACCGGCAGGAAGCTTGCGGTACAGCTCGGCTTTGGGCATCAGACAGACGACCATCGGGACCACCGGGCGCTCTTTCCAATCCGCCAGGCGACGCCAGAAAAGTTCCGATTTCAGCGCGTCGCGCGAGAGGAGCACGAGCAGGCGTGCCGGTCGTGTGATCTCCGCAGGCTGCCGGATGATCGAGATGTCATGGGTGGTGAGGAAGCTGGTGACGCTGCGCGCCTCCTCCGCGTCGTTTTCCACAAAGGCCACGCATACGCTTGGCAGAACCAAACCGGGCGTCACGACTTCGCGCCGCCGCAGGGCGCCGAAGTGGAGAAAACGAGCGAACGAGAGGAACAGGTGCGCCGATGCCTCGACGTTTCGAGGCGTGACCTCCGCCGGCAGGAAACGATCGATCTCGGCGAGACACTCGTCTCCTGAAACTTGAACGCCGAGTTCCCGGAGCGCGCTCCGTATTGGAGCCAGAAAGATGTTCAGATCATCGTATTCGGCGATCGACAGACGCGAACGAACCGCCACCAGGCCACAGACCCAGTAAGCCAAACCGAACCAGGAGAGCCCCAGGTGGCTATTCAGCAAGCTGCGCCGCCCGTCGAACAACTCTTGACCTCGAAGCCGGTACGGATCGCTGAAGGGCCCGCTCTGCGGGTGCCGCGCTGCCAGCTCAAGTAAAAAGCGCTTGACGATGGTGCCTTCCAGCTCGCCCGCGGATGGATTCTGAAAGTGTTTCAGTCCCGCAAGCTTCACCGCCACGATGATGTCTGTGATGTCGTAGCCGCCTGGGAACGACGTCTTATCAAACTTTGGTGTCCCGCTCATGAGCCGATATGTAGCAGGTAAATAGCAGCAAGCCAACCAGGCATTGACGCATCGCAACAGCGCTCCTCAGCGGCGGATCGGCGTCCGCTTTTTGCGCCCGATCTTGCTAACTGACAACCCCTCGCGCAGCAGCGCAATGACCGAGGCCGCCAGGGATTTGTACTCGATAGGCTCTGGACCCTCCACGCGAATCTGCCCCGACGCTATGAGCATGGCGAGCCCGTGCACCTGTGACCAAGCCGCCAGCGCGACGAGGCGCGCGTCTTGTGCACGCAGGCGGCCGGTTTGCTGTCCTTCCCGGACCACGGAGACGAGCACTTCGTAAGCCTTCTTCGACGACTCGACCAGCCTCGGGTAGCTATCGTGATCGGGAATCAAATCACCGAACATGATCTGCAAATGATGGGGGTACCCAACGCCGAACTCGACATAAGCGACGCCGGTGGCCTGCAACATTGCCGGCGCATCACCTGTATGCGGTCGCGCTGCCGCCTCCATGGCGCGCGTCAGCTTTTCAAAACCCTGCTCCGCAATCGTCGCCAATACGCTCTCCTTATTCGGGAAATGCCGGTACGTCGACGCATGGCTCACGCCGATGGAACGAGAGATTTCGCGCAGGCTCAGTGCGCGCGCGCCATGGGTTGCGATTTGCGAGATGGCCGCCTCGATCAGCACATTCTTGAGGTTGCCGTGATGGTAGTCGCGGCCGGCGGGCCGTGGGGTCTTCGTTTTCAATTGGATTCTCCTAGGGGTACCTCGCATGTTGACAGCGGACACATTCCCTGTCTATGATGTATCCACTGGTAACATTGAGAACCCAACCGGAGCCACACATGAAGATGCATTCAGTTTTTGCCTCGACTGCGGCCTGCGTGATGCTGGCTAGTTGTTCTTACGTGGCGGAAAAGACGGCGCCGCAGAAACAGGCCGCCCCCGCGCGCACTGCCGCTGCCCTGAAGGCCGACGAGATGTTTTGGGCCACCCTGCACGGCGGCGCGTACGAGCAGTCCGCAGGCCATGGAAGCACAAACAGCCGCTTACTTGGCGAACCCCACCGACGCCGTGTCGGCTGCCCACGTCGGTTGGTTGCACATCTGGAGGGTGTCGGAAAGGGCAAGGCTCAGTGCCATCCCCGCCACGCTCACCGACGATGCGGTGGTGTCGCGCCGCTATTTCCAGGAAGCGGTAGCCCTGGATCCGACGGAGGCACGCTACCTGGGGTTCTTGGCCGCTGCGACGCTGGCCGAGGGCAACATCAACCAGGATGAACGCCTGACGCGCCGCGGCTACTTCATGATGCTCGATGCCATCAAGGCATGGCCCGAGTTCAACCTATTTACCGCCGGCTACGTGATGAGCACTCAGCCGGCCGGATCCGAGCGCTTCAAGCAGGCGCTGCGATGGCAATGGCAGACCCTTGACGTGTGTGTCGGCGAGACCGTCGATCGGAGAACCGCGGACTACGCCAAGTACATGCCTCTCGAGACCCGGGAAGGCAAGAAACGCGTGTGCTGGAACTCGCAGATCGCGCCCCACAATTTCGAAGGCTTCTTTCTCAACATGGGCGACATGCTGGTCAAGGCCGGAGATTGGCAAACGGCGCGCAAGATTTACGGCGATGCCAAACTGTCGCCCACCTACTCGCAATGGCAGTACCGCGAAGTCCTCGAGGCGCGCATTCGCGATGCGCCGGACAATGTGGCCGCCTTTAGTGCGCCCGTCGACGCCACCTATCACGGAGATAAGCAGATCATGGTCGCCACCGCCTTCGCCTGCATGGCCTGTCACCGGCAATGAGGATCAATGGCGGCGAGTCTGCAGCTCCTCCAGGGTGCGCTTCAGCGCCTCCAATTTCTCACCGGCCTCCGCGAGCTTTCCGGCAGCGGTCAGTTGCTGATAATCGGTGAAGTCCCGGGCCGCCTCGGCGATCAGGGCGTTGACATCGCCCGGAGCTGCGGTTGCCGTGCTCGCAGGCCGCGCCGCGGGGGCGGCCGGCGAGCCTTGCGCACTGAGCACGGATGGGGCCGTCCCAAACAGCGCAGCCATCGCCGCTTCGAACGTCGGCCCGTAAGCCAGGCGATCCTGCACCGCGAGCACCACCAACCTTAGCTCAGGCATGGGACTGCGATCTGCCTGCAGGTAGATGGGCTCCGCGTAGAGCAGTGCCCGCCCGATAGGAATGACGATCAGGCTGCCGCGGCGCACGTGCGACCCTTGCTGATTCCACAGCGTCAACTGACCGGACAGCTGGGCGTTCTGATCGATGCGCGCCTCGATCTGCAAAGGCCCGTCGATCAGCTTGGTCTTGGGAAAGTCGTAGACCACAGCCTCGCCGTAGTGTTCGCCATCGCTTCGGCCCGCGATCCAGCCGATCAGGTTGTTGCGATTGGCCGGTGTGAACGGCAGGATCGCGATGAATTCGGTCGACCGTTCGCCCGGCAGGGTCATCAGCACGAAGTTCGGTTCCATGACCTGCTGGCGCTGATCCGGCAGCGCCACCTCCGTGGCCACGCTCCACAGATCCTCGCGGTTGTAGAACACGTCGGGATTGGTCATGTGGTAGAGGCCGTAGACGGCGGCCTGCACCTTCAGCAGCAGTTCGGGATAGCGCACATGCTTACGCACGGCAGCCGGCATCGCCGCCGCGTCGGTGAACAAGCCGGGAAACAGCGCCCGATAGGCGGCGATGATCGGATCCTGCGCGTCGAACACATAAAATGTCGTCTGCCCGGTGTATGCATCGATCAGGATCTTCACGCTGTTGCGAATGTAGTTGATGCTGTCGTCGCCGAGCGTGAAACGGCGCGCGTACGGATAGCCGTCGGAGGTCGTGTAGGCGTCCATCAGCCAGTAAATTCGGCCATCCTCGCCGACCACGACGTACGGGTCGGGGTCGAGCGTGAGAAACGGCGCGAGCTCTATGCACGCGTTCGCTCAAGCGGCGGCGCATCAACAATCGACTCTCCGAATTCACATCGTCGCTAAACGGCAGTTTCGCGAGATCGCCGCGATCGAGCGCAATCAGCGTGCGACGGAGCCAGCCGCCAAGCCGAATGCCGCCGGTACCCTGGTAGGACGTCAGATTGTTGGCATCGCCCTGCGGGTAGTTGAATTCCTTCTGGCGAGTCTTGACGTAGACGTCGGTGCTTGGTGAGTTCGCCGAAATAAATCTCCGGACGCGTCACGCTGAGACCTGGAATCGTGCTCTGGATCGGCATGTTGCTGAGCACGAGTGTCGGCAGCCCTTCGGGCGTGAAGCCGTTCACCGGGTTCATCGTGACGCCGTACCCGTGGGTATAGATCAGCTTCTCGTTGATCCAGTTGCGGCTGCTTGCCGGTAACTTTTCCACATTGAGTTCGCGGGTGGCCAGCATCATCTGGCGGACCGAACCACCGATCTGATAGCGATCGATGTCGATATCCGGAAAGTCGTAGTAAGTCCGAATTTCCTGAATCTGGCGCAGCGTATCCTGCAGCGCCCGCCAGTCCCATAGCCGTATGTTCTCGAGCGTCGTCTGGTTGTTGGCCGGGTCCACCGCTTCGATTCCGGTGTCGGCGGGAAATGGGTGCGTCTCGACGTGGTCGAGCGCGTAAGCCCGCCGCGTCATTTCGATATTGTGTGCAATGAAGGGGCGCTCCCGCACCAGCTGGTTCGGCGCGACGATAAAGCCGCCGACGTACCAGCGCACGGCAGCGAGCATCAGGTAGCAGGCGATGGCTGGAGCCGCGGTGGCAAGCAGCCAGCGCGGGCGCGGCGCCCGGACTGCGGCAATCCCGGCGATGGCCGCACCGACGAGCAGCGCCGCGCAGACCACCAGCATGCCGTTCAAGGTGACGTGGGCGTCGGTGTAGGTGACACCCGCAAACACTGTGCCGTCCTGGAACAGCCGCTCGAACCGGCCCAGATACGCGCGCACCGCGAGCATCAAGAAGAACGCGACCAGGCTGATCGACAAGCCGCGCCATAGCCGGGCCTGCGCCGCGGAAGAGCGCCACTCCGTCAAGACGCGCGCACCGCCGGTGACCGCGACGAATATGGCGGCGATCACGCAGGCGATCAGCGACAGTGTCAGCAGCCATCCGGAAATGAGCTGCGAAGCCGGCAGCGTAAACAGGTAAAAATCGAGAGATTGCCCGAAGATGGGGTCCAGCATCGTAGCGTTTCGCGGCGCGTCCCAGAACAGGGCCAAGGTCATCCACTGGTCCGCCATGCTGATACCGCTGACGACGGCTATGCCAATGGACAGTCCGATCCCAACCAGCTTCAGGACGGGTTCGACCGGCAGCGTGACCGGTCGCCGGTTGATGAGAAGCGTGGCCCCCATCAGTGCGCCGAGTCGATCGGGTTTCAGCGCGCGGAACACTCCATAGACGAAGAGAAACGTAAGGAGCGTAAAAGCTCCGAAGGTCGCGGCCCGAAGCTCGAGCCGCGTCCAGAACACCGACGCAAGCCCCAGCGATTCGAACCAAAGAGCATCGACGTAGTAGGACGCCGCCGTGCTGCCGCCGAGAAGTACCAGGCCCACGACCGCCAACAGGGCGAGCTGAGCATTTCTGCGGCGACGCGTCTGCCCGCCGATGACGATGTCACTCCGGATTCTCATATCTTGGCCAGGCCCTTTAGCGCGAGATCGAATATACGCCGCGCATCCTTGGGACATAAGCCCTATCCCACGTTCGCGACTGATAGACGCTGGAATATCGTCCGATCGAACAAGGCGCTGCCGATTCTCGCGATCGTTCGCGGGTTGCCCGCTTAGCTTTTGCTTACCTCACAGGTAATCGACGCGCCTCAGCCGCGCCGGCATGATCCTCTTCGACATCAACAGGAGAGACAGCATGCAATCCATAGCGAGCCCGCAATCATCACGTACCGCGACATCCGCCTCGACAAGGAAGGTCATTGAGCCTTTTATTGAAGCGCATGATGGTACACGCCTGTCTTGGACACAGTGGGGAGTCGGCCGCCCGATCCTCTTCCTGAACAGTGCCGGGGTGTCTACGCAGATGTGGGACTACCAGATGGTCGAGTTCGCCGATCAAGGGTATCGCTGTATCGGCTTCGACCGGCGCGGACACGGGCGCTCCGATCGGCCGCTCGGCGGTTACGAATACGACACATTCGCCGACGACGTCGCCTCGGTGATCTCCGCGCTCGATCTTCGGGATCTCACTCTCGTCGGGCACTCGATGGCGGGCGGCGAGATCGTACGCTATCTGACCCGCCATGGGAGCGCGCGTGGCACGCATCGTTCTGATCGCGCCGACGACGCCGTACCTGATGAAAACGGCTGACAACCCCGATGGTGTGCCGCAATCCACGTTCGAAGCCGTGCGCGCTTCCTGGCGCAGGGATTTTCCGAAATGGGTTGCCGATAACACGGCGCCGTTCTTCGTCCCGGAAACCTCGCCGGCGATGATGCAAACATTCGCGGCGCTATTGATGCAGTGTCCCGTGCAGGTTGCCATCGCCTGCAACAAGGCACTGACCACCACGGATTTTCGCGCAGACCTGGCGAAAATATCGCTCCCCGCAATGGTCGTTCATGGTGATCGGGACGCATCCGCGCCGCTCGCGCTCACCGGGAAACCCACCGCGGAGCTGATTCCCGGTTGCCTGTTCAAAGTCTATCAAGGTGCGCCGCATGGGCTCATGTATACGCACATGGAGAGGCTGAACACCGATATTCTGCAATTCATTCGAGAGACCTGATCAGCGGATACACGGAACTCGTTGGGGGGGGCGGGCGTCAGCGGGTTGTCCCTCGATGGCGAGCTCAGGACTATCGGCGTCCCAATCAGCCATCGAGTAGCTGACGAATCTCCGTTTGAACGGGACCGCTTGCTGGTTCTTCCACGAGCCGGCCGCTAACCAACTTTCCGACTACTAATTCACCTTCAGCGGGATCCTCTTTCGCGTATCGACCTTCGGCCTTGGCGATGGCGGCGACAGCCTGCTCGAAATCCGGATCCCGTTCGCGGTAGGCCCGCAGACTTGCCAGGGTCGACTCCAAGTCGCGCTCGACTTCCCTGCTCCGCCGGCGCACAAAATCCTTGACGGCTTCATTAACAAGCTGGTTCATCGGGCGTTTCAGCACCCGACTCAAATTCTCCAAGCCAGCCTGAACGGTTGGTTCGATTCTAAATGTTGATGCCTTTACGGCCATGGAATTAGCATGGACGCAGTTAGAGCAGACGTCAATACTTTGAAATGACGTCATTTTCCATATTTGATGCCTAGCGCAGGGCCGCGCGGCCGAACGCTCCGCTGGGCGCCCACGAGGCACCGAGCACATTCACGATCAACCGCCAGCGAAGAAACGGCTGTGTCGGCGCACTCGTGGGCGAGCAGCATCAAAAGTGCAATCGCACTTTTGATGTGATCCACAAGGCGGTCGAGTGCTCGATAGGCACTCCGCCGGGGTCCGTGATCAAACAGTTCAACTTGATCAGGGGCGAGCCGAATCCGACGTGCAGCGTCTCCGACTCTTGCACCGTGCTTGAAATGATTTCGAGAACGTTTTTGCCGAGCGACGGCGTACGCCGGTAGGTCGTTGCCAACACGCTCCACAATGAGTCTTCCGCCGACGATAGCGATACCTTTTCCAAGCCGGGGAATAGTCGTGGCGGCAGCCACGAGGTAATCAGCGATACGGGCGAGCTCTCTGCCGATAGCAGGCGCCGAACCACGATCGCCGAGGCGCCGGGGTCGAGCTGCAGCGCCGCAACCGTCTCTTCGGGTGCAGGCTGAATACTTTGGTCCAGTATATCGACGCGCGTATGGTATCCGGCCTGCCGCAGTTGGCTGGTCACGCTTTCCATGGGTCGAAGGTCCAGGGTCACCTCCGGTATTGCCGTGATGATCGTCCCAATGTTCCGGCGGCGGCTAATCAGACCCGCATCCGCCAACCGTTGCAGCGCTTGCCGCAAAGTGACGCGGCTTACGCCATACAGGCGCGCCAACGTTTGCTCCGGCGGCAATCGCGAACCAAAAGGTTGCGCCCCCGACTGTATCTGCCGCCGCAAATCCTGCTCGAGTTGCACATAGGCCGGCACAGGCGAATTTGGGTCAACCCTGACCGCACGGAACGGCTGAATATTCTTGGCGCTTGATTGCAAGTCTTCTTCCCCCGTCATCCATTTCCATCTGGGCGACCGCGAGCAATTGCCCCATCGCTGCCGATAGGTATTTTAGACTAGATCAATAGTCTGAAAGCTAAAAACCAGCCTTCCTCTCCTGCAACTCATTGAATATATGGCAGCAATTCAGCCAACACACAATTGTTGCACGATGCCACATCGATTGGTATTGTAGTATAGACCTATATACATAGGAGCAAATACAACGAGCAGTTTCCGCTTTGCGTCGATGTGGGTGCTGGTTGGGATTGGGGGAGCCCTGGGTTTTAGCCACCAAGGGAGATCGCAAAATGAAGTCAGTTCAAGCTATCGCCGGAGTCTCCGTGCTAATCATAGGCGGCTCGCTTGCGACATCCGCAACGGCGCAGCAATCGCCCGTCCTCGAGGAAGCCATCGTCACCGCACAAAGGCGCAGCGAAACAATCAAGGATGTACCTTTCAGCGTGTCTGCGCTCGGCCAGGAGCAGTTGGAGCAACGGCATATCACCAATATCGAGGATGTAACGCGCGCCATTCCGGGGGTCTCGTTCGGCACCGGTGCGGTTCAGGGACAGGATAACATCACGATCCGCGGCATCGGTTCCCAGACCGGGAATTCTGCGATCGGTCTGTACCTGGACGATGTTCCGATCGTCACCCAGAACCCTTGGCAGCCCAACACCTACACGGGCGCAACCGAACCGCACTTTTTTGACATGAACCGTATCGAGGTACTTCGCGGTCCTCAGGGAACACTCTACGGCGCGAGTTCGTTGGGTGGGGCGATTCGATACATCAGCAATCTGCCGGACTTGGACCATACGACGGCGACTTTCAGTTCGGATCTCTCCGACACGCACCATGGAGGACTCAACTATGATGAGCAGGCGATCTTCAATGTGGTAATCGCGCCTGGAGTTTCCGCGCTCCGCTTCGGGATCGATTACGGTCAGGGCAGCGGTTGGATCGATCACGATCAATTTGTCTCTTGCGGACTGTTGTGCCAAGAGGGCCAGGCGAACTCCGTGTACGGTGCTCTTGACCAACGAGGTGTGAACTCACAACTGAATGTAGTCATGCGCCTGAGCGGCGAGCTCAAACCCACCGAGAATTGGTCATTTCTCGGATCGATGTTCTATCAAAAGCAGTATTCTCGCGATACGTCCTTGTTCTATTCCTACATGGGCTTGTGGAACCAAGACAAATTGGTCCCGGAACGCGGTCGCGACACGATCTATGTCCCCAGTTTCACCGTCAACGGCAATTTGGGTTGGGCTGACCTGACATCGGTCTCCAGCCTCTTCTTGCGGCAGAATGAGAAAATCAGCGACGGCACTTACTACAACAGCGATTTCATCGGCTACTTGGCGGATTTTGTATTTTCCGACTTGATGGGAAAGTGCCCCAATTGCGGTGTAGCGTTCGATGCCCTGCCCGGTCCTGCGCTTCAGGATCAGACCACTCAAACCATCTCACAGGAATTGCGATTGGCTTCGAAGACTCCGCTCGAATCCGGGCGTCCCTTCAGCTGGATCGGCGGTGCGTTCGTGTCCGACAAATCGATCCACGTCACGGATAATGAATACATCACCGGCGCCAATGCACTGTTCACCCAGCTCTACGGCGAGTCGCTGCAGAATTCCAGCTTTGGCGTTGCAGCCCCGAACGATGATTTCGGTTGGGCCGATGTGCACGAAGACGAGCGTCAATATGCGGCCTTCGGAGAATTCAACTACGACCTGACCAAGAACTTCAAGGCGACCGTCGGAGACCGCGTGATCATTGCGCACGCTTCCTGGGACTACAACCCGGGCGGATTTTTCACCACCGGCATTTCGGAGGTGCGTAACTCGATTCAGTATCACGGCAATACGCCGAAATTTGCCATCGACTACAAGCTGAACGACGACGTCAGCCTGTATGCGAATGCCACGAAGGGTTACCGGCTTGGCGGCTTCGTCGAGCCGGTCACGGTCATCCAGCAATGCAGCGCGCAATTCGAGGCGCTCGGAATCGATCCGGCTCATCTTCCGGGCACGTTCAAGGCGGACCGCCTTTGGAGCTACGAGGTGGGAGAGAAATCTGAGTTATTGGATCATCAGCTGTCGGTTAACGCCTCCGCTTATTACATCGACTGGAGCCAAATCCAGCAGTCCTTTGTGCTGCCTTGCGGTGCGCCCTATACCGCCAATTTCGGCACCGCCGCGAGCCGCGGCGGCGAGTTGGAGGTACTGGGCAAAATCACCGGCGAGTTGACGCTGGGTGCGAACGCCGGAGTCACCAGCGCCTATCTGACTCGAGTTTCACCGAACGTCGGAGCTTCGTCAGGACAGCACCTGCTGAACGTGCCGGGGTGGTCTGCGAGCTTGACGGGTCAATATGAACGGCCGATCAACGGTGCCACCCATGGCTTCGTCCGCGCCGACTATGATTGGGTCGGCCCGTCGCACGGCACTTTTTCCGTGACCGATCCGGACTACATCAGGCCGTCTTACGCCATTCTAAACGCCACCGCCGGCCTTGGCTTCGGAAATGTCGAGGTTTCGCTCTACGGCAAGAACCTGCTGAGCGACTACAAGATCATTCAACACGTGCTGATCAACTCGTTGGAATCAGCGTACACCTTGAGACCGCTGACGGTCGGCATCAAGGCCGTCGTCAAACTTGGCGCGCCCCGGCCGTGATCATTGCTGCAGCCCTTTGACTGGAAACACCATCTATGTCCAACCCAACGTCCCCGTCCTCCGGATTCGCGGGCGACCGCTTCGCCGAACAAACCTATGCCGGTGTGCTCGGCAAGCTCATCGGCGTTTATCTCGGTCGCGCCGTCGAAGGGTGGCCCTACTCGGCCATTCAAAACACGTTCGGCGAAATCGACTACTACGTCAACGATAAGGTCAACTGGCCGCTGATCGTCCCGGACGATGATATTTCGGGTACGTTCCTGTTCTATCGCGCGCTGGAAGATAACGGGTACCCTGCGGATATCTCGGCCAAGGCCATTGGTGACACGTGGCTGAACTACATTGTCGAGGACAAGACCGTGTTGTGGTGGGGTGGTCTTGGGCGTTCGACCGAGCACACCGCGTATCTACGGCTCAAGGCCGGCGTTCATGCACCGGAAAGCGGTTCGGCCAAGCTCAACAGTCGGGCGATGGCGGAAGCGATCGGTGCCGAGATTTTTATCGATACCTGGGCGATGTCCAATCCCGCGAACCCGGAGCGTGCCGCCTCCATGGCGCGCGCGGCCGCCTCGGTGAGCCATGATGGCGTCGCGGTGGAGGCTGCGGTGCTCCTGGCCGCGATGCAGGCGCAAGCCTTCGTCGAATCCGGTATCGACAAGCTGCTGGATCTCGGCTGCTCGATGATCCGCGACGACAACCTTCGCAGGATCGTGGGCGATGTCCGTGAACAATGCGCCAAGGCCGGCGATTGGCGCGTGGTGCGGCGTTGGTTGGGCGACAACCACAGCTATGCACACTACCCGGGCTGCTGTCCGATGGTACCCAATCATGCATTGCTGCTCGCGTCGTTCATTCTCGGCCGGGATAATTTCCAGGAGGGATTGAAGATTGCGGTCTCCTCGGGCTGGGACACTGACTGCAATGCCGGCAACCTCGGCTGCCTCAATGGGATCCGTCTGGGACTCAAGGCGCTCGAGGAGGGCCCCGATTTCCGCGGTCCGGTGGCGGACCTCATGTACGTCGTGAATGCGGACGGCGGCGAAGCCTTGAGCGACGCGGTGATCGAGACGCGGCGGGTACGACGCGCGGCCGCGGCGCTCTCGGGGTCGGCGTACGTACCTCCGGCCGCTCGCTTCGCCTTCGAATATCCGGGCTCGGTCCAAGGTTTCCAGCCGTGTCCGCTGCATGACGGGCGACAAGTGGTCACTGCGGTCGGCAACCTGAACACCAGCAGCGCCGACAACGGGCTCGAAATTCGCTACGAAGCTCTGGCGAGGGGCGTAACGGGGTCCGTCTCCGTGCCGACTTTCATCGATCCGAAGCCGCGATCGATCGGTGAGACCAGCTACTTCGAAGTCATTGCCAGTCCGTCGATATACGGCACTCAGACCGTTCGGGCCACGCTTCGCACGTTCGCGAGCGCGAACCCCGACGTGCGCTTCTACATCATTCATTACGATGGCGCCGGAGAATTCAAGCGGGTCGTCGGCGACCTTCATCGCCTAGAATGCGGCGACAACAAACTCCTCTGGCGCGTCCCCGATGTCGGTGGGTTGCCGATCCACAGGATGGGTCTCGAGCTGGCCGCGGATCGCCGTCTATCCGGTCGGATCGCCATCGTCGACCTGGACTGGGCGGGGGCGCCCGAGGCGTTCGTCATGGGCGGCGCATTCGATCTGTCGCCAAAACTCTCACCGTTCGACACCTCGACATTCTGGATCAAATCCTTCGTCAGTTCGGCCCGGCATTTCGCACCGGACATTTTCTCTACGTTTTGCCTGTCGCACCCCGGCACCAACGGCGTGGCAACCACCGGCACCCGGGACTGGGTTGACTATCAGGTGTCATCCCAGTTGACCTTGGACCTGCACAAGGCAGTCGGACTCGTCGCACGGGCCCGCGGACACCGTCGGTATTATGCGGCCATCGTCGAAAACCAAACTGCCAGACTCGTCAAGCGCAAAGACGAGAGGGTCGAGGTATTGGCGCAGGTAAAATACCCCTATGTCGAGAACGCCAAACTGCGCTTTACGTTGTCCGTGGTTGGCGCACGCCTTGCATTCTCCATTGATGGCAGTCAACTACTCGTTGCCCACGACGAGAGCTTCCTTTCGGGAGGAGCCGGTTTTTTCATCGAGGAAGGTACAGTACCGGCACATGGGTTCTCGGTGAGTCGGATCGGATGACCGACCGGCGTCCCATCCTCGTGATCTCGAACGTTATCATCGACGATATCGTTTTACCCGACGGTGCGCGCCGCACGAGCGTGTTGGGCGGAGCGGCCACCTACAGCGCGATCGGCGCCGTCTCCTGGTGGCCGCAGGTGGCCATCGTCGCAGGTGTCGGAGGCGATTTGGCCGAGCTCGCGGGCGGCCGGTTCGCTCGACTCGGATTGCGCCGTGAGGGGCTGTTGGTTCGCGACCCGCGGACGATTCGCAACCGGCTCGTCTATCTGGCGAGCGGCGAGCGGACCGAGACGCCCACGCTCGGCATTGAACACTTTACCAAGATGCAGACCACCGCGGATGATGTCCCGGAGGCTCTGTTGCCCGCAGCCGGGACGTATATTTTTCGCGATGATTCACCCGACTTCTGGCAACGTTTTGCGCGCCGGCGGGCGCAGCTCGGAACGACCCTGTGGGAATGGCAAGCCGGGAGCGCGCCGCCGGGGTCGTGGCTCTCGATCCACGCTTTCCTGCCCACCGTGGACGTGTTCTCGTTGACCTTGAGCGAAGCTCGAGATCTGCTTCACATGCGAGAGCCGGAGGACATCGCGAGCAAACTGTTGGATGCCGGTGTCAACATCGTCGTGCTGCGCATGGGTGCCGCGGGAGCCTTGATCGCCGCTCGCCGTCGCCGGCTTCGCCTGCATCCGCCGGCTTCGAGCGTTGTGGATGTCACGGGAGCCGGCAACGCCTTTTGCGGCGGATTCCTCGCCGGCTGGTGCAGCACGCAGGATCTGGAGCAAGCCGCGCGCGCGGCAGCGGCAGCGGCGGCACAAACCATGTTGGACTTCGGTCCGCCGGAGAAAATCAATCATGAGTCTTTGCGGGCCCTGGCCGACGCTACTACGATTACGCATGCGGACATGACCACATGAACCAGCTGTTGCCGGCTTTTTTGGAGCAGATTCGCAGCCTTCCGCAGTTGCTGCCGCGGCTGGTCGAGGCCATTGAACCCAGGACACGGCGGGTTCTGTCCACGCCGGAGATCTATCAAGTTCGTCAGATCATCCTCACCGGCAGCGGCGACTCTCATATCGCGGCCGAGTCGGCGGCACCGGCACTGCGCACTTGGACCGGATTACCTGTTCAGGCGCTGAAGGCCATGGACGTCGCCCGCTACCTGACTCAGGGCACGAAGAAACACTCGCAACACCTTCGCGGAGCGCTGGTGGTGTGCGTGAGCCACTCGGGTGAAGCCGCTCGCGTGGTCGAAGCGGCACAACGGACTCGAGCGGCAGGAGCACAAACGCTCGCCCTGACAGCCAATCCCGATAGCCGTCTGAGTCGCGCCGCAGCGAAGGTGCTCGCCCTCGCGGTACCGGATGCCGGCGCCGTGCCGGGCACCAGTTCCTATTGCGCCTCGCTGGTCGGATTGTATTTGCTGGGGCTCCGCATTGCGGAAGTGCGTCTGTGCATCAGCATGGACAGCGCCAACGCGCTGCGGCATGAGTTGACCCAACTGCAGGCTCCGATGGCGCATGCCTTCGAGGTCTGCGAGAAGCCGTTGGCGGCGCGCGCACAAGCCTGGGCGCATTGCCGCGTTGCCGATATTTTAGGCAGCGGACCCGGCGCGGGCGCCGCCGCTTATGGCGCCGCAAAACTCATCGAAGCCACGGGCATTCACGCGGTTTCGCAAGATATCGAGGAATTCTTCCATTTGAATTACTTCGTCGCCGAGCCGGCGGAAGTGGCCACCCTGGTGTTCGCCGGCGCGGGGTCCGCGGCCTCCAGCCGCACGCGCGAATTGAGCCGGACTCTGCAAGACCTCGGGCGGCCTTTTCTTTTGCTGACGGACGATGCGACATTTGGTTTGCCGGAGCACTCGCTGGTGCTGCCCGTCGTACCTGAATGGCTGACACCGCTGCTCGGAGTCGTCCCCGTCACCCTGCTGGCCGCATTTTGGGCCGATCGCACCGGAGCTGCATATTTTCGCGGACACTCGGGCCGTTGGCGCGCATCACAGTCGGGCGCGCTGGTGCGGGGAAGCGCCATCGAGCCCAATGCCAAGGAGGATTGAGGGGTGAACACCTACACGCTGGCGACCGATCGCAACGGTCTGTTCGACATCACGCCGCAGGTGCTGGCGGCCCTGCAGGAGTCCGGCATCACGGACGGACTCCTGCTGGTCTCGATACCGCATACCACGGCGGCTGTCACGGTGGTTTCCCACTGGGATCCCCTAGGTCTCGAGGATATCGACGATGAGATCCGCCGGCTGGTACCGACACGCGTCGACTTCAAACATCAGGCTGACACGCCGCAGGATGCGGCGGGCCACGTCAAAGCCGCCATCGTCGGGCACTCTCGTGCTTTTTGCGTGGATAAGGGCGCGCTGGTGCTCGGTTCATCGCAGAAGATCTTCTTCTGGGAATTTGACGGCCCCCGGCATCGAACCTTCCACACCCAGGTGCTCGGGAAATGAAGGATCGCTCGCACGATCGCCATATCTTTCGCGAAGTCTGGTCGAGCTATAAATACCGTGACCATGTTCCGTTACGGGGCCTCGAGATCGATGGTAGGCCCGCGTTGACCGGTCTCACGCCCGCGCTCGTGGGCGACTATGTGTTGCTGTTCGTTCGTGACCCGCTCTGCGCCTACGATGAGGATCCGGCAACACAGCTCTCTCACCGCCTCGAGCAGCCGCAGCTCGCGGGCAAAAGCGGCATGTTCACCAGCTGGTCCGGTTACTATCGCGGCGCCCACATCACGGCGATCAGCGGCGGAAGCGGAGGGCCCGAGGCGGAGCTGTGCATGTTCGAGCTGTTGGAGCATACGAATGCCAGCACGTTTCTGCGCGTCGGCGGATCCGGCGGTTTGAGCGAGCGGGTGCGTCCGGGGGATATCGTGATCGCCAGCGGCATCGTCAGGGCCGACGGCGTGACCGCCGCATACGTCGATCCGGGCTGGCCCGCGATCTGCAGTCCCGATCTCGTCATGGCGCTGGCCGAGGCGGCGCGGGCCCTCGAGGCCACCTACCATATTGGTCTGACCCGCTCGTCGGATTCGGATCTGTGCGGCGCCGGAAGGCCTTCCGTGGGCGGCTTCCTGCGGCCCGACCAAACCCGCATCGTCGATGAATGCCGCCGCTCGGGCGTCCTCAATGGAGAGCGCGAGGCTTCCACCATCGTGACGATGGCCACTCTGTTCGGCCGACGCGGCGGCGCCTGCTGCTCGGTGGCCGACAATATCGTCACCGGCGAGGCCTTTCAGGCGGGCGCGGGTCACCGTGCCGCGGTGGATGTCGCTCTCGAGGGCATCTCCATCCTCGGGCGCATGGACCGGGCGCGGGCGCGCCTCGGCGTCGACGAGTGGCTGCCCTCTCTCAGCACGAATGATGCGGTCGGTCTCGAAGATACACCGCCCGCTGCGCCGGACATGAAACCATGAGTCAGGCAGCCGGGCGGCAATGGAGCTATACCCTCTTTGCGCTCCCGGCGTTGTTGTTGAGCGCCTGCGTGATACTCGTGCCGGCACTGTTGACCCTGCTACTCGCGTTCACCGACTGGGATGGGGTTTCCTCGCCGCAGTGGCTGGGTCTGGAGAATTTCCGCGACCTGGTGAACGACATCACGTTCTGGCGAGCGATATTCAACAACGTCAAATGGACCGTCATCTTCTTGACGGTGCCGATGGTCATTGCACTGGTCGTGGCCTCGCTGCTGCTCACGCGCCGCCGCAGCCAGGGGATATACCAGATCATCTTCCTGCTGCCCTATGTGCTCTCGCCGATCGCCAACGCAAGCATCTGGAGCAGCATGATTTTCGATCAGAGATCGGGTGTGCTGGGCTGGCTCGATAGGCATCTGCTGCCGCTGGCCAATCCCCTCGGCCACGTCTCCACCGCGCTGTACACCGTCGCTTCGGTCGATATCTGGCACTTCTGGGGCTATCTTGCCGTGGTGTTCTTTGCAGCCATGCGACAGGTGCCGACCGACCAGCTGGAGGCGGCGTATCTCGAGGGCGCCGATGGCTGGCAGATTTTTCGTCACGTGACGCTGCCCAATATCCTGCCGACCATTGCACTCATGTTCGTCATGGTCACGATCTTTTCCTTTCTGACCTTCGACTACGTGTACCTGATGACCGGCGGCGGGCCGGCGCATTCCACCGAGCTGCTCTCCACCCTCGCCTATGGCTTCGCCTTTCGCGCCTTTGAGGTGGGTAAGGCGGCGGCCGTTGCCCTCTTCATGAGTCTGTTCGGCCTCATCGCAGCCGTGGTCTATGTCTGGATGAGCCGCGAGAGCGTGCGCCGATGATACGCGCGCGCTCGACCCCGGCGATCATGGCCCGTCTATTGCTGGGTTTGATGGTCATGGTCTCGCTCGCCCCGCTGTTGCTGGTGCTCATCAATGCTTTCAAGCCGCACGGCGATATCGTGCTGAATCCCTTGTCCCTGCCCGGTTCACTCGCGCCGACGAACTTCAAGGCGGCCTGGATCGGCGGCAATTTTTCGGTCGGCCTGGTCAACAGCATGCTGCTCACGGGCACCACCGTGCTGGTGACCGTGGCATGCGGCTCATTGGCGGCCTTCCCCCTCGCGCGGCGGCGCATCGCGATCTGGAAGCTCGTGACGATCTATTTTCTGTGCTCGGTGACCGTGCCGATCCAATTGTTTCTGTTTCCTTTGTACTTCCTGTACGCGCGTTTGGGGCTCATCGGCAACGTTTTCGCCACCGCACTGATTATTTCGGCGATCAACCTGCCGTTGTCGGTCATGCTGTTGCGCACCAGTGTTCTCGCCATTCCAACGGAACTCGACGATGCCGCGTTCATCGACGGCGCCACGCCGTGGCAGACGTTTCGCTACGTGATACTGCCCCTCATGAGACCCGGTTGTGTCACGGTCGCCGTCATCGTCGCGCTCAACACGTGGAATGAATTTTTGATCACCTCCACATTTCAACAGGGAGATGCAGGATTCACCATGACCTTGGGCTATCGCGCAATGGCCGGTGTGATGGCGGCCGACCGCGGGATCATGATGGCGGGTGCCTGCATCGTCATCGTTCCGATCATCGCATTTTTCCTGTGCCTGCAGCGTCTGTTCGTGGAAGGCATGACCACGGGCGCGGTCAAAGGTTGACCATAGACCATGGCTACTTTGGTACTGCAAAACGTCGAGAAACAGTTCGAGTCGGTACCGGTCATCCGGCCCATGGACCTCTCGGTCGAACATGGCGAGTTCGTTGTCTTCGTCGGCCCGTCCGGCTGCGGCAAGAGCACCCTGCTGCGCATGATCGCGGGCTTGGAGCCCGTCTCGAGCGGCGAGATCCACGTCGATGGCCGGAATGTCACGAATCTGCCGCCGGTCGAGCGCAATGTGGCGATGGTATTTCAGAACTACGCGCTCTACCCGCACATGACGGTGGAAGAGAACATCGGCTTCGGTCTGCGGATCGCGGGCATGCCCAAGGCACAGCGTCGCGCGAAGGTCACCGAGGCGGCTCGCATCCTCAAATTGGAGCCCTATCTGGCGCGTAAGCCCAAGGCTTTGTCCGGCGGTCAGCGCCAGCGCGTGGCCATCGGCCGTGCCATCGTCAAGAATCCAAAGCTATTCCTGTTCGATGAACCGCTGTCCAACCTGGACGCCGAACTGCGCTTTCAGACGCGGTTGGAGATTGCCAAGCTGCATCAGGATCTCGATGCCACCATGATCTACGTGACTCATGATCAAGTCGAAGCGATGACGTTGGCGGACCGAATCGTGGTACTGCGGGATGGTTGCATCGAACAGGTGGGCGCGCCGATGCAAATCTACCTCGATCCGGCGAATGTGTTCGTCGCGGGTTTCGTAGGCTCACCCAAGATGAATTTCTTCGACGCCCGAATCAGCGCGGTGAGCGCGCACAGTGTTTGGGTAACCATTCCGACGCTGGCATCGGGAGACTTCGAGTGCCGCACCCTGCGCGGCCGCCCGGCAGTGGGCACGCAGGTCACGATCGGTGTCCGGTCCGAGCACATTGAGGACGTCGGCGGCGACCTCGGATTCTCGGCGAGAGTCAGCCTCGTCGAGCGACTGGGGAGCGTCTCCTACGCCTATGTCGAGACCGCTCTGGGTGCGCGTCTCAGCGTGGAGCGTCGCGTGCAGCGGCCGGATCATATTGGGGACACCATTCACCTGCGGTTACTGCCGGAATGCGTCTTCGCGTTTGCCCAAACGGGCGAGCGGCTGTGAACAAGCCGGGTCCCGTCCGCTTGCTTGCCATGATCGCCATCGTCGGGATATTCGGCACCATAGGGCCGCCGTTCGGAGCACCACGCGATCGCGCGACCATCACGATGTGGTTCTGGGGCGTTTCACCCGCGTATCGCCAGGTGCTTGAGGACGCGCTGGCCACCCCGTTCAACAGCCGCCAGGACAAATATCGGTTGGTGATCGAGTACCGCACCACCGTCGACAGCGACGTGCGTATCGCGGCGATTGCCAACCGCGGCCCGGACATCATCTATACCTCGGGACCTGCCACGGTCTCCCCGTTGGGGAAGGCCGGCAAACTCGAACCACTGGAAACGTACGCGAGGCGGTACGGGTGGGATGACCGATTGCTGGCCCCGGTTATGGACGCATGCCGCCAATACGCCCATCTCTATTGCGTGACGCCGTCGTTGTGCGTGAACGGAATGTTTTACAACAAAGCGGTGCTGCGCGAGAACGGCTGGCCCATCCCCAAGACTCGGCAGGAAGTCGAAGCGGTGATGAAGGCCGCGCAGGCGAAAGGCATGTATGCCTCGGTCACCGGCAATAGCGGCTGGCAGCCGGTCAACGAGGATTACATTTCCATTTTCCTCAATCAGATCGTCGGTCCGGCAAAGATCCATGATCTTCTCACCGGAAAGCTTCACTGGTCGGCCCCCGAGGTCGAGGCGGCCATGACGGAGCTCGATCGGTGGTACAAGGCCGGGTATCTGGGCGGCAGCGACTATTTCGTACTCGACTTCGAGTCCTCCCTTGCGCTGTTGCATCAGAAACGATCACCGTTCTTTTTTGCACCTTCGTTCAGCTTTCAATGGGCGGTGAACTACTTCAAGGGATCCGAGGCCGACGATCTAGGCTTTGCCCCCTTCCCGCGTTTGAACCCCGCCCTGCCGTACCCGATCTACGACGTCGGCAGCGCGTTCACGCTGTCGATCAACGCCAACTCCATGGTCAAGGAGGGCGCGGCTCAGGTCCTGGATATGATCTTGTCGCCCCAGTTCGTTCTGGCCGTCTCCAAACAGTGGCCCGGATATTGGTCCATCCCCTTGCGAGATTTTCCCGGCGATCAGACTGCCGCAGGCGTGATCAAGTCCTACTATCAGTCCATGGCCGACATCTCGGCCGCCGTCAAATCCGGCGCCTTCGGCTACAACGCCGCCTCTTATTTCCCCAACGCGACGAAAGATCTGCTGGGTCAGGACGTGGAAGGTGTTTGGCTTGGTGAGGAAACACCGGGCGACATGTTGCGGAGGGCCGACCGCGTCTTCATCAAGGAGCGCGCACGCGGCTTAGGTATAGCGGACATTCCGCTGTCTCACTTCTGAAACTTAACCAAGGTTGTAATTTTGAGAAACATCATTTTTGACACCGATCCGGGCATCGATGACGCGGTGGCCATCCTGTTTGCCATCGGATCCGGCCAACTCGACGTCAAGGCCATCACGACGGTCTCGGGTAATTTGCGCGCCGATCGCTGCTCGGCGAATGCCCGGAAAATTCTCGAACTCATCGGGGCCGAACACATCCCCGTATCGCGGGGCATGCAATCTCCGCTGGTACGCTCGTATCCGAAGGACCCGTTCTCGCATGGCGACGACGGATTGGGGAATCTCGGCTTGCCGGAGCCCGCCTTGGCGGAAGACAGCCGATTCGCGCCGGACCTGTTGATCGATATGGTTAACGAACACGCGGGCGACATCAGCATTCTTGGAATTGCGCCCTTGACCAATCTCGCTCTGGCCGTTATGAAGGATCCGGAGCTACCGCGCAAGGTCCACGAACTCATCATCGTCGGCGGCGTGTACGGCTTCGACAGCGTGGGTTCGCTACGCGCGACCGGCGACAACCCTGTCAGCGAGTGGAACATCTACGTGGATCCCGAAGCAGCCAGAATCGTATTCAATGCCGGCTTCAATCTGACGGCCATCGGTCTCGACGTCGCCACCCACCGCTCGATTGCGGTAGATCCAAAGCACAGGGCGGCTCTCGCCTCGTCGGCGAATAAGGCCGCCGGGTTTCTCAGCGGCGTCGTTGATTTCGTCGAAAGCCGGGGTTTTGGTTCCTACTGTGCTCTCATCGACTCGTTGGCAGTGGCAGTGGCGATCGATCCGACCATCATCGACACGGAGGCCGTGCGCGTGGGTATCGAGACTCAGGGCGAATTGACGGTGGGGCAGACCGTGGTGGACCGCCGGGAACATTTTCAGTGGACTCACCTGCCGCTGGTCAAGGTGGCTTCGGCGATCGATTCAAAACGTTTCTTTGAGCTTTTGCTCAAAGCGATCACCTGACGCGATCGCCTGAGGCGATCACCTGACGTCCGAGTCAGCGGGCGACGGCAGGTCCCGCGTAGGCGTCCACTGCCGCCAGCCAGCGCGCCTTGTCCGGCGGCGCGAGAAACGAAGCCTCGAAGGAATTGCGCGCCAGCAGCGTCAAATGATCCCTCGACAGGTCCAACCCCTGCTGGGCCGCAAGGTAATTTTCCAAGACATAACCGCCGAAATAGGCGGGGTCATCCGAGTTCACGGTGACGCAGAGACCGTGCTCCAGTAAGCGCTTGAGATTGTGGTTCTCCATCCGGCTAAAGACGTTCAGCCTGACGTTCGACAGCGGGCAAACCGTCAACGGGACGCGCTCCCGTACGAGCCGCTTGACCAGTTCCGGATCCTCTTCGCAGCGGACACCATGATCGATACGCTCTACCCGCAGAATGTCGAGCGCCTCGTAGATGTACGACGGAGGCCCTTCCTCGCCGGCATGCGCCACGGCGTGCAATCCCGCGCGCCGCGCTCTCTCGAACACGGCGGCGAACTTCGAGGGCGGGTGGCCGGATTCGGCCGAATCGAGGCCTACGGCGGCAATCGAATCCTTGTAGGGAAGCGCCTCCTCCAGGGCCTGCATCGCGTCGGCGGCGCTCCAGTCGCGCAGAAAACACAAGATCAGACGGAATGTGATCCCGAATTCCCGTTCGGCTTCCTGCGACGCACGCAGCATTCCGCTGATCACGGTGCCGAACGCTATCCCTCGCCCGGTGTGGGTCTGTGCATCGAAGAACATCTCGACGTGCACGACGCCTTGGGCATGCGCCTTTTGGAGGTAGGCCCGGGTCAATTCGTAAAAATCACTCTCGTCACGCAACACGGTGGCGCAAGCGTAGTAGATGTCTAGAAATGACTGCAAGTTCGAGAACTGATATGCCTGGCGCAGTTCCGCGACGGTCGCGCAAGGCAGCGCCACGCCGTGTTTCTTTGCCAAGCGGAAGGCCAGCTCAGGCTCCAGCGTACCTTCGATGTGCAGATGCAGTTCTGCTTTGGGCAAACCAATGAGGTAGTCCAACATGCCTCAAAGAGCAACCTTGAACTGAATCCCGATGGTTCTCGGCCGCGGAACGTACGCGTCCTCGAGCAACTCGATTGCCACGCGCTGAATGATTCTCTGATCATTCGCCAAATTCTTCGCATACAGGGACAGCGTCACATTGGCGAGATCGACACCTGCGCTGGCATTCAGAGTCGAATACGACGGATAGTCGAACGCGGGATCGGTGCGGTTATAGCTACCGTGGGAGGGGCCAATCCAATCATAGTCGCCCCGGATGAAGGCGCTCCGGTGCGTCGCGAAAGTCCAACGATACTCGCTGCCGGCCGTGGCGGTCCACGCCGGGGTATTGAGCAGGTGTTCGCCGACGGAAGCTCCGACATTCGGAGCCACGGATGTCAGCGTGGCATGCGTGGTGCCCGCTTCGAGGCTGAGCAACAGGCCGCGCACCGGCTTTGCCAATATTTCCAATTCCCCGCCGTAGCTCACGGCGTCGCCGAAATTTGCCGTGAACAACGACCCGCAGGACAAGGCGAACGTTTGCTGGACGTTTTTCCAATCCACGTAGTACGCTGCCGCGTTCACGGACAAACGCTTGTCCACCCAGTCGGTCTTGGCACCGAGTTCGTAGCTCCACAGGCTGTCCGGCTTGTAACTCAATTGCGGATTTGAAATGCCGACCGCCGCGAGGGATGCCGGGCAAAGTCCGGTGGTCAAATCGATCGGCACGATATAGCCGCCGATTCGGTAACCTTTGGACGCATCGGCGTAAACGGTGGCATCGTTTGAAATATCGTAGCTGATCGAGACCTTGGGAGTGGTCGCGGTGTATCCGTTGCTGGCCCCCGTGTGGGGCGGAATGCCCTGGGCGAAATATCCCCCGGTGTTGAAATCAAAGGACGTGTTCGCGCGCAGTTCGCGCACGCCGCCCGTGACCTTCAAGGTAGGCAGCACGTAATAGGTGAAATCGCCGAAGGCGGCGATCTGCGATTGGTCTTCCTTACCGCTGTTGTAGCCGGCAAAATCGTTGGGGAACGCGTCGGCGAAGCTCGTCTGCTCGGGCGGCTTGCCATACAAGTTGAGGAATGTTTGACGGATACCCGTGATGTAGTCGTACTCGCTGGTCTTGATCTTGCGGTCGGAGCCAAAGAGACCGGCCACCCAACTGATCGGAAGGCCCGATTCCTGCGGGAGCTTCGACGCGAAACGCAGCTCTTGCGAAGTCGTTTCCGTCTGTTCGTGCGAATAGGATGGACCGGGCAGACTGGTGAACGCAGCTCCGCATTGGCAGGGCCCCAGGTCGGGCGAGGTATCCGCCAAGAATTGGATGAAGTCACTGTTGAAATACGTGCCGTCACTGGTATTCGCGTTCTGCCGGAAGAAATAGCTGGTAATCGATGTCACGTCCGCCCAGCCCAAATCGTACTGGATGGTCAGGCTGGGTACCGCCATGGTGTCGGTGCTCGGTTCGGCCACGAGCTTGTCTTGCACGTAGAGGCCGAGTGTGGGATAGAAAACGGAGGTGTCGCCGGCGGTAAAGCGCTGCGCGAATACCGCGGGCGTGATGATGAGCTTATCGGTCGGCCGCCATTCCGCGGCGACACGTGCAGCGACCGTCCTTTGAGTGTTGACCGCGCGATTGAGCAATGCGCCGGGCTGAGCTAGGTAGTTCCCCGCGGTCACGGCGGCCTCGGTGAGCGGAATCTGCTGGTATTGATCGATATAGCCGGCCAGCTCGCCGACATCGACGCCGGCGCGGATGGCGAACACGCCCGGCACCACTGCGAGGTTGACTACCGCGCTGGTTTCGTAATTCGCCTCATTGGCGTGCTTGGTGTAGGAAAGGTCTGCACTGGCACTCACGGAGTTCTCGAGAAGGTTTGGCGACTTGGTGATGTATCGGATGGTACCGCCCATGGATCCAGCGCCGTACAGCGTGCCTTGCGGTCCGCGCAGCACTTCGATCCGATCGAGGTCGAAGATCTTCGGCTCGGCGGCGCCCGAGGTTGGCGACGGCGGCGCGAATGAGCTTTGCGTGACGATGGGCACCTCGTCCAGGTACTGCCCCACGGTGGCGTTGCCGCCCTGCGAACTGATGCCGCGGATCGTGATGGTGTCCTTGCCTGCATTGCCGCCGGCGCCGAACGATATGCCGGGAACGGTGCGTGCGACATCCTCTACGTTGTCGATGTGGCGGCTTTCGAGTTCTGCGCCCGAGACGGCAGAGATACTGTAGGGGACGGAGTGGATATCTTCAGAGCGCTTGCCCGCGGTGACCACGATGGTTTCCAGCGCATCGGGATTTGCTGCGGCGGATGGTGGCACGGCGGGGGGCGCCTGTTGAGCCGTTGAGACTGTGACAATCGCGCAGCCGATGAGGGCTCCCGCGGCAAGTCGAATCGGTATCATTTTGTCTTCTCCCTTGATGGCTAAAACTCAACGCCCCCGTTTCAACCAGCGCCACATCGACCGCAACCCGGCATTCCCTGCCACTTATTATGTATATAGGTCTATACCACAATACCAATCGATCTAAAGTTCTGCAACAGTTGTGTGACAGCCGACCGGCCGTAACGCCCATGGGTTTCGCGGTCCTCTAATGAAGCGAACCCCCGGCACGCTACTTACACCGCGTGCCGCGCCGCCAACATTTGCTTTTCGGTTTCGATCGCATCGCGCGCCAACATCCGCACGTTCCGCGACTCCGGGTGGTACGCCGCCCACGGCAGGGCTCGGCCCGACATGAAGTCGACCCACAGCCGGTGAACGCGGTCGGCGAGTTCCTGCGGCGGGGCGTCGCCGGCCAGACCATCCGCTCCGGTGCAGCTGGCCAGCGTGTCGAACACGAAGGGCAATTCCACGGCGTGGCAGGCGCCGAGTTCACCGCCTGCGGCGTTCGAGCGCCACTCGAATTCATAGACATGCGTGGCTCCGCGATGCGCGGCGGCGAAACGCCGGGCCGGCCAGCGGAACACGAGATCCGTGGTGGCGTCGGCGTAGACGGCGCCGGCCGCCGCGTCCGGCCGCGCTGCCCGGTAGTCTTCGAGCACAGCCCGCGCCCGCGGTTCCACCGCTTGCAATGCCGCCGAAGCCGCCTCGTACGTCAAGTTGCGAATCACACCGGTGGGCACGAAGTAGAGGTTCATTTCCTCGCGATTCGTACCGATCATGAGCTCGACGTCGGCGCCCGCGCCGCGCGCCAGCGCGCTGAGCGGCGGCTCCGGTAAGACGTCGTCGCCATGAATCGGCAGGAAGCGGGTGAGGCCGTAGCTGGGATCGCGGCCATCCGCCTCGCGCAGATCGATTGCGCCCGGTGGGGCTATCGCCTCGATCGCCGCGAGGCACCGCTCCTCCGGGCAGGTGCGAAAGCCGTCGACGTTGGGCGGTACACCGAGCCGGACTGCAAGCGCGTCGACCAGCCGCAATCCCACTGCGCGCGAGCGCACCATGGAGCCGTGCCCGCTTTGCACGATGGCTCGCCGGAACAATCCTTTGGCCAACGGGGATTCCAAAAGATTGGCGATGCACATCGCGCCCGCGGACTCGCCGAACACCGTCAGGTCATCCGGATTTCCGCCGAATGCCGCGGCATTGCGCCGCACCCACTCGAGCGCGGCGATCTGATCGCGCAGGCCGAGATTGGTGGGCGCACCGGGGATGGGCAGGAAGCCTTCGACACCTAAGCGGTAGTTGATGGCGATGCAGACGATGCCGGAGCGCGCGAATCGGGTGCCGTCATGCACCGCCGCGTCGTTCTCGCCCGCGACGCAGGCGCCGCCGTGGATGAACACCGCGACAGGCAGATTGCGGGCCCCCGGATCCGGTGACCAGACGTTCGCGGTGAGAAACTCATCGCCGCGCCGCCAGCCGCTGCCGATCACCGGCGCGACATTGAGATTCGGAAAAGACCGGCTCACCTGCGGTGCATTCGGACCGCGCGCCGTGGCGTCGCGCACGCCCTGCCAGCCCGGGTGCGGCATGGGTGCGCAGAACCGGCGCGCCGCCACCGGCGCCGCCGCATAGGGCACGGCGAGGAACCGCGCAATGCCGGCGTGCTGCGAGCCGCGCAGCCGGCCAGACTCGGTCGCGACCGTGGGCGTCATCAATCCGCCAGTGATGTGGTGATCTCGGTGGTCACTTCCGTCATGAGTTTATGAATCGGGCATTTTACCGCGACCTTCAGCAGCTCCTCCCTTTGCACCAGGGTAAGGTCCCCCGTCAGCGTCAGCACGACCCCCAGGCGATAGACGCCCGCACGCTCCTGTGTGGTGTCGCGATCCACGGTAACATCGATATTTTCCACTGGAAAGCCCTTGCGTTTGGCGTACCACAGTACCGTCAGCGCCGTGCAGGCGCCAAGCGCGGCATCGTATAAATCGTGCGGGCCCGGCCCCGAAGCCTCACCGCCCTCCTCGACTTTGATGTCGGTTGCGATCCGGTGCGGACCAATCTGAATTTCATGGCGCATCGGCGCCTGCAGATCCCGAACGACTCTAATCGTCATGAGGTGACCTCCGTCGGTGTTCCCGGCATGATACGCGAGTTGCCGGCCGAGGCTGGCGCGGGAGGACCTGTAGAACATGGAAACGATTGGCGGCGATTTACGCCAGATGCAGCGCACCCCGCTGGCGGCGGCTCACGTCGAAGCACTGCGCGCGCGCGGGCAAGATCGTGACTTATCCTGCGGGCACGTTTCTCGCCCGGCCCGGCGAGCCGGTGGATCGCTTTCTTTATGTCGAGGAAGGCGAGATCGAGGTCGTCAATCCCTATACCGGACGAACGCCATTTGCCCTCCACGCTCGGCCCGACACAGTTCATGGGCGAAATCTCCTTTCTGAACGGCGGCGCCTGGTCGATGGCGATGCGCGCAGTCGCGGGACACGCGGGTGATCGAGGTGCCGCGGGAAGCGATGCTGACGCTGATGTCTCAAATCCCGGAGATGTCCGACATCATCATTACGGTGTTTTCGGCGCGCCGCCGGCGCCAGCTCGACGACCGCGACAGCAGCTTGCGGCTGATCGGCGAAGATGAGGACCGCAACGTGCGCCGCATCGCGGAGTTTGCGAGCCGCAACCGCATTCCCTACAGCTCATTGCCACTGCGAAGCCCTGAAGCGGAGGCGACCGCCCACAGCTGCTCGATCGCTGCGGGCAGGCCCGCGGTGATCTTCGGGCGCAACGTCGTCGTGACCGATCCCACGCCCGACAAGGTTGCGCGGCTGCTCGGCCTCAATCTCGACTTCCGGGACGACGAGGCGTTCGACGTGCTGATCGTGGGCGGCGGGCCTGCGGGGGTCGCCGCGGGAGTCTATGCGGGGGCCGAAGGTCTGTGCGCGCTGGTCGTGGAAGACGTTGCGATCGGCGGCCAGGCCGGGACCTCGAGCCGCATCGAGAACTATATGGGCTTCCCGACCGGCATTTCCGGCGCCGACCTGGTCTGGCGCGGCGAGGTGCAGGCGATGAAATTCGGGACGCGCTTCGCGATGCCGCGGCGGGTGGTGCTGCTGCGAGCGGCTCGAGGATGAAAGCTTCTGCGCCACCTTCGACAACGGCCAGCGCGTCCGCGCCAAGGCGGTGGTGGTCGCGACCGGGGTGCAGTACCGCCGGCTGCCGCTCGACCGGCTTGCCGATTTCGAAGGCGCCGGCATTTATTATGCCGCGACCGAGATCGAGGCGCGCTACTGCAAGGGAACGGAAGCGGTCATCATCGGCGGCGGCAACTCGGCGGGACAGGCCGCGATGTTTCTCAGCCGCTCGGCGCGCTGCGTGCGCGTGTTGGTCCGCGGGGCGTCGCTTGCCGCTTCGATGTCGAGCTACCTCTCCAGCCGGCTCGAAGCCGATCCCAGAATCACGATCGAGTACGGCGCCGAGGTGAGCGCGCTGCATGGCGCCGACCATCTCGAGGCGCTGACCATTCGCGACGTAAAGACGGGGACGACCCGCGTCGTCGATACGCGCGCGCTGTTCATCATGGTGGGCGCCGCGCCGAATACCGAATGGCTCTCCGGCCTCGTGAAACTCGACGACAAAGGGTTCGTGATCACCGGCACCGGCGAGGGCTCCGCAGCCTCGCCCTTCGCCACCTCGCTGCCCGGCATCTTCGCGGTGGGTGATGTGCGCGCAGGCTCGGTCAAGCGCGTCGCCTCCGTCGGTCGGAGAAGGATCGGTGGTGATCTCCAAGGTCTGGGAGTTCGTCAACCGTAAGGCCTAGCGCCGCCTGCCGCGCGAGAGCGGCACCCAACCCCATCCAGGAATCGTCAAATTGTAGTAGGTGGAACGGCCTGCGCCCTCCCTTACCAGCAACCTCTTCGCGACTAGATCGACCAAATCGCGGTTCGCGGTGAGGTACTTCGCCTTTGTCAGCGCGGTGTACTTTCGCGGCGTCATGCCGCCCTCGAATCTTCCGGGGCCGGCCGCGAGCATCCGGTTGAGCGCCTTGCGCTGCCGCATTGAGCTCGACGTTCCTGTGCTGATTCCAGAATTTGGCGCGCACCACCGCTTCGTCGATGAGCGTGATACCAGCGCGGCAGGATTCAGAAAACGAACCCGTGAACCACATCAGCCACTCGGTGGCATCCCCGTCCCCGCGCTGCGCACGGTTGAGTGCCCCGTAGTACTCGGTTTGACGCCGCCGCAGCTCCATGGAAATGCCATGCAAGCGGCTCGCCGACCGCGTGTCCTGCGAGATCGCCATGTCAATGATGGCACGGCCGACGCGGCCGTTGCCGTCCGCAAAAGGATGGATGGATTCGAACCACAGGTGCGCGAGCCCGGCGCGCAGAATGCCGTCAAGGGCGCCGGGATCTTGGGTGCCATTGAACCAATCGAGGAAGCTGCGCATTTCGCCTCGAACCGCGGCCGCCGGCGGAGCTACGTAATGTACGACTTCTCTACCAGCGGGCCCGCTGACAATGCGCATGGGATCCCCGTGCGTGCGGAAGCTCCCCGTTTCGATTTTGAGCAAGCCCGACCTGCTTCGAGGGAAAAGCGCAGCCTGCCAATTGATGAGCCGCTCTTCGTTCAATTCGCGGTGCCAATTGGCGGCCGCGTCATTCATCACATCGAGCAGCCCTTCCACATTTCTCGGCGCGGCGGCCATGAGAGATGGGGGTGCACCGAGCCTGCTGGCCACGGACGATCGCACGACCGCCAAATCGAGCACCTCGCCTTCGATGGCAGAGGTGGCAACGGCGTCGCCAGCCCACACGTCGCCTTCAATTAGCGTGAGTTCGTCTTCGCCGATTGCATCGGCGCGGCCTCGAAGACGTCCCGTCATCTCTCGGGCGCGGCCCAGCGGTTCGATCAAGAGGTCTTGGTCGTAGCGCAACTTCGGCCAGGTGGGAGTGTTCCAGATCCAGCGAGCTTGGGCTTTCATGGCTCATCAGAATTGATAGGTTTACGATGTTTTATCCTATCATTATTTGATAGGTTTCTGATCACTTAATCCTATCGCCTCTACCGTGGCGGCACCGCCGCTCAGGTCATTTCCAAGTAGCGTCGTCGCTCGATGTCGGTGACTTTTCCGCGCACCGTCTCCGCCTCGAATCTGTTCCGCCGACAAACGCAGCAGCGCTTAGCGTATCGGCGTCCGACCGATGGAAAGCTCCTGCATCAACGCGCGTTCATTGATGAGCGCACCCGGTTGCAAGTTACAGCGCAAGATTCGCTGTCGAATGGCCTGATAGGCGACGCCCGCGGCGCTGACATTCGCAACGCTCGCGGCGCTGACATTCGCCACGCTCGGATCGAGTGGTCGCGATCGATCCCTACGCTGCCGCACGCCCATAGATTCAATCCGGTTCGGAACCATTGGTATACCGGCAATATACTACGCGTGGGAAGCTCGGCGGACCAGCGCCTGCGCCAGCCCTCGGCAGCGCAGCCCGCGGCAGCGCCGCTTGGCATGACCCGGACCAACGCGAATTTCATGCTGATCGATTCAGGCATATAGTTCTTCCGCGGGTTACCAACCGCACGAGGGAGCGAGGACGATGATCCCGACAGCAGACGGAGCAATGTCGCCTGCGCCGGCGCTTGACGCAGAGACCGGTGCCCCTGGCGTCACGAATCGAACTCAGGCCGGTCGAAAGGCTTATGACGCCTTCATATCATATAGCCAGGCTGCGGACGGCAAGCTTGCGCCGACTCTGCAAGAAGCGCTGCACCGCTTTGCCAAGCCCTGGTACAGCCTGCGCGCCGTTCACGTCTTTCGTGACACGACCAACTTGTCCGTGAATCCGCACCTATGGTCGTCCATTCAGCTGGCCCTTCAAAATTCCGAATACCTGCTGTTGATGGCGTCCCGCACGGCTGCCCGTTCTCGCTGGGTACCCAAGGAGGTGGAGTGCTTCCTGGAGTTCTCGACGGCCGACAAGATCATCCTCATCCAGACGGATGGCGAGCTCGTTTGGGACGAATCCGCCGGCAACTTCGATTGGACCAAGACCACCGCCCTACCGGAACTGCAACAAAAGATCTTTCCCGAGGAGCCGCTGTGGATTGATCTGCGGTGGGCTCACGACTACGCACATCTCGACTTGCGCAACCCGGTGTTCCAGGGCGCAGTAGCCAGTATCTCTTCCACGCTTCGCGGTATTCCCCTCGATGTGCTGATCGGCCGCGACATCGCCGAGCATCGTAAAACCAAGCGAGTCGCCTGGTCGGCCGCTGGATCTCTGGCGGTGCTGGCGGGATTCCTGGCAGTCGTGTCAGTGGTCGCCGTCAAGGAGCAGCACCGCGCGGAGGCGCAAACGCGCGTGGCCGTCGAGCAACACAAGGTCGCAGTGTCGAGACAGCTGGCGGCCGAAGCTCGGCTGATGTTCAACGGCAGACTGGATCTCGCCTTGCTTCTCGCCGCCGAGGCGACGCGGATCAGGGACACGCCGGAAGCTCGCAGCGCCTTGCTTGATGCCCTGCAGAGCCATCCGCAGCTGATCCGCTATCTCCACGGTCATACAGCGCCCGTCACCTCCCTCGCGTTCGGCCAATCCGATCTGCTCGTATCCGGGGGTCGCGACGGCGACGCTTCCCTACGATTCTGGAATGTCGCGGACGGCCGCTCGCTCGGTCCGCCGATACACGCGGAGAAGTGGCGTGTTGAAGTGGTGGCCGTCAGCCCGGACGGCCGCACCCTGGCCTCGGCGGGCGACGGCGGCATGATCCATCTTTGGGACATTGGCACGGGGAAATCCTTGAGCACGCTCGACGCGAAGCTCGGACTTGTGGAAACCCTGGCCTTTCGGCCCGACGGTGCCCTGTTCGCCGGCGGCTTCGGTTCAATCCGCGCCTGGAATCCTGCGACGGGTGAACCCATCACGCCATCAGTACGGGTGCACCCCGACGTTGCCGACTTGGGCGGCGGTACCTCGGAAACCAATTCGATATACGCCCTGAGTTTCAGCCCGGACGGCAAGGCGCTCCTCAGCGGTGCGGTAGACGGCACAATCCGGGTATCAGACCCCGTCTCGCTCAAGCCCTTGCGCGAACCGGTCAAGGCGCATGACGGCGCCGTGACATCCATCGCCTTTCATCCGGACGGACGTTCGCTCGCCTCCAGCGGACATGGGAAGACGGGAATTCACATTTGGAGCTGGCCGGATTTCAAGCCGCTCTCTCCAATGAACAACGTGTCCGGAAGCCGGGTGCTGTTCAAGCCGAACGGAACGTTGCTCGTTGCCGACGCCGACGGGACTATTCAGCAGTTGGACCCGCAATCATTCAAGAGCGTTGCACCCACTATCTCCGGCAAGCAGGGCCGACTCTGGAACGCCGCGATTCGCGCCGACGGGTTGCTCGCATCCGCGGGCGATGACGGTACGATCATGCTCTGGGACACGTCCCGAAGCAATTCTCTCTGCGTCAATTTCCCCACGCATGCCGACGAGGGTATCGCTTTTTCCCCCAATGGCATGCTGGTTACCGGTGGCTCGGATGGCGTGGTCCGTTCCTGGGATGTGACGCGCCAATCCGCCGTCGCTGAGCTTGCGCGCGCCTCGCGCAAGGATCTCCGCGCGATTGCCCTTTCTTCGCGCAACGTCCTGGCATTGGGCTACGACGGAGGCGCGATGGAGCTCATCGATCTGAATACGGGGAAGAAGGCCCTGGATGAAAATGCCGACCCGGGCGGAATAGCCGAGCTGGCCGCGAGTCCCACGGGCGAGCTGTTCGTTTCTGCAGCGTTCATCGACGGCACCTTGCGAGTGTCGCAACCTTCCGGCATTCATCTCTCACCCGTGGTGTCCGCCAAGGTAGGCTATTCCTGGGATGTGGCGTTCAGTGCGAACGGAGAGGTCATCGCCGCCAGCGGCGAATCCGGAGCTCTCCGTCTATTTCGCGCACGCGACCTGCAGCCCATGACCGACCCGATCGCAGCCAACCGAATGGGCATGAACTTTTTAGCATTCAGTCCCGACGGCCGGTTGATCTCGGCCGGCGGTCGGCTTTCCGACCTCTACAACACCCTTCAAGCGCGTGATGGCAAGAGTGGCCGTCCGCTCGGCCCGCCGGTTTCTGCACCGCCCATCAGCCGCATCGCTTTCCTCGACGGAGGCCGAATTCTTGCCGGCGGCGGTTTTGACGGAAGCATTTATCTCTGGGATGGCCCGACTTTGCAGTACATCGGCCGCGTACCGGCCGGGAGCGGCGTAGTCCGCCATCTCGCGGTCAGCGCCGATGGCCTCGAAGTAGCGGTAAGTTTCGATGATGGCAACGCGGCCGTTCTCAACGTGGACCTTCACGCCTGGCAGGATCGCGCCCGCCGCATCGCAAATCGCACGCTCACCAGTGAAGAACGGCAGCGGTTCCTCGGTGATCCCTTCACCGTCGCGGAACTTCCCGCCCCATGATAACCTTGCGTCTGGCGGCGGCGCGATGAACCGTCTCGGACGAGCTCCGTGGGCGTGATTTCGCGCCCGTTTATTATGATCTTACTTTTGCCATCCGTCGTCGCCCTTTCGATCGCATGACAATCGCGCGCCTATCCGATCTTCAATCGCTCGAGGAAGTCGCCCTGGCGTGCGGCATCGAACCGACACGCATAGAAGCATTCGCGAAAATCGCACCGCAGGCGGCCTCGTATTCGGTACTCAAGATCCCCAAGCGATCAGTCAAGCGGCGCAACGCCTTTCGCACCGTCTACAAGGCCAATTCGGAAGCCCTTTCCGGTTTCCACCGGTCCATCGCCATGGTGGTCGTGAACAGCGCCAATTTCGGCGAGCACGTGCAAGGATTTGTAAAGAAGCGCTCGACCTACTCGAATGCCCGCCGCCACGTCGGCGCTCGATTGCTGCTTCACGCAGACATAACCGCATTCTTCGATACCATCACCGTCAAGCAGGTTTCCGAGGCGTTGGTTGTTGCGGGATGCGTTCCGGATGTGGCCAATATTCTGGCTCGAGCATGCACCATAGATGGCTATCTCAGGCAGGGAACGCGCTGTGCGCCGGCTTTGGCCAACCTCGTCTGCCAGCATTTGGACTCGGATATGCTTGCGTTAGCTCAAGACGCCGGCGCGGTCTATACGCGCTACGCGGATGACATGACTTTCTCCGGAGACGTGGTTCCGAAGCCGGCATCCGTCGAACAGGTCGTGAAGCAGCACGGCTTTGCCTTGCGGGACGGCCGCTGTTACCAGCAGCGGCGAGGACGAAACCAGTACGTCACCGGCCTCACCATTGCGGATGCCAAGCCGCGGCTGCCGCGGCGGTTGAAGCGCAACCTGCGGTTGACCTTCCATTACATTGAGAAATTCGGCCTCAAGGCGCATGTCGACAGAATTGGTGCCGACGAATTCGAGTTGACCCGGCTTGCCGGCATGCTCAGGTACGTCCACTCGGTCGAGCCAGACCTCGCGCAGAAGTGGGGCCACTCCCTGGCGGTCGGTGCCACGAAGCCCGCGCCAACCAGCGAATCTGCGCCGCCCGCGGATTGAATTTGCCGCTCAAGGCAGCGGATTCTTATCCCGCGTGTGGCTTTCTTCCGTGACGATGTTCTGTGCGAAACGAATCCGCGTACGCACGCTCGCGAAGGTCGCCGTGGCTACGCTATCGGCAGGCCGCGCGAGGTGCGCAGCTGCGGCGCCCGCAATGAGCCTTGCCAGTGCAACCAGACTGTCCGCACCGCGACCGGGATCCTTCGGCACTCCAATCACCCGATGGAATCTTGTTCTCACCTGTTCGATTGCGCTCGCCACGCAGGCCTCGAAGCCGGGTACGTCGCTCCGCGCGCATACGACACGTTGGCTCTTCTTGCTCAGGCGGTGGACGAGTGGAGCGACGAAAAATTTCTCCCTGAGAGTCGATTCGCCGGCACCGTTGAGAGCCGGCCCCTGCGCATAATAGACGTACGCCGAAAAGGGAGTCAGCGATAACCAACCGAGGACGCGGCCCCGCGTCTCGGGATTGTCGACGAGCTGCTCGAGCGACGCCGTCTTCGAAAGCTGGCGTGTGGCGGCAGGAATCACCGGATCGCGAGAAAGCTTGTCGCGCCACCCGGCCATGCTGGCAATGAGGGCTTTCCATTCGTCGGTCACGACCAACGCCGCGGTCGGTGTAGGACTGCTGCCCGACAACACATCACAGGCCGACAACGCCAAATAGACATCGGCGACAGGCGCCGTCAACGGTGGCTCCGGGTCGCCGTTTTGATGAGAGTCGGCAGCGCCGGGCTTTACAGCGGGGTCAGCCGGCGCTGCAGGTGGCACGGAGGGGAGGCTGAGCAGATCGTCGATCAGTTCTTCGAATTGCTGAGCCTCGGTCGCCGGATCCGAGAGATCGACAAAGCGGCGTGTCGCGAGGAATACCGGCAGCCGCTTTGCGCGAACGGGTGGGCAGTACACTGGAATGAACTTGTCGGTTTGAAGATTGCGGATCAATTCGCCGTTCACGATCATCGTCTCGTAGCCCGACCCGCCTTGAAGGGCTTCCGCCTTTGCCACATATCCATCCGTACACAGCACGAGCACGCGATCAGCGTCCGTTAGCTTCCACATGAAACTCGCGGTGTCTGCACCGAATTTCAATTGACCTGCATCCAGGGTGACTACGATGCCCCTATCCTTGAGTCTCTTGGCGAAGCCCTCGACCCATTGGCAATATGCCTCCGTGTCCCGGGAATAAGAGATGAAGACCTTCACTTGTGGAGTTTTGTCTGACACTTACAGCATGATCTGCCAATGGACAATGCGCATCAAGGAAATCGATCCCGTTCCGTCTGCTGCGCGCCAACCCGTCGATAGCTGATGAAAATCGCTGACACTAACTGGTTTTGGCCGGCGCGGGCTTTGCCTTTTTCTTCTTCTTACTGTGTTTGCTGACGACGGACTTGGGCACGGAGGCCGCCGGCGCTTCTGCCGACGCCGCCTCTGCGGGCGCCGCCGCTGCCGGTGCTTTATATGGGGCCCCTCCCGGATCGTCCGATTGCGACAACGCGAAGGGACCTGACAAAACTGCGCCTGCCAGGGCAACGGTTAGCGCTAATTTACTCAGCATAATGACTCCTGTTCATCGTGAATATTCGACTTATTCTCCTATGGGCGCGGCCGCTGGCGGACCGCCGAGTTTGGCACGCAGTTCGGAGAGTTCTTCCCGCATCTTAACGTACGAATCAAAGAGAGAGTGCGCCAACAGCAGGACCGCCGGGATGGTCGCCTCGACAAACAATCCGAAGTTTTGCCAGCAGATATAAGACACCAGTGCCAATCCGGCCGCAAGGGCGACTATCGAACACCACCGCTGCCACAACACCATCGGCACGGCAAAGAACACCGCGACGAAACCAACAATGATCACATCGACCAGGGAGGTGAAAACTTCGCCGACCGGTACGTAAGAGCGCCCGTCCAGAAGCGCGGCCGCATAATTCGCATGAATGAACACTCCCGGAACTGAACCGACAGGTGACACGTGACTGTCCACGATCGAGCCTCGCCCGAATGCGTTCGAGTGCCAAGAGGCGCCCACCAGCACTGTCTTTCCACCCACTACGGCGGCGAGACTTTGGCTGCCATCCTTCACGACATCTTGCGCGCGGAGTACAGCCTTCGACGCTCTAAACAGATCTTCCGATATAAAACTACCAAATGGAAATTCACGAATTGCCTTTAAGTGCCCGAATGCATTCGGCGAATCCGCCGCGGCCACGGCCTGTGAGAACGAGTCGATGGTCGCGGCTTCGACATTGTCGCGCCTGAGCGGAATCTGCCGCACGTCAGTAGGAAGATTGATGTAACCCCAAGTAACTCGTTGCGGGTCGAAAGAGTACGAGTCGAGTACGCTTTCTTCCTTTGTACATTTCCCGTCCGGAGGATTCGGACAATACAATGTTCGAGGCAGGACGATCCGGCATTGACCTGAAGCGTCTCGAATCTCGCGAGCCAATTCATCCGTCTCGAGCCGGTAGTCGGGGTGATTCGCAAGGCTCCCATCCTGGACCGGCGATCGTAGGTCGAAATCCAAGGCGACCACCTGCGCCCCGCCGTCACACAGCGCCTTGACCACGCTTGCAAGATAATCACGTTTGATCGGCCGACGGCCCGCCGGCGTCCCCTTCCAATATTCCTCGTCCGAGATTTCCACAATCGCCAGGTGCCCGATCTGCGCCGTTCGTGGGCCGGACTTGCTGAGGACCTGATAGACCGCCAAGCGCAATTCGAGCATCCACTGCGGAGGGTGGGCTGCGAGCCATGAGTTCAAGAAAAGACCGACGCATGCGATGCACGCCACCCGGACCCAGTACCAGGCGCTTTTCTTGCGCAACTCTGTCGCGATCGCTTGCAGCGTCATGCCTACCCGGCCTGCAGCGCCGTGAGTAACGAAACGCCATTCGGTGAACCCAAGCCGGTGCAGGGGTCCCAGCCCGTGCCTGCCGCGAAGGTCCCGTTGCTGCCGCTGGTGATATCAAAAAAAGGCGCCTCTCCCAGCGGGTACAACTTCGGGTTCAGAAATCCCACATTGGCGCCCAGTTGTTGGTTGAGCACCGCGATCAGTCCCGCCCACAACGGCGCTACGGCACTGGTGCCGCCCACGACTTCCTGCTCGCCGTCGACCAGAATTTGATAGCCGGTCTCCGGCGAGGCATCCCCGGCAACATCCGGAACGCCGCGACCGCCGGTGCCCGAGGACGCAGGCACGCCCGCGTTTGCCTGCCAGCTGGGCAGCGGGAAAACCGCGCTGACGCCACCGCCGCTGGCTCCTCCGCCGGACGCCTGATCGTTCCAGACGACTTCGGACTGCCGCACGCCGTTGCTCGCCGTGAGTGCAGTGCCGCCGCAACCGAGCACGTTCGGACTGGATGCCGGAAAATCCACGTTGTTGCCGGTCGCTCCGTCACTCGACCCACTGTCGCCCGAGGCCACCGTGATCGTGATGCCGAGCGCCGCAGCGGATTGACAGGTCGTGTCTATGCTGTTCATGGCGGTTTGCGACCAGGACGACTCCGGACCGCCCCAGGAAATGGAGATCACGCTCGGATTGTTGGTCGTGTCGTGGATTGCCGTCGAGATGGCATCCTGAAACCCTTGATCGGTATTCGTGGTGAAGTAGACGACGATGGCTGCGCCGGGAGCAACGGCACCTGCGACTTCAATGTCGAGTAGCACTTCAGCGTCCGCGCTGTTGGCATTGGTCGGGTCGTTGCTGCCGCCATCGAGGATTACGTCGGTGACGCTCGGTGCGGAGATACCGATCGTTTGCGAAAAGTAGTTCGTGATGTCGGCGGGATTATATCCGCCTCCCAATTCAATGATGCCGATGGTCTGACCGGCGCCGGCGGCTGCGCCGCCGGCAGGCGCAGGGAAATTGTAGACCTGCGCAACCTGTGGCGGGATGAATGTCCCGGCCGCCTGCGCCGCCGCCGGCGAGACTTTGCGACGACGGAACTTCGGTGTGGCGATGGGGCGGTTGTCGAGACCCAACACGGCCTCGACCGAGCCCACCAACTCCTCGGGTACGGTCACGGAGCCCACGATCGCATGAAAGCGAGCGCCTTTCTGGTTTTTGGCGCGCGGTTCGTAATCATTGAGTTCCACTCCAAACGCTTGGTTGAACGCACTGACGGGGCCGCGCAACTCGACCCGCCGACGCACCAGGCTCGACTTGGTTGCGTCGACCGTGAGACCGTGCGATTCGGCGAAGGCGCGGACGGCGTCAAAATCTTTCTGTGACGCCCCATAACTGGCGGCATACTCGTCGCGCGAGAGCTGGCGACCCTTGAGCGATGGAACGTCGAGTTTCTTCTCGCGATTCAGAATGACCGACACGCGTATTTCTCGATTGCCTGCCGCTTTGCCGACTGCGGTTGCGTTGGGAACCGGTGGATGGACACTGTGAGGAAGTTCGACGCGGTTGACAGCCTTAGGGGACATGCGGTTTCTCCGTTCGCGATGACAGGACCGCTTCCGCCACCAGGGCGGCATCGGCGGGTATGGACCGAATGTACACCCCGCCGCGATGGGCTGTCATCGCCCGGCAGGCGAGCCGAAGCCGACGGCGACGCTTAGACTCCAAGAAACTGATTGGTCCGCACGGTGGCGCTCGCTTGCGCGCTGGCGACGTTCGCGTATTCCACGCGTTCCGGCGTTTGCGAGGCTGGAATGTTCGCTGCCGACGCCGGTGCACGCGACGGTAGGCTCGCAGCGGCCGTGGCTAAACTCGACTGCATTCCGTTCGGAGCGGCAGCCGCGCGAAGCTTCAGCAGGGGGACAGAGGGCGCGGGCGGTGTGACGTCCATTCGCGGCGGCCCATCATTGTTCGGGGCCGCCAAGTTCAGTGCGCCGACGAGACTCGGCGCCGCCTTGTCACGCGCCGTCAATTCTGCACCGAGGGAGAAAATCTCGCGAACCGTCTTGATGATGGAAGTGTGATCAAACGGCGTCACGGATCCGTCCGCGTGCTTCGGCGGGCGCACTTTGGATCCCGGTGCAATGTAGGGCGAAATGATCACAGCGGGGACGCGCACACCGTAGGCGTTGAAGTTGAAGTTGTCGCCGTTGGCGATGATGCCATCGGGTGGAATGGCGTCCGGCGGCGCCACGTGATCGTAGCAGCCGCCGTGTTCATCGTAGGTGATGATCAGGAGCGTCTGCTTCCAGCAGGGAGAACTGCGCACCGCGTTGTAAACGCTCGCCATGAGCTGCTCGCCATAGACGACGTTATGGGGCGGATGCTCATCATTGGGAATGAAGCTCTTGAATAGGTCGGTAAAATATCGAGGCTCGATGAAGCTGTAGCTCGGCAACGTTCCGCTGTGCGCATCCGCGAGAAACTGACTGAAGAACCGGTAGTGCGCGGCGGCGCATTCCCAAACGTCTTTGAGGAGTATCGATTGCGGCATGTCATGAAAGTAAACGCGCCACGATTTCCGCTGATCCTCGAGCCGTCCGAAGAGGCTGGGTGCGCTGAACGGGATCGGAAAGGTATGGTTGTCGACGTGGCCCAGGGAAGTACCGGCATGCGCGAAAAATCGATTGGGCCAGGTTTGGCACGGCGCCGACGCGTGCCACTGATCGCAAACGCCGAAGGCCTTGGCCAGAGCGCTGATCACGGGCACCTGCTCCGGGGTGAAATAATGCATGACCGCAGACGGCGCATAAACGCCCGTGCCTTGCTGAGCCGCGTAACTCTGAGCGAAGCCCGACATCGTCGGCGCCGTGGCGGGCCGTGTCGCGCTCCCGAAAAGCTGCATGTTCATATCGGCAAACAATTCGCCGGGATCGGGATCGGGCAGGCAGGCGGTCATGGACGTCATGCCGGTATCGTTCCAAACGCCGAAGCCGCGGCTCCCACAGTTGTTGTATTCGTTGAGAGTCAGCCCCAGGTAATCGGGATCCTGCGGATACAAACGCCCGAGCATGCAATCGAAGGAGCGGTTTTCGAGCATGAGCACGACGACGTGTTGAATGTCCGCCACGTTAGCTATTACTTTCGGGAATTTTGAATCCGACATAGCCGGCGCCGCTGATGCCCATCAACGCCAATAATGTTCCATTGAAATCGGGCATCGACAGTTCACGATAGACGCTGATGAGGAACACGGCGCCGAGCGCAACGGTCCAGCAAAGCGTTTGCAGCCGGTGAAGGGCCGTGCCATTCAAGTCCGTCGTGATGTCTCTGAACCAGCCCTGGGAGACGAACGGCCGAATGTGATCTTCGTACATGCGCAGAATGGTGTTCCGGTCTTCGATTTCCGTGTGCAGCTGTAGTCGACGCCTCTCGGTCGCGGACACGGCAGAGGCGCCGCTCAGTGCCGTCGCGGTTGAGAGCGTAGAAGGCGTCGCGGCCGGCGCGAGCGGTGCGGGCGGTGGGGGCGGGAGAGCTGCCAACTCGGTCTGCCTGGCGGTTATTTCCTGCTTCACTCGAGCGACATCCTCACAGCAGTGGAGGCCCAATGCCTGGAGTCCACGGTTGGCGGCGTCGGCGGGCGAGTCTTTGTATGCGTCAATCGATACCGACGCGAGCGCAGTCACTCCCGATATTCCCATGAAAGACAGGGCCTGTGTGCTAACCGTGTTCGTATCCCAGAGGAGGACAAAGAGAAACACGAACGAGGTGAATATCAGGGTGAACCAGAACGCCATCTGCCAGCGGGCCAAGCTATATGGCTGGCGAGCGACGTCGAGTTGTGGGAGCAGGTTGTCGCGCAGCGTACTGCGCTTCCTTGCGTTGCCATAAACAAGAAAAAGAACCAGTCCGCTGGCGGCGGCCGCAACCAAAAGCAATTGCCACGAGAAGATGCGTATCTGAAAAGTTGCATTCATTGCGTCGCCCGTGATCGTCGGTTGCGGGTTGGTCCCATTGACGCGCATTCCCAAGGCGACCACTACCGATCGGTGAAGCGTGGTGGTCGGAGCGCCCAACAGGCCGGTCCAAATGGCTTTGTTTTGGTCGTTACGGCTCAGCCGAAATCCGAAGGCGTGGCGGGAACTGTCATAGACGGTACCATCAAGGGCCTCGAGTTCCCGGCCATTGAAAAAGAGCGCATATTGGCCGGCGTCAAGCTGGATGGCGGCAGTGGACGTGTTGGGTGCAGCAGTTTCGGATCCCTTGCACAGGCTCGCGGCCGTGGTCTTCGGGGCGGCGGCATCCGCCGGCTCAGACGATGTTTGCACCACCACCCAGAGCACATCGCGCAGTCCCAAGGATGAGGGCGTCCGCCCATCGATCAGCGTCCCGGCATCGTCACATAATCCCAGAATCTTCGTTGCATGCGGCGCGGCCAACGCATCGGCAGATGTCCGGCCGGGTGCCCCTTGATCCTGCCGCAATGCCGCAGCGCTGGACGTAGCGGTTTGATCAGCTCCTGGGGGATCCCCTCCCGCCCAAGAAATGGCGCCCAGGCCAATGGACACGACGAGGGCAAATGTAGACCACTCCCGCGAAACTTTCCTAGTCATGCTGTCCCCCAACCGTGGAACCGTGGGTCTGGCGCGCTCCTTGCTCTTGCCTTTGATGGAGCGTGCATCCATGCATCGCAGCGATCTACTATAGCGGACGGGCGCCGGCGTGCAAGGCGTCCTCTAAAGCGCACGCCGCAATGCGCTGATCGAGGAATCGGCGCTCCATGGGATTGCGCGCCAGGGCAAGCGCGGCCAGGAAATTCTCACGTGCCGTATCCCGATTTCGACGCCGCAGCTCGAGTTCGCCAAGCGCTGCGAAATAGAACGGATAGGTGCACAAGCGTTCTCGGTCCGCAATCGAGAGTATCTCGTCGAGGCCCCGATCCGGCCCTTCGTCCTGCGCGATGGCGATGGCGCGATTCAGCGCAACGATCGGCGACGGGCGTAGCGTCATCAGGGTGCCGTAGAGGTTGACGATTGACTTCCATTCCGTATCCTGCAGCCGAGCCGCGCGGGCGTGAACGGCCGCAATCGCCGCCTCCACGTGGTACTCGGAGAGCGCGGCGCCGGCTGCAGAAAGCTCCAGGAATTGCAGCCCTTCGAGCAACGACTCCCGATCCCATTGCGATCGGTCCTGATCCACCAGGGAGCTCAGGTTGCCCAAAGCATCGACCCGCGAGGGAAGACGCACTGCGTGCAGGCTCATGAGCGCGGCCAGCGCGTACGTTTGGGGAATTGCGCCGAGCGGGTGTTCGAGAAGCACGGCGGTCAGACGCATCGCTTCGCGGCACAGTTCACGGCGGACGGCGGTCTCGGCGTGCGCTCCGTGGTAGCCCTCGTTGAACAGCAAATACAACGCGCGGTGAACGGATGGCAGGCGGGCGGAAAACTCCGCGGTCGAGGTCACGTCAAATAGTCGCTTGGAAGTTGCCAGGGTCTTTTTCGCCCGGGTTATCCGCTTCTCGAACGCCGCATGCGTGCTGACGAACGCGCCGGCAATCTCGCTCACACTAAAACCGCACAGAATATTGAGGATGAGCGCGACCTGCGCCTCCTCCGGTAGGCGGGGATTGCAGCAGGAGAACATCATGCGCAACAGATCGTCCTTGATGGCGTCGGTGGTGAATAGCTCTTCCAGCATGGGGGCTAGCGTCCACTCACTGTCGAGAAGCCGTGCGAATTCCGGTGCAAAGGTGCGTGCAGTGCGCTCGCGGCGTAGCACGTCAAGCGCTCGATTCTTGGCGGTGGCCATGAGCCACGCGGACGGATTGTCCGGCATCCCACGAAATTTCCAGACTTCCAGCGCGCGGCAAAAGGAATCCTGTACGACGTCCTCCGCCAACGCCAAGTTGTGCACCCCAAATATTCTGGTCAGGGCGGCGACCATACGGCCGGACTCGCGTCGAAAGAGGTGTTCGTCGAGCTCCACAGGCATAGGCCGCCTTTACTGAGCGCCCTTCGCAACGGCATCGGCAATAATACCCTTCATCTCGTCGCTCAGGGCCAAGGCCGTCTCCTTTTGCCGATCATCGCGCGAAGCATCGTATTCAGGAAGCTGGACGCCGTCCCCGTAAGAAGAGACTCATGAACAAGGATTGGAGCGCCGGACTGCCTTCCATCTGAGGGACGAGGGCCAGCAGGAATCTTGCGGCCTTCGGGTCGAAAAGCCTCGGCAGACCATCCACCAACCGCCGCGCGCGCCGCCCTGAATCGCGCCTTGGGGGTTCCGCGCCGTACTCGCAATTGCCGATGGCCATCGTCGCACTCCTGCTCTCGTCGTCGTTCAACTCTAAGACGCATGGAGTGCCGCGGCGCCGACATTTTTCTCGTCCGATCGGAGGCATGAGAGGAGAGCATCGATTGAGATGGGAGCATCGCCGCCCGATTGGCGATTGCGGTGGTTCGTCGGTATTTAAGTGGTATGAGCGCGAGGTTTGCGAGCCAGACGGGTCGCATCGGCGCAGCGATCATGCGCCGCCTCGCGCTCGTGGTAGGAATCGCGAGATCGACTAGAGCTTCTGGATCGGACGAACTTCCACAGAACCGCCGACGTCAAAGATTGGGCAGCCCTTCGAGAGCTCCGTCGCTTGCGCCAGATCCTTGGCTTCGATCACCGTAAAGCCCCCGATGACATCCTTCGCCTCCGCATAGGGACCATCGGTGACCGCCTTCTGCTTGCCCTTGACCACCTTGCCGGTGTGTTCGAGCGGATGTCCAGGGTTCTTGATGTGCCCGTTCTCACCCAGCTGCTTGAACCATGCCATCCATTTCTCCGTGGTCTTTTGCATTTGCTCCGGGGAAGGGGATACTTCTCTGCCGCGATATAGATACGTAAACTCACTCATGGCGCCGTCTCCTGATAGTGGAAAAATCCAGCTCTTAGACGTTTGAGAGACCCGGCGCCGGACAATTGTTTTGATCGCATTCAGATCTTGGAGCTCTTCATCGCGGTGGGCGGCATCCCGTACTACCTCGACCAAGTCCGTCAGTTCACTCCGGGCCGAAGCGGTTCCCGCCTGCGAGATGGTCCGCCTGCATCGAACTCGAAGTGAACAAAGCGCGAGAGAAGGGGTGCGTGCCGATCCGGTCTTTCGTGTCGATCTGCCTCGTCTTTCCAGATTCGCCGAATTGAGACGACGGATTCCGCCGGCTCAGCGCTGCCACCGGACATCACACGGACCACCAGACAGACTCTTACCGATTTCATGTCGGTTCTCTCGAGGTCGCGTCCGCGATCTCGGCGGATACCAGGAGCAACCAATCCCGGCGGATCCTCTTACGGGCTACCGGCAAGCACCCTGGGCCGTGCGGCATGCGCCCGCCGACCACCGCAAAGCCGCCTTCGACATTGAGAACGCGACCGGCCGCCGCATTGCGAAAAATCAACCGCCGTTTCGAGTCCAGGAGCAGCAGAGGATCCGGCAATCCGTCCAGAACCGCCTTGAGGGCTGCTGGTATTGGTATTCCGCCCATGTGCGGCCGGCCTTTGGACGCGGGGGAGACCGTCATGGAACTGTAGTTCGTGCCTGTCACCCTGATTCCCGTCCTTTTAAGCGGCGAGACGCCGCGGCCCGCTGAGCTTAGGATTCAGGTCTGCATCAATCCTGACGGGTGACTGAGGAATTGCGGGAGAAAAACTGAACTTCACAAGTCATTGATGCATATGACTTTATGCTCAATATCTAGGTGCAATTTTTTTGAGCGGTGGTGAAGGAAAATTCCTTCTGGCATGATCCAAACGGCAGCCGCCAATCTAGCGCCAAGGGAAAATGAGCCGGTCAGATGGATCGCAGAGCCGGGGCGACACGGATGTACCGCCCATGGTGCCGTCCGCGGCGGGCGGCGATTGGGGCCGGCGCCGCTGGCACTTTGGCCGAGCCGTGCTGGACGAAACCACACACGAACTGATGTTGGACGGCGTCGACGTCGAGCTCGAACGCAAGCCGCTCGAAGTCCTTTTTTATCTCCTGCAGCACGCCGGCGAGGTGTGTACGAAGGACGAACTGCTCACTGGCGTCTGGCCTGGGCGCGTACTCAGCGAGACGGTACTGACTAAATGCATCGGAAGGCTGCGCGAGGTACTGGGTGACCGGGACCAAGCGATCATCAGGACGGTGTACGGCTTTGGCTACCGATTCGTTGAATCGGTACGAATTGAAGCAGTACCGACGATCGAACCGCCTCGCTTTTCCTTCAAGGCGGATGACCACCCGCCGGGACGACCGCACTGGGCCCTGGTAGAACGCCTGGGCACCGGCGGCCATGGCGAGGTCTGGCGCGCCAGGCACGAAAAAACTCACGAACAACGCGTTTTCAAGTTTGCTCTGGATGCACCATCGCTTGGAGCCTTGAAGCGCGAAATCACACTATTCCGGGTCATCAACGACACCCTTGGAGCGAGCGCCAGGGTCGTAAAGCTCCTGGATTGGAATCTGGAGCATGCACCCTACTTCCTGGAAATCGAATACTTCCCCGATGGCAGCCTGCTCGACTGGGTTCGATCGCGGGGCGGATTGGCCACGATTCCAATGTCTCAGCGTTTGGAAATCGTCGCGGATGTGGCCGAGGCACTCGCAGCGGTCCATTCGGTTGGAGTTCTCCACAAGGACTTGAAGCCTTCCAATATCCTGGTCAAGTCGGGCGGCGCGAATCGTATCGAGATCGCATTGGTTGACTTCGGAAGCGGAGCCGTCATCGACTCCCATTATCTGGACGCCCTTGGGATCAGCCGGGCAGGCTTTACCAAAACCATTGCCGGCACCCCCTCGGATTCAGGAACGCTGCTCTACTTGGCCCCCGAGATACTCTCCGGCCAGCCGCCCACCGTCAGGGCGGACATTTACGCCCTCGGGGTCATTCTTTACCAGATGGCGGTCGGGGATTTTCACCGCGGCATGTCTCCCGGTTGGGAGCGAAGCGTCGATGACACGCTTTTGCTCGAAGACATCTCATTGGTGGCCGACGGCAATCCCACGGAACGGCTTGGCGATGCGGCGGAATTCGCCCGCCGAATTCGCCATCTCGATGAGCGCCGCGAGCAACGGGAGCGCGAACATCAAGCGCAAGTGAAGGCCGAAGAGATACGACTGGCGCTCGAACGAACGAGAGCCGGAAGGCCGGCACGCCTCGTGGCCGTCGGAGTGCTCTTACTCGGGTTTGGCGTCAGCAGTTATCTATATTTCAGCGCCCGAAACGCCCAACGCCGCGCGCAGCAGGCTGCGGCAATTACCAAGGAAGTGAGCCAATTTCTCAGCAAGGATGTTTTTGGGACGATTGATCTGACGAGGCGACCCGTTCGGGATTTGACGATCAAGGAGGTTTTGGATTCCGGCGCCGCACAAATAGATACCCGCTTCAAGAATGCGCCGGATGTGGCGGCGGAACTCCACGCGGCGTTGGGGGCGTCCTATGCTGCGCTCGAAATGTCGGAACTGTACCGGGAATTCGATCGCGCGCTCGACCTCTATGAAATGCGCAACGGGCTCGGCTCCCGCGAGTCCCTTCAAATGCTGACGGAACTTCTTTCGTTCCAGCATCCGCCTGCCCGTTTTGCGCCTTTGGTGGACCATGCTACTCGCGCATTGGCGCAAGGCCGAGTACGGTATGGCGAGTCGGACGACACGGTACTGGGACTGCGCTTTCAACTCGCTCAGGCCCGGTATCATCAGGGGGACTGGGTGGATGCGGTTACCGAACTTCGCCTTCTAGCGGGCGATTTAGATGGATACTCGCCTGGTAAATCCCATTTTGGGGGCGCACTGGAGCGGCAATTGGGGGAGGCACTCTTGAACGTAGCCGAGTTCAGCGAGTCGGAGGCTTGGCTACAGAGGGCTCAACAGGTGTCTGCTGGAAGCAGTGCCTCATCGGGTTTGGGCACTTCGATCATTCACATGGATCTCGGAGACGTCTATCGGGAGACGCAGCGGTTTGAAGATGCGGACCGCGAGCTTGCAGCTGCGCTGACGGAGATGTTGCGGTGGGTGCCGGATTCCAGCCTCTATGCAATGCGCATTCGACGAGCCATGGGCCAGCTTCGGCTCGAGCAGGGCCGGCCACAAGAAGCGGTCGCGATCCAAGAAGATTTGTTGCGGGTGCTGGCGTCGTTTCCTGACGATGTCGACCGGGACCATTCGGCCCCGATTCGCTACAACCTGGGTCTGGCCTACCTGGATCTGGCCAAATTGCCCGAGGCTGGCGATGCGTTGGCGGGGGCATTGACGCGCAACGAGGAAGTCGAAGGACCCCACGCGCCTCGAACCGAGGCCATTCGCATTGCTCTTGGAAATGCACTGACGCAGCTGGGACAACTTGCAAATGCCGAGGCCTTGCTGCAGAGCGTAGCGGCCGCAGGACTTCCAGGACTGCCGAAGGATCATCCCTTCCTCGGCGAGTTGCGTCGAGCTCAAGGACTATTGCTGGCCAAGCAGGGGCGCACGGCCGAGGCAGGGGTTGCACTGCAAGAAGCATCTCGGATTTTCGCCGCTCGATATGGGACTCAACACTGGCGTGTGCGCCGTGCCAAAGATGAGCTCGCAAAATTAGATCATGGTTCCGCTTCATGAAATTAGGTATGATGTTGGCCAATCGTTGCAATGCTGCATGTGCCCATTGCACGACGCAGTCCGGTCCACACAAAGGGACCGCGCTAGGACTACCGAAAACGCTGTCGCTCATGGATGAGGCTGCCGCACTGACGCCACCTGGACATTCTCCCTTCTTCGGTTTCTCCGGCGGCGAAATATTCCTTGATCTGGAACAGCTGCTGGAAGTCGTCCGACACGGCGTCTCATTGAATGCCGACATGAGTTGCGTCACCAATGCATATTGGGCTACGACGGAACACCGAACCAACGCCGTCATTGGCCGGCTGCATCAGGCGGGCCTCAAATATCTGGCTCTCAGCACCAGTCAGTATCACCAGCGTTTCATTAACATTGCCCGCGTACGGCGAGCAACTCTGGCGGCGCGGGCGGCCGGCATTCAGACTCTGCTGAAAATTGCCTTCAGCGCTGAAGATGAACAGCAAGGTCTCGTAGGCCAGTGGAGCGAATTCGTGGGAGCGGACGCCGTTCAGGCCTTTCCGGTCACCCCCTACATTAGAGAAGGCGTTACGCTGCCCGATCACAGCTACGTGCGCTCGAGCGGATTGCCAGCGGGAAAGTGCCCGTCGCCCTTGCTCACGGTTCGAGAGGACGGCGCTGTCTTTAGTTGCGGCTCTGCCGGGGCCTTCCAACCAATTCTTCAAGTGGGGACCGTGTCCGAGTCGCCCTTGGACGCGATTGCTGATCGCTTTAATTTTGGCGCCGTTCAACGCGTGCTTCGCGAACGAGGCCCGATTCATTTCGCGCAGCGTGCTTTAGCCCAAGGCGAGGGCGGACGACTGCGTCCCGGGTATGCCAACGAATGCGATCTTTGCGCTCATATTGCGTCGGACGCGGCATTGACGAGGTTCGCACTCGACAGCGCGCTGGACTATCGCGCGGACTGGGCACTTCAATTGACGGATCGCATGAAAATGACAATCGCCAACCGGGCTCAAGCCCGAGAACCGCACCTTAACGTACCATGAGGAACCAGCGATGAAGAAGAAAGCAGCTGCTAGAGGAAGTAAATCTGCAAGTACCACGGCCAGCGCGCCGGCGCTGAGAAGCAAGTTTCGACAGATCACCGGAGTATTACAAAATGCAACGGAAAAACAGCTGGCAAGTCTTTTGAAGCAATTAGTCGCTGGCAAGCGCAAGATTTCGCCCGATATCGAGCTCTCCGAGTTGGAGGCGGGGATACTCATCGAGAATCTCGATGCCCACGTAAGGGAGCGCGACCAAGTTGCCGTCTGCAACGTGATCTGGGACCAGCTTCCTAAACCCTGAACCAAACGGATAAAGAAGCAGCCGTAGCACCACGTCGCGGCACAGCCGCTGCGCCCTGACTACCGGCGTTCACCCGTCCGAGTCGACATTCGGATCTTTGGCAACCACCTTGCCATTTTCCCAGATGTAGATCGGCGTACCGTGCATGCGCGCAACCTCTCTAGCGGTCCGGGCAGCGCGGCGCAATCCGGCGACCAATTTGCCACTGCCACCGCTTTGCCACAATTGCACCCCGAGATCCGCAGAATCCCTCTCTAGTCTTCGTCCTTGGGATCGGCAGATGCCGCAGAATAAGGACTTACATGCACCACAAGATCGGCCCTCGAAGTTCAGCGGCCGGCGTCATCGCGGCGGCAGGCTTGTTCGTCGTCACGAGCTGCTTCATGACGCAGGCCGCATGGGCCGTCTTCGACAGTGCGGCCGTCTCGCCCGGCTCCGACCTCAAAGTGCTGCGCGCGGCTCCCGAAGGCGATGAGGTCCCTCCCCCTGCCCGGCAACTGGTAGTGACCTTCGATCGGCCGGTGGTCGCCATCGGGCAAATGGCCGTCAACGCGACGGCGTCTCCGGTCACCGTCTCTCCATCGGTGAACTGCCAATGGCACTGGCTCGACCCACGCTCCCTCGCGTGCGAACTGAATGCAGCGGAGGCTCTCGCCCCCGCCACCCGCTACACCGTCACCGTGACGGCCGGCATCAAGGCGCAGGGCGGCGCGAAACTCAAAGAGCAGTATCGCTGGACATTCACCACCGAGCGGCCCGCCATCAAAGGCTATTCCTTCACGACCTGGCGCGCTCCCGGAACGCCGGTGGTCCGATTGATCTTCAATCAGCCGGTAACCCGGGATACCGTTGAGTCGACTCTGCGATTCGGCGACGAAACATCCGTGACCGCAACGCCCGACCCGTACGAGCGCGAAGTCTTACACGTGCTGCCGCTGCCCGGCGAGCCCCGCGCCTTGGCTTTTACCGGCGGGACACCTGCCGTGAAAAGCGATGACCGGGTCACGACGGCCGGCCAGCCCAACGCCGCCGGTCAACGAATCGAAGCCCGCCGCGTCTGGCTCGTCTCCCCGCCGCGAGAATTATCCTTGGATACCACGACCGAGCTCAAAGTCCTGCCCGGACTTCGCAGCTACGCGGGTCCCCTGCTCGGCATCGAGCGACGCACCGTGGTCGCCTTCGACACCTTCCCGCAATTTCGCTTGCTGGGAGTTCGCTGCCTCACCGAAACCGGAACCAAATCGAGGTTGATTCCCGTGACCGCCCTCCAAGGACCACAGCCCGCCTGCAACCCATTGGGCACCGTCTCGCTCGCCTTCTCCGCGCCCGTGATCGCCGCGGAAATCAAGGCGCACCTCGTGCTGACCCCGGATCTCCTCAATGGCCGTACCGATTACGATCCGTGGGCGAACGTCTATGCAGTGACCCATTTGCTCACCCCGCACCAACGCGGTACCGAATACACCGTCGAACTGCCCGAACATTTGCGGGCCTTTCAGCCCTACTCCATCGTGAGCCTGAAAGGCGTGCGCGACGAATTTGGCCGCCGGCTGCGCGGCCCCGCGACCATGGACTTTCGCACCGACCACCGGCCGCCGCGGCTCCGCGTGACGCATCCCGTGGCCGTGCTCGAGAAGAATGCGCCCACCAGCATGCCGCTTTACGTCACCAATCTCACCGACATCGACATCCATTACCGCAAGCTCACCAGCGCAGGCAATGCCCTGGACCTCGACTTAAATCAATCCATCGATCGCGCCTGGGACATCGCGTATGCCGCGCCCGCAAAGATCCGCAGGCTGCTCGACGGACAATCCGGCATCGTCACCGGAACCTTGCAGCCGCACCCCACTCCGCTCAATGTCGTAGGCTACCGCTACTTCGACGAAGCGGACGACGATCCGGGAATCCCCACCGGCGGCCCCGATCGCGACTTCTTCGCCGAAGTGACGCCCTACCAGGTGCACGCCAAACTCGGCGCCTACAACACCCTGGTCTGGGTCACCTCGCTCGACAAGGGTTTGCCCGTCGCCAATGCACGCGTCCGGCTGTACCGCGACAACTATCGAGGACTCACCGACGGCAAACCCGTGCTGGCGGAGGCCGTCACCGATCGCGACGGCATCGCCATCGTGGCCGGCCGTACTTTCTTGGAGCATGCGGCCGCACCGGAGCTGTCCCCCACCGATGCCTTCATGGTGCGGGTCGATGTCGGCAAAGACATGGCCCTGCTACCGCTCGACGGCTCGTTCCTGGTCGATACCTATCGCGCCTCGCGCGGCGCGTTTTGGTCGGGATATGGAAACGAACGCGATCACATCCATGCCTGGGGCACGACCGCCCAAGGTGTGTACAAGCTCGGCGACACCGTGCAGTACAAGCTGTACCTGCGGAATCAGAACAATCTCACCTTGGAACCCGTGGCGCAGCGCTCCGGCTATCAACTCGACATCGTCGATCCCACCGGCAAGATTGTGCAAACCGAATCCGACGTCACCCTGTCGGAATTCGGCGCCTACGCAGGTTCCTTCCGCGTACCGCTCTCCGGCGCAGTGGGTTGGTATGACTTCATCCTCAAGCGACTCGCGGCATCTACTCCCGCGGCACCAACCCCCGCGAGCGCTTCGACGCAGGCTCGCAGCTGGACGCCGATGCGGGTACTCATTGCCGATTTCACCCCAGCGCCCTTCCAGGTGACCAACACCTTGAACGGGCAGCTGTATCAGCCCGGCGATTCCGTCGAAGTGACGACGCAAGCGTCGTTGCACGCGGGCGGTCCCTACGCCGGCGCGGGATCACGCGTGACGGCGCGCCTCTTCCCGCAAGGACTCGAGATCACGAACCCCGCCGCCGCCGGCTTCCAATTCGCCAGCCGCGAACCCTCAGGCTTATGCCACTGGCAGCTCGGCGGACCCGATGTCCTCACCGTCCATCAGTCCGACGCGACCACCAGCGACAAGGGCGAATTCGCCACGCAGTTCCCCTTGCCCGACGCCAACAGCTTAAGCGCCCGGCTCGAGGTCGAGAGCGCGGTGCGCGACGAGCGCGGCAAATACGTGGCCAATCGCAGCGTCGCGGAGTTCCGCGGCCGCGACCGCTTCGTGGGACTGCGCAGCGAGCGTTGGACTTTCGAGGAAGGCAAGGCCGCCAGCGTTCAAACCCTCGTGGTCGACCAGGCCGGCAAGGTGATCCAAGGCGCGCCGGTCACGGTGTCGATCAAGGTCGAGGTGGTGAATGCGGCCCGGATCAAAGGCGCAGGCGATGCGTACCTCACGAGCTACGAAGCGCAGTGGCTCGACGCCGGCTCTTGCACCGCTGCGTCTGGAAAAGATCCGCAAGCCTGCACCTTCACGCCGAGCCGGCCCGGCCTTTACAGCATCACGGCCGAAGTCACGGATACCCAAGGCCGGCCGCATACCACCGAGCTCTGCGTGTGGGTGACCGGCAAAGGCCGGGTACTCTGGGAAGAGCCCGCCGACATGAGCCTCTCCGTCATCCCGGAAAAGGAGTCGTACAAGGTGGGCGAGCGCGCGCGCTACCTGGTCAAGAATCCCTTCCCCGGCGCCAAGGCCCTCATTACCGTGGAGCGCTTCGGCGTCATCAAGCACTGGGTGCAAACGCTCGCGGGCAACACGCCCGTGATCGAATTCACCGTCGAACCCGACTTCGTCCCCGGCTTCTATTTGTCCGTAGTGGTCATGTCGCCGCGCGTGGCGCCGGTCCCCGGCGCTTCGCCCCTCGACAAGGAGGGCGTCGATCTCGGCCGTCCCACCTACCGCATCGGCTATCTCAAGGTGCCGGTCACCGATCCCTTCAAGACGCTCGAGGTCCGCATCAAGAGCGACCGCGCGTCATACAAACCCCGCGACACGGTCAAGCTGACATTGAGCGCAAAACTGCATGCCGCACCGTCTCCGTATGCCGGCCCCGCCTCGCATGCCGCGCCCGCATCCAAGGAGCCGGTCGAGTTTGCGGTCGCTGTTCTGGATGAAGCCGTGTTCGATCTCATCCAGGACGGCAAGAAATACTTCGACCCCTACCGCGGCCTGTACCAGCTCGACAATCTCGATCTGGTGAACTACAGCCTGCTCACCCGGCTCATCGGTTTGCAGAAATTCGAGAAGAAAGGCGCCAATTCCGGCGGCGACGGCGGCGCCGGTTTCGACATGCGCAACGTCAGCAAGTACGTCGCCTATTGGAACCCGTCGGTGATCGCGGACAAGAATGATCGGGGAGCAGTGTCCTTCGAACTCCCCGACAACCTCACCGGCTGGCGGGTGTTTGCCATCGCCACCACGCCAGGCGACCGCTTGGGCGTGGGCGACTACAAGTTCAAGAGCAGCAAGCTCACGGAACTGCGCCCCGTGCTGCCCAATCAGCTCACCGCGGGCGACCGCTTCACCGCCGGCTTCAGTGTGCTGAACCGCTCCGACAAGACCCGCACCATCGATGTGGCCTTGAAGGCGATGGGACCGATCGAAGGAGCTTCGGCGCAGGTCCACCAAGCCGTCACCCTGGGTCCCTTCAAGCGAGATACGGTCTGGCTCGCCGTTTCCACCGTCAGCGACGGCAGCCTCAAGCTCACCGCCTTCGCCTCAGACAAGCTCGACAAGGACGCGCTGACGCAAGTCCTACCGGTGCACAAGCGCGTATCGCTCGACGTCGCGGCGAGCTACGGCACGACCTTGAGCTCGAGCATCGACGAGACCCTGCAGTTCCCCGCCGAGATGATGCCCAACGTGGGCGAGGTCGCCGTGAGCTTGGCACCCACCGTCCTCGGCAATCTCGACGGCGCGATGCGCTACGTCCGCGACTATCCCTATCTCTGCTGGGAGCAAAGACTCACCAAAGCGCTCATGGCTGCCAACTACCTCAAGCTGCGCGGCTATCTCGCCGCCGATCTTGAATGGCCGGAAGCCAAATCCCTGCCGCAGACCTTCCTTGACGATGCCTCGAGCTTTCAGGCGCCCAACGGCGGCATGGCGTTCTGGACTCCGGAGGACGCGCGCGTGAGCCCCTATCTGTCGGCCGCCACCGCACTCGCCTTCAACCAGCTGCGCGCCTCCGGCTACTCGGTGCCGGCGGATGTAGAGAAGCATCTCGACGACTACCTTGAGGCCCTGCTGCGCTCCAACACCGCACCCACCTTCTACAGTGAAGGCATGGTGTCGAGCGTGCGGGCCGTGGCGCTGCAGGCGCTGGCCGAACGCAACCGCGCGTCCCTGGACGAGCTGCAGCGCTACGAGAAGTACGCACCGCAAATGGATCTCTTTGGCTTGGCCGCGTATCTCGATGCCGCGGTCCACGTCAAGGGTGCCGACAGCCTGGCGCGATCGCTGGCAGGACAGATCCTTTCACATGCCAATCAAAGCGGCGGGAAGTTTCAGTTCAGCGAAATCTGGGATGACGGCTATTATCAACTCCTGGGCACGCCCATGCGCAGTAACTGCGCCATTTTGAGCGCCCTGCTGCACTACGGCGAAACTCCGCCCGGCGCAGCCCTGGTGGGCGACGTGCCGTTCAAACTGGTGCGCGCCATCACGCAAACCCGCGGCGCGCGCGATCACTGGGAAAACACCCAGGAGAACGTGTTCTGCACCGCGGCGCTCGCCGAGTACGCCGCGCTCTACGAGAAGGACGCACCGGCGCTCAGGGCCAGCGTGGCCCTCGACGGTACGGCCATCGGCAGCGCTCAGTTCAAAGAGCTGCGCGATCCGCCCGCCCTGGTCCGCCGCGACAATGGCGCAGCGGATGCCGGCCGCAAGGCCACGCTCCACATCGATCGTCAAGGCACCGGCCGTCTCTACTACGCCACCCGCCTTTCGTATTCCCTGAAAGACCAGGCGGCCGGCGAGACCAATGCCGGCATCGAAGTGCACCGCGAATACAGCGTGCAGCGCGCGGGCCGTTGGCAGCTGCTCGCCTCGCCCCTCACCGTCAAGCGCGGCGAGCTGGTGCGTGTCGATCTGTATCTGTCGCTCGCCGCGGCGCGCCACTTCGTGGTGGTCGATGATCCCGTTCCCGGCGGCCTGGAACCCGTCAACCGCGAGCTGGCGACCGCTTCGACCGTGGATGCGGATGCCACCGAGTTCCAGGCGGCGGGCGGATCACTCTGGTTCCAGTATTCGGACTGGAGCGAGTACGGCGTTGCGCTGTGGTCTTTCTATCATCGCGAACTCAAGCACGAAGCAGCGCGCTTCTACGCGGATTACCTCCCGGCGGGACACTACCATTTGAGCTACGGCGCGCAAGCCATGGCCGAAGGCCAATTCAGCGCCTCGCCCACCAAGGCCGAGGAAATGTACGACCCCGATGTGTACGGCAAAGGCCTGCCCGCGCAGGTGGCGGTGACCCATGAATAGCGACTCTGACGTGCCCTCGCGGCGGATGCGAGTGGTGGGGCGCGGCCGAAGGCGCTTACGACTTTGGCGCGCAGCTCTCGGCTGCATGTTCACGGCAGCAGTGCTGCTCGCCGCCGCGACCTGGGCGTCGCTGCGCGATTTTCCGACCGATCTCAATTCACTCACCGGCACCGCGGTCAAGTCGCAGGTGCTGGCGCGCGACGGCACGCCCTTGAGCTATACGCTCGAGAACGCCTGGAACACCACCGACGCAGTGCCGCTCGCGGCCGTTCCCGCCCTGCTGCAGACCGCTTTCGTGGTGGCGGAAGATCAGCATTTCTACCAGCACCACGGCGTCGACTGGCCGGCGCGCTGCGCCGCGCTGTGGCTCGACCTTCGCGAGGGTGCCGCCATCCGCGGCGCCAGTTCCATCACCGAACAGGTGGTGCGCATGATTCATCCGCGGCCGCGCACTCCCTGGTCGCGGTGGGTGGAGGGTTTCGAGGCTGCCCGCTTGGAAGCACGCTTCACCAAGAAGCAGATCCTCGAGTTTTATCTGAATCAAGTGCCGTACACCGAACGCCGGCGCGGCGTAGTCCAGGCCGCGCGCTTCTATTTCAATCGCGGACTCGACACCCTCTCGCCCGGCGAACAGCTCACCCTCGCGGTGCTGGTGCGCTCACCGGCAGGCATGGATCTTCGGCACCATGCGCCGCGAGCGCGGCGCGCACTTGGACGATTGGCGGACCGGCTGCAGCAGCGCGGCGCATTGACCGAGGCCGAGCTTGCCCAAGTGCGCGCCGGCCCGTGGGTGCTCGATGCCTCGCCGCCCGCTCTCGAGGCCAGCCATTTCGTGAGCCATGCGCTGAACATAGCTCGAACGGGACCAGTCGCCGCGCAAATCCGCACCACCCTCGATCCGAATGTACAGCTCACGGCGCAAAAGATTCTCGACGGCGCACTCACCGGCCTCGCCAAGCGACACGTCCGCGACGGCGCGGTACTCATCATCGATCACCGGCGCAACGAAATCCTGGGCTGGGTGGTGGGACGCACGAGGCCGGCTGCCGCGGCCGCCGCCTCGGAAGACGCCGGCAACTACGCGGCCGTCGGCTACGACACCGTGCTCACCCCGCGGCAACCGGGCTCGACCATGAAGCCGCTGCTGTATGCGCTCGCGCTCGAGCGCGGATGGACCGCGGCCACCCTGATCGACGATGCCGAACTCTCGGAATCCGTCGGCGGCGGCCAGCACACCTTTCACAACTACAGCCACCGGCATTACGGACCGCTTCGCCTGCGCGAGGCACTCGGCAACTCGCTCAACATCCCGGCGGTGAAGACGCTCAAGTTCGTGGGCGGCGACGCCTTCATGGAGCGCCTGCGCGCGGTGGGAATCACCAGTCTCACGAATCATCCGGAGTTCTACGGCGACGGCCTCGCGCTCGGCAACGGCGAGGTGTCGCTGTACGAGATGGCGCAGGCCTACACCGTGTTGGCGCGCGAAGGCCGCTACCAGCCGCTCACCTTGCTCGCGAGCGACCCCGCGCCGCGACCGGAGACAAGAGTATTCACCCCAGCGGTCGCTACCTTGATCGGCAACATCCTCGCCGATCCCGAGGCACGCATGCTCGAATTCGGGCGCGGACTGCAATTTCCCGTGGAAACCGCCATCAAGACCGGCACGTCCACCGACTATCGCGATGCCTGGGCGATTGCCTTCGACTACCAACATACGATTGCCGTGTGGATGGGCAATCTCGATGGGTCCGCAATGGATGGCGTGACCGGCGCCGTCGGGCCCGCGATGGTGCTGCGATCGCTGTTCTCCGAGATCAATCGTAATCAAGACACGCGGGCCCTTGCGTTAGCCCAAGATCTCGTTCCCGCCAAGATCTGCCGGCGGGATGGACGACCGGCCGACGAGCGTTGCGATTCCACGATCGAATGGTTCGTGCCGGGCACGGTGCCGCTGCCGACGGGAATTCCCAAGGAAGCCGCCGCACCGCAATACCGATTGCTACAGCCGACGGCGGGATTGCAGGTAGCGCACGATCCGCGCATACCGGCCGAATTCGAGGCGCTGCCAATGCAGATCGCCGCAGTGCCCGGTTTTCACTGCGCCGATTGGTATGTGGACGGCAAGCTCACCGCGAGCACCACAGACACTCACTACCCATGGCCGTTGCAGCGCGGGGCGCATAGCGTGAAGGCGGTGGTGTGGACGGATGCGGATGCACACGCCACCGACGACATTCGATTTTACGTTCGTTGAGTTCCGTACAGACCGCGCGGCAGCTCAACTAAACTAAATTAGCTCACGACGCTGACGCCTTTCCAGAAGGCCACGTGGCCCTTGATTTGGCGTGCCGCATCCTTGGGCTCGGCGTAGTACCACACGGCGTTCGTGTTACGTTCGCCGTCGACATTCAACGAGTAGTAATTCGCCGTACCCTTCCAAGGACACACGCTGGTGTGGGTGCTGGGTTCCAACACCGCTGCATTGACCGACGCCAGCGGAAAATAGTGATTACCTTCCACAATCACGGTATCTTGTGACTCCGCGATCACCGTGCCATTCCAAATTGCCTTCATATTGGTTCCCCGACTGAATAACGACAGCAGACCGGCCACCATTCTAAACCGGAGAGCACCATGCAAGATTCGCCTTTTTCAGACCGCGAAACCCCGGTCGTGATTGATACGCTCAACAACATTCTCGAGATGGAGTTGGCGGGCGTGGTGCGCTACATGCACTACAGCTTCATGGTATTCGGGCACAACCGGATTCCCATTGTCAGCTGGCTGCTGGGTCAGGCCGACGAATCGCGCATGCACGCGATCAAGGCGGGCGAGCACGTAACCACGCTGGGCGGACATCCGTCGCTGAAGATCGGACAGCTACTCGAGACTCATCGGCACGACGTGGGGGAGATTCTTCAGGAATCCTACGAACACGAGCATCTGGGACTGGCCGAATACCGCAAGCTGCTGAATCTAGTGGCCGGCAAGAGCATTCTGCTCGAGGAATACGCTCGCGCACAGATCGCCGCGGAAGAGGAACATCTCGCGACCATCAGCAAGATGATGCGTAAGCCGGCGTCGATCAAGTAATCTGACGAGAATCAGCCAATCGCGCGCGCAGCAGCCCACGCGATTGCAAAACACCTAAGTCAAGATGGGTGATTCCGCCGGGCTTAGCGTCGCAGACCGCGCCCGCCAAGAGGTCAATGTCCACAACGCGATCGGCGCCCGCGGAATTGATTCTTGATATCGCGACAGCGCATACAATTTACATCACATGAACTAACCCGATAGCCCGCAATCCGACAGACGGAGTAACACGAATGGCTACTCAACCCCCGAAGCCGACCACGACCGACGCGGGCGCCACGGTCGCCAGCGACGAGCATTCACTCACCGTCGGTGCGGATGGTCCCATCGTCCTTAACGATCATTATCTGATCGAGCAGATGGCGAACTTCAATCGTGAACGCATCCCGGAGCGTCAGCCGCACGCCAAAGGCGGTGGTGCCCACGGTCACTTCAAGGTCACCAACGACGTTAGCGGCTACACCCGGGCCGCGGTCTTCCAGCCGGGCACCAAGACCGACACCCTGATCCGCTTCTCGACGGTCGCCGGTGAGCGCGGCAGTCCGGACACCTGGCGCGACCCGCGCGGGTTCTCGCTGAAGTTCTACACCAGCGAGGGCAACTACGACATGGTGGGCAACAACACGCCCGTATTTTTCATTCGCGATCCGTTGAAGTTCCAACATTTCATCCGCTCGCAGAAACGCCGCGCGGACAGCGGCCTGCGCGACCATGACATGCAGTGGGATTTCTGGTCGCTGTCGCCGGAGTCGGCGCACCAGGTGACCATTCTCATGGGCGATCGGGGTATCCCCAGGAGCTGGCGTCATATGAACGGCTATTCCAGCCATACGTATATGTGGGTCAACGCCAAGGGCGCGAAATTCTGGGTGAAATACCACTTCAAGACCGACCAGGGCATCGAGTTTCTGACCCAAGCCGAGGCGGATCGGCTGGCCGGTATGGATGGCGACTATCATCGTCGCGATCTCTTCAACTCGATCAAGAAGGGCGATTTCCCACGCTGGACGCTGAAAATGCAGATCATGCCCTTCGAGGACGCGAAGACCTATCGATTCAATCCCTTCGACCTCACCAAGGTTTGGCCGCACCAGGACTATCCGCTGATCGAGGTCGGTAAGTTGACGCTGGATCGCAACGTCACCGATTTCCACACCGAGATCGAGCAGGCTGCCTTCGAACCGAACAACCTGGTGCCCGGGATCGGGCTAAGTCCGGACAAGATGCTGCTCGCGCGTGGATTCTCTTACTCCGATGCGCACCGCGCCCGCCTCGGCGTCAATTACAAGCAAATTCCCGTGAACCGACCGAAGTCGCCCGTGTACAGCTACAGCAAGGACGGCGCCATGCGGGTGGAGAACGTGTCGGACCCGGTATACGCTCCGAACTCGTATGGCGGCCCCAAAGCCGACCCCACCCGCACCGACGAGGCTGGACTCTGGTATGCCGACGGCGACATGGTGCGCAAGGCATACACGCTGCGCAACGAGGACGACGACTTCGGTCAGGCCGGCACCATGGTGCGTCACGTACTCGACGACGCGGCACGGGCGCGCCTGGTGAGCAATATCGTCGGGCACCTCAAGGACGGGGTCTCCGAACCCGTGCTCGCGCGCGCCCTCGAATATTGGCGTAAGGTCGACAACGCTCTCGGTGAGCGCATCGCCGCAGGAATGAAAGACCGCTAGCGGTCCACTAGGCACTCCCATCGGTGCGAGCGGCTGGTCCATGCGCCGCCCGTCTGCATGGCCGCTTCCACGGTGAGTCATGTCCCCGGGACTCACGAAAGTCGCCATGCGAAATCGGCATATGGAAATAATCAGATGGCAGTATCTGCGAATGCCGCCCGCAGCTATTCTTGGCACTCCAAGTGATGGGGCATGGTCCAATGCGGGTGAGCGCCTATGCATTCTCCTCGTGAGCGCTGCGTCTCCTGCGAATACCTGTGGTTTGCCGCACTCTTGGTGGTTGTGCTACTGTTCGCGGCAATCCACCGCCCCGTATTGATCAACTAGATCCCTGCAGCGACTGCGGCCGCTGACCGTAAGCACGCTGCCCAATGCCGCGCTCGCAGGTGGTGATGTCGATGCGAACGCGCTCCAGCACAAACCGAACCCATCCGTGAGCGAGCGTCAGCCGATTGTCGGGATTCTGCCGGTTCCTGAGGCAACGGGTGCTGCGGCGCCTGCAAGCGGGCTGCGCCATGGCTTGAAGCAGCGGCACATGACGATGATTGCTCTTGGCGGCGTCATCGGCGCCGGCCTGTTCGTCGGCAGCGGTGTGGTCATCAGGGCGGCGGGACCTGCAGCGGTCGTTTCCTTCGTCATCACGGGATTGCTGGTCGTGCTGGTGATGCGCATGCTCGGCGAAATGGCCGTCGCGTTGCCGGCAGTGGGTTCATTTTACGAATACGCGCGCCTGGCTTGGAGCGACCGGCCACGGCTGGGCGAGCTGGCGGGTTTTCTGACCGGCTGGATGTACTGGTATTTCTGGGTCATCGTGGTGGCGCTCGAGGCGGTCGCCGGAGCCGGGCTGATACGCTTCTGGTTGCCCAACGTACCGGCGTGGTTCATCAGTTTGGCGTTGCTGATATCGCTGACCCTGACGAATCTCATTTCGGTGAGGTCCTATGGCGAGTTCGAGTTCTGGTTCGCCTCGATCAAGGTTGCGGCGATAGTTGCTTTCTTGCTGCTTGGGGGCGTCTACGTCCTGGGCCTGTGGCCGGGGTCTGTCCGCGGAGTTGCCAACCTCACGGCACATGGCGGCTTCGCCCCGAACGGCATACTTCCAATCCTCACCGGCGCCGTGGCGGCTACGGGATTTTACTTTGGCGCCGAGATCGTCACGATCGCGGCGGCCGAAGCGGCCGAGCCCGCCAAAGCGGTTGCTCGGGCGACGAACTCGGTCATCAGACGTGTCCTGTTCTTCTACGTGGGCTCGATCCTCCTGGTGGTGTGTCTGGTGCCCTGGAATTCGGCGGGAATCACGACGCCTTATGTCACCGCGCTCAATGCGATGGGCATCCCCGCCGCGGCGCAGATCATGAACGCGGTCGTCCTCACCGCGGTGCTGTCAGCGTTGAACTCGGGTCTGTATGCATCTTCGCGCATGCTGTTCGCCCTCACCCGGCGCGGCGATGCTCCCGCAGGTCTCGCCAAGCTCAGCCACAAGGGAGTGCCGTCGCGGGCCATCCTGCTCGGAACATTGTTCGGCTATGGCGCAGTGGTCATGTCGTATGTCTCGCCGGACACGGTATTCGCCTTTCTCGTCAATTCGTACGGAACGGTAGCGATATTCGTCTACGTGTTGATCGCGTTTTCGCAGCTGCGCCTGCGCGCGCGATTGGAAAGGGAGGATCCGGCGCGGCTCGGCATACGCATGTGGGCGTACCCCTACCTGACTTACGTGGCGATCGCCGGCATGCTCGGCATCGTTCTCGCGATGGCCTTCATCCCGGATCAGCGGACGCCGCTCGTCTTCGGCGTAATCAGTCTCGGCATCCTGCTGCTGGGTTTCGCCGCGCGCGTCCGCCTCGGCAGAAAACCGGATATCGCGACGCTTGCAATGGAGCCGCATCGATACGAGCAGTTGTAATGGCTGAACCGTCGTTCGAGAACAGCAATTTGACAGTTGACCCGAAAGTCCACCCCTAGAGTGGAGTAAGGGGCGAGTCACCGCGATTGACTACTTTGTCCTACATCGTTCCCGGAGCAAAGGGCGCTTACTCGTCGATAGCAACCAAGCCTAGACATAAGGAAAGTGTATGAATGGAAGACGACAACAAAGTAAGGAATCTAGAGCGAATTAGACTGCATCGAAGCCTGGAACTGCGCGAATATGCACTCGCCGCGTTCTACCCACTGACTCGTTCCGGCATCAGTGCGCCCCGCAAGCGCGCCAAAGATGATCTCTCGGTGATCGCCGCGCATCCCCTCCTGAGTGCGCTAGGCCGCGATCACTGCCCGCCGAAAAACGTAGCGGAACCGTGCGGAGAAGCTGTTGGGCGAAGTGGTGCGGTTACTTCACAAGTCGAACGGCTGCTGCGACTCGTACGCGAGCACGGATACCAACGGTCCCCGGATGAACCGAAGCCCTGGAAGAAACCCTGGGACAAATGATGGCGGGTAGGGCCAACGGGGCACACGCATAAAGCGAGCAGACGGCTCCGCCACATCGCTCGACCCATCGCGGGGATCGCACTCGATGATGCACTGCGCAAACGAGGAGCATGAACATGCCCCTTTGTGAAGCGACCTCAAGGTGTGCGCGCCAATGCCGCTAACATGGCGACGGCTCTTTCGCGCGATTGAATCGCTGACGGCGGATTCCGGCAATCGACGTGACAGGCGATCTGGAACGGCTGGTCGAAGAGACCCGCATGCAGAATCTGCATTTTCAAGCAGCGCTCGACAACATGTCACAGGGCCTGTGCCTGCTCGATGCCGAAGGCCGCCTGACGGTCGCCAACCGGCGCTTTCTGCATATCTATGGTCTGTCCGCCGACGCCGGGACATCCGGCCGCCCGATGGCCGAGATCCTGGGCGAAAGCGCGGTTCTACCGTGCCCGCGAGGCTATGTGGCGCTGACCTCGGCGCGCGAAACCTTAACGCTGCATGGACGAACCTTGCGGATCACCGGTGTGCACATTGACGTGACGGAACGCAAGGAAGTCGAGCGGCGCCTGGCGGCCGCTGAGCGGCTGGAGTCCATCGGGCGGCTGGCCGCCGGTGTGGCTCACGAGATCAACACGCCGGTACAGTTCGTCTCCGAGAACGTGCAATTCATGCGCACTTCGATGGCAGAAATCCATGCAGTGATTCAGACCTATCGTGGATTGCAGCGCGCGGCTCGCCGCCGACGCTGAACGAGCCGCCGATTTGGACTACCTCATAGAGGATGTTCCGCGAGCCATCGACAGCTCGATCGATGGTCTGGATCGTATTGCCGCCATCGTACGCTCGATGAGGGAGTTTGCGCATCCGGACCAGGACAGAAAGGCTTCGCCGATTTGAATCGTGCGATTCAGAGCACATTGGTGATTGCGAAGAACGAGTATAAGTATGTCGCGGAGATCGACGCCATTCTCGGTGAGCTACCACCGGTATCCTGCGGAACCGGCGGCCGCTTGAACGAAGTCACGAGGGCGTTGCAACGATGATTCGCATCGTATTCGTCGATGACGAGATCGATGTGCTCGAGGCGACGCGACGCGCGATGCACAGCATGAGAAACGAATGGAACATGGAGTTCGTGCTGAACGGGGATGCCGCGCTCGACAGTCTCGCAAGAGACCCTGCGGACGTCATCGTCAGCGATATGCGCATGCCCGGCATGGATGGCTGGCAGTTACTATCCAAGGCCAAGACACTCTATCCACAGATGGTGCGATTGGTGCTATCGGGTCAAGCGGATCCGGGCGCCATCATGCGGCTGGTGGGTACTGCCCACCAATATATTGCCAAGCCGGGCGAAACCAAGTCCCTCAAAGCGGCTATCGCGCAAACCCAGCTGCTGAAGCGACTGCTGAACAGCGACAAACTTGCCCTATTGGTAGGAGGTGTGAGCACGTTGCCGAGCTGTCCCTCGGCGTTTCAGGCCATTTTGCAATGCTTGCAACAGCCCAGCGCCTCAGTCTCAGACGCTGCAAAGATCATCGCCCGCGATGTTGCGATGACGGCCAATATCATGAAGCTGGTCAATTCGGCATTCTTCGGCGCCCGACAATCGATCAGCCGCGTGGACCGGGCAGTCGCCTATTTAGGGTTGGATACGGTCGCCGCCCTGGTGCTGGGACACAGCCTGTTCCAAAGCGGCGGATCGAAACTCCCTGACGAGAGCGGGTTGGAAGGACTTTGGCGGCATAGCCTGGAAACCGCGACGGCGGCGCGCGCGATCGCGCTCCACGAAAAGCTCCCACACGCCCGGGGCGAGGAGGCGTTTCTGGCAGCAATGCTGCATGATGTGGGCCGCGTCGTGTTTGCAACCCGGGACGCGGCGACGAGCGGCCGCCCTGCGATTGCAAGTGAAGATGCCCTCGAGGAAATCGAGAGGCATCATGCGGAAGTGGGCGCGTATCTATTGAGTCTGTGGGGATTCCCGAGCCACATCGTGGCGGCTGTCGCTTTGCACCACACACCCAGCCAGAGGGCCGACCCCGGCCTGGATTTGACCGCACTCGTACACATCGCCGATCGTCTCACACGCCGCCAAGGCGGGAAAACCCTTGATCCCGTAGAACTTGGAATCGAACCGGGATTGTTGGAAGGTCTCGGGTTGGTGGATCACCTGCCACAGTGGCTTGCGGCGCTCGACGCCTCGCATCGGGCTGATTCCCCAACGTCAATTTCTCACACCCACACGGAACTTACTTTATGACCGCCAGCACCACCGCCACCATTCTCTTTGTGGACGACGAACCAAACGTGACCGAAGCACTCAAACGAGCACTCCGACGCGAGCCCTACGAATTTCTGACCGCTGCGTCAGGCACCGCGGCACTGAAAATACTCGAGGACCAGTATGTCGATGTCGTCGTCTCGGACGAACAAATGCCCGGTTTGTCAGGGTCGGTATTTCTGTCGATGGTTCGCAAACAATTCCCTCACACGATTCGGATGATCCTCTCGGGGCAGGCGAGCCTGGAGGCCGCCGTGCGGGCGATCAATGAGGGTCAGGTCTATCGATTTTTTCTGAAGCCGTGCAATCCCACGGATTTGGCTTGCACCATTCAGCAGGCCCTATCGCACAAGCGTCTCGAAGAGAAGTGCAGACGCTTGCTGCGCGAGTATCAACGCCAGGCCGCGGTGCTCGCGAAGTTCAACCGCGACCTGTTGCGCCTCGACTCCGATCAGGGCGGCGCCGCGGCCATGGATGAGTCCGACGGTGAAAAGGAAGTTACAGATCTACTGGCCGAGATTGAACTCGCGATCCAAGGGCGTTAGAGCATTCAATCGCCCCTATGGGCGGGCCCGGCAACTCACCAAGGCATGTTGCCGAGCAAGTACGCAACCAAAAGAGCGATCGCTGCCACATACGCCGCCGCGACGAACACGCAGCAATACCCGGCGACCCGATGGTTCGGACTGACGGTTCTAAACCACGACGGAGATTTCAAGCACAATCCCCTCAACGCTCGCCCACGATTGCACCAGCCTCAGCCAATATTAAACCATCCCGGGCGAAGCGCAAAGTGCTTGAAAAACTGCCCATCGGTGCCCCGATCACTTCGGTGCCGCGCCTCGGGCAAGGCGCACTCGTCTCAATTTCCGGCGCCACCGGAGTCGCCGGGATTCTTGCCCGCGGGCGCCGCCGCGTCCTCCCATCCGCCGCCCAGCGCCTTGTAGAGCTTCACCAGATCGGTGTTTTGGGCCAATGACGCCTGCGCGAGTTGCTGCCGCGCTTGAACCATCTGAATCTGCACGGTAAGCACTGTGATGTAAGTGATGAGCCCGTGACGATAGGCTTCCACATCGGCGTCGAGCGCGCGTTGATCGGCCGTCACGGTGTCCTTGAGCGCGGCGGTGCGCATGGCGTCCTGGTGCAGGTCGGTCAGGCCGTCTTCCACTTCTTCGAGCGCGTGGAGCACCGTCTTGTGGTAATTGAGGGCGGCCTCCGCGGCTTGGGCGCGCGACAATCGCACGTTCGCCACCAGCGCGCCGCCATGAAAAATCGGCATCGAGATGCTGGGGCCGAAGGTGTAGAACTTGCTGTCCCAGTCAAACAGATATCCCGGGCTCAAGTTGCGCACGCCCAAGGTGCCGGTGAGCGAGATGTCGGGAAAGAGCGAAGCGACCGAAACGCCGACCTGGGCGGTGGCGGCATGCAACGCGGCCTCCGACTGGCGAATATCGGGGCGCCGGCGCGCGAGTGTCGACGGCAGTCCGACGGGAATCACCGCAGGCAGCGGCGGCAATTCTCCCGTGTCGCCGAATTCGCCCTCCAGCGCCTCCGGATTCTGTCCGGTCAGCACTGCGAGCGCGTGTCTCGCGGCGGCAATTGACTGCTCGTAGGGCGGGAGCTCGGATTGAAGGGTGGACAATTGCGCACGAGCGGACTGCACATCCGCCTCGCCGGCGAGCCCATGCCGCTGGCGGTCGAACGTCAAGTCGGCGATATCGCGCTGCGCCGCGATCTGATCGGCGGTGATCTGGCGCAACATTTGCCCGGCCCGCAGTTGAAAATAGTCCTGGGCCACTTCGGCTTCGAGCGACACCAACAAGTCGTTGCGCGATTCGACCGCGCCGGCACTGCGGGCGTCGGCGGCTTCCACCGAACGGCGCACTTTGCCGAACAGATCCAATTCCCAGGAGGCATCGAACCCCAGTTGGTACAGATTCACCGGGGTCTCGAGCGAGGAAATCAGCGCTTCCGTGGTCGCGGACGAGGCCGCCCCCCGTTCACGTGTTGAGATTTGAGAATTCCGGCGAGTCCCAGCTGTTCGCGGGTATAGCTGGCGCTCGCGTTGAGGCTGGGCAACCCTTCGGCCCTGGCGGATTGCACCTGCACCCGCGCCTCGACGATTCTGAGGAATGCCGCCTGCAGATCGAGATTGCCCGCGGCGGCACGTTCCTCGAGGCGGTCCAGTTCCGGGTCGTGAAACTGCTGCCACCAGAAGGACTTCGCCGGCGTGTCCGCGGATGGCGCCGGACCGCCGTCCGCCGCATTCTGGATGCCGGCATATCGATCCGGCACCGGCGGCTGCGGCGGCACGAACTTGGGTCCCACTGCGCAGGCCGTGAGCACACCTGCCACACAACATTCGGCAAGGATTCGGGCGATGCGCATCAGTGGCCTCCCGGCCCCGCCCGCCTTCTTCACCGGCGAGAAGAGGAAGGTAAAAGGAACGAAGGCAAAGGCCAGGAGGGCGCAGTAGAGAAACACGTCCATGTAGGCCAGCAGTCCCGCTTGGGCGATCAGCGTTTGATAGGCCCGCCCCAGCGCCGCTTGAGTCGCATTGCCGGTGGCGGTGCCCAGACTTTGGATGGCCTGGCGTCAGCTGCGACAGGGTGTTGCGGAACGTCGAATCGGATCGGCTCAAATGCGTGGACAGATAGGCCATGTGCGTCTGGGTGCGGGAGGTGATCAGCGCGGTCGACACCGAAATGCCCACGGAGCCGGCCACGTTGCTGAACATGGTGAACAGCGCCGCGGCGTCGCCCTGCAGGTTCTGCGGCACGGTCTGATAGGCCAGCACGCTTGCCGGCACGAACAAAAAAGCCAGCGGAATGGCCTGTGCGGCGCGGATGCCCACCAAGTGCCAGAAGTCGATGTCCGGCGCGAGGTTGCGCGAGTACAGCAGCCCGCAGCCCATCAGGAAAAAGCCGATGCCGAGGAGATACCGGGTCTGCACGTGCGGCATCAGCAGGCCGACGAGCGGGATGAACAAGATGATGCACCAACGCGCCCGGACTCAACACCAAACCGGCGAGCGTTGCCGTGTAGCCCAAGTGTTGCTGCGCCAGCTGCGGCATCAGGATGGCGCTGCCATAGAGAATCATGGCGAAACAGGCGATGGCGCAGCAGCCGACGCGCGAAGTTGCGATCCTTGAGGACGCGGATGTCCACCACCGGCTTGGGCGCGTACAGCAGCCAGCCAACGGCGACGGCGCCGCCGACCGCCGCGAGCGCCGCGAAGGTGCATGATGAAGTCCGAGGAGAACCAGTCCGCATCCTCGCCGCGATCCAGCATGATTTGAAAGGACGCGAAGGTGAGCGCGATCAGGCTGATGCCGATGTAGTCGATTGAGACTTTGGTCTGCTTCTTCACCCAGGGCGGATCCTCCACCAAGCTCATGACCGCGAATGCCGTCAGCAGGCCGACCGGAACGTTGATGAAGAACACCCAGCGCCAGCTGAAGCTGTCGGTGATCCAGCCGCCCACGGTCGGGCCCAGTACCGGCGCCACCACGGTGGCGATGGCGGTCAGCGAAAAAGCGCGGCCGCGCTGTGCCGGCGGAAAGGTATCGAGAATGATGGACTGCTGATTCGGCTGCAGGCCGCCGCCGAAAAATCCCTGCAGCACGCGAAAAACGATCAGCTGCGACCAAGTTGTCGGAGATGCCGCACAGGAACGAGCACGCCGTAAAGGCGACGATGCAAATGACGAAGTAGCGCTTGCGCCCCAGCAGCCGGCCGAAGAACGCCGAGATCGGCAGCACGATGCTGTTGGCGACGAGATACGAGGTCAACGCCCAGGTGGCCTCGTCGTAGCTGACCGACAGCGTCCCGGCGATGTGCGGCAGCGCGACGTTGACGATGGTGGTGTCGAGCACCTCCATGAAGGCGGCCAGCGTGACCGCGACGGCGATCAACCACGGATTGCCCGCGGGCCGCCAGCTCTCGTCGTTCGCCGGGCGCCGTCTCGGTCACGGGAAATGCACCACCGGCGACACCGACAACCCGATGGGCAATGGGCGGTTGGGATCCAGCCCGCGGTCGATGACGATCTTGACGGGCACGCGCTGCACGATTTTGACGAAGTTGCCGGTGGCATTCTCCGCCGGGAACGCGGAAAACCGCGACCCGCTGCCGTATTGGATGCTTCGCACATGCCCCTCGAGCTTGAATCCCGAATAGGCGTCCACCTTGCATGTCGACCTTGTCGCCCACACGCATGCGGCCGAGCTGCGACTCCTTGAAGTTGGCCGTGACCCAGACCTCCGGCGTCACGATGCAGAAACATCACCTGGCCCGCAGTCGCGAAATCTACCCAGTTGCACGCTGCGCTGGGTGATGAAGCCATCCGAGGGCGCCCGAACTTCGGTGTAGCTCAGGTTGAGCTGCGCCTGGTCCAGTTGCGCCTGCGCGCTTTGCAACGGTGGCCTCGCGTTCCGCGACGGCGCTGGCGGCGGATTGCACTTGTTCCGGCACCAGTTGCGCGATGGCCACCTGCGCCTGCGCGCTCTTGAGGTTCGCCAGAGCGCTTTGCTGCTGGTTGGTGGAGGTATCGATGCTCTCCTGGGTGGTGGCGCGTCGATCCACCTGATGCTGCCGCTCGAAGGACGAGCGCGCGAGCTCGAGTTGCGCCGCGGCGGCGGATTGCTGCGCGCGCGCCGATTCGAGCTGCGCCGGATATTGAACCCGGGCAATCTTCAACGCGTCACGCGCCGAGCTCAACTGCGCTTCGGCGAGCGCGAGTTGCGCCTGCGCCTGCGCCTCGGCCGTGAGGTAGTCGCGCTGATCGATCCGCAGCAGCAGATCGCCGCGCTTGACGTGGGTATTGTCGCTCACATACAAGTCGACCACATACCCCGATACCTTGGGCACCATGGTGACCGTATTGCCGTCGGTGTACGCATCATCCGTCGACACCTGATTGCGATGCGCGAACCAGACGAAGAATCCGATGATGCCCACGACCACGACGAATGATCGCGATGATGATCAGCGGCTTCTTGCTGCGCGGCTTGTCGGGCGTCTCGCCGCTCCCGTCTTTGCCCGGGTCCTTCCTGCCGGAATCGTTGCCTCCCCCCTGGTCGGCGTGCGAAGAGCCCTCTTGCGACGCATGGCCGTCGCGATCCTCGTCCAACGACATAACATCCCCTGTACCGATCAACGCCTGATGGATGACTCCTTGAAGTCGACGTTATTTAGCTGCGGCCCTTGACCCAGGTCAAGCAAATACGATGTCACGCATGCTAATGTAATTTTTTCAACGCCGGCTCTCGCCAAGGGTTAATCGGGGAGGCGCGATTCGCGGAATGCTCGAGAGGACTTCTTCGATCATGCTTGTTCGAGCCCGGCCAGTTGAAGCGGAGGCGGCAATGTGTATAATACTCGCATCCATACACATTCAGGATCTGCCGTAATGCGTACGAATATCGAAATCGATGACCGGCTGATCGCCCAAGCCATCAAACTGAGCGGCCTGCCAACCAAGCGGGCGGCGGTCGAGGCGGGACTGAAACTTTTAATCCGCACACGGCAGCAAGCCGGCGTGCGCGCACTCTTTGGCAAGATTTCGCTCGATATCGACCTGGAGCAAACTCGCCAGGGGCGCCGCTTTGATCGTGGTCGATAGTTCGGTCTGGATCGATTTCTTCAACGGCAAAGTCACGCCGCAGACGAGCAAGCTCCTCTCATTCTTGGGCAATGAGCCGCTGCTGGTTGGCGACCTGATCCTATGTGAAATCCTGCAAGGTGCGCGCTCGGAGGCCCAGGCACGAATGCTGGAAGATGAGTTACGCAAATTCGATCTGCTACCCATGTTGAACCCCGAGTTGGCCGTGGCCGCGGCAAAAAACTATAGGCTTCTACGCAGCGAGGGCATCACGATCCGCAAAACCGTCGATCTCATCATCGGCACTTTTTGCATCGCCCATGGGCACACGCTCCTGCACGACGATCGCGACTTTGGCCCCATGGAGACCCATTTGGGCCTCAAAATCGTCGCGAGCTTGCCGTCGGCATGAGCATCGGAGCTGCGGCTCTTCGGCCCATTGCGCAAGGCGCAATGTTGTCGGCGACACGCTCAGCGGGTTGCGGCCGCTGCTAGCGCGACAGCGGATTCGCTTTGAGCCAATCGGCGAGCGCCTCGGGCCGGTACGCCGAATTCGCATTCAGTCGATTCTTAACGGTGGGATCTACCGTGTCCGTGGGCAGCACCTGGCGGCGCGCTTTCAGCAGCACATCGAACGGCGTCTGCGTCCATGGGGTATGAATGTCCTGTAGGAACTGATCCTTGGCCGGCACGTACACGGAAGGAACCGCGAAGCGCGCCCCGGTGGAGGCCATCTTGTCGCTGAGCCAGGCGAGCGCCACGTCCGACAGGCCCGAGCGATCCACGGGATAGCCGCCGCCGACGTCGGCGTGCGCCCCGGCAAACCATTGCTGCTCCACATTTTCCCGGTCGTTCCAGCGCGTCACGGGAAAATCCGCACGCATCTCGTCGATCGACATGGCATGAAATCCATATTCGATGCGGGGGCTCAAGCCCAGATCCGCGAATCGGAACAGATCGATCCGCTGATCCTTGACGTATTCGGGAATGCCCAACGAGCCCACGGTGTCCCACACCGCCACCGTCTTGACCGGAACAGTCGGGATCAGCGAATCCGACGCGAGCGAGCTGCCCACCCAGTTTTCGATATAGTTCACCAGGTGCGACAGGAGATCGCTGATGCCCCTGATGGGGACCCCGGCAATCGCGATGCTGTGCGACTTGCACCAGGCGCTGGTGCCGAGGCGATAGGCCGCGGGCTTATCGGTGAGGTCGTGAACCGCCGGATTGAGCAAGCCGACCCGGGCAATCATTCCGCCCAGCGCGCGGGCGGTGTACGCACCGCGGCTGAATCCCGTGATGAGGATGGCGTCTCCCGCCCGATAGTTGCGCGAGATGAAGGTAAAGCCGCGAACGATTCGCGCGATGATTCCGGCCCCGAACAGGCCGCCCAAGAGCTTCACCGCAACATTGTCGTCGTCGCCGACCCCATGCAGATATTTCGCCACTTGCAGGAGATTGCCGTCGCCATCGACGAGATTTTTTTCTTGTTCGTCATTGAGGCGCACCGTCTCCGGCGTCACCTGTCCGGCCAGGCTGGCGTACAGTTTCACGACGTTGGTTACGGAAGCGGCCAGCAGCTCACCATGCACGTCCCCGCCGTCGATGACCGACGTGCCGGTCGCAGTTTCGGGGCCGTTCCACGTGCCGTCGGCGCAGAAAATGATCGACTTAGCCACGACGGTCGATCTCGGGCGGGATCATCATTTCATCCATGAACTTAGAACCCCAGGGGCTTGCCACCGCCGAGTTAACGCCCGAGAGGCGGGCGTGTCAAATTTCGATCAATGCAGTTGGGCCGGGCTGTGACGTCGGAGGCATAGGTCACGCTGCTGCGTTGCGGCGGATCATACGGCTACCTAAGCCGTACGCGCGGGGATCACGGAGAGCTACTTGGTCTTATCGGGATCGTAAAAAACGGCCTCGATATTGTTGCCGTCCGGATCGTGAATGAACGCAGCGTAGTAACCGGGTGAATAATCCCGATAGCCCGGCCCGCCATTGTCCGTTCCGCCCGCGGCCAGGGCGGCCTGGTGAAAGTCTTCCACTTGCTTGCGATTGGCGGCTAGGAACGCCAGATGCATCGGCACTACGGATGTCTCCTCGGTTATCCAGAAATCCGTGTTCTCGCCGTCATTGAATCCGGCGGAGCGCCCATATTCCATGTTGTTCTTGTAGCCGAGGGTGCTCAATACACTTCGGTAGAAGGCCTTTGCCTTCGAATAGTCGCTGACTGCCAGGGTCGTATGCGCGATCATCGGCTCCGCCTTGAATATGTTTGAGAAACTGCTATTAATTCCAGCAGCATGTCCGACCGCCCGGTATGAGCACGGGCAGATGATTCTTGCGAGATTTGGCCGACGCGCGCCCGAGTTTGTCTCTTTTTATTAGCGAATTATGTTGCATAACATACTGATTTTGCTCCGCCGTCCTGTCAATGGGTGCGCTCATGACAACGATTCGGCGTCCTGACCTAGAATCGGCCAGGGAGGGGGGTGGATCGGGTGCCACCCAACTGCGCCGGCGATTTCGCGCGCACACCGAGGCGCAACTCTACGATGAATCCGGCGTCCCGCCCGAAGGCTTCGCGATCTATACGCTCGCGGATCCGCGCGACATTCGAGGTGTGCGGTATGTCGGGCAAACAAGTGCCCCGCGACGGCGCTTTCTGCAGCACTTGAATTGTGCACGGCTATGGCTGCCTGACGAGCTTCCGTGGTGGATAAAACAGCCGGCGCTACGGCCCCTCTACACCTGGATCCGGGAGCTGTATCGCGAGGAATGGCGACTGCCGGTGATGGTGGTGACGGCGTGGGCGACTTCTGTCGCGGAAGCACGCGTGACGGAGCGAGCACGCATCTTCGAGTACCTGGGACACCGACGGCCGTTGCTCAATGTGGAAACAGAAATCCTTCGAGGCCAGGTTCCATTGCTCTAGGTCCGGAAATTATGTGCATTTGATTTGGACTAGCATCACACGACTCCAATAAAGCGGTGGGCCATGCTGCATCAATCCTCGCTCGACAGTGAGCCTCCAGTCGTCGCGATCCTGCTGGTTACCGGCTGCCGGTCGACTGGAGAGTATCAAGATCGACTCGAAGCTTTAATGTCTGCGACGGCTCTGCAATATGCTTGCAATAATTAGCGGGGCCGCATACCTCTCATAGTCAGAGACGACTGACCGGGTTTTCATACGAACTGCGCTTGGTTTAAGCAGACCTCACGGCGACCATCGCGCAAGGAGGGACGCATGCTCGATCACCTCGACCCGGCTTCTGCTCTGGCGTTCGCGCTTCTGGTATTTGCATTGATCATGGTCGTCATGTTCGAGGCGACCAACGGATTTCACGACGCCGCAAATGCTGTTGCCACCGTCATCTACACCAAATCGCTGCGACCCTGGCAGGCGATTGTTCTCTCGGGCACGCTGAACTTCATCGGTGTCATGCTCGGCGGTATCGCCGTCGCTTACGCTTTGGTGGAACTTCTGCCGGCGGAAGTGTTGTCGCCGCCCGATGGAGGCCCTGCGGTAGCGATGCTCCTTTCCCTATTCATCGCGGCACTTTTTTGGAACATCGGGACGTGGTGGTTGGCGCTGCCGAACTCGAGTTCGCACTGCCTCATCGGCTCGCTCATCGGCGTCGCTTTGGGCAACGCCCTCGCGCATTCCCGAAGTCTAACGGAAAGCGTGCACTGGGCAGCGATGTGGAAGGTGCTGGAAGGTTTGGCGCTCTCGCCTGTGCTGGGATTCATCCTTGCCGGCGGTCTTTACTTCATTTGCCGCAAGACTCTGCACGATGAGCATCTCTACCAACCCGCGACGGACAGACCACCTATCTGGTGGATGCGCGGTATCTTGGTGCTGACTTGCTCGGGGGTAAGCTTTGCCCATGGTAGCAACGACGGCCAGAAGAGCATCGGCCTAATTATGCTCACGATCATCGGCCTGTTTCCGGCGACCTATGCGCTCAATCCGGACTCCGGCACTTCTGCGCAAGAGGTTGCAGCGCAGATGCGGCGGTCGGCGCCCCTCATTCAAGCCTATGGGGACGACCAGAAGCAGCGTGCCTTGAGCGGCATCGAGTCTTTGCACCTCGGTTCAAATCAGCAAATGAGCAGATCACCGGCCGACAAGGCACGCCGTGCGACGGTGCGCGATGACATCTATCAGGTGATCTCGCAACTCGATCACGTAAAGGAGGTTAAGAACGCGAGCCCGGACGAGAAGAAATCCGCGACGGAAATCGCCAAGGAGCTCGGTAATTCGGTCGAATATGCTCCCACCTGGGTACGGTTGCTGAGCGCCCTGTGCCTCGGCATAGGCACCATGTTTGGCTACCGACGTATCGTCACCACTCTCGGAGAGAGGCTTGGGAATATACACCTCACGCCCGCACAGGGTGCTTCCGCGGAATTCGTCTCCGCGGTTTTGATCGGCACGGCGGGATTTACCGGCCTCCCAGTGAGCACAACACATATCGTCACTTCCGGCATTGCCGGAACGATGGTGGCGCATGGCGCCGGACTCAAGTATCAAGTGCTATGGCGAATCATTATGGCGTGGGTTTTAACCCTGCCGGCGACGATCTTGATCTCTGGTTCGCTGTATTATTTCTTGGCGAGCCCACAATTCTAACGCGGCATGCCGGCTTTTAGCGCCAACCCGACACGCCAAAGCGGATCGCGGGCTTTAACGCCATTAAATCTCGCTCGCGCCCAAGGCCCGAGCTCGCACCAGATCCTCGATGAGCGCGGTTCGCAAGTGTATTGCGCGCTCGCCTTCGGCGCGCAAGATCGCCGACGGATGATAGGAGGCGAGCACCGTCGCGCCCGAGCTATGCCGCAAGGATTGGCGCCGTGCGGCATCGATGGTCAAGGTTCGACCCAACAGGGCGCGCAGTGCCGTCGCCCCCAGTGCCACCAACACATGCGGTTGCACGCGGCTAATTTCCATATGCAACCATACGTTGCAAGCGTCGATTTCCCGCAAGTTCGGCTTTTTGTGTAGCCGGCGCTTGCCGCGCGGCTCCCACTTGAAGTGCTTAACGGCATTGGTGACGAAGACTTCGCCGCGTTCGAGCGCCGCCACATCCAAGCATTGGTCCAGTATCCGGCCCGCGGGCCCCACGAAGGGACGGCCACGCAAATCCTCTTCCTCGCCCGGCTGTTCGCCGACCAGCATAATTCGGGCATGAGCCGCTCCTTCCCCCGAGACGGCTTGCGATGCGTGCTTCCACAAATCGCAGCGGCGGCAGTCTCGTAATTTGCCGCCCATTTGTTCCGCGTCTGAGTCGAGATGCGCTGGCATGCGCGGTAGGGGACCGCAATGAGAAGCGCAGCGATGTCAGTGCCCGGATTCATCGCCGGCCGGACTCAGCCGACAGACGGTGGACCCGAAAGGGCTGATGTTTGAACCGAAGTTCACCTCGCTGGCGGACCTGGGGTCGGGGCCAACCGATTCACTTCCCGCTGGTCACGAACACCACCGGATCGACCCCCATCTCCTCGCAATTTTCGCCAGGACCGCCGCGATCGACGACCAGAAACGTCGATATGCGATCGAGTGCGATCAATGCATGATGCCAGGTATTGCGGCGATAATTTACGCCTTGGCTGCCCGAACTCAAGAACACCCGAATGCCGCCGGCATCGGGCACCGGACCATCGGGGGCGACGACCACCAGGAATGGCTGTGCCTGCAGCGGATAGAAAGCTTGACTGGACAGTGGGTGGCGCTCGAGCGTCGTAATTCTCAAGGGCAATGGCCGCGGGCTCGCTTCGAAAATGCTGAGCAGGGGCCGGCCGCCGGCTTCACCGACGTCGACTTGCGCCAGATCGTCGAAGCGGCGGCACGTCTGCTCATTGATCCAAGAAAAATCCCGGCCTGCGGTCTCGATCACATCGCCGAACGGGGCGAACGCGGCGGCCGTCAGCGCTGTCGCTCGTAGAATAATATCGGTCATAGCCTGAAGCTTATGCCCGCTCGGGCCGTCCGAACAGTCGCACCCGGCCGAGGCCGCCGTCCGGATGGATGTTGACCCGCACGTGCGAAATGGGCCCGATATCGAGCAATTGTGTTCGAAATTGAACGACGTGGTCCGCTTGCAGGAACTGTGGTTCGAGCAGCACGGGCCAAAAAAGACATTGGCTGGTCAGATCCGCATCCCCGACGTTGCGCAGCAATGCGGCATTGATGGATATCTGATGCGGGTAGTTGCCTTTGAAGTGGGCCGTATCGATTTCAATCTGCTCGATGCGGCCGGGGTGACCCAAGCAGAGGAGCACCCAATCGGCTCCGGGCTCGCGCCGCCGCCGGGTTTCCCAACCGTCCGCCATGCTCGCGCCACGGCCGGGCAATAGCAGATTCCACATCGAGCCGTAATGCTCGTCGCTGCAGGCCAACGCCCGGCCTCCATTCAAGGCCGCAAGCAGATCGACGGTCTTGCCGGCAGAGTCATTCGCCCACTCTCGGTAGACCGTCCCGTAGGCACGCAGGCGTGCGACCCCTCCGTCGGGGTAGATATGGAGCTTGAGGTGAGTCCAGATGTCCGAAGACTTCAGTTCGAAGTAATTACGTTGGTTGCCCTTGAGGGACGCGTAGGGCAGCAACTCGGTCCATACCGTCTGATCATCGGGTACGCCCGACGAGCGGCATGCCTGCACCGAGGCATTGGGGGGATAGTTGCCGGTAAAGTGCCGGGTATCAATGTCCAGCAGGACCAGTCTGCCCGGCGCTGCCAACTGCAGTACGCAATGATCGTGGCCCTGATTGCGGCGCCGGCGGGTCTCCCAGCCGTCCATCCATTTGCCGTTGGCATCGTAGACGCCGGCACGCCATTCCGGCTCGCCCGGGCTCAACATGCGCTCCTTCGCGCCGAAAAATTCATCGGTGGCAAACAGCACCGCTGCGCCAAGCCGCTCATCCGCCAAATTGATGTTGCGCCGCATGAGACCTGCGTACTGACTTTCGTGATCCATGAACGTTCAATCACCCGTGGTTATAAAGCCCATCGCACCTCGAGCATGATCACCGGTCCGGTTGGCGACCGCAACGTGCAGGGTCTACGAATCCGCAAACGCGGCTTTTAGATCGGTGACGAATTCGTCGCGCTCGAACAGCATGAGGTCACCCTCGATTTTGTCGATGTGCTGCAGCATCGCCGCCGCGAGTCCGGGGCCGTCGCGCCGCTCGATGCATTTGATCAAATGGGCATGCGCCAAATGCGAGCAGCTGCTGACATTCGGCCTCTCGTAGATCGCGGTGATCAAGGAGGATCGCGCCATCAGCTCGCGCAGGAATTCGATGATGACACGATTGCCGACGATTTCCGCGAGCAGTGTATGGAACTCGTGCGACGCCCGCAGCTCGAGCGCGCGATCATGACTCCGCTCGCCGTGCTCCTCCTTCTTGATGTGAGCCTTCAATCGCTTGAGCGCCTTGTCGTCGGCCGCCCGGACGACGTCGCGCGCCAAGGCCACTTCGATCAGGCGGCGGGCGGCGAAAACCTCCTTCGCCTCTTGCACCGTCGGATAGGCTACGACGGCGCCGCGGTTGCGCTGCAGCGTCACGACTTTATCGCGGGCCAGCGCATGCAGAACGGACCGAATCCGCATGCGGCTGACGCCGAATACCTCACTCAACTGGTCCTCGACTAGCCTGGAACCCGGCTGCAGCCGGTGCCCGGCGATCGCCGCATGGATCTTGAGATAGATTTGCGATTCCGGCGATTCCCCGCTGTCGAGCTTGTCGGCCTCGGAGACTCGACCGTTTGTCCGCGTTTTTTTAATCGTCACCTGTGCCACCTTTGCATCCTTGAACCCCCGGACCAGTGCCATCCGCGACCGCACTCTACCACGAGATTGTTCACAATATATAGTCGGTTTGTTGTCTGTCGTTGATGAGAGATAGCGGCCAATTTGTCGATAAATGCCGCGCGGCATGCATCATCGTGGGTTCCGCGCTGGGAATGCAGCAAAATAAATTGTTTACAATACTGGACAATATTGTCGATTATCTGTTAGGTTCGCTGCACGCGCTTTCCAGTGGCAGGCGCCCGGCTCGAACAGGCGGCCGGGCGTAAGACGTGCCGCCGGGATGATGCGATAGCGCCACTCGGCTTAGGGCCGGCGGATTCCGATACTGGCGGCCTTTAAGAGCCGCGATGGGAGAGTAAGTCACATGCGTTCACCCCTCGGGACATTGAACCTTTCATTGGTGGGCGGTTTGCTCGCCACCTTAAGCCTCGCCTGCCCCCTGGCGTTCGCCGCCGCCACCGCGGCGGCCGCGGATGAGGACTCGACCCTGGCGGAGGTGGTCGTAACGGCCAACAAGCGAGCCCAGGACACCAAGGACGTGCCCGTCAGCATCGGCGTGGTGGAGTCTCAGGAAATCCTCGATCTTCACATCGAAGACGCTGAGGACATCTCGCGCATCGTGCCGGGGGTCTCTTTCGCCGCCCATAACAACGGACCCAACGGGCCGGGCCAGGATAACCTCACCATTCGCGGCGTCAGCTCGACCGTCGGCAATCCGACCGTCAGCACCTATATCGACGAAGTTCCGATCATCACCATCACGGGCTTCGAGGGAACCTCCTCGCCACGGTTGCTCGACATCGAGCGGATCGAGGTCCTGCGCGGACCGCAGGGAACGCTCTACGGTGCGAGCTCCGAAGGCGGCACCATACGCTATATCACCAATCAACCGGATTCCCACGGCTTCAGCGGATCCTTCCGACAGGAAGTCTCCTATACCGAGCATGGCGGCGTTAACTTCGACGATCGGGGCACCGTGAACATTCCCGTGATCGAGGATGTGTTCGCCCTGCGCGCGTCGGTCGAATTCGGTCAGGACAGCGGCTACATCGACCACTACGCGCTGGCCGGCTCGCTGGCCGCGGGTACGGCAACTGCCGGCGCACTGCTGAACCGGGGCGTGAACTCCGATACCAACTACGCCATCAACATCAAGGGCCTGTGGACCATTTCAGATAATTTCACGGTGACTCCTGCCGTTCTTTATCAACATACGACTCTCGATGATACCGGGACGTTCATGCCGGCCCTCGGTCTCTACCGGGAATTCAACCAGGTACCGGCGTTCGACCACGACTCCTTGTTCGTGCCCAGTCTGACGGTGAAGAAGGGCCTCGGATTCGCCGATCTGACCAGCGTCACGAGCTACGTCAATCGCCGGGTCCTGCGCCAGGCGGACGGAACGTACTACAACTCGGTGCCGATTGCGCAGTTCGTCCTCGATGGGGCCGGAGTGCCGCCGTATTCGCAGCACATCCCCGAGAACAACAACATTCTCGGCAACCTGGCCTCGCCGGTGGATTTCTTCGATCACTTCAATACCTGGACGCAGGAGTTGCGCCTGTCCTCGCCCGCGGATCAAGAACGGATCCATTGGGTCGCCGGAGTCTTCGTGTCGGATCAGGAGTGGTCGCATCTTGATTACGAACCTATCCCCGGCTTCAGCGCCGCCTTCCAGAACGTTTACGGCTATGACATCAACACCGATCCCGTTCTGAATCCGACCATCGGGACTCCATCGTACAATCCGAAGGAATGGGCCAATGATCTCGTCTATGAAGTGGACGATCACAACAACGTCACACAATATGCCGTGTTCGGGCAAGTCGACATCGACGTGACGCCGAAGCTGCATGTGGGACTGGGCGATCGCTACGTCAAGGCGAAGGAGAAGTTGACCGAGACCGGCGCGGGCTACTTCGAATTCGGCAACGCCGGCACCGCCGGGGCCGTATACAGCCAATCCGCCTCGTTCAGCACCTCGACGCCCAAGGTCACGATTACCTACGATTTGAACTCGCAGGCGAGCGTGTATGCCTCGGCGGGCAAGGGCTTCCGGCTGGGCGGTGCGACGAGCCCGAACACCAACGTGGCCTGCGTCGCCGGTCTGCTCGAGCTGGGCGACAAGAACGCACCGACGACCTACGGTCCCGATCATCTCTGGAGCTATGAGATCGGCACCAAAGCCCTGCTGTTCGATAAGACCCTGTCGGTGAACGCGGACATCTACTATATCGACTGGACGGCCATTCAGCAGACCATCACCATCCCGATTTGCGGCGGCGCCTTCAACGCCAACGTCGGCAACGCGACCGCCATCGGCAGCGAGGTCGAAGTGCGCTACAAGCCGCCGGTGATCTCGGGCCTCACGCTCGGCGTGAACCTGGGCGGCGAACATGCCTACATCACCAGCTCGACCAATTCCCTGACCGCCGCAGTGGGCCAGGACGTCCTCTACACACCGGAGTACACCGCCTCGGTGATCGCAAATTACGGCTGGCGCGTAACGAATGCGGTGCAGGGATTCTTGCGGACTGATTACGAATACACGGGGAAGTCTTTCGGCAGCTACGTGATATCGACTCCCAGCGCCCCGAATCCGGGCTACATCAATCCGGGCTATTCGGTGGTCAACTTGAGCACCGGCGTCAACGTCAGTGATTTCGAAATCGCGCTGTTTGCCAAGAACCTGTTCGACAACAAGACGATCCTGCAGTCGCCGTTGATCGACGGCGAGATTCAAGGCTACACGCTCCGCCCACTGACGGTCGGCCTCAGCTTTCAGGCGAAATTCCGCTAGCCGTACCCCATGATCCGGCTCCGGAGCATCCATTGACGAAACCCGGTCACTGCCGGAAAGTGGTGGTATCCATGATGCCTCGACGATGGCGGAAATTCGAGCGCCCACCCACCCGGCGATTCGCGCTGGCGCTGTTGCTGGTGGGTGCGGCGCTCCTGCAAGCGGCCTGTGGTCCGAAGGCCGGCAACACCTATGTCATCGCGTCGGTCAGCGATGTGTCGAGCCTCGACCCCCATCTGCTCGACTCCAACCACCCCACGGGCAGCGTGATCTGGTCGCTGTTCGACAGCCTGGTGCGGCGCGGACCGGACGGCGCGGATCTGCCGCGGCTTGCGACCTCTTGGGAGCGGACCGACGATCTGACCTGGCGCTTTCACCTGCGCCGCGGCGTCAAGTTTCAGGACGGCTCGCCATTCACTGCTGCGGACGTGAAATTCAGCTTCGATCGCATGAATAAGCCGCCGTTCAGCACGGTGCAGCAGCTCTGGGCTCAGACGACCTTGAAGGAGGTGCGCGCGATCGACGACGGCACCGTCGACCTGCTCACCGAACGGCCGAGCGTCACGATGCTCTACTGGCTGGAGGAATCCTTCATTGCACCGCAGGGATACTATTCATCGCACGATGCGGCGTATTTGAACGCCCACCCGGTCGGCTCGGGCCCCTACAAGCTGGTCGAGTGGACGCCGGGCGACCACTTGACGCTCACGGCCAATCCGGAATATTTCGGCACGGCTCCGGCGCTCAAGGACGTCATCTTCAAAGTCGTACCGGATGTGAGCGCGCGCCTCAACGGCCTGGCGACCGGCGACATCGACCTGGCGCTCGAGCTCTCGCCCGACACGATCGGTCAGGCCAAGACGGCCCATTCCCGGCCGGTCGAAGGATTGGGACTGCGCAAGGTTCACTTCGGCATTTCGCAGAACTCGAAACTGGCCGCGCTGCGCGACCCGCGCGTCCGCCGGGCTTTGAATTACGCCATCGACGTCCCGACGATGATCAAGACGCTGATGCATGGCTCGACCGTGCCTTTGGCGAGCGTGGTGAATCCGCCCAATGCCGATCCTACGCTGACGCCGTATGGCTACCACCCGGACCGCGCGCGTCAGCTCCTGGCCGAAGCCGGCTACAGCCAAGGCTTCGATCTCGACATCGATTTCTCGCCCTTCTGGGGCCAGGACAAGGACACCTCGGAGACCGTCGCCGGCTACCTGAACGCGGTGGGGATCCGCACCAAGCTGCACGCGGATGAATGGAATGACTTCCGCCGCAAGCTCTCCGACCAGTCGTTCGACGGTCTCTTCTTCGCCGGGTGGGCGGCGCTCATCAACCCGTCGGTGGAACTGGTGATCTTCACCTGCCAGCAGGAAGACAATGCGAGCGGCTACTGCGATCCGAAGTATGACGATCTCGTGCACCGGGCGAGCACCGAATACGACGTCGACAAACGCAAGGCGCTCACGGACGCAGCGCAGAAGATCGTTTGGAATGACGCGTATTGGATTTTCCTGTGGCGCGCGGCGGTGTATGCGGGACTCTCCGACCGCATCGATTATGACTTGCGCCCCGATGACTACGTCGAAATCTATCTGGCCAAGCCGCGAAAATAAGCGCGGCGGGACAATCATTCGCCCATGTTCTCATTCGCGATCGGCAAGCTGCTACGCGCCGCGACGGTGCTCCTAGGAGTCTCGTTTCTCACCTTCATCATCGGCCACGCGAGCGGCGATCCGGTTCTGCTGATGGTTCGCGGCGACGCAACTGCGCAGCAAAAAGCGGATTTGCGTCATTCGCTCGGACTCGATCGACCGGTGCTCGCACAGTATGCGAGCTATGTCGGCAACGCGCTGCGGGGCGACCTCGGCATCTCCTATCGTCAACGGATCGCCGTCGGTCAGCTGATCCGCTTGCGATTGCCCAATTCCCTGGAGCTCGCCGGGGCGGCGTTCACCACCGCCATCCTGCTGGGTTTCGCGCTCGGCATCCTCGCCGCACTGAATCGGGATCGCGTCGTGGATCACGCCGTCGCGGGTTTGTCGATCCTGGGACAGGTGGTGCCGGGATTCTGGTTGGGCCTCATGCTGGTGCTGCTGTTCGCGGTGCATTGGCGGATCTTCCCGGTGTCGGGATCCGGTGATCTGGCGCACCTGGTGCTGCCGGCGATCACCCTCGCTCTGCCGACCTTGGGGCGCATGGCACGTCTGGTGCGTGCCGGGATGCTGGAGGTACTCAACTCCGACTACATCCGCACCGCCCGCGCCAAGGGCTTGAGCGAACGCCAGGTCCTGCTCGGGCATGCCGCCAAGAATGCCCTGCTGCCGCTGGTCACGCAGGCGGGCCTCGAGTTCGGCGATATGGTGGGCAGCGCGTTCATCATCGAGACCGTCTTCGCCTGGCCCGGCATCGGACGCATGGTGGTCAATGCCGTCCTGCAGCGCGACTTTCTCGTGGTCCAGGGTTGCGTGCTGGTGACCGCCGCGGGTTTCGTGGTGATCAATCTTACGGTCGACCTACTCTATGCGTGGATCGATCCGCGCGTGAGAGGACGCTGATGAAGTTTTTGATGTCGCTGTATCGCTCGCCGCAGACCCGGACCGGACTCATTTTGTTGACGTTCATCGTCCTCGTCGCCCTCGCGGCACCGCTGCTGGCACCGTTCAGTCCCGTGAACGTGGACCCGTCGGCGCGCCTGTTGCCGCCGCTGTCGCGAGCCGCGGCGCCGGACACGCAGTCGGGCGCGTCGTCCGCGGGCGCCGCGGCGGCTCATGGCGAAACGGCGCTGCACGTGCTCGGCACGGATTCGATAGGACGGGATGTGCTCAGCCGGCTCATCTACGGCAGCCGTCTGTCGCTGACCGTGGGATTCCTCGCGGTCCTCATCAGCGCGGTGTTCGGCAGCCTGGTCGGTGCCTTAAGCGGCTACTGGGGTGGCTGGGTGGAGGCCTTGAGCGCCTGGCTCATCGATGTTCAGCTGTCGTTTCCGTTTCTACTGCTCGCGATTTTCCTGTTGGGTGCGCTGGGCGGCGGGACCCTGGCGGTGGTGCTGGTGCTCGCCCTCGGGACCTGGGTCAACTATGCGCGCATCGTGCGCGCGCAGGTGCTCACCATCAAGAACCAGGGCTACGTCGAGGCTGCGCACGCGACCGGCGCCGGCACGCTGCGCATTCTGTTGGTTCACATTCTGCCGAATACGCTCTCGCCGATTTGCGTCGTCGGAAGTTTCTCGATGGCGCTCGCGATCCTCACGGAAGCGGGCCTGAGCTTCTTGGGCGTCGGTCTCGATCCATCGACCCCCTCGTGGGGCACCATGTTGAACGACGGGCGCGACTACCTGCTCACGGCCTGGTGGATCGCCACCATGCCCGGGATTGCGATCGGCGTGACGGTGCTCGGCGTGACCCTGTTCGGCGAAGGCTTACGCGAGCTGCTCGATCCCCGGGGGCTGCGATGAGCGCGAGCATTCTCGACGTCGAGGGTCTGTCGATTTCCTTCGGCCTGGCCGCCGGCCGCAAGCAGGTCGTCACGGATGTCTCGTTCAAAGTCGAGCGGAGCGAGGCGCTCGGCATCGTCGGGGAGTCGGGATCGGGCAAGACGCTGACGATGTTGTCGCTGCTGCGTCTGCTGCCGCGGGGCGCCGATGCGCGCGCCGTGCGCGCATCCTTCGATGGCCGCGATCTGTTCAGCCTGACTCCGGCCGCCCTGCAGGACATCCGCGGTCGTGAGATCGCCGTGGTGTTCCAGGATCCTCTGACCGCGCTCAATCCGGTTCTCACCGTCGGCCGCCAGATCACGGAGGTCCTGCGCCGGCACTTCCGCTCTTCCGCCACGGATGCGCAGCGGCGCGCCGTCGAGCTGCTCGCCAGCGTCGGCATTCCCGATCCGCCGCTGCGTCTGCGGCAATACCCGCATGAATTCTCCGGCGGCATGCGCCAGCGTGTGACGATCGCGATGGCGCTCGCCGGCGAGCCGCGCCTGCTGATCGCCGACGAACCGACGACCGCCCTCGATGTCACCGTACAAGCCGACATCGTGACCCTGATCCAGCGCCTGCAGCGCGAGAGGGGACTGACGGTGATCTGGGTGACTCACGACCTCGCGTTGCTGGCGCGGATTGCCGACCGCGTCCTCGTCATGTACGCAGGAAGGGTGGTGGAGGACGCGCCGGCCGGGAAGCTGTTTGCAGCGCCTAAGCATCCTTATTCACGGACTCTGCTCGGCAGCATCCGGCAGGATGCGCCGCGGCGCGTTCGCGCGACGCCGTCGATCCCGCTCACCGCCGCCGACGCGGCCGCGGTGGGATGCCCGTTCGCACCGCGCTGTGCCGAAGCGCGGGACCAGTGCCGCAATGAGTCGCCGGTCCTCAAAGTCTACGGCGGCGACACGCGAGCGGCGTGTTGGGCCCTCGATGACGACGGTGCTCGAGGTTCCGGATCATGAATACCCCCACCGCGCTTCTCGCCGCACGCGGCATTACGGTCACGTATCACCGCCGCAGGCTCCTGCCGCTGCGTGAACGGGAGCGGCCGGTGCAGGCGTTGCGCAGCGTCGACCTCGATATCCTCCCGGGAGAGACCCTGGCGCTGGTGGGCGAGAGCGGCTCGGGCAAGAGCACCCTGGCGCGCGTCCTCGTGCGCACCATAAGCCCAAGTTCCGGGACGGTCGCGTTTCGCGGCAGCGACATCACCAGCATCGGCGGCAGCCCGCTGCGCACCCTGCGGCGGCATTTCCAGATGGTATTTCAGGACCCGTTCAGCTCGCTCAATCCGCGCCTCAGCGTGGGCTCCGCGATTGCCGAGCCGTTGATCGTGCATGGGCTGGCGCGCGGCCGTGCGCTGCGCGAGCGCGTCGGAGAATGCCTGGCGATGGTGGGCCTGGACTCCTCCGTCGCCGCCCGCCGCCCCCATGAATTCTCGGGCGGCCAACGCCAGCGGATCTGCATCGCGCGCGCCATCGCCTGCCAGCCGGACTTCATCGTCGCCGACGAGGCGCTGTCCGCGCTCGACACCTCGTTGCAGGGTCAGATCATCGATTTGTTCCAGGATCTCAAGGAGCGCTTCGCGCTCACCTATCTCTTCATCTCACATGATCTTAGCGTCGTGCGGCAGATCTCGGACCGCGTCGCCGTCATGTATCTCGGGCAAGTGGTCGAGCTCGCGCCGACGGCGCAGCTCTACGCGAGCCCCAAGCACCCGTACACCCAGGCGCTGCTCGCCGCGGTGCCCGTTCCCGATCCGGCCTTCGAGCGCGCGCGGGTTTACACCCCGTTGCGCGGCGAGCCGCCGAGTCCGGCGAACCCGCCGCCGGGCTGTCCCTTCCATACGCGCTGCCCGAAAGCCATCGAGCGCTGCCGCTCGGAGCCGCCGGCGCTGCGCGAGGTGGCGCCGGGACGTCTGGCCGCCTGTCATCTCGCTGAATAAACCATCTTTCGATTGGAGAATCCTTGCTCATGAGTGCCTACAAACCCGGTCAAACTTTCGCCCCCGACGTGGCCTATGCGATCAACCATTCGCTCGATCTTCCGCAACTGCGCAGTGTCGTGGCGGAACACGTCGCCGCGGCCGTGCGCGACGAGCGGGTCGCCCGCGCCGAACGCATCCTGATCGGCGGTTCCGGCGACAGCTGGTTCGCGGCGCTCAGCGTCGCGCCAGCGTTTCGGCGCTGGACCGGGATTCTGACCGAGGCGAAGACCGCGATGGAGCTTGCCCGTTATGAGTCGCCGCTGCTCACCCCACGCGACCTCGTGATCAGCGTTTCCAATTCCGGCAGCTCGTCGCGTGCCCGAGAATCCGTACTCCTCGCCAAGGATCGCGGCGCCACGACGCTCGGCGTCACGGGCAGTCTCACCGGGGCCCTCGCGCGGCAGGCCGATCTCGTCGTGCACCGGCCCGTCAACGAAGTGCCGGATCTACCGGCGCATTACGGCCGCTGTTTCCTGAACCTGACCGAGTATCTCGCCGTGCTGTATGCGCTGTATTCCTTTGCGCTGGCGCTCGGGGTGCAGCGCGGGCGGATCAGCGCGGCCGTGCAAGCCAAGCAACTGGCCGAGATCGAGCGCGCCATCGGGGCGCAGGCGGACATTGCGGCGCGCATCGAACCCGGCATCATCGCGCTCGCCAAGGAACTCGACGGCATCGATACCATCTGGGCGATCGGCGCCGGCCCAAGCCGCGGCACTGCCCAATACAGTGCGGCCAAGTTTCACGAGCAGATGCCGATCAACGGCATCGGCGGCGATCTCGAGGAATGGGCTCACCTCGAATACTTTTTGACGCTCAAATGGGGCCGCCGCAGTGTCGTGATGATCATCGCCCCGCCGGGCAACAGCCTCGATCGCGCCCAGGAGATGGTCCGCGGCGTCGAGGACGCCGGCGGCCGCGCCATCGTCGTGAACGCAGGCGCCGAGACGGCCTTTCCGCCGGCCTTCGCGCGAGTCGATCTCGGCTACGGCATCGAGGAGTGGCTGTCGCCGTTGATCTATCACCTGCCGGCGCAGCTGCTGGTATTGCACATGGCGGCGCGCGCGGGTGTGGATCACATACCGCGGCGCCGCGTCGACGATGCGTTTTTGATTGCGAAGGGCATCGTGCGCGACACGGCGAAGATCTTGAGCTGAAGCCCTTGGCAGCGCGCGACACCCCCGATCTGATCGTTCTCGGCCAAGTGACGATCGACGATGTCGTCCCCGCAACACCGGGCCCGTGGATGCGTCAAATGGGGGGCAGCAGTCTCTATGCGGTCGCGGGTGCGCGGCTGTGGCTCGACCCCGGACGCATCGGCCTGGTCGCCCGGGTCGGCCGCGACTATCCGTTCGACCCGGCCCGCCTGCTCAAAGATGCCGGCGTCAGGCATGCCGTGCTACATCCGTTCGGCGGCGAGCACCTCGTCGAGTGGCTGATCTACGAGCCCGACGGCAGCCGCCGCTCGCTGCCGCGCAATTCGGACCTGCTCGATATCGCGGCCGAGGGGACGCTTTCCCGCGAGGGATACCAGGACATGCTGCTCGCCATCGCGCCCACCGCCGCCGAGATACCGGGCACTTGGCTGCCCGCGGCCGCGCTGCATCTATGCCCGCAGGTGAGACGGCGACACCACGAGACCCTGGCCACGTTGCGCGGTCAGGTGCGCTGGATCTCGGTGGACCCGTCGCCGTACTACAGTCGAGACGCCGGCATTGCCGAACTCGCCGCGGAGCTTCGCGGGGCGACGGCCTTTCTGCCGAGCGCCAACGAGATCCGCTCGCTGCTCGAGACGCAAGACCCTGCTGCGGCGGTGCTCGGTCTGCATCGCGCGGGGTTTGCGGAAGTCGCGCTCAAGCGCGGCGATCAGCCGGTGTTGCTGGCGAGCGGCGGCGAGGTCCGGCCCGTCCCGATCGTAACGACCCAGGTGGTCGATCCGACCGGAGCGGGTGATTCTTTTTGCGGCGCCTATGCCGCCTGCCGGCTGATCGGCCACGACCCCGTCGAGGCGGCCCGTCGCGCCGCGGCGACCGCGGCCCTGGTGGTGGGATGCAGCGGCGTCGAGCAGGCGCTGTCGCTGCAGACTCCCCGGCTCTGAGTCACCGCGGGCTCTGATTCACCGCGGGCTCTGACTTACGGCGGGCTCTGACTTACGGCGGGCTCTAAGCCAGGGCGGCCTCAGCGCGACTCCGCCGCCAGTTCGCCGCGGCGCGCGAGCAGTTGCGCGGCGCGAAAACGTGCCGGATCACCCACATCCTGGCTTTGGTCGGGGTTCGGGCCGAAAGCCCGCGCCAGATAATAGCCGATGAATTGCAGGGGTATGGCCGCGAACAGCGGCGAGATGCGTTCTGAAACCTCGGGCAGCGTGAAGCGCAGGGTCGCTCCCGGCACCGGGCAACTTGGCGTATCGATGGCGATGGTGGTCATTCCCATCGAGCCCAGCGCCGCGGCGCTGGCCGCGGCACAGCGGGCGACCGCCGGATTGGTGGCGAGATAGATGACGAGATCGGTGGCCGGGCAGGTCCAGAATTGCCGGTGGGCAAACTCTTCGATCTCGTCGGCCCAGACCGGGATCGGCAGGAGTTTGATGAATTTCGCCATGCCGTATTCCGCGGTCGCGAGATTGGGGCCGGCCGACAGGATCCTCACCCCGGATGGCGGGCGGCCGATGTAACGCTTGGCGAGTTCCTGCGCAAACGGCTCAACCTCGGTGAGCATTCGCGGCAACGCCTCCAGCTGCGCGCTCCAATCCACGGCGCCGACGCGGGCAGCGCCCTCGAGCAGCATGATGAGCCCCAGGAGCGTGGCGGTATATTTTGTCGTGCCGGTGAGGAACGGCGCGAGATCCGTGATGTCCAGCGAGAGTTTTTCTCCGGTAATCCGCGCCAGCGCGCCGCCGTCGCCGTTGGTGAGCGCCAGCACCGGCTTGCCGTTCATGCGCAGGGCTTCGGCCGCCTCGTTGGTCCGATCGGCGGAGCCGGACATGGAGATGGCGACTCCGGCCAGGTTGCGGTGCGCGTGCCGCGGTGCCACGTAAGCCAGGGTTTCAAGGCTGCTCGCCGCCTCGTACGGAAGTCCGAGGTCAAAGCGTGCGTAGTCGGCTGCGGCACGCGCGGCAAACCATCCATCGCCGGATCCGAAAGCCACGATGTGCTCCCTGGCGGCGAGGCGCGCAGACCCTAAGTTCGAAAATACCGGGTAGCGGGCGGCCATTGCCTTGAGACAAACCGCTTGCCGCCGCAAATCGGCCAGCATGGGATATTCGGACAAGTCGACTGCATCCATCATAACGGCCTCAAATTTAAAGTTGCTTGAATGATCAAGTCACGATGTCGAGCTTGATGCCCTTGAAGTGGGAGCGCTGCTGCCGCGCCGACGGACCCCCGACGATGACGCGCGAGAAGGCGTCGAGCGGGCTGAAAAACGCCGGTTTCAGCCGGCCCAGTTTGCTTTCGTCCACGACCAGGATGCTTTCGTCCGCGCTTTCGATGGCGGCCCGCTTGATCGGCACCTCATTGAAGTTCGAGCAGCTCGCACCGCGCCCGGGGTGCACGCCGCCGGCGGAAATGAAGGCCTTGTCGACCCCCAAGCGCTTCAGATAATGCAGCGCCTCGTCGGAGAAGAAGGTGGCCGATGAGGCGTGGTACAGGCCGCCGAGCAGCATCAGCTGGGTGTTCGGACGGCGGCTCAGGATCATCGCCACATTCATCGAGTAGCAGACGACATCAAGTGCAATGCCCGGCGGCAGCGACTCGGCGAACAGCGGCATGGTGGTACCGCAGTCGATGAACAGACTGTCGCCGGCCTTCACCAGTTCGGCCGCACGGCGGCAGGCCGAGCGCTTGTTCGCCGCATGCTGGTCGCGCTCGGCGTCGAGCGTGTAGTTTGCGCCGGCAGCCGTGAGCGGTCGCACCACGTGCGCCCCCAGACACTTGAGCGGCGCACCGGGCACCGCCAGGTCGCGCCGGATGGTCATGGCCGACACCTGCAGCAGCTTGGCCGCGTCCTTGAGCGGCAACACGCCGCGGACCTCGATGAGGTTCAGCAATTTGGCCAGGCGCAGATCCCGCGCCAGGCTGCCCGACGACTTTCGCATGGTCTCAATCCTAACTTGGTCTCAATCCTGACTTTTGCGCCGGAAACCTATTACAGGCCCGTCCAATAATGTTACTGTAGAAACATTCTAGCGCATAATGATGTTAAATCTGTAACATTCGGTTCGAACATGGCCACCCCCAATATCGACTTCATACATGGCGCCGGGCCCCGCCCGGAGATATCGCAGGTCGCCGCAGCCCATCGTCCTGCCGTTCGCAACCCGGGCGTTGCCTTCGATCGCGGCTGGATCGACTCTCTCCGCGTCAATTTGAGCGCCGTCGAGCGACGCATCGACTCGCTGTCGGGACGCCGTACGGTAAAAAAAGCCTGGCAGGCCGCCTGGCTGCTGAAGGCCGTCACCTGCATGGACCTCACCACGCTGGCAGGCGACGACACACCGGGCCGAGTCGAGCGCCTGTGCGCCAAGGCGCGCTCGCCGATACGGCCCGACCTGATCGAAGCCTTAGGTCTAGCTGAGCGCAAGCTCACCGTGGGCGCGGTCTGCGTCTATCACTCCATGATCGGCACCGCGGTTGAAGCGCTCGCCGGGACGGATATTCCCGTGGCGGCGGTTTCCACCGGTTTCCCGGCGGGCCAATCGCCGACCCCATGCAAGTTGGCCGAGATCGAGGCCTCCGTCGCGGCCGGCGCGCGCGAGATCGACATCGTCATCTCGCGCCGCCATGTGTTGACCGGCGATTGGCGCGCGCTCTATGACGAGATGGCCGCCTTTCGCGCGGCCTGCGGGCCCGCCCATGTCAAGGCGATTCTAGCGACGGGCGAACTCGGGTCGATTGCCAAAGTCGCGAAGGCCTCGACCATTTGCATGATGGCGGGTGCCGACTTCGTGAAGACCTCGACGGGTATGGAGGCGGTCAACGCCACCCTGCCCGTGAGCCTGGTCATGTTGCGCACCATCCGCGACTATCACGAGCGCACCGGCGTCAACATCGGCTTCAAGCCGGCGGGCGGAATCGCCTCCGCGAAACAGGCGCTGGCCTATTTGATGTTGGTGAAAGAGGAGCTCGGCGATGCGTGGCTGACGCCGGATCTCTTGCGTTTCGGCGCCTCGCGCCTGCTCTCCGACATTGAACGTCAGCTCGAGCATTTTGTGACCGGCCGCTACTCCGCGGCACATCGCCACGCCATGGGATAGCCAATGAGTAACGTCGCCGAGATCTTCGACACCATGTCCTACGGACCCGCCCCCGAAGCCGACACCGCGGCCCGAGCTTGGCTCGCATCGCATTCCGCACGCTTCGGCCTCTTCATCAACGGTGCCTGGGTACCGCCGCGAGAGGGCGCCTTCCTCGAGAGCCGCAATCCCGCGACCGGTGAGATCTTGGCCCGCATCGCGGTGGCCGGCCCACAAGAGGTGGACGCTGCCGTCGCCGCCGCCGCCGCCGCGTTCCCGGCCTGGGCCAAACGCCGCGGCCACGAACGCGCCCGGGTGCTGTACGCGCTCGCGCGGCTGGTGCAAAAGTCCAGCCGCATGCTCGCCGTGCTGGAAAGTCTCGATAACGGCAAGCCGATTCGCGAGAGCCGCGACATCGACATTCCGCTCGTTGCCCGCCACTTCTACCATCACGCGGGCTGGGCGCAGCTGTTGCCGCAAGCGGCGCCGGACAGGGTGCCGCTCGGCGTGGTCGGCCAAGTCATCCCGTGGAATTTCCCGCTGCTGATGCTGGCCTGGAAGATCGCGCCGGCGCTGGCCTGCGGCAACACCGTGGTACTCAAGCCCGCGGAGTTCACCAGCCTGACCGCGCTGTATTTCGCCGAGCTGTGTCAGGAGGCGGGGGTGCCGCCCGGTGTGGTCAACATCATTACCGGCGCGGGCGAGACCGGCCAGGCGCTGGTCGATCATCCCGGCGTCGCCAAGATCGCCTTTACCGGATCGACGGACGTCGGACGCATCATCCGCGCACGCACCGCCGGCAGCGGCAAAAAGCTCAGCCTGGAACTCGGCGGCAAATCGCCGTTTCTCGTTCTGGAGGACGCCGACCTCGACGCCGCGGTCGAGGGACTGGTGGATGCCATCTGGTTCAACCAAGGCCAGGTGTGCTGCGCCGGATCGCGCCTGCTGGTCGAGGAGAGTGTGGCCGAACGATTCGTCACCAAAATAATAGCTCGCCTCGCTCATTTCCGTTTGGGCGATCCGCTCGACAAGTGCATCGACATGGGCGCCGTCGTCGATCCGATCCAACGCACCCGCATCGATCAACTGGTGTGCCAAGCCGAGTCCGAGGGCGGTCGCGTCTGGCGCGCGCCCGTCAACTATCCGCCGACCGGGTGCTACTATCCGCCGACGCTGATTACGCATCTGGGCACCGCCAACACGGCCTGGCGCGAAGAGATTTTTGGACCGGTGCTGGCGGTGATGACTTTCCGCAGCGTGAGCGAAGCCATTCAACTCGCGAACAACACCCGCTTCGGTCTGTCGGCGACCATCTGGTCGGAAAATATCAACCGTGCTCTGGAAGTCGCCGGCGCCGTCAAGGCCGGCGTGGTGTGGGTCAACTGCACCAACCAGTTCGATGCGGCCTGCCCCTTCGGCGGCTACAAGGAATCCGGCTTCGGGCGCGAAGGCGGCCTGCTGGGGTTGGACGAATATCTCAAGGCAAAGCGCGAATGGCTCGATGCGGGTCCGGTGCGCCTGCCCTCTCCTGCCATCGTTGCCGGGGAGGCGCGCGACAGCGAGCTGATCGACCGCACCGCGAAGAACTACATCGGCGGCAAGCAGACCCGTCCCGATGGCGGCGACACACGGCTGGTCGCGAGCCACGACGGACGGCCCGCCGGCCGGGTGGGCGTGGGATCCCGCAAGGATATCCGCGACGCCGTCGAGGCCGCGTTCAACGCGGAGGGCTGGACCAAGAGCACGGCTCACCAGCGGGCGCAGATTCTGTTTTATGTTGCCGAGAACTTCAGCATTCGCGCCCGGGAATTCAAGCAGCGCCTGGTGGACCTGACCGGGGCCTCCCTCGCCGCGGCGGGCCGGGAAGTCAGCGCGAGCATCGAGCGTCTGTTCAGTTACGCGGCCTGGGCCGACAAGTTCGAAGGCGCGGTTCATCGCCCACCCGCCCGGCAGTTGGCGCTGAGCGTGCACGAGCCGCTGGGCGTCGTCGGCGTGGTCTGCCCCGATCCGCTGCCGCTGCTGAGCTTCGTGTCCCTGGTCGCGCCCGTCATCGCGATGGGCAATCGCTGCGTGGCCGTGCCGTCCGAACGCTACCCGCTGCTCGCGACGGATTTCTACCAGATCCTCGAAACGTCCGACGTGCCGGGCGGCGTCGTCAACATCGTCACCGGCGAGAGCGATGCCCTGGCCAAGATTCTCGCCGAACACGATCAGGTCGATGGCCTTTGGTATCACGGCTCCGCGGCGGGATCGCGGCAGGTCGAGGCCTCGTCGGTGGGAAATTTGAAGCACACCTGGGTGAACGGCGGCCGCGCCCGCGATTGGTGGTCGCCGGCCACCGGCGAAGGCCGGGCATTCTTAGCTGCCGCCACCCAAGTCAAGACGATCTGGCTGCCGTTCGGCGATTGAATAAGGGGGCGATTGAACAGGGGCGATTGATCGCAATCGCCTGGTTACAGCGAGCGGAAATGCCGCGCGATCGCGCCCGGGTGCGTGAGCCACAGGCCCTGCCGCGCCTGCCCGATGTGGTCGAGTGCGCGGCGCACGGCGCGCAGCCGAAACGGCTGGCCGATGATGAAGGCGTGCAGGATCACGCTCATGACCAACGGCTGATCGCCCGCGGTATGACTCATCTCATCGAACTGATCGACGATCATATCGGCGAAGTCCGTGGCGCTCACCTGCCGGCCGATGATCGCCGAGCTATCGTTGAGCTCCTGGGAATAGGGCACGGACAGAATGCGGCCGGTGCGCGTCTTCATCCACACCGGCTGGTCGTCCATGCACCAGTCGAGAAGGTACTGGTAGCCGGCCTCGTGCAGAAGATCGGGCGTGCGCGCAGTCTCGGCGATCCAAGGACTCGCCCAACCTTCGGGCCGCTTGCCGGTGGCGCGCTCCATCCGAGAAGCTACGCCTTGCAGGTACGCAGCCTCCGCGCCCTCCTCCATCCCGGCCATCGTGTCCGAGTTCGAATGGCCGTGGGCGATCATTTCACAGCCCGCCGCGTCGCAGGCCGCAACCAGTTCCGGCGCCCCGTCGCACACCGCACTATTGAGCAGAATGGCGAGCGGTAGGTTCGCTTGGGCGAAGCAATCGAGGATGCGCCAGGCGCCGACGCGATTACCATACTCGCGCCATGAGGTGTTGAGGACGTCAGGTTCGGACATTCCCGGAACCAGATTTTCGGTCATTCCCCGCCCAAACGCATACTGCTCGATCCCCAGCGCGAAATACACGGCGAGCCTTGCGCCGCCGGGCCAGCGAAATGCCGGTCTGCCGACAATGGGGGAGTATTCATAACGACCGTGCGTCGGCAACATTGGATTCTTCGTTCCGGTTCCCATGGCTACTGCGCTCCGCCGGCCCAGCGCTGCATGCCCACGTCTCGGCCCGCGGCTTTGAGGTACATCTCTCGATAGTAGGGCAGCCACTCTGCCGCCGTCTGCAGCGCAGGCGCGTCAGCGGCATGGCGCCGTTCCGCCTGCTCGCGGGCTTCGGCGCGCAGCGCACGCTCATCGATGGTGTTGACCCGGCCGTTCTCGCACACGATGCGCCCCGCCACCATGGTCATCCGGACCGAGCTCCCCGATTCGCAATAGACGAGCTGGCGGTGCAGGTCGTTGAGCGGTGTGAACGCGAGCGTGTCGAGATCGACCATGATCAGATCCGCCTGGTGCCCCGCCGCGATCTGGCCTATGGGAACAGGACTTCGCATGGCGCGCGCGCCGCCGCGCAGCAGGCAATCGAGAATCTCCGTCGCCTTCGGCCATTGCTGGTAGTCGACCGTCGTGATGTTGTGAATCAAGCCGGCCAGCTTAGCCACGGCCCACATATTGATGGAATCATCCGCAATGGCCTCATCGCTGCCCAGGCAGATGGGAATTCCCCGGGCGCGCAACGCCCGGAACGGCATCACCCCGCTGCCGAGCCGCAGGTTGCAAATCGGATTGTGCGCGATCACGGCGGAGGCCTCCGCGATCAGGTCCATGTCCTGTTCGGCCAGCCACACGCCATGAATGATGTTCAGCCTGTCGCTGAGAAACCCGGCGTCGCGCACGTAGCGAATGAGCGAGCGCCCGTCCAAGCGCTCCTCGCCGAACACGCGCTGCAGCTTGGTCTCGAGCACGTGCACGTAGAAGGGCAGATCGTGCCGGCGGCTTAGGTCATCGAGCGCCTGGAAATAGTCGTGCGTCACGCGTTGCGGCGCGGAGCAGGAGACGGCGGCGCGCAGACGCCCCCCGGCAGCGCCATGCCAGCGTTTCAGGAGATGCTGATAGCAGCCGAGCAAACCCTCGGAGTCCATGACCGCGGGCGCGGCGGCACGCGTGCGTAGGTCGGGCGGCAGCAGGTCCTTGAGAAACGGCAGCTTGTCGATTTCCGGCACGTTGGGCTGGTCGAGAGCGAGGGTCGCGCGAATCCCCGAGTCCGCGTACGCCTGCATCACCGCATCGATCGACGCGGGCGACGGCGCCGGTACAAAAAAGGCGTCATCGAGCACCGCGGTCACACCGCTTTTCAACATCTCGAGCGCGCCCAGCATGGTCCGCACATAGACGGCGCGCGGATCCATGACCGCCGCATCGGCCGGGGATTCATACAGCATGAAGAGCTCGAGCGGCAGCCCGTCAAGCGAACCCTTCAGATGATTGACCGAGGAATGAAAATGCGCGTTGACCAGACCCGGCATCACGAGGTGTCCTGCACCGTCGATCTCACGGACATCGGACCCCGCTGCCGCTGCGGGCGCATTACCCGGGTCGACCGCGGTGATCAGGCCATCCTCAACCGCAACCGTTGCGCGGGCGTGCTCTGTCCCCTGCGGGTCCATCGTCAAAACGCGGACATTGCGGATGATGGTCTTCACGTCCTATCTCGCGCCGGCGACACGAAGCTCGCGGCCGGCCCGGTGATCGGCTTGGGCAATGGATACCCCCAAGCGCCCGCCTTGCTGGTGGTCAGGCGCATGGCCAGCAGCGCTTCGACCATCTTCACTGCGGCGGCCACTCCTTCAATGACGGGAACGCGCAGCCTCTCGACCAGTGCGCCGACGAGCGGCTCGAGCCCCGCGCACCCGAGAATGATCGCCTCGGCGTGATCTTCCTCGATCGCTCGGGTCGCTTCGGCGACGAAGGCATCGAATACCTCGGTCGTTTCGTCCTCGCAATCCAGCACGTCGACGTCGATAGCCCGAATCTTCCCGCAGCGTCGATCGAGGCCCGCGTGCCACACCGCACGCTCCGCGAACATGCGTGTCCGGCGCGGCAGTGTCACTATCGAGAACACGGGCGCGATGAGCGCGGCGGCGTACAGAGCCGCCTCCGTCATGCCGACGACCGGGCCGGCCGCCACTTCACGGGCCGCATCGAGTCCCGTATCGCCAAAACAGGCGATGACATACCCGTCCACCTTGTCAACTTCGCCAGCCTGGACCGCCTCGATGACGCCCAAGGTCGCGACCGCCTCATCGACGTGGCACTCGACCGAGGGTGTGCCGCTCGAGGGCTGCCCCGCGAGGATCTCGGTACCGGGAGCGGCCACAGCGCGCCCGGCATTCAAACTGAGTTCAGTGAACGTCGCCGTCGTGTTGGGATTTATGATTTTGATGCGCATCGAGAGAACCGAGCATTCTACTCGGAGCGGCAGCGTTCGTCATATCTTCAACACGGGAATGGTTGCGGGAGGACCACCTCTTGAGGATTCATTACCCGGGCTACTCCCCTTCAATGCCTCACCAGTTTGTCGGCGTTCAAGGATAGTTTTGGCAACCGCGGCAATTTCGTCGCCGTTAATTGCGGCGAGCATATTCAGGGTGTCATTTGAGATTACAGTTTCACCGCAAGAGGCAATCCGACCTATCACCTCGGGATTTACGTAGGCCGATAACACGAACACCGCAAACGACCGCTCTTTTTCGTTCTCGCTGAACAGCTTGTCGGAGAATGAGTGTATTAATTGAGCTTCTGCCACCTGCTGCTCATGAACAAACCTAGTAGCCGCCAAATAAGCCTCGTAGTCCGTAGTTCCCTCTTGAAGACCAAAGCGTTTCATCTCCAACGCAATCCGGCTGCCCTCGATCGTTGCCTTGTTGGCCTCCACCTCGCGCGCTATTTTGACGTTAAGCCGGCTCTGTTGGTCTTTCTGCGCTTGGTCCTCGTCAAACTGCCGTTTTCTTTCAGTAAGATTCCGCTCATCCAGCAACACCTTCGTCTCGCGCTCCTTTGCGGCGGACTCCCTTGTTTCGATTCGGCCTTTGTCGGCAATGTTCGCAGTCTTGTAGCCCAGGAGAACAGATACGGCAGCGGTCACCAATATGCCTACCAAGGTGAGCATTCCGGAATTGGTCGGTGTGCCGGTGGTCTCAATCTTTATCGAACTTGGGAGAGTTACGACTACGGGAGCGTTTGAGTTTGGCGGCGGCGGGGACTCAGTTGCTGCAACTGCGGAATGGTTTACTGGGATCGAACCTGGGAGAACCTGAGCATCGCTCGTCGAAGTCGGAGTTGCCGACTCCGCTGTGGCTGATAGCGAGGTGAGGCCCAAAATCAGGGTCGCCATAAAACTGCGCATATTCATTTGAACCCCTCTCTCCCCGTAGAAGAAGCGAGCCGCCACCAATTGTAGGCGTATTAGATGCCTCTGATTTTCAAAAAGACAACGATCGCTTGCTGCAACGCGGGGAAGGAGGGGCGGTGCCGGCAGATGTCGTTTTGGTGCAGCCGCCGCAATTTCTCCGGCTCGTAAGGAATGAACAGAACGCCGCCCAATCCGCCGCTCAGGTAATGTCCTCAAACTCCTCTGTTGCATCACGGAGTATTCGGCGGGCGATGAATACGCCCAACATCTGGACATTCGTGGGCACAACTTCTCGCAGCCGGCGTTCGCAACATTTGAAGTGCTTTCCAGTAGTCAGGACGTCGTCGAACAGTACGACGGCTTGTCGGACAGGAAGCGCATGAAGTTGGGCAATGTCCAATTCCATCAACGCGTGTAAGGCATTGGGTGTCAGCCGGCTGCCACTAATGTGGTCAGCCTCGGTACTCATTGACTGCCGCAACAACGAACGCATGTCCACGTCATAACCGCTGAACGCTTTTGTGAGAGTACGTACGAGCCGATCATCATAGTCGGCATGGCCCGCCACCTTGGATGGGGGCACCGGCACCCAAGTCATGCTCTCGGCATCAGCTTGGGTCATCGCCCTGCGTAATCCGGCAGCGACGAACTCTATTGCCTGCTCCTTGTACCTGCGGCGTCCAGGATTTGTCGCCGCGACCGAAGGCTTGCACTTGAAGTTGAAAATCAGCTGATTTGTGCCGCCGCCCTGATAACCCTTGTAGGCAAAATATTCACCGAAGAAGAAACATGGATCACCCGGCTCAAGGAAAGCATGGTGCTCTCGATTCGTCTCATCGATCAATGTTAATCGCTCAGGTAGCAAGTTGGGCCCTGATCTCCTCAAATTCGGCTACCCGGATAGCGCCCCGTTCAACGAGCTTTGCCGGCCAACTTAGTTCTGGATTGTGGAAGCAGCTTTCGAGTATGAATAACTTGCGCTTCTGCATGAGGGCACTGCGCCCTTGAATGAGCGTCCCTGAAGTGTTGCCAGCCTCCACGATGACGGTTGCCTCGGTCATCGCCGACATCGTAACGTTTCGTTCCGGGAAGAAGAGCCGGTTGCCTTTCGGGCTCTGGCGCGAATGACGAACGATGGGAACCTGGCTGATCACGAGAAACTGATCAGCGATGCGCTGCTGAAGTGCCTTGTTCTGAGGCGGGTAGCAGGACGTGATCGGCGTGCCCAGCACAGCGACGGTGTTGCCGCCGGCTTCTATGGTGGTCTCGTGGGCGACGGTATCAATGCCTTGGGCGAGTCCCGAAACGACCGTAAATTCTTCCTTGACGAACTGGCGCGCCAGCTTGGCTGCCCGCCGCATTCCTTCGTCTGATGGATGACGTGTGCCGACAATCGCCACGCAGCGGGAACTTGTGATGTCCCAGTTACCCTGGAAGTAAAGCAACTCTATCGGATGTTCGGCGTCACGCAGCTTGGCCGGATACTCGCCGGCACCATGCACACGAATGCCGAAATGCTTGATGCCGGTGGCACGGATTGTGCCCAGTGCCATACGCGAATATTGGCCGGCGTCTGCCTCAGAGACAAAATCAGAGGGGAGCGATCCAGCGTGCTTACTGAACATGTCGGCGAGCGACTTGAACGTCGTACCTTCTTTTGCCCATAGGGCCTCGTACGCTCCCAGTTCACGCGCCGGCACGATGGCACGCGCCTGGAAATCGGCGGCAGCGGGATGGGAGAACAGATCGTTCATAGACCTTCCAGAACTACTCTCATTACTGTACAAAACTACAGTATTCGCGATTTGGTTACTATACTGGGATGGAGAATTGCTGACGCAGCACAGCGAGAACACCGGGCTTGGGTTTCACGTGGTTTTCAGTGCACGCCCGACCCCCGCGGCAAAACTTTCTGGCTTTTTTCGTCGCGTCGTGGTTTTCACGGCTGGCGCTCCAAAAGTTGTGGCGATTGGCCCGAGTTCTCATAGATAGCCCAAGAGTCCGCCAAGGATCGATAGACAGATTGAAAGTTCCGCCAGCCCCGGGCGTACCTCCGTGTGACATCTTCCCGAGGCACGTCATGCCCGCCCTGTTGCACACGCGCTGCCACGCGCCGCAGCGCCAGTTGGGTGGACTTGAGCCGCAGGAACACGATTTCAACACGATATCCCGCTTTTTCGCCAGGTCTCGAGTCGGCGCACGTAGGTCTGACCGCTCAGCGTGCTCTCGAAGGAGACTTGCATGGGGCACCGCTTTTATATACATCGTGCGGTCAGTGTATCCACGCCGCGCCGCGGCTGCAAAAGTGAAAAAGGCGCGCTGTAACCTTACTCTCCCGCGGCACGCCGTTATTTGAAAAAATGCAGGTCGACGAAGTCCGCCATGCGTTGGTATCCCCGGTCGTTGGGATGAATGTGGTCACCGGAATCGTACCCGGGATTCAACCGGCTTGGCTGGTCTGGGTCCCGCATCGCGGCGTCAAAATCGATGACGCCATCGAAGTGATGACTCGTCCGAATCCAGGCGTTGACGGCCTGGCGCTTCTGTTCCCCTTCGGGCGTGTAGAAGCGGGAATAAACGGTACCCTCGAAGGGCAGCAGGGTTCCACCGAAGATCTTGGCGCCGCGCCCTTTGACGCGTTCGATGATCTGCATCATTCCTGAAATGATTTCCTCGGCCGAGACTTCCTGTTCCGGAAGTCTCGATGCGGTCGAATGACCGATATCGTTGATCCCCTCGAGCAGAATCACCCATTTCAGGCCGGGCACAGACAACACATCGCGATCCAATCGCGCGAGCGCGTTGGGACCGTAGCCGAGTTCCGGGGCATCGTGCAGGATACGATTACCGCCGATCCCCACGTTCGCCACACCCACCTGCACGGGGGACGGCTGCCGCTGCAGCCGCACCGCCAGAAGATCCGGCCAGCGCTGATTCCGGTCGAGGGTCGAGAGGGCGCCGTCGGTGATCGAATCGCCCAGCGTGACCAGAGAGCCGCTTGGCGCGGCCGCCGACCACACGTCGGCTTCGGTCAAGAAGATCCGGGCGGTCGAGGTGGTGGCATGGGGAATGGCGACGTCGTCCGTGTGATCGCCTTGTTCCGAAATGAATGCGGTCGCGTTTCCGTCGGGATGGATGGTGGAAGGCCCGGTATCCCTGGTGAGAAAAACGCTCACGGTCAATGACGACAACGGCAGGACATTGAGATCCACGGGATCGGAATAAATCGGTGCCCCCGCGGGAACGGAAATGCTCGTCGAACCGTTGAAGGTCAGCGCATGAACCGTCGAAGGATCGATCGTCCCCGGATCATGGCCGGGCATGGCGACGTGGGCCGCCGCGATGACCAGCGGGTTGGTGTGGTTTTCGTTGTCGAAGCGCAGGCGGATGCGGTTGCCGCCGATGCTGAGCCGAACCGTTTGTCGGATCGTTTGATTGGCGAACTCCGGTCCGACGGCGAACGTCGGCGCCGATGCCCAGCTGGCAGTCCATTGCCGCTCCGAGGGATTGACATCGGGGCGGGCGGTCGACCGATCGGCTGGCCGGGTGGGATTCCATGAAAGGCTTAGCGCCAGAACTCCGCCCAGCCAATGAAGTTTGTTCATGGCGATGCGATTCAATACAGCGCGAACGCGTAAACCATGTCGCCGGCGGCGACCATCACATATTGATGGTCATCCAATAGGTAGGTCTCCGGCGCATTCGACACGTCTTGCAGTCGTGAATGCCATAACACAGTGCCGTGGGCAGCATCGAAGGCCATGATGTTTTTCCCCTGATCGGCGGCGAACAGCAGCCCTCCGGCGGTGGTCAGCAGACCCGTTCCCAAGGTCCCCAAAAAGCCCTGCCCCGGTTCGAAGTGATGTTCCCACACGACCTTTCCCGTTTGGTAGTCGATCGCCTGCACCGAGCTCCCGAGCGCCACCTGGCCGCCGCGGGTGACGCCCCCCAAGCCCATGGCGCCGCGCGGATCCGTCTCGGTGTAATACAGCAGCCCGTAATTTTCGAATTCGCGCAAATAGAATAATCCCGTCTGGGGACTGAACGCCGGCGGCGGCCAGTTCGTCCAACCGTCGATCGAGATGATCGTTCCGCCGACCGTCGCGTCCCGGCCTGGATCGCGCACCGGCTGACCTCGGTCATTGATCCGCTGGACCCACTTGCCCCAGGGCGTGAACCGCGTCGTCAACAAGTGTTCGCCCGTCACCCGATCGAGCACGAAGAAGTGTCCGTTGCGGGCCCCCTGCAGGACCAGCTTGCGCGGTTTGCCGTTGAATGCACCGTCCACGAGGATCGGGGTCTCCGAGGAATCCCAATCATGCGTGTCGTGCGGCGAGGTCTGGTAATACCAGGCCATTTTGCCGGTATCGACGTTGATGGCAACGAGCGAGCAGGTGAAGAGATTGTCCCCTCGCCGGCCGTTCGACCCCTAGGCCGGCGTCGGATTCCCCGTGCCGACGATATACAAGCGCGTCTCCGGATCGTAGGAACCCGCCGTCCACACGTTGCCGCCGCCGTGACGGGCGGCTTCCACGCTGGGCCAGGTGCTTCGGCCCCGGGATCGCCCGCGATTCATCGGCGTGCTGTGGAATTTCCATTGCAGCTCGCCGGTGGCGGGGTCGAGGGAACTCAACGACCCCGGCTCGTCTCGCATCATTGCCGGCTCCCACGAGCACGTGGTTGCTCGATGATGATCGGTGCGGCTTCCGAGAAATATTGCTCGGGGAAGCTCGCGATCTCTTTGTGCCAGCGCTCCTTGCCGGTACGGGCATCGAGGGACACGAGATAGTCGTCCGCGGTCTCGAAGTACAGCCACTCGCCGTAAATGCCCATTCCCCGGTTCGACGTATGCGTGCCGCCCTTGGATTTCCAGTAGTAATGCCACAGCACGGCGCCGGTCCGCGCGTCGACGGCCCAGGCGTTGTCGGGTGCCGCGGCATACAGGACGCCGTTCACCTCGAGAATCGCGCCCCGGATGCTCAAGGGCAACGCGGTCGAGAAGAGCCCGCCGGTGGTCACCGCCTCCGCCGCCTCTCCGCCGACGATTTGCGGCGGGCTGGGCGGGGCGTACATTCCGCCGCCGCCGGTATCCATGCCCGCCGTGAGCCGGGTCGCCCACGCCAGGGTGAGATTCTTGACGTTGTCCCGGGTGAGTTGGTTGAGCGGACTGTAGCGCTTGCCCGAATGGTCGCCGGAAAATGTCGGCCAGGAGTCCGTGAGCGGCGCAACCGACGGGTCCGGGGTGCCTCCGGCCGCCAGCGCTGCCAGAGCGCACAAGCTCGACCACAGGAATATTTTCACGACGTTCAACGGAGTGTCGCCAGATAGGCGGTCACATCGTGTAGATCGCGGTCTTCCCAATTGCGCACCATATCGAGGTGCGCCTGCAGCGGGTTGTCGACCTGCATCCGGGGAGCATCGCCATCCCGCCGGATGGTCCTGCGGCGGCCGTCAGCGCCGATCAGAACCACGAAGAAATCGTCGAACTCGACGAGTCGGCCTTTGATCGATGCTCCCGAGGGCATCTCGACGGTGACGGTGGGCGGCGGAGCCGTCGCGGAGGGCTCGCCGAAGATGCCGGTGGCGCCCGCGGTAAAAATCATGTCCTGCAAATGCGGGGGATCGTATTTCGAGCCGATGCCCGCCAGATCCTTCTCGATGGAATGACAGGTCGTACAGCGGCCCTTGCCATAGAAATAAACCTTGCCGGCGGCGGCGTTGCCGACCAGCACGCTCTTGGGGTTGAAGGTAGCCGCTGCGGCGGCCTCGACATCGATGCTGTGCAGGTAGGCCGCAATGTCGGCAATCGTTTCCGGGCCCAAGTTGAACTTGGGCATGCCCTTGTCGGGACGCCCGTTCGACACGATCGCCGCGATCAATTCGCCGTGCTGATCGTTCAGAACGATGGGCGAGCGCAGCAGATTCGGTCCTTTCTCGCCGCCGCGGGCGCTCGACCCATGACAGAACGCGCAGTTGATGCCGAACGTCTGGTTCCCTCGTGCAATCGCCGCCGGGTCGCCCGGCGGACGCGGGAAGTCCGGCCCTTCGACCGCAGTCGGCTTCGATGCGGGCTTGGCCGCTGGATCCACGCCGTTCGCCTGCGCCGTCGTCCATCCGCAAAACGCTGCGGCGAGCGCCGCCACCGCGAATGCGGCATGGAAGCGGTTTCTCCTCACGGGAATTGATCCGCGACGCGTCATCGGCCGGTCACGTCGCCTTGCTGGCTGTGCTCGACGTCGTATCAGCGAGAATCTTTCGAAGCGATTCATAGGATCGACCGGCGCTTTCCAGAGGATTCGGCGAATAGTCGCGCTCCACGAAGAAATACCGCATCCCGGTCTGACGCGCCAGCGGGATCCATGTCCGGTAGTCGAGGCGCCCGTATCCGACGTCTTCGAAATAGGCGTCTTTGACCTCGGGAAAATCCTTGAACCCCTGGGGCGGGATGACGACGCCCTTGGCGACGTCCTTGATGTGACCCAGATGGATGCGCCCGGTGTAGCGGCGCAGGAACTGCGGCACGTCCACATTCACCATGGACGCCCAGAAGAAGTCCAGTTCGACGAACACCCGGTTGGGATCGGTGGCGTCGAGAATGTGTTCGGCGGCGCGTTTGCCGTCGACCATGCCCCAATCTTTGAGATGGGGGTGCCAGGCGAACCTCAATCCGTGCTCATGGCAGAGTTTACCGGCGCGGCGAAACGCGGCGCAGACGTGCTCGATGCCCGCCATCGACTCGAGCAGCTTCGGATCCACGGAGGCGAGCACCAGATATTGGTATCCCATCGCCCGCGACTGCTCGAACATGTCGGTCAGCGTGGCCTCGATGCGATCCAGATCGAGCAGCGGGTCGATTTGCGCCCACGCCTTATCGGGGGACAGCTCGCCGCTTGCCATTTTGAACATCAGTGCCTGCGCTGCCTGCGGCAGGATGTGCCCTGACGGAGCGCTCAATCCCGCGGCGTCGAGCGCGGCGCGAAACGATGTCGCCTCCTGATTCAGCAGGCCCGCTGTCTCGACCTGGCGGTAGCCGATCTTGCGCAGCGCCGCGAGCGTGCCCTTGAAGTCCTTCGCCAGACTCTCCCGGAGCGTATAGAGCTGAATGCCGAGGGCGGGTGGCGTCGATGCCGCGCGGCCCGGGCCGGCCGCCCAGGCGATGGCGAGCGCGGCCGTCCCCTTCAAGACGGCGCGTCGATTCATCGGCGAAGCATCATCCGCCCCGTCGTAGATCTCCGTGACGCGCCGCCGGGTTACCACGACGTCTCGAAACGCAAGCCGAAGGTGCGCGGCGGGAACCACTGGTAGGTGTACGCGAAGGCATAGGTGTCTTCCTGCGCGGTCGAAAACACGGCGGAGTTCTCCAGATTCTTCACGTAGGCGGTGACTTTCCAGTGAGCGCTACCGGAGCTTTCCGCGGGTGCATAGGTCAGGAACGCATCGGAGATCGTATAGCCTTTCTGTTCCGTGTCGGGAAAGTTGTAGAAGGAAAAATTCGACGAGGATTGTATCTTGGACTGAATCCGGCCGGTCACGGTGCCTGCGAAGGCCGGCCAGTGGTGCTCCAGCCCCACTTGCGCACTCAACGTCGGCGCCTGCGGGGGCGTGTTGCCGGCCAACTGCACGTTGCCGTGAGCCGTCGGATCGCTCGGATCCGCCACGGACAGGAAATCGAGGTACCGCGCATGCAGATAGTCGACGGTGGCGTTCAATGTGCCGAGATACGGGGCGTTGTAGACCACGTCCGTTTCGACGCCCCAGATCTTGCTCTTGCCGGCGTTTTCGGTGAGCTGCTCCGCGAGGCCGTTCGGCAGGAACGCGTAGGTGGCAACCTGCTGTGCATCGTCGTTCTCGTCGAAGGCCGCGATGTTCCACTGCAGCGTATCGTCGAGGAAGCGATTCTTGGAGCCGATTTCAAACGAGGTCACCGTCTCCGGGTTGTACGGAGCCCCGCCGAAGTTGAAGCCGCCGGCCTTGTAGCCGGTATCGACCTTGGCATAGAGCAGGTTCTTGGCCGTCGCGTTGTAGTCGAGTGCCAGGTGATAGGTCGTCTTGCTGGATTCGGTGCTTCCGGCCTGGTAGGCGTAGCCGGACGACGGACCGACGGTGAGGTCTCCGTAATACCCGGTCTCACCCTTGAAATCGCTGGTGTAACGCACGCCGGCGGTCAATTTCAGATCGCTGGTCAGGAGATACGATGCCTGGGCATAGCCGGCCGCCGATCGGCTGCGGGTGGAGTAGACGAAGCCGAAGAACTCGTTGTAGGTGCCGTCGGCGGTCGGCGCACCGCTGTAGCTGACCAGATGCGAGTTTTCGCGGAAGTAGAACGAACCCACCTGCCACTGGAAGGGGCTGTCGCTCTTGGAGGCCGCGCGCAATTCGCCGTTGAAGGTATTGGGGTATTCGTTCTGAATGAAGGTCTGAACGGTCGGATTATTCACGGTACTGGACTCATCCGACGCGTGATGCCACTCGATGTGATCGAACCCGCCGAGCGCGGTCAACACCACACCGCCGAGGTCGTAGGAGAAGTTGAAGCGCGTCAGGCGGTCGTCGAGGGACAGCGACGGCAGCGTGGCGATGGGAAAGGTGTAGGGGTTGATGCCGGGCGGCAGGCTGTGTTCCAGGGCGCCGCTCGCCGAATAGATGTAGGGAATGTTCTGCAGCGAGTCGCCGAGTCCGCCCTGCTTCGTGAACTGTACCGTCACCAGGCCCTTGAAATTCTCGAACGGTTCGAACGCCAATTCCAGGCGTCCGGATTTGTTGTCCGCGTCGTCCGCATCGGGCTGCGGCGCATTGTTGCGGTAGCCGTCATGAGTGGCCGAGAGGAACGCGGCCCGGAACTGCACCGTGTCGCTGAGCGGCAGATTGACCATGCCCTGGATATTCAGGGCATTGTAGTTGCCGTAGGAAATACTGGTGTAGGCGGCAAAGGTGTTGGTCGGCTTCGCGGTGATGATGTTGATGGCGCCGCCGACGGCGTTGCGTCCGTTCAGCGTGCCCTGCGGGCCGCGCAGGACTTCGATGCGGTCGATATCGTACAGGCTGGCATCGAGGCCGTAGGGACGGTTCACATAAAAGCCGTCCGTGTTGATGGCAACCGCCGGGTCGCCGTTCTCCGTGATGTCCAAGCTCGAGACACCGCGCACCGTGACGATGGGGCTGCCCTCGGACATGGAGAAGTTCACGTCGGGCGCGAAGGCCGACAGGCCCGCGATGTCGACGATGTTGTTTTCCTTCACCGCGTCGCCGGTGTACACCGACATGGCAATCGGTGTGGATTGCACGTTCTCCTCCTTGTGCTGGGCGGTGACCACGATTTCCTGAAGCGCGCCCGTATCCGGGGCGGGTGCATCCGCGGCGGTGACCACGGGTGCGACGGCCATCAGGCACAAAGGCAATATGACGCCCGCTGCAAAGCGCACATCGCCACGATTGATCGGTGTCATCGCAACCCCTTTACGTTATCCATCCGCAAAATATGCTCGTCTCGTGACTTATACAATGTAATGCGTTACATTGCAAAAAGAAATTCTCCTATTTTTAGCCGCGTTTCAGCGAGAATGATTCATGACGTCGGGCATAAGGGTGCGGTTGGGTCTCATGATGTTCCTGCAGTTCTTCATCTGGGGCGGCTGGTTCGTCACTCTGGGGAGCTACCTCGCCGCCAATCTGCACGCCAGCGGCGCTCAAAGCGCGCTCGCCTATTCGACGCAATCGTGGGGCGCCATCATTGCGCCGATCATCGTCGGATTGATCGCGGATCGATATCTCAATGCCGAGCGCCTGTTGGGAATGATTCACCTGATCGGCGCATTCCTTTTATTCCGGCTCGGCACCGCGGCCGTGTTCGGCGCCTTCTACCCTCTGCTGTTCGGCTACATGGTTCTCTACATGCCCACCCTGGCCCTGGTCAATGCCGTCGCCTTTCGACAGATGGCTGACCCATCAAAACATTTCTCCGGGATTCGGGTGTGGGGCACCGTCGGGTGGATCGTCGCGGGGCTGGTCATCAGCTTCGTCGGCGGCTGGGATTCGGTGACGGCGCTTGCCGCGGGTCAACTGCGCAACACGTTTTTCATGTGCGCCCTCACGTCGTTGGTGCTGGGCGTGTACAGCTTCACGCTGCCGGCGACGCCTCCGCCGGCCAAACGGGGTGACCGGGTCAACGTGCGGGCGCTGCTGAGCCTGGACGCCTTCGCGCTGCTGCGCATCCCGAACTTCCTGGTGTTTTTTGCGGCATCGATCCTCATTTGCATCCCGCTGGCGTTCTATTATCAGCACGCGAATCAGTTTCTGACGGAGATTCACGTGGCCAATGCCACCGGCAAGCAGACGCTGGGGCAGGTCTCGGAGGTGGGATTCATGCTGCTGATGCCCTTCTGTCTCGCCCGGCTGGGTATGAAGGCGACGCTGCTGATCGGAATGGCCGCGTGGGCGCTGCGCTACTTCCTGTTCGCCCTCGGCAATGCCAGCGGGCTCGCGTGGATGCTGTTGATCGGAATTGCTTTGCACGGCGTTTGCTACGATTTCTTCTTCGTGTCGGGCCAGATATTCACGGATGCCAAGGCGGGGATTCAGTACAAGGGAGCCGCCCAGGGTTTGATCACCATGGCCACCTACGGCGTGGGCATGTTGATCGGCTTTTCGGTGGCGGGCTTGGTGTCGGATGCCTACGTCCGGGCCGGCGTCCACGACTGGCGCGCAATCTGGCTCTACCCGGCGGCATTCGCCGCCCTGGTGTTCGTGGTATTCGCGTTGCTGTTCAAGAATGAACGCCTCGGCAAGGCCGGCCGCTTGCTGCCACGGGAGGGCTGAGGCCGTGTCTTCCCTGCCGTTCCGCGCAAAGCCTATGAAACTCAGCATATTCACCGCTGCGCTCCAGGAACTGACGCCGCGCGCCATCCGCGACGCCGACCCCGATCGGGCGGTGGAAGAGTGGCTGGAATTTTCGCGGGAGCTGGGCTGCCCCAACATCGAGCTCTCCGCGGCCTTGCATCCGACGGTGAGCGACGTGCCGGCGGGAGCCTTGCTGGATCCCGTGGCCAACACCCTGGATCTTCGCGAGCCGTTCGATCGCTCCCGTGCCTCGCGGGTGCAGTCGGCGATGCGCCTCACCGGTATCGGGCTGTCGGACCTCGCGTACTTCGACAACATGCTGGTCGCGGATGCGGCCAGTCGCCGCCAGAAGCACGAGTTCATGCTGCGCGTCTTCGATGCCGCGGTCCTGCTCGGGACGGATGCGGTGTGCGGCTTCGTCGGGCGCAACCCCGAACTCGAGATGGATGCCAACTTGGAAATGTTCGAGTCCGAGTTCATTCCCCTGCTGAAAGAAGCCAAGGCACGGGGACTGACCTACCGCGTCGAGCAGTGCCCCATGCCGGGTTGGCAGACCTCCGATCGGTGGCACAACAACATCGCCTACGCTCCCGGGCCCTGGATTGCCCTGCACCGGATTTGCGAACGTCATCACGTAGGGGATCAGTTTCGCATTCACTACGACCCGTCGCATGCCATCCTGATGGGACAGGACTCGCGTTCTATCTTTCAATACCTCAAGGGCACCGGCTACAACTTTCTGATCTCGGGCTTTCACGTGAAGGGGCAGGTCATCGATGCGCGCGGGGTTTCCGCCTGGGGCTATGGCGGCCAAACCATGGAACGCGGCGACTGGTTGGGCGGCGTGCCTTCGCCGAATGCGGCGGATCGCGTGAATGCCTGGAAGAAGCAGACGGTATTCTCCGAACATGAATTGCCGGGCACGGCACGCCACGATCCGCTGGCCTACTTGCAGAACAGATCAGTCGATTGGCTCGACCATCAACTGGCGGCGCGGGAATTGCTCAGCATCGACCCGGCCGACACCTATCTGGTCATCGAACACGAATACCCGAAAGCGCGGGTTCAGGACCGGTCGCAACTCGCGCCCATCCTTGCGGGTTCGCTGGCCTTTACGCGGGCGATCGACGAGGCCGCCGCAGCCATGTACGCCCTGCAGCACGAGGTATTGGCGTCTCAAGGCATTCCCATTCAGGGGATCGGTCGGGAGCCCTTCCGCTCCTGAATGGCGCCGCGTCTCACACGCCGAGATGGTCGAGAATTCGCACCAAGTGCCGGTAATCCCGGCCGAGATCGATGAGCGGATCGCCGCGCGCCACGTCGTGTTCGAGTACCAGGTGTTGGACACCCGATCCCAAGGCCGTTCGCAGAATGCCGGGCATGTCGAGAGACCCACCGCCCAAGGGGGTGAACGCGTCCGCGGTCAGCGATATTTCGTCCCACGGCGAGACGATCGGCAACCCCTTCTTGCGGTCCTTGATGTGCACGACCTTGGTCCGCTTCCCCAACCGCTCGAGTTCCTGCACGGGATTGCGCCCCACGTGGGCGATCCAAAACACATCGGGCTCGAAATTGACGTAGTCGCCGGAGGTCCGTTCTAGGAGTAAGTCGAAAATCGACGTGGATCCCACCAGGGCAAAGACACTGGGTTCCGGGTGTACGAGAAAGCCGACTTGGCGCTGCGCCATCGTCCGGCCCACCTGCTCGATTGCATCGCAGAAGAGGTGAGCGGATTGCAGGTCGCTGCAGGCCTCCCGCGGAACTTCGCCGGCCCACACGACATATCGCACTCCCAAGCGGTGCGCGTGGTCGGCGAGTGTCTCGGCGGCCGATGCATGCACCGCATTGGGCGCGCCCGGATCGAACAACTCCCAGACATGAAGGCTCAGAACCTCGAGGCCTATTTGACGGCACAGCGGCGTGGCGGCGTCGAGTTCCTTCTCGCCCACCAGTTCTATTTCCTCGAATCCGATGTGCTTGAGCCGCCGCAGGGTAGATTGCGCATGCCCCGTCATCGAGTCGCGCACCGAATAAGAATTGACGCCGATCGTCGGGCGACGGTCCGACGGCAGAGCGTTGGCCGGTCGGCCGAGGACGCTGCAAAGAGCCGCGGCACCACCCACGGTGATCAGGCGCCGGCGGGTCAGCGAGGCGCAAAAATCAGTGCTGTAACGCATTACATTTTTCTTATACGGATCATTGGCGGCGGAGTCAAGCGGGAGGTGGTCAATGACACCCGGCACGCCAGGAGTTAATATCGAGACAATGGCATCGAAAGGAAATTCGCCGCAGCGTCGACGCACCAACGTTCCGCGCGCCCGCGGGCGGGTTTACAACATACGCGAAGTCGCCGCTGCGGCGGGGACTTCCGTAGCCACCATTTCCCGGGCTCTCCAGCGACCACAGGTGGTTGCACCGGCGACGTTGCGGCGGGTTCTCGCGGTGATCGAAAAGCTGGGCTACATCCCGAGCGCGCAGCCGAAGATGCTGCGGACCGCGCGGACGAATGTCATCGTCGCGCTCCTCCCCGACATCTCGAATCCGTTCTTCTCCGAGGTCATCCGCGGCATCGAACAAGTCGCGCATCAACACGGGTATTCCGTACTGCTCGGCGACACCCAGAACAGCCGTGATCGGGAGACGGTGTATGCGCAGCTGCTCGCCACCCGTCAGGCCGATGGCATCATCACCTTGCTGCCGCATCTTCCGTCCATCGCGGCGGTCGGGCGTCTACCGCTGGTCAATGCCTGCGAATACTTCAAGGATAGCTCGGTGACCCGGGTGTTCGTCGACAATCGCAAGGCGGCCCAGGAAGCGACGGCGTATCTGGTGTCCTTGGACCACCGCGAGATTGCCTTCGTGTCGGGCCCGATGCACACCCAGATCTGCGTGGACCGGGATGCCGGCTATGACCTCGCGCTGCGCGCCGCCGGCATCAAGCGTGATCCGGCACTCACGGTTCTCGGGGATTTTTCGGTCGGGTCCGGAATGCTGGCGGTGGAGAATCTGCTGGCGGCCAAACAAGTGTTTACCGCCGTATTTTGCGCGAATGACGAAATGGCCATGGGCGCCATGCACGCCCTCAAGGATCATCGAATTCGCATTCCCGAGGACGTGTCGGTCATCGGCTTCGACGATATCCGCTATGCGCGGCACACGGACCCGCCGCTGACGACAGTGGCGCAGCCCATGGGCGCGTTGGGACGAAAAGCCATGGAACTCCTGCTCGAGATTCTCGAACGCCCCCAGACGCCCGCGCGCAAGGTGGTGCTCCCCACCGAGCTCATCCTTCGAGGGTCCACCGGAAAGCGAAGGCGTACCTCCGCATGACCGGGAAGCAATCGGCAGGCCCGAACCGATGCCTGCGCGCCGGCATCGTGGGCGGCGGCCGCGGCTCGTTCATCGGTGCAATCCACCGGATCGCGGCAGAAATGGACGGTCGGGCGCGGGTGGTGGCCGGTGCCATGTCCTCTGATCCCGCCGTCGCGCGCGCGAGTGCGGAGGCCTGGTTTTTGGAGCGCAGCTACTCCTCGTTCGAGGAAATGGCCCGGAAGGAAGGCGCACTCGCCGACGGCATCGACTTCGTCATCCTGGCCACGCCGAACAATCTGCATTATCCCGCCGCCAAAGCCTTTCTCGCGGCGGGCATCCATGTCGTGTGCGACAAACCGCTGTCGGTGACTCTGGCGCAGGCCGAAGATCTCGCCCGCATCGTCGCAGCGAGCTCTCTGTTGTTCGCCGTCACCTACGCCTACACGGGGTACCCCGCAGTACGCGAGGCGCGCGCGCTGGTGCACGCGGGAAAACTGGGAGAACTCCGCCGCGTCAATGTCGAGTATTTCCAGGATTGGCTGATGGAGCCGGTCGAACGCCGCGGCAACAAACAGGCGGCCTGGCGCACCGACCCTAAACAGGCCGGACCCAGTTGCTGCGTGGGTGATATCGGCACGCACGCCGAGAATCTTCTCGCCTTCGTCACCGGGGAGTCCATCCGGTCCCTGTGCGCCGATGTATCCAGCTTCGTCGACGGCCGGGTGCTCGATGACGATGCGAACATTCTCGTGAGGATGAGCGGCGGAGCGAAGGGCACATTGATGTGCTCACAGATCGCCTGCGGCGAGGCGAACCGACTGTCGATCCGGCTCTACGGATCGACGGCCGGTCTCGAATGGCATCAAGAGGAGCCGAACACCCTGATCTTCAAGCCCGCGGATGAGCCCTGGCGGTACCTGCGCACAGGCCGAGGGTACATGGGCGAAGCCGCCGCGGCGATGACGCGAACTCCCGCCGGTCATCCGGAAGGATACCTGGAGGCATTTGCGAACATCTATCGCGGCTTCACGGAGGATGTGGCCCGGCTCGAGCGCGGACACAGTCCCCTGCGCGACTACCCGGGTGTGGAGGACGGCCTGCGCGGCATGAAATTCGTCGAGTGCGCCCTCGCGAGCTCGCGTACCGGCACGTGGATCAATCTGGAGTGACACGACAAATGGGAGTAATCATGGGGTCATCGAGAAGAGAGTTCGTCAAGGGCGCGCTCGGCGCCGGCTTGACCTTGACCGTAGCCGGCCCGGCGGCCGCCTATCCCTTGGGGTTGCCCCCCGGCCTGCAACTGTGGACCGTCAAAGATGCGCTCGAAGCGAACGAAGCCCGGGCCCTCGAGGAAGTGGCACGCATCGGCTATCGGGAATTGGAGCTTTACCAGCTGCCGAAGTCGCCCCGCGAATTCAAGAAGCGCTGCGACGACTTAGGGCTGCGCCCAATCGGATGCCATGTGTATCTGCAATCGCTCGATGACCCGAAGACGCTCGAGGCCGCGCAGCAACTCGGGCTTCAATATCTCATCGTCGTGTTCCCCACGCTCCGCGCCATCGGCACCAAGGACATCTCCAACATGAGCGTGGGCGAGCTCATGCCGCTCTATGAGAAAATCAGCGCCGACGACTATCGTTGGAATGCCGAGCAATTCAACCGCCATGGCGCGGCCGTGAAAAAGGCCGGAATCCAGCTCGGTTATCACAATCACGCCGTCGATCTGAAGCGATTCGGCAATGACTCGGCGCTGGACATACTCATCCAAGGGACCGATCCCTCGCTGGTGGTCTTCGAGATGGATTGCGGCCACGTCATCCACGCGGGTGCGGATCCGGTGAGATATCTTGAAAAGTACCCGCGGCGCATCCAGCTGCTGCACCTCAAGGACTTGAAGGCCGGGTACAGCGTGTCATCCTCGATCGATACCGAAGAGAAGGACGTCAATGCCGAATTGGGCAAGGGCGTGATCGACTGGCCGCACCTGTTCCAGGTCGCAAAACGCGGCTCCGTCAAGCATTACTTCGTCGAGCACGAAGGCCCGATGGATCATCCGCCGCTCGAGTCCATCGCGAATTCGCTGCGGTATTTGCAGGGATTCACCTAGGTAGCCTCGTATCACCCTGCCGCACACGCGCCGCAGCTTGAGCATTACGATCGTCTATTGGACGTTGCGTGCGCGTCAGCATAGCGATCCAGGAGCGCCCGTATCATGCGCTGATACTGCGTACCATGCAGTCGTGCCTCCCGTTTGAAGAAATCAATGCTCCGTTTCGAGAGCGCAATCGTGACCTTTTCCGTCTCCTCACGAAATACCAACTCACCCGGGGGAGGGAGAAAATCCTCGACAACACGCAGCGCCCCAAGAGGCTCATTTGTGTACTTTATTTGCCTTTTCATAGACTCTTAGGCCTCGTCTCCAATACCCTGCACCGAAAATACGAATCACATGTTGCCGAAACGTAAAGCGTACCGTCACAACTCCATCGCCGCATTTGCCAAAGCAGAAATAACGCTTCTCAAGTTCGGTGCTATGCGCAAGATCCTCGGCGATAACGCGTCGCGGATCATCGAACGCATACTGAGCTTCGGAAAAGCTAATCCCGTGCTTGACCAGATTCGTCAGATCCTTTGCGGGATCCCACTCGAAGCTGGTCTTCGTCATCACAACATTTTATATTAATTATGGCTATTTCGCCATACTTAAATATGGCGATTGAGTGTTCATGTCCGGCGTCGGACGCGACGTCCACTCCTGTCAGAAAGACGTGTCCGCGGTGGGCGCGTGCCGCAGCGGAGTCCGTCGACGAGAAGAGCGACCATGCGCTGCGCGCGGCCTTCGTCTTGGGCGGGCATGCACAAGCTTGCGACTGCATGGAGAAGTTCATCTGAATCGACATCGTCGCGGACCTCGCCGGCGGCTATCGCCGACTCGAGAAGGCTGCGCATAGCGGGCCGGACTCGCTGTTCGAAGTACTCGCGCAACGGTTCGAAGGCTGGATTTCCCGAGTGAAGGGCTGGGGCGAGCCCGCGTTTGGTTCCAATAAAGGCGGCGTATCGCTGCATCCATTTCGCCAGAGCCTCGCCGGGCGCGTGCTCGGCGGCAAGGATCGGGGCGGCCTCGGCGCAGGCGTCGATTTCGTGACGGAAGACGGCCGCAATGAGGTCGGAACGCTGCGGAAAGTGGCGATAAAGGGTGCCGATGCCGACGTCCGCCTTCTCTGCAATCTCTCGCACCGGAGCGTCCACTCCAGAAGTTGCGAATACCGTCTTCGCCGCCTGCAGCAACGCGGCGAGATTGCGCTTTGCGTCGGCGCGCACGCGCCGATCCGCGTCGCCCCTGGACTCGACACCATCGTCGGCGTCTTGCGGTTTATCGCCCATCACAACTCCTAATTGACAAACGGAACACTGTTCCGTATAAATACGGAATGCTGTTCCGCTTAAGCCAGATTAACGCAGCGATGCGGCGCTGACAACACAGACCTTCAGCCACTCACAGGAATCGCCAATGAAAACCGTACTGATCACCGGATGCTCGTCCGGATTCGGCCTCGAAACCGCCCGATACTTCCTCGATCGCGATTGGAAGGTCATCGCCACCATGCGCACGCCGCGCGAGGACGTCCTGCCCCGCTCCGAACGTCTGCGCGTGCTCGCCCTCGATGTGACCGATCCGGAAAGCATTCTTCAGACGGTGGATGCCGCAGGACCGATCGATGTCTTGGTCAACAACGCAGGGATCGGCCTGCTGGGCGCCCTCGAAGGCATCTCGATGGAAACTGCGCGCGAGGTCTTCGCGACCAACACCCTCGGTACGATGGCCGTAACCCAGGCGGTGCTGCCTCAGTTCAGGCAACGCAAGGCCGGTGTCATCGTCAACGTCAGTTCGAGTGTGACATTGAAGCCGCTCGCTCTGCTGTCCGTATACACCGCGAGCAAGGCGGCAGTGAATGCGTTCACGGAGTCTCTGGCGCTGGAGCTCCGGCAATTCAATGTGCGAGTGAGCCTGGTGCTACCGGGACGGGCTCCGGAGACTCGCTTCGGTGAAAACGCACAGCCCCGGATGCAGGGCGGCATCCCCGAGGCGTACGCCGGCTTGGCGCAGAGTGTCTTCGCGGGATGGGCGCAGTCGTCTGCTGTTACTCGGCCGCTGGACGTGGCAGAAGCGGTCTGGCGTGCGGCGACCGACAGCAAGCCGCGACCTGCCGTGATCGCGCAGACGAATGCCTTTCCGGCTACCCATGCATCGGTAGTGGTTTGCTAGATAACCTCTGATTGCAGCGACGCACCGGATTTTCGCGTGACGGTCGATCCGACCGCGACAAATGGCTTGCGAGCGAAGTCGCAGGTCATGGCCGACAAGCCCGTCACGATCCGGCGCGAACGAGTGAGCGTCGATCACCTGCCCGTGCTCATGGGTGGCAAGGCCGCGATCGTGTGTCGCAAGCGTGCAGAGGAGTGTCACGGAGGGACCACTTTGACGATCGCCCTCAGCGCGTCAAAGTCGGACGGGTTCCGAGTGTACAGAGGCAGCTGTTGGCTGCGATCGTAGAAGCAATGAGCAAGTTCGCCAGTCGTAAGCGGATCGGCTGTTCGGCTGCTCGCGCAGCCGCAAACTCGTCGGGCAGCGACGCGGGATCAATCACGTCGTGATCTATCACCATCGACGTGTCGAGGAGCCCTCTCGTCAGTTCAGACATCGACGCGCTGATCTATCACAGCATTGAGATCGGCACGAAACCGACCGGCGTCGATCCCGGGCGCGCGACCCGCAGCTTCGGCAATGGTGGCTCGGGGCACGAATCGACGCGGCCGAATGGGCCGCAGTTCCGCGACGGGCGTGCCATTGCGCGTCACCACGATCGTTCCGCCCGCTTCCACCTCGCGAAGCACGGCTGCAGAGTGTTTACGAAGCTCGCGCTGCGTGATCTTGCGGTTCATAGTGCCACCGTAGCACTTGTAGCACTACGTAGCATACCAATATCGTCTGCGCGGGCAATGACCCCGCGTCAACAGGCCGCACTCGAGTCGCGGATCGCATCGGCGCCTGCCCTGGTGTGCTCCTGCTCGAAACGGCCATGGCCGACACGGGGTCGCGCGCCGTTGATTTCAGTGAAGATCCAGAAGCGCCGTCGCTTCCAGGTACCCCGTCGAGTTTAGGCCTTGTGTAAACGAAGCGCGCAGCGGCGCGAGGAGTTCGACGGCCTTGCTGCGTTCACCCTGTTCGATCCACAAGCGAGCGAGACTCGTCGCCGCATACAGTTGCCACGTACGAGCGCCCTGCCGACGCGCAAGGGCCAGCGCGCCGCTGTATGCGGCCTCTATTTCTGAGCGGTCCTTGCCCGGGCAAAGACACAGGTAGTCGCCAAGCAGACGCTGGCACTCCGGCCATAAGTAGCGTTCGGATCCTGAGCTCAGTTCATCGCGTACCGCTTGGGCATAACGTCGCGCCTCATCCAGCCGGCCGAGCGCGGCCAGTGTGCGGCAATGCACCGCACGGTGCAGCGGTACCATGGCGCCGGTCTGAGTGCGGTCAATTGAAGCGAATCCCGCCTCCATGAACTGCACGGAGCCGGCCAATTCGCCCTTCAATGCGAGAGCGAACCCATGGAGGACCAAGCCATAGCCTTTCCAAAGTTCCATTTCGTGCCTGTTCGCGAATTCGATCGTCTCGGTGCTCAGACTGAGCCCCCGCTCCGCATCACGGCACACAACGGCAAAAATCGCACTATGCGTGAGGGCATGGGCAAGTGTGTGTGCATGGCCCATCGTGCGCGCCGCCGCCATAGCCTCCGCTGCCAGTACGCACGCATCGTCGACGCGACCGAGACTCCAGTACGTGAGACATACGTGAAACTGCGTCGCAATTTTTGGATCCGCCGCGAACCGGTCCGCGACGGCGATGCGCCGCTCGTGAGAACGCTGGCGCAGGACTTCGGCCAGCTGATGTGCCTGTTCGAAGGTGTCGCTCGCGAGTTCGAGAGCCCCGGTGATCATCTGCGAGATGCCCAAGGAGCGCAGAGCCGACAGCCTATGACCCTCGTTGGCGTCGCTGAGCGCGCCCTTGAGCATGTTCTCCGCCGCTTCGATTGCCTTGTCTTGCTCGCCGCGTACGTAGTGCGCGCCCCAGGTGGCGTAGAGAATCGAGAAGCGATGGGACCCTTTGCCAATCGTTGCTGCCAATTCCCGCGCGTGCGTGAAGATCGAAACCGTCTGCGAGTGGCTGTAGCCATACAACGGAATCGTGGCCTGCCCGAGCGCCATCCAAAGCAAAAGGCGCCGTTCTTGCCATGAGGGGTCCTCCCCCATCTCCTCGGCGAGGCTAATCGCCTGAGTCAGGTGGGCGATTGCCTCCTTGTATGCCGGCCTGGCAACCGCCGCGGCCGCGGCTTTTTGCCAGTAGTGAATCGCCTTCTCGTTCAAGCGTGCGAGAGCGGCATGCTGAGCAACGATTTCTGGAGCCGTATCGGGCACCTGCTCGAGCGTGGCGACCAGACGTGCGTGGATCTTTTCGCGTTTTGCGCGCAGCAGACTCTCATAGGCCGCATCGCGTACCAAGGCATGCTTGAACGCGTACTGCGGCTCCTGCGTACCGCCGCGACGATAAATGAGTTCTGCATCTACGAGTCGCGTAAGGGCATCATCCAACACCTGTTCTTGCACCTGGCATATGCTGTTCAGAAGTCCGTAACCGAACTCCCGGCCGATACAGGATGCCGTTTGCGCAATCTCCTTGTACGGCTGCAGACGGTCGAGCCGTGCCATCAGGCTATCGTGCAGCGAGGCCGGCACCCTGACCAATTGCGGAATGCCGTTGAAAACAAACGCGTCCTCGGTCTCGCGAACAATGCCTGACTCGAGCGTCGACTTCGTAAACTCTTCGACGAATAGCGGCACACCGTCCGACTTTGCCACGATCTCAGCGATCAGCTTCTCAGGCAAAGGCTTGCCTCCGGTCACCCCGTCAACCATGGCGGTGATCTCACTACGCCCGAGGCGGTTGAGTTCCATCCTCGTGAGGTTCCCGTGTACACCGAAATCGTGCTTGAAGTCCGGTCGCCCCGTCACCACGGCCAAAACGCGGATCTGCGCCACCTGATCGATGCATCGCTGGACGAGTTCCAGGGTGGTCGGGTCGATCCAATGGGCGTCCTCGAGTGCCCAGAGCACGGGCCGGCTGCCGGCCAGGCGGACCAGTTGATTCATCAAGGCATCGAAGGTACGCAGACGATGCTGTTGCGGAGTCAGGTCGAGTGCCCCATAGCGCTGAGTGCCATCGATGCCGAGCAGCGCGGCGATCAGTGCGAATTCGTCCGCCGCAGCCCCGGCAAGCAGAGTTTCCAAACGGTCCAGCCGCGTATCCGTGCTGTCACTCGGAAAGATCCGTGCGGCCCGGGTGAGCTGCTGGATCGGCGGGTAAAGCGCGCTGTCGGCGTGGTAGGGGGAGCACTGATGGTAAACCAACACGGGAGGCTCTGGCGCAAGCGAATCCTGCAGTGCCCGCAATATGCGCGACTTGCCGATTCCGGCTTCGCCCATCAGGAGCACCACCTGGCCGTCTCCCGAAGCGGCTGCAAGCCATCGTTCATGGAGCAGCGCAAGTTCGTCGTCGCGCCCGACCATTGCGGAAAGTCCAGAGGCACGCTGTGCTTCGAAGCGACTCTCGAAGGCGCGTTCGCCCGTCACTGAATACGCAACGACCGGCACAGCGATGCCCTTCAGTTGCTGCCTCCCGAGATCATGCAATTCAAACGAACTGCCGACTAGCTCGCGCGTTCGATCGCTCACCAGGATTTCGCCGGGTTTTGCCAGCGCCTGCAATCGCGCGGCCAGGTTGGGCGTCTGGCCCACCGCGTGTTCCCGCGCTTCGCCCGTGCCGATCAAATCGCCGACGACAACCAGGCCCGTTGCGATCCCTATCCGCGCAGCCAATGGCCCGCCGCCTGGCACGCGCACCTTGGCAATGTCCCGCACGATCGCCAGTGCCGAACGGACCGCACGTTCGGCATCGTCCTCGTGCGCAGTCGGATAACCGAAGTACACCATGACGCCGTCGCCGGTGTATTGGGCGACGTGGGCCTCGAAGCTTGCCACCACGCCGTCGACAATGTCCTGGTACCCGCGGATCACCTGGCCAAGATCCTCCGGATCGAGCCGCTCCGACAGTTCCGTGGACCCGACGAGGTCTACGAACATCACGGTCAGCCGGCGACGTTCGGCCATCGGGGTCCTGGATGGGGAAGAATCGGACGCTCGGGCCAAAGCCGCCAGCAGATTGAGTCGAGGCCCAAGAGGGATTCCCATCTCGCGCAGGTGCTGTTCAGTCAGCGCGCCGAGGGCCTCGGCGTCGATGCGGTGCGCGCCGAACAGGTCGGCATATTGACCGAACCCCCTCGTTTCCAGCCACGTGCGTATGTCGAGGCTCAAGAATCCTTTCTCCAGTTGACGCAACGGTAGCACAGCGCCTGCGATTCCGTTATTGCTGCTAAGTTGTACAATGAAGCGCATTTTGTCGGCGGGCGACGCCGGAGGGGTCATGGAAGGACAGGAAACCACGGCATCGCCTACGCCCACGGCGCGGGAGCAGCCCCGCGATCCCGGCGCTAGGTTCAACATTGCCGCAATGCACACACCCATCGCGGGTCTTATCAATTGGGTGCTCGACTACCCTCAACGCGAATGTTTGATGCGGTTCCTACGTCGGTTCTGGCCAGTTGCTCGCATTCCGTCCTTCGGCGTATTGGTCTCTCGCGACGAGGACGTGCGCGAGGTGTTGGCTCATGACAAAGAATTCCCAGTCCCCTGGGGCGGAAGGATGCTTGAGCTCTCTCACGGTAAGAAGTTCGTGCTGGGCATGGAAGATGGCCTGGAATACCGGCTCAATTACGAGCAGCTTGCCAAAGCGTTCAGGCGTGAGGACGTCGCAATATATGTCGTACCTCGGGCCGCCAAGGCCTCCGCGGAAATGCTGCGCGGCAGGCAGCGAATTGATGCGGTGCGCGATCTGATTTGGGCGGTCCCTTCGCAGCTCTGCGAGGACTACTACGGCATCGAGATCCCCGACAAGCTGCTGTTCGCCGAGTGGACCGTCGCCATGAGCAGTTACCTGTTCGGATCGTGTACAGACAAGATCCCGACCTCCGGCAGGGACCTTGCGGTGACGGCGGCGGACTGTTTCCGAACGGTGATCAACCGCGCCATCCTGAATGCCCGCCAAGGGGACTCACCGGGAGTCGTACTGCCTCGTTTGATCGCAATGCAGAAAAGTGACCCGCAATTGACCGACGACGTCCTGGAGGCTCATCTTTTTGGCATGGTCACGGGATTCATTCCTACGAACCTGCTCGCGGGCGGCTATATCCTCTCGACGCTGCTGCGCAATGACGATTTCATGGTGCAAACACGTAACGCGGCGCTGGCGGACGACGACGACCTGCTTTGGCGCTGTCTGCGGGAAACCTTGCGATTCAGGAACATAAATCCCGGACCTTTTCGAATTTGCGGTCCGGACGGGTACACAATTGCTGCCGGCACCCGTCGTGCAAAATATGTGGCCCCAGGTACCGGGCTCCTCGCCAGTACGCAGTCGGCCATGTTCGACTCCCGCCGCATCGCGCATCCAAAGCGCTTCGATCCGAAGCGGCCGGCGGAGGATTACTTGGTATTCGGTTACGGTCTGCACTGGTGTCTGGGGTCCTTCATCGCGATCGCTCAGATCACGCAAACCTTCAAGGCCCTGTTGCGAAAGCGGGGCCTGCGGCGGGCGCGCGGCGCCGACGGCCGGCTGCAGTCGATTAGTGTCTTTCCCGCACATCTCTGGGTGGAGTTCGACGAGTGACGCAGGCCTTCGTCACGGTGGTCATCCCCTTCGCGGCCGAGCGGACCGATTGCGTCAATGACCACCTTGGTGCTCTCGGCAACCCGGCGTGTGGCGCCGTTGCCGCCAAGCTCGACGAAACCGCATTCGTCCATTTCATGAGCATGACGGTTGCACAAAAAAAAGGAGAGGCGAAGACGCACCTCGTTCTGGAAGCATCCGCCGACGGCAGCGCGCGCGCCGCCTGCGCGCGCTTGGTAGAAACAATCGGCGATTCAATTCTCAAGGTTCTGCAGGCCGCAGGCTTGGCGGTTTCTCCTCAGGGGCTCGGCGCATACCTCGAAGAACATCGACTCGACATCGGGGGGGGCTGGTTTTCCACTTCAGGCGCCCTGTTCTCGGGTACGCCCGGCATGAGCGTAGGGCGCATCAAGAGCGAAGAGCGCTTCGCGTCATGGATCGGCAACTGGCTCGAACGCAACCGCGGTCCGGAGCCGGCGCTGCAGAAGCTGGAACGCGCACGGAACGAAATCTTGGCACTCCCCGAGTTCAAGTGGGCGTTCGTCGCGGAACCGGTGCCGCTCCTCGGCAAACAACCATCGGTCGCGAAGTCCGTCCGGTCGCTGTTCGCTTCCTTTTTTCTCCGTATTCTTTGGCCGATGCTCGTTCTGCCAGTGCTCGCGGCTATTGTTTCCGGGCTGACCTTCGGGCGTTCGTTCGCAACCGCGATCTGGGAGGCCGTGCGAGTTTTGGGGCTGCTTTTGGGGCTGGAGATACTGCTTGCCGGAATCGGCCTGTGGATCGCCTATCGCTGGCTGCGCCGCCGCGAGGAGGCGGACGCGCCCCTGGACGAGGAACCAAGCGCCGCGGACGTCGAGCAGATCATGGACCGCGAGAACAGAGTGATGCAAAATCACCTGGGCGGAGCTTCCATCCTGAAGCCGGGATTAGTGCGCCGACTGATTCTGCGTGTGGTGCTCTGGGCGGTCGGTGCGGTATCGACGTATGCCTCGCAGCCCGGCTTCCTCTCGGGCATTGGCACCATTCACTTTGCCCGTTGGGTCATCCTGCCGCGAACGGACAAGCTCCTTTTCCTCTCCAACTATGACGGTAGCTGGGAAAGTTACCTCGAGGATTTCATCGCCCGCGCGCACGCTGCACTGAGTGCCATCTGGAGCAATACGCTCGATTTCCCGAAAACCAAGAATCTCATCCTGGGAGGCGCCAGTGACGGCGAGCGATTCAAACGCTGGGCGCGCAGGTATCAACGCCCCACTCGCTTTTGGTTCTCGGCCTATCCAAATCTGAAAACGTCTCGAATCCGGACCAACGCGGCCATTCGGCATGGATTCGCCGGCGCGACGAGCGAAGCCGAGGCAGCTCAATGGTTGAATTACCTGGGCTTCCCTACCCCGCCTGGCCTGTCTCTCGAGAGCGAGGAAATCCCGACCCTGGTCTTCGGGGGGTTGTCGCGGTTGCGACATGCGCACTGCCTGATCGTGGAACTGGCCGGGCGACCGAATGACTGCCGCGGGTGGCTTCGCGACATTGCAGAGGAGTTGAATTATGGAGACCGTGTGCCGTCCAACTCGGCGCTCGTCGCCGCATTCAGCGCGAGCGGCCTGCGAAAAATGGGGCTCGACGAGTCGGCGCTCGCCACCTTTCCGGTGGCGTTCCAACAGGGTATGGCCAGGTCCTGGCGCGCACGGGCGCTGCACGATACCGGAGCCAACGCGCCTGAGAAATGGTGGTGGGGCAGCCCGGGCAAGGAATGCGACGCGATCGTCGTGGTGTACGCCGATGACCCTGGAGCACTGCAGACCAAGGTGGCAAGCCGCGTCACGCAGCTCCATGGATTTGGACATCGCGACATGCACTACATCGCGATGGCGGCGTTGCCGATAAACCGCGAGATGCTTCGCGAACCGTTCGGGTTCATCGACGGCATTTCGCAGCCCATCATTCGCGGAACGCGCAACTGGGACGCCGAACGCAGCGCCCTTCACGTCCTGGAGCCGGGTGAATTCATCATCGGATATCGCGACAACCTCGGCTATTTTCCACCGATGCCGCGCTCCAACGGTGTACCCGTTGGACGCAACGGCACTTTCCTGGTCGCGCGCCAGCTCGAGCAGGACCCGACGCTTTTCTGGGACTATGTCGGTAAGGCAGCGGAAATCGTCGCCGCCGACCCACGCTCCCCGAGCAATAATCCCGCCTGGGTTCGCGAATGGATTGCCGCCAAAATGGTCGGCCGCTGGAGAGAGGACGGCACGTCATTGGTTAGGCACCCCACACCGCCGGGGACTCCTGGCCGCAGCACCGTCCCGCGAGACAACGACTTCCTGTTCGGTGCGGAAGACCCGGACGGCCTACGCTGCCCATTCGGGGCGCACATCCGCCGTGCCAATCCGCGCGATAGTTTTGAACCGGGCTCGCAGGTGCAGATCGCGATCACGAACCGGCATCGGATATTGCGCGTCGGCCGCAAATACTATGACGGAGGCAAGGGCATCGGGAAACCCGGTCTGCTCTTCATGTGTTTGAATACCGATATCGAAGGACAATTTGAATTCTTGCAGCAGACCTGGGTGCTGGGACGGGATTTTCATGGACTGCAAAACGATGGCGATCCAATCGTCGACCAGCATCGGGAAGAGTGCAACAGAACCATGAGCATCCCCACGCCCTTGGGGTCGATGCACCTTCCACATATGAAGGAGTTCGTCACCGTGCGCGGCGGCGGCTACTTCTTCATGCCTGGCAAATCTACCGTCGAGTTTCTTACCTCGGGGTGAGCTGCCAGAGGTGTTGCGCCGCACCGGCAATTCCCCCGCGCGGCGCAACTTCGCGGCCTCTCAGTGCACCTGAGCGAGAGTGGTCTCCTTCTTGTCGCTCTTGCCGCTCTTGCCGGTCTTGGACTCATAAAGACTCGTCAGCATCGGATTATTGATCTGGACGATCGCCCGGGACACCGCGTCCTTGACACAAATCTGCGTCTTGAACTGTGACAGATCGTACCGATCCGGGCTTTCGCAGACGTCATAGGCCGCGCTCTTGATCCGCTTGTACAACACGGCGACGCCTTCCGGACTGTTCAAGTTCAGATCCTTGAAGTTGACCACCTTGTGTGGAGTGGTATCGAACGCGTCACTGGCCTGTGCCGCGTCGACCAGCATACTGCCGCCCGCGGAGGCCAGCGTCACCCATGCGATGCGAATTGTGTATGCGCGAACGGCGGTTGAAACGCGATTGGCCGTCCTTTTTGCCCACCCTCTGTTGAACCTTGAATGACTTTTGCCGCCTAGACCGGCGCTTGATTGATTGCTGTACATGACTGCATGCTCCTTGTGTTTGCGTTTATTCCGGTTCTCACCCAACTGAGCGAACCCTCTGTTTCGGCAGGAGCCATCGTGAGCGCATCGATAATGAGGTTCTGTCAAGTGGACGACACAAGACGTACACTGCCCGCATAGATTCACGGAGAGGAATCCAAAGGTGGCTTTGACTGCACGGACGATATTGGAGCGCACGCGACTTTTCCGCGGACTGCCTCGGGCAACGATCGATCAGATCGCCGCTCTTACGACCCGTCGTTTCTATGGCCATGGCACCATCGTGTTTTCACAGGCGGATCCTGGCGGCGCGCTTTACGGAGTGATCACCGGCAAGATTCTCATCAGCGCGAGTTCTCCCGACGGCAGAGAAATGTTCCTGAACATCATGGAACCTGGCGATACTTTTGGTGAGATCGCGCTCTTGGATGGGCGTCACCGAACGGCCACCGCCAGTGCCACCGCGCCATCAGAGCTGATCATCATTACACGAGACCATTTTCTCGATTTTCTAGAGCGCGAACCCAAGCTGGTGAGCCACGTCGTTCAGCTGCTCTGCGAGCGCATTCGCTGGACCAGCGGCTTGGCGGAAGAATCTGCGTTGCTCAGCGTGCCGGAGCGGCTTGCGCGGCGTTTACTCAGTCTGGGAAAACTTCACGGGAGCGAAACTCCTGATGGCGTCGAACTCAGTATCTCCCAGGAGGAGGTCGGGCGCTTCCTTGGGCTTTCCCGACAGGCTGTCAATCAGTACCTACAGGACTGGAAAATAAAGGGATGGCTCACACTCGGTCGGGGCAAGATAGTCATCATCGACGAGCATGAATTGCGGAATGTCGTTGCGCACTCGCCCTTTGGCGATAATTCTAATTCTACGTCCTAGGGCTGCAAGACACCTCGGCTTGGTTATTGCATGCCCGTGAGTTCACTCGATTTCCTTTCTTGTTAGGCGCAAACTATCGATACGGGCGGAGGAATTGACCCCAATCGACTGGTACCACGAGTCGGAGGATCGCCGATTATTTGATGGCTGGTCTTCCGTCTGATGAGAATGGCAGAGACAAGTATGCGAGGGCGCAGCCATGGCGGGCGGGCTCACTCCAGAGGAAGCTAACAAACGCGCGATCGAGGACTACTCTCAGTCCTCCCAGTTCGCGCGCACCGCCGCACAATTCACCTTTGGTGCGAATGGCGGAGCGGTCGTTGCCATTCTTGCCTTCATGACCACAACATTGAACTCAGTGAATGACAGTGGACTATTTCCTCGGAAAGCCATTCTCCATAACTTCGCCATCGGCTGCTTGTTCTACGTCGGTGGGGTGCTCGTATCCGTTGCCAGCATGTATCTGTTCGCGCTTTCGAAAAAGCGTTGGGGGGACGCCTGGGAGGACGCCGCATTAACCGGGAAGTTCGATTTTGGAGACAAGTTTGCCGTGAATGCGCAAAAGTTCGAAGATTGGGCATGGCTGACACTCATCGCCTCGGCTCTGATATTGGGTGTGGGCACCTACTTTGCAGCGCGTGGTTTCCTCTAGCCCGGCTTCGCAACAAAGCGCCACTTAATGCAGGGAGGCTTATTAACGTGACGGAACACAGTTCGCCGACACGCAACGGTTCACCGGTTGCCGCCGATGCGGCCCGGGGCATCACCGCATTCAAACGGCGACACGGGTTGCTCAAGCCTATGGCGCCTGAAGAGCTCACCGCGCATATGCTCAAAACCTATCAGGGCCTGCGTATGTGTTTGCTCGCCTTTGCCATTTTCTTTCCGTTCGTGCTGGTCATTTCGGGACTCGAACTGGGCCACGTGCACATCCAGCACTCGTTGAGTGCCTACTACTGGGCTGGATTTGACGACCCATCCGTGGAGAGAACGCTCTTTGTCGGCACATATTTCGCGGTGGGCGCGTGCCTGATTGCTTATCGAGGCTTCAGCAACGAGGAGAATTGGGCACTCAACATCGCGGGCGTCCTCGCTTGGGGAGTGGCTCTCTTCCCGGTGGAGTGCACCGAAGACATGGAGTGCCTGCATTCCTGCGCGGGGCAAGGACACGGGTACATTCATGGAACTTGCGCGGTCGTCTTTTTGCTGCTGCTTGCATACGTCGCAATGTTTCGCTCGAAGGATACGTTGGGCGATGACAGCGGTGCCGGACCGGTGTTGAGTGAGAAGGACCGACGTTGGTATGCGCGTCAATACAACATCGCCGCCTCCGCGATGATCGCGCTGCCCCTCGTTGCGGTCATCGCCACCTATTCGATCAAGAAGCCCGATTATTGGATCATCTCAATCGAGTGCACCGCCGTTTGGGCGTTTGCCTATTACTGGGCCATTAAGTCGCTCGAGATGAAGAACTCCCTGGTGGAAAAGCGCGCGGCGGGTCAGCATGTGTTCGCCGACTCGGTCGGCCGGATCAAATCCACCGGGGACGGCCCTCAAGCACCCCATAGAGTTCCTGCGTCGGCGGCGGGTCTTCAACCGTGAGCGCGCCCGATCCGTCCGCCCGGTATGGATCGACGACGGGTGGCTGACCATCTCCCTTCGCGTCAACCCTCCGGATCGTAGATGGCCCCAATGAACAGCAGCGCGCCGTTGCGCCGGTCTTCGATCGCACAGAAAAACGGCCGGTCGACGATCATCCGAAACGGTTCCACCGGGCGCGCGATTGCGGTCGCCCTTACACCGATCTGCGTAACGGCCGCGGCTTCTGAACCTTCCTCGTCCACTTTCCAGTAGGTCGATTGAAGCACTGACGAAATAAAGAAGCGCCCGGTGCCGGGTTGCCCCGGCGCCGATGAGAACATGCCCGCCAATTGCGCGGCATCCGGTTGGAAAGCGCGTCGCATACCGAGGGCTTGCAGCGGCTCATTCAAGCGATAATCGGATTTCAGCTCGAAGCGCGGCAGTTCAATCGTCCCGGGGCGCGCCGCATATTGCCGTTGCCAGCCCTTCCAATGCTCGGCTGTAAGCTCCGCTTCCAACGCGCTTAAACTCGATGATTGCGCCGGCAAGAGGACCTCCATGATGAGATCCCCGTCGCCGAACGGCAGCCGGATCGCCTGCAGCTGCGGCGTTTCGAAGTAGTCGAAGCGTCCCGATTGCGCCATGCGCGACACTTGTTTGACGGAACCGCCGGCGAGGGTAAAGTCGCGCTGCTGCGTCTGCGCCTTGTCGAACTTGTGCGTCCATTGTCCCTTGAAATACACCGCGTTGAGTAGCAGCACGAGATCGGCAGGGTCGATCCGCTCGATGATCTTGGGAATCTTGCCGTGCGTTTCCTTGGAGGCCCAGCTATTGATCCGAGTCGCAGCACTTGGATTGGAAAAATCAAGATCGATCATTTCGGCGTCGTATGACGCTTGCGTCTGCTTGATGTACCCGGGCCGAAGCATCACGTGACGACTGTCGACCCACAGCGAATCCGCCACCGACAACGTGACGTTCTGGGCCGGCGTGCGAATGACTTTGATCAGCTGGGCGTTGGCCTCGTTGATTGCACCGAGCGTGCGGCCCACTGAGCGACAACGCCGACAGCATCTCCTGCCTTGTTTCACCGTCGGCGCCGTTGAGCACCATCGATAGATCCAGGGCTGCACTGACCGGCGAGAGAACGACGTTGCCGCTTGGGGTGGTCTTTTGGACTGCGTTGAGTAGGCGGAAGCCGAATGCGTTGTCCGCTGCAGCCACATCGACTGATGCCGGCGGCGGCGCCGCCTGCGTGGCAGCGGCACTGAACACGGTCGCTGCGACGAATATGGCGAGCAGTCGATGTTTGCGGTGCATGGTGCCCTCTGTCAATTGCTGGCCGGCGCTCGCCGGCTCGCAGGAGTGCCTGCCAGCTGACCAATCAATCCCACTCCGGCAGGACTACCCCAACCGGTCACCAGGTCGTAGCCCGCGACTGCGCTGAAGCCGCCTCCGTCACCCGCCGCGGGCGGGTTGCTGCCACTGGTGATGTCATGAAGTGCTCCGGAGTAACTCGAGCTGATGCCGAGATTGTAGAGCGCCGGATTGATGAATCCCACAGTGCCCTTGCCGTTCGCCACGGACTGCTGATTGACCAGGGCCAAGAATCCCGCCCAGCGTGGTGTGGCGAAGCTCGTGCCGCCGTAGCCGGTCACGAAGCTGCCATTGACCACGGTGGGATTGTCGAAATTCGCTTCCGCCGCCACGTCGGGAGAGTTGCGCAAGGTGGTCGAGCCCATATTCGACGAATTGATGACGCCGGGGAGTTGCTGCCAACTGGGAATCGGCGTGCCGCTGTCATAGCCGCCACCGCTTTGCGGCCATGCGGTCTCCGCTGACCATGCGCCGCGCGGGCCTGCCGTCGTCAACTGCGTCCCACCGACTTGAGTGATGTACGGATCTACGCCGGGGAAATAATAGGTCGAGCTATCGAACGCGCCGTCGTCGCCGCTTGCACTGAGGAAGGACTGGCCCTGTGCGGCAAACTCCTGGAATATCGGGTCGTCGCTGGCCGCATCCGCCGGATTCCAGCCCCAGGAGGAACTGAGCACCTTGGCAACATTGTCGGTCGCCATTTGATTGAGGATCTCGGTGTTGCTCGAGCCTTCATAGAAAAGAATCTGCTTGATCCCCGGGGCCATGCCGATCGCATTCACGATATCCAGCACCTGCTCGCCGTCATCGCAGGAAGAACTGGTGGGCGAGTTCACTCCGGTGCAGGCACCGTTGAATCCGCCGACCAATACATTCTTGATCGGCACGTTCGAAGACATGCCGGTCTTCGAGTAGTAGAGCTGCAAGTCGCTGGCGAGATATCCGTCGAAGGAAAAGATGCCGATCGTTTGGCCCGCGCCGGTGAGCGGACCATTACCATAGTAGGCCGCACGCATGTCGCTCGGCAGATACTCGCCGGCCGGTCCGGAGCCGGTGGCGCTCACCGGTTCGATAGCGCCCGCTACCGCCCTGCGCCGCAGCATCGATTGCGGCAGAACATAGTTGTTCATACCGGTGATCTGTAGCAGCGGCACACTCAGTCCCACGACGGTGGGCTCGCGATCAGGTGAATAGAAGGTTCGCGCATCGGCCGCACGCCGGTAATAGTTTACTTTTACGTGGAAGGCGCGGTTGATGGTCGCCACCGAGCCCTCGACGGCGAGCAACCGCCGGTTCGGCGTCTTGGCAGTCACGCTAAGGCCGTTTGCCTTCGCCCAGGTAATCACCGTGTTGTAGTCCCGCGCCGTCACGGCAAAGCGCTTGGTGAACTCGGACACGCTCAGGTATTTGTGAAAGTTTGGACCCTTCGGATCGTAAAGGTAGTGCAATAGCTGCGTCAGTTCAGCCTGATTGCGCAGCGGCAAATGGATTGCCAGTTTGAGACGCTGCTTAGGATCGACTGCACCCGTCACCGCAGCGTTGCCATTGGCAACCGCTCGGGGAAGGTGGGGGGCCAGCATTGGATGTCCGACGGCCCCGGCGGGGGCTGGGGGGACGCTGCTGCAAGAGATGCTACAAGAAACGAAGATGCCCAAGCTGACGACCCCGGCAGCGACCTTGAGATGTTTCATAGTTGCCTCCGCAGGTATTGTATGCCCGTGTGAACGGCAAGACTCCGCAGCGAGCACAGCGGTACCTTTTCGGTGTTAATAACTATGGACTGCCGCGCGGGTGGATAATTCTTGGATTCCCGCGGCAATGGGGTAAATGTCGCACAACATATTGATTGTGCGTGCTTACCAATTGGGCTTGCTTTCCGAACTCCGGAAAAGGCAGGAGTCTGAATGGTGCAATAAGCAGTTTCCCTGTGGCTGCACTGCAGCACCGTACCACATCAAATCGACTGTCGTCGCAGTCTCCGGCTAATGGTTCACCGTCTGTAGCCGATTGAACCCCGGTCGCGGCGATCGTCGCCAGCTGACCATCGGTAACCTATGTCCAAGCTGCGCAGCGACTGAAACTGCGACTCCGGCCGCGGTAAACTGCTTTTCCCCAAACGTAAATGGGCGGCCTACGTCCCTATCTCGATGATCTGGTTCAAGGTTTCGCAAGCGCGCCCGTACGAATCCTCCGGCACTTGCTTGAGCGGATGCGGTACGGCATTTCTGGCCCGCCAATCAAATGATCTGGGTTGATGGCAGAGGATGTAGCTGGCCGCGCCTTTAGGGCCATTGAACTTCACAGCGAACGGATTGGTCTCGTTGTAGGCGGCTGTCGTCATCGGCAGTCCAATCACAATCCCGGTCCGCTCGTTGAATTCGCGCGGGGACAGAACGACGAGCGGGTGCAGATCCTTCATCTCACGGCCCGCTTGGGGATCGCAATCAATCCAGATCATGTCCCGGCGGTCGGGGCACCAGGATTTCCGCCTGGCCATCAGAGAGTCTCTCGGCCGATAGGGCGATACGCCATCGCTTCGCCGCCGTGAAGCGCCGGATCGAATGCGGCCAACTTCTGCGCAAGCGTCAGTCTCGGGTCCCCGATGGCCTTGACCAGCACGTTGGAATCCTGGGCCGACACTTCGACTGGTTGCCCGACTTTAAAGCGAGCCGCTCGGGCCACCGCCGCCGGAATTCGTACAGCCAGGCTGTTGCCCCATTGCTGAACAGTCAAAATTGCGCTCTTAGCCATGGCTACTCTTCGATGTATCAACGAGTTTATACATGGCAGGCCGAATGTCAATGATGCTGCTTGGCGGTTTCCCGAAAGGCGACGGGCAGGTTGGAACAGCCTCGTGGGCGAACGCGTTCGAGATGCTGAAGCGGTATCCTATGGAACTGCCGGCAAACGGGGACGCCGCGTCGTGTTTCGCTGTAGACTCCGCGCGTATTCAAGCAGAGATACGTTCGGCTCCTTCGAGCTTCGCCAGCGTGCGATCAAACGTGCCCATGGGCACATGCCCCGCCTTGCGTGCGATCTCGAGCAATTTGGCTTCAGTATCGGCCGCCAATCTTCCTTTCTGATTTGAAGTCGCATTTTGCGAATGCAAACACCCCCGGTCGGAACGCGGCGGCTAGCTAAGCTGCCATTTTGGTTCGCAATCTCGTCTGCACTCGAGTGGTGGCAAACAGCAGCAGCCCTAGCAAGACGCAGGCGATGATTCCCATCCCTGCGTCGGCCAAATACATACCGGTCAAGCCGTGCCACCCGTATGCCTGTCCATCGACATCGACCATGTAGGCATGGTAGTCCTCGCCCAGCCCGGTTAGCACATTCGCCAGTGCGAACGATCCCGAGGTGCCACGAAAAATACCTTGTGCCGCCTAACCTTGCCGCGGCTGCGCATCGACGATTTCGGTGAGCGCGCGCCGCGCCAGGGTATCGGGGTCTTCATCACCGAGATCCAAGGAGCGCGTTTCTGTATGCGTTTTCACGTGCAGCATGCCGTTGCTCAGCGTGTAAGTGGCACCGTACTGTTTGCCTTCTCGCTCAATCAGAACTTCACCGCTACTTTTCATATTTGATCTCCAAAAACAAAAAAACATTTCTCGGAGGGTTTGGCGGCGACCTTAACCGACCAGTTTCTGTTTGCCGAGTCGCGGCAGGACCTGCGTGCCGTAAAACTCAATAACCTTGCGCTGATCGGCTTGACCCGAGTGGATATTGACGATGGTAACTCCACTATCGAAGAGCTTCTTGATCGCTGCCACGTGCACTTCTGGGTTCGCACTCACAGTCCAGTCTCCATAGACCTTTGGCAGCGGTAATTCCGCGGCCGCGCGGCGTTCAATTTCGGCGGGATCAGGGATGTTATGGTAGCCTTTGAAAGCTTTCGGAATGAAATTCCATTGCTTGGCGGCATATTGCGCCTGGCTTTCATCACCCACGACGACGAATGTTTCGACCGCGACTGGCATTGTCCCTGGGTCTTTTCCAACCGCCCGGGCCCCCCCCTCCCATTCCATTTTATGTTGCTTCCACGTCATAGGGTCGGTGATCAATCCATCGCCGTGTTCGCCCGAGAGCTTCATGGCCTTGGGCCCATTGGCCGCCAAGAGGAGCGGAATTGGCTGCGGCGGAGGATCAAAGAGCTCGCCGTCAACTGTGTAGTGCTTACCTTTGTAATGCACATCGTTACCCGTCCACAGCTGACGAATGATCGTCGCGGCTTCGATGAGCCGGTCCCACCGCTCACGCCATCTCGGCCATTGACCTGTTGCCGCCTGTTCGTTTAGCGCCTCACCGGATCCCATTCCCAAAAAGATCCTGCCAGGATAAAACGTACTCAAGGTGGCAAAGGCCTCGGCGACCACAGCCGGGTGGTAGCGCAATGTGGGACAGGTGACCGCAGTTCCCATCCAAATGCGCTGAGTTTGTTGCCCAAGCACACCGAGCGTGACCCATGCAAGGCCTGAGTGACGCTCGTTTGCTTGCCAAGGCTGAAAGTGATCGCTGGTTGCTATGAGATCAAAGCCAGCCTTCTCCGCTGCTGCGCCAAGTGGAATGAGCTCGGGCGCCTTGAATTGCTCGTGAGACAACGTGAACGCCAGCATTCCGCGTGTAAGCGATCCCGACTGGACGTCAGTTCGCGAGGCGATGGGTGAGGGGCTGCCGGCGTTGGTGGGCCCGGCGATGCTTGCGGCCGGCAGGTTGGCGCCCAAAGCCATCAAGAGACCCGACTTCAACATCCGGCGCCGCCCGTCGCCAACGAATTCGTTGTTAACCGAAACCAACTCCGCCATCTCAGTCTCCTTCAGTTGGACAATTGCTGGCCGCGAACACCTTTCAGCCTGTGTTTGGATAATTTTGCGCGCCGAAATGACACACTACTGTAGGATCACGCCGCATTTGGGGACCTTGGATCGCCATCGCGTGGTGTGCGACAAAGCGGTCGCGCCTGAGGGTGCTGTGCTTTTCTGCGCCGACTGGTACGAAGATGCGGTTCGCCGTGCGGTGCGCTGTTCAGCACGAGACTATGGATTCCGATATTCTTGCGCGTGTTTATGGGTCTTTGCCGGCAAGCCACAGCGCGATGTTGCGCACATAACGGTGTGTGTCGGCCAATGCGCCAGGCTCGAACAGAATTGCCTTGCCCGGCGGCTCATTAACGAAGCTCGGTGCGCCTGACCGCGGGTCCCAATTGTAATCCGCGAAATGATGAAACGTGCTCTGGGCAATCCCGCGCCCGTTGCCTTCATAGGCCTCAAAAGCTACTGCGATATTGAATGGCCGTCCCGTAGCCTTGCTGACCGAAGAGGCGATAACGCGTGCGTGTTGCCCGCTTGGCGCGCTCACTGCGCCCTCGTGTGGATGAGACGGCAAGTAGCGAATGAGGCCTGTGGGCGAAAAGGGATTCTGAAGAACGGGATGCACCGGCTGAGCCACTTGAATTGCCTGGTAATCGCCGTTTGATCCTGAATGAAAGTTAGGCCATGAGATACTGGTCGAGTAGGGATCGTCCCTCTCACATGCGCTTGGGTCGATGTTTCGGGTGTGAAAATGGTGAGCATCCCCCACGCCTGCGAGGGAGCAGATCGAGGAACCAAGGTCCATATGGTCTCGGGTGACCATCAAGCCCCCTCCCCTCCCACGGAATCGGCTGATCGCACCGCAGTCTTCAGGCGCAAGGCCGTCCCCAACGTCTACCGCGAATAGCCACAACTGATTGAAATCGCTTTGATCGAGTTTGCAGAGCACGGAGTCCGGCGCGCCCAGCGGGTCGCGGTCCCGTGCGGTCACCTCGAACGCCGCGTGATCCTCGCTATCGCGTTGCGCACGCAGAAATTCCGCGAGCTTTCCAAATCTAGCAATTGACCAATCGTCCGCCGTCGAAGGGATGGTGGTCTGCAAGAGAACCTTGATTGCGCGAGTCATACTCACCTCCACCTGGTAGACCGGCTGGGAAATACGAGAATTCACCGTTCGCGCATATTGCCCTTTGTGCTGCCCGCAGGATATCGGTTTTGGGCGGACATCACCCTACGGCCTGCACTCCTGGCGGCAATCCTGGTGCACGGTTTGCGCGGTTCACAGGTATCGGCTGGTTGGGACTCGCGTACTTTCTGTGCTGAAACTAGCGGTTTCTGTGCGGCGCTGCAAATACATTTTCCAACTGCGATATGTCACGGTTCGTGAAGTGCTTGAAAGCATTGGACTCAAAAGGCGCCTATGTATTGGCATCGTTTTATGACTCGCGGTGTTGCGCACCGTATTCCAAGCGCCGATGTCGGATCTATGCGGTCCTTTTCCGAGACCTTAGTTTTTGCCCGGTAGGGCATAGTATTCATCTGGCATTTATTGCGGAGCACAAGAGCCGAGCCGCCCAGCGTCGCCGCGAGCGGCCCGGGCAATACCAAAATCTAGAAGGTTTGCTCTAGCCGGTTGGTACAAATATAATTAAATTAAAAGGTGGACCTCAGGGATGCAGCTTCGTCGTCGCAACCTGGAGAAATCTCCGCGCATCAAGTAGGCGCGCAGATGGCGTATGCTCGCTGAGCGCAGTTAGAAACCGAGTAATTTGCATGCCACGGAGTCCGGTCAATGCGATTTCTCTATGAGCCTGCGAAGCGCGCATTCGATCTTCTTCTGGGCTCCATATTGTTGATCACTACGGTCCCTCTCATTCTCATCGCCGCGGTGGCAATCAGGCTCGAAACGCCGGGCTCGCCCTTTTTCACCCAGACACGACTGGGAAGAGACGGAAAGCCCTTCAGAATTTGCAAGCTTCGCGGCATGTATAGCGACGCGCGTGGCCGCTTTCCGAGCCACTACGATTACTCGTGCAAGCAGGACCTCGACTTCTGCTTTCATCATGAGGAAGACCCCCGCGTGACGCGCGCGGGTATGTTCATCCGGAAGACCAGCATTGATGAACTTCCCAACCTCTGGAATGTAGTGTTGGGAGATATGTCTCTCGTCGGACCGCGGCCGGAAATCCCCGAGGTGCTGGTTCTGTATGGGCCCTCCCGTCGGGAATATCTCTCCGTAAAGCCAGGAGTTACATGCCTTTCAAAGTGTACAGGCAGGGACCGGCTCACGATACGTGAATCGATCGACTTCGATATCAAGTACATTCGCGAGCGCGGCTTCAGTTTGGACTTGCGCATCCTTTGGCGAACCTTCCGCAGTGTCATGCTTCGCCGCGACGTTTTTTGATGGGCGATACCGGGATTGAACAACCGAGGCGGGCGAAGGAATCGACATGCGGATACTAGTCCTCGGCGGCGCGGGCTTCGCTGCGGTCATTCATTGCGTCAGTACGACCACGCCGAAGAGTTCTAACGAGTCGCCGGAGTTCGATATTCAGTCGAATGTCATCGGGACCCTGCCACCCAATGGAAGCACGTTACGACACTCGATGATGGAATAAAGATCACAGCCGAGCGGCTACAACAGGCGGATATTTGAGCTTTCGTGTTACGACGCGGCACGGCACGATGCAGACGGCCCTATTTTCCGCCGCTATATTTTGGGTCTGAATCGCGCACGAGCCATGACCACAGCTGACCTCTTTTGATGAAGACGTTTGTTTCAGTCATTACAGTATCTCTGAACGCAGCCACCACTATTCGCGACACTCTGGATTCTGTGAGGCGACAGACGGCGACGTTCGAAATCGAGCATATATGCGTGGACGGTGGGTCGACTGACGGCACACGAGAGATACTCACCGAAGCAGCAAAGCTCAATGGCAAGCTGGTCCTGTTATTTGAACCGGACCGCGGCGTTTTCGACGCCATGAACAAAGGTCTGCGGCTGGCAAACGGCCGTTACGTTCTCTTTTTGAACTCAGACGACTTCCTCATAGGCACATCGAGCGTCGCTGACGCCTTTTCGCGCATCGATATCACATACACAGAGCCCGATATGGTAATGGGCGATGTGGTCATGGGACATCTAGATCGATTCAGTGTGTGGCGAATGCGTCGCGTGCCGCGCTGGCTCCCCAAATTCCCCCGACTGGGTGTCCACCCGCCTCATCAAGGTAACTTCATCAGCCGTGCGCTGCTTCTGCGTGCAGAAGGGTTCGACGCCGATCAACGTCTTGCCGCCGACACGACGCAGTTCTACCGCCTCGTCCACGAGTTCCACCCAACCATGATCGTCAGCGGAACTGTCGTATCCTTCATGCGAATGGGTGGTGCGTCAAACCTAACACTGTTTTCCTTTGTCCCCGGAAATCGAGAAACATATCGTTCTCTGCGTCGCTATAAGTCGCCCACCGGGGCAGCACTCACCGTCGTAGTAAAGGTAATTCAAAAGGTATTTGAGTGCCGCTTTGGTCGTCTTAACAAGAGCGTTTTCCTCTCTTCCCGATCAAGCGGATAGGGACAAGAGGCTGGGGCGTTCTATTCAAGATGTGCAATGCTGACCGTGCCGACTACGGCTTCGGTGACCTGCGTCGTTCTCGCGAGATCGGCTTCCTCCGGCGCAAATTTCGTCTCGAAGGGCCCAGTTCCATGTATCTTTTGTGCAATTTGCAGTCTCTGTGAAACCGGGGTACGAGCTTGCCGGCAAGACGTATAGTATCTTGACTGCGTCCGTAGTTTAGGCGATGCGTGTCCGACCGAGGGGAAATTTGGTGGTAGGAAAAGAGTCGCCCGCCGTACAAAATCTCGAGATCTACCGAGTTCAGTCCAGCTACCGAGGCCGATCCCGCTTGTTTGTTCAGTTCTGGTGGGTCGTGCAGGCAACGCTGTTTCGTGGGTCCCCTCAAGTGCTCTATGGTTTCCGGCGCTGGCTGTTGCGGGCGTTTGGGGCGGATATCGGAAAGGGCGCCATTATCCGGTCCAGCGTTAGAGTCACCTATCCGTGGAAAGTGAAGATCGGCAGCTATTCGCAGATCGGGGATGATGTCGTCATCTACAGTTTTGCGCCGATCACGATTGGGAACAGCGTGGTTGTTTCGCAGAAGAGCTATCTCTGCTCGGGGACGCATGACTTCCGCAGTGAATCATTCGAGATACAGTCCTATCCCATAACCATCGAGGATCAGGTCTGGTTGGCGGCGGATGTATTCGTAGCCCCCGGCGTAACGGTGGGAAAGGGGACGGTTGTGGGGGCTCGCAGCTCTGTCTTTACGGATCTTCCCGAGATGATGATCTGTACCGGCTCGCCGGCTCGCCCCGTGCGCCCGCGTATCCAGAGACCTGTGTGAGTATACCGCATGAGGTGGGTTGGCACGGCGAGGCAGCGGCGGGCTCCCGTGGCGACGAGCCTCAACGTGCGGGCGCGGCGCGGCCGGCAAATTGTCTCGAGGATGCTCCATCCATCGTGGATCGGCAGCGTGTGGCTCTTATTGACACAAGGATCCCTACCCACCGGCTGCCGCTGCGCTACAATTATCCTAACCAACCTGAGTTTGATTTGGCGCGTTCGGGTGAGTTGGAGTCGATTCGTTTCCTCCATTTTCTGCGAACCCAAATCGTCCGACGAGAGGCGGATTTCGCGACCATGGAGACGATAGAAAAAATGGCGGCGCGCACCGACCTTGCCGGGTCCCATGAGCTGTTTCGACGACGATTGGAACTACTGCCATCAGTGGCCGACGCCGGACTGTACTCCAACAAACAAGATGTGCGTTGATGGAACCGGGGCCGCCCTCAACCGCGCTGTTGTCTGTTCCCACCATTGCGGGTCGCGAACTGGAATATCTCACGGAAGTCCTGGCGTCGACGACCTGGGGCGGCGACGGCAAATTCTCGAAGCTTTGCGCCGAGACTATCCAAGCGGCGCTAGACGTCCCGCACGCGCTCTTGACGCATTCGTGTACGGCGGCGTTGGAAATGGCGGCGATCCTAGCGATTTTGCAGCCGGGCGACGAAGTCATTATGCCATCCTTCACCTTCGTCTCTACCGCCAACGCCATCGTGTTGCGCGGCGCCATCCCAGTCTTCGTCGACATCCGACCCGACACGCAGAACGTCGATGAGACGCTCATTGAAACGGCTATCACGCAGAGGACCCGCGCCATTATCGTCGTCCACTATGCCGGCGTCTGCTGCGAAATGGACGAGATTAATCGTGTGGCCGCGCGTTATGGACTGCTGGTGATCGAAGACGCAGCCCATGCGTACTTAGCAGCCTATCGTGGAAGGCCCGCAGGCAGTCTTGGCGACATGGCAGCGATTTCCTTCCACGAAACCAAGAACGTTATATCGGGCGAAGGCGGCGCTTTCGTAACCATGCGTGCCGGCCTAGCCGCTGGCGCAGAAATCGTGCGCGATAAGGGAACTGAACGATCCCGGTTTCTGCGCGGTGAGATAAGTCAATACAGTTGGGTGGGCATCGGGTCGTCATACCTGCCAAGCGAGCTGATTGCTGCCGTCTTGTACGCGCAGCTGGAGTGCGCGCAGGACATTACTGCGCGGCGACTTGCGCTCTGGAACGGTTATCATAGAGGCTTCGCCGGGATCGAAGCAGCGGGCTGGACGCGGCGCCCTATCGTTCCACCCGAATGCCGGCACAACGGGCACATTTACTATCTGCTCCTCGACAGCGCCGAAACCCGGGACAGATTGATCAAAATGCTGCGCAACAATGGCGTCGCAGCGTCTTTCCACTATGTCCCGTTGCATAATTCTGCAGCGGGACTGCGTTTCGGTCGGTCACTCGATGATCTGCGGGTGACCAGCGATCACGCTTTGCGATTGATGCGCCTGCCGCTTCACACAGGTATGTCGAACTCTGACATGGAACGAGTTGTGGAATTGGTCACTGCGGCCTTTTAGCGGGTGCGACCGGGTCAGTATGCTGCAAGCCAATCGCTGGCCCCGGCGCTTGCTTATGAACGACTAGCGTTCGCAACCAAGATAAGACCGCCTGGGCAAGGCGCTCACAAACACCGTGGCTCGTGAATCTGGAACGGCGACAGCCGTGACCGAGCAGGGATAGCAAAGCGATCGCGATGCACAACGCGAAACGAGGACATGGATTGCGCGGGCGAGTACGATCGGTAGCAAGAATTCGAAAACTCAAGCATGGGGAAGACGTGCCATGACCCATTTTCAGGAAGATTCACCCGGCCGACGTCAAGCGTTTGCCGAACATGGAGGAGCCCGCAGGTTCTTTGGCGCGGCGCTGGTGCTCGGACTCGGATTGACGGGAATATCGTACGCGTGGAATCCTCCCCAGTACTTACTCACCGATCTAGGAACCCTCGGCGGCTCGACCAGCACCGGGTACGGCATCAACGCGCGCGGTCAAGTGACCGGCACTGCGAGCACCGCCGGCAACGTACATACTCACGCCTTTCGATATAGCCGTTGCTCGATGCAAGATTTGGGCACGCTCGGCGGCTCGGACAGCACCGGCCAAGGCATCAACGCCAGCGGCCAAGTAACCGGCAATTCCGACATCAAGGGAAACGCCACGTTTCACGCGTTCTTGTACAGCAACGGCTCGATGCAGGACATTGATCCGGCCGGTAGCGTCTCGTTCAGCAGCGGCGACGGCATCAACGCGAGCGGCGAGATCACCGGTTCCTCGAATTTCTTCGCGTTTCTGTACAGCAATGGATCGATGAACGTTCTCTACAATGTCGGCGCTTACAGCTCGGGGAACGGCATCAACGGGAGTGGTGAGATAGTCGGCACCCGCGAGGTAGGTTTCTCCGAGATGCCGACCGCCGCTTTTACCTACCGCAACGGAACGGAGCAGGACGTGCCCACGCTCGGTGGCATTTACGCCGACGGGGCCGGCATTAACGCGCGCGGTTGGATAACGGGCTCGTCGGACATCAGCTTCAGCCCCCCCTTCAATCAAATTCCCACGCGTTTCTATACAATGGCGCCCTGCTGCTCGATTTGGGCACGCTCGGCGGCTCGAATAGCTACGGCGAGGGCATCAATGCGGGAAACCAGGTCACGGGCTCTTCCGACATCCCAGGCGATACCAGTACTCACGCGTTCTTGTACAGCAACGGCAAAATGCTCGATCTGAACACGCTCGATACGACCAGTCCGCTGGCGAAGTACGTCACGCTGACCGACGCTCCGGGTATCAACGACAAAGGCTGGATTGTCGCGAACGGCATCGACTCGCGCACCGGCAATGAGCACGCCTACGTGCTCAAACCCGTGACCGGTACGGGCGAGTGCGATGACCGGCAAGAGCGTGGCGCCGAGCAGTCCGAGCATCACTGCGAAGACCAGACACGGTGCGACGATGACTACCCTGAGCATCATTGCAAATACCAAGGACAGTGCAGCGAAGATCATTCTGATCACCATTGCGACACAAATGCAAACTGCGGGGAAGGAGAGTCTTAGGATAGCGGGAGTTCGCGTCCCCCGGTTCGCTCGAGGAAAGTTCACCGCTGGCGACTGGGGCGATGCTGTTGCGCGAGCGACTCATGCCGGTAGTGTTCCGGGTCGCCCGGACATCGACTGGTGCTCGAGTCAAGGATCTTCTCGTGGCGTTTTGCGAGCTGCGCCAGCTGGGATCGCGCAGTGCACGGGCACCGTGCCGAATGGTGCGCTGCTCGACATCACGAGTGCGGGAACGAAGACCTTCACGCTCAATGCCAAAGACAAGGTCAAGTAACACCCGCGCCTCGCCGGTGCAATACAAAGTGCGGTGAGGCGCAAAGCGCTGGACGCGACGTCCTCCATTCGCACCAGGTCCCAGAGACAGCATAGGCTGTCTCTGGGGCTATTCATGGCGCGACCCCGATTTACTTCAAGCTCGAGCCTTGCGATAACACGCACTGCCAGGTGCCGTTTGGCATCTTGACCCACGTATCGGCCCAACGCGCATTCAAGTCCATGGGCTTGCCCTTCTCGTCGGTGCCCTTTGCTTTAAAGATCATGGTCGCGACGGCGGTGTTACCAAAAACCGTGATTTTGAGATCCTCAATATCAAGACTTGTGAATTTCGTAGCTTTCGCATCCGCGATGTCCTTGTCCCGATTGCTCACCGAGCCGTCCGTGCCGATGCCGATGAATTTGGGGGCGAGCAAGGGCGGAATCAAATCCGGCGTATTGTTTCGTTGCGCTAGCGTCCATTGCTCCTCCTGCGCGGCAACAGCTGCCTTGGCTGACTCCGCCGCCTGCGCAAGCGTGCAGCATCCTAAGGCCAAAAACCCCGTTAAGCACCCGACGATGATCTTTCGCATATTGCTCTCCCTTTTGTTGAAGGCCCTTCTTCGATGAATCTGTGTCCGAGAACTTTTTAAAGCCCGCTCTACTGCGTGGCGATGATCTCTGCGAGCAGCGCTTGGGTTGAAGATGCGGGCGCTGATCCATCCCTCGTCGAAACACTGCCGCCCGCCATGGAGGTCTCGAAGAGTGGCGTCCAGCGTTCATGTCAAGTAATCACAAAGGTATCAAATTTCTTGCCCTCTGCAAGCAGCGCCGGCGTCTTCGCGTGCGGTAGGATAGGGTGCGAACAGCGAGCCATCCTTTGAGTCTTTGAGTCGTGGTTGCTGCTTTCATTCGGGGCGGACGTCCGCTCGCGCATGCCTGAATCGCATTGGTTACGGTTCACTTCACAGCTGCCAGAGAGTTGCGTAGTTCATTATGGGACGCTCCAAAGTGGCGCCGGCATCGGCGAACTTCTTGCCAAGATCGAGCATAGGCTGGAATCGATCCATTTGCTCGGTGTCCTCGATCGTGTCCCAGAGGCTCACGTTCGTGAGTGACGATGTGGCTTGGTCTACGCCTCATCTATGAACCATTACCGACTTTTGCAAGCATTCCCTGTCCAAGATATGCATCCCTGCTATCCCGCTCAATTAAGTTTTATTACCGCTAACAAAATAGCAACTTGCAGAACAAACGAATCACCCATTTGGTGTATTCCGTGCCGCTCTACAGTGAACACGGTAGAGATGAATCGCAAGTGCCGCATTGTGGCTGGGTGCTGTTGTTATTCGACCCGGAGCGCGAATTACCCACGTCGACTGAGTTGATTGCGCGCGATTTGGGATTTTCGGGGCGGGAGGCGGATATTGCAGGATTACTGGGCAGCGGGCTCGATATCCAGGCGATTGCCCGACGTCTGCGCATAAGCACTCACGCCGTCAGAACGCACCTCAAAACCATCTTCGGTAAAACCGGCGTTCGTTCCCAATCGGAACTGATACTTCGAATTCGTCGCGGGCCCGGTGGATTGACTACCGTCAAATAGGGTCCGTGCACGCGCACAGTGTTGCCGGCAAACGCAAAAGGGCTTCAAACGGCAAGATCTGCGAAGGGTGATCCTCCCTGGCACACCGCTCCGAGTTTCGCCGTGTGAAGCCCTGCCCCGAGTATCGTGACTCAGCTCTACAGGGGCATCCCTCATTTGGTGTATTCACTGAACGTTGATGTCAGCGGCGATCCTGGTCGTCCTGGTTTCTGGCCGAATAGAACATCGAGACCAGCGCTGTCTGCGTGTGAGCACCGGTTTTTGCCATGGCGCGCTTCAGTTGAGTGCGAATCGTGTGGATGGACAGTCGCAGTTCAGTGGCAATTTCCATGGGCCGGCGCCCCTTTGCGAGGCTCTCGACGACGCGCGCCTCCGCGCTCGTGAGGTTCCACACCCTTGGCGCACGGATTGGCACGCTGCGCGCGCGTGGTGTCCGGGACTGCTTCATCAAGGCATGAAAGCCGAACCACGGGCATCTTGGCATCGCCCAATTGGTGTATTTTGCTCAGTGCCCTCGTCCTTTAGCGGAGGATCCTTAAGCTCAATCGTTGCCGCGAATCATCGCCATCCGGTGGGCTAGCGCAAGCAGCAGCGCTTGGGTGCGCCTTCCGGTCTTGCGAAAAATGACCTTTAATTGAGTGCGCGCCGTATGCAAGCTAATGTGAAGTTGTTCGGCTGCGTCGGCAACGCTGGAACCGTCGACGAGTCGCTGGAGCAACCGGACTTCCGCTGGTGACAGCTGAAACAGTCTTCCGAGATCGTTTACCGGGCTGGTTTCCGGAGCACACGGGACGATCCAGACGAATCCTGCAATTCTTTTATTGGCTACGTTTATGGGCGATGAGCTACCGAGGGGAACGGTGGTCATGACGGCTTGATCATGGCAGGCACCGTCCGTCAGGAGCAGTGTGGTTCCCAATCCCGCCCGCAAATTGGCCAAAGCATGGCGGAAGGCGTCCGGACTCCGGAGTCCACCCGAGGCGCCAAGATGGTTTCGTGCGACGGCGATCCATCGCTTGGCGCGAATGAGCTCTTCACCGGCGCTGTTGACCAGCGCAATCTTGCCGGTCATATTGAGTGCAAAGAGGGGAAGCCGAACCTCGTCGAGCGCGCGACGATACATCGGCTCCGCCATCGCCAAGGCTTCGATGTGCCAAGTCGTACGCGCCGCCATCGAGAGATGAGGCGCCAATCGCTGCAGTACCGATACCCGTGAATCCTCGAATGACTCTTTGCCTATCCCACGATAAAGTGTAATCGCCGACGGTCCCAAACCGAGATCCGGCATCGGGTCGGTCAAACACACGTTGAGTTGCTTTTCTATATCGTGCGACTTGAGAAAGTCATTAAAGTAGGCTGACGAGATGTATTCGCTGCGATCAATGAGCTGCTCTTCAGTCGAAACCAACCCCGGTTTGATCCGTCCCTTCTTTGCCGCTCCCAAATAGAGCAAGTCTTGCGATGCCCAGTGAGCGGCGTATTCCTGCAGAGCTGCCGCGTTGAAATTGACTGATAACTCCCAGGGCTTACTGGCGGGGGTCAATCCGACCGTGAGCATCACTGCCTTTTCGGCCGTACACAGTTCCAGTAAGTCCTCCATAACAGTCCGCCAGCCCTGCGGCTCAAGCGGCGCCGCATGGATTTTCAGGATGACGTCATCAATGTCGAGCGTCTTTTGGCTCATATCCTTCGAGCGGCAGGTATCCGTCTGTTTGGAGACTAGCCGGTTTCTCACGTTCGCGCTGATAAATGCACTTTGGGATCGAAGCCGGACGGAAGATAGGCGGACGAGCTTGCGCGAGCCGGCTGGCGGCCGAACATACATTATGTCTATTGTGAGGAAAGGCGGACGTCGCTTTGCGACTCGGCGTGCCAACCCCAGGACGCAACTGGTACTACCGCGAGAGATTTCGCGCCCCCGGCAGTAGCCCCAGAAGTCAGACCGATCGAGGACGGATTTCTAGTCTTGACAAGAAAAGGGGGTTACTGAAGACTTTGCACAGGATCTGTCCGCCGGGGAGAAACGGGTGTTGTTCGCCACGCAGGCGCCCACGTCGAGTTCTGTATTCGCTGCCACCATCAGCGACGCAGCGTGGGGCCACAAACCATCCTGGTACGTCGTGGCGGAGAATGATCGAATGATCAATCCCGACTACGAGCGCTTCGCCGCGAAGCGGATGGGGGCGAAGACTCTTGCGCTGCCCACGAGCCATGTGCCGATGCTCTCGAGGCCTAAGGAGGTAGCGGCATTTATCGCGGCAGCGGCGGGTGGCAACCGCTCTTAAGCATCAGGTAAATGGAAGCGCCGTCCGCATTGGGCTCGCCCCTCACTGCGCCACCGCGATCTCTGCATCAACAGCCGCCGAAAGCCCTTTCGGAAAGGGAACTTCGGAGACAGCATAGTTTCCGCCTGCCATGAAAAGCTCCATCACTGAGTACCATCGGTCGCGCCAAACAGAGGCGTAGCTGCGGAATTTGTCGCCTTCCGATCTAAACGAGGGTGTCATAGCGTGCGGCGTGTAAGCCTTAATCAGCGTAACGAGCGCGATGTTAGTGTCGGAAAGCTGATCCAGCCGCTGTTTCATGTCGGCGTGCTTCGGCACTCCATCGCGACGGATTTTCGCGAGATAGGACTCGAGAATGCCCGAGTCCGTTTCGGCGTAGGGCTCCGCCCGCAGTTCATCGAGAATCCCCTGGTTCTCATGCAGCAGCGTCGCGATCGGTTGCAGCTCGGTGATGAAAATGTTTGAACGTTCGCGGGTCCTGACCGAATAGGCTTGGAACCAACCGCCAGCCGCAAGCAGAACCGCGACCAGGGCCACGGCCATTAAAATCCTTGCGCTGCTATTATCGTACACCGAAATCCCCTCGGAATTGACCGCGGTTCGCTCCGTACGAAGTTCGTGGTCATGGGCCACTATGTCGGTACGTGCAATCGTCGCGGAAGTATTTAACACCTGGTCAGTGTTCTATGGGCAAATGCCTTTGCCCGAGGGGCAACTATCACTCCCAATGTACGTTGCGCTGATGGCTGCATTGTTCACAAATGAGTTTGGAGCTCCGATCGCGCTCGAGCAATAAAGATTTATTACGTCGCCCGCTACAGCGCCCCAATCATCGACAACGATGGCCTGGGATTTGACGGGAAAGGATGCATTCTTGGTGTTGTCAAAGCCCCCATAGATTCCATCGAAGAAATTGCCGCTGTTGCCGTTCGAGACATAGCAGGTGACTGCATCACCGACATCGACACCGACGAACGCACTCGCGGTGACGTAGTACGATCCGGAGTTCGCGAGCGGCTGGGTCGTCGCCACTATCGCTGCGTTCTGGGACATAGGCTGAACGGTTTTCGTAAAGCCGAATGAGCCTACCGTTAAACCCGTTGGCCCCTGTGGGCCAGCGGGCCCAGGGGTGCCTGTCGCTCCCATGGGACCTTGCGGACCGATCGCGCCGGTCGCCCCTGTTGCACCAGCCGGTCCTGTCGCGCCCACCGGTCCCTGGGCACCTGGCGGACCCGCCAGGCCCATGGGGCCTTGAGGTCCTGCGGGCCCCGCCGGACCCGCGGGACCTTGCGGCAGTGTGGACGTACCCAACTGCCCGGTCGCGGGATTAACGACTACCGGTACCGCCGTTGCACCCAAATTATTATTGCCGCTGATACCGGCTATAAACGTTTGCGATTGCAAGCCGGGTGTTCCGATACGAATCGTTGAGTTATCGGTCGCTGTACCCGAATTGCCAATATCGATGTTGTAGCCTCCAGTCGTGAGGTTGGCACCAGCCTGGTACCCCAGCGCAGTGTTTTGCGTGCCCGAGCTTTCCGCATAAAGCGCACCATTGCCTATTCCGGTATTGGCGAACCCACCAACCTCGGAATAAAGAGCGTTCACTCCAACGGCCGTATTGTGGCCTCCGCCCGCATTGTTATAGAGAGCTTCGCTCCCGACAGCGGCATTCGCAGCACCCGTTGTGTTTGAGTAAAGGGTCCCAACACCAGAGGCCGTGTTGTCTAGATTTGGACTCGATTGGTCAGTTGCGCTGTCAAAGTAAAACGAAATGGTCTCGGTCGTGGTCCCGTTAACGTTTTTAACCAGCCTCAGATTTTCGAAAGTGTAAGTAAGGGTTGTTGCTGGAGAGGTGTCTACAAGCTGCGCGCCCGGGAATACCTGTCCGGTGGCTAACAACTGAACTGCGGGATCATTGAGCGGCACGACGATCATTAGGAAGGGGTGGCAAAACACTGCGTGTCCATTATTGCTGCCGCACAAGTAAGCAAGGGTCTGCACTGTGTACGAAGTCACGTTCGGAACAAGCAAGGGTATTCCCGGGTTCGCGGGCAACATCGCATTTAGGGTAATCACATTATTTTGGCTAGGCGGAACCTGCGCTAACGCGGGGCCCGACAACCACCCTGTCAACGTGCCTAAAAATGCTGCCATCCACCTGAGACGTCGTGGCTGGATACGACGTACTTCTGTGGGTGAGGGTGATAAGGAAACGAAGAAGGAAAAAGAGCACCCAGCAGCGCGCGCGGCGCATTCCGTTGACATCGCGGTATCTCCCTTGTTGTCTAATCAAAGATAGAGTTTCGCTGGCCGGCACTTACGGGCCACTTACATAGGCATTAGCCGGGGCGTTTCGAAAGCGGTCCATTCCGAGGAATGCGTGCGGATCGTGCTCGCGGCTCTGTTGACCGTTGGGACGACCCCGACGTACGAGGCACGAGGCGGTCCGGGCGCAGATCCGTGGCGAGCGTGTTCCGGAAGGGACCAATTCGGTATGCCGGTGGGCTAACGCTATGGCCGATCCGCCATGACTGCGAGCAAGGCGGCTCGGAACACCGGACCGCCCTGCTCTTCGCCAGCTTGGACTGCAGGTGTCTACCGCGAGGCCTGCCGCAGCGCAGCGTTGGTGTGACTGTGCTTGGCTTGATAGTATGCGGTGAGTGATGGCTGGTTTGCGTCAGCTACTGCGGCGGAAATGGCAGCTGAGACGCAGGTCTTGACGCGAGAAATGCTCCCCACATCCCTGGTGCCGTGCTCAGCGCAGACGCTTTCGGCAGCGCTCAGTAGTCTGCGATAAAGGGTTGTTGCGCCGTCGATACTGGTAAGGTTAAGGTCTGAAAAAACCACCTTCACGTGGCGCAGGGAAGCTTCGGACGGGTCGGCTGCATGGGCGATCTGGGCACCGGCGGTAAGGGCGGATATCAGGATGATCGTGGTGATGCGGTTCATGGCTGTCTCCAGGTGTGTTGATTTGGCTGTCATTTCCCGTACCACCATCGCGAGATGGGGACCGGGCTCACTCATTGCGTGACCAAGCTTAGTCATGCGCCGCCGCCACTCCATGGCCCACCGCTGGATCGTTGCTGATCTAGTTGTGGTCAGTAGCTGAACCGGGATGGGCGCACCGAAGATCGGCTTTGATGGTTGGATACTGGACCCGGATTCCGGAGATCTGGAGCGCGCAGGCACCCGAATTCGGCTTCAAGAGCAGCCGCTACAGGTTCTCATGGAGCTCATCGACTCCCGTGGGGGCGTCGTAACCCGTGAACAGCTTCATTCGAAGCTGTGGCCGACGGGAATCGTGGACTTCGACACCGGTCTGAACACCGCGATCAGAAAGCTACGCATGGCGCTGGGGGACACTGCCGATACGCCTCGCTATATCGAGACGCTCCCGCGACGGGGCTACCGCTTCATCGCAGCGCTCGATACGGGCCCCGAGCCGCCCTCATCCCTCGCGCCGGCCCCGCAGGAGCCATTGTCGCGGACCGATACGCCGGTCGCGGCGAGCAGCGACTTGCCGGCTGCTCCAATAGGCGCGGCCACCGCGCCACACGCCATTGCGGCACCCAGTGCGCTGCACCAGCGGTCCAGGATTGTGCTGTTCGTCGTATTGACGCTCGCCTTGGCGTATTTCTTCGCCGACAGAGTCTGGCTTTCCGGGCGAGTGACCGGCGAACCACCCATGACTCCTGCGGCGACCGACTTCGCCCAGTCAATTGCCGTGCTTCCCTTCGCCGACATGAGCGAAAAGAAAGACCAGGAGTACTTCGCGGACGGGCTGTCGGAGGAACTCATCGATATGCTGACGAAGGTCCCCGAACTACGGGTGCCAGCGCGGACGTCGTCGTTCTACTTCAAAGGCAAGCAAGCGACCATCGCCGACATTGCCAGGGCGCTTGGCGTTACGCACTTGCTGGAGGGTAGTGTACGCAAATCCGGTAACGCCCTTCGCATCACCGCGCAATTGATTCGCGTGGATAACGGCTACCACATCTGGTCTGAAACGTACGATCGCAAGCTTGATGACATCTTTAAGATTCAAGACGAGATCGCCGGCGCCGTTGTAGCCGCGCTGAAAGTTCACTTATTGCCAATGCAGCAGCGATCGGCTCAGAACGCGCCACATACAGAGAATCTTGAGGCCTATAACCTGTACCTCCAAGGCAAGCAGAGCTACAACCAGGGCGACGGCGCCGGATACCAACGTGCGGTCACAGCGTTCCGGGCTGCGACTGCGCTGGATCCCCGCTACGCGGCGGCGTACGCGGACCTTGCGTTGGCCCAATTTTGGGCGACCGACAGCACTGGAGCTGACAAAAAAGCCGATTGGGATAGTGCACTCGCGGCAGCAGAGAACGCTGTCGCGCTCGCTCCAGAACTGGCCGCGGGCTACTCCGCTCGCGGCTTCCTGCGTGCCGTCGTCTACCCGTACGATTTTCCTGGCGCGCAGGCGGACCTGGATAAGGCCGTCGCGCTGAACCCCGGCGACGCGTGGGTTCTGCACCGATCTGCCGTCCTCCTCGGCATCCTGGGCGATCTGCCCGCGGCCATTGCCAGGGAGCGGCAGGCTCTCGCGCTGGATCCGCTCTCGGCAGAGATCTGCATGCGCCTTGGATTTCTCTTGGTTGCAAACGAGCAATGGACACAGGCGCGGCCACTGTATGAGAAGGCGCTTGCAATAGCTCCGAACTCAATTCTTGCAAGGTACCACCTGGGGGAGCTGGAGCTATTGGAAAATCAGCCGGAGCGGGCACTAGCCTCCTTCCGTCAAACGGGAGAGGAGGGCTTCAGTTTGGCTGGTCAAGCTAAGGCTGAATACTTTCTGAGACACGTCGATGTGGCGCAGCGAATTCTCGAGCAGCTGGTCGCCAAGTACGGAAAGATCGCCCCGCATCTGATCGCCGAGCTGTATGCCTGGCGCGGCGAGAAGGACCCGGCATTCGAGTGGGCTGAGCGCGCTTTGGTGCAGCGCGACAATGGGCTCACGTGGCTCAAGATTGACACGAATTTCAGCGGCCTGCGCAGCGACCCGCGCTACAAGGCCTTGCTGCGAAAGATGAAGTTGCCGGACTAAGACGGCGACGCGTGCAAGACCAGTGGCCTTCCCGATTGCCGACGGTCGTGATCGTCCACTTGGTCCAGCCTGTCGCTCGCGTTATCGCTCCGCATCCTTAAATACCCGAGATCGTATTTTGCGACCGCGCTTGGGATCGCTATCGGCTTCGCCGTCTCGATGGCCGGTTCCGGTGACTTCAGGGTCGCGGGAATGGCCCTCCAACCTGCCAATCCCAAGATTGGCGGTTCTGTCCGCTGGCCAAAGTCCCTCGCCTGCAACACTTTATTGGCCACATAAGCAAAATTATATCTGGCCAAAACTGCTATTTTGCGATAGTGTTCTGGCCAGATAAACGAAGCTCACTATGACCAAGTTCGTCGGCCGCGCAATCGAGCGGGAAAAGATCCATGCCGCCCTCACGTCCAGTGATCCAGAGTTGGTCGCCGTATGGGGCCGCCGCCGGGTGGGCAAAACCTTTCTCATCCGATACGGGCGCGAGGTAGCGGATCATTTCATGGAAATTACCGGGCAGCGCAACGGTACGCTAAAGATTCAGCTCAGACACTTCAGGGATAGTCTGTCGAACGCATTCCATCAGGGTATTGCATTGAGCACCCCTGCCACGTGGGACGACGCATTCCAGCAACTCGCAATTTCCCTTGGGACAATCCCTGGGGACGGCAAGCCGATCACGCTTTTTTTTGACGAGGCCCCCTGGTTGGATGCCCGTCGCTCCGGCTTTCTGGACGCCTTTGAATATTTCTGGAACACGGTCGGCGTCAAGAACGGGCGACTCAAGGTTTTCGTGTGCGGCTCGGCCGCGTCTTGGATCATCAACAAGATCGTGAACGGCAAGGGCGGTTGGCATCGGCGAATCACGCGAAGGATACTGGTGCTGCCCTTCAATCTATCCGAGACGCTCGCATACCTAACGAGCCGCAACATCCAGCTATCAAAGCTGGATATCCTGCGCCTGTACATGATATTGGGCGGCATACCTTACTACCTCAGTCTCATGCAACGAGGCGAGTCCGTCGGCACCTTTACCGATCGCCTTTTCTTCGCGGAACCTCCCGATCTGCAAGGCGAGTTCGATGAACTATTCGATTCGCTCTTCGACAATTCCGCGGTCCACAAGAAGATCATGACGATTTTGGCCAAGACCAAGTCCGGAATGACTCGAACCGACATCATCGCAGCCGCTTCATTGCCGTCTGGCGGCAGTCTCAATCGGTACATCGATAATCTTGAGAGTTCCGGTTTTATCGAGGCGCATTTACCTCTAGCAACCACTGCGGGCAAGGACAAGCGCTATCGCGTTTGCGACATGTTCACGGTGTTCCATCTGCGATGGCTGACGAAAAGAGCGAAGTCGCGATCATGGCAGGCCATCGTCGCCAACCAACACTATAAATCCTGGTGTGGGCACGCTTTCGAAATGCTGTCTTGGAATCACGCCGGCAATATCGCCCATGCGCTCGGTGTCGCTCGAAGTGACTACAGCGTTACTTGCGCGAGCATCGACAATAGCGAGGGCAGCGCACAGATCGATCTGTTGTTCGATGTCAGAGGCGGTGCGATATATCTTTTGGAGCTGAAATTTAGCGACCATCCCGATGTCATGGTCGCCGCCGAAGCGAAGCAATTACTGCACCGAAGACGGGTCCTTGATCGGGTATACAACGGATCACGCAGCATCATTGTCTGCCTGCTCACGCCGTGCGGCGCAAAGAGAAACCCGCAACTAGATAGCATCGTGGATCTGGTTCTGGATGAGGCGGCTGTCTTTCTGTGACGGAGGCTGTTATGCCGCAAACTCCTCCGCGCACACGCTTGACGAAGGCGTTGCCCTCCCGAATTCGTTTGTCGATTTCCATATGTGAATGCAACGTTGGGTTTACGTTTCGCTGCAGCCGGCTAGTCGGTGCGCGCCGTCTTGTTGATGGTATTGCGGTGGGATATCGGCCGCGCCTGCAACTGGTCCGGAATCGCCTCGGACGCTGCCACGAGTCGCGAGCCCCGGCAGGATCCGGCTCATGTCGCCCCGCCTCCACGGCGGGCGCAGCACCACCCTGGTCCACTACGGCAGACACGGGTGGCGGGCTCATCTTCGGATCGGGGACGGTCTCGATTGCAACCTCGCTGAACAACCAGGACTCACCAGCTTGTATGGCACCACGTTGTCCGCGGGGTCGATTGAGATGCCGAATCCAGGCGGGATCGACGTGTTTGACAACACCTCCATCACGCTAGAGTCGGGAGCCACGGCGGAGAGCAGCTCGCTGACCGCCACCTCAATCGATGTTCAATCGGGAGGTTTGCTCGGGGGTGGGACCGTCGCGAGTTCGATCACGAACTACACCGCGCCGACGGCTGGCTCGGAACGCATCGTTCACGAGTCGGACAGCGGGATTCACGCTGACTAGCAGCGCATGCGCGGTGGAGACTATGTCGGTGACGTCTTCGAAGATCAGCCGATACGCGCGTTCCTGCGCAGCCGGCGCCCCGCGCGTGGTGACGCGAAAAATCTGGCTTGCTCCGGCGCCTATTTCGGCAATCGGCGGCACCACGATCAGTTCGTCGGATTCGGTGTACACATCGGTCCCGTCAGCTTGACTCCACGCCAGGGTCTGCGTCTGGAAACTCACCGCATGATCGCCAGGATTGGAAAGGGTATATGGCCGACAGCACATTTATCGCCGGTCGCGTCTGGGAACGGGCCGAACTCACCGATGCGCTGGAATCCGATCGGCCCGAGCTCATTGCCGTGTACGGTCGCCGGCGTGTTGGCAAAACCTATTTGATCCGCGGCTTCTTCGCCGAGAAGATCTGATTTGAACTCACGGGGGCGCGCGACGCCAACTTGAAGGAGCAGCTCACGAATTTCGTGCGCGCGCTTGAGACACGTGTCCCCTATCCGCTTGCGGTGCCGCCCTCGTGGGTGGACGCGTTTGAGATGTTGAAGCGGTGTCTTGTGGAACTGCGCGCAAACGGGGAACGCCGCGTCGTGTTTCTCGATGAGCTTCCTGGCTGGCTTAGCCGCGCTCTGGTTTTCTTTCCGCGCTCGATCATTTCTGGAACACCTTCGCCTCGCGGCGGCGCAAGCTAATCCTCGTCATCTGTGGCTCGGCGGCGTCCTGGATGATCGTGAACATGCTGCGCCACAAGGGCGGCTTGCACAACCGCGTCACTCGTTCGATCGCCTTGAAACCGTTCAATTTGGGTGAAACCGCGCAGTTCTTGCAAGGCCGCAGAACCGCGATCGATCCCATCCAGATCTTGGAACTCTTCATGGCGGTGGGCGGCATCCCGTACTATCTCGACAGAATTCGCAAAGGCCGGTCGGCCGCGCAGAACATCGATGCCCTATTCTTCGAGGAGAATGCGGCGCTGCGCGATGAGTTCGGCCAGCTCTACGCGGCACTATTCGAGCATCACGAGCGGCATTTGAAGATAATCGAAGCGCTCGCCTCCAAGCGAGTGGGCCTCACTCGGGCGGATCTCATCGAACACAGTGGACTGTCCGGCGGCAATTTGAGCACGATCCTGCAGGAGCTTGAAACGACCGGCTTTATTCTGCGCAGCGTGCCCTTTGGACGCAGCGTGCGGGAGAGCCAGTACCGCTTGATCGATGAGTTCACCCTGTTCTACCTGCGCTGGATGCGGCCGCTGGCGCGGACGAAGAGTGGCCCCTCCCGGTGGTTGCAGAAGCGCACCTCCAGCGCCGGCATCGCCTGGGCAGGATACGCGTTCGAAAACATCTGCTTGACGCACGTCGCACAAATCAAGAAGGCGCTCGGAATCAGCGGCATCCTCACCGAACAGAGTGCGTGGCGGCATCGCGCGGGTGAACGGGACGAGAAGGGAGCACAGATCGATCTCCTGATCGACCGGCCGGATGGGGCCATCAACTTGTGCGAAATGAAGTGGAGCACTGCGCCCCTTATCATCGATAAGCGCTTCGCAACGACGCTGCGCGAACGCACCGAGACCTTTCGGCGGGTGACCGGCACCCGAAAATCGCTCTTTTTGACATTCGTCACCGCTCACGGTCTCGCTCCGGGCGATTACGTGACCGAACTGGTCGCGAACGAAGTCAGTGCGGCGGCACTGTGCGAGCCGTAGATCTCAAATGCCAAACCCGCAATCCCCGCTCACCCGAATCCGTCCCTCCACCGCCGTCAACTCGATCGACCCCGGCTCCGCATCCGCGATACAAAAAAACACATCACCGGGCTCCGAGTGCAGCAGATAATCCTCTTGCACCGCCCCGCAATAAGGGCAGTGATTTGCGAAATACCCGTCCTCAGGTTCGGTTGTCGTCCTGTAGAACCGCCAACGCTCGAGCATCGCCGCCAGCCCGCGATCCATGGACGAAATATTCGACAGAGTGAACCACTCCAAGACCTCGCCGGTTTCGAGATCCTTGCCGCTCGAGCAATGAATGCAGACGACTTCGATCTTCTCGCGGCAATTCGTGCACGATGTTTGCGCGACGGCGATGAACGCCTCCTCGGACTCGATGCCGAACTCCGCTTCGTCACCGTCCCCCATCCATCGTGACAATGTTGCGGGCACACTGTCTTGAGGGACATACCAACGCTTGGAATGTTCATCCCAGCAGGCGCCCGAGGCCTTTACCTCGGCATATTCCTCCGGCGGGACGTAGAGATAAATCCGTTCCATTGCCGCTTCCAAGACTACTCGCCTCCCCCTGCATTCCCGCGCCTTTTCGGGGCATCAGCCTCGCCGTCGGCGCTCGCTCCGGATTGAGCACTCGCGCTGCGGGTGGCTCGAGCCACGGTCGGGTAGCTCACATGCGTCAGTGTGACCCGCATCCAATCCGGAATCGAGGCCAACTTGAGAAATCCCGCAAGATCCGAGACGTTCGATCTTCCTTTGCGCTAGGTAAATCGTGTGACGAGTGACTCATTTCGTGCACAAACAGCGCAAATACTGTGATCGGCAGCCTGTTTTGGAGTTTTCGATGTTTCATTTGTGCTTCGTTCAATGCACATTACAAGTCGTTGACGAACAGCTTTACGAGGAAGGTCAACACCGGATGGGAGCCTAGTTGTCCATCGCGTGACCAGAACTGCCGGGATTCATCTTAGGTTTCGTATCACTAATGGGAGATTCCGATGAAAACGCTAATCGCTCTGACCGTGCTCACACTCACCGCGGGTTGTGTGGCTACTCCTGCGGCCTACTATGCTCCGCCGGTGGCGTTCTACGCCCCGCCAGTCGCTATTGAAATGGCCTACGAGCCCGAGGTTATTGTCAGTCTGTACCCGATGGGTTTCTACAATCCGACCTTCGGCTACTGGACCGGTGGTGGCTGGGACGCGAACTTTTATGTGTACGGTCATCCCGGTTACGGCCACTACTACAGTGGTGCACCTCGCGCCGCTTTCGAACATTACCAAACGAGCACTTTCTATCGCGGCGGAGCGACGGCCGGCGTAGGAGGCGGTACACAGTTAGGTGTTGCGGCCAACGTGCACACAGCTGTCCGCCCATCTTGGGGTGCGAGGTTCGGCACTGCGGTTGCAAGTGCGAATGCGAAGGTGCAGGCCAATGCACGTGCGGGTGCAGGTCCCACCGGCGCAACGAGAACCGTGGTGAGGAACGAAGGTAGGAATCGGCGTTAGTCAGCAGGTCATCACGCGAAGATATGTAATTGCCGCGGCCTGGTATGCAACGAGTGTCGATACATCGATGCCATCACTGCAATCCAAGCCGCGTTCCGCTCAGTTGAATCACTGCCCGAGGTTACACCGCATGCGCCGTCCAATCGCAATCTCCACCCGCCGTATCGCAATCCACCTCTGGATTTCCGTCCCCTTGCTGATGCTGGCAGCATGTGGAAGCGGTTCCACTCTGTCCGGGAGCGCGAATCAATCGCCCAGCAGCGACTCGACGCCTACCTCTCCAGCACCCACCTCGGGATCCGCTTCGGCGACCACAAGCCCAGGGCCCATTTCCTCGGGAAACCCGGTATCTAGCTCGACGAACACCCCAACATCGACGAACACCCCAACTTCCTCAAGTCCCAGCCCCAATTCGGGAGGCGGTGGTGCTCGCTTGCTCGAGGCCATCCCGTTTGGCGTCTCCGGCCTGGGCGCCGGCACCTCAGTGGTCGTCGTCCTCAATAGCCTGTATTCGAGAGTCGCCGCGAATAACTTGAGTGGCGCAGCAGGACATTATCTTTTCGTCCCGGGAGATCCCGCGTCGTACCCAGGGCTACAAATCGGCAGCTCGTATTCGATCACGGTGGGCACCCAGCCTGCCGGGGAGACCTGCACGGTGACGAACGGCTCCGGCGTACTTCAACTCACCCCTTTACCCCCCGAAGCCATGATTGCGTGCACCCCCGTATCTGCGGCAACCTCAATCGACGTTGTGCACGCAAGTACGATGCACACTGACCCTTACTCAAACCAACATCGGCCTCCGGCACGTCGAGGCGCGAGTTCCTTTACCGATGCCACCGGCAACTTCTGGCTGTTTGGTGGCAGCGGCGAGGACGCGACCGGCACGGCTGGCCGATTCAACGATCTCTGGAAGTTTAGCCCCGATGCGGCTGGATGGACTCGCACGTCCGGATCGGGCACGGTCGATGCGGCAGGAAGCTACGGCACAAAAGGCGTGTCGTCACCCACCAGCGCACCCGGCGCACGCGCCTCTGCAATGTCCTGGACCGATGCCAGCGGAAATCTCTGGCTTTTCGGCGGCCAGGGTCGCGATCAAGCCGGCACCGCTGGTGCTCTCGACGACCTCTGGAAATTTAGTATCACAACTCGACAATGGACCTGGATTGGCGGTTCGGACGTCACCAACTCGCCTGGAATGTATGGAGTACAGGACGCGCCCTCAACCGCCAATCGTCCCGGTGCCCGCTCCAACGCCACATCCTGGATCGATTCGGCCGGCACCCTCTGGTTGTTCGGCGGCTCCGGCATCGACTCGGCCGGAACCGCCGGAACGCTCGACGACTTGTGGCAATTCACCCCTGCGACGGGCACATGGACTTGGGTCAGCGGGTCGAATGCGGCCACCGCCGGGAGCATGCAATGAATTCCTTCTCCTCCCATGACGGCTTGAAACATCCTCCAAACCCAAAATCGGCGGTCATCATTGTGTTTCCGATGCACCGCGCTTGCCGTCGTGCGGCTCCGAAACTCTCCGAGATCACCGTGTCAGCGACGGAAGAATTGCACTGCGACGTCGGTTTACTCCGACGCGGTCAGGAGGCGGAAAACGTCAATCGGCTGCTGCATCTGCGGATCCTGCAAGCGGCGGTTTTCGCGCTGAAACTGAGCGGCCAACTCCTGCCGAAATGGGCGCCGAACGACGGGTGGACCAATCCTCTTTCGACCTCAGTGGCTAGTCCGTCGCCGATCGCGCACTACCCGGCCGTTTCAGACGCTCTGCCAGTCCCCGTTGCCACCGCGGCTCCGGCTCACTAACTGATTGGACACAGGTAAACGCGAAGGAGCCGACGACCACATCGGACGCCGCGTCTTCCTCCTGGCTTTCGTGTTTTGGCACACGGCTCTCCAGAAATGCCTCCGCACCCTCAACGAGAACCTCGACTCGCTTTGCCATTTGCGAGCGAAACAAAGGAACGATCGAAGCATCGGCCTGACGCATCACGCCGCGGATCGCGACCTGCTCCTGGGGGCCGCTGGTGAGGTTGTGCTCGAATGCAACCAGAAGGGCACTGGTGTACTCCCCTAGCTGTTGCACCGTTTCGGGATCGGCACCCCCGGCCGCTGCAGACCGCCTCATGGCCCGAACCGCGCCATCCCGGGTCATCTTTGCCGCGCCGGTTGCGATAAGCTCCTTCAGCACCCCACTCGCACGGACTCCGCCGCCCACATACCTTTCCACCAACGTCTCGAACGTCTTGCCAGCCCCTGCAACCTCGAGCACCAGTGGGTCCCCTTCTCGCGTCTGAAACTCACGATCCTCATACCAGCCGGTGAGCACCCGTTGGGCCCGTTGAATCAAAGAGCCCACCCGGCGGGTCGACTCCTCATCCAGCGACTCGACAATCGAGGCTACAATATTCCGCGGCAGGCCCGTGATGATGGAAATACGTGAGGACGTGACGAGTTCGCCTGTGAGTGCAAGCTGCCGGATCGCCGACTTTACGTACTCTTGTTCGATCAGTGCGTTGAGTTCCCCGGCACCGATCCCGAAGCGAAGCAGAATTCGCGTCAGCGGCGCGAGAATCCGGCGACATGACGCAATCACAGAATTCTTGATGCTCATTGCGGATCCAAGAAGCAATTTCTAATGAGTGTCATCGTATCTGCCTTCAAAACCTGGGATCCCGGTTTTTGCAATATAGTGCCCTGTTCCGTGCACATGTTACCATATCATCGCGTGTGCCTCACGTTCCCAGGCACAAACTAGTTCTCAACATTCGGGATGATGTGCCGATAACAGGAAATCGCATTAGTCCGTTGCCGATCAGCAACACGGAAGGGCTCTGATGAACTGGCGGGACGACTCAACGGCCACGAATCTCTCCTTGCTCTCCAAGTGGGTCTACGGCGTCCTTCGCCCCATCGTGCGCATCTTAAGGTCCGCCGGAGTCTCGGAGGCCAGCATTATCGAGGGCGTTAAGCGCGCGAATGCACAACATGACGGAGATGCTAAATTGGGTCGACTCGGCTCCGGCTCCCGGTACGAGAGCCTTCTTGCCTTAGGTTCGATTACAGGAGCCTGGGCCCGTTCTTCGGCGTGGACCGACGACTCGGGTCACGCCCGGGAACTGTCTTTGCGCAAGGAAGATCCCAAGGGCTTTGCAGCGCTCGTACGTTCCATCGACCCCCGTCTGAATGCCCCGGCAGTACTCACAGAATTGCAGAGCATGAATGTTGTTAGAATTCTTGGAAACGCGACTACCGTCCGCCTCCTCCGGCATTCTGTCCTTAACACCAACGAAGACACCTTCTCGGTGGAACCCGTCCTGAGAGACCTCCAACGGTTCGCCGAGACCCTCGAATACCATGTATTTCGGGACCGCCATATCGCATCCGGGCAGATGCAGATTTCTGCGGCTCGATTATCCATCGATCCGGCAAAATTCGATGACTTTTGCCGTTTCGTCGCCCGTAATGGCCAGATGCTGCTTGATTCCGCCGACGATCGCCTGAACTCATATCAAGAAGTTGCCGATGGTGCAGGAGCCAACTACGGTGTTGGCGTCTTCGTCTTCTTCGAAGGCACGGGCGCCAGTCAATCAGACCGCGCACCGCTCAGGTCCAAAGCACTCCCCTGACATTTGACCGCGGACGGCGCCTCGCATCCCATCGATAGCCATCTGCCCCCTGCTGAGCTCCCACGGTTGTAATCCTCACTTCCCCGTGCATGTTTGAGCTCGATCCTATACAGAATCGACTTGAGAGAGGAATTTCCCCCTGTCCCCGCGCGCCCTGCCTCTGGCTGCTCGGAATCCCGCTGGACGTAAGCGAACGAGGAGATGATCGGTGGGAGCGGAGAGGGGAAATATAATCGACTCCGTCGCGCTTCGCGCCAACTTCGACAGAGTGCCTGAGCTAAGAAAGAGACTTTCAGTTCCTAGGTCGCCTCGGTGAATCGCTTCGGGTGGGTCAAACTGCGATGCATACGGCCCGCAAATATTCGCCACCTAAGGTCGTTTCGAACTCCTTCCGGTTGTGCATGAAGCCAGGTCGGCGGCGTCTTGTAGCCTTGGGCCGCATGGAATCGCCTTTCGTTGTGGTCCGTCGTGAGTTTGACGATGTACCCCTCATTCACGTTAAGTGCATCGATCCCATGCACTGCTGCACTTATGGCGGTGGATCGCCATCGCATCCGCCGACTGTGACGCTGCACTCAATTCCCTCCCGTGAAGACACAAAGGTGTGACTTCCCTCTTAGTTCATTCAACTCGCACTTCCATTTGTGCGCTGTTTGATGCACATTACATCCAAGCAGCACGGACGTTCGAAGATTGGTTCTCAGCCAGCCCGCATGACGCGAGGACAGCTGACAGTGTCGCAAAGTTTATAACGAAAGGACTGCCCACATGCTGCATTCAAAATTGTCGATGACCTCGATGATCCTCCTGGCGAGTCTCGCGGGAGGCGCCGTCGCCGCCGACAAGACGCCGCCGGTCCAATTGCCCCACTGCATTACGCCGCTGGCCAACATCATGGTCGGTAAGATGCAGTGCAAAGCCGCCAACTGCAATGCCGGAAACACAGGCTCGGGTCAGGCTGGCGGCATCGCCGCCCTCATGGAAATGGTCAATGGCGCCAACGGCGGGGCCACAAATGTCACCGGCATCGCCGACGGCATCAAGGAAGTTCTGACCACCGCGCTCACCGAAACCGGCTGCTTCTCGGTGCAGGACCGCGACCAAATGGAGGAAATTGCCCAGGAGCTCGCGCGCGCCGGCAAGACCGTTCAGACCGAACAAGCCGAGTTCCTGATCTCCGGCGCGGTGACCGAGATCGACGTGTCGGTGCAGAACAAGAGCTTCGGCGCCGGGATGATCCCCATCCTCGGATCGGTCGGCCGCAAGAAGCAGTCCGCCTCCGTCTCGCTCGACATGAAGCTCGTCAGCGTTAACTCCGCCAAGGTCGTCGCCAGCAAGCGCGCCACGGCCTCGACCGAAACTAGCTCGACTTCCTTCGGCGCCGGCGGCATCGGATTTGTCGGTGGCACCATCGGCGGCTTTGGCGGATCGTTCTCCAATCTCAAGGGTACCAACCTCGAGGCGGTTACTAAAGAAGCGATAGCCCAATCAGTGATCTTTCTCGTCGAAGCGGTGACTCAAGCAAAAGCCGCTCCGGCTGTTGCGCAAGTCATTACCCAGACGAGCAACTGAGCGCGACTTTCGCCCGACATTCATCACACACTTAGGATAAATTTAATATGGAACTCTCTTTAAACGTCTCCGGCAAACAGCTCGCGATTGGCACGGCCGTCATAGCTATCGTAGTGGGGATAGGTCTGGGCTACCGGTCTTACAATCAACACAAAGAAAACGAAGCAGCTCTGGCCGCCTTCAATCAGCAAGTTGCCGCTTTCGACACCGCGTTCGCGGCTCGTACACACGAACTGTCAAACATGCCAAAACTCGCGGCTTCCGATGCAGCTAAAGCGGCCGCTGCCGCAGCTGCTGCTGCAACCGAAGCTGCGGCAGCAGCTCAGGCGGCAAATACAAGCGCGATACCTCAGTAAGGTCCGTCGTGCGGTACTTACCAGGACCGAGCTTCGGGGCTTTTAGATCGCTACGCCCACTGCGCACTAAGGGTTTCCCGCTCGGATACGACAATGCGTATTTTAATTTGCCAATTTCCGCACTTTACGTGACTGGGTCACGGACAACCGAGTGGCGGCCCAGGAAACTCCGCTTTCAATCGACTCCACACCACACCGTTCCTGCAATCTACGACGGTAAGGTCCACGCGAAGCACGGCGAATCCCGCTGTCAGGGGAACTTCAGAATGAAATACGCAGACTTGATTAGTATCTTCGTCTCGACGGCTGTTTCGCTCGCCGTCGGCATGTCGTTCGCGGTGGCTAACCCAGCGGCGCTTGATTCGTCACCGACCGAAGGCCCCCTCCAGCGCGGCTTGGACCTCTATGAAACGCAAAAATACAAAGATGCCCTGGACCTATGGATTCCTTTGGCAGCGCAGGGCGTTGCTCAAGCGCAATATTACCTAGGTGTTGCCTACTCCAATGGTACCGGCATGCCAAAAGACTCCGTGCGAGCTGCTGAATGGCTCGCCAGGGCTGCCGGGAAAGGATTGCCCTTGGCTGAGGTCGCGCTCGGCATGAGTTACGTAAACGGTGCAGGAGTGGCGATTGACAAATCGAAAGCCGTGACATGGTATCGGAAGGCCGCAGACCAAGGGGACGCTGCCGGTCAGTTTCACCTCGGCCTCATGTACGCCGACGGCACGGGCGTGCCAAAAGACAACGTGCAAGCAGTGGCGTGGTATCGAAAATCCAGCGAGCAAGGGAATGCGATAGGTCAACTATTACTTGCAGGCGCCTACCGGTCCGGCGAAGGTGTAGAAAAGGACGTGGACCTGGCAATAGACCTATATCAAAGGTCCGCAAACCAAGGCAACGAAGCCGCCAAAATTATGGCTGAAGCTCTAGTCGTACTCCGGCGGGGTGAGGAAGAGGCCTCAAGGCACGCTCCGTCATCCTCATTTCCTCGAGCCCCCGTCACTCGTCAGGGAGTCACCAGCTGCAACACCCGCTGCAATAACGGCCAGTGCCTTCGCACCTACGACGATGGCCGCCACGTTGAATTCCAGGCCCGTCACAACTTCAATGCATTCACCAACGAGTGGGAATGGGACTCCGGAACATGCTAAATAGCGAGTTGGTCATCCACAATAAATGGTCCTCATATGAATGTTGCAGTAGCGCTCAATTGCCGCTTCCCTTCCGTGCGAATTGTCCTTTAGTCACACCTTGTAGGAACAGAGGTTCTTTCAATGTTTAACAGCGCATTGCCCATACTGATTGTCGTCATAATCGGCGTCATCTGGGGTCAGAGCTATTTAGCGCAGAACCGCCGGCGTCAACAGAACTTTCAATCGTTTACGAGGCAGTATCCTCAGTGCGTGCAACAAGGTCGAGTGATCTGCCCGCACTGCAACGGTTCGCGGATCAATGCCCGCGGTCTTATGCAACGCACATTTATGCGTGAGCATTTTTGCGTCACCTGTGGGCAGACCCTATATTACTCGCCCGAAGACGGTGGCTAGCTTTTCGTTGTGCCGCCGGGCGCTTATCCACGAGTAAGGTAATCGACCATGTCTGACGACACAATATTTTTAACGATCTTCATCAGCGCCGGTGCCTTTATAGGTATTGGCACCATCCTATGGTTTCTTTCGGCGGAGAAGGAAGATCGGCGGCGCCGCTCACGTGATTTTGAGTGGTTTCGCTCTGCGCATTCTGAATGTATGCGCGGCTCGCGAGTTTCTTGCCCACATTGTCGCGGGACGCGCGTTCATGTTCGTAGCCTGATGCAACAGACTTTTATGCGCGAGCACTTCTGTACCACTTGCGGGAAAACGCTGTATTACTCGCCGGATCTACCTGATTGCGAAAACGGGATCTTGGGCGCGGGCACCTCGGCCTCTGTTGCCGCTCGTGCGGCAGTCCGGACCTGCCCAGCGCGCCCGCGATCTTGGTTGCGCGGTAACCCACGCGACTCTCGTTCGAGCTGAGGTTTGGATACCGGGCTTCAAGGGGTGACCTCAAGAAAGGGGCCAATACGCTAAGCGCGAGCGGCGCCATGTTAAGGGCGAGATCGAGGCGTGGTCTCTACTTAAACGGCTTCACGATCGCCAGACGAGGGTGGAATTGCGCAAATCGACCGGAGATGGCTGCACGTCGATCTCGATGACATAGTCTTTTCCGGGATGACCGAACCATCCACCATGCGTCCCATCCCATGGCTTTGTCCTTCGCCCACGAGTTCGGACGACCCCGTACGACATCAATGGGCAACGCCTCGATGCCACCTTGAGCGACCATTTTTCCTCCCTGTGTAACAGTCCAAGACATCGAACCGTGGGGTGGCGTCAGTTCGTGGCACGGCGGATACGGAATTCCCGGGATTAGTGCGAGTAACGACGGTGCGCACGACGCTTCATCGACCTTCATTGGATCCAGACCGATGGCAACGTTGTAGGTGTAATCGCGGTAAAGCTGAAACGGCGGTGAACGGGTTTTCCCGACGGGCGAGATCTGGATATCAAGTAGCGCTCCAAAATCGCCGGGCTCACATCCCACGACTAATACAAGGGCGGCAACAACAACTAATTTCAGAATGGCATTTCTCACGATCACTCCTCCCTGGAACGGACATCCCGCCTAACCAACGGCGCGACAGGTTACGCAGCACGGTCACGTTTGACGATATCGAGAATCGTATCTTGCTCAGGCCTAGCCGGTGACTGATCTCCCGATAGGACTGGCTCTCGCTGACAAGCTTCAGCACTTTGGGCGCGAAACGGTCGGATTTGACGCGTTGGCGGGGTCGCCGACCAAACACCACCCCCGCTCGCGCGGCCGCGATCCCGGAACGCACACGCTCACGCAGCAGGTCCCGCTCAAACTCCGCCAATGCTGCCATCAGCGAGGCAATCAATTTACCCTGGCGCTGCGCAGATCGAAACTGCAGGCCAGTCTGGGCAACCAGGGAGGCCCTCGTCGTGGTGGAGGTTCCCATCACTCAATCCCTCGGCGGCGGCCAGCTCATGAACGGGCGCATCGATCTTCTGCTGAAGACCGACCAAGGGTGGATCTTGCTCGATCACAAGTCAGGCTCACAAAACAGTATCCAGCGGCGGGGCTCGCAGCCGATCACGGGTCAATTGGCCGCGTACAGCGATGCAATTGAACAGGTGACGGGCATTCCCGTATTGGAGACTTTGTTCGTCATGCCGGTGGCCGGGGCGGCGTTGAACGTGAAGACTGCCTCGACCGGATTAGTCACCGGCGCTGCTGAGGCGTACTCGCGAGATCTCGTGCGCAGATCGTTCGTCGTCTGGTCTGTTTCGGCGCCGTCACACCTCCGTGACAATCGCCCCGAGCGATTGATTCGCGGCTTTTAGCGACAACCTTTCCTTTTTCCCAAACGTCAGGCGTCCACGACGTCTCGCGGGCATAATAGGCACCGCCGGCCATCAGGGCGGTCAAAGGGGGCCTCGTGAACCGCTCGAATGTATTGCACCTTCTCGCACAAAACAAGCCCGCGCTCGCAGCCCGTTTCGGAGTGGTGAGACTGGCTCTGTTTGGCTCAACGGTGCGCGACGCTGCGGGGCCGGACAGTGACATTGATATTCTCGTCTACTTCGATGGGCCCGCAACCTCAGAACGATACTTCGGGGTCCAGTTCTTTCTGGAGGATCTCCTAGGTCGCCCGATCGACCTGGTCACAGATAAGGCGCTACGGCCAGAACTCCGCCCGTACATCGAAAGGGAAGCCGTGCATGTCTGACGACGCCTCCCGTGCCTGGCAGTTCTACATCGACGACATGATCGGGTTCGCGGACAAGGTTATTGCCTACACCAGCGGTCTGGATCAGGACCGATTTATCCAAAGCGGGCTGAACTACGACGCCACACTCCGCAACCTTGAATTGATCGGCGAAGCGGCCAGCCACGTCCCTCAGTTCGTCCGTGATAACCACCCTGATGTACCCTGGCGACTGAAGGTCGCCACCCGGAATAGGATCATCCACGGATATCTGGGAATCGACAACGATACCGTTTGGAGCATCGTCACGGTCGACATACCTGCGCTGCTCGTACGACTGCACGAGTTGAAAGGTTCCTCGCAATAAGTTAGCGCATTGGGGGCTATTGCGACCTCGAAGATCCGCCTACCCGCAATCTGGATGTCTAGCATGTCGCCTTCTTTCAGTCCGAGGGCCTCGACTACGGCTGCGGGTGCACGCTCGCCTTGGTGACCAGGCGGTAGATTTCGCCGTCGTCCTGAATGAGGGCCGCCATGACTTGTTGGACGACCGCCGTGAAGAAAGTGCGTGCATACCCGCTCCAGATCCGGTCCGAACCCCCGCCATCGGGAATGAGCGAGCGCGCCAGCTGATCGACGTCATGGTCGCTGGTGATCTCACCCAGGAGATTCCACTTCACCGCATCGGGATCGAACGGATTCAGAATCACGTCGCCCCGGTCCGCGTCGTAAAAGTGACTGAGGTAACCCCCGTCCGGATCGGCAATGACCGCGCGGTCGCCGCGCGTGAGCGCCGCGCTCAGCATCTCGCGAATGGCGGTGCTCTTGCCCGTTCCGGTGGTGCCGATGCACTTGAAGTGCTTGGTTTCATCTTCCGCCGCCACCGGGATGCCGGCAAGCGTGATGGGAGTCTCGGTATCGGGTACGCGCTTCCCATCACGGCTCAAGCGGCGCGGACGCTGACGCTTGAAGGGAATTTTCGCATTCGACACGACGGCGCTGCGTCGATACACACTGTTCGAATTCGAGACGAAATCACCCGCGATTACCTGCCCGCAGCTGTAACCGAGTAGCGCCAAGAAGCCCACGCTGAAGAGCCATGAAAAGAAACCCCCGCCCGTCATACCGACGTGGCTGAGCAAGAACGCCGCCAGCACGATGATTAGCATGCCGATCACGGTCAACGGCACCGACGTCAACACCGACCTCCACCATGCCACGATAGGCGAACGCGCTCGGATTTGCGCCGCCAACATGGGCAAGGTGAGGTTGGCGTAAAGCACCAAGAGAGCCTTGGGGCCGTGAGTCCATTCGTGGATTGTCGATTCCAGCATTGGGGCTCTCCTTAATACCCGAGGTCGTTTTTGGGGCCGCGCTTGGGATCGCGATCGGCTTCGCCGTCTCGATGGCCGGTTCCGGTGAATTCGGGGTCGCGGGAACGGCCCTCCAACTGGTTCTCCGCGGTTGGGGCATTCGCCTGACTCTCCCGGCAGGCCAACCAATTGGCGAGCGCATTCGGGTCCGGTGCGGGGCTCTGTTCCGCGCGGAAGGCCAGCCAGTTCTTGACCGAAGGTTCGGCACTCACGGGAGTCGACATGGGGGGAGTCGCTGCCGCCACCTGCGCGAGCGGCACGGGGCGATCCTTCGTCTTTGCCGGCCGCGACTCTTGTACGCCGGCCAGACTTTTTGCGGCCCTGCGCTCGGCGGCCCGCTTGCGGTCGTACTCACGCTGCTTACGGTTCACCTCGTCCTTGTTGGCTCGGCGCCGCTCGTTCTGTTTGCGATTGACTTCCTCGGCGCGCTCCTTGCGCCACTCCAGCCGACGGGCGTTGAGCTGCTCGCGGGTGAGCGCCCCCTTCGGGATCTTCTGGGTGCCCTCCTTTCGTTCGCTCGATTGGATCGCCAACCGGCCCTCCCGCTTTTGACGTTCGATGACGCGCGCCAGCGCCTCGGCTCCCTGGGCGCGCGCCTCGACGCGCTCTCGATGGCGTGCGCGGATTCCGTCGCCCGCCAGGGTGCTCCGGCCGGATCGGCGTTCCGCGTAAAGGATTGCATTGGAAATTAGCGGCCGCGGCTCGCGATCGATGCCTTGAGTCTTGTAGCTCCGGTGATCGACGCGCACCGCCAGTCCGGCTTCGCGGAGCGCCTCATTCGTCACCTGCGCCCAGCGCTCGCGAATCCATAGGAGCTCATCCTTGGAAGGCCCCAAGCCGCGCGTGTGGCGCTCGGTGCCCGACAAGTCGAGAGAGGTCCTGGCACCCAGGCCGTCGGGCCCGATCTGACGGGTGGTCATGAGCAGGTGGGCGTGATGATGCCGTTCATCCGCCTGCGGCCGCGGTACGTGGACCGTGAAGTCCACCGCGTTGCCATACCGGTCCGCCAATTCACGCGAAAACGTTCGAACCAGATGGATGCGCTGGGTCGGCGTCAACTCCTGAGGCACGAACACCAGTATTTCGCGGGCCAGTCGCGAGTTCCGGTACCGCCCCGAATGCTCCGCGGCATTCCAGAGCCTGGATCGATCCAGCGCCCACTCCGTCGGCGCGGTCGGCGGCATAGGCCGACGGCAGCACGATCTCAGCGTGAGCCACATCCGTCCGACCGGTGTGGTCGTAGACCGCACTGGTGCGCTCATCGCGAATACGCTGGCCGGCGCGGTAGGCCGCAGCCCTGGTGACCTTGCTGCCCTGGCTTCGCCCGAACGTCTTGACGTGAAGGAAATAGCTTGCCATCGCGCTCCGGAATCCCTTCGATCGCTGCGTGACAGTGCCTCGATAGTGTCACGTCGCCCAGCCGGAGTTCAATAGAAAATTGGACGGTCCGCGGGCCGGGAGGACTGACCGCGTCCTCTGTCGATGTTTCGGTAGAATGCGGCATGGCCCCCGAATGCCCTTTTTGTATGCTGGACAGAGGCCGGGTCGTCGCATCGAACTCCCTGGCGTTTGCCATCCGCGACGGCTATCCCGTCTCGCCGGGCCACACGCTCGCGATCCCGCATCGACACGTGGGATCGTTTTTCGACCTGTCGCCCGAAGAGCATGACGCGCTGTTCGAGATCGTCCGGGAACAGAAGCGGCTTCTCGACGGGGAATTCGCCCCTCACGCCTTCAACATCGGCATCAACGATGGACCGGCCGCCGGTCAGACCGTCGCTCACGTGCACGTCCATTTGATTCCCCGTTATCGGGGCGACGTCGCCGACCCTCGAGGTGGTGTCCGGTGGGTGCTCCCTACGAAATCCCGCTACTGGACTGATTAGTGTTCCTTCGTCACGTGCGGGCATCGGGCGATAGAGCATGACAGAGGCGATGGGCCATCCCGCCGGGTCCCGCCTGCACGTCGGGCGCAGCACCACCCTGGTCCACGCCTTGCGCGACGAGTTGCGGCATTGTCGCCGAGCCGCTCCGCGGCGTCCGCCTTCGTCGCGCGAGCAAGCTCATGGGTTCAAGCGAGCCGGGACAGGCGGAGCTAGGGAGCCCGATTTCATCTCGCGCACGCGGATCGCCGGCGAAGCCGCCGCCCACGATCAACGGCCTTTGCTCCGTCACAAGGTTCACTCCTACCCATGTCTCAGTGATTCACGAGCACACAATGGTCCACCCCTTCCCAACCGTCGGCGTAGCGCCGGGTGAAATTCAGCAAGCGGTGTCCGGCCAGCTCCGCAGCAGTCAGTGTAACCGACCAGATGCGGCACGCTGTGGCCGTTGCTTCGCGATCATCAATGTCTTGCCAGCCATCGAATCCTACGTGGAGCGTAAACGGTACAGTGTCCTCGATCAGCAGCCGAGTGGCTGGTTGGACGTGGCCCACCGGCGCGTCGCTGCGCCAATGTCGCGCCGCGACCCGGCATCGTTCGACGTCCGAAAAATGCGCTTCGACGTCGCATAGCAACTCCAATGGTCGACCCTGCTCGCGGGCAATCAGCAATTTGAGGAATTCCGCGTGAGTCCACAAGAGAGGCATGGCGCTGCCGGAAGGTCTGCCTGGAGCCAATCCGAGCGATGGAATCGGTTCGCTATCCCATACCTGCTCGGGCAGCAAACCACCCGAACTCGCGCAATTCCACATGGTCTCGAGATAGGGCAGACAGTCCTCTCCACCCTGTAGCGCCAGGTGTCCGCGCTCGCCCACCAAAAGCGGCCAGCAACGGCCGATGCCGCTGCCGTCGAACGGGCGGCCGTCGGAGTGCTCGCCGTAGCCATCCTCGTTGTATCGGTGGTACAGAGGACCGGAGGGCGTCTCCACGCGAAGAATTTGATCGACAACCTTGAGCGTGTCGGTCACTCGCCGGTCCCCCGCTGCACGCAATCCAAGACGCACGAGATAGGAGAAATCCAGGCTCACCAACTCCGCCGCTGCGACCGTCTGACCGCCGCGGTTTCGCAGCGGAACGATTTCGGTCGCCGCTCCCGCCCGACCCGAAGGCGCGATGCGCACGTAGTAGCCACGAACGCCGCATCGGCGGGCCAGCGGCGTATCCTCTACATAGCACCAGCTTTCAATGCGGTCGTTCCAATCATTCGCGAGCGACGTGGCGTAGTCGGCCTCAGCGACCGTCAGCCAGGGCGCGGCCGCAATCAGGGCGCTGACTGCCACGGCCAAGGTGAATGGGTTGAACCCCGAATTCTCCTCCCAACGATCCTGCTGACTGCTGGGACCCGATCGCGCGATGAATCCCACCGCCGCCCGCACCATTGCGGCGGTTCCAAGCGCTTCCTCGATACCGAGCGAGCGCATTTTTGCCGCGAGCAGGACGGGGAAACCCGCCTCATCGAGTTGCACGCCGCCCCAGAACGCCTCGCCGCTCGGAAAATAGTTCTGCGGCCAACACCCGTCAGACGTCTGAATGGCCGTCAGGTGACCCAGCATGCGACGTACGTCGGTGAGCTGGTTGGCACCCAGCAGCGCGAACGCGCTGAGCGTGGTGTCGCGAGTCCATACCAGATGATATCCGCCGAGCGTGTCCGTGCTGTTACCCCATGGGACGCTGAGACTGGCCACCATCGCGCCCGGATAGCTGCGGTCCTCGTGAATTTTAAGAATGGTCGCCGCAAGCGTGCCGGCGGCGGCGAGAGCCGGAGTGGGTCCCGGCAGCTTGAGTTCGGCGCCCCAGATGTGCCATGCCTTGAGAAACGAGTCGCAAAGAACACCGAAGCCTTCAGCCAGTGCCGAACGCACCAAGGTATGCGCGCCGCCCGGCGTCACCGCGAAACCCAATGCGAGGATGCCGCTCGTGCCCTGCGCCTCGCCGCTCAAGGCGACCGTCCCGTTATCCGCGCGCTCGAAGTCGTAGGTCAGCGCACCGTTCACGTTGAGATCCTGCCAACCATCCGAGCGGCCCACGTAACCGCAGCTGAGATGCACGAGCGGCACGTCGGCCGTGAGGCAGAGTGAGACGCCGCCGCGCCGCGCGTATCCGCGCCCTGCCTCGATCCACGCATGATTGGTCTTTCCCGTGCTCTGCAGATGCGGCGCCAAAATTACCGCAAGCCGGTAGGGGCCTTCCAGACCGTATCGCACCAGCAAGACATCGCGTCGAGGGTCCGGCAGGATTTCGAGCGTGAGCTCGTAGTCATCCCCCGTGTGCACGATCGTCAGGGCAGGCAGATAAGGTCCCACGGTCGAGAGCCGATAATTCTGAACCCGCTTCAGGTCGATCCACCGCCCGGAGCCGATGAGATAGAAGCCGAAGTCCCGAATCTGCGGGGTGCCCGTAGAGGGCCAGTACACCTCGTTGACGATCCCGTGCCCGACGGTCACCCAGAGACGGGACGACCCCAGCGCGGTGGTCACGAAGTCCTTGTCGCTCGACGACCATGTGGGGTCGATACCCGGCGACCCAAAGGCGATGTTGCCCATCTGCTATTCCTTCACGCCGCTTGTTGGGGGCCGGTATCGTGGGTTCACGTCTGCTGGTCGTGACCGCACCGGCTAGCGGAGCCTTGAAATGATGGTGTCCGCCACACGCAAGGCATTCGCGATGATGGTCAACGTCGGATTCACCGCGCCAATCGAAGGAAAGAAGCTTGCATCGGTAACGTACAGGTTATCCACGTCATGAGCCTTGCAGTCGACGTCCAAAACCGACGTCGCCGGATCGCGGCCAAAAACGAGAGTCCCCGCCTGGTGAGCGGTACCCCCGATCGGGATGTTCTGGCCCAGATAGAGCGATCGGTCGAACAGTTGCGGATGGATGTCGAGCTTGTCGCACAGGAGTTGCAGTTTGGCCTTCAGCCGATCGTGCGCCTCCAAATTGGATTGCTGCAGATCGAGTACCACGCGCGCTGCGTCGTAGTACACGCGGTTTTCTCGCAGCGGGAGATCCTCCGAAGTCAACCAGAAATCGAGCGCATGCCGGGCGATCCAATCGAACGGCTTCTCTGGAAACCATTGCATGAACGAGGGCAGCCCTTCGCCGCGGATCTGCACGGCGTTGGATTTGCCGACCATCTGAATGTGCCCGAGAGGATAGTCCCAGTCGTCGGACTTGAAGTAGAAGTCGTTCAAGCCCAGCGTCTTCTGGAATTTGGTCGGGTTGGGCGTACGGGATACCGCCATCAACACCGAATTGTTATGCCGCATGTAGTTGCGGCCCACCAGCCCGGAACTGTTCGCAAGGCCGTCCGGGTGGTGGTCGTTTGCCGAGCGCAGCATGAGCAGCGCAGACGACAGCGCGCCGCACGCGACAATCACGAGGTCGGCGCCATAGATGACGATTTCACCTGCTTGCACCACCTGCACGCCGCTGACTCGTCGACCGCCCGAATCGGTCAGCAGCTTCTCGACGTACGCGTTCGTCAACATCTTCAGGTTGGGATGAATCTTGAGCGCCGGGTCGACGCAGACGACCTGAGCGTCCGCCTTGCCGTTCGTCAGGCACGGATAGCCGTCAAAGGCGTCGCAGCGGATGCACGGAGAATGCGGCAGGGGTTTTCCGTTCTCTTCGTCCAGCAAAATCCCGACCGGCAGGTGAAAGGGGTGGTGGCCCTCGTTCTTCAGCCCGTCGAAAAGATGCTGGATGCGCGGCTCATGGGAAATCGGCGGATATTTGTAAGGTTTGGCACTCGGCGGTTCCGTGGGGTCCTCGCCGCGCAGTCCATGGACGTGATAGAGCTCCTCGGCCACCTGATAATAGGGTTCGAACGCCTCATATTTGACCGGCCATGCCGGAGAAATCCCAGCCGGATGCCGGACCTCCTCGAAATCCCGCTCTCTCAACCGCAACAGAACCGAACCGTAAACCTTGCTGTTGCCGCCGACGAAATAATGCAGTCCAGGGTGGAAACTCCTGCCGTCGGCACCGTACCAGGTCTCTTTCGTCTGGTATTTGGCGTCGATGAATACCGCCTGGGCGTCCCAGTTCTCCCGCTCACGGGTCAGGTAATCGCCGCGTTCCAAGAGCAGAATCCGTTTGCCGGTCTGCGCCAGCCGCCAAGCCATGGTGCCACCACCTGGGCCCGACCCGACGATGATGACGTCGTACCTTTCAGCCACCCGTGGCGAATCCCGGATAGAGCGTCATCCCGCCGTCGACGAACAAGGTGGCGCCGGTCACGTAATCGGACGCATCGGATGCCAGCCAGGCCGCGGCCCTCGCAATGTCCTCCGGCTCGCCGATCCGTTTGTAAGGCACCAGGGTCATGAGGTCGGAGTACGCCGCGGGTGTATCCCACGCCGAGGTATTGATCGGTGTGCGGATAGCCCCCGGCGCGATTCCATTGACTCGAATTCGGTGCGGCGCCAGCTCCTGCGCAATGCTGCGCATCAGCATATCGATTCCGCCCTTCGAAGCGGCATAGTTCGCATGGCCGGCCCACGGGATGACCTGATGCACTGAGCTCATGCAAATGATCTTGCCTGCGGCCACCGAGAGGGACTCATCGACGCCGCGCCGTATGAATTCCCGCGCAGCCTCCCGCGTGCACAGGAACTGGCCCGTCAGATTCACACTGATGACCGTGTTCCAGTGGTCGAGAGTCATATCGACGAATGCCGAATCGCGCTGCAGGCCCGCGTTGCTGACAACAACGTGCAGCGTGCCGAAGTGATCGATCGCCTGGGCGAACATCGCGATCACCTCGTCTTCCTTGCTGACGTCCGCCTTGATGACGACCGCTCGCCGGCCGAAACTCTCGATTTGATGTGCTACATCCTCGGCATCGGCAGGGTTTGCGAGGTAGTTGACGACGACGTCGGCACCCGCCTGCGCGAGTCCGATCGCCACCGCTTTGCCGATGCCGGAATTCGCCCCGGTGACCAACGCCGTCTGTCCCGCCAGCGTCACCGCGTACGGCACGTTCGGTACAGGGCGAGAATCGGGTGGTGCGGGTGCAGCAGGGTCCTTTGACAATTCGTTCATGGTGCACGCCTTGAAACCGCAGGGCTCGCGGGAGTATCGCACAGCCCCATGTTGTAATTGCTACATCATGAGGAGTAATCCAATTGGCGGGTGAATCTTGCTATGGTACGGGCACCAATCCCGCGGCGGAGGCGACTTGCTCAACATCGTAGTCGTGGCCATTTCGCGCTGTCTTCTTGTGCTCTTGTTCCTACCTTTCAGTGCGCTCGACAAGGTGCTGAACTTTGAGGACGCGCAGGCTCAAGCCGCAGTCGCCATCCACAGCCCGGTCCTGTCGCGGCTCGCGATCATTGTCGGCTTCAGCATCGAAGTGCTGATGTCGTTGGGTGTCCTCTCCGGTGTCGCCGATCGCGCAGCGGCGCTCGCGCTTGCCGTGTATTGCGTCGCTACTGCCCTGCTCTGGAAGCAATTTTGGAAGAGCGGCGATTTTCGGCTGCGCGGCGCAAGCAGCGGGCGCGATACTTTCTGGGATTTTCTCAAGAATCTTGCATTGGCCGGTGGCTTTCTGAGCCTCACGTGCGGAGGCCATACCGCGGGCATCGATGACTTCCTGCACCATCCGTTCGACTCGTCGCACCCTTATCGAACTTTCGCATCGCTCGATCCGGGAGCCGTCGGTCGTTGACCATGCGAGGCCTCCGCGCTCACCGCATCGTCGGCTTCGGTCTCACCGCAGCCGACGCCGGCCGGTTGACTGGGTTTTACGTGATGGCGTTTGACGCCCGGCACGTGTCGAGCGAGCACCTGACCGGAACGCCATTCGAACGCCGGATGGGTGTGCGGGGCGGCGCCCTGCGCCACGCGCTTCGGCTCGGTAGTGAATCGGTCGACATTTGGCAGTTCGATAGGCCGGGCCGGCCCTATCCTCGAGCGCTGTTACCGGACAACGCCGCGTTCCAACACTTCGCCATCGTCGTCAGCGATATGGATCTTGCCCTGCTCCAATTGCAGCGCTCGAAAGGGTGGACTCCGATCTCGATCGGCGGACCGCAACACCTGCCCCATCGCTCGGGAAGCGTGACCGCCTACAAATTTCGGGATCCCGAGGGGCACCCGCTGGAGTTATTAGCATTTCCCGAAGAGTCGGTCCCTCCGCGATGGAGAGTGCACTCACCGAAACCGATCTTCCTGGGAATTGATCATTCGGCCATCAGCGTGTGCGACACCGCGCCGAGCACGGACTTCTATCAAAATTTCGGATTCCGCCTCACCGGCCAAACGCTGAATCGCGGCGAGGCGCAGGAGAATCTCGATGGCGTACCGAGTCCACAAGTTGAGGTCACCGCTCTATCCCTCGACGCAACGACTCCGCATCTGGAGCTGCTCTGCTATCGACCCGGGCCCCGTCCTACTCAGCCGCACTTGGCAAGCAATGATGTGGCAGCGACGCGCATCGTGGTGGCCGCCGATGGTCTTGAGGACGACGGCGACGCCGCGCAGCGGCTGGTCACCGATCCGGACGGTCATCATTTGCTTCTGATCGCATGAACCCGTCGCCCCGTATCAGCCAATTTTAGGAGAACCCGATTGACCGCCATCATCCCGGCCTTGCTCGCGCTAATTTGCGGCGCCGTATTAACGACGCAAGTCGGCAGTAATACGTTGCTCGGCAAATCAATCAACAATCCTTATATTCCCGCCGCGGCCAACATGGTGACCGGACTAATCTTCACCGTTGTGCTGCTGTTGATCGTGCACAAACCCATCCCGTCTGTCGCGCTACTGCGTGCCGCGCCGTGGTGGACCTGGCTCGCAGGAGGTTTTCTCGGCACGGCCTATCTCACAGGCAACGTCCTGCTCGCCCCGAAGCTCGGCGCGGCCGCTCTGGTGGGACTGGTGGTCACGGGGCAATTGCTGTTCGCCGTGACAGCGGACAACTATGGCTGGCTCGGATTCGAGCCCCACAGCGCGACGGTCTGGCGCGGCCTGGGATGCGTGCTGATGATAGGGGGCGTCACGCTCATCGCAAAATTTTGAAACAAGCCGCCGAACGATTCACGCGAGAGTTGCGAGCTCCCGATCGCACACTATGAGAGCGGTCAGAAAAAGAGCCGTCTCTATTCGATAAAGTGACGCGTGGCGCCCGTTTCAAATAGCACCGTGATCACTTCCGTGCAGTTTTTACGGGCTGTTCTGAATTACCGCCTTTTTTTCAATGCAACCTCGGCGACGAATCTCTCCTTGTTGATGACCCCACGCTCGTGACGCCTATGGAAATGCGGTGACCTTCACTCTCAATGCCCAAGCCCCAGAGACAGCATAGGCTGTCTCCGGGACCATTCGTGTCGAGCCCCGATTTACTTCAGGGTCGAGCCTTGCGATAACACGCACTGCCAGGTGCCGTTAGGCATCTTGACCCACGTATCGGCCCAACGCGCATTCAAGTCCATGGGCTTGCCCTTCTCGTCGGTGCCCTTTGCTTTAAAGATCATGGTCGCGACGGCGGTGTTACCAAACACCGTGATTTTGAGATCCTCAATTTCAAGACTTGTGAATTTGGTGGCTTTCGCATCCGCGATGTCCTTGTCCCGATTGCTCACCGAGCCGTCCGTGCCGATGCCAATAAATTTCGGGGCGAGCAAGGGCGGAATCAAATCCGGCGTATTGTTTCGTTGCGCTAGCGTCCATTGCTCCTCCTGCGCGGCAACAGCTGCCTTGGCTGACTGCGCCGCCTGCGCAAGCGTGCAGCATCCTAGGGCCAAAACCCCCGTTAAGCACCCGACGATGATCTTTCGCATATCACTCTCCCTTTTATTGAAAGCCCTTCTTCAATGAATTAGTGTTCGAGAACTTTTTTAAAGGGCGCTACTGCGTGGCGACGATCTCCGCGAGCAACGAAACATTGCCGCCCGCCATGAAGGTCTCGAAGAGTTGCGTCCAGCGTTCATGCCAAGTAATCACAAAGATATCAAATTTCTTGCCATCGGCACAGCGCCGGCGTCTTCGCGTGCGATAGGGAGGGTGCGAACGGCGAGCGATCCTGTGAGTCTTTGAGTCGTGGTTGCTGTTTACATTCGGGGCGGACGTCGGCTCGCGCACGCCTGAATCGCGTTGGCACGGCTCACTTCACACAGCTGCCAGAAAGTTGCGTAGTTCATTATAGGACGCCCGAAAGTAGCACCGGCATCGGCGAACACCTTGACAAGATCGAGCATGGGCTAGGTCCGCCGGCTGGCGAACCGTCATCGGCTCGAGGGTTCAGTCGACCTGATATCCAGGAGGCTGAACCAGCCGAGCAACAACCGCTGGGTCAGTCTTTCTCCGACGTTAGATGGGGCAGAATGTGCCTTGGGAATATTTGCGATTTTCGTTTAGGGTTGGCTGTGACCATAACAAGGAATAGCCGAGCAGACAATTCATTCAGCGCCGCCGCTCGACTCGACGATTTATCTGATCAGGAAAAGCAAGAGGTCGACGATCAGAGCCGCCCCAATGCGGTGCTCATCCATGAAACGATCCGTGCCGAAGGTGAGAGTGAACTGGACCGTGGCGCCTGGGCGTTGGCCCTCTCCGGCCTCGCCGCCGGTTTATCAATGGGGTTCTCGCTGATCGTCGAAGGTGAATTGTCGGCGGCCCTGCCGGAGGGGTACCTCCGAACCGTGCTTAGTCCTTTCGGTTACACGGTGGGATTTCTCATCGTGGTTCTCGGAAGGCAGCAGCTGTTCACGGAAAATACGCTGACACCGGTGCTCGTGCTGATTCACAATCGTAATTGCGCGACTTTTCTTCGACTATTACGGCTCTGGGGAATCGTGCTTGTCGCGAATGTCGCTGGCGGCATCATCTGTGCGGCGGCGACTCACCGCAGTGGCGCATTCGACCACACGGTATTGCACAGCTTTTCGCTAATTGGCCAGCAAACACTTCGGAGCGATTTCGGGGCTACTGTGGTGCGAGCGATTTACGCTGGATGGCTGATCGCGCTGATGGTCTGGTTATTACCGGCAGCCGAGGGTTCGCGCGCAATGATCATCATCATCCTCACATATATCGTGGCCTTCAGCGGGTTCTCACATATCATTGCCGGAACGGTTGACTGTGCTTACGTTGTAATCGCGAAGGAAGCCACTTGGAACGAATTTTTCACGCGCTTTTTTGCACCAACACTACTCGGTAATATACTGGGAGGCATTGCCTTGGTAGCGGCACTGAATTACGGTCAAGTGGCCCCTGAGGTCAAAGGCACGAACGGCTGATGAATGGCAAAAGTGCCGTTTTCGAATACGGCTTTTTCCGCAGTGCGGCGAATCTCGGCGGGCTCGAGGGCACAAAAAAGCTACGTCGTGCCGCAAAGTAAGGGCACTGACAGTGGTAGAGCCCGGACGGGCAAATTCTTTTTTGTGGCGCTCGGAACTGCTCAAGCAGTTGGTCTTCGCAAGCTTGAGTAGCTGAACGTACGAGGGTGAAGTTGACGGATATCGAAATCCCATAAAAGCTGGCGGTTGGCGATCGATACCGTACCATTCGGCACGTTCGGGTAAACAGCCCTACTTGCCGGTCGTTTCGAATTGGCTTGGCTTTGGTTTCGACGGGGGTTCTGAGGAGTCCACTCGATTTCCGTGCTTGTACCAAGTCGCATTCATCGTCAGCTGCCGTCCAGGCTCTTGCCGCCTATGCCCGTGGCCGTCGTCAAAGTCCTGTATCGAGGTGTTAGCGGCGGCGTAGACCCGCGGTATTTTGGCGGTGCGACGCGGTTTTAGGGCAACGCCGCGTTTTTCCGGCGACCACGGGATTCTCATAACGGTGGATCGTCGAGATCGGTATCCGGGCCGCGCGGGGGCGCGTCAGGGCGTGGATAATTCCGACGTATGAGTTCACCGGTGTAGTGACGCTCGAGCGCGTCGGTCAGTTCGTGTAGGAAGTCGACGAGCGTGACGACATCGTGATCGCAGAGTCCGATGGGCAAACAGATTCGTTGCATATCGCTCGGTTTCATGGACGCTACCGTGATCGTTTCTGTTTTCGAGCGGCGCGCAGCGCGGCTTTGGCCGCGGCCGCTTCTTGGGCTTCTTTGAAGCGGTAGCTATCGCCGTCGATGGCAAGGATCTCGGAGCGATGGACCAGCCGATCGACCAAGGTGACGACACAGGCGAGAGTGAACCAAACCGTGGGAGACAATTCCTCGATTTGACGGCTAGACCGACGGCGCGCGTCCCAGTGTCCAAGGCCCGGCGACTTCTCACGGCAGGCGGCTTCGGCTAGGCTGGAGAACCTTGCGAACCGTTCGGAGTTGCCATGCGACTGATCATCGAAGCCCGCCTCGAGGGTGAGCAAACGAGTGCGACGGCGGGCGAAGCAACGATCGTTGCCGTTGTGGAGCGGCAAGATCGAAGCGTTGCGGACTTGGGATTCACGCTTGCCGAAGGCCGCGCTCTGCTGGCTAAGGTTCAATCGATTCTGGTGTCGCAACAGGCTGCAGCCTGGATGGCGGGGCAGGCGGCCTGTTGCCGCTGCGGCTCGGCGCTGGCGCATAAGGACAGCCGATTGATTGTCATGCGGACCGTGTTTGGCAAGGTCGAGGTGCCGAGCCCAAGGTTGTGGGAATGCAGCTGCGCGGGCAGGCCATACGGGGCAAGTCGCTCCGTGAGTCCGCTGTGCAAGGCCGTGCCGAAACGAGTCACTCCGGAATTGGAGTACCTTCAGGCCAAGTGGGCCGCCCATCTGCCCTATCGGCAGGCCACCGAGCTGCTTCGGGAGGTCCTTCCGCTGGACAAGGCGATCTCCTTGGGCAGCACCCGCCGCAGGATCCTCGCCGTCGGCAACGCACTCGACGCGGAGATCGAGCGCGATATCGCCTCGGGACCAAAACCCATCGACGGCGATCAGGTTCGCGAATCGTCGAGCGTCGGCTGCGTCAGCGTGGACTCGGCGTGGCTGAGCTTCAGCAGCAGCCCCAAGAGCCGTAAAGCCGCGCGTGACCTGGCGGAGCTGCGATCGCCCTTGACGAAGAAAGCGGTACAGGAGCGGCACGTCAACATCGTTGCCGGACGCGCAACATTTACCGATCGCACTCCGCGCCTGTACGCATACGTGCATAAGCAGGTGCCATCGGCGGCCGCGCGGCTGGACCAGTTCCTGAGCGCAAGCGGCGTGGGGCCCAACGAGCGAGTCACCGTGATCAGTGACGACGCCGGCGAGTTCGGCAAGGCTGTGGAGGGCAGCCAGCTTGCCAGAGGCCGGATCCTTGACTGGTTTCACATGGCGATGAAGTTCAAGGCTGCAGAGAACTCGGTTTTCGGCAGCGCGACGATCGAACCGCTGGAACGAGAGACGGTGACGGCCGAGATCGAGCGCGCAAAGTGGCTGGCCTGGCACGGCAAGGGCGGGAAATCGGTGGCCCGGATCAAAACGCTGGATGCCTCGCTGCTGGCGAGACAAGGCTATGAGGGATCGACGTTGTGGTGGAATTTGCGCCGCCTGTACTTCTACATCGACAACAACGCCGGTACGCTCGTCAACTATGGCGCCCGCTACCGCAAGGGGCTGCCGATCAGCAGCAGCATTGCCGAGTCCGCGGTCAACCAGGTTGTCAGTCATCGCATGGCGAAGAAGCAGCAGATGCGATGGACCGATGAAGGGGCGCACTGCCTGGCGCAGGTCAGAGTTGCTGATCTCAATGGGGAACTCTCGGTGCAGCGACTTGCTGCATTGGCCAAGATGCCTGCCGCGAACTGGTCGCAGGCGCGCCAGGCTGCATGATTCGCCCCCCCATGGTTTGGTTCACTCTCCAGTCGGCGCAAAAATCAATGGGTTGCGGGATCTTCCCGGCTGGAAATGCCCGTATCGGAGCCGAATTGACATTTTTACTTCCCGGGATTGGTACTTTCGCTTCGCTTCACGAAAGCGCCGAAGCTCGGAAGCCTTGCTGTCCCGAGCGCGCGCCAACCACCGGTCAAAGCCATTGACATCGCGACGGTGAATCAATCCGAGGAACTCGCGGGTCAGGCTGCTCGCCTGGGCGATCTCCGGCTCGATCGCGCACAAGGCTTCGACCAATGGACAATGCTCGACCCGCTTCGGTACCCGACTTCCGCGTTCATCCCAACCCACCAGCCAAGCGTATACGCGCTGGGCTGACGGGGTCGACGTCCGATGGCCCGGCCGGCCGGCCGTGTCGGTAGAGGACGCCATAGCGTATGCGTGAGCCATCGCCACACGTACAGTTCCGCGGCTACCCTTGAAGCCCAGGGCCTGCAGTTCGTGCCAGACACCGGTTATGTTGGTACAACCCCGGGCGACGCGCTGGCGAAGGTGGTGGCGATAGGCATCCAGCAGCATGGGCCCACTGCCGCGGGGAGACCTCTCGGGGTACTCGCCTACCCGCACGAAGGTGCTGACTGTCCGCTGGTCCAAATCAGTGGCCTGGCCTATCGCCTTGAACGACAAGCCCTGTGCTCGAAGCCGGACTACTTCCTCGTACCGTGCCAGTCGCGCGGCGCGACGATCAATGCTCAGTTTCTGCCAGGCCAATAGAGGTAACGCAGAGTTGGCGCCGGCGGCATGAGGTTGAGGCAGAGAACTCACAATCGCCAGCTGAGCAGCCTCGCGCAGACGCGCGTTGTGACGCGGCAGCAGCCGTTCAACCGTGTCGCGCAAATTACCCAGAATATGCCACCGATCGGCAACCTGCTGTGCGTGAGGAATTACGCTCTGCGCGGCTTCCGAGTAAGCCCCTGCACGATCACGGGCGACTACTTGGATCGAAGGATGTCCTTTCAGCCAGTCGGCAACGCTTGTGGATTCGCGTTTGTCCAGCACCGCGATCGGGCAGCGTCTCTCTAAATCCACCACGATGGTCCCATAGCGGTGGCCGCGGGTGATGGCCCAGTCGTCGATCCCTATCACCACAGGGGGCGCCGTCGTCACGTTCTCGTCCATGCGACGCAGCAGGCGCAGCAACGTTTCACGACTGGCTGGCATGCCCAGCTTTGCTGATAGACGAGCGGCCGCCGATCCACCTAGCGCCTGGGCCATGGCGCACCATGCGCTAGTAAGACCGACCGTCCGGCGTTGATTGGCCGGCGCAATGGCCTCGATCTGCTCAACAAAAGTAGTCCGTGAGCATTGTGGATTGACGCACTTAAAACGCCGCACTTGTACGCTCAGGTTGACCATTCGGCCCATGCAGGGTTCGGCCCTGAGCTGCCGCCGATACTGTCCATGCCGGCGTACACTGCCATGTGAGCACTTGGGGCACTGCGCCCGTCGCGACGAGCTAGCCGCCTCGACCGAAAACGATGACTCCGTGGTATCGAAGCGGATAATCCGCTTACCGACGGCGCCCAGTGACTCGGAAAGACCGGGAATGACGACCATGGAACCCCCTCATAGACAAAGCTCGGTGCTCGGTGATCATATCTGGACCGTCAGATCGTCAGATCGTCACACGAAGTGCGGAAGACCCGATTTTGCTTTGCTCCACGACATGCGCGGCATCTTCAGCTTTCCGATCGAGCAATACGCTGCCGTTTTGCTACCGTCCCGGGCAACCCCACAAATTCATGTTTTGGGTCAGTAAATCTGCACTGGTGAGCCGAAAAATGCGCACTTTGAAGGGCAACAGAAACAGCCCTAGAATCATTGAGTTGCATGGGTCGCCTCAAAGAGCAAAGAGCACCGGGAAATGATGGATGTTTCTACCGTATGTTATTGCACTAAAAATGAGGGGACCCCATGATCATGCGTCCGTCGAACAGCAACGTAAGTTTCTGACGGATTTCACGAGTAATGCACGATAGTGGGCGGCGAGCGATCGCCCGGTACCCGCCTATAGACCAGTTTTGACGCACCTTTTCGCATATTTGCGAAAATTACGCGGATCCGAAGGCACGAGCCCGAAGAGCCCCTCGAGCGTGGCCGACCAATCGCGCCATTAATCGCTGGATGTCCTCCGGGAGTATGTGCGGAACGAAGATCGGTTTGAAGACCACGCCGGGAAAGGCCTACTCAAACACGCTAAACCCGGCCAAGCATGACCGTCGTCCTGGGGCGTGGAGCTGTCATCGTATCCGAGTGTCATAGGTCCATCGACGAATTTTTGTCGCGATGAGTTTGGAAGCGGCCGGATGTTTCGGATTAATGAGAACGTTGGATTCCTCGGGCACTACGACCGAGGGAACCTGCGCGAGGAGACTGACTAAAGAGCGTGCCCAATTCGTGCCCCATTCGAGGGAAACGAGTCCCTCGGGAAGCGCATCCCACCCCACGTGACTCGATTCGTCAAATATCACCCTCGCTTTCCAATCATCCTCAGGCACCTCGATCTTGACGAGATATCGATTCAACGGTAACGGTGATGGGCCGCCCAGATGAACCACGGTTTCGAGACATGCAAGTGCGATCGACCCCGCCGTATAGAGAAGCGGCGTTCCCTTTTTATTCCAACGACCACCCGTGAATTCCGCGCCCTTGCCGGATAGATCGTCAGACCCGTAGGTAGGCGTATCGGTTGCGATGCGCCAGACGGCAGGCACGACAAATTATCCGTACGCACCCGATTGCTGTTGCGCGAGAAGATCAGACACTAACGCGCGCCCATCGACCGTATCCATGAGTTCGCCAGGAGCCTTGCCATCCAATGCCGGCAGCGGCTTTTGTAGCCAATCACCGACCCATCGGCCCGCATCGAACAGCGCAGGCCCGCCAGACTCCTGCACCAAATTCTGCGCCTGCCCAACTAATCGAGCGATGCCCATCACCCGCTCACTCTCGTCCTGATTGAGAAGTTTCGACGCACGAATTTTCCGGTCGACCGTGGGTCGTACAAGCCCCGTCGCCCTGTAGAATTTCTCGATAGGCATGTGCATGCTCAGAGACAATACCTTGACGTACTTTGCCGGCAAACCGGACTTGACGATTTTCACGCGATCATAAGGATTGGTGCGGAAGAGTTTCAGTGCGTGATCATGTTGGTCCCACAAGCGACCAGCCGCCGCTGTTCGGTCATGGTCCGCTGAGTCTTTATGATCGGCGCGAATCCGAACTTTCTGCTTGGCGCGCTTTACGGCCGATTGAACAAGGGGCGCCTTGCGCGGCTGCGACCTATTCGATCTGGAGATGTTATTCATAATTTCCGCTCGATCATTCGAGCAACAATTATCGCTCAAATGCGCGGTCGGTGCAAGGAGCATAACTTCTATTTCTGCTCGACCAAGTCACCTAACATATTGATTACACAGGGGAATAGGGTCTCTTTATATAAAAATGCTGCATCGTCGCAGCGGTTGAAAGCATAGATCGAGAAGGCCGATCATGCCTTGAGAAGGTCCGCGTCCGTCAGAGCGAAATCCCGACCGAACTTGACCCGGGCCTTTGATTTCAACAAGCCGAGGGGACGCTCCTTTGACGGCTTGAGCTCCGCATACGGCACCAGCGCCGCCACTTTGCGATGATTTCGACCGCAAGAGACGACAATGGTCTCACCGTCGCGCACCGCGTCCAGCGCCTCTGAAAACCGGCTTTTGAATTCACCCACCGTCATCGTCTTCATGACAGTACCTCGAAGAATAATCCGCGGTTCTACCGCCTACTTCTCAAGTTGACTAGTTCGCCCGCCGGTATCCGAGCTTCGCGTTCAACCCATGCGAGTACGTCTCAATTGAACTACGGCACTTCACCGTCCCGGTCCCTCCCATCGCCGGCGCAAAAGACCGGAGGACTCTTTGCATCTCAACCGACAATGCAATTCTACCGTCCTTCACGCGACGTCAAGCGCACGAATCTACCGAGTCCATGTAGAAATAACTCCGGACTTCCGAATTTGTACACTTGCGCGCAAGGTTCGAGTGATTCACTTTGACTGTCGATCGAAAATCTCACATTCGGTAGACGATGCGCTCTCGGGCAAGTCGGCGTATTTTTCTGACTTGCAGCGACGACTCCATTTACTCAGTCCTGAGATGAACTTGGTAACGCTTGATTTATTGAATGATGATAAATCAAGTGTCCCTCGACAGTCAGGGCTTAGTAATCGCGCTGACATTTCGCCGATTTGCCCCTGGGTTTCCGCCAACCCAACCACCAATCCTCGGGTCACCATAAATACCGTATTTTCATCGCTGGCCGAATTACAAACCATGTCAACCAGCCAATTTCCAAATTCTCTTTGATAGTCTGCCGGCTTTGGGCGCGTTGTTTCGGCAACGTACCAAGACGAGTCTACCTCCCCTTTTTTCTGCGGGAGGGGGTTCGGGCCTGGTGTCATCACTTCCGATAACGCTACAATTAGCTTTGACTCTTTAACTGGAGAAATGAATATTACGCCAGCATTGTTCAGAAAATAAAGCATACCCCCTGTCTTGGACCTAAACTCCTTATCCCATTGTTCGCACTCCTCTTTGGTTTGACAATCGCCATGCAAGTCTTTAACGATTGAAAGCTGCAGTGAGGCTCGATTCATTTTCGCCCCGTATACTCTGGCTCCGTTGACGGACGAAAAGCGCAAGAACGTGTTTGACAGATCGGCGCCCACTAAATCCGCCTCGTCCAAGACAGCGCCACCGAGGAAAGATCCGTCGAATTTGCTCGAGGTCAAGAAGGCACCCTGAAGCTGTGCGAAAGCCAGATTTGTGCCTCGCAACCTCGCACCATACAGCGTCGAACCGCTCAACTGCGCTCCTATCATCACAGCTCCATCAAAGGAGGAGAATGAAAGATCCGCCGCCGACAGGTTCGCGCCCGACAATGTTGCTCGCTGGAATTGCGCGAGGCGTGCATTAGCATTTTCAAGGACTGCCCCGGGCATCTCCGCGTCATCGAAAACAGCAAAATCCAATTGTGTAGACTGTAGATTGGCGTCGCGCAGGTTGGCGTTTGCCAAGTGAGCACCTCTTAAGTTCGCGCCAGAAAAGTCCGCCTTCCGAAAATTGCCACCGTCCAATATCGCGCCAACGAGGTTGCGCCCAGCCATCGACAAAGTGGCATGAACCGCTTCGAATTTTTCATCTGAATCGTAGACTGCTGTGTTGACAGCATTGAAGTTCGGTAAGTGTATGATTGAAGGGAAAGCCGGTTGAACGATAAAGCCTTCACGCTGTTCCAACCTGGATTCCGTCACCTCATAGCAGCTAAGTGAATAATCGTGCTGTACGTGGGAATCATCGCCACATTGGGTTATGAGCCTCTTACAATCTTCGGAGCACGCTTTCGCGTAAATGAGGTCAAGTGTTTCGCCGGGGAATACACCTGCGTAAAACACGCTTATGGCCGCGACCACACCAACGACACAAACCGATAAAACCGGCAAACCGTAGTCGAGCCACCTTCGCGAAGTCAGGCGCTCAAGGTGCTTGCCGCTGCTGGCAATGCCTGGCCAGAAATACAATAGGGCCATAAGATCGCCAATCACCAGTAGCCGTTGTACCCAGGTAATTCGTTCGTCGTGATAGGGTAGGAAACGCAACTCGAAGAAAACAAACAGTCCCACCGGGAGAACTACCAGCGTGAGCCAAAGAATGGCTCTTAAAAGTAGCTTCGCAGCTTGAGTCTTGGATAGGCGCGCCGCCGCGAGTTGCTGCACGAACAAATTAATTGGCAGACGCCGCAGATAGTGTTCTCGTTCGTGGGGATCCGGGAAGGCCGTCATCAGGTCGGCGCCGAAGCCATTGACCTTGTCGGCAAGCAGGCGGACGTGAATCAACACATAGATGTGCAACACCCAAACCAAGAACGGGCCAAACCAAAAATAGCCCTTGAGAGGTAGCTCAATGCTCAAGAAGGGGAGCTTGATGGGGCTTTCAAGAAAGAGGTCCCTATGCGTCACCCCGGCCGTCGCCACGTAGAAATAGAGCAACGCCAGTATGTAAGTGGTCCATAGGGCGGCGACTTGCCCCGCTGCATCGACTAATGCATCGCGCGCCACTTCGAGCCAATCATGTTCATTGGCGGCAGTCGGTAGTCCATTATCCGCTTCCATCGCCGTTCAATTGCTCCTCTGGGGCGTGTGACGGCACCATCCAGCCAGCTACGCAGGGTGGCTTCCTGAATCGGCAGTGTCCGCCAACGACGAACGCAAACCGGTGACCAGCTCCTGGACGAGCATTTCCTCATGTCGCCAGGTTGGATTATCCACGTCGCGCTCAACGAGCAATTGACAGATGGCAAGACTCGCGTTGGCATATTCCAACGCTTCAGGTATGAGCGCGAGCTCGCGATTCAGATTCGCCAAAGCCACCAGCGCCGTCGAGAGATCCCGTTGCCACCAAGCGTTGCCAGGGTCGGTCCTCACGAGGGTCTCTCTGATTTTCCGACTATCGGTGAAATTTAGCAGGGCAGCTTGAAGGTCACCCTGAGCCTGCTGAACGTCACCGAGCCTGGCGTGGCTGACACTCAGGTCGTGCAACCATCCCACAGGAAAAGGCGGCAGGGGCACTCTGCCAATCCGTGCGATGATACGGTGACAGCGGATCTCGAGGCGAACCGTGTCCATTTCAATAGTTGCAAGGAGTTGCATGCGACCTGAATCATCGGGACCGATGGCTACGATTCGGCTATTGTACAGACAACTCAATCGCCGCTGCGGATCCTCGAGTGCCCTCAAGACGGCGTCACGCCAGTAAGTGCCTGCGCGAGAGAACTCCCTGCCACGATTGAGCAGACAAACTGTGTTGGGGCCTGCGAGCGCCAGTGCGGTGTCGATGCCGGACTCACCAGTCCCGCACACGAGGATCGTTTCGCCGCGGATCTCGGTGCGATCACGGAGTACATATTGAACACCTTCGAGATCTTCTCCTGGCACTCCGAGCCTGCGTGCGCCTGCCCGGTCTGCCCTACTGATCGCGAACATGGCATCATCGAGGGTGCTAGTGTACTTGACAAGGATGTCCTGACGGACGAGCTCCAGGCTCCTCGTGTAAACGCTCAGCGCTACGCGAAGGTTACCTTGCACCTTGTGCAGATCGCCGAGCTTACGGTATCCGGTACTTAGATCGCGACGCCATAGAATGTTGAAAGTATTGGGGTAATTATTGAGATACGCTCTGATATTCAGCCCGTCGGTATAACTTCGCAATGCCGCCGGAAAATCACCCAGCGCTTTTTGTACGTCACCTAGATTGTCATAGCTGATGCTCAAATCGCGCAGCCACTGAGCGAACGAACGCTGAGAAACGGTTCCAGCCTTTACGATGATGCGGTGATAGCCCATCTCGAGGCGCCCAGTGTCCGTCTCAATGGTTGCAACCAGTCGCATTCGACCCGAAACATCGGGCCCAATGGCTGCGACTCCGCTATTGAAGAGACAACTCAATCGCCGCTGGGGATCTTTGAGTGCGTCTGAGAGGGCTTCATGCCTACTATAGCTTACGCGAGAGAACTCCCTGCCACGATTGAGCAGACAGACTGTGTTGGGACCTGCGAGCGCCAGTGCGGTGTCGACGGCGGAGTCACCAGCCCCGCATACGAGGATCGTTTCGCCGCGGATCTCGGTGGAATCAAGGAGTACGTATTGCACACCTTCGAGATCCTCGCCGGGCACGCCAAGCCGGCGCGGATTGGTGAGAGCGCTGAGAAGGATGGCGAGAGCAATTTCGTCAGCGCCGCTAGCATCGCCTTGGGTCGCATCGAGATAGCGGGCGAGCTTTTCCCGCATCTGCAGTTGGTTGTCAGTTTGCATCACAACGGAGAATCTACCAAGAACGCTCTGCACATCGCTGCGCCTGCAGATTGGGTCCCAGTCCGTGCGCTGATCGAGGAGAATTCTGGCTGCTCCGTAACGAACCAGCTTCTGCCGAAGTCTCCGGCTTTCAGCATAACTCTGCAGCGCCGATGGGAGCGCACCGAGTGCCCGCTGAGCGTCACCAATTTTGTCGTGGCTGGTGCTCAGGTCGCGCTGCCACTGAATGTTGCCGGGGTCGGTTCGGGCCAGTAGATCGCGAATGCTCCGACTGTCTGTATAGCATTGAAGAGCCAGGGGCGTATTGCCGAGCGCCTCGTGGAGATCGCCAAAGTCATCAAGGCTGCAGCTCAAGTCGCGCTGCCATTGGGCATTGCCGGGATCGTTCTTTGCAAGCGCCTCCCTGATGTCCCGGCTGGCGATATGATACTTGAGTGCGCTCGTCAGGCTGCCGCGTCCCTGATGGTACCGCGCTAGCTTCTGGTAGATGACGCTGAGATCTCGCTGCCATCTGGTGTTGATGGCATCGGTCTTGACGAGCTTCAGCCGAAACATCTCGCTTTGGGAGTAATAGGACTCAGCTAGGCTTACGGTGTAAGGTTGGTACGCGTCACCAAGCTTCTCGTAGCTGACACTGAGTGCGTGCTGCCACAGGGCATCGTGAGGATTAGCCCGAGCGAGCTCTTTCCAAAGCTCCAGACTCTCCTCATATTTTTCCACCGCTCTTTCGGTATCTCCTAGGGTCTGATGCACGTCGCCGAGGTTGTCGTAGCTGATGCTCACGGCTCGCTGCCATTGGACGTTCCCGGCATCGGTGTCCAGCAGTTTGCGGCGAATGCCTAGACAGCGGTGGTAACTGTCCACGGCTCGCCGGAAGTCGCCTTGCGCCTGCTGTACATCCCCGAGGCCCTGGTAGCTCATGCTGAGGTCGTACCTGGACAGCTCGTCGTCTGGATTGGCATCTGCCAATTTGACGCGAATTTGTAGACTGCTTTCGTGACTTTCCAGCGCGTTGGGGATGTCGCCGTGTGCTAATTGCACATTGCCGAGTTGATAGAGCAGAGCGCCGCGTTCGCGTTCCCAGTGTGCGTCGCCGGGCGAGGCAGATATCCAGTCGTCTGCAAACTGTAATGCTTGGCGGCTGAGGTCCGGACGTCCAAGCTGCAGACCTGCCTGTGCTATCTCGTGAATACAATTACCGGCGAGCTTTCCCAAGCGCCGGTGCTTGTCTGCCGTAAGCAGTGCCCCGATGTGCGATATGCTCTCGTCACTGACATGGGCGTTGTCGGCGGCAAGATAGGTTATCAGCCAGTGTGAGAGACGCACCCGTACTTCATCGTTGTCGCGGCCCTGATCGCGCGCGAATTGATAGCCAAGCACGTGCGTGAACTGCCAGCGTTGGTCAACGCCATCAGATAGTCGCAACAACCCAAGTTGCACGAGACGCCGCAAAGCCGGGCGCGCACCGCTGGATTCTGTGAGCGCGGCGCTCACCGCCGCTAATGGGATGTCTGCGTGGGCGAGATTGCCGGCAGCCGTCAGCACGGTGACCTCCGTCGTGCTCAGGCCCCGCACCCCTCGCTCGAACAGCCATCGCAACGTGTGACTTGCCTTGGCAGGGTCAGAAAGCCCTGACAAGCTGGATGAAGCCCATTCCTTGAGCAGTTCCCGCGGGCTCTCGTCCTCGCGTCCGAGAAGACCTGCGGCCCATGTGAGCGCAAGCGGGTGTCCGCCGAGCAGGTCGAGCACTTGACGCCGAACGATGGAATCGATGTGTTGCCGGAGCAACCGGTCGAACAGCTCACCGGCGGCCTCGCTGCTGAGCGTTGCCTCGAGTCGCACAGTTCTGGCAGGAGTTACTTGGTTGAGGTCACGCGTGAGAATCAGCAGCCGGTTGACGGGGTCGCGTATCTCGAGGAGCTTGTCGAGAGTCGGGCGGCCGTCACGGCCGTCGGCTTCTTCGGCACCTTCGATGATGATGAGGATCCGGCGATTGCGGCAAGCCACGACGGCGCGTTCACGCGGTGGTTGGCTGCTGTAAGCACCGCCGATCAGTGTTTGGGCGAGGGCAGTCCAAACGACGTTGTCGCCGGCTTTGAAGCGATAGAGGTCGAGAAGGACGATTCCATCGGGAAATGGGCTCGCCTGGAGCGCCTCCTCCGGTCCGATGACCGCACGAACGGCCTGTGCTGCAAGCGCTGTCTTTCCGTAGCCGGCCGGACCGTGAACGAAGATGTCGCCCTCACCCTTTAGGCCCTCGATGAGCTGACCCAACTCAGCGGCCCGTCCAAACAGGATTCCGCCCACGGGGGCCGGCGGCAGCTGGCGTGGGATCCTTTGTGTGCTGCGCTCGTCGGGATGCCCGAAGTAGTTGATCTCGACTGAGCCGCGTGCGTTGATGACGGGTGATTGCGCGCCTGTGCTCAGGCCGCTGAAACCGTGCTCAGAGGGCTCTGGATCAGCTGTCCCGACAACAACTTGGGAATTTTGAGTGTCAGCGCCGGCGACGGGCAGCACGGAACCGGAAACTTCGCTGGCCGGGATTGAACTGTCCGGATGACCGCGTAACCAAGTGATCAACCGGCGCATGTGGTGTGAGTCACTTTTGTTGTTCTTTGTCCCCTCGTTCCGGCGACGCTCCGTAGTTGATCGAGACTTTGCCGTTCGCGTTCCCGATGGCCGGAGATTGGTCGCCGGTCGTAGTGATCTGTATTTCTGCGGGAGCTGCAGACGAAGACTGATTGTGTGACGGCGTTCCGCTCCGAGACCGTTGCCGCGAGGCTATGAGGAGGCCCCCGATCAAGGCAACGGCTGCCATCGTGGCGGCAAGGGGCATGAGCCAGGGATACTCGATTGTCGGACCGAATCGGGCGATCAGACTGAAGACGCACGCGAGCGCAAAGCCAGCAAGGCCCAGAGGATGACGGACTGCCGATTGCCACGACGCCATGGTGCACCCCCAAAAGCCTCTAAGATCCCTCTAAGATGCCGCATTGTATACGAAACGGCCTGCCCAGGAAGAAGGCGGCCGAGTACCGCGGCGCAGCAGCAGTAGATGGGGGACCACGGCTGCATTCGCGACGTGAGGTGCTACCGGTGTCGCCGTCACCGATGCGGGCGCAGCCCCGACTACGAATCCCGCGCTACAGAGAAAGAAGGACTTTTGAACGGGCACGCGTCGCTTGAATGGTCGCTCGAGGTACCGTACACAGTTTTTCCGAACGGCGTGCCTTGCAGTCAATCGTTCGTAGCTGATGAGGAAGAATGACGCCATTCACCGGCGATCCGGGAGGGATAGGAACCTCCAGATCGTTGCGCGCCGCTTCAGAGCGGGCCTCCATGGGTCGTGATGGCGCAGACCATAGCGAGGCCGAGGGCGGTCTGCAGCACATTGGCTGAGACGACCAGCACCGGGCGGCGCCCTTGTTGCTCGTGGCCCACCGCCGAGTCGGTATCGATCTCTCCTCCCATCCTCGCGTTCCCACTCGCGCCTACGGATCGACGCGCGTCACAGCAACCCAAGTTGATGCCATGATGTTGTGATGCTATGATGTGCATCTTGAAGTATTCGAGAGCGTTACCTGATGCGTACTACACTTTCTATAGATCCGGACATCCTGAGCGCTGCACGCCAGATCGCGGCTGCGAAATCCAAAAGTATCGGTGAAGTCATTTCGGATCTGGCGCGTCGAGGTCTTGAAGCACGAGCCAAAGTCAACACGCGCCAAGGGTTTCCCGTATTCCAGGTTTCAAAAGGCGCAGCGCCCCTCACCCCCGAAGATGTCCGCCGGGATGAGGACGAAGTGTGAGCATTCATTTGCTGGATACGAATCTATTGATTGCCCTGTCATGGCCGCATCACGTGCACCACGCAAAGGCGCACGAATGGTTCCACGGCTCTGGGCGCAAGGCTTGGGCGACTTGTCCGTTAACCCAGGTCGCATTTATTCGCATTTCATCCAACCCGAAGATCATTGCGGATGCGGTGAGTCCCCGTGAGGCGCTTGAGGTGCTCAAAAAGATCATGGAAGTTTCCGGCCATCACTTCTGGCCCGACGCGGTTGCACCGGCGGATGCCAAGGTCTTTACGAGTGCCGCATTCGTAGGCCACCGCCAAGTGACCGACGCCTATCTCTTGGCCTTGGCGCAGTATCACAAAGGCAAACTAGCCACATTCGACAACGGGATAGCCGAACTGATTCAAGTCAACAAAGAGCGCGCTCAGCACATCACGCTGCTAGAGGCTTAACGCGCGATGGCAGCAGCGCGAGCGGTCTCTTTGGCCGCGGCCATTCGCAAACCCCTCCGCCCCGGTCCCCCAATCTTTGGAGCATCAAATCCCCTCACGATCCGCCCTCACCACTAGATCCACTCTAGGCCCCAAGGTAAGATTGGTGTAAAAATAGGACTTTCACGGCTTTCTCGGTCCCGGGGGCGGCGGTCACAAGGCAGCCGTTGATACTGAACTTACCGGCAAATGCTTCTGGATCGGCCGAGAATCGGTAATCACTTGCGCAGGATAGTCGCCGAAGCGTTTGACCTTGCTCGTCGGGTACGGACTGAAATGCGCCAGATCCTCCGCTGCAATGGTAATCCCTCGATCATGCAGCTTATTCAAGGCATGCGTTAGATCGTTTACCGTTTGTGCGGCCACGGCGTTGGCCACGAGTTCATTGTAGACGATCGCCTTTTCTTGGTCCGCCGGATTGTTCGTCTTCAAACCCCCCTTCGCCGCCGAAATTGAGGAATTTTGCGAATTGATGGTTTCGCTCAACCTTTGTCGTGCCCTTATGAACGGCATGGCGCAATTCCTCGTCCCAAGTCCAGCGCAACAAGAATCGTGTGCGTACCGCATGGCCCAGCTCTTGAAGGTCTCCGAAGAAGAATCATGTAAAAAGGTGCCACGCCTGTGGATAACATTTCATGGATCGAGTCCCAGATTCTCTGGCAGTGGCTCCGTTTCACATCGAGTGGCGAATTTGCCGAAGCGTAATAGATGGCGCGTAAGATACGGACTCAGATGCTTCGCGTCGCTGAGAGAGAATGGATAACCCTCGCGTTTGAGCTGTTTAATAATCCGCGTCTGGTCAACTACTGTTTGGGCGATGACGGAATTGGCCAGCAGCTGGTTCGCAATAACCGCCTTTTCCTGGTCCACCGGGCTGTTGGTCCGAAGCACTCCGCGGCTTCCGATGTTCAGATGCGCGGCGAAATCATGGAAATGCTCCGTCTTATTGGCTTCGTGGGTCACCGTTCGGCGCAGCTCCTCGCTATCAATCCAACGCAGTAAGTAAATGGTCCTCAGTACACGCCCGAGTTCCCGGAACGCGCGGTAGATTTTGTTGCGACGACTATAGCTGTTCAGGCGGGTGAGGATCCAAGAGGCCTCGACACGCCCACTCTGGATGGCGAGCGCCACGCGCAAAAACTCCTTCCAGTGAGGCTCAATCAATGCCCAATCGATGACACCTCCGTAGAGGTGGGCCGTCCGCTCGAGGCGCAAGGTCATGTCCGGTCGATACAATGTCAGGCTGCGCCAATGCCGAATGCGCGGCATCAGCTCAACGCCGAGCAGGTGTGCAAGCCCAAACAGTGCAGCCGACTGACCATGTGTATCGGAGTAGACCCCCGTGGCCTTGACCATCGATGGATTGTTGAAAAGGGCATCGAACAGGTAGGTCCCCTCATAGGCGCCGGCGAGGATGAAGTGCGTGAAATAGGCAATGTAATTCGTGCCAACGTGGCGATAAGCAACGCCGCCGGTCTTCCCGTATCGGATGTGGTAGGAGGTCTGGATGTTATCGTCCCACGTGGGGATGAGACACCCATCCGCCGCGACCTTGTCGCTGGGCCCCCAGACCGTCGGTAACTCGCATTTGGAATATACGTTGAGTACATCCGCGCAGGCGGCCCGCAGAGAATCCGATCCCATGTGCCGACGATGAACGAACGAGAGCAGATGAGCGGATACCGGCTCGTCGAAATGGCGGGCGGCTTGGGCCGGTCCGAGGCCACTCCCGATGGCAAAGGCCGTGAGCACGCAGCGGCGCGGCTGATCCTCGATCTGCGCGCTCAGGCGTCCCGGCGGTCCGAAATGCCGGGCGAAGCCGCTCCAGCGCTCCACATTAGACAGGGCCTCGAGTACGGTGCGGTTCGGCATTCGGTCCTGGATCGTATCGGCGAGATCCTTGGCCGATTGTGGCGGCGTGATGCCGGCAGGACGCGGGACGACGGGCTGCTGATGTGTCCCGAGGAGGACGGTCTGGTGATCGGCGACGCCCCGTTCAAGGCCGATGACATGGCGTTCGAGCTCGCGGTGCAGTTCTTGAATAAAGCTCTTGGGGTTGTCCGGAAATCCCCGATCCCGAAGAAACTGTGCCACGGCCTGTGGCTCGGAGTCGACAGGGTAAATGTCGTCGGTCAGAGCGCCGTAGTTGGCCGCGCCCTGAACGTGGATATCCCCGGCCTTGAGGGCATCGACCAGCTCAAAGAATGTGGCCACTTCAAGAGGCCGAAGCCGATACACGCCCGGTTCGTTCGGCACCGCCACAAGATCGCGCCACTTCGGCTCGAGGAAGGCGCCATTGAAAGCTGACTCAAGGGTGTCGTCCGCTCGCTCTCCTGGAAAATACTGATCCTGCAGATCGGACAACGCTGCCAGCACGCCTGCGGCCCCGGGGGAAGCGGCCAATGGCAACGCCTCAGTGAGATCATAGAGCCAGCGTCGATGCGGGCGAAAATGCGGTTCGATGAAGCGCCGCCAATCCTTTGCGCCTTTCCCCAGATGCTCTTCGCAAGCGCTGATGATGCGCTCCAGCCCACCGGCTTCCTGGAAGATTGCATCGATCTGAAGACCGAGATCTGGTGCGTCGTCGGGCCGATCGCGCTGTAACCGTGCGATGTCGTGCAAGACGCCGACCATTTCGGCCACGTTGACGCGGCGCTCGAGATGCCAGGCCTCGAGTTCGGCGCGCGCCTTCGTCTCGATTCGGCCGATGAAGCGCGCCAGCATGGTGACCATGGCGTCCAGACGCGTGGCCCGGGTCCGATGGATCAAACAGGCGAGCATCGTACGGCGCCGCGCGGGTGTATATTCTCGTAATTTCGTGGCCGTCAGACGCCGGGTTTCCTCGGCCCACGCATCGATCTTGGCCGGCGGAACATCGGCCAGAAGATCCTGCGGGAGCGAGAGCATCCCGAGGGATTGCAGTTGCTTCAGGAGTTCGTCCAAGTGACCGCGCGACACCCGCTTGGTTGGCTTGCACAGCGTGGCGAACTCAGATTCCTGAGCATCATTGGGAACGGTGAGTAGGCCGTCGAGCCGCTGTTGAAGGTCAGCGTCCAAACGACCGTCTACGGCTTCAAAGCAGTCCTGGGTGACCTGAGCATGGACGCCACCGGCCAGTCGGCGCAGTGTGCTCAGTGCCGGCAGCTCGTAGTGTGCGGCGATAAGTGCTTCGATGGCACCGTTAATCAGGTCAGACAGATGGGCCCGACCTGCCACGATCCGCTCAATGGTCTGGATGGCGAGAGATTCAGCGGCACCGCCCCAACGGTGAATGCCCAAATGGCGGCGGATCTCGATCCGGTGCCGGGCGCTGGTGCGCTTCGGATACGTGGCCAACGTCAGCCCTGCAAGCCCAGCGCGCTTGGCGATATACTCGACAATGGGACCCGGAATATCTTCGGGTGTAGGGAAACGGCCGAGAATCGGGAACGACTTGAGCAGACACAAGAGACCCAGACGCGCCTCGGGGGTACTGCTGATCCGCCAGATCCAGCGAATTTCCTCAGGACGCGGCGTAAAGAGCTGGTTGAGGACCGCCGCAGTGATCGGCTCTGGGAATTCGGGGTAAGCCAGGAGCGAGGGGTTCGGATCGGCCATCGGCGCACCAGATGCAAAAAAGACGGCATTTTGACCCGTCCCGGCGCTGACGGCCCATGCCTTTCATTCCTGTTGTGTACTTATCCACAGGCGTGGCACCTTTTTACATGATTCTTCTTTCGAGGCCCTGTCTGTCTCGCCCCGCCGCAACCCATATTGCTGCGACCGCATCATTCTTCGACGGCATATCTGTATAAAAAAACGTACAGGGGTGGAGACTAGAGAACATACACAAAGATTGCAAGAAATTATTACACGTCGCGGTGAATCCCTCCTGAGGAGGTGCCCAGAGCCCATCGAACTTATCCCAAAAAATGCCGACGGGGTTCGACAAGGAGGGTGTTTTGGGGGCGGCTGGAAGCGAGATTTAAGGCGAGATGAAGCCTCGTCCATTCAACTCAAACGTCGGCGGGATCGCTTCCTTTTGAGCGGCGCGACGGGGATGGTGGCCAGGCCAGGCCAGGCGGGCGAGGGATTAGAAAATACTAGTCGTCACGAAAGACAAAAATGCCAATGCCGCACGCTTTGCGCTTGCGGCCCTTCTTATCCGCCGCGAGTTCAAGCCCTGATTCCGCGCGATCGCACAGGTCCTGCAACTGGGAGCGCATGGCCTGCGCATATTCCTGAAATTGACGCTCCGACAACACACCGAAAACCTGTCGCTCGAAGCGACCATGCCCTTTGTTGCCTTCGGGGAGGGACACATTGTGCAGCACGGTATTGGAATATCGCCGAATCCGGCTCACGAGCAACGCAAGGGCCATTTCCGCAGTCTTGGGCGTCACCAAGACGCTGCCCCCCACGAGGGCGACTTTGTCTCGTTGGTACACGGTGGCCTCACCGTGGCGCGTCACCGCGACGAGGACCTCGTTCAGGGACATATCCGGCACGAATTTCTTCCCCAAGGACTCAAGACTCACCCCGGTGCCCTTGATGGGAAGCACCCGAGGCGAGCCGTCCGCCTGCACATAGCGCCGATCGCGCCGCCAGCTGCTCAAGAGGTCGGCGATGCCGGAAATTCGGTCGATCAGCGGTGCGCTGGGACGATCCTTGCCACCTAACCCCCGGGAGGCGCGACGGTAGGTCAGCATTTGTTCTTTGCGTGACACCCCTAACCCTTCCATCGATTCGATCATCATCTCCTGCAATTCCTGCGCTAGTTTCAGCAGCAGTTCGCGCTTATCGGGCGTGGACGGTGACAGCGGGGAGTCGCCGCGATTGCGGAAACGAATGGGCTTCTTGCTGCGCACGGGATTGGGCATGGGAGTTCCGGGGTGCCTCAGCCGATCTCGCCATCGTCCCGATAAACATACAGGCCGACGCCACTAGACCTCGCCTGGGTACGAGCGCTTTGCGCCGATCTCGGCTGACGAATCCCGGCATCGACACGATCGCAAAGATCCTGCATGGGCTGGCGCACGCTTTGGGCAAAATCTCGAAACTCACGCTCGGTCAGTTCGCCGGTGACAATCCGCTCGAAGCGGCCGTTCGACTTATCTTTCGCCGGAAGGGAGGCGTTGTGCAGGACGGTTCCCGTCAGCCGGCGCAGCCGTAGGGCCAGTGACGCCAAAGTGATTTCGGGGGTCTTCGGTGTCATCATCACCGGGCTTCCGACTAGGGCGATCTTTCCGCCCTTCAAGCGAGTGACTTCGGCATTCTCGCAGACCATCTGGATGAGTTCATTGAGTCTCATCTTGGGCACAAAAGAGCGGGCCAAGGTTTCAAAGGTCGCTCCCTTGCCGCGGATCGATAGCACCCGCGGTGTGCCCTCGGGACGCTGATAGCGCTTGTCATTGCGCCAGTGATTCAACAGGATCGCAATGCCGTAGTTAACCCTCATGATGGGCTCGCTCGGCCGCGAGCGGCGCGAGTCCGTGGCCGCCAGTTCCATGGCGCGTTTGGCATCTTTCGCGCTCACGCCGAGCTCTTGGGCGGCATCGAGGACCAAGTGATGCATCTCCTTCAGAAGCTCGAGGATCAGGGCTCGATCGGAGAGCGCGCCTAATGCCGCCGCGGCGCGGCGCTTTCCGACCCGTCGCGGCGCCTTTTTCCTAGCCTGGGCCATGCAGTCTCCTGGAGTCCATGACTACCCAATGCGCCCCGTATCCTGATACACGAATAGACCGACGCCGCACTCCTTGCGATTGGCCCGCCGCTTTGCACGACGATCAATGGACAGTCCCGCTTCGAGCTGTGCACACATCTCCTGCAACTGCGGAAATACTTCCTTCGTGTAAAGACGAAAGTCCTTCTCTGACAACCAACCGGCGACTTGCCGCTGAAACATGCCGGTGCCCTTGACTAAGTGAGCCGGCACGGAGGTGTTGCGCAGCGTCGTGTCGGCGACGTGGCGAAACTGGGTCAGCATCCAAGCGAGAGTCGTCTCCGGAGTTCGTTGCGTAATGACCGCGGCACTGCCCAATAGGGCAACCCGATCTCCTTTGTACAAAATGGCTTCACCGTGGCTGCAAATGTAGGCAAGCACGTTCTCAAGGCTCATCTGCGGGACGCATTTTCGAACTAAACTTTCGAGCGTCGCCCCCCTGCCCCGGATGGCCAGTACCCGCGGGCTGCCATCCGCACCGCGATAGCGCTTGTCGCGCCGCCACGTCGATAAGACATCCCCAGCCCCATTGATCGCTGCCATCAGGCGCGCGCTGGGCCAGCCTCGTTTCTTGATCTTATGTGCCTGCATCGCAGCGATTTGCTGATCCTTGGGCGATATCTTCAATTTAGACAAAACATCACAGGTGATGTGGTTCATCTCAATGGCAAGCTGAAGTAGGAGCGCCCGATCGACCGGCGGACCCCGGCCGCCGGCGGCACGGCGGGTCCGCTTTTTAAGGGTTGGTATTCCTTTAGCCATGGAGGTCCATCATCGTGGAAATTGCCCTGTCGGCGCACCCTCAATTTATCCCTAAAACGGCCCCTTTTGCGACCGAATACTCACTGCAAATACTACCTTATAGACTTGGATACGCGTGATTGGTACCGTACCGCCCCAGACAAAGTGTCTCCTAAACCGACATGCTTTGTGTAAGGAATTTTTAACAGCCAGTCTGAGCACTAGAAAAGTGCCCAAAGTGCGCGGAGACAGTGTATTTTGCAATATGTCATCCAGGTAGTAGCGCGCTGCCGTTGGCGTCGCAAACGGCCCGTGGTCGCGCGTCGGGAGCCATCGCTTGGCCCAGTCTAAAGATCGCTTTGAGCGCGCCGAAGTCCTAGCGGCTGCGCTCGATCCGATCATCGATATTTGTGTCCGCATTGGCGTCAACAGCACGGAGCTCGAATCCTTGGTGCGCGTTGAGTTCGTTCGGCGTCTTGCCGAAACGTTGCCCGGCAACCTGCGCACCGGCCGGGGCCCGAGTCACGAAGAAATTGGGCTCGCGGCGGGACTAAACCGCGGGGAAGTGCAAAACATCCTGGCGACTGGCACCAAAAGCGCCGAACTTCGCATGCAAAAGAAGTCGCGGCAGCACTCGAAGAGCGAGCGAATCTTAAGTTTGTGGAGCAAGAACAGTCGCTATTTGTCGACCAGCGGTCTGCCCTTGGACCTGCCCCTCGATCTGCAACCGGAGGGCCCAAGTTTCTCGGAACTCGTCGATAAGGCACTGCCGGGGAAGCTTCCGAAGACGGTGCTCAAGGAACTGCGGCGACGCGGATTGGTCCAATTGCTGCCCGATGAAATCGTGCGCTATCGTAAAACGACAGCGTTGCCGACGGAGCTCAGCACGAGCGCCTTGGCCTATGCGGCCGAGCAAATGCGGCTTCTAGGTAACACGCTGGTGCAGTCCATGCGAGATCCCAGCGACGCGGCGCCACGAGAGTTTGCCGCCTATGTGGCGAGCGAACCGATCAAGGTGGCCAGCGACGTACTCGATATCAGCCAACCCGCCATGCTCGCGCGTATCGCCTCCTTCATTCAGGGCATTGAGCTCGAGTTTGGCCGTGGGGCGAACAAATCGCGAAAGAGCAAAGCCCCGAGCAAAACGATTGGCGTGAGCGTTTATACCTGGCGCAAGAAGTAGGCGACCTTTGAAGTAATGACCCTGCGGAACGCAATGAGCCGCGTGGGCTTTGGCGCAAGCATCGGGTGACGAATAATACCCGGGTAAAAATGGCCGGCGATTGAGAGGGACCTCGATGCCCGAGTGTCGGTGTGATCTGCGCTACTTAGGCCTCGCGCTTGTGGCCTTCGCGCTTCTCGGTTGCAGCCCGAGGCAGGCCGACAATAGCGCCGAAATGCTGCGTCGGGGCTTGAGCGGGGAGCCCGAATCGCTCGATCCCGCGCAGGCTAGCGACACGTTCTCCTACGAAGTCATGGACGATCTCTACGAAGGCCTGACCACCGAATCGCCCTCGGGCGAGGTGATTCCCGGCGTCGCCGAAAACTGGACGGTGAGCGCGAGCGGCACGCAGTACACGTTTCACCTGCGCCCCAATGCGCGGTGGTCAAATGGCAAGCCGGTTCGCGCCCAGGACTTTATCGCAGCCTGGCAGCGAGTGCTCGATCCGAAACGCGGCTCGGCGGTCGCGGACAATTTGCGCCTGATCTTAAACGCGCCCGCCATCATCGTCGGGAAAGCGGCCGTCTCGACACTTGGCGTCGAAGCGCGCGGCGATTCGGCTCTAATCGTGACTTTGGAGCGGCCGGCACCCTACTTTCCGCAGGTGGTGTCGCACTCTGCCGCCTATCCGATTTACTCCGACGACAGCGCGAGCAGCCACGATCCTGCCACCTGGGTATCTAATGGCGCTTACCGGCTCGCAGCCTGGTCGCCTGGCACCTCAGTCACACTCACCAAGAATCCTCACTATTGGAATGAGTCCACGGTACACATACCGCGCGTCGAATACGACGTGGCGACAGATGGCAATGTGCAATTCACTCGCTATCGGGCCGGTATCCTTGACCTCACCGACAACGTCCCGGAGAACATGGTGGCCGAGCTGCGGCGCGAACATTCGACTGAGTTCGTCACCGCCCCGTACCTCGCGACCGCCTACTACGGATTTAATTTGACCGCCGGACCCGGTAAAGGCAATTCGCAATTGCGGCAAGCCTTGTCCATGGCGATTGATCGCACGCGGCTGGTGGAATCCTTGTCCTTTGGACAGACCCCTGCGTTCGGGTTCGTGCCGCCGGGCACCTGGAACTATGAATCGCAGTCCTGGCCCTGGAGGGATCTAGGCGATGCGGAACGAGTGGCGGAAGCGAAGCGCTTGTACGCCGCGGCCGGATTCTCGCAGCGCGCGCCGCTGCGATTGCACCTGCTCTATAACTCGAATCCAGCGATCAAGCGCACCGCCATCGTCGTGGCCTCGATGTGGAAGGAGACACTCGGCATCGCTACGGAACTTAACGAAGAGGAATATCGGGTGTTCCTCCAGACACGCCACGATCGGTCCCGCTGGGATGTGGTGCGCCTTGCTTGGAGTGCCGACTTCAACGATGCCAGCAATTTCTTGGATACTTTACGCGTGCACTCGAGCAACAACGACCCCGGCTACGTGAATCCGACGTTCGATGAGATGCTCGATCAGGCGGCGGGGAGTGCGGATCCAACCCGCCGTCGCGAATTGCTGGAGAGGAGTGAGCGCTTGATGCTCTCGGACTATCCCCTCGTTCCCCTGTATTATTTTGTGTCGAAGCGCTTGGTCAAACCCTATTTACAGGGTGTCGTCGTCAATCCCATGAACCATATTCGCTCGCAGTCACTGCAGTTGCTGGCGCACTGACTTCCCCGCTGCCCAGGCAACCCCGCGATCAGAAAGATCGCTCGGAACCTAAGTCCCTGGTTTCTGTGCCGGTCTTCTCGCTTATGCTCGGCCGGACGATCTGCTCGGCTCGCAGGGACTTAAGGTGCTCGTTCCAGTCCTTACCGCGATCTGTCGCGGGCCGATCGCGCCTCACGCTACCGCCGAGGAGTTCATGCAAGCGCTCGGCCATCCGGTCGCCGCCCTTATCGGCATTAAAAGCAGTGACGATCTCATAGCCTCGCGCTTGCAGCCGCCGCGCCATGCTCGCCGGCTTCTCGATCGCACTCCCCGTGGTCGACAGAATGAGTCCGGCCCCGCGAAGGGCGCGATAGCTTAAGGCCTCGATCCCCGATTCCACGAACGCCGCGCTGCGAATCTCGCCCGCCTTGGTGATGAAGAATCCCTTTTCGCCATGCACGGAATGGTAGGGCTGCTCGTAGGTCCCGCGCACCTCGTAACCGACCTCCTGCCCCGCCTCGTCACGCAGCCGAAATACGACATTTCCGCGCGCATCCGCAAACACTCGTCCGCTTCGCATTTCCTGATCGACAATAGACTCCGGAATCCTCCGCACCGTCGTCAGGTACCAATGGGCGCGCGCCGCTCGATCGGGTACCGGCGAGGGCTGGGGCCGCGCGTCCGTCGATTTATGGAGGGCTGCAGCCTTGGCGATAACCGAGACCAGAGGCTCCCGCGAACCGGCAAGTCCTCCAAGCTCACGCACCGCCTCACGAAAGCCGATGTCCTTGAGGTACTGCACCAGGTCGATGGCGCCGCCGCCACCGGCCCCACCTCCGCGCATCCGGTGCAGGGCACCCGCCCCATTGTGGTCGTAAAACCGCTTATCCGTCACGGTAATGCGGCTGGCGCCCAAGCGCCAATTGTGAGCCGGGTCCTTAGGGTCTCGCGTCGCCCCGAGGCGTTGCAGAACCGCCTCGAGCGGCAAGGCTCGAACGTGCGCGATCTCATCCTTGTCCATGGCGCCTGCCATCTAACACCCCGGCGGCTTGTGAGGTCAACCGTATCGGTGTACGCTTTTCTACAGTTTTATACAGTTTGGTAATTTTGCGATCGTCGGGGCCGGCGGGGGTCCTGACGTCACTCAATCATCAAAAAGGCGCTTCCGACACTTTCGCACTGCGGCATCAGATCCATCATGCAAATCATCTCCATCGCTAATCAAAAAGGCGGCGTCGGTAAAAGCACGCTCTCCAGCCTGTTTGCCTATTTTCTGGCCGACAAGAAATCCGCACGGGTGCTGGCGGTGGATTTGGACAGCCAGCGAAACTTATCCCATACCTTGCGTCAATGCGGCATCGAGATTCCCACGACGGCCTTGTTTGCCGATGCGCGAATCGAGCTTCCAGCGGTGCGCAAGAACATTGCCCTCATTCACGCAACCCCCCAGCTCGCGAACCTCGAGCGCGCGAGTGCGGAGGAGGCCAATCGTCGCGTCCAGATCTTTGCGGCCCACTTAGAAGCAATGCAGGAGGAATTTGACTATTGCCTCATAGATCCGCCGCCGACCTTGGGAATCCGCATGGTCGCTGCGCTGGCGAGCGCGGACTTTGTGACTGTGCCTATCGAGCTCGAAGAATATTCCACCCAGGCGGTCAAAGACATGCTGCAAACCGTGTTTGGGGTGCGTCAACAGTGGAATCCAAAACTGAAGTTCATGGGTATCTTGGCTAATCGCTTTATGCACAACTCGACACGGCAAAAGGCGGCCCTTCAGGAACTCTTTGAGAATTATCAGGACTATGTGTTGCCGCTCAAGATCTCGACTCGCGCAGCTATTCCCCGCGCGCTCGAGGAAGGCCGCGGCGTATGGCAATTGCCGACGGCCGCCGCCCGGGATGCAAGCGTCGAAGTGTTGCAAGTCTTCGAGGCGTTGATGAAGAAAATGGAGCCGGCCGATGCAGAAGCGGCGGTGAATTGATCATGGGACAATTCGAAGCTTTGAAAGACTTTGATGTGGCTGCGCTGGGCCGGAACGCCTCCGCGAGCACCGGCAAACCGCGCGATCTGCCAGTCGCCCGCATCGAACGAGACCCCGACAATATACGGAAGTCCTTCGATGAGGCGGCCGTCATTCAACTTGCCGAGACCATCAAAGCCGACGGGTTGCTGCAGGCGATCACCGTCCGCCGCAACGTGCACAAAAAGGACTACTTTCTCATCAGCTATGGCGAGCGCCGGTTCCGCGCCGTGTGCCTGCTGGGACACCCCACCATCGCTGCCGTAATCGATGACAACTTCGATCCGTATCGCCAGGCAATCGAGAATTTACAGCGCGAGGAACTCGACCCCCTCGACATCGCCGACTGGGTGGAAAAACGCGAGGCCGCCGGCGACTCGCGTATCACGATCGCCAAGCGCCTCGGCAAGCCGAAGTCCTACATTTCTGAGATTGCGCTACTGATCAAGGCGCCGCCCGCGATCCGCGAGGCCTTCAGAAGTCGACGAATCCCGGACATTCGTTCAGCGTACCTGCTAGCGCGACGATATGACGTAGATCCGGCCGGAGTTACTACGTGGCTCAACGGCGATTCACCCATCACCCGACGGATTGTGGCCAAGACGCTCGCCGAATCCCACCCCGCGCCCGGCGCCGCCCGGACGGCTGCGTCGCGAACAGGCACCCCTTCTTGGAATAGTCTAGCGGTCCAAGTCGCTGGCCGGGAAGGCACCATGATGCTGAAGCCGGGACAGCGGCCGACCCAGGCTACAGTGCAATTTGCGGACGGCTCGCAAGAAGCCGTCGCGCTCAGTAAGATCCGGTTGAAGACCTGGATGGCTGTGTGAGAAACGATATCGCCAACAACGAACTCTCGAGGACCGCGCGCTTGGCGGGAGGCGCGGCGACGGGCGCGTTTGTTTTGATGATCCGCGCGTGCGCGCTCGTCCTCTTCATGTTGATGTCGATGGCGGAGCCGTTTCTCGCGGTCGTCCTGAGCGCGCTTGCCATTGGGTGCTTTCTTGTAGCGGTGTTATTCGGTTTCATTTTTCATGCGCCGTTTCCGCACCGCTGGTATGTTTTAGGCGCGTCCGTGTTTTTTCTCCTCTTGTACCTGTTGTATCGCTTTGCGATGCAGGGTGTTGAGAGACTGCTCAGGTGAAGATGGACGCGACGGCGTTCAAGCTACTGGAGCGCAAGCGTCGATTTAAGCCCCAAACAATCGAAATCGCCAAGAGGCGCATTTTGCGTCGAGAGCCGGCCACCGCCCTCGCCGCCGAGTACGGAGTCAATTTGCAGCGCATCTATACCATCGAAAACCAGGTCACAGCCGCCTGGCAGGGGCTCCATCTGCCCGCCGGCTGGTCGGAAATCACTTTGGTGGCGCCAAAACCTCTGATCGCTGAATTCAAACGCCGTAGCAGGGCCGCGCGCAAGCAATTGTTGCGTAAAACGGAGCGGCGGATTCAGCTGGTAAGCCGCCCGAAAGCCCGCTAGGACACAGGGTTTTATCGAGCGGGCTTTCCCGCCTGCCCAAGGGCGGCCTACAATGCTTTACTGGGCAAGCAAGGTGCCCCGCCACCCCCGCACCAGCCAGAATCCAGCAGGAGTACGAAGAGGTGTCCGCTCATGTCTAACTCCGTACCGTCGGAGCCTTCCCAAATATCGCTGAAGATGACGGTTCGTAACCACGCGCAAGCACGTGAATTGGACATGGCTTGGCGCGAAATCATCAGCGGCGAGAGGCTCGCCAGGACTGAAGTGCTCGAGAACGACACTCAGTCGATCATGGACCGTGCGCAGGAAGCGCTTCGGATAATCGAAACTGCCATCGGCAACAATCCCACCTCAGGGCAAGCCGGTCGTCTAGTCCGATTCCTCGCCGGTGTCTATAACGGATCCGACTATCCCTTCGATCTTACGGATCTGCGAGTGCTTGATACCCGGCTGGCCAACGCCTGCCTCGACTATTTGAATTATGATCGCCTCGGCAAGAGGGAGGTGCACCACCACCTCACGGGCGGCGACCGGCGTCTGCATCAATGGCTTGAGGATTACGGAATCAAGCCTCGAAGGGACCACGACACTGATTAAACGTTGTACATAGATCGGAAGCGCTCACCATCCGACATGCAACCACCTAATCTACCCTAAGCACGCACCTGAATTGGCCGAGGGCAACCCATCAAGACTCCGTTTGCAATTTCTTTCATTGCCGCAGATGAGATTCTGTTGGTGACTCTGCGATTTCGTGCAGGCGCGGATCGAGATGCAATCGAATGCTGCATGTTTCAGATCGTCGATACATTTGCCGTTGTAGAAGGTCTTTCCGAAAAGGAAATGCAGGATCTATTTTGGGAGCAGAAGCGCTTGTCACCAACAGAACACTGCATCACCCTCCGGCGTCGTTTTTCTGATCCAGATTATCCTCAAAAGGTTGACGCCGCCTTTCGACGGATCACAGGGGACTTGGCCGCCGCTGTGGATGTCACTAGATAATGTCCACAATATCATCAAATAATGTCCTCATCGGGCAACGTGGAAACCACGTAAAACCAAGGCTCAAGTCGTTGCTCATATCTTGAAGTTGTCTAAAAGCGTCGTTGTCCGCAATATGTCGCGATTGCGCCATTTTGGCAGTTAATGGTGTCCTAAATCGGACAGGCCAATATAATCCGATACATGGGTCGCCGCCGTCCACCCGGTGCCGTTCAGTTATCTCGCCTCCCCTCTGGTATACAGCGAGCGGCCTCTCGCCGCGTGGAAAAGATGCAGGAGCGCGGATCCGCGGCGGATCTGATGTTTCTCAAGGAGCGGGCTCTAGACAGGGCGCGTCGGCGCGAGGACATGGTGAAGTTTCTCGACGAAGGGACGGGACCGCTCGGGCCACGAGTGCAACGGCTTGCAGAGATCTGCAGGGTCTCAGATCGAACCGTGAGACGGTGGCTCTATCGATATCGCGAGAGCCCGGGTGTGACGGCATTGGTTCCGGATAGGAGAGGGCCGCGCTTGGGCCTGCGTCGGTTGTCGGCGGCTCAAGAAAACACAATCACAGACTTAATTGAGGCGTGGACCCGTCGACAAGAGCGATTACCGATAGCGTGGATCGTGGAGGAATGCGCGCGCCGGTGCAAAGCGGCCGCCCTCGCCGTTCCCAGCCGCAACACCATTGCCGCCCGACTTCGGGACCGCGGAATCAGCAGCCTCAAGGATGGAAAGGACATCATTGCATCGGTTGCTGCGCCGCAATCGCCGCGAGCGACGAAGCCACTCGAATTAGTCCAGATCGATCACACGTTGGTCGACATCATGGTCGTGGATGAGCTTCACCGCGAATCGATGGGCCGGCCGTGGGTCACGATCGCGTTCGATGTCGCCACTCGGGTGGTGCTCGCTTTCATTCTGAGCCTCAATCCTCCGTCGGCAACGGCAGTCGGTCTGGCTCTTGCGATGGCCGGCCTGCCAAAAGATCGATGGCTCAAGGATCGGAGTCTCAAGGTTCGCTGGGCGCCCTACGGTCTCCCCATGATATTGCATCTCGACAATGGCGCCGAATTTCATAGCGTCGCCTTGAAGCGAGGCTGCGAACGCTACGGGATTCGATTGGACTACCGTCCGCCGGGCCGACCTCACTATGGCGGGCACATTGAGCGGTACCTTGGAACGCTGATGCGCCGGATCCACGGTCTGCCGGGCACAACAATGTCCAATCCGGCTCAGCGTGGGAAATATGCCAGCGAGGCGAAAGCATCCATGACCATGGGGGAACTTGAAAAGTGGATGGCGCTGGAAATCGCCGGCCGCTACCACCAACAGGTGCATAGGGGATTGCACGCAATTCCCGCTCAGGTTTGGGATCGGACCATTAAGCACAGACGGCGCCCTGCCATCACAAATCCCACCCGATTCGTCATCGATTTCCTGCCCGCCGAGGTACGTAGGATTGGCAAGAATGGGTTCCAACTCGGCCTTATTCGCTATTGGGATCCTCTCCTGAACCAAATGTTTCCAATCGGAACGCGAGTGTTGGTCCGGTATGATCCGCGAGATCTGTCCAAGGTGTATGTCCCCTCCACGGGTTTAACAGAGTACCTAGATGTGCCCTACGCGGACCTGCGTCGCCCACCGATTACTCGCGCCGAACTTGAGCGGGCGCGCTCTATCCTGACCGAGAAGGGTGAGCGTCATCCGACAGAGGACCAAATCTTCGCCGTTACCGCGGTGCAGCGCCGCATCGAGGACACATCCGGGCAGAAGACACGCCGGGCCCGGCGCAATGCTGAACGCCGCCCGCCGACTGCTAACAAGGTTTCAAAGCCGGTCGGGTCCAAGTCAGCCGTCGACTACAGTCGTCCTGTGATCCCGTACAAGGGAGAGGAATGGTGACGGCGTCAAAAACCAAAGGACGATGTTCGGCATTGCCCCGCCCCATCCCGAAGTCCGCGCTCGCCGCCATCGAACGTGACCGATGGATCGGGTACCCCATCGGCGACGCCGGGTTGTTCCGCCTCAGTGAGCTGTACACGATGCGAGCTCGAGTTCGGATGCCCTGCTTGCTGATCTACGGTGTCAGCGGTGCCGGCAAGTCAATGCTCCTCGAAAAATTCAAGCGCGATCATGCGCCAAAGCGCGCCAATCGAAATGGCCAACGCCCGATCATTGCTACGCAAATGCCTCCGGTACCGGTCGTGCGAAGCCTCTACGGTGAGATCGTTCGCACGCTGGGTGGCAATGTGCGCCCCACCGCAAGGTTCTATGAGCTCGAACACGCCGCGATTACCTTACTCACTCACGCCAATCCGCGCATCCTCATCATCGACGAAATCCAGCATTTGCTTTCTTGCAGTGCGCGCGAGCAACGAGCCGCCCTGAACATGGTCAAATTCCTCTCCAACGATCGGCGCATATCGGTCGTCGCCGCGGGCACCCATGAAGCGCTCCACGTCATGCGCTTCGACCCACAGATTGCCAGCCGGTTCGAGCAGATGGAATTGCCCGTGTGGACGGAATCTGATGAACTGCGGCGTTTCGTTGCCGGGTATTTGGCCATGCTGCCCATTCGCAAGAATTCCGCGGCCATCGATCAGCGTTTCATCGAGTACGTCCTCGCCCTCACCGATGGGGTAACCGGCCGAATCATCGACCTGCTTCGACGCGCCGCGGTCGATGCGCTCGGACACAAATCGAAGTCCGTTGGAATAGAGCAGCTGCTAATTGCCGGCGCACACCTTCCGGCCATCATCAACCAACGGGGTGAATTTCCGATTTAGGACATCATTGGCTGCCAATAGGACACGATCTGCTGACATCCACAAGCGGGCGTCAAATCGGAGTGTATTGGCCATGGATTTTCTCACCAGTCTGGCGTTGGTCCTCGTGGCGTTCCTGATTGATGCCTCCTCGAAGAGCCGACACGCTTCGGGATTTGCCCGTAGCGCGGCATCTCCTAAAGCAATCGCATGCAACATTCTGCGCATGTTCAGCTCGCGCGTTGCCTTGGGCGTCAGCGCGGCACGCAGCCGTGACGGGACGCTTCTCAGCTTAAGAGTCAGTCGCTTAAGCCACGAACCTTGGTCGTAGAAGGCGAACGTATTGAACAGCCCGAGTGTTCTAGTTGCACCAGGAAAGTCGTGCGCAAACGCAACGCCACGCAGCCCCCATGAGACCATCCAGCGAAATGTGCGGCCCGCACATTGAGGCTATCGAGGATCTCCTTCACGTCCCGTGCGATACGAGCATGTGATATGTTGGTACCGCGCGGCAAATCCACGAAGGCGTGCGGCCGCATCTCGGGCCGCACCACCCGAAAGCCGGCGCTGATCAAGCGGGGAACCCAGTGCTCGAAATCCCGATATGATCCGCCTCCGCCGTGCAGAAGCACCAATACTGGCTCTCCTGCCCCGTCCACCGCATAGGTAACGCGCGCGCCGTCGGTAACGGTGATGCAGTGCACGCCGACTTTTAGGCGCCCGGTCATCCGATCCACTTCGCGCAAGATGCGTCTAGGGCGATGCGTCGAAGTCGCGCCCATCGCACCCTTAAGTCTTCCGCGCTGGCCGTGGGTCTCGTGCTCAAAGCTTCATGTCTGAAAAAAGAATCAACGGGGCCAGACACGAGGGAACAGCTTGGAATCGATGCGCTGACCGATCGCGACATCCACATCAGGAAGCGGCTGGCCACTCTTGCGTGCGAGTGCCCAGATATCATCGTTCTCGATCGGCTGATACCGCGCATCCTGGTCGACCCAACGTGTCGCCAAAGCCCGCCGGCGCCCCCGCGTCAGATTACCGGGCGCACCGTGAACCGCTCGGGCATCGTGGACCAGGATGTCGCCGGGCTCCACGGTCCAAGTTAGTACCTGTTCATTTTCAATTGCTGCGCCCGGGGTCGGCAGGGCCATTAAGCGTTCGCGCAATTTTTTGTCGGACCACAAATGCGAGCCGGCGATATAGGTCAGCGAGCCACTCTGCGGCGTTACCCGATCAAAAGGAGCCCAAATTGTAAGCACTTGGCCACCAGCGATCGGATGGTAGTCGGCGTCCGTATGCCAGGGGCTCGGCATGGGAGACCCGGCTTCCTTCACGAACAAATGATCGTAGAAAAAATTTGTCTGTTTGGCATCGAGGATCTCTGCCGCGACTTGTGCCAGCCGCGACTGCAGCACGAAGCGGGCGAATTCTGGGTAGCGTATCCAGTGAAATAGACCATTGTAAAATGCGCCATCGCCCTGTGCTTGCAACCAGTAGTGGGGCGCGCCTGCATCCGCCATCGCTTCATCGATCGCTACTCGCATAGCGTCGATGAGTTCGGGTTCGATTACGCAGCGGATCAAACCCGCGCCCTGCTTCTTGAATGCTTCGCGATCCACTTCGCTGACAAGCCTAGATGCGATGAGGGTCATGGCACATTCTCCCGGTTCGGTTGTAGAGGGACAGCGCTGATCGTGAGCCCGTCCCCGACTGCACGATCGGCAACCGGCCCGGCGATGAGTTCGGGCCGCAGCATCAGGCCACGGAACGTCTCAAAATTAGTACGGTAACCATGAATCACGTGGGTATGCTTTATTTAAGTCTCCGCATTTTTGCTATCATTCATCAGGTCTGAGTGAGGCCAAATGTAGTCTTCGCGCAATCGTGATCGGCCGATTTAAACTGACGGATACTCGCAATCGACGGTAGCGGCCCGTTGCGCCGCTTCGAAAACTTCTGCAGTGCGCGTTATTGCTGACGCGTCGCCGATCTGTTGCAGGTCGACGTGTTCCTCCCGGCCCTCTTTGTAGCGTGCCCTGGTGACTCGGACCATCGCCGCCCAGTCGCCGCGCAGCGCCAAGTCCGGCTCACGTTCGGCGGGCGTGAGCCCGAAACACACACCTCGCGGACCCATCCGAAACGTTCAGTACACGATCTCGCCGCCAGGTCCGTCCGTGAGCTCATACTGGAGCACTACCTCCCCTAGAAGCTTCGCCGATACCTCACGCACCTCGGCGGAGCCCGCGAGAAGTTGATTCATCACCGCGACGTGTTCGCTCGACATGAACAGCACTATAAAAATCTGCGGGCGCAGGGCGCTTGCACTCGGGAACTCTGACAACAACAAAGAGCAGAGTTGCCTTCAGAGTGGTACTCCGGTCCGTGATGTGGATTTTCCATCCGTTATATTATCCCATCAGCCACTGCGCAACGCCGCGGATCCGCCACTGCCGTGTACTGGCCCGAGCTCTCGTCGCGCGCGATCACGGAGAATGACCCCATGTGGTAATCGTACCCTGGCGTCACCGCCACGCGCACGCCCAGCTTGTACAGATCCTCGACCACCCCTACGCCCAAGCGATCTTCCACCACAATACCGCGCGCCTCGTTCATGGGCAGCATGCGCGGTGCATCCACTGCCGCATAAGGATCCATCTTGAAATCGAGCGCATAGGTCAGCACCTGCGGCACCGTGCAGTGCACGTTGCCCGGCGAGCCGGCGGAGAGAACCGGCCGGCCGTTCTTCAGCACCATGGTGTTGCCAATGATGCAGCGGCCTTTCGCACCCTTCACCAATGTCGCATCCATGGGACTTTGTAGTCCGCCGAATGTCGCATGACTGCCTACCATCGGCACACCGCCTATGACCATGCCTGGGATGCCTGAGCCTTGCAAGGTGTCCATCATTTGCACCCAGTTGCCTTCTGCATCGACCACTGCCAACTCGCAGGAGCCACTCGGTTGCTTCGAATCGCTGTTCGCCAGTCGCGGTTTGCCGGCAGCCCCTAGGAATGCCGACATGAGATCGGCGCCGCCAGCGGCGTCACCGGCTAAACGCATGTGCTCTGTGAGATCCACCTTGGGGCGCGAAATACGGATCAACTTGGCGAGATGTCGATGATAACCATCGTCCAACAGCTCATCGCGCGGAACCCCGTAGATCGTATCGTCTTGCACGAACTCCCAATGACGGGCGCCCTGACGCAGCGCTTGGCCCATGGCCCAGAAGTGATCGGCAGACCCAGGCTTCATTTCACGGATACCCAAATGCTTCAAAACGCCCAGCACTATGGCGATGAAAATGCCTTGTGCTTGTGGCGGACCCAAACTCACGACTTCGTATTCATGATGTTGGTAGCGAATCGGTTCGACCCAGCGCGGCGCCGTCTCGGTCATGTGATCGAGGGTGATTTTCCAGCCCATCTGATTGCCTTTGGCGACGAACTTCTCGGCCCAGGGGCCGCTAATCATATAGTCCGGACCTTCTTTGGCGACGCCACGCAATGTTTCTGCCATGCCCGGCGGCACGAAGATGTCGCCGACGTTCGGGAACATACCCTTGGGCTGAAAGAAGTCGCGTCCTTCGGGGAAGTAGGTGATGAATTTCTCGCCGAATAGATTTACGCCGTACTCGAACGTCGACACCGGATGGCCCTTCTCCGCCCACTCGACCGCGTCCGCGCACAGCTCACTCCACTTGCGAGTGCCGAATTTACGATGGATCTCTTTGAGGCCGGGCATGAAGCCGGGAATGATCGCCGATGGCGGATTGGCGGCATAGCTGCCAATGCTCGGCGGTACGGGCCGAAAAGGCGGCAAGCCACTAGGATGAGTTCCCAAGCTGTCGAGTTGATGAATCTTCCCGGTTTTGGCCTCGTAATAAAGAAAGGTCACCAAGCCGGCATGATTGGTCATGAAGGGTTCGACCGCGGCCTGCACCAAGGCCCCGGCGATCCCTGCATCCGCCGCATTGCCGCCGTTTTTCAACACTTTGATCATGGTTTCGGTCACGATGGCCGAGTCTGTGGTGACGGCAGCCTTCAGACCGGTCGCCGGCACCTTCGGGCCTGGATCGACGATATAACGAGCGAGATCATTGTTCATCGATTCTTCCTCATGATGTCAGCGGCTTTAGCTTGCCCGGTATCCTTAAGACGCAGCAAGGCAAAAGCGCCTCAATGGGCAAGCCGCAGCTCTCATTTGAGGGCCGCGCGCTCGCCTGCGTCCTACTGATGTGCTTACTCATTTTGCACCATGGCTTTATCGGGCTGCGGGATTGACACTGCTCGGTTCGCTCGCCTGCGCGCAAGAGGCGGCGGCGCCGCGCAGCGCCTTGAATCTGGTAACTAACGATGCTGTGCTTATCGCCCGACCGGCGCAGGATATCTGGCCGATGATCCTGCACGAATCAGCGTGGAAAAAAGCGGTGCAGCTCACCCATGCCGGCGGTCCGGTAGACGCGGTGGGCGAGATATTCGCAGCACGGGTGGGCAGTGCGAATTCAGCCATTCTGTTTTATTCGCAAACCATGGAATTGCTGCCGTTGAAGCGCCGTACCATGAAGCTGTACGGCACAAATGATGGTCCCTTGATTGGCTTTGTGTCGTGGGAGCTTCAAGAGCTGCGCGGCGAGACCCAGGTTACGTATCGCGTCTATGCCGAGGTTCCGACACCCGCCGGACAAAGCGACGCCGCGCAGTTGCAGGCGCTGCAAGGCCGCTACACCGCCGAGAACGAGACTCGTTTTCGCGATGAATTGAATACCCTCAAACGCTTAGTCGAGGCGCACTAAAGCATGGTCCTGGACGAACCCGTAGGCCTTTCCGGAGAGGTTCGGGCACGCCGCCGCTGGACGCAGTTCTACGTGCTGGTGGTGCTCGGCGCAGGCTCCGTCGTCAATTACTACGATCGCAATCTCATCACCATTTTGGTCGAGCCCATGAAGCGCGATCTGCACCTGTCGGATAGCCGAATTGGCTTGGTAACCGGCATCGGTTTTGCGCTTATGTATAGTCTGCTCGGCATTCCGGTGGCGCGATTGGCGGACAAATACGGACGCGCCCGAATACTGTCGGCCGCGCTCGGGCTGTGGTCGCTGATGACCATGTTGTCCGGTCGCGCCAGCAACTTCTCCACCATGCTGCTGGCGAGAATCGGCGTCGGTGTCGGCGAAGCGGGCGGCTTGCCGGCGACGCATGCGTTGATCGCCGATTATTTTTCCGCCGAAACGCGCGGCAAAGCGCTCTCGGTGATCGGCATCTGCGGGGCACTGGGCTTAAGCTTGGCACTCGCGGCCGGTGGCTTCATCAACGAGCACTATGGCTGGCGAGTGGCATTTTACGTCGGTGGTCTGCCGGGGCTTATTTTGGCGATCGTGCTGCTTTTGACCGTGCGCGACCGTGCGCCGACCACTCAGGCGGAGCGGGACGCCGCTGCGCCGCTCAAACTGCGCGCGGTATTCGCGGCCCTCTGGGCACGACGCGCTTACGTTTGGTTATGTATCGGCTTGGGCTTTGCGGCGATCGGGGCTTATGGCCAGTTTGCGTGGACGCCGGCCTTCCTGATGCGCTCCTATCACATGTCCTCCGGTCAGATCGGCGGCTACTATTCCGCTATCGTCGGCCCCGCGACCTTGGTGTCAGTATTCATCGGCGGCGCCTTGAACGACTGGCTCATGAAGCGCGATCAGCGCTGGTCGCTGTGGCTGTTGGCGGCCTGTTTTGCCATTAACGTGCCCGCCAGCTTGGTATTTTTTCAGACCCACAATTTCCGATTCGCGATGGGCCTGACGGTCATCAATTCGATTTTGGGCGGTCTGTGGGTGGCCCCGTCCTACGCATTGGTACAAAGCTTGGCCGGACCTGCGCTGCGCGCCATTGCCGCCGCCATCTTCATGATGATTGTGAACATCATTGGCTTAGGTTTAGGTCCGTGGGTAACCGGCGCGCTTAGCGATCACCTGGTGCCGACCTATGGCGATCGCAGTCTGGGAATCAGTCTCTGCGCCGTCACCCTGACGTGTGTGATCGGCGTGCTGTGCTTCCTCATCGCCGCACGCTCGGTCGCAGCGGACATTCAGACGGCCCGGTCAACTCCCGCTTAGCACTGCGAGGCGCTTTAGCGCCGGCTGACTTCGATCCGGTAGCCGGCGGGCGGTTCTCGGCCCGCAAGATTTCGCAGCATGAAATCCCAATCGCGCCGCACCACATAGCGTTCGCCAATGAACTGATGATCGCGCGAATGCAAGTACAACAATTCGAAATCCTTGTTGTTCTGAATCAGAGCATCCACGAATTGCAAAATCTGACCTGGGGCAAGTTCTCGTCCAACTCGCCGAGCTGCAATAGCAACTTGTCTTGCAGCTTCGATGCCAGTGACGAGGCGTTAAGCGACGCCCAGTTGCTGGCAATCTCATTGGCCTTAGGCCGCCATGCACTGCCATCGCTATACCGCACGCAGTATCAAATCATCACTGCGCGCCATTGAAGACCATGACACCCGGCTGATCCACCGCGACGCGCCGTCCGGTTTGCGGATCGATCGCGATTGCCGCCAGCGTGCCGCGCAGTCCCGCGGCGGTTGTGGCCGGTGTCTCCTTGACTTTCAGGTTCAGCGCTTTGAGGTGTGCGATAAATTCTTCCGGATAGGCCCCTTGCACCACGGCAACAGGACGCTCGGCTGGCGCCTGACTGACATTGCCGAAATCCAGGTTGGCCAACAGCGGCGGCGCGGCCATCAAGGTCGGCAGGTCTTGATGTTGCGCAAGGACGCCCACCAGCACGCGCAATGTTTCAGGAACCAGCGATGAACCGATGCTGGCGGTCGCAAGCACCGGCCGATCTCCCGAGAAAACAATCGTGTCAATGATTTCGTGGGGCAATCGATCGCCCGGCTTCAGCGTCGCCAGCCGTGCTTGCTGAAAGGCGGCTGCGTCCGGGATCGGTATGCCCCCGACAACGATGCCAGTATCGCCCCAGATGACGGTGTTGATGGTGTGCGTGATCGCGGCGATATTCCCTTGCTCGTCGATCACCACGATGGCGTTCGAATGATGCGGGCCTATATCCGCCGGCGCTGCAAACATTCCGGCCAACAGCGGCCCCACCTTGGCCGCGTACGCCTTGGTCATCTGATTGGCGGGCGAGTCATCGACCCCGTTGGATCTTAAATAGGAGGAAACTTGCGCATTCAGAACCGGCGCGCCGCTCACGACTTCGCTGATACGCGACAACGTCGCGAAGGTGCCGGGATCGCTGTAGTACGGACCTTGTTTGTCCAACTGCAAGGCCTCTGCCAAGTTAAGGCCCGTCAACAAATCGTAGGCGCCGTAGTGCGGCGGCCCGTTGACGTAAACGGTATGGCCCATAAAGCTGTCGTGGTACGGCTCGCTCCAGATGGGCTTGTAACGCTTGAGGTCTTCGGCCGTCACCTTGCCGCCCTCGCGCTGGACGATGCGCACGAATTCTTTGGCCCAAAGGCCGCTATAAATGTATTTCGATCCCTGCTCGGAAACTGCCTTCAATGTCTTCGCAAGTTCCGGTTGGACGAACAGTCCCCCCTGCTGGGGAAAACTACCGCCGGCCTGGGTGAGAAACTGCTGCCCTTCGACGGTTCGCGACAAATGCTTCTGCCGCATGGTGAAGAACTGCTGAAGGTGCGGCGACACTTTCACGCCGTGCATGTCGTACCACAGCGCCGGCGCGAACAGCGCTTTGAAGGGCAAGCGCCCAAAGCGATGATGCATCGCCTCAACACCGGCCAGAAATCCGGGCACCAAGGTTTCTCTCCCCTTGGCGCCACCCACCGTGGGCGTCAATCCGGGAAGGACGATGCCGAAATCCGCCACGGGAATGGAACTGGGATCCGTTTCGCGCAAATAGGAATTAAATCCCGCATCGAGCGAATAGACTTTATGGGTCTTTGCATCGAAATATACCATCGTAAAGACCCCGGCGTATGAAACCACCGAGCCTTACTGGGTGGTAATTTGGGTCAGCGCAACCGTCGCAGCCGCGTCCGCGGCGCTGCCGCCCTGACGAAGCGCATCGACGCCCGCGTAGACCGCCAACGGTGATACGGTCGCTGATACCATTCCAGCGCTGCCGTCGATCGAGTGCGCCGCGGGCGGCGACCAACTCGAAAATTCCTGCTGTTCGAGTTTCCCCGCTCAGCCGCGGGCCATTTGCCGGGAGATAGGTCCGCGCCACTGGCGTTTCCCAAACCGAGGCCCAAGATCAAAAGCAGCATAACAGTTGTTTTCATTGTGGATTTCCCTTGAGAGATTGTTGCTGAATCAGCGTCGACATCCTTGTGAACATAAGACGCAGGATGGGTGAAGACACTCAGTTGCCGGGCGATTAGCGCGCCCGCCGCCCGCACTCTTTGTGAGCAAACATTGAGGCATATTCCGTGTCGCGTCCTGCTTCCTGGGTTTCAACGCTACTGAACGAAGTACTTGCGCCAAACGACTTGCTGCGTGGTCATTGCCGCCGGTGCGAGGATCGGGCACTAATGATGCGGATCCATTGTCCTTGGTGCTGGATTCGCGATGAACCCGAGTTCGTCTGCCGCCGCCAAACTGCGCTCCTTCCTCGGGCACTCAAATGCGAGGATGCGGCCTGGGGCGCCTATCTGTACTTGCGCAAAAATCCAAAAGGCGCGCATCACGAGATCTGGAAGCACAGCTACGGCTGCGGGCAGTGGTTCAGTGTCATCCGCAACACCGTTACGCGCGAGGTTCTTGCGGCTTTCCGCATGAACGAGTCCGCGCCACCGGCCCCGATGCTCAACCAGCCGATCGCGCTGGGCATGGTTGCGAGGGAAGGCGCGAATTGGCGAGCATATCGGCTCTATCATTTAGGGAGCAACGTCGAGGCCGAAATCGTCGCGCTGCCGTTTGTGATCCCACCGGCGCCAAGCTCAATGGCTGACGCCCCCGCACCGCTATCCATCGAAGCAATTGCCTTTGCGAAGACGGTGCCGAATCTTGCGGGCGTAGCGCTGCCCGATATCGGTCGAACTCAGGATGGTGGCGGGAGTCTACGGAGCCGCATCCTCGCTTGGGCGCGGTCCGACCGAAAGTGTCGACATCCGCAATTCCTGGCCAATCCTTCCACTTCAGGACAAATCGTACAATTTCCCCAAAGGCGCGTAGGCTCATGATCGTATTCTGGAAGTTCAGGAAATTGGTGTAGGAGAGACAAAGACCATAGCCGTGATTGGTGCGCCGAACCTGTCCGCATTCTCTGTCCAAAAGCGTACCTTGTTCGCATTTCATGTCCAAATCCTCGAGGAAGGCTAACGACCACAGTGCCTCCTGATTCAGCACTTCGCCTGGAACTTCGACCGGGGGAATGGGTGCTGTGGGAAGGACAGGTACATAGGCTGGAGGCTCTGAGGGGTATTCGAGCACGGATTCTGGAAGCTGGATCCGGGGACCTTCGAGAAGTTCTCGTGACCGAACTGCGGGGTCTGCCGGCGCTGCCGGTGGTTCAACTCGATCGACGCCTCGAGAAGCTGCGCACAATCGATCTGCCGGACTGGAATCGGGCGCAACAGCGCGAACTGATCATCCGCGATACGTTGCAGGGTGATGGATCAACAACCACGCGCGTCGACGCGGCGGCGAAGATTCTCAGGGTATCTGCTCGCACGGTGCGGCGTCTCATTGTGCAGTACACCCCCCGTGTTGCCTCACGTAATTTTGTTACCGGTTGCCTCATGAGGGATGTTACCGAAGGTCTTGTTCCGATTTCCTTCCCATCTTGCTCTGATGCGCGAAGCGAAGGTCGGGTCTGACGCCGGAGGCGTCAGAAGTTCGGGTGGATTGGCGGATGGAACGACCATGTCTGGTGATTGCGGTGCGCTTTTTGCCTCGCCCATCAACCTCAGGATGGTCTCGCGGCGCCATGCCCGCACACGTCTCTCCAGCGTAGACAGTTGCCGAAGGCTGTAGTGCTCCGGATAACGCGCTCGGAACTCGACGAGTAGCGCCATAGCCGTCTGATCAGGATTGGCCTCCAGAGATTGGAGCATTTCCGCCCAGTGTGCCTTGAAGGGATCGGGGCGGCGGCCGCGCGGCTTGTGGTTGAGGTTGCGGTATTTGACGTGGTCGATTTTCACGCCGCGAGCCCGGGCATCGTCGCGCCAGACGTTCACGCGTTTGCTCAGCGTTTTCCGTTGACATTGATTAAATCGACCCGGGAACTGCAGGCACAGTTCTTCGAACAGGTGTGAGGAGTTGATGTTTGGGCATCCCTCGAGCCGGCGACACGCCAGGGGCCAGACCATCGTGAGCGCATGGAAGCTGCCCTTGCCGGGCCCCGCATAGATCACCTGAGGCCGCTCTGTCTTCAGCACGGCCGCAGGGGGATCTGGCAAAGCGGCGGGCATCGACGAGACATTCACGCGAGCCACGCTTTGCAGGCCACGCAAGTATCGCGGTTTGGCAGCTGGAGAGAACGTCGGCCGTACCTCTCCGGCCCGCCACGCACTGGAGAGGCCTGCAACGAACGCCGCGAGGTCGGGCGGCTCGGCTGTAATACTGGGAGGCGTCTCGCCATCCGCCAGCGTTGTCAGATGTGCCTGCATGGCTCGCATTTCTTCCAGAAGCTTCAACGGATCGAGGGTGTCGGCGATCTCGCGCAGCTTCAACTTCGCGGGTTGCGGCATACTCTCCGCTTGCAGCAGCCGTTCGCAGGGGGTTTGCGGCGGATGGTAGCGCTTGGAGACAGAAGCGCCTTCCCGATGCTTGGCCGCCAGCTTAAAAGACGGTTGGAAGAAGTTCACGAACAGTCGCGAGGCCCCGTACAGGCGCGTAATCGCCTGAGCGGCGGCAATGCCGGCGAAGCGCCGATAGCCGAGAAGCTTGCGCACAACAGCGCCGTTTTTTTGCTCGATCCAAGCTTGGTCATTCTTGCGGTAGGGCCGTGAACGAGTGAGTTCGATCCCCCGGCTCAGGCAGTATTCGATCAATCGATCGTTCACAAATTCTGTCCCATTATCGACATCCAGCGCACGAAGCGCGAAGGGTAGGCCGACGCGGACACGCTCGAGCGCTTCAACCACTAGGCTGCTTTCGCGCACGACCAGCGGCGCGGCTTCCGTCCAGCCACTGGCAATGTCGGTCAATACCAGACTGTGGATGTAGCTGCCGCGACTTACCGCCCCACAGTGGGCGACCAGATCCATTTCCATACCGCCCGGGAGTGGCTCATTCCAGTCCGCAAAGGTGCGAAGCGGTATGCGTCGGCGCGGCTCAGGCTCGATCCGACGGCGCTTCTTCGATCGCGTTACGGATCGCGGCGCGCGCAGCAGTCGGTCGATCGTCGCCGCACTCATCGCGAGTATCTTCGCGCGGATCGCATTGTCGAGCTTCAAATGTCCGTTGCGCTCCAAGGCCGGCAATAAAATCGGCAACAAGGCCTTCAGTCGCTTACCGCAGACTCGATCGGACGCCTCCCACAACACGATCAGAGCACCCCGGGCTGCCTCATCGTAAAGTGATGGGCGATTGCGCGTCTGGCGAACCTTCGCAGCCGGCATGGCGTTCAACACACGGATCGCCGATTTCTCGTGATAGCCGGTGCTGGCAACGAACTCATCCAAAATCCTACGTTTCTGTTTGCCCGTTGCCGACCGATAACGAAGGCGGATAGCATCCGCAAGTTCCGTTCGCACGGTATGAGTCATTTTTCGCTTCATGTCGCCACCACGTTGGAAAGCGACATGATGGCAGGCCCTCATCGGTAACATTTCAGATGAGGCAACAACCTGGCGCGGTAACATTCTTGTTGAGGCAATGCGGGGGGTACACCGCCTCGGCGCAGACGACGAGTCTCCTCCCTCATCCTTCCGGTCCAAAGAAAAGCCATCGACGGCTGGGGCCTGAACTCGAACGGATCATTGATACCGCCATCCAGACCCACTACCTGGTGCGGCCCCGAACGCCCATGGAAACGGCTTACAAAGAAGTGAGGCGTCGTTGTCACGAAGAGAAGCGGGTGACCCCGTCTCGCAACTGTTTGCTCAGACGCATCCGCCGACTTGATGCACGATTGGTGGCGCGTAAACGTTTGGGTACCAAGTCGGCCGAGTCGATCGCCTTGTCAACGCCAGGCATGTTGGAAGCCACCGAGGCTCTGGAATTGATTCAGATCGATCATACACTCGCTGATGTGATGATCGTCGACTCGGTCTATCGACGCTCAATCGGCCGGCCTTGGCTATCGCTCGCGATCGATGTGGCGACCCGCAGCGTAATGGGGTTTCATCTGGGACTCGAAGCACCCTCCGCGTTGGCGGTTGCGCTGTGTATCGAGCATGCAGTGTTACCGAAGATTCGTTCCGCCGCGACCGTGGCGAGCGAATCGAGTTGGGAAATGTTCGGCATACCGCGCACCATTTTGGTCGACAACGGGTCTGAATTCCACGGCGAGGCGCTCACTCGCGGCTGCGCCGAATATGGCATCGCCTTGACGCACCGGCCTGTCGCGAGACCCCGATTCGGAGCCCATATCGAACGCCTTATTGGCACCATGATGGGAAAGATTCATCTTCTGCCCGGCAGCACGGACTCCTCTCCGACGGCCCGGGGTAATTATCAATCGGAGAACGAGGCGAGGCTGACGCTCGCCGAGCTGAATGAATGGCTCTATCTCGAGATCGCCGGTCAGTATCACCACAACATTCACCGCATGATCGGCACGACGCCGGCGGCCGCCTGGGTAAAGAGCTTGGTGCGTGGCACGGTCCCGACGCTACCGGCCGATCCAGCGAGGTTCGTGATCGGATTTCTACCTATCATCCACCGGAAACTTCAGCGTAACGGCTTGTTCTTCGAGCGGATTCGCTATTGGGCCGATGTATTGCCCTCAATCGCACAGCCGCGCGAGGCCCTCCTCGTCCGGTATGACCCGCGCGATCTATCGCGGCTCTACGTACTCACGCCAACGAAGAACTACCAAGCGATCCCGTATGCCGATGTCCGGCGCCCGCCGATTACGCTCGCCGAACTGCGATTTGCGCATGCGGAGCTTCGGCGAGAGGCCAAAGCGTCCATCAATGAAGAACAACTGTTCGCCATGCACGATCTTCAACAGGCCATAGTCACAGATGCGACGAAGGCGACCAAATCCGCTCGACGCCGCAAGGAGCCGCAACAGCGGCGCGCGACTACAACCGCGAACGCGGCCAGCCCAGTTGACTACAGCAAAGACGTGATTCCGTTGGAAAGTGAATTATGGGGGTCCAACCAATGACGCTCGACCTATCGCATCTCACGACCGCGACACGGGAATTGGCATTTCATGATGCCAAAGCTCGCGTTTTACTGGTGCAAACCGCGCGCTGGGTCGCCTACCCGCGCGCCGGCATTGCCGTAGAGGAACTCGAGAGACGATTTCACTACCCGACCTGCGCTCGCATGCCCTGCATGCTTCTGTACGGGGATAGCGGCATGGGCAAATCCATGATTCTCGAGAAGATGGAACGTCAACACCCGAGTAGCTACGATGAGCGCAAGGGCATCACCAAGCGACCGGTGTTGATCGTGCAAATGCCGTCGAGCCCCGATGAGGGGCGATTCTATACTCGGATCCTGGAGGTGTTGGGAGCGCCCTACTCCGTGCGCGACCAGATCGGCGCACTCGAGGGACGGGTTATTCATCTTCTGAAACAATTGGGAACCCAGTTACTATTCATCGATGAGGTGCATCACCTTCTGGCCGGTAGCCACCGAGAGCAGCGCCGAGCACTCAATCTACTGAAGTTTCTGACGAATGAACTCAAAATCGTGATCGTCGCCGTCGGGACCTCAGACGCATTTCATGCGCTGCAGACGGACGTTCAAGTGGCCAGTCGTTTTGAGCCCCTTCTTATTCCACGGTGGACGGAGACCGATGCGTTCCGCGCCTTCATCGTTGCCTATGGGAAACTCCTGCCGCTGCGAAAGTCCTCGCCCTTCGGTGATCCGGAAATGATCCGCGCCCTGCTCAAGCAGAGCGCCGGAATCACAGGCCGGGTCACTTGGCTTCTGGGGCGAGCCGCCGAAATCGCTATCCAAGACGGCAGCGAGATCATCGATTCAGCCTCGATCGAGCGTGTCAGTGAACGATTGAAACTCATGGCATCATGAACACCGTCTCAAAGGTGTGGCCTCTGTGCCCACGACCGCTACAGGACGAATCCCTGCCCTCTTGGTTCGAGCGAGTGGGTTATGAATACGAGATGAGCCCCGCGCTGCTACTCGGCGCGGTCGAGCACAGCACGTTCGGCAAGACCAAAATCGAGCGGACGGCACCCGCCACGCGCCTATTTGATCCAGCGATTGCCGAGCACCTTGCTGCCTTGGGTCAACTGTCTGACTCTGAACAAGCCGGGTTGTGGCAGCCGCCATCGCATTGGGAATTGAACGACCGTTCCTTCTGCACATTCTGTCCGCATTGCTGCCTCGAGGATCTGGCGAAAGGCCGATCGGCCTACGGGCGCCGGATATGGCAGCAATCATGGTGCACCGTCTGCAAGCCTCACGGGACCGCATTGCTGATGCGTAACCTCAGCGATGCGCCCACCAACCGATCATCATGGTCGCACGCCGCGTTGAAGAGCCATCGAGAATTTCTGGCCGCCAATCGATATCGGGACTTGAAGGTGCCGTCTCAACCCGCTGTTCGGGTCGTTATGCTTGGTAGCCTGTTGGAGATTGAACAAACCACGGCGGCGGCGATCGCAGGGACGGCGCCCAACGCCTTTCAGTGGGGAACGTTGACGGCAGCGGCATTCTTGATGATCCTTGAGGATGTGACAACGTGGGCTCTGACTCATTTCGAGCCTGTTCGATCCTGGTCTGTCGCTGAAGATTTCACCCCCACCGAGGAGCAGGAAGGGTATGGACTGATAGGGCGAGGACGGCGGATGTCGGCGTCCGATTACCGTGCGAATCAATTAACACGCAGTCTGCGCGATATCCCAAATCCAAAGGTACGCGGAGGTGCGCTCTGGACCGCACACACACTTCTGGCATCGTGTCATACCGCCGCATCCGATCGTTCTTCGGGGACCAACACCCAAGATCGGCAGCGCGCTCTGCTTTCGAGAGCTGCTCCTGCGAGCCGTCATTGGTTGGCACAACGGCAGACCCAGTGGCCTCCGCAATATCGCCGCACACGGTGGATTGAGCTTCAAGCACTGGCGTGAATCGCGGTGCACCACCGAAATTGGACAGCGATTGCGGAAGGATTGGACAGAGAATGCGAAAATCGACACGAAGGTAGCCGAGTGCTCTCCCACCAGCGGAATACGGATGGGATGCAGCTTGGGACGAAAACTGCCGTCGAACGGCGCCGATTCGATGTAGGGGTAGATTTCGACGTTGCGCTGGTCGATGTAGGGCACAACCAAGGTGCGCGAGTCAGGTGCCCAGTAGGTCTCGACCGGTGGCTGCTTCGTGCCGCTACGTTCCCGCGGGATCAGGTTCGCGAGCCAGTTGTCAGGCCAGATGCCGTATCCGGCTATCAGGTTGCCGTCCGTCGTCAGCACGCGGCGCGCATGGTCTGCGGTGGTCTCGAGCGCGAGGTTGCCGTCCCGCGACTCGATTCCGTAGTGACCATCGGGCGATCTTAGAAGCGAGCCGGGCTCTGTCTCCGCCCTAGCCGCCGGGTTGTACACCTTGGCCACCTCCCCCTCGAGTTCGCCGGGACCGAGGCTGATGCGCTTGCCGGTGGCTGCGTCCATGACCACATCTTCATGGCCTTTCTCAAGCTCGCGCCGATACCAGAAGCGATCGCCAGGCCCTGCCAGCCAGTGCGGCGTCACAAATGCATTTCTGACCTTGGGAAGCAGATTGGGGCCGAGCAGCGCTTCGGCCCGTGCGTAGACCTCGGTGTCGAGCGGCGGTGCAGGGTCGGCCACGGCGGCGAACGTCACGGGGAGCGCACTCATTGCAGCCAGAACAGTGGCTATTCGGCGCAGACCCTTAGGGTGTGTTCGCACGGCGGCATCCGAAGGTGGGCGGACAGAGCGCATCCATTCGGTGAGGACGCATGCCCTGCCCCGAACCTCAATTCATCCGCCACGCAGCGGAAAATGTGCGGCGGCCACGCCAAGCGCGCTCCGCCTGCGTATCTACAAGGCAGCGAACAGCACGCCGATGATGGCCAGCGGGCACATGTAGCGCAAAAGCGTCCGCAGGAGACGCTGGGTGCGCCGAGTCTCCTCGGGGAGCTGCGCTTCGATGTTGCCGAACGGTAGGAACCAGCCCAGGAACAGGCTGGTGAGCAAGGCACCGACAGGCAGCAGCAGGTTAGAGGCGATGAAGTCGGATGCTTCGAAGACTGTCATCGTGCTGAGCCGCGAGATCGCGGCAAAGGGATGGAACTGCGACCACGCACTGAAGGAGAGCACGCTGCCGATGCCCACGATCCAGATGGCCGCCGCGGCGCCCAGTGCCGCGGGGCGTCGCTTCACGCCGATCTGCTGTAGCCAGGCCACCAGCGGCTCCACGCCGGCCAGGGTCGGTGTCAGCGCCGCCAGCACCAGCAGCAGAAAGAACAGCGTCCCTATGAGGCGGCCACCGGGCATCTCGGCAAACACGCTCGGCAAGACGATGAACACCAAGTCCACTCCTTGCGCCGGGTTCATGCCGTAGCGGTACACCAGCGGAAAGATCATCAGTGTCGCAAGCAGCGACACCAGCACGATAGAACCGCAGGTGACCAGCGCAGATCGGACCAGCGAGGTCCCAGCCGGAGCGTACGAGCCATAGGCCAGCATCATTGCCATGCCAACGCCGGTCGCGTAGAACGCCTGGCCGACCGCGTACAAAACTCCTTCCGCGGACAGTTTGCTGAAATCCGGCGCGAAGGCGAACGACAGGCCACGCGCGGTGTCGCCCGTCCACAAGGCATACACCACCAGGATGCTCAGCAGCACGAACAGGCCCGGGGCGCGGATCTTGTTGGCGATCTCGAGTCCAAGATTGATTCCCTGGCACGAAATCACGGCCACCAGGGCCACGAATGCGAAATGCCATGCACCGATCTCGATCGGGTTGGCGACGAACGCGTGGAACTGCGCCGCGACGGAGGCCTGATTTAGCCCCGTCAGAGCACCCCTCACACACCTCCAGGCGTAGGCCATCACCCATCCGGCGATGACCGTGTAATAGGACATGATGAGGAAGGAGGCTGCAGTTCCGAGAATGCCGATCACGTTCCAGGAGCGTGACCGTCCGAGACGCATCGCCACCACGCCGGCGGCCGTCGGCGGACTAGAGCGCGACTGCCGGCCAATGATGAACTCCGCAACCATCAGGGGCATGGCGATCGCCCCGCAGGCGATCACGAAGATCAGGACGAACGCACTGCCGCCGTAGGAGCCTGCGAGGTAGGGAAAGCGCCAGATACTTCCAAGCCCGACAGCCGCGCCGACGGACGAGAGATAGAACGTAAATTGCGTAGACCAGCGGCTCGACCCCTGCGCGGCACCCGGGGCATCAGACGCCATGAAGATCCCTTTCCAGGGAAGCGATCGGGAATCTCAAAGGACACACCGATGGTATCGGTCGCGTGACTGTTTACGTCGGGTCATGGCGGTCGCTCTCAGCTAGGTACGTGAAGGACATTGCTCATGATGGAACATAGCCCGCCATGCGGCTCCCGGGAAAGCCCAGGGCCGATGCCTTGATGATTCGTGTGTGCACCTGTGTAGGACGCCCGATCACCGCCGCGCCTCAATCGAGAGCAATCGTCCTGAGGCGTCTGCAAATCGCTGCGTCCTACCGGGGGTGAGCACGCCCCGGGACTATTCCGCACTGACCCTCCTTCGGGGTGCATTCCAAGGCCATCGCCATTGGCGCGCAGCCTGGAGTGATGCTCAGCCGAAGGCCCGATATGACGTAGTCGTTGTGGGCGGGGGCGGCCACGGGCTGGCAACGGCTTACTATCTTGCGAAAAATCACGGCATCACCAATATCGCCGTGCTCGAGAAGGCCTGGATCGGGGGCGGCAACACGGGGCGCAATACGACCGTGGTGCGTTCGAACTATCTGTACCCGGAAAGCGCGCGGCTCTACGATTTCTCGCTGAAGCTCTACGAAGGGCTGTCGCAGGCCTTGAACTACAACATCATGTTGAGTCAGCGAGCGGTGATGACCCTGGCGCATTCCCGCCATGACATGGAAGTCATGTCCCGCTGGGCCAATGCCCTGCGGATGAACGGCGTCGATGCGGACTTGGTGAACCGCGAAGGGGTCCGCGCACTCGCCCCTGCCCTGGATCTATCCGCCGAGGCCCGCATCCCGATCCTGGGCGCCATCGTCCAACGCCGGGGCGGCACCGCACGGCACGATGCTGTCGCCTGGGGCTACGCTCGTGCGGCCTCGGCTCTCGGGGTCGATATCGTCCAGGGGTGCGAGGTGTCTGGCTTTCTCCAGCAGGAAGGACGCGTCGTCGGCGTCGAAACCAACCGGGGCACCATCCGGGCCGACCGCATCGCCATCGCTGCCGCCGGCCACAGCTCGGTGCTGGCCGGCCTCGCCGGCTTCCGGCTACCCGTCACTAGCTATGCACTGCAGGCGATGGTGAGCGAGCCCGTTAAACCGGTCCTGGGCACGGTGGTGGTGTCGCCCAGCACCGGCGCCTACGTGTCACAGTCCGACAAGGGTGAAATCGTCATGGGCGGAGGTCTCGACCTGTTCGCCTCCTACGCGCAGCGCGGCAGCTTCGCGGTTCTGCAGCAGACCGTCGCCTCCGTGCTGGAGATGTTCCCAAGCTTCAGCCAGCTGCCGCTTCTGCGGCAATGGGCGGGTATCGTCGACGTGGTCGCGGACTCGAGCCCGATCATCGGCGCGACGCCGCTGCCCGGCCTGTACATCAACTGCGGCTGGGGCACCGGCGGATTCAAGGCAATTCCGGTGGGCGGCTGGACGCTGGCGCACGTGCTCGCGACGGGCCGCGATCATGAACTCGCCGAGCCATTTCAGCTGCAACGTTTCAACACCGGTCGACTGATTGACGAAGCCGCCGGCTCGGGGATCGCCCACTGATGATGAGCATCGATTGCCCCTGGTGCGGTGCCCGGGATGAAACGGAATTCCAGTGCGCCGGCCCTTCCCACATAATGCGACCCGAGCTCAAATGCAGCGACCCGGCCTGGGCCGCGTACCTGTATTTCCGGGACAACCCTAAGGGGATCCTGCGGGAACGCTGGCGGCACCTGTATGGCTGCGGGCAGTGGTTCAACGTCGTGCGGCACACGGTAACCCACCAGATCCTTGCCGTTTACCGGATGGGCGATCCCGCACCGTGAAATCGTACCGACTGCCCGCGCCTCACGGCATGCACATCGACCGCGGCCGCCCGGTAGCCTTTGAATTCAACGGCCGTGCATTGAGCGGCTTTGCCGGCGATACACTGGCCTCCGCGCTGCTGGCCAACCAGGTCGGCCTCGTCGCTCGTAGCTTCAAGCTGCACCGCCCGCGCGGGATCTTCTCTGCCGGCATCGAGGAGCCATCCGCCCTAGTCGACGTGGGTGCGGGAGCTTCGCGACGACCCAATCAGCGCGCCACGCTGGTCGAACTGCATGCAGGGCTCCGCGCCCGCAGCGTGAACTGCTGGCCGGGCCCCCGTTTCGATCTCGCGGCGGTGAACGGCTGGATGGCGGCCGCACTGCCGGCAGGCTTCTACTACAAGACCTTCAAATGGCCCAACTGGCACTACTTCGAGCCGATGATCCGGCGCATGGCGGGCCTGGGTCGCCTCTCGGGAGAGCGTGACGCCGCCCGCTATGAAGAAGCCAGCATCGCGGTCGACGTGCTCGTCGTCGGCGCCGGCATCGCGGGTCTTACGGCGGCGGTCAGCGCCGCCCAGGCCGGTGCCAATACACTGTTGCTGGCGAGTGGCGGGCAACTCGGTGGGCGCTGCGCGCTGCGATCCGACCCACAGGTCACCGCCCTGATCGACAAGGCGCGCCGGCTGAAAGTCAGGATCCTCACCAATACCTGCGCCTTCGGCATCTACGATCACCAACTGGTGTGTGCGCGAGAGAGCCTGCCGGTGAGCCTCGCGGTCGGCACCTTGCGCGAGAGGCTCTGGAAGATACGCGCCCGCGCCATTGTCGCGGCGACCGGCGCCATCGAGCGGCCCATGATATTTCCCGACAACGACCGACCCGGGGTCATGCTGGCCGGCGCCGCGGAACGCTATGCCCGGGCGTACGGAGTTGCCTGCGGACGGCGCGCGGTGCTCGCCGGCAATGCCGATTACGCTCTACCCCTGGCGAGCGCCCTGTCGTCGTACGGCATCGAGATCCTGGCTATCGCCGATCGACGCCCTGCCGCGTCAGCGGCCGGTTCAGCTGATCGAATCGATCTGCCCGTTTTTCATGAGAGCGCGATAGTCCAAGTGAGGGGCACCCGGGCGGTGCAGGGCTGCGCAATTCGCACGGCAGCCGGAGAATTGCGCAGCCTGAACTGCGATCTCATCCTGAGCGCCGGCGGCTTGACGCCGAGCGTGCATCTGCACTCGCAGGCCGGCGGCAAGCTCCGCTGGGTCGATCATTCGGCTATGTTCGTGCCCGACACGGCACCGCGGGGATTCACCAGTGTCGGCGCCTGCGCCGGCGCATTCGACATCGATCTAGTGCTGTCGCACGCGGAGGCAGCCGGGATCGCGATGGCGCACGGAGCGATTCCTCCCGCGCCACCCGTTGGCGGCGCGGGGCGCTCCCTCGCCGACACGCACGTGCGAGGCGTCCCCGGCAAGCAGTTCATCGACCTGCAGAACGATGTCGCGGCAAGCGACATCGAGCTCGCCGCTCGGGAGAACTATCGCTCGATCGAGCACCTGAAGCGCTACACCACGACAGGCATGGGCACCGACCAGGGCAAGACCAGCAACGTCAATGCGCTCGTACACATGGGCGTCGAGACACAACGTTCCCCCGAACAGGTCGGCACCACGAAATTTCGTCCGCCGTTCGCCCCGGTTACACTGGGGGCGCTCGCGGGGCGTCGCACGGGCAGCCTGTACCGCCCCCTGAAGCGCCTGCCCGCCGACGCCTGGCACGGCGTTGCCGGTGCCGCCTTCGAGGACTATGGCGGCTGGTGGCGGCCCGCTGCCTATCCGCGCCCGGGCGAGTCGGTTGCGGATGCGGCGCTGCGCGAGGCGCACAGCGTGCGTGCGCACGGCGGCGTGTTCGACGCCTCCTCGCTCGGCAAGATCGAGGTCTACGGTCCGGACGCGGCGCGGTTTCTCGATCTCATGTATGTAAATGCGCTGACGACCCTGGGCATCGGGCGCGCACGCTACGGCCTGCTGCTCAAGGAGAATGGCGTCGTCGCCGACGACGGCATCGTGGCCCGGCTGGGCGAGGAGCGCTTCTGGATCAACACGACCTCCGCCATGGCCGAGCAGACGGCAGCGGGCTTCGAGGAATGGCTGCAGTGCGAATTCAGCTCCCTGCAGGTGCTGATAACCTCGGTCACGTCGCAGTGGGCCAATCTCACCGTTGCGGGACCCAAGGCCTGGGATTGGCTTAAAGCAGCCGGTTTCCCCGAGCACCTGGCACCCTCGCGACTGCAGCACATGAGCATCGCCGACGCCGAATTCGCTGGCATGCCAGCCCGGGTATTGCGGGCGAGCTTCACCGGCGAGTTGAGTTACGAGGTGAACCTGCCGGCCCGCGAAGCGCGCACCGTGCTCGAGCGGCTCTCGGAGCTGGCACCCCGCTTCGACGCCGTGCCTTTTGGCCTGGAGGCTCTGCAGATTCTGCGGGTCGAAAAAGGCTACGTGGTGATCGGTTCCGACACGGACGGCACCACGCTGCCGGGCGACATCGGTCATGCGCGCAAGGTGCTCGCCAAGGGCGCCAATTTCGTGGGCCGGCGCTCACTCTCACTCGCGGTAGCTCACGACGAGGATCGGACACAGCTGGTGGGTATCGAGCCGCTCGACCGCAAGACGCTGTTGCCGGTGGGCGCGCACATAGCCTCGTCTGACCCGCCGACCCGCTCCGAGGGGCACATCACCTCGAGCGTCATGAGCGCGGCACTCGGCCGACCGATTGCCCTTGCCATGCTGAGGAGCGGTGGTTCCCGCATAGGCGAACGCATCCGCGTGCACCATTTGGGCGAAAGCCATGCTGCCGAGGTCGTGGCGACACCGTTCTTCGATCCCGCGGGCGGACGCCTGCATGGATAGTTGCATCGCTCCGGCGACCGACCTCGAAATCGAAGGCCTGCGGGTGCGGTGCGAGGAAGACTGGCATGCAGCTGCCCTGCGGTATCTGAATGCTGATGGTAAGTTTGCCCGGCACGCTGCGGCCGCGCTGGGTCAGACTCTGCCTGCCGCCCTCACATTCTCTGCGCGCGGCGCGACGCAGGCGCCGGACCTGCTGCTCGCGTGGCGTTCGCCGAGCGAAACCCTACTCCTGTGCCGGGATCCGGGTCCCCTGCGCACAGTGTCAGGTATCGAGGCAGACGGATGCTGCATCGATTTGACTCATGGGCGATGCGTGCTGCGGATCGAGGGCATCCGCGGCGGCGAGCTGGTGATGAGGCTCGGCGGCACGGCACTCGACCCGCCCCCGGGCGGCGCACGCAGCGGCCGCCTAGCAGAGGTTCCCGGACTTACCTTGCGTCTTGATGCTGACCTTCTGCTCTTGGTGGTCGATCGCCTCTACGCCGACCACCTGCTGGCGTGGATCAGACTCAGCGTTGCCGACCTCGTCTAGACGGCGGCAAAGATCTCGAGGAACCAGCTGACGTAGCGTGTAGTTGCATCGATGACCTCGGGAAACGAGCGAATACCGTGGCCCGCCGTGGGATAGGTCGCCAGTGCGGACTTAACGCCATGCTCGAGCAGCGAGCGATGGAATTCGAGTGCCTGGGTAGGCGGGGTATTCTGGTCCAGGGCGCCGGTCAGCTGTAGCACCGGGGTGCGGACCCGGTTCGCGAACATGGCGGGACTGCGCGAGAAGTACAGCGAGTCCGATGAGGCCGGCTTGCCGTCGAGAAACAGCGCATCGAAATAAGGGATCTGCGAAGTCCGATGCTGGCTGTACCAGTTGGCGACGCATGAGATGGGGACGGCGGCGGCGAAGCGCGAGTCCTGCGTGACCAGCCAGGCCGACATGAACCCGCCATAGCTGATGCCGGTCACACCGAGCCGCTTTGGATCCGCGATGCCGCGCTCGACCAAGCTGTCGATGCCCGTCAGATAGTCATGGGTGTCCTCGCCGCCCATGTCGCCTTTGACATGGAGTGCGAATTCAGCCCCTCGGCCGCTGCTGCCACGTGGGTTGGGATAGAGCGAGGCGATACCGTGATCCGCGAGGACCTTGGCGCCGCGTAACCGCCCCTGCCAGCGATTACGGCAGCACCAGACCGGCCCGCCGTGAATGTCCATGACCAGTGGCATCGGTCCTTTGCCTGGCGGGCGCACCAGCAGACCCTGGATCTCAAGGCCATCGCGGGCCTTCCAGCTGACCGTTTCGATCCGCGCCTGATTGAAGCCCTGGTTCGACGTGTGTTCGGTGGCAAGGGAGTGCAGAACCTCCAACCCCCCCGCCTCGCTGAAGCGCGCGATGTGGGGTGGCGTTGCGTACCCTTCAGCCACCACATACACCCTGCCCGCCTGATCGAGGCGGATGCTCGGATACCACGTGCCGAAGGTACGCTCCACGCTGGCCCACCATTCACGTTGCTGGGAGCTGTCGGCTCTGATGCTACCGAGGACCGTTTCAAGACCTCGGGCGCCCACATAGGAAAGTGTCTGCGGGTCGCGCCATTGGGCGTGGGTGACATCTGTCCGAGTGTCGAGACGATGCACGTCGCTAGAGCGCAGGTCCAGCACCAGCAAGTCGCCGCAGACGATGAGGCGATCGCTGCACACGGCCTCGATGAAGGCTAGGCGCTGCCCGTCGGGGGATGCCACGGGGCAACCCAGCTGTCGCTGACTTTCGTAAAGCGTGCGGCTGCTTCCGCCGCCTACCGCCAAGGCCACCAGTCTCGCTGTATACCAGGACCCCTCGCTGTGGGATTCGGACACCACGGCAGCGATCTCGCGGTCATCAATCCAGGTGCATTCCCAGACGTTCAGACCCTCCGGGCTGATCCGTCTGGCCTGTCGCGACGACAATGATACGAGGTAGGCACTGCGCCAGAGATTGTCAGCGTCTCCCGTATCAACGCTCGGCGACCAAGGCGGCAGTTCGCTCGTTTTCTTGGCAACGGTGGCCCCGCCTTGTGCGCCGGCCATGTCGGCACCAAAACCTGCGACGCCCAGCAGCACGGAGGCGCCGTCGCGCGACCACTCAAGGGATTCGATGACGCCATCCACCGCAGGGCCCGGCTCGGCGGAGTCCTCACCGACGCGGCGCAGGAAGAGCTGGAAGTTGCCTGCGCCCACGCGATCGGACAGAAAGGCCAGCCATTTGCCATCCGGTGAGAATCTGGGCAGGCGGTCATTGCCGCTTGGGCATGACCACGTGGTGAGCCGGCCATCACTGCCGAGTATGCAAATGCGAGTCTTCGGGGATTGCGCGAGATCAGCGTATACCGTGCCGGTGAAGGCGATACGACCGTCGACACCGCAGTCCAGGTCCGTCGCGTCGGTGAAGCGTTCCTCCCCGGGCGCATGCAGCGCGGCGTAGAAGTCTCGCACCTCTTTGTACAGATCGGTGTCTCTGATATCGTGCAAGGCGCTCAGCGGTGTTTTCATCGTGGACAACCTTCCTCAGCAGCTCTGACCTGCTGCAGGCAGGCCGCCGCGGCCATGATGTGCTTCTCCACCATGCTGACGGAAATGCGCATTTCGCCGGCGATGTACGCGTGCGATTCTCCGTAAACACGATGCATGAGAAACGCCTTGCGCGCAGCGGGCTTGAGATTTTGCAGCAGGCTCACCGCCCGGTCCAACGCCTGCTCCGTCTCGAGGGCCCTGTCCGGCGTCGGGCGCTCGCAGCTCAGATCCACCTTATCTACGGCTACCGAATTCGGCAAAGCCTTGGTGTGCAGCCGCCGGGCCCGGTCACGTACTAGGTTCAGGGCCAGCGTGAAGACGAAGGACTCGGGCTTGCGCAGGTCCAACTGGGCACTCGGCCCGGCGAGCCGCACGAACACATCCTGCGTCAGGTCTTCCACGTCGGCAGCGTTGAGGCGGTAGCTGCGGAAGAATCGCTGCAGGGGACCGGCAAACTGCGCGTGCAGGGCGGAGAGACTCTGGACCCTCATATCGGGCGCCCGAATGGAAGCACCAAGAACTGCTGACATGACGCTGCACCCCCGGTCTTTATTCGTTCCATACACTAGTGTCCGTACACACGTGTATGGATATTTGTAGATGAAGTGCTGCGGACTGTCAAGAACAGCCCGGGAGATTGCCCGCGGGAGTCGCTAGGGCTCTAGACCGGTAAGCTGACGGATATACAGCGGCAGAAGCTGCAAGCGCCTTTCGCGCGATTCCTGCACGCCGAGCGTGTAATAGCCGACCTGGTGGAAGTAGGCGATCCGGGCACGGACGAAGGCTTCCGTCTCCTCATAGCCCATGTCTTCGAAAATCTGCTGCAAGATCGCGATGCGCGCATCGTCGACCCGGTGCACGACGCCTGCGACCCGCGGAGATATGCGGGCCCATTCGCGCACCGCCGCATCCCACTGCGGGTCATAGCCGTCTTCATTGATCCATATGTCCACCAGGGCGCGGAATTCAGCCATGCCGTTCGCCCCGGGATCGGCCACTAAAGCCTTGAATTTGGCCATGTTGGCCTGTTCCCAATCCGCCAGGATCTGGTCCAGAAGCTGCTTGCGGCTGGTGAAGAACCAGTAAAAGCCGCCCCGCGTGGCGCGTAGCCGCCGCGCGAGCTTGCCGATTTCGACCCCGCCGATGCCGTCGCGAATCAGGGCCGCGCGGGCAGCCTGTAACCAGGCATCGCGGCCCAGAGCGTTCTTGCGTGCCTTCCCCTTGGCGGCATCTCGTTTTACGGCCGATTTCATGCGCCGCAACGATACTTGAGCGGGCCTGCTGCCGCCAGCAAACTTCACCCATGTAAACCCGGCCGCCCGGCGAAGCTCCAGGCCCCTCAGCGGCGTCTGGGGGTCGCAAGCATTTTCCCGATGTGTTGCCGTCTCGCGCTCATCGGGACTGACTGCCGGCCACGCCACGACCCCACGGGCACTGCCCTTCAGGCGCGTCAACGTGCGGCAGGCAGAAAATAATTCTTGCCCAGAAATCGAGCACTCCGTCTCAATGACCGCCTTAGCTTTGTTGCGTGCGTCGGTTTTCGAGCTCATGGTTCGATCAATCCTCAAGTCACTGAGGAACCGGCATCGCCGTGCGTCCATTTGTGCTGTCATCTCTCTCACCCAAGGACCTCCCATGACTAGAACTGGACATCTGACGCAGCTCGCCGCCAGCACCTGCTGTGCCGTGCTCGCACTGACGGGCCGTATATCGGCCGCAAAGGATGCCGATGCTGCCGGTGAAGGCGTGCTTGGCGAGATCGTGGTGACAGCCCAGAAACACGAACAGCGGCTCATCGATGTGCCGGCACCCGTGACCGCGCTGAGTGCTTCGGACCTCTTGGAGGATAACAAGACCAGGCTGGAGGACTATTTTCGCGACGTTCCTGGTTTGGCCATTACGCCGTACGGCAGCGGTGTAACCAACGTTTCCGTTCGCGGCATTACGACCGGTAACACGACAAATCCCACAGTCGGTATCACCATCGACGATGTTCCGTACGGCTCGGTCTCGGGACTCTCTCTTGGATCGTTCATCAGTCCTCCTGATCTCGACCCATCGGATCTGCAGCGCATCGAGGTGCTGCGTGGCCCGCAGGGCACGCTCTACGGCGCCAGCAGCCTGGGCGGCCTCCTAAAATTTGTGACCGCCGATCCTTCACTGACGACCGCTTCGGGCCGCATCGAGGTCGATGGCACCAAGATTGACGGCGGTGGTCATGGCGGTGCAGCGCGTGGTGCCATCAGCGTGCCGCTGATCTCGGACGTCCTCTCGGTACGCGCCAGCGGCTTCTACCGTCGCGACGGCGGCTTCGTCGATGACCCGGTGCACGGCATGAGCAACGTGGACCGCGATACCGCCGAGGGTGGTCACATCGCCATGCTCTGGAAGATTTCCGATCTGGCCACGCTCAAGCTGGGCGCGCTCTATCAACAGACGCGCACCGCCGGACAGTCACAGGTCGACGTGGACGCAGAAGGCAACCCGCAGTACGGTGACCTGGGCCAGAACCGGCCTCCCGGGACCGGCGTCTCGATCAGCAAGGCCCAGATGTACAGCGCCAACCTGACCGTCAACCTGCCCGCCGACATCCGCCTGGTCTCACTGACCGGCTTCTCGATCAACAACTGGCTCGAATTCCAGGACTTCTCGGGTGAGTTCGGACCCATCCTCGGGACTGGCGCGGGCCTAGGCTACGACTTCTGGACCAAGCGCATCTCACAGGAGCTACGGCTGGAACAGTCGAGCACGCTGTTCGACTGGACTGCAGGTGTCTTCTGGACGCGAGAGCACTCCGGCGATCACATCGACCTGGACGGACTGGACGCCGACACGGGCGCGGTCAACGCACCCGACCTGCTGAACGAAAATGACCGTTTCCGGTACAACGAGTACGCGGGATTCGCCTCGGCAACCTGGCATGTCCTGCCGGCCTTCGATCTCGAGGGCGGCCTGCGCTACTCGCACAACACGCAGAGCTACGTTACCGACCTGGAAGGCCCGTTCAGCGGCAGCCCGACAGGCGCCTACCTCTTCAAGCAGGGGTCTGCGGATCATTCGCTGACCTTCTCCGTGAGCCCGAGCTACAAGTTCTCCGAGAACATGATGGCCTACGTACGGGTGGCCTCGGGCTACCGGCCCGGCGGTCCCAATGCGGGCGTGTTTGGCCCGGGGACGCCGATCACCTACGCCGCCGACCGTACGGTGAACTACGAGGTTGGTCTGAACGCGGAGGCATTCGACAAGCGCCTCACGTTTACCGGCAGCATCTACTACGTACACTGGAGCGACATCCAGTTGGGCAGCATCGACCCGGCAACCGGCTTCCTGTACTTCCAGAACGCGCACAGCGCGAGCAGCAAGGGCATCGAACTGGCGGCCAACGCGCGGCCGTGGACCGGCGCCACCGTAAGCACTAGCGTAACTCTGAACAAGGCCGAGCTGACGGCTTCCCTGCCCGAGACCGCGGCTATGGGATTGTCCGGCGATCGACTGCCGAATACCCCGGAGACCACGTTCTCGCTGAATTTTGAACAACAGTTCCCCATCACGGCCTACCTGAACGGATTCGCCGGCGGGTCGGTCAACTACGTCGGCAATCGAGTTGGCCCCTTCGTGGGTGCGGACCCGACGGGCCAAATCCGCTTTCCCATGTCCGCTTACACGCTAGGCACCATTCGCGCGGGCGTGCGTACCACCGACGGCTGGAACGGCACGGTCTATGTTTCCAACCTGGGCAACGCGCGTGCAATTCTCTCCGGCCAGTCACGCGGTCTGATCTCCGCGCCGGACAGTCCGTTTGGCGCCACGTTCGTGCAACCGCGGACGGTTGGGATCTCGCTCTCCAAGTCTTTCTGATCTGAAGGGTGCATCGAGGAGATTTCACAATGATCGCGATCCGAGACGCCGTCAGGGCCACACTCGCACTGCTGGCGCTGTCCTGCACGACGACATCAACAAGGGCCAGCATGCAGACTCCGTCGCCTCCCGCAGAATCCCAGGACAGCCTGCCTTCGGCCGACGCCGTATCCAAGCAAGTCCTGACGACCGACTCGTCGGGCAACGCCACGGTGCAGCTTCCCCCGAGCAGCGCCGCGGCGAAGGTACTGAACGGACTCGTCATCCCGCACTGGATCGGGGTGAGCGATCGCTTCTGGTATCGCCGGGAGTTGTCGGACGGACAGTCCGAATTCCGCGTGGTCGACGCCGCATCGGGCGCATCACACGCAGCCTTCGACGCCAAAATGATTGCGGCAGGCCTGTCCCGGGCGGGATTGAACGATGCCAAAGCGTCATCACTGCCCTTCTCGAGCTTCGAATTCATCAGAAACAACCAGGCTATTACCTTCGAGGCAGCGACGACGCGGTACGAGTGTGAACTCAAGAAGCCCGCATGCGCGCGCCGAGACCAAGGCGCTCCGGGCCTGTCGGTCTCGCCGGACAAGCGTCATGCCTTGCTGGTCCGGGACGGCGATCTGTACCTGCGCGACCTCGCTTCGGTCACCGATCGCGCATTGAGTTCGGGTGGCTCCAAGGACAACGGCTTTGGCATCTATCCGGATGGCTGGAAAGCTGCCTACATTCCGCGCGCCAAGAGCAAGAGCCTCCTGCCACCCTTGGGCGCACTGTGGTCTCCCGACTCGGCCAGGGTTCTCATCTCGCATACCGATCAGCGTGAGGTGAAGCCTTACCCCTTCATCGAGTACGCGCCCGATGACGGAAGCTTCCGACCCCGGGTCTACAACGTCCGCATCCCGCTGATCGGTGAGCCGACCGCCAAATTCGAGTGGTACATCGCCGCGCTCGCCGACGCCTCGCTGACTCGAATCGAATTCCCGTACGAACAGCTGTTGGAACTGCAGCAAGACCTGCTCGCGATCCGCAAGACCTGGTGGTCGCACGACGGCAAGTCACTTTTTGCCGTTGCTTTCGGGTCCAACATGGAAGCGGCCTATCTGTTCAAGGTCGACGCAACCACCGGCAAGGTCAGCACGCTGATCAGCGAGCGCGACACGCCGCGCGCGGACCTCAATTCGACCTCATACAATCCGCCCAACGTGCGCATCGTGGATGATGGCCGCGAGATCATCTGGTTCTCGCAGCGTGACGGCTGGGGGCATCTGTATCTCTACGATGGCCTCACCGGAGCCCTCAAGACGCAGATCACGCACGGCGACTGGCTGGTGCGCGACATCATCGAGGTAGATGCCGCACAGCAGCTGATCTACTTCACCGGCAGCGGCCGCGAACCCGGCGACCCCTACTATCGCTTCCTGTACCGGGTCGGATTCGACGGCCGGGGCCTCACCCTGCTGACCCCCGAGCCCATGGACCACCTCATCACCGGGCCGGAGAATGACGTGCTGACGTTGGACGGCGCCGTGAGCTACGAGGTGCTCTCGCCTTCTCGCAAGTATCTGGTCTACAACACCTCGACGCTGTTGCAACCCCCGGCCGCGGTCATCCGCACTTCTATGGGCAAGCCCGTGGCCACCTTCGAACACGCCGACGTCTCGGCACTCCTCGCTACCGGTTACCGCCCACCACGATCCGTCACCCTGCGTGCGGCGGACGGCGTAACACCGCTCTGGGGCGTCCTCTACCCGCCGATGAACCTCGACGAGAAGGCACGTTACCCTGTGATCGATGCGCAGTACGGTAGCCCGCTGACGGCAGTCGTGCCGCACAATTTCATGTCCGCACTGAATGTCCCGACCAGTCCGCAACCTGCAGCGCTGGCGCACGAAGGTTTCGCGGCCGTGGTCATCGACGCCCGCGGCACCACCTATCGGTCCAAGGTGTTCTCCAACGCCATGCAGGGCAAGCTCGGCACCATGAATCTCGAGGACCACCTAGCCGCGATCGACGAACTCGCGAAAACCTACCCATGGCTCGACACCGAACGCCTCGGCATCATCGGCGGCTCCTACGGCGGCTGGGTTACCCTGCGGGCCATGCTCGGCTACCCGGAGCGTTACAAGGCCGGAGTGGCCCTCGTTCCGCCGGGAGGAATGCACAACATGTATGTCGACTACCACTGGACGGCTTTTCAGGGCGAACCGCGCTACGCCAACGGCACCAACCGCGCTGCAGACCCTGCCGACATTCCTCTTAACTGGCAGAGCCTCAATGCCAACGCCGAGGCCGAGCGGTTACGCGGCAAGCTGCTCGTCATCATGGGCGCGCTCGACGAAAACGCGATCCCCGGATCTACGATGCAGTTCATCGACGCCTTGATGAAGGCCAACAAGGAATTTGATCTGATCTACGAGCCTCAAGCGAATCACTATTCGACGCCGAATGCTTATACGCAGGCACGGAGCATCACTTTCCTGAAGAAGTCCTTGGGAGAAGTTCGCCACTAAGCGCCTACCAGGATTCGACCATCTCGACGTGCTGCCTGCTGCCCACCTCCCACCACAGGATGGCGGCAAACATGGCACCGAGCAGGCTGGTCAGGCAGAAGACCACCATCATTGGCTGGTAGCCAGCGGGATTCGCTGCGCTGGCCGCAAAGTGGTCGTTGAGGCTGCCGGCCGCCAGGTTCGCGCCGGCGATCCCGGCATTCTGCGTCATGGTGATCAGTCCCATGGCGAAACCAAAGCGGCTTGCAGGCACCAAGGCGCGGCAGAAGGGCCAGAGCACCGCAGGTACCAGCGAATAACTGACGCCGATCAGCACCGTCCCTATCCACAGACTCAGTGGCGTCCAGGCCATGATCGCGAGCGAGCACGGCAGCAGCAATGCTCCGAAGGTCAGCCACGGCGCGTAGCGCTTCGTCCTCCCGCAGAGCCATCCGAACAGCGGCGAGGCGAACAACGCCGCCAGGAAGACATAACTGTTCATGGCCCCGGCGGCCGCCAGATCCAAGCCGTGCGTATGCTGGAAGTACTTGATCGCATAGGTGCTGCGAAACGCCAGGATGTCGGCATACCAGAGAAACGTAAGTATCAGGAGGAACCAGAATGCTCTCGGAAAGCGCACCAGGCTGAACTTGCCGCGGGGAGCACGCACCGCCGCAGCCTCCTCCTCGCCGCGCGCCTGGTCGAGCCATGCGAAGGCGATGGCGGCGAGCAGAGACGCGGCGGAGATATACATGGCAATCATCAGGGGCGGTTGCCACCCGCCCGCGTAGCTCGCTGCCAGCCAGCGTGGCGACATATCGGCACTGAAGGAGCCGAGGCGCCCGGCGGCGATGCAAAGCGCCATGGGAAAGGCCAGATTGCCGCGTGCGAAGTAGCGTGCGATGGCGGCGAGGACCGAGAGGTTGAGGGTTTCCGCGCCGATCCCGAACAGCAGCCGCCCGCCCGCCATGCCCTGAAAGGTGGCGCTCAAGGCCGTCAGCGCCGCGCCCAGCAGGCATACTGCACAGGTCACGACCATGATGCGCGCGGGACCGTACCGGTCTATCAGCAGTCCACCCACCACGATCAGGAAGACGTTCGGCAGGCTGTAGATTGCGTTCAGCGTCCCTATCTGGACATCGCTGAAATGGCGCTGCCGCTGCAGCAGATCGGCCACCGGTCCGATTGAATCGTAAACATACAGATCGCCGAAGAAAGCGAGCGCGACCAGCAAGAACACCAGCCAGCGGAGGGTTGTCTCCCATGCGTGCCTTGCAACGTCGCTCATGCGGAATCGCCTTATCGCCGATCTGATCTAGGCATGACGCAACAGCCTCACAGATCCTCAGCATCTCGGCAAATTTCGTCATGAAGCAGAAAAAAGGCGCTATAAGCGTAGTTAGTGAAGATCCATTTGTCGTTGCGGCACGTCCACCCCAGGACGAGGACCTGCACGACTTGATCGCCGAACGCTATGAGGGGTCCTCTCGTTTTCGGTGCAATAACATACGGTAGTGGGAGGGTACATTTCCCGGGCGTTAAGCGGGGTGATGCAAGCAAGTGTCTGATTCTTCGGGACTCTGTGATCCTCATTGAATGCCAAGATTGCGGCTTCATTTTGCTGTCTCAAGAGGCTCCCGCTGTCGTTCTCTCGACAGCTGCTGACGGCAGGATTTTGTCGGCGTAGCGCTCGACGGGGAACCTAAATACCCCGCGCAGGTTGATCCCCTCGGTTCGAGTCGGCGCGATCCGCCCGATGAGTTCGGGCGGCACGACGCCGCTTCGACGCTGCGCCCAATGATCGAGGACTTGCTGCATCTGGGCGGTGTTCCAGGCCATGACGATGTTGGCGAGGAGGCTCAAGGCATCAGCAATCGCCTGCATCTCCTCGGACTGCTTGGCCTGATGGCTGGCGACGCGGCCGGTATAGATCGAGCGCTTCAGCGCGTTGACGGCCTCGCCCCGGTTGAGCACGCGCAGCAGTTCGCGACGAAAGACGTCGTTGAGGAAGTAGTCGCACAGGAACACAGTCCGCAGTAACCGGCCGAGGTGGGCGACGGCCTCGTAAAGCGGATCCCCGCGGGAGGCCGATCCAAAGCGGGCCGTGACATGCACCGCGCTGGTATGTCCGGAGTGAACCGAGGCGACCAGGTGGACGATCTGCTCCCAGTGCGAGCCGATGCGCTCGAGGTCAACGCTCGCACGACAGATCTGCTCGATGCTCGCGGCGATCTGAGTGCCACGCGGCAGGAACAAATGCCGATCTTTGAGCGCCTTGAGTCGTGGGCATAGATCGAACCCGAGGAGCTTGGCCAGCACCTGCGGCAATTGGTATCCGAGCATCGAATTGCTTCCGCACGGTGCCTTTCTGGCCATCACGGAATCGTATGGAGTGCCTCCCGAAATGGTAAGGATCCAAGAGGGAAAAGTTTGTGTGTTGCATTCATTCGCATCACCCACGAGCGCCGCCCCCGATTTCAAATCCGCGCACATCGAGCCCTTCCGATGGACCGCTCGGGATGGCCTGGAGCTCGAAGGGTGGCTGGTGAAACCCCGTGGAGAAGGACCCTTTCCGCTGGTGATGGACATTCATGGCGGCCCCGTCTGGGCCTGCCGGAATCGGTGGCAGGGGCGACTGCGCGGAGCCAAAATTCTCGCCGATCGTGGTATCGCATCACTTTATCCCAATCCGCGGGGCAGCAGCGGCCGGGGAGCGGATTTTGCCCGTCTCGTGAAAGGCGACATGGGCGGAGAAGACACGTACGACTATTTGGCCGCGATCGATGCGCTCGTCGCGTCCGGTGTCGCCGACCTCAAGAACCTCGGGGTGACCGGAATTAGCTACGGAGGATACATGTCGGCGTGGATCATCACGCAGGACGACCGCTTCGCCGCTGCGGTACCCATCTCAGCCGTGTGCGACTGGTTCAGTCAGCACCGTACATCGCAAATTCCGTACTTTGATGATCTTTTCCTCGATGGCAAGCCGGCCGCACCCGACGGCCTGTTCTTTTCGCGTAGCCCTGTCATGTATGCCGATCGCGTCCGCACCCCAGTTCTGCAGATGACAGGCGCTTTGGATCAGAATACGCCGCCGACCCAGGCGCTGGAGTTTCATCGCTCACTGCTGGAGTGCGGGGCCCGCTCGGTCCTTGCCACGTATCCCACCGCCAGCCACGGCATTCGTAGTTTTCCAGAGGTCATTGACGCTACGACCCGCTACATCGGCTGGTTTCTCGAGCATTTCTCGAAAGGGAGCGGAGGCGCCTAACGTCGCTGATCCACCCCGAGCTCACGGTCGTTATCAAGTACGGCCGTTAAGGCGTGCAATTATTTACACGTTAAAGTTGACAAACGCTCATACGGATCCACTCCATCAGGTGCTCGGCGTACATACGATCGACGACGAGCAATAATTCGTCTTGTTCTACTCGGATTACGCTTATTGCAACATCTCCTAAGCGGCAACGCTTTGATTGCCCCAGGCTAGGGTGTGTCCCCTGGCCACCCAACCGCGACAGCAGATCCGCGACGCGTTTGCCCGAGGCGCGCAGCACCCACGCACCACCGGTTTGATCGACGACACAGCCATCCTCGCATGAAGCCATCGCTACTCCCAGCTGCGCAATTGTGGTGGCGTCCTTGCACAGAAAGAGAGACTCGGTCGGACTGCGCCAAGCAAGGATCGCCTCGACCGAACTGGCAGTTAGGGAAACTCTGATTTACCCATCGCAGTTGATGCAAAATCGCTCAACGGAGGACCGCGATGAAGCAACAGACGCTGACGGGATTTGAGAAATACGGGAAGACCACACGCCGCGCGCAGTTTCTGGCGGACATGGACAGGATTATTCCGTGGCCGGAACTTACCGCAGCGGTGCAGACGGCCTATCCGAAGGTGAGCGAGAGCGGCGGTCGCCCGCCGATTCCGCTGGAGCGGATGCTGCGGATTTACTTTCTGCAGTTGTGGTTCAATTTTTCGGACCCCGCCGTAGAGGAAGCGCTTTACGATTCGGCCGCGATGCGAGCTTTTGTTGGCATCGATCTGGGAGCGGAGGGTGCACCCGATGAGACGACGGTGTGCAAGTTTCGCCACCTTCTGGAGCGCAACAAATTGGGCAAAGTGCTGCTCACGGCGGTGAACGATCATCTGCATCGCAGCGGCATCAAGATTGCCAAGGGCACGATCGTGGACGCGACGATCATCGGAGCGCCGAGCTCGACAAAGAACAAGGACGGGGAACGTGACCCGGAGATGCATCAAACCGCGAAAGGCCAGCAATGGTACTTTGGGATGAAGGCGCACGTCGGAGTGGACAGCAAAACGAAGCTGATCCACACAGTACTCGCCTCGGCGGCCAATGTGCAGGATCGCGACGCGTTGCCCTACCTGCTGCACGGCGCCGAGACGCGGGTCTGGGGCGACCAGGGCTATCAAGGCCATGCGCACCTGATCCACCGGCATGCACCGCGAGCGAAGGATTTCACCAACAAGCGTTATCGCTTTCGCGGGCAGATCAATGAGGTGGAGAAGGCGAAGAACCGGAACAAATCTCGAGTGCGAGCGAAGGTCGAGCACGTCTTCGGTGTGATCAAGAACATCTTTGGCTTTCGCAAGGTCCGTTACCGAGGTCTGGCGAAGAACCTGCACCGGCTCGAAGTGACGGCGGCGCTCACTAATCTGTACATGGTTCGCCGGAGATTGCTCAATGCGTAGGAAAGGTGCCTCTGAAGATCGGGAAAAGCGATGCTTTGAGGTGAAAATCCTCGCACCAACAACCCGCTTTGATCGGCTAAGCGATCTTCGATCAAAATCTATTCCGCAGTTCGTTCTCATGGCCAGTACTTCAGACCTTCCTTAGCGATGTGTAAGTCGCGCAACTCGTTTCGGCGAGCGGTACGCCCAGCAACCGGCAGATTGCACTTGAAAACTCGCCGGTGCGGTCAAAGTGTCGAAGCGACGCCGTTTGCACGCTTCGGTCGACCCAGACACGCATCCTGTCGCCTTCGACGGGCGCGAATGCATCTGGCGTGTCAGCCATGCGGGCGCCGCCCCTGTGGGTCGACAAAGGGCGCGGCGACCACCTCGGCGTCAATCGTGGTACCCAGGTGATGCACAGTCACCCGTTCGCCGGTACGCGCATAACCGCGAGCCAACATCGCCAGTGCGATGGGTCGTCTTAATTCTATGCTCAGACAGCTTGAAGTGACATGTCCTTCGGTCCGCGTAGGCGGACGAGCGTTGGCGATTTGAGCGCCTACCGGAAGCAAGGTGCGACCGTCCGCCGGCACGAGCGCTACCAATTGCGGGCGGTTGGGGTCTTTCGATGCCGGCCGATTGAGAGATCGGCGACCCACGAAGTTCGCCGCTTTCCGATCCATATTGCGACCGAAACCAATGTCACCCGGGAGGGTCGTTCCATCCGTATCGGTTCCGATGTGTATGTAGCCCTTTTCGATCCGCAAGATCTGCAAGGCTTCGATACCGTAAGGGACTGCGTTGACGTCGGAACCGCATGTCCATAGTCGATCTAATAACTTGCGGCCATGCTCGACCGGTACATTGATCTCATAGCTCAACTCTCCACTGAAGCTCGCGCGCAATATGCGCAACAGCACGCCATTCCACCGGGTGTCAACGATGCTCATGTGCTTCATGCAGTTAGGCGCCAAGTTAGAATCGAAACCCGCAGCTTGGAGCCACTCCGATGAACGTGGGCCGGCAACTGTAATGTTCGCCCAGTGCGAGGTCGCTGGCGTGACAACGACCTTTAAACTGACAAATTCACATTGGAGCCATTCATCGAACGCTGCCGCCGTACGTTCAGCGCCGCCGGTCGAGGTATTAACCCAGAATCGCTGCGTACCCAATCGCGCGACGATGCCGTCGTCGACGATAACGCCGTTCTCATTGAGAAGGAGGCCGTAGCGCGCTTGCCCAATCGCCAGGGTCGAGAGCGTACCGACGTACATAAGGTCGAGAAATGTCGCTGCGTCTGGTCCGAAGACTTCGAGCTTACCGAGAGGTGAACCGTCAAAGATTCCGGCGCTAGCTCGAACGTGTGCGGCCTCGCGCTGAGCCGCACCGTCCAGCGACTCGCCGGCGACGGGGTATGCCGCGGGCCGCCACCAGCCACCGTACTCCTCGAAGACACCGCCGCGTGCTTCATGCCACGCTTGCGCTGGCAACCGTTTGAGGGGCCGGTACAGCGAACCCACCCGACGCCCGGCAAACAGACCCATCGTGATCGGTGCAAAGGGGGGGCGAAATTTCGTCGTCCCGACCGCGGGTGCGGCGCGCCCCGTATGCTCGCCCATGAGGACGAGCGCATTGATGTTGCTTGTTTTGCCCTGGTCGGTTCCCATTCCTATCGTGGTATATCGCTTCAAATGTTCAACCGACCGATAATTCTCGAGGGCAGCGAGGCCGACATCCGCCGCCGTGACATCATTCTGCAAATCGATGAACTGATTACCGCGTTTGCGGGGCACATGGGTATTCGCCAATGAACGCCCCGAGCCGCCGACGGGTGCCGACGGCACGGACGCGCCGCGCGCGAGTGCTTCGCCGACATGAGACGCATGATCGACCGCCGCGTCGCGCGAGAAAACTCCGGCGCACGAGCCTACGCTGACGACCCCGGGCGCAGGCCCATCGGGAACAAACATAGCGGTATCTGACGACCAGCGCAGCTTGCCGCCGGCCTGGGAGTGAAGGTGTACGGCTGGCGCGTAGCCTCCAGCGCTCAAAATGAGATCACAATCGAAGCGCTCGGCCTTGCCACTACTTCCATCAACCGTCCCGGCCGAACCGCCACGGACTGCTCGTGCCCCAGACACCGACGCGATCGTCGCGTTGGCCATGAGGCGAGTCCCGCCCGAGAATTGAGCCTCGGTCCGGATCAAATCCTTTGGCCTGCAATCCACAATAGCAACGATCTCAATACCCAGTTCACGCAAGGTCGAACCGACCTCGTAAGCATGGTCACTATTGGCTGCGATAACGACACGGCTTCCGCATGCGACCCCATAGGCACGGGCATATTTTTCAGCGGCCCCCGCCAGCATTACACCCGGGCGGTCATTGTCCGGAAATACCATGGGCCGCTCGAATGATCCCATCGCTGCAATGACGGATCGCGCTCGAATCGTCCAGAGGCGTTCCCGCAGCAGGCCAGATGAACGGATGTCGCCCTCCACGAATTGCCGAGCGCAGACCAAGTTGTGGTCATAAATACCGAACGCCATCGTTCGGGTAAGCACTTGAATGCCTAATCGCATCATCTCTGCAATCAGGGTCTGGACTTGCAGATCCGCTTTACGGCCTGAGCGGCCGCCCAGCACAGGCCCGCTCGTGAGCAATGCCGTGCGCGCACCGGCTTGTGCCGAGGCGACCGCCGCGGCTAAGCCACTAATCCCGCCGCCGACAACCAGCACGTCGACGCTGGCAGCGATCTCTTCATAGTGATCCGGATCCAACTCGCGAGAGACTCGACCCAAGCCTGCCATTCGGCGAATCGTAGGTTCGAACCAATGCCAATTGGGCCATTTGAATGTTTTATAGTAGAAGCCCGCGGGAAGGGCCGCCGAAGCCCAGCTGTTGACGGATGCCACATCAAAACGCACGCTCGGCCAGCAGTTCACACTCTCCGCTATGAGCCCATCATAAATCTCGACGACGGTAGCGAGCGCGTTGGGCGTGCGGCGCCCGCCCATTCCGAGATCGACGAGGGCATTAGGCTCTTCAATTCCACAAGAATAAATACCTCGAGGACGATGGTACTTGAAGCTGCGGCCCACAAGGCTCACCTGGTTCGCAAAAAGCGCCGAAGCCAAGGTGTCTCCTTTAAACCCAGAATAGGTTCGGCCGTTGAATTCGAACGACACAGTTCGCGTGCGGTCGAGATGCGTACCATGCGGCGATGGAAGCCGTCGAGCGCTCAAGGCGCCGACTCGCAGATCCCATACACGGAAATTACCTCGTGAGTCACGGTGTTTCGCGCGACATTGAACCATTGCCCACACCCATAGGCGTGACGCCAGCGCTCTTGCAGCACCCCCTTCGGGTTATCGCGAAAAAATAGGTATTCCGCCCATCGTTCGTCGCTCGCATCCAGTGCCGGACGCACGATGTGAGTCGTCCCTCCGCAAACGAATTCGGGTTCGTCGCGCAGTCCACACCAGGGACAAGCGAATTGCATCATCAGTGTGCGATGCCGGCGCCGGCCGCTTCGTCGATCAATCGACCCGTCACAAAACGATCCAGTTGAAAGGGCTCCGCCAGCTCATGATTTCGGCCGGTCGCCAGCACATGCGCGAACGTCCAGCCACCCACCGGAATCGCCTTGAATCCGCCGGTCCCCCAGCCACAGTTGATATAGAGTCCGTCGACTGGGGTCGGACCGATAATGGGGCTCGAGTCATGTACGACGTCGACGATGCCTGCCCATTGACGTAGCAGCGGCAAGCGACTGAAAGAGGGAAATAATTCGAGCGTGCCTGCGATCGTGCTCTGCATGACCGCGAAACTTCCACGCTGGGCGTATGAGGCAAAGAGATCGAGTCCTGAGCCAATCACCATTTCGCCTTTGTCGGATTGACTCACGTAAGCGCCTGTCGCTGGCGACAGCACGACCGTATCCAATATCGGTTTGACCGGTTCGCTGACCATGGCCTGGAGCGCGTAACTCGTAACGGGTAGTCGAAAGCCCGCAAGCTTCGCGAGCACGGAACTGTGTCCCGCCGCGGCAATACCAATCTGACTACTGCGAACATGGCCAAGATTCGTATCGACGCCCACGATTCTTCCGCTCTTCTGGACGAAGCCTAGCACTTCGCAGTTTTGCACAATGTCAATGCCCAGCGCCGAGGCGGCCCGCGCATAGCCCCACGCGACAGCATCGTGGCGCGCTGTGCCGCCGCGAGCCTGCGTAAATCCGCCGAGAATGGGAAATCGAGCGTGGCCTGACATATCAAGTGCGGGGGCCACCGAGGCAACTTGATCGCGGCTCAAGAGGTCTGCAGCGACGCCGTTCATGCGCATGGCATTGGCCCAACGCGACATCACTTCCAAATCATGACGCGTGTGCGCAAGCGTCACCATGCCGCGTTGGCTCAGCATGATGTTGAAATTGAGCGCCTGCGAGAGCCCTTCGTAGAGCCGCAGCGAAAAGTCATAGAGCTGCGCGCTTTCGGGGTATAAATAATTCGAACGCACCACCGTCGTGTTGCGTCCCGTATTGCCGCCACCGATCCACCCTCGCTCGAGAACGGCTACATTGGTAACTCCGTGGTTCTCCGCCAAGTAGTAGGCCGTGGCCAAACCGTGCCCCCCTCCCCCGACAATGATCACGTCATAGGACGACTTTGGCGTGGCATCCTTCCAGGCGGGTGTCCACCGACGTTGGCCTGTGAAGGCTCCTCTTAATAATGATAGTGCAGAGTAGTTTAGAGTCATTTCGCGCAGAAATGATGGATCATCCCTCAATCACACCCCGCTGATAGGACGCAGGTCCATCACTCGTCCTCACCAGAGGATCTCATAATTTTAGCCTCGTGATCGACAAGCGTCGGCATTATCAGGGTCTGTGACCGTCCTGTGTCTAGATCAATGTCCTCAATCATTGAATGAGCGATCAGGCGGATCCACCCATGAATTCAATCGCTAGGACGCACTCCGATCAAGCTGCCTATGTTCAAACTCGTCCGACGCAACGTCCCCTGACGCTTAACTTTCAGAAAGCCGGCCGCATGGAAGTGGTGTTTCACGTCTACGTTCGGCTGCATCCCGATCGAATCTCGCGCCGTTACACCGTAGAAGTCGGCCAATCATTGATAGAGGATTGGTCGATCCGTACAGACCCCGACCGATACAGCTTGTCGGTGTACGACCTTAATGGAGTTTTGCGCGAATTTCGCGGATTGTTGCACTCCGCGGTTCACGAGGTCGACCTTCAGCATCATATCGCCGATATCGCTGTCGAAATCACAGCTAACGCCGTCGGAATCCGAGATCAGCGTGTTCGTTCGGACTGGATTACGCTAAATCATTCGCGATCGCCGATCACGTGCACAATCGGCTGAAATCCGATCTTGCGAGCAAAACATCCGCTGCGGCATGAAGACCGCTTCGGTCGTCCTCGTCGAATCGCCCTAATGGGGGCTGTCAAGATCCAGGACACCCAAGAGGTGCCCCTGTTGCACCAGCGGCACGACAATCTCAGACTGCGAGGCGGCGTCGCAGGCGATGTGACCTGGAAAGGCATGTACATCGGCAACGACTAGAGTGTCGCGCAGCAGCGCGGCGGTACCGCAAACTCCGCGACCGATGCTGATGCGTACGCAGGCGGGCTTGCCTTGGAAGGGTCCGAGTACCAGCTCGCCAGATTGCATAAAATAGAATCCGACCCAATTAAGGTCTGGCAGCGCTTGGTAAAGGATGGCGCTCATATTAGCGGCATTCGCCAGACCGCTCCTCTCGTCGGCGAACAGCGCGCCGAGCTGTTCATTCAATTCTCGGTAGTGGCTTGCCTTGGAGCGTTGAGGATCGACTGATGCGGGTGCGGGAGTCTTGTTGAACATCAGACCTGCCTCTTTTTGATGGTGGGGAAGGTAGTGCGTTTGGCCTCAGCCCAACGCCGATGCACATCGATGTAGACCTCTTCGTAGATCGTGCAGACGGTTTCTGCACTGGCGAAGGCGGCGACGAACTCGGGGGCGACATCGCCGAAGGCTAAATCGGCGGCCCGAGTCAAATGGTCGAGCAAATAGCGCGGATCTTCATCTCCGACGGAGATGCGCATGGTACTCGCGGAAATGCCGGCGTCCGCAAGGGCTTGGTCGCTCAGTTCGGAGTGAGTGGTGAGGGCAGGGCACAGGACGACAGTGTTGATGAGCCCCAGACTCACCTGCATGCCAAATGCCGGTTCCATACTGTCGAAGAGTCGCTTCAGGCGTTCTCGCCCCAGATGCTGGGGATGCGCCGCGGTTCCTTCGAAATCGATGGTGAAGAGGGGCGCCGGCAGCCCCAGCGTCAGAAGTCGCGCCGCGAGGTGCGCGTTGCGATTACCGGAAACCGCGGAGCAATGCACATTGATCATGGGATTGAGCGCCAGACAGCGCGCCAGCACGAGAGTGTTGATGCATTTGGCTATCAGCCGCAGCTCGGTGGTGCGCATACCGGTGAGGACTTCAAAAGCCTTGTCGGAATCGAGGAAGGCGCCCTTGATGTAGTAGACGTTCCAAAAAAGTGTTTCATCCCAGGTGTACCGACGCTCGACGCCGTCGTGACCCGCGGCGGTTACTGAGCGACCCTTGGGCATGAACATACGCTCGGTGCGCGCTATCACCACGCCCGCAGTGGTATTGCCCGAGCCGCTCAAGTCCTTAGTGTACGAGTGGATGACGAAATCGGGTCGCTCGGTTTTGTTCGGGCGTCGAAGTGTCGCCTGCAAATAGGGCGTGGCAATCGTCGCATCGCACATGACGGTGATACTCTGCTCATGCGCCAAGCGGCAGATGGCGGGAACGTCGAGCACGTAGCCGTGGGGATTGCAGGGAGATTCCAAGTACACAAAAATGTTCCGCCCGAGCGCAATCCGCTCGGCATACTGGATCTGGACTTCGCGCAGCCGTCGCGCGAAGCTTGACTCGTCCTCGCCATCGAACCACTCGATGGCGACGTCGAGATTGCTACGCTTGCCATACCAGTCTTGGAGTAGTTGGTGGGTGCCCCCGTACAGATTCCGGCTCGCCAATACGATGTCTTGGTTGCCCAGCAGATTGGCAGCGTCGCATCGATGGCAGCCATACCAGAGTTAAAGTTCCAGGCGAAGTAGTCGCCGGCCTCAGGCCCCGCCTCGAGGTCCACTATGTGGTTCGCGAGGCAAATCGACGTGGGATTGAGCAGTCGCGAATAGATTTCATGGAGGAATTCTTTACCCTGGAAAGCATCTTCGACCCACTCTGTGCAGGCATACACATAGGTGGCGGTGCGCGTGATCACGGGAGTGGCGCTGAAAATCGCGGTGACATTGTCGAACAGGGCGCACGGGCCTTTGACGCCCACGGTGCTAGGATCGTCCATTAGGGACTGATAGGTGGCGCGGAGAGGGTTTTGTAAAGTGTCGAGTATCTTAGCGAGTTGGAAGCTAACAAAGCGCTTGGCGTTGTACCAGGCGATGCGATCGCGGCGGTCCAAGGTCAGGAGCACCTCGGTTGTTTGACGCCAGACTTCGTGCACGGCGCCATTGGCCGCGCCCAAGTGCGTAACGAGGTCAGCGAGGGCGCTGGCATGCGGGGATTGCGGATGGATACCAAAGTGCTGGAGCTGCTCGCTCACCAAGCCCTGCGGCGTGCTCGCGGCGGTGCTGTGTCGGCGCGGGCTGAGTTGTCGGGCGTGCGTGAACGCTGAGTCTGAATTCATAGGTCCACTTGCCAATGACGAGAAGTGGCTGCACTTATTCCATGGACACGCACCAAAGACAACAATTGGAGGTAAACTTTGCACGAATGCCGTATATTGGACAAATTATCGCAGGAATCGTGCATGAAGCCATGTGATCAATTGGACTTGAAGATACTCGCGGTACTGCAGGGGAATGGGCGAGCCAGCATGGCGGAGATCGGCGGACGCGTTGCGCTCTCGGCATCGGCGGTGACGCGCCGCATGGACGGCCTCGAGAAACAGGGCATTATTAAAGGATATGCCGCGCTCCTGGACCACAAATCCGTGGGCCTCAAAATGACAGCATTCGTGACGGTAACGCTGATACGTCAGTCGGAAGAGATGATCGAGGCCTTCGAGAAAGCCGTGGTTGCCCTGTCCGAAGTCGCGGAGGTCCACCTGATGGCGGGATCAACGGATTATTTGTTGCGCGTCCTCGCGCCGGATCTCGAGGCGTACGAACAATTCTTGAAGCGGAAGCTCACCCGGCTGCGAGGCGTCGCGCATGTGCAGACCGCTTTTTCGCTGTCGAGTCTGAAAGCCGCGCCATCTGTGCCGCTGACACACTTGGAGGGCACTAAGAGGCGGCAGCGCGTGTAGTCAGAATAGAATCGCAGCATCCTCACAACGTGCGGCAACGCCCGCAACCACTGTTTCCTGGACACGACCCTTCGCCTACTTACGCGATTCATGGCGTATGCTTGATGTGCGTGCCAAGAGCTCCGGCGAGAACGTGGTGTTTTTTCCCGAGCGATATGAATATCGTCCTCGCAAATTGTTGATACTGATTCCCTTTCTGTGTGAAAAGCGATGTCTCGGCGTCCGGTGCGAGCGAGTCGTGAGTTATTGAGGACTTCGATGGACGCTGCGTCCTAGCCAAGGGACACTCGCCATTGACGGCTGCCGCGACACTATCGGTCTAAGCGATCGAACTGACCCGCGTTATAGTCGCACTCCAACGATGAGTGGGAATTGGCGCAATTTTGGGACCACGACAATAAAACAGCGAACTGTTAGGGGGTGAAGATGAAGACTTTTACGCAACACGGGTGTCATGTCGCTGTAAGCCTGATCCTGGTTTTTCTGCTCGACGCGATGTTTCTCACAGTCGCTGAGGCCGACACGCAACCTGTCGCGACGAGCGATGGCCTGCAGCTCGAGGAGATCGTGGTAACGGCGCGCAAGCGGGCGGAGAATCTGCAGAACGTTCCCGATGCCGTGACTGCATTTACGGCCTCTGCCATTGTCAACGCTGGGATAGAGCACGTCAGTGATTTTGCAGCCCTGACTCCGAATCTAAATTTTCAAGACGGCACCGCATTTCGCACCGGTCTTTTCAATCTTTCGATGCGCGGAATCGGCAACGGCCAAGAGGGTTGGCCGTCGGTCTCCTATATTATCGACGGAGTGCCGGCTACCTCGACCGATAGCATCAATAGCGGTGCCCTGGTGGACATTGAACGCATCGAAGTGCTGCGAGGGCCACAGAGCGCGCTCTATGGATTCAACGCGATAGCAGGTGCGATCAACGTCATCACCAAGGCGCCGACGAATGAATGGAATGCCCAGGCGAGATTGCTCTACGGAAATGGGGATGATCGCCAGGTCGGGGCAGTGCTTTCAGGTCCAATCATCCCGAACCTGCTGCTTTTTCGCCTTACTGCAGACTATCGCGACGACGATGGATTACTGAGAAGCACGAGTAACGGACTTGATCTCGATTTCAAGCTGCAAAAGCAGGTCAATGGACGGTTGGTATTCACGCCGACAGAGAATTTCAAAATTGAACTTCATCTGGGCTTCGACACGGAACACAATGGGTCCACATACGAGGCAAAAACCCCCAGCATCGCGTACATCGACGATTTCAGCGGCACGTATGATGCCCGGCGCGGTTTTCCGGGAGTGGACGACCGTAAGCTGTACAAATCTGCCGTTCGAGTCCAGTGGGACTTGGAGCCGTTCTCGCTCGTCTCGGTGAGCAGCTATAGCCATATAGATCAACACATACTCTCGAGCCTGTGCTACGACGATCCGAGCGATCCCATATTGCCGGCGGCCGGTGGTGGGGCGCAGTGTTTGTTCGGAACCGCTTACGGCACTGCGGCGGCGGCGGGCCAGGCCATTGACAACTATTTCGATAGTCTCGACAACTTCCGAACGTTCACCCAGGACGTGCGCCTTGAGTCGGGCGCCAAGGGGCCGTTGCAGTGGACCGTTGGTGCGTCATATCTGCACCAAGATTATCTGGCAGGGTTCGATGCCGGGATCATTTCGGCGCCGGCGGCGATTTTTACAGCCCTTTACCCGGCTTGGAATGACAAGAGGGATGACTGGTGGGGGGTTTACGCCGAACTCATCTGGAAGGCGACTCAGCGGCTCGAGCTGAGCGCGGCGGTGCGCTATGACGATGAGCGGTACAACAACACGACGTACACGGATCGAACCAAATCGACCGTGGTCCCAGTACTGTCTACAAATGGAACTCCAATCGATACACAGCGGGAGACAGCTAACGCTTTCCAACCCAAAGGGCAGGTTAGTTTTCACTTTGCCGACGATGTCATGGGGTATGCCACGGTGTCCCGAGGATTTCGTGCCGGTTATTTCAACACCGGAGCATTTACCCTACCCGAGCACACGACGAACTACGAGTTGGGTGTGAAGTCAACATTTTGGGATCGCCGAGTCGTCGCCAATGCCGCAGCGTTCCATATCGACTACTCGGATCAGCAGTTTTCATCGATCATCCCGCAATACCCATTCCGGATCGCGGTCACCATACCCAAGACGAAGATCAACGGTCTTGAGTATGAGTCGACTCTCATCGCGTCCAGTTTCGCTAGTTTTTCGATCGGGCTGGGGTATTTGGATGCGGTTGTGTCGGATGGATCGCGGTCGCCCGCGGCGCCGCGCGTCAACGCAAATGTGGGAATGGACCTGACACATCCTGCTTTCCTCGAATGGAAAGCACGGCTGCATGTGGACGACCGGTTCAACTCACCCCAATATCTGTCCACCGCAGATACTCAAGGCATCCCGGCAAAGAACTATGTGAATCTGCGTCTCGGTGTACAGAACGATCACTACGACATTGCGGCCTTCGTCCGAAATGCCACGGACGAGCGCCAGTCAACGTTCGCAGGGTCTGAGAATTTCACCGGCGGCTATGTGCTCTACCAAAATCAACCACGCAGCTACGGCTTGGAGGTTAGGGTCACCTTCTAGAGAATGAGGTGCGCCAGCTACCAGCGATTTGCCGGTGTGCAAAAAGGTGTACTAACGCCAGTAGGCGTGCCTAATTCCTTTACGGTGGCTTCGGTTCTTAGGACAGATTTCTTGTAGGGATAAGTGGATCTGCCGGCGTTGTTGATGATCTCTTCCGTCTGTCTCTCTTCGTCCATCGTTCCTACGCCACGCAGTCTGACGCGTAGCGGCAGAAGCTCTGTGGATTGTGCTTCCGCGACACTGATCATGCCGCGAGCCTGCACTCTTCGCCGCCGTAGTAAACATCGTCCGGGGTCTGGTAGTCCAGCGCCTGATGGGTTCGCCTGGCGTTGTAGAAGTCGAAGTACTCGGCCAGTCCTCGTCGCAACTGCGTTCCGGTCTCGTAGGCATGTAGGTAAACATTCTCGTACTTGACGCTGCGCCATTTTGTGCCGCGCCACAAAATGGCGCTTATGTGACCAGGGTGGTTACGTGGCCGAGAGTGCCAGACGCGTTGGATTTACCGTCGATGCTCGAAGGATGAGGGCACATAACGAAGGTGTGCCCGGCGTGCATTGCAAAGGACCCCGTAGACTGAAAGACGATTGTGGAAGAGTTAGGGCCGGCCGCACACGTTATGAATCACGCGTGCGCCGGCCCTGTGCTAAAGGGACTTCAGCCAGTCCAGCAGTGACGCATCGCCGCGCCAAGTGGCCGGACCCGTGTGGCGCCCGCCGGCGCCCGAGATCTCGCACAGCCGGATAGCTTCGGCTTTCATACGGAGAGTAATCTCGGCGTACCGGTTCGTTGTTGAGAGGTTCGTGTGGCCGAGCCATCCACGAATGACGTTGACGTCGACCCCGGCCTCCAATAGATGCACGGCAGCGGTTCGCCGAAACACATGCGGCGAGACGTGAGCGTTGCGCGCCGTGGAGTTGCGAACGGTGAGGTTGGTGGTGAGTCGACGCACGCGATTGTAGAGGCCGAAACGCGTGAGTGGTTTTCCCGTTGCGGCACGGAACACATGACCTTGGGGATCCCTCACGCGGTAGGCTTCGATGAGGCGCCGAAGGATACTTGCGGTCTCCTTCCACAGCGGACAGTGGCGCCACTTGTCGCCCTTTCCGTGCAGGCGCACATGTGCCGGGTGATCGAGGGCGAGCTGTTCGATCCGCAAACTGGCAACTTCCTGCACGCGGGCGCCGGTATTGTAAAAGAACAGCAACAATGCGCGGTCGCGCAGCGCAAGCTGGTCGTCGTCCGAGAGTCCAGCAAACAGTGACTGAACTTCTTCACGCGTCAGAGAATGCATCGTCGGCTGCGCGCTGCGTTTGACCGGAATCGCTGCGATCTGCTGGCACTCGCGGAGCCGATCAGGGTCGCGACGCGCGACGAACTCGAAGAACGTGTGAAGCGCGCCGAGTCGTTGATTGCGCGTGGCAATGCCATTGTGCCGCTGCTGTTCGAGATGTCGAAGAAACGCCAGTACCCGATCGAAGTTGAGATCTTCGGACGTGAGTTTGCTGACCTGACGATGGGCGTCGGTCGCGGCGAACTGAAGGAACAAACGCAGAGTATCGCGGTAGCTGCGTACCGAGCTTTGCCGAAGTCCCTTTTGTTCGATAAGGTGGCTCAGAAAGAACTCCTGCACGAGTGCGCCGAGAGTGGCGGTGGTCATGACCGTCCCTCCTTGCACGGTGGCGCCGCATACGCCTCGAAGCGCGCGTTGGCCGCCTCGAGCAGTTCGCTGGTGATCGTCAGGTACACGGCGGTGCTTTGCGGGTTGACGTGACCGAGAAAGGTCGACAGATGGTTCAGCCGTGCGGCCGGATCGAGCCCTTCGCGATACCAGCGCAGGAGCGAGCGGACTGCAAGTGAATGACGAAGACCATGCACACAGGGCTGTGAGGTGCCGGGCGGGATAGTGAGTGCCAGTCGTGGAAGCAAATGGTCGCGAAAGGTTCTGCGAATCGAATTGGGGTGAACGGCCTCTCGCCCTTGCCAAGAGAACAGCGGCGCATCGGGGCTGGCCGGACCGAAATACTGGTCGCGTAGCGCGCGGTACGTCCGTAGGCGCGCGGCGAGCCGAGGATCGCAGGGTAAGACTCGCCTTTTTCCGAACTTGCTATTGCGGATCAGCAACGTCTCGCGCTCGAGATCGACGTCCCCGCAGGTGAGCCTGGAGACCTCTCCGATGCGCAGTCCGAGCGTAGCCAATACCGCAAAGATGGTTGCTTGGGTCGGTCCACGGTGAGGGCATCGAGAGGCATCGGGCAAGCGCTCGGCGAGCCTGATGAGTTCACGCAATGTCTGCGGCTCGAACAGAAAAGGCAGCCGGCGACCTGTCTCGCGTCGCGCAGGAGTATCCACGGGGGACACATTTATCTCGCCTTGTTCGACGACCCAATCGAACAGCCGACGCACGCAGCCGAGCAGTTGATTGAAACTCCTCGGTTCAAGGCGCGGTCGGGACGCGAGGAAGCGGTCCACACGCTCGCTCGTGATCTGATCGATGCGGGTAATGCCCTGCGCGGCGAGAAATCGATCGAACAGCCTCAACGAACGTTCCTCGGTGTTGAAGCGGCAGCCGAAGGCTCGCTTGATTTTCAGATAGCGCATGATTGTATCGGTGAGCGGAGACCCCTTTCTGCGTGAGTTCACGGATGGAATCTTGGCAGCCTGTGCGTTCATAGGATGTCCTCCGCGGCGCCAACCGCAAGCGGTCGCAGCGTGTGCACAGCCACCTTGGCGTAGATCTGCGTCGCCACACCGGTCCGGTGGCCGATATAGTCGCCGATGACTTTGAAGGGGACGTCTGCCTCCACGAGACGCTGCACGCAGCTGTGCCGCAAGGTAGGGGTCCTTTCGTTTTCGGTGCAATAACATACGGTAGCTTTTATCAGTAATTGCAGAGGTCGAGACTGATTCGGGTTTCTGATTCAATGACTTGCTGATCACGTTTTGCCCGGGTGTATCGTGCCCCCTTCAGGGAGGGGCGCAATGGACACCTGGCACGCAACATTTCTGGGTCGGCGGCACCTACCGCGCGAGATTTCGGCCTTCGAGGTTGAGGTGTTCTTCCAGTTTTCGGCGGAAGAAGCGCGGCTCATTGATGAGCGCCGGCGGCCCGAGCTCAAGTTGGGTCTGGCCTTGCAGATTGGGTTTCTGCGCATGAGCGGCCGGCTTCTCGATGCGGTGCGGATGGTGCCGCCGCTGCTGTGGCGGCATTTGGGTGAGCGTTTCGCCGTTGCCGCCCCGGATTTGGCTTCTTTGCGCGCGATGTACCGGCGTGCCCCGACCTTGATTGAACATCAGCAGATCGCCTGCGATGCACTCGGATTTCAGTGGCTCACTGGCCATCACCGGCGCGCGCTCGTTCGGGTGCTGCGCCAAGAGCTTGACCGCACGGACGACCGTGAGCGGCCGCTCGGCGCCAGCACGAGGACGAGCTTGCGCGGCGGATTGACCGCGCCGTCGAGCCGGGTTTGCTGATGCGGTGGCGTGCGGCGCTCACCGTACCGCATGGTGCCGGCGTGAGTCTGCAGACCTGGCTGTGGGCGCCACCTGCCAAGCACTCCTCGCGCCAGATCGTGGAGATGATCGAACGCATCGAACATTTGTATGAGCTGCGCGTACACGAGCGTATGAGTGATTTTCCCGACGATTTGCTGCATCGCCACGCTAGGTGCGCTCGAGACTAGTCCAATGTTCAGTGACTGAAGCATCGGCGATGTTGATGTTGCCAAGAACCGTATGGAGCCCTCTATGTCCAATGAACGCGAGCGTGGTTTCATCGCGCCATTTGATGTGGGTGGCATCGACGCCGCTTATGTCGAGTAGCTGCACGGCGCCGGTCTGGAGATCCAATAGTCGGACATTGCCACTCACAATGAGTCTATCGCTGCAGACGGCTTCAATCACGGCAACGTGGCGGCTCGACGGCGAGGCCACGGGCAGCCCGAGCTGATCCGTCGATTGGTACAAATCCCGCGTGGTTCCGTCGAAGTCAATCGCCAATAAGCGCGACTGGTACCACGAGCCTTCGCTATGCGAGTTCGACGCGATGCTCAAAATGCTCTTTTCTGTCAACCACTCGCATTCCCAGACATTGAGTCCTTCGGCACGGACCCGTTTGACCGTCCGGGCGGCTATATTGAATACATAGGCGGCACGCCACAGATTCTCCGCATCTCCCTTGTCGATCGATGGCGCCCATGCCGGCAGCGCATCTTGCTTACCGAGCGTCTTGGAGCCCCCTTGTGCGCCCGCGATGTCGGCGCCAAACCCAGCGACGCCGACTAAGACCTGCGATCCGTCCGGCGACCAGCTGAGGCTTTCGATCACGCCTTCCACTGGTTGTGCGGATTGTACGTCGGCTCCTTGGGCATCGGCGAGGTAGAGTTGGAAATCGCCGCGATGCACGCGGTCCGATAGAAACGCGATCATGCGCCCGTCAGGAGAAAAGCGTGGCAACCGGTCGCTGGCGTCGCGGCGCGGAGATCCGTAGCGCATCGATAGTTCCGCCGAACCGAGCGAAAACACGCCAATTCGCGTCACCGGCGGGTGTTCAAGATCGAGAAACACTGTTCCGGTGAACGCCGCGAGCCGTCCATCGCGTGTCGTCGACAGGTCGGCCGCGTCCGTCATGCGATTATCGCCCGGTGCATGGAGCGCGCGGTAAAATTCCTCCACTTCCCGGTACAGGGGCGTGTGGCGAATATCACGGGGGTCGCTCATGGGATAATCCTCTCCTTGGGCTGTGCATTGTTGCGGAGGTGAGACGGCACGAGAATGGACGCACGAACGCGGTCGGCCCTCATGCGAATGCGAGTTGAGGACGGGCAATCATGGCGCGTCCTTTAAAGTCCTGATCTAGCCGTTTGTTCAATTGACGACAATGGAGCGCTATATGGGACGATTATCTTACGGCTCTCGCGTCTCGCGCGCGATCGCGGGGGGCTTCGCGTGGGACAATCATGGCTGCATGCCTCTGCGTCCGCTGGATACAACATTTTTGCCGCAGCTCGCGCGGTATCGAAAATCCGGCTTTCGAGTCGTTGGATTGAACGTTGGATTCGATGTAGTTCCCTGGCCGGAGACCGTCCGCATGCTAGCGAGCTTTCGGCATTGGATCGCAGCACACGCCTCAAGCTACAGTCTGATGCAAACTGCAGGGGATCTTAAGACACTCCGAGGTCGGCTCGGAGTGTTTTTTGATATCGAGGGCGGCGCCGCATTGAATGGTCAGCTAAGCATGGTACAGCTTTACCGAGATTTAGGCGTTAGATGGATGCTGATCGCCTATAACCGGAACAACGCGCTGGGCGGGGGTTGCCAGGACGTCGATCGTGGATTGACGAAGTTTGGTCGTGAAGTCGTTGCAGAAATGGAGCGCGTCGGGATGACCGTTTGTTGTTCGCACACCGGCTATAAGACCACAATGGACGTCTTGAGCCGCGCCGCGCGCCCTGTCATCTTTTCGCATTCGAATCCGTTAGGGGTGTGGCGCCACAAAAGAAACGTGAGGGAGGAAGCGATTCGTGCATGTGCGAAGACCGGCGGCGTCATTGGCATCAACGGCATCGGCCACTTTCTCGGTGCCAACGACAACCGCTCTGTGACGGTGGTCACGCATATCGATTATGTTGCCCAGATGGTTGGCCCAAAACATGTCGGGCTCGGTTTAGATTATGTTTTCGACATGGCGGAACTGGACGATTTCGTGAAAGGGCATCCGGAAATGTTCCCGCCTCAGGATGGTTACGCCGAGAAGCTCAAACTCGTCGCGCCCGAGCAACTCTCAGAAGTCGCCGACGGTCTGTTCAAGCGGGGCTACCGAATGTCCGATGTCCGCAATATCATTGGCGGCAATTTCGCTCGAATTGCTCGCGAGACCTGGCCAAAGCACTCGTCGTCGCCAGTATGATTGGCGGACAACCTCTTAAGGGCGAGGATTAACGCCCCGGCGCTGCCCTTAATTCCGCGCTGGTCACTGGGGATCGGCGACACGCAATGCCTGAATCGCTGACATGATGTGTTTCTCGACCATGCTCACTGAGATATTCATATGGGCCGCGATCTCTGCGTAGCTCTCTTCATGCTTCTCAAAGTGTTGCGGTAATACATATCGAGGACACATTTATGCTATTGACGGCATCATGTCGGGCGAGCTTGGTTACGTCGCGATCGCGCCGTGTTCCGGTTCGAGCACCATGTGGCTGGTGATCCAGCGCAGACTACAGCTACTTCGATGGCAGACTACGCTGCCGCCCCCACACTGTCGCGGGAGGACATCGTGCCAATGCTGACGAACCCGCCCTCTTGAAAGAGCGCGACCGGATGAAGCGTGGCAAGTTTCCCGCCAGCGACTCACGGTACGTGGTGTGGTGGACGACACACTTTTACTCACGATGCTTGAGGAGCTACGCGGATGCTGATAGCATCCAGCGTACGCCCAGATCGTAAAGTCGAGTTGCCCGCGCAGCACGTTGCCACCTTCGGTATCGAAGGTGGTAGCCAGTTTGTCATCGAGGTTTGCACGCTCGATATCCTTGACGCTCTCAATGAGGGCGTATTCGTTGCCGGAGCAGCGATTCAGGAGTGAAACTGCGAAACATAATCCTGAGCGGCACGCGGTCGTGATTGTCCCAGATCAGAAAATTGGATAACGCAGCTCTCATGAGAGCAGCCTCGGGTCAGTAGCCGTCGACGGCGTTCAAGTGTCGCTGACATTAGCCTGCCGCTGACGCCACGATCGTCGGCGTGGTGACGGCAGTATCCTGAAAGGCCGCCATATCACGCAGATGGCGAAATACGGGTATCAAAAACAAAAATCCGATCGTGAAGCCACAAACCGCAATCACCGCCACGACCACGAAACTCCCATGCTGAATTCCCAGTGCCGCAACGGCCGGTCCAATGGCAATGCCCCACTCCATAGTGCCCATGGCCGCGGCTGTCAACCGGCCGCTCGGTTCGGCTCGCGAAAGCAAGGCCAGTAGATTTGGCGCAAAGTAGTACCAGGCTAGAAATTCGATACTGACTCCGACACGATATGAAAGCGCGTTCCCCGCGATGGTCAATATAGTAGCAAGTGCCACGCAACTGAGTGAAACCGATATTTTCCACGGGAGACCGCCTTGATTCGCAGTTGCGATCATCGCCACTGCCCCGGCCGCCGCAATGAAGTATCCAGTCCCGAGTATGCTCGCGACCGTATCGCGGGCGATACCAGTAGTTACGCCAATCCGTTCGATGTAAGCAAATTGCGCCCCAAACGCAATATAAAGCACACCGGTTGCCAGCGCGCCGCACCAGAAATAACCGCGCGAGGTCTCCGGCGGGGACGCAGGCGTGGGAGCGGCGCCTTCAGCGTTGAGCCGCGTCAGAGACCTGAGATCGCGAAATAATGGCACGAAAACCAACAGAATTCCCGGCGCGAGCGCAATTGGTATGAAAAGCCACCGTACTCCAAAGGTGAAACGCAGCCATGGGATCGAGTATTGCACGCCCGCGGACATCAGCAGCATCAACAGCACGAACACGCCGTAGACCCGATTCGGGTTTCGCATCCGGGCTATCCCAGCTCCCATCAGAGCGAAACCCACCCCCTCGCCCAAACCGGCGAGTAGGCGGACGGCAAGAATCGAGCTAATCGAATGCGTGTACATGCTGGCCCAATTGCCGAGAGCCAAGGCGCACAATCCGAGTGCCAACATTAGCCTCGTCCGCGTGGAGAATAGCAACGCACTGACGATGGCGGCGCCCACGCCGCCTCCGGCCATATAGGCGGCGGCCGAGTAACCGGCTTGGGCGATAGACAGACCGTAATTATCGACGTACACGCCCACAAGCGTGGGAGTCAGCACGTTCGTCATCAGAACGATAACGCCGATCGATACGACATATGCATCACGGATAAACCCGCTCGATGGGAGTACCGAATTCACGGTCTGGTACAAGAACCGCAAGGCTGCGTCGGGAATTGCACGAGAGTCTTCACAAGAGGCTCCTGCGAGTCATTGGTACGTTGGGTTGACGCAGGCGGCGCAATCTCCCTCAGTGCAATAGTCCACGTGAGTAATCTAAAAAAAAAGCCCATGCACCATTTATGGACGCGTCAACGAGAGACTAGATCGTGCATGCGCGGGTCGATCAATCTTCAGTGCCGCGAGCAGGCGACATCGAGTCCGGTGTTCCTAGCAAGCGACGACTTCGCGCTGCTTCCACCAACGCCATTCGCCCGGCGCCCGCTTGTCCCAGCTTTCGACCCGCTTGTTTGAAGTGGAACTTGACGGTATTTTCCGAAATATCCAGGCGACGCGCGATCATTTTGTTGGTCTCGCCCATCTCCGCGCGCTGCAACACGACCCGCTCGCGATCTGTCAGTTGTACGGGCGCGTCTTTGCCTGTCGCGTCATCGGCTGACGCCTGTTCAACACGCTTCAGAATAGTGAGCGTAGCCTCATGGCGCCGTATGACGTCCGCTAACAAAGCGTCATCCAACACGTCGCTCAGGCCAACGAGGTATTCGTCTGCCAGCGCAAGCTGCCGCATGGCAATAACCTTGGGAATGAGGTCTCGCAAAACGGTGGCAGACTGATGTCGGGATCCCTGTCTTCGCAGCAGCGTCGCGAGAAGAAAGTCTGCGCGTAGTCCGGCAGGTACTCGGCCAGTCTCCGAAGCGTGCAAATGCAGCGCGACTATAGACTCGCGTGCGAAGGAAAAACTACCCGTACCAATTGCCCTTTCGATGAGCGCGGTGAGCAAAAGCTCTCGCTCGCGCCAGGCGACCGCTTGCGGGTGAGGTGGACGGATTGCCCGGCTCAGGAGATCGAGACGCGCTATCAATGACGTTGCGCGCGTCCATCTCCTGGCTCGAACGAGTACCAGCAGTTCCAACGAATCACAGAATCTGGCGAACCCTCGGGCTTCTCGACGCAGAGCATCTCGGCGGCCTCTTTCGACGATGTCCAATGCGGTTTCGGTTCCATCCGATCGCAGTGCTTGTGTCACGTACGTCGAATATGCCGCGGCCTGAAAATCGAACCACGAAATCGAATGCACTTGGGCTTCGATCACCGGGCCCAAGCGGGCAGCCGAGCGTTCGTATTGGCCCATCAAGTGCAATGTCTCCGCGATCATCGTCTCATGCAAAACAGCGAGCCCACCAGCGTCGCCCTCGAGACCGCCTTTGATGAGAGATTCAGCGCGCTCATACCATGCGAGTGCTTCGTCGAGCGAGCCGCGCCCCCCAGCGATCCATCCTTCGTAGATATTGAGAAAATAGTCATTGATCGCGGACCCTCGGCAGCGCTGGAGTAGCGCACGTATCTCCGGGATTTGTCGTGCGGCACCATCGAAGTCCCCCCGCTGTTGATGCGAGACGACGCGGACGCACCCCAGCAGCACCGCAATCTCGTCTGAATAAAAGGCGCTGACCTGAGTGCGTTCGCGTTCGAGCATGCGCAATCGTTGCTGGGTGACAACGTCCTCGTGGAGCAACAAAAGAATGTTCACACTGGCAAGCTCTTCTAAGAACACGCGCTCATCGCCGGTAGGCACGTTGGTGTTTGGTTCCGGCTGTAACTCCTGGAGAAGCTCGCGCGTCGCGGCCAATCGCCCTTCTGCCCAATGCAGTATTGCTATACCCAATCTAAGTCGCGGATGGCGTCGTAGTTGATCGACTGGCAGCGCGGCCTGAATATCCCGTAAATGATCGAAACCGAACCGCAGCCAAATCCGGACAACGCCCGCATCGAGCACTATCCGTGCCGCACCATCGAAATCGCCAGCCGCCGTTGCATGTAAAACGGCCGCGCGGTATTCGCCCCGGTGGGCAAGTACGGTCGCGACGGATCGTTCTATCAGCGTTCGTATCGCAGGCGGTCGACCCGCAAATTTCCCTTTGAGAAGTGCCCGTAACAGCGGAGGCATTCGCACGATGGGACCAGGCTGCACGTCAACAAGTCCCGTGAGCCGCCATAATTCATTGAGTAACCGCACTTGATGGCCCGGAAAACGCAATGCCTCGGCAAGGCCCGCGTCGATATAATCAAGTACGGCGGCAGCCTCTAACTGTTCCGCGACCTCGGATGGCAAGCGCTCAAGAACTTGTTTTGCGACATAGTGGTCAAGCGGAGAGCCGGCGGCGCCGAGACGGGCCAACGCTGCCAGTATCGGCTCGCCTGGCTGAACCGTGAGACGTAGAAACTGGAGCGCGATCGGCCAGCGCCCACTGCGATCAGCCACCTCCGGAATAATTGATGCCGGCACCTGAAGCAACGCGGCAATATCGTCGTTTGTGAACTGCAGGTCCGTCGCACCAATCTGGCTCGCGAGTCCCTGCGCAAGCAACTCGGCCGATGGTGGAAAGGGACTCGCCAACGCGACGATCAAGCGAACTTCAGGTGCCAGTAGAGCGAGCAAATCGCGCAAGAGACCCTCGTAACCGGCAACACGCTCGATGCCGTCTAGCATGAGCGTCAACGGGGTGGCCGCGCGCGCGGCCGCGGCGCTGATGCCAGCGGAAAGTTGCTCAACGGAAAGTGCGGGGTTCGGTTCCTGCGTTAAAAGCCCCGTGTCTGTCAAATCGACGCCCGCGTGCTGGACAGACCATGCGATACCCCCTAGCAATCGTCCGGGCGCCGCATCGCTGCTATCGGCTGTCCACCAAGCCGCTGCTTGGCCGCTGCCGCGAATCGCGCTCCAACACTCTTCCAATAGCGTGGATTTCCCAAATCCTGCTGGTGCCTGAAGCAGCACGACCGGCGGAGAAGCCACGGGGGCCAATATCGGAAAACGGCTCAACCGAGCAACGTGGAGACCGGGCCGCGGCGCAGGGAGCAGCCGCCGACGGGGCACCCAGTGGAGAAACATGCCACTACTCCAACGACGTGTCGCAATACGAGCACCTACCCTAGGGTAGTACGTTTCGCGACACCCAACAAGCACACAGCGTGATCCAAACTACCTTCCGCGGGAGTTGCCGCGAAATGAAGTTTGCACGACGCTACAAGCATCGAGAGCTGCACCGCGCGAAAGGAACGATGGAGCCAGTCGCTTGGACGACTCAATTGCAACAATTTTGACAGACGCGAATTAAAGGAACTAGCTGAAAATGGCCACTGCCCCTTCCATCCGCTTTGCCATAGACACCGGCGGAACATTTACTGACATCGTCGTGCTCAATGAGATCTCGGGACAATATCGGATCGAGAAAGCGTCAACGACACCGGAAAACACCCTTCTCGGAGTCCTCGACGCCATCGATACAGCAGGCGTCGACTTGCGCCACGTCTCGAATTTCTTCGTGCACGGGTCCACGACGGCGTTGAACGCCATGCTCGAACGCAAAGGTGTGCGCACCGCATTCATAGCGACACGGGGATTTCGCGATGTTCCGGAGATCATGCGTTACAACCGGCCTCAAATGTACAACCCCAAATACCGCAAACCGCCGCAGATCGTTCCGCGGGAACTCCGCTTCGAGGTGACTGAAAGGATGGACGCGGCGGGCAACATTTTGACACCGCTCGTAGAGGAAGAGGTTAGGGTGCTCGCACGCCGCATGCGTGAGGAGGGTGTCAAAGCCGTCGCGGTGTGCCTGCTTCATGCTTTCCGGAACCCAATACACGAGCAGCGCATTCGGGACCTGCTGCTCGAAGCGAACCCGGAAATTCCGGTCGCCCTATCGTCGACCGTCGCGCCAGAGCACCGCGAGTTCGAGCGCGGAATGACGACGATCCTGAACGCGTATCTTGCCCCCGTCGTCGAACGCTGGGTGGGTAATCTCGAGCAGGAGTTCGAGCGCCGCGGCTTCCCCGGGGACATCGTGCTGACGAAGTCAGACGGCGGCGGCATGACCGGCGCATCGGCGAAGCGCAGCCCCATCAACATGCTGCTGTCGGGTCCCGCGGGCGGCGTGATCGGAGGCATGCATCTGTCTCGGATCACGGAGTTTTCAAACCTCGTGACGATGGATGTCGGCGGCACCAGCTTCGATATTGCGACGATCAAGCAAGGTGAGGCCGCCATCCAGCAGGAAACCAAAGTCAACGGCTATCCCGTGCTCATCTCGAACCTCGACATCCGAACGATCGGCGCCGGCGGCGGATCCATCGGTTGGCTCGACCCGTCGGGTGCACTGCATGTCGGCCCACAGAGTGCTGGAGCGGTGCCAGGGCCCGTGTGCTACAACCGCGGCGGCAAATTGCCGACCGTGACCGATGCGTTTCTCGTCACCGGCTTTATCGAAGCCAAGGGTCTCCTCGGAGGCCGCATGCCGCTCGACCGCGTGTCGGCAGAGAAGGCCATCAAAACACAGGTGGCAGTTCCACTCGGTCTCGAAACCATCGCGGCAGCGAGCGGCATCCTGCGAATCGCAATGAGCAACATGGCCAATGCAGTCAAGGATTTACTATCGGAAACCGGGGACGACGCCCGGGAATTCGGGATGCTGTGCTTCGGCGGGGGAGGCCCCATGTTCGGAAGCTACCTGATGGACGAATTGGAGATGCCAGCCGCGATCATTCCGATGGTTCCCTCGGTTTTCTCAGCGTTTGGGATGTTGATGATCGACGTGCGTCACGATGTCGTGGAGACCGTGTCCGCGCCATTACACAGGATCATGGCCGACCTCGAATCGAGATTCAAGGCGCTTGAGGCGCGTGGCTTCGAGATGCTCGCCGATGAAGGCATATCCCCCGAGCGGCGCTCAATGTTTCGAGTGGCCGAAATGCGCTATGCCGGGCAGGAGCATGCGGTGACGGTCAAGCTCGATATGCTCTTCACAGCGGACGACATGTCAGCCGTCTACAAGCAGTTCGAGGACGCGTACGAAGCGGTCTATGGCTACCGGCTCGGGCATGAGGCCGAAGTCGTCAACCTACGCGTAAGAGCCGTAGGAAGCATCCCCAAGCCGACCCTGATGTCGCTCGCCGCGGGACCCCCGAACCCGGAGGCGGCCCTCAGCGGCCAAAGACGCGTATACGACTATCTCGAACTCGCGTGGCTCGATTGCGGAGTGTATGACCGAGGCCGCTTGGTGGCGGGTAATGTGATTGCCGGGCCCGCGCTTATCGAGGAGCCGACAACCACGACTGTCGTGCGGAGCGGACAGACGTGCCAGGTCGACGGATATGGAAACCTAATCGTTCGCCGAACTTGAGGAAAACACCATGAACACACGGACCACCGATATTCTTGCCCAAGGTGACAGTCTGGCGGCCGGTGCCCGCCGTCCCGATCCGATCACCGTCGAAGTGATTCGCAACTATCACCAGTCGACCGCCAAGCAGATGCGCACTGCGCTGATCCGCGCGTCGTTTAATCCAGTCATTTATGAGATGGTCGATTTCAGTCTGGGTATTTTCTCGGCCGAGGCAGATCTGCTCGCCGAAGGTCCCGGAATTCCTATGTTTCTCGGCACCGTACGCTTCGCCATACAGGACATCATTCGCTACGTCGGACTCGGGAACCTCGAGGACGGCGATGTGATCCTTTCTACATACCCGTATTGGACGGGCTCTCACCCACAGGATGCAGTGATAATCCGACCCATCTTCGTCGATGACAAAGTGTTTGGATATGCCGCCGCCAAGGCGCACTGGATGGATATCGGCGCAAAGGACATCTACGGAATCGATACCACTGACATCTGGCAGGAAGGATTACAACTGTATGGTGTCAAAATTGTCAAGCGCGGGGTGCTGGATCGGGAGCTCGTCGAAATCGTTCGGGCCAATTCTCGTCTACCCGACAGTGTCGTGGGAGATATGACAGCGCAGATTGCAGCTTGCAACCTTGGCGCGGCGCGCGTCTTGGCGCTCGTCTCAAAATATGGACGGGATATCGTCGCAGGCGCAAACGCGCGGATTTTGGACCAGAGCGAGGAGATCGCGCGAAAGGCGATCGCGGCGATGCCGGATGGCGAGTGGTCCGTGAACGCAGCGCTCGACGACGACGGAATCGGCAGCGCACCTGTACCGCTGCGCGCGACGATTCGCATCTCGGGCGACTCTATGACCATTGACACGACTGGTTCGTCGGCCTCGACACGGGGACCCATGAACTGTCCGTTGGCGTCCACCATATCGGTGATGCGCCTGGTCATGAAGATGATCGTCGCACCGAACCACGATGCGAACGAGGGGTTCTTCCGGCCGTTGACCGTAATCGCTCCGAAGGGTTCCGTCATGAATCCGAATCCACCTTCCCCCGTGTTCCTTTACGGTTGGGCTGCCCTTGTGCTTGGCGAAGCCCTATTCAAAGCCTTTGCGGAAATTGCCCCGAATCGCGCGGTTGCCCGGTCTGGTGGTGATATCAGCGGGATTCTTTTCTCAGGCATGGATCCGGAAGGCAAATTCTTCGCGGGCGGGGTGGATGAATCTTGCGGGCAGGGCGCTGCTATAGACCAAGATGGCGAGAACGCCGTGATCAGCTTTGCGCTCGGTGAATCGCGCAACACGCCCGTTGAGATAGTAGAAGAGCGATTCCCAGTGCTTGTTGAAAAGTACGAGCTTTGGCAGGACTCTGCTGGGGCAGGTCGATTCCGCGGTGGTTTGGGTGTGCGCCGTAGGTGGAAGATATTGTCTGACCTAAGTTTGATCTCAGTGGTGGAGCAGTGCAAAGCCCCGGCATGGGGAGTAGATGGAGGCCTCAATGCGAGTACCAGCAACGCGCTCGTGCTCGAGCTAGGCACACCGCAAGAACGCGAGGTCGGCAAGATCAGTGGATACAAGTTGGCATCGGGGACTCGGATTGAAATGCGGACGGGTGGCGGTGGCGGCTGGGGTGATCCTCAAACGCGCGATGTAATTGCGGTCCTAGCCGACGTAAATAGCGAGTACATCAGTCCTGAATCCGCGCTCCGCGAGTACGGCGTGGTTGTCATGCAGGACGGACCCCGATATCGCATTGATGAAAAACAGACGGCCACCACGCGCGGCGCCCCGCGATAGAGTTCAACTCGAAAGAATGAGCACGAATGCTTACCGTGGCTCCCGACGTTATCTATCGAGGTCGGGGAATTTTCGAATTTTCGGGCTCGGCACGGCGGCGGCTGTGGCGCCCGATTCAGTCGTCTGTTTGGTTAATTTCAGATTTCTTAGCCTAACTCCGGATAAGCGAAGCCTTATCGTGCGTCATACGGCGGTGGCTCTTGAATACTTCGGTTAGCGGTGGGCATTCAGCTACCCGCCGGTAGAGCAGCTCGTGGCAGCAGTAACGCCCGGGGCTTATCTCTGGGTGACATTTGTCTAGCAGTTTAGCCCGAATTGCCGTACACATTTGGCCGTGAGGCCTCTTTAACATAGGGCCGCGATGACGCTGAAGCCTTTATTGTTCTTGCTTAGCACATCAAATCGTAAGCGCGAGTTCTTGTGCACAAACTGTTACCGTCGTCTGCGGCCAGCAGCACCACTCTTTGTTTTGGGTGTCTGATAGGCGAAGCCCGCCGCTCGCACCCTCTCCAGCATCGCCGCCGCCGGCTCGTCATTTGGATCCTGCGGCACCAATCCTCCGTGGAAAGCCTTCGTAAGAACGGAAGGCGTGAGTTTCTCCACTCGAGCAACACTGTCCTGGTATCGACGCTGTAAGCTGTCAGCAAGTACGAACAACTCGCCTAAGCGCCGTACTATCTCGGCTTGCTCTTCAGGCGGAGGAATTGGAATTTCGAAGTTACGGCACTGAGACAGAGAAATATTGACCTGGCCAACACTCCCACGAGTTTGATGAATCACGTCTGCAACGTTTTTTCCACTACACAGAACAGTATAAATCCATTGCGTCGATACTTCGGGGCCGGGTCGAAACAACGTGATGGCTTGATTAATATTCCATTCCGGGTAGGTGTCTGTGACAACGGCGACTTTACCAAGGGGCGGCCCGACGATGTTCATTAGCACATCACCAGGCAGGGTTCGCGACTTGCGTAGCTCCTTTTCGTGTGTCGTTCTAGGCACGTACTGTGGTCGATAATCAAAGGAGATCTGCTGGTCGACGATGTTATAAACCTTCAGGAATGGCACACCGGCCGATTCTGTAAATCCCGCTTTGGGAGTGCCCCCACTCTGCACAACCGTGCAAGCTTCAGATGCACACTTTGTCACCCACCCCGTCAATTCTGGCTCGCCACGCCAGTCCTCCGTCAACCTGCCTGCAACGGCGGCCTCAAGAACTGCGTCCCGGAATCTCTTCAGAATCGGCGGCACTCGATGTAGGCGCTCGCGGCAAGAGTTTATTTGTTCAAGCATGGAGCCGACTTTCTCTGCGATTCTCCGTTGCTCACCCAGGGGAGGAATGGGGAGCGAGAGCACAGCCAATTTACCTCGAGCAATTCGCCGCCGTGTGGTGCCGGACGATTCCAGCTCTATTACTTCACGGACTGTGGGCGAATTAATGACGTGCATAAGCCAATGCGGCATTACAGAGTCAGGTCCGGGTCGAATAATGGCAACATCCACGACAGTTATTCGTTTCTGTTCGGATCGCGGTGCCAAGCAAGCGCGCCCAAGTGGATCCGGCATACGAGCAATGAGGACATCACCCGGGATGACTTGCGTACACCGCAATCGATCGAACGTTTCCTTATTGATAAACCGATTGGACTTCCCTACAAAGACCCCATCACCAATATCAGCGAGTTGAAGAAGGCGGATGGCCCCGTCCGGATCTTGATCCTTGCTCTCGATCCAGTCACCGTCCGCAAAGATGCCACTCGGTGCGATGAGCTGAGACAGCGTTGCAATAGCCCATCCCTGCGGCATATCGTTCAAGCAACTGGAGGATTTCGCGTAATGGACCCACCCGATTTCCTCTGATTGGACCCACCTTGGATGGGTTACCGGCGGAGCCGCAGGCGAGGAGTTTTACGCGTCCTTTTTGCGCGAAGCAAGTTTCTTGGCTTTGACGCCGCGATAACTCTCGCCGGTGACCTCGATTGTAAGCGCTGAGTGGCGTAGGCGATCATAGATGGCGTCGCCGATTACTGTGTCCGCGATCACCTCGCTCCAATGGTCCAGGGGTAGTTGGGACGTGAAGGCGACGGATTTATTGCTCGATCGCTCCTCCAAGATCTCGCACAGATCCTGCGCCTCGGTGGCAGTTAGTTTCCGACTGCCCATTTCGTCAAAAATGATGAGATCGAACTTCGCCAACTTGTCGCGATAGCGAAGATAATTACCGCTTGAGCGCGCGAGATTCAGATGCTCGAGCCACTTGGTGATGCTGGTGAACATGACGGACTTGCCGCTGGCACAGGCGTGAAGTCCGGCGGCCTGCGCAACGAACGATTTGCCGACACCCGTTGGTCCGACAAGCATCAGTGGCCGCGCATCGTCCAGCCAGGCGAGGCTTTGGATTTCTTTGATCTGTGGTCGGCTGATCGAACGCTTCGCGGTGAAGTCGAAGTCCTCGAAGGCTGGGCGGTCGCGGAACTTGGCGGTTTTGATTCGGTTCGCGGTCTTGCGCTTTTGACGGTAATCGACTTCCGCCTGCACCAGCTGATTGAGCAGCTCGCTGCCACTCAACTGACTGTGGGTTGCCTCGGCGAGCGCGTTTTCCAATATGCCGAGCATGCCGAACAGTTTCATGTCGGCCAACTGATTTTTCACGATAGCGATACTCATAGAGGTAGATTCTCCTGGGCTGCAGTGGAAGGGAAGGAAGGTTCGTCAGCGGCCTGCAGCGCCGCGCCGCCAACGTACCGGAGCATGGGGTTGCCGGGCTTGCGCACGATGTCGCGCTCGGCCTGGGGATTCATCGATTGTTTACGCGCCTGATCGAGCAGATCCTTGAAGTAAGGCACACGGATTCGGTTGTAGCGACGCATCGTGGCGATCGCCGCAGCGATACGAACGCTGGCGAGGTCGTGACCAATGAGTTTGATCTCCTTGGTGCACGCGGACACCAGGCCCATCGCGCGGCGGATATGGGCGAAGACGTCCTCGTTGAACAACTCGATGAACAGAGTGTTCAGATCGGCGTGGATAAAGCGCGACTGCGACAACAACCGCTGCGGCGTCGCCTCGTAGTAGGCATCGGAGTTCGGCGGGAAGTGCTCCTTGATCTTGATCCGCTGGCCGCTTTTCATGCGACAGCGTGGATGGACCGCGAGCCGATCCAAGTTCAGAAAGATCTCCACCTGGTTCTCGGTGAGCTTGATTCGTAGGGTTTTATGACGATGGATGTGCGGTGCGCTGTAGTAATCGCCCTCCACGGCGACGAAGCAATCGGGATGTAGTTTGGCATCTTTCCACTCACCCCCGTCGTACTCCGCGGTGGGCAGCGCCTTGAGGGCGACTTTCTCGATCATTTCGAAGCGTTCGCGGCGCGAGACGCCAAAGCGACGATGCCGCTGGTCATTGATCCGCTCGACGCATACCATGAGCGCTCGATTGATCTCGGCGATGGAGGTAAATCGTGAGTGACGAAAGCGGAAGCGAAAATAGCGACAGAGGATCTTCACCAGGCCCTCGACGATCGCTTTATCCTTCGGCTTGCGGACACGAGCCGGGACGATGGCGGTTGAGAAGTGCGCGGCCATGTGCGCGTAGTCTTCGTTCAGGTCGGGATCGTACAGGTGACACTTGACGACACCTTGGCGCAAACAATCGGGCACCGTGACGTGCGGCACGCCGCCGTAATAGGTATACATGCGTCGATGGCTGGCGATCCAGTTGCGACTTTTCATGTCCTGCGCCGCCCAGGCAAACAGCAGTTGGCTGAAGCCGAGGCCCGACACGAACACATAGGCTTTGTGGATCTCGCCGGTCTTGATCTCGTACCACTCGATCGGATCGCCGGCGTAGTCCACTTCGACGCGCTCTCCGGCCTCGAACGTTCGCGCGGTGATGCTCGCCTCGCGGTACTGCGGGAACTTTCGATAGAACCGCTTCCAGAAGTTCGAGTACGTCGTCAGGGAGTGCGCCTTCTCTTCCCAGATGAACTTCAGCGGATGACCGAGCCCCAGATCGTGGATGATCAGCGGCCACTCGAGCTGCGACATCCACAACGGATCGGCGGCGAGCGCGGTCTCGTGCGTCGCTCGCACGCCGTCGCGGATCTCGCGCACTAAGCGGCGTGAACAACTCAGGGCGCTCGCGATTTCGCGGATGCTGCGACCATCGGCCAGCCGTCGTTTGATTTCTTCATGTCTCTGCACCGTCAATTCCCTCCGCGCCATCCAACTCTCCCGTGCAAAAAAATGCACGACGATAGCTGGATTGCTGTGTGAGCGGGACCGAAGCCCTGCGATTGAGTTTGATTGCGGAACAATCGACCGCCGTAGAAGGCGCTGGCGCCACGATCGGGCACCGGGTGAACTCAGGGGCTACCCCCGAAATTGCATCGCCTCTTGACATCGCCGTTCCGCTCCTGAAACCGCGGCAGCGTGCAAAAACGCACGCCGTCGGGCTCGAAAAGCGGCTCCGGCCGGTGGTCCCATTCCGAGGAAATCGGGTGGTCCCATTCCCAGGAAATCGGGTGGTCCCATTCCTAGGAAATCAGGTGGTCCCATTCCGGGGAAATCCTGCACAACGGCCTCTTCGGTATCCTCTCCTAGTTCGACCAGTATCGCTTGTAGATCCTCAATCGCTCCTTCTAGCTCGACCACAGCCTGCCGCGCATAGACACTTGGATCTAGCAGGGCTACACCGTCTTCTTCGCTATCGTCTTTCAGCCAGGAGATGTCGAGACTGTCGTCGCGATCGGAGATAAACTTACGAGTGAACTTTCGTAGTTGCCCCTTTTCGCCAGTGTCCTTGCGCTTCTTTAGCGCCTCCGGGCTTCCGAGAGGATCGCTGCCGTAGGCCTTCACAAACTCAGCGAAATACTCTTTGGTCAGCAGTGTGCGCTTGCCGAATTGCGGGGCATTAGCTCGGAGATCATAAACCCAGACCTCTTTGGTGTTTCCTTTGTCGGTCTCGCCGCGGGTGAAGAATAGGACGTTGGTCTTGACTCCCTGAGCGTAGAAGATTCCTGTCGGTAATCTCAGAATTGTGTGCAAGTTGCACTTATCCATGAGATCTCCTCGGATCTGCTTTCCAACATTGCCTTCGAAAAGCACGTTGTCGGGCAGCACCACGGCTGCGCGTCCGCCGGGTTTGAGTCCGCGATACACATGCTGCAGAAAACACAGCTGCTTATTGGATGTTGGGTACGAAAAATCCGTACGAGTAGGTAAGCCGCCACCGACTTTTGTACCAAAGGGAGGGTTCGTGAGAATCAGCGTCGCTTTGGGAAGAAGCGACGTATTTTGACCTTCCTCGGCCATCGTGTCACCGAACCGGATACCGGCGGCTGCGGGATCCGACTCGAGGCCGTGCAACATGAGGTTCATAAGAGCCAGGCGATGCGTGTCCTGCACCAGTTCCATACCGTAAAACGTGCCGCGGCGGTATTTGCGCTGCTCTGCCTCGGTCCACCGATCCGGCTTGCTATGCTTGCGAATATATTGATTGGCCCAGATCAAAAATCCACCGGTTCCGGCCGCCGGGTCTTGAACCACGTCTTTCAGAGTCGGTTTCATCACCTCTACGATCGCATCTATGAGCGGCCGTGGTGTAAAATACTGGCCAGCGCCCGATTTCTTCTCACTCGCGTTCTTTTCGAGGAGCCCTTCGTAGAGGTCACCTAATCCCTCTTGCCGGGCGTCATACCAATTCAGTTTGTCGAGTTCCGCTACCAGCAGCGTCAGCGTTGCTGGCTTCTTAATGAACGAACTTGCATTGGCGAAAATTTCTTGAGTCAGCATTGATCCATTGCTGCCCAAATGTATAAGCATGATCTTGTAGAATTCCAAGCGTTCCGGCGCGGACTTCTTTTCAAGATCGTCCCACCGATAGCCTTTCGGCAGCTGAGTCTCTGTTTCCGTCTCTTTTGCCATCTTCAAAAAGAGCAGGTAGGTGAGCTCAGTGACATACTGGTGGTAGGTGACTCCATCCCCTCTTAAAATGTTGCAGAGATTCCAGAGCTTGCCAACGATGTCTTGTGTAACGTTACCCATGAAAATCGAATGCTTCCTTCAAGTTAGGCCGCTGGCGGCCAGATAGATTCATTGAATTGATCGAGCACAGTTTGTAAGTTGCCGTCGAATAGCTTGTTGAGGCGAGTAAATCCCCCACCTTCTCGCTTGAAGATCAAGTCTGGTTCATCGAGTGCCTCGCGGTCGACCACGAGGTTAGCTTTCGTCTGCTCCGCTAGCTTCTTGAGCCAGTCTCGTTGCGGTGCGCTCCACGGGCGCGCCGCAAATATCTTCTGCAACGCTTTGTCCACTCGTTGCTCATATGGAACCAAGGCGTCCCCGAGTGCCGCTTGGCGAATATACCCGATGATGCCCGCCGCGATGTCCTGATTTGTGGTTTCTCGATAGGCGGTATGCAAACTGGTTTCTGGGAATCCCGCGGTGTCGAGCGCCATGCGTAATTCCCGTAGCTGTTTTCGCGTTAATTCACGCGGCCGGGTGAGCACCGCCATGAGCGCTGGGGTTCTATTGCCATTGTTCTTAAGAAAGGCACGGAATGAGTCGATATAGTCCTCCGGCTTCTTGGCGTCGCCATAACCGGTCTCGACGCGATGCAGCGCATCGGCATGCGTGGAAATCAGTATGGGGGCAGATTTGCTTGGATCTTTACGATCCAGAATCTCACCCAGATCCGGGTTCTGGACAAACCAAGCTCCAACCTGCGTCGGCGTCATCGATTCCAACTTGACCGCGAAAGCGTCTACCGAGACTCCGCATACGGTCTCAAAGTCCTTTTCCGCTTCCTCACTCAAATGACGTCGCTTGGCGTTAAATTTCGCCAAGAACTGGTCATGCACCAACTCCCTGGCTTTCTCGTCCTTCACCCTGACTAGCTCTTCCGTGAGCTGTTTGAACGTGATCCTTGGGTTTACGATCACCGGTTTCATGGCCGACATTGAGGCGATAGCCTCGTACATGCGCACCGCGTCAAATATCCGGAAAGTCTCCTTACCTATCTCGTCGCAAAGTCGAGTAGCTCGACCCAGCATTTGATCAAAGAGGATGCGGCTATTGACCCTCCGCAAGAACACGATGTTGCAAATTTCGGGGACGTCGATCCCGGTGGTGAGTAAGTCCACAGTCACTGCTACATTGGGCATACGTTCGTTTTTGTATAGCCGAATAAGCTGTAATGGCCGGTCCGAAGATCCTGCGCGTTCCGGGCCATGGCGGACAGTGATTCCGGAGTGATGGCGGACAGCATTCCGGCGGCATGACGGACACCGTTCCGAGCTCATGGCGGACAATTTGCGCATCTGAGCGGAACCCTGTCCGGCATCGCGGAGAGCTGTCCGGCATGATCCCGGAACGGACTGTGAAGTCCGCGGTCGATTCGACGTAAGCCTTTGTTTCTCGTGTCATCCTTCGCCCTTTTTCGTCGAAAAAGGAGCGCGCGGTGGCCCAACAGAGGCTTGCAATGCAGAAAATCAAAGATGTTTTACGGCTGCATCTGGTTGGCGGGATCGAGAGCCGCCGGCAGATCGCGCGCGCCGTGGGGTGCGGGAAGTCAGCGGTCTCGGACTGCCTACGCCGAGCGAGGCTCGCGGGGCTCAGCGCTTGGGCGCAGATCGCCGAAACCGATGAAGTAGAACTCTCGCGCCGGCTCTATCGCAGCGCCGGCGGTAGCACCCCGAAGCGCGCGCCGGCGCGCCCGCTTCCCGACTGGGCGCGGGTGCGCGAGGAACTCGCACGTCGCGATCACCAGGTTACCCTCGCGCTTCTCTGGGAGGAGTACAAAGCCGAACACCCTGATGGGTACCAGTACTCGCAATTTGCCGAGCTCTATCGGCGCTTCGAGAAGCGCCTCTCGGTGGTGCTGCGTCAGCCGCATCGCGGCGGGGAGAAATGCTTCGTCGACTTCTGCGACGGGCTCGCGCTGATCGATCCCAACACCGGCGATCGCATCCCAACGCAGCTCTTCGTCGGCGCGTTGGGGGCGAGTTCTTTCACCTTCGCCCGCGCCACCCTCTCGCAGGAGCTACCCGTGTGGCTCGATTGCCATGTGCGCATGTACGAGGCGTTCAATGGCGTGGCATCGATCACCGTGCCCGATAATTTACGTTCGGCAATCGCCTCACCGGATCGCTACGAGGCCGAGATTAATCCCGCCTACCGCGAGCTCGCCGAGCACTACGGCACCTGCATTATCCCGGCGCGCGTGCGAAAACCTCGGGATAAAGCCAAGGTGGAAGCGGCAGTTCTGGTCGCACAGCGCTGGATCCTCGCGGTCTTGAGACACCATCGATTTTACCACCTCGAGGACTTGAACAGCGCGATCGAGGGACTCTGTGCCAAGCTCAATGATCGAGTGATGCGTCACGTGAAGCAATCGCGCCGCGCGCTCTACGAGCGGCTCGACCGGGCGGCCCTCAAAGCCCTGCCCACCGAGCCGTACGAATATGCCGAGTGGAAGAAAGTCGGCGTCAACATCGATTATCACATCGCCTTCGGCGATCACTTCTACTCGGTCCCCTACACCCTGGTCGGCGAATCGATGTGGGCCCGCGCGACCGGGCGCACCGTCGAGCTCATCCATCGCGGCAAACGCATCACCACGCACGTACGAAGCTTCGTCAAGTACGACTACAGCACCTATCCTGAGCATCGGCCCGCCTCGCACCGGGCGCACCTCGAATGGACGCCCTCGCGCTTGATCGACTGGGGGAAAAGCGTCGGCGCGCACACCGCCGCGCTCATCGAGCACGTGATCCGCTCCAAGCCCCATCCGGAGCAGGGCTATCGCTCGGCGCTCGGCATTTTACGGCTCTCGCAGCGCTTCACCCCGGCCAGGCTCGAGCTTGCCTGCGCCCGTGCACTCGATATCCGCTCCCCGCACTACCGCACCATCAAGACCATGCTCAAACAGCGCATGGAGAGCGCGACGACGAGCACGACGGCTGGCGATGACCCCACGGCCGCGCTCGGTGCCGCGAACGTGCGCGGCCCGCGCTATTACCACTGACAAAAACGAGGTGACTCAACCAGAAAAACCCATCCTACGTCGAATCTACGCATCCAATCATCGTTGAACACCCCAGGAGTTCAAATCCAATGTTGCTTGAACAGACCCACGACAAACTCATCGCCATGAAACTCTTCGGCATGGCCGCCGCCCTCAAAGATCGCCTCGCACGGCGCGATCACCAGGACCTCTCCAAGCCCGAGTTCTTGGGCCTCCTCGTCGATGACGAATGGCTATATCGGGAAAATCGCAAACTTACCGCGCGCCTGAAGGTCGCCAGGTTCAAACAGCGCGCCGCCGCCATCGAAAATATCGACTACTCTACCCCTCGGGGTCTGCGCAAAGATCAAGTCCTCGAGCTGGCACAAAACCGCTGGATCAAGGCCCACGAATCGATGCTCATCATCGGTCCGTCGGGGTCCGGCAAAAGCTTCGTCGCTCAAGCCTTTGGCCTTAACGCCTGCCGCTCAGGGTTCAGCGTGCAGTATCTACGTATGCCCGCACTTCTGACCCTCTTCGTGCAGGCTCGGGCGCAGGGTACCTATGATCGCCTCCTCAAGCGCTTGGCCAAAATAAACTTGCTGATCGTTGACGATTTTGCCCTTGGCAGTCTCTCCGATCCGCAAAAACAAGACTTCCTCGAGGCCATCGAAGAGCGCTACGGCTCCGGCGCCCTGACCATCACATCGCAACTGCCCGTGACCGACTGGCATGAGTACTTGGGCGGCGGCCGGGTCGCCGATGCCATCTTGGATCGCATCGTTCACGCCTCGCATCGAATCGAAATCTCGTCCAAAGACTCCATGCGAAAACCACGACCCGACTTGCCCCATGCCGGACAGTCTGATATCTAACCACTCGGCTTACGTCGCTTCGCTCCGATGCTGTCCGCCATCACCGGATCAGCTGTCCGTCATGACCGGAATGCGCAGATCCGGTGATTTTGACGACGGCATCATCATCCACATCGCCGTATCGTGCCTTGAACGCCTCTTTGAGGAGCATGACCACGAGGTCCGCGTGAGCGTCCGTGGCGCAGAAAATCAGCGTCTTGCGCGCTGAGGAAGGATCGAGCTCCTTGGCCAGGTACTCGCAAACCACGCGATTGAATGACTCCGTGATGACTTTTCGATTGAAGTCATCGACCTCGATTTTGATTTCATCCGGCGCTTTAAATAGCTCAATCTGACTCTTGCTCGAATCATAAACCTGCACTTCTTCGCCCACTTTCCAAACGATTCCAGATCTGGATAGGTCTGTCGTGATCTGAATAGGAGGCTCGTGGTCGACCAAATACCCATCGACTACTGCTGCACGATAGCTGTAGGAATAAATCGGAGTGCCGAATATCTGCACCGTGTGCAAAGCTGGCGTCGCCGTCAATCCAATCTTGAAAGCATCGAAGTATTCGAGCACACGCCTATACTTCGACACATAGTCTTCGAAGCCTCTAAAAGTGAGTTCCGTATCGGACAATTGCCGATCTTCGAGATACCCTCGATGACACTCATCCACCACGATGCAGTCATATCGATCAACGGCCGGCAGCGCCGTATCATCTGCCGCGAACATCAGCCGCCTGACCATCCCTTGAATTGTCGCGATATGAACCTTGGTGTCGGTATCAGGCGTCGCATCCTCGAGTTCCTTAATGCCGAACACATCGGAGAAATTCTGCATGCTCTCCATGCGCGTGGTGGTGAACGCATTAGCCGCTTGATCGCCTAGCGCGGACCGGTCCACCAAAAACAGAATGCGGTTGAACCGCTGTAGTTTTAAGAGCCTATATATTAGGGCGACGCAAGTTTTGGTCTTGCCCGTACCGGTCGCCATGGCCAGGAGCATGGATCGCTGACCGCTGGCAATCCCCGCCTCAACCGCCTGAATGGCTTCCCTCTGATATGGCCTTAAGGGGAATCCATACTGGAACGGTTCAACTTTGAGACCCGCATCCGCCTTGCCTTCGTCCTGCTTCAGACGCGCCAGCAGCCCTTCCGGAGAATGCCAGCCGTCGAGCGCATGGCTATGATTGGTCGCCCGCCGTACATCGCAAAACCATGTTCCGCTTTTCGTGGCCAGCTGCTTTAGGTACGGTCGCCCGTTACTTGAGAAGGTGAAGGGCAGCTTGAACTCTCCCCACGGGCCGCCCGGCGACAACATTCCATCCCTTAACTCAAGGCCCCGGCTATACCGTTTAGCCTGCTCCAAAGCGGCCGACACGTCGATAGTCTTACGTTTGGCCTCTACCGCCGCCACGGGCATTAGCCCCAAAAAGAGAACATAGTCAGCCGGACCCGTCTCGGTCGGCCACTCGGCTATTGCCTTGTTGCGATGAGCCTGCGGCCTGCTGCCCTTGGCGTAAGTCAGATTGCGCGAATCCGCTTCCCATCCTACCGCCTTCAGCTGATCGTCGATAATGACCCGGGTATCCGCCTCGTCGAGCTCTACCTCTTCACTTGCCTGAGTAGCGGCCGAGATGAACGTAACGACCGCTGCTGCCGGCTGTTCCGTGCCGACCTTCTGCAGCGCCGCCAGCTTTGCCGCAAGAGCAGTCTTCGCCGTCTCGGCCTCAGCAGCCATCTGTTCCCAGAAGGCCTGATCCCCCTCCGCGGCCTTCAATCGCACTTGAGTGGCCGCTAACGCTTGCGCCGCCTGAGTATGCGTCGCCTGATATTCTAATAGTGCCGATCTGAGCTTCGTAAGCTCTGCCTTCAACTCGGCACTCTCATCCGCTGGCGCCGTGGGCGGGATGAACGGTCCCCCCTTAAACTCTGGATCCGCGAACGTACGGTGGTACCAAATTCCGAGCTGTCGCGTGATTTTCAAGCACGCCAATGCCGTCCTGTGATCTCCCCGCAAGTCATGATTCGCGTCATTCCCCGCCTTGCGCACTTCGAAGAAGAGCTGTGCAACCTCTCGCGTCAGAATCTTCTCGCGCTCCAAGCGCTGCAGAAGCTCATATTGCTTCTCATCGGTGGAGACGTAAGATCCGACTCGTGTCGCCGTCAGTTGAGCCAACAGCTCCGACAGCTGCCGAAGTTTTAATAGGCAAGTATTCGGATCGTCTGGAAAATAGCGCTCAGCCAGCTGCCCGAGCCGCACAAGCTGCTCGTCATGCTGTTTCAGAAAGTTGAAATTACTAGCAGTGGGATCCATAGCTATTTGCCAATCGAGGAATGAGGCTCAGACCTCCACCGGCAATGTGTCGAGACATTCATTGACTCGTGCCGCTAGCAACTGTCTTCGCTCCGTGAGCACGTATGAGAACGACCCTTATACAGCGCCTAATGCCTGCGAGGCGCTCACGCGACAAGTCGAGAATCGGCTTTTCGAAGAATCGCTTCCTCATAAGCTGTCCGGTTCTATCGCCGCAGGTCCGCAAGCAGCGCATTAAAGTCGCCGTCGCACCTTCCCAGAGCACTATCTATCTCTGCCATTTGGACAGTTAATTTATATCGCTGCTGGATCCCCCGCCCCCTCCATGGCACCTCTTCTACGATCCCATTGCTAAGCAGACCAGGCAGGACGTCATCATAAAACGCTGGCGCAAACCCCTTGCCAAGTCTTAGGCGAATTAAATCGTCATCAATATGTGTTCGCCTAAGAAACGCACGCAAAAAGCGCTCAAACAATTTTATGCGGCCGTCCACAATCCGCGACACCGATTCCGCCGGCGACTCTACATCTGATACTCTCGCTCCGCGACTCTTCAGAGTTCGCAAGACCGCGGCCGGATCGAAGATTTGATCGTCCTCTGGTGTTAACAAGAGACTGTCAATCCTGCAAGACGAAAACACACATCCGGATAGCGTGCCGTCCGAAGGAATCTCAAGCCTCTCGAATTCGCAATTTATAAACGATGCTTGGATAAGCGTACTGGATTCCAAACTGGTCGGCTGAAACTGGCAAGCACTGAATTGTATGCGGGACAACTTTCGGCCAGCAAGAATCCCGGCAGAAAGAAACATCTTGTTTAGAAGAACCGTAGGATGCTCCGGCAGAAGACACTCAGTTAGGCGCACGGCCAACGAGCCGCAATTCTCCTTGCAGAATGTAAAGCCCGATTCCGTTTCATTGATTTCGGAAAGCGTGCGAATAAGAGCTTCAAGCGGCGCCAAATGCCGAACCACATACTGCACTGCCTGTTCTATCGTGGTTGATGGCACTAAATTAACGGAGAGAAAGGCTTGAATGTCGGAACGCGTCCCCTTCGCCAATAGTCCGCCAAGGCTTTCGCCTAAATAAAAATTCTGAAAATCCTCATGGTCAAATGCCAACGCCTGTCCGCGATTGGCATCAATTGCCAATAGCGAATGCTGCCTCAACCGCTCCTTAATTTGGCGAATCGCAATTCCTCGTTTGCTCGCTCCCTCAGCGAATAGCTCCACGATTGTATCCAGCACGTCATATCGCAAAGACGTAGATGCCGATTGCCACATCTCCTGCGCGATCAAGGACAGCAGTTGATGGTGTTCCTCGGGCGTCAAAAGCGGCTCCATGACATCGCCAGAGACTCTCGAAAGCCATTTTTCCGATGCTTCCCGTTTTACGATTGCATCAACAAATGTATAGAAATAGTCTTGCGGCCTATTGCCGAGCAACGCAATCAGATCTGCTTGATCGTTTCCCGCAGCCGCCACATCAAACATGCGACGGACAAGCACCGCCCGCGTCAGAAGCGGGTGATTTGTTGTTAAACGCGCCGAGACAGCCTGGTACATCTCCTCAGGCTCGCTTGCGTTCCTGAGGCGTCCATACTCGCAGAATTGCTGCTTGTTCCAACGCGACAGGGCCAGACGCGAGAATGATGCAGACCTGTCCCCAATAGCATCCAATAGCCGCGCCTGAGTCTTAAAGCTTAGGTACTCGAAGAAAGCTTTGCGCGCCGCTATAAACAAGGTCCCGGACGACTCCATTGTCTGCACAAGGTTGCCCAGCGCCGAAATCGCCTCTCCCTTCGATCCTTCAACGAGCATTTCTTCATAGCCATCAAAGGCGGGGACTAATGCGCCCATCTTCACGAGCTCGATGAAGGCGTCGAAGTAAAAATAGTTGAACCTCAGTTTGTTAACCAACGCAGCTATTACTGCGTCGTCAAATGTTAAGAAAGCCCGGCCACTCAGAGGAATCGGCACCACAAGAGTCGATACTTTCTTCGACTTGAACCTCTCCGCCTGCAGTCGCGCGGCACGATTGATTACCGTGGTCTTCCCCTCTCCCGCATCCGATGTCAGATACAAGACTGAAGTTGCGCCCGGCAGTGGGTTAGTCGCCTTTTCCAGTAAAGCATCCACCGCGTCATTAACACAAATGTCTGATTCAGAATCAATGTCGGAGGAAAGGTCCGCCGATAGCAATCCGGACGGCACAACAAATGGAGATTGTGCAGCGACGGGAGCACTGACCGCTGTTGCTGCGAGAATTCGATCGGCCAGTTGTGGGAGACGCGCGACTCGATTGGTAAGCCACAAGCGGGCGGGGAGCACCGCATCATTTTCCGTCACCAGCAGCTGACGTTCCAGCCCTGCGGAATAGCTGAGCGTAATATCAATTAGCTCTTCCCGGACCTGAGCAACTACCTTGCCAAGACGAACATCAACATCGGATGGCTCGTCTGCGAAAGACGCCAGGACTCGTTTGAACTCTTGCACTTCCATGTTGCTTCCTAAAGGCTTGTTTGTTTGTAGAGAGCGCTGAGACGCGGCTCTAGCGTCCGAAGAAGATGGCCTTGCGTCTGTCCGCCACGTGTATGAATTTGTATAATTTCGCAACCACTTCGCAGCGCCAAATAGACTCCTGGCCACATGTCTGCGTCCGACGATACGAGAACAAGCTTCGTTGCGCTTCTTTGGACAATCATTTGCGCAATATCTGTAACAAGCAACGTGTCTACCATCTTCTGCTCGTCCCTCACCAACAGATCGCCAAGTACACAAGGACAAGCCGGATTTGCGCATTCCGTGGAACTTGTCAGGCCGTAAAACGACCTCATCGAACACGCACCAACGTCATTACACTGCGACAAGCAAGATGGCTCGGCGCGAAATCTACGCAAGCCGCGGCGTGCCACGAGAGTTTCATCGAATGTGGTATGAGACCCGATCGGGCCCTCTGCCAGTTCAACCACCAATCGCTTCAGCTGATTTCCCAGCGGTGGCCTTGCTGGAATTACAGTTGGCGATTCGCGCTGGAGACTCGGTACGATTCGTTGTGCGGATCGAGAAGACGTTCCATTAGCTCTCCAGCCACCGTATAGGCGGACCAAGAACGAATCGTAAATAGAAAATGTGTCGTCTGATACGTGGCCTAGGAGAATTTTGGCGCAGCTGACGGGGCCAGCCTGTGTCATGGAGGAAGGCAGATTGTCGTAATCAACTAGTACTAGAAGCTCAGCCAAGTTGGTCTTTCCGATTACGTGGCCAAGTCGGGCGTATTACCAACGGTCACCCGTTGGCTGCTCCGGAGATCACAGGTTTTCCCCTTGAAACGAAGTCTTGGCGGCCGCCACAGAGGTACCAAATCGCATGCACCTAGAGGTAGTTTGACATCCATATCCATTGTGCTACCAGCGCTATACTAACCGGTCCTTGGCTATCTAGACGGTTCTATATATACCCTACTTGTACGCCCAAAGGTCGAAACCATGCCTTTAACTACATCACGGTCCTGCCATTTGGGAGGCCGATCAGTTCTTCGAGCGATTGCGATGCGAACAACATCTGACGAATCGCATGCCCCTGCGATGCCCAGCCTTGCAGAGCCCACAGGCGCAGACTGCCGCAAGGTACTCTAGAAATCCCACAGAAAAGCCATCCTTCATTTCTGAGCATTTGCGCTGCTCTCAATCGCTTCTGATTTATCTTCCACTTGGCTCGCCTGCCCCCACAGCTGCGGTTACTGTCTTACTGCCCGCAAGACTGCTCACCAACTTTCCCCCGACAGAGCGTACTCGATCGGCTATCGCGAATACCCCGATTGCGCGGCGACTATCCAAGTCGCTCATTGTTCGAAGCCGCTTGCGAAACAGGCCAGAATAATGCCTGACTGCGACGCCTATTTCTGCATCAATGCTTCCCATCAACCGGTCATCGGTGCAAAAGCCAAACGTATTGGCCCACCCTTGAATGATTTGACTGACCAATGCAATGGTCTCCGCGTAGGTCGCGTGCCGCATAAAGGCGCGACGCGGATTCCTCGCAAGATCCAACGAATAGCGCAAAAGTGTGTTTACCTTTGTGAGTAGTTCCTTTCGATTCTTAGCGCTCGGCCGGATGCTTCCGGGCTTGATTTCGCAACCTAAAAACTCAAAGCCGCGTGCCACTTGGCCATGCTCGGATTTGGAGCGATCCTCAATCTTGCGTGGGTCGTAACAGTCCAGCTTTAGGTCACCCAGCAGCCGCTGGGCTGAAGAAAACGCCTTAAAGGCCGAGTCCGCGTCTTTCCCAAGAAGGAGAATGTCATCGATATAGCGAATTGTCGTTATTCCTCTGCCATTCATCTTTTGATCAAAATCGGACAGCAGCAAATTGCAGAGCAAGGGAGATAGACACGATCCTTGCGCCACTCCGTCGTCAAATAGGGGAAACAGGGCGATATCACTTCCGTGCCGCGACGCATCTTCAATTTCAGTCTCAACCGCATTTTTGAACAACTGATCGAACGCGGGATCGTTGGAGTATTTCAGCACTTCGCGAATGGCCCGTTCTTTAGGGACGTTATCGAAGAAACTTTTGATGTCTGTGCGAAGAAAATATGGGCGCTCCGCCATCACCGCTATTGCGCTGTAGATTGCGTTGGGAACACCAAAGGCGGGGCCAGGAACTCCACCAAAATTAAAACCGGCAGTTAACTTGGCCTTGAGATCCGGAATGAGCTGCAGAACATCCAGGATCGACCGCTGAACGATGCGGCTCTCAATTGGGGCCACTACTATCGGGCGCTTTTTGCCGCTACTTTTCTTTGCGACAATCCCTTTCTGGGGTAAAAACACAAACTTGGACTCGCGCAGTCTTCTCCCAATTCTCTCGATATTGCGCGGAGCGTCGGCCGCGAAGCTGCGCGCTTCTTCTCGTGTTTGTGGTGCTTTGGATGAGCGCGCTTTACTTGAAACGTCGATCCATGCTCGCCAAAGACTTCGGCGACTTCGAACAGCTTTATAAAGCTGAGTGTTATTCAAGCTCTTCCAGTGGGCACTACCGGCAAGCCTTGCCCAACCACCAATGAGCGGACCCCGCCAGGAGGGAGCTCGGCTCCGACCTGCCCGTTCACGGCAATACCGCCGCGGCGGGTGCTAGCGACCGTGAGCCCGGCACTGAAGACCAGCCCAAGCGCGGCGCATGCCACGAGTCTAACCAGCGCGCCAATGACGCTGGCACGTTTTTGCATGCAGGCGATTTCGTACCCATGACCCCTAACGATACCGTTTTTGGTCGGCTTGGCAATCGCTCGCACGCGTTCGCGCGTCGAGCGCTCCCACCCAGGAAAATGCCCCATCAGCCGTCCGGTAGAACCCAAATTCAAATCGGGCGCCAGCTGTTATAGAGGCGGCTGGGCAAGAGCGGACCCCGCCAGGAGGGAGCTCGGCTCCGACCTGCCCGTTCACGGCAATACCGCCGCGGCGGGTGCTTGCGACCGTGAGCCCGGCACTGATGACCAGCCCAAGCGCGGCGCATGCCAAAGGGACTATCGGATTATTTCACGAAAATGATCTCACGGGGGCCCATTGTGGGTAATAACGCAACCTTGAGTTGCCTGTCGGGGCACCCGGCGGCACCGGCGAATCGGACTCTCTCAACGCTTCTAGCCGGGCTGCGGACGCTTGCGCGCCAGCGCCTTTCGCTCTCGCTCAAGGCCGCGTTCGCGAAAAATTGCGATGAGTTGCTCGGTCGTGATTTCGCCCCGCTCGGCCATTTGATGAATGGCTTCATCCTCAGGGTTTGGAACATATCCCTCGTGCATGAGGCTCCCGATGATGCCAGCCGTATCGCGGGCTTTTTCGGCTGGCGTACGGGTGTCTTTCGGTGCTTGACTCATAAGTGGAATTCCTTGGGCGGAATGTCCGGTCGATCGTTCGATCGCGCGCCCATCATTTTAACCTACTGCCTCATTCAGTAATCGCGTCCCTCCCCGTCTTCTCTGCCGCCCGCGCCATTCCTGATCTTCCCACATTGATTTTCTCCGCATATTGCAAGGGCATGCGCGGCGATCTCCAGCCACCGGCCTGAGTGATGGCCGCAAGATCAATGTCGAGTGCCGCGAGATCCTGAGCAGCACCGACGCGTGTCGAATGTCCACTCACGCTGGCGACGTATCGCGCCGGCATCCCAATCCATTGCGCCACCCGTTTGAAGATCAGCGAAACGCTACCCGAATATAAGGGCCCGCCAACTTGAGCGCGACCGATCAATCGACGAAATACCGCGCCCTCCTCAACTCCCGCATGCTCCAGCCATACTTTGAGCCATCGCACCGTCGTGCGCGACAAATAGGCCACTCTCCCCTGCCCCATCGGATCGGTTTTACCGCGCCGAATCATCGCCTGGCCGGTGCCGTTCGGATGAAAATCAATATCTCGCACCTCGAGCGCCACCAGCTCGCCGCGGCGGGCAAGGGTCTCGTACGCGACACAGAGCATGGCGCGCTCGCGATCGGCGCGCAGCCCATCGCCGGCGCTATCGATGAATTCCTTGATGTCCTTCCAGTTCAAGGGATGCGCCTGGTCCTGGCGCGCCGAGGTCTCGCGTCCCATTTTCTTCAGTCCCAATCGGACGGCTTCGCTCGAGCAGGGATTGTGGAGATGCGCGGCCGTATGCACGCGCGAGATCGTCGCGATGTAGCGCTGTATGGTCGCCGGCTTCTTGCCGGCCTTCACCTGGGCGCCGATAAATTCGCGCACGGTGTGAGGATTCGCCGGCAGAAACGGCTCGTCCACCGATTCGCAGTAGGCCTGGAAGATGGCGCCGTCGGCTTTCTGCGCGCGCAGCGTATTGACCGAGTAAGCCCCCTGCGCCATCGCCTGCCATTCGAGCAAGTCCGCCAACGGGCCGTGAAGCACCGGTTGCGGGGCGATCGGCATGGGCCTGAATTCAGAGCGCCACTGGGTCATTTTCACCCTATACACCGATTTTAAAGGAAATAGAAACCTGACTAGTCATGATAACTGTCATTATCACATGTAATAGACGTATGTTTATTCGCACATAAGAAATCTCTTTATCGCCTCGATCTCATCATCCATGTCCGCGTGGACCCCGTTGACCGCGCGGGCCATCAGGCCCGATCAATCGCATCGAGGAACTGCTCGCCGTGGAATCTCGTCGACCAACTTCGACAGCCCGCGCAAAGTCACGCATGCGCTGGCCTTGAGCCGGCGGTGAGCAATCCGACAGCGAAAAGCCCGCCGCGATGACCGGCGGCTTCGAGCACATCTAGGCCTTCTTCGATACGACGATCGGCCAGATCACGATCGGTGAAATCCCGCCGATCCGTCGCGCTGCGCTCGCCGCGGGACACCGAGTAGCAATGCTTGAGCACGCGTACCGCGCTGGCGCGCGACACCGTCGCGTGCGACTCTCGATCCGACGGCAATGGTCTCGCCGGCAACGGCCGCAGATGCATTCGTTCCTCTTCGATCCGTGCGCTGCGAGTGGCATTACGCGCTTGTACGCAAATGTCAAGGACGCCTACGTAGGCCTCGCGTGAGACGAACGCACGCGATCCGCGCAGCCGCAACCGTTGGTCGATCGTGTTCTTCAGCCGGCCGTTCGCCGACTAGATCGCCGTTCTCATGCGCATTGCAGGGGATGTTACGCGACGCGCGTAGCCCATAATGATCTGTCAGCTCGCGATATCGTTCCGTGAACTTGCGGCCGCATCAAGTGATGGTCGCCATTCTCATGACGATTTCTGCCAACTGTTCTTCGGTCCACACGTGACGTCGACCCCCTACACTTTCGATGACGTGGTGTCGCGCTGAGCCAGCTTGGCAACCTACGATTGGAAAATCATTGCTGCGCGTCCAGTTGGATTCCCTGTCAGCGGCACCTCCCGTGGCAGGGCTCGAGGGAAGCTCATTCACACCGATCAAAAAAACCAGAAATAATCAAAGATATGGAGCAGGTTCACAAAGTGGATCTCCTATGGCCAGAATGGCAGATGGAGCTTCGTCGACCTGAGATACACGATTGGACTGCTCATTCACGACGATGGCACCGTCCTCGATTCCGGTCCTGGCATGATGCCGGCATCATGCCAGGCATGCGGCTGACTAACCTCAATGGGGTGAAGTTCTCTTTGTCCGGCATCGAGAGACCAACGGATGGCCAATGGCCGTGCCATCGAATTGCATCGACTCGACAATCTCAAGTATCCACATTTGCAGCGCGAACCCCTCCAAGCCTGATCTGTCGCGGCTGATCGTCGCCCCTCGGACAACGGCGGGCACCGCGCACTAATACCGAGGGACTCGCCCGGCTGGCGGCCAGGCAGCGGGTCGCTTACCTCAGGTCGCAGGAGGACCTCGATGATACCGTGAAAACATCCTCCGATCGTCGTGTCTTTCTATGATGCCATGCAGTCACCTTAGCCATTATTTTGGAGCCTCGGTCGTGTTTTCGGGGCGTAGCTTAGCCAAAGCATCTCGCGCGGCGGTCTTTACATAGGGGTCTGTATCGTGCAGCAAACTCGCAATCTGTCGGACGTAAATGGCGCCCCAATGACCCATGTTGGCTAATGCAACGATAGCGCCTTGGCGCACGCGGTGATCTTTATCCGTCAACCGATATGCTACTTTCACTGCAGTTTCGAGTTCTTCGGAACCGATCTTTCCGAGGCAGTAAGCGGCCAGCATCCGAGTTTGCTCATCGGGATCGCCAAGGAAGGATATGAGCCCATCCTCAACTCCTTTCGCAGCCCTCTCGAACGGTACGAGGATTCGAACCTGCTGTTCATGAAGACGCTCATCAAGGAGGCGTAGCAGCGTGTCAAGACTCTGCTCAGGGGGCGGAGCGGGAAAGAGTGATGGAACAGGTTTTGGGTCTATGTCACCCGTTGCCTTCCTTTTGCGTGCTCTCGGTGGAGGGTGGTCAGCCCTCTTCGAGAAATTGGGGAGGACGCGGCGCAGTTCCAACAAGAGTCGTTCGAGACCGGTGGCGTAATCGAGCGTGAAATCCACATAATGAAGCCTTCGCAACCTCAAAGGTCGCTCGCACGGAGCCTTGAGAACCGGAAATACAGGTTTGCCGCGCTCCAACACCTCCGCGACTTCATCCTTCACAGTTTCCGACTTGACCGATACGGGGGATAGAATAACTAGCACCGCAAGGCACTCCTCGAGCGCCTTTTCGATTTGATTATCCCACGGGATCCCCGCCGGAAGGTTAAGAACGTCGATCCAGATTTCGACGCCTGACTGCCGCAGATGTTGGCTAAGGAGAATGGCGAAGTCCACATCGTCCCGTGCGTAGCTTATGAAGACAATTGAGGGGAACGGCGCCATCGTTTGGTCTTGCTCATAATCTAAATCGGGGTCATCGCACGAGAGAATGAAGTATTACAAGGACCGCACCGCGGCCGCAACTGTGAGGGGAAAGGTCTCGAATCCATCCTTTAATATCTTGAGCGCCACCACCGCAAACGGCCCCAAATACCGCACATGCCCTTCCGAATTTTGATCCGTCTTCGAGAACTTGACCGTCACGGTCCCTGAACCATCGGCATCGAACGCGCCGAATACGCCACCGCCAGCATTGCTCTATCGCGTAGATCGCGAATTGACCCAGAATCGAGGGCCAGAACCTCCTCCACGTGCGCCAATCGAAACGGCTTTTTGGGTTTGGCGCGAGTCCGGCCGCGCATCACAACCGCCGCACCTCAGCACTTATTCGCAACACATAGCGATATCGTCTGTCAGCGACATCATCGTCGCAACGTCGCTCCCACATCGAATCGCCAAACCGGTTGCCCTGGAAGGAACAATGCCGTCGCAACCAACGACAACTGAGCCATCCGTTCCGGAAACGTCGCGATGAGGTTTCCAGAATACCGCTGATTGAACTTAGGATACGTACAGCTGTTGAAAGAGACATCCAACGCAAACAACCGCGGAGTCGATCCGGGTGACCAGACCCCCAAAACTTTGCATCCATTCTCCGGACTCGATCCCGTAACCTTCCCGTCCGCACTGAACGTCAATACCATCGGCACCACGGACTGCGCCTCTGCGACATGCACGCCGTTCATCGCCGCCTGAAATTGAGTTTGTCCGTGCCAATCGCCCACCACAGTGAGGAGCGCCGTTATCGACTTTGTCACCTCGCCGTTCGGGGAGGTTGTGCTAACTGCCGCTCCACCGGACGGCGGTGCATCACAGGGTCGATCCGTCAGGATCGTCTGACCATCCTTTTGACACCGGAAGATGGGTGTTGTGGCCAAGACCGGTAGCGCAATGACCAGGACACCGAAGAGCAAGGCCCATTTCAAATGATAAACACTCATCCGATCCCCGCAGTCTGACGACACTTCGGATACTGAGCGCACCCCCAAAACGAACTACCAACATTCGCGCCCTTCTTGGCCGTTCGCAGCACCATCGAAACCTTGCACTTCGGACACACGGGCGGCTTCGGAATGGTGACGCCGATTTCCGACATCGAATCCACCGGCCTCACCACCGCAGACCGCCCGTCCCGCAGTAGCCGATCCATCGCCTTTCCATCCATCAATTCGATATTCCGACCCGCCGCAAATGCCTTTGCATCTTTCGTGAACGACCCCGACGTCACCACATACCCACCGGCCACCCGCTGCGCTGCCATGACGCCGTACAATTCCCGCACCACGGTCACCCCCACCTGCTGCGCTCGCCACTGCTTGCATTGGACGAGAAACCGTTCGTGGCCCCGTGCCAACGCCAAATCCACCCCGCCGTCCGGTCCCGCGCCGCCGCGCTCGGTGACCGTAAAACCCCGGTATCGAAACCCCTCGCCGACCAGAACCTCAAAATCCCGCCAACTGAGCGTAGACGCATCGGCATTGGGATCACTCCGCACACTGTCAAAGAGGCCGACCGACCGTGAGCGCTTGGCGAAGGACACTCCCGCGCCGATCAGCAAAGCGAAGGGAACGATGTACTGGAGTATTAAAGCGAACGTGTGGATGTACGTTCTGATAACGGCTGGCCCCATTCCACCAAGATCGGTCGGCGCGGCGACATGATCGGAGGCGACGGCGATGACGTGGAAGAAGATGAAGGTGCTTGGTGCCAACGCCGCGGAGACTTTCCACGGTAGCCCCGCGGCATTTTCCAGCAATTCCGTGAGACCGCCCTTGCGTCGTGCCATCGCCGTACTCCGTGATTCCGGATTGGCGAGCGTGACAGAGATCCAATTTAGCGCATGCGAGCTACGTCACGTGCGCGATGATGGCGTGTAAGCGGGCTCTCCATTCAGAATGGTCTTGGCCGCCACGCGGCAGACTGCATCAGCGACCAAGAATGATCGCCGCACCTTCGGTGCGCCGCTCAACCCTTCGGCACAAACTCCTTCGGCTTCTCCGACCCCGCGCCAAAGAAAAACTTCTCCATCTCGGCAACCAGGAACGCCCGCGCCTTGGGCTCGATGGGGGTGAGCCGGTTCTCGTTGATGAGCATCGTCTGATGCGCCACCCACTGCTGCCAGCCTTCCTTGGACACGTTCGCGTAGATGCGCTTGCCCAGATCGCCGGGGTACGGGAGGTAATCGAGGCCGGGGGCCTCGCGCTTGAGGAGTACACAATTGACCATGCGTGCCATAGGCCCAAGTTTACGCTAAGCGCCTCAACTTGAGATCAGCCGATCGAACAGCTGCCGGATGGGCTGCGGCAGCCCCACCTTGGGCGGTGCATCCAACAGGTACCACAGCCGCCCGCCCTCGCTCACCCCCAACGCCGGCGTGCACCGCACCCGGATCGGGTTCAACCGCAGATCGAAGTGTGTAAACGCATGATCGATCGGCGCCAAGCGCTGCGTCAGCGCCTCCGGCTCCCCCACCTCCAACCGGCACCACTCCAGCGCCGCCCTTTCGCTCTCAAATTGTGGCGGCGACCACAGCCCGCCCCAAATCCCGGGCGCGGGCCTTCGCTCCAGAAGAATCGCGCGCGACCCTTGGTTGCCGGTCTCCGCAATCAACAACGTAGCCTCCCGCGACCCGCGATCCCGCCGCTGCTTGCGCCCCGGCAGCTCCGCCTGCCTGCCTTCGCGCGCAGCGATACAGAAACCGCTCATCGGACACACCGTGCACGCCGGCCGCGCGCGCGTGCACACCGTGGCGCCCATATCCATGATGGCCTGCGTATACGCGGCGACGCTCTCGGTCGGCGTACACGCATCGGCCGTCTCCCACAACCGCTCGAGCACAGTCGCCGAGCCCGGATCCCCCGCAATCCCAAACACGCGCGCCAGCACCCGCTTCACGTTGCCGTCCAAAATCGGATGCCGCTCGCCTCGCGACAGCGCGAGAATGGCCCCGGCGGTGGAGCGTCCGATGCCGGGCAATGCCGTAACCGCATCGATATGCGTAGGGAATTCCCCGGCGTGCTTCGCCAACAATACTTGCGCGCAGGATCGTAGATTTCGGGCGCGTGCGTAGTAGCCCAAGCCCGTCCACAGATGCAGCACCTCGTCCTCATCCGCAGCGGCCAGCATTTCCACCGTGGGAAATCGCGCCATGAACCGCTCGTAGTACGGGATCACCGCGGCCACTTGCGTCTGTTGCAGCATCACTTCCGACACCCAGACGCGATACGGGGTCGGATTCTGCTGCCACGCCAAATTGTGCCGGCCGTGCACTGCAAACCAGCGCGGCAGCTCGGTGGTGAATAGACCCGTTTCTACCGTCGGCTTAATGAAACAGGCCCTTCAGCTTGTCCCCCAGCACATCTTTCAGCTTGTCCTTGAGCTGGCCCTTCGCCAGTGCCTCGATGTCGGGCTTTACGGTGGGATCCGTCATCGACCCCGTGACTTTCACCGGAATCTTGATCGGCGTAGTGCCCGCGGTCTTCAAGGTATCTGCGACCAACGAAAGATCCACCGTCTTCGCCGGCAGATTGGCATTGCCCTGCCCGGTGACTTTGATCACCGCCGATGAAATGTCGAGGTCATGGGTGGTGGCGATGCCGGCGGCGATATCCGCCGTCATCTTGAGCGCATCGAACTTGGTGCGTTTGGTATTCGGGGCGTTCGACAATTCATGCTTGCCGATCAACGCATCGGCTTGCGCCAGCGCGTACCCGAGGTCGATGCCCTCCACCGCTCCGTCCGCCACGTTCAAGCCGAACTTGCCGTTCAAGGTCTTGAGAATGGCGTCTGCGCCCTGGCCGCGCGCGGTGGCCTTGAGATCCACGTTGCCCCGACCGCTCACGTGCATATACTTCGAGCCGCTCGCCATGAGCTTGCCCACGTCAATGCCGCTCAAGTGCTCATCCAGCGACAGCGCCGGCGTCGCAGTGCGGTTGTCCATCGTCACGTCGCCGGAATACTGCCCGCCATAGATCTGCGCCTTGAGCGGGAAGATGTGCATCACCTTGTCGTTGGTCGCGACCGTCACCTTGACGTTCGTGAGATCCAGCGGCGAGAAGTGGATCGACCCCACGGACAAGGTGCCGTTCGCATCCAGCGGCTTTGAAGCCTCAGCCGACTTCGGCGGCGGTTCGGGCGCGGCCACCGGTACCGGTGTCCCGGCTGGGGGCGGCGGCGGTAGATAGCGGTCCACATCCAGCGTATCCACCGTGAGATCGAAGTTCACCGCGTCGGTGTTGAGGTCGACGGCGAGATTGCCCTTGAGGTGCGTATCATCCAGGGCCGCTTCCAGCTTCGAAACGTGCACGGCGTGTTTGCCGTATACGAAATCACCGGACGCCGACACGGTGGACAGCGCCTTCGCATCGCGCGTGGCCGGCAACGCAGCACCCAGTCGCGGCGCCCACTCGCGTAAGCCCAGCGGCGCGAGCTTCACGGACCCCGTCGCTTCCAACGCATCGATGATGGAGGTGGCCCGCACGCTGCCGTTCACGATCGCGCCCGCGGCATCCACTTCATAGATGGGAGCGCTCAGGGTCTGCGCTTTGAGATTGACGTCGATGGCCGGCGCCGTGATCGAGAAACGCAGCGGCTTGTCGTTGCCCGGCTGGGTCACCACGCAATTCAAATTGAGCGCTGCAATGGCATAGGTTTCAGCGTCCATATCGGCACTGACGTTGAAGCGCATGTCGAGGCTCGCGTGCTCGCCGGCTTTCGCCGACCCCTGCCCCGCCGGACCCCGCTCCGCATCGACGTGCAACGTCACCGGCACCACGCTCTTGTTCGCGAACGCCCCGGTCTCGAGCGTGAGATTGGTGAGCGTGAGGTCCTGGTAATTCATCCGCGCATTCGTGATCTTGACGCCCTCGATCCCGGCAAAGGTTTCGCCGGCGCCGCTCTTGGGTTGAGGCTCGGCGGGCGCCGCTTCCTTCGAACCCCCGAAGCCCTCCCAATTGCCCTTGCCCGCGGCGTTCTTCAAGAGCTTGAGGTCGAGGCCATCGAGTTCCACCCGCCCCACCTCCAATCGCTTCGACAGCAGGGGCAGAAGCTTGACCCGTACCGAGGCCTTCTGGAACGACACGAAGGGCTGGTCGGGGAAACCCGCCGGATTCCCCAAGGATGCGGGACCCAATTCCAGCGCGATCCACGGGAACACCGACAGCTTGATGTCGCCCTGCAGCACGAGCTCCCGGCCGGTGGCATTCTTGACGGCGGCGGCGATCCGCGGCTTGTAGGCGTTGGGATCGACGAACAGCTTCACTGCGAGGAGGGCCACCGCAATGACCGCGATTACCACCCCCAGCACGATTCCTAAGATTTTGGCGGTCCGCATGGCTGATTTCCGTGAAATGTAGCCCCTGATCATAGCTCAAGCGGGCCGCCCTCCGGCCGATACCCCGGCATGAGGGCGCCCGCCCCTGAAAAGCCGGTATTCGCATGCGTAGTTGGTCGATTCGCCGCAAATTATTCGCCATACCGATGTTCGCGGCCGTCCTCCTTACGGTCACGACCGTGGGGATTCTCGAGTCGAGCCGGCATTATCAGATCGCGATACGAGCGACGGTGGGCAACGCCTTCACCGACGTGAGTCCCGGCATTTCGCCCGACCACCGGGCAGACCTGCGCACCGCCCAGCTCGAGGCCGCCCGGGCGCTCGATCAAGCCGATCGCGCGTTTGGTCACGACCGGTGGTGGCTCATCGCGAGCTTGGGGATTGCCATCCTCGCCATCATGATCGCCGCCTGGGCGGTCGCCGACGCGCTCGCGAAGCGCATCGTACGCTTGCATGAGCAATTGGCGCAGCACCTCGACCGCGGCGCAGCGGTGCCGGACGAGTTCGCCGCGGGCGACGAAATCGAGATGCTGTCGAACCAAATGCGCAAGGGATTTTCCCGCGGACGCGAGCGCGAGAAGCAGTTGCGGCGTTCATCCGAGTTCCTGGAATTTGCGCAAGAGGCCGGCGGCTTCGGCGTATTCGATCTGGACCTCGTCACCGGCCAGATCGTCAGCACTCCCTTGTTTCTCGAGTTGCTGAGCGTCCCGAACGGCGATGCCCTGTTCACGCGCGACGAATGGCTGGCGACGGTTCACCCCGGGGACTTCGAGGCCCTGGTGCACACCTTGAACGCCGCCATCGACTCGAAAAGCATGTTCCAATTCGAGTACCGCTCGCTCAGAGTCGATGCGAATGCGCGCTGGCTGGCGGTTCGTGGACGAGTGGTCGAGGACGCGTTTGGTCTGGCGGCGCGCGCCATCGGCACCATCACCGACATCACCGAGCGCAAAATACTGCAGGAGTCTTTGCGCCATGCAACCGAATCGCTCAACGTCGCCCAGGTCGTGGCCGGTGTGGCCACCATGGATCTGGATTTCGGCCGCAACAACTGCGTCGTCTCGGCCAACTACTTAGACCTCCTGGGTCTGCCCGCGACGACGCCGCTGGACGACTTCGAGGCGCAGCTGGCGTCGGTGCACGCCGAGGACGTGGAGCGCATCCGCACCACCCCCTTCGCGGCCACCCGCGAGCACCCGTCCTACCACTGCGACTACCGCGTGATTCTACCCGACGGCACCATTCGCTGGATCGCGGAGACCGCCACGGTGGAACACGACCGCGACGACAAAGTCACTCGCATCACCGGATCGCTCATCGACGTGACCCACACCAAGCGCGCCGAGGCCACCGTGAATTCGCTCGAAAAGCGCCTGGCGCGCACCATGCGCGCCACCCGCGACGGCGTCTGGGAATTCGACATTTCGAGCATGCAGATGTGGTACGGACCGCGCTTCGAGGAGCTCTTGGGGTATGACAGCGGCGAACTCGATCAGTCCCCGAAGCGATTCCTGGATTTGATGCATCCCGAGGACTGTTCCGCGGTCCGCAACCTCATGGGCGACCGTCTGCTGCAGGCCGACACGTTCGATCTCGAGGTCCGGGTGCTGCACAAGAGCGGGCGCATCGAATGGGTGCGGCTGCGCGCGCAAATTGAATTCGATGCGACCGGCCGTGCCGTCTGGATCAGCGGCTCGATGCAGCTCATCACGGATCGCAAACTCGCCGAGCAGGCCGCGATCGAGGCCAAGGTCGCCGCCGAAGCCGCCAATTTCGCCAAGAGCACCTTCCTCGCCAACGTCAGCCACGAGATCCGCACGCCCATGAACGGCGTCATCGGCATGTCGCGGATCTTGGCGGAGACCCCGCTCGATGCCACCCAGCGCGAGTACGTCGATGTGATCAGCGGCAGTGCCCAGGCATTGTTGTCCCTCATCAACGACGTGCTCGACCTGTCCAAGATCGAGGCCGGCCGCCTGGACTTGGAACATGTGACCTTCGATCTGCGCGACGTGATCTACGAAACGATTGCCGTCATGGCGCTGCAATCCGGGCTCAAGGGCATCGAGCTCATCGTCAGAATCGAGCGCACGCCCATCGCGATGCGCGGCGATCCCGGCCGGTTGCGCCAGATCATCATGAACTTGGTGGGCAACGCCATCAAGTTCACCCACGAGGGATACATCGTGGTCACCGCGACGGAGACCGTGAGCAACGGCGCAACGGCGCTGCGCATCGATGTCACGGACACCGGCATCGGCATCCCGGCGAACCGCATCGACCGCCTGTTCAAGACGTTCTCGCAGATCGATTCCTCGACCACGCGCCACTACGGCGGCACTGGCCTGGGCCTCTCCATCGTGAAACGCCTGGCCGAACACATGGGCGGCGAGGTCGGGGTGACCAGCGAAGTGGGCCGGGGCTCCACTTTCTGGGTCACCGTCCGCATGGATCTTTGCGTGGAGCAACCTGTCCTCGAGCAAATCGGCCGCGGTCGAACAGTTCTGGTGGTCGATGACATTCCCGACAGCCGCGACGCTTTGGCGTTCCGGCTCCAGCTCGTCGGCTTCGAGCCGGTGCTTACCGGCGGTGTCGACGAAGCCTTGAAAATTCTGGAGAGCGGCGCGGCGGTGAGCCTGGTGATCGCCGATGAGCTGATGCCGGGCAGGGGCGGCCTCGACCTGCTCGCGGCGCTGCGCTCCGATACCCGCTACGAAAAGCTGCCGTTCGTCCTGCTCTCCCTGTTCGGCTCGGAGAACGATGTGGAAATCGGCGCGCACCGCCCCGATGCCATCGGCGCCAAGCCCATTCGCGCAGCGCGGCTGGCGCAGCTCCTGGACGGGGTGTTGGCGGGAAAATTGGCGCAGCTGGCGCCGGTCTGCGTCGAACGGCAAGCCGTCCAGACGTTTCACGGGCGGCGCATCCTATTGGTGGAAGACAATCCGGTCAATCAACGCGTCGCACAGCGCACCCTGCAAAAGCTCGCCGCCGAAGTGACCCTCGCGAACAACGGCGCCGAGGCCCTCGAGCGCATCGCCGAGAGCGCCTTCGACATCGTGCTGATGGACTGCCAGATGCCCGTCATGGACGGCTTCACCGCCACCCGCCGCATCCGCGAACGCGAATCCCGCGAAGGCCTAGGAAATCACATGCCCATCATCGCCCTGTCCGCCAACGTCATGAGCGAGGATCGCGACAACTGCATGGCCGCCGGGATGGACGCACATTTGGGCAAGCCCCTGGAACCCACGCAGCTCGCCGACTGCCTCGGCCGCTACCTGAAAGCCGACACCGCGCCCCGGGCGATCGACCTCGAAGCGCTGCATGAACTGACCGGCGGCGATGCGGAATTCGAGCGCGAATTGGTCGAAACCTTCGTGAGCAGCGGCGATCAGTGCCTGGCAGACATCCTCGCGGCGCTCGAAGTGCGCGACTGGGAGACCATCGGCAAGCGCGCCCATGCACTCAAGGGCGCCAGTGCCAATATGCAGGCGCATCCCTTGAGTGTGGCGGCATCCGAGCTAGAGAACGCTGCGCGCGCGCAATCCGTGCAAGATCTCGACAGTCTGGTGCATCGACTCAAGGACCGGCTGCACGCCGTCACCAGCGCGTTGGCGAAGGCTTCATAGAGTCAAACGCCGTTGCGGCTGCGGCGGCGGGGGCCAGCGGCCCATCTTGGAATTCCAATACGCCCACGAGCGTCGATCGATGATCCCGGGCGGCGCGTGATCCAGCGCCTCGCGGAACTCCGCGTCCGAGACATGCGCACGCAATATTCGCATGTCTTGGTGGGTGGCATAGGTCATTGCGTAGGCCATGAACCGCACCGGATCGGCCAGAGCCTCCGCCGGCGGCTCGAACCACACGATGCGGCGCGCGACGGCTGCGGTTTCGGCGGTGAGCGGAATGGGTTTCATGGGTCGTGTCCCGAACGCTCGCGCGGGATACCGATCTCCGGCAACCGGTCGAGATCGACGTCGCGGGCTGCAGCGGCCAAGCGGTTTTTCATCTCGTCCGGCAGCCGCGCCAGATTCCCGTCGTCGAAATACGATAGCGCCTTGAGCGTAATCTGCGGGTTAAATGACGGCCCATAAATGGCCTTTGCCGCGGCGAGCGCTCGCGGCAGGCCAATGCCGGCGGTCATGAGGGCATCGATATCCAGATAGTCCTTGGCTTCGCCACGCACCTGTACGACAGAGGCTTTGGTGCCGGCCAGGTCGAGCAGCGTCGCGAGCCGCAGCCCATTGACGGCGACGACATCGGGCTCCTCGAGCCTCCGCAGCGCCGGAACACCAAAAAAAGACACCCTGACCGGACCATCGCGGTCAACCACCGCACTGTAGGTGTTTTTCTCGCGTTGCACGACCGGAGCGTCCCTCAAAAACGCAATCGTGTCGGCGAAGCTCATCGGGTCCAAATCGCGGCTGCCGAAGAAATCGAAGTCGGCGGACTGGCGGTGGCCGAGGCGCAGCGCGAGCGCGGTGCCGCCGTAGAGCGTGAACTCCTCGGGTACCTGGCGCAGCTCGTCCCACAGCCGTTGCTGCGGCGGCGGAAGAATTTCCAGGTGCGGCGTCAAGAATAGAGCCATCGATCAGCCCGCAATCCCGTGAGGTCGGCTCACCCGTGCGGTCAGGTCACGGCGCACTAGCGCTGCTGCACGTTGCCGCGGAAACGTCAGCGCGGCCGCGAGCAACACGCGACGTGCAGGCATGGGTGCACGTCCCGGATCAAGTTCAGTCTCACGATGGGGCATCGGCTTGGACACGCAGGTCCCAGATTACATCTTTTGGCTCACGCCCGATATTGGAACCCCGCGCTCAAACTTGAGCATCAGAAGGCCGCCACTCGGGGAGTTCAGGGGTTGAACAGCGTCACATGCGTCTTGGCGTAGTCCCCGGCGTCGCGTTCGGGACAGCGGCGTGATTATTGCGTTCATGATGCCGTGCCGGGATGATGAACGGGAACGCCGTTGAACGCTTCCGCCCCTCTGGCCGCGGTGGGACGCCGTAGATTCGAACGCAGCAACCGTCGGACAAGGCTTCTTTAAGCCTTTGGCAACTCGCGCCGGCGCGCCTGCGACATTTCAATCAACGTTTCGATGCGGATCAGCCGTCGCTCGTGGTCCTCGAGCCGGGCGGTCGTTTCCTTCCTTCCCGCCATGAGGGCGTCGACCCGCTCGCCCAAGAGTAGGATGTCCTTGCCGTACTTGATCACCTCGGCGATGAGACTCATGCGGTCGCCTGCGGCGCGAAGAACTCGACGATCCCTTGCGCCTCCTCGGGGTGTGCATCGCCGCTCCGTGCGGCTGCCCCGAAGCGGGTGCGTGGGTTCCTGAAAGGCCGGATCGACCTGGGTCCGGAATTCGACGAGCCGCTGCCGGCGGCGTTGATTTAGAGAGTTTCGAGCCGCGCGCGCTTCAACCGTTGGCCGCAAGCGCCCGCGAGTTGGGGATTTCGATCCCGGTGGTGCGATCCCGGCCGCCCTGCTTGCTGGAGTACAAGCACTGGTCCGCCACCTTGATGAGGCCCTCGACTTTCAGATCGAGGTCCGGTCCCACGCATCCCGTGGCCGACACCCCGAAACTTGCGGTCACCTGGAAGTCGCCGGCACGCGTGGTAAACGGCGTCTCCTGGATGAGGTTTCGCACCTTTTCCGCGACCCGCAGGCCGTCCCCGAATTCCGTCTCCGGCAGCACCAGCAGGAACTCTTCGCCGCCGTAGCGCGAAATCCAGTCGCTGTGACTGCGAATCGATCGCTGGATGCGCAGCACGAACTGCTGCAGGACGTCATCGCCCGCGGCGTGGCCCTGCTCGTCGTTGATGCGCTTGAAATGATCGATGTCGCACATGATGACGGACAGCGGATAGGCATACCGGCGGCAGCGCTCCAGCTCGCGCGGCAGCTGCTCCATGAGGTAGCGCCGGTTGAAGGCGCCGGTGAGCGCGTCGGTGATCGACAGCACCCGATTGCGCTCGTTGGCCGCGCGCAGCGAGTGTTCCAGCGCGAGAATGCGGCGCCCGGCGTTCAAGCGGGCGATGAGCTCCGGTTCGTGCACCGGTTTGATGAGATAGTCGTCGGCCCCGGCCTCCAAGCCCGCGATGATGTGCTCTTTCGCATCGCGCGCCGTCAGCAGCAGCGCATACACATAGCCGTCGAGTTGCAGGCTGCGCATCGCCTTGCACAGGGCCACCCCGTCCATTCCGGGCATCTCCCAGTCGGTGATGAGAATGGGGTAGTAGCGATTGGTCATCTTGTCGAAGGCTGCGGCGCCGTCGCCCACGGCATCGACCTCATAGCCCGCTTTCTTCAGAAAGCGGGTCATCAGCATCCGGGTCACGGGATCGTCTTCCGCCAGCAGGATCGCGGGCGGCGACTCAACCGTGATGGAGGTCACGGATTGCGGTTCGGGCACAGATTGAAACTCCCGCGGCGAGACTGGTCTTGCCCTTGTATCGGCGCCGACCGCCGCGACTTGATGGCGGCTTAGCTGCTGCGGGACTCGGGGCCGGGACTAGGGGTGTCCAGCGGTATCCCGCGGGGTGTCGTCCAGGGGCGCATCCAGACCAGGCCCGTCCATGCCGCCCATCGGTTGGCCGCCCGACTCGCGGCCGGTGAACCAGTTGACGGCGTATTGCACCAGTTGCGTGCCGGTATTCAAGTTCAGCTTGCGCTTGATGCGCTGCCGATGCGACTCGACCGTCTTGATGCTCAAATTGAGCGACAGGGCGGTTTCCCGGGTGCTCATGCCCTTGCCGATCATGTGCAGAATCTGTAATTCGCGGTTGCTCAACCGGTCGATGGGATTGGCCGACACATACGCCCCACCGGAGGCGAACTTCTGGATCATGTTGTTGCCGACGGCTTCCGAGACGTAGATATTGCCGTCGAGCACGCGCCGCAGCGCCAGGAGGAACTGTTCGCTCGCCGCCTGTTTCATGATGTAGCCATTGGCGCCGGCCGACAGCATGCGTTCGGCATAGATGGTCTCATCGTGCATGGACAGCACCAGAATGGGCAGAGTCGGATAGTGGGCGCGCACATCCCGGACGAGCTCGATGCCATCCCCCTGCTTGAGGCTGATATCCGCGATCATCACGTCGGGAGTCAATTCCTTGATCGCGATGCGCGCATCCCGTGCGGTCTCGGCTTCCCCGCACACGGTGAGGTCATCCTCGTTCTCCATGACCCGCCGCAGACCCTGACGCACGATGGGATGATCGTCGACGATCAGCACACGCCGCTCGCGGCGCTTCCCGGTGCTCACCCCGGACGGCGATCCGGACTGCGCTGCGTTCGAACGAACCCACGTGTTGCTCGCGACCATGGTAAAACTCCCCTTAAAGCGCCTGTATCGACTCGATTGCATTCGTCGCCGTCGAGCGCTCGCCAGTGACGCCGACCACCGTTCCATGCGGATGGTTCGGGACGATCTCGATCTTTGCACCAATCATGGCGGCGCGATACTTCATGATCTTCAATCCCATTCCGGACCCGGAACGCACGGCATCGCCCACCCCGACGCCGTCGTCGCTGACGCGCAGCGAAAATCGGCTCTTGGTCACGGTGAGATCGATGGTGACCGCCGTGGCACGCGCGTGCCGCGCCGTATTGGTCAATGCCTCTTGGGCGATGCGAAACAGATGACTCGCGGTCGCTTCATTCAACGGCACATCTTCGGAAACCTCCGCCTGGAAGTGCGCCGCGAATCCGTACAAGTCGCGGCTGCGGTCGGTGAGCGCCCGCAACGCGCTGCTCAAGCCGCCGCGTTCCTTGTTCACTGGCAAAAGACCCCGCGCCAGCGCACGCGCCGTGTCGATCGACTGATTGACCAGGGCCACGATCTCGTTCACCTGGCCGACGGAATCGGGGCACTCCTTCTGAATGCGCGTCGCCAGACCGCGCAGCATCAAGGCGACTCCCGTGAGCTCCTGTCCCAGGCCATCGTGCAGGTCGCGCCCGATGGTCTGCCGCTCGCGCGAGGAGACTTCCAAGATTTCCCGTTCCAGGCGCCGGCGCTCGGTGATGTTGCGCACCGTGATGGAAATGCCGGTGCCGATGCCATCCTCGCGCACCAACACCGCGCGGCTCTCGAAATATTGCGTTCCTGCCTCTGCCGGACGCTCGAACTCGTAGGTCATCGGCTCGGCGCCGTGCAGCACCTGGCGCAGCTTGGCTGTGACGCCCTTGCGCGCCGGTTCCGGCAACAGCGCGGCAATGTCCTGTCCGACGATCCCGTCGACGCTCATCCCGCGCTCGTCCCGATTGATGAAGCGAATCCGCAGATCCGTGTCGAGCAGCAGCAGCGTATCCGCCGTATTGGTGGTGGTGGTGCGCAGCAGTTCCTCGGAACGCCGCAGCCGCGCCTCGGACTCGTGGCGCTGGGTGATGTCCTGGGTGACGCCCACCAGACCGCTGGGCTGATTTGCCGCATCGAACAGCGGCCGGGCCACGGCAGCGAAGGCACGATAGCGGCCGTTGAGCGATTTGAGCCGGAACTCCTCCTGCACTTCGATATGCTGCGCGAAGGCCCGCTCGATGCCGCGGCGCACCGCAAGCTGGTCTTCCGGGTGCACCCGCGACAGCAGTTTCTTCATGGCCGGGAAGGCCCGCTGCAGGTTCTCCGTCGGATCGTCCATGGCAAATTCGAGCGCATCCGTCGCGCGGTCCCAGCGCCAGGGATGCATGTGCGCCATGTTCATCGACAGCTTGAGCCAGTCGGTGCTGTTCTCGAGCGCAATTTGCGCCAGCTTCTGCTCCTGAATGTTGCGCACCGAGCCGAGTGCTCGAAAGGTGCGTCCGCCCTGCTTCTCCATCTGCCCGAGGAGATGTACCCACAGGCGTTGATTCTTGAGGGTCAGGATCTCGACTTCGACGTCGAGCCGTCCGTCCGTCGCATCGGCTCTGGCGATGGCATCGTTGAGCTTGAATTTCGATTCAGGCGGGCATTGCGCCATCATGGAATGCCACGTAACGGCGAAGTCTTCGCGACGCGTCTCGTAGATGTTGTACATCTCGTCGGTCCACAGCAGCTCGCGAGTCTCGAAGTTGTACTCCCAGGCACCCATCCGGGCGGTACGCTGCGTTTCGGCGAGCAGGTCGGTGAGGCGCCTGATTTCTGAGACGTCGACAGCGCACCCGATGGCCCGCACCGGAACGCCGTCGGTGCCCCGCTGGATGAGCCCTCGCTCCAGCAAGGAGCGGTAGTTCCCCTGCGCATCGCGAATCCGATAGGTTGCGGTCCAGCCGCGACCGTTCTCTCTGGCCCCGGCGATCTTCGCCTCGTACCCCGCGATATCCTGCGGATGGACCCGGGCCGACCAAGCGCCCTCCACCTGCAGTTCGCGGGGCTCGATACCGAGCACGTCCTTGATGGCGCGAGATCGGTGCACCACTCCCTCGCGCATGTCCCATTCGAAAATGATGCCGTTCACCGCTTCCGTGGCGAGCCGGAACACTTCCTCGCGCTGTGCCAGCGTGGACTCCACTTCCTTCCGTTCCGTGATATCACGCCCATTGACGACGATGCCGTTGACCAGCGGATTGTCGAGGGCCGACACCCAACTCGATTCCAACCAGCGGTACGACCCGTCGCGGTGGCGGACGCGATACTGATGGGTGAAAACGCTCGCAGTTCCGGCGACCAATTCTAGGTACTTGGACCGCAGCTCAGCCAGGTCATCCGGATGGATGTACTCGAATATTTCATTCGAGTGGCGCTCCTCGGCGGTGTAGCCCAAGGCGTTGGTGACGCCTCCGCTGACGTAATGCCACTTGCCGTCGATGCCCGCGACGCTGATGATGTCGCGCGCATGTTCGGTGAGCGCCCGGAGGCGGTGATCACTGCCCTCGGTGCGCGCTTTGACATGGCTCTCGGTGACTTCCATCGACAGGACGGTGACGCCCACGATGATGCCGTCGGCCTCCAGCGGCTGGACGTCGATCTCAAACCATCGCGTCGGCTCCCCGGGCGTATTCACCGCAAGGGCCTCGTCGCGGTAATGAACGCCTTCCAACGCGCCGACGAACGCGTCGCGCGGCACCCTCGAGGTCGGCACCAGGGCCAATGCCGAATAGCCCAACAGCTGCCGCTGCGTGCCTCCCGCCGTCCGGGCCGCACCGGCGTTGACGTAGGTCACCGTCAGCTCCCGGTCCAAGATCAGCAAATCCAACGGCAACTGTTCGATCGCCGACATAACGCCCGGCTCGGCCGGGGCCTCGGGGGACGGATCGGCAAACGTCAACATGACGGTTTGCGGCAGGGAAGCCGACAACACCACATTGAACTCGGTGGAGATCGCCATCCTGCCGTGGCGAAGACGCCAACTCAGCGTACGGCGGCTGCTGGCTCTGCCCGCGGACAGCGACCCCAGGGCCGCTTCGACCGCCGCTTCCGTCGAGGCTCCCAGCAGCGAGTACAACGAGCAGTCGATCAACGAGCCGGCATCAGGATCGCCCAAGAAACACTGATGGGCGGCTGAATTGGCCATGACGATAGGTAAGTGCTTCGAACGGGTGTCGACGACGAGGACTGCTTCGCGCAGTGCGTCGAAAATCGCATCGGTTAATGTACGCCTCGCGCCGCCCGCCAAGCGTACATAATCCGGAGTTGTAGCCATCCAGTGGTCCTCCGGCAGATCTCAAATGAGATCATCTCGTCAAGTTATACCCCCTTCATAACTGTTCCGCATATCCCCACCCTACATTATGCGGGATTCCCCGATGCCACTAAGGTCCTGAGGCGGCGTGGCGCAAAAACCTGTAGAAAAGAGGGCTTACGCGAATTGCAAAGATCTGTGGATTTGCCTGCAACCCGAGGGGAAAAGGCCGTCGAATGGCCTCAGATGTCGTGGAAAACCCGACGCGCCCCAATGCAGACGATTGCATACAGCACCATACAAGAGCCCCAAGACATCGTCGCCCCCGGGCGAGACCCCGCGGCTGCCGCGCGTGAACGGCGTCCGGCACCCCGGCAGCGGAATCCCTCGCCGATCATTCCGCCGGCCGTATGATTTACCGGCCGGGTTATTTACGGAAGAGATCGTCCAGCGCCGACTTGGCGCGGGCCAGCTCCGCCGTGTCCTTGGCGACGTAGGCACCCTCCTTCGGTTTGAAGAAGTCGCAGAAATTGGCCTCGTCCTTTTTGCGCACTTCCTCCGCAGTCGGCTCCTTGCAATGCTTCGCATAGCTGACGTCATACTCGACGCATAGCTTGCAGACGTGGAGCTCGGCATTGCAGGCTTTGCAGACGTCGAGCCGGCGCAGCGGCAGACTCAGGGCAGCCAATGATGTTCCACAACGCCAACAGACGAGATTATGCGACATGAACGCGGCCACTCAATATTGTTCAAATACACCCGATATGAGACTTCGCAATTGCGCCGAAAGGAATTACGCTCGATCGAATGACGCCCGACGCATGAATGACACGAAAACTCACGGCCTCAACCATCCCGCCGCCATCGATGATCCCGCCGCCGTCGATCATGGCCCGATCATATCGTTTTTCAGCAATCGATGAGTAGCAACGGCCTGCCTCAACCGGGCTCGGACCCGGTCAAAGACGCAACGGTCAGCGCGCTCGAGCGGGTCTTGGATCCGTTGCTCGAATTGCTATTCGACGCGGGAGTCACCATGCAGGAGTTCAACCGGATCGCCCGCACCAGGGCCGTCCGCATCGCGACCAAGCGCGTCATCAAGGAGAGCGGGCGCGAGAGTAAGTCCCGCGTTGCCATCATGACCGGCCTTCCGAGATCCGAGGTCACGAGAATATCGGGCTCGTCGGATCCGCTGCCGAAGTCCAAGCCGGACCATCATCCCGCGCGGCGCGTGCTAGGCGCCTGGCACGACGATCCCCGGTTCCTGGCCCCAAACGGCGATCCCGCGGTGCTCCCGATATTCGGGAAGAGGCGCAGCTTCGAACGTCTGGTGGAACGCTATGGAGCGGGCCTTCCGGTGCGCGCCATGCTGGACGAACTCATGCAGCTGGATGCTGTGGAACGTCTGGAAGATCAGAAGGTCAGGGCCAAATCCCGGGTGCCGATCATGACCGGCCTCACGAGCCGATCCATCGACGCGGTCGGAGAGCGCGGCCGGGATCTTTTGGAAACGCTCGCACACAACGTGCGCCGAAGTGCACAACCGTATTTCGAGGCCACGGCCGTGGTCGACGATGGCGATGCCGATTTGGCCAATTTCTTGCGGCGAGAGATCGCCGACCAAGGTACAAATTTCATCAACAGCGCAACTTCGCTATTGAATCGCTCGCAAATCAAGCGCAGTTCGAAAACGGCGAAGTCATCGAGAGCGGTTCGCCTCGGAGTGACCGTTTACTATTTCCAAGAAGAACCACCGAACAATGAGGAAGCACTGGGGGTTGGAATCCACGGCCGCCGCAAGAATCTTCGGCGGCAACCCGCAAAACCGCCAAAGGCGGAATCCAAGTAATCGCCGGAGCAATCAATGGCGCGTCGTAAATCAGCCAATCCCCCGAAAATAACCCCCGCCTTTGATCTCAATCAACAGGGGGCGAACGCCCTGCTGGCGGCAACCTTCGATTTTTTACGTGAGAATAATATTTCGAAGAAATTCATACTAGATTTCGCCCGGAAGTATCCAGTGCGAACTGAGATTGGTCCAAATTCGCACCTCTATAAGGAGCTACAGCTCACGCTAGAAAACATGGGTCGAATAATGGGCACATGGTTCTCGCATCCTAACTTTCTGGATGCGTCTGGTCGCCCTCGTCCCCTCACCGTTAGTAAGGGTGCGAATTCGATCGCTCATCTAGTCCGCGTTTCTGGGGCACAAATTCATCCGGATGTTGCCATTCGGTTCATGAGGCAATCACCATGCATTAAATTTACAGTCGACGGACAGTTGATCGCTCTGAAGCGAGTATTTAATTTGCCGATGGAAGTTCCGAGAGCGGCTTTTGTTGTCGAGCGTTATCTAGAAACGGTTTTGCAAATCGCATCCGATCGCAAAAAAGATGCACCACTACTAATGGAACGCAGTTGCCACGTTTCTCAAGTCGATTTGGCAAACGCCATCCCGATGCTACGGAATTTAGAAAGTCGAGGGACAGCGTTTCTAGATGCAATTGATGGCGACTTGGAAAGCCGACGCCTCCGGCGACCTAAGCGCAAAAGTGTCGGCGAGCTCGGTATACACGTCTTCGTTTGGAGGAAGTCCCGCAAGAACACCCGAAGATCTGCGAGACAAATCTAGTCGGGCTCTAGTTCGCCCCGATTTGACTATTAGCACCTATCTGGCTGTTCGCTCCGATCTGACTGTTGGCACCGATTTGGCTGTTCGCGCCAATCTGGCTGTTAGCACCGATTTGACTGTTCGCGCCAATCTGGCTGGTCGAACCTACTTTGTTCGCGCCGATTTGGCTGTTCGCCCCAATCTGACTGTTGGCACCGATTTGGCTGTTCGCGCCAATCTGGCTGTTGGCACCGATTTGACTGTTCGCGCCAATCTGGCTGGTCGAACCCACTTTGTTCGCGCCGATTTGGCTGTTCGCCCCAATCTGACTGTTAGCACCGATTTGGCTGTTGGCACCGATTTGACTGTTGGCCCCAATCTGGCTGGTCGAACCTACTTTGTTCGCGCCGATTTGGCTGTTCGCCCCAATCTGACTGTTAGCACCGATTTGGCTGTTGGCACCGATTTGACTGTTGGCCCCAATCTGGCTGGTCGAACCTACTTTGTTCGCGCCGATTTGGCTGTTCGCACCAATCTGACTGTTGGCACCGATTTGACTGTTGGCACCGATTTGGCTGTTGGCACCGATTTGACTGTTGGCCCCAATCTGGCTGGTCGAACCTACTTTGTTCGCGCCGATTTGGCTGTTCGCACCAATCTGACTGTTGGCACCGATTTGACTGTTGGCACCGATCTGACTAGCGGGACAGAGTTGGGTCTTCGCAACGATCTGGCTGCTAGGTTTGGTCAGGGTCTCTCCGTTGTCGGCATACAGACTCGCAACCCCAGTAAACGCTAGGCCCGTGAACGACACTAGCTCTCCGACCGCCAATTTATCACTCGCTAATGCGTGGAGGGCGCCACTGTAGTTGATGGCGTATTCGCCGATTCGCAGGTTGCCAGTTGCCGAATTTATCGAGGTCACAACGCCCTGCAAAAATAGCTCTGTCGCACCCGGAACATACGAGCTCGATATCATTGGCGTTACGCTAGAAACACTATAGGCACCGTCGGCTGTAACGACACCTTTGATTGTGACCATGTCACCAACAGGAATATTGCCTTGTGAACAAGGGACGGCTACCCACTGTCCGAGCACGCGAATCTTCGACTGCGCAGAATCAACATCGTCGACCGGTCCTTGCAATACAACGTGGCTATTGACGAGGAGTTGAATCGTCGTCGCTTGCACCACAGCATTTGCGGCCGGTAGGTATACAAATGGACAGCTAGCGACCAATCCAATTGCGAGCGCGCGCAGTCGTACCCGATGAGTGACTGCGTCGACTTTAATTCTCATTTTTCTTCATCCCTTCGATCGTTGGTCTTTGAGCAAACTCTCGATCATCTTCGTCATTGATCACAAAGTGATACAGCCCAATTCCAGTATTAACTGGATCCTTATCATTTGGTCCAGGCGCCGCCCTTGAGGACAGCCAGTTATCGATGTCATCCGCAAACAGTTGTCCCCGGTTGCGCACATACTTATCAAACGCTTGGAGGTCCTCCCTTGTTAGGCGGGTATCGGAAATAATTGTTCTTTCAAAGAGTCCCTTGCCGCCCCCGGACTCTGCTCGAAGATTAATCTCAAAGCTCTCACACAGATTGTGTACAACATGGGCAAAGTGACTGACACTCACCGCGCTCAATGGATCTGGAACATACGAGCGCTTAACAGCTCGAAAGAAGCCGCTACCCACACTGACTACGCATCCTGTTCTAATCGACTCGTCGAGTAGCTCCTTTGCCGGAGTACCGGGGCAATACTTAAGAGCCAACTCAGTGAAAGTAATCGGGCTCCCGCGGGTCGACTCGCCGCTTGATTCGAACGGCACATCAACGAGCACACCGTATGGGCCGCTGGAACGAGAATCTGTGAACCACCCAGCCAGAACACGAGACACAGGGCTGCTCTGGTCCTCCTCGTACTGAAAATTTGCGGAGGCCGGCGCGGCTAGAATGTCGGCGATGTCATTTGTGTCCACGTTTAAGATCACCGCAATCGCCTCCCTGGTCGCTTTGTCGCCGGCGGCCGCTATCTGCTTCTTTGCAACATCCACATACGTGCCTTTGATCGCCTGACTAAACTCGCGAACCGAGACTCCGTTTTTGATCGCTAATCGGACTAGCGGCTTTAGGAGATGTCGAAACGCAGCAAGTAAGTTGCTCTTAACAGATTGCGGCACTGGAGACATAATACCGACAATATGTTGCAGTAATCCACACTTTTAGTATTTTTTAGTTAATTTAGTGGCGTTATCCGATGGATATTTGCGCCAAAGGCTGTTAAAGAGGGCATCCCCCTAAGGAGAACCCCTCAAATTTGGACGAACCCCCTGATTCACCACTCGTATTTTCCTCCGATGGGCACCGCGGATGAGCCGGGCACACGGGAGACCCATGGGGACGAAGCAAGCATTTTTCTGGTCGGCGGGATTGGCGGCTCTCATCCTGTCGGCCGCCGGTTGCGAACGCCGTTCGGGAGACGAGGCAGAGCGTGCAGTTCTATTGAGACGCGGCCTCAGCGGCGACCTCTCCTCCTTGGACCCCGCGGCGGCCGCCGACTCCTTCTCCATTCAGGTGCTGCAAGATCTCTATGAGGGACTGACTGCCGAATCCCCGACAGGGTCCGCCATCCCCGCAGTCGCCTCGTCCTGGTCGGCCGACTCGGCGGGCACTCGATACACCTTCCACCTCCGCCACGACGCGCGCTGGTCGAACGGCAAACCCGTCCGCGCCCAGGACTTCGTCGTGGCCTGGCGCCGGGTGCTCGATCCCAAACAAGGGTCCCCGGTCGCCGACGATCTGCGCCTGATTGCAGGTGCCGGCGCCATCGTTGCCGGCCAGGCGGTGCCCGAAACGTTGGGGGTGGCGGCTCCCAGCGACGACGTGTTGATCGTCAATCTGACCCAGCCGGCTGCCTATCTGCCGCAGATCCTCGCCCACTCGGCCGCGTTCCCGGTGTATTCCGATGCTGCCGCCCGCACTCATTCCCCAAGCGAGTGGATCTCCAACGGCCCCTATGTGCTTTCCAAGTGGCAGCCGGGAACGGTGCTCGAACTCACCCGCAATCCCTCCTACTGGGACAAAGCCAACGTCCACATCCCGGCAGTCGAATACCAGGTGACTTCCGATGACGGCTCGCAGTACGCCCGCTATCGCGCCGGCCAGATCGATCTCACCGACTCGGTGCCGGCCAATGTGCTGCCCGCGCTGCGCGCCGAGCATTCGAGCGAACTGGTCATCGCGCCGTTCCTGGCGACCGCCTACTACGGCCTCAACTTGTCGAACAAGACCATCGGATCGAATCTCGCCCTGCGCAAGGCCCTCGCCATGGCGGTCGATCGGCGGCAACTGGTCGATACCCTGGGATTCGGTCAGGTCGGTGCGTACGGTTTCGTGCCTCCCGGAACCTGGAACTACGATCCGCAATCTTGGGCGTGGGCCGAGTCCAGCGACGCCGAGCGAATCGCGGAAGCCAAACGGCTGTACGCCCAGGCCGGATTCACCCCCGGGTCGCCGCTGCATCTGCGCCTGCTGTTCAACTCCAATCCCGTCATCCGCCGCATTGCCATTCTTACCGCCGCCATGTGGAAGGAAACCCTAGGGGTCGAGACCGCACTCACCGATGAGGAATACCGGGTGTTCTTGACGTCGCGGCATGACAAGTCGCGCTGGGATGTGGCGCGGCTGGGCTGGAATGCGGACTTCAACGATGCCAGCAACTTCCTCGACACCTTTCGAGCCCACTCTGCCAACAATGACCCGGGATTCGAGAACCCAGCGTTCGACGCGCTGGTCGATCAAGCCGCCGCCACCGGCGACCTTCCGCAGCGCCGGCAGCTGCTCGAAAGCGCGGAGCGCGTGATGCTCGAGGATTACCCCATCGTTCCGTTGTATTTTTTCGTGTCGAAGGCGATGGTGAAGCCCTATGTGCACGGCTTCAAACCCAGCCCCTTGAACCACATGCCGTCGAAGGCTTTGAGCCTCGTTGCCCACTAGCCTGCTGCACCACATGCTGCGGCCCGCCCGCGGCGGCGCAGCCGGTGTGGTGGTGGTCTTTGCCATACTTCTCACCATCGCCGCCAAAGCCGGGCTCGCCGGCATCCCCTTGGCGCTGATCCTCGTTTCGTGGCTGTTCAAATATGCGTACGTGTTATTCGATCACGTGGTTCGCGGGGTCGACGAACCGCCGGCGCTCGACATCAATATGATGAACCCCTTGAGCGAACAGCGCCCGATCGGCCAGATCATCATTTTGGCGGCGCTCGGCGCCCTTGCGAAATTGACGGCCGTGATGCTCTCGCCGGTTGCCGGCGCAGCACTGGCCATCGCCGGCCTGTTCTTCCTTCCCGCTTCGGTGGCAATCCTAGGGTTGGAAGGCAACATGCTCAAAGCAGTCTATCCCGTGGCCCTGGGCCGCATGGTTGCGGGCTTGGGGCTGATGTATGCGACGGTGCTCGGCATCATCGCCGGCGTGATTCTGGCCCTGTGGCTCACCACTAAACTGGGGCTCTGGATGCCGGTGCAAATCGCCTTCGGCATGTTCGCGGTCCTCTCTATATTCTCGTCCTTGGGCGGCGCCCTCTATGAGCGGCGGCACGAACTGGGCCTCGAAACCTGGCACTCGCCGGAGCGCACCGCCGAGAAGGAACGTCAAGCGGAGGTGAAGAAAAGCGAGCATCTCGTCACCGAGGCCTATGGCCTGGTGCGGGTGGGCGCCCATTCGAAGGCCTGGGACTTATTGCAGTCCTGGCTGGCAGCGTGCGGCCACGCAGCCGAGGATTACCGCTGGTTGCGCGACAAGGTGGTTACATGGCCCGACCCGCGCTATGCCGATCGCCTGAGTCAGGAGTATGTTGATAGGCTGCTGGCGGCGAAGCGCGATGGCGAGGCGCTCGACGCCGTGCGCGATCGTCTGCGAGTGGATCAGGCCTTCCGTCCCAAATCGGCGGCAGCTACGCTGCGCATTGCGCAGCTCGCCGTGGGCGGCGGCGGTGCCGCGGGGGTCGCGCGAGTGTTGTTAAGTGATTTCGGTGAACGGTTTGCCGGTCATCCGTTGGTCGAGACCGCTGCTGCACTCGCGCGTCATTTGGGTGATTGATGCCGCCCGCGCGCAGCGAATGCGCCCCGACTTGGTGCATCGTTGCAGCGCACTAAGGGTAAGTTCATGATTGATTGCGAGACTAGCCGCCTCGGCATGGAATTCGCTGTTTACCACGCCTAAGGGAATCTTTTGGCCAACAATCCGTATAGCGAAATGTATGTGAGCGAAGGTAGTACCCGGCCGCACTACCAGAGCTACGACCATTGGCTCAAGGAACAGTCGGCCGATCGCTTGAGCCAGAAGCGCGCCGAGGCCGATGCCCTGTTTCACCGGGTGGGAATCACCTTCGCCGTCTACGGCCAGGAAGAAGGCGCCGAGCGCCTCATCCCCTTCGACATCGTGCCGCGCGTTCTGCCCCTGGAAGAGTGGATCCGGCTCGAAGGCGGCTTGAAGCAGCGCGTGCGCGCGCTGAATGCCTTCATTCACGATATTTACCACGACCAGCAGATCCTGAAGGCAGGCCTCATCCCCCCGGAACAGGTGCTGTGCAACTCCCAGTACCGCCCGGAGATGCAAGGCGTCGACGTCCCCGGCGGCATCTACGCCCACATCGCAGGCATCGACATCGTGCGCGACGATGCCGGGGAATTCCGCGTGCTCGAGGACAACCTGCGCGTGCCCTCCGGCGTCTCCTACATGCTCGAGAACCGCAAGATGATGATGCGCCTGTTTCCGGAGCTGTTCTCCGCGCACCGCGTCGCGCCGGTCGATCATTATCCCGATGTATTGCTCGCCAATTTGCGCAGCGTCGCTCCCACCGGCGTGGCCGATCCCACCGTGGTCTTGATGACTGCCGGCGCCCACAACAGCGCCTACTTCGAACATGCCTTCCTCGCGCAGCAGATGGGCATCGAACTGGTCGAGGGGCAGGATATGTTCGTCCGCGACGAAGCCGTGTACATGCGCACCACGCAGGGGCCGCAGCGCGTCGACGTCATCTACCGCCGCATCGACGACGACTTCCTCGATCCCCTGGTATTCCGGCCGGAGTCCATGCTGGGGGTGCCGGGATTGCTGACCGCGTACCGCGCCGGCCGCATCACCATCGCCAACGCCATCGGCACCGGCGTGGCCGACGATAAATCCATCTATCCCTACGTGCCCGAGATGATCCGCTTCTATCTCGGCCAGTCGCCCATCATCGGCAACGTGCACACCTGGATGCTGCGCAAGCAGGAGGACCTCGACTACGTGCTCGCACATTTGCCCGAACTGGTCGTCAAGGAGGTGCACGGCGCCGGCGGCTACGGCATGCTCATCGGTCCCGCCGCAACCAAGGCCGAGATCGAGGCCTTCCGCCTTCAAATTATCGCCACCCCGGAACGCTACATCGCGCAGCCGACGCTCGCCCTGTCCACCTGTCCCACGTTCGCGGGGCTCGGCCTCGCGCCCCGGCATATCGATCTGCGCCCCTTCGTGCTGTCCGGCCGCGATGTGACCATCGTTCCCGGCGGCCTCACGCGGGTGGCCTTGCGCGAAGGGTCGCTGGTGGTCAATTCCTCGCAGGGCGGGGGCACCAAGGACACCTGGGTGTTGGAAGCCTGACGTATGCTCAGCCGTACCGCCGACCATTTGTATTGGATGTCGCGCTACATCGAGCGCGCGGAAAGCCTCGCCCGCCTGGTCGACGCGCACTACCGGATGTCGCTGCTGCCTCACTCCGGAGATAACCTGGCGCAATCGCTGGCCGCGACCATGCGCGCGCTGCACATGGACGAACCGTACCGCGAGCGGCACGACGGCATCGTGCCGCGCGCCGTGTTCGAGTTCGTGAGCCTCGACCGCGAGTTCAGCGGCAGCATCTTCAGCTGCCTGCGGGCGGCGCGCGAGAACGCCCGCGCCGTGCGCGGCTCGTTGACCTCCGAATTGTGGGAAACCCTCAACTCCACCTGGCTGGAAGTACGGGCGCTAGTCTCGCGCAACGCCCCGCACGCCGACATCGGCCAGTTCGTCGAATGGGTCAAGGAACGCTCGCACCTCACCCGCGGGGTCACCATCGGCACCATGCTGCGGGACGAGGCCTTTTACTTTACCCGGATCGGGACCTTCCTCGAGCGCGCCGACAGCACCGCGCGCATTCTCACGGCGCACCAGACCGACCTGCAACCCGGCGCCGATGCGGGTGCCGTTCCCGATCCGTTCGAATGGAGCGTCCTGCTGCGGGCGCTCTCGGCCTTCGAGGTGTATCGCCGGGTCTACCGCGACGTCATCACGCCGGTGCGGGTGGCGCAGCTCCTGATCCTGCGCGACGACATGCCGCGCTCGTTGCTACGCTGCTGTAAAGAGGTATATTCGAACCTGAAGTCGGTGCGCAACGAACACTCCGCCGAAACGGAACGGCGCGCAGGGGAGATTCATGCCACCCTGCACTTCACTCGGATGGAAGACGTCCTGGAGCATGGCCTCCCCGAGTTTCTGGAGCAATTTCTGACCCGACTGCGGGATCTTGGCGATCGCATCGCGTCCGACTTCTTGTTGCCACCGGCGGAGGCTTGAGTCCATGCAGATGCACATTCGACATGAAACCTGGTATCGCTACGAGCGGCCGGTCAAGTACAGCGTGCAAAGCCTGCATCTGACCCCGCGCCGCGACGTGAGCCAGCGGGCGCTGACCTGGAGCATCACCTCGCCCGGGCGCCGGCTGGAACAGGTCGACGCCTACGGCAACATCTCCCACCTGCTCACCATCGAAGAGCCGCACCGCGAGATTCAGATCGTGGTGCACGGGGTGGTCGAAACGGCCGATACCGAGGGCCGCCAGGACGACGGACCCCTGTCTCCCTTGGCGTATCTCGCCCCCACCGCATTGACCGCCCCCAATGATGAACTCAAGGCCTTCGCCCATCAGGTCATGAATGGCGCCAAGGACCCGAAGGAGCGTGCCCAGGCGCTGGCCGAAGCGGTGTTCGACGCGGTCCGCTACAAATCCGGCACCAGCGATGTGCGGGACAGCGCCGCGGACGCGTTCAAGAGCGGCGAAGGCGTGTGCCAGGATCACGCCCATGTGTACATCGCCGCCGCGCGCGCGCTCGGCATGCCGGCTCGCTACGTGAGCGGCTATATCTACACCGGCAACACCGGCGACAGCAACGAGGCCGCCAGCCACGCCTGGGTGGACATCTGGCTGGGCGCGGAGATCGGGTGGCAGAGCATCGATGTCACCCACAAGCGCACCGCCTACGGCACGTACTGCCGGCTAGCCGTCGGCCGCGACTACCTGGACGCGGCGCCGGTGCGCGGGGTGCGTCAGGGCGGCGGCAGCGAAAAGATGGAAGCCAACGTTCTGGTCGCCGACTCGGCCCGCCAATAGCAACTGATGTAGACTTTCGCGCCATGACTTACTGCGTTGGGCTGTTGGTCGATACCGGCCTCGTGTTCCTCTCCGATTCACGGACCAACGCCGGCGTCGACCAGATCAACACCTTCCGCAAGATGGCGACCTTCCAGCAGCCGGAGGATCGGGTGCTGGTGCTGCTGTCGTCCGGAAACCTCGCCATCACCCAGGCCGTGGTCAACCTGCTGCACGAGGTTCCCGAGGAGCCCGATCTGCCCGCCCGCATCTACCGCGCCAAGGACATGTTCAACGTGGCCCGCGTGATCGGCGATGCCCTGCGCGAGGTCCACGCCCGCGATGCCGACATGCTCAAAGAACAGGGCCACGAATTCAACGCGAACTTCATCCTGGGAGGCCAGGTTTACGGCGAGGAACCGCGCCTGTTCCACATCTACTCGGCGGGCAACTTCATCGAGTCCTCGATCGACACTCCGTACTTTCAGATCGGCGAGTCCAAGTACGGCAAGCCCATCATCGATCGCGTGGTGTCCCGCAGCTCGAGCCTCGCCCAAGCCGCGAAGTGCGCCTTGATCTCCATGGATTCGACCATCCGTTCGAATTTGTCCGTAGGTCCCCCGCTGGATCTCGCCATCGTGCGACGCGACGAATTCAAGCTCGCGACCCACATCAGCATCGATAACGACAGCGACTATTTCAAGATGATTCGCACCCGCTGGGGCTTTGCCCTGAAAGAGGTCTTCGCCGAACTGCCGAACCCCAACTGGTAGGCGCTGTGACACGGAGGTCCCTTCCGCGAATCCTGTGGACAGCCGCCCTGGTCGCAATCGCGGCGGCGCTGCTCGCGGTGCTGGCGGCGGCGCTGGCGCCCTACCTCTACGCCGAAATCGGGCTTCGCCAAACCGACGCGCTGGTGACGCATCGGCCCGAGCAACCGGTGCGGGGCGCCTGGTTCGATGACTACTTCATCGTCGAAACCATCGACGCCCACACCTTCGCGATCGGCGAGCCCCGCTACTATCAGCTCAATTACAGCTACCTGATCGTCGGCGCGCAGCGCGCCGTGCTGTTCGACGCGGGCAGCGGCAATCGCGACATCGCCCGGGTGGTGCGCTCGCTCACCAAGGTTCCCGTGACGGTCATCCCGTCGCATCTGCATTTCGATCACGTCGGCGCGCTCGGCCGCCTCGACCACACGGCGCTGATCGACCTGCCGTCCCTGAGAAAGCGCGCCGACGCCGATGACGGGAACCTCAAACTCGGGCGGTATGAATTCCTCGGATTCGCGGACGGCCTGCCGACGCCGCGCATTGCGGTGGACGAGTGGTGGCTCCCGGGGACGGACATCGATCTGGGCGGCCGGCGCGTGCGCGTGCTGCACACGCCCGGACACACCCCGACCTCGGCGTCGCTGTATGACGCGGAGCGGCACCAGCTGTTCGCCGGCGATCTGATCTATCCCGGGAAGCTCTATGCCTTTCTGCCGGGGGCGAGCCGGCGCGAGTATCTCGAGACCACGCGGCGCCTGCTGGCGCTGCTCGATCCCCAGACGAAAATCTATACGGCGCACGTGGCCGACGATCCGGTCATCATCGGCGCGCCGGTGGTCGAAGTGGCGGACTTGCGGGCGCTCGAAGCCACGCTCGTCGATATCGACAGCGGCAAGGCGGTATCCACAGGTTCTTATCCGCGAATTTTTCCGGTGCGCGGGCCGATCACCTTCGCCACCGGCTTCTTCTGGAACAACCGCTGATCGCCGGCCCGGCTCGATCGCCACCTCACGTTCAAGATGGACAATTATCTACGTCAGCAGTGCGCTCCGGATCTTTTAATCTACCAAACTCCAAACCACCAAAAAAAGAGAGCTTTACCGGATGCGAGTCGTTTCCGGTGCCGGTGGTAAGAACAGTTAGAGTGTTGCGCTGCGGCAGGGGAGGAATCGCATCAAGCTGCGTGACTCCTAGTACCAAATGCCAATGGTGCCAAGAGCGTTCAGAAAACTCTCCCGGTCGGACTTCCCTCAACGCCTGCTTGAATTCTTCTTCGCCCTGATCTCGTCGCGGCCCTTGTCGGGGCATCTTGGCTTCCAATTGGACGGAACTTTATTCCCAATTGGACGCCGCTTGATTCCCGACTGGACGACACAGCATCGCGACGGCAATACGAATTAATGACTGAGCAGCGGCGAAGTGGCGGGGGGCGGCGGCTCGGCGCCGTGCTCCCACGGCAGTTCGGCCAGCTTCGGCACCATCCACAGCCACCCGATGAGCCCCAGCAAACTCACCGCGGCGGCGAGTAGAAAGGCGGCCGTGAAATGATGCGTGCTCGCGATGATGAACCCGGTGGCGGCGGGCGCAACCACGCCTGCGAAGCTGGCCGCCGTATTCTGGACGCCCACCCAACGCCCGGCGGCTCGGGGGCCCGCCAATATCTGCGAAACGGCATAGAAGCCCGGCGACTGTCCGCCGATGAGTACTTGGAATAAAAACATCGCGCCCAGCGCCACGGGTTTGGATCCCACCGCCATGCACACCATGGCTACCACGTTCCCCACATGCGCGATCGCCATGGTGGCCTTGTAGATCAGGTTCGGCGAGCGGCCGCTCTTGATCGAGAGGTCCGTTGCCCAACCCACCAGCAGCGCGGACAGCGCATTGACGACGTAGGCGACGCCGGCAATTTGCGCCATTTCCGTGGTGGAAAAGCCGCGCTCGCGCACCAGGTAGAACGGCAGCCAGGTCAACATGAAATAAAACGAATAGTTGGCGGAGAACGACCCCAGCGAGGTGCCCCACAGCGACGGTTGTTTGAGGATGGTCCGCAAGGTCGGCGTATCCGCATCGCTGCGGCGCACGGCGTTCTGCGGCAGCTTGACTCGCGACCACGGCACAAGCCACAGCAAGGACAGGCTGCCGAACGCCACGAATGCCGCGCGCCAGCCGTACTGCGCCATGATGAGACCACCGGCGAAGGTCCCGACGGCCGGTCCCAGCAAGTAGCCGCAGGCCACGACACCGTTGGCGGTGCCCAGGTTCTTGACCGGTACCACCACCGCCAACAGCTTCGATACGCTCGGGAACGCAACGCTCTCGCCGATGCCGAGCAGCAAGCGCAGCCCCAGCAGCACGGGAAAGGTGTGAGCGACGCCCACGCACATCGTGGCCACCGCCCACAGCGTGAGTCCCGCGGCCAGGATGCGATGCGCGCCGTAGCGTTCGGCGAGCCAGCCCACCGGTATCTGGGTCAACGTGTACGTCCAGAAAAACGCCGAGAACAGCAGACCGAGCTGCCGCTCGTTCAAATGCAAATCGTCCTGGATCAGGTGGGCGGCCGTGGGCAGAGCGCCCCGGTCCACGTAATTGATGAACACCACCGCGGCCAACAGGAACACCACGGTGTGCGCGGTGCGCATCGGGTGCGACGCCGCCGTTGCCTCGGCGGAAATCAGCTGACGTAGTCCGGCGCGCTGCGGTCGAGTAGGCGCTTCAATGCCTCGAAATGCAGTTCGGCACGATCCCGGCCGCCCACCGCGCTGCCGCTGCGGAATTGCGCCGCCGTCGCCTTCACCACCGGTTCCGGAACCAGCCGCAGCTGCCGGCCGGTCGACAGCGCGAGCACCTGAGCCTGGGCAGCCCGCTCCAGAAAGTACAGCCGTTCGAACGCCTGCGGCACCGACTCACCGACCACCAGCACGCCGTGATTGCGCATCATCAGCACGGACCTCGTTCCCAGCGCGCGCGCCAACCGCTCGCCCTCGGTGTGATCGAAGGCGAGACCGTTGTAGTCGCATTCGTAGGCAATCTCTTCATGAAATCCCAACGCGCTTTGTCCCGCCATTTCCAAGCGCGGGTTCTCCAGCATGCACAATGCGGTGGCGTGCGGCATGTGCGTGTGCAGGACGCAGCGTGCCTGCGGCGCCAGCCGGTGAACCGGCAGATGAATATAGAGCGCGGTATCCTCGATGGGCCCGCGGCCGCTCAACATGCGGCCGTTGAAATCGATCACCATGAAGTCGCTCGCCCGCACCTCCGACCAGTGCAATCCGAACGGCGCGAGCAGGAAGCGATCCGAGTGGCCCGGCATCAGCAGAGTCAGATGGTTGTCGATGCCCTCGTTCAGGCCGAAGTGCGCCGCCAACCGATAGCAGGCGGCGAGATCGACTCGGGCGTTGCGCTCGGCAGCAGCGTCGGTCGCAACAGGTTTCAAGCTGGCATTCATGGCGGCGGCCTCCAACGACATCTTCGGTAGGGACAACTTTCGGCAACGATGTGTTTCTGCCGAGTATACACACGCCCGTCATATTGCCGGACCAAAATGGCGGTCGCGGCCGCGCGAAATAACTCACACAGGTTCCCAACCTCCATTGCCGACAATCGATCTAGTCTATTTCAATGCCGGCGGCGGCCATCGCTCCGCCGCACTCGCCCTCGAAGCCGTCATCCGCGAACAAGGACGGCCATGGCAGGTACGCCTGGTCAACCTGATGCACATCCTCGATCCCCAGGATGTGTTCCGCAAGACCCTGGGAATGGAATGGGAGGATCTCTACAACACCCGGCTGGCGCGCGGCTGGAGCCTGGGACTCGCTCAGGAACTCAAATTTCTGCAGGCACTCATTCGCTTGGCGCACCCGGCCATGGTGGGCAGATTGCGGCGCTATTGGCGGCGGACCAAGCCGGATATGGTCGTCTCGCTGATTCCCAACTTCAATCGGCCCATGTTCGAAGGCTTGGCGGGCGCCCGGCCGGCGGCGCCTTATGTCACCATCCTGACGGACTTCGCCGATCTGCCGCCGCACTTCTGGATCGAACCCGGTCAGGCGCAGCATTTCATCTGCGGCACGCCCAAGGCCGTGGCGCAGGCGCAGGCCATGGGCTATGGGCCGGCCCGGGTTCACGCCATCTCCGGCATGATCGTGCGGCCGGACTTCTACCAGCACTCGCGCATCGATCGACGCGCAGAACTGGTCAAACTGAATTTGGATCCCGACCGGCCCACCGGCATCGTCCTGTTCGGCGGACACGGCTCGAAGGCCATGCAAGGCATTGCGCGGCGGCTCAAGGACACGCAGCTCATCATGATCTGCGGCCACAATGCGGCGCTCGCCGAGCGGCTCTCCGGCATGCCCTCGGCCGCGCCCCGGCTGGTGATGGGCTTTACCTCGAAGATCCGCGACTTCATGCAGCTCAGCGATTTTTTCATCGGCAAGCCCGGCCCCGGCAGTATCAGCGAAGCCATCCAGCAGGGGTTGCCGGTCATCGTGGTCAACAACACCTGGACCATGCCGCAGGAGCGCTACAACGCCCAGTGGGTGTCGGAGACCCGCACCGGCATCGTACTCGATTCCTTCAAGGACATTCGCGCGGGCGTTGCTGAGGTCATCGCCCGGCTCCCGGAAATGCGCACGCGGGTGGCACGCATCGAGAATCGCGCCGTCTTCGAGATTCCCGCCATCCTCGATCGCCTGTTGCACGCCGACCGGCTCGCCGCGGCGCACCTGCGCGACTTGCCGCGTGCGCGGGACCCGCACGAGCCGTACCGACAAACCGGGGCACCGATCCGGTAGAATCCGCGGCGGCAACCCACCGAAGGATCCGGCTTGGCTACCTTTCTGCTCGCGTTCGGGGCGTTGTTCTCCATCGTCAACCCCCTGTCCGGCGCCTTTATTTTCTTCGGCGCGACCCTGGAACTCGAGCCCAAGGTGCGCTCGGCCGTGTCGCGCTGGGTGGCCATCTATGCGTTCTGCATCGTGGCCGCATCGCTGTACGTCGGCGCGTATGTCTTGATTTTCTTCGGCATCTCGATTCCGGTGCTGCGCGTGGCGGGGGGCATCATCGTCGCCATGTCGGGCTGGCGCATGCTGACCGAGCCCGATGCCACCGAACAGCGGCGCAGTGAAACGCCGCGCCCGTGGTCGATCGACGTACCGCCCAGCCGGCTGGCCTTCTATCCGCTGACCATGCCGCTGACCACGGGTCCCGGCACCATCTCGGTGGCCGTTTCCATCGGCGCCGGCCGGCCCAGCCCCTTGCATCCGGCACTGCTGCTCGAGTTCTTCCTGGAAACCCTGGCGGCCGTCGCCCTGCTGTCGCTGCTGGTCTATGCGTTCTATCGCAATTCGGCGCGCTTGGCGGAATGGATCGGCGCCACCGGCACCACCATCGTGGTGCGGCTCTCCGCCTTCCTGCTGTTCTGCATCGGCATTCAAGTGTTGTGGAACGGGTTGGCCGAGCTCTTGGGGACGCTGCCGCTCGGCGGCGGCACTGTCAGCTGAACCACTCAGGTCCCGTTCGAGCAACGCCGTGAAATCGATCGACGCCGCAGAGCGGGCCCACGACTTGCGGGCCCCCGGTGTGATGGTCCGCTTCCTGCTGGTGGGCATCGGCGTGTGGCTGCACGCGGCGGACTCGCTGGTCACCGCCACCATCGCACCGGCCATCACCTTGGACCTCGACGGTATTGCCTACATCAACTGGACCATCGCGCTATACCAGGTGGGCGCCATCGTCGCCGGCGCCGCCGCGGCGTCGTTGTGCGCGCGCTGGGGCATCAAGCGCATCTTCATCGGTGCAACCTTGATCTATGCCGGCGGCTGCGTCATGGGAGCCGCCGCCCCCACCATGGGGATTCTGGTGCTCGGACGGCTCATCCAGGGCATGGGCGGCGGGATGCTGTTATCGCTGTCGTACGTCGCCATCGAGGCCTGGTTCGTGCCCGAACTGTGGGGCCGTCTGTTCGCCATCGATGCGACCATCTGGGGCGCGGGGTCGCTGCTTGGGCCGTTGATCGGCGGTGTCTTCTCCGGCCCGCATCTGTGGCGCGGCGCGTTTTGGGCCTTCACGCTCCAGGCCATCGTGCTGTGCGCACTCGCGGCGTTGTGGATGCCCGCGACGGCACGCAGCGCAGCGCCCCTGGGCAAATGGCCGGTGATGCCCTTGGCTGTGCTGTCGGCGGCCACCCTCATCATTGCCGAAGCAGGCGCCGCAAGCGGCCTTCCGGGGGGCGTCGTGGCCTCGATCATCGGCTGCCCGGCCGGGATCGCTCTCTTATATCTGGCGGCGCGGCTCGACCGGCGGGCTGTGGTGCGCCTGCTGCCGCCGCAGCTGCTCGACATCGCGCATCCGATCGGGGCGGGACTTCTGATGGTCTTTACCCTGGCATTGAGTACCGTGGGATTCTGGGCCTACGGCCCCTTGATCCTGAAGCTGCTGTTCGACACCAAGCCGCTGGTGACCGGCTACATTCTTGCGGGCGAAGCCATCGCGTGGAGCGTCGCCACCATGGCGGCGTCGCGCGTCACGCCGGCGGATGATCCATGGGTGATTCGCGGCGGCGCCGTCTGCATCGCAATCGGTGCCGCCGGATTTGCCATCGCAGTGCCCGAAGGTTCGCTCTTGGGCACGGTGGTGTGCGCGCTGTTGCAGGGTGCCGGCTTCGGCGTCTGCTGGCCTGCCATCGTGCAGCGTACCGTGCGTTTGTCGGCGCCCGCCGATCGCACCTTGGCGTCCGCGTCGGTGTCGACCATGCAGCGGATCGGCTATGCGGTCGGTACCGCGGCCGTGGGCATCGCAGCCAACTTGAGCGGCCTTTCCGACAGTATCTCGGCGGCGGCGGCCAAGACTGCAGGGTTCTGGGTGTTCGCCGCCTTCGTGCCGGTGCTGATCCTGGGCCTGGTCTGCGCCTGGCGCTTCACCGCTCACGGCGCCGCGGGCGAGCCGGGCAGCATGCGCTGACACGCGAACCCCTCGAGACTCCATCCTTGTGTTCTGCTGTGAGGCGCGATCTAATTCTGCCCGATGCACTCGGGCACTGACACATTGCCACGGGCGCGCGTGCCATTACTCGGGGGAACGATGGCCAGAGTCGATTTCGGAATCACCCACGGCGTCGCGGTCCTCACGCTCGACAATCCTCCGGTGAACAGTCTCGGCTCTGAACTGCGGCGCGCACTGCTGGGCGCGTTGCAGCGTGCCGAGGCGGACGACGCCATCCAGGCAGTCGTTCTGGTGGGTTCTGCGAAGGGCTTTTCCGGCGGCGCCGACATCCGCGAGTTCGGTGGGCCCAAGGCGCTGGCGCAACCGGATCTTCCCACGCTCACTCGCGCGGTCGAAGGACTGCGCAAGCCCGTGATTGCCGGCATCGATGGTGTCTGTATGGGCGGCGGTCTCGAATTGGCTCTGGCCTGTCATTACCGCGTGGCCGTCGCGGGCGCGCAAATCGCGCTGCCGGAGGTCAAGCTGGGCCTCCTGCCGGGCGCCGGCGGCACGCAGCGCTTGCCGCGCCTGATCGGCGTCGAGCGGGCGCTGAACATGATCGTGTCGGGCGCGACCGTCGCCGCGGAGCAGCTGCGCGACTCCGGACTGTTCGACGCCTTCCATGCCAAGAACATCCTGGCGGCCTCGTTGGAGTTCGCGCGCATCCTGCTTGCCGAGCGGCGCGGCCTCAAACGCGCGCGCGATCTCAAGATCGCCATGCCGAACGCCGAGGCGTTTTTTCAATTCGCGCGCAACACCGTCAAAGCCGCGGCCGGTCCCTACCCGGCTCCCTTGGCCTGCGTCGAGGCGGTTGCGGCGGCCGTGGACAAGCCCTTCGATGCGGGCCTCAAGCGCGAGCGCGAACTGTTCAGCACGCTGATGCTCTCGCCCGAGTCGGCAGCGCTGCGCCATGTGTTCCAAGCCGAGCGAGCTGCCTCGCATATTCCCGACGTAGCCGACGGACACGCCGACGCGGCCGATCGGCAAGGCGGCCGTGATGGGTGCCGGAACCATGGGCGGCGGCATCGCCATGGCGCTGATCAATGCCGGCATCCCGGTGGTCCTGCTGGAGACGACTCAGGAAGCGCTCGACCGGGGCCTCGCCACCATCCGCCGCAACTACCAAGGCGCCCTGCGCAAGGGCACTCTCGACGCGGCGAGTCTCGAGCAGCGGCTGGCGCTGATCGCACCCGCCCTGGACTATGCACCGCTGCGCGAGGTCGATCTCGTCATCGAGGCCGTCTTCGAGAGCTTCGAGGTCAAGCGGCAGGTGTTCGAAAAGCTCGACGCGATCTTGCGGCCGGGCGCCATTCTCGCTTCCAACACCTCCGCGCTGAATCTCGATGCCATCGCGCGCCTCACGCGCCGTCCGCAGGATGTGATCGGCCTGCATTTCTTCAGCCCCGCCAACGTGATGCGCCTGCTCGAGGTGGTGCGCGGCGCCGCCACCGCCCCCGACTGTGCTGGCCACCGCGATGCGCTTCGCCAAGAAGCTCGGCAAGGTCGCCGTGGTATCCGGCGTCTGCGACGGCTTCATCGGCAACCGCATGGTCATGCGCTACGCCGCGGCGGCCCACGACCTGATTCTCGCCGGCGCGTTGCCCGACGAAGTCGATGCAGCCTTGCAGAAATTCGGGATGGCCATGGGCCCGTTCCGGATGGGCGATCTCGCCGGCCTCGACATCAGCTGGGCCCTGCGCAAGCGCCGCGCCGCCGAATCTCCCGGCCAGGATTTTTCCAACATCGCCGACGATCTCTGCCAGGCCGGCCGGTTCGGCCAGAAGACCGGCGCCGGATGGTTTCGCTACGAGGCCGGCTCGCGGCAGGCCCTGCCCGACCCCGCCGTGGTCGAGATCATCGAGAGGTACCGCCGACAGAAGGCAATCGTGCCCCGCAAAGTAAGCGGCGACGAAATCGTCGAGCGCTGCGTCTACGCGCTCGTCAACGAAGGAGCGCGCATTCTCGAGGACGGCATCGCCTTGCGCAGCGGCGACATTGACGTGGTGTACCTGAACGGCTACGGGTTTCCGGCCTATCGCGGCGGTCCCATGTTCTACGCCGACCAGGTGGGGTTGATCGATGTGGCTCGCGCCCTGCGGCGCATCGCGGCGGAGCCCGGCAATGATCCCGCCGTCTGGATGCCCGCTCCGCTGCTCACGCGGTTGGCGGAGGAGGGGAAGTCATTTAACGAGTACAGGGGGCCCGCCTCGTGACCGACGCCGTCATCGTTTCCACCGCGCGCACCGGCTTGGGCAGGAGCTGGAAAGGCGCGTTCAATATGACCTACGGCGCAACCTTGGGCGCGCATGCCGTCGAGCACGCGGTGGCGCGTGCCGGCATCGATCCCGCCGAAGTCGAGGACGTCATCATGGGGTCGACCTTCGGCGAGGGCACCACCGGCGGCAACATCGCCCGCGCGATCGCGCTGCGCGCCGGTCTGCCGGTCAGCACCGCCGGATTGAGCATCAACCGCTTCTGCAGTTCCGGGCTGCAGTCCATCGCGCTCGCCGCGCAACGCATCATGACCGAGGGCACGCCGGTGCTCGTGGCCGGCGGGCTCGAGAGCATTTCCTGCGTGCAGAATGAAACGAACCGGCACATGTACCGCGATCCCTGGCTGGTCGAGCACAAGCCCACGCTGTACTGGAACATGCTCGACACCGCCGAAACGGTCGCCAAGCGCTATGGTATTTCCAAACAGGCGCAGGACGAATACGGCGTGCGCAGCCAGCAGCGCGCCGCGGCGGCGCAGGCCGCGGGCAAGTTCGATGCCGAGATCGTGCCCATGACGACCACCATGGGCATCGTCGACAAGGCCACCGGCGCCATTGCCAGCCGCGAAGTCACCATCGCGGCCGATGAGGGCATCCGCGCCGACACCACCCTCGAGGCGGTCGCGAAGATTCGCCCCGCGCTGCCGGGCGGCGTCATCACGGCCGGCAATGCCAGTCAGTTTTCGGACGGCAGCAGCGCCTGCGTGCTGATGGAGGCCAAGCTGGCGGAACGGCGCGGCTTGAAGCCGCTCGGCATCTTCCGGGGTTTCGCGGTCGCCGGCTGTGAACCGGACGAAATGGGCATCGGCCCGGTATACGCGGTACCGCGCCTGCTCGAGCGCGCCGGCTACACCGTGGCCGACATCGATCTGTGGGAACTGAACGAAGCCTTCGCCTGCCAAGTTTTGTATTGCCGCGATCGACTGGGTATTCCCGATGAGAAGCTCAACGTCAACGGCGGCGCCATCGCGGTCGGTCATCCCTATGGCGTCAGCGGCGCGCGCCTCACGGGACACGCCCTCATCGAAGGCCGGCGCCGCGGCGCCCGGCTGGTGGTGGTCACCATGTGCATCGGCGGCGGCCAGGGCGCCGCCGGCTTGTTCGAGGTGGCCTGAGGTGAGCGTGCGCGAGCTGTTCGAGCTGGACGGCAAGGTGGCCCTCGTCACCGGCGGCTCGCGCGGTCTCGGACTGCAGATCGCGAAGGGGCTGTCCGAGATGGGTGCGCGCATCGCCCTCGCCGCGCGCAAGCCCGCCGAGCTTGCCCAAGCCAAGTCCGAATTCGCGGCGCAGGGGGTCGATGTGCTTACGGTGGCGCACGATCTCGCCGTGACGGAGCAGATGCCGGTACTGGTCGAGGCGGTGACGGGGCATTACGGCCGCATCGACATCCTGGTGAACAACGCCGGCGCGAGCTGGGGCGCACCGGCCGAAAAACTGCCGCTGGATGCATGGAACAAGGTGATGAACTTGAACGCCACCAGCGTCTTTGCCCTGAGCCAGTCGGTCGCCAACCGCTGTTTCATCCCGCAGCGCTCCGGCAACATCATCATCATCGCCTCGTCCGCCGCCTTGCAAACCACCCTGGAGATGAAGGCGGCTCCCTACTATGCGTCGAAGGCTGCGGCCCTGCACCTGACCCGCTCCCTGGCCGCGGAGTGGGGTCAGTACGGCATCCGCGTCAATGCCATCTGTCCGGGCTTCTTCCCGTCCAAATTGGCGAGCGGCTTGCTCGATGTCATCGGTCCGTCGGTGATCGCCCGCACGCCGCTGGGGCGTCTCGGCAACGACACCGACCTGCAGGGCGCCGCCGTGTACCTGGCATCGGACGCCTCGCGCCACGTCACCGGCCAGTACATCCGCGTGGACGGCGGCGCGTCTTGCGCGTGACCGCGCGGCAGCAGCGCATGAGCGGCGCATGAGCGGCGCATGAGCGGCGCATGACGTCCTTCGACGCGGGCCGGCTCGAGCTGTGGATGGCCGAGCACGTCCCCGGATTCGCAGGACCGGTCGAGGTGGAACAATTCGCCGGCGGCCAATCGAACCCCACCTACCTGGTGACCTCGCCGGCTCGCCGCTACGTTCTGCGGCGCAAGCCGTCGGGCCGGCTATTACCGTCGGCGCATGCCGTCGATCGCGAGTTTCGGGTAATCGTCGCGCTGGCCGATAGCGAGGTGCCGGTGGCGCACGGTTATGCGCTGTGCGAGGACGCGTCCATCGTCGGTTCGGCGTTTTACGTGATGGACTACGTCGAAGGACGCATCTTCTGGGACGCCGCACTGCCGGAGGTACCGGCACCCGGCCGCCGCGCCATCTACCACGAGATGACGCGGGTACTGGCGGCGCTGCACTCGGTGGATTACGGGGCGGCGGGACTCGGCGACTTCGGCAAGCCCGGCAACTACATCGAGCGGCAGGTGGGACGGTGGACGCAGCAGTACCGCGCGTCGGCAACCGATCCCATCGACGCCATGGACAGGCTCATCGAGTGGCTGCCGCGCCATATCCCGGCCGGCGAGGAAACCAGCCTGGTGCACGGCGACTTCCGGCTCGACAACACGATTTTCGATCCGCGCGAGCCGCGCATCCTGGCGGTGCTCGATTGGGAGCTGTCCACCCTCGGGTCTCCGCTGGTCGACCTCGCCTATTTCTGCATGCGCTATCGCCTCACGGCGAACGAGTTCAGCGGCTTGGGGGCGGTGGACCCCGCCGCGCTGCTGATTCCGACGGAGGCCGAGTGCGTGGCCGACTACAGCCGGCGGCGCGGCATCGATCCGATCGCCCCACAGGACTGGGTCTACTATCTCGCCTTCTGCATGTTCCGGCTGGCCGCGATCCTGCAGGGCGTTCTCGCGCGCGCCCTGCAAGGCAACGCATCCAACGCCACGGCGCTCGACGCGGGACGCCGCGCGCGGCCGCTGGCCGAGCTTGCCTGGCGCTTGGTCGAGCGTTCGTTCTAGCGACGCGCACTCCAGGGATTCGGACTATATCGAGGTTACGCATGGATTTTTCCCACAGCGGCAAGGTTCGCGACCTGCAACGCAAGGTCCGCGCCTTCATGGACGAACACATCTACCCGGCCGAGCGGCGCTTCGATGAGGAGGTGGACCGGAATCGCCGCGACGGCAGTGCGTGGCGCACTTCGGAGGTGATGGAGGACCTGAAGCGCAAGGCGCGCGCGGCGCAGCTGTGGAATCTATTCCTGCCCGACTCGGCGTATGGCGCCGGACTCACCAACCTCGAATACGCGCCCCTGTGCGAGATCATGGGACGCTCGCACATCGCCCCGGAAGCGTTCAATTGCTCGGCGCCCGACACGGGAAACATGGAGGTGCTCGCGCGCTATGCCACCGACGCGCAGCGCGAGCGCTGGCTGGTGCCGCTGCTGGAAGGCCGCATCCGGTCGGCGTTCGCCATGACCGAACCGGACGTCGCCTCGAGCGATGCCACCAACATCCAATCGTCCATCATGAGCGACGGCGCCGACTATGTGATCAACGGACGCAAGTGGTGGACCTCGGGCGCCGCCGACCCGCGCTGCGAAATCCTGATCTTCATGGGCAAGACCCATCCGGAGGCGGCGCGCCACAGCCAGCAGTCCATGATCCTGGTGCCGATGAATACACCCGGCATTCTCGTCGTGCGGAAATTGAGCGTCTACGGCTACGACCATGCGCCGCACGGTCACTGCGAGGTCCGCTTCGACGGGGTGCGTGTACCCCAGGAGAACATTCTGCTCGGGCCCGGGCGCGGTTTCGAAATCGCGCAAGGGCGGCTCGGTCCGGGACGCATCCACCACTGCATGCGTCTGATCGGCTTGGCCGAGCGGGCCTTGGAATTGCTATGCCGGCGCGCGCAAACGCGGGTGGCCTTCGGCAAAAAACTGTCCGAGCAAGGCGTCACCTTGGAACGCATCGCCGACTCCCGCATTCTGATCGATCAGGCGCGCTGGCTGGTGCTCAACGCCGCTTACATGATGGACACCGTGGGCAGCCGCGCCGCCAAACAGGAGATCGCCATGATCAAGGTCGCGGCTCCGACCATGGCCTGCCAGGTGATCGATTGGGCCATCCAGCTGCACGGCGCAGCCGGCATCAGCGGTGATTTTCCGCTCGCCGCGGCGTACGCCGCCGCCCGCACCATCCGCCTGGCCGACGGGCCCGACGAAGTGCATCGCGAACAGATCGGCAAACTGGAACTCGCGCGTCACGCATCGCACAGTGCCGCCGCGGGCGAGGGACCTGCGGGCACGGGAGCGGCGCGCACGGGACCGGCGGGGTCGGCGGGAGCGCGCTGAATGCCGGGCCGGCATTTTCAATTCTGGCCGACGCACGCCATGCCCACGCTGTCGGCACCGGCCACCAATGTGTTCTACAACGCCGAGGTGTCGGCGCGGCGCCACCCGGACAAGCCCTATCTCATCTTTTACGACACGCCGGTGACCTTTGCCGCCTTCTTCGAGGAAGCGCAGCGCATCGCCGGCTTTCTCGAACAGCGTTGCGGAGTGCGCAAAGGCGACCGCGTGCTGCTCTACTTGCAGAACAGTCCGCAGTTCGCCATCGGCTACTACGGCATCCTGCGCGCGAACGCCGTCGCGGTGCCCGTCAATCCCATGTGCCTGGGTCAGGAGTTTCTGCGCTATGCCAGAGACGCCGGAGCGACCACGGCCATCGTGTCGCAGGAGTTGTATCCGCGCATTGCGCCCTTGATCGGGCCGGGGCGCCTCGAGCAGGTCATCCTCGTCACCTACTCCGATTATTTAAAAGAACCCACCGCCCTCACGGTTCCGGACTTCGTCGCGGCGCCGCGCCTCGAGGCGGGGGCACCCGGCGTGACGCCCTGGCACGAGGTTCTCGCGAGCGGCGCTTCGCCGGGACCGCTCACCGCGGGACCGGACGACTTATGCGTCATGCCGTACACCTCCGGTACCACGGGAATACCCAAGGGCTGCATGCACACCCACCGCAGCACCATGCACGTGCTGGTCGCCAACGTGCTCTGGTTCGCCGTGCCGCCGGAAATGAATCTGTTGGCCGTGGCGCCCTTCTTTCACGCCACGGGCATGCAGGGCGGCATGAACAGTCCGCTGTACAACGGCAACACCGTCGTCGTACTGAGCCGCTGGGATCGTGAGGTCGCCGCGCGCTGCGTTGAACGCTACGGCGTTGCGACGTGGACCGCCGTTCCCACCCTGATCCAGGACTTTTTCATGAACCCGAACCTCGGCTGCTATGACATTTCCTCCATTCGCCGCTTGAGCGGCGGCGGCGCCGCCATGCCGGCGGCCGTGGCGCAGCGCCTGCAGCACATGGGCGCCACCTATTTCGAGGGGTATGGACTCACGGAGACCATCGCCGCCACGCACTTGAATCCGCCGCATCGTCCGAAACACCAATGCTTGGGGATCCCGATCTACGGCGTGGACTCGCGCGTGATCGATCCGGTTTCGCTGCGCGAGCTGCCCGCCGGCGAGGTGGGCGAGATCGTCACGCACGGGCCGCAGGTATTCCTGGGCTATTGGAACCGGCCCGAGGAGACTGCCGAGGCGTTCATCGAACTCGACGGCAGGCGATTTTTGCGCACCGGCGATCTCGGCAGGATCGACGAGGACGGCTACTTCTTCATGGTCGACCGGCTGAAGCGCATGATCAATGCGTCGGGGTTCAAGGTCTGGCCCGCCGAAGTCGAGTCCTTCATGTACCGGCACCCGGCGGTGCTGGAGGCGTGCGTGATCGGCGCCAAGGATGCGCACCGCGGCGAGACCGTCAAAGCCGTGATCGTGCTGCGGCCGGAGTGGCGCGGGCGCATCGATGCGCCGTCCCTCATCGATTGGTGCCGCGAGAACATGGCCGCCTACAAGGCGCCGCGCATCGTCTCCTTTGTCGACGCACTGCCCAAGTCGGGCGCCGGCAAGATCCAATGGCGCGAGTTGCAGGAGCAGGAAAATGCGGTGTAGCCGCTGCCCACCGCCGCCGCCGCGAGCGATTGTCGCCCCCGGTCAACAGCTTGTCGCGCAAAGCGAATCCGTCGACCGCGGGCCTCCGTAGCATCCATCGGCCCATGGATCTGACATTCACCGCCGACGAGGAAGCGTTTCGCGGCGACGTGCGGCGCTTCATCGATGCCGAATTACCCGCGGATATCCGCGCCAAAATGCGGCTCGGACGGCGCTTCGGCAAGGACGACTTGGTGCGCTGGCAGAAGATCCTGCACCGTCATGGCTGGGGCGCGGGGATGTGGCCGAAACGTTTCGGCGGCGCCGGCTGGAGCGTGGTGCAACAGCATATCTTCGAGGAGGAGCGCGCCGCTGCCGGCGCACCGCCGCAGCTCGCCTTTTCCCTCCGCATGGTCGCCCCGGTCTTGATGGCGTTCGGCAATGCCGCGCAGCAGAAATACTTTCTGCCGCGCATCATCTCCGGCGAAGACTGGTGGTGTCAGGGGTATTCCGAGCCGGGCTCGGGTTCGGATCTTGCCTCGCTGCGCACCAGCGCGGTGCCCCAAGGCGATCACTACCTCGTCAATGGCCAGAAAACCTGGAACACGCTGGGACAGTACGCCGATTGGATTTTCTGCCTGGTGCGCACCGCCGCGGAGGCGCGCGCGCAGCAGGGCATCTCGTTCCTGCTGATCGACATGAAGAGTCCCGGCGTCACGGTGCGGCCCATCATCACCATGGACGGCGAGCATGAAATCAATGATATCTGGTTCGACGACGTGCGGGTGCCGCTGCAAAATCTGGTCGGTGAGGAGAACCGCGGTTGGACCTATGCGAAGTTTCTGCTCGGCCATGAACGCACCAACAATGCCGGCGTCGGCGTGTGCAAGCGGGCGCTCGCGAAGTTGAAGGAAATCGCCGGGACCCAAGTCGCGAACGGCAGGCCGCTGCTCGAGGATCAGCGGTTCCGCGACCGCATCGCTCAAGTCGAACTCGAGTTGATGGCGCTCGAGATCACCAACCTGCGGGTGCTGTCGGCGTCGGCGACGGCAGGCCAGGCCATCGGGCCGGAGGCGTCGGTGCTCAAGGTCACCGGCTCCGAGATCATTCAGCGGATCGCCGAACTTACCATGCATGCCCTGGGACACGACGCGCTGCCCTATCTGCACGAGGCCCTGGAGCTCGAATGGGAAGCCGGCCCACTCCTGGCCGAGCACTATGCGGCATACGCGCCGCCGCTGACCGGCCAGTATTTCAATCTGCGCAAGACCACCATCTACGCCGGCTCGACCGAGATCCAAAAGAACATCATCTCGAAATTGATTCTGGGTCTGTGACCGGCGAGCATCGTGGACTTCAATTACACCGAGGAACAACTGGCTTTGCAGGATACCCTGCGGCGCTACGTCGCCCGCGACTACGGGTTCGATCAGCGCCGCGCGCGCGCCGGCTCGCCGCTGGGATATTCCGCGGACGCGTGGCGCCGGTATGCTGAACTCGGCCTGCTGGCGTTGCCGTTTCCCGAAGCCTTCGGCGGCCTCGGCGGCGGCAGCATCGACATCATGGCGATCATGGAGATCGTGGGGCGCGGACTGCTGCTGGAACCCTATTTGAGCACCGTCGTGCTCGGCGGCGGGTTGATTCGCGACGCGGCCGCAGGCGCGCTCAAGGCGGCGCTGCTGCCGGGAATCGCCGCGGGCACGGTGCGCCTCGCACTCGCAGCCTACGAGTCGGCCGGACGGTATGACCTTGCCCACGTTGCCTGCCGCGCCGTGCCGGACGGCGACGGGTGGCGGCTGTCGGGCCGCAAACACGTGGTGTTGGACGCGCCGTCCGCGGAGTACTTATTGGTCTCGGCGCGCAGCGGCGGCGACGTGGCGGACGCCGAGGGGATCTCGCTGTTCCTGGTGCCGCGCGACGCGGCGGGGCTCACGATCGTCGCCTATCCCACGCAGTCGGGCGGCAGAGCGGCCGATGTCGATCTGCTCGACGTACGCATCGGCCGGGACTCTTTGATCGGCGCTCCCGGGCAATCGCTCGGGATCATCGAACGGGCCGTGGACCGCGGAATGGCCGCGCTCTGCGCCGAAGCGCTCGGCATCGTCGCCGCCTTGAACGAAGCCACGCTCGATCACCTGAAAGCCCGCAAGCAATTCGGAGTTCCGATCGGCGGTTTTCAGGCGCTGCAGCATCGGATGGCGGAGATGTTCATCGCCGCGGAACAGCTGCGCTCCATGGCCATCCTCGCGGCGGTCCATGCCGATTCCCGCGATGCCGGCGAGCGCCGCCGCGCCGTGTCCGGCGCCAAGGCGTATATCGGACAGGCGGCCCGTTTCGTCGGTCAGCAAGCAGTGCAATTGCACGGCGCCATGGGCGTGGTGGACGGCCTCATCGTGAGCCACTATTTCAAGCGGCTGACGATGATCGACATGACTTTCGGCGACGCCGATTTTCACCTCGCGCGTTTCAGCGATTCGCGCGTCTCCGCCTATTTCCAGGCGCGGGTGAGGAGTTCGTCCAAGACCCCAACAATGAGTTGACTCTCGTCGCTGAGTGATCCCACGACTTCCCCGAGTTGATCAAGCGCCCTCGCGCGTTATGCGCATTAATGCGCATAACGAATGCCTGGTCAAACGCGAGCTTCGAGAAATTACCGTTCGCGCCACTTGACGCGCGAAGGCGTCTCAGAATTTTCCGCGCAATGTCACACCGAAGGTGCGCGGATCGCCCAGGAACGCATCGATCTGGTGATACTGGAAGGGCGCATCGAAGGCGACCTGGTAGTAGCCCTTGTCGGTCACGTTGTGGCCCCAGAATTCGAGCGCCCATTTTTCATCGCGGGCGCCCACGCCGATGCGCGCATCCAGCAATCCATACGCGCTCTGCAGCTTTTCGGGATTCAGATCCGAGCCGGTGTTGTAGGAGGAGCTGTATTTTTCGCTGACGCTGGTGCGCAGCGACAGGGTCCCGCTGATCGGCAATTCATATGCCGCCGATACCACGCCCGACCACAGTGGCGCAAACGACAGCCGATCGTTCAGGCGTAACGGAGAGAACAGCGCCAAGGAATCGCCGAACTCGTCGATGTTGGTGAAGGCATAGGTCAGGCCTCCGGAAAAACTCAAGCCGGGCAGCGGCGCCGCCCAATCGAGCGCCACCTCCGCGCCTTTCGATTGCACCCGTGCCACCGAACTCACCACGAACAGGATGCCGGTGTAGGTGTTGAGCTGGAAATTGCGGTATTTCTGGTCGAACACCGACGCGTTCAGGCGCAGGGTATTGTTTGCGAGCGCGCTCTTGACGCCGATTTCATAGGAATCCACCGTCTCTTCGGGAAACGAGGTGTCGAGAACCGGCAGGAGAGGATTCGGGGCGGCCGGGTTGGTGACCCGCGACAGGTTGAAACCGCCCGCCTTGTAGCCGCTCGCGTAGGAGATGTAGGCCATGACATCCTTGTCGAAGTGGTAGGACAATTTCACGGTGCCGGAAACCTTGCTTTCGCTCAAGGACTGCGCATGCGACAGCTTCGCGAAGTACGGGTTGAACAAGGTCGAGCAGCCGTATCCGATCAAGAACAAATATTCGGGACTCGAGGGATTGAGCGCGGCGACACCCGGCGAGGACAGCAGCGATCCGCAACCCGCGCCGCCATCCCGATCGGCATAGTTCGCCGTCGCATTCTTGTTTTCCTTGGTGAAGCGCAGACCCGCCGTGAGGTCGAGGCCGTCCGTAATGGCGTAGGTTTCATTGGTGAACACCGCATAGCTCTTGGAGGTCTGACGAAATTGGTCGGCCTCTCCGGAGAGTCCCGGAACGAAGGTCCCGCCGGGGAGGTGCCCGGTGAGCTCCGGCACCAAGAGAAAGTTCGGCGGATTCGTGCCGACCGCGGCGGAGCCCACCGCGCCGATGTAGAGATCGAAGTCGTTACCCGCATAGATGGTGGTGTTCGGGGTGAGTATTTCACTGTTAAAGAACCCCCCGACCAGCCAATCGAGCGGGCCGGTCTTTCCGGCGAACCGCAGCTCTTCGCTGAACTGCTTGAAATCGGTTTGATTGGCCTGGGTGGCGGGCTCCTGCAGGATATCCACTCCGGTATAGTCCGAATCGTTGCCCGCCACGGCCGTATTGTCGCGCCAGGCGGTGATCGAGGTGAGTTTGGCGCCCGCGAGATCCCAATCGAGTTGACCGGAAACTCCCATGTCGCGGATTCGCTGCACGCTTGGCTGGTTGGCATAGGCCTGGTAATTGAAGGGGTTGAGCGAAGTCCCCGCGGCAACACCCGTGACGCCGGCGCGGCCGCCGAGCGGCGGGATGGACGCCAGCCCGTTGATGATGCCCTCGAAGGGGCCGGACGCCGTCTGCATGGCGTCGCAACAGAATTCGTTGCGTTTCGAATAGTCGCCGATCACCAGGAAGCTGACCGCATCGCCGGGCGTCAGCAAGTACTGCCCACGGACGGTATAGACATTGCGATCCTCGGCCCTGCCGTTGGTGCTCGGACCCAGGCCGGTGTCGACGTACGCGAATCCATCGCGCTTCTGATAGCCGGCGTAGAGGCGCACCGCGGAGATGCTGCCGACCGCTCCCGTGACCGAGCCCGAGATTTCCCGATCGTTGAAATTCCCGCCGGTGACCGTACCGGTGACGCCGAAGGTGGCGGATGGCCGCTTGGTCACGATGTTGATGACACCGGCATCATTGTTCTTGCCGAACAATTCACCCTGCGGCCCCTCGAGCACTTCGATCCGATCGATTTCCCCCAGGTTGCCGAATCCCACCCCGTTGCGGGGGCGATAGACGCCGTCGATCACGACGCCCACCGAGGATTCCAGCCCGGGGTTGTCGCCCACGGTGCCGATGCCCCGAATACGGGCAGTGGTCGAGTTCTCCGAGGTGGTCGAGGTGACGGTGAGGCCGGGGGTCAGCACCGTCAGATTCTTGATGTCGGTCACGCCGGCGTCCTGCAGCTGTTGCGTTGACACGGCTATCACGGAGATCGGCACGTCCTGCAGATTCTGGGCGCGCTTTTGCGCGGTGACGATGATCTCCATGAGCGACGGCTGAACCGGCGCATCGTCCGCCCGGGAGGGACCGCCAAAGTTCATCCCCACGGCCATCAACAGCAACGCCACCAGCGGTCCCATCCTTTGGGCCCGGAATTTGGATGCCATTGTTATTCCTCTTCTTGGGCCAGCGCTCCCCGTTCAGCCGGCGCTCCCCGTGCGCCAATCAGCTTACGGAAAACGGGGCCGGCCGCGGCACCGCAGACGCCAACCTGTTGCCTGCAGACGCCATATCAGCAGACCCAACGGCCGTCCGTCGGGTGGCCGCCGTTGCCCGCACGCGACGTGAAAAGCTGACGCACGGATTCTTTGGCGCTAAGCTTTCGCCTCGAGTGACCTTCAGGGCTGGTTTCGGAGGGTCGAGCCAAATGCGGAGACATACCGCAATGTGTCGGGGATTCATTCTGGGGACCTGGGTCAAGGCCATCGGCCGAGCGCTCGATGCCGCCGGCTGCGATGGAGCCGCGCTGATTGCCGAGGCGGGTTTCAAGGTCCCCGATCTGGACGGGCCGAATGCACGCTGCTCGATCGCCAAGACCGCGCAGCTGTGGCGTATCGCCATAGGAGCCACCGGCGATCCCGCGTTCGGCATCAAGGTCGCCAGCCACATCAAACATACTAGCTTCCACGCGCTGGGCTACGGCATGAGCGCGAGCTCGACGCTGAAGGAGGCCTTCGAACGGGTGAAGGCTATTGCCACGTGGTCAGCGACGCGGTGGAGTACCGCTTCTTCAAGTCCGGATCCAATTACCAATTCGTCATCGAACCGGTGACGGGTGTGCCGTTCGAGTCGATCGACGCCCTGGTCGGCGCCTACCTTCGAATGTGCCGTTCGTTGCTCGGGCGGGATCACTCGCCGCTGCTCATTGAACTGCGGCGCCCGCGGCCGGCCGTCGCAGATGATTTTCACCGCCTGTTGCGCGCACCGATCGAGTTCGACGCCGAGTGCAACCGGCTGACTTTCGATGCCGAGACCATCGAGCGGCCGCTCGACAGCGGCAATCCGGAGCTGGCCCGGCACAGCGACGCCATTGCGAATCAATATCTGGCGCGGGCCGATCGGCACAATATCGAAGCCCGCGTACGGGAAGTTATCGCGCACCGTCTGGAGGGCAGCGAGCCGTCGCAGGATGACGTGGCCGACCTCCTGAACGTCAGCGCCCGCACGCTGCAACGCAAGCTCGGCGACGCGGGCACCACATTCAAGGAGATTCTCGACGAGACCCGGCGCGCGTTGGCGCTGGCCTATCTGAGCGAGTTGCAGCACAGCGTCGGCGACGTGACGTACCTGTTGGGATTTTCCTGCGCCAGCAGCTTCACGCGTGCCTTTCGACGCTGGACGGGCCAATCGCCTTCCGATTGGCGGGGCGACAAGGAAGTCGCATGACCACCGAATCGTCCGAGCATACCGGCGGCTGCCTGTGCGGCGGCGTCCGCTATGCCGTCAAAGGTCCATTGCGAGCGGTTCGCGCCTGCCACTGCTCGCAGTGCCGGCGCAGCAGTGGCCACTTTGCAGCTTTCACACGCGCCCCGTCGGAAAACATCCAACTCCAAGGGTCGGAGTTCCTCACCTGGTTCCGCTCATCCGAAGGGGCAGAACGCGGCTTCTGCCGCATTTGCGGAGGCAACTTGTTCTGGCGCCAAATGAATAATGACGCCACTTGCATCAGCGCCGGCTCCCTCGACACTCCAACGGGGATTAAGCTTGATCAACACATCTTTGTCGCCCACAAAGGCGACTACTACACGCTGGACGATGATCTACCGAAGGCGGCAGATTGGCCGTGAGACCGCTGCCCCATTCGCCAAAGTATAGAACTCCCCTGAAGGGCTGCTAGGTCCAGCCCCCCGGGGAGCGATACGCGGGCGGAGAGATTTTATTTCCCCAAACAGCGATCGAGCAGAATCCTGACTCGTCGTCCGTGTGGCGTCTGTACGGAATTGCAAGGCGTTTCCCGTAGGAAAAGCGAACCTCATCTATGCGCCTTGCACCGGTACGCGGTTCCCTTGGGCGGGTCCCGATCAGTCGTGAGCAGGAGTGTGTCGCCGCCGAGCTCCACCGCTTGATTTTGCATCTCCCGGCGCTGATCTCTGACGTAATTCGTATCCGTTAGCCCAACGACGGTGCCGAGCGGGGTACACGATGCTACGTCGGCCTCTTTGTGAGTCAGGGTCACGTTCTCTGCACCCGGCTCCGACGGAATGCTCACAACACACCCAGCGGACAGCAGGCACAGGGCGGGCAGCATGGGAAGGAGGAGATTCGGCATATGTTTCCTTGATGGGATACCGACGGACGTTTATCAGTCCCGATCCGGCGCTCCCTGAGGGAAGAGCTTGCGGAATGGACGCGCCTCATCAACGACGCGGGCGACAGAGGGCCTAGCAAGAACCCGGCCGCGGTACGCGAGCACCGCCGGAAATCGATCGCCGACTGGATGCACCCAATCCGAGTAGAAAAGCGCTGGGGCGGCGGAACAATCCGCCAGGGAGAAGGTGCTGCCGGACGCCCAACCTTGAGGCGTGAGCTGCTCTTCGAGCCATCCATACGCAACATCCAGCATCGTCCTGGCATCGGCGACGCCTTTGGCGTCGCGCTCGGTCTCCGTTCGCATTCGATCCGAGACCAGCGTTTGCATCGGACTCATGATGTAGTTATCAAAGAACCGATCCATGAAGCGCACCGTCAGGGCCGCGTCGTCGTTCACCGGTATCATTCGCGTCGCTCCGGGATAACGACGCATCAAGTATTCCACGATGATGCTGGATTCGATGATCGTCGCGTCGCCGTCCCGGAGAAGAGGAAACTTTTTGATTGGCCAAAGCGACTCGAGTTCGGCCCATCCCGCCGCATCGTCGACCAATCGATAGGTAAACGGTGTCGCATTCTCGTACAAGGCGATCAAAGGCTTCCAACAATAGGCGGCGAATGGGTGAGCGTAGAGAGTCAACGACATATTGATTACCTTTGAAAACTACTTGGGATTCAACAGGCGACGCCTTGAACACCTGCGCCGGAGAGGCCGGTAGGTCCGTTCGATGCAGAACGTCGCGTGCACTACCGAGCGCGGCGAACCGCTACTGGTCTTTGGCATGCGCTCCTCCTCCCTTTACGAGGGTGTTCAGATACTCGCCGAGTTGGGCGAAGTGCTGCTCCCACTCTGCACGTCGCTGGTTGATCCATTGTTCGGCCAAGCTCAATGCCTTGGGCTCGATCCTGCAGGTGCGGACGCGGCCGACTTTCACCGAGCGCACGAGCCCCGAGCCCTCGAGCACCGCCAGATGCTGCATGACGGCTGGTAGCGACATCGCCAACGGCCGCGCCAGCTTGCTGACCGAACTCGGCCCCCGAGTCAACTCAGCCAGAATCGCCCGGCGGGTGGAATCCGCGAGAGCTTGAAACGTCAGATCGAGAGCCGTCGCTTTGTTAAGCATTTCATTAAGTATAGCCTACCCTAATACTTAAGCAACCTATTTAGCGATTGGTTGCGGCCGTTCGCGGCGAGGTTGCCTCTGAAATCTATGCCTGCCGGGATAAAGGAGAACTCGACCTCGCGATTGAGTACTTCGACCGACTGAGGCCGTTCTATGCCGAGTCGGCCGCTCGCGGCAGCGCGATACTTCTCTATTTACTCTAGCCTGCATCTGCCGTATGCCGAGCGCAACCGCGCTGAAGATGCGCGACAATGCTACTCCGGCGCAGGGTGCCCTGCTGGTGCCCGCCGACTTGTCCGTGAAGTCGCGCATTTTTTTCGATAGCCCTGTCGAGAACCGGCGGTCGGCTCCGACTTTCACTATGTAGGAGCCCGCTGTGGGCCTCCCGTACCGAGGACGATCGCTATGAAATACCTGTTGATGATGCAATTCCCGCTCAAGGATTGGAAAACGTCCCGCATCGATTTGTGGCCACCGGAAGACATCAAGACCCACATGGCGTTTTTGAATCGCTTCAACCAAGAACTGATCGACGCCGGTGAATTTGTCCGCACGGAAGGCTTGGCCGGGCCGGAGAAATTCAAGGTGGTGAGGGCCAAGCCCGACGGCTCTCCGGCCGTGACGGATGGCCCATTTGCGGAGTCCAAGGAAGTCCTGGCCGGCTACTGGGCCATCGATGTCGAGACCGAGGCGCGCGCCCTCGCGCTGGCGGCGCGAGCCTCTGCGGCACCCGGCCCGGGCGGCAAACCTTTGAACATGGCCATCGAGGTGCACCCGGTCATGTTCAGCAAAGGGGATGATATGTGAGCAGCGGCTCACGCTGGGAGAGCGAGCACCTGCTGCGCGAATGGGCGCCGCAGGTGCTCGGCGCCGTGGTGCGGCGGTTCGGGCACTTCGCCGATGCGGAAGATGCCGTACAGGAGGCTTTCTTGGCGGCCGCCTGCCAATGGCCCACCGAGGGCGTGCCCGACAATCCGCGCGGCTGGCTGATTCGCGTGGCATCTCGACGGCTCATGGATCAGTTGCGCAGTGAACTCGCCCGACGGCGGCGCGAGACGGAGTCGATCGAGCAGGACCTGACCCTCGAGGCGGCCACTATACCGCCCGAGCCGCTGGACGATGTCGTGGACGATGACGCGTTGCCGTTGCTCTTCATGTGCGCTCATCCGGCGCTCACCCCCGCCTCCGCCATCGCCTTGACCTTGCGGGCGGTGGGCGGATTGACCACGGCGGAGATCGCACGCGCCTTCCTGGTACCGGAGGCGTCGATGGCGCAACGGATCAGCCGCGCCAAACAAAGTATCCGGGCATCCGGGGTGCCGTTCAGTTTGCCGGACGAACGAGAGCAGGGGCAGCGCCTCGACTCGGTGTTGCATGTCTTGTACCTGATTTTCAACGAGGGCTACACCAGCACCATCGGACCTCTCCTGCAGAGAAATGATCTCGCGAACGAAGCCATCCGGTTGACGCGCATGGTGCACGCCCGCTTGCCGGAGTCGGCAGAAGTATCGGGCCTCCTGGCGCTGATGCTTCTCACCGACGCTCGCCGCGCCGCGCGCAGTGATTCGGACGGCAATCTGATCCCCATGGCCGAACAAAACCGGGCACTGTGGGACCGGGACCTCGTCATCGAAGGTGTGACTCTCCTCAGCGCCGCACTCGCCCGTGGGTCCATTGGCCCGTATCAACTACAAGCGGCCATTGCGGCGGTGCATGACGAGGCCGCGAGTGCCGAGGCGACCGACTGGCCGCAAATCCTGGCGCTGTACACACTGCTCAAACGCATGGCGGACAACCCCGCCGTGGCCCTGAATCATGCCATCGCTGCCGCGATGGTCCACGGCCCACAGGCGGGCCTCGAGTTGCTCTCAGCGATTCGTGACGACCAACGACTCGAACACAGCCACCGCCTCGCTGCCGCACAAGCGCATCTTTTTGAGATGGCGGGCAATACGATTGCCGCGCGCGCCCATTACCTCGCCGCGGCACGCCGCACCACGAGCTTCCCGGAGCGCAACTACCTCCAAGCGCGAGCGGCACGGCTCGCGGTATCGGACGAGGGGTAAGGCGCGGCACGCCGACGGCATGCGCGCACTTGCCTTTCGGCTCGCGCCGGCCGTCATTTGCCCCAGCTACGGAATATACTCCTCGAGCCACGCCTCATGGGTCGTGGCACCAACTCATTCATAGGGAAGTAATCATGAAAAAAAGAGACTCAGGAATCTTGGGTGGACTCTGCGCGATCGCCGTCCTCGGCGGCATTTGGAGTTCGGCGGTGTGTGCGCAGGGCATGGAAGTCAAAGAGAAGCCGCGCATGTACACCTATTTCGCCAATTGGCAGATTCCCCGCGCGCGCTGGGGGGAAATGGACAAGGCGGCTGCCTCCGACCAAAAACTTCTAGATCAAGCAATCGCGGGCGGCACGCTCGTGGCCTACGGCGACGATTCGAACCTCGTTCATCAGCCCGAAGGCCCGACGCACGACAACTGGTGGTCGGCCATGTCCATGGCCGGCGTGTTGGACGTGCTGGAGTCCCTATCAAAAAGCGGCCCTCCGCCGGTTCTCGCCAGCGCCACCAAGCACTCGGACGCGATCTACGTCAGCAAATTCTACAATTGGCACGCGGGAACCTATAAGGGCGCGTACACGCATACTTCCTATTACAAGCTCAAGGGCGATGCGCCTGAAGATTCGGTGGAGTCGATCAGCAAGAGCTTCATCGTGCCCTTGATGGAGAAACTCCTGGCTGCCGGCGCCATCGTCGAGTACGAGATCGATGAGGAAGCCATCCATACCGAATCGCCCGATGGGTTCTGGGTCGACTACATCAGCCCCACCTCGGCCGGGCTGGACAAGGCCAACGCCGCACTGGGTGAGGCGCTGAAGGCCAATCCAATGGCTGGCCCGGCCCTGGGGTCGATGGTGGACTTCACGGTGCACCGTGATTATCTGACGCATAGCAACGCCGTGTACAAGTAGCGGACCGCCGCAGTCCTGCATGCATGCAGGCACGGGCCCGAGGGGGACCGTGCCTGCGGCGGGCTTCGGTCGACGTCCGGCGCTTCGGTCGAGGTCCCTTGACATGCCTTCCATTAATAGTTAATCTCAATTAACCATTAATTAGATGGAAGTAAATGACCATGCTGACCTCCATCCGCAATCGCCTCATCGCACTCGCGTTCAACACCCGTGCTCGGGCCGTCAGGTTGCGGCGGCTGCTGCGGCAGATTGGGCGGCCGCGAATCGGCGCACTGGATCATGTCACCCTGCCCGTGCGCGACCTCGCGCTGGCCCGCCGATTCTATTGCGAGGTACTCGGCGCCGCTTATTCGATGACGGTCGATGACGACACTTTTCGGCGCTTTGGACGACCCCCGGCCGACAACGACGGTGAAGGTTCGCACCACGTGTCGGTCTACCTGGGTGGTTCCACCCGCGTGGATTTGTTTCTGCAGAATTCCGGGCAGCCGAACCCGGCCGTCGGGCATCCCCACCACGCTTTTCACGTGCCGCCGCGCGACCTGCTGAAGTGGAAGGCTCGGTTGGAGGCACGCGGCGTGCCCACCGAAGGACCGTTGCAACTCGGTCCGCCGGGTCAAGCATCACTCTATTTCAACGATCCGTTCGGCAATCATCTCGAACTGGTGTGTCTGGGGTTTCCGACGCCGATTCCCGTGCGGCCGCCCGTCATGGCGGACGTCGCCTGGAATCGCGAATCGTTCGTTTGAACGCCGACCCGGCCGACGAAGATTTCGGCGACCTGCTGCAGGAATTCGTCAATCGCGTCTCGCACCGGCAGGGCAAGCTGCTCGCCCTCTTCTCCGAGGAGTCGGTCACGCTGCAGCAGATCCTGTTACTGCGGCGGTTGCAGCAGTGCGTCGAGAGCACCCCCTCCGAGATGGCCGAGAGCATGCAGATGTCGCTACCGGCGGTGAGCCAGATGATCGATCGCCTGTTTGCGCTCGGTCTCATTACGCGAACCGAGGCACCGGGCGATCGACGCCGCAAGAATCTGGCGGTCACACAGAAGGGACAGACCCTCCTGCAGCGCGTGCGCAAGACACGCGCCGCCGAGTACGCAGCCGGAACCGCCATGCTCTCGCCCGGGCTGCGGACGCAGCTGCGCCGGCTCCTGCGCAAGGCGTTGACAGAATTGACGGAAGAATCATCGCGGGCCGTCTCCCCCGCGAAGCCCCGCCGCGCGGGCGGGTAGCCTCGACCCCCAACTGGGCCCCGTCAGACTTCGATGCCCTGCGCTTTCAAGTACTCGTCGTAGTTGCCGCGGAAATCGCTGATGCCGCCGCCGGGTTTCAATTCGATGATGCGCGTGGCGAGACCGCCCACGAACTCGCGATCGTGCGACACGAAGATCAGCGTCCCGGGATAATGCTCGAGGCCGATCTGCAGCGACTCGATGGTCTCCATGTCCATGTGGTTGGTGGGTTCGTCCATCAACAGCACATTGGGTTTGGTGAGAATGAGCTTGCCGTAGATCATGCGGCCCTTCTCGCCGCCCGACAGCACCTTCACCGACTTCTTGGTTTCCTCGCCCGAGAACAACAGCCGTCCGAGCGTGGCGCGCACGATTTGATCGTCGTCCGCCTTGCCCGTGTACTGCGACATCCAGGAAAAGAGGTCGATCTTGTCGGCGAATTCGGCCTGCGGATCCTGCGGCATGTAGCCCGGCTGCGCATTCTCCACCCACACGATCCTGCCCGAGGTCGGGTCGCAGCTCTCCGGCCAAGCAGCCGCATCAACGTGGTCTTGCCCACGCCATTGGGTCCGATGATGGCGATACGCTCGCCGGCCTCGACGTTGATGGTGAGGTCCTTGAGCACCACTTCGGTCGGTCCCCGGATAGGTGAAACTCACCTTCTCCACGGCCACCGCCGAGCGGTACAGTTTCTTGCCCTGCTCGAACCGGATGTACGGATTCTGCCGGGACGACGGGCCGGATCTCCTCGATCTTGATCTTCTCCAGCTGCTTCTTGCGCGAGGTGGCCTGCCGCGCCTTGGACGCGTTCGCGGAGAAGCGCCGCACGAACTCCTGCAGGTCCGAAATGCGGTCCTTGGCCTTGGCATTGGCCGCCTCGACCCGCTCGCGTGCCTGCACGGAGGCCAGCATGAAGTCGTCGTAGTTGCCTGGATAGATCTTGAGCTGCTGGAAATCCAGATCGGCCACGTGCGTGCACACCTGGTTCAAAAAGTGCCGGTCGTGGCTGATGATGACCATGGTGGCGTCGTAGTTGTTGAGCGCGCTCTCCAGCCAGCCGATCGAGTTGATGTCCAAATTGTTGGTGGGCTCGTCCAGCAACAGCACGTCCGGCCGCGAGAACAACGCCTGCGCCAGCAGCACGCGAAGCTTTAAGCCGGGCGGCACTTCGCGCATCGGTCCGTTGTGGCGCGACTCGTGAATCCCGGCGTCGGTGAGGATGGCGCCGGCACGCGCTTCCGCGTCATAGCCGCCGTATTCAGCAAACACGCCCTCGAGTTCAGCCGCCTTCATATAATCCGCGTCGCTGGCATTGGGGTCGGCGTAGATGCGGTCGCGCTCGGTCATGGCTTTCCATAGCTCGGCGTGCCCCTGCATCACCACATCCAGCACTCGCTCATCCTCGTAGCCGAACTGGTTCTGATTGAGTTTGCCCAGCCGCATCCCGGTCTGCAGCATCACGTCGCCGGCGCTCGGATCGAGGTCGCCGCCCAACACTTTCATCAGGGTGGACTTGCCGCAGCCGTTCGCGCCGATCAATCCATAGCGGTTGCCGTCGGCAAATTTGACTGTGACCTGTTCAAACAGCGGTTTGGCGCCGAACTGGATGGCGACATTTGAAGTAGCAAGCATCTTTACCAATCACCTTACAATGGCGGCCAACCCGGCCGCGAGTGCTCTCGAATCTAAGGACCTTTTGGGTGTTGCCGTCGCGTGGCTGGCGCGCCTTGTGCCCGCCATGCCCGTCAATCGGTAGCCCGTCGCGGGCGCCACGGGAAACTCCAGCGGAGCCCCCATTTCGGCGCACGGATTCTAACCCGAGTGGGGGGCAGGTCGTGGCCCTTTTCAGCGCTTAGGATTGCCTGACAAAGTGGCTCTGACCTTTTACCCCAATGAGTGGCCACGATTGTGGGGCTAAGTCGCTGACTTTCAAGGGTTATCCACGGCCGTTTTTAGGAACGGCTGGTGGGCGCAATGGATGTCTTGTCGCGCTGCCCGCTGCCGTTGTGGAGAGGAGATGAATCGTGAACGAAACGAAACGAAACGTTAGAACCACCAAAGCTGATTACGAAATTGGCAGCACCAACGTTTATGCGGATCTTGGACGCGCCGCCGCGAACAATTTGCTCGTCAAGGCGCAGCTCGTCCGCAAAATCAGCGAACTATTGGAAGCGCAAGGACTGACTCAGTCAAAGCCGCCGCGCTCCTTGGGATCCCGTTACAAATCAACCCTTGGAACCGGGTCACGCGGTTGCTGAAAGGGCCTTGGAAATGCTGAAACGTCCTCGCAAATAGAGTGCGTCAATGCTCACGCAGTCCCACTACCAACCCGGCGCAATATCAAATCGTAGAATTTGACCGGCTCCAGCGGGGGCCGCGCCCAGATTCGATACGTACAACCTCCCATCAGGTCCAAATCTCATGAAGGTCGGGACGGACAGACCCGTAATAACTTCCTCAATTTCACCGGATTTTTTCACTCGCACCACTTTCCCGAATCCTGGAGTGGGGAAACCCGCGGCATCGGAAAGCTCCAGCGCATAAAGCAGGCCATCGGGACCAAAATCCACCGCCACGACCGTGGTGAAGCCTGCTTTCGAGCTCACAATGCGATAGCCGCGTGCGGGCTGCAATCCCGGCGGCGAATTATCGAAATCATCGGAGTCCGCTCGCGAAATGGTCAGTATTCGCGCCCATTGCGGATCGATCGGAAATAGATTGAGATTGCCTACAAATAATGATCCATCACGGGCCGCGATCGAGGTCGGCACGATGTGGCCCTCTGAGGCCGAAATATCGATGACCTGCTTCATCTCGCCGCTCTTGGTCACCGATATCACTTGGCCATGATTCGGTTCTACCGTCAGCAACCGTCCATCGAGTGCAATGACACTATAGAGCGTGCCATCGGGCTCGAAATCATCCGCGCTTTCGTACTTGGTCGGATGAGTTTTGAGCCAAGCGCCGATATCCGCGATGAGGTGCCAACTACCGCTCTTAAGGTCAACCTTCGCAATGCCGGTGGAGTCCTTCGGATGCGGATTGCCATGTGAACAGCCGCCCCCGGCTACCAGCGCGTACAGATCACCGTCTAAAAATACGACATCGGCGACTCCGATGGTCCCATTGACCCCACCCGGGCCGATGGTGACCGAAGGAAACCCAGAAGCGACGGTAGTGACTTTTCCGCTCGGGCTGATCTTGGAAATTCGTGCGGTCAGTCCCCCCGTATCGGGACCTGGACCCCCCGGAGGTCCGGGAACCTGTGGGCATTGCCCAATGGTACTGTTTGTGCCCCCAGTCCCGGCTTCCGCGACATACAGATCACCGTCCGGACCGAACCTGAATCCTCGAGGTCCCTCCAGACCCGAGGCCAGAATGAATGGTGTGGGCTCTATAGCCTGTTGCGCCATCGACGGTACCGAAGCAAAGCTCCCGACCGCCGAGGCGATTATCAATGGCGACAAAGATCCGATGAACTTCATTCCTTGTTCCTCTTGATTAATTTTTTTGCGGCTTCCAGCGCGCGCGCATACTGAGAAGCGCGCCGATCGTGTATACGCGCATCAAAACATCGGCGTCAAGAAATCTAGAGGGGTTCATCACGGTCCGCTCGCACGCGCGATGATTTTCGTTCGGGCTGATTTTGATTTTCGTCAGCTTTGATCGCGGCGCGTCACGCGGCAGCAATGTGGCGTCGCACAATATCGTATCATTGCCTGCCGGAATCCCATATAGAGGAGTCGAGGCCGATGCACGATCCGCAGGCGAACGCTGCAGCAGTTGACGACGCCGCCTTCGTGCTGCGCATGGAACTGGGCGGCGATGGGCCGCGCGTCGGCGTCAAGGACTCGATCGATATCGCGGGCTATCCCACCCGGGCAGGCAGTGCCGCCTTCGCCGACGCAGGGGGCGCCCAGCATCATGCGGCCGTAGTGCAGTCACTGCTCGAAGGGGGATGCCGGATCGTCGGCAAAACCAACATGCACGAACTCGCCTATGGGGTCACAGGCATCAATCGCTGGAGCGGAACTCCGAAAAATCCCCGGTACCCGGATCGCATCCCCGGCGGTTCATCGAGCGGTTCGGCGGTCGCGGTGGCGGCCGGCGCGCACGGCGATCCCGCCGTCGATTTCACCCTCGGCACCGATACCGGGGGCTCGATCCGCATCCCGGCGGCCTGTTGCGGCGTGTACGGCTTGAAGACCTCATACGGCCGGATCAGCCGCGAGGGCGTACATCCGGCGGTTTCCAGCCTGGATTGCGTCGGCCCGTTTGCCCGCAGCCTCGCCATGATCGAACGCGCGATGGCGCTGATGGATGCCTCATTCGCCACACGCCCGCCTCCCGCAAAACTGCGTCTGGGCGTCGTCAACGTGACCGCCGAGCCCGGCGTCGTCGCGACGCTGCGCGCGGCGCTGGCCCGGGCGGATGTCGCATCGTTACCCATCGATCTGCCGACCCTCGAGGACGCCTATGCCGCCGGGCTCACCATCATCGGTCAGGAAAATTGGTCCGCCTACGGCCATCTGGTCGACAAACCGGGGCTCGGCGATGACGTGCGCACGCGGCTGCTCGGCAATCGCAACATCTCGCGCGAGGCGCTGGCCGCCGCAGAACGCTGCCGGACGAGCTTCCGTGCCGAAGTCGATGCCGCGTTGGAACGCGTCGATGCGCTGGTCCTGCCGACTCTGCCCATCGTGCCACCCCGGCTCGGCGAGACCGGCGATGCCCGCGCGGTGCTGCGCCTCACGGCGTTCGTCCGGCCCTTCAACGTGTCGGGTCACCCCGCGTTGAGTATCCCGCTCGAAACGGATGCGAACCTGCCCGCCGGGCTGCAGCTTGTGGGCCGGCACGGTGGCGACGCGGCACTGTGCGCGGCGGCTCATCGACTGGTTCCCGCTTCGGCAGAAGATGAAGGCTGACGAACCCGGGGCTCGCGGATATGTCGACTGATGCAAGGTCCTATGATTGAAAATGGAATAAGGTTAATTACATTACGAAAACCGCTTCTGCGCGAACATGCTGTGACCATGGTTCTTTGGTGAATTCTTGACCGTCATCCTCAACAATCGGTGGGACGTCAATCTCGACGCCACTTTTCGAGTCGCCTGGCAGCGCGAGCCGGTCCGCATCTCCGACACCGCCATGCAACGGATCGCCACCAGCCGCGCGATGTTTCTCGAGATGATCGAACGCGATCCCTCGGTGGTGGTCTACGGCGTCACCACCTCGATGGGCGAGGCGGCCAGCCAGCGTCTCACGCCGGAACAACGGCACCGCCATGCCCGCATCAAGCCCTTCCCCGCCGCGATTGCCTTCGGCGACTACCTACCCGATCGCGTCGTGCGCGGCATCGTGCTTGCGCGCTTGACCAATTTCCTGGAAGGGCACGCCGCGACCTCGCCGCGCATCGCGCAAGCGGTGGCGGCGATGCTCGACGGTGCCCCGATGCCCCCCGTATCGGCGGCCGGTCAAGGCGGCGCCGGGGAGATCCTCGCCCTGTATCCGCTATTCGCCCAGCTCTCGACCGCGTTCGAGCTCGAGGTCAAGGAACGCGGCTCGCTCATCAACGGCTCGCCGTGCGCCGCCGCCCTGGTCGCCGACTCCGCCATCGCGGCCCAGCGGCGGCTGCGCCTGGCATTCAAAACGTTCGCACTGTCCATCGACGCCTTCAGGGCGCCGCTCGAACATTACGACGCGGCGCTCGACTCGCTATGGGGCGACAAGGACGAGGCGGCGGCGCTGCAGGCGCTGCGCGCCTATCTGCTGGGCTCCGCCGCCGCGGACGGCCTGCGCACCTATCAGGCACCGGTGAGCTATCGCATCGTCCCCCGAATTCTGGGGCATGCGCATCGTGCGCAGGCCGCGGCGGCCCACGCTGCCACCGTCTCGCTGTCCTCGATCAGCGATAACCCGGTGTACCTACAACCCGATTTGAAACACCCGTACGGCCGCGCCATCAGCACCGGCGGCTATCACAACGCCGTGGCGACGCCGGCGCTCGACGATTTGTCGGGGATCTGGGCGGATCTGTGCCTGCTCTGTGACCGGCACAGCGCCAAACTCTTGAATGGCCGCGTTTCACAGATGCCGGACTTGCTGTTGATCGGCCGCCAGCCGGGTGAAAGCGACGGCCGGGGCAATATCGGCTATATCCCGATGGCGACGGCCGGCTACATTGAAATGGCGAAAGCGGCCGCGCAGCGAACCTTCATCCCGGGCAGCGATTCCGCCTCCAATCAGGACGACGTGGCCACTCCCACCTTTCTCGCCTGGACCAAGGAACAGCGCACCGGCCGCTGCCTCGATGCCTGCCTCGCCATGCTGGCAGTGGTGGCCTCGCAGGCGCTGTACGTCACGGATCGGCCGGCGCCGCCGGCGCTGCGCGAGTTCCTGGCCCTGGTCCGCAGCCATGTGCCGCCCTTGGTGGAGGACCGAATTCTGGGGCCCGAATTCGACCGCCTTACCGATGCCCTCACCGCCCAGGTTTTTTCCGCCGAAAGCGACATCCACGCCGACGTCACGCTCGACGCGGGCTAGTTGGTCGCGATCGATACGTCCGATCGCTTAAGAAGGAGCCAAGGCGTATGAACACGATTGAATATCTCGCCCGCTGCCACTGCGGCGTCCTCACCGCGCGATACCGAACCGCGATCGCAACAGCGGCCTGGCAGGTCCGCGCGTGTCAGTGCTCCTTTTGTCGCAGCCATGGAGCGCTCGCGACTTCCGATGCCAAGGGTTCGCTCGAATTTCGCAGCAGCGATCCCGCGCTCGTGCAGCGCTATCGCTTCGGCGGGCGGACGGCGGAGTTCTTGGTGTGCCGCGAGTGCGGGACCTACGTGGGCGTGCAAATGATGAGCGACAAAGGCGGCTTCGGTGTCCTCAATGTGTTGGCGCTGAGGCCCCTGCTGTCCTTGCCCGCGGCCGAACCCATGGACTACAGCACCGAGTCGTCCGAGGCGCGACGCTTGCGCCGCGAGGCGCGTTGGACACCGCTAACGGCGGAGAGCTTTTAAAGATCGCGGCGTGAACGCTTCGCCGCCGACTGCAGGAGGATGCCGGCGGTTTGCACCGCCGGCACCTTCAGCCGCTGAGTTAATGGCAATACGGGTCGTGGTTAATGGCAATACGGGTCGTGCTCCAAGCATTCATGCCAGGCATTCTCATGGTAGTAGCGATTGTGCTCGCGGTCGTAGTAGCCCTCGCGATACCCCTCTTCGCGCGCAGCAGCGCCGCCGTGATCGTGAACCTCGTGAACGACGCATCCCGAACTGAACGCCACCAAGCCAAACAGGAACGCGTGAGAAAGAATCGTGCGTATTCCAGCCATGTCGAACATCTCCTTACCGTTTGGCGCCAATCTAAACCGAGGATTTGAATCGGAGTAGCTGTCCTTTCCGACAGTTCGTGTAGGGGAGGCACCTACAGTGGCGCAGCGGCGGCCGGCGCGATATGCGCCGCCTCATTTGAACCGCAACGCTAGCCAAGACGTTAATGTCGGAACATGTCGAATCGGCAGAGGTCCGTTCGTCGTGGGTTCATACGAGGCAAGGAAATGACCCATGCGAACATCATCGTCGGCCTTCCAATGAAGCCCACTCTTGCCGTCTTTGATGCCCGGGCGCGCGCGATCACATGGATGTTTGCCGCGCTCAACACCGTTGAGCCGCCGATTCTTGATCTCCAAACCGCCAAGTTCCTGGAGGGCGACAAGACCTGGTACAAGCAGCGCCTGCCTGTCGTCGAGGATCGCATCCGCGACCGGCTGGGCGAACTCTCCGGTCGCCTTGGCGATGCCGACTGGCTCGATGATGGTGCGTTCAGCGCGGGCGACCTGATGATGGTGGCGGTGCTGCTCAGGTTGAAAGCATCGGGTATTCTGGACGAATATCCAAACCTCTCCGCCTATGTCGCCCGCGGCACAGTGCGGCCCGCCTACAAGCGGGCTTTCGACGCTCAATTGGCGCTTTTCACCGGTCCATATTGATATTCACTGGTGAAGCCCGCGACACGTCGGCATGGAAGGTATGACGGGTTCCTCAAGACGTCCCGGCTCGGGCACCTGGAGCCTGTGATAGCACGGCGCGAATGGTTAGCGGGGACCTTCTTCCTGGCAATTGAAATTGAAGGCGGAAGTAGTGGGAGTAGACTGATTGGATCCAAGACCAGAACAGATGCCGAAACGTTTCCCAGGACTCTCCACTGTCTGCCTAAAGCGGACGATCAGACACACAAGAAGTTAACGGAGATCGTATGCCCCCGTCGCGTCGAGAGGTTTTGGTGTCGGCCGCGGCCTTGGCCTCTTTCTCCGCGGAGGGAAAGGTTCAAGCCTCGAACACGAAGACAGCCGCCTCTTCGCCGGCGGCAGGTAGGATGGCGTCCGGGCCTTCCCCAGATCGACCCCTTAGCGGCAGCGCCATGGCCGATGACGGCGTGCGGCTCTATTTCGAAGAGACGGGCTCCGGTGTCCCCGTTGTCTTCGTTCACGAGTTCGCGGGAGATCATCGCAGCTGGGAGCCGCAAGTGCGCTTCCTGTCGCGGTGGTTCCGCTGCATCACATTCAACGCCCGGGGATACCCACCGTCTGACGTTCCCGAGGATGCGACACTGTATTCTCAGGCACGGGCGCGCGACGACATCCGTGATGTTCTCGCGCACCTGCAGGTCGAGCGCGCACACATCATCGGGCTCTCGATGGGCGGCTTCGCGACCCTGCACTTTGGCTTGGCATATCCATCCCGGGCACGATCGCTGCTAATCGCCTCATGCGGATACGGAGCGGATCCGGATCGACAAACCGAATTCCAGGCCGAGATGGAGGCCACGGCAGCTCGGATCGAGCATGAGTCGATGGCCGAGTTTGCGAAGAGTTACGCCCTTGGGCCAGCACGCGTGCAACTTCAGAACAAGGACCCTCGAGGCTGGAGCGAGTTCGCCACCCAACTGGCTGGTCACTCGACGCGAGGTTCAGCATTGACCATGCGGGGTGTCCAGAAACAGCGACCTTCGTTGTGGAGCCTGCGGGGCTCGATGCGAAATATGAGCGTCCCCACACTCATCATGACGGGCGATGAGGACGAGCCCTGTCTAGAACCCGCATTGATGATGAATCGCACCATTGCAACCGCGGGACTTGCCATTATTCCCCGGTCCGGACATGCAATAAATCTGGAAGAGCCCGACGAGTTCAACCGCCTGGCATATGGCTTCATCACGGCGGCTGAGGCGGGACGCTGGAGTCCTCGGGATCCGCGCTCCATATTTCCCTCGATGCGAGACTGATGAGCTTCGGCTCGAATCCGACCGTACCTCCAGCCAGATTGAGAGTACATTCAGGGCGTGCAATCTCTCACGTGCTGTCGGTCCTATAGAAAGCGCGCGGCGCACCTTTCGAACGGATAAAAATGGAAGATAAAAAACGTCAACTCCTCTGGCATGGCATGTTCTTGTTCCTTCTGGGCCTCATCGCCGGCTTTGTCGAACAACACCTCACAAACCCGCGCATGGGGCTCGCGACCCATTTAGAAGGCCTGATGAATGGCACCTTCCTGGTGGCATTGGGCGCTATATGGACCGAGATCGGGCTACCCGCGCGACTCAGTGCTGCGGCATACTGGAGCGCACTCTATGGGACCTATGGAAACTGGGTCATTACCGGTTTAGCGGCGATCTTTGGTACCGCAGCGATGACCCCCCTGACGGCTACGGGTTATAGCGGTCAGCCTTGGCAAGAACGCATCGTAACATTCGGATTTATTAGCGTAGGCATTGCAATCATTATCTCCGTTATTTTGATTCTCTGCGGGCTGCGAAGGAACGTGCGTTTCGCACCTGGCTTCGACACGGAATGAACCGACATCACGCGAGAGTTTTCACTTTGGGAATCGCGCTCACTTTGGCATGTCTGTTAGTGCCTTTTTCCCAGGTGCCGGCCGCGGGCATGGCGCGCGATCCGCGGTTACTTATTGCGCTTGCCGAGGCACGACGCGAAAACTGGAAGTGCTTGATGCGAGGCCACCTTCACGCCTTGACAGAATCTATGCGACACCTGTCGAACGGTGAGTTTGAAGCCGCCGCAGAGGCTGCGGAGTCCAATTTCGGGCTTGCCCCTGGGACCGTCGAGTACTGTCGCGAGGTATTCTTTACGAAGAAAGAATCGGAGCAAGCCGCGACACTGCCACCATCACCACCGCCCGAAGTGCGTGCAATGTTCGACGTGATGCATGCTGCGGCGCGTGCCTTCGTCACTGACGCAAGAGTGGCATCACACACCAACGATCCTGCGGCCGCGTGGAAGTCGCTCGCAGCGCTTGGCAATACCTGCTCTGGCTGCCATCTCGTATATCGGATCGAATGAAAAGCGGACGCTGACGAATGGCTCCTGCGGTCGTGCGGTTAAGGGTCGCGACGAGCCGGTGGACGTCAGTGTGACTCCGGCCACAAGTGCGTCAAAGCCTGCTTCAACACATGGTCGAAAACTTGAGGTATTGTTGAATCCATCGGTCCAGCTTTCGCTGCCGGCGCGCTGCCGCAACAAAAGGAAAATGCCACATGCAAACTAATACTTATGAGATAGCCGATCGCATCTTCCGCTTGTCAACGTGCGTCCCTGAGGCAGCGCCTGGCGGCTTCACGTTCAATCAGTTTCTCATCGATGCTGACGATCCACTCCTCTTTCACACCGGCCCGCGACGCATGTTCCCCCTCGTGTCGCAGGCGATTGCCCGCATCATTCCGCTTAAGCGACTCCGCTGGATCACCTTTGGACACGTGGAATCCGACGAATGCGGTGCAATGAACGAATTCCTCGCTGCCGCGCCTGAGCGCGGAGGTCGCACACGGCGCCGTCGGCTGTATGGTTTCGCTTGACGACTTGTGCGATCGACCGCCGCGCAAGCTGGCCGACGGCGAGGTCATTGATCTCGGTGGCAAGCAGGTCCGGCACATCGATACGCCACACGTTCCGCACAACTGGGAGGCGCGGGTCATTTTTGAGCAAACAACCAAGACGCTTTTTTGCGGCGACCTATTTACCCACACCGGCGACGGACCGGCGCTTACTGACGATGATATTGTTGGGCCCGCGCTCGCTGCGGAGCAGATGTTTCATGCCACTGCGCTTTCGGGTGCGACCGCATCGACGATCCGTCGTCTTGCCGCTCTCGAACCGCAGATGCTCGCGCTGATGCACGGCTCTTCGACGCGGACCCGGTGCGGCGATTCTCTTCTCGGACTCGCCGATGCCTACGACTCGATGAGCAAGCAAGGCTGAACCGAGAGCGGATGCATCGCCATTTAGTCATATTCGGGAAAGGCGATGGTTGCGACCTGCCGCAGCGCAACTCGGTTGTTAACGGGGTTGCTCCAAGTCATACGCCAGCGAACCGGCGGCACCACGGCGCGTTCCGCCGGCGTCATTAAACCCGGATCGATCTGATCACGGGAGTTAGCGTAGGCGCGCGTAACAATGGCGTCGCGCAATCGTAACTGCATCGACGCTCGTCGGAAGCGCCCGAATCTGAGCCACTTCGACCGGCGGCGGACGAAGGCCACACTAATTTATCGCCGGACAAAGAATCTGAGGGCTGTACAGTTGCTCCTCGGCCATACCAAACTCGAGAGCATCGTCCGATATCTTGGTATTGAGGTGGATGACGCTCTAGAAATGGCAGAACAGACCGGGGCTTAAGAAGGATGGAAGCCGGTCGGCGGCGGCGACGGTCGCTGACCGGCCAGAAGCGGTCCTTCGTCATCGAGCGCGCAGATGATCCAGAATGAATTGAACCTGCTCAAGTGCTTTCGTGGCGTGTCTGTCCGGCAAGATCGACGGCTCGATCTCGTACAGCGTTACGTGAGAGAGCTTGAGCTCCGATAGCTTCTTTGGATGGTCAGGTGCGAACCGCGATGCAAGCATTCCCGCAAATGCCTCGTTTCGCTCACGACCGCGCTTCTCCCACGCAGCTTTATCCCAGGGGTCGGGTTCGGACTCGCTACCGTATGGATTCTCCTGGGTCAGGGCGGCCTGTGCCTCTGGGCTGATCGTTTTCGGAACTGGAATGAACCGCGCTGGCACGTGAAGCCCCGGTCCTTGAGTAGTTGAGACGGGAGCAGAGGACGATTTAGTATCGGGCATGGTGCTTTTACCTCGTCAGCACGCTGGCGGCACTATCGACAGGTGCAGATGCAGAAGGCTTCATGCCTCCGTTCTCACTATTCTCAGTTGGAAGGAAAGCAGATCGCGTGAATGTCCGCAATGGGTCGCGACGCGTCAATGGCCGACAGTGCTGTCCGCGACGGGCTCTGACCGGTCAAAACCGGAAGTCTGCTGCACCACCTGCGTGAGTTCGCATTCTTTACGAATCGAGATTGAGATCTGGGTCGACGGTTCCTGTCGGCTCTTCGAGCAGTCGGCGTGCGAGTCGAATGGCACCGTGATCATTTTCGGCTCAGACCACCGATGGGGAGTGGATCGGTGCGATTGGTCGACGTGATTGCGGATTTTCCTGGTATTGTTAGCCCGCAAAGGCGGATGACACAGGGAGTGGGATGCGAACCGAGCGCCACGGATGGTCAGGAAAGATTGCGGCGTGTGCCCTCATGCTGCAGGCTACGGCACTGTTGGCAGGCTGCGGCGGCGGCGGTAACGGTGCCAGCACTCCACCACCGCAGCTGAGCACCGATCAGAAGGCCTTTGAGTCCTTCGAGTTGCATGGCGGCACTGCAACGCTTGGCTGGAATTTTCCGTACGGCGGCGGCAACCTGGTTCCCGGTACCAACTACTTCGTCTCCTACGCCTGGTCAGGGCTCAGCCAATCACCCCTGACCAACGGCACCCAGACCGAACCGATCGACGCCCAGAGCCTGGACCCGAACCTGTCCGTGCCCAAGGCCTCGCTGGCACGGTACCTGGTCGGTGGCAACATCGTGCTACGACACAACACCGCATCGCGCGAAGTGAGCTACTCGGGTAACTCCGTCCAGATAATGTATCTCGCGGACGATAACAACACGCCGGTCTACACGCTGTCGCTGTCGAACTTTACCGTGGTGCAACTCACGGCTGTGATGGGCTCTTCGCCCGAGGAATTGCTGGCCGCCTATCCGATCGAGAACTGGATCGAGGCCAATAACTTTGCCAGCAATGTCACCTGGGCGTCCGGGGCAGCCTATTTCAAACACCAAAGCACCTACAGTGCCGATGCCTACTTTGTTGTGGATTGCAGCAACACCTATCCGGTGGTGACAACCATGAGCCAGTCGCCCACCCCCTGCGTTCAGGGTGGGACCCTGCAGGATCTGTTCCCGATTACGCTGTTTGGATCCTCGGGTCACCCCTTTGAGTATGACCAGCTCGGTGACGGCACACTCACCCCCCTCCAGGGGCACAACGCCTGGGTCGCCAATGCCACGGTGCCAGAGGTCCAGTCGGCCGCTCCTGTGCGCCGCGTATTCTTCGAAATGGCGGGCAGTGTCTATATGGGCGGCCTGTATCCCTCTGGCGCGGCCCTGGCAACCTCCCAAGCGGATGGCTCCGTAGTCCCGTATGTGCTCGGCATGAATCAGGCGGCCGTGCAGAGTTTCCAGCAAGGCATCATCACGGGCGCATCGGTGCCCGGCTCAGAAATGGGCGCGGCGACAGTGCTGAGCGGCACGGTAGACATGTTTGGTATCGGCGGTCACGCCATCAATGGTGCCTTGTCACCGGCAGACTTGCGCAGCCATTACGTCGTGCCCCAGGGCCTGGATGGCACCGGACAAACGATCGCCATTGTCGATGCGCCCGGGTCTGGCAACACGGCGGATGATCTGAATGTCTACAGCGCGGCCTTTGGCCTGCCCCAATGCAATGCCACCAACCCCTGCTTTAGTCAGGTGTATGCGCCGCCCAGCAACAACCCTGGCAGCACCCCCTCCGATAGCGGGGCCGAGATGGCCCTCGACACGCAGATGGTGCATGCCATCGCGCCGGGTGCCAGCATCGTCCTGGTGACGGCCAACAGTTCGACCTTTAGCGATGTGGCCAGCGCCGTCATCTACGCCGCCTCGCTTCCGGGCGTCACGGCCGTGACATTGAGTGCCAGCTACCTGTCGGCCGACGTCAGCGGTTTTCAGGCCCAGGAGCCCCTGCTGGCTTCTATTGTCGCCAACCAGGGCGTCATCCTCTTTGCTTCCAGCGGCGATAATGACACTCAGTTCTTGAACCTGGGCGCATCCTGGCCGGCGGGCTCCGCCAGCGTCACAGCGGTGGGAGGCACGCGCATCAACTCCGTGGCTTCCGCCGTGGGAGCGAACAGCGAAGTGGCCTGGACATACTCAGGCGGCGGTTGGAGCCTGTTTGCCTCCGTGCCAACGTGGCAGAGCGCGTATCTGAGTGCGGCCCTTGTGACTGCCAACATCGGGATGAAGGCCACGCCCGACGTCTCCGCTGTGGCCGACTACCAGCACAGCGCGGTGGCGGTGTATTACAAGGAGCGCTGGCTCATGTCCGGTGGCACCAGCGCCGGCAGTCCGATCTGGGCCGGCATCAGCGCGCTGCTGGGCCAGCACCTGCAAGCCAAGCACCAGTCGCTCGCGAGCCTGGTCATGGCTACGCCGGGCGGCTTTAATGGACTACTTTACCGGACATCCCAGACCAGTGGCATCAACCCGGGGATTGTGGATATCACGGTCGGAACCAATGACCTCGGCAGCGCGCCCTGCAGCGTATGCACAGCCACCGCAGGCTTTGATGATGTGACGGGGCTGGGCGCGCCCAATGTCTCGAACTTCATTAGCCACTTTTGAACCGGCCGCGATGACCGATCGACGACATTCAAACATGAGGGAATACGAGTCTGTCGAATGTGAGCCGGAGCTGCGCGTGGCGAGCCGCGACGGCACGGTCGAGCCCGAGGCCACTCACTTCGATGTTTGAGAGGACAGCAACCGTTCGGCGAGTGCGCGCGCCGCTTGCGGCGCTTCGAGATCCTGGTCCATGTGCGCCGTCGCCGCGGCACCGTCATAAAGAACCACGAGTTGCCGGCCCAGGGACTCTGGATCGCGGGCTCCTGCCGCGCGGGCGAGTTCGGTAAACTCTCGCCGAATCCAGGCGCGCGACGCGTCGCATGTGCCCTTGATGGTGCTGCCGGCTCCGGCTTCGGCGCCGGCGCGCTGAAACGCGCACCCGCGATAATTCGGGTCCGCGACGGTTTCTCCAAGAAGATCGAACACACTCAAGATCTTGTCCCGCGGAGCCTGGAACTGCGCCCTGCGTTCGCGGACTCGGGCCTGGCGCCGCTCGCTGCGCGACTGTAAGTAACAGCGGATCAACTCTTCCTTGCTGCCGAAACTATCGTAAAGCGAAGCCTTGGCGACCCCGGCATGTTCGATCAGCTACCCCCCGAAATACACCATATGGGGGATGTGCGCGTGCTCTGTATTTGCTGTTATCCGCTCAAGAAGTAATTCAGATGGGACGCTTACCACGCACCGCCATCTGCTCAGTTGGCTTGGTTGTTACAGCGGCATAGGGAGCGTGCACACATGTTGAGCAATCATCTGCGTCAATCCACGGCAGTCTTCCCAGAAATTGGACCACTTCTCCAGCGGCGCTCAGCCGAACCTCACTGGAAGGTGCTTACGAGTGCCCTGTTGGGCTGCGCGCTCTTCGCTACGACAGTTGGGCCCGCGCACGCCTCGGACGGCTTCACGTACACCAAGGTGGCAGACTTCGCCGCAGCCATCGGACCGGAATCGATTTGCGACTTTGCATTGAACGACAACGGCGATGTGGCGTATGTCGGGCAGCAGCCGACCACAGTGAGCGGGATGCCCGCGACCCTGTTTCAAGTGCACCTCTGGTCACCAACCGGATCGAATCAAATCGTCTACGCCGCGACGCTGGTGCAGAACAACACCTTGGGGGTGGACACCTACACTGTGCCGGGTACGCCCTATTGCGGGGGTTTTGGCGCGGGCTCAGTGGGGCTTGCCATCAACAACAATCGCCTGATCGCCATCGAAGCGTGGATCCCAAACGCCGGCGGTTTATTCCAGGGGTATGGCGAGCTTTTTGTCGACCCGACCACGAGCCCCGCTACCGTCACTGCCGTCCAGATGCCGTTCATTGCGAACTCTGACTCGCAATTGAATAGTTCCGGGGCACTCGGGATTGCGACTTATGCAGTGGGGACACTCGCCCACGAGTTCGGTAGCGTTTCCCCGGCGGGCCTATCCACCTTACTGCAAGGTCCCGCGAATGCCGCGTATAGCTGGAACACCGCCCACGGTACTCAATACGGCCAGGCGGCCATCAACGATAGCGGCTTGGTCTCGATCATCTACGAGAGTTTAGCGTCGGGTCAGTACTCGCTCTTGGACGTCACTCCCGCCGGAGCGGTGAACTCTACGCCCATAGTCACCACCAGCTCCTCACCCCTCGGTCGGATCGGGCTCAATTCGCGCGGCGATGCGGGATTTGTGACTTCTCTGAATACCGGCACCATCGACAAAGTCTCGCTGCTCACGGCGGACCGCACAGGCATCATCAACTTCATCGATTCGACGATTGCCCCGAACCCATTCCCCTACTCAATCCCTGAGTATCCGGTGAGCCTCACCAACGGCTGGCAAGTGACTTTCGCGACCGAAGACAGTGGCCCTCCGGGCACCGCGTACTCCCTCTGGAGCGTGGCGGCGGATGGCATTCCGGTGGACATCTTCAGCGGGCTTGACCCCATCTTCCCATTAACCGATCCGATCACCGGGCTGACGACTAACGTGGGTTGCACCAGCGGGTGCGTTGGCAACGCTGAATATGCCATTAATGACGGCGCCACGCCGCCCTCGCTGGATATGACCACGAACGCCAAAGGCGTCACTATTTTTTATGTGCTCGATTCGGCGGCCGGGCACCTCGTGCTCGCGACCCCAAAGCCCGGTGTCAACGTCGGATCGCCGCTTCCGCCCACCAGCACGGATCCGGTGACGAGCATCATGACCTTCTCGGCACCCTGTGGCACCTTATACACCAGCAGCACCTTATTAAGTGCAAGTACGCTGCTCTCGGGACCGTACGCCGGGTTCTGTTATGTGGATCCACCGGTCGCCATCGGCTATGCCCTCACCGCCGCTACGGGCGCTAGCAATTTTCAGAGCGTCATCATCCCCGCGCCGCTCCCCGCTGGGCAGACGGCATTCACCGTGAACTATCCAAACCCCGTGGTGGGCGGGCCCCCCCTGTCCGCGCCGATCACAAGCGGTCATACCTACACGTTCCCCGCAGGCGGTGTCGCGAGTTTCACGATCACCGGAATCAACGCAACCGAGGCGTTGCAGGTCACAAACTCGAATGCCTTTGAACTGGGCCTGACCTGGGTGAACGCCGCAGCGTTGCCAACTGATTTTACGATGCAGCCTCTGTCGGATTCCGGACCCACGATCACGCCCACCGTCACGGGGACGCTAGGCGCGAACGGGTGGTACCGCAGCAATGTCACAGTGAGCTGGGCTGTCACCGATACGCTCGCCACGATCTTGAGTCAAACCGGGTGCACCACGGGCGTGGTTGCGACCGACACTGCGGGCCAATCCTTTACGTGCAGCGCGGCCAGCGCCGGCGGGACCACCTCCCAAACGGTCACCGTGAAGCGCGATGCGACTCCACCGGTCGCAACTGTGACTGCGGCGCCTGCCACGAATGCAAATGGCTGGAACAATGGGTCTGTCACGGTCACTTTTACAGGGAACGATGCCACCTCGGGGATCGCAAGCTGCTCGGCCGCAGTCACGGTGACGACCGAAGGGGCCGCTCAAACTTCACCGTCTGGTACCTGTAGCGATGTTGCAGGCAATGTGAGCGCACCGGTGAACGCTTCAATCAGCATCGACAAGACGCCGCCCACGGTTGCAATCAGCGCGCCCGCAAGCGGCGCCGCGTACGCACAAGGCTCCGCCGTTACCGCCAGCTACACCTGCGCGGACACCTTGTCCGGCGTCGCCTCCTGTGTGGGCTCTGTTGCGAGTGGTGCGGCCGTGAATACGGCCGCTGCCGGCGCCTTCGCATTCACCGTCACGGCCACCGACAAGGCGGGCAATGTCACGACCTCGACCGTCAACTACACGGTCACCGGCGGGACCACCGGCGGTGCGCCAACAATCACCCCCACCGTGACCGGTACCTTAGGACAAAACGGCTGGTATACGAGCGATGTGACGGTCTCCTTCGCGGTATCGCCCACTGGGTCCGAGAAGGAAGGGTGCGGCACGCGCACCATCGCGCAGAACACTGCCGGGCTTGTCTCGACTTGCACGGCCAGCAACAAGCAAGGCACCACCAGTAGATCGGTGACCATCAAGCGCGATGCGTCAGACCCAAAAATAGCTTTCAGCGAATCGCCGACGGCGGACAGCTTCGGGTGGGAGCATAGCGCGGTTGTGGTCTCGTTCCATTGCTCCAGCGTGTCCGGGATTGCTACCTGTCCATCGCCGATCACGCTCGCGACCGAAGGCAGTGCGCTAAGTGTCTCGGGAACGGCCGTCAGTAATGCAGGACTCACGGCCACGGCTACCTCGCCCGCAATCAACATCGATTTGACGCCACCCACGGTGACCGTGACCACACCGACCAACGGGACGATCTATGCCCTCAACAGCCCGGTCACAGTGAGTTATGTCTGCGCGGACGCCTTGTCCGGGCTGGCGCAGTGCTCGGGTACGCTGCCCAACGGAGCGCCGCTCAACACGACGCAGCGCGTTACCCACAAGTCCTTCACCGTCACTGGCAAGGATAAGGCGGGGAATGTATCCCAGGCAACCTCCTACTACAGCGTCAATTAGGGACGAAGCCGTTGCATCATCCCAAGACACCATAGCTCAAGGTTGACAAGGAGTTCGAGTTGCGCGGGGAGGATGACGTGGAGCTATCAGGGGCGCCTGCCGACCAAGCCACTGCTTAGAATATTCAGGGAACCCGTGAGTGCTCGGCGCGCATATGTTTCGGGAACCGCCGTAGTCCGTCTACTTCGATGACGAGATCTCCCTGAAAGAGATGTCTGCCGCTATGACGACTGATAAAATATTCCGTCCAGTTTATGGTCGGGCGTCAGCGGTCCTACGCTCACGATCATATGTCCGTGCTCATACGTCGCGTCATAAATATCCCAGCCCTGCTGGCTTACATGCAGAAACACCATGTTTTCGAATTTCCCGACTCGCCGATTCCACTGCTGGATCTGCGGCCATTGTTGTTTTGCGGCGGCGATTAGGCGCGCGGACATGATCTCGAGGTCGGGCTCGCCTTTTTGTTGAGCTGCAATGTCCCGACGAGCAAGAGCCTCTCGTTCTGGATCAGGCTTGCCCTCTGCGATGTGCTTTTGCGTTGCAGCTTCGAAGGCCTTAACCACGGTCCCGTCGACTCGGGACGCGTGTTGCTGCCGCCCGTTCTGATGCAACACGAGCTCGCTGACGTTGCCCTGGGTGTCAGTGATAAAACTGATTTGAGCATGCACGACCTTGGCAAAGAATTTGTTCGGACTTTCCGGAAACCATTCGACGTCCTCCTGTCCCGTTAGCCGCGCAAAGAAGCGTTCCCCCTTCCTGGTGACCGTAAAGTAGGCGTTTGGGTTTAACCGGTAGAAGCCGACAAATTTGTCGAACTGTTCGGGATTGAAGGCCACAGCTGTTCGAGGTTGCCCCTGTTCCGTGCGCCTTTGTTCAATCTCGTCAGGCGTGGGAGGTGCAGGAGCATTATCTTGTGATTGCGGAGGGGCTACCGCCGCAACAGCAGGCACCGCGACACTTCCTGCGAGAAACAGTGAGGCAATGGCCGCGGCGGCAGCCGTGGCAAGCACGATTTTCTTGGCCGTGCTTAAGGGGACTGAACGGCGGTTGATCATGATTTCCTCCACCCGCTTTTTCAGGTCTGCGCCCGAGATCCCGGCGGCACAGTCCAGTGGCGATTGGACGTAGAATCGACAAACTTTGAGAATGCCTTCGGCATAAGTCTCGGGCTCGTTGCCGGAGGCCAACACACTCTCGTCGCAAGCACGCTCGCGCTCCGCGATGAGCCGCGCCCCCAACCACCAGACAACCGGATGGAACCAGAATACGGCTTCCACCAGCATGTGAATCGCGGCGGTCAGGTTGTCGCGGCGACGCATGTGGCAAAGCTCGTGTGCAAGAACTGCACTCATCTCAGGCACGGAGAGACTTGCAGCGATTCCCTCTGGCAGAAGAAGGATCGGCTGCCATATTCCCACAAGCCCCGGTTCTATCGCGGAGGTGCAAGATCTGACCGGAATGGGCAGTTGCGCGCTTAGGGGCAGGGGTGTCCCGGAACGCACGGCGGTATTGATCCGCGACCAGCGCACTGACCAGCGCGAGACCATTGTTGCAAAGCCGGCGGCCCAAAGCACAAGCAGAATGGCGGCCACATTTACGTGTTCCGCCGCCGCGGATGCGAGTGAGGCCGCCGCGGGCGTAAAAGAGAATGGTTGGGCGACCTGCTCGACCGCATCGGCAGTCGATGTCGCAATCACAAGAACCGGCGGAAGCGGCTGATTGACGTGTGCAATTGCCGCCGTCAGCAGTGAGAAGGGAATCAGAAATTTCACCGAGGCGGCGAACCAAAGCCAATATCGAATCTGCGCGCCATTGTTGCGAAGGATCAACGTCAATAGCCCTGCACACAATGTGAACAGCGTGGATTGCCAAAGGTGATCCAAAGTAGCGGCAATCATGACGATCCCCTCTTCTTCGCAAGTTTGCGCAGAGTCTTCTCTGCTTCCTGAACATCCTCGAGCGTGAGCTTGCCGGCCTCGATTAGATGGGCCATTACAGGTTGCGTTCTCCCGCCGAACAGGCCCAGGAGATCGTCGATCAGACGGCGCTGCGCCACCTTCCGCGAGATCACGGCTTCAAAGATATGAGCGTTACTAATCTTCTTGGCCCGGCGGACGACCTTCTTGATTTCGAGCCGATAGACCATCGTTTGCACGGTGGTGTACGCCGGTCGCTTCGCTTCCGGAAACGTTTCCTGAATTTCCCGAATGGACAAAGCCCCCTTCGTCCAGAGCGCTTCCATGAGTGCAAGCTCAATTTTGCTGAGTTTCGGCAGACCCATAAAGGCACTTACTACTACAAGTGTAGTGGACTATACTGCGACACCGTAGCGTCCGCAAGTTCGTTTCTTGACTCCAGCGGCCATTGATAAATTGCGCGCGGCGCCGATGCGCTTCCGAGTACTGGACATTAGCGAGTTCTGCCGGTACCAAATCCAAGAAACCTACGCCCGTTTAACTCTTTCCCGGAAAGAGTCCGAATACACGAGTGCTCCGCCACATCTCTGATTGGCGGAAATCTCCCGCATTCGACGATAAGCTATGCCACCCGACTTGGCAGAGAACAGCCATGCCCACCCTCGCACTTCGCATTGTCCTGGCCGCCCCGACAGCCGCCCTGCTGCTTTTCATCGGTGACGTCGTCCTCGCCCAGCCCACTGCGGCGCCCTCCATGACGGAGGACCAGAGGATGCTGCCCTACGTCGGGCCAGGTCAGTTGGTCGATATCGGCGGCCGGCGAATTAATCTGCACTGCACGGGCGCCGGCAGCCCGACGGTCGTTCTGATGGCCGGTATATTCAGCTGGTCGGTGGTCTGGTACAAAACCCAGCCCGTGATCGCGCAAAAAACGCGCGTTTGCGCCTTCGACCGAGCCGGCTATGGATTCAGTGATCCAGGGCCCCGGCCGCAGATCCTCTCCGACGTGGTGGACGACCTGCATGCGGCGCTCAACGCCGGGCCCATACCGGGACCGTATGTGCTGGTTGGACACTCTTTGGGCGGTATCGAGGCGCGCCTCTACGCGCAACGCTGGCCCAAGGAGGTCGTCGGCATGGTCCTCGTCGATACCGCCTTGGCCGGAGAGGGGCTCATCGATGAGAATCAGCCGGGCTTTGATGAGGTGATCGGGGGAGAAAGCTACGCGGCCGATATGCTGCATTGCGCCTTCTTGGTCATGGATGGACCCCTCGCGCCGTCCAGGCCGGAATACAATGAGTGTACCTCTGCGACTGCCTTGCCGAGTAACACGCCCGCCGCGTTCAGAACGATCTGGCCTCGGTTTTTCACCGCCTACTATTTGGCCGACAAGGTCTCGCTCATGTCGTCGGTGTACACGCACCGGTACGACAGTGTCGATCATCGCCGCCTTGGCGCAATGCCGCTTGTCGTGCTCTCGGCGGAGGACTCCTGGGGGAAAAGCGGGACGCCCGAAAGCGTCTGGTTCCACCGGTCCTACTCGAAGGTCTGGACCGCTCTGCAACGGGGCTTGGCGCGTCTCTCCTCGCGTGGCGTACACAGGTTCATCAAGGGATCGGGTCACGAGATTCAGTTGGATAAGCCGCAGGCGGTCATCGACGCCGTGGATGAGGTTCTGCGCGAGCCTCAGACGGGGGACGTCTTGAAACAACCAGTAACAATCACGTCTGCCAGGCGCTGAAGGGCACGTCCGGACGAGCAGCCAACGCGTTTGCCGCATCGCCGGAGTTGAAAGCGGGTCGCGAGCGTACGTGCAAAGGAATCTGACGGCCAAAGCTTTGGTCTGCTGCAGTAGGACGCGGTTTAGTCCGCCGCGGGCGATTACATTGCGCCGAAGCGGTCGTTCGACTTACGGTAGCCTATGACGATACCTACCAAGAGTCCGTGCCATGGCCAGACACCGCGAGTAGGCAACCGCACAGATCGAGGGAATAAAAATGCAAATCACCCGACGCAGTGTCCTTGCGCGAATTGGCCTCCTTGTCGCGGCGAGTGAAGTTGTCCCGAGCTTGACTCGAGGCGGCATGCCCGCAGGCTCTTCGAACGCGCCCTCCATGGCAACGGAATTGATCCATGACGCCCTCATCTGGGACGATCACTCAGGATTCGACCCGGTGCCCGATTATGATCTCGAGCACCTCGAGGACTGGCGCCGTGCAGGAGTCAATTATCTGTCCATTGACGTCGGGTACGACGTGATCGACTGGGAACGGGCGATCAAGAACCTGGGTGCTTACATCACTTGGCTCGAGAAACGGCCCGATAAGTTCTTGCTCGTTCGCCGCGTCGATGACGTGCTGGAGGCAAAGAAGACTGGCCGAATGGCGATCACCTTCGATCTGGAGGGCATGAATGCGCTCAACGGTGACCCCTCGCTCGTCGCGCTGTACTACGCGCTAGGCGTGCGCCAGATGCTCACCGCCTACAACAAGAACAACCTCGCGGGTGGAGGCTGCCACGACAAGGATACTGGGCTTACGGCGTTCGGTCGACGAGTAATTACCGAGATGAATCGCGTCGGCATGTTGGTGGACTGCTCTCACACGGGCTACCGGACCACCATGGACATCATGGAGGCGGCGACCCAACCGGTGATTTTTTCACATTCCAACCCAAAGACTCTACGATTGCACGGGCGCAACATCACGGATGATCAGATCCGTGCCTGCGCCAAAACCGGTGGCGTCATTGGCGTGACGGGGCTCGGATACTTTTTACCCGAGCGCGCGTCGCCTGGAATTGCATTAGCCGACTGTGTCACCTATGTGCGCGATCTCGTCGGTGTCGATCATGTGGGCCTCGGCCTCGACTACACGCCCCCAGATCCGAAGGATTCGGGAGATGCGGATCTCGCCTCTCATCCAGACTTCTGGCCGCCGGCCGAATACGCAGCGCCGTGGCCCATGAAGGACGTGGCTCCGGGAGTGTTCGCGCAGCTCGCGGCGTTGCTGGTCGAACGCGGATGGTCGATCGGAGACGTGCGGAAAGTCCTTGGAGGAAACTTTCTTCGCGTTGCCCGCGCGGTGTGGAAGTAGCGCTTATAAGTGCGCAAAAGGGTAGTCACCCGTGGTGCATGCAGCAGGCTGGAAAGCTGACGTTCGCATCCGGCTGCATCGAATTCGGCTGGGACTGCAACCTCGGTGCCACAATTCTCCGCTACTCTCCGGCGCCTCTCACTTATAGATTGCCGGGAGACCTAAGATGACCGTCACGTATTTAGCGCGCCACTGCGGGGCTGCCGCATCGTTGCTGGCCTTGCTGCTGCCGTTGGCTGCCTACGCCGATCGCGACCAGGGCTACATCCGAGCCGCCGCGCCACGGGGCGCAATCGACCACATCCTGGTGGTCAATCTGGAAAACGAAAGTGAGGATGTGACCTTTGGCGGCTGCCCGGCCAATGCAGCCCCCGGCAATGCCAATTACCTGAACTGCACTCTGCTCAAGGAGGGCGAGCTGATCCAGAATTATTATGCGACCAGCCACGTCAGTCTCGGCAACTATATCGCGGAGGTATCCGGTCAGGAGACCAATGCGACGCTGAACAGCGACTGCATCGATGCGGCCACATTGACGAAGCCGCCGGTCGTCGGCCAGTTTACGAACATCATTCCCGGCACCGACGCCGATGCGACCGCCAATCCCGTGTATGCCGGCCAGGTGGTTGGTGACGGCTGCGTCTTTCCGAAGCCCACCCGTACCACGCACGGTGCCCAGACGATTGGCGATCAGCTGGACGAGACCTATCATGAGTGGGACGACGATTACCGGGTCCTGTGGCGCGAATATGCCGAGGACATGGGCAATGATCCATCCCGGGACTTCGGTACGCCGGACCGCCTGGGCGGCACGGACTGCGCTCACCCCGTCATCGGCACCCCGGATCTTACGAACAGCGCCGAGGGCAGCCCGATTGTGGACCAGTACGCGGACCGCCACGCCCCGTTTGTCTACTTCCATTCGGTGATCGACGAGCCGCGGCGCTGCAACCGGCACGTCGTGCCGCTCGGCACCGTCGTCGTCGATACCAATGGCAGCCCCGATGTCTTTTCCGGTCATCTCTACCAAGACCTGCAGCGCATCGAGACCACGCCGAAGTTCATGTTCGTCACCCCGAATCTGTGCGATGACGGACACGATGCCACGTGTGCGGGGGTCAACGTGGAGGGCGGGAAAACCGGCGGCCTGACCGGCGCGAACCTTTGGCTCGCGCACTGGCTCCCCATGATCATGGCATCCCCGGCCTACCGGAGCGGCAAGCTGCTGGTGGTCATTACGGTCGACGAGTCGGGCTCGGACACCGGCACGGGGACCAATGCGTGTGCCAATGCCGTTCAGTCCACCTGCCTGTCGCCGACCGGACCGAACCTCCGCAATCCCGGTTGGAGCCCTCTGCTCGGGCTTTTTTTGCCGGGCTACCCGGCCAGCGATCCCCCCGCGTATACCTTTCCGGGCGGCGGCCAAATCGGCACCGTATTGTTGAACAAGCGCCTGATCGTGCCGGGCACCGTGAATACGACGGCCTACTACAACCACTATTCGGCGCTGCGCAGCTACGAGGACCTGCTCGGCCTGACCGAGGGCGGGGACGACGGTCACGGCCACCTGGGTTACGCCGGCACGGCCGGGATGCTGCCATTCGGCAAGGACGTGTTCAACGCGCGGTACCCTTGGTAGCCCCACCCGATTCTAGAATCGCGACTGCTTCGCTCGACGACCTCGTGAGAGTTTCGCCGTCGAATCGTGAAGGCGTCGGGGAGCGGACGACCCCAGGTAGGTTTGAACCGCCTGGCCAAGTCTGTTCGCGGCCGCCGTCAGCTCTGTGATGTCGTGGCCCGCGAAGCCGAGGATGAACCCGTCCGGCCCGGACTGTAGAAGGCGCGTCTCCGATAATAGCCAGGATTCGATCTTTGCGGCCGCGCGAATCTTGACTGCGGCATCCTTCGGTAGTCCGGCGGGAAGGTGGGCCAGCATGTGAAGGCCCTGTGTCGGTACGACGAGCCGGAGCGTTCCGTCCGCGGCTCGTTCCAGCGTGCTCGCAATCGCGTCCCGGGCAATGCGATAGCGCGTTCGCATCCGCCGCACGTGAGCGGCGAGTATGCCGTCCGCCATCAGGTCGGCGACGGCACCTTCCACGAGGCTCGGTGGGAAGCGGTCATGCGATGCGCGGGCGATGATCACCCGTTCCACCGCGGCCGGCGGAAGCACGAGGTAGGCGAGTCGCAAGCCCGCGAACAGGGTCTTCGAGAATGTTCCGAGATAAATGACGCGATCGGCCCCACCGATACCGGCGAGCGCCGTCAGCGGCGGTCCGCCGTACCGAAACTCGCTGTCGTAATCGTCCTCCAACACCCAGGCTCGTGAGGCTCGCGCCCAGTCAAGAAGCGCGATCCGCCGTTCCATCTTCATCGTGACGCCGGTCGGAAACTGGTGCGAAGGGGTGACGTAGACGGCCTTTGCCGACGGCCCCCTCCGCCGGCCCGCCGCAACATCAATGCCGTCCGCGTCCACCGGCACCGGCACCAGCCGCATTCCTGCGGCTGCAAGTGTATTGCGGGTTGCCGGATAGCCGGGGTCCTCCATCCACACGCGATCCCCGGAATGCAGGAGCGCATCCGCGCACAGGCGCACGCCCTGTTGGGTCCCGCTCACCACGAGGATACAACTCGGGTCACAGCGGATGCCGCGGCTTGCAGCAAGATGTAGAGCGATCTGCCGGCGAAGCGCCTCGCCGCCGCGTGGATCGCCATAACCGAGGTACTCCGCCGTCGCGGAGGCGATCCGGCGCCGAGTTGCGCTCGCAAGACGCCGCAAAACCGCCGGATCTGAGTACGTCTGGCCAAGCGCAAACGCACCGCGCCGGTTTGCGGCGACCACAACGGGTGTAACTGTGATTTGATCTGCCCGGGTTGGCAGCCGAGAGGCGACATAGGTGCCATCGCCGATTCGGGTCTCGACCAGGCCGTCACTCAGAAGATGTTCGTAGGCGCCCACAATGGCGTTGCGCCTGACATTCAGTTGATCGGCCAGGTTCCTGCTCGACGGCAGCCGCAATCCGGCAACGAGCCGGCCGTCGAGAATCGCACCACGCAGACTGGCGTGTACCTGCAGCGACTGATTGCCGACTGCCCGGTCCAGCCCAAGGGGTACATCGAGGACATTGAGTCGACGTTTGGAAGTGGTTGGCGTAATTGGCTCCCAATTGGACCTGGCGGCGACCATTTGCAGCGTGCTACAACAATCAAAGCGATACAAGTGATTGTCCAAGAGGGATGCAGTAATGTCAGAGGAGACGGCGGCCAGTTACCCTGTCGACGGCGTGAATCAGGTAAAGCGGCGGCATGATCGCGGCTTCTATGACCATGCAACCGTTCACGCCGTGCTCGACGCGGCGGCCATGTGTCACGTGTCCTACGTCGTCGACGGAAACCCCTACTGCACGCCCACGCTGTTCTGGCGCGAGGGCAGCCGCTTGTATTGGCACGGCAGCAATTCGAGCCGGATGTTGCGAAATCTTTCTGACGGCGAGCCGACGTGCCTGACGGTTACTCACCTCGACTCTCTGGTCCTGGCGCGCTGCGGCTTCAATCACTCTGCGGACTATCGCTCAGTGATGGCCTTCGGGCACGCCCGCATAGTCGAGGACCCGGAGGAGAAACGGCGCGCGCTCTATATGATGGTGGACCGCTTCTTTCCCGGCCGCACCGCGCAACTACGCGCGAGCACACAGAAGGAAATCAATGCGACGACCGTCGTCATGATGGACATCGAGCGAGCATCGGCCAAGATCCGTGCCAAGGGTGTCGCCGACGACGATGAGGATTACGCGTTGCCCATTTACGCCGAGCGCTTGCCCGTGCGAACGGTGATCGGACAGCCCGAACCTTGCCCGCGGCTCCAACCCGACGTTGAGCGACCGCACAATCTTGATGGCTATCGCGCTGGGCGACCGCTCGAGGAGGCGGTGGCGGAGGCGCATGCCGCAGTGTATTCAGACTGATTCGTAGTCTGTTTTAGGGTTACGGCTTGTACCTCAATCTAGGACAATCATGGCGTTTGCGATCAAAGCGGAGGTGGTCGATCCGCGGGCGAGGTCGTTCGCATTCATCGCGCACAAGACGATGTACGGTGGCAAGCTGATCACCGAAGGCGACACGATTTTCGTGTTCGCGAGCGAGAACGAGGGCGGCCAAGGCCTCATCGCGCGCGGTATCGTCACTCACGCCGAAGCAATTGCAAAGAAGCGCGGCATCGCGCGCCAGACGCCGCGCGTGAGCGTCACCATCAGACGAACGGCGCTTGCGAAGCGGACACTGGGGCGCCGTGAGCTCAAGCATCTCACCGACTGGAACGACGGTCGGCCTGGGACTGAGCTCAATTTCAAATTCTATCGGCAGGCAACGAACAAGATCGTCGGCATCTCGGATAAAGCGGCGTCGTTCCTCGGCAAGTGCTTCTGAATTTATCCAAACCGATTTTACTGTAAATTTAGGGGATCGAACCAAGGAGCAATGCGTGCCCAAAATAGACTCGAGATCCGTACCCGCACGAACGGGTTCCGGCTATCCCGCACCGTTCGATGAACCCTGTGCTGCGCGTACGCGACGGCGCCTGGGCGATGCGGGTGGCCTTCGCGATTTCGGCGTGAATCTGATGACGCTGCCGCCCGGTGGCTGGTCCAGTCAGCGCCATTGGCACAGCCACGAAGACGAGTTCGTCTATTTGCTCGAAGGCGAATTGGTGCTCGTCGAAGACGCCGGCGAGTCCGTATTACGTGCGGGCGATTGCGCCACTTTCCCGAAAGGCACCGGCAATGGCCATCATCTGCGCAACAAGTCCTCCGCGATGGCCGTCTATCTGGAGGTGGGCTCTCGGAATCCGCAGGATCTCACGACTTGCTCCGATATTGACATGATGAGTTCAAATGCTGACGGGAGGTTCGTGCGTAAGAATGGCGAGCCCTGTGCCTCGTCGTAGCGGACCTCAGCGAAAATCTCATGCCGCCGGAGGGGGTTGACAATCAACTTTCGGCATTTTGTCGTCGATGCAGGCCCAGCTAGGGGCTTGTGAAGTCCAGATGGTCATGACGGGTTTCGCGGTCTCCGGATCATCGAGGGTTCCCGCCCGCACGAAAATAAGATGCGGCCGCGCTTCGGCCTCGCTGAATAGCTGCGTGCCGCAGGCCGCGCAAAACCGCCGGCGCATGACGTTGCCGCTGTCGGCGACGCTACGGTAATCGCCCGTCGTGCCGTGGACGGTGAACGACGCCGTAGGAAAACAAACGTTCACCGTGCCGCTACCGGCTCCAAGATACTGGCAGACTCGGCACCAGCAAATACGCGTAATAATTGGGTTCGATTGAGATTCATATCGGACCTCTTTGCACAAACAGCCACCCGTTATCATATTTTTGCCCCCGCGGTTGGTTGCGGCCAAAGACGCCATGGCGCGCCGATCCAGGGATGATTATCCTAGATCATCCATTTCACAACGAGAATTCATATGCGTCCAGTGCTTCTTGTGCCCGGCATCGGCGATTCCGGCCCTGGTCATTGGCAATCCCTGTGGCAGGCCAAGCACTCTGACGTTGTCCGTGTAATCCAACGTGATTGGGATCATCCGGTGTGTGATGAGTGGGTTGAGACCTTGGATCGAGCGATCGGACAAGCGAGCGCGGCGCCAATTCTGGTCGCGCATAGCTTGGGCTGTCTCGCGGTTGCCCACTGGGCGGCGCGATCGGATCGGCCCTGTTTTGCCGCCTTGCTGGTCGCCCTGCCGGACCCCGGCGAGCCAGCCTTTCCGAAGGTAGCGGTTGGATTTGCAACGGTGCCCCCGGCATTGCGCAAATACCGAGTAACGGTCGTCAGCAGCGACGATGACCCCTACGCGACGATCACGTACACCGAGGAACAAGTTGCAGCCTGAGGCGCCGAGCACGTTCAGCTGAGTCAGCGTGGGCATATCAATGCCGCCAGTGGTCTCGGCGACTGGGCAGATGGTTGGAGCATCGTCAACCGCTGGCGCAGTGAGCGACCGCGAACACAACGTATCTGAAATTTTCTATGTCGACCACTTCTTGAAAACAATGGCCGTGTTCAATGAATTCTCATCGCATAGCATTCCTGATATTTGCAATCACACTCGGTTGCACTGACGCCTACGCGCTACTGGCGGCCGATCAGAAAGACGCGGCCTATGTTGGCGCAACCGTCTACGATGGTACGGGTGCCGCTGAAGTCATCGGCGTGCGCGGCAAGTTTCTGATTCCTGGGTTGATCAACAGTCACGTTCACCTAGCGACTTCGCCGAATCCATCAGCTGCGAAAGCGTTCCTCCTTCGTGAACTCTACAGCGGAGCTGCCGAATGCACGGATCGACGCGTTTTGACACAGGAACTCACACTCCTGGTCGACGGTGCTGACTTTGTCATTCTCGACAAGGATCCGCTTACAGACATTCGTAACATCCGTAGTGTTTATATGACCGTCAAGAACGGCGTTGGTTACAAACGCAGCCTTTACCAGCCAACTGTAATACAGCCCAACCATCCATAACCGCGCCGGGTCGATCCCGAATATCCGCTCAGCGGCCGTTCTGGTGAATACGTCACGGCTGACTTGCAGTTGTCATTTCCTGTTCAAACTGCTCTGTTAGTTTCGCTCGCCTGTTCGCAATGATTCTTTGTTGCCGAAGGTGACTGAGACGCGAAGGTCTTTGTCCAAGATTACCTGGACGGCGTGTGGAGCATGAATTGAATTCGGAACTCAATAAGGAGTGCAGAATGAACCTGTTCAAGTACAACAGATTGCTCAAAGCGAGTCTCCTCGCCTCGGCGATTCTGATCGTGCCGCGCATCCTGAACGCTCAGATCACTGCGCACATCGACGACAACGACGACAACAACGGCAACGACGACGCGCTGCTGACGCCGCCAGGCCTGTATGTAACACCAACAGCGCCGCTGACCGGCGCCAAGCAGCAGCGGCTGAACCCCGGCCTTTCAAGTTATCCGGACTACGTCGCGGGAGAAGCCGTAAAGGCCGTCGTCAGCCCGGATGGCAAGATCCTGGCGATCCTGACCGCCGGCTTCAACTCGCTCTATAAGGCTTACGTTGTCGGCTCCCCGGCTACGGTCGACACGGCGGCTTCGACCCAATTCATTTTCCTGTACGACGTTTCCGGCCACCACAAGACCAAGCCTGTCCTCAAGCAAGTCATTCAGCAGCTCAATTCGCATGTTGGTCTGGTCTGGTCGCCAAACAGCCAGACACTGTACGCGACGGGCGGCTGCGACGACGCCGTCTATGCCTACAGCAAAACAGGTTCCAGTTTCGTTCAAAGCGCCAAGATCAGTCTCGGCCATGCCCCGAACGGCTGCCTCGCCAACAGTGCCAACCGAAAAGGCCTTGGGCTGAACGTGGAGCCGAACGCGGCGGGACTGGCGATCTCGGCCAACGGTAAGACGCTGGTCGTCGCCAATAACTACAACGATTCGATCAGCGTGATCGACACCGCGAGCGCGACGGTCCGTTATGAATACGACCTGCGCCCCTACTCGACCTCTGGCGCCCCGGCCGGCACCAGGGGCGGCACGTTCCCGTACTCGGTGGTTTTGAACGGCACCACTGCCTATGTGGGTTGCGACCGTGACCGTGAGGTCGTTGTGGTCGACATCGCCGGCGCGACCGCCGGCTCATTTGTCACGCGCATTCCACTGGACGGCAACCCGAACGGCATGACGGTCAGTGATGACGGCCAGACCTTATATGTCGCGCAGGACAACCAGGACCAGGTCGCAGTGATCAGCACCGCGACGAACACGATCACCCATAAAATCGACACGCGCGGTCCGGCCTGGCTGGGTCTACCCGCGAGCACCACGGGCGCGTCGCCGACCGCCGTGACGATCAATCGCAACAGGCTGTATGCCGTCAATGCCGGTTCCAACTCCGTCGCAGTGATCCCGCTGCGCGGCCCAGCCGCCTTCACCACGACCGGTCTGATCCCGACCGCCTACGACCCGACCGACATCGCGTTCAGCGGTGACGGCGCCTGGATGTATATCGTCAACGGCAAAAGCGACCAGGGCCCGAACCCTGGCTACGGCTTCGGTAACCTCGCCCTGATCCAGTACTTCACATATCCCGGCGGCAACGCCGCCGAGTCCGCCAAGCTGACCGCCAACAATGAGTATCAATTCCAACTGGAACACGCGACGCTAGTCAGCGCCCAGGTTCCGGAGGCGGAGGATCTTGCGGGTCTGACGTCGCAAGTCGCAGCGAACAATGCTTATTCAGTCACACCGTCCGGCTCCGATGGCAAGGTGATGAGCTTCCTGCATTCGAAAATCAAGCACATCATCTACGTTGTGAAGGAAAATCGTACCTTCGACCAAATCCTTGGCGATCTGGGCAACGGTTCAAACGGCGATCCCTCGCTGACGCTGTTCGGAAACCTCATTACGCCGAGTTTCCACCGCATGGCAAAGGATTTCGTGACCCTGGACAACTTCATGGACCCGGGCGACGGGTCGATGGACGGCTGGTCCTGGACGATGCGTGGGCGCGTCACCAATACGGAAACGCTGTCGCAGCAGATCAACTACGCGCGCGTGAACCGCGGTTTGTCCTATGAGGGCGAAGGGCAGAACCGGAACGTTCCGTCCAATCTGAACACTATCGCCGCGCGGAACTTCTTCTTCGATCCAACCGGTGAGACCACGCCTTATTCCAGCGACACATCTTCCCTGAAGGGTGGCACGGCCAACATCCTCGCGGGCGACGGCGATCATGCCGCGACCGACGGTCCGACCGGCTATCAGCGAGGCTACATCTTCAACGCGGTGCTGAACGCCGGCGGAACCATTCGCAACTACGGCTGGATGGCCAACACCCCCGGCAGCATCGGGACCATCGCCAGTCCGATCAAGGATCCTTTCGCCGCCGGCGTCGTCCAGACCACGACCGCCAACCAACTGATCTATCAGAACGGGTGGTATGACCCATATTTCCGTGCTTTTGATCAGGCCTATCCCGATGTGTGGCGCTTCAACGAATGGAACCGCGAGTTCCAGCAGTTCGTTGCCAACGGTGACCTGCCGACTCTGGAGATGATTCGCGGTCTCAGCCACGATCACACGGGCAGCTTCGGCTCAGCGCTGGGAGGCGTCAACACCCCGGAACTGCAGGAGGCCGACAACGACTATGCAGTGGGTCTGCTGGTTCAGGCCGTGGCTAACAGCCCCTATGCCAGCAACACCCTGGTCATCATCATCGAGGACGACTCCCAGGACGGGGCGGACCATGTTGATTCGCATCGCGCCACGACCTACGTCGTTGGCCCGTATGTCAAGAAGCACACCGTTGTGAGCACGCGTTACAGCCAGCCCAGCGTGCTCCGCACGATCGAGGACATCTTGGGAACCGAGCACATCAACCTGAACACCTACTACACCCGGCCGATGGCTGACGTTTTCGACATCACCTCGTCGGGCGCCTGGACCTTCACAGCGGTCGCTTCGACGCTGCTGAAGCAGACAACCCTGGGGCTCGCACGCGACAACAAGGTGCAGTTCGCCGTGGGTCCCGACCTGAAGCCGACTCATAGCGCCAAATACTGGGCTGCGAAAACCCGCGGCTTCGACTTCTCGGGCGAAGACCGCGTTCCCGCCGACGCCTACAACAAAATCCTGTGGGAAGGTCTGAAAGGAACACAGGCGCCTGTTCCGTACAGTCGGTTCCAGAAGATCGCCGCCGACAAAGACGACGACGAGTAAGCGTGCAATTCGAACACCTCGGGGCAGAGCCCCACGCAGACCCCGAAACCGGCGCATACGTTCGCGTCGACATGGACTTTCATGGTAAACCACCCGACACCGGGTCAAACTCCAAGTTGATGTGAGTCAATCCGCGCAATATGAAGGTTGGCAGATAACTGTAGCGTCGTGCGCCGGGCGGCCCATGGACTTTCTCGGAGATGCGAATGTTGCTGGTCCGGTCAAACATCCGGTTGAGGCTGACGACCGTCTCCGCCCGCGCCAGGGGGGCGCCGGGACAAGCATGACGGCCGCGGCCGAATGCCACATGTAACCGGGCGTTCGCCCTGTCTATCTGGAACTCTCCGGGGTTTTCGAACTTGCGAGAATCCCGGTTGGCGGCGCTGTTGGCGATATACAGGAAAGTGCCGGCCGGAATATCGACGCCGCCGACCTTGGTCGGCCTTTTCGCCAATCGGAAGTCGCCCTTGACAGGGCCCTCTATCCGCAGGCATTCCTCGACAAAATTGGGGATGAGACTGCGATCCTTGCGAAGGCGTTGCTGGAGGTCGGGGCGCTCGCCGACCACTTGGAAAGCGTAGCTGAGCAGTCGCACCGTGGTTTCCTGCCCGGCGGCGAACAGGTTGGCGGCAACCCGGGCGACATCGAGAGGCTCCGGCACCGAGCCATCGGGAAAGGTGGCTGCCGCGAGCTTTGTGAGAATATCCCCTTTAGGGTTGTGCCGACGGTCCTCGACATACGTCGAGAAGGTATCGTAAAGCCACGCCAGCGGTGAGTGCTCGACTTTGCCCTCCTTCACGCCGCCTACCCCGGCTCCGCCACTCTCCTGTTCCTGGCGTATGAGTTTCTTCCGGAACTGTACTCGATCTTCGGGTGGCACGCCCAACAGATCGGAGACGACGAGCACAGCGAAAGGCTGAGCGTAGTCGTCCATGAACTCGCACTCGCCACGGGAGATGAAGCTGTCGATCTGCTGTTCGGCCAACTTCCACATGAAGTCCTCATTTTCCTTGAGGCGCTTTGGGGTGATCAGAGCCATCAGCAGCGCCCGGTGGGCGGTGTGCTTCGGTGGGTCCAGGGTTGGGAGCTGATCGCTAAATGGCGTTTTGTCGCGGTGGGCTTCAATCAGCTCGGAAATGTCCTCGTTTTCGTGTCCCTCCAGAGGAATGGGGCAGCCCGCAAACGGTCCGGTGGTCGACATGCAGGAGGAAAAGCGATCGAGATCGTTGTAGACCTCGAGGGCTTCGTCGTAGCCCGTTATCATGACGATGCCCTGATGCGGCTCACGCAGTACCGGAGACTGCTCTCTCAGGTAATCAAAATAGGAGTACGGATCGTTCACGAACCGCTCGCTGCGGAAGAAATCGTACTTCTCAAATTCGAGGTGCTTATCGTTCATATTGGCTCCCTCTTCGAGCTTCCGCCGGCGAAGCATTTACTAGTGTAATTAAACAAATGGCGGCCTCTCAATCAAACGGCTTTCGACAACGCGTCGGCCATCCGTGTTTGCCAGCCAGGGCCCGTGGCCTTCCAGCGCGCCAAAGTCTCCGGCGGCAATCGGAGAGAGATTGATGTACGCGCCTTGCCCGACTTCGGTCGTCCACGGGGTTTCAACATCTTGGCAGCAGTTCCGGCGCCGAAGATTTCCGGCAACACATCACGCGCCTTGCGAGCGCGTGCAAAGGTTTCTTTTGTCCACGCCGGGTTCTCTCGATCGGTCTTCTGGGGATTAGACTTGCGCTTCATATCGTTTGACCTCATGTTTGTTGGCCTTGCGCAGGTGCAGAGTCCGAGCTGCTATCCATTTGTTATCGTATATACGTATATACGATAACGCAAGCAGTTCCCAAAGCCCGCTGCGTTTGGAGAGAGCAGCCGTTCTCAGCATACGGTCGTCTAACCAAGCCAACCTCGGAATGATTTTGAACGGTAACTGCTGAGGCGGCCGTAATCACTACAAAGTTCTGCGGAGGGTGAATCAGTACTCGCCGCAGCTCGGGCTGCTTTGGAGTCCGCAGGCCAACTTATTGTCTGCGCGCTTTCAGAGTCCAACTATTCGGTGAGATAGCGTAGTCCAAAAGGCCGGGGGACTTGCAGACAATACGCACGCAAGTAGCTGCCCGATCACTATTAGAGGTAGCGCCACCCTGTACACGGGGTGGATTCGATGCTGAACGAGCAGGTCGCGCGTCATCGCGATCACTATAAGAGCAATGATCCCAACGTATTCCCGACTGAAGAGACCCCAGACAGTAAAGACGAAGGGCCCGAACATCGGAAAGCGGCCAAAGCCCGCGTCCATCAGGCCGCAAGTCGCCAGGAACATGAGCCGTCGATGGTATTCGGGACGCTTGCGCCATAGTACGGCAAGTAACAAAAGGGTTGAGAAGGCCACCATGTCCCAAAGAATAACGGCGATGAAAGACGCGGGCTCCTGGTAATGAATGATATCGAAGCGGCGCATTACGTTTCCCGTCGCCACTCCGATAATCGGTAATGCAGTGCCCACCGCAATCCATATCTGGCCAAGGTGCTGATGTAGCTTCACATTCCAGGAGGCCACTAGGCCCGTCTGCAGGATATAAATCGACAACCAGGTGCACATTAATACCGCGTGCACGTAAAGCAGCCGAGGACGTGGGATGCTTGGATGAATTAGACTCTCACCGATCGTCTGACTGAATCCGTAGATGGTGATCGCCGCCATTATCAGCGCCATCAAGAAATTGAAGGTGAAGCGGAATCGGAGGCGATCAGCGGAATTGTTGGTAGCGCCCGCTGCGATTGTTGTAGACATGAACCTGCCCGCCCTTCCCTGGTTTTAGATCAGCATACCTCCGACCTGTAAGAGCAGGCAATATGGCGGGTCATTCGGCGGCATGCGGCCATTATGCACAGTGAACGATTATGCACAGTTGTGATTGTGTATAGGGGCCGAAGCGCTTTATCTATAGGCTTTCCACGCATTGGGGTTCACGCGCACTGTACATAATTTTGGTGGTCAACTGAGGTGGTATCACCACTTCAGGAGACCCACATGGACTCGATCACCTCTCTGCATACCAGACCAAAGGCGTGGCTGGCTAATAGCGTATTGGCGCCACACGCAGCCGCCTTTTCCGCCTACCTGACGCACGCTCGATATTCCGCTCAAAGCCGTGGCACGTATATCGCGAGCCTGGCGCATTTGGGACGCTGGATGAGCCAGTGCTGTCTGCCGCTTTGCCAACTCGACGAGGCGGCGGTCGAGCTGTTCCTTACCAGGCACCTACCGCGTTGCGACTGTCCCAAGCCGGTGGTGCGCACACTCAGTGCGTTGCGCGCCGCGTGCGCTCATCTGCTTAAAGTGCTTCGCGAGTGCAAGGTTATTGCCGAACCGGCCGGTGCGACCGGCCCGATTGCCGAGGAGTTGGATCGATATGATGCGCACCTGCGTGAGGCCCGCGGGCTCAGCGAGGGGACACGCCGCTGCGGCCTGCGCCTCGTCCAGCGCTTGCTGCGTTATAAGTTCACCGACGGACCGGTGGTGTTTGCGCAGCTGCGGCCCGAGGACCTGCGCCAGTTCATCGCGACTCAGCTGGAGTTGCGCGGTACAACGTCCAACGCCACGGCGCTGACTTCAGCGCTGCGAGGATACCTGCGTTACCGCACGAGCTGCGGCGATCGGGTGCACGCCCTGGCCGGCGTGATTGCCTCGCCGGCCCATTGGAGCTTGGCCCCGCTGCCACGTGCGCTCAGGCCCTTTGAGGTCAAGCGGCTGCTCAGTTCCTTTACTGCCGAGCTGCCGTCTCCGCGGCGCGGCTACGCCATGGTGCGCTGTGCGCTGGACCTGGGTCTGCGCAGCAGCGAGGTGGCCCAGCTGCAACTCGCCGATATTGATTGGCGCGCCGGCACCGTGACACTACGGCACACCAAGTCGCGTCGCGAGGATATTTTGCCGCTGCTGGCAACCACCGGCCGCGCGCTGGCCGACTACCTGCGCTACGAGCGGCCCAAGACCAGCAACCCCGCCGTCTTCGTGCGTCGTCTGGCGCCGCGCGATCAGCCCATCAGCGCGCATGCTGTGCGGCGCGTGATCCGCGACGCCTTTGGGCGCATCGGTCTCGCACACGGTCGCTCTCATGCGCTACGCCACTCGCTGGCGTGTCGACTGATCGAGCAGGGCAGTTCGCTCAAGGAGGTCGCCGATGTCCTGCGCCACCGCTCGCTGAACACCACGCTGATCTACGCCAAGCTCGACCATCCGCGATTGGCCGCGGTGGCGTTGCCGTGGCCGGGGAGTTCCACATGAGCGCCCCCACCGTCATGCAGCGGGCGCAGACATTCCTGGCTGAACGTCGCCGCCTAGGTTTTCAGGCGCGTAATCCCGGCTATGCACTCATCAGCTTCGCGCGTTTTGTGGAACGTCGGCGTCATCAGGGACCCCTGACAGTCGAGCTGATGGCCGAGTGGGCGCGGCGCGATAAAGCGCAGCGCGGCACCGCCGAGACTTGGGCGAGACGACTGAAGATCCTTCGCCCCTTCGCTCGCTGGATGCGCCAGTTCGAGCCGCGCACCGCAGTACCCGATGAGTTGATCTTCGGACCGGTGCCGGGACGCGTGGCCCCGCACATTTATCGCGATGAGGAGATCGTCGCGCTACTGGCCGCTGCGCGCACACTGCACCCCCAGGGTGGATTGCGACCGGCGACCTTCGAGGCGGTGTTTGGCTTGCTGGCTTCGACGGGATTGCGCGTCTCCGAGGTCCTCGCCCTGCGCGACGCCGACGTTGATCTCGGCGCCGGCACACTCACCGTGCGCCGCACGAAGTTCATGAAGTCACGGCTCGTGCCCCTGCACTGGAGTACGGTGGAAGCGCTGGCGCGCTACCGGCGACGACGGGTACGAGTGACGCACAGCAGCGCGCAGATGCCGTTTTTCATCGGCACGCGCGGCCGCCGATTGGGCCAAGCCCTCAGTCAACGCCAGGTGCATCGCGTCTTCATCGAGCTGCGCAACCAGCTGGGATGGATTAACCGCGGCGCCACAGAGGGGCCGCGCCTGCACCAGCTGCGCCACGCTTTTGCCGTCAAGCGCCTGCTGCTCTGGCACCGCCAGGGCATCGACCTGGATCAGGCGATGCTCTCCCTGTCCACCTACCTCGGACACACCAAGATCTCCAACACCTACTGGTATTTGAGCGCCGTACCCGAACTGATGAGTCTGGCCGGCAAGCGCTTCGAGCGCTTCATTGCACGCCGGGAGCCGGCCCGTGAGTAAGCTCACCGCAACCGCCCCCGTACCGTCCTTCCCAGCGCTGGTGCAGGCGTTCTTTGCCCAGCACCTTACCCAACAACGGGCCCTGAGCCCCCGCACCGTGGCTACCTACCGGGATGGGTTCGTCTTGTTCCTCGATTTCGTCCAGGCGCACTGTGCAAAGTCGCCGACGGCCATCTCCCTGACTGACCTCACGCCCGATTTGATCCTCGCCTTCCTCGATCATCTTGAGCGCAAACGACACAACACGGTCCGCACTCGTAACGCGCGACTGGCCGCCTTGCGCTCGTTCTTGAAGTTCGCTGCGCACCGCGACCTCTCGGCCTTGCATGTCATCGAGCGTGCGTTGGGCGTGCCGGCAAAGCGCTTTGAGCGCCCGATGCTCGGCTTCCTCTCCAACCCGCAGATGCGCGCGATCATCGGCGTACCCGACGACACCTGGACCAGTCGGCGTGATCACTTGCTGCTCGGCCTGCTCTACAACACCGGGGCGCGAGTCTCTGAGATCATCGGCGTGCGCGTCGCCGACATCGTGCTCCACGGCGCCGCCTGCGTACATCTGCACGGCAAGGGACGTAAACAGCGCTCCATCCCTCTGTGGCGATCCATCGCCAACGAGACCCGCGCCTGGCTCAAGCACAACCCGCGGCTCACCGCCCACTGCGCACTGCTGCCCAACCGCGGCGGCGAACCCATGACACGATCGAACGTGACGCAGCGATTGACTTTGGCGGTGCGCGCAGCGACCAAGCACCACCCCGAACTGGCCACGCGGCGCATATCGCCTCACACCATTCGCCACTCAACCGCAATGCGCCTGCTGCAGTCCCGCGAACACCCAGACGTCATCGCCCTATGGCTGGGGCATGAAAGTCCAAACACCACCCATCACTATGTCGAGGCCGATCTCTCGATGAAGACTCGATCGCTGGCTCGCCTGCAAGATCCTAAGGCAACCATACGCCGTTACCGTGCCCCAGTCGCGCTACTCGAATACCTAAAGGGTCTGTGATTATGAACAGCGGCAATGGCGTCGGCAGGCCAATTACAAGCCTGCCGACGCACAACTGTGCATAATCGTTCACTGTGCATAATGGCCGTTATGGAGAGCTATTCATAACGGCCAAATCCGGCCGCACGGACATCAGAACTGAAGGCCAGAAAGCTGCCGCTGGATTTGACTCCGGATTCTTCCCGAATTCCAATCTGTGTCTAGAGGCAATGATGGCTGCGCCACCCCATATCGATCTGATAGGTTACATGTAACTCAGGAGACTAAAAGGGTATGCCATGCTGGAAAATTCCCGTTCTTCGAGAGAAAAGGTGCGGTTACACAGAGAGCGCTTGCGCGCCCAGGGACTGAGGCCGGTTCAGATTTGGGTGCTGGACGTGCGTGCACGCTCTTTCGCGAAGGCTGCACGCCAACAGTCCAAGGCTGTCGCTGAAGGTACGGGAGCGAAGGGTGAGCAGGCCGAGTGTTGGCAAAGCTCGGCTTCAAGCCCGTTGGTCGCTCGCATCGCCCCTGCCTCGCCGAAGGGAAGGATATGCCGTCGATCGAAGTTGAACTAACGGCCTAAAAGCCTTTCCAGCAATCGGGCTTTTCAACAGAATAGGTCGAGAGGACTCATTGGGGTCCACCGACTCCACCCGGCCAAACGCGGAAGTAGCGCACACTGGAATGAACCTCCGGCGCCCGAGAGTTGTCGTCGCGCTACGCGCCACGGTGGCGCCTTTTCGGTGCGTTCTAACATCGCCCAAGGAGAAGATGGTGATTGGACTAACAACGACTCGGTTGAGCACATTGCAACGGAATGCAACCGTGTGGCAAAGGGCCCATCGTTCAGCTGTATTGATTTTTACCATAGCGATTTTTACTGCGTGTGCCCATACGCCTGAGACAGCGATATTTAGAATTGACGGATCAACGCCGCAGGCCTTTCAGGCTAGCTGGGATCGACTCCGTAGTAGCCTGACGCGGCAGCAACAATCGCAGCTGGACCTGGCGATACTGCCCATTGCGCTGGGCAAATATAAGAGTTTCACAGAAGTTCCCCCGTCTCTCCTTACCACGGGAATTGGACCACAAACCATTCGCGCCGAAATCGACGGCCTCTCGTTTCGGCAAATCATTGAACTTGCGAATCGGCAACCGATAAAAATGAGTCTGCCGCGCCAAACTTAGCAGGCCTGATGGAAAGGACGGCATACGGCCAAGCCGACGGAGCGCCAAGCGCATTTCGATCGGCCGTTGTCTATTTCCTCAATCCGCCGGCTTGGCGCTGAACCAGGATAGGGCGCGCATGTCTTCCAAACCTTGTGCGAGATGGGCGTCCAGATCGGCCGACCCGCTCTCGAACCAGGACAATACGGCGGCGTTGACCACGGCCATGCCGAGTTGCGCGGCAAGCCTGGCAAGGCGCTGCGGCACTCCACGCTGAACGAGCGCCGACACCACGGTCGCTGTGAGGGCCTGCCTCTTGGTTTGCGCACGTTCCTCGAGGGCCGGGTTGCTGGCGATGACTACTTGGCGTCGCGTGGAGAACGACCGGTTTTCCACAAAAATGGGCTCCACCTTTCGGACTGCGTGAAACAAGGTTTCCAAGGGGGGCAGACCCTGCGGGGCGTCCAATATGGCGGCCGTTATGGCGGCGGCGAACTGATCTTCCCCGCCGAACAGCACCTCTCGCTTATCCGCAAAGTGTCGGAAGAAGGTGCGTCCTGTGACCCCGGCCTTCGCGGCGATCTGCGCAGCCGTGGTCCTGTCGTAGCCGCCGTCCTGGTAGAGCTCTAGAGCCGCCTCCTGTAGGCGTCGGCGCACCTTTTCTCCATCACGTGGCATACTTCACTCCTTCGTATTGTCACTGAGTGACGATACGGCCGCTGTGGCTGTTCGCACAACCCCGTGGACGCGACATCATGGCCACACGAGCCTCTGCCTTAACGAGAACTCTTCACGTTCATACCTATGGCGCGCCCATGGAAGTGCTGCGTCTTGAGCAAGCCGCCGTCCCTCAGCCGATCCGCCCAATTTGAGCGGCCACTAATCGCTGCGCAGGGTCGATACTGACTGGAGTACTCCAGCATGATCGACTTCGAGGCTGAACTCGATCGGCTGGCAGCAGATCTGGCAGTCCTCGACGTAGCGTGCGGAGCCGGAACTCGTGTCAACTGACGTCTCGAAGCTCTCGCCGCAATACGGGCACTCGACCAAGTGAAATTGCATGCCGCCTGAGGCGCCGCCATCGTCCGCGGATACGCTGGGTTCGATGACTGGCTCGAGACCGTACTTCACATCAATGCTCTGCGCATCGCTTAGTTTCACGTCGGGCTTGGATAGCTGCTTGCCAGGAATGTGCCGTTTCATAGGCTAACGATCCGCCCAACAGCAGACGCTCGTCAATGCCCGCAGCGGGTCGCCGCCCGTCTATGCACGTCGGTCCTGCGCGGGGCCGCAGCGGCCATGTTGGCCCATCCGGGGCAGCGGCATTGGGCAACTGGACGACCGGCCTTGTCTTAACGTCGCGTCCGGGTAGTCCCTACTTCGGGAACAAACGCCCCTAACGGCTAGTTTGAAGCCAACGCGCTGAAGGCGTTGACCGGCGCCAGGTACCCATAGAACACGGCCAGTTCGTCCCCCTTCGGTTCGAGTTCGACGAGCAGCACCGGTGCGGTGCGCGAGAATCCCTGCAGCTCTTGGGGGGACATCCTCCGGGCAGGCAAATTCACGAACAGCACGTCGGGTCCCGTGTGCTGAAAGTTCGCGTGCACATTCGAGGCAAAGTCGCGCATGACCGCCTCCGCCAACGGGTCGTCAGGGTTCTTGATCGTGATGCCGGTGCCGATCAGAACGACCGCGTCGCCCTTCCTGACGATGAAGCCATCGTGGATCTCCGCGCCCGCGACACGACTCGAGGTCCGGAAGAAGCAGATCTCGTCGAACACTTCCGCGCCGCCCTTGCTGGGCTCGCAGTTGAGGCCGCTCAAGGCGGGGCTTTTCTTGCTCATCTCCCAGGGACTACCCAGTTGTACCCCCAGCATGCCGCCGGGAAAGAAGGCGGCAGGCGACACCGGATCACTGCCGGCGGCCGGCATCGGTTCGTCGGCCCATGCCGGCAGCAATGCCGCAACCGAGGCCAGTACTCCAATTGCCATCGACACGCGCGGAGTAGCCAAGCAATTCTCCTTAGAACAAGCCAGACCCTTCCCTGGGGGTTGGCGGCTGCCGGCAAAAAAGTGAAGGGCGCTCGCGGGAGTGGTAATCAAAGGGAACCGAACGCACCTATTGGGATCAAAGGCTGGCCGGCTCGTATAAACGGGCCAACAACCACCTTGTTGATCACGGCCGTTGCTAATATCCACGGGGTGCGGACTATTGTCAAAAAGGACGGAGTATTGATGAATCAACGAATCGCGCCCCTCAACGAGCCGAACCTCGATTCGAGATATCAGCCGGACCCCGGGGCTGCCGACCCGCGGATGGCGCGACCGCTGCCGCTCGAACTGCACCCGGGAATGCGTGCCGCGCGCGAAACCGTCGTGGAAAATTCCGCATGGGTACGGCCGCTGCAGCAGGAAATCGGCCGCGTGATCGTAGGCCAGAGGCACTTGATCGACAGCCTGCTCATCGCCCTGCTCACCAACGGCCACGTCCTGCTGGAAGGCGTTCCCGGCCTGGCCAAAACCCTGGCGCTCAAGACTCTGGCGGGATGCGTCGCGGTGCGGTTCAAGCGTCTGCAGTTCACTCCCGACATGCTGCCGGCCGACATCGTCGGGACGATGATCTATAGCCCCCAGGACGGCGTGTTTCGCACCAAGCATGGTCCCATCTTCAGCAATCTCATCCTTGCCGACGAGATCAACCGCGCGCCGGCCAAGGTACAAAGCGCCCTGCTCGAGGCGATGCAGGAACGCCAGGTCACCCTCGGCGACGAAACCTACGCGCTGCCCAATCCGTTTCTGGTTCTCGCGACCCAAAACCCCCTGGAACAGGAAGGCACCTACCCGCTGCCCGAAGCGCAAATCGACCGGTTCATGATGAAGGTTATCGTCGACTATCCGAACCGCGCCGAAGAGCGCGCCATTCTGGACGCCATGGCGACCACCGAGCCGCTGGCCGTCCCCCGGCCCGTGGTCTCGGCGGAGCAGATCGTGGCGGCCCGGCACGTCGTGAACATGCTCTATGTGGACGACAAGATCCGCGACTACATCGTCGATCTGGTGGTCGCGACCCGTCCGCCCACCGCAGCATCGTTCAACTTGAACGGCTACGTGCAGACCGGCGCCTCGCCGCGCGCGACCATCGCGCTTACGCTCGCCGCGCGCGCCATGGCGTTCTTGAACGGCCGCCACTTCGTCATTCCGCAGGACGTCAAGAGCGTGGCACTCGACGTGCTGCGGCACCGCGTGTCCGTCACCTACGAAGCCGAGGCCGAGAACATCACGTCCGAGGACATCGTGCGAAAAGATCCTGAACGCGCTACCCGTCCCCTAGGCTCCCCGATGCCGGCCGATACCACAAAATCCAGCAAGGCCATCATGAGCGGCATGCGGCAATTGGAGATCCGCACCCGCCGCATGGTCAACGACAGTCTGGCCGGGTCGTACCACTCGGTGTTCAAGGGCCGCGGCATGGACTTCGACGAAGTGCGCGAATACACGCCCGGCGACGAAGTACGCACCATCGATTGGAACGTCACGGCACGGGCCGGGCGGCCGTTCGTCAAGAAGTTCACCGAAGAGCGCGAGCTCACCATTCTCCTGCTGGTCGATATCAGCGCGTCCGGAAACTTCGGCTCGGCGGCGTTGAGCAAGCGCGATCTTGCCGCGGAACTGGCCAGCGTTCTGGCTTTTTCCGCCATCCGCAACAGCGACAAGGTGGGCCTGCTGCTCGTCACCGACCGGATCGAACGCTATCTGCCGCCGAAAAAAGGCCGTCGCCACGTACTGCGCGTGGTGCGGGATATTCTCTATCACACGCCGGAGGGCATCGGCACCGATCTCGTCAAGGCGCTCGACGTCGTGAATCACGTGCTGCACCGGCGCGCGATCGTGTTCCTCATTTCAGATTTCGAATCCCCCGGAGATCCCGTCGCGACGCGCGAGGCATTGCGCCGCGCCATGCGCCAGACCAATCGCCGTCACGATCTGGTCGCCGTTCACATCGAGGATCCACGTGAGAAGGAATTGCCCGATCTGGGCGTGCTTGCGCTGGAGGATGCGGAAACCGGTGAAGTCATACAATTGGATACGGCGAGTGCGGCAGTGCGCCGGCTGTTCAAGGAAGAATCGGCAAAGCGCAATCAGCGGCTGGTGAGCGACTTTCGCGCCGAGGGCGTCGATACCTTGCAGCTGCAGACCGACACTGCGTACATTCCCGCGCTGCAAAGATTTTTCAAGACCCGCGAGCGCCGGCGCCTATGAGCCAGTGCGCGCGGAGTCGGCACGCCGTCCGCACGGCAGCGCTGGCTGCGTCGTTGGCGGTCGCCGGCGCGTCCATCGGCCGCGCCGCGCACGCCGGGGACATGACCCCGTCCAACGCCACCCGTCCGTTCGCTCCCACTCCGCTCGCTCCGCCCGCATCGCCCGCGTCACCCGGGTCGCAGGCCCCGCCCGCCTCGGCAGCGTCGGTACCCGCCGGCGCCGTCGAGGACATCCGCGATATCCGCGGCCCCAAATTCATCTTCCCGCCGTGGTTCCTGCCCGCGGTCTTCGCGGGCGCCGCGCTGCTCGGCTTGAGCGCGTACGGTATTTGGCGCTGGCTGCGCCGGCGGCGGCGGCCGCGCGCGCTCCTGCCGTTCGAGATTGCATTGCAGCGTCTCGAGGAGATGCGCGCGCTGATGCAGCCCAGCGAAGCGCGCGAGTTCTCGATCGCGGTTTCGGATGTCGTGCGACGCTACATCGAGGAGCGGTTCGGCGTCACCGCCACGCACCGCACCACCGAGGAATTTCTCCACGATCTGCTCGAGTCGTCGCACGCGCCGCTCGCTCGGCACCGTGCGCTGCTGGCGGAGTTCCTTCAGCAATGCGATCTCGTCAAGTTCGCCGGGATGTCGTTGACCCTGCAAAACATGGAATCGCTGCATCACAGCGCCCGCGCTTTCGTGCTCGAGACCGCCAAGTCCGATGAGAACACCGCTCACGGCGCACCGACCCCGGCGCCGGAGACGGCACACGCATGACGCGATTCCTGCAGCCTGAGTGGTTCTGGGCCCTGACTCTGCTGCCGCTGGTGATGCTCTGGCGGGGACGGCGCGGCCCCGTTGCTGCCATTCAATATTCCGATGTGGGGCTCGCACGCGCGGTGGCCCGCCGCAGCCGCAGCCGGATCGGCAACTTCGTATGGCTGTTCGCCATCCTCGCCGCCGCGCTCATGATCGTCGGCCTCGCGCGCCCGCAACGCGGCCACAGCCGTACCGAAGTAACTGCCAATGGCATCGACATCGTGCTGGGACTCGACGTCTCCGGCTCGATGCAGGCGCTCGATTTCATGATCGACAACCAGCGCATCAACCGCATCGAAGTGGTCAAATCGGTGGTGGGTAAATTCATCGACGAGCGCCCCAACGACCGCATCGGACTCATCGCCTTCGCCGGTTCCCCGTACCTCGTCAGTCCCATCACGCTCGATCACGATTGGCTGCAGCAGAATCTCGAGCGCGTCACGATCGGCGGCGTCGACGACGGCACCGCCATCGGTTCCGCCATCGCCGCAGCGGTCAACCGGCTGCGCATGACACCGGCGAAATCGAAGGTGGTCATTCTGCTCACGGACGGCATGAACAACACCGGCAAGATCTCGCCGCTGGCCGCCGCGGAAGCCGCCCGGGCTCTCGGCGTGAAGATCTACACCATCGGCGTGGGCGTACGCGGCAAGGCACCCGTTCCCGTCCGGGACGAAGCCGGCAACATGCGTCTCGTCATGGCCCAGGTCGATGTCGACGAGAAGACGCTGCAGAGCATCGCCGACCAGACCGGCGGCAAGTTCTACCGGGCCACCGACACCGATTCACTGGAAAGGATTTACGACCAGATCAATCGGCTCGAGACCACTGCGCAAACGGTGCAGAAGTTCGAGCATTACGACGAGCTGTACCCGTGGGCGCTGATTCCGGCACTCGCCATTCTTGGATTCAGTTTCCTGCTGCAGCACACCCGCTATCGGAGGTTGCCGTGAGGTTCGGCCATCCCTGGTGGCTGGCCGGCGGATTGGCCGCGTGCATGCTGCTCATCTGGGTGTGGCGCATCGCGGACGCACGGCAGCGCACCGCCCTCGAGAAATTCGTGTCGCCGCATCTGCGCAGCGAGCTCACCCGATCGATTTCGGTGATGCGACGCCGCGCGCAGCGCGGACTCTATCTGGCGGCCGTCGCATTGCTGTTCACGGCATTGGCCAGTCCCCTCGTCGGCTTTCGCTGGGTCCAGATCAGCCGCCGCGGCAACGAGATCGTGTTCGCAGTCGACACTTCGCGCAGCATGCTGACGCCCGACATCAAACCCAATCGGCTGGCGCGCGCAAAATTGGCGATCGACGACTTTGCCGATCGCTTGGACGGCGATGCCGTCGGCATCGTGGCATTTGCCGGCAGCGCTTTTTTGGTATGTCCCATCACCCTCGATTACGCCGCGTTTCACGAGTCGCTCGGCGCCATCGACACCAATACCATCCCGCGCGGCGGCACCAACATCGCAAGCGCCATTCGCGAGGCGCAAGTTGCCCTGCGGCGACGGCCCGGCATCGACAAGATCCTGATTCTGGTCACCGATGGCGAGGACCTCGAGGGCAGCGCCCTGGCGGCGGCAGAGGCCGCAAAGCAGCAGGACGGCCTCAAGATATTCGCGGTCGGAGTGGGCACCGCGGGCGGCGAACTCATCCCGGTTCCGCCGGACCAAGGCGGCGGATTCGTCAAGGACGAGAACGGCGCCTACGTGAAGTCCCGGCTCGACGAGAGCGCCTTGAAAGCCATCGCTGCCGCGACCGGCGGATTCTACGTTCCGCTGGGAACCCAGGGGGAGGGTCTCGAGACCATCGCCAAGAGCGTGCTCGGGACGCTGGCCAAGCACGATCTGGCATCCCGCCAACAAAAGGTCTACATCGAACGGTACCAATGGCCGCTGGCGGCATCGCTCGCAGCACTGCTCAGCAGTCTGCTGGTCGGCACGCGGCGCCGTGTAAACGCTCGAACGCGCGCCCTGCGCCGCGCCGCCGCCGCCGGCGTCACGGCCGCATCGTGTCTGATCCCACTCATGGCTCCCCTGCTCATCGTGGCGCCCATGCATCCGGCGCACTCCGCCGCCGCGCCGAGCACCGAGACCGTTTACAATTCGGGTACCGCGGCGTATCGCGCCGGACAATTTCCGCAAGCCGCGCAGGCATTCCAACAGGCCATCAACCTGGCGCCCTCGAGCGCTGCGAAGCGCCTGGCCGACCAGGAGGACGCTTACTATAATCTCGGCAATGCGCTGTATCGCACGGGGCAGAAAACCGAGCAATCTTCGCCGCAAGAAACACTCCAGAAATGGAACGACGCCGTAAAGGCCTACGAGACCGCGCTCCAGTTGCGGGCGAACGATGCCGACAGCAAGTACAACCGCGATCTGGTGAAACGCAAGATCGCAGCACTCCAACAGCAGCAGAATCAAAACCAGAACCAGAACCAAAATAAAAATCCACAGCAGAATTCCGGGCAGGGAAAAGGCCAGGGTCAACCGCCGCCGCAGGGTCAACCGCCGCCACAAGGTCAGCCGCCGCCGCAAGGTCAGCCGCCGCCGCAAGGTCAACCGCCGCCGCAGGGTCAACCGCCGCCGCAGGGTCAACCGCCGCCACAAGGTCAGCCGCCGCCGCAAGGTCAACCACCCGGTCAGGGGCAGCCCTCGGCCAATCCCCCGCGCAATGCGCAGTCCGGCGGCAACCCAGACAACCAAGCGGGGGATGAGGACCGTGCCGCCGACAATCAGCACCCCCCCGGTCAAATGAGCCGCGAGGAAGCGCGCGAGTTGCTCGATTCGGTCAAAAGCGATGAGCGGCGCCCGCCGGGAACCCCGCTGGCGCGCCGCAGCGCCGGCGCTCCACCGCCGGACGAACCGCTGAAGAATTGGTGATTACGATGCATATGAGCTTCATCCGGCGAAGCGGGTTACTGGCAATGGTCACCGCAGCCCTCATGGCGGCAGCACCCGCGCTTGCCCTCGGCCCCCCGGTGAATGCGACTCTCGAACCGTCGCAGATTGCGCTGGGCGAGTCGGCACAACTGACGATCACGAGTTCGGGCAACACCACCGACCCACCCAAGCTACCCCACGTCTCCGGATTGGAACTGCGCATCGTCGGTCAATCGCAGCGCATTCAATTCATCAACGGCCGAACACTCGCAACGTTGTCGTTCATCGTCCGCGTCACTCCACAGACCGCCGGCATTTTCGACATCCCCGACGTCGCGCCGAACGGAGAGCCGCTGGTGCTTCGCGTCACTCCTGCGGGCGGTCCCCCGGGACCCGGTGCACCGGGCATGAGTTCGAGCGTCAATGGCGCTCGCATGGCGGCGGATGGCGCCGCGTTCGTGCGACTGATCCTGCCCAAGCGGGATATCTACGTCGGTGAAAGCGTTCCCGTGGATATCGAAGTCGGCCTGCGCGATGGGTTCGCCAAGCCCAATGCCCTGCCGACGCTCGCCGGCGGCGACTTCACCCTGAATAATCTCTCGCACCAGCCGGAACAAACGCCCAAGGTCATCGACGGCAAACCGTACGTGGTGCTGACGTGGCACAGCGTCGTCGCCGCGGTCAAGCCCGGCAAGTTCTCGCTGACCGCGGAGGCGCCGCTCACCGTGAGGATACGCACCCGCTCGCAGCGCGACTCGATGATCGAAGATATGCTCGGCGATCCGTTCATGCAGAACATCTTCGGTGCCACCATCACCAAGGACATCACGGCCACGAGCATGGCGTCCGATTTGACGGTACTGGAGCTGCCCGTGGAAGGCCGACCGCCCTATTTCAGCGGCGCCGTCGGATCGTTCAAGATCACCGACGACATCTCTTCCACCACGGCTGCTGCGGGCGACCCGCTCACGCTGCGCATGCACGTCACAGGAACGGGTAACTTCGATCGTGTCGACAGCGCAATGTTGGAGCACCTCGATCAATGGAAGACCTATCCGCCGAAATCGTCCTTCAAGGCTACCGATGCACTTGGGCTGAAGGGAGAAAAGATCTTTGAGCAACCGCTAATCGCATCCAAACCCGGAACTCAAACTCTGCCGGGACTGGCATTCAGCTATTTCGATCCCAGCGCGCATCGCTATGAAACGGTTCGCAGCACGCCGCTCAACGTCACCATATCCCAATCGCTGGCGGAGGCTTCCCTGAATGCCCCGCCGAATGGGCCGCCACTGCCGACCGGCACCGCATCGTCCGCCGGGCTCGCGGCGACGGCATCGTCGAACAGTGGGCTGCGGCCCGACCACGCCGTGACTGAAGCCGGGACCGAAACGCTAATTCCGCCGTACCTACAGCCACGCTTCCTGACGATCCCCTCGTTGTTGGCGCTGACTTTCGCCGGCGGTTGGTGGGGTCTGCGCCGCCGCGCATCCGACTCGAGCAGTGTGCGCGGCCGCAGGCGCGGCCTATCGAAAGACAGAAATCGAGTCCTCGAAGGACTGGCGACTGCGGCTCGCGCCGGGGACGCCGCGTCCTTTTTTACTCTCGCGCGCGCCGCACTCGAACGAGCGGCGCCCACCGAACTCGCGGCGGGGCGACTCGAGCCCGCGCAGGGCGACGACAACGACGACATCCGCCGCTTCCTCGCGCTGGCCGATGAGGTGAACTATGCCGGCCTGCGGCCGACGCCAGCAGAGTTTGAGCGTTGGATTCAGTTCATTCGCGACGCTTTTCAACGCGACACATTGCAGCACGACGTCCGGCAGCACGACGTCCGGCAGCGCAATGACCTGCCGAGCGGGAGATCGTCATGAACAGCCGCGCGCCCCTCGCGTGGCTGATTCTGGGCTTCCTCTGCCTGGCTTGCCGCGCCCAAGCGGCAGCGGCTGAGGAGAACGGCTATTCCGCGTCCGCGCTTTACAACTCCGCCAATGCCTATGCACGCGCGGGCAAGCCGGGACTGGCCGTTCTCAACTATGAGCGCGCGAGCCTGCTCGCTCCCGAGGACCCCGACGTCGCTGCCAACCTGAAGTTCGTTCGCGAATCGGCGCATGTGGCGGCCGAACCGCGGCGATGGATCGATCGCGTGGTCACGGTCGCGCGCCCCGCGGTCGTTGCATGGTTCGGTGTCGCCGGCGTCCTGATGCTGGGGGCGGGCTTGCTGGCGGGACCCCTCGCACCGCACCGCCGCGGCACGCGCCGCGCGGCGCTGCTCGTCGGCGCCGCGCTGGTTGGCTTCGCCGTCAGCAACGGCTTGGTGCTCTGGCCCAAACTGCACGAGGCCGTGATACTCACGGCCGCCGCGCCCGCACGCGCCTCGCCGGTCCCCATGGGTGATCCGCTGTTCACGCTACCCGAGGCCGAAACCGTGAGAATCACCGCCGAACACGACGACTTCGTGCTGGTCCAAACGCGGGCTGGGCGAACCGGCTGGGTATCGCGCGCGAATCTCGTCCCCGTCGTTCCGCGCCGCTAATCTCAAGACGTCGGTGTGGGTGGTCTGTATTTTCGCAGTGACGTTCTGGCGTCATGACGCCAGAACGTCACGTTTATAAAGGGCACGGCGCCCTCGGGTTCTACCGCAGGCGCTCTACTGCAGACCGAACGCCCCCGTTCCATACTCGTCGGTGAGTTCGAGAATTCGGCCGCCGCCGCGCGCCACGCAGGTCAGCGGATCGTCGGCGATGACCACCGGCAGGCCGGTCTCCTCCATGATCAACTTGTCGATTTCGCGCAGCAGCGCGCCGCCGCCCGTGATGACGATGCCGCGCTCGGCGACGTCGCCGCCGAGATCGGGTGGCGTTTGCTCCAGCGCATGCCGCACCGCACTGACGATGCCCTGCAGGGGCTCCTCGAGCGCCTCGCAGGATTTCGTTCGAATTCAGAGTAAAGCCGCGCGGCACGCCTTCCGACAGGTTTCGGCCCCTCACCGAGATTTCACGCACCTGATCGCCGGGATAGGCCGAACCGATTTCGATCTTGATGCGCTCGGCCGTTGCCTCGCCGATCAAGATGCCGTAGTTGCGGCGCACATATTGCACGATGGCTTCGTCGAACTTGTCGCCGCCCATGCGCACACTCGCCGCATAGACGATGCCGTTCAACGAGACCACGGCGACCTCCGAGGTGCCGCCGCCGATGTCCAGCACCATGGAGCCGCGCGCTTCGTGCACCGGCAGTCCGGCGCCGACCGCGGCCGCCATCGGCTCGGGCACGATGTCGACGCTGCGCGCCCCTGCACCCTCGGCGGATTCCTTGATGGCGCGCCGCTCGACCTGGGTCGAACCGAACGGCACGCACACCAGGACGCGCGGACTCGGCCGGAGCCACCGATCGCCATGCACTTTGTTGATGAAGTACTGCAGCATTTTTTCCGTATAGGTGAAATCGGCGATGACGCCGTCTTTCATCGGCCGCACGGCAGTGAGGTGGCCGGGCGTCCGGCCGAGCATTTTTTTCGCCTCCGCGCCCACCGCGACGACCACTTTGCCGCCCCGCCCGGGCTCGTTCTCACCGACACCACAGACGGCTCGTTGAGCACGATGCCTTTCGACTTGACGTAGATCAGGGTGTTGGCGGTTCCAAGATCGATGGAGAGATCATTCGAAAAATGACCTCGGAGGCGTTTTAGCAAGGACAATGGGGGCTCTGAGGGTTAAAGACTCGGGGCGGAATGATGCACCGAGCGCGCTCCGAACGCCACCGGCGGCCGACGTCTACCCTGCGGTCACGCTTGTTCACTCTCCATGTCGTGCTGAATGGAGGCGAGGGTCTCGGGAGAGCTAGCCTTGAGGCGTGCAAACCAGGCTGCGCCCACGATGAGATAGGCGAAGAAAATGTAGGGCAGGATGTTGTAGGGATATTCGGGTGCCGGATAGACGCTGCCGACGATGACGAACAGCATCAGGGCGCTGCCGGCGAGCCCCAATCCAATGTGGCGGAACTTCATCTCCCCGCTCTTGTGCAAATCCATCGGCGCTACGACGCACAGCATCAAATAGACCACCACGAAGCCGAAGCTCGCGAAAGTGCCGGCAAGGCCGAATGCCGTGAGCATGCCCATCGGGAGCATGCCCATGCAGACGATCGCCAGCAGTACCCCGCAGAACAGCACGGCCCGGTGCGGAGTTCGGTATCGATCATGTACGAGCCCCATCGAATGGTGCAGGAATCGATACTTGCCCATGGAGTACAGCAGCCGCGCTGCCGCGGTGATGCTGGCGAGGGCGCAGGCAAACACGCTGAACATCGCCGCCAGATATACGATCGCCGACGCCCACCCCAGGCCGGCCCTGGCGGCCACATCGCCGAACGGCGCCGAGCTCGAGCCCAGCGTCGCGGTATCGTCCGCCATGCCGAACACCATGATATAGGCGATCACCGTGAAGAAGACTCCGGCGAAGGCACCGCAGCCGATCACCGCCAGCGGAATATTCCTGCGTGGATTGGCTGATTCCTTCGCCAAGGTCGCCGAGCTCTCGAACCCGACGAAACTGAAGATCACGAACGGCAGCGCGGAGAAGACCGCACCATATTTGAACGACCCGAAGTCCAGCTGCGCGCGATCGACTACCGTCCCCTTGACGCGCACGATGAGCGCCGTGATCACCACGACAATGCCGATGGACAGGACTTGGAGGACGAGCCCGGCGCGGGAGGACAATTTCACGTCACGATAGGCGGCATAGGTGACCGCGCCGATGAAGACGAGCATGACCGCGCACATCCCCCCGATACCGACCTTGAGGCCGAAGGCGCTGAAAAAATTTCCCAGGAAGATCGCGAACGACAACGTAACCGCGACCGCCGTGAAGAGGTACGCGCTCACCATGGCCCAGCCCGCCATCGCGCCGGCGAAGGGCCCGAAGGTCCGGCCGATGTAGACGAAAAACGCGCCGGCCTCGGGATGCCGTGCGGCCAGTATGCCCACGCACGCCGCAACGATCACGACCCCCAGCGTGCCGATGAAATAGGCCATCCAACAGCCGATTCCGGCAAGCGCCGCGACCACGGTGATATTGAGCGCCGGGGTGAGCGTTGGCGCGATCGCAGCCAGCGACTGGCCGATGACTTCGATCAGCCCCAGGGCGCCCATGCGCAGTTGTGGTGCGGCACGGCCGCCAATCTTATCCGTCGCTGCGCTCATTCCCGAAGGCTCCTGTCTACCCTTAATGCATACCCTTAGTCGGATTACACATTCCTAACACGGCGGAGCAGGGAACAACAGCATTTCCACCGTCGCGTCAGTGTCAGGAATCGCCTTGCGCATGCTAGTCTAAGGTGGTGACAAATCTATTCAGAACGGCGGCCCTTCTCGTCTCACTCTCGCTGGGATGCGCCGGGATCGCGCACGCCACCGTGTATCCCCTGCCCAAGAATGACGATCCGGTAGTCGGCGGGGATCAAACCGTGGTGACCGTCTACGAGGACACGCTGTACGATCTGGCCCGCAAGTTCAGCTTGGGATCCGAAGAACTGATTCGCGTCAATCCCGGCGTGGATCCGTGGATACCCGGCGCGGGCAAAACGCTGGTCATACCGAATACGCACATTCTCCCGCCCGGACCGCGCGAGGGAATCGTCGTCAATCTCCCCGAGCATCGACTGTACTACTACCCGAAACCGAAGCGCGGCGAGACGCCGCAAGTCATCACGTACCCCGTGAGCATCGGCAAGATGGACTGGCGAACGCCCCTGGGTCTCACTCACGTCATTCAGAAGATCAAGAATCCGGTATGGTACCCGCCGGAATCGGTCCGCAAGGAACATGCCGCGGCCGGCGATCCGCTGCCGCCCACGGTGCCATCGGGCCCCGACAATCCCTTGGGGCTGTTCGCCATGCGACTCGCGGCCGGCAACGGCACGTATCTGATCCACGGAACGAATAATCCCATTGCGGTCGGGCTCGCCGTCACGCATGGCTGCATCCGCATGTATCCCGATGATGTCGAGGCCCTGTTTCCGCTGGTCCCGGTCGGCACGCCCGTGCGCCTCATCAACGAGCCGTTGAAGGTGGCGTGGGTCGACGGCGAATTGCTGCTCGAGGCCCATCCGCCCGTCGACGCGGAGGGCCAGAGTTTTGAACCCGATCTCGATCAGTTTTCGGATCTCCTGCGGAAAGCGGTGGGCGACAGCACGGTGGCCATTCACTGGGACTACGCGCGCGAAGTGCTCCAGAAGGCGAACGGCGTCATCGCCACTGTCGGGCTCGAGGCGGACCTGTCGCAGGAGACGCCTGCTGCTGCTGCTGCGGCCGAGACGCCCGCTGCCCCAGCCGAGATGCCGGCCGTCAATCAGCCGCCCGCCGGCGCGCCGGCGCCGGGCGAACCGCCGTCCGCGTCGCCTAACCCGGGCACACCCGCGCCGGTCTCGCCGACAACTCGCGATCACTGATTCGGCCGCCCGGCCGACTTGAACGCGGGACGTTCCGCAGCGTCGCTCACCGCCTGGGCAAACCGATAGAAAAAGCGGTTGAAATCGGCGGCCGCTTCGAAATCCACGGGCTGCGTCAGATCGTCCTGCGGCCGGTGATAACGCACCTGGTACCACTCCCGATAGCGTCGCTCAGCGTCGGTTCCTGCGTCGTAGCCGAACACGAATCCGGTTGCCGGGATTCTCATCTGCAGAAACGGCCAATGGTCGGCACGCTGATTGAGGTTGCGCTCCGGTTCCATATCTCGTCGGATTTCGATGTGCATATCGGCCGCGACGAGTCGAGCGGTGGCGCCCAAGGTCGTGTCGTCCACCGCGTGCATCGTCAGAATCTTCAAGGGGAACAGCGGCCGCAGTTGGTCGAGATTGATGTCCGCGACGAGATCCGCGCGCGGCACCGTCGGGTGTCGTGTGAACCCGGTCGCCCCCAGCAGTCCCTTCTCCTCCCCGGTGAACGCCGCGAACAGAACGCTGCGATGAAAGCCGCGGCCGTGCCTTTGCTCGGCGAGTCGGATCAGGGTCGCGACGTAGGCTGCATCGTCGAGAGTGCCGTTGTACAGGTCATCGCCGTCGACCGGCTCGCCGCGGCCGTAGCCGTCGAGGTGAGCCGACACGACCACGATCTCTTTCCCCGCCCTCGGGTCCGTGCCGGGCAGCAGGGCCAGCACGTTGTCGCTGGTGTAGTCGCGCTGTGAGATTCGAAAGGCCGCGCGCAGCCGCGCCGGCACCTCGAAAGTGGGCAGCGGACGCGAGGCCGCGCCGGCCGTCAGGATCTCCTCGGCGCCATGTCCGCTGCCCAGGATCAATTCGGCAAACGCCGGCGTTCCGACGCGCATCACCGCAATTGCAGCGGCAGGCGCCGACGGCGACTCGGCGAGAGTCACCGTACGCGCGTAGGCATCGGGCCATCTCGCCGGCTCCATCGTGAATCCCGGGTCATCGACCGCCACCAGGCCGACAGCGCCCGCGGCCGAGGCCGCGGCAAGCCGCTGGCCCGCGTTCGGCACGCCGTGCCGACGTCCGCCGAAACACAGCGCGATCTTGCCGTGCAGATCGGCGCCCATCTCGGCGGCCGAGCAATATCCACGGAAACTCATCGGCGCATCGAGAGTCGCGGGCAACGACTCCGACGCCCGCACGGAAATCTCATGCAAAAAGCGCAGCCGCGCTTCGCCGCCGGCGTTGCGGACCACGGTGAAGTCCGTGCCCTGCGATTCGACTCGCACTTCGTGAAGCTGCAGCGTTTGTGTGTAAGCGCCGGCATCGCCCGCCGGTTTCAAGCCCGCTGCTTTGAAGCGCGCCGCGACATAAGTCACGGCGCGCGCATGGCCGGGCGACCCGGTGTCGCGTCCCTCCATGTCGTCCCCGGATAGTTCCGCGGTGATCTTCCACCAGTCGCGGGTATCGGTGTCACGAATCGGTCCACGCGCCGGCGCCTCGCCGATAGGCTGCGCGACCAGGGAGATCATCAAACAGCCGGCCAGGGCGCATTGGGAGATCACGATCGACAGTCCTTTCGATGCAGCCGAAGTATCGGCCGACGATTATGGCCGGCCAACCTATTAGCATCTAGCGCAATGTGCGGGACGCCGCCCCGATGATATGCCCCTGACCGACGGGCTGCACAAGGACGGCAACATCGCTGGCATCCGCGGGAATTGAATCCACTCGCGCCTGGAATTGCTGCGCTTTGCCGCCGTCCCACTGGCCCAGGGTGCGGACGATACGCACGATGTTGAACTCCGTGAGCGTGCGTCCGGCGTTCTCTCCCCGCCCGATGGCTGAGACGGCTCGACCTTGGTAACCCACGAGCACGATATCGCTTGCCGCCGCGTTCGCCTGCGCGGCGAGGTCGATCAGGATCTGGCCGTCGCGTACCGAGAGCGCGATAGCGACACCGTCGCGATTCGCCGCCAGGCTCTTGCCGATGGAGGCACGATCGCTGCCCACATACTCGGCTTGCCCATCGATGACGACTTGCGGCGTGTAGGCCGACGAGCGGCGCAGGGTCTTGACATACAGGCTCTGTCGCTGCACCGCTTCGGTGAGCCCAAATCGGTCACGCCATCCCAAATCGTCCCAATAGTCGACGTGAAAAGCCAACGCGATGACGTCGCGCCGCTGCGCCAGCTCTCCAAGATATGCCTCCGCCGGCGGGCACGAACTACAGCCCTCGGAGGTAAACAGCTCGACCACCGCGGGGCGCGGCTGCGCGTTCGCCGCACGGATGCCGAACAATGCGCAGACGGCGGTCATTGCGCAAATAAGCAGCATGCCTGCGTCCCATTGCCGCTGCGGTGATGCAGGCATCGTTCCTCCATTACGTGACCGTCCCCTCAATAGACCCGAAGTCTTCCCTGAATATTACACAGGTAGTTCCGATGCGTAGTTGCTCCAACACCCGGCCTGCGCTTCGTCTTATAATCTCGGAAGAAACGGAACTCATGGAGCTTAGCGATTGCGGCCCTCCTCGACCGAGGCCGATTGCGAGTTTGAAGGAATTTCAAATGTCTCCGAGCAACTCGCGCGAACTCCGGCCCGCTCGTGGCCGCGCCATCCGGACTGGAGACGCACTGCCCGCCTTCCTGTGGTTGATGTTCCTCGTGGTACTGGCGTACCCGCCGGACTGCGCCGCCGATGGCGTCGGGCAGACCGGTTATGCCGCGCTGGTGCGACGCGTTGCGCCCAGTGTGGTCACAGTCATGGTCGAAGAAAAGCGCGTCAGTGCCGGCCAGCTCGCCGCCGAACGCGCAAATCCCGACGCCGGTGCCGATGCGGTTGGCGAACTCATTCGACGGCTCCTGTCGGGCGCGACCGGAAACCGCAGCGCCGATGAGCGAGGGGCCGCCGCACTGGGCTCCGGATTCATCATTCGCGCCGACGGCTACATCGTCACCAATCGACACGTCATCGCGGATGCCCGCGTGATCCACGTACGCCTGACCGATGGCCGGGAACTACCCGCGAAGATCGTCGGAGCCGACGCGCTCACCGACATTGCCTTGCTCAAGGTGGATGCCGGCAATCTGCCGGTTCTGCAGTTGGGCTCCTCCAGTGCGGTGTCCGTCGGCGACCCGGTGATCGCCATCGGCAATCCGTTCGGTCTGGGACAATCGGTGAGCGCCGGCATCGTCTCCGCGCGAGCGCGTACCCTTGAAGACGATCCCTATATCGACTTCCTGCAAACCGATGCGGCGATCAATCGCGGCAACTCCGGCGGCCCGCTGCTCTCCCTCGACGGCACCGTCGTCGGCGTCACCTCCGCGATCTTTTCGCCGAGTGGCGGCTCCGTTGGATTGGGCTTTGCCATTCCCGCGGAAGCCGTCGCCGGCGTCGTCGGACAGCTGCGGGCGCATGGCCGCGTGGAGCGCGGCTATCTCGGCATTTCCGTTCAGTGGATGAGTCCGCTGTTGGCAAAGGCGCTCGGCATGAAGAAATCCGCGGGCGCCTTGATCACCGCCGTGGATGCACAGGGACCGGCGGTCGGGGCGTTGATGGTGGGAGACGTATTGCTCAAGGTCGGATCGAGCACCGTCACCTTCCGCCAAATGAGCAAGATCACTGCTCGCCTGGCGCCCCATGCGCTGGTGGTGGCGACGGTATTTCGCGCAGGTTCGGAGCAATCCGTGGCGCTGACGATCGGCCGCCTTCCCGATCCGCCGGCTGATCCGGCGCTGACGGGCGACGTGGATACGTGGGTACCCGCACTCCGGTTGGGAGTGGCCAACACGACTGCGGACATCCGCAAAACCATCAAGGCAGCCGATGAACCCAGCGGTCTCATCGTCACTCAGCTTCGGCCGGCGGGTCCGGGCGCGCTGGCGGGGCTCAAGGTCGGCGATCTCATCACCCATGCCGCCGGCAAACAACTCGTCGATGTTGCCGATATTGGGAGGGCCGCGCAGCCCACTCCAGAGGCGCCGCTTCTTCTGCGGGTGGTCCGCGACGGCAACCCGAGCTTTGTCGCCGTCACCGGCGAGCCCGAGCTTCAATTCCCCTGAGCCGACGTAACGCCTCCGCTGCTCACTTAACTAAACGCGCAAAAACCGATTCGATACTGCGCTCCGCTTCACAATCAGGATCGCGCATAATGAGCTATCCTTCACACAATCGTGCACACAGCATCTCATTTCTGGAGCCGGGCGCAGGGACGCAAAGCAATCAAGGCGGCTTTGCTCCTCTGTTTCGCCGGATTGATCGCAGGCTGCGGGTTTTCCAGCACCGCGATATCGATCGTCGGGCCGCCGCCGCCCACCCTCACGTCGATTTCCGTAGGTCCCGCCAATCTCACGCTTCAAGTCGGTACGACGCGGCAATTCATCGCAACCGGTAGCTACAGCGACGGCTCGCAACAGGATATTACGGCGTCGGTCACCTGGAGTTCGACCACGGCGACCGTGGCAACGATCAACAATACCTCCGGCAGCAACGGGATCGTAACGGCGGTCGCCGCGGGTTCGACGACCATTGCCGCGGCTTCCGGCACCCTATCGGCATCGACCATCCTCAATGTCACCTCGGTCACGCTGGTTTCCATCGGCGTGACCCCGGCGGCTCCCAGCATCGCCAAAGGCACCACTCAGCAATTCACCGCCACCGGCGTCTATTCCGATAACTCCACGCAAAACTTGACGTCCGTCGTCACCTGGCATGCCGTAAATCCGGCCGTGGCGTCGATCACCACCGCCTTGGGCAACGGCGGCCTCGCGACCGGGATCGGTCCGGGCACCACGCAAATCACGGCGACACTGGGCGGCGTCGTCGGCTCCACGAATCTGACGGTCACACCGGCGGTCCTGGTTTCCATTACCGTGACTCCGTCGAACTTCAGCATCCCGAAGGGAGCCGTGCAGCAACTCACCGCCACCGGGACCTATTCGGACAACTCGACCCAGAACCTCACAGCCGCAGCGACCTGGGCGCCGGCCACATCGGTCATCGCCACGGTCAGCAATGCGGCGGGATCCGTCGGCACGGCGACCGCACTCAACCTCGGGACGGTGACTGTCACCGCGAGCCTGGGCGCCCTAACCGGTTCCACCACGCTCACCGTGACGCCGGCGATGCTCGTCTCCATCGCCGTGACGCCGGCGAACGCCAGCATCGCGAACCTCACTACTCAACAATTTATCGCCACCGGCACGTACTCCGACAGCTCGACCCAGAATGTAACGACGCAGGTCACTTGGGCGCCCTCGACCACCTCGACCATCGCGACCGTCAGCAATACCGCGGGTTCCCAAGGACTCGCCAGCGCTCTCAGTCCAGGGACCGTCACGATTACCGCCTCCCTGGGTGCCATCTCCGGTACGACCGGATTGACGGTTACCGGGGCGGCTCTGGTGAGCATCGCTGTGACACCCGTAACCGCCACCATTCGCATCGGAGGTACGCAGCAGTACACCGCCACCGGCACCTTCAGCGATATGACGACCCAAGACATCACCACGTTGGTAGCCTGGTTTTCCGCCACCACCGCTACGGCCACGATCAGCAACGCGGCGGGGTCGAAGGGGCTGGCAACCGGACTGGCCACGGGGACCACGCTCATCACTGCGGCCCATGGGACCATCATCTCCAACTCCGCAACTCTTACGGTGGCGACGTTCGCCTATGCGGTAAATTTCTTTAGCAACACTGTGTCCCAGTTCATCATCGGAGCCAACGGCACTCTGACAGCGATGGGCACAGGCACTGTTGCGGCGGGAGCCAATCCTTATTCCATTGCCGAGGATCCCACCAGCAAGTACGTTTACGTTGCGAACTACAGTCGGCCCGGGACAATCGCCACGGTGATATCGCAATATGCCATCGGAACGGATGGTTCCCTGATGGCGATCGGCACGGGGTCAGTGGCGGCGACCGGACTTGGTCTCAACGGCATTACTGTGAACCCAACAGGCCCGTATGTGTACACGGCAAACTACAACTCAAATAACGTTTCGGAATACAGCATCGGCGCGGGCGGCGCTCTCACGTTCGTGGCGATCGCCGCTACGGGGACGTCCGGTGCGGCATCCATCGCCTTCAATCCCGCCGGCACATATGCCTATGTGGCGAATTACCTCAGCGCCACGGTTTCCATGTTTTCGGTCTCGGCGGTGGACGGATCGCTTACGGCCTTGGGCACGGTGCCGGCCGGAGCGGGTCCGAACTTCATCGTCGCCGATCCGACGGGCCGCTTCGTCTATGTCCCGAATGACGGAGCCGGTACGGTTTCGCAGTACAGTATCGGTGCAGGCGGCATCTTAACTCCTATCGCCGCCGCCGTGACTTCGGGAGGCGGAGCTTGGTCCATCACAATCGATGCCGCCGCGAAGAACGCCTACGTCGCCAACCGCACTGGCGACAGCGTTTCGCACTTCACGATCGACCCATCGGGCGCGCTGGTTCTCGCTGATACGCTAAATCTACCGACGGGTACTGAACCGACCTCCGTCGCGATCGATCCCTCCGGTCTCTTCGCGTACATCTCGGATCGAGGTTCGAACATGAATCCGCAGACCACCGTCTCGCAATGCGCCGTCGCGGCGGGCGGTACGCTCACTCTCTTGACTCCGCCCACAGTACCGGCGGGAACCGCCCCGGCCGCCATCATCACGTCGCGCTGATGCCGCGCGGGTGGCTTAGTATTCGGCTCGAACTCTGGTTGGGTATCGCTGCCTGGCTATCGCTGTCCGCCGGTTGCACCAACGACCCGCCGAAGCTCAAGGAAGGTCTTTGGGAGATTCGCGGACAGCGCGTGGAGAATCCGGGCAACAGGAGCAGCGATTTCACGTACAAACTTTGCCGCGACCATGCCTTCGACCGCGCCTCAGATGCAACCATCAAGGAAGCCAAAGGTTGCAACACGGTTCTCAAGAAGCTGGGTGACGGCAAGTACGCCTCGGCGTCGACGTGTCAGGTTGCCGGCGTGACCATCGTCTCGACCGGAACGTCTTCTTATGGAGGCGACGAGTCCATTCATGCCGACACCAAGGCTGCCTACACGCCCGCATTCAACGGCAAGACCGATGAGACGCTGACGGAGGACCAGCACTATATTGGTAAATGCCCCGCCGCCATGAAGCCGGGCGACAGGCTCAATCCGGACGGCGTCCTCTGGCGTCACGACCGCTGACGGCGCCTGGCGATGGCGGCCGGCTTACGGACCGTCCATTTACGGGAATCCCTCCAGCGATTCGAGGTCAAGCAAGCCGTCTCGGGGTCGATAACCTGGTGCGAAGGCAATCGGGTTACATGAGGCGGTCCATGCGTTTAGTTAAGTGCGGTAGTCCAGCGGCCCACGGACGACGGACGTGAGCGAATCGTTGGGACTTTCGGTATTGGACTCCCTGCTCGAGCCGATCGCCGTGCTCGACCAGAATGGCGTCATCGGCGCCGTGAATGCGGCGTGGCGCCAATTCGCGTGGATCAACGGTGGCGGGGACGAGGTCACCTCGCCCATCGGCGTCAACTATCTCAGCATCTGCGGGCAGGCGGCCGCTACCCCGAACGGCCCGGAAGGTGTGCTCGCCGCGGAGGGGATTCGCGCTGTGATGGAGGGGAAACGGCCGGAGTTTCATCTCGAGTACCCCTGCCACACGGCCTACGAGCAGCGCTGGTACCGTATGACGGTGACGCGGCTCTTCGGCTCCACTTCTCAAGTCGTGGTGAGCCACCGGAACGTGACGCATATGAGGCGGGCTGAGATCGCGGCGCGACTCGCGCAGGCGATGCTGCGACAGGCTTCGGAAGAAGACCCGCTCACCGACCTGCCCAATCGCACGGTGCTGATGCAGCGGCTCGAGGCGCTGGTGGAGCGCAGCTCCGCCGAGGCCGCAACCGGCTTCGCACTGTTGTTCCTGGAGATGGACCGATTCAAATTGATCAACGACGCGCTTGGCCATGAGGCCGGCGACGAAATGCTCATTGCGCTGGGCCAGAGGTTGCGGGACGCCGCGGCCGCCGGCTCATTTGTTGCACGATTCGGCGACCATCAGTTCGTCTACGTTGCCTGCGACATCGTAAGCGAAAACGAGGCCCGCACCATCGGCGATCGGCTGCGGTTGGTGCTTGCCGCACCCTACACGATTCACGATCACGACCTGCAAACTAACATCAGCATCGGGATCGCCATGGGCAGCCGCACGGATGACGCACGCGAACTCCTGCGCAAAGGATCGATTGCTCTCTATGAAGCCAAGCAGGCGGCCCGCGGGTCGACGATGGTCTTCGATCAAGCCATGCATGATCGCCTGTCCCGCCGCTTTCGCGTCGAAGTCGCGTTGCGGCGTGCAGTGCCGCGGCGCGAATTATCGGTGCTTTACCAGCCAATCGTCGATATCGACAGCGGCCGCTTGATGGCGGTCGAGCCGGTGCTGCGCTGGGACAACCCCGACCTGGGCACTATGTTCGAACACGAATTCATCCCAGTCGCCGATGAAGTGGGATTGAGCGTCGAGATCAATGAATGGATGTTGCGGGAATCGTGCATGCAATGGTCGCGCTGGCAGCAGCGGGACGCCGTGACCGCGCCGGCCCTCCTGTCCGTGACCGCATCTCGCGCCCACGTTGCCGCAGGCGCCGCACTGCTCGGAGGTGTGCGCCTGGCGCTCGAAAGTGCTCGCATGCCGGCAACCGCCCTACAGATCCGCATTGCCGAGCGTGACTGGACGGCGGACCGCAGACGAGCGCTCGAGTTCATTGCGGGGCTGCGAGAGATGGGCGTGAGTGTGGCGATGAACGATTTCGGAACGGGTATGTGTTCGCTTGGATCGCTGCGCGGCTCGGGATTCCACAGCATCAAGGTCGACAAGTCCTTGATCTCCAATATCGGACGCGATCCTCTGGCGGCGGCGGTAGCGCAAGCAGCCATCCAGGGAATCAAGAAGTTGGGATTGATCTGCGTGGCCGAGGGAATCGATGACCCGCGGGTACTCGTCATGCTGCAAACCATGGGGTGCGCGCGCGGCCAAGGTGCTCTGTTTGCGCGGCCCATGCCGGCGGACCGGCTATTGATGCCCCCCGGCCGATACACCTGAGAGGGTCGAGCGCGTAGAATTCTCAAAGAGCGGAAAGACGACGTGCGATGACAAGGAGGCGAATGTCGCCGGTGAGCAGCGGTTTCTGCCTTCGGCGTACCGTGGCAGGCGGGCTTTTTGCTCTTCTGCTCTTGTTCGGGTCGTCGTGGCCGGCATCGGTCCCCGATACGAAGCCTCTAACCGCGATCCTGATCATCGCGCGGGCCGACCTGCCCGATTCCAATTTCGCGGATTCGATCGTACTCGTGATGAATGACCTCGGTCCCGGCCCGGTCGGCATCATCATCAATAGACCGATGCCAGTTCCGGTCTCGCGTCTCTTTCCCGATATCGAGCGGCTCGCTCAGGTGCGCGACAAGGTTTACTTCGGCGGACCCGTTGACTTTGGGACCGTGTGGTTTCTATTTCGCGCCGTCACGCCGCCCGAGCACGCGATCAAAGCCTGTGACGGCGTCTACCTGAGCGCGGACCGTCAATTGCTGCTCCAGTTGCTTGGCCGCAATAAGCCCATGGACAGTCTGCGAATCTTCCTCGGCCACGCAGGTTGGGCGCCGGGTCAGCTGGAAGCTGAGATCGAACGGAGCGATTGGAGCGCAAAGCCCGCCGAGAAGGGGGCGATCTTCAGCGGCAAGTCCGAGCACCCATGGCCCTCGGCGCAGGATCCAAAGCACGGGATTTAGCGACCCGCGTCCATGCAACAGGATCGTCCCCGCCCCATTGGACCAGTTGCTTAGGGCGCATCGATGCGAAACAGAACCTGCAGTGGATAACCCACGGCACCTTCGAAAAACGCACGATCCAGAGCCAGATGCTCCTCGGTTACCTTCAGTTCGATGATTTTCGGGAGTGTTTGGAAGCCGGCAGCGGCCAAGGCGTCGAAATAGTCGGCAAAGGTCTTGTGCATGTAGCTCACGGGAACGGCCTTGCCGTCCCGTCTCCAGATGTACCCTTCATAGGACTCATCGACACCCGCAAAATAGTCTCGTCCCTTTGAGTCGAAGTAAACGGGCTGCTCCAAAGGGCGGATATAGGGCAGAAATGGGTGCGGTACCGTGAAAATGAAGCGACCACCCGGAGCGAGGCGCGAACGCACGGTCCGGAATACCGCGGTCATTTCAGCGCAGCTCAAATAGCTGACCATAAACACGGCGATCACCCGGTCGAATTGCTCCCGCGGAAAATCCTGAAAATCTGCCGCATTGCCGCTCTCGAAAGTCATCGGGCAAGGCGCACCGCTCGCGGCAGCCTGTTGCGCACGCCCGACCATCTCGCTGGAGATATCGACGCCGAATACCGACTGAGCGCCTGCCTGCGCGACCAGACGAGCAACGTATCCTTCTCCGCACCCCAGATCCAGCACATGCTTGCCTGTCACGGGCGCGAGTTCCTGAAGTACGAACGGTCGGGCTGTGAAATCCGACAGGATCATGGGCTCCTGCCGGGCCCATTGGTCCGCGTTCTGATCGAACATTGCAGCGAAAGCATCAGTCTGCATGGCATCGGCTCCTAAACAGCGATGTAACCGGAGATGTTGTATATCGCGATGTGCTCACCAATCGCGTCAGCAGCCACACTCGGCGTTAAGGATCAGTCTTGTGGCGATGCCCGTCATTGCCGCCGGTCGGATAATTGTACACACAGGCTTTGCGCCGGGTTTGAGTCGCGGCGCGCCGGCGGGACATCGGATCGACGGCATCGGGCGGAAGCCGGCCATTATGCACAGTGAACGATTATGCACAGTTGTGATTGTGTATAGGGGCCGAAGCGCTTTATCTATAGGCTTTCCACGCATTGGGGTTCACGCGCACTGTACATAATTTTGGTGGTCAACTGAGGTGGTATCACCACTTCAGGAGACCCACATGGACTCGATCACCTCTCTGCATACCAGACCAAAGGCGTGGCTGGCTAATAGCGTATTGGCGCCACACGCAGCCGCCTTTTCCGCCTACCTGACGCACGCTCGATATTCCGCTCAAAGCCGTGGCACGTATATCGCGAGCCTGGCGCATTTGGGACGCTGGATGAGCCAGTGCTGTCTGCCGCTTTGCCAACTCGACGAGGCGGCGGTCGAGCTGTTCCTTACCAGGCACCTACCGCGTTGCGACTGTCCCAAGCCGGTGGTGCGCACACTCAGTGCGTTGCGCGCCGCGTGCGCTCATCTGCTTAAAGTGCTTCGCGAGTGCAAGGTTATTGCCGAACCGGCCGGTGCGACCGGCCCGATTGCCGAGGAGTTGGATCGATATGATGCGCACCTGCGTGAGGCCCGCGGGCTCAGCGAGGGGACACGCCGCTGCGGCCTGCGCCTCGTCCAGCGCTTGCTGCGTTATAAGTTCACCGACGGACCGGTGGTGTTTGCGCAGCTGCGGCCCGAGGACCTGCGCCAGTTCATCGCGACTCAGCTGGAGTTGCGCGGTACAACGTCCAACGCCACGGCGCTGACTTCAGCGCTGCGAGGATACCTGCGTTACCGCACGAGCTGCGGCGATCGGGTGCACGCCCTGGCCGGCGTGATTGCCTCGCCGGCCCATTGGAGCTTGGCCCCGCTGCCACGTGCGCTCAGGCCCTTTGAGGTCAAGCGGCTGCTCAGTTCCTTTACTGCCGAGCTGCCGTCTCCGCGGCGCGGCTACGCCATGGTGCGCTGTGCGCTGGACCTGGGTCTGCGCAGCAGCGAGGTGGCCCAGCTGCAACTCGCCGATATTGATTGGCGCGCCGGCACCGTGACACTACGGCACACCAAGTCGCGTCGCGAGGATATTTTGCCGCTGCTGGCAACCACCGGCCGCGCGCTGGCCGACTACCTGCGCTACGAGCGGCCCAAGACCAGCAACCCCGCCGTCTTCGTGCGTCGTCTGGCGCCGCGCGATCAGCCCATCAGCGCGCATGCTGTGCGGCGCGTGATCCGCGACGCCTTTGGGCGCATCGGTCTCGCACACGGTCGCTCTCATGCGCTACGCCACTCGCTGGCGTGTCGACTGATCGAGCAGGGCAGTTCGCTCAAGGAGGTCGCCGATGTCCTGCGCCACCGCTCGCTGAACACCACGCTGATCTACGCCAAGCTCGACCATCCGCGATTGGCCGCGGTGGCGTTGCCGTGGCCGGGGAGTTCCACATGAGCGCCCCCACCGTCATGCAGCGGGCGCAGACATTCCTGGCTGAACGTCGCCGCCTAGGTTTTCAGGCGCGTAATCCCGGCTATGCACTCATCAGCTTCGCGCGTTTTGTGGAACGTCGGCGTCATCAGGGACCCCTGACAGTCGAGCTGATGGCCGAGTGGGCGCGGCGCGATAAAGCGCAGCGCGGCACCGCCGAGACTTGGGCGAGACGACTGAAGATCCTTCGCCCCTTCGCTCGCTGGATGCGCCAGTTCGAGCCGCGCACCGCAGTACCCGATGAGTTGATCTTCGGACCGGTGCCGGGACGCGTGGCCCCGCACATTTATCGCGATGAGGAGATCGTCGCGCTACTGGCCGCTGCGCGCACACTGCACCCCCAGGGTGGATTGCGACCGGCGACCTTCGAGGCGGTGTTTGGCTTGCTGGCTTCGACGGGATTGCGCGTCTCCGAGGTCCTCGCCCTGCGCGACGCCGACGTTGATCTCGGCGCCGGCACACTCACCGTGCGCCGCACGAAGTTCATGAAGTCACGGCTCGTGCCCCTGCACTGGAGTACGGTGGAAGCGCTGGCGCGCTACCGGCGACGACGGGTACGAGTGACGCACAGCAGCGCGCAGATGCCGTTTTTCATCGGCACGCGCGGCCGCCGATTGGGCCAAGCCCTCAGTCAACGCCAGGTGCATCGCGTCTTCATCGAGCTGCGCAACCAGCTGGGATGGATTAACCGCGGCGCCACAGAGGGGCCGCGCCTGCACCAGCTGCGCCACGCTTTTGCCGTCAAGCGCCTGCTGCTCTGGCACCGCCAGGGCATCGACCTGGATCAGGCGATGCTCTCCCTGTCCACCTACCTCGGACACACCAAGATCTCCAACACCTACTGGTATTTGAGCGCCGTACCCGAACTGATGAGTCTGGCCGGCAAGCGCTTCGAGCGCTTCATTGCACGCCGGGAGCCGGCCCGTGAGTAAGCTCACCGCAACCGCCCCCGTACCGTCCTTCCCAGCGCTGGTGCAGGCGTTCTTTGCCCAGCACCTTACCCAACAACGGGCCCTGAGCCCCCGCACCGTGGCTACCTACCGGGATGGGTTCGTCTTGTTCCTCGATTTCGTCCAGGCGCACTGTGCAAAGTCGCCGACGGCCATCTCCCTGACTGACCTCACGCCCGATTTGATCCTCGCCTTCCTCGATCATCTTGAGCGCAAACGACACAACACGGTCCGCACTCGTAACGCGCGACTGGCCGCCTTGCGCTCGTTCTTGAAGTTCGCTGCGCACCGCGACCTCTCGGCCTTGCATGTCATCGAGCGTGCGTTGGGCGTGCCGGCAAAGCGCTTTGAGCGCCCGATGCTCGGCTTCCTCTCCAACCCGCAGATGCGCGCGATCATCGGCGTACCCGACGACACCTGGACCAGTCGGCGTGATCACTTGCTGCTCGGCCTGCTCTACAACACCGGGGCGCGAGTCTCTGAGATCATCGGCGTGCGCGTCGCCGACATCGTGCTCCACGGCGCCGCCTGCGTACATCTGCACGGCAAGGGACGTAAACAGCGCTCCATCCCTCTGTGGCGATCCATCGCCAACGAGACCCGCGCCTGGCTCAAGCACAACCCGCGGCTCACCGCCCACTGCGCACTGCTGCCCAACCGCGGCGGCGAACCCATGACACGATCGAACGTGACGCAGCGATTGACTTTGGCGGTGCGCGCAGCGACCAAGCACCACCCCGAACTGGCCACGCGGCGCATATCGCCTCACACCATTCGCCACTCAACCGCAATGCGCCTGCTGCAGTCCCGCGAACACCCAGACGTCATCGCCCTATGGCTGGGGCATGAAAGTCCAAACACCACCCATCACTATGTCGAGGCCGATCTCTCGATGAAGACTCGATCGCTGGCTCGCCTGCAAGATCCTAAGGCAACCATACGCCGTTACCGTGCCCCAGTCGCGCTACTCGAATACCTAAAGGGTCTGTGATTATGAACAGCGGCAATGGCGTCGGCAGGCCAATTACAAGCCTGCCGACGCACAACTGTGCATAATCGTTCACTGTGCATAATGGCCGTTATGGAGAGCTATTCATAACGGCCAAACCCGGACATTCGACGTGCCGAAATGCCTTCCAGATTGCGGTCATTCCACTCGATATTTGACGAGTCTTAGGACAAATGGTCTATTGAGGGTAGACGAGCGCAGGGAGAGAGCGATTGTTGGCACGCAATTTTGTCGCATTGATCGTGACACGACATATCCGTCGTTCTAACTAATTGCTAGGCGACCCGGCCTATCTCATTGGCTTCTTGTCGCACTTTCTATATCACTACGGCGAATGGAACCAGCCGCCTGAGCCCATCTCGGCCCTTCGCTTCACTCTGAAGGATTGTCTGGCCTTTCTTCTTGTTGGTGCTATCGGTGCACTTGTGGCGTTTTGTGTCGCACTAGCGAAGAGTCGTCTAACAATCGGTTCGAGCGATCGCGGGGTATCACCTTCGGTGAATCAGGGAGAGGGTCCACGATCTGGCTAAAGTCTCTTCGTTTTTCGGCTGCGCAACCCCGCGTCGCTCAACCTCATCGTTAGTTGCATCGTGTCTGCCGGTCGGGTAATTGCGATTGTTCTGGGTGCCATAATGATTGGACTCGGAGTCAATGGTGTACGCATCGGAAAGGTGTTGGTGAGGTCAGTTCGACCACCCTGGCCTGGGCATTTCAATCGTGAAAAAGAGCCGTTGGCCTTTTGGATTACCGTATGTCTCTGGATTACTCTTGGCACATTTATCGTTTCCGCCGTGCTCCTGGCCAAGGTGCGCGGTTAACCATTGGGTTCGAGCGATTCGCGGGATTCATACTTCGGCAAAGCGGACATTGGCCGCTGGCGGCTTGGGATCGAGAAGACTGATTGGCGGACGAGCCAAGCGATACGGAAGTAAAAGCCGTCATCACGAAGTTCTTTAAGGCTTTCAACAGTGGGAATGCCGATGAAACGGCAGCCTTGTGGTCGCCAGTCTATTCGTTGATCTTTGCCGTGAAACCGATTCCCCGACGCTTGGGCTCGGGCTCCTTCATCAGGCTACGGATCGCGTCAAACACCACCTTGAACTGCCGATCGTACTTGTTCTCCAAAGCCACGAGTTTGTGCGCCAAATCTTGGTGCTTTGAGACTTCCTGTCTCAGGTGAATAAACGCCCTCATGATCTCGATGTTTACTTGGACGGCGCGTTCACTTGTAAGGACGGAGGACAGCATGGCGATCCCCTGTTCCGTGAAAACGTACGGTGCATACTTCCGGTGCCTTCCGCGCCCGGTCTTTAAGGCGCCAGATTGGCTCCTTAAAGAAGCAGACTCCTCAACCGCAAGTTGGAACATGAAATCGGCCGGGAAGCGACCCGGATTGCGACGCACTGCACGGGTAAGCGCCTTTGTCGCCACCTGATACAAAGCGGCGAGGTCAGAATCAAGCAGTACCCTTTGGCCACGAATGACGAGGATGTTCCGCATGATCTCGTCGGTATCTACAGTAACTGACCTGGTGCTGGCCATCATGCAACTGTAATCCTCCGGGGTGCTGCCATCCTCGGCACAAATGGAGGTGATCAGGCAGATTGAGCGCTCGCTTTCGGCCAAGACCTGTAAATTCGGGCCCGTGAGTTGCTCGCCTGCTTCCTGACGTTCGAGGCCAGGGGGTAGACTGGAACGTATTTGCGGCACAAGGAGTGCGTGAATGTGATTGGCAACCTCAATCGTTTCCTGCGTTGGGTGTCTATTCCAACTGACTCGAAAAAGAACGCAACATGCAAAGGATCTGCCCCATGAATAGCTTCGCGAGGAATTCTTTTGTGTCTTCTTTCGTTTTGTTCAGCGCATGCGTGGTCAAGCCGCCAGCGATTGGACCGAACGAGGCCGTCGCGACCCGTATTCGTATTAACCATGCAAATCCACCGCGGATTGGATACGAATATTACCCAGAGGCGTCTCGGCACGCAGGGGAGCAAGGCGTTTGCAAGGTAAGCATTACCGTCATGGCCGACGGAAAAGTGAAAGATGTTCATGTCACTAAATCTACGGGTTACCCGGCATTAGATGCGGCGTCAGTGAACGCTTTCACAACCGGAACGCTTCTTCCGGCAACTGAGAATGGACACCCAATTGACGACACTGCTGAGATACCCGTGACCTGGACCATACGCGTCGAGCGGTAGCTATTGCATGCGACTTTGCACTTCAAGCTAATAGGGCTCGTGGTGCCCGCAACCTTGAAACTTTCGTTGCCAGATAGCGGTCAGCCGCGACTGTCGGCATTGGGTCGATAGCTCCCGGCGGCCGCCCCATCAGGCAACCGTCGGCTGCAGCCTATATGCGCGCGACGTGGGTGCAGCCCCATTGGCTTTGGTGCGCCTGGTGTGCGGCGTCGCCGTGTGGCTGATGAGCGGGGCACCGGGCGGCTGATAGCGGCGGTGCTGGTCGGACTTGTAGTCCCGTTTGCGTTCGTTGGCATCATGCCGCGCACTGCTCTAACGCTGGGGTAGGCTGCATATGGTACGAACTGCCCTCAGCTTCGTCGCGACAGTTCTATCCTTTTGGCTAGCTAGTAAGTGGGGGCTAGTGACCCCGCAACGCCTACTTCGCGGCAGCTACTGCGAGCCGGCTTCCGCGGCCTGTCGCCGCTGCGCCTCGAGCGCTGAAGATGCGTCGACCTGCTGCTTGACGCGCGCCTCAATTCGCAAAGCTTCCTTGGCCTGCGCGGCCTCCGAGGCACCTCCGGCCGCGGCCGAGATGGCAGTCTCACCGAGGCCGCAGGCGGCTAGCATTAGGCAGACCATGAACGCGGGTAATACTCGTAGCATTTCGTCACCCAATGACCACAGATCGGATGTTTTTACCCAGCTGACGCACGTCGGGGAAGGGCGCAGCGCTCACTTTGGCGAGAATCGCACTTGAAAGGCGGCTTCTTTGCCGTCATGGTTGGATTCTCTTTCGTCCTCAGGGGTTGCCATGCGACGGCTATTCAGACTTTGGCGATCAAGCGGTCAAGATCTGCGACTCATATGGATGGCACTGCGGAACCCCAACCGCCCACGGTGGCTCATCCCGGCATTGATTGCCCTCGGATTTTTCGCTTTGGATCCTTTTAACTTCGCGATTCCGCTGGTAGGCATCGTCGACGATGTATTTCTGCTCCCGTTGTTGGTGCGATTGCTTGCCACACTCGCCGTCCCTGTAACGCGTGTTCACATTGACCCGCGGGCGCGGGACGAGCGGGTGGTTTCAGTCCAATAGCCGATAGAAAAACGTAGTGTCGCACAGGCCGCCGTGCGGCAGCAGCGCGTAGCCCGGGATCACACCGCACCGCTGCCAGCCCACTCTCGCGTACAGGCGTTCGGCATCATCGCTCGCGGTATCCAGCACCAACAACGATTTTCCGCATTCGCGCGCAGCAGCCTCCGCCGCCCGCAGCAAGGCGGCGCCCACTCCCCGCCGCCGGGCGCGGCGATGGACCAGCATCTTCGATAGATCGGCGCGGTGCGGCTGGTTCTCGGGTTGATGCAGAATCAATTGCACCGTACCGATCACCCCTTCGCCGTCTTCCGCCACCAGCAACGCACGTTCGCCGCGGGCTACTCCCAGAGCTACGCCGCGCCAGAACTCCAACGCCTTCGCCCGCGGCAACGGGTGCATGAAACTCACGGATGCGCCGCCATCCACGCAATCGATCAGTACATCGGCAAGCCCTTCCACATGTCGATCGGAAACGGCCGCGGGACGCTGCACCATGAAGCCATCGGCTCCAACGCTGCTCTCATTCCTTACAGTCATGCAAGAAACCCTTCACAAATCTGCAAGACTTCGCTGCGACACTTTGCGACGCAAAGAAAAACGCCGTCAAGCACTGGGATGTGATGAATGGGGGTCGCCCCACAACAGTGCATGACAACACCTCCTTCTAGTCCGCGCGGTGAATCCTATATGACCCAGTCATCCATTTCGACCTCGATCATTCTTTGTGCGGCCCTCGCCTGCAGTGTCACTGCCACGAGTGCCGGGGCCGCGGCCGCGGATGCCGCGAACGTAGCCGCAGAGGTCGCGACCACAGCCGATGGCAAGACGGATGCGCTCGAGGAAATCACCGTGCAGTCACAGCGCTCCACGCCGGAAATGGCGCGCGCCGCGCAACGGCAGGCGCCGAACCTCATCAATCTGACGACCGCCGAAGAAATGCAGAAGCTCCCCGATGTGAATACCGGCGAAGCCATCCGCCGCGTGCCCGGCATATCGCTCGAGACGGATACCGGCGAAGGACGTTACATCAACATTCGCGGATTGGACGCGGATCTCAACAGCACCACCTTCGGCGGTCTGCGCCTGCCGCCCACCAACAACAGCTCGCCATCCGGCGCCGGCCGCGCCGTGGCATTCGACTCCATTCCCATAGGCTTCGTGGGCGCCATCAAGGTCACCAAGTCCAACCTTCCGGAACAGGACGCCGAGGCCTTGGGCGGTACGATCGACATTACGCCCAAGACCGCACCTGCCGACGGCAAGGCGTTCGCCGACCTCAAACTCGGCAGCGGCGAGGAACTGTTGCGTCACACCTGGATTACCGATCTGGCGGGAACCGCAGGCACGCGTTTCGGCGGCCCGTCCGGCGGCTATCAGCCGTTCAGCATTCTCGTGACCGCATCCACCTACGATGATCGGCGCGGCGTCGACGATGCCGAAGCGGGATTCATCGACGCGAGCACGACGAACCCGGGCAAGCAATTCGCCGCGTTCGAGCAGCGCTACTACAATTATCATCGCGAACGGCATGGCTACGGCGCCGATCTTGGTTGGGCGCCGGACGAAGACAACAAGTATTTCATGCGCTACTACGACGCCGGGTATTCCGAGACCGTCACACGCAACCGCCTCATTTGGAATTTCACGGGAGCAGCGACGGTCGACCCGAACGATCCCAATGGGTTCGTCGATACCGCGACGTTCACGAAGGCGATCCGCGACGAAAAGGAATACCTCGATTCGAAAGTGGCCGAGATCGGCGGCAAGAATCTGTTCGGCGGTAACACCCTCGACTATCACGTGGGCTATACCAAGGGCACCTACTACAAACCCTACGACTATAATTCGAGCTTCAACAACCCGGCACTGGCGAATGTCGCGTACGACAACACCACGCTGCCGACTTGGCCCGCGGTGAGGACGCTGCCCGGCACCGCGTCGAACGGCACCGTCAACGTGAATCCGGCGGATCCGGCCGGGTACGCGCTTGCCGGCCTGAACACCCAGGTCGTGCACAGCGACGACCACGAGTTGGGCATCGGCGCCAATTTCACCGCCCCCACACATTTCACCGATCGCGTCGACGAAGAGTTCAAGTTCGGCGTCAATGCACGCATCCGCGACAAAACCGGGGATCAGTCATCCTTCTCGGTAGCCACTGTGCCCGATCTGCCCCTGATCTCGGCAATCTATGGCGGCAACATCACCTATTACCAGAACCATTATCCCAATGGTCCGCAGATCGACGCCGCAACCCTCCGCGCGGCATACGCCGCCGCCTTGGCGGCTGGAAACATCTCGGGCGATCCCATTGGCAACGCGCTCGCTGCCGTTCATGACAAGGAAGACGTGTACGCCGCCTACGGGCAATACCAGTTCGGCTTCGGCGCACTGGGCGTGGTGGCCGGAGTTCGCGTTGAAAAGACCAAGGCTATTTACGCCGGCTCCGCATCCGACGATTCCGGGTCCCTCGCCAGCGCGAACTGCCCCGTCCTCGACCCCATCAACAACCCCACGGTTCATGTATGCGGTGTACGGGGAGACCGGAGCTACACCAACTTCTTCCCCACCGCCCAGGCGCGCTATGAGATCGACCCCGACTTGATTGCCCGCGCGGCGATCTCGTCGACCATCGCGCGCCCCGGATTCCAGCAGGTCACGGCCGCGACGACGGTGGACAGCGGCACCGGCAACATCACCACCGGCAACCCAGACCTCAAGCCGACGACCGCGACGGGCCTGGATTTGTCCATCGAAAAGTATTTGACGCATGCCGGCATCGCGTCGTTGGGATTCTTCGCGAAGGACATCAAGAACTACATTGTCCAGAATGTTCAGCAAACGGCCGGCGGACCGCAGAACCTCGGGGGCAATCTCGGCATCGTCAAGCTCATCAGTTTCGCAAACGCTGCGCCCTCGCACCTCTTCGGCCTCGAGACCAACTACGTGCAGCGCTTCAGCGACATTTTACCGGGCCTCCTGGGCGGGCTCGGCGTGTCGGCCAACTGGACCTGGGTACAGTCGAAGTACAAGCTTCCAGTCGTCGATCCGGTGACCGGCCTGACGACGCAAACACGCGACTCCATGTTGCCCTCGACCTCGCGCAACACCGCCAATGCGGAACTGCTGTACGACATGTATGGGCTGAGCCTGTCGCTAGGCGCCTACTACACCAGCAAGAACATCTTCGGTCTTGGCAGCACGGCGGCGCTGGACGTCTGGACGCAGGAGCGCTTGTCGGTCGATTTCGGCAGTCAATACAAGGTCACAGAACCGTTCAGTGTGTATCTGAACGTCAAGAATTTGACCAACACCGCTCTCAAGTTCACCGAGGGCCCGGGCCCAGATCGCGTCATTCAGCGCGAGTTCTATGGCGCCACGGTGCAGTTTGGCGGGAACTACAAATTCTGATTCCGGGTTCAAGGGCCATCGGCGGACGGATTCGCCGACGCCGGCGTCCTGCGCTCCGGACCGACATATTTCGCCCGCGCCGTCAGCGCATCCACCGCCGCCGGCGCCGCGAGCATCGCCTCCTGCAAAATGGCATGGGTTACCCATGCCGCACCGATACTGGCGCCGCCGCGCGGACCGTCCGCTACCTCGAGCCGCGGGCAACCGCCGAAAAACCAAGGGCCCAGGTGTGAGAGCTCGTGCGGCGCGCAGCGCGCATCGCCGGTTGCGCGGATGACACCCGCATAGGCGGCGGGATACACCGGCCCGCCGCGCGCCGGCATCGCCGCCACGATGATGCAGCCCGCACCGATCGCGCGCTGGACCGCTACCCTGAGGACGGCGCGGTCGCCGGCCAGGCCGAGACTCAAATGAATGAGCCCGACGCGCCGCTCGACCGCCCAGTCGATCGCCGCGGCGACGGCCGCGCCGCTCGTGGGACCTTGAGTGGTGAACACCTGTCCGAGCAGTAACTCCGCCCGTCGGCCGCTGATGAGCAGCTCGGCGACGCGTGATCCATGGCCCGTGGGATCTGCGGCGGTGTCCCGGCGCTCGACTCGCCCCTCGCACGCGACGAACGCGGCGGCGTCGGCAACCGATGAAGCATCCGTCGGCGCCGCGGCATCGACGCCCCGCAGTCCGCCGCCGCAGCTATCGATGAGGCCGACGCGCCAGGTCACCGGTTATCTCCAAGAGCGTCACCGGCCGGCCAGCAGCGCGGGACTCAGTCGCCCGGCCTCGAGGCGCCAGGACAGGTCGGATCGCTCGATGTCGTCAGGTCGGTGAGTGATCACGAGACGCGTTCGATCGCCGAACATGGTGTCGAGCGATCGATGCACGGCTCGGGCGGACTCCGCATCGAGGCCGCTGGTCGCCTCGTCAAGGACCACGATCAGCGGGCGCGCGAGCGCTGCGCGGGCAATGGCGATGCGCTGCCGCTGGCCGGTCGACAGTCCCGAGCCGCCTTCGCTTAACCAAGTGCCGTAGCCTTCACTCATCGTACTCACGAAATCGTCGACCTGCGACCGCCGCGCCGCGAGCAGCACGGCGGCCTCGTCGACTTCCGGGTGCCCGTAGCGCAAATTGTCGAGAATGGATCCGCGGAACAGCACCGGCGAATGCTCGACCACCACGATCCGCCGACGCAGATCGGCCAATCGATAATCGTCGAGCGGCCGGCCGTCGAGCAGGATGCGCCCCGAATCGGGCTCCAGAAAACGCCGCAGCAAGTCCGCCAAGGTGGACTTGCCGGCGCCGGATGCGCCGCGCAGCACCACCTTGCTGCCGGCGGGAACATCGATGCTCACCGCATCGAGCAACGGCGGTCCCCCGTCCGCGGTGACGCTCACCGCCTCGAAGCGCAGCGCTCCGCGCGCATCGGCCGGTAGCGCAACGGCGTGCGGGGATTCGGCCACGACCGGCAGGTCGAGCAACTCCTCGACGCGCTCGAGGCTCACCCGCGCGCGCTGATAGCCGGTGTACAACGAAGCGATCGACGCGGCCGAGCCGGAACTGCGTCCCAGGTAGGCGATGAACGCGACCAGCGTGCCCACGCTAAGTTGCCCGTGGAGCACGTACCAGCCGCCAAGCACGAAGGTTGCAGCAGTGGCGAGATGCCCCAGCAATCCGGCAAACGAACTCGTCGCATAAGCCACCAACTGCTGGCGTAGCACCCGGCGAAGGTAATTATCTCCGAGCGCGCCGAGCCGCCGACCCTCGAGGTCTTCGGCAGCCGCCGCCTGTACGGCACGTGCGCCCGACAGTGTCTCCACCAGAAACCCGCTCAAACGACCGGACGCCTCGCGTGACGATCGCGTGCTGGCCTCGATCCGCGGGCGAGCGTAATGGCGCACCAGCAGCTGCAGCGGCATGAGCGCGGCGGTCACCAGGCTCAACCGCCACGACAGACTCAGCATGACCCCGCCCACGGCAACGAGCGTGAGTACACTGCTGACGAAGGCCGCCGCCGCGTCGGTGCCGAAGCGCTGCACTTCGGCGATGTCGCCGTCGAGACGGCTCACCAGGTCGCCTACCGGGACGCGCGCGAGGCGCCGCGGCGAGACACGGAGCAGATGCGCATACACCGCGCCGCGCAATGAAAATAAGGTGCGCCCGGAGGCGCGGATGTAGATGGCGCGGTGCAGGCCGCCGAGCGCGAAACCGCTCAACGCGAGGCCCAGCATGCCGACGCAGGCGGCGACCAGGCGTGGAAACTGCCGCCCGATGAGTCCCTGGTCGATGACCACACGGGTCAGCAGCGGTTGCGCGGCGGACAGTGCGGCGATCGACAACCCGAGCAGAAACGCCAGCGTAAGCGTGCCGCCCTGCGGCTTTATGTGAGGCCACAGAAGCTGATGAATTCCCGGGCGATTATCGGTCGTGGATGACACGCAAGGTCGCGGTGGCCTGGTCCGCGCAGCCCGGCAGTTTCAGGATCGCCTTCTTGTCGAGCGTGGCCGCGTCGTAGAAGCCCACGTCGCACTCGGTTCCTCCCGTGAAGAGCTCGCGGCCATCGGAGGAGATATTGACCGCGTAGAAGGTGTGGTCGAGCGGCACGCGCTTCTCGAGCCGGTGTCCTTCCACATCGATGCTCGACAGCGTCGTATACACACCGTAGGCGTGCTTGCGGTCGGGACTCAGCACGGTCGAGAAGATCAGCGCGGACTGCGGCTCGAAGTCCGCGTAGGTCAATTCGCCGCTCTTGACGTCGAGCGACATCAGCGCCGTCATGGGGACGGTCTCGGTACCCTTCTTCAGGTCCGAATAGACTGGACTGGTCCACACCCCGGTGGGCTCGGTCACCGGCCAAAATGCCAGGAGGTCGGGCTGCCCATGGTCCGCCAGCGCCCATTTCTGAATGCCGCGCGTGTCGATGAGGGTGCCGGCCCGCAGGTCATACTCATACAAGTCGAATCCGATCGCATAGAAGCTCTGGCCACTGGGCCTCATCAATAGCATGTGCACCCGCCGCGGCGCGGCAAAGCTCCGATACGGCTTGGCGGACAATCCGGCGTTGGTGCGGTACACAGCGAAACGCGGCTCCTCGACCACGTACTCGGAAGGCAGCAGCTTGGTCGGCAGCTCGTACACCAGCAGTTCCCTGCCGTCGGGAGTCAAGGTCATCGACATGAAGCACTTGATGCGCTCCTCAGGCGTCGACAGATCGGCGCGAAACACTTCGCGCCCGGTCGCAAGATCGATGCCCACCACCCGCTCCAAGCGATCGACGAGCACGTAGGCGATTCTCTGATCCGGCGAGATCACGATCACCGAAACCAGCCCATCGGCGCCCGGGATGTGGTGCTCGGCCCGCACCGTGCGCGTGGTTGCATCGATGACGAACAGGCGATCGGGCTTGGCGCCGGTGACGATCAGATCGCCCGCGACGGCGCGCGGCGCCGCGCCCAGGCACAGCGCCAGCGCGGCGCAGGCTGCCCAGCCGCAGTAAATCCCGACGTTGCGAATTCGACCCCATGGCATGCTCGCTCTCCTGGTCATTTCTTGGGGAACACGCTGTCGAGCTCGCGCCAGTCGCCGGCGGCCGAAGGCTTGCCTGCGTCCCAATTGGGATAGGTGTTCATCGTGTCCGGTACCTGCGCTGGCCACCAGCAGGGATCGGAGCAGCCGTACAGATCCGCCTCCATGGGTTGGCACAGCGACGCGACGCCGCCGAACGGATCGACCTCCCAGCCCGGATCGAAGGTGGTGGAGCAGCCGGCGACGCTCTCCATCGCCAGCACTTCGGCGACATGTCCGTCGGCCACCGCCTCCAGCAGCAGATCCGCTTTGTGGTTCGTGGGCTTCAGTTCGCTCATTGGAGTGCACTCCTCGGCTCGAGGTGACGGGTGAAAAAACTCGGATTGCGGCGTTGGATATCGGCGTAGATGCCCACTCCGAAATCCACCCAACGGCGCAACAGGTCGCAGTAATGATAGGTGCGGTGGTGAGCGTCGCCGAACCGCGCATACGACTCGTGGTAGCAGCCGCCGGCGCATAGATTGCGGATGCGGCAGGTCTCGCAATGCGTGCCCCCGCGGTCGATCGCCTTCTCGACGAAGGCGGAGAGCCGCGCGCCGTCGATGCCGGTGCTCACATTGCCGAAAGTCGGAAGGTCCGAACCCGTGAAGCGGTGACACAGATTCAAATCGCCATCACCGTCCACGGCCAGCAGTCCGACCCCGGCCCCGCAGGGCAGCGACTTGCGGCGTCCCTGGTGCAGATCGGTCATGAGCTGGTGCATGTTGGAAAAGCCGTTGTTGGCGCCGGCGAGCGCCGCCCGCCGATAATCTTCGCCCAACCGTTCGAAGGCGCGATGCACCTCGGCCAATTCGGCGTCGGAAAGCGCATGACCTGCCTCGGCCGCCGCGGTCACCGGCGCATAACCCACTTCGTGGAAGCCGATCTCGCCGCGCAAATGCGCGTGAATCGCCTCGACCTCGGTGCTGCCCCCGCCCAGGGTCACGCGGGCACCCACCGGGCGCGAGCGATAGCGCTCGAGCAGCAGCCGTACCTTGCGCGCCACCACGTCGTAGGTACCGCGGCCGCCGACGCTCTTGCGGTGCCGGTCGTGGATGGCCTTCGGACCGTCCATGGATACCGAAATGCCGAAACGATGTTCGTCGAAATACTCGATGAGCGGCGGCGTCAACAAGGTCGCGTTCGTGGTCATGGAGAAATCCATGCTTTTTCCCGCTCGGGCCGCCTCCGCTTCGGCGTAGGCAACCACCTGCTTGATCAGCGCGACGTTGCTGAGCGGCTCGCCGCCGAAGAACACGATGTTGACGCGATCGCGCGCGGCGCCGGCTTCGAGCAACAGGTCGACACTGCGGGCGGCGGTGACGAAATTCATTTTGCGGCCGTCCGCAGGCTTGGCAAGATCTTCCTTGTAGCAGTAGGTACACGACAAATTGCAGCCGGTGTTCACGTTGAGCACCAGGGTGCTCAAGGGATACGCGTTGACCTTGACGCTGCCCGGATTGATGGGGCGCAGGCTGCCCGACGGCTGCAGCATCTCGAGAGTGCGCAGTTCGGCGGCGAAGGCGCGTACCCGGCCCTCGGGATAGCGGCCTTCGAGCAAAGCCGCCAGCTCATCGACGCTGCGTCCGCCCTGCTCGCGGCAATATTCGATCACGGATAGTCCGAGCGCATCGACGCCGAACACCGCGGTGGTCGGTACGTGCAGCAGGTACGTGTCCGCCTCGGTGCGCACCAAGTGTCCGTTCCAAGAATTCCATTCCAATCGTTCGGCGTTGGCTTGCATGTGGTGCTCAATAGATCGGCGGTGTGTTCCAGCGTTGCACGGTCACGATCAAATGGCCGTGACCTTCGACGGAGCGGTCGCCGTCCTGCGCCTTCGCGACCACGGCCAGATTGCCGACATTGTCGCCCGAATATTCGCGTGCGGTGTTGGGCCCGGCGCCGCCGGGCAGGAAGCGGCCGCGCCTATCGAAATGCCCGGCGAATTTGTCGTCCTCGGTGCGCTTGGCTTCGGCGTCGAAGGGCGCCCAAGTCCAGTCCGCCGCCACCGGTCCGAGCGGCAGCAGTTCGCCGCCCGCCAGCCGCGTGAAGGCCATCGCTTCGAATTGCGCCGACACCGGAGCCACCCTGCCGCCGCCGACGCGCGCGATGGCATAGCCGGGCACCACATCGACTTGATCGATCTGGTGATAAACGGCGAACTTCACCGTCTCCGGTCCGCCGCCGCCGGCTGCGTCCGCGCCACCGCCCGCGCTGCCCGCTCCCGCGTTGCCCGCCCCGACGCCGCCCGCCACCACCAGGCGCGGTCCCGGCGCTGCGCCCGCCGCCACCTTGACTCGCGCGCGAATCGTGTGCACATCGCGTTGCACCTTGGACACCAGCACGCCATCGCCAAATGCCACGAGCGCCGCGCTTCGATCCGGCCGCTGGTTTCACATCGAATCCCATGCCGACAATGGTGACCTCGCCCGCTGTTCCGGCGCGCTGGGCGCGCGGCCACACCGCCAATATCCGCGCGGTGCCGTCCTCGCGCACGGCCACCCAGTCCCCGCCCTCCTCGGCGTGATCGGGATCGAACCAGCGTCCCTCGATGCGGTTGCCGTCTTCCGAGACGGCATAGACCTCGCGCACGGAGCGGGTCCCCAATTCACCGCTGCCGCGCCATTCGAAGCGGGTGTACACGATGGCCTTCGAGCTGCCGCTGAAGGTCACGCCCTCGATGTCGCTCAACGCGTAGCTCGGCCTGCCAGTCGCCGCCCGCATCATGTTCGATGCGCGCCGTGCCATAAAAGTCTTTGCCACCCGGTACGCGGCCGACGACCACCCATGCGCCGGCGAGATCCGCCGGCTCGTGTTTTTGCCAGGCGGTCCACGCGGCTGTCGAGTACGGATAGAGTGCGGCGAGCTTGCCGGGCAGCGGCCCGCTTGCGATCTGAAACCAGGGCCGATCCCGCCCGGAGGCGGAATATTCGATGGAAGGCCACTGGCCCACGTGTGTATTGCTGAGCTTCCGCCATTCCTCTTCATCGCGGCGCTGCAGCGCGAGGCGCGCCAAGGAATGGCACCGCCCGCACATCACGTTGATTTCCGTACCCACGTCGAGATCCTTGGCGTTGGGACGCTGCTCCAGGGCGAAGCGCCCGGCCGCCGCTTCGGCGGGTGCGAGACCCTGCGTGTCGGCGAGGTAACGAACCAGTTCGACTCCCGCACTCCGTCCTCGAGCGTCAGTCCATGCACCTGGCGCATCCGGAACAGCGTCATTGCCCAACCTTCCGGCGTCTTGCGGATGCTGCTGATGCGCTCGAACTGACCGGCGCTCTCGTGATGACAGCCGCTGCAGTACGCACGGACCAGTTCCGCACCATGAGGCGTTGCGCCGGCCGGCGCAACCTGCGCGACCTGCGTAGACTGCGCGGGCTGCGCCGCCGCGTTCTCTGAGCCCAGCGCCGCGGCTTCGGCGCCGCCACGCGACGCCTGAGGAGCGCCGAGCAACAGCATGCAAACAGCCGTCCAGACGGGTCCGCCCGATCTGACTGCGGACGAACGACAAACCTGCGCGATACCGATCGACACGAATTCAACCTCCCAACGGAACGCCGGGCCGGGGTTGCCGCGCCACGATTCCCGTTTGTTGCAACCAATGTATCGCGGATGCCACTGCCGCGGCCGGCCGTTCGAGCGCGGCCGCTGCCCCGCTCACCGTGGCGTGTTCCGCCGACTCGAGATAGCCCTTGAGCGACACCAGCGGCACATCGGCCACGTGCCACACGCCGCGCGGATGCTGCGTCGTGACGATCACGTCCCGTTCCTGGATACGGTCACCGCAGAGCACCGGACGGCGCTCGATTCGCGGCTGCGTCGGCGCGGCTTCCGGCAGCAAGCGCTGGTACGCGGTCGCGGTTTGCGGCCAGAACGCACCGCGGGCGGCGTTCTCGCGATAGAAGGCTGCGGCGATGCGCACGCCGTTCGTCCAAGATTCTTCCTGCCGCTCCGCGACGAAGCGCTGCGCCGGCTGCGGATCGCCACCGCGCATCACCGATTGCACCGCCGTTGCCGCCAACCGGGCACCGCGCAGCGCCTCGTACACGCCCTGGCCGGACAACGGATCGAGCGCGAGCGCCGCATCTCCGACGCGCCATCGCGCGGCGTCACGCGCGTTGGCGTCGCGCGCGTTCGCATCGCGCGCCTCGAGTCCAAGACGCGCGTGAGCCGGTCGCGCCACCAAGCCGCCATCGGGTTGCGAACTCTCGAGCGCGCGCGAGAGAGCGGGGATCCGAGCAGCAGCCGCCTCAATCCAAGCGGCCGGGCGTCCCGCGGCCACATGCGTCACGGGCGCGCCGGTCCCCGCCGAAGGGTCCGCCAACCGGCGCGGCCGCCCCACCACCTGTACCCACAGCGCATCCGCTCGTGCCGCCCACCAGCACCAGCCAAAATCGGTTGCATGAACGTGCGTGCCGGGCTGCGCCGACCCTCCGGACGCAGCGCGAAACCTTGTTCGGAATTGCCGTCCGACCGCCAGCAGCAGCGGTCCGTGCCGTTCGGGCCCTCGACGTCCACGCGCGTCGATCACCTGCGGAGCCGCGACTCTGCCGCCGGAGCGCAACACAACCCGCCACTGTCCGCTCCTCCACTCCAGGCTCACTACCGTGTCTCGCCGGTCGTCGACTCCGGCCGCGCGCGCGCGACAGCGCAAGGCCGCGGCGAGTGCCCGCCGCTCGACCAACCATTCCATGCCCTCGACCCTACGGCCGCCCCATTCGCCGCCCCGCTGAAACGGCCCATCGATGATACCGCACGATTGTTCGCGGCCTTCCCCGCCGTCGAGCCCTTCCGCGGCGAGGAGAGCGACGCTCCGCCTCGACAGTCCCTCCCACCCGGCCCGGGCCGCGCCGCCTACCAGGACCACACGCGCCCCCGCCGCCGCCAATCGCCCGGCCACCACGCTGCCGGCCGGCCCGGCGCCGATGACCAGAACGTCATGGCTCACGCGTGCGCCTCGTCGGTGAGCTTGAGTTCGGTGCGCATGTGCTCGCGAATGAGATATTTCTGCACCTTGCCGCTGATGGTAAGCGGAAAGCTCTCGACGAATCGAACGTATCGAGGCACTTTGTAGTGTGCAATCCGGTTGCGGCAAAATTCACGGATTTCGTCCTCGCTGGCCATCATGCCCGACCGCAGACGGATGCATGCGCAGACCTCTTCGCCATACTTCGGATCTGGAACACCCACCACGGCGACATCGCACACCGCCGGATGCAAGTACAGAAATTCCTCGATTTCGCGGGGCGAGATGTTCTCGCCCCCGCGGATAATCATATCCTTGACGCGGCCGACGATGTTGCAATAACCATGGTCGTCGATCACGCCGAGGTCGCCGGTGTGCATCCAGCCGCCCGCATCGATGACGTCGCGCGTCCGCTCCGCATCGTTCCAGTAACCGCGCATCACGCTGTAGCCGCGGGTCAACAATTCCCCCGCGACACCGCGCGGAACTACGTGACCCCCGGCATCGATGATCTTTACCTGCACGTACGGGTGGACCCGGCCGACGGTGCCGACGCGGCGCTCGAGCGGATCGTCCGGCTGACTTTGAAAACTCACCGGACTGGTCTCCGTCATCCCGTAGCAGATCGTGACCTCCGGCATATGCATCTCAGCCACCACCTTGCGCATCACCGCGGTCGGACACGGCGAACCGGCCATGATGCCGGTGCGCAGCGACGACAGATCGAATTCTCCGAACCGCGGATGCCCCAGTTCCGCGATGAACATGGTGGGCACGCCGTGCAGCGCCGTGCAGCGCTCCTTCGCAACTGCCTCGAGAACCGTCAGCGGTTCGAATGCATCGCCGGACAAAACGCTCGACGCACCGTGCGTCATGGCGGCGAGAACTCCCAGCACCATGCCGAAGCAGTGGTACAGAGGCACGGGAATGCACACGCTGTCCGCGGCGCTGAGCCGCATGCCCTCGCCGACGAAGAAGCCGTTATTGACGATGTTGAAATGCGTCAGCGCCGCACCCTTCGGCGTACCCGTGGTGCCGCTGGTGAACTGGATGTTGTAGACGTCGTCCGGATCCGCCCGCGCCTCGATGCTCTTGAGCACCGTCTCGTCGAGACCATGGCCGGCGGCCCCGAGGTCGGCGAACGACAGCGTTCCCGGCAGCGGGTCCGTCCCCAGTTGAATCAACAGGCGCAGGTCGGGAAACCCGGTGCACAGCAGCCGTCCGGGGGCAGCCTCCGCCAGTTCGGGGATCAGTGCTCGGAGCATGCCCGCGTAATCGCTCGACTTGAAGCGCGGCGCGAACACCAGCGCGCGGCAGCCCACCAGACGCAGCGCGAACGCCAATTCCATGGTCCGGTAGGCCGGATTGAGATTGACCAACGCCAGGCCGGCGCGCGCGGCGGCGAACATCGTGAGCACCCACTCGGCGCAATTCGGCGCCCAGATCCCGATGCGCTCGCCTACCTCGAGTCCACAGGCGATCAGCCCGCGCGCGACGCGTTCCACTTCCCGGTCGAGTTCCGCGTAGGTGAATCGCAGCGATTGATGCGTTACCACGAGCGCTGGGCGCGTCGGGTGTTCTTCGGCGGCCGCCCTGAGTACTCCGTCGACGGTCCGATACAGCAGCGGGCGGCCGCTGGTACCCGACACGAAGCTCGCTTTAGAAGTGGTAATGTGCATCGAAACCGTACATGCGCGGAGTCCCCACGTGCCGATAGTCGAAGCCGAAACCCTGCACGTCCACCGCATTCGTCAAATAGAACTTATTGGCCATGTTACGCCCCCAGACTCCGACGTCCCAGATATCGTTCGCCGATTGCAGACTAAGCCGTCCGTTCAGCAGCGAATACCCGCCTTGTGAAATGGCTTCCTCGTTGGGCAGCGCTAGATACTGCTTGGAGTTGTAGTTCGTGTCCAGATGCAGGTTGAGCTTGGCCGCGGCCGCCGCCCAGGCCTCCCAGTCCATGGCCACCGTGCCCGAGACGTGGGGCGCGTACGGCAGCTGCTGTCCGTCGATGGACCCGGTGGCGAGGAGTCCGTCCTGCACGTCGCTCCTCAGGAAGCCGGCGCTCGCGCGCAGGGTCAACTGGCGCACCGGCCGGGTGACGATCTCCAGTTCGCCGCCGTCGATCTTCGACTTGCCGAGATTCACCAGCGGTTGCTGGCCGGTGGGATAGACGTTGATGATTTGTTGATTCTTGTACTGATAATGAAAGACGGCGCCATCCACCTGCACGCGGTGATCGAGCCAGGAGGTCTTGAATCCCGCCTCGATGGAGTCCAGCGTTTCGGGCTTGACCGTGGTCAGATCCGCCGGGGTGAACAGGAACTGCGCATTGAACGCCGCCGAGCGATAGCCCCGGCTGTAGTTGAGGTACAAGAGTGCGTCGGGCGACAGCGTGAAGTCCGCGCCCGCGCGGCCGGTCAGGGCAGTGTTGTGCAGCGTCTGGCTGCGCTTCTGATTGACCAGCGTGTCGTAGCCGGGTGAGCCCGGCAACGCCAGCGTCGGCGCGAAGCTGCCGTCCGGCTGCAGGCTGAAGAAGCCGAGATTGGCGATGGGCACCTGATCGCTGCCGCGCAGCTGATCGAGGGCGTTCTTCTGCTCGCCGTTGTCGTGATTGTAGCGCAGTCCGGCGCGCAAGGTGACCAGATCCGAAAGCTTGTAGCTGTCGTCGGTGTAGGTCGCCCAGCTGTTGCGAATCTGATCGAACGAGTTGAAGTAGTTGCAGCCCAAGTTGATCGCCACGCCGGCGGCATAGCCGCCGCCGGGACCGAACGAACTGGCGACGCAGTCGCGATAGTCGTTATAGGTGTTGAAAGCCGGATCGGTGAAAATCTCGTTCTCGGTGGAATTGAAAATGATCTCGTGCTGATAGTAGGCACCCACGATGTAGCGCAGCGGCGCATCGCCCAACGAGGTCAGCCGCAGATCCTGCGTGAACTGGCGCGTCTTGCCCACGTACGGAATACTCCAGATGGCGTACGGCGCACCGTCGGTTCCTTCCGGATTGAACAGCCTGCCTTCGTCCCAGGAAGTGATGGAAGTGAGCTTGTCGGTGGGCGATACGGTCCATTCGGAGGTGAGCTCCACGGCGTCGTTGTCCTGGCGGCGGCGCGGGGTGTAGTCCTGCGCAATCTGGTAATTGGTGAGCGGCACGCCGGTGTAGGTGCCGTTCAGGGTGCGAAAATAGCCGGTGAAGCCGACGCCGCCCGCGCTGGTGGGCGAGGGTACCGCCGAGGGCGGCGGTATCCGCCCGTCGATGATGGCGTAGTTCTGCGGGTCCTGCATGCTCTTCGACGCGCGCAGCGTGAACTGGAGATCGTCGCTGGCCTTGAACAGCAGCGAGAGGCGCATGCCGTATTGGTCGACCCCTTCGAGGTCCGGATGGCCGGGGAGTACGTTTTGAATGAACCCGTCGACCTTCGTATAGGTGAACGCGAACCGCACCGCGACCCGGTCCGGGATCACCGCGGTTTGCAGAGCGCCCTCCACTTCCCGCCGGTTGTAATTTCCCGCACCCACCTTGATGTCGGCCTCGGTCTCGAAACCCGGTTTGTGCGTGATGAAATTGATCGCGCCGCCGGTGGTGTTCTTGCCGTACAAGGTGCCCTGCGGTCCGCGCAGGACCTCGATCCGCTCCAGATCATAGAGCTCGACGCCGAATAGCGTGAAATTGCCTTTGTAGACCTCATCGATGTAACTCGCCACCGGGCTCGATTGATTGAGGCTGTAATCGAACATGGACACGCCGCGCAGCGAAAACAGCGGCGAGCCCTCGCCGACGATGCCGTTCACCTGCAGGTTGGGAACCTGCGTGACGAGGTCGGAAGCGGTATCGAGCTTGATCTGCCCGAGCTGTGCGCTGGTGAGCGCGGTCACCGAGATGGGCACGGTCTGCAGTGATTCGGAACGCTTCGACGCCGTGACGACGATTTCCTGGATGGAGTCGGTATCCACCGGCGGCGTGTCCGCGTGGGCGAAGGCGGCGGCCAGCATCGCGGTGATCACGGCCGCATGAATCCACACGCGGCACGTCGGTAACTGCATTTCTTTCATTGGTACTTTACATCCCATATTGATCCGGCTCGAACCATCAGACTTCGCAGCGGCGGCGTTCGCCCAACCCGTGACGCGCCCCGTCACCCCATGACTTGCCCCGTCAACCCATGACGCGCCCCGTCACCCCGCGATATTCAGGCACACCGATTTGCTCTCGAGATACGAATAGACCGCCTCGCCGCCCAGCTCACGGCCCCAGCCGGATTGCTTGAATCCGCCGAACGGCATGGTGGCGTCCAGCACGTTGTGGCAATTCACCCAGACGGTGCCCGCACGCAGCTTCGGCGCAAGCCGGAAAATCTTGCCGACGTCGCGGCCCCAGATGCTGGCCGCGAGCCCGTAGATGGAATCGTTGGCGATGCGCGCGATGTCGGCCATGTCGTCGAAGGGTTGCGCCACGACCACCGGCCCGAAAATCTCCTCCCGCACCACCGCCATCCGCGGATTCACGTTCGTCAGCACGGTGGGCTCCACATAGTAGCCCGCGGTGGGCGGCGCATGGCCGCCGGCCGCCGCGTTCGCGCCCGCAGCAGCGCCATCGTTGAGATAGCCCATGACACGGTCGCGCTGAATCGACGACACCAAGGGTCCGATCTGCGCCGTCGGATCGAGGCCGGGGCCGAGCCTCATGGCCTTCGCCTGATCGGCGATACCGCCGACCACCCGGTCGAAATGCTCCGCGGCGATGTACAGCCGCGAGCCCGCGCTGCAAACCTGGCCCTGGTTGAAGAAAATGGCGCCGGCCGCGCCGGCGATCGCCGCCTCCACGTCGGCATCCGGCAGCACGATCACGGGGGACTTGCCGCCGAGCTCGACCGTAACCTTCTTCATATTGCCGGCAGCCGCCTGCACGATGAGGCGGCCCACCTCGGTGGACCCCGTGAAGGTGATCTTGTCGACGCCGGGATGAGCCGAGAGGGCGGCACCGGCGGTGGGGCCCATGCCCGTGACGACGTTGAGGACGCCCTTGGGAAATCCGGCCGCCAGGGCCAACTCGCCCAGGCGCAGCGCCGTCAACGGAGTTTCCTCCGCCGGTTTCAGGACCACCGTGCAGCCCGCCGCCAGCGCGGGCGCGCATTTCCAGGTGGCCAGCAGGAAGGGAAAGTTCCACGCGATGATCGCTCCGACCACGCCCACCGGCTCGCGCGTCGAGAATGCGGCGTATCGTTGGCCCGGCACCAGCGTCCCGGACAGGGGCAGCGTTTTGCCCTCGATCTTGGTCGGCCAACCGGCCATGTAGCGCCAGACTTCGAGCGCATGCTTGAGGTCCACGTGACGGGCCATCACCACCGATTTGCCGTTGTCGATGGCCTCGAGTTCCGCGAGTTCATCGGCATGCTGCTCGATCAGGTCGGCCAGGCGATGCATCAAGCGTTCCCGATCCACCGGCTTCAAGCGCGACCAGTCGCCTTCCTCGAAGGCGTGCCGCGCCCCCGCCACCGCGCGGTCGATGTCGGCCGCGTCCCCCAGGGCGCAATGCGCGATGACGGCGTCGCTCGAGGGATCGCGCACTTCGAAAGTTTTTCCGCTCACGGCCGGCACCCAGGCTCCATCGATCAGCAGCTTGCGCGGCTGGGCGAGAAATTGTGCATTGGCCGGTGCGATTGCCGACAGATCGTTGGTGAGCGGATTGTGCGGCGGGCTGCTGACTACGGCGCTATTCATTGGAACTCCCCGGGGGTTGGACATCGTGCAGCGCCCTTCTGCGGAGCGCGGCCGCCAGTATCGCGGTGACGCGCCATCTGCGGTATAAGTCGTAAGGAGCAGGGGTACTAATACTTAGGTATCGGCCCCTTGCATATGTTGGAAAGCACGAGATGACTACTCAGAACTCCGCCCAGGCTCCTCGGGTGCTGATTGCCGACGACCATCCGTTGTACTGCGATGCGTTGCGGGCGATCGTGCCGCAAGCCTGTCCCGGCGCCGACATCAGCGACGCGAATTCCCAGGAACAGGTGCTTGCAGCCGTCGCCGCCGGTCCCGAGTTCAGCCTGGTGCTGCTCGACTTGAACCTGCCGGGAGCCATCGGGCTGTCCTGTCTTGCGGAGCTGCGACGGATAGTGCCGACCACCCCCATCGTCGTGGTCTCGGCGGTGGGAGACCCGAAGATCATGCAGAACGTCATCATGGCCGGCGCGTGCGCTTTCATTCCGAAGTCCGCTCCCGGCCAGGTGCTCATCAATGCGCTGCGCGTCATCCTCGCGGGAGGAACCTACATGCCCACCGGCATCGTCGCGGCGCTGCGCGGCGGTGAAGGTGTCGCGCGCAACGAACTGACCCTGCGTCAGCGGCGAGTCCTCGAGTTGCTGTCGACGGGATTGTCGAATAAACGCATCGCCCGCGCCCTGGACATCAGTGAAATCACCGTCAAGGCTCACGTCACGGCCATCTTTCGCAAACTCGGCGTGACCAATCGCGTGCAGGCGGGCTTGGAAGCCAGACGGGTGCTCGAGAACCGCTACTGACGGTTCGCGAGATCGACCGCATTCAGGGTCGCCCCGAGTGCTTTTCGCAGGCGATTGCCTATTGCTTGCACGCGCATCGCTACGGCTTTCGAAATGAACCTTAATGTCGACCACCGCACGGTGGGCTGAGCCGACAACCTGTTTAATGGGAGGTCGGGGGCCATTCGTGCGCACCGGCCCTTGTTCTTGCGGCCTTGCGTTCGGTTGAAGTGCCGCTTACGTTCACGGATTTAGATGAAAATACAATTGCCAGCTATTCCAAAAGTGCAGGTCGCGTTCGGCGCGGTCATGGCTGCTCTGCTTATCGTCGGCATCGTAGCTTACCGCAGCGTTGTTGCCTCCTCCGAAAGTGCCCAATGGGCCCAGCATACGAATGAGGTTCTTGAACATCTCGCAAACCTGCGCCTGGGAATGGAAAATATCGAGAATGGGTATCGTGATTTCGCGTTGAACGGCGCTGATGCATTTCTCCAATGGTCGCGCGCTAATGCATCATTGGTCGATAACGAACAAAGAACTCTGCGAGCACTGACGGCGGATAACCCACGTCAGCAACCTCGCCTAAGCGTTATCGCCGATTTGCTGCAACGGATGGTCCAACGTGGCAACACGATCGCTAGATTGCCGCCGGCACCAGGCGCCGAAGAGGCGGCTGCGCTCGTGCGAAGCGGGCAGGACGATCCGCTATTGGACGCATTTCGCGTCGCGGCTCGCGACATGGAGGCGGAAGAACAACAGCTGCTGCGCGAACGCAATTCGGCCGCCGTGCACCGCTATCGTGAGGCCCAAGTTGCCTTGATCGTGGGAAGCGCCCTGGCACTATTGATCGCCGCCGTCTCCGGTTGGCAGGTGGCAAGGGATCGAACCGAACGGAACGGAGCGGAAGATAGGCTCAAGCGCCTCAATCGCCTGTACGCCATGGTCACCGGCATAAGCGCGTCGATGGTGCGAGTACGTGATCGCGCGGACCTTTTCAACCGCGCCTGCCGGACTGCCGTCGAACATGGCGAATTTGAAATGGCGTGGATAGCTCTCGTAGATCCCAACGAGAGCACGATCGTTCCGGTGGCCTGGGCGGGGCTCGACGAGCCGGTCATGTCCGCAATTGAAGCCCATTTCTCATCGAGCGAGGGCACGCTGGAAGGAAACACGTTGGCCGCGAGGGCGATCAGAGAGACAGCGGCGGTTGTCTCCAATGACGTACGGAACGACGAAAGTCTCGTATTAGGCAAGATGCACGCCGAGTCGGGCATTCGCTCGTTGGCCGTACTTCCGCTGATTGTCTCGGGCAATGCGATCGGCGTGTTCGCGCTGTATACGAGCAAACCGGAGTTCTTCGACGCGGCAGGGTTGCTGCTATTGACCGAACTAGCCGGCAATGTTGCGTTCGCAATAGATCATCTCGAAAAGCAGGAGCGGCTTCATCGCCTCTCTTATTACGATACGCTCACGGGACTCGCGAATCGCCGGTCGTTTCTCGAGCGCGTCACGCAGTACATACTGACTGCCGCCGCCGATGGCCACAAGATGGCCGTGTTCGTGATCGATTTGGAGCGGTTCAAGAAACTCAACGACAGTCTGGGTCGGCCGGCCGGCGACGCGCTTCTGCGGCAAGTTGCCGAGTGGTTGGGGCAGAACGCCGAGAACGTCGATCTCGTCGCGCGCCTCGATGCAGATCATTTTGCCGTTGTGCTGCCCAAAGTCATGTACGAGGCGAACGTCGCGCAGGTGCTTGAGAAAACGATCGCGGCTTTTATGAAACATGAGTTTAGCCTGAATGATGCCGTGTACCGTATGGCCGCCAAAATCGGCGTCGCAATATTCCCGGATGACGGCGCCGACGCCGACACGTTGTTCAACAATGCCGAGGCGGCACTGAAGAAAGCCAAGGCGAGTCGCGACCGATATCTATTTTATGCACAGAAAATGACTGAAACCGTGGCTATGAGTGTAGGCATAGAAAATCGCCTGCGAAGAGCACTCGAAAGAGAAGAATTCGTGCTGCACTACCAACCCAAGGTAAACATTGTAAGCGGCAAGCTGACGGGAGCCGAGGCATTGATCCGATGGAATGATCCAGTGTCCGGCCTGACTCTGCCCGGCCGATTTATTCCGATCCTCGAAGAAACCGGATTGATCCATGATGTAGGGCGTTGGGCGCTTCGCAAGGCGATTGAAGATTACCAGCGTTGGCTAAATGAAGGGCTTCCCGCCGTGCGCATCGCGGTGAATGTGTCGCCGCTCCAACTGCGTAATCAAAACTTCGTCGCGGAGATCCGGCAGGCTGTCGGTGTTGCCGCAGACGCGGCCGCGGGACTTCAACTGGAGATCACGGAGAGCGTGATTATGCAGGACGTCAACCACAGCATTGACAGCCTACTCGCGATTCGCGCATTGGGCGTCACGATTGCCATCGACGACTTCGGTACCGGCTTCTCATCGCTCAACTACTTGGCAAAATTGCCCGTGGACACGCTCAAGATCGATCGCTCGTTCGTGGTAGAGATGGTTTCAGCAACAGGCGGACTGACACTGGTCTCGGTCATCATTAATCTGGCGCACGCGTTAAAGCTCAACACAGTGGCGGAAGGCGTCGAGACAGAAGAGCAATTGCGCCAGCTCCGATCGCTGGGCTGCGACGAAATGCAAGGTTATCTCTTTGGCAAGCCCGTGGCCGTCGAGACTTTCCAACAAAAATATATGTCGCTCGGGGCGGCTATTTGCGTCCCCTCCCGGCCAAGGCGGCCGTCACTCCGAGGCCAATGAACACGCCGCCGGTGACGTAACGTTCCCAGCGTAAGTAGTGGCCATTGCGCTTGACCCATCGCCCGGCCGTGCCGGCGACCAACGCATAGAGAGCGTCACTCGTCAGGCCCATCAAGGTGAACAGCAGACCGAGGAAGGCGATCTGGAACGCCACCGCACCGCGCGAGGGATCGACGAATTGCGGCAAGAACGCCAGGAAGAACAGCGCCGTTTTCGGATTCAGCAGATTGACGACGAAACCGTCGCGATAGAGCCGCCCCAGGCTGCGCCGCGGCAGGTCTATCTGCGCGGCAGGCGTATCAGTCCGCCCGAGAATCCGCCGCACCCCGATATAGATCAGATAGGCAGCGCCCGCATATTTGACGACTGCAAAGGCAAGCGCGGAGGAGGCCAGGAGCGCTGACAGCCCCAGCGACGCCGCCAGCACATGTACCAGCGTTCCCGTTGTTATACCGCAAACCGAGGCCAACCCGGCGATGCGACCTTGCTCGACGCTGCGAGCGACGATATAAAGAACGGCCGGACCCGGTGTCAGAAGCAGCAGGATCGCCGCCACGGAAAAGACTCCGATCGATGTCGCGTTTGGAATGACGATGTCCATGGAACGAAGAAACTCCGTGTGTATGACCGTCCCCCACCTTAGCCGATGCAGGACTCGCCTGCCAACCGGTCATCGCGGCCGAAGTGGACCTTTCGACGGCCACCGCGATCCGGAGGGCTGCGAGTAATACTGGAGCAACTGGCCGATCAACATACATATCGCCCATTCGCCTGAACCGCGTCAAGGGTTTAATTTGACGCATTCATTGCGAAAGGGAGTTCCTCTCGCCGGCGATGTTACTTATTAAATTCGGCGTGTGACCGCGCGCGCAGATCTATTTTTATAATTCCGCATCGACGCCTGCGCAGCGCATCCTTGACCCTCTATCACGCCACCGGACGGTGCAACATGGCGGGCAATGATCAACGGCGCGTCGACGCAGCCATTTACATTGGCGAAGCGGTCAAGGTATTGCAGGCCGCGCAGACGAAACATTTGGATCACACAGACGTGACCACGGTTCAGGCGGCATTGGAAGGCCTTGGCATCGTGCGGCGTTCGCTGGCCGGAGCAGCAGTCCCCGACGATGCGAGGGTCGCGGCTAGACTGCGCCAGGTCGCTACCGCAGTAAAATCATGCGTCGAGCCGAACGCACGCGTTGCCTACGCGGACATTGAAGCGGCGGCCACGATATTCCAGATGATGACCGATGGCCGTGAACGATGATGCGGCCGCCGGTCACCGCTCGATGCGCGAATATCAGGGCGGCGTCACCCGCTCCAGGAGATTGCGCAACTCTACCAGGCTCAAAGGTTTCGCGAGCAGCGTGAAGCCCTTGTCCCGCGCCGTAGTCTGCAGTTTCGGATCGGTATCGCTGGTCATGATGGCCGCGGCCGGCGCGCGGTCGAACTCGCGGCGAACTTCCTCGATCGCGGCATCCCCCTTCACTGACCCGGCGAGATGGTAGTCGCTGATGATGAAGTCCGGCGAGAGGTCGGCGCCGATGAACTGCACCACCGCCTCGGTGGCCGTGGCCGCCGCGATGGGGCGGTGTCCCCACTTGGTCAACGTGGCAGCCAGGGCCGCGCGCACCCCTGGGTCATCGTCGATCACGGCGATGGCGAGACTGTGGGTGCGCGCAGCTCCCGCGGCGGCGATCATGCTCGGCCATGCGCGGCCGCCCCGCCGGCCGTAGGGGACCAGCACCGCGAACATCGAACCGCGTCCGGGTATCGAGCGCACCTCGCGTTTGAGTTCGAGCAGCGTCGCGATACGTTCGACGATCGACAGCCCCAGCCCGATGCCGCCGGTGCTGCCCCTCCTACCGGCCGGCACCTGGTAATAGGCGTTGAAAATCGCCTCCAGGTGCTCCGCCTCGATCCCGATTCCGGTGTCGCTGATCGCAATCAAAAGGCCGTCGCGGCGGCGGCGGCAGCCCACCAGCAACCTCCCACGCTGCGTATACCGAACGGCATTGCTGATGAGATTGCGCAGCACCGTTTCCAGCAGATGCAGATCGGAGCGCACCCAGGCGCTGGAGGCCACGAATTTGAGCTCCAAGCCGGCGGCGCGCGCCACGCTCGCAAACTCGGGCACGATGCGGTCGAGCACCGCGCTCACCGGAAAGTCCGCGTACTGCGGCTCGATGCCGCCCGAGTCGAGGCGAGCCACATCCAGCAACGTGTCGAGTAGATTACTGAGCGACGCCAGGGCCACGCGCGCCTTGTTCAGGTAATCGAGATCGCGCCCCTTCAGCGCCGACTCGCCGATCGACTCCAGGAACAGGAGCGCCGAACTCAAGGGTTGTCTGAGATCGTGGCTGGCCGCGGCCAGAAATCGAGTCTTGGTCTCATTGGCCCGGTCGGCAAGTTCCTTCGCCTGCTTCAGGGCCAGTTCGATCTCGCGCCGCGACTCCAATTCCGTCACCAGGCGTACATTGAGCTGTTCGTATTGCTCGGTGCGTTGGCGGATGGTTTCCTCGAGGCTGGCGGCGGCTTGAAACCAAGAGAAGGCGCTGCCCTGCTGGTCGACCGCCTTCTCCACGCGCTCCATCAAAGCCTGGACCGTTTTCTTGAGCGCACGGTTCTCGGCGCGCAGCCCCGCACCGGCGCCTCGCCGCTTCGTCACGACTCGGCCGCCACGCCTAGACACGTGAACGAATTGTTCGCATGAATGGTATTGAATTGCTCGCCGAGCGATGCGAATCCGGTGACCGCGTGCGGCCGCATCAGCGTTTCGATGCCGAGAGTGAGTCCCTCGCGCTCCATGTAGGCGGTGCGCGCGGCGCAATCGACGCCGATGATGAGTTCCGGCGCTCCGATCTGCGCGCGCATGGCCGCGAGCAGTTCATCCAGCCGGGCGATCATGTTCCCCGGCTTGCCCAGCGCCACCACGAGGCCGGGTTCCAAGGCGCACGCGAATTCCAGACTGCCGTCCGGGTAAATGCGCTGCATGCCGCGCGGGTAATAGTGTCCGCCGATACGGATCATCAGCGGGAACGGAGCGAAATCGAGACTCTCGCGCGGCGGTTTGCGAAAGCCGCAGGCCGCCGCGTACACCTCGAGCGCCGGCCGGCCGTCGATCTCGCGCACCAGGCGCCGCGCCGGATCGGCGTCGGTAATGACGAATTTCTGATCGCTGTGAATGATGTAGTGATGATGGCAGTACGCAACGACCGGCGTGGCCGAGGCCACCAGGCTCAAGATCGCTGCACCTCGCTGCGGCGTGTTCCGATGCAGCAGCGTGGTGCTGCCGTGCGGATGTCCCAAAGGGTTGAAATACAAATCACCCGCTGAGCCGCCGATCAGCGGCACGCCGTTCAACTCCATGCCGAGCACGGCGGCGAGGCGTTCCTCGCAGCGCGATTCCGCGTCCACCAGCAGCAGTGCAAAGCAGTGCGTGAGCGTTGGGCCGGCGTTGCGCGCGAGTTCCGACCGCAGCTCGCGGACGTGCGCCCGTACCTCCGGGAGTCCCATGCCCGCGACGTCCTCGAGCACAACGTCGGCCGCCGCGAACCGGCCGGTGGGCAGGTGAAACCCGGACACCCCCGTAGCCTCGAAGCCGTCGGCGCCGATAATTCGGCCGGTGGCGGCGCCGATGATATGCAAGATGCCGAGCGCGGCGAGTTCGCGGCCCAGCGCCGCGAGGTCGTGGGCAGACGCGAAGATCACCGAGAGCGCGCTGTCGGCGCCGTCGGCGGCGATCACCGCGGCGGTCGCCGCCGGGTCGGCGGAGCAACGGAAACGCGCAATTCTTTTCAATTTACGTTGCCTTGCTCAACTTACGTTGCCTTGCTCAATTTACGTGGCCTTTGTTCAACTTAGGTTGCCTTTGCTCAACTTCTGCCGCCTTCGTTCAACTTCCGCTGTGTCTGCCGAAATCTTCTTCCCAGTATTCCTGGGCGCGCCGCGCCCCGCCCGTGGTCCGATCGCTTTCGATCCTGCGTAGATCGACGCGCCGAATCTTGCCTGAAATGGTCTTGGGCAACGTGGCGAACTCCAGGCGCCTGATGCGTTTGAAGGGTGATACTCGCTCGCGCACGTATTCCAGGATGGAGCGTGCCGTCGCGGCGTCGGCATTCGCCCCTGCCGTCAAGACCACGAAGGCCTTCGGCACCGCCAGCCGCAGCGCGTCCGGACTGGGAACGACGGCTGCTTCGGCCACCGCGGGATGCTCGATCAGCACGCTCTCGAGTTCGAAGGGACTGATCCGGTAATCCGACGACTTGAATACGTCATCCATGCGGCCGACGTAGGTGAGATAGCCGTCGGCGTCACGGCTTGCGACATCACCGGTGTGGTAGTAGCCGTCGCGCATGACCGAAGCGGTCATTTCCGGGTCGTCCTGATACCCCTGCATGAGTCCGACGGCGCGGCGGGTGAGGTCCAGGCAGATCTCGCCTTCTTCGCCGACGGCGCCGTCGGCGGCCACCAAGGCAACGGCGTACCCCGGCAACGGCCGGCCCATGGAACCGGGTTTCAACGCAAGGCCGGGTGGATTGCCGATCTGGGCGGTGGTTTCAGTCTGCCCGAAGCCATCGCGGATCGTGAGCCCCCAGGCAGCGCGCACCTGCTCGATCACTTCGGGGTTCAAGGGCTCGCCGGCGCCCACCACCTCGCGCAGCGCCACCGGCCAACGGCCGAGGTCCTCCTGGATCAGCATTCGCCACACGGTGGGCGGGGCGCAGAACGTCGTCACCCGGCAACGCACCAGAGTGTCGAGCAGCGCGGCGGCGCTGAAGCGTTCGAATTGATAGGCCAATACCGTGGCCTCGGCATTGAACGGCGCGAAGAAACAAGACCATGCGTGCTTGGCCCAGCCGGGAGAACTCAAATTCAGATGAACATCGCCGCGTCTGAGCCCGATCCAGTAGGCCGTCGACAGATGTCCCACGGGATAGCTGGTGTGCGAGTGCGCGACCAGCTTGGGCTTGGCCGTGGTTCCGGAGGTGAAATACAGCAGCAGCAGCGAGTCGGCCGGGGTCGGCGCGCGGCTCACAGGTTTTGGGTCGGCCGCCTCGCTGTCGGCGAAGTCCGCCCATCCCGGCGCCGAACCGCCCACCGCGATGCGGATCGCGGCGCCCGGCAGCCCTGCGAAATGGTCGGTGCATGCGCGATCCGTGACGATGGCGCGAACCCGGCCGCGGCCCAGGCGATCCTCGAGATCGGCGCGCTGCAGGAGCGTGGTGGCCGGGATGATGACGGCCCCGAGCTTCATCGCGGCGAGCATGGTCTCCCACAACGGCACCACATTGCCGAGCATGAGGAGCAACCGGTCGCCCGTGCGCACGCCCTGCGCGGCGAGAAACGCCGCGACCTGATTGGAGCGGCGCGCCAACGCCGCATAGGTCAACATCTGATCCACACCGGTGTCGTGAACCACCCGCAGCGCGGGACGGTCATTGTGGGCCGCAATCCGGTCGAAATAGTCGATCGCCCAGTTGAATGAGTTCACCGCCGGCCAACGGAAGGCATCGAGGGCCTGGTCATGGGAGATGCCCTCGTGCAGCAGCCGATCGCGTAATGCGATAAATGCTTGCCCGCCGTCCACCGGTGCTGCCACGTCCAGCTGCTCCCACGTCCAATAGAGGCCTTCATCATGCCAGTGAGCGGCCTGCCTCCCACCCATCCTTCGGCATGATTGACGCCGCCCAAGAAGACGCGAACAACGGTAGTCGAAGCGGCTCGCTACCGAAATCGCCGCCGCTCCCTGAGCTGCCCGCACCAAAAACCGCGCATCTTATGTCAGGCGATCTTCGTCGTCCGCGGTTGCCGACCCCGATGCCACAGGGCATTCTGCCGAGCGTGTAACCCGGGAGCTCGGAATGACGCGATGGACTCGACGGCTGATTTGGACGGCGACCACGACCGCGGCGGCGCTGCTGCTCGCCGGCGCCTGTGAGCGCAAGGCCGCCGCGCCGCCGGCGCCACCGGCGCCGCACCCAGCGACAGCAGCGCCGGCACCGGCCGCCGCCATCGACGCCGCGCGTCTCGCGGCCGGTGAACCCGATCAGTGGCTGACGCCGGGGCGCGACGCCAACGGGACCTATTTCTCACCGCTGAGCGACGTCAATGCCGGCAATGTCGCGCAGCTCGGCTTCGCGTGGGACTACCGTCTCGGTACGAAGCGCGGCCTGGAAGGAACTCCGCTGGTGGTCGACGGGGTAATGTACGCCAGCAGCAATTTCGGGCGCGTCTACGCGCTCGATGCGGCGACCGGCCGAGAACTGTGGAAATATGATCCGCAGATCGACGGCCAATGGGCGCGCTACGCCTGCTGTGATGCCGTCAACCGCGGGCTCGCGGCCTACGGCGGCCGGATCTATGTGGGAGCGTTGGATGGTTGGCTGCACGCGCTCGATGCAAGCACCGGACAGCTGGCGTGGAAAGTCGACACGCTGATCGGTCGCCGGGAGCATCAACCCTACACGCTCACCGGTGCGCCGCTGCTGGCGGGCGACCTTATCGTCATCGGCAACTCGGGCGGAGACTTTGCCGGTGCACGCGGCTATGTCACGGCGTATGACCTCAAGACCGGCGCGCAGCGCTGGCGTTTCTTCACCGTCCCGCGAGATCCCGCTGCAGGACCGCAGGATCAGGACCATCTCAAGAAGGCGATCGCCACCTGGGACCCGCGGCATCGATGGGACGCCGGCAGCGGCGGCACGGTCTGGGACGGTATGGCCTACGATCCGTCGCGGAGGCTCGTGTACATCGGCACCGCGAATGCGGCGCCCTACAACAGCCACATCGGCGGCCGGCGCGGCGGCGATGAACTCTATGCCGCATCGATCATCGCGATCCACGCCGACGACGGCAAGATGGCGTGGTACTACCAGACCGTGCCCCAGGACCGCTGGGACTTCGACAGCACACAGAAGCTGGTGCTTGCGGACATCGATCTCGCCGGCCGCCGCCGCGAGGTCGTGATGCAGGCGGCAAAGAACGGCTTCTATTACGTGCTCGACCGGGGCACCGGAGAACTCCTCTCGGCGCATAACTTCGCGTTCGTGAGTTGGACCCGCGGCATCGACTTGAAGACGGGCCGCCCGATCGTCGACCCCAGTGCAAACTACGACCACGATCCGGCGCTCGTCTTTCCATCGGAGTCCGGCGCCCACAGCTGGCAGCCGATGGCGTTCGACGCCGCGCACGGTCTCACCTTCATTCCCGTCATCGAGGCCGGCAACGTGCTCGTGGAGACGAGCGAACGGCGGGCCGGCCTTGTCGAAGGACAGTTCACGACGCCGGCATTCGTCCCGGAAAGCTACGATCCCGCCGCGATGCGCAGCTTGTACGGCACCCTGCCGCCGCTCAATCGCCTGACCCGCGGCATCAAGACGAATCCCGCATCGCGCGGCTATCTGCGCGCTTGGAATGTCGCCGAACACCGCATCGCGTGGGAGACGGAGACCGCGACCAGCTGGGACGGCGGCGTGCTCGCGACCGCCGGCGGACTGGTTTTCCAGGGCGATGCCAACGGCAAGCTCAACGCCTACGCCGCGGAAGATGGCCGCAAACTCGCCTCATTCGATCTCGGCAGTTCAATGATGGCCGCGCCCATCACGTACCGCGTCAACGGTATCCAGTACGTTGCGATCCTGGCCGGCTATGGCGGCGCCGGGATCATCACCGGCGCCGGACTCGACCCCGCGTCGGCCGCTTATCGCTACGGCAACGACGGCCGCGTCATTGCGCTCAAGCTCGGCGGCCCGACTCCGCCGTTGCCACCGCTGCGCGCCGACGACGGACCCCCGCCGGAACCGCCCGCGCGGCAGGGCACCGCGGCGCAGATTGCGGAAGGCGAGGTTCTTTACAACCGGCACTGCGCCCGTTGCCACGTATTCGGCCCCAGCGTCCTGCCGGACCTGCGGCGCGCGACACCGGCGACGCACACGCTGTTCAAATCGATCGTGCTCGAGGGGATCTACGCACCGAAGGGGATGGCGCGCTTCGACGATGTGCTGTCGGCGGCTGACGTCGAGGCCTTGCACGACTATGTGATCGATCAGGCGTGGCAGCTGAAGAACGCACCAGCACCGGCACCCGCACCCGCACCCGCAGCGGCGCCCGCGCCTTCTCCTAGTGCGCCGTAGTCGCCTGCGTGCGCGCATTTAGAGCAGCCACATCGCTGGGTCACGATGGCCGCAGCTCCGGGATCGCGGATCGCGAAAGAGGTTACTCGAGTTAACCTACATAAACCGCTGTTGTGCATGCACAACATTTGAACGCACGATTCACACCCATGAAGAACCGTGGTATACCCCCCTCTGGTACGCTCCTTGCAGCCTCGTACCAACAACATCACAGAGGGGATTGCGGTAATGAGGGGATCGAATCAGCGCCGTTCTATATCGAAGTGGACTTCCGGTTGCCTGGCGGCAGCGGTTTGCGGCATCGCTTGGGCGGCTCCGTCGACATCGACATCGACATCGAGCAGCGAGGATACGGGTGGTCTCGAGGAAATCACCGTCACGGCGGAAAGGTTCATCTCGACCATTCAAAATACACCTATCAGCATTTCGGCGTTGAGCGGCGATCAATTGACCGCGGCGGGCCTCACGCGAGTGCAGGATATCGCGCATGAGGTACCCGGCCTTTCCATGCGCTATGCGAGCGGCGGCTTGACCGAGTACGAGGCGCGCGGCCTCGCCTCCAACGGCGGCGCCGCCCCCACGGTCGGGTTCTATCTCGACGAAATCCCGTTGTCCCCGCCGGCCGTGTCGCAGTCCGGCAAGGTCGTGATCGATCCTAATCTGTACGACATCGAGCGCGTCGAGATCCTGCGCGGACCACAGGGCACGTTGTATGGGTCCGGATCCATGGGCGGCACGATCAAGGTACTCACCAATCAGCCCAAGCTCGGCACCTTCGAGGGCTCCGTCCAAGGTACCGGCTCTTACACCGACGGCGGCAGCGGCAATGGCGGCGGCAATCTCATGCTGAATTTCCCGTTGGGCGATCAGTTCGCCGTGCGCGTGGTCCTGAGCGACCAGTATCGCAGCGGCTGGATCGACAACATCACGGTTCAACCGTTCCCCGTTGACCTCAACAGCCCGGTGCAAGGCAACGTGCTGGGAACGCCCGTGACGAACATCATCCGCAAGGCCAATACGGAGACGCTGTATAGCGGTCGTATCGCCGTGTTGTACAAGCCGAGCGAGGACCTCTCCATCCTTGCGACCGCCATGACGCAAGGCCTGCACATGGGCGGGTATGACTTGCTCGACGGCAGTCCGGACAGCGCCGTGCCGAGCCGCGTCTACGACGCGCACTATGAGGCATTTCCATTGCGGGAGGGCATTCGCGACGATATCTCCATCTTTGGTCTGACCGTAAACGCCAACCTGGGCTTCGCGGACCTGACGAGTGCGACCTCCTACTTTGGCCGTCTCGGATACCAGGTCCAGGATGCGTCGGAATCCATTTACTATTCGAATCGGACCAGCAGCGCGACCGGCATTCCGCCCTTGGTGGCGGGAACGCCGTTCGTGACTGTTCCATACGCGGAGCGAGATCCGTCGCACCAACTCAGCCAGGAAATCCGGCTGACGTCGCATGACGTCGGTGGCTGGCACTGGGTGGCGGGCGCCTTTTACAGCTCATTGCATTCGGTGTGGAACGAAATCGGCGCGAGTCCGCTGAACGCAACGCCTACCGTACCCGATGGCTCGTACTTCATTTCCTGGAACGACTACGGCGTCCGCCAGACCGCGCTGTTTGCCGACGGGTCGTACAAGTTCAATGACCAGTGGAAACTCGCCGCAGGCGTGCGCTATTACGATTACGCGAGCCATCAAGACGAGTTCTCATGGGGCTACGACGGCCCTAATTCCACGCCGCCGGCAAACTCGAAAATTACCACGGCCAAGAACAGCGGCGCGAATCCGCGAGTCAACCTATCGTATACGCCGAGCCCGGACTTGACCCTCTATGGCACGGTGTCGAAGGGTTTCCGGCCCGGCGGCGCCAACCAGATCCTGCCGCCGCCCACCTCACCGCCGTTCTGTCAGGCAGGCGCCCTATCGTTCGGTCCTGACGCTGCGTGGAACTACGAGATCGGCGAGAAGGCGAGGCTCTTCGACAACTGGCTCACCATCAACAGCGACGTCTACTACATCAAGTGGACCGGTATCCAGCAGGTGCTGACGCTGCCGTGCGGGTATCAGTTCTATGATAATGCCGGCGACGGCCGCACGTTCGGACCCGAGCTCGAGATCAATGCCAAGCTCTCCAACGAATGGAGTGCCTCGCTCAGCGGGGCCTATACGGACGCCAAGATCACCCACCCGAACGCCTTGTACACGAGTTTCCTCACGAACGTCGCTACCTTTCCGGATGGCGTTACCCATCCATGCCCGACCAGCGGTGGCGGTTGCACCGCTCCCATCATGAACGTGGTCAAGGATACTGCGAGCCTGACGCTGGTGTACGCCACGAACGTGATGGGCAACTATCAGTTCTCGGCGCGCGCTTCCGGCCAGTTCGTGGGATCGTCGTACGACGTGGCGTATTACTTCGGATACAAATTGCCCGCGTACACTCTCGGCAACGCCCGGGTCGGCCTGGCACGCGACAACTGGTCGGCCGATCTGTTCGTGGATAACTTGACCAACAAGGTCGCGTTGGTCTCGGCGAACAATACCAGCTTCCAGTTCAACATTCCGCAGGTGACGCGCTACTCGACCAACCAGCCGCGCACAGTCGGCGTGCAGGTCAACTACAAATTCTGACCCGCCTCATTTGAGCGGTCTTGGTGGACGGCGACCCCACATCGCCGACACCGAGACCGGACCGCGGCACCGCTCGTCGCCCGCTCCGTCCGCCGACCGCCGCTCCGTCCGCCGACCGCCGCTCCGCTCCGACCACCGCTCCGCTCCGACCGCCGCCCGGCGGCCTCGCAGAAACCTTGCCCGTCTCCACCTCTCAGGTGCGCGCTATCATCAGCGAATGTCGCAGATGCCGTTCCCCGAGTTGACGCTGCCCGGCGTCCTGCTGTGCGCGTGCACCTTCTTCAGTTCGTGCGCCCTGCAACAGTCGAGCCCTGAGGTGGGGGCAGCGGGCAGCGGCACGGCACTTCGCGAAACCGACGGCCGCTATCGGCTCGATCGGTCCTTTCAGGATTTCTACGACACGGCATTCGTGTTGACCGGCGGCGGCATAGACGCCCCGCATGTAGCAAACCTCGCGCAAGTCGCGGATGCGTTGTCGGGCTCCGATGTCGTATTCTACGGCGAACGCCACAGCCATCCAGGCGTCCACCTGCAGCAAATGAAGCTGCTGCGCGCCCTGGTCGAGCGCAATCCCCGCTGGGTTCTGTCCTTCGAGCAGTTCGAGCGCGACGTTCAGGGCGTGGTCGACGACTACCTGGCAGGACGCATCGGCGAGAGCGCACTGATCGAGAAGGGTCGGGCATGGAACAATTACGAGGCGTCGTACCGGCCGCTGCTGCTCTTTGCCAAGCAGCATCACTTGCCGGTCATCGCAGCGGAAGCGCCCGGGTGGTCGGTTTCGTGCGTGGGTCAATGGGGAACAGGTATCTTCGATCAGTTCACGCCGCTCGAACGCTCCTGGGTGGCCGCCGAGGTCCACGTCGCGCCGGGCGCCTACCAAGACAAGTACCTGAAATTCTTGGGCGACTCGCCCGCCCACGCCGGCGGGGCCACCGCGTCGCCGGAGGCAGCGGCGCGCGCGCAGCGCAGTTTTGCCGCGCAAGTCACCCGCGACGACACCATGGCCGAATCCATCGAACGCGCTCTGCAGCAGCATCCGGGCTACAAGGTGCTCCATCTGACCGGCAGCTTTCACGCGGACGAGTTTCTCGGCACCGTCGAACGCCTGCGCACGCTCGATCCAAAACTCAAACTGGCCGTCATCGCACCGGTCGAAGTCGAGGACCCCGCCAAGCCCGCGTTCGCGACCGAAAGTCTCCGCGAGGGCACGGTGCTGCAGCTCATCTACCCGAACCCGGACTCCTTCGCGGAAGGCGAGGATTCGAGCGCCTCCATGAAGAGCATGGCGCACGCGCACCAGACGAACCGCTGCAAGTATTCGCCGCCGGGTGCGCCGCCGGCCGGTGCACCGGCCGCCGCTCATCCGCCCGCGCGCTCACCCTAGGAGCTCGTCCCTTAGGAGCTGGCTCCTCTAAGTATTCCCCATTGCCGCCAGCGATTCCGGCAGGATCTGCCCCCCGTCGATGACCAGACTCTGTCCGGTGATGTAGGCCGCCTCGTCGGTGGCGAAAAACAGGGCCGCATTCGCGATGTCGGTGACGGATCCCAAGCGCCCCATCGGGATGGACGCCTCCATGCTGCGAATATAGTCGTCGCCCAGTCCGAGCAGGCCCTCGGTGAATATATTTCCCGGCAGGACGGCATTCACCGTAATGCCGTGCGGAGCGAGTTCGATGGCCGCGGTCCGCATGAACCCTAACTGCCCAGCTTTGCTGGCGCCGTAGTGCGCCCAGCCGGAGTTGCCGGTCACCGGGCCGGTGATGGACGAGGTGAGGATGATGCGCCCCTTCTTTTTTTCCTGCATCGCCGGCAGGCAGGCGGACACCGCCAGAAAAGTGCCTTTGAGGTTGGTGGCCATGACCGCATCGAACGCGGCCTCGGACATGGTCGCGAGCGGACTTGCGGGGAATATGCCGGCATTGGCGCACAGGATGTCGATACCGCCGAATGACTCGACGGCGACGCGGGCCATGGCCTGCATATCCGCTTGCCGGGTGACGTCGGCTTCGAACGCCTCGGCTGTGCCGCCTGCGCCCCGGATGTCGCCGGCTGCGCTCTTCGCTTCGCCGAGATTGCGCGACACGACCAGCACCTTGCAACCCGCGAGCCCGAAGCGCTGGGCGAGACCGCGACCGATGCCCTTACTGGCCCCTGTAACGACGACACTGCGCCCTTGGAGAGAGGTAAACACGTCTTGCCCCCAGCCGCGTTTCCGCGGAAGTTTAATATGTCAAACAATCGGCGCAACTGCGGCGCGCGGCGATCCGAGCCCCGGCCGCAAGAACCGTCCCTCGAGCAGCGCCTCCGCCAATGCCACCGTACCTGCGGTGTAGCCCGCACCGAACTCGCGCGCGAACGGCACTTCGGCGTGCGACGCCAGCCACGCAGTGAGCAGCACACGCCGCAGCACCACGAAGGACGGGATCAGCGCCAGCGCGTCCTCGCTCAGGGGCATGGCCTTCCGGTAGCCGACCGCCCAGGCGCTGAGAAGATCCGGCACGATGGGCTCGTGCTCGATGAAACTAATCGAAGTGGCGAAATCGTACAGATACCAGCTGAATCCGCAATCGTCGAAGTCGATGATGCGCAAGTGAGTTCCGGCCACCAGCAGATTGGCGAGCCGTAGATCCGCGTGCACCAATCCAAACACGTCGGCGCCCCGGCCGAACCGTTCGAGGCGCAACCGAATGACATCCAGGACTTTTTCGAGGATGACGGCGCCGGCCTCATCCAACCCGATACCTGCACGCCACGGTCCCCAAAACCCCTGCGGCCCCACCATGGCATCGAGATCCCATCGCTTGCGCTGAAATCCCTCCGGCAACGGCCATGATTGCGCATGACGGTGCATGAGGGCCGTAAGTTCGCCGAGCCGCTCGAACCACGGCGCGGCATCGCGCGAATCCGGCTCCGTCCCGGGCAGCCGTTCGAAAGCCACTGCGAAACGCGCCGGCCGGCCGGTCCGCGACGCCAGCACCTGCACATACTGACCGTCCACCCCCGGTATTGCCGCCGCCGTTTCGATCACGCCGTCCCGGCGCAACGCACTCATCCAGGCCAGTTCCGAGCGTATTTCCTCCGCCGATGAATAGCCGACCCGATGCACGCGCAGCACCAGTTCACGCCCGTCCGCATCGCGGACGGCAAAGGTCGCGTTCTCCGACACGTTCAACAACGTGACGGATGCCGAGGGGGAGAACCTCCAGCGGGCCAGGTTCTCCGTCACCCGGGCAGTGAGCTCAGCCACCACAGCGGGTGTGTATTCATCGGCCATACCCGTCTATCTTATTCGCAAGACGGGGACGCTGTGCAGTAGCCGCGCACTCGCGGGTGCGCCGGCCAATGCATGCTGTAGTATCGAGTAATCGATCTAGAGATGACGGAGCACGATGTCATGGCACGCAGACTACCGGTTTCTCTCTTCCTGCTCGGCGCAAGTCTCGCGGGTGCAAATCTCGCGGCCTTCGGCCCGGCCCTGGCGCAGGCGCCCCCCACTGCGCCGGCCAGCGCGGCGACTTCAGCTGCGGTGACGCCCGCCGCGCCCGCTGCGCCGGCTTCGGCCACGGCGCCCGCGCCGACACAATCTCCGGCCCCATCGAGCGCACCGACTGCCGCGCCCACCGCCGCGCCGACCGAGCAAACAGCCTCCCCGACGCCGGCGGTCCCTGCAGGCCCGTCCGCCGATACCCTCAAGAAGGCGCGCATGGCCGGTTACCGTCCGGAGACCAAGAAAGGCATCACGCTGTACTGCCAGGAAAACGCCAATATCGGCACGCGCTTTCCGACAAAAAAGTGCCTCGATGAAAGCCAGCTGAAATCGGCGATGGACGTTCACAACGACCAAGCGGATGGCTTGCGGCAGCCCGGCGCCTGCACCGGGGCCGTTTGCACGGGTCATTGAAGAAGCGTCAGCGTCTCATCCAGCGCGGCGAGCAGTTGATCCGCGTTCGCCGCTGAAAAGCACAGCGGTGGGCGGATTTTCAGCACGTTGCCGTAACGGCCGGCCGCGCCAATCAGCACACGCCGCTCGCGCAGCTCATTGATGACCGCCTTGGCCAACGCCTGGGCCCGCGCGGTCGGGGGCGCGCCCGATCGTCCCGAGCTCTCCTCGAGCAATTCGATGCCGAGGTAAAGCCCCGCGCCCCTTACATCCGCAATCGCCGGATGGCGAACCGCGAGTTCCTTGAAGTCCCGCTTAAGACGCTCGCCCACCTGCAAGGCATTCTCCATCAAGCCCTCCCGCTGGAGCACATCGAGTACCGCCCGGCCCACGGCCGCCGCGACCGGAGAACCCGCGAAGGTGTTGAAATAACCGAACTTCGCGCAAAACGCATCGAGTATCTCCGGACGCGTGACCACCGCACCCACGGGATACCCGTTGCCCATGGGCTTGCCCATGGTGACCACATCGGGCACGACACCATGACGCTCGAAGCCCCACATCGATGTCCCGGTGCGCGCGAATCCGCACTGCACCTCGTCGGCGATGAACATGCCGCCGGCACGATGCACGGCGTCGACGGCGGCGCGCATGAATCCGGGCGGATCGGCGAACACCCCGTCGCTGGAAAAAATGCTGTCCACCAACAGCGCCGAGAATCCCGCGCCGCTGCTCTCGAGATCGGCGATGGCGGCGGTCACGTGCCCGGCGAAGGTCTCCGACAATTTCTCCGGCGGCACGCGATACGAATCGGGCGCCGGAATCAAACGCACGAACGGCGCCGCCGTCGCGTATTTGTTGAGCGTCGGGCTGACTTCAGCCACCAGGGCGGTGTTGCCATGGTACGCCGACTCAGTGACGATGACGCCGCGGGCGCCCGTGAAGGTCGCCGCCAGCCGCAGCGCCAGATCGTTGCTCTCGCTGCCGGTGCAGGTGAAGGTGATGTTCGAGAGCGTACGCCGGCAGCGTCGACAGTGAGCTGCTCGGCATACTCGATGATGCCCGGATGCAGATAGCGATTATGAATATTGAGTTCGCGGAGCTGCTGCGCCGCCGCCTCGACAACCTGTGGATGACAATGCCCCACCGAGGGCACGTTGTTGTAGGCGTCGAGATAGCGCCGTGCCGTCCGCGTCGTACAGCCAGCAGCCCTGGCCGCGCACGAAGTTCAAGCGGTTTGTCGTAGAACAGCACGGACGCGGCGCCGAACAGCTGCGCCCGCCGCCGCAGGCTCTCCGCCAGCGCCGCTCCGAGATCGCGCGCAGCGGCGGAATCGAACGCGTTCAGCGCGAGAATTTGCGCTTTGTGAGTCATGCGGACTTCGCCCTCATCGGTAGTCCGGCAACGGCGCGCTGGCCAACGCAGGCCGCAGCTTCATGAGACCCCAGGAAGCGGCCACCCACACCAGCGCGACGTACGGCCATAGATTGTTCGGAAAATCCGGCACGGGATAAATGTTCTTGTACAAAACCCACAGAAGCAAGGCCGGCCCGAGCACACAAACCGCCGACCACACCGGCCGCCGCTCGCGCCACGCCTCGACGGTCTCCGCCGCACCCACGCTGATGTACACCAGAATCAAGGCGAGCGCCCCGAGGGTGCTCGTGTAGCTGTAATAGTTTCGCGGCGCCGATGAACGGCCCCCACAGCACGAACGGCAGCAGCACCAGGAACGCCGACATCGACACGGCCGGCGCCGGCGTGCCGTGCACCGCGTGCACCTCGCCCAACGAGGGTGCAAGGCCGCCGCGCCCCAACGCAAAGAGCACCCGCCCCGCCGCCGCCAGAGCGCCGAGCATGCCGGAAAAACAGCTGATGGCGGCGGCCAGATCCAGCGCAATCGCCAAACGGGGTGATGCGTAGCGCAGCGCCAAATCGTTGAGCGGCGCTTCGGACTTCGCCAACTCCTTGATCCCCACGCCGCCGAACCCGACGACTTCGCAGTAGGCGACGAACGTAAAGAACAACCCGGAGCCCAGCACCGTCGCCAGCAGCGCGATAGGAATGTTCCGCCGCGGATCGTGGGTCTCCTCGCCCAAGGTCGCGGCACCTTCGAAGCCGCCGAAGGACAGGACGCAGAAGACCATTCCGAAGCCCAATCCCGACCACCCGCCGAAATTCGCGGACGGCTGGAAGGTCGCGATGGTGTCGCTCATACCGGGGCGAACCTGGAGCAGAATGCTGACGCACAAAACGACGATGCCGGCCACGGCCGCCGCTTCCAGGCCCAGCATGAGGCGGCCCGCCAACCGCATGTCGCGGAACGCCAGCCACCACGCCACCACCATGGCGCCGACCCCGACCGCGATCCATAGCGACTTCACGTCGACGGACAGGCCCTTGAAAGCGGCGCCGCGTGAAGCTGCCCACCAAGGCCGCCTGCCCGGTCGCAAAGCCGAGGTAGGTCAGGAGCAGGCACCAGCCTGCGACGAAGCCGGCACGGCTGCCGAACGTGTGCGAGATATAGGCGTAGGCCGAGCCTGCATTGGAGACCCGGTGAGTGAAGGCCATGAAGGACAGCGCCACCAACACCATCGCGACGGTGCCGATGACGAAGGCGAGCGGCGCGGCCGGCCCCGCCGCCTGCACCACCAGCGTCACGTTGAATGCCGCGGTGACGGTGGGACAAATGACGGACAGCGACATCCCGATGGCTTCCGGCAGACTCAAGCGCTTGATCAAATTCGCCATGCCATTACCACATCATGAAGGGAGCGACATCCGCATCGGATACCAAACCCCGCGCCACATCGGTCAGGGCCTGGTCGATGATTCCCATGCCTTCCCGCGCCTCCGCCTCGCTCAAGGTCAACGGCGGCGTCAACTCCAGCACGTTGGCGCGCAGCCCCACGTAAAAAAAGACGGCGCCCAGTTGGTAGGCGCGATAGATGACCTTGG
>CAWCYX010000004.1:205000-657680 GCA_963799885.1 uncultured Gammaproteobacteria bacterium | reverse complement strand
CCCCCTTATGATTACGCAGGTCATCCAATACGATCATCCCGACCCTGACCTTGCCGACCGCGATCTCGCTGGTCTCCTCCTTGGCCGATGCGGCTCCCACTGCGGCGGCGAGATGTGCGATGAGCGTCCGATCGTGTCGATTCGTCGCCTCTATGCTTTGGAGCGGCGTCGCATTACCGCGGGCAAGCTGGGTATCGTATTCCAGCACCAATCGAAGAATATTGCCGCCGAGTGTCGTGAGTCCGTCGGTGGAGAGGCCCGTGGGCTTTTGACTCAATGCCAATAGTTCGAGCACCGGCTCGAGACGAGGTATGTGCCCCAGCAATGTCTGCGCCACGGCCGGGGCCTTGGCGGCGAGCGCGTGCTCGTCGGCGGTCAACTTGTGTCCGTAGTAGAGCTTTTCCACCAGGTCAACCGGCAACGAGATATAGCCGATCTGCGACAACATGGCCGCGGCCTCGAGCTGCCAGAAGCTCGGATGGCCGGAATCTCGGGCCACGACCATCGCCACGCTCTTCACCCGGTTGGACCGTCCAAATGCCACGGGGTTGGTAATCGCCAGCACGTCGATCAACGCTTTGATGCAACCGATCAGGGTGTCCTGCAGAAGTGTTTTCTCCGCGGTCAGCAGCCGGTGATGCGTCACTCCGGCCTCGATGGCCGCCAGTACTTTCTCCGGGGCGCAGGGCTTCGTCAGAAAGCGGAAGATCTGACCCTCGTTGATCGCGGACACCGCCGCGTCCCGGCCGGGGTCTCCGGTGAGGAGAATGCGGGTCGTCTCCGGATACAGCCGCCTGACCGTTTTGAGCAAGCTGGCCCCATCTATTCCCGGCATGCGCATATCGGTCAAGATCACGGCGGGCGCGTCGATTTCCTTGAGCGTGTCCAACGCCGCCTGGCCGCCGGCCGCTGTGACCGCACGGTAGTCGCGGCGCAATAGCAACGCCAATCCCTCGGTGACGCGCGGCTCGTCATCGACGCAAAGAATGCAAGGCTGGGTTGATCCATTCATGCGAGTCCGTATGGGTTAAGAGACGCTCCGTGGCGACACGCTGAGGTGGATCCGCCGTCTCGCCTCTTCCAGATCGAATGGGGCATGCAGGCGCGAAAAGCATCCCGGATCGACGCGGCCCGGCCAACTCATCGGAATCGCTTTGAATGATTTGGCGTACGGCAGCTCCAGCAGCGCGTGCGAGACCGCCAGGGTGGCCAGCAGATCGAAACCGTGTTGCGGTGTGGCAGCCGGCGTATGGTGCAGCGCCACCGCCTCTATGATCGCGTAGGGCAGACCCCAGAGCCCGAGCAGATAGGCGCCGATTTCCGCATGGGTCGCACCGATCACCTCTTTTTCGCACTCGAACAGCGGCCGCCCATCCGCCAGGGAAATCTCGATCGCACGCTTGAGTTCCTCCGGGCACTCTTGAATGAGTATCCAATAGCCTATGTCGTGCACCAGCCCCGCCAGCCATGCGTCGTCAGGGGACACCCTGCCGGCTGCCAGCGATTTGCAGGCTTGCGCCGCCATTTGCGCATGCTTTTGCAGCCCCTCGGGAGCGATCGCGTCCGACAACAGCGCAGGCATTTTCCACTCGGCGAATATTTCCGCGGACATCACGAGATTGCGAATCGTCGCAAAGCCCAGATACGTGACTGCGTCCTTGATGCGCACCATGGGCTTGCGCAATCTGAAAAACGCGGAATTCGTGATTTGCAGGACCTTGCCGGCGATGGCGGCATCCGCGTTCACGATCCGGCCGATGTCGTCCGCGGTGACATCGGGCGCCCCCAACGCGGTTTGCAGCTGGGCGTACACTTTGGGCATCGCCGGCAGCCGGCCAATCCGACCGACGACGCGGCGCAAGGAGTCGCTCGAAAGCAAATCCTGCAGCAGGAAGCATCGTTCGATGACGTTTTCTACTTCCTCGGCGTCGCACGGTTTGCCGACGTATTGATGCGCAAGGGATGCGAGCCGCAGTGTCTGCGACGCGTCGGTATGGCCGGACAATATGATTCTGATCGTAGCCGGCCAACGCTCCTTCAAGACACTCAACAGCTGACCGCCGCCCATCCCGGGCATGCGGACGTCGGAAACGACCAAATCAACGGGGTGCCGCTCGAATTCTGCAATCGCGCTGACCCCGTCGGCGAGGAATTTCATGGACCACTCGTGCCGATGTTTGTACAGGCGCATCCGCAACCCATCGAGCAAGGCCGGATCGTCATCGACGAAGACGATGCTCTTCACGATGTCGGCACTGCAAAACCGCGAACGGGCAAACTCACCTTGAATTCCGTGCCGCTTCCCACCGTGCTGACGACGCTCAACTCCCCGCCGTGATTGCCGACCACGATGGCCCGGGCAATAGCGAGCCCCTGCCCGGTGCCGCGGCCGACCTCCTTCGTCGTAAAAAACGGCTCATAGAGTTTCGCCAGATTCTCGGGGGGAATGCCGCACCCGTTGTCGCTGATGCGGATGACAACGCGGTCGCCGGCCAGCTGCGTGCGAATTTCCATCATGCCGGTCTTGAAATCCCGTCCGGCGTCCTCGATGGCGTGCGCCGCATTGACGATGAGATTCAAGAATACCTGGTTGAGTTCGCCGACGTTGCACACCACCTCGGGCAATTCGGCAAAGTCCGTATGTACGCGGGCGATGAATTTATACACCTGACTCGCAACGGTCAGGGTCGACTGGATGGCGCGATTGATATCGGCCGCGCATTGTTCCTTGGAATCCGGGTGCGCAAACTCCTTCATCGCTCGAACGATGTTGGTGACCCGCGCGACGCCCTCAGTCATTCTTGCGAACGCCTTGGGGATTTCCGCGCGCAGGAACTCCAATTCAAACTTCTCATTCAGGTCCAGAGCATCGGCCCGCAAGCGGCAACCCTCCGCATCAACCGGGAGTGCCCCGAGCAGACGCTGCCAGCCTTCCAACAGCTTTTCGGTATCGGCGAATCCGCTTTTCAAAAAATGAATGCAGTCGCCGATGTATTGAATAGGAGTGTTGATTTCGTGCGCGATGCCGGACGCCAGCCGACCCACCGATTCGAGTTTTTGGGCGAGATGTAGCTCTGCAGCCAACCGTTCCCGCTCTTTGAGCTCTGCGACCAGGCGGTCCTGCAGTCCCTGCTTTTGTTGGGCCGCTTCCCGCTTGGCGGTGATATCCGCCCCCATGGCGACCGAGCGGATCAACCTCCCGTCCGCATCGAAAATGGGTACCACCGTCACCCCGCGCCAGAAGGTCGAGCCATCCGGCCTTCTCACCTCGGCTTCGTAGCTGATGCGTCGCCCGGCCGACAGAACGGCATGGTCTTCTTCAAAGTTCGCTCTCACCGATACGTTCTTGCGAAGAATCAGAGCCAGGCTCTCGCCGATCAATTCTTCGGTTCGGGTGCCCAGCATCTGGGCCACTATCTTGTTGCAGTAAAGAATGGTCGGTTCAGCAGTGGTGCGATCCGCGATGACGAACGAGGTTTGTACGCCATCGAGGGCAAGATCTCGCAATGCGAGCTGCTCCCGAAGCCGCGCATTTTCCGCTCGCAAATCCTTTTGGTCCGGCGGTTCCACGAAGTTGCTGCCCCTCGGTAGCGCCATGAAGCGCGGTCCGAAGATTGTGGGACACGGAGTAGCTGATGCGAAAGGCGCCTCCCGCCGAGGCTTCCTTAGGCATAACCCGGCTCTCGTCATAGTGGTTGCACTGCAGCAACCCGCGGTCTGGGCAAGCTGCTGATTTACAGAGCTTTTCAGTAATTGCGGCGGCCAACGGGTGGCGGGCATGGCCCTGCGGCCGAACCGCGCAGGCGACCAACCAGCGCGCGGAGGCTGGCGTCGGCCTCGGACGGGGAGGGCTTGACTGCGGGCGTATAATGTCTGGTTCCATGCAAAAAATTCGCATCCGGGGCGCCCGGACTCACAACCTCAAGAACATCGACCTCGATCTGCCCCGCGATCAACTGATCGTATTCACGGGCCTCTCGGGCTCGGGCAAGTCCTCGCTTGCCTTCGACACCATTTACGCCGAAGGCCAGCGACGCTATGTCGAGTCACTGTCCACCTACGCCCGCCAGTTTCTCTCGATGATGGAGAAACCGGACATCGACACCATCGAGGGGCTGTCCCCCGCCATTTCGATCGAGCAGAAGTCGACGTCCCACAATCCGCGCTCCACTGTCGGCACGGTCACCGAGATCTATGACTACCTGCGCCTTTTGTACGCGAGAGCCGGAACCCCCCGCTGCCCCGATCACCACATCGACCTCGCCGCGCAAACGGTGAGTCAGATGGTCGATACGGTTCTACAACATCCTGAGGGCACCGCGATGATGCTGCTCGCCCCAGCCATCGCGGAGCGCAAGGGGGAGCACGCCGAACTGATCGACGAATTGCAAGCCGGCGGCTTCGTGCGCGCTCGGATCGACGGCACGGTGGTCGAATTGGACCAGGCGCCGAAGCTCGATGTGCGCCGCAAGCACACGGTCGAAGCGATCGTCGATCGCTTCAAGGTGCGGCCCGACTTGGGTCAGCGCCTGGCCGAGTCCTTCGAAACCGCGCTGCGCCTGGGCCAGGGCGTGGCCCGGGTGGCGTACATGGACGACGCCGCGCGGACCGAACTCGTATTTTCGAACAAGTTCGCCTGTCCCATCTGCAACTACTCGTTGAGTGAATTGGAGCCGCGGCTGTTCTCGTTCAATAGTCCAATCGGCGCCTGCCCCACCTGCGACGGCTTGGGGACGCAGGAGTTCTTCGATCCCGAGAAGATCGTCGCCAATCCGCATTTGTCGTTGGCGGGCGGCGCCGTGCGCGGGTGGGACCGCCGCAACGCCTATTACTTTCAATTGATTCAATCTCTGGCCCGGCATACCAAGTTCGACATCGAGGTGCCGTTCGAAAGCCTGCCGGAGAAAATCAAGAACTTGGTCCTGTTCGGCAGCGCTGAAGAACAAATCGAATTCAAGTATCTGGACGGCAAGGGCGGCACGCTCAAGCGCAAGCACACTTTCGAAGGCATCGTCAGGAATCTAGAGCGACGCTACAAGGAGACCGAGTCGGCGACGGTGCGTGAAGAATTGGCGAAATACCGCTCCGCTCGCCCCTGCCCCGAATGCGCGGGAACCCGGCTCAACCGGGCGGCGCGCAATGTGTTCGTCGCCGGCAGAAGCGTGCCGGAGGTCTCGTCCTTGTCCGTGGAACGGGCCATCGAGTTTTTCTCGACCCTCGAACTACCCGGCTGGCGCGGCGAAATTGCGGTCAAGATCGTCAAGGAGATCGGTGATCGGCTCGGCTTCCTCGGAAACGTGGGCCTGGGCTATCTGACCTTGAATCGCAGCGCCGACACGCTGTCCGGGGGCGAAGCGCAGCGCATCCGGCTGGCCAGCCAGATCGGTTCGGGCCTGGTCGGCGTCATGTACATCCTCGATGAACCCTCGATCGGCCTGCACCAACGCGACAATCAACGGCTGCTCGACACGCTCGTGAATCTGCGCGATCTCGGCAATACAGTCATCGTGGTCGAGCACGACGAGGATGCGATCCGGCAGGCCGACTATGTCGTCGATCTCGGGCCGGGAGCCGGCGTGCATGGCGGCCAGGTGGTGGCGCAAGGCACGCCCACGGAAGTCATCGCTCATCCGGATTCCATCACCGGCCAGTACCTGAGCGGCCGCATGCGCATCGAGATACCGCGCACCCGGCGCGCTCCGGATCCGAAGCGTTTGCTGCGCGTGACGGGAGCGACGGCCAACAACCTCAAAAATGTCACGGCGGAGTTCCCGCTGGGCTTGATGACCTGCGTTACCGGCGTGTCGGGATCGGGTAAATCCACATTGATTAACGACACCCTGTTCCGAGCGGTGGCCACGCAGCTGAACCACGCATCGCCGGGAACCGCGCATTTCGACCGCATCGAGGGGCTGGATTACATCGATCGGGTGATCGAGATCGATCAGAGTCCGATAGGCCGCACACCGCGCTCCAATCCGGCGACGTATACCGGGCTGTTCGCACCGATACGCGAGATCTTTTCCGCGGTGCCCGAGTCGCGCGCGCGCGGCTACGAAGCCGGCCGGTTCAGCTTCAACGTCAAGGGCGGACGCTGCGAAGCGTGCCAGGGTGACGGCGTGATCAAAGTGGAAATGCACTTCCTCGCCGACGTATATGTTCCCTGCGACGTATGCAAGGGCAAGCGCTACAACCGGGAAACCCTGGAAATCCGCTTCAAGGGGAAGAACATCCAAGAGGTCCTGGACATGACCGTCGAGGATGCGCTGCCGTTCTTCTCCGCGGTGCCCACCGTGCAGCCCAAGCTGCAGACCTTGCTCGACGTCGGCTTGTCCTATATTCGACTGGGACAGAGCGCGACGACGCTGTCGGGCGGCGAAGCGCAGCGCGTCAAGCTTTCGAAGGAACTCTCGAAGCGCGCCACCGGTCGCACCCTGTACATTCTCGACGAACCCACCACCGGATTGCACTTCGCCGACATCGCGCAGCTGCTGGCCGTGCTCCACCGGTTGCGCGACGAGGGCAACACCATCATCGTCATCGAGCACAACCTCGACGTCATCAAGACGGCGGATTGGGTCGTGGATTTGGGGCCGGAAGGCGGCGACGGCGGTGGCAGCATCGTTGCGGTCGGCACCCCGGAGCAGATTGCGGCGAATAAGGCCTCCTACACCGGCCACTACCTGCAAGCGACGCTCGGCCAACGGCAAACGCAAACCGCGCGGCGCAAGCGCGCATGAGCACCGCATGGCGTCCGCTGCTCTCGGCGCTGCATTTCGCGAGTCGTGTCCCCGCAAGATACCTGCCGGTGGTGGGCATACTCGTGGGCGCAATCGGCGGTGCGGTCTATTGGGGCGCCGCACAATGCTGGCCGAGCAGCGTGGCGGTCGTTCTATCCTTGTTTGCGATTGCGCTCATCGGCGCAAGCGGGCGCGACGAGTCGATCGCAAAATTCCAACCGGCATGGTTGGACGTGTTCATCCTCTTGATCAAGTACAACGCATTGATGGCGCTGACGGCCGCCAATTTGCCGTTCTCGGCGCCCGCGAATCTCGCACTCGGATTGATCATGATCTGCGGTCAGGCCGCGAGCTACGGTCTTCTGGTATCGGTGTTGGCGACGCGCACAGAGAACGCACCGCGCGTATCGAGCGGAGAATTGGGCTTCGCTTTGGCGGCCGGCTTCGCGCCTGCGGCCGTGCTCGGCATACCAGGCCTGGCGGGGCTCGTTGCCGCCATCGTCATGCGTCTCGGACTCGCCGCTTCCTTGAACCGCCGGTCCCGGCCGCCGTCACGGACACTGGTGCACGCGGTACAGCCGCTCACCGAAACCTGTTTTTACCTCGGAGCACTGGCGACGTGGAAGTACGTATAGGACATGCGGAATCGGGCTTCGCCCCCCTGCCCGTCCTGTGATGAGGCGCAGGCTGGCATCGGTGATCGCGCGAGGCTCGCTGCCGATCCTGTCGCGGCTCGACCCCGAACGCTCGCATGATTTGGGTCTTGCCGGGTTGCGGTTGCTCCAGCCCCTGTGGCCGCCTCAGCAGGTGCCGCCCGGCCTCAAGGTACGCTGCCTTGGCTTGGAATTCGCCCACCCGCTGGGCCTCGCGGCCGGATTCGACAAGAACGGCGACTACCTGGACGCGCTTGGTGCGCTGGGTTTCGGTCACATTGAATTGGGGACGGTCACGCCGCGCCCGCAGCCCGGCAATCCCAAGCCGCGGATGTTCAGAATACCGGCCAACCGCGCGCTGGTGAATCGCATGGGGTTCAACAATCGGGGCGCGGATCATCTCGCCGCCCAACTGGCCCGCAGCCGCTATCGGGGTGTTCGCGGGGTCAGTATCGGCAAGAACTTCGATACTCCCAATGAACGCGCTGAAGCCGACTACGTTGCCTGTCTGCGAAAGGTCTACGCACACGCCGATTACATTGCCGTCAACGTGTCGTCGCCCAACACGGCGAGGCTTCGGGAACTGCAGGGACGCGACGGCTTGAAGAGGATTGTCGGTGCGCTGCAGAGCGAGCGCATCCAACTCGAGCGCGACCACGGCAGACACGTGCCGCTGCTCGTCAAAATAGCGCCGAATATGGATGAGGAGCAACTGGCCGCAACGGCCGACGCGCTCCGTTCGCTCCGGGTGGAAGGGGTCATTGCGACCAATACATCCACCGATCTGAGCAGTCTCGGCGCGGACTGGCCCGACTCGCGACGCGGCGGATTGAGCGGCGCTCCGCTGCACTCCTTGTCGTTGGCCGTCATCCGGCAATTACGGTCAACGTTGGGTCCGGATTTTCCCATCATTGGAGTCGGCGGCATCGTCAGCGCCGATCACGCGTTGGCCACCTTGAAGGCGGGCGCGAATCTCATTCAGATCTATACCGGATTTGCGTACCGGGGATATCGGCTGATGCAAGAGATACTCGACGCATTGCGCTCCCGGAAGGATACATGATGATTTCAGAGGACATCGTCACCCAATTTCAACGCGACGGCGCGGTCTGCATCCGGCAACTGTTTCGCCCGCATGAAATCGAGGAACTGCGCGCCGGCATCGAGCTGAATTTGGCGGCGCCCAGTCCGCGCGCCAAAATCGCGAGCGGCGCGGATGATCCCGGCCGTTTCGTCGAGGACTTTTGCAACTGGCGTGAGAATCCCCACTATCGGCGCTTTATTTTCGACACGGCGCTCGCACCAACAGCGGGGCGGCTGATGCAAAGCACGACGGCGCGTCTCTACCATGACCACATGCTCACGAAGGAACCCGGCACGCGCCAGCCGACGCCCTGGCATCAGGACCAACCGTACTACAACGTCGCGGGCCGGCAAAACGTCAGCTTTTGGATTCCGGTCGATCCGGTCAGTCGCGCCTCGACGCTGGAGTTCGTGGCCGGGTCGCACCGCGGTCCATGGCTGATGCCGCGGTCGTTCATGGACTCGCAGGCCAAGTGGTTTCCTGAAGGTAGTCTCGCGGATCTGCCCGACATCGAAGCAAACAGGCGCGGCTTCCCGATCATCGGCTGGGAGCTCGAGCCTGGCGATCTGGTGTGCTTTCACATGCTGACGCTGCACGCCGCGCAGGGAGTCGACGGTCGCCATCGCCGGCGGGTTTTTTCGGTGCGCTTTCTGGGTGATGACATCACGCACGCACCGCGGCGGTGGAAAACATCCCCCGAATTTCCCGGTCTCGCGGAGGAGCTGCCGGCGGGCGCCCCCATGAGCCACTCCCTGTTTCCGGTGTTGTGGCGGAACCTATCCGGCTGAGCGCCCGCGGCGCGGAGGGCGCCTATGGGGCGTTGCCCGTTGCGGGCGCCGCCGCTGGCCTCGGCAATTAAAATGGGGGCCGCATCGCCCACTTACCCGAAGTCTTGTCGAAATAGAAAAACGCGCCCGGAATATTGTTGTACATGGATGCGCCGATATTCGCCGATGCGACCTGCACATCGAACGTACAGTTGTATCCCTGCGGGGTCGGCTTGTCGCACGCCTCTTTTTTGAAAAACTTGATGGTGATTGGATCCGAGTTGGCAATGCCGGGAGGGTGGTTCATGGCGTACAGCATGGCTTCCTTCATTTGGGCCTCCGAGGGCTCCTCGGCCCCTGCGCCGCCGCAACCGGCTAGCCCCAAGACCAACGCACCGACCGAACCGAGATAGTTGAGTTGCAAGCGCATCGTCATCCCTCCCCTTTTTGTCATGCCAGGATCTTCTACCGCACGCACATCTACCTTCTAAGTCAGCACCAGGACACAGTCAAGAAAGTTGAAGTGCCTACCAGCGGCAGGACTGCCCGCGATTTTGCTTATCCAGCCACGCGGATAGCGGAGCGAAGTATTCGCTGATGGCGCTCGCATCGATGTCGTGCTCGCCAGCAAATGTTGCCAATGCGTCCGGCCACGGTTTCGATTGTCCAAGCTTCAACATGGCCTCGAACTTGGCACCGACGTCCTTGTTGCCATAGATGCTGCATCGGTTGAGAGGGCCTTTCCATCCGGCAAGCCGGCAGGCGGCCCGATAGAACTGAAACTCATAGATGTCGGCCAATAAATAGCGCGCGTAAGGCGTGTTGTTGGCAACGTGAAATTTCGCCCCAGGGTCGAATGCGTTGGCCGGTCTGGGTCCCGGCGGCATGAGATTCTGATATCGGGCAACGAGGTCCCACCATGCATCGTTGTAGTGGTCCGGCGCGATCTGTCCCGAGAAGACGCCCCAGCGCCATTTATCCACGATGAGCGCGAAGGGAATGATGGCGACTTTGTCCAGTGCCATGCGCAGCAGGTACGGGATATCGGCTTCGGGTCCCGGCACCTGGTCGATGACGCCCAATTCTTTGAGATAGCTAGGGGTCAGGGCGTTCAGCCCGGCGAAATCACCGATTGCCTCATGAAATCCGTCGTTGGCCCCGCTCTCGAAAAGGAAGGGTTGGCTCGCGTAGGCGCGCTGGTACATGTTGTGGCCGAGTTCATGGTGCGCCGTGTAAAAATCGTCGGCCGTGACCGTGAGACACGCCTTGATCCGCAGATCATCTTTGTTGTCGACGTCCCACGCGGACGCATGACATACGACTTCACGGTCCTGTGGCCGGGTGATCATCGAACGATCCCAGAAGGTGGCAGGCAGGGGCGCAAATCCGATCGATTGATACCAGTTGTCGGCCGTGTGCACGATTTTAGCGGCGTCATATCCATGGGCCTGCAACGCTGCGGTAAGGTCATAGCCCAACGACGTGCCCTTGGGAGCCACGATGTCATTCACGTTTCCCCAAATTTGACTCCACATGTTCCCGAGCAGATCCGCCCGGATTGGCCCGGTCGGCGGCTGAACGGCCGGCCCGTATTTCCGCGAGAGCTGGGCGCGCACGTAGCAATGCAACTTGGCGTACAACGGCTTGACTTGCATCCACAGTCCATCAGTCTTCGCCGCGAACGCCTGCGGCGGCATGTCGTACCAGGAGCGCCAGAGAACGCCCGTGTCCGCGTAGCCCAGCTCGCGCGAACCTTCATTCGCCAACTCGACCAAGCGCGAGTAGTCGGTCTTCATCTGCGGCGACGCCACCGCCCGCCAGCCTTCCCAAAGCGCTCGTGTTTCGTCGGGGTCGCGCGACGTTCGCAGCACCTCTTCCATATCGTCGAGCGTCAGAGTGCGGCCCTTGTAGGGAAACTTCGCCGTCGAATAGTCGGTGTCGAGTCGCGCCTCGATATCCGCGAGCTCTTGGGATGCGCCGGCACGCGCGGGCGCCGGAAGCACCAGCGACTGCTTCAGTAGGTACAGCTTGCGTGCGGTGACATCGTCGAGCTTGACGCGGTCGAAGCGCAGGGCCTGCTTGGCATACCCCACCGTCCGGTCGGTGATCGCCGCATTCGCTTTGGCGGCCAGCCAGTTCGTATCGCTGTTGATATAGGTTTCCTGCACCCAAAGTGCGCGATTCAGATACTCGCTATCCGCGGCAAGCTGCGTTTCCGCCTTGGCCACGAAATCGCGCGCTTCGGCGGGCGTGGGTTCGTCTGACGCTCCGCGGGACGCACCGTTGAGGAGCAACGCGGCGGCTACCGCCGCAATCGGCAAAAATGCGGCTAGGCGCACGGGACTGGTCCTCGATCGGCTTGATGTAAGTGTCGAAAATACACCGCTGCGAATCCTGCTGCTGCATTTTTGCCCGTCATGGCTTGACGACGCGCTCAATGTACGCAGCGAGCATCTTCCGTGCCTGCGCGACCAGCGCCTGCCCGCCCTCCTCTTCCTCCTTGGCCAGTGTCGGCACGATCTTCAAGACGTGGGCGATCAAGGCGGCAGCCTCGGCGGCGGTTTTCTCGCGCAGCCTGGGATTTGCGGCTCGAAGGATGGCGGCGATTTGGCGGCGCGTGGCGCCGCGCAGCGGCTGGCGGCGCTCGACGATGCCCGAAACAGAGCTGGAGAGCGCGGCCGCCGCATCCCGGTCCGAGCGCACATCCAGCATCACGTCCACCAACTTGTCCGCCAGCCGCGCCGGCGATACGCCCGGTGCGCGCCTCTCGAGGTCCTGCAGCAGCGATGCCATGTGCGCCACGTAGCGCGCAAGGCCTGCGGCTTCCGCAGTACGCCTTCCCAAACCAGGAGCCCCGTCCATGATCGAACTGGATCCCCTCTCCACCGCCCTCGTCCTGATCGACCTGCAAAAGGGCATTTTGGGCTACACGCTCACACCCACCACCGCCGATGAGCTGCGGGCGCGCGGTCAGGCTCTGGCCGAGCGCTTTCGAGCCGCCAAGTCAACCGTGGTGCTGGTCAACGTCGCATTCTCGGCGGACGGCGGCGACATGTTGCACCAACGGGTAGACGAGCCAATGGCAATCCCCAAGGATGGTTTCCCGGCCGGGTGGAACGATTTCCCGCCCGGCTTGATGCAACCTGGCGACCTTAAGATTACCAAGCATCAATGGGGTGCATTCTACGGCACCGAGTTGGACCTGCAGCTGCGCCGACGCGGTATCCGCACCATCGTGCTTGGCGGCGTCTCGACCCAGATCGGCGTGGAATCGACTGCGCGCCAAGCCTACGAGCACGGATACGAGCTGCTGATCGTCAAGGACGCGACGACGAGTTCCGTGGCCGAGGGCCACGAAATGTCGATGAAGCACATCCTGCCTCGGCTCGCGCGCCTGGTTCAAAGCGGCGACATCACGCTGACCCGCACCTAACATCTCGTCGTCTGAATCAGGGGCCCGCCCAGCATCATGGATCAACCCGTCGAGCGAACCGCGCTGACACTGCGGACCACACCAACCGTACTCAAGTGGGTCTTGCTGCTCGCCGCATCGCTCGCCTTCATCGTCCCGCTTCAGCTGATTCACCTGCCCGCCGCCCTGCTGCTGGGTGCCATGGGCGCCGGGATCCTGGTCGCGGCGTTCGAAGGTGAACTGGCGGTGCCACGCTGGCCCTATGCCCTCGCGCAAGGATTGATCGGCTGTGGCTGGCGCCCGGCGGCGCCGTGACCCCCGCCATGGGCTGGTTTCCGACGGTAGCGGCGGGGCCGTTCTGGGAGACGATGGCTGTAGCCGTCGTCGGAGCCGTCGCCGGCGCCAAGTCCAGAATTCCCGCCGGCCCCTTGCTCATCCCGCTCTTCGCCGGCATCGCGCTTTCCTGCACCGGCCACATCACCATCACGCTGCCTCCCTGGCTGATGGCCGGCTGCTACGCCCTGCTCGGCTGGTCGATCGGACTGAGATTTACGCGCGAGACCGTGATCTACGCCGCGCGCGTCTTTCCGAAAATCGTTGCATCCAATTTGACCCTCATCGCTCTTTGCGGCGCTTTGGCATGGCTGCTGCACGTCACGGTCGGTACCGATCCCCTCACCGCCTACCTCGCCACCAGCCCCGGGGGCGCCGACTCGGTGGCCATCATCGCGGCCTCCTCCAATGTGGACCTGCCCTTCGTAATGGCAATGCAGATGGCACGCTTCATCCTCGTGATGTTGCTGGGGCCGATATTGGCAAGAGTCGTGGCGCACTGGACGGAAAGTTGAGTTGCCGTCCCCGGTCTAACGAGGTCTTCTGCTCGACAGCGCCGCGCCGGAGCAGTGGCCGACCAACAGCATGTATCCCCCATCCCCGCCGCGTACGTCAAGGGCCAAATCCACCGCAATTGTCACGAAACGCGTTACCGGCGGCACACCCTGCAGCGACGCGCTCGGCGACGGCGCCTATCTCATTTCTTGAGCACCGCGCTGAGCGTAATCTCCGGCACACTGGCCAGTGCTTTGGACAAGGGACAATCCTTCTTGGCGCCCGCCGCCAGCTTCTGAAAAGTAGGCTCATCGATCCCGGGAATACTTGCCTCGAGCTTGAGGGCGATATGATCGATCGAGAATCCGCCACCCTTCGCCACCAGTCGCACGCTTGCCTGAGTGTCGATCGCGCTCGTGGCAAAACCCGCGGCATCGCAGGCGAACGAAAACGCCATCGTGAAGCACGCGGCGTGGGCTGCGGCCAACAGCTCTTCCGGATTGGTGCCGCGACGATCATCCTCGAAGCGGCTGCCGAACCCATAGGGATAGGCCTTCAGGGCGTCGGTCTGAGTGCTGATCTTGCCGACGCCTTGCTTGCCTCGGCCTTCCCAGTGAACCATTGCTGTCTTGTCGGTCATGGCGAAACTCCTGTGAATGTTTGATTTGCCGCGGTGCCGCGGGCCTGTATCTATGGTCCGTCGATGTCGTAGCCCTTGGTGCGCAGTTCATCGAGCAAACCGCCTTTCTCCAACAACAAATCCATGTTCACCACCGCCACGGTGACGCCGCCCGAGCGCAAATACTTCTCCAGGCTGTCGAGCCACGTCCGTCTGACTAGCGCGATGAGATCGTTCGCCCCCGCTCCCGCGTCCAGCGCTGCCCGGCACGCGTCCACCTCGGGCGGCTCGTGCAGGCGCTCGATGCGCTCCACATCGCCCGTGGCCCACGCCCGCGCCCGGTCGACGAGGCGTGGCAGATCCTTCTCCACCGTGACCAGCGACGCCTCGACGCAGGCATTCTCCGTCTCCGGCGGCATCGTTTTCAGCGCATCCAATACGTCGTGAACGCCCGCAATCTTGAGTTCTTCGATGCGCACATGATGCTTCTTCGCCAGCGCGCGCACCGCCGCTCCAAGATCCAGACGAGTGGATAAACCCACCTGGTGGAACGCAGCTTGCTGCAAAAAGGCGGCGGCGATGATAGGACGATACCGCTCCCACTTGTCGGAATCGGCCGTGTACTTCGCCCGCTGCGCCGCGAAGCGCGCGTGCAGATTCGGCGGCATCACATCCTTGAGCCGCTTACCGCCCTGGACCATCAGAACATCGCGCTGGGTGATCAGCAGCCACAGTACGCGCGCGATACCGAGCTCGAACGGCTTGGGAACGACGACTTGATTGGCAGCGCCGAGAATCTGCTCCAACTGCTTCGAACGCCACGTAATCCCTTTCGGCAGCGGCGACATGCTTCCCAGTATCCACAGATTCGCGGCGCCGTGATGCACGTGCCACATGCCGGGCCCCGTGCGTTCGCCGGTCACCGTGAGTTCGTCCATGACGGGCGGCGGCTGGTCCGACGTGCCGGCAGCGACCGGCGGCCCGCCGGCCGCCAGCCCCGCGGCAATGAGCCCCACGGCAATGATTACTGCCGCCATGGGGCGCGCATGGCGCGCTCCCCGGCGAGGTTGCTCAGTTATTTGGGGAGGGCCCACAGATACTCGATGTTCCACTTGGCGGTCATCGATCAATGGCGCGTGGTCAGCTTCTTCAGGAAATCGTAATAGAACTCGACGCCCGTGTCATACGACTCGACGCTCACGCGTTCGTCCTTGCCGTGCATGCGAACGTCGTTCCGGTCTACCGCAACGCCCGAGATGCCGTAGCTCGGTATTCCTGCCATCATCGTATGAGCGCTGTCCGAGGCCCACATCATCATGATCGGGACGACGGTCGCACCCGGCCAGAACTTTCCGGCCACGCTGCGCAGCGTATCCATCACGTCGGGGCGCAGGGGCGGCGGCGGCATCGCCCTGCGATCCGAGCCATGATCCGATAATTCGCCGTCGTCGCCGCGGTAGCGGACGGCGAGCGTTGGATCGTTGAACAATGCCACCAGCCGCAGGCGAATCTCTTCTTGTGAATGCCCGGGAAAAATACGGCAGTTGACGTTGGCTTCGGCTCGCTGCGGCAAGGCGTTCGGCGCATGCCCCGCGCTCATCATCGTCGCCACGCAGGTGGTGCGCAGGGTGGCGTTATAGCGGGCGTCCTGCGACAGCCGCGCGATTGCCGCGGCGTCGGGCGGCGTGGCCAGAAGGGCCCGCATATCCGCGGCCGTCGGACCGCCCAATGTCGCCGCCATCTGCCCGAAGTATTCCCGGGTGACGCTGTTCAGCTCGAACGGGAACGCGGATCTCTCCAATGCCGCAAGCGCGTCGGCCACGTGATAGATCGCATTGTCGGGCTTGGGCAGCGAACTGTGGCCGCCCGGGTTGGTGGCCAGGACCTGATAATCCCCGTACAGCTTTTCGGTCGCCACCACTTCCACGGTCAGCGGCTTGCCGTTGTCGGTAACGACGCCGGTCGCTTCCGTATTCAGGACGTACTCGGCGTCGATGAGGTCGCGGTGATTCTTCAAGAGCCATTCCACTCCGTTCGAGGTGCCGCCCTCTTCGTCGGCGGTGAGCGCCAGGATGACGTCGCGGTCCGGGACGAACCGCTCCTGCTTCAGTCGAATGAAATCGGTGACGATGATGGCGTCGCTGGCCTTCATGTCCTGCGTGCCGCGCCCATAGTAATACCCGTCCTTCTCGACCAATTGAAACGGATCGGTGGTCCAGTCCTCGGGCCGCGCTTCGACCACGTCGAGGTGGCCGATGATGAGAATCGGCCGCTGCGTGGCACCCGCCTTTCCATGATAGCGCGCGACCAAGTTGCCCTTCCGGTCGTTGGGTCCCACGACGACGACATCGGCCGCGGGGAATCCGGCGTCCAGCAAGCGCTGCGCCATCGCCTGCGCCGCCACGGTGGTACTTCCGACGGAGTCCGTGGTGTTGATCTCGATCAACTGTTTGAAGATATCGTGCGCCATCTTTCGCGTGGCCCCCTTAACTCCTGAGTTGGGCCATGCCGGCCGCAAGTGCACGCAACCTATGAGGACGGCGATCAACGTCAAGCACGCTCGATATTTCAACTATGATTCCCCCCGCTCACTCCAAAAGATCAGGATGTCGCTAATGCCCACCCGAGTCAATCGAACCCGCCGTGCTTGCCGGGCGCTTGCAGTGCTTGCGGGCCTCCTCCTCGGCGGACTCGCGATGCCCGTGCTGAGCGCCGAACAGCCTCAGCTGGTGTTATTCAATGGACGGATCCTCACCGTCGACCCTCGCGACAGCATCGTCCAGGCGCTTGCGATTCGCGATGGGAAAATCATCGCCGTGGGCGCCGATCGCGACATTTTGCGCTTGGCCGGCACCGCGACCAAACGCATCGATTTGCAAGGTCGAACGGCAACGCCCGGACTCATCGACAGTCATGCGCACATTGCCGATGGAGGAGTTGAAGAGCTCTATCACGTGCATTTGAGCGATGTGTCGACCGTGCAGGAGGCGGTGCGCCGCGTACAGGCGGGACTCGCCAAGCTGAAGCCCGGCGCGTGGCTGCAGGGCGACGGATGGGACGAAGGCAAGCTCGTTGAGCGGCGCTATCTCACAGCGGCGGATCTCGACCGCGTCTCCCCCGACAACCCGGTGTGGTTGATGCATACCACCGGCCACTATGGGGTTGCCAACTCGGCCGCATTGCGGCTGGCAAAGATCAGCGCCGAGACGCCTAATCCCACCGCAGGAACCATCGATCGCTACCTTACGGGAATGCCCACGGGCGTGCTCAAGGAAGCCGCCATGGACGCCGTTCTCGGCCTGCTTCCGCCGCCGACGCCGGAGGAACAACGCAAGGGGATTCTGAAGAGCATCGACACCCTGCATCGCGAAGGCGTCACGGCCGTCAAGGACCCGGACATTGCGCGGCCCATCTGGGATGCATACCTGCGCCTGCTGCACGAGGGAAAGCTGACCGAACATATCTGCGTACTGTGGCATGCGGGCAGCACGCTGGAATCGGCGCGCGCCGCGTTGCAGACGATATCCGAGCTGCCAAAACCCCCGCTGTCCCTGGGCGACGGCAGGCTCCTGTCCTGCGGAGCGAAGATCTACATGGACGGCAGCGGCGGTGCGCGCACGGCTTGGATGTTCATGGATTGGAACAAGAATTCGACCGACCGCGACGCCGGCAATACCGGCTATCCCGCGACCGAGCCCGAGGAATACCGGCGGATGGTGCGGCTCTTTCATCAAGCCGGTATTCACGTCGGAACTCACGCGATCGGCGATCGCGCCATCGATTGGGTGGTGGACACGTATGCACAAGTCCTCGCCGACAACCCGTCGCCGGGGCTCCGGCACAGCATCATCCACGCAAACATTCCCACAGAGCATGCGATTCAGGTCATGTCGATGCTGGAAGGAAAATACGATGCGGCATATCCCGAAGCACAGGCGCCCTTCATGTGGTGGCTCGGCGATACCTATGCCGCCAATTTCGGGCCCGAAAGGTCGCATCGCCTGGTGCCGCTCAACACCTTCCTGAAGCACGGCATTCACTGGGGCGGCGGCTCGGATTATCCGATCACCCCGGTCGCGGCGCGCTACGGACTCTGGGCCTCCGTCGAACGTGAAACCTTGAAGGGAAACTACGGCCCGCATCCGTTCGGGACCGCGGAGGCAGTCGACATTCATGCGGCGCTCCGCTCCTACACGATCTGGGGCGCGCATCAGCTCTTCCTGGAGCAGCGGATCGGTTCACTCGAACTCGGCAAGGATGCCGACATCGCCGTGTGGGATCGCAATATGTACGAAATCCCGTCGGCGGCGCTCAAGAATCTGAAATGCGAGCTGACGATCCTGCACGGCGAGGTGGTATACGCTGCAAACCCGTGATGCCTGGGGGCGCAGCGCCGGTGCGCAACCGTAAGTGCTATCCTATTTGCTGTCGGTGCTAATTGCTGCCGGCGCGAATAAATGGGATCAAAGGACCCGGCGTGATGGATGAAAAATCGAAATTCGGCGTGACGCGGGAGGCCGCGGAAGAGGCGGTCAGAACACTCTTGAAGTGGGCGGGCGATGACCCGGATCGCGAAGGACTGCGCGAGACGCCGGGACGCGTGGTCGCTGCCTACGACGATTGGTTCTCAGGATATACCATCGATCCCGGCGAATACCTGCGGCGTACCTTTGAGGAAGTCGAAGGTTATGACGAGATGGTGATTCTGCGCGACATCGCGTTCGAATCTTTCTGCGAGCATCATATGGCGCCCATCATCGGCCGTGCGCACGTCGGGTATTTGCCCACGGAACGGGTCGTCGGTATCAGCAAGCTGGCGAGGGTGGTCGACGGCTACGCGCGGCGGCTTCAAGTTCAGGAAAAGCTGACCGCGCAGATCGCTGCCTGCATCAACGAGACCTTGAAGCCGCGGGGCGTTGGCGTCGTGATCGACGCGGTTCACCAGTGCATGACAACCCGCGGCGTGCATAAGCTGGGCGTTTCCATGGTCACCAGCAAAATGCTTGGAACGTTCCGCGCCGACCCGAGCACTCGCGCGGAGTTCCTGCGCTTCATCGATATCGAGGGGATCCAGCGGCGTTGAGCTCAGCTCCTTCGACGCTCCCCGCCGGGAGGGCGCGTCGGAATCAATTCAACCGAAAAACTGTACTTGTGGCGTTCCCCCGGCTGCAGGGCCCCGACCCCGACCACCTGCCGCGCTAGTTTCTCGCCCCGCTCGTTGGTAATGGACACGACGACGCAATATTCGCATTGCTCGTCGCGCGCCGGGTGGCTGATCGTCCCCTCCACCTTGAGCGCCGAGATGCCCTTGGTCTCCGGCTCCGCGTTGCCGGCGTTGAATCGCAGGTGATGTTGGCAACCGGGGCAAATGCTGGCGCTTTGCAGAACAAGCGCCTTGCAATGCGGACAGACTCGCGTAGCGCCCAGCGTACCCGGACGAACGGCGCTCATCACCGGCTAGCTCTTGCCGGCCGCCACGCCCGCGGCTGTGGGCACGCCAGTGGCGGTACCCGTGGCAGTGGTCAACCCCGTGGTCGCCTTCGCCGGCTTTTCGTCAGCCCATCCGAATTCAACGTGCCCGCGCATGCGCGATCCGGCGGCGACCGTGATCGACCCGGCTTTCACATCGCCGACGATGACCCCGCCTTCCAACACATCCACGCGCTTGGCCGACTCGATATTGCCCTGCAGTTCGCCGCCGACGACGACGATGCCGGCCAGAACTTGTCCGGTCAGATGGGCGCCGGGTTCGATCGTGAAATTGCCGTCGATGCGAACGTCGCCTTTGAAGCGGCCCGCAATCTTGACGTTGCCGGTTCCCTCGATCTTGCCCTCGATCGATATATTGGCGGCGATGACCGATTCCCCACCCTCGACGCGGGGAGCCGGAGCCGGGCGGCGGGGCGGCACTGCGAGCGACGGATCATTGGTGGAGGCGGCACGCGGTTCGGCTCGCTCCGCACGCTCCGGCGGCGGCTGAGGGGCTGCAGCAGGTCCCGCGGTCGCCGGTGTGGGTTTCTCGTTCCAAAGTGCCATAGCTGTCTCCCGCATGTGAGGTTCTAAAGCCTACACGCTAACGCCGAGGAATGTCATTGGGTGAATGTCTTTTATTGGAGACGGGGGCGCCCGCACGGGTCCTTTCCAAGGCTGAACACACCTCGCGGACGCCGCCCAGGATGCGCGGGGCCATTCGGCCGACCGGGGAGGGATCTACTGTCGCCGTGACTTCCCCCAGCCGGGCGGCTGATACCCACCATGCTATCGACTATAATGACTCTCGAATCGAACCGGGGGATAACACTTGTTCCAACAGCTCAGCCGTCTGAATCCCGACACCATTCTCGGATTGATGGCAAAGTATCGCGCCGACCCCTTCACGCAGAAAGTCGACCTTGGAGTCGGCGTATTCCGCGACTTGAGCGGCAACACGCCGATCCTGGACTGCGTGCGCCGTGCCGAGCAAACCGTACTCCAGTCGCAGACGACGAAGTCGTACGTCAGCGCGGCGGGGCGCGAAGAGTTCAATGGCGCCGTCGAAGAACTGGTCCTGGGAAACGCGCATGGCGCGCGCCGCGACCGGCGCGTGCGCACTCTGCAGGCGCCGGGCGGTTGCGGAGCCCTGCGTGTGGGCGCCGAACTCATCCGAGCCGCCGCACCGGGGGCGGCGGTGCACGTGAGCGATCCCACCTGGGGCAATCACATGCCGCTGCTGGGGAGTTCGGGCCTGCGGCTGCAACGCTACCCTTACTACGATGCGGCCGCGCACGAATTGCGTTTCGATGCGATGCTGGAGCGTCTGGACCAGGCTACGGCCGGCGATGTGGTCTTGGTGCATGCCTGCTGTCACAATCCCACGGGCGCCGACCTGGAGCCCCCCCAGTGGGAGGCGCTGATCGACCTGTTGCGGCGCCGCCGTCTCATCCCCTTCCTGGATCTGGCCTACCAGGGTTTCGCCGAAAACCTGGCTGCGGATGTCGCCGCCGTACGCCAGGTTGCCGAGACACTGCCCGAAGTGCTCATTGCGACGTCGTACTCGAAGAATCTGGGCTTGTACCGGGAGCGCGTGGGCGCCTTGACCGTCGTCAGCGAGGACGAATCGCGCGCCGACGCCGTTTACAGCCACATGCTGCAGATTGCGCGCAGCATCTATTCGATGCCGCCGGATCATGGCGCGGCGATCGCGGCCTGCGTCTTCGCCGACCCGCAGCTGCGGGAATCCTGGATTTCCGAATTGGCCGCGATGCGGACGCGCATTCAGGACATGCGAATGTTGTTGTCGGAGAAACTGCGCGCCGTCACGGGCGACGATTCTTTCGACTTCATTCAAGCGCAGCGCGGAATGTTTTCCCTGTTGGGTGTATCGACGGCGGTCGTCAATCGGCTGCGCGAGCAGCATCACATTTACATGACGGGCGACAGCCGCATGAACCTTGCCGGGATCATGCCGCACAACGCCGCGTACGTGGCCGAATCCATCGTCGCTGCGCGAACGGCGGTCATGCAGGCCGCCTGATTAGTGCGCGGCGTTCAACTCGGCCTGCGGCCGAGTTAGTCGCCGAGAGCGCTCGTGAGGGCGGCGACTTCGGCCGCGCACTCCCGCATCATCAAGCGCGCGCGTTCCTTGTTCAAGCCGAAGCGCTTCGCGGTGGCCAAGCCGTCCAGCGCCTCGTCGATGCCGTCGGCGTTGGTGTGGTGCGAGGCGAGGACGATGGCCACGGCAATGACGTCGCGCAGATCCGGCGCTCCCGGTCCGTCTCGGCCATGATCGTTCTGGTCACCGATAGCGGCGGCCATTTCCTCGGAAAATTCCCAGTTCTCGAGAATCGCCTTGCCGATAGAGGCATGCCAGTCATTCAAAATGCCGTCGAGCATAACGGTGTCGGCGAACAATTCGGGATGACTGATTGCCCGTGTCAAAACATAGAGCTTGCCGATGCCGTGCATGATGCCGGCCAACATCGCCTCGTCGGGATTCACCTTCGAGTAGGTGCGGGCCAGCACCAGGGAATACGCGGCTACCACGGTGCTGCGTTCCCAAATGTCCTTGAGGTAGCGCTCCAGTCCCGCCAACTTGTTGGCGTTGCGGATTTGCCCCATGGCGAAGGAGACTGCCGCACTGCGCACCATGTTGTAGCCGATTCGATTGATCGCGGTGCGGAGATCTCCAACCGCACGCCCGCTGCGATTGAGCGACGCGGAATTCGCGATCCGCATGAGCCGCGCCGCCAACGCGGGCTCCGAGCCCACCACCCGGACGACCTGATCGCTGGTCGATTTGGGGTCCGAAAGAATCCGCCGCACCCGTATGGCAATTTCGGGAAAAGACGGCAGATCCACCATGCCCACGGTCAGTTCCCCAGCCAGCGACCGGACGAATTCGAAAGCGATGTTCGGGGAACTCTGGAGGGGGGTACTCGTCACGTGCGGACTCATGAGTTAAGGGCAGCAGCAACCATTGCAACCTGCGGCGGTCTCTCCCTAGGAATCGACCGGGCGAGTATAGACTTGAGCCCGGGCCGTGCGATGAGGGGCGACCCTGAACCGGCCCTTCGGTATCGCCTACCGGGCCGGCAACGAATACCGGAAACCGTGATCGCGTCGCTGGACGCCCGAATTCAGCGCCGCGCCGACGGCCTGCTGGAAAAGCGTTGACGGACCTCACCATGGCGGGAACGTTCGGTGAATTTCCCCGTGGCATAGGTGGTCAGGACTCGCCGCCAAAAGGCGATGGAACCGGGGTGGCGCATGTACTCGACGATTTCCCATTCACCGGCGAACCGGTCGAAGATCAGGGTAGCCGCGTTCCGGCCGATCCCCTCGCGGCGGTGCGCCTTGCGGACGAAAAATTCCGACATGTGAAAATCTGCGGCCGTCTCGCCCGCCGCCGGGATGCGGGGCCGCGTCACCAGGGCGAACCCCACGGGTTCCGAGCCCCTGAGTATCACCAAGGGATGGGATTGATCGTTCGCGAACCAATTCGCGAAGATTTCGTGCTCGTGCGGATTATCGGCGCCCAGCACCGAGAAGAGGCCGGTGTTGAGATCGGAGAGGGCATCGAGGTACTCACCGTAAACGTCCTGGATCCACCGGCGATCCTTCTTGGACTGCTTACAGTCGCGAATACTGACCAGCAAAGACGCCACTCGCTCCGGCCTCAAAAAGACATGGCCCGAGAGGACGAACCGTCGTGGCCGTCCGCCCGGGCCTGTGAGATCAGCGTGAAGCGGATTACGGCTTCGGAGCTGCCGCAGCGGAAGCTGCGGATGATGCTGCATCGGCAGCAGCGCTGGCGGCGGCGGCTGAATCTGCAGCGGCAGACGCGGCAGAGTCTGCAGCGGCGGCGGGCGGCGTGGAGTCGGTCGTGGGAGCAGGAGCCTCGGTCTTGCTGCCGCAGGCACTCAACACCAGTGCAGCGACAAAAGCGCTTAATGCAAGTTTGGTCTTCATCTATCGATACCCCAGGAAATATATTGATTAAAACAAAAAGGCCGAGCGTGTTTCTGGGCTTCCACCCAGACGTCGCGGCCGATTTTAGAGTGTTTCTCCCCAATTTCATATCACTTTCGCCGATCATGTACGGCCTGTAACGTCAAGCAAGGTCAAGCAATGGTCGCGAAGGCGATGCCGGTGGGGACTACTGCGACAGACTCCTGTAGCTGCTGCGGGGTCTGGTGCATACTTGGTCCAGCATCGCGGCAATTCTGCGGGGGCACAGTTTGAGCGAAAACGGATTGGACCAGCTCTATTTGGACCACCTACGGACCGTGGCGCAGCGAACGGATCGATCGCTGGCCGCGGCCGGTTTCGATGCCTTGGTCATCCAGGCCGGGACCCCCCCGACCCAGTTCCTGGACGATCAGGACTATCCGTTCAAGGTCAATCCGCACTTCAAAGCCTGGGTACCCATCGTCGATAATCCGCGGTGCCTGTTGGTGTATCGACCGGGCGCCAAACCGCGGGTATTGTTCCACCAGCCGAATGATTATTGGCACAAGCCTGCCGATCTGCCGCGGGAACCGTGGACGGCGGCCGTCGATCTAACCGCGATGGCCGAGCCGGCAAAGGCGGGCGCTGCCTGGGCCCATCTCGGCCGGGTGGCGTTCATCGGACCCTCGGACAGCTTCCCTGATGCTCCCGCGTCATCCGTCAACAACATCGACCTGCTGACGAGTCTGCACTACGACCGGGCCGTCAAGACCCCCTACGAACTCGCCTGCATGCGGCGGGCCAGTGCCCTGGGCGCCCAGGGGCATCGGGCAGCCTGCGCCGCATTTCGCGCAGGCGCGTCGGAATACGAAACCCACATGCGCTATCTCGCGGCCTGCACGCAGCGCGAGGAAGAGATGCCTTACAACAATATCGTGGCGTACAACGAGAACGCCGCGGTACTGCACTACCAACGTCTCGAGCGCGTGGCGCCCGCGGCGCTGCGCTCATTCTTGATCGATGCGGGTGCGCAGTTCCGAGGCTACGCATCGGACATTACGCGCACCTACGCGGCCTCGCCGGGGCGGTTTGCCGACCTCATCGACGCCACGGATCGCGCGCAATTGCAGCTATGCGGCGAAATCGTCGCGGGGCAGGACTACCGCGACGTACACCTCTCCGCCCACCGGATTTTGGGGGATGTCATGCATGCAATGGGCATCATCCGCATACCCGGCGAAGAGGCGCTGGAGCGGGGCGTTACCGGGGTGTTCTTTCCGCACGGTATCGGTCATCTTCTAGGGCTGCAGGTCCACGACGTGGGCGGCGTGATGGGCGACGTCAAGGGCCACGAGCGCCGGCGGCCGGAGGGCCACCCGTATCTGCGCCTCACGCGAATTCTCGAACCTGGCGTGGTCGTCACGGTCGAGCCCGGGATCTACTTCATTGATTCGCTGCTGGGTGCGGCCCATGAAGACGAAAAGCGCGCCTTCATTGATTGGCGCGTGGTCGACGAACTCAAGCCCTATGGCGGCATTCGCATCGAGGACAACGTCGTGGCCACTGCATCGAAGCCGGAGAACATGACCCGGGATGCATTCGCGAAATTGGCGGCCTGAAGCTTCGCACTTCAGACCGCCTGCCTGCAACGGCTCTCCTGCAACCGCTCTTTGGGCTGCGCCCTGTTAGGCCGCAGCCTGCTTGCGGCGCTTGGGCGCGGCGGCCTCGGCAGCGTCGCCGGTATCGGCCTTTTTCTTGGACTTCCGCGGTGCCTTGGCGCCCGGGGCAGCCTCTGCCTTTTCCGCCGGCTTCGTCGCAGCCGCTTCGACGAACTGCATCAGGGCCATATCGGCTGAGTCGCCTGGACGCGGCTCCATTTTCAGAATCCGGGTGTACCCGCCGGCCCGTGCCTTGAAGCGAGGACCCAGCTCCGCGAATAATTTTTCCACGATCGCCACGTCACGCAGCCGCGAAAAGGCCAGGCGGCGCTTGCCCAGCGAATCGATCTTCGCCAGCGTGATGAGCGGTTCGACCACGCGGCGCAATTCCTTGGCCTTCGGTACCGTGGTGCGGATCGTCTCGTGCCGCAACAGCGACGTCGCCATGTTGCGCATCAGCGCGTGGCGGTGGGAGGCATTGCGCGATAGCTGACGACCGCTGTTTCTGTGACGCATTTTCTAAAACCTGTAGTGCAGAGCCGCGATTCAGATGCCGTCGCGCTCGTCGTCGCGCTTGAGGCCCGGAGGCGGCCAATTGTCGATACGCATGCCGAGAGTCAAGCCGTGGCTCTCCAGCACTTCCTTGATCTCCGTGAGAGACTTCTTGCCGAGGTTCGGCGTCCGCAGCAATTCCACTTCCGTACGCTGGACCAGATCGCCGATGTAGTGAATATTCTCGGCTTTCAGACAGTTGGCACTGCGCACCGTGAGTTCCAGTTCGTCCACCGGACGCAGCAGAATCGGATCGAATTGCGTTTCGGTCGCTTTCGCAGTGGATTCGTCCTGGCCCTGCAGATCGACGAATACCGACAGCTGGTCCTTCAGGATTCCGCCGGCCCGGCGGATGGCCTCTTCCGGATCGATGGTGCCGTTGGTTTCGATGTCCAAAATGAGCTTGTCGAGGTCGGTGCGCTGCTCGACGCGGGCGCTCTCGACGTTGTAGGTCACCTTGCGCACCGGACTGAATGAGGCATCGAGCTGCAATCGCCCGATGGCGCGGGTCTGCTCCTCGAACGCCATCCGCTGCGCAGCCGGACGATAACCACGGCCGCGCTCGACCTTCAGCGTCATCGACAATTCGCCGGCCTTCGTCAGGTTGGCGATGACCAGATCGGGATTCAGGATCTCGATGTCATGATCGCCGGAAATATCGCCGGCGGTTACCGGCCCCGGCCCCTTCTTGTGCAGACGAACTTCCGCCACATCGCGGGTGTGCATGCGAATCGCAACCGCCTTCAGATTCAACAGGATGTCCACCACGTCCTCTTGGACGCCCTCGATGGCGGTGTACTCGTGCAGCACGCCTTCGATTTCGATCTCGGTGATGGCCGCTCCCGGTAGTGAGGACAGCAGCACCCGGCGCAAGGCGTTCCCCAACGTGTGACCAAAGCCGCGTTCAAACGGTTCGATCACGATACGCGCATGTCGCGGCGACACGGGTTGCACCTTGACGACCCGGGGCTTCAAAAACTCATTGATCGATCCCTGCATGGATATTACCTACGTTGACTAACCGCGGAAACGCTGCAGCGAAAAGCTGCCGCGTTACTTGCCAATTCCCTTGTTGCCGATTCCTATTTGCCAGTTCCTGTTTGCCATTCCTATTTGGAATACAACTCGACGACCAGGCTCTCGTTGATGTCCGGCAGAATTTCTTGCCGATCGGGGACCGATTTCAAGATGCCCGAGAATTTCTTGTCGTCCACCTCGACCCAATCGGGAAAACCGACCTGGGCAGCGATCGTGAGGGCGGCCTGTATTCGCGTCTGCTTCTTCGCCCTCTCGCGCAAACTCACGACATCGCCGGCTTTGCACTGGTACGAGGCGATGTTGACGAGCTTCTCGTTGACCGAAACAGCCTTGTGGCTCACCAGCTGCCGCGCTTCGGCTCGCGTCGCGGCGAAGCCCATTCGGTAGACCACGTTGTCGAGGCGGCACTCCAGGAACTGCAGCAACGTTTCGCCCGTGGCGCCCGGCCGACCGGCGGCCTTCTGATAGTAATTGCGAAATTGGCGCTCGAGGACGCCGTACATGCGGCGCAGCTTCTGCTTCTCGCGCAGCTGCAATCCGTACTCCGACAGGCGCTGTTTGCGCTCGCTCTTGACGCCGCCCGGCGGCACCTCGAGCTTGCACTTCGACTCGAGCGGCTTCACGCCGCTCTTCAGGAACAAGTCGGTTCCTTCGCGACGCGACAGCTTGCATTTCGGACCCGTGTACTTTGCCATTAACAAAAATCCTTGAACAACCGTTCGGAAATCGAGGCGCGAAGCATGAGACGCCGCCTAAACGCGGCGTTTCTTCGGCGGACGACACCCGTTATGGGGGATGGGCGTCACATCTTCAATGTTGGTGATCTTGAGCCCGCAGCCGTTCAAGGCGCGGACGGCGGACTCGCGTCCCGGTCCCGGGCCCATGACCCGCACTTCGACGTTTTTCACGCCATGTTCCTGCGCCGCATTCCCGGCACGCTCCGCGGCAACCTGCGCCGCGAACGGCGTCGACTTGCGCGAACCACGGAAACCGCAGCCGCCCGAAGTTGCCCAGGAAAGCGTATTGCCCTGGCGATCCGTGATCGTGATGATCGTGTTATTGAAAGATGCGTGCACATGCGCGATCGCGTCGAGCACGTTCTTGCGGACTTTCTTGCGCGCCGGCTTGCCGCCCTGCGCCGCTGCGCCTTGTGCGGCATTCTGCTTCTGGTCAGCCATAAATTACACCTTGCCCGGGGGCGCGTTCATCTTCACCGCTTGTTTGCGCGGACCTTTACGCGTTCTAGCGTTAGTGCGGGTCCGCTGACCGCGCATCGGCAAGCCCTTACGATGACGGATGCCGCGATAGCAGCCCAAATCCATCAGACGCTTGATGTTCATCGACACTTCGCGACGCAGGTCGCCCTCGACCGCGAACTTGGCCACTTGAGACCGGAGCGAGGCCACTTCGGCATCGGTCAGGTCCTTCACTTTGACGCTGTACTTCACTCCGGCGGCATCGCATATGCGCGCCGCTCGACTGTTGCCGATGCCAAAAATGTGGGTTAGACCGATGACGACATGCTTGTTCATCGGTATGTTGATGCCGGCGATACGCGCCATCTAATTCTCCACCCGCGCACTCGAGAAAAAGCGCGGTAGTATATTTGAAAAATGACTAGAGATCAATTCACTAGCCCTGCCGCTGTTTGTGCCGGGCATCCGATGAACAGATGATGTACACGATGCCGCGCCGCCGCACGACTTTGCAGTTCTTACAAATCTTCTTGACCGAAGGACGAACTTTCATCTCTTACTCCCGATGCCCCGCAGGCTGGCCTTTTTCATCAGGCCCTCATATTGGTGCGACATCATGTGCGAAGACGCCTGCGCGACGAAGTCCATGACACCGACGACGATAATCAACAACGACGTGCCGCCGAACTGGAACGGAATGGCCGGGTTCACCATGCGAATGATTTCCGGCAGCAAACACACGGCCATGATGTAGAGGCCGCCCCACAGCGTCAGCCGGGTCAAAACCTTGTCCAGATAGTCGCCGGTCTGCTGACCGGGACGGATGCCCGGGATGAACGCGCCGGCCTTCTTGAGGTTCTCGGCGGTATCGCGAGCGTCGTACACCAGGGCGACGTAGAAGAAGGCAAATCCGATGATGAGCAGGGCAAATAGCACGACGTGCAGCGGTTGGCCGTAATTGAGAATGGATGCGATCTTCGTCAATGTCCTCTGAACCGCATTGGGATTCGGACTGTTGCCGAAGAATTGAGCGATGGTGGCCGGAAATACCAGCAGGCTCGAGGCGAAAATCGGCGGGATAACGCCCGCCATGTTCAGTTTGAACGGCAGATGCGTGCTTTGGCCCTGCATCATCCGCCGGCCCACCTGCCGCTTGGCGTAATTGACCTGAATCTTGCGTTGCGCCCGTTCCACGAAGACGCAGAACAGGGTCACCAGAATGACGACGACCAGGATGAGCAGCACGATCAGCGGGTTCATCTCGCCCGAACGCACCATCTCCAAGGTATTGCCGATGGCCCGGGGCAGGCCGGCGACGATGCCGGCGACGATGATCATCGTGATGCCGTTGCCGATGCCGCGCTCCGTGATCTGCTCACCGAGCCACATCACGAACATCGTTCCGGTGGTGATGGAAACGGTGGCGATGAACAGGAACTGCGGACCCGGATTCGGGACGAGATTGCCGCCCGAATTCTGAATGGCGAGCGCCGCGCCGAAGCCTTGGAACCCCGCCAGGAACACCGTGCCGTAGCGGGTGTACTGCATGAGTTTGCGCCGGCCCGACTCGCCGTCCTTGCGGATCTGGTTCCACGGCGGATACACCATCGAGGCCATCTGAACGATGATGGAGGCCGTGATGTAGGGCATGACGTTCAAGGCAAAGATGCTGAACCGCTGCAGGGCGCCGCCGGAGAACATGTTGAACATGCCGAGCAGGGTGCCGTTTTGGGTCGAGAAGAACGCCGCGAAGCGCGCCGCGTCGATCCCCGGCACCGGAATGAACGTTCCCACCCGATAGACGACCAAGGCACCCAATAGAAACCACAGCCGCTTGCGCATTTCCGCAAAGCGAGTGATGTCTCCTAGTGCCGCTGCGGCATTGGTGCTGGTAGCCACTGTTTCTCCTGCTCCCGCTAGACCGCGAAGCTGCCGCCGGCAGCTTCGACGGCGGTCTTGGCGCCCTTGGTTGCGGTCACTGCCTTGTCCTTGACGGCGTACGCCTGCGTCACGGCGCCGGACAGGATGATCTTCACGAGCTTGGTGTACTCAGGGACCAGGTTCGCGTCGATCAAGACCTGCAGCGTGACTTCGCCGCCCTTGACGCGCATCAGATCGTCGAGCGTCAGTTCGGCGCGTGAGGCCTTCATCGCGGAGATGAAGCCGATCTTCGGCAACCGGCGCTGCAACGGCATCTGGCCGCCTTCGAATCCGGTCTTGTGATAGCCGCCCTTGCGCGCGCGCTGACCTTTGACGCCGCGGCCGCAGGTCTTGCCCTGGCCGGCGGACGCACCGCGCCCGACACGCAGATGCGTGCGCTTGGAGCCGGCGCCCGGCTTGATGGTATTTAAACGCATGTGATCCTACTTCCCGGAGCCCAGTGCGGGCTCGACTTTGAGCATATGGCTCGCCGCATTCATCATGCCGCGATTCGAAGGGGTATCGGCAACCACCACGGAATGCCCGATGCGCCGCAGTCCCAGGCCCTTCACCGAACCGCGGATGCTGGCCAGCTGACCGTACACGCTCTTAATCAAGGTAATCTTCACCGATTTGTCCATGACCTCAACCCACGAGTTCCGCGACGGTTTTGCCGCGCTTGGCCGCGATGTCGTCCGGCGTGCGCAGCTTGGCCAGCGCATCCATGGTGGCACGCACCACATTGATCGGATTGCGCGAGCCGTAGCTCTTGGCGAGTACGTTGCGCACCCCGGCGCATTCGAATACCGCGCGCATCCCGCCGCCGGCGATGACACCGGTACCGTCCGCCGCGGGTTGCATGTACACCCGCGTGGTCCCGTGCCGGCCTTTGACCGCATAGAACAAGGTGTCCTGCTTCAAAGACACGGTGACCAGGCTCTTGCGGGCCTGCATCATCGCCTTGGAAATCGCCACCGGCACTTCGCGCGCCTTGCCGTAGCCAAACCCGACGCGGCCGGCGCCATCGCCCACAACGGTGAGCGCCGTGAAACCGAATTGCTTGCCGCCCTTGACCACCTTGGCCACGCGGTTGACCGCAACCAGCTTTTCGAGCAGGTCGTCGCCGGACTGTGGTTTTTCTATTCTCGCCATAGTGACCGCCTCTTCGAATTAAAACTCGAGACCCGCTTCGCGCGCGGCCTCGGCCAGCGCTTTGACGCGCCCGTGATACATAAAGCCGGACCGGTCGAACGCGACCCTGGCGATGCCCTTTGCCTTGGCCCGCTCGGCAATGGCGCGTCCCACGGCTTTAGCGGCCTCGATGTTGCCGGTCGTCTTCAACTCGCCGCGCACGTCCTTCTGCAGGGTCGACGCGGCGACCAGAACCTTGTCGCCCTCGGCGGCGAAGATCTGCGCATAGATGTGCTGAGGCGTGCGATGCACCGACAGGCGCAACACGGCCAGCTCCTTGATTTTCGACCGGCTCCGAAGCGCGCGGCGCAGGCGGGTGTCTTGCTTGGTCAACTTCATATGCTTACTTCTTCTTCGCCTCTTTCAGCGAAATCTTCTCGTCCGAATACTTCACGCCCTTGCCCTTGTAGGGTTCCGGAGGACGAAAGCCCCGAATCTCGGCGGCCGTCTGACCGATTCTCTGCCGGTCGATGCCCTTCACCAGGATTTCCGTCTGCGTCGGGGTCTCGATGGTGATCCCGTCCGGGATCGCGTAGTTGATGAGGTGCGAGTAGCCCAAGGTCAACGTCAGGTTTTTCGCCTGGACGGCGGCACGGTAGCCGACGCCCACCAGTTCGAGCTTCTTCTCGTAGCCCTTGGTCACGCCGGTGACCATGTTCGCGAGATGAGCACGCGTCGAACCCGCGATGGCGTTCAAGCCTTGGCTGTCGCCCGTGGCCTCGACGGCAAGATGCTGCTTGTCCGGTTGGACCACTTTAATGCCGGTCTTGAGCGCGAGCGTCAGCGAACCCTTGGCGCCCTTGACCGTGACGGATTCGCCGCCGATGGTGACGGTAACGCCCTGCGGGACATCGACCGGTTTTTTTGCAACTCGAGACATAGTGAACCCTGCTTGAAACCTAGTGCCTTGAAACTATTGAACGACGAACAACACTTCGCCGCCGGTACCGGCCGCGCGCGCCTGCTTGTCCGACATGATGCCCTGCGGCGTGGAAACCACCGCCACGCCCAGACCGCCCAGCACCTTGGGCAATTGGTCCTTGCCGCGGTAGATCCGCAGACCCGGGCGGCTGATGCGCTCGATGCGATCGATGACCGGCCTGCCGTCGTGATACTTCAGCTCGATCGACAGCGTGCTCTTCGCTCCGGCCGTCTCGACGTTGTACGAACCGATATAGCCTTCATCCTTCAATACCTTGAGAATGGCAACCTTCAACTTCGATGCCCCCACGCCCACCGTGGGCTTGCCCGCGGACTGCGCGTTGCGGATGCGGGTCAGAAGGTCGGCGATGGGATCAGTCATGCTCATTGTGCGCGCCTCACCAGCTGGCCTTCGACAGGCCTGGAATTTCCCCACGATTGGCCGCCTCGCGCAGTTTGGTGCGCGCCAATCCAAATTTGCGGTACACGCCGCGCGAACGTCCGGTGATGGAACAGCGGTTGCGCTGCCGGCTCGCCGCCGCATCGCGCGGCTGCTGCTGCAGTTCGACCTGCGCCTTTTCGCGCTCTTCCTGCGCGGTCTTCGGATCGCGGATCAGCTCTTTGAGCTCGGCGCGCCTGGCGGCGTATTTCTTCGCTACCTTGAGGCGGCGCTTCTCGCGCATGAGCATGTTCGTTTTGGCCATGGCCTACCCTATTTACGGAACGGAAAGTTGAAAGCTTCGAGCAGCGCGCGTCCATGCTTGTCGTCCGCGGCCGACGTGGAAATGGTGATGTCCATCCCACGAATTTGGTCGATCTGGTCGTATTGGATTTCCGGGAAAATGATCTGTTCCTTGACGCCGAGGCTGTAGTTGCCGCGGCCGTCGAAGGAGCGTGCATTGATGCCGCGAAAATCCCGAATACGGGGAATGGCGATGCTCACCAGGCGGTCCAGGAATTCGTACATGCGGTCGCCGCGCAGGGTCACCTTGCAGCCGATCGCCTGTCCGTCGCGCACCTTGAACGTGGCGACCGACTTCTTGGCCTTCGTCACCGCGGGCTTCTGACCCGTGATCTTCGCCATATCCGCCGTTGCGGCGTCCATGACCTTCTTGTCGGCCACGGCCTCGCCCACGCCCATGTTGACGGTGATCTTGAGGATGCGCGGAACCTGCATCGTATTCTTGAGCTCGAGCTTCGCCTTGAGCTCCGGCACGATCTTCTCTTTGTAAATCGTCTTCAGTCTAGCTGCCATTTCAGTGCACTCGTTGCTTGAGCAAACGCCTTACTTGGCGTCGACCATTTCTTTGTTCGACTTGAACACGCGGACCTTGCGGCCGTCCTCGAGCGCCTTGAATCCCACCCGGTCGCCCTTTTGAGTCGCCGGATTGAGGATCAACACGTTCGAGACGTGCAGCGGCGCTTCACGCTCGATGATTCCGCCCTGGACGCCCATCTGCGGATTCGGCCGTTGGTGCTTCTTGGACATGTTGAGTCCCTCGACGCGCACGCGATCGTCCGCCAGCACTTCGATGACGGCGCCGCGGCGTCCCTTGTCGCGACCGGTGATGAGAATCACCATGTCGCCCTTGCGAATCTTCTTCATCTACCGATTCCTCTCAAAGCACTTCGGGTGCGAGCGAAATGATCTTCATGAACTGCACGTTCCGCAGCTCGCGCGTCACCGGCCCGAAGATACGCGTGCCTATGGGCTCGAGCTTGTTGGTCAGCAGGACCGCCGCATTGGTGTCGAAACGGATCAACGACCCGTCGGCGCGGCGCACGCCGCTCTTGGTGCGCACGACCACGGCGTCATACACTTCGCCCTTCTTGACCTTGCCGCGCGGGATGGCGTCCTTGACGCTGACCTTGATGACATCGCCGACGGCGGCGTAGCGCCGCTTGGAGCCGCCCAGCACCTTGATGCACATGCAGCGCTTGGCACCGCTGTTATCGGCGACCGTCAACATCGTTCGAAGCTGGATCATTTTAGGTTATCTCTCACTCTGCCCGCGCGCGCTCTACGACGCGCACCAGCATCCATGATTTGCGGCGCGACATCGGCCGGCACGGCTTGATCGACACGGTATCGCCTTCCTTGCACTCGTTGCTCTCGTCATGCGCGAGCAGCTTCGTGGTGCGGCGGACGTACTTCCCGTACATGGGATGTTTGACCAGGCGCTCGACGGAGACCGCGATGGTCTTGTCCATCTTGTTGCTGACGACCTTGCCCGTGAGCAGGCGCTGCCCGGGAACGGGCGTCGGGCCCGGCGTGGGCGCCGCGCTCGTGTCGAGCACGGTCGTTTCTGCCGCATCGCTGCTTGCTTGTATTGGGGTCGACATCAAACCTTACCTCCGCGCGGGCTGACCTGCGCAAGCACAGTCTTCACGCGCGCAATGTTCTTACGCACCTTCGCAAACTGATCCGGCTTCGCCGGTTGACCCGTCGCTCGCGCCATGCGCAAGTTGAACTGTTCCCGGCGCAGCTTGAGAAGATCCTCGCCGAGATCGTTGGGCGCCTTCGCGCGTAAATCTTTCGCCTTCATGTACGCACCTTTATGTTCGGACCTGGCGCTTGACGAATGCCGTGGATACGGAAAGCTTCGCCGACGCGAGCCGGAATGCCTCGCGGGCAATCTCCTCGCTCATGCCTTCGATCTCGAAGAGCACTTTGCCCGGCAACACCCTGGCGACCCAATACTCGACGTTGCCCTTGCCGGAGCCCATGCGCACTTCGAGCGGCTTCTGCGTGATCGGCACGTCCGGGAACACGCGGATCCAGATTCGGCCGCCGCGCTTCACGTAGCGCGAGATGGCGCGGCGCGCCGCCTCGATTTCGCGAGCGGTCATGCGGCAGCGATCGGTGGCCTTGAGGCCGTATTCGCCGAACGCGACAAAATTGCCGCGCTGTGCGCTGCCGGAGATCTTGCCCTTGAATTGTTTGCGGAACTTGGTCCGCTTCGGCTGCATCATGTGTCGTTACCTTGCATTCAACCGGCCGCCGGCGCAGCGGCCGTCGTCGGGGCAGGGGCTGCGGCATCGGCCTCCGCCTCAGGCGCCTCGGCCTCCGGCTGATCGAAGATTTCGCCCTTGAAGATCCATACCTTGATGCCGATCACGCCGTACGTGGTCTGCGCCTCGGCGAGGCCATAGTCGATGTCGGCGCGGAACGTGTGCAGCGGCACGCGGCCCTCGCGATTGGTCTCCGTCCGCGCGATTTCCGACCCGTTCAGGCGGCCGGAAATGCGCACCTTGATGCCCAATGCGCCGGAGCGCATGGTGTTGGTCACGGCGCGCTTCATGGCGCGGCGGAACATCACCCGCTTCTCGAGCTGCTGCGAGATGCCCTCGGCCACCAGTTTCGCATCGAGCTCGGGCTTGCGGATCTCGGCGATATTGAGGCGCACGTCCTGCATGGTCATGCCCAAAATCTTGGCGACGGCCGTGCGGAGCTTTTCGATGTCCTCCCCCTTCTTGCCGATCACGATTCCCGGCCGGGCCGTATGAATGGTGATGTTGGCGCGGCGCGCGGCGCGCTCGATGTGAATGCGGCTTACCGACGCGTCGGTAAGCTTCTTCATCAGATACTGGCGCACCAGGAAGTCGGTATGGATGTTCGAGGCGAAGTTCTTCGTATGGGCGTACCACTTCGAGGACCAGTCGCGCGTGATGCCGAGCCGGATTCCAATCGGATTTACTTTCTGACCCATTAGGCGTCTCGCTTTCCGTCAGACACTTGAACCAGGATGTGACTGCTGCGCTTCGCGATGCGCACGCCGCGCCCCTTGGCGCGCGCGTGGAACCGCTTGAGCAGCGGCGCCGGATCGACTTCGATCCGCGTCACCTTCAGATCGTCGACATCGGCATTGAAATTGTTGTACGCGTTGGCGATGGCCGAATCCAACACCTTGAGGACGATCTTGGCGCCCTTCTTCGGCATGAACTTCAGCGTGTTCACCGCGAGGGTCGCCGACTTGCCCCGGATGGTGTCGACCACCAACCGGCATTTCTGGGGCGAAATCCGCGCGTACCGTAATATTGCTTTGGTCTGCATGCCCTACTCCGCCGCCGAGACTTTTTTGTCGCCGGAATGCGCTTTGAACGTGCGGGTCGGAGCGAACTCGCCCAACTTGTGGCCGACCATGTTTTCGGACACCAGCACCGGCACGTGAAGCCGGCCGTTATGCACCGCAATGGTCAGCCCCACCATGTCGGGAATGACCATGGAACGGCGCGACCACGTCTTGATGGGACGGCGATCGTTTTTCTGACTGGCCGTTTGCACCTTCTTGGCCAGGTGCAAATCCACGAAGGGGCCTTTCTTTAGCGAACGAGGCACTTAAGTTTCTCCACTTAGAGTCGTTTGTTCTTGCGGCGCTGAACGATCATGCCGTCAGTGCGCTTGTTGCGACGCGTCTTCTTGCCCTTGGTCTGCAATCCCCACGGACTGACGGGATGCGGGTTGCCCTGGCCTGACTTGCCCTCGCCGCCGCCGTGCGGATGGTCGACGGGGTTCATCACGACGCCGCGGACGGTGGGTCGCACGCCGAGCCAACGGACCGCTCCCGCCTTGCCGAACACCCGCAGATTGTGCTCGTCATTTCCGACCTCGCCGATGGTGGCGCGGCAGTCGACATGAATCTTGCGCATTTCGCCGGATTTCAAACGCACGCTGGCATACATGCCCTCACGCGCCGCGAATTGCGCAGACCCGCCGGCACTGCGCGCCAGTTGGCCGCCCTTGCCGACTTTGAGTTCGATGTTGTGGACCGTGCTGCCCACCGGGATGTGGCGCAAAGGAAGCGCGTTGCCCGGCTTGATCGGCGCATCGGCGCCCGACCGGATTTCATCGCCGGCCTTGATGCCCTTGGGCGCCAGGATGTAGCGGCGCTCGCCGTCCTTGTAGAGCACCAATGCCAGGTGAGACGTGCGGTTCGGATCGTACTCCAAGCGCTCGACCACGCCCGATATCCCGTCCTTGTCGCGCTTGAAATCCACGAGCCGGTAGCGCTGCTTGTGACCGCCCCCGATGTGCCGCGTCGTCTGCCGGCCGGAATGGTTGCGTGCGCCGGTGCGATTCTTCTTGGTGGTCAAGGACTCGAGCGGCCCGCCCTTGTGCAGGTGCGAGCGGTCGATCTTGACCACGAAGCGCGTGCCCGGCGAGGTCGGCTTCATTTTGATGAGTGCCATGGCCTGATCCTTACTTCGCGGCGCCGGTGAAGTCGATCGACTGCCCGGTCTGCAAACTAACGTATGCTTTTTTGTAACCGTTGCGTTTACCGGCCACATTCTTGAAACGGCGCGTCTTGCCCGGCTTGTTGAGCAGATTGACGCCTTCGACCTTGACCTCGAACATCATTTCCACCGCCAATTTGACTTCGCTCTTGGACGCATCGTCGCGCACGCGGAACACGTACTGATTGGCCTTTTCCGTGACGTTCGCCGCCTTCTCGGACACGTGCGGCTGGATCAGCACGGTCATCAATCGTTCTTTATTCATTCGCGCCTCCGAGACGCTGCTCGAGCAACTTCAATGCGCCGACCGTGGCCAATACCTTGTCGTGCTTGATCAAGCTCAAGGGATCGAGCGAGGACACCGCCATCACGTCCACGTACGGCACGTTTCCGGCCGCCAGGAACAGCTTCTCTTCGTAGGCCTCGACCAGAATCAAAGCCCGCTTCAAGCCGAATTCGGCCAGCTTCGCGATGAGCAGCTTGGTCCTCGGCGCCGATAGCTCCAGAGATTCGATGACCACCAGACGATCCTGCCGGATCAGCTCGGACACCATGCACTGCATGGCGGCGCGATACATCTTGCGGTTCACCTTCTGCGAGAAGTCACGCGGCCGCGCGGCGAACGCCCGTCCGCCACCCACCCAGATGGGGCTGCGAATCGAGCCGGCACGAGCCTGGCCGGTGCCTTTCTGACTCCATGGCTTTTTCCCGCCGCCGCGGACTTCGGCACGGGACTTCTGCCGCTTGGTGCCGGCACGTCCGCCGGCCATGTAGGCGGTGACGACCTGGTGAACCAGCGCCTCGTTGTACTTGCGGCCGAAGGCCTCGTCCGACAACTGGATTTCGCTGGCAGGGCTGACGTTCTTGAGCTGAAGCTTCATGGCGGTTACTTCTTGTCCGATTTGGAGGCGCCCTTACCGGCTCCGCCCTTGGCGGCAACCGGGGCCTTGTTCGGTGCCAGGCGCTTGCGGCGCGCCTGGGAGGCAGCCTTCAGCGACGGCCGGACGATGACACGGCCGCCTTCCGAGCCCGGTATCGCTCCGCTGATGAGGAGCAGATTCCGGTTCACATCCACTTCGACGATGCGCAGATTGTCGATGGTGCGGTTCTTGACACCCATATGGCCCGACATGCGCTTGCCCTTGAACACGCGACCAGGCGTCTGGCGCTGGCCGATGGAACCCGGAGCGCGGTGGGAAAGCGAGTTTCCGTGGGTTTTCATGCCCCCGGCGAAATTGTGGCGCTTGATGGTGCCGGCGAAGCCCTTGCCCACTGTGGTGCCGGTGACCGCGACCACCTGTCCGACGCTGAACATGTCGACCTTGAGTTCGCCGCCGGCGGCCAGCGACTCGCCTTCGTCCTTGTTCAAGCGGAATTCCTGGGAAGTGTAGCCGGCGGCAACGTTCGCCTTGGCGAAATGGCCGGCGAGAGCCTTCGGTACTCGGGACGGGCGGCGCGCCCCCAGGGTCACCTGTACGGCACGGTAACCGTCCGTTTTGTCAGTCTTGACCTGCGAAATACGATTCGGCAACGCCTCGACGACCGTCACGGGGACGGTCACGCCGGCGTCAGTGAATACGCGGGTCATGCCGCATTTGCGGCCAACCAGACCTATGGTCATTGTCGAATCCTCATTCAGCGAGAGCTGCGATTGGCTTCCGCTTTCGTTGCAACAGAATCGGCGGTTTGGACGCTCGAGACCCCAGGCCCCTGAGGTCCTCGAGGACCCGCGGAAAACTGGCGTCGGCACCCACGCGCTCCGACCTCTAAAATTGGACCGCGAATTCTACAGGAATCCGCCGGAGTATCAAGCGCGGCAGCGCGGTTCCCGGTTTCCCACGCCCGCGCAGCGGGCGGCTATCGGCCGGGGTCGCCGCGACCCCGTTGAACTCGCGCGCCAGCGCTAATTCAGCTTGATCTGGACGTCCACGCCGGCCGGAAGCTCGAGCTTCATCAGCGCATCGACGGTCTTGTCGGTCGGGTTCAGGATGTCCATCAGTCGCTTGTGCGTGCGGATTTCGAACTGATCGCGCGCGTCCTTATCGCCGTGGGGCGAGACCAACACCGTAAAGCGCTCCATCTTGATGGGCAGCGGGACGGGACCCTTGACGGTCGCCCCGGTGCGCTTCGCGGTATCGACGATTTCCCGCGCCGACTTGTCGATCAAACGATGATCGAAAGCCTTCAGGCGGATCCGAATGTTCTGGTTCGCCATAAATAAAATCCTAGCCTACTGCTGGCGCTCACACGCCGAAATTAACGGCGTCGAAACGCCCCGTATTCCCAGGCGCTACGCGCCGAATCAACGGGGCCGAAACGACCCCGTCCCAATATCAATCCTTACGCGATCACCTTGGCCACAACCCCTGCGCCCACGGTTTTACCGCCCTCGCGGATGGCGAATCGCAACCCTTGCTCCATCGCGATCGGCGCGATCAACTCCACCACGATCTTGATGTTGTCCCCGGGCATGACCATCTCGGTCCCCTCCGGCAACTCCACCGCCCCGGTCACATCCGTGGTGCGAAAGTAGAACTGCGGCCGATACCCCTTGAAGAACGGCGTGTGCCGGCCCCCTTCCTCCTTCGTCAGCACGTACACCTCGGCCTCAAACTTGGTGTGCGGATTGATGCTCCCGGGCTTGCACAGCACTTGCCCGCGCTCCACTTCCTCGCGCTTCGTCCCGCGCAGCAGCACCCCCACGTTGTCCCCCGCCTGACCCTCGTCCAACAGCTTGCGAAACATCTCCACCCCGGTGCACGTCGTCTTCGTCGTCGGGCGAATCCCTACAATCTCCACCTCGTCGTTGATCTTCACGATCCCCCGCTCGATCCGACCCGTCACCACCGTGCCGCGGCCCGCAATCGAGAACACGTCCTCCACCGGCATCAAAAACGCACCCTCCACCGCCCGCTTCGGCACCGGAATGTACTCATCCAGCGCCTTGACCAGCTTCAGCACCGAGGGCACCCCGATCTCCGAAGCATCCCCCTCCAACGCCTTCAACGCAGAGCCCGTAATGATCGGCGTCTTGTCCCCGGGAAATTTGTACACGTTCAACAGGTCCCGCACCTCCAGCTCCACCAGCTCCAAAAGCTCCGCATCGTCGACCATGTCCGCCTTGTTCAAATACACCACGATGTACGGCACTCCCACCTGGCGCGCCAGCAAAATGTGCTCGCGCGTCTGCGGCATCGGCCCATCGGCCGCCGAGACCACCAAAATCGCCCCGTCCATCTGCGCCGCTCCCGTGATCATGTTCTTCACGTAGTCCGCGTGCCCCGGACAATCCACGTGCGCGTAGTGGCGCGCCTCGCTCTGGTACTCCACGTGCGCCGTCGCAATCGTGATCCCGCGCGCACGCTCCTCCGGCGCCTTGTCAATCTGGTCGTACGCCTTGAACTCCCCACCAAACTTCTCCGCCATCACCTTCGTCAAGGCTGCCGTCAAGGTCGTCTTGCCATGGTCCACATGGCCTATCGTCCCCACGTTCACGTGCGGCTTCGTTCGCTCAAACTTCCCCTTCGACACGGCAAGTACCTCTTGAAAAATGAAATGGTAGAGCTTGGGATCAAATCTTATGAAGCGATCTTCATCACGGCGTCGGCGACATTGCCCGGCACTTCCATGTACTTCGCGAACTCCATCGTGTAGTTCGCGCGCCCCTGGCTCATGGAGCGCATCGCCGTCGAATACTGAAACATTTCCGCCAGCGGCACTTCGGCCGTGACCACCTTGCCGGAAGGAGAATCCTCCATACCGATGATCTGGCCGCGCCGGCGATTCAAGTCGCCGACGATGTCGCCGTAGTAATCCTCCGGCGTCACTACCTCGACCTTCATGATGGGTTCGAGGAGCACCGGCTTCGCCCTGCGAAAGCCCTCTTTGAATCCCATCGAACCCGCGATCTTGAATGCCATTTCGTTCGAATCGACGTCATGGTACGAGCCGTCGAAAATGGTCACTTTCACGTCCACGATGGGGTAGCCCGCGATCACCCCGGTCTGCACGGCCTCTTGAATCCCCTTGTCCACGGCCGGAATGAACTCGCGCGGCACCGCGCCGCCCACTATACCGTTGACGAAATTGTAGCCCTTTCCCGTCTCCTGCGGCTCGATCTTGAGCCACACGTGACCGTATTGCCCGCGGCCGCCGGACTGACGCACGAACTTCCCTTCGGATTCGACGGTCGCGCGGATGGTCTCGCGATACGCCACCTGCGGCTTGCCCACGTTGGCATCCACCTTGAATTCGCGCTTCATGCGGTCGACGATGATTTCCAGATGCAATTCGCCCATGCCCGAGATGATGGTCTGGCCCGATTCCTGATCGGTGTGTACGCGGAACGAGGGATCTTCCTTCGCCAAGCGCTGCAGTGCCAGGCCCATTTTCTCCTGGTCGACCTTGGTCTTGGGTTCCACCGCCACCGAAATGACGGGCTCGGGAAACTCCATCTTCTCGAGGATGATGACCTTCTGGGGATCCGACAGCGTGTCGCCCGTGGTGACGTCCTTCAGGCCGACCGCCGCGGCGATGTCGCCGGCGTGCACTTCCTTGATTTCGGAGCGTTCGCTGGCGTGCATCTGCAGGAGGCGGCCGATGCGCTCAGTGCGGCTTTTCGCGGGAACGTATACCTGGTCGCCCGAGTTCAGGGTGCCCGAGTAGACGCGAAAGAAGGTCAAGTTACCCACGAACGGGTCGTTCAGGATCTTGAAGGCGAGCGCCGAGAACGGCGCATCGTCGTCGGGTTTGCGCGTCATGGGCTCGCCGCGCTCGCTTAAGCCCTTGACGGCCGGCACGTCCCGGGGCGAGGGCATGTATTCGACGATGGCGTCGAGCACCGCTTGCACGCCCTTGTTCTTGAAAGCCGATCCGCAGGTCACCAGGCAAATTTCGTTCTTCAAGGCGCGTGCCCGCAGACCGCGCTTGATCTCCAGGTCGCTGAGATCGCCGCTCTCGAGATATTTGTCGAGCAGCTCTTCGTCGCCTTCGGCGGCCGCTTCGATCATCTTGGCGCGCCATTCCTCGCATTCCTTGCGCATGCCTTCCGGAATTTCGCGATATTCGAACTTCATGCCCTGGGTCTCTTCGTCCCAGAAGATGGACTTCATCTTGACGAGATCGACCACCCCGACGAAGCCCTCCTCCGCGCCGATGGGCAGCTGGATCGGAACCGGGTTGCCGCGCAGCCGCGCCCCGATCTGCTCGACGCAGCGTACGAAATTGGCGCCGGCGCGGTCCATCTTGTTGACGAAGGCGATGCGCGGCACGCCGTACTTGTTCATCTGACGCCACACCGTCTCGGACTGCGGCTGCACGCCCGACACTGCGCAGTACACGGCTATGGCCGAATCGAGCACCCGGAGACTGCGCTCCACCTCGATGGTGAAATCGACGTGCCCCGGCGTATCGATGATGTTGATGCGGTGTTCGGGGAAGCTCTTGTCCATCCCCTTCCAGAAGCACGTGGTGGCGGCGGCGGTAATGGTGATCCCGCGCTCCTGTTCCTGCTCCATATAGTCCATGACCGCGGCGCCGTCGTGAACTTCGCCGATCTTGTGCGACACTCCCGTATAGAACAGAATGCGCTCCGTCGCGGTGGTCTTCCCCGCGTCGATGTGCGCAGAGATGCCGATATTCCGGTATCTTTCGATGGGCGTCGTACGTGCCATAAATCTTAGAATTACCTTTGCGCTACGCGCGCAACCTGCCATGCGCCACTTGCCATGCGCTACGCGCAACTATTGACGGGGTCGAAGCGACCCCGTCCGATAACTTCAATATAAGGCCGGAGCGGCGGATTACCAGCGCGCTGGACCGCCCGCCCGGGCCCTACCAGCGATAGTGTGCGAACGCCTTGTTGGCTTCAGCCATGCGGTGCGTATCCTCACGCTTGCGAACCGCGGCACCGCGATTTTCAGCGGCCTCCATCAGTTCTGCCGCAAGTCGGTGAGCCATGGACTTCTCGCTGCGAGCCGTGGCGGCCTCGATGACCCAGCGCATGGCGAGGGTCTGACGGCGATTGGCGCGGACTTCGACGGGAACCTGGTAGGTGGCGCCGCCGACGCGGCGGGATTTCACCTCGACCACCGGCTTCACATTGTCCAAGGCCTGCTGCAAAACCGCGATGGCGTCGCTGCCGGCTGCGCCGCTCTTCTTCTCGCCGATGCGATCGATGGCGCCGTAGACGATCTTCTCGGCGGCGGACTTCTTGCCGCGCTCCATCACCATGTTGATGAATTTGGCCAACATGTCGTTCCCGAACTTGGGGTCGGGAAGAATGGTGCGGTGGGGGGCTGCTGCTCTGCGCGACATGGAAACCTACTCTTTATGATTCGGAGGCGTGCTATTTCTTCGGACGTTTGGCGCCGTACTTGGAGCGGCCCTGCCGACGATCGCTGACGCCGGCGCAATCGAGCGCACCGCGCACAGTGTGATACCGGACTCCAGGCAGATCCTTGACGCGGCCGCCGCGGATCAGTACCACCGAGTGCTCCTGCAGGTTATGGCCTTCGCCGCCGATGTAGCTCGACACTTCGTAGCCGTTGGTCAAGCGGACTCGGCACACCTTGCGTAACGCCGAGTTGGGCTTCTTTGGCGTCGTCGTGTAGACACGCGTGCACACGCCGCGCTTCTGCGGCGAAGCCGCCAGCGCCGGAACCTTGGACTTCCAGGCAGGTTCATTGCGGCCGGTGCGGATCAATTGTGTCGTCGTCGCCATAAATACCTTTGAGGCCAAATCTCGCGAGTTGGCGTAGTGAGCTTAGAAACCTTTAAAGTAGCCGGACACCATAAGACGGGCGGCCCAGCGACAAAGGCCGGCGATTGTAGGAACCGAGGACGTGGGTGTCAAGGTAATTGCTGCCGCGCAGCAACGAATTTAGTATGGTGGAAAATGGCTTTTCAATCAAAAACTGTCAATGGACCCAAGCCCATGCCTGATCCCCACTCCACCCATATGCCCATTTGAAAAGGTGGATCCGGGCCATCGGCTGCGGAACCGCCGTGCTGGCGGGGGCCGGTGGCTTTACGAACCCGACCAAAGCCGATCCAGCGGATGTCGTCGTGACGGCAACACGAATACCCGAGCCTGCCGATGAGGTCCCGGCTTTCATCTCCGTGGTGTCGCACGACGAACTAGAAGCGCGGGGCGCCGCCGATATGGCGACGGCTTTGAGCCTGGTACCCGGTACCGAGGCTCCGCCCGGCGGCGATGCCGGGCCCTCGAGCGCGGTGCCATCCCTGTGGGGTTTGCACGAGTTCGACGCCTTCCTCCTGGTGGTCGATGGCGTCCCCTGGGGAGGCGCCTTCAATCCGGCCATCACGACGTTGAATTCTACCGGCGCTGAAAGAATCGAAGTACTGAAGGGCGCCGCCCCGGTGATGTACGGAGCCACCTCGTTCGTCGGTGTCGTACACTTGATCCACTATCCGGCAGGCAAGGCGGCCGATGAAACCGATCTCGCGTACGGCAATTACGGTTCGGTGCGCGGATCGGCATCGCTGGTGCTGCCCCCAATCGGCGACTACCAGCAGTCCTTGAACGTGGACGGCCAGCACCTGGGCTTTGCCGACGGCCGCGAGCACGTCACCGATGAACGTGTGCTGTATCGCGGCGCGCTCGCCTGGGGTTCAGGGACCTTGCGGGTCGATGCCAATCTGAGTTTCGTTCGGGACACGCCGCCGAGTCCGGTGCTGCGCAGCGGACCGTCGCTCGCAGCCGTCACTCCCATCGATGCGAACTTCAATCCTGCGGACGCCCGCATCGACGAAGATAAATATCAGGTCGCGGTGGGCTATTCACTGCCGACGGAACACGGCTCCTGGGACACGCTGGTCTCGGTTGCCCATTCCGATGTCATCGATGTTCGAGCTTTCCTTCACCCGGACTTGAGCGGCACCGCCGACACCCAGTATCAGAGGCGCATCATCGATGATGATTACTTCGACACTCACTTCGCCCTCAAGCTGGGCGGCGACACGTCGCTGATTGCGGGCGCCGACCTGCTTGACGGCCTGGGCCGCCAGACGAGCTTGAACGGCAATGATGCGTACACCGTTCCTCTGACCGGGTCGGTACTGCCGCCGTCGACCTCGACGATACCCATCACTGAAATCGGTGCGATCAACGACAAGCGGCTATTCACCGGACAGTACGTGCAGTTCGACTGGAAGCCCGACGGCCGCTGGGACCTGGTCGGCGGCATCCGGTTGAATCAAGCGTACGAGCATAAAGACTCCAGCGACCTCGTCCGGCCGCCCCCGCAACTCGCCTCGGAAAGCGTCGACAAAACCATGGTGCGGCCCACGGAAACCTTCGGCGCCAGCTACCGGGTCTGGGCCGCGGACAAAAACGAGGCCGTCGTCTTCGCAGACTATCGCAATGCGTTCAAACCATCCGCCATCGATTTCGGCCCCGACTACACCCCGGATCTGCTGCGTCCGGAGACGGCAAAGAGCTATGAGGCCGGCCTGAAAGGCGCGCTCGCCCGCGGGCTGCTGACCTATCAGGCAGAGCTGTTCCTACTGGACTTCAAGAACCTGGTTGTACCCACGAGTTCCGGCGCACTCGCGAATGCCGCCGCGGAGCGGCTCAAAGGCATCGAAGCGGAGGGGCGGTACGCGGTGCTGCCGGATCTCGCACTGATAGGAAATATTTCCTACCACGATGCCCGCTATCGCAATTATCTGTTCTTCGACGGGACGTCGAGCGTCAACGTGGCCGGCAGGCAGCTGCCGCTGTCGCCGCATGGTCTCGCATCGGCCGGAGTCATCTACGGAGCGCAATGGGGTGCGCAAGCGGCTGCGGTCGCAAGATACATGGGTCGTCGATATCTCGACGAAGAGAACACGGCTCCGGTGGGCGGCTACACCACCGTGGACGCCAACGTCGGCTATTCGTGGAAAAAGTACCGGCTCACCATCGACGGCACGAATCTCACGAATCAAAGGCCCCCCGTCACCTCCAGCGAATTCGGCAGTCAATCCTTCTACCTCCTCCCCGCGCGCATGATTTGGCTGCGCGCCGGATTTGCATGGCGGTGAGGCCCAGGGCTTGAAGCGGTAGGTTGAGCGGAGCGGAGTGCACTCCGAGGCCTCGTAGCCTAATGGCCTCGTATCACTTCCAGATCAATACGGCGGCAAGGGCGAAGCGGCGGAGCACGGCCAGCACATCCAGCGCGAGGGTCCGTTTACGGAAGAGCGCTATGGGGAGGTGGCGGCGCGCGGGTCGCGAATATGCCCGAGTGGGCGCGCGAAGATCCGAACGCGTTCTGGAAAGCGTCGGACGAGTTCGAGCGCGCCAATGGGAATACCTATCGGGAGTACGAGCTCGCGCTGCCGCGCGAGCTCTCACGCTCGGCGCAGGTCGCGCGTTGGTCGAGGCCGATCGCCGGGAGCAGTTGGGGCGGGCGCAGGCGGCGGCGGAGCGGCGGGTCGAGCGGCGTCAGGGGCTCGGAATCGGAGGACAGCTCAAGGAGAAATTAATCGCCCAGGCACGGGCCTTGCGGGAGCGGATCGGGCGGGAGCTCGGGCGGGTCAAGGAGTGGGTGCGGGAGCGTTTTCCGGACCCGCTCAAGCAGCTCAAGGAGCGCTCGCGGGAAGTGTTCGAGGCGGTTGCCGAGAAGGCGCGGGGACGGGAACGGAAGGGGCCGGCGCGGGAACCCGAGAAGGAGCCGGAGCGTGGCCAATCCGGCGACAAAAAGCGCGGCATGTTCGATGGATTGCGGCTGCGATCGGAGCGGTTGGCGGCGCCGGCGGAGCGGGATGTGTCGTCCTCGAAGCAGCCATCGGTGCAACAAGAACCCTCGCGTGGCCAGGGGCGTGATCGAGCTGCGGAGGCGCTCAACCGGTCGGTCGATCGGTATGCGCGGGCGTGGATGGATGCGTAGCGGATGCGGGAGCGCGACCTGCCGGTTCTCGAGCATCAAAAGACCGAGCTCAAGCACGCCGGGGAGGCCTTAGACAACCAACGGCCGGGAGCGAGGCAGGATCTGCACACTGCGCTTCGGCATGAGCCGCAAGTCTTTCGGGCCATGATGGAACTGGAGGGCGCGCAGCGTACCCGCGGACTGCTCGCCGGCATCGAGCACGAGGAGCGGATACGGCGGGACCCGAATCTTCGGGCCGAGAGATTGGTCAAGGAGTGGAATGGACTCGAGGCGCAGCGCAAAGAGATCACCGGTTGGGAGCACGAAGCCGCTCGGGAGAAGGTGAAGGGGCAGATGCGCGAGCTCGCGCTCGAATTGAAGCAGGAGCCGCAACTGGAACTTGCGGTTAAGCGACGGGCTCAGGAACTCGGCATCGAACGCGGCTCGCGGCTGGGACGGCTGCTCCAGGAGAAGAATCTTGACCGCGCGTTATCGATCGCCGAGCGTGATCTCGGGCGGGATCACGGTTTATCGCTGTAGAGAATCCAGCAGGGAGCCGGCATGGACGACAGGGACGGGAACGAAGGACCAACAGCGGCAGAGCAGGCGTTCGAAACGCTCCGGGCCGAGGTCGCGGCGATGCGCCAGGCCCTGCGATCACTTCCGGAGGTGATCACGAAAGGCAGGCCCACCGTTGATTACACCGAAACCTTGAGCGGCGTGAGCTCGCCGCGATGATCGGAACGATGCGCGGGCAGCGGAAGCAATGGAAGTGGTTGGCCTGGACCGGCGGCGCGGCGTTCTTTTTGGCTGATCTCGCCGGTGTTTGCACGCGTGTTGCCCTTTGGATGGGATGGTCACGTGGCCGCGTTCGTCATGCATGGCGATCGCTGGAACGCAGGAACCGAATTGATGAAGGCGCACCATCCGGAGGCCTGGCGCGACCTTGAGTCTGCGGCGGCGCTGGTGAGGCCCAACATAGCAGCGTTAGCGGCCTGTCGGGCGGCGGCGGCGAAGTCGAAGAAAGAACAGCATTGCACCGTCATCGTGCCGGCACCGTGATCTGAACCGCTCGAGGAATCTCCTCGTGCGCTCTCGCCATCCACACGTTATGTTTAATTGCATCAGTCTGAAGCTTGACGGTTGCTTCTTCTTGCGTGGGGGAGATGCTGGGTGTAGAAGGTAAAAAACATTTACAAAAAAAGCAGGGAAGCAAAGGAATGCATCTACGCCACATATTTGAATTTGTGCAGTCGCTGCGGACTATCGCAGATCCTCCGACGAGAGTTTATTCAGCGCAAGGCGTTGCTGCCATCGCGTCACTTCGCGATCCGACAGAATCGTTCCAACTGTGGCGTCGACAACCCCCATCGTTGCAAACGATTTGGATCTTCAAGCGCGGACTCGTTTCAATGGGATTTAAGAAACTCAGGGAAAAAAGTATGTTCACGAAAAGTAGTTTAATTGCTACAGCGGCGTTCAACACTCTCCTGCTGAGTCTGGTGTTTGTGACTTCCTTGGCTCAGGCGCAAGCGCGGCGCGATGTGGTGTCGCCGAAGGCGCTGCGCGGACCAGCGTACACGACGCCGGCTACAGGACCGCGCCCATTGGCTGCGCTGGTGACTTATGCAGCCGCCGGGACGGCGCTCGGTGCCAACGTGATTCCGGCGATCTGTCCCGAGCCTAATTCGGTCTGCGGTTACGTCCAAGTTCCGCTCGACCGCAAGCATCCCCAGGGCACGAAGATCGGTATTTACTTCGAGCAGTATTTCCACAGCAATCCGGGCCCGGCGGTAAGCGCGATCATGGTAAATTTGGGCGGTCCAGGGGGATCGACCACCGGTAGCCGGGACTATTTTCAGTTTGGGCTTTTCGCCGCCAATATGGACGCGCACGACCTGCTGCTGGTGGACGATCGCGGGCGCGGGATGTCCGCCGCCATCGACTGTTCGGAGCTGCAACACGGTGGGGCCGACTTCGTCACGGCGGAACAAGATTGCGCCGCGCAACTGGGGGCGGCGGCGAGCCGTTACGGCAGCGGGGACATCGCCGAGGACATGAACGATGTGCGCGCCGCGCTCGGCTATGACCTCATCGACTACCTGGGAGCCTCATGGGGTGGCGCCGACGCAATTGCCTTTGCAACCCGTCACCCCGAGCATGTCCGATCCCTGGTACTCGATTCTCCGGTCGGGCCCCCGGTCGTGATTCCCTACACCGCCCGGCAGAGCTTCGAAGCGCACTCTATCCCCCTCGTGCTCACTAACCTGTGTGCCCGCTCGCTGCTCTGCGCCCCCGATCATCCGAACCCCGCCGCCGAGCTCTCTGCCCTCATCCAGGCGGTGCGCGCTCACCCGGTGGAGGGCGATTCGCACGACGCGAACGGCAACCCGGTCCATGTCAGGGTCGACGAGAGGACGCTACTCGACTTCACGCTCTATCAGTCGGCGCTGCATGGTAGTTATATCACCCAGAACGAAGTGCTCGCCGCTTACGCTTCCCTCAAGCAAGGTGACGCAGCGCCGCTGCTGCGGCTGGCCGCCGAAGGTTTCTTCACCATTGACCCGACTGATTATGGCGATCCGACCGGATTCTCGCTGGGCGCCTTCTATGCGACGGGATGCGCTGACGTGGGCGAGTCATTTGAATGGTCCGACGGTGTGTCCGACCGCATGGAATCGTACAACGAGTACATCGCCACGCTTCCGAACGATTACTTCGCGCCGTTCTCGAAGTCCGTCGGCGGAGACATCCGGTACAGTTCTTTGGGGATGCAGTGCTTCTGGTGGCAGAAACCCACTCCTTCCTCACCGATCGCGAAGCCCAATGCCGTCTATCCCGCGGTGCCGACACTCGTACTGGCGGGAGACATCGATGACCAACTGCCCGCCGCGGCCAATAAAGCTGTGGCGGATCTCTTTCCCAACAGAACCTTCGTCCTGGTGGCCAACTCCAGGCACGAGACGACGGGCTGGACGCAATGCGGAACTGAACTTGCAAATCAGATGATTGAGACACTCTCACCCGGAGACACGAGCTGTGCGAACACCCCCGAGTTCTTCTGGCCGGCCGTGGGGCGCTTTCCGCTGTTTGCAAAAGATGCGCGCGTGGCAACGATCGACTCCACGGGCGTGAACCAGGTGGGTCCGAGCGAGCGCAAAGTCGTGTCGGTAGCCGTGGCAGATGTAGTCGACGCTCTACAGCGCAGTCTCCTGGGCTCGGGAACCGGCGTCGGGTTGAGAGGCGGGACATTCCAGACTAGCGACTACATTAACTACACACTCGTGGATAGCATGTTCAGTCACGACGTCGTCGTCAATGGCACTGTGGTATGGGGTAACGACTACTCCGTTGTGGGCGACTTGGTCGTCAGCGGTGCGGGGACGTCCGGCGGGTCATTGCACGTGACGGGCTTTTGGAACGTCGGTGGCCCTTTAGGCAACTTCCAGATCTCCGGCCGGCTTGGCGGCAAGAATGTTGCTCTGCTGGTACCCGAAGGATAGTAGCCCCAGATACCCATTTATTGACGTCGCTAACACAACAAAGGAAGGATCGATCATGAAGAAATCACTGTTCCGCTCTTGCCAATTCATCGGCATACCGTCGGTTCTGCTGGTCGCGATGCTCGGCCTCGGGATCTCCGCCGCGCAGGCCGACGAGACCCACTGCTACACTGAAGCGAGTCTCACTGGTACGTATGATGTCGTCGCCACGTACGGTGCGAACGTCGCCATCGCATTCGGAGTGCGGAAGTTAGATGGCAAAGGCAACCTTACCGGAACCTTCACGCTCAATGCGCCGGACACGACGTCGGCCACCGGCGCGCGCAAGATTATCACCGGCACTCAGGTTGGAACCTACACCGTCAACTGCAACGGCACGGGCGTGATCACACGCACACTGACGTCTTCGACCGGAGTCGTCACTGTCCAGCTCGATGATTTCCTGATCACGCAGGCGAGAGTACTGGATGATGGTCAGCTGCTTGCGATGGGACTCGAGGACGCGCAGCGCACGCCAAGCGCGCTCGTTCCGGGCGGACTGTTCGTGATCCGCAGCTACACGCGTCGCCCCGATTGAGAGCACTCCCGAGGAGCTGGATCTCGGGGTGGTGCGCGACACCACCCCGAGTCCAGTTCGCAGCGCAGTGGGCGTCTTTCCCATAAAGAGCCGTGAATGGCCAAGTCTGGCGCTTTAAACCCAACCATGCTTGGGTTATGATGCTTTGTGCCTACGGTCCTCCGCTTCGGCCGCGTTCGGGTCATGATCTATACGAACGATCATCGTCCCGCTCATGTGCACGTTTGGGAGGGCCCACGGCAGGCGGTATTCAACTTGAACTGTCCAAGCGGACCGATCGAATTGCGTGAGAACTTTGGGTTTTCCTGGCCGGAAGTGAATCGCTTGGCCCGCTCACTGCAAACCCATGTGCAACCGTTGTGTGCGGCCTGGAGGGCGATTCATGGCAATTACTAAAGATCAATTTAAAGCAGCGAATGCGCGCGGTGCGGCGGCTGTGGCGCGTGGACCGGTTGCGCAAGCCGCTCGCTATGATTCTCGGCGTGGGCTGATCGTGATCACGCTCGAGGGCGGTTGCGAATTCGCTTTTCCGGTGGCCTTGGCCGAAGGTCTGGCAGATGCGCCCCGATCAAAGTTGACGAAAATCAAGATCAGCCCGAACGGGCTCGGCCTGCATTGGCCGCTGCTGGATGCCGATCTCTATGTGCCGGGGCTCATCGAAGGCGCCTTCGGTTCACGTCGGTGGATGCAACAGATTGGCAAACTCGGAGGGTCAAGCCGCAGTCTGATCAAGGCGAAGGCCTCCCGTGAGAACGGTAAGCGCGGCGGTCGTCCCAAAGAGAAGGTGGCCGCTTAGACGCAACGCTAACGTCTTTCCCATAAATAACCGATCATGGGGGTGTTATATTCGCCTCCATGGCCAAAGCACCGAGAAAGACCGCAGCTGCGAAGGCGGCGCCAATGCTCCAAAATGGGAAAGTTCGCTCGAGCGGACGCAATAGGAAGGCATTACAGCCGAGATCTCGAGCGGCCCCCTACTCCGCCATCCTCCCTCGCCGAACCAAAAATCTGGATCGGCGCACCCGCGAGTACCTGACGCCGGCGGAGGTCGAGAAGCTGCTGCAGGCCACTTAGGAATGTTTTATAAACCACCACATCATGGTTCCTACCACTAACATTAAAAAGAAAGCGCCCACAAATCCCCAGGTAGCGCCTTGACTTTTAAGCGCCTTCAGTTCACTTAGTTCTGAACGAGTCCTCTGAAGATCAAGAGTAATTGTGGCACTTTTTTCTTCTGAAACGGTGGTTCTATGCTCGGATTGTGCAAGCGAATTATTCAATGTTTGAATATTCAATTCTAATGTCTCAATAGTTTTTCTAAGGCCGGCGCTTTCTTCAAAAGAAGTTTGAAGCAATTTCTTGAGACTTGTAATTTCAGACTTTGTTTTTAACTGGAGCTCTTCTGTCAGCTGAGCAAAATCTTTGTAAATAGAATCGAGTTCGTTATCACCTTTGACAACTGGCAACACTGAGACATTGTCCCGAATTGGATTGAGCGCAAACGCTTTCGATAATGGCGCATGAGCCATATCCGAAATTACGTTCGATGGTTGGTCAATACTTCCCGGCAATGGCGCGCATTCTTCAATTAGTCGTTGCAACTCAACTGCTTGGTCCGTCTCTCGTTGACGTTTCGAATATCTTGCCGTCTCCGTGGCGAAGTTCAGCGCGTCCGCGATCTCATCCTCCGAGACAGGGGGATGAATATGCACGTAACGAAACGCCTTAACGAATGGAGCCACTAACGCCTGAGCCAAAGTCTCGGTTGGCCGGCGCTTTCTTTCATACCAGTAGGCCATGTAAATACTCCAGAAGCGGTTAGCGATTTTTCGCGTAAAAGGTTTGGTAGTGGTAGGTGAATCGCTGAAGCAGTTGCTTGACGCCTTCCGGGGACATGCCTAACGCCTGCGCCAATGCCGTATGGTCGCTCGGGTGGTCCAAGTCGACGAGCAGGACCATCAACCGCTGAAAGTCTTCATGGCCGTCTAAGCTGCTCAGAAATGCCTTATATAGGTCCTCGCGAATTGCCGTCGTCTCGGGCAACGTGGGCACCTTGATCGAATCGTCATAGTGAAAAGCGGAAACAGAACCGAATTGTTCGTATTCCTCGATGGCGCGGCTCTCATCGGGGTAAGTGACCGTGCCCTTTTTTCGAAGGATCGCGTGGACAACATCGAACAACTTCAATACCAGCCATCGCTCGTTGCTGATCTTCAGTCTTGAAATCGTAGCCGCAGCCCGGGCAACTGGATCCGGCATTCGAAGGAGCAACTCCACAAGGGAGCTCATCAAATCTTCACCGGTTCTCGAATTAAGGTGATGCTTCCATACGAGATGGCCGGCAAAGCGAGTCAATTTCCGGAATACGGCGGTATATGTCAGCGGGGGCTTGCCAGGCTCCAAAATATCGAGCTTTTGCAACACTTCGCGATTTCGTTGCGCAAGACTGTCGACCTTCGGTTTTGCAGTGCCCACATAGTGTCCTTTTTTTACCCCGTCACAGATATCCAACGGCGAGACCGCCGAATTTGGAAAGTGCCGGAAAATATATTGACTACGGGCAATTGATGCGACGCACCATTAGGGATCTCTCGGCACCTCGCCTGCATGCGTTCTATCGATTGAAAAGCGTCAAAGGGTTATATCGTGGATCTTCGACGCCGCCGCGCCCGGTCTTTTTGTTTTCATCTGCCTGAGAATCGAGGAGGCGGCCGGCGCTTGCTCCAGCGGCAGCCCCTACTTTTACCCCGACGGCAGCGCCCGCGAGACCACCCCGTTCCCCGCCAATTGCTGCGCCGCCAACGCCACCGACTACGGTACCCATGACTTCCCCAACGTTACTCATAGCCGCTTCCGCCTTGCCGTCGTTGGGTTTGCCTTTCTCGTCGGCAAGGGAGGCGGTAGCGATAATCAGCATCAACATCCCGGCCCCCAGCCCGCATTTGGTTGCCACGTGAATAGATTTTCTCATAAATCGCCTCCTAGTCGAATTACAGTTTGTCCTTAACGCCATCCAGCCGCCAAACGTCGATGTTTGAACTCCAATCGAAACTATCCTTATTTGTCCGGCGAATCGAGGACTACAACCTTTGATCTTGACCCCATGGAATTGGTGGAGACTTCGCGCCCCGCGTTCCTCTTGGGCGCGCACGGCTTACCGCACTTACCACGCCTTCGCGTGGGCATTGACGCATCGACGATGTCGGAACGAACCCGTGTGGGACCAAAGCGTTAAGAACGCCTGGTCAGAACGACCAGGCGGTGTAGTCGCCGAAAATGTGGAGCTGCCCTCTAGTGGGGCCAAGGCATCAAAGGGCTGATCGGCGGCGGGCGCGGGGGCGGTGGTGGTGTGGGGACGACAGGCGGCGGCGTCGGCTTCGGCGGCGGAGAATCGGCAAGAACCGTTCCCGTCGCCAGCAAACCGGCGGCGGTGACTGCGACAGCTGCCAATAATGCACCAGCCGTGAGTTTGATCATTTTCATCTGCATTTCTCCTTGATGTTGAATCCAGAGAAAGGCAGGGGTCGCCCCCTGCTTCGGCCTTTAGAAGGTCTTCTGGAGAACGACGCCAACCGAATTGTTGCCGGACGGGTCGGTCGACCCCGTAACACTCGCGCTGTGCGAGCCGCTCTGGACACCGAAAGAGCCTTCGATGCCTCCGCCGGTATTGACGCTGAGCCCACCCGAGACGGGTCCATGCTGCGCTCCCACCGAGATCGACTCGGGGAGGCCGCGCGGCCCCAGGCCAGTCGAGATGGTGGCCTGTCCCGCCGGACCTTTGTCCTTGACGAGGGGAATGTTGGCGTTCTGCGCCTGGGCCGCACCGCCGACCACCGTCAGGGTGAAGGCGGTGACGCAAATCAATCGTGAATGCTTATGCATATGAACTCCTTGGTTAATGAATCGCGAACATCAAAAGGTCACGTCGGGCTGGTGGAAGGGTCCCGTGCTCGACCACGGATCCCGAGGCCCATCGCAACCGCACGGATGCGGATACGGCACTGGCTCAGGGACTGTGGGCCCGGGCCACTGGCGACAGCCACCAATGCCAAGGCAGGGATGCGGCGTCCGGGGCTCACAGCCGAAGATGCTGCTGCACCCGTCGAGGACAATACGAGCGGTCTCTGCCGTCGATGCCGCCGCTGAGCCGCACAAGATGAGTGCGGCGAGAGGGATGGCTAGTTTCATGCTTGTTCTCCGGTTCATGTTGGTAGATCATTTCTTCTGGCGCAGTACTCGCCTTCCCGCGCGACGCACATCTGTGAAAGTATTTCTGGCTCTTCAATGTCCCGTAGCCATCGGCAAACATTTGGAAAGGTCCGGATTAATTTTCTGGGGGCTCGCAAATATTTAGTGGGGGCAGTACGGAAAACCGTGCCTCCCTGTCGTGGCGGTTAAATTTAGCGCGGCGACGACCATGGCGCCGCTTCTGGGGTAGCGGTTTATGGCTGCGACGTATCAAGCCATCTTTATTCTTGATAACATATTTTATCAATATATAATCGATAGGCTCTTAGCTGAATGTCACACGGCAATCACGGTCGCCAGCGTCCCAGCTTTCAGGTACTCGAACGAGATCGCCCCAATGATGGGAGACCTACCGCTAGTCCGTGGCTTGGTATGTTTCGCGCGTTAGCAGCCACTGCCCCGGCGCCGCCATTTCAAACACAAGTAACCACTGTTCCTTCGTTGGAGCAGCTTTTCCAGCATTCCGCGTCGTCTCAACACATGTTTCATGACCCCAACCCACTGCAAGATCACCCAAGACCTTAAACCCGTCAAAGTCACCCTGGCACCGCCGCTGCGTCTTCTCAAATTCCGCTGCCAGTCTCTTTTGGATTTCGGCGCGGCCCTCCGTCTTTTGTAGGCGGGCGTTCTCTGAAAAGAGCGCGGCAACTCCCGAGGCATCCCCTCGGTTAAAGGAGTAATACCATGCGCTCAAAAATTTGGTGGCCCACTCGGGCACGCGCGGCGCCAAGGGCGGAGCCGCCGAGACTGGTATTAGGGAGGGACCGAGGACGGTACCTAGAAAGAGAACGGCGATCCAGCGGAGCATTGGGTCTCCCAATTGTTTTGTTCGATTGTGTCATGACGGATAACGTAGCAGGTGGCGGATGACCTGGCCACCCAACTGGAGTCCCGCTTTTCGGCGGCCACTCCCAGCTGCGCATCGAGGAGCACTATACCGACACCGCCGGGTTCACCGACCAGGTGTTTCTGGCGAATGCTCTCGATGCGAGCCGCATTGTGTGGACATTTGTACATACAACGGCTAGCATACTTGAAATGACCGATGCGCTGGCCGGCTTCGACTGGGACGAGGGCAACCGCAAGAAATGCCAGAAGCACGGTGTCACGCTCGAGGAGATCGAAGCGGCACTCAGCGGTCCGATGCGTGTGTTCCCCGATCCTGCCCACTCGGCGGTCAAGACACGCTATCTCGGCATCGGGACAACGGCCGCCGGCCGTCACGTGCTCATCGCCTTCACCTATCGAGCGGTCGGGGAGCAGCGATTTATCCGCCCCATCAGCGCCCGGTTTATGCACGCCAAGGAGATCCAGCATTATGAAGCGCAAAGCCAAGACCCTAGCGAAGCTGCCTCGACTCAAGACTGACGACCAAGCGGAGCGGTTCGTTGCGGCCAGCGATCTCACGCAGTTCGATCTCTCGGCGCTGAAGCCCACGCAGTTTGAATTTGCCCCCAAGGAGGCCCGCATCAATATGCGTTTGCCCGGGGAGCTCCTGAGCGCGGTCAAACGCGCGGCGAAACGGCGTGGCGTGCCGTACCAGCGCTTCATTCGTCAGACGCTTGAGGACGCTCTTAAGGAGCCTCGGTCATGACCACCCATCAGCCACGGCCAAAGAAGATCGCCATCACCCTCGAGGTCGCGAACGAGGCCCAGGCTATGGAGCTGAACGACGCCTGGCAGGAAATCGTCAGCGGTCAGAAGCTCGAGCGCGCCGACGCGCTCGAGCACGGCACCGAGGCGGTCATGGAACGCGCGAGGCCGGCGCTCGAGATCATCGAGACGGCGATCCGCGAGCATCCGACCACGGGCCAGGCCGGGCGCCTGGTGCGTTTTTTGGCTGGCCTCTATAACGGCCAGGACTATCCGTTTGATCTCACCGATCTGCGGGCGCTCGACACGCGTCTCGCGAATGCCTGTCTTCGATTATTTGTGCTACGACCGCTTGGGCAAGCGTGAGGTGCACCATCACCTTACCGGTGGCGATCGCGACTTGAACCGGTGGATCACGGCCTTGGGTATTGAGCCGGCGCTGCGTCTCGATGAGGCCCAGGCGCAGGCCTTCGCGCGGTTACCCGAGCAGACTGGCCGCGATCGCCACGAGCTCCTGCAGGAGGCGGTCGATCTGCTGCTTGATAAATATCGCCGCAACGACCTACGGGCCGAAGCCATGAGCTCGAGCACGGCGAAGGCACGCGAGAGCTTGCCCGCGCGCCGATCGGCGCCGGCGACGAACTCGCGGACCCTCACGGCGCCGGAATTCCATCGAGCTCGCCCAGGTGCCGCCGGCGGCCGAGTGGTTTGCGAACATCGACAACCCCAACACCCGCCGTGCGTACAAGAATGACTTGCAGGAGTTCATGACCTTCGTCGGCATCGCGGCGCCGGCGGAGCTGCGGCTCGTTACTCGCGCGCACGTGCTCGCGTGGCGCAAGGATCTCGAGCGGCGCGAGCTCTCGGGCTCAACGGTCCGACGTAAGCTCGCCGCCCTCTCCTCCCTGTTTGAATACTTGTGCGATCAGAACTCGGTGCCGACGAATCCGATCAAGGGCGTAAAGCGGCCCAAGGTCGAAAGCTACGAAGGCAAGACGCCGGCGCTCGGGGATTCCCAGGCGCGGCACCTCCTGAAGCTCCCCGCCGGCGACGATCTGAAGGCCTTGCGCGATCGCGTCCTCCTCTCCCTGCTGCTCCACCACGGGCTACGGCGCGAGGAGCTCGCTTCGCTCAAAATTCAGGACGTGCATCTGCGCCGCGGTGTGCCGCATTTGCGCGTGCACGGCAAAGGCGGAAAGCTCCGGCACATCCCCTTGCATCCCGGCACGCAGGGGCTCCTCGCCGACTACCTGGAAGCCTCCGGCCACACGCACGACAAGACCGCCGCCCTCTTCCGTCCGATCCGTAACAACCGAACCGGAGAGCTCGAGCGGGCGCTGTCCCCGGATGGGATTTACAAGCTCGTGCGCGGGTATGCGCAGAAGCTCGGCGTCACGATCGGCGCACATACGTTGCGCGCCACCGCGGCGACCAACGCGCTCGAGCACAATGCCGACATCGCGAAGGTGCAGGAGTGGTTGGGTCATTCCCACATCGCGACGACGCGCCTTTACGATCGGCGCAAGAATCGGCTGGAAGACTCGCCGACGTTCAAAGTGAGCTATTAACGCGACCACTCGAAAAAAAAGGAGCGACCTCATTGGACAGCCTCAGGAGCTGAAGTGCCAACATCATTGCCTCAGGAAACGCGGGATCACAGGTGCGGCGGCGCAAGCTGCGGCTGAGGTCGCGCTATTCCACGTCGGCTTGGTCGGGGTCGTGAGGCGGCGCAAGCTCGGCGCGAAGCGGCGGCTTGCCCGTGTGGCGCAGCGCCGCGTTGAGGGCCGCGATGTCCTGCGTCTTCATACGTTCCCATTCGATGGCGAGGGGCCGCCAGTCCGTCACCGCCGCATCGGCCGCGGTCAATTGCACCTTGGTCGGCGCCGCATCCGCGCTCGTGACCTGGCCGTAAAGGATCGCGACATCGCCGTTTACGCGTTCGAGTCCGTGGCGAACCGCGGGGCGGCCGTCCGCCGGTCCGCCGGCCGCTCCACTGTCGGGCGGCGGTGAAAGAAACTCCGCCAATGCTTGATCGAGCGCCCGGACCTGCCCCGCAAGCACGCCGCCGGCGGGCGGCGTGAGGTCTTTGATCTGGGCCCGCAACGATCGCACTTCGAGCAGCGCCCCGGTGCTCGCATCGAGCGCATCGGCAAGACGTTTCGCCAGTTCGAACTGGGCCGCGTAATCGGCCGGCGTCGCCTGGACCCGCGGGTCGCCGACCACCCTCAGTTGCTGCTCCCAGCTATGCTTGCCGATGCGCAGCCGCACGCGGTAGTCGCCGGGAACGGCGGCCGGTCCGAGAGGTTCCTGCGGCGTTTCTCCGGGTACGGCGGAAATCGGAAAGCCCCGCAGCGCCGTGCGCGGCGCCGCATGGTGCAAATCCCAGATCCAACGATGCATCCCGATTGTGGCGCCGGGAAGGCGCGGACGGCCGATCCAATAAGCGGGGATCAGCTCGCGCTCGCGCTCTTCTTCCGTGAACGGCGAGGCATCCGTGCTGGCGACGCGCCTCACCAAATTGCCACCCGAGTCGAATATTTCGATCGTGACCGCGCCCGATGCCGGGCGGCTGAGGTGGTAGTCGAGAACCGCGCCCACCGGCGGGTTGCGGCCGGTCGGTTCATCCGGTGGAATCGGCGTGTCGGTGCCGGTGCTGCGCTGAACCCGGACTGCGGGCGATGGCTGCAGCAGGACGGCTTCCTGAGCGGAAAAGGAAGCGGAGTACTGCCGCAAAGGACCGACGTCATCGAGAATCCAAAACGAGCGGCCGTGGGTCGCGACGATCAGATCCTGGTCGTGGACCGCGAGGTCGCGCATGGAGGTGTGCGGCAGATTCAGCTGCAGCGAACTCCAGTGATCGCCGTCGTCGAGGGAAAACCATACGGCCTTCTCGGTACCCCCGTACAGCAGTCCGCGGCGCACCGGGTCCTCACGCACCGTGTTGGCAGGAGCGTCCTCGGGTAAGCCTGAGGAAATGAGCTGCCAGCTCCGACCACCATCGCGGGTCCGGTAGATGTATGGCTTGAGATCATCGAGGCGAAAACGGCTCACCGACGCGAAGGCGACCTCGGAGTCGAAATGCGATGCCTCCAGCTGCGTCACCTTGCTCCAGGGTGTGAGCCCCGCCGGCGTCACCTGCTGCCAGTCCTTGCCGTCGTTCGAGGTCCGCCAAATCAACCCGTCGTCGGTGCCCGCCCAAAGCAATCCTTCCCGCACCGGCGACGCACTCACCGCATAGATGACGCCGCGTTGCTTGTCGGCCTTCGTGAGCCGCTGGTCGCCCACGCTGGGCGGCACTCCCGGATTCTCACGCGTAAGATCGGGGCTGATCGCATCCCACGAAGAGCCGCCGTCCATGGTGACGTAGAGCCGGTTCGCCGCATAGTAGAGCCGGTGCGGGTTCTGCGGTGAGAAGAGAATCGGCTCGGTGCGGTCGACGCGCGCGTCGGGCCCCTTGAACGGGATGGGCGTGATGTTCTGCACCTGACCCGTCGAGAGGTGCGTCTTGGTGACGACGTTGCGGCCGGCGCCGTAGATGACGTCGGCATCGAGGGGGTCGGGCGCAACATACCCGTACTCGATCACGCCGACCGGATGCCAGTCGCGGAACGTGATCTCTCCATCATTGCCGCGGCTCGAAATGCACACCGAACCGCTCTCCTGTTGGCCCGCGCAGATGCGGTAAGGGAACGTGGGCGTGATGCCGACATGATAGAGCTGCGCGGTCGGCTGGTTGTACCAGGTGCTCCAGGTCGCCCCGCCGTTGACGGTGATGAGCGCACCCTGATCGCCGACCAGCGCGATGTGGTTCGAGTCGACGGGACTCACCCACAGGTTCTGGTAGTCGTCGCCGCCCGGCGCGCCGCGCCACGAGTTCCAATGCGCGCCGCCGTCGGTGGACTTCATCGCGACGATGGTCGCGCTATAGACCACGTCGGCGTTCGTCGGATCGACTTTGAGAATCGCCAGATCGCCGCCGCCGATGCGCAGCGCCGGCCGCGGGTCCTGCGTCGCCCGCGTCCAGTTCTCGCCGCCGTCTTCCGAACGATAGATGCCGAGTCCGACGGCGGAGCTGTAGTCCCCCGGGGTCGTCGTCGCCACGGTCGCATACAGCCGGCCCGGCTTGCTCGATGCCACGGCAATCTCGATCTGCGAGAGATTCTCCGGCAGCCCGTTCTTCAGCGGCCGCCAGTGTTCACCGCCGTCCGTCGATTTGTAGAGACCGCCCGCCGTGCCGCTGTAGACGTTGTTGTCCTCCCACGGACCGGAGCGGGCATTCCACAGGGTCGCGTACACGACGTTCGCATCGTTGGGGTCGATCTTGACGCCAAAGCCGCCCGTGTTCTCGTCACGCTGCAGCACCGGAGTCCAGGTCCGGCCGCCATCGACCGACCGATAGATGCCGCGGCCGGCACTGGGCCCATACGGATGACCCAGGACGGCGGCGAATAGCCGGTTCGGATCCTTCGGGTCGACGGCCAGGTCCGGAATCTGTTGTGCATCGTCGAGCCCCAGATGCAGCCAGGTCTTGCCGCCATCCACCGACCGGTAGATGCCGTTGCCCACGGAAAGGTCCGGCCGATGCAGGCCCTCGCCCGAGCCGACGTAGATCACCTTGGGGTCCGACGGCGCGACCGCGATCGCACCGATCGACTGCGTGGGCTCGGCATCGAAGATCGGTATCCAGGTGCGGCCATAATCATCGGTCTGCCAGACGCCGCCGTTCACTGCTCCGACGAGAAAGGTATCCGGCCGGCCGGGAATGCCGGCGACAGCCCGCGTGCGGCCGCCGCGGAATGGGCCCACCATGCGCCACGAAAGATCCTGCGTGGCTGCCGAGATCGCAGAGTCGGCGGCGTCGCATACCGGGATGGCGAGCAGCAACAGCAACGCACCGAAGCAAGGGACAGCGGGAAATCGCATGGTGAACCTCTCTTGTTATCGGCGCGAAGCCCGCGCTCAAGGATAAAGGAATCGCTTCTGAAACTGCGGGTGCGCCCTCACCGCTTGCTGCCAAGAGGCGTCGTTCGCGTCGGTCCCCAGCGGGGCGCATGCATCGCTGCGCTGCCATTTGGCGAGCCAGTCCTCTCCCAACAGCTCGCGACCATGCAGCACCTGACGACCGTCCGCGTCCACGGCCGCCTGCAGCGTGAGGCCGATGGTCGTCTCGGCCTTCGGTCCGGTGCCCCGGCCCCTGGCCACGTAGAAGCCGGCCGCCAACAGCGCAGAGCGCACTCTGGTCGAGTAGGTATAGGTGAACAGTTCCGCGGCCTTGACGGACAACAAATCCGCCAATTCGCGAAACGCAGCCAGGGTCCACAGCGCGCCGTCGGTCTTGAAAGAGAATGGATCGAAGAAAATGACGTCGGGCAGCGGGGCCGTGAACTTGGTTGCGTTGAAGTCCCCGCGGAGCAGCAGCCAGTCCACTCCCGCAGCAGCATTGCTCCAGCGGTTCTCGGCCAGCAATCCCCGGGGTGCCGCATGCCGCAGGTGCTTGAACCACCCCGGATGGCGCAGCGCCAGCCTCAAGGAATCCAAGTCGTTCTCGAAGCTCACCAACGTCAAACGGCGTGCGGCGTGCGGCCCATCGGGCTGGCGGAGGTCCGCGGACCGCGGGTTGGCCCGCCCCGGCATCGCCTCCACCGCCTGAATCGCTGCCATCGCATTGGAAGCCGCGCCCAGTCCGACGTCCCAGACGACCAGCGGCGCGGCGGGTTCGGTCAAGCGCTCGACCAGCCGCGATTGCTCCACATAGAGCGAGCGCGCCTCCTCGGCGGGATCGTTGACCGAGTGCATGACTTCGCCCGAGATCATTTCGCGAATGTGACCCGTACCATCGCGGACGACCACTTCGTAACGACCCAGCTTCAGCTTGAGCTTCTGCCGCTGCGCCTTGGTGACATGCCGCACCGGAGCGCCGTAGCTGTCGCGGGCATCCAGCAAATCCCGCTGGGATCGATAGAAGGGGAGCCAATCTCCCGCGAGGATGTGGGCGCGCATGCTGCGCATCAATTGCATGTAGAAATGCACGTTGTGCAAGCCGAGCAGCTGCCACCCCTGCGGTTCCTGCACCTTGTTGAGGTGGAACAGATATGCCATCGAATGCGTCTTGCACGTAGCACAGTTGCACGCCGGATCGATGGGCCCGTCCTTGTCTCGGTACGCCGCGCGGCGCAGATCCCGCCGGCCCAGGCTGGTGAATGCCACCCCCTGCTTGGCGAGCGCGGTCGGCAGGATGCAGTCGAACATGTCGACACCGCGGTGCACCGCCTCGAGCAGGTCGCGCGTGGTGCCCACGCCCATGAGATAGCGAGGCTTATCCGACGGCAAGAGCTCGGTGACGATGCCCGTGCAGTCCTCGCGTACGCCGGAACCTTCGCCGACTGCGAGCCCTCCGATGGCATACCCGTCGAAGGGCATATCGGTGATCGCACGCGCGCTGACGGCGCGTAGATCCGCATAGCTCGCGCCCTGTACGATGCCGAACAAGGCCTGCTGCGAGTCGCCCCGCGCCGCCAGGCTGCGCAGCGCCCAGCGGTGCGTCAATTCCATCGCCCGCTCCGCAACGCCCCGCTCGACCGTGGAGGCCACGCATTGATCGAGCACCATCATGATGTCGCTGCCGATGGCCCGCTGCGCCGCAATGCTGCTCTCGGGACTCAAGCGAACGAGGGTTTGATCCACATAGCTTTTGAATTCCGCGCATTCCTCGTTCACCGAACGGCTGCCGGGCAGCGAAAAAATCTGAAATCCGCCCGAATCGGTGAGCACCGAACGCGGCCAGTTCATGAAGCCATGAATGCCGCCGAATTTCTCGAAGATCTCGAGCCCGGGCCGCAGCATCAGGTGATAGGTGTTCGCGAGCAGCACCGCCGCGCCGCTCGCAAGTACATCCTCGCGGCGCTGCGCACGGACGGCGGCGTGAGTACCCACCGGCATGAACGTCGGCGTCAAAACCTCGTTGTGCCGGGTGGTGAAACGGCCGGCACGGGCGCGGGAGCCCGAGGCGGTCGCCTCCAGTTGAAACTTCAGCCGGCTCATGCTTATGGCTGGCCAACTGCTCGTAGCGTTCCGCCGTACGCCACGCCCACACAGGGGTTGGCGCCCAGGTTGTAGCAGAGTTCGGCGGGGCGATCGATCCGGTACAGCGCGAAATCCGCCCGCTTGCCGACTTCGAGTGTACCCAATTCCGCCTGCAGTCCGAGCGCCTGCGCCGCGTGGCACGTGACCCCGCTCAAGGCCTCCAGCGGTGTCAGGCCGAACAGCGTGCATGCCATGTTGAGCATGAGCAATATGGAAGTGCACGGTGAGGTGCCGGGATTGCAGTCGGTTGCCACCGCCATCGGCACGCCTGCTTGCCGCAGCAGTCGGACGGGTGGTGGGTTCGACTGCCGCAGCATGAAATAGGCGCCGGGCAGAAGCACCGCTACCGTGCCGGCGGCAGCGAGCGCCCGCGCTCCGGTATCGCTCAAATACTCGAGGTGATCCGCCGACAGGGCGTGGTATCGAGCCGCGAGTTCCGCCGCACCCATGTCCGTGAGTTGCCCGGCGTGCACGTGCGCAGGCACACCCAAGGCCTGCGCGGCGCGCAGCAATTGTTCGGTCTCGGCCAGCGTGAAGGCGACGTTCTCGCAGAACGCGTCAACCGCATCCACCAACCCGGCGCCGGCCAGCGCTCCGAGCCACGGGCCACAGGCCTGCGCGACGAACCCGGCACGGTCCGCTTGATATTCCTGCGGTAGAGCGTGCAACCCCAGATACGTGGTCCTGACCGAGAGCGGCAGCCGGCGGCCCAACTCGCGAGCGACCTCCAAAAGGCGCCGCTCCGCCTCGAGTTCGAGGCCATATCCCGATTTGATCTCCAGCGTGGTGACTCCCTCGGACATGAGGCGGCGCGCTCTCACCAGGGCGGAGGCGTACAGGGTGCCGGCCGCAGCAGCGCGGGTCGCGTTGACGGTCGATTGAATGCCGCCGCCGGCCCGCGAAATCTCCTCGTACGACACGCCGCAGAGCCGCTTTTCGAACTCCGCCACCCGGTCGCCTCCGTACACCAGGTGGGTGTGGCAATCGATCAGGCCCGGAGTCATCCATAGGCCGCGGCAGCTTTCCACCGGTATATTGCCGGCTGCGGCACTCGCTGCGGCCTCAGCCGCGGTACCCATCCATGCGATCCGGTCGCCTTTGACGGCCAGGGCGGCGTCGGCGAGATTGCCATAAGGTTTGCCTCCCCCCACCATCGTGGCAATGTTCGCCCCTATCCAAACCCGGTCCCAGTCTCGATTAGATGCGTGCACGTGACGGCCTGCGATTACTGTTCACTCCATGATACGGCACGGGACCGCCGGCGACCGGCGGACCTGCTCAGCTCCCTATACAGGTATAGTCAATATGGCTCAACACTACCGTTTGGACACTGTTCTCACGCCCGGGGGCTGGATGCCGGGCGCCCTGGTCACGGTGGCGGAAAACGGGCGCATCAGCGCCATCGAAGCGGGCGAAGGCGCCGGCGGCACAGGCAGCTCTTCTCAGTCCGAACGGCGTTCGCAAGAGGTCGAACGCGTCTGCGGATTCGTCGTGCCCGGCATGCCCAACGCGCACAGCCATGCGTTCCAGCGCGGTATGACGGGCCACACCGAGTTTCGCCTGTCGGCCCGCGACAGCTTCTGGACCTGGCGGCAAGCCATGTATGCGTTGGCCAACCGAATCGAACCCGAAGAGCTGCAGGTCCTCGCGACCCAGCTTTTCATCGAAATGCTCAAGGCGGGCTATACCTCGGTGGCTGAATTTCATTATCTGCACCGCCGGCCCGCCGGCGATCACTATCCGGATGGCGTCGGCCTGTGGGATGCCGTCATCGCCGCTGCCGCCGCGAGCGGCATCGGACTGACTCTCTTGCCGACGCTGTACCAAACCAGCGATTTCGGCGCGGCACCGCTGAAGGCCGAACAGGCGCGATTTGCCTCGGACACGGATTGGTTCCTGCGCGCGGTCGAGGCACGGCTCGGCGCCGAGCGCAGTGCGGCCCCGGCGGCGCTGCGCACCGGCGCGGCATTCCATAGCCTGCGCGCCGTTCCGCTCGAGACGCTGTGCGAAGCGGCCGTCGCGCTGCGCCGGCTCGATGCCGCTCTGCCGCTGCACATTCACGTCGCCGAACAAATCCAAGAGGTCGACTCGTGCAAGTCGCACACCGGGCGGCGGCCGATCGAATTGTTGCTCGAGACCGGCCTGCTCGATGAGCACTGGTGCCTGGTGCACGCGACGCATGCGACGGCCGCGGAATTGCGGGGCATTGCAGCCACCAAGGCAACGGTGTGCCTGTCCGTCACCACCGAAGCGAACTTGGGCGATGGGTTCTTCGACGCTGCGGGATTCCTGAAATCGAGCGGCCGCGTCTGCGTGGGCTCCGATAGCCAAGCGACCGTCTGTCCGGCCGAAGAATTGCGATGGATGGAATATCAACAGAGATTGCGCAAGAAGCGCCGTGCCGTGCTCGCCGGCAAACGCGACTCGCATGTGGGAACCCGCTTGTGGTGTGACGCCGCGCGGTACGGCGCACAAGCGATCGGCCAGCCCGCCGGAACCATCGAGGTGGGTCGGCGTGCGGATTGGTTGGTGCTCGACGCAGCGCATCCCAGCATGGCCGGCTCCGTCGCGGATAACGCCCTCGATCATCTGGTGTTCGCGGGGGGGAGCGCCGCCATTCGCGACGTCATGGTCGCCGGGCGCTGGGTCGTCAAGGACCGCCGTCATGCGGCGGAGCCCATGCTGCAGCCGCACTTCGCCGATCTGATGAAGCGGCTCGCGTCGTGAGCATGCTCGGCAGGGGTGCCTCATTGAAGCCGGCATTGACCGGCCTCGCCGCGGCAAGCATCGAATGGTATGACTTCTTCATCTATGCCACGGCCGCGGCGCTGGTGTTTCCCAACGTTTTTTTTGCAGCCCAGCTGCCGCCTTTCGTCGCTTTGGTTGCCTCCTACAGCACGTTCGCCGTCGGCTTCGTGGCACGGCCGGTGGGCGCTTTGCTATTCGGTCACCTGGGCGACAAGCTCGGCCGCAAGACCGCGCTCGCCGCAGCCTTGGTCCTGATGGGCACTGCAACCACGCTGGTCGGATTGCTGCCGTCCTACGCGACCGCGGGAGCGCTTGCACCGCTCTGTTTGGTGGCGCTGCGGCTGCTGCAAGGACTTGCCGTCGGCGGGCAGTGGGGCGGAGCGATTCTCCTTGCCACTGAAAATGCGCCCAAATCGAGACGCGGCTTGTACGGCAGCATTGCGCAGGCCGGCGTGCCGGTCGGGGTGGTGCTGGCCAATCTCGCCTTTCTCGCCGTCAATGGTGCGACGTCGGCTGAGTCATTCATGAGCTATGGATGGCGCATCCCCTTCTTGTTGAGCGTCCTTCTCATCGGCCTCGGCCTGTACATCCATTTTCGAGTCGACGACACTCCGGCCTTTCGTCAGCTGCGGCAATCGCGCACCTCGCCCCTCATCGAGGCGCTGCGCCGTCACCCCAGATTGATCCTGCTGGCGGCGGGTGCCTACATTTCGACGAATCTATCCTTCTATATCTTCATCACCTACGTGGTCTCCTATGGGACGAGCTCGGCGGGCCTGCATCTCCCGCGCGGCACGCTGTTGTCCGCGGTCCTGATTGCCAATGCGGTATCGATGCCGGTTTTGTTTCTGGCAGGCAGGCTGTCGGACCGGTGCGGGCGCCGACTGATCTTCATGACCGGCGTGTCTCTCGCGGCGCTCTGGGCCTTCGCTTTTTTTCCGCTGGTCGAGACACGATCCTGGCCGTGGATCACCTTGGCCATTCTCGTCGGCCTGAGTTTGAATTCGGTGTGCTACGGGCCAATGGCCGCGATGTTCACGGAACTCTTCAGCACCGGGATCCGCTGCTCCGGCATCTCGCTTTCTTATCAGCTCGGCGCCATCGTCGGCGGCGGCCTGGCCCCCATCATCGCGACCGCGCTGTTCGCCCGCTATCACAGCAATCTCTGGGTCTCTTTCTACATGGCCGGCGCCTGCGGGATTTCGCTGCTTTGCGCCAGCAAACTGACGGACGCGCCCGATACCGATCTGGATCGACCGCCGGTCACCGCTGGATCGCGCGAAATTCTCAAGGCGTGATTAGTGAAACGGTCGGGTAATAGGTTTGATAGCGACCGACATCCCGCGTGAGGATGGGCCACTGCATCACGGCTGCATGCGCGCCGATATAGAAATCAGGTAGCACGCCGGTTTTGGTGCCGCGACTTCTCCGGTAACGCAAAAAGGCCTTTCCGGCCAGGAAGAGCGCTTCGCGGGGGATTGCTTCGACGGTGAGCGCTGCGTCCACGATCACCGCTTCGAGTTCTTCGATGCGAGCAAACGCCATGGACAGCTCGGAATAGATGATTGGATTGATCGCCAGACTATCGGTGGCACCGGCCGCGTCGAGCCGATCCTGCGACCAGGCAGCCCAGCGGGGATTTTCTTCGAGGACATCCAGCAAGACGTTGGTGTCGACGAGAATCATGAGCCTAGGAGCCTGTCTGAGTATTCCGCGTGGCCGCGACCGCGGCAGATTTCCCCTCAGGCAAGGCGGAGCCGACGAGGTTGGGCCAGCGCCCAATGAGGAGGCGACAACGCCGCATGAGGGGAAATCTGCCCGGTCCCGAAGGGTTGGCAAGGAGAGGGGCGTCTGCGGCGTTGCACGGCTTACCCGTGGTAACCACCACGGGCCGCGCCGCGCGCCTTGCATCCGCTCCCCGCGCACTATCCAATGGCGCGGGCCAAGCCCAACTGCATCGCACGGATATACGGCCTTGCCAACGCGGCTCACGCGGAATACTCAGACAGGCTCCTCGCTTCGGGTCAGCGCTAGGATCTCTTCGGTCTTCATGCGTAGGGTGGCGCGACCCCGGAGCTTGGCAAACCTGCTGGGCCGCGACTTCGTACCAGATCTGGCTGCCCGGAGAGCAATCTCGCCTGTCGCGAGGCGCTCAAAAGCGACCGGAGCTCCGGGCTTCAATCCCAGGTAGTCTCGAATGTTCTTGGGAACCGTGACTTGTCCTTTGCTGGTGAGATTGGAGGCCATAAAGTGTTACCTTGCTGATCTTGGTATTACTTTAACGCGTATTGAGTTCAGTGTCACGCGAGGGAACAGCGTGCCGCTAACGCTGCCTCATCGGACATCGCGAAGCGCCTGTTTGTGTCGCTAGAGATTCGCCGGAATCAATCTGGCCACGACCGCCGTTACTTCGGCGCGGACGCCGCCGCTCTCCGACTCGGCTTCCCGCAGGCATTCGGTAATGGCGAGATATTGGACCACGTCGCGAAAATTCACGGGACGTTCGATGGGCCACACGGCAAAGCTCTCCTCGACGTGTCTCATGACGGACTTGACGGCGTTGAGATCCGCTCCGGTCCGTTGGGCAACCACGAAGGCATAACGCTCGTCCGCGGTGGAGCCGCTCTTCCCCCGTTCAATCCGCCGGTAGAGAAGGAGGCATTCGCGGCAAGTGCGCTTGACGTGCTGGACTTCGCGCATCGCCGAAAGAAAGCTGAACCTGCGGATGGTGTCATGCAACCAACCACCCGCCCCTGCACCACTTGATCGATCGCTACCACCCATTCACGTGATTCCCTTTGACAGACTTAAAGGGCTGGGGTTAGGCACGTTATGCCGCACCCGCCGCGACCCGTGCCCGGATGTCGCGATCCGGGCCCGGGTAAAAGGTATCGAAAAAGCTCATCGAGCGTTCGCTAGTGATGTGCTGCGCAGTAGGAAGTCGGCGTGTATCCAAAATACGCCTTCAGCAGATTGACCTGCGAAGTGAGATCGGTCTTCGCGCTGGTCGGTATGCCGTTGATCGGCAGCGTGATCTTGCTGCCGACACCGGTATCTGCATTGAAATCGATCCCATTCCAGAATCGCTCCCACGTAATCTTCGCCAAGGGCATGACGGCGTTGTGCGGATTGATCTGATGGTTCAGCGCGTCGCATTCGGGCTGGAACACATAATCCTGAACGTTTCCTTTCTCACCTTTGAATTGCGCGGCAGTTCCGAAATCCAGACTCGGCTCGCGATTCAGATGGCACGAACGGCAGCTGAACTTGATGACGTGCTGATAAAGGGTCGTGTCTTGGGCCGATCCGCGCCAGCCAATTGGCGTGAAGTGGCCGTTCTGGGTTGTACCGGGCATGGAGTAGTCGCTGTCGTTCCCGTTGTTGTACCAGCCGAAGAGAACCTGCAGCTCGTGGGTGGGAGATTTACCCACCCCCCATTGACCGCCCCCAATCGTGCCATCCGGATTGAATATGGCACTCTTCGGAAGGGTGGCACCCGCTGTGAGGGCGACGGCTTGAGCGTACTTCTTGAGTTCGGTCTCCTGAGCCGGTTGCAGCATATTTTGACCATATGCCCCGGGTGCGTCGGAGATGGGACCCAGCGCCGACCGATCGACGCCAAAAATGGAATTGTCCGCATCGGCAGGCAGCGGATGGAATTCGCTGATGCGACCAGTCGCTCCCCAACTTTGGGTCGTGGCCAGATTGGCTGGGATGTTTCCGCCGTGGCATATCAGGCAGACTCCTGGCATCTGCTTGGTTCCGAGCTGATCCAATTCGGGTGCAAAATCATCGAAGCTATGAACTGCAAAATCGGGCGGCGGATTGAGATAGCCAATCTTCGTCAAGTCGACGTTGCCATTGGCATCCAGGGTCAGGTGGGTCGGCGAGACTCGGTTATTGAATTTGCAGTCCCATAGTGCCTGATTGGCGCCGCCATTGCTCGGCCAGACATACTGCTCGTCGACCACCGGGTTGTTGTTTGCATCGAGCACCGCCGTACCCGTCGGCGACCCTGGCGATGGGCATTGAATGTTCGTCAGCTGCGGCTGCACGACGTACGCGTAAATCTGCCCAAAATTGGTGCCGGGCGACGAGCCGTTCGCGGCCGGCGCCCACTCAAAGGCGACATCGGCAATGCGGCCCGACCGTCGCTCGAGCGCGATGCTGATCGCTTCCGGAGTGTTGGTGAATTGAGTCGTCGTGTCGGGCGTTCCGTCCGGATTCAATTTGGCAAATTGCGTAGGGGGGTAGTTCTCCAGGTAAGTGTAGATCTTCGCGTTCTTCGTCTTGCAATCCGGGATGCAGCGAATGTATTGATTGCGGATGAAGCCGAGATCCGCCGCATTGAGGATGATGATGTGTGCGAACGCATTGATCTTGCCGTAGCCGTAATCGCCCGGGATGCTGGTATAGGTCTGCTGTCCGGTCGATTTCCACTGGCTCGGATCGGAGATGAATCCGGCATTCAGCAGCCAGGCGGTGAAGTTTACCTTGTTCTGCCCCGGATCGATCGCCGCCATGTAGTTCAATGCCGTGGTCGGCGATTCCGCGGAGGGCTTTGCCGAGGGGAAATTCAAGAAGACGTGTGCGCTGTCGACACTCGTGGCAACTTGCGGAGGATTTTCCGCGACCGCCACGGCGGCGATTGCCGTTCCGAAAACTACAACGCCCGCAGCCTTCAGCAGACCGCGTCGCATTCTTCCCTTCCAATATTTTCGGCGATTCATGTTGGTTCCTTCCCTTCGTTTGTCATCAACAATTGTATATAGCTCTGGAAACCCGACTTGCACCGACGCGACGCTAGTGCCGTCCTCCGGCCGCTAAGCCGCACAGACGATTCTCATCGACGGCACGCTGAACCAAGCGCCGCGTCTTGAAACTTCAATTTCTACGTTGGGAGCTTAGGAGGAGTTGAAGAACCCAGCGTCGCGAGGGTCCCTCACCGTGGCCCATTGCGGGCATGAAGCACCCAGCCGGGCTTGGAGACGTGTCTCATGCCGTCCGGCTGTGAGTGAATCCGTAGCACTCCCTGTAGCACTCCGTCGCATTCGACGATGTCCTTGTAACTTACTTCCTTGAAGTCACGAACCCACCTGACTATTGAGCGGACGCCACCTCTGTCATGATTACGAGCGCACTTCATGTCATGAAAGCGCAACGAGGCGACTAAGCATCTGTCAATAGGGGAAAGTACCCTTTTCCACATAAGTACGCCCGTCCAGCGCGCTCGTCAACAGAATTTGGAACTGATGTCACAAATATCTGTTTGGGGACACGCTTGGATGGAGGTGGTAGTTTCCTAGAGTTCACACGCCTCGCTGATCCGCCCCCAGCGCGGGCTCCCCAGTTGACTGTACCTGTCTATACAGCTTATCCTAGCGGCCATGGACAAGTCCGTAGAACAGCTTCAACCGCTGTACCTCAAGGTGAAGCGCCACATCCTGGAGAATATCGGCTCAGGCAAATGGGCGACGTCTGCGCGGGTGCCATCCGAAAACGACATCGTCAAATCGTTCGGCGTATCCCGTATGACTGCCAACCGAGCGCTGCGCGAATTACGCGACGAGGGCGTGTTGGTGCGCATTGCCGGCGTCGGCAGCTTCGTGGCGGACCGGCATGCCCATGCGCACCCCCTCGAGATTCGCAGCATCGCGGATGAGATTCGCGAACGCGGCCATGTCCACCGGGCCGAGGTTGTTTCGCTCGAGCGAATCCGCGCGGTGGCGGAACTTGCCGAGGATTTCGGCGTTGCGCCGCGCAGCGAATTGTATTGCTCCGTCATCGTGCACTTCGAGAACGACCGCCCCGTGCAGCTGGAGGACCGCTACGTTCTGCCGAAGCTCGCACCCGACTACCTGAACGTGGATTTCCTCAAAACCACGCCCTACGACTATTTGACGCGGGTGGCCCCGCTGCAGGAGGCCGAGCACCTGCTCCGGGCGGTGATGCCGGACGAGCGCACTCGCAAATTATTGGCCATGAAACGCGATGAACCCTGCCTGTTGATGATTCGCCGTACCTGGACCGCCGGTCAGATCGCCTCGGTCGCCCGGCTGTATTACCCCGGTTCTCGTTATGAAATGTCGGGGCGATTCCGCCCCTAAGGAAAACCCATGCTCGCTCCCCGAACCCCAAGAATCATTCGCGCCGCCCGCGGCAACACCTTGAGTGCGCGCTCGTGGATGACCGAAGCGCCGCTGCGCATGCTGATGAACAACCTCGATCCCGAGGTTGCGGAAAATCCCGCCGAACTCGTCGTCTATGGCGGCATCGGCCGCGCCGCACGCGATTGGAACTGCTACGACCGTATCGTCGAAACGCTCAAAACACTGACGGAGGAGGAGACCTTGCTGGTGCAGTCCGGCAAACCCGTGGGCGTGTTCCCCACGCATGCGGACGCCCCCCGCGTGCTGATCGCGAATTCCAATCTCGTGCCGCACTGGGCGACCTGGGAACACTTCAATGAACTCGACCGCAAGGGCCTTGCCATGTACGGGCAGATGACGGCGGGATCGTGGATCTACATCGGCAGCCAGGGCATCGTGCAGGGCACTTACGAGACCTTCGTCGAAATGGGCCGCCAGCACTTCGGCGGCAGCCTCGCGGGCAAGTGGATCCTGACCGCAGGCTTGGGCGGCATGGGCGGCGCTCAGCCGTTGGCCGCGACCATGGCGGGCGCGAATATGCTGGCCGTGGAGTGCCGTCAAAGCCGCATCGACAAGCGCCTGGAAACCGGCTATGTGGACGCGCAGGCCAAAACTCTGGACGAGGCGCTGGCCCTGCTCGATGCCGCGAAAAAGAAGGGCGCACCCTTGTCGGTCGCGCTGCTCGGCAATGTCGTCGACGTCCTGCACACCCTGCTCGAACTCGGAATCAAGCCGGATGCGTTGACGGATCAAACCTCGGCCCATGACCCCGTCAACGGCTATCTACCGCAGGGATGGAGTGTCGAGCAATGGGACGAGCGGCGTTTCAGCGACCCCGCCGCGACCAGCGCCGCGGCCAAGCTGTCGATGGCCAAACATGTCGAATACCTGCTGCGCTTCAAGGCCATGGGATTGCCGGTGTTCGATTACGGCAACAATATCCGGCAGGTCGCGCTCGATGCCGGCGTCGCCCGCGCGTTTGATTTTCCGGGCTTCGTACCCGCCTATATCCGGCCGCTGTTTTGCCGGGGCATCGGGCCGTTCCGCTGGGCGGCATTGTCGGGCGATCCTGAAGATATCTACAAGACCGATGCCAAGGTCAAGGAATTGATCCCCGACGATCCGCACCTGCACCATTGGCTCGACATGGCGCGCTCGAGGATTCAATTTCAAGGTTTGCCGGCCCGCATTTGCTGGGTCGGCCTGGGCCAGCGGCATCGCCTCGGCCTGGCGTTCAATGAGATGGTTGCGAGCGGCGAATTATCCGCGCCCGTCGTCATCGGGCGCGACCACTTGGACTCGGGCTCGGTGGCGAGCCCCAATCGCGAAACCGAAGCGATGCAGGACGGCTCCGACGCCGTCTCCGACTGGCCGCTGCTCAACGCCTTGTTGAACACCGCGAGCGGCGCCACCTGGGTTTCGATCCACCACGGCGGCGGCGTTGGCATGGGCTATTCGCAGCACTCCGGCGTGGTCATTTGCTGCGACGGCTCGCAAGCCGCGGCGCGGCGGGTGCGGCGGGTGCTGTGGAATGACCCGGGCACCGGCGTCATGCGCCATGCCGACGCCGGCTACCAGATCGCCATCGACTGCGCCCGCGAACAAGGCCTGAACCTCCCCATGATCGAGCGGCCGTAAGTGGCCGGCCCGATCGAAGTGCACGCGGGACGGCTGACCCTGGCGCAGCTGCGCCGGATCTACGAAAACCGCGCGGTGATCCGGCTCGCGGAGCCCGATCGGACGCGGATTGCCGAGGCCACCGCACTGGTCGACCACATCGTGACGACCGGCGATGCGGCCTACGGAATCAACACCGGCTTCGGATTGCTCGCACAGACCCGCATTCCCACCGAGCAGCTCGAACTGCTGCAGCGGAATCTGCTGCTCTCGCATGCGGCCGGTGTGGGCCCCGCATTGCCCGACCCCGTGGTGCGCTTGATACTCGCCCTCAAGATCAATGCCCTCACCCGCGGGTATTCCGGCGTCACGCAGGGTTTGATCGACGCGCTTTCGGCGCTGCTCGAACACGAGGTGTATCCCGTGATTCCCGCGCAGGGGTCGGTCGGCGCCTCAGGCGATCTCGCGCCTCTCGCGCACATGAGCACCATTCTTCTCGGGATCGGCTCCGTGCGGGTACGCGGCAAGGTATTGCCTGCCATGGAGGGTCTGCGCCTGGCCGGGCTCGAGCCCGTGAAGCTGCGTGCCAAAGAGGGCCTGGCTCTCATCAACGGCACCCAGGTATCCACCGCACTCGCCTTGTCCGGACTGTTCGGTGCCGAAAACCTGTTTGGCGCCGCGGTGGTGGCGGGCGCGATGTCCGTTGACGCGTTGAAAGGCAGCGACGCGCCGTTCGACGATCGCATCCATCAAGTGCGCGGCCAACCCGGCCAGATCGCCGCGGCGCGCGAGTACCGCGATCTGATTGCCGGCAGCGCGATCCGCGCCTCGCACCTCGATTGCTCCCGTGTACAGGACCCCTACTCGTTTCGCTGCCAGCCCCAGGTCATGGGTGCCTGCCTCGACATCATCCGCAATTGCAGCGTCACGCTGCGTCTGGAGGCGAATGCCGTGACCGACAACCCGCTGCTGTTCGTCGAGCAAGGCGACGTGCTGTCCGGCGGAAATTTCCATGCTGAGCCGGTGGCTTTCGCCGCCGACACCCTGGCCCTCGCGATCGCCGAAATCGGCAGCCTGTCGGAGCGCCGTACCGCCGTCCTCGTAGATCCGAAAATGAGCGGCCTGCCCGCCTTCCTGGTGGAGAACAGCGGCGTGAATTCGGGCTTCATGATTGCGCAGGTGACTGCCGCCGCGCTGGTGTCGGAGAACAAGACCATCGCCGCGCCCTGCAGTGTCGATTCGATTCCGACGTCGGCCAATCAAGAGGACCATGTCAGCATGGCCACCCATGCCGCGCGTCGATTGGGTCCGATGATCGAGAATGCTGCAGCGGTGGTCGGCATCGAACTTCTGGCGGCCGCGCAGGGCATCGATTTTCACCGCCCGGCGAAATCGTCGGCCGCTCTCGAACGGATTCACGCGGAGATTCGCGCCGTCATCCCGTTCTATGCCATCGACCGTTACTTCGCGCCCGACATCGAGACCGCAAGGAATCTCGTGACGTCGGGCCGGGTCGCCGCGTGCGTGAATCGATTGCTGCCTTCGAAGGCCGACGCTTGACGAGGCTGCGCTTGACGAGGCTGCCTTTGCACGGGTTCCTGGGACTGCTTTCGATGGCAGCTCTGCTCTCCCCGCAGCAGAGCCACGGCACCGAACTGAACCTGGCTGCCGTGAACTGCGCGCAGTACGAGAACGAAATACTCGCCTCGGCGATGCCGGGACGCAAGACCGACCCCATCGACACCGTCATGTGGCTGTTCGGTTATTCGGTGGCGAAATCCGGAGAACGAGTCATGTACGGCGACTCCTTGACGTCATTTGGATTCGCGTTGGACGCCAAATGCAAGAACAGCCCAGCCACCACCCTGCTCGAGGCCGTGAGTGCTGTGCAGTCAAAGCGCGAGAATCCGATGGATTTGACTCGCCTGGACTGCGCGACCTTCGAAACGCGGCACCTCGCGCTGCGAAAATCCGATCCGGAGAGCGCGACCACGCTCACGATGTGGCTGTTCGGATACGCGGTGGGCGTCTCCGGCGGTGGTCAATTCGATGCCGACGCCGTCGGCAAGTTCGATTCCTCATTGAACGAGTGGTGCACGGACCATCCGAGTGACAGCCTGTTCGATGCCCTGAGCGCCCCGAATAAGGCCGTGCCAAAGGCGGCCGCGCCCAGTTCCGCAGCGCGCAAAGCGCCGGGGCCGAAAACAAACGCATCGAAGACGCCCGCACCGTGAGCCGGGCGCTGAGGCGCCGCTACGTCTCGGCACTGGCGATTCCCTCGATCCAGGTTCGCTGCACCCGAATGTCGTCGTCGACCAATACCAGATTCGCGCGATAACCCGGCGCGATACGCCCAAGTTCGTCCCCCAGGCCGAGAAACTCCGCCGGATATTCGCTCGCCATGCGAGCGGCAGCGACGATGCCGAGTCCCAAGGAAGAGACCGCGTTGCGCACCGCACTCGCCATGTCGAGCGCTGTGCCGGCGAGCGTACCGTTTTCGTCCCGGCACGCCCCGTCGACCACGCGAATGGTGCGTCCCTGCAGCACAAACGAGGGCTCGGCCGAACCGACGGGTGGCATTGCGTCGGTCACCAACATGAATCGATCATGACGCTTGCAGCGCAGCGCGAGCTTCAGCATGACGGGGTCGACGTGGTGTCCGTCGACGATGATCCCGCACCACGTAGCGTCATCGTACAGCGCCGCGCCGATAATTCCGGGCGCGCGTGGCGCCAGAGGGGCCATTGCGTTGAACAGGTGGGTAAATCCACGCAAGCCGCGCGCGATCGACTCCGTCGTCTCGGCAAAGGTCGCGTCGCTGTGACCCGCCGAGACCAGGACGCCGGCGGCCGTCAATTCCGCAATCATGTCGGGAGTGGTCATCTCGGGCGCGAGAGTGAGCACCGTCTTGCCCGCGCGCAGCCGGCACAGCAGCGACACCACGCTGGTGTCCAGCAACCGCAGGTGCTTGGGATCGTGAACGCCGCGCCGCGCCCAATTGAGAAAAGGCCCCTCGATGTGGATTCCGAGAACGCCCGGAATTCCTGCGTCGAGCGACGACTGCGCCGCTGCGATGGCGCGCCCGATGGTGCCGAGATCGTCGCTGATCAGCGTCGGCAGAAATCCGGTCGTGCCGAACCGGCGGTGCGCCTCGCCGATGGTCCGAATCGTTGCAGCGCTCGGCTCATCGTTGAACAAGACCCCACCGCCGCCATTGACCTGCACGTCGATAAATCCCGGCAGCAGCATCTGTCCGGCCAGATCGACGGTGGCTGCCGCGCGGCAACCGGTCTCGGACGGCGCCGCCAGCGCCTCGATGCGTCCGCTCGAGATCAAAACCGCGAGGCCGCTCATGAGCTTGTCGCCGACGAGAACCCGGCCGTTGACGAGGGCGGTGCGCATCAGACGGTTTCCGTCACCTTGCGCAGATGCGCCGGGTGGTCGGGATCGAAGCCGCGCTGCACGGCGAGCGATGCGATCAAGCGATAGGCGCTCTGCACGTGCAGGATGGGGCCAAGCGCGGCCGCAACATCCAAGGTCGGCAGCAGGATCGGACCGTCGCCGATCGCCGGTTGCGCGGCCACGCCCGCGAGCACCACGGGAACTCCCCGCCGTGCAAGTTCACCGGCGATTGACTCGAGTCCGGGTCGGGTGGCGTCGTTCTGTGCAAGGAACATCGCCGGGAAGCCGGGCCCGAGCAGCGTAAACGGTCCATGCCGGACTTCGGCACTGCTGAACGCTTCGGCATGCAACCCGCACGTCTCCTTGCACTTCAATGCAACTTCCTGGGCGGCACCCAAGCCCAGGCCGCGACCGATCACGAATAAATTCCCCGCCGGTCGAAGCACTTCCAGGGCCGCGGACCAGTCCAGCGACCAGCTGGCATCCATCAGCGCAGGCAGGGTCTCGAGGTTCTCTTGGAGCGCAGCATCCAGCGTCCAGGCCGCCACGAAGCGGGCGAGCGCCGCCAGAGTCGCCAGGTACGACTTGGTGGCTGCCACGCTGGTCTCCGGCCCCGCCCGCAATTCGACGATCAGGTCGGCGGCGCCGGTCAGCGGTGCATCGCGGTCATTGCAAAGCACCAGAATGGTTGCACCCGAGGTCTTCGCTGCGGTCACCGTCGCCAGCAGGTCGGGACTGCGTCCCGACTGCGAGATTGCGATGAACAGGCATCCGGAGAGATCCTGAGCGACCCCGTAAACGCTGCTCACCGACGGAGCCGCCGACGCAGTCAGCACGCCCGCCCGGGTTTCGATCAGGTATTTTGCGTACGTGGCTGCATGATCGGAACTGCCTCGTGCACACGTGACGACCGCGCGGGGTGCGAGGCGCCGCACCGCTGCGCCGACGGCGGCAATCGCTTGCGCGTCGTGCGCCAGCTGCGCGCGAACCGCATGCGAAGCACTCGCCGCTTCTTGGAACATCCGCGTACTGTCCGGGGATCGCGTACTGTCCGGGGATCGCGTGCCGTGCGCTGGCCGCCCTTCGTCCACCGCCGGGATGTGCTGCCCGCTCACGTCGAGGCACTCAGTTCAGCGACGAAATCGTACGTATCGCCGCGATAGAAGGATTGCGAGAATTCGATGGCTCTTCCATCGCGCAGCGAACCCAATCGTTCGACGAGCAGTCCGGCGTCCCCGGTTCGCGCCTTCAACAACTCCGCCTGATCCCCGGTCAACAGGACGGCACGCAATCGCTGCAGCGCGCGCACCGGGCGTTGGCCCACCTGCTCCAGGGCTTCGTACAGCGAGGTATCCACCGCGTCGAGCGACGGCAGCGCCGATGCCGACGATGGTGGCGTACTCCAGCGCCATCGGTGCATCGTCGGCGTAGCGAATGCGGGCAAACCGGAACACCGGCGTGCCGGGGCTCATGCGAAGCTCGAGGGCCTCCTCGGGAGTCACCGTGCCCACCGCCCGCCTCATCCACACGCTGCGCGGCGTGCGGCCGCGCGCCCGCATGTCTTCCGAGAACGACGTGAGCTTCGCGAAATTCTTGTCGACGCGCGCCGACACGAAATTTCCCGAGCCCTGACGTCGCACCAGCAATCCGTCGGCGACCAACCCGTCGATCGCCTTGCGCACCGTGATGCGCGACACCGCAAAGTCGGCTGCCAGATCGCGCTCGGACGGCAGCGCGTCGTCGGGGCCGAGAATCCGGCTGTCGATGGCTTTGCGTAACGCCCGCTGCAGCTCTTGATACAGCGGCAAATTACCGCGGCCGTCCAAGGGACCGACTGCTTTGGCAAGTGATGTCATAGGGTGTGATCGCCTGTCGGGTATGCTTCCAAGGTTCTAACAATACCAAAGAAATACCACTATGAGAACAACAAAAATAATAAATATCATTTAACTCTCTAATTATAATGATATTTCAATGTAATTGGATGTGGCTCATTACACGCCACTAGCACACGGGCGCAATTGGTACTATATTGGGCCTTAACTGGTTTTGGACAGAGCGCGTGGCCCGAGGGCAGCGGATGAGGTCGCCCCCACCACGCCGGCGCAGCTATTAAGCGCACGACTTTCATTCTGATTGGTGACAGGACAGGGAGCATTAATATGAATCGGACCGGGGATATGTATATGAATCGGATCGCTTTGGCGGTCAAGTCGGCGCTGGGGCTCGTAATGCTCGCGCCGCCGGCATTGACGTTCGCGGCTTCCGCGACCGACAACTCCGCACTCGAGGAAATCGTCGTCACTGGCTATCGCAAGTCGGTCGAAGCCTCGCTCGAAGCCAAGCGCGAGGCCACCGAACTGGTGGACGTGATCACTGCCGACGATATCGGCAAGATGCCCGATAAGAACGTCGCCGATTCACTGGCCCGCGTGCCGGGTATCACCACCAGTTCCTCGGGAGCCACGGAAGGCGGCTTCGATGAAAACGATCGCGTCAGCATGCGCGGCACGAACCCCAGCCTGACCCAAACGCTCATCAACGGCCATAGTGTGGCCGCCGGCGACTGGTTCGTCCTCGACCAGACCGGCACGGTGGGACGCAGCGTCAGCTACACGCTGCTGCCCTCGGAAATCGTCAGCAAAGTGGTCGTCGATAAGAGTTCCAGCGCGTCACTCGTCGAGGGCGGCGTGGCCGGCTCGGTCGACATCGTCACCCGCAAGCCGCTCGATTTCTCCAAGCCGTTCACGCTCGAAGCCTCGGCCGGCGCGGTGTACGCGGATCTGCCCTCGAAGACCGACCCACAGGTCAGCGCCCTCGGCGCTTTCAAGAATGATGCGGACAATTTCGGCGTCATGTTGCAGTTGTTCTCCGAGAAACGCCATCTGCGCCGCGACGGCATCGAAGTGCTGGGTTACGACACCATAGCGGGAGCAACTGCGACCACCCCAGCCAGCAAGATAGCCTTGTCGAATCCAGATCTGGCCGGGGTGCAATACCCGCACGAAATGGGCGCCGCGTTTTTCACTCAGACGCGCGAGCGCAATGGTGGCCTGGTCGATGTCGAGTTCAAGCCAGCCGACAACGACACCCTCGATCTGACGGCGTTTTCCTCGAGACTGCTGGCCAGCAATTACAATCGCAATTATCTGTTCTGGGGAACGCACTTCATCAATGCGGGGCAGGGTCAAGCGCCTCTCCCGGGCTACACGGTCGCCGGCAACACCTTGACCTCGGCGACTTTCGCACCGGTCGCGGGCACGGATTATGGAGTCTACGACCAAATCTCCCGCCCGGATGAACAGGCCACTGCGAATTTCGTCAACCTCGACAACACCTGGAACGCGACCGACGCGCTGACCTTCTTCGGCCAGGTGGGCTACTCGTGGGGCGACGGCAAAACCCCCGAGCAAGACGTATCCGAGACCTCGCCGGGCATCGGCACCGGCGCCGGCTACCAGTTGAACGGCGTCGGCAGCGGCCCGAGCTTCAATCTGGGCAACCAGGTCAACACCACCCCCACTCCGGGCGGCGTACCGGTCGCGTTCGGTTGGATTTTCGGCGATCAGAACATCGACGTGAAGGATACGGAGACCTGGGCCAAGATCGACAGCGATTTCAAGATGCATGATGATTCTTGGACCGACCTCAAATTCGGCGCGCGCTTTGAGAAGCACGATCGCACTTCGGCCAACGTGATCGGCCAGGGCCCGACCGCCGCCGGTCAAAGCACCAGCGCCTATCCGGCGGGAGGTTTTTCGAACTACCCGTCGAACTTCAATACGTTCGGCGCTTCGATTCCCACCGGTATCTGGTACTGGTCACCGGCTCAACTGCAGGCCTACGACAGCCCGACCAATGTAAACCGCGATCCCGTGACCCGCTTGGACTGGAACTCCATGTTTTCCGTGTATGAGAAGGACACTGCGGCGTATGTACAGGCCGATTTCAAGGGCAGCAATTGGGCCGGCAATGTGGGTCTGCGCTACGTTCACACCGACGAAGACGTGATCACGTATACCTCGGTCGGCGCCAACCAGCCCGGCGCGATCACCACCTCGGCTTTCGGCCCGTTCATGCCCCTGTACACCAAGCACAGCTATAACGACGTCCTGCCGAGTGCCAATCTGAAGATCGATGTGACGCCGGACCTGGTCGCGCGGTTCGCCGCGGCCGAGACCATGACGCGCGCCGATTACTCGGCTCTTGGCGGGTTCACGAACCTCACGCCTCCCGGCGCGGCCGGCCAAATCGGCGGCGGCACCACGGGCAACCCGGACTTGAAGCCCATTCGTTCCACCAACCTGGACGCCGGTCTCGAATGGTATTTCGCCAAGCGTTCCCTGTTGTCGGCTACGGCCTTCTACATGGATCTGCGCAACTACGTGAGTTACGGCAGCGTATACAAGTCCTACGTCACCTACAGCACCGTATTCCCCAACGGAACCGTCGTGCCGTACAACTTGACCGCACCAATCAATGCGCAGGGCCGGGTCGAGGGGGCGGAATTCGCCTATCAGCAGGCATTCACGGAGAACTTCGGCTTCATCGGCAATTACACCTATGCCGACGGCAAGCAGACATCGCTCGTGCAGACATCGGCCACGGTGCCCGGCGGCGGCGACAGCAGGCTGGTGGGAACCTCGAAAAACACCTACAACGTTCAGGGCTACTTCGAGAACAAGTTCTTCAGCGCGCGAGTGGCCTACACCTACCGGTCTTCGTTTTATAGTGGACTGGACCGCAGCACGGCCTTTACGCAATACAACATAGGTACGTTATCGGCATCGTTGGGCTACACCATGAACGATCATTTCTCGATCACGCTGGATGGTCAGAATCTCAACAATCCGACCCTCAAGTACTACGCGCTAAATCAGGATCAGCCGCGCGCGTTCTACAAGAACGGCTCGCAGTACTACCTGAACTTCCGCTTCAAGCTGTAAGCGGATCCTTCCGCTGGCGCACGCGACGATCGGATAGAGTGTAAGCGTGTGCTACGGCTCGAAGATTGCGCGGCTATCGGGGGCGGCGGGAACCAACGCCGCCCTCGCGTTAGGCGTCGCACTGGCTCTGGGGCCGGGCGGCCCTGCATTCGGCGGCGCTGCCGCTGCTCATGCCGCGGCCGACTCCGCGACACGAGCCGGCATCATTCCGCAGCCCAACGCGGTCGTTCCGCAGCCCGGTTGGTTCACGTTCGACTCGCGGACCGTGATTCGCGTTTCTGCAGACGATCCGGACGCGCGTAGCGCGGCCGACTATCTCGCAGATTTGTTGACGCGCTGCCAGGGGCACGCGCCGGCAATCGAGAGCGGCGACGCCGATGCCGTGCAATCACGGCTCGCTCGCGTGGAGCCCGCGAACATCACGCCTGCGCACGCTCCGGCCGCCATCACTTTCCGTCGTCGTGCAGGGCTGGGCCCCGAAGCCTACCGGCTCGAAATCACTGCGCGCGGAATCGCCATATCGGCCACCGGCGGTGCCGGCCTTTTCTACGGCGCAGTGACGTTGTGGCAAATGCTGACGCCCGGCGGTGGGTCCCCGGCGGTGGCGGGGTCGGCGGCGGCGCAAACGCTTCCGGCACAAACACTTCACGCGCAAACCATTCGAGACGCGCCGGCGTATCCGTGGCGGGGCCTCATGCTCGATTCGGCGCGGCACTATCAATCCGTTGCGTTCATCCGCTCTATGATCGACACGATGGCCCTCCACAAATTGAACGTGTTGCATTGGCACTTGACCGACGACCAAGGCTGGCGATTGGAGATTCTCAAATATCCGCGGCTTACGTCCGTCGGTGCGTGGCGCAGGCCGGCGACGTCCGGGGCGGCGCAATCTCCGTCGACCCCATCATACGGCGGGTTTTATACTCAAGCGGACGTGCGCGCCATCGTTGCCTATGCCGCGAGCCGTCACGTTCAAATCGTCCCCGAGATTGAAATGCCGGGCCACGCGCAGGCGGCCATCGCGGCTTACCCGGAACTCGGCGCCGCTGCGCAGCCCCTCGCCGTTTCCGCCCGATGGGGCGTCCACACGCACCTTTTCAACGTGGAGCCCGCCACGTTCACATTCCTCGAGGACGTACTCGACGAGGTGATGGAACTGTTCCCGGGCAATTACATCCACGTCGGCGGCGACGAAGCGGTCAAAAATGAGTGGCGGGAGTCGGCGGCGGTGCAGGCGCGGGCGCGCGCGCTCGGCATCAAGGATATGGACGATTTGCAGGCGCATTTCACCCAAGAGATCGGCCGTTACATAACTGTTCATGGTCGACGTCCGGTCGGATGGGACGAGATCCTGCGTCCGGACCTGAATCGGGAGGCGGTCGTCATGTCGTGGCACGGCACCGCTGGGGCGCATGCCGCCGCAGCTGCCGGCTACGATACCGTGCTGTCGCCGTGGCCGACCCTCTATTTCGACAACAGACAGAGCTCGCTGCCCGCTGAAGTACCCGGACGGCTCAGCGTCGTTTCACTGGAAGATGTCTATCGCTTCGACCCCAAAGATTCAACGCTTGGCGAATCCGCCAGGCGCCACGTGCTCGGCCTGCAGGCGGACCTGTGGACCGAGCACATGCGAACCGAGGATCGCGTGCAGTGGATGACATGGCCGCGTGCAGCGGCGGTCGCGGAACTTGGCTGGTCGGTGCCGGAGCGCCGCAATTGGCAGGATTTTCTGCGCCGGCTCATGCCCATGTTCGGGCGCTATGCCGCACTCGGAATCACCTATGCCGACAGTGCGCTCGCAGTGGCGGCTCAGGTTTCGCACAGCGGCGACCGGGTCTCGGTAGCCTTGTCGAATCAGGCATCGTGGGGCGACATCCGTTACACGCTCGACGGCCGCGATCCCTCCGCGAGCGCGATGCTCTACGGCTCGCCGCTCCGCGTGTTGGTTGGTACGGAGGTTCGCGCCGCGACCTTTGCCGACGGCCTCCAGGTGTCGCGAATCTGGGCACGGCGTCTCGATGCGCGAAATCTCGCGCGGCGCGACAGTCACGACCTCGATCTCTGCTCTGACGGCATCGGGTTGTTGTTGGAACCGGGTACTGGGTCCACGAGCCGGGGCGCTCCGCTGGCCGTCGACATCATGAATCCTTGCTGGATCTATCGGGGCGTCGAACTGGATCGCAGCCGTTCGCTGACGGCGGCCGTTGCGCCGCTCCCATTCAATTACGAGATCGGCGCAGACGCTGCAAAGATTCGCGTGGGCGACTCGCGCACGGCCGACGGTGAACTCGAGATCCACGTCGACCGCTGCGAAACCCCTGCCGTCGCCGCCATCGCGTTGCATGACGCCGCCGCCCATGACGGCGTCACCGAATTGCCGCCCGTCATTCTGCCGCGGAGACCGGGCCCCCACGACATCTGTCTGCGATTTGCCAGACCCAGGCTCGATCCTCTATGGGCGCTCGATTGGGTGGAGATCGCCGAGTGAGCACGCCGCTCGTAGCGATATTGGCGCCCTTCGACGGCTGGTGCACTGGGCTCGAGGAAGTGCCGGATCCGGTATTTTCCGAACGCATGCTCGGCGACGGGGTTGCAATCGATCCGGTCAGCGGCATCGTCCTCGCACCCTGCGCCGGCAAGGTCGTCACGCTGCCCGCCAGCGCCCATGCGGTGACGATCCGCACGCCCGGCGGCGCGGACGTGCTGGTGCACGTCGGCATCGACACCGTGGAACTGGGTGGTCGCGGATTTGAGGCGCAGGTCGAATTGGGGCAAGTCGTAGAGGCCGGACAGGAACTCATTCGCTTCGACCTCGACACCGTCGCTCGTGGCGCCAAGACGTTGCTGACGCCCGTCGTGGTAACGGCCGCCGGCGGGCTCATCATCTACCATCGTCGCGCCGCAGGCATCATCAAAGCCGGCGACCTGCTCTTCGAGATCGCGCTCACGCCCGCGATTGCGCTCACGCCCGCGGTTGCGCTCACGCCCGCTGCTGTGCACGCACCCGCCTCCGCGCAACGCACGGTGACCGTGCAGCTGAGCCACGGCTTGCATGCGCGCCCGGCGGCACTCCTCGCTCAGGCAGCCAAAGCGCTCGCTTCCGAGGCCTCGATTCTCGCTCACGGTAAAGCGGCCAACGCGCGCAGCGTCACAGCGGTCATGGCGTTGGGGGTGCGCTACGGCGAAGAGGTCACGTTCACTGCAAGCGGGCCGGATGCCGAGCACGCGATCGAGCAACTCAACGCCGCTCTCGAGGTTGCCCTCCACATGGAGTCGGCCGCCAGACGCGCCACCACCGGGGATCGGGCCTCGGCGGTCGGTTCCGCGGCCGCGACGTCATCGGTGGCGGCGGCGGCAAAGCCCGGTGTAAATTTCGGCGGAGCTGTCGATGGCATTCTGCCGGGTATCACGGCGGTCGCCGGTCTCGCCGTCGGCCGAGCCATCCGCATCGAGCGTCGTGAGATCCTCGTCGAGGAACAAGGCGGTGGCATGGAGCGCGAAGGCGCCCAACTCGAGCAGGCGCGCAGCAACGTTCGCGCACGCTTGACGCGCGTCGGCGCAACGGGCGGCGCGACGCGTCGCGACATCGCGGCCGCCCATATCGAGTTTCTCGACGATCCGGTCTTGAACGAGGTCGCACAGGAACTGATAGCGGCGGGAAAAAGCGCCGGGTACTCATGGCGCACGGCCACCCGCCGCCAAGCGCAGGCGCTCGAAGCCCTGGGCGACTCCCGGTTGCGCGAACGTGCCGACGATCTCCTGGATGTCGAATCACACGTCTTGCTGGCGCTGATGGGCGAGGCACGACCGATGAACTTGACCATCCCCGATGACGCGGTGATCGTCGCCGACGACTTGCTGCCGTCGGAATTGACCGCTCTCGATCCTCGGCGACTCGTCGCAATTTGTCTGGGGCGCGGCGGGGCCACATCGCACGTGGCCATCCTCGCGGCCGCGCTGGACGTACCCATGCTCGTGGGTCTCGGCACCGATATCCATGCCGTCGCCGATGGTGCAATGGTCATCGTCGATGCCGATGCCGGCACCTTGCATGCGGCGCCCGACGCCGCGGCGCTCGACGCCGCGCATGCGGCGGTCGCCGCGCGCCTGAAGAATCGTTCTGCCGAGCGCGCCGCCGCCCTCGCCGATTGCCGGTCGCTGGACGGCACCCGCATCGAAATATTCGCCAACCTGGGCAGCACCACGGATGCCGTCGCGGCGGTTGCGAACGGCGCCGAGGGGTGCGGACTGCTGCGCACGGAGTTTTTGTTCATCGATCGCGATACGGCGCCCGATGAGCGGGAGCAGCGCGACGCCTATCAGGCCATCTCGACCGCTCTTGGAGCAAGACCGCTGGTCCTCAGGCTAATGGACGTGGGCGGCGACAAACCATTGAAATATCTACCTCTACCGCACGAGGAGAATCCGGCGCTTGGTCTTCGCGGAGTTCGCACCGCGCTGGCTCGCCCGGACCTGCTACGGACGCAGCTGCGCGCCGCCTTGCGGGTCGAGCCCTTTGGTGTCGTGCAGCTGCTCATACCAATGGTTACGGACGTCACCGAAATCATCACGGTGCGCACCGTCATCGAGGAACTCAACAGCGAACTCGGCAATAGACCGCGGATCAAACTCGGCGCCATGATCGAAACTCCGGCTGCTGCGCTCAATGCGTCGGTCCTGCTGCGCGAAGTTGATTTCCTATCGATCGGCAGCAACGACCTGACGCAGTACACGCTCGCGATGGACCGCGGCCACGCGGCGTTGGCGGGCCGCGCCGACGCGCTGCACCCCGCCGTGCTCAAACTGATTGCGCTCACTGCGAGTGCCGGTATCGAGGCTGGTAAAACCGTTGCGGTGTGCGGCGGTGTCGCCGCCGATCGGATCGCAGTCCCTGTTCTTCTCGGCTTGGGGATCCGCGAACTGTCGGTGGTGCCGGCCGCGATACCGGCGATCAAACGCCAAATTCGCGCCGTTCGCATTGCGGACTGCCGCGCGCTCGCGAGCCGCTGCCTCGAGCTCGGCACCGCCGCGGAAGTTCGCTCGCTGGCCGCGCAGACATCCACCACGTTCGGAGACGCACCATGACTGCACGATTCTCGGGCCTCCAGCAGCTCGGCCGGGCACTGATGCTGCCGATTGCCGTACTGCCGATCGCAGGGCTGCTGCTGCGGCTTGGGCAGCCCGATGTATTGGGGTGGGCGGCGATGGCCGCCGCCGGCGATGCGATTTTCTCGAATCTCGGACTGCTGTTTGCAGTGGGCGTCGGTGTCGGTCTCGCCCGCGAGAACCATGGCGCCGCGGGTCTCGCCGCGCTCGTCGGCTTTCTCGTAACGACCCGGGCGGTTGAATCGATCATGAGCGTCCCGGCACACGTGCTCATTGGGCTCGAGGGCCCCGCTCGCGATCTGGCACTCTCGGCGTTTCGCGCGCGCGAACTCGCGAAGCTCAGCATCCCCGTCGGACTTCTTTCCGGAGTCATCGCCGGCGTCGGCTACAACCGCTTCAGCAACGTGACATTGCCAAGCTACCTGAGTTTCTTCGGCGGCCGGCGCTTCGTGCCCATCGTCAGCGGCCTCGCGGGCCTCGCGCTGGCAGCGATCGTCGGTTACGCGTGGCCGGCACTCGAGCGCGGCATGGACACGGCCAGTCAGACCATTTTGGGCGCGGGGTCCGTCGGCCTGTTCGCCTATGGCGTCTTGAATCGCATCCTGATCGTCACCGGGCTGCACCACATCCTCAATAATTTTGCCTGGTTCATCATCGGCGACTATCACGGGGCCACCGGCGATCTGAAACGATTCTTCGCCGGAGACCCCACCGCCGGCGCCTTCATGTCCGGCTTCTTCCCCGTCATGATGTTCGGTCTTCCGGGAGCTTGTCTCGCGATGTACCACACGGCACGGCCGGAGCGGCGCGCCGGCGTCGCCGGTCTGCTGCTGTCGCTGGGCTTGACCTCGTTTCTCACCGGGGTCACCGAGCCCGTCGAATTCACCTTCATGTTCTTGGCTCCGGTGCTGTACGCGTTGCACGCTGTCGCTACCGGTCTATCGATGGTCGTCATGGATCTATTCCATGTCCGGCTGGGGTTCAGTTTTTCAGCGGGGCTCTTCGACTACGTGCTCAACTTCAGCCATGCGCAGCATCCGCTCCTCCTCCTGCCCATCGGTGGCGCTTACTTCGCCCTGTACTACGCGGTATTTCGCGTTTGCATCGTGCGCTTGAATCTTGCAACCCCCGGGCGCGATGCCGATGAGACGATGCAACATCCGCCGTTGCCGGGCATCCCCGCCGCGCGCGGCGCTGCCTTTGTGGCGGCGCTCGGCGGCGCACTGAACCTCACGGAGGTCGCCGCCTGCACGACGCGGCTCAGATTGCTGCTCGTGGACAACCGCGCGATCGATGAAGCTGCGCTCAAGCGCTTGGGAGCACGAGGTATCCTGCGCTCGTCCGATCAGGGGCTGCAGGTCGTGCTCGGACCGGTCGCCGATCAGGTCGCCGGCGAGATGCGCACCGCATCACGCGGTACAGGGCGCACCGTCGCATCGGGCGCCGTCCAATCTGGCCCCGTCCAATCCGGCGCCGTCCCCTCGGGTACCGCCGCATCGAGCACCGGCGGTCATGATGCGCGAGCCATGCTGGCGGCGTTGGGCGGTCGCGACAATCTCCTCAAACTCGAGACGGCCGGGGGACGGCTGCTCGTCAGTACGGCCCGCCCGGAATTGGTCGACGAATCGGCGCTGCGTAAACTTGGCATTCGCGGGATCGCACGGCCGGTCGGCACGCCGATCCAAGTACTCGTCACGGGCGGGGTCCAGGAAACCGCTGAACCGCTGCGCCGATTGCTCGGTGCGGCGTAAGCTTCAAACATGAGCGCGACGCTTTTCTACTGGCCAACATCCCGCCGCGGCGCATGAGCGAAAGCCTGCAGGTGTACTTTTGGTAGCCGCCTCGGCTCAGTTGCCGGCGGCCCTGCGCGAGTTCGGTGGCCTCGACGAAGAAGCCGTGCGGCGCGACGTGTTGCCGGACAAACAACCGGCGGTCGTTCGCGGTCTCATCGAGAATTGGGCGGCGGTGCAGGTGGGGCGCGAGTCATCCGACGCACTGATTCGCTATCTCCAGCGGCTCGACACGGGCCGACCCGTCGATGCGCTTCTCGCGCCGCCCGAGGTCGACGGACAGATCGGCTACAACGCGACGATGACCGGCTTCAATTTTGTCCGCAATCGACTGTCCCTGAATCAGGTCGCAGAACAGGTATTGCGCTATGCGAAATTCCCCAAACCGCCGTCCGTGGCGGCGCAAAGCGCGCTGATTAGCGAATGCGTCCCGGGCTTCGAAGCTGACAACCACTTGAACATCCTGGCTCAGGGCGTGGCCCCGCGAATATGGCTCGGCAACCGCGTCACGACGCCCACCCATGTCGATGAGTGGAACAATATCGGCTGCGTCGTCGCAGGACGCCGCAGATTCACTCTGTTTCCCCCGGATCAGATCCCGAACCTTTACATCGGTCCGCTCGACTTCGCGCCGACCGGGGCGGCCATGAGCCTGGTGTCGCTCCGAAAACCGGACTTCGGACGCTACCCGAAGTTTCGTGAGGCGCTCGCCGCGGCCCACGAGGCCGACTTGGGCCCGGGCGATGCAATCTACATCCCCCCGCTCTGGTGGCACCACGTTGAATCCCTGGAGCCTTTCAACGTACTCGTGAACTACTGGTGGCGCGACTCCGAACGCGAAGGGGCAGCTGCGGATTCCGCATTTGATGCACTGCTGCATGGGATATTGAGCATTCGCGCGCTACCCCCTGCCACTCGTCGCGCCTGGGCCGCGTTCTTCGAGCACTACGTCTTCGCCGCGCCGGACGATGCAATCCGGCATATTCCGGCCGCGCGGCACGGAATCCTTGGCGACCGCACCGCGGATCAATCGGCCGCTTTGCGCGACCATCTGGTGAAGCAACTGCAGGATTCGCCCCGTAGTGAGCGCTGAAATTGGAGTTTTGCGCTCAGCTTCAGATTTTTACCTCTGATTTTCGGATGTTTTTCCTACGCCCAGTCGGAAGACTCACGCGCTGCGCGCCACGCCTTCTCGTGAAACGATCGCCCCATGCGTGGATGGGCGGCAACAAGGTCTCCAACAAGGTCTAATTGGGTCACGGCGGTGGCGTTGGCAGGTTTGGCGAGCACCATGGTCCTTCCCGCCTGGGCGTCTCCTCCGTTTTCCCGGCCCGCGGCCGGCGCTGTGGCGCACCCGCAGCATCTCGATCTGCGCCCACCCAGCCCGCGCGAACTCGACGCCTCTCCCGCCGCCGCGGCGACGGATCATCCTTCATGGGGCCGGCCCCGGAGCCCGGGAAGCCGGGATATCAATCTCCCTGCCTTGGGAGCCGCCGCCGGCGAAACCCGGGTGATGAGCCGGGCAGAGTCCTTTGCGCGACGTTTTCATCGTGAAGGGTTGCCGGTAGCTCGCCTGTGGGAGAATCATTCGGCCCTGCTGAGCTTAGGACTGAACGGCAAGGGCAAGCCTGGATTGTGGCTGGTGCAAAAGACCCGTTGAGAAGGACGGGGCGTCGTATCTCGACGGACTGTCAGTGCACGCCGACAGGCATTCGAGCCGTGCGCGAATCCGGCGAGAGGCGTGTTGCCGGTAGTCTAACCGACCGAAATCCTCGGGATTAGAGCGAACAAGGGACGATGACAATCCTAAGCGTGCGGCATCGCACCGAATATTTATATCGGCAACCCGTATCGTTGGGCGAACACCGACTCATGTCGCGGCCGCGTGACAGCCACGACTTGCGTTTGCTGGATACCGCGCTGCTGGTCTCTCCGCAACCCTGCGAGCTCCGATGGATGCACGACGTGTTCGGCAATTCCATCGTCGTCACCTCGTTCGCCGACAAGACGGACACTCTGGTATTCGAGTCGGCGTTTCGAGCGGAACACTTTCCGATTCCCGAACAGACGATTTGGGTGGAGCCCTACGCAACTCAGCTTCCCTTCAATTACAGTGCCGACGACAGCGCGGATTTGGCGCGCACCCAGGAGCGGCAATTCCCGGACCCGGAGCATGCGGTCGATCAATGGGCGAAGTCCTTCGTCGATACCACGCCGGATCGCAATACGCTCAACGTCATCATCGCCATGACCCAGGCCGTCAAGCGCGATTTTAACTACGCCCGGCGGGAGGAAATGGGCGTGCAGGAACCCACGGAAACGCTGCGTCTGAAGTGCGGGAGCTGCCGGGACTTCGCCGTGTTCATGATGGAAGCAGTGCGCAGCGTCGGTTTGGCAGCACGCTTCGTGTCGGGCTATCTCTATGATGAAAAGCTGGTCGGTGCCGGGGGCGGATTGGTGGGCGGCGGCGCCACGCATGCGTGGGTGCAGGTCTATCTGCCGGGCGCGGGGTGGGTGGAATTCGACCCCACCAACGCGCTTATCGGGGGCCGAAATTTGATCCGGGTAGCGGTGGCGCGCAACGCCTCACAGGCCGCTCCGGTGGCGGGGGCATTCACCGGGGCGATCGATGATTTTCTTTCCATGAACGTCACCGTCGAGGTAACCGCAGAGTGATCGCTGGTAACGGCAGAGTCAATGACCTGGGTTTGACCGATCTCTATGAAGCCGCGGCGCGCGCCACGATCAACGAGCGCTGCGCGCCGGCGTTTCTGCACGATTTCCGCGGCAGCCTGCAGGCGCTTTTCGGGGCGCTCGAATTGCTGCAACGTTCCGCCCGAGCCGGCGGTGGCGATCTCGCGCGCGTCGAGAAAGCCTGCGACCTCGCCCGGCGAGCGATCAACTGCCACGAAAAATCGATGATTGACCTGTTGGAAGCGCTTACCTCGCAGCAATCTCCGACCGCGGCGGTGGAGGTCGAGGCCCTGACCCGCGAAGTTTTGCATTTCTTGCGCAACGATGCAGCGAACAAGGCCATTCACATGACGGTTACAAGTTCCGAGAATCTCGTCGTGTGGGCTGACCGCGCCAAACTTCAGACGCTGCTGGCGGGCCTGCTCACGGCTGCAATCGATGAAACTCCGGTCCGCGGCGAACTGCCTATCACGATCGACCGCGTCGGAGACGACGTCGCGGTGACCATCGGCTCACATGCCGGCTACGATGAAGCCCATGCCATACCGGATTTATCGCAGTGTCCGTACCTGCGGTTTCGACCCAAGGAACTGACTCTGCTCTTTGCCCGCGATTTCTTGGCGGCCAACCGCGGCCGCCTGACGGTGGACAATAGTATGCAACCGCAGGGAGCGCTGACTATCTACTATCCCGCCCATGGGAGCGATTGAAGTACACGCTGCGACCTCGCCAGGCTGCTACCACTCCGTAAATCCAACCAGCCTGCGGACATGTGCCAATCGAGCATTCACCTCCGCCTCGGCTGCCAGCCAATCCTCGACCTCGTGGCCGGCGGCGAAGTTGCGGCGCTCCGCACGCAAATAGGCTTCGGCCGCAATCATGGCTCGACGCTCGCTCTCCGACGCAGTCAAGGGTGGGCTGAATCGCAACGGGAAAAAATTGTGCGTCGGCTTGGGCGGTAGGGAAGTCATCGCTCGTTACTCCATCGATCGCTGACGACGGGCGATAGTAGCGTGGCGCCTGGTATGCGTCACGGCGGATTTGCTCACTCTCATGCCGGATTTATCTGACAGACGACTGCGGCCGACGGCGCAGCGCGAGAGCGGCGGATCGGCATTGACTTGCTCACGTTGTGCTACCCGGGCGAACGGGGTAACACCACCCGAAAGGCGGTTTGATTGTTGCGGCCGGATTCGACTTCAACCGAGCCGCGATGTCCCTTCACGATCTGAAAGACGATGTACAGCCCCAGGCCGAGGCCCTCGCTCCTGCCCGCGGGGCGTTGACCGCCCCGGAAGGGATCGAACAAGTGGTCCTTGAGTTCGTCGGGAATGACTCCGGAATTTACGACCGTCAGGCTGACCGAATCCGCCTCGGTGCCGTCGAGCCCTACAGCGACCCCGGTTTGCGGGTCGCCGTGCTTCAGCGCGTTGCCGATCAGATTGGATACGACCTGGGCGATGCGCTCGGCGTCCCAAAATCCGAAAAACTCGCCGGCGTACGCTGATTCGATCAGTCGATCCGGAGCTGCGGTTTGATGCTCGCGGATCACGCGTTCGACCAGCGCCCGAAAGTCGCCGGGTTCCCGTTTGAGGATGAGACCTCCCGCCAGGCGCGCCCGCGCAAGATCGAGCATGTCCTCGATCAGGCGGCCCATGCGGTTGCCGCTCGCGATGATGCGGCCGGCTGCCTCGTGAGCGTGCGGATCACCGGAGCGCCGCTGCAGGAGCCGCGCAGAACCCAGAATAGCGCTCAAGGGATTTCGCAGGTCATGCGCGAGCAGGGCACTGAACATCTCGTTCAACCGCAAAGTTTCCGTACGATTGTGCAGTTCCTGGGCCAGCTGCTGCTTCTGGCGATATAGCTCGAAGAACACTTCCGCCTTGTTCTGCAGAATATGCGCTTCGATCGGCTTGTAGATGAAATCGACGGCCCCGGATTCATATCCCTTGAAGACACGCTGCCGCTCGCGGACACCCGCGGTCACGAAAATGATCGGCACGTGCCGGGTTCGCTCGCTGCCGCGCATCAGCTCGGCAAGTTCGAATCCATCCATGTCCGGCATCTGCACGTCGATGAAGGCCAGGGCCACCTCATGGCGCAACAACAGCTCCAGCGCCTGCTCGCCGGCCCGGGCGGTCAGTAATTCGACATCGTCGCGCTGCAGCAACGCCGCCAGCGCAAGCAGGTTTTCCTCCAGGTCATCGACGAGCAGACACTTGATTCGCTGGGGCATTGACATGTCCGGACGATCTACGAAGGTCGCCGCGCCGTGGTCGGCAGTGCGGTCAGTATCGCCGCGATTTCGTCGAGGGAGAGCACATAGTCCGGCTGCCGAATCTTGATTGCGGAGATCACCATCTGCGGCGCCTGCGCCATGTTGGGCGTTTGCACGACGGTGATGCCGCCGGCATCGTGGACCGCCTCCAGACCTTGCGCACCGTCCTCGTTCGCGCCGGTGAGGATGATCCCAAGGAGGCGGTTTCGGTAAACCTCCGCCGCCGACTCGAACAGCACGTCGATCGACGGGCGCGAGTGGTGTACGGGCTCATCCACGGAAAGAGCCAGGTGCGGGCCATGTTCCACGAGCAGATGATAGTTTGCCGGAGCGCAATAGACCGTACCGGCAATCACGGGTTCCTTGTCTTGCGCCTCGCGCACATCGAGCAGACATTTGCGGGAGAATACCTCCGCCAGCAGGCTCGGTCGATTGCGCGGCAGATGCAGCACGATGAACACCGCCACCGCCGCCTCTGCCGGCAGCGCAGGCAACAATACCGAGAGCGCTTCAATGCCGCCGACCGACGCGCCGATGGCGACCGCGCCGATATCCCCTCGCAATGTCGCCCTTTCCGTCACGGCGAACTCCGCTTTTGATAGATCCGCTCGGACGCCACGAACTGCTCGAAAGCGTCCGCGTGCGATGAGAAGCGAAGGGTTTCCTTTGGTCCGATTCCGAGAAATCCATTGCGGCACAATGACTCGTGGAATAGCCGCAGTGCCCGATCTTGCAGTTCGCGATTGAAGTAGATGAGCACATTGCGGCACGAGACGAGCTGCGCCTCCGCGAAAACGCTGTCGGTGGCGAGACTGTGATCGGCGAACACGATGCGTTCCTTCAGCGACTTATCGAATACCGCACGGCCGTATGCCGCGGTGTAGTAGTCGGACAGCGATGACGTGGCGCCCGATCGCTGATGATTCAGCGTAAATCCGGCGATACGATCGATACCAAACACGCCCGCCTCGGCTTTCGCCAACGAATGTGGGTTGATGTCGGTCGCGTAGATCAGGCTTTTCGCAAGCAGTCCCTCCTCGCGCAACAGGATCGCCAGCGAATACGCCTCCTCGCCCGCGCTGCAGCCGGCCACCCAGATCTTCAGCGATGGATAGGTGCGCAGCATCGGCACCACATGCTCGCGCAGCGCGCGAAAATACGCAGGATCGCGGAACATCTCGCTGACTTGGACGGTGAGATAGTCCAGCAGCCCGTCGAACACTTCGGTCTCGTGCAGCACACGATCCTGCAGCTGCGTGGGAGTGCGGCAGTCGAAGTGCGCCATTGCGGACTTCATGCGACGCCGGAGCGAAGCAGCCGAGTAGCCGCGAAAATCGTATTGGTACCTGTGATAGATGGCATCGATGAGCAGCCGGAATTCGAGATCGAATTCCTTACGGTCGGCCTCACCGGCGCTTATTTCGGCATCCATACGCGCACCAGGGATAGGAGCTTCTCGACGTCCAAGGGTTTCGCGATATAGTCGTTGGCGCCTGCGCGAAGACACTTCTCCTGGTCGTCCCTCATCGCCTTGGCGGTAAGGGCAATGATGGGAATATGCTTCATTTCCGGGCGCTTGCGGATTTCCCGCATCGCGGTCAAACCGTCCATTTCGGGCATCATGATGTCCATCAGCACCATATCGATGGCACCCGCCGCGGAACTCGTGCTTCGGGCGAGCATCTCGAGCGCCTCTATTCCGTTGCGTGCGATCTCGACTTTCGCTCCCTGCGGTTCCAGCACGCTCGACAGCGCGAAGATGTTGCGCACGTCGTCTTCCACCACGAGCACGCGCCGGCCCTGCAACGAGCTTTCCCGGCTGCGCGCGGTCTTCAGCATCTGCTGGCGTTCCGGCGGCAATTTGGACTCCACTTGATGGAGGAACAGGGTCACTTCATCCAGTAGCCGTTCCGGCGACCGTGCATCCTTGATGATGATGGATTTCGAATAACGCCGGAGGCGCTGCTCCTCGTCCGTGGAGAGAGCGCGGCCCGTGTAGACGATCACCGGAGGAAAGGCGACGTCCTCCTGCTGCGCCATTTTCGCGAGCAAATCGTAGCCGCTGTAGTCGGGAAGATTGAAGTCCATGACCATGCAATCGAAGGTCGTAACTGAAAGCTGACGAAGAGCCTCGCCGGCGCTGTCGACGGCCGTGATTTGAACATCGGCATTGGTCAGCAGCTGCCGAATGCTCTCGCGCTGCCGCGCATCGTCCTCGACGATGAGAACCCGCCGCAGCCCCTGCGACAATTTCGACTCCAGCAGACGCAATGCTTCGACCAATTCTTCCCTCTTGACGGGCTTCAGCGCATACCCGACGGCGCCTAGTTCAAGCGCCTCGCGGCGGTGGTCCGCCACCGATGCCATGTGAACCGGAATGTGCCGCGTGCGCGCATCGTGTTTCAATTGATCGAGTACGCCGAGTCCGGAGTGATCCGGGAGGTTGACATCCAAGAGTATGGCGCTCGGATTGAACTCCCGGGCGGCGGCAAGACCCTCGTCCGCGGAATGAGCGATCACGCATTGAAAGCCCATTTCATGGGCGAGCTCGCGCAGGATTGCCGCGAACCACTGGTCGTCCTCCACGACCAGGATGAGGCGCGCGCCGGACGACAGCGAGTTGCGGTCGTCGTCCACTGCAGCGCATGCCGGGCGGCGAACTACGGCGCCGTCTTTCGCCGGTCCAGGCCGGGCGACCGCCGCGGCGGCTGGAGCGGCCGCGATCTGCGGCGGGGAAGAAACACCGCGCCCAAGGTCCGGAGGGGTCGAATACTGGAGGGGCATCGTCAGGGTAAATACACTGCCCTCACCCGGAGCGCTTTGCACTGCGATGGATCCGCCCAGCAAACGCGCCAAATCCATTGAAATGGACAAGCCCAGGCCGGTCCCGCCGAACTTGCGGTGGACGCTGCCATCCGCCTGCCGGAAGGCCTCGAATATGACCTCCTGTTGATTGACCGGAATTCCGACACCGGTGTCGCGTACGGCGAACGCCACTCGTCCGCCCCCGGACCCAAATACGCGCAAGCTCACCTCGCCTCGTTCGGTGAACTTCAGCGCATTGGACAACAGGTTTTTCAGGATTTGGCCGAGCCGTTGTGAATCGGTCTCGATCTGCTCCGGAGTGCCCGGCTCGATGAAGGTCGAGAATGCCAGATTTTTTTGATCCGCCGCGGGCCGAAACATCTCGGTCAACGTATCGAGCACTGCCGCGATGGATACGGGTTCCGCGGTCAACTCGATTTTCCCGGCTTCTATCCTCGACAGGTCCAGGACGTCGTTGATGAGCGCCAACAGGTCGTTTCCCGCCGACGATATGGTTTGCGCGTATTTCATCTGGGAGTCGGTCAGATTCCCTTCCTTGTTGTCGGCCAGCAGCTTCGCGAGAATGAGGGTCGAGTTGAGCGGCGTGCGCAGTTCATGGCTCATATTCGCCAGGAACTCGCTCTTGTATTCGTTGGCGCGCTGCAGATCGGCAGTCTTTTGGGTCAGCACCGCATGCGACTTTGCCAGCTGATCTTTCTGATGCTCCAGGACTTGGGTCTGTTCCTCGAGTTGCGCGTTGATTTGTTCGAGCTCAGCTTGTTGCGATTCCAACTCCGCACGAGACTCCTTCAGCGTGCGCCCCTGTTCTTCCAGCTCCTCGTTGTTGACGCGCAATTCCTCTTCCCGGGTTCGCAGCTCGTCGGCCTGATGCTGCGTCTCCTGCAGCAGTTCCTCGAGCCGGTTGCGATCGTTCGACGCTCTTACCGCAACCGCGATCGACTCGGAAACGCGCTCGAGAAGCTGCTGCTGAGCCTGATCGGTGGCACGGAAGAAGCCGAGCTCGACGACGGCATGGACCATGCCGTCAATGCTGGCGGGGGCGATCAGCAACTCGCCCGGAGAGCCGCTGCCGACACTCGACCCGATCGGTAGATAGCCCGGCGGCACGTCGCGGACCCGCAGTGGACGATTCTCCCTCGCCGCCTGCCCGGTCAAGCCGTCGCCCGGCCGGATCGCTTCCACATCCGACCCGGGGGGCAACGCAAAGCCGGCGACGCGTCGGAAGCGGCCGCGTTCGGCGATGAGAACTGCGCCGACTTGGGCGTCCATGTATGCCGCCAAGAACCCGAGGATGCTGTGGCCCAGCCTGTCGAGCGGCTGATCTCCCTGCATCAGCTCGCTCAATCCAATCTGCCCGGCGCGCAGCCAGGATTCCAACTGCCGGGTCCGGTAGTCGCGGGATGCCATGGCGGCCGCCGCGGCAATCAGAAACAGCAGCACGGCCGAGCCGCCCCATGTCACTGCAAATGAAACCCTCGCGGCGCTCTGCAACCGCGCGGTGTGCGCCGCGATCGATTGCCGTTCGGATGCCAGCATTTCATCGACGACGGCTCGAATGCCGTCCATGAAATTCTTACCGCGATCGGTTCGCACCACCGCCAGCGCCTTGTCGGATTCTCCGGAACGCCGCAAGGCGATGGTCTCGCCAAGTTCATCCATTTTGTCCGCCGACAGCGCCTCGAGATTCTCCAGCCGTTTGCGCTGCGCCGGTTGGTCGTCGATCAGCGTATGCAGGGCGCGAAACTGACCGGCAAGAACGCCCTTCGCCGAGGAAAACGGCTCGACATAGCTTTCCCGGCCCGTCAAGAGATAGCCTCTTTGGCCTGTTTCGGCGTCCGTTATGGTAGACAGCAACGTTTGCAACTGTGCGATGGCCTCGATGGCCTTCGTGAAACTCCGGGCCCCGGCGGCCGTGGATTGCACCGAGACATACGACAAGGTGGCCAGCGCGACCACCGCCGCGACTGCGATGAGGAAAGCGGCCAGGGTCCGCGGCGCCATCGGCAGCCCCGTTCGGGGCCCGCCGCCGTCCACGGCTTGGCGACTGAATTTTCTTATCATTGACGTCATTTTCTTATCATGACGTCGTATTTTGACACGTCAGGGGGCGCTTGGGCGCGAAGAAGCCGGCGACAGCTGTCGCCGGCTCTCAGGGACTGAAACTCAACGCGAAATCAGCTTCGGAAATCAGCGCTCAGGTCTTATCCTTTTGGCCGGGATCCTTTTGCATTTCCTCGCTCGACCTGCCGCTCCCCGACCCGCCCTGTTGGCCGCCACGGTTGGGATTCTGACCACCCTGCTGACCGCCCGAGGGTTGCTGCCCCGGCGACTGTTGCCGCTGTCCAGGCTGGGCGCCGCCGCCCGTTTGCGTGCCGGTCTTCGGGTCCGACCCTTCCTTGCTGCCGCCGCTCATCGATTTATCGTCTTTCGGATTCGTCATGTTGAAACTCTCCTCTGAGTTTGTGTGCATCCGAGACCTTAGGCTTCCCGGACAAACCCGCTCATCGGATGGGGGACGGAACGCTCGTAGGTATCCGCTGACCGGGGATCTCCTACCCTGCCTCGCCCGCAGCGGCCTACAGCGCTCGCAGCACTTCAGCTCCAGGATCACAGTCTTCAGCTCCAGGATCACAGATCGAGGAGTGCGGAACGAGGAAATGAGAGATGCGAGCACATATCCATGTGATTTTCGGCTTGACGGCGCTGCTGGCCGCCGTCGGGTGCAACAACGCCAAATCGCCCGACAAGGTCGCGGAGAATGTTGCTGCGGCAAATCAATCCGCCTCCAAGGAAGTGGCGGAAGCGCAGCGCGAGCAGCAGAAAGATATGAGCAGCGATTCCTATGATGTGGCGGTCGCGCGCGCCGACGGCAATCACAAAGTGGCGATTCAAAAGTGCGATTCGCTGGAGGGACACGAACAGAAGGCGTGTAAGGATCAGGCCGACGCGGATTACGAAGCAGCGAAGGCGAACGCGAAAGCAACCAAGGTCGCCGGCCAGCCTTGAACCTGCAGCGGAACTTGCAGCCTTGTACCCCTAAACCCGCGAGCCTGGGCGTGAGTGTCAGGTTCCTTGATTCAGGAGTGCGGCGTTGCCGCCCGTCGCGGTGGTATTGACCGTCAACGTGCGCTCGCCGGCGAATCGGCCGAGATAATGGGGGCCGCCGGCTTTTGGGCCCGTTCCCGAGAGCCCGGTCCCGCCGAATGGTTGCACGCCCACCACGGCTCCGATCATGTTTCGATTGACATAGGTGTTGCCGATCGCGGTGTTGGCAAATATCTCGCGCCAAAAGGATTCCAGGCGCGTCTGCACACCGATCGTGAGGCCGTAGTTCGTGGCACGGATAGCGGCCAAAACGTCTTGAATTTCGCTGGCGCGAAATCGCACCACGTGCAATATGGGGCCGAATTCTTCACGAGTGAGTTGCGCGGCGCTTCTCAATTCGATCAGGTGCGGTGCGACGAAACTGCCCAGGGAATGGGAGTCGTCAAGCCGGCACGCCTTGATGACGCGGGCCTCGGCATGCATCTTGGCTATGTGACGGTTTAGCCCTTCCGCCGCCGCGGCATTAATCACCGGACCCACATCGGTTTGTAGATCGGCGGGGTTGCCGATGACGAGTTCTTCCATTGCGCCCGACAACATTTCCAACATGTTGTCGGCGACGTCTTCCTGCAAAAATAGCAGCCGCAGAGCCGAACAGCGCTGACCTGCGCTGATGAAGGCCGACGTCACGACGTCGTCGATCACTTGTTCCGGCAATGCGGTCGAATCGACGATCATCGCATTCAAGCCGCCGGTTTCGGCGATCAGCGGGACGATGGCACCGCTGCGAGCGGCCAACGAGCGATTGATGGTCAAGGCGGTTGCGGTCGATCCGGTCATGGCAACGCCTGCCAGTGCCGGATGCGCGAACGCGATCTCACCGAACATTCGGCCCGGCGCAGGAACCAGCTGCACCACATCGGGCGGCACGCCGGCCGCGTGCAGTAGCCGAATGAAGCGCGCTGCGATGAGCGGGGTGGGTTCTGCCGGCTTGGCCACGACTGCATTACCGGCCGCCAATGCGGCGGTCACCTGCCCGGCGAAGATCGCCAGCGGGAAATTCCACGGGCTGATGCACGCAAACACACCGCGGCCGTGCAGGGTTAGCTCGTTGAGTTCGCCGGTGGGCCCATTGAGCCGCGTCGCGCCTGTGAACTGCGTGCGCGCGAGGGCTGCGTAGTACCGGCAGAAATCCACGGCCTCGCGAACTTCGGCGATCGCATCCGGCAGAGTTTTGCCGGCTTCGCGAACCAGCAGATCATAAAAATCGGACCGCCCCTTCTCGAGCAGATTCGAGGCCTCCTCGAGCTGCTCCGCACGCGGACCGCCGCCGAGCGCATTCCATCGCGGCTGGGCCCCGGCGCCTGCCGTGAACGCTTCCGTGATCTCTCCCGGATCCGCGTCGCGAGAATGGCCCACGAGGTCGCGTCGGTCGGCTGGATTGACAACGGCCCGCATCTCCCCGGCGGCCGAGGAACCCTTGATGAGGGGGCCCGCGGTGTGGTCGGAGGAGCGCCGCGACTCCATTTCCTTGTGCAGATCATCGAGCACCTGGGGGTTGCCCATATCCGGCCCGATGGAATTGCGCCGGTCGGGATATAGGGCTTTCGGAAGCGGCAGGCGCGGGTGGGGATATGCGTCGAGTCGTTCGAGCTCTGAAATCGGATCGCGCACGATGTCAGCCACCGGCACCTGCTCGTCCATGAACCGATTCACGAAAGAAGTGTTGGCGCCGTTTTCCAGCAGCCGGCGCACCAAATAGGCCAGCAAGTCCTTGTGTTCGCCGACCGGCGCGTAGACGCGAACGCGCGGGAAGTCCGCGATCTGCCGGGCCGCTTCCGCATAGAGGAGCCGGCCCATGCCATGCAGTCTTTGGAATTCGAAATCCGCGCCGTCGGGCGCCAACTCCAGTACCGACGCGATGCTGTGCGCATTGTGAGTCGCGAACTGCGGCAGGATGACATCGCCGTGGCCGAACAAATGCCCGGCGCAGGAGAGATAGGCGACATCCGTGGTCATTTTGCGGGTGTATACCGGATAACCGTCGAGACCGCGCTCCTGGCCGCGCTTGATTTCGCTGTCCCAATAGGCACCCTTCACCAGCCGAACCGTCAGCCGGCGCCCATACCGGCGTCCGGTTCCCGCCACCCAGTCGATGACGTCCAAGGCCCGTTTGCCGTAGGCCTGCACGGCCAGTCCAAGTCCGGGCCAATCCCGGGTCGCGCTGTCGCGGGCCAACGCGTCGATCACGTCCAAGGATAGATCCAGCCGATCGGCTTCCTCCGCATCGATGGTGAGTTGAATTCCGAGCGCGGCCGCGCGCCGCGCCAGACTCTGGACCTCCGGCACCAGCCGTGCCATCACCCGATCATGCTGCAGCAGCGAATACCGCGGCTCGAGTGCCGAGAGTTTGATGGATATGCTTGAGGCCTCGTGCGGCGGCCGGCCTCCGGTGTCCGCGCCGATGACGTCGATCGCGTGTTCATAGGACTCGAGGTAGCGTTCGGCGTCGCTTCGTGTTCGCGCGCCCTCGCCCAACATGTCGAAGGAGCACAGCCGGACATCCGATTCGCGGGCACCGCGCGCCAGCGCTTCCTCGATCGTTCGCCCGACGACGAATTCGCCGCCGATGATCCGCATGGCCCTGCGCACGGCGAGCCGCACCAGTGGTTCCCCCGCTTTGCGGGTCAGCTTCTTGATCCACCCCGGGGCATCGGCCTTGATGGTCGGGTCGAGTTCGAGAATGCCGCCCGTCAACATCAAACCCCACGTCGAAGCATTGACGAACAGCGATTCGGATTTCCCCGAGTGCGACGACCAATCGCCGGTGGCGAGTTGCTCGGCGATCAGCCGATCGGCGGTCGCATCGTCGGGAATGCGCAGCAGCGCCTCCGCGATGCACATGAGCGCGATGCCCTCCTGATTCGACAAACCGAATTCCTGCAGGAAGGCATCCAAAAAGGGACGCTCGTCGCGCCGCGCCCGCGCGCCCTCGACCAACGCCATCGCGACGGAAACGGCGCGATGGCGTGCGCCTCCGGTGAGTTCCAACTGATGCAGCAAGCGCGTCACGGCACGCTCTTCGGGCATAAGTCCATGCTCGCGCATCGCGGCGCGAAGCGTGTTCAGCTCCGCTGCGGCGGGTTGCGGTTTGATATTGGCGGCCATCGGCGGGTCCTTCGTTGTTAGGAGCCGGTAGGCCCCTGGGCGGAATTATCGTCCACGGCAGCGAAGAACACCAAGGGGGCCGCCGTGGCATCCAGGCCCGCCGGACCAATGGAGCCGCACTCGTCCGGGGACATCGCGGCAAGATCCCATGCATGCAGCCGGGCCGCCTCGCAGCCTTCCAGTTGCACGCTCACAATGCCGCAGATTGCGAACGCCAGAATCGCGCCCTGAAAAGAAGGCCGCAGGGAACGCGGTTCCAATAAACGCTCTACCCAGGCTCGCACCCCCGGCATCGACCGCGAAACCATCAGATTCAAATCCGTGCACGGGCCGTCCAGGAGTTCGCATTCCGTCGCCGCCGCGCCGTCGAATTCCGTCATGTCCCCGATGTCGTGGAGATCTCTGTCAGGGCCGGCAGGGAACCGCAATTTAAGGCCCGCGCCACGCAGCAGCACCATCTTGCGCGAATAGCCGGTGAAATTGGAGAAAGGTCCCGAGGCGTCGATCTGCGCAATGCTGACCCGCCATCGGAAAGGATCGCCCGTCGCTGGCGCTCGGATCATTTCATGGGTGATTCCACCGCCGTTCTTCCACGGCACGGGGACCAGCGACGATCTGCGAATGATTTGCATCGCGGCCAATCATACAGCTTTGCCCCGGCGGCGCGGCGCGGCGCGGCTGCGACGAGCACGTCTCAAAAGCTATTCCCCGCAGCAGCTACTCGATATCCTCGTGGATATCCTCGTCGTCCACATCATCGTCGGTGTCGCCGCTCGAGTCGTCCGCGGCCGCGATGCTCAGGGACAATTCCTCTACTTCGTTCGGCATTTCCGGCTCGGTCGGCAAATCGGGTTGTCTCGGCTTGATCGCAGGCTTCATGGGAATCCTCCCTGCCGGAGCTCCGGCATTGCTGCTGCGGCAGACCTAGTTACGCGGCGCGTCGGTCGGCGGCGCTTCGGGCATGTCACCGGTCGCTTTCTGATCTTTTAGTTTGTCCTTGCAGAGGCGCTTCATCTGGGCTTTCGACATGTTTACGGCGGCAGCCTTTTGCCGTTCCATGCAGTCTTTCATCGCTTGATGTTCCGTCATGCTGGCACGCGACATTGTGTCGTCTGCAAGCGCGTGACCTGCCGCGAGGAGTCCCGCCAATGCGAGTGTATGGACCAGCCGATTCATGAGCGTCTCCCGGAGTTAGAGGCTCCAGTCTGAACGCAGACCCCGAGACCGCAAGGAGCCTTGGGCCGCTTTTATTTGTGGGTGCGCGCCTACGGGGTGGGTGCGCGCCCGCGGGGTAGGTGCGCGCCTGCGCGGGACGCGCCTATGCGGTCCCTGGCGGCAGTACTACCGCTGCCAGAACGAAATCAGGACGTAAACCAGGGCGATGATGGTCAACCCCAGGTGGCCAACCCGCAGGCGAATTCCGGCCAACAGATCGTTGGCTTCCGGGTCGCGCGGCACCCAAACGCGGAGAATGGCGGTAAGCAACAGCATGGTTCGGCCTTGAGGATTGCGTCTGCGTACAATAAATGCTTGGCGGGATAAGGGCGTGACGCGGGTCACGTCTACGCGGCATCATCGCCCGAGCCTGGCCGGCCGCACCATAAAAAAGGCCTCGAACCTTGCGGACACGAGGCCATATCTTTAAAAAATGCTTCTTATTTTCTTATTCGGCAGCTTCAGTATCCCCCGCCGGCACAGTCTCGTCGGAGTCGCCCATACCGCCGCTTACGTCCATGAAGCTGCGGCGGCGGCTATCGTCAAATGCACGTCGGCGACGCGCATGATACGCGAAACCGGTGCCCGCGGGAATAAGGCGGCCGACGATAACGTTCTCCTTCAAACCCCGCAAATCGTCCTTGAGGCCCCGGACCGCCGCCTCGGTGAGGACGCGGGTGGTTTCCTGGAACGATGCTGCCGAAATGAAGGACTCCGTGGCCAGGGACGCCTTGGTGATGCCCAACAGCATGGGTTCCCAAGTCGACTGGTTCTTGCCCTCGGCCCTCTGTTTCGCAATGACATCCAGGAGCCTGCCGCGATCCATCTGTTCGCCGCGGAGCAGCGCCGAATCGCCGGTATCGAGCACCTCGATTTTACGTAACATCTGCCGCACGATCACTTCGATGTGCTTGTCGTTGATCTTCACGCCCTGCAGGCGATAGACGTCCTGAATTTCACGGACCAGGTAGTTCGCCAAGGCCTCGACGCCCTGCAGCCGCAATATGTCATGCGGATTCGGTTCGCCGTCGGCGATGACTTCTCCCTTCTCCACCTGCTCGCCTTCGAACACGTTGAGATGGCGCCACTTCGGAATCAGCTCCTCGTACTTGTCGGTGGCCTCGTTGGTGATGATCAAGCGGCGCTTGCCCTTGGTCTCCTTGCCGAAGCTGACCGTGCCGCTGCGTTCCGCCAAGATCGCGGAATCCTTGGGCTTGCGCGCCTCGAACAAGTCGGCCACTCGCGGCAAACCGCCCGTGATGTCGCGGGTCTTCGAGGACTCCTGCGGAATACGCGCGATGACGTCGCCCACCGACACCTTGGAACCGTCTTCCAGGCTGACGATGGCCCCCGCGGGCAGGGCATAGACAGCCGGAATGTCGGTGTTGGCGAAAGTAACTTCCTTGCCCTTCGCATTGGTCAACCGCACGACCGGGCGCAGGTCCTTGCCGCCCGAACCGCGCTGCTTCGGATCCAGCACCACCGTGCTGGACAGGCCGGTGACATCGTCCACCTGGGTCGTCACGGTGATGCCGTCGACGAAGTCGGAGAACTTGATCATGCCGGCCACTTCCGTGACCACGGGATGCGTATGCGGATCCCAATTCGCCACCGACTGGCCCGCGGCCACCACATCGGCATCGTTCACCGTGATGGTGGCGCCGTACGGGATCTTGTAGCGCTCGCGCTCGCGGCCGAACTCATCGACCACGCCCAATTCGCCGGACCGGGACACCGCAACCAAATGCCCCTTCTCGTGACGCACGGTCTTGATGTTGTGCAGCCGTATGGTGCCCTTCGACTTGACCTCGACGCCATTGGCCGCCGCCGCTCGGGAGGCCGCACCACCGACGTGGAAGGTGCGCATCGTGAGCTGGGTTCCCGGCTCGCCGATGGATTGCGCGGCGATCACGCCCACCGCTTCGCCGATGTTGATGCGATGTCCTCTCCCTAAGTCGCGGCCATAGCACTGGGCGCACACGCCGTACCGGGTTTCGCAGGTGATCGGCGAGCGGACCATGACCTGGTCGACTCCCATCTTCTCGAGGAGCTTCACCAGTCTCTCGTCGATCAGGGTTCCGGCCTTGACCAGTACTTCGCCGCTCGACGCCACCGCCACATCCTCGGATGCCACGCGGCCCAGGACGCGCTCGCCCAAGCCCTCGACCACATCCCCGCCTTCGACGATGGGGGTGATCGACAAGCCGAAGCTCGTGCCGCAGTCGATTTCGGTGACCACCAAGTCCTGCGCCACGTCGACCAGACGCCGGGTGAGGTAGCCCGAGTTCGCCGTCTTCAGGGCCGTATCGGCCAAGCCCTTGCGGGCGCCGTGAGTGGAGATGAAGTACTGCAGTACGTTCAAGCCTTCGCGGAAATTCGCGGTGATCGGCGTTTCGATGATGGAGCCGTCCGGCTTCGCCATCAGGCCGCGCATGCCGGCGAGCTGACGAATCTGCGCGGCGGAACCGCGAGCGCCGGAGTCCGCCATCATGAAGATCGAATTGAACGATTTCTGACGGACCTTGTTGCCCTTGGAGTCGGTGACTTCATCGGTGCCCAACTTTTCCATCATGGCCTTGGCCACCTGGTCATTGGTGCGCGACCAGATGTCGACCACCTTGTTGTAGCGTTCGCCGTTGGTGACGAGGCCGGAGGAATACTGCTCCTGGATCTCCTTCACTTCCCGCTCCGCCGTCGCCAGGATTTTGGTCTTCTGCAGCGGTACGACCATGTCGTCCACGCCGATCGAGACGCCCGCGCGGGTCGCATATTGGAAGCCCGTGTACATGAGCTGATCGGCGAACACGACGGTTTCCTTGAGACCCACGGTGCGGTAGCACAAGTTGATCGTGGCGGAAATGATCTTCTTGGTCATATCCTGGTTGATCGCATCGAAGGACAACCCCTTCGGCAGGATCTCCGACAGCAGTGCGCGGCCCGCGGTGGTGTTGACCACCCGGATGTTCTGCGCCAGCTTGCCGTTGGCGTCACGGACATGCTCGGACAGGCGCACGCGCACTTTGGCCTGCAGATCGATATTGCGGCTCTCATAGGCACGGTGCACTTCGGCAACGTCGCTGAACGCCATGCCCTCGCCCTTGGCACCCACCTTTTCGCGGGTCATGTAGTAAAGCCCGAGCACCACGTCCTGAGACGGGACGATGATGGGTTCACCGTTCGCGGGCGAGAGGATGTTGTTCGACGACATCATCAGCGCCCGCGCTTCGAGCTGCGCCTCGATCGACAGCGGCACATGGACGGCCATTTGGTCGCCGTCGAAATCGGCGTTGAACGCCGTGCAGACCAGCGGATGCAGCTGGATCGCCTTGCCCTCGATCAACACCGGCTCGAACGCCTGGATGCCGAGACGGTGCAGGGTCGGGGCGCGGTTCAAGAGCACGGGATGTTCGCGGATCACCTCTTCCAGGATGTCCCACACTTCCGGTCCCTCACGCTCCACCAGGCGCTTCGCCGCCTTGATGGTCGAGGCTTCGCCGCGCAGCTGCAGCTTGGAGAAGATGAACGGCTTGAACAATTCCAAGGCCATCTTCTTCGGCAATCCGCACTGGTGCAGGCGCAGCGTCGGACCCACGACGATGACGGAGCGGCCCGAGTAATCCACGCGCTTGCCCAGCAGGTTCTGGCGGAACCGGCCCTGCTTGCCCTTGATCATATCGGCCAGGGACTTCAGCGGTCGCTTGTTGGTCCCCGTGATGGCGCGGCCGCGGCGGCCGTTGTCGAGCAGGGCGTCCACCGCCTCCTGCAGCATGCGCTTTTCGTTGCGCACGATGATATCCGGCGCATTCAACTCCAGCAGCCGCCGCAGGCGGTTGTTGCGATTGATGACGCGGCGATACAGATCGTTCAAATCGGAGGTCGCGAAGCGGCCGCCGTCGAGCGGCACCAGCGGCCGCAGGTCGGGGGGCAGCACCGGCAATACCGTGAGCACCATCCATTCGGGCTTGTTGCCCGACTCCATGAACGCCTCGATGAGCTTCAGACGCTTCGACAGGCGCTTGATCTTCGTCTCGGAGTTCGTGTTCGCCATGTCCTCACGGACCTTGACGATTTCCGACGGCAGATCCATGGACTTGAGCAGCTCGTGTACGGCTTCGGCACCCATGCGGGCGTCGAACTCGTCGCCGTGCTCCTCGATGGACTCGAGATACATTTCGTCCGTGAGCAATTGGCCGCGCTGCAAGGACGTCATGCCCGGATCGACGACCACGAAGGCCTCGAAATACAGCACGCGCTCGATCTCGCGCAAGGTCATGTCGAGCATCAACCCGATGCGCGACGGCAGCGACTTCAGGAACCAGATGTGCGCCGTGGGACTCGCCAGCTCGATGTGGCCCATGCGCTCGCGGCGCACCTTGGACTGGGTCACTTCGACGCCGCACTTCTCGCACACCACGCCGCGGTGCTTCAAGCGCTTGTACTTGCCGCATAGGCACTCGTAGTCCTTCACCGGCCCGAAGATCTTCGCGCAGAACAGGCCGTCGCGTTCCGGCTTGAAGGTTCGATAGTTGATGGTCTCCGGCTTCTTCACCTCGCCGTACGACCAGGACCGGATCATGTCCGGCGACGCAAGGCCGATCTTGATCGAATCGAAATTTTCGACCGGCACTTGCTGCTTGAACAACTTGAGTAGATCTTTCATAACTTTAAGCCTCGCTCTCGAGTTCGATGTTGATGGCCAGGGATCGAATCTCCTTGACCAAGACATTGAACGACTCCGGCATGCCGGCTTTCATTTCGTGGTTGCCGTCGACGATCGCCTTGTACATCTGCGTACGTCCGTTGACGTCGTCCGACTTGACGGTGAGCATTTCCTGCAAGGTGTACGCAGCACCGTAGGCTTCGAGCGCCCACACTTCCATCTCGCCGAAGCGTTGGCCGCCGAACTGCGCCTTGCCGCCCAGCGGCTGCTGGGTGACCAGGCTGTACGGTCCGGTGGAACGGGCGTGCATCTTGTCGTCGACCAAGTGGTTCAACTTCAGCATGTACATGTAGCCCACGGTCACCGGCCGGTCGAATTGCTCGCCCGTACGGCCATCGTGCAAGGTGGTCTGACCGGATGTCGGCAGATCCGCCAGCGTCAGAAGATTCTTGATCTCCTCTTCGCTCGCGCCGTCGAACACCGGCGTCGCCATCGGCACGCCCTTCTTCAGATTGCTGGCGAGCTCGATGACTTCAGCATCGCTCATGGACTTGATGTCTTCCTTTTGACCACCGGTCTCGTTGTAGACCTGGCCGAGAAATTTGCGCAACTCAACGACCGCATGCTGGGCTTCCAGCATTTTGCCGATCTTCGCGCCCAAACCCTTGGCGGCCCAGCCCAGGTGAGTTTCCAGAATCTGCCCGATGTTCATGCGCGAAGGCACGCCCAGCGGATTCAACACGATGTCCACAGGCGTACCGTCCGCCATGTACGGCATGTCCTCGACCGGAACGATGGAGGAGATCACGCCCTTGTTGCCGTGACGGCCCGCCATCTTGTCGCCCGGCTGCACGCGCCGCTTGACGGCCAGGTACACCTTGACCATCTTGAGCACGCCGGGCGCCAGATCGTCGCCCGCCGTGATCTTGGCCTTCTTCTCTTCGAAGCGCTTCTCGAATGTCTTGCGCTGACCCTTCAGCCGCTCGGACACGGTCTCCAACTGCGCATTCGTCTCTTCGTCCTTGAAGCGGATCTCGAACCACTGTTCGCGCGGCAGATCCGAGAGATAGGCCTCATCGATCGCCGTTCCGGATTTCAGCTTCTTCGGGCCCGCCTCGGCGGTCTTGCCGTCGATCATGCCGCGCACGCGCTGGAACAAATCGTCCTCCAGGATGCGCTGCTGATCGGCCAGGTCCTTGCGTACCCGCTCGAGTTCCGCCTTTTCGATGGCCAGTGCGCGCGAGTCCTTCTCGACTCCGTCGCGGGTGAACACGCGCACGTCGATCACCGTGCCGTCCATGCCCGGGGGCACGCGCAGCGAAGTGTCCTTCACATCCGAGGCCTTTTCGCCGAAGATCGCCCGCAGCAGCTTCTCTTCCGGGGTCAGCTGCGTCTCGCCCTTCGGCGTGACCTTGCCGACCAGAATGTCGCCGGCGCGCACTTCCGCACCGATGAACGCGATGCCCGCCTCATCGAGCTTCGCGAGGGCGGAGTCGCCCACATTGGGAATGTCGGCGGTGATTTCCTCGGGACCCAGCTTGGTGTCGCGCGCGACGCAGGTGAGTTCCTCGATGTGAATGGTCGTGAAGCGGTCTTCCTCGACCACGCGCTCGGAGATGAGGATGGAATCCTCGAAGTTGTAGCCGTTCCAGGGCATGAAGGCCACCAGCAGATTCTGTCCCAAGGCCAGCTCGCCCAGGTCCGTGGACGGACCGTCGGCCAGGACGTCGCCGCGCTTGATGGCATCGCCGGAGCGCACCAGCGGACGCTGGTTGATGCAAGTGTTCTGGTTCGAACGCGTGTACTTGGTGAGCGAGTAGATGTCGACGCCGGGTTCGCCGGCGGTGGTCTCATCGTCGTTCACCCGCACCACGATGCGCGATGCGTCGACGGAGTCCACGCTGCCGCCGCGCCGTGCCACCACGGTGACGCCGGAGTCGATGGCGACCGCCCGTTCCATGCCCGTACCCACCAGCGGAGTCTCCGACCGCAAGGTCGGCACCGCCTGGCGCTGCATGTTCGAGCCCATGAGCGCGCGGTTCGCATCGTCGTGTTCCAGGAACGGAATCAGCGACGCCGCCACCGAGACGATCTGCTTGGGACTGACATCCATGAAGTCGATCTTGTCCGGCGCGGACAAGGTGAACTCGTTCTGCGTGCGGCACGAAATCAGATCGTCGGTGAATTCGCCCTTGTCGCTGAGGGCCGCGTTCGCCTGGGCGATCACGTACTGGCCCTCTTCGATGGCCGAGAGGTAATCGATCTGATCCGTCACCGCACCGTTGGCCACCCGGCGATACGGAGTCTCGAGGAATCCATAATCGTTGGTCCGCGCATAGACGGCCAGCGAATTGATCAGTCCGATGTTCGGACCTTCCGGCGTTTCGATGGGGCACACCCGGCCGTAGTGGGTCGGATGCACGTCGCGAACTTCGAATCCGGCACGCTCGCGCGTCAAGCCGCCGGGGCCCAACGCCGAAACCCGGCGCTTGTGGGTGACTTCCGAGAGCGGATTGTTCTGGTCCATGAATTGCGACAGCTGCGAGGAGCCGAAGAATTCCTTGACCGCCGCGGCCACCGGCTTCGCATTGATCATTTCCTGCGGCATGATGGGCTCGCTTTCGGCGATGGTCAGCCGCTCCTTCACGGCGCGCTCGACGCGCACCAGGCCGATGCGGAAGGCGTTCTCCGCCATTTCCCCGACGCTGCGGACGCGGCGGTTGCCCAGATGGTCGATGTCGTCCACGTGGCCGTTGCCGTTTCGAATGTCGATCAAGGTCTTCATGACCTCGATGATGTCTTCTTTGCTCAGAACGCCCGAGCCCGTGATTTCCTCGCGGCCCACACGCCGGTTGAACTTCATCCGGCCCACCGGCGACAGGTCGTAGCGCTCGCCGTTGAAGAAGAGGTTCTGGAACAGGTTCTCGGCCGCGTCCTTGGTCGGCGGCTCGCCGGGACGCATCATGCGGTAGATTTCGACCAGCGCTTCGAGCCGCGTCTTGGTCGGATCGATGCGCAGCGTGTCCGAGATATAGGGACCGCGATCCAGATCGTTGACGTACAACGTGCGGATTTCGGTGATGCCGTTCTCGATGAGCTTGCCCACTGTCGGTACGGTGAGGATTTCGTTGGCCTTTGCCAGGATCTCGCCGGTCTCGGTGTTGACGATGTCGTGCGCCAGAACCTTACCCTGCATGTATTCGGTGGGAACCGGCAGGCGCTTGACCTGCGCCTCTTCGAGTTCGCGCACGTGACGCGCCGTAATGCGGCGGCCCTCCTCCACGACGATCTTCTTGCCCACGCGAATCTCGAACGCGGCGGTTTCGCCGCGCAGACGCTGCGGGATGACCTCGAACTCGATTTCCTTCTTGGACAGATAGAAGGTGTTCTTTTCGAAGAATATATCGAGCACCTGCTCCTCGGTGTAGCCGAGAGCGCGCAGGATGATCGTGACCGGCAGTTTGCGGCGGCGGTCGATTCGCGCGAACACGCAGTCCTTCGGATCGAACTCGAAATCCAGCCACGAGCCGCGGTAGGGAATGATGCGCGCGGAGAACAACAGTTTGCCCGACGAGTGGGTCTTGCCGCGATCGTGATCGAAGAACACGCCCGGGCTGCGATGCAATTGCGAGACGATGACGCGCTCGGTGCCGTTGATGATGAACGTGCCGTTGTCGGTCATGAGGGGCAGTTCGCCCAAGTACACCTCTTGCTCGCGCACGTCCTTGACGGGCTTCTTGGCGCCGCTGGCCTCCTTATCGAGGACCACGAGACGCACTTTGACGCGCAGCGGCGCCGCATAGGTCAATCCGCGCAGCTGGCATTCCTTCACGTCGAACACCGGCTCTCCGAGCCGATAGCTTACATACTCGAGGGTCGCGTTGCCGGAGTAGCTCGAAATGGGGAATACGCTGTCGAACGCGGCGTGCAAACCTATTTCGTCACGCTTGGATTCCGCGGTGTCCGCCTGCAGGAATCGCCGGTATGAATCCAGCTGGATCGCCAGCAAGTACGGCGTACCGAGAATGCTCGGACGCTTACCGAAGTTCTTACGAATGCGCTTCTTTTCAGTGAAAGAATAAGCCATTGAGCATGCCCCTAGGCGCTACGCGCCGAATTCAACCAGTCGAGAATCGTCATCAACATCAAAATCAAACGCGCAGGCAACGGTTGCCGCTTCCGGAGCGGCAACCGTCAACCTGGCGCGACGGACGGCGGTCACTACTTGATAGCAGCCTTTGCGCCGGCGTCCTCGAGCTTCTTCTTGATGGCCTCGGCGTCCGCCTTCGGAATTCCTTCCTTGACGGTCGACGGAGCGCTTTCGACCAGGTCCTTCGCTTCCTTCAAGCCCAATCCCGTGATTTCGCGGATGACCTTGATGACGCCGACCTTGTTGGCGCCGAACTCGCTCATCGTCACGGTGAATTCGGTCTGAACTTCCGCCGCCGGAGCGGCAGCGGCAGCGCCGCCCGCCGCGGCAGCCGCTACCGGAGCCGCCGCCGTGACGTTGAACTTCTTTTCCATGTCGGAAATCAGTTCGACCACGTCCATGACCGACATCTTGGAAATCGCATCGAGAATTTCGTCTTTAGTAACAGCCATTTTTCTCTCCAAAAAACATTAAAAGGTCTTTCGACCCGAATCAGGATTAATTCGCCGCAGCCGGCGCTTCACCGCTTTTCTTGGCTTCAAGAACAGCAGCAAGCGTCCGCACCAATTTCGAATTGGGGGCCGCCAACGTACCAACGAACTTCGAAATCGGCGCCTTGAGCACACCCAGCAATAAAGACACCGCCTGCGCGCGCGTGGGCAATGCAGCCACGCGGTCGAGATCCTGGGGCTTGAGCAGTTGCCCTCCCAGCGACACGACGGTCGTTACCAATTTGTCGTTATCCTTCGAAAACGCCTTGACGATCCGCGCGGCAGCGCCCGGATCATCGTTGGAGAATGCGAGGACGATGGGTCCTTTCAGCGCCGGAGAAATGCACTCGAAAGCGGTGCCGGCAACGGCCCGGCGCGCGAGCGTATTCTTGACGATCCGCAAATAAACACCGTCCTTGCGCGCCTTTGCCCGCAAGTCCGTCATCTGCGTCACCGTCAAGCCACGGTTCTCCGCGCCCACCACGGACAGAGCTTTCGCCGCGACCGCGTTGACTTCTGCCACCACGACTTTCTTCTCTTCTAGCTTGAGCGCCATTGAGGTCTCCGGAAGAAGCGTCACACAAGGTCGGCGCGCCGCCGCACCGACCACCCTTTTGAGCACGCCGTCGTACTCTCGGTGCGACCTTCACCAGGATTTCCTGATTCGGGTCCCACCATCTGCGCAGGCTTCAAATTAAGAGCCCAAGCTCGCCTGCGGTCTTCGATGATGGTTGCGTCCGGCGTTCACGCCGCACGCAGCCCTCCATCAATTCAAAATAAAATCTATCCGGCCTGAACCCTAAGTCTTAACCAGGCCCAGGCTCGACTGATCGACCGCAACGCCCGGACCCATGGTCGAGGACACGGTCAGTTTCTTCAGAAAGACGCCTTTTGACGTGGCCGGCTTGATCTTCTGCAGATCGGCGACCAGCGCCAGCAGGTTTTCCTTCAGCGCGGCCGGCTCGAAACTCGCGCGGCCGATCTGCGCGTGTACGATGCCCGCTTTGTCGGTGCGGTAGCGGACCTGGCCGGACTTGGCGTTCTTCACGGCTTCCGCCACGTTCGGAGTCACCGTCCCCACCTTCGGGTTCGGCATCAATCCGCGCGGACCCAGGATCTGGCCCAGTTGGCCGACGATGCGCATGGCATCGGGGCTCGCGATCACCACGTCGAAATCGATCTGGCCGGCTTTGACCTTTTCCGCCAAATCCTCGAAGCCCACGATATCGGCGCCGGCTGCCTTCGCGGCGTCGGCGTTCTTACCCTGCGTGAACACCGCCACCCGCACGGTCTTGCCCGTTCCGTGCGGCATCACCGTCGAACCTCGAACCTGTTGATCCGACTTGGTGGCGTCCACGCCCAGATTGACCGACACGTCCACCGATTCGTTGAACTTCGCGGTCGCAAATTCCTTGACGAGCTTGAGAGCTTCGTCAATGGCATACGACTTGCCCGGCGGCAGCTTCTCTTTCCAGGTCTTGGTACGTTTCGCTGTAGTCGCCATGTTAGAGACCCCCCTCCACGTCGACGCCCATGCTGCGGGCGGTGCCGGCAATCGTCCGCACGCCGGCCTCCAGGTCGCTGGCCGTGAGGTCCGGCGCCTTCAGCTTCGCGATGTCCTCGAGCTGCTTGCGCGAGATCTTGCCCACTTTGGCGGTGTTCGGAGTGGCGCTGCCCTTCGGGATGCCGAGCGCCTTGGCGATCAACACGGACGCCGGCGGCGTCTTCATGACGAAGGTGAAACTGCGATCGCTGTACACCGTGATCACGACCGGAGTCGGCAGGCCCTTCTCCAAAGATTGGGTCTGCGCGTTGAACGCCTTGCAGAATTCCATGATATTCACGCCCTGTTGGCCCAAGGCTGGGCCGACCGGCGGACTCGGGTTCGCCTGGCCTGCAGGGATCTGCAGCTTGATGTAGCCGGTTACTTTTTTCGCCATGTTCGCTTCTCCTGTGGGTAACTAGCGCTCCCCTGTTTACGGAGAGCTCCCCTTGTTTGGGCCGCCCTCCACTGCGGAAAGCGAACCTTATCAATGCGCTTACGCGCAACTGCTACGGGGTCGAAGACGCCGTGTAACGGCGACCCCGTCCTTTAAATTAAAGATCAACCCTTCTCGACCTGCGAGAAATCCAATTCCACGGGCGTCGAGCGCCCCAGGATCTGCACGGCCACCTGCAGCCGGTTCTTCTCGTAATTCACCGACTCGACGACTCCGTTGAAATCGTTGAACGGGCCGTCCGTCACCCGCACCACTTCGCCGGGTTCGAACAACACCTTCGGCTTCGGCTTGTCCACGCCCTCTTCGACGCGGCGCAGAATCGACATGGCTTCCTTGTCGGTAATGGCCGCCGGCTTGTCGCTGGTGCCGCCGATGAAACCCAAAACCTTGGGCACTTCCTTCACCAGGTGCCAGGTGTCCTCATCCATCTCCATCTGTACGAGCACGTAGCCCGGGAAGAACTTGCGGTCCGACTTGCGCTTCTGGCCATCGCGCATCTCCACGACCTCTTCGGTCGGCACCAATATTTCGCCGAACTTCGCTTCCAGACCGGCGCGCTTGACGCGCTCCTTGAGGGATTGCGACACCTTGTGCTCGAAATTCGAGTAGGCGTGAACTACATACCATCGCAGGGACATAAGCGCTCCGACTCCGTCAGGCAGACTGGCCGGTCATGAACCGGGTCAGCCAGGTGAGGACCCAATCGAGTCCCCAGAAAAACAACCCCATCGCAATGGCGAAAATGAACACGACATACGTCGTTTTGATCGTCTCGTCACGGGATGGCCAGACCACCTTGCGCAGCTCGATCCGCGACGCCTGCGCGAATTGCCAGAACTCGCGCCCGTACCAACTGAACCACACCAGCGCGGCGCCGACGGCCAATCCCCCGACCACCATCGCTATGCGAAGGACCAGGGGCAGCTCGTCGTACCAATAAAACGCGCCGATGCCGATGAACACCACGAGGACGGACAGCGTCATGAGTACGCTGTCCTTCGCCGATGCGCCCGGAGCTGCTTGAACTTCTGCCATGTTTTACTGCCGTTGACCTACAGGCCTGCCCAAATGGCAGGGCAGGAGGGAATCGAACCCCCAACCTGCGGTTTTGGAGACCGCCGCTCTGCCAATTGAGCTACTGCCCTGTAAATTACGCGATCACCTTGGCCACAACCCCTGCGCCCACGGTCTTGCCGCCCTCGCGGATGGCGAATCGCAACCCTTGCTCCATCGCGATCGGCGCGATCAACTCCACCACAATCTTGATGTTGTCCCCGGGCATGACCATCTCGGTCCCCTCCGGCAACTCCACCGCCCCGGTCACATCCGTGGTGCGAAAGTAGAACTGCGGCCGATACCCCTTGAAGAACGGCGTGTGCCGGCCCCCTTCCTCCTTCGTCAGCACGTACACCTCGGCCTCAAACTTGGTGTGCGGATTGATGCTCCCGGGCTTGCACAGCACTTGCCCGCGCTCCACTTCCTCGCGCTTCGTCCCGCGCAGCAGCACCCCCACGTTGTCCCCCGCCTGACCCTCGTCCAACAGCTTGCGAAACATCTCCACCCCGGTGCACGTGGTCTTCATCGTCGGGCGAATCCCTACAATCTCCACCTCATCGTTGATCTTCACGATCCCCCGCTCGATCCGACCCGTCACCACCGTGCCGCGGCCCGCAATCGAGAACACGTCCTCCACCGGCATCAAAAACGCACCCTCCACCGCCCGCTTCGGCACCGGAATGTACTCATCCAGCGCCTTGACCAGCTTCAGCACCGAGGGCACCCCGATCTCCGAAGCATCCCCCTCCAAAGCCTTCAACGCAGAGCCCGTAATGATCGGCGTCTTGTCCCCGGGAAATTTGTACACGTTCAACAGGTCCCGCACCTCCAGCTCCACCAGCTCCAAAAGCTCCGCATCGTCGACCATGTCCGCCTTGTTCAAATACACCACGATGTACGGCACTCCCACCTGGCGCGCCAGCAAGATGTGCTCGCGCGTCTGCGGCATCGGCCCATCGGCCGCCGAGACCACCAAAATCGCCCCGTCCATCTGCGCCGCTCCCGTGATCATGTTCTTCACGTAGTCCGCGTGCCCCGGACAATCCACGTGCGCGTAGTGGCGCGCCTCGCTCTGGTACTCCACGTGCGCCGTCGCAATCGTGATCCCGCGCGCACGCTCCTCCGGCGCCTTGTCAATCTGGTCGTACGCCTTGAACTCCCCACCAAACTTCTCCGCCATCACCTTCGTCAAGGCTGCCGTCAAGGTCGTCTTGCCATGGTCCACATGGCCTATCGTCCCCACGTTCACGTGCGGCTTCGTTCGCTCAAACTTCCCCTTCGACACGGCAAGTACCCCTCAGAATTTGACAAGCATTAAAAAACTGGAGCCCACGAACGGGATCGAACCGTTGACCTCGTCCTTACCAAGGACGTGCTCTACCAACTGAGCTACGTGGGCCGCATCCACTTGGAGCGGGTGATGGGAATCGAACCCACGTGATCAGCTTGGAAGGCTGACGTTCTACCATTGAACTACACCCGCTTCCGAAACCTAAGCCAATGGCACGTACCCTCACCCAACTGGTGGAGGGGGTAGGATTCGAACCTACGAAGGCATAAGCCAGCAGATTTACAGTCTGCCCCCGTTGGCCGCTTGGGTACCCCTCCTCAAAATGAGCCGCGTATTTTGTAGCGGGAGCCGCCCACTGTCAATGTCAAGTCGGGCCTAAATCGCTTGACGGCACATCAAATGCATCTCGCCGACGGCGGGGATCCCACAACTCTGCTCAACATCTTGCTGGCTCTTGACACTATCTTACGATATATATATCTTAAGATACGTTTTACAATACATTTACCAGACATTTGGAGAGTTATGCATCATCGTTTTCACTTCTATTTCGGCAGACACCATGGCGGCCGGGGCCTCGGACGGTTCGGCAAGGGCTTCATGGACGGGGGAATGGGCGGCCGCACCTTCGGCATGGGCCGGAAGCTCGCCTCGGTGGACCTCCAACTCCTTATCTTGGCGCTCTTGGCCGACAAGCCGCATCACGGATATGAAATCATCAAGGCGCTGGACGAGCGGTCAAAGGGGTTCTATGTCCCCAGCCCCGGCATGGTCTATCCGGCCCTGACATTCCTTGAAGAGATCGGCCACGCCACCATTGAAGCCGACGGCAATCGCAAGCGCTATCACATCACCGAGACCGGTCGGCAATACCTCGCGGAACACCGCGCCCGTGCCGATGCCCTGTTCGCCCAGTTCGAGCGGGTGGGCGAGCGCATGGACCGCTTACGCCGGGCCATGAATGCAGGCGCGGCCGACGAGGAGCCGCTGTCGGATAACACCTCTGCCGGATCCAAAGAATTGAGGCACGCCGTGCGCGAACTGAAGCGGGCCATGGAAGACAAATGGCACGGACCGCGGGAGGAGCAGCTGCGCATCGTCGAAATTCTCAAGCACGCGGCCGCCGACATCCTCGGCAACACGCGCGGCTGACGCTCGGGACAACGCCGCCGCGGGTCTGCGTGGCCGGGTGCAGCTGGCTTACCGCGATCTTGCCGCATCGTCCGCTTCGTCGTCCGCTAGCTTGGACGGTTCGATCGCGAGCAGTATTGCGTGCAGCGCCGCTTGATCCAACGATGCCGATACCGCCACTCCGGCCGCATCGCGCACGACGGACACGGGATCCGGATGGCCGATCAGCGTCTCGCAATCGAGCACCTGGTAGGTCGTAATCAATCTTTGGGCGAGGAACGCCAACAGCGAGACGGCTGCCCCGGGATCGGGCGATGCAGCGGCAGCCAGCGCCGCATGATTTCGCGCCATGCGCTGCGGAGCGATTCGCACGATCTGACGGCAGTAGCGTCCCGTGTCCGCGTCATCCGGCGCAATCGCGGTCCGCTGATCGACGCCCCTGCGATACGCATTGACCTTGAAGAGGCTCGCTCCCGCGTCGGTCTCGGCCATGGGATCGCCCAACGGTACCAGCGCCACCGGAGTCCGCTGGTGCATTCGCGCTTGAATCTCGTTCAAAGCCAGCGCCGGGACTTTTTGCCCTGGATCTGCGAGATCCGCTTCGGTCCAGGCGCTGCAACCCATCGTCGGATCCACGTAGATGTCCAGCAGCCGATTGTCGCTCGGATTGCCGAGCAGCGAGGCGTTCGGCAGTGCCGCGCGATTCGCGGCTGTATTTTGCGCCGTTGTGCCGTTCGCGGTGGCGAGATACATGGTCGGCAGGTTGTCGCTCTGATCCTGGTCGACGATGAAGAAGTCGCGGGTCGAAGGACAGCGGCCGCCGTCCGACGCCATTCCCAGCGGTGGGACTTTGAACTTGCCGCTGCGAATCGCCGCGTTGACGGCATCGAAGAAGGCCGGCGCGTGGCAATACGCATATTGGCTGAATACGCTGCCACGCACTCCGTTCACGCAATCGCCGTCGGCAAGCGTGCTGCCGGAAGCGGCTTCCAGCGTTAAGTTCGAGCCGTCGTAGCCGAACCAAAGCGCGACGATGGCGCCCGGCGGCAGCGTCGGCACCACCGGCGCAATCGCGGCAGTCGTGCCCTGATCGATGACCAGGGGATTATAGACAGACAACGTGCCCGCGGCCGGGTCGAAGATAGCCGCCTCGACGAATGCCGACTGGGCGGCATTTGCTTCGTTGCAAGCGCCGCCGGCCGGGTCCGTCGCTTTCAAGCGGTACGGAGCCGCAAGTCCGGCAGCACTCAAGGGATCGGCCGGAATGATGAGAGTGCAATTCGGATTCACCGTGACCACGGCAGAGAGTTTGTGTTCCGATTCGATCGCGATATCCGTGGGCTGAAGGGTTGATTGCGGACGCGCCGCGGTCGCCAGCACCAGACAGGCGGCAGCTGTCGCGAGCGGCCAGGCGAGCATTTTTTTCAGTCGTGTGAATTGCATGGTGAGTCCCTGTTTGAGATGCGCGGGACTTTGTTGTAGCACGCAGTTTTGGCCGCTCGCGCCTGTCTCCCTTGAAAGACGTCGGCGTCTGCGTCGCGAGACAGGTCGTCTCCATCGCGAGACATGCTGGCTCCATGGCACGACCACGGTGCGTCGGTCGTGCGCGCATCATCGTCGGTTGGAGCAGTGTCCGCGTTCAACCGCCCGCGGCAGCGTCGGCGGGTTGCGGCTGCTCGGGCGATCGGTACGCACGAGCATCCGTGGGAGTCAGTTGAATGCGCGGTTCCCCAAGAATCTTGAAAGTCGGCGCAAACGTCACGGAGTCAACCGGGATCGAAATCGTGATGTCGCGGGCCTGGTTCGGTGGAACCGCCACGGGCGTTCCGCGCTGACGCTGATCGTATACGGTCGTGCATTGCGCGGTGGATGGATCACGGGGCGTTGTTTCGACGCAGTCTTGCACGACCAGATAGTACGAATAGTCGGTCAAGCTGAAGCGTTTGGAATCGTTGTATAGCCGTGCCTGTATCGATTGAACCGCATTCGCTTGTGGCCCGAAGGTCGCCTTGATTTGCCCGAACCGGACCTCCGATAGCGAAATCCGGCTCCTGGCCTCGGGATCATCCTTGTCTTGCCGCTCGATCCGATAGTCATCGAGATCGAGGAGCCTGCCGTGCGTAGCAGGCTTGGCTTTGGAGTCCATTGCGGCCGGCGCAGGGTTCGGCTTGTTTCGCTCATTGAGCAGTATGAGAGCCACGATGAAGACGATCGTGGCGCCGGCAAGCGCGAGGCCGAACTTTCGAAATCTCGGCGTCAAGACGGCGAGTAGCAAAACGATTGCGGCGATGATCCAAACCATGGCTTATTGTAGTTGTCTTCTCTTAGCGCTGATCGGAATTGCTGGTGCCGATGCTTGGTGACATAATCTCGCCGCGCGACCTCACCAGGAGTACATGACCATGAATCGACGGGAGCTTCTCGAGGTGGTTGGAGTGGCAAGCTTAGCTGTTGCGACCGCTGCGCAAGCAGCAGACCCACCGGCCGCAGAACACGAACACCACGACCACGCGGCGATGATGAAATATGGCGATCTGGCGGCGGCCACGTCGCATTGCGTCAACAAAGGTGAGATCTGCTTGGCTCACTGCATCACGTTGCTGGGTGATGGCGAGAAAGAGCTAGCGGCCTGCGCGAAGACTGTCGAAGACATCATCGCGTCGTGCACGGCGCTGCGTCAGATGGCGGCGGCCAACTCTCCTCATGTGCCGAAACTCGCTGGCGTCGTCGCCGATATTTGTACTGACTGCGAAACGGAGTGTCGCAAGCACGAGAAGAAACACCATGTCTGTCACGAGTGCGCCGAGGCGTGCGCGCAGTGTGCAAAGGAATGTCAGAAAGCGGCGGCCTAACGTCCAACTCGACTCCCCGACTCTAGTTGTCTTCCTTCACAGCCTGTCGAGGATTGAGTAACGGCGTGACGATCCGCTCCAAGCGCTCGGCCGTCCAGCTCGACTCCTTGTCCTTCCAGCCGTTGTCGATCAGCTGACCCTGACGGTTGATCGTGAAATTTGCCGGGATGCGCCAAATACGCCCGTAGCCCGGCAGACTCGAATTGGCGAGAAACCCCACCGGGAAACTCAAGGATTGCGCCACTGGCTGCACCTTGCGCAGCTCGTCCGGGGAATCCAGGGTGAACGCCAGCACCTTCAGGCCCTCAGCCGCATGCTGAGTCGCGTAGGCGGAAAGCAGCGGCAACTCCTCGCGGCACGGGCCACACCAGGTGGCCCAAAACGTGAGGATCACGACGTGACCGAGCAGTTCCGCTGTGGAAATGCGTTGACCATCCAGCGCGACGAGTGTCGCGGCGGGAGCAGGTTCGCCGACGCGCAGCGCACTAGCCGATGCCACAGGTGCGAACACCCCATCAAGTCCCATCAGGCTCAATGCGGCCACGCCGCGCAACAGCGCGCGCCGGGGCGCTGACTCAAGGTTCAACTCGCCACCGTCACCGCGGCCGGACGGGCGCGCAGCCGCTCGGGCACCGCGTCCTGATTCAGAACGCATAGCTCATCCCCCCAGTCGCCGTATAGTGTGGAAATAACTGGTAGCCATCGAGATTGCTATAGATCGGGACTTGTATCACGCCATAGGCGTGGAGCTTGGGGGTCACTTGCACCGTGAGGCCCGGGCTTATATAGGCGACCGTACCCACGGTGTCGGTCGTATCGGCCAGAGCGCCTTGATCGGGGCTCCTGTGCAGAACGTTGAGCTGCAACTGGGGTATCCATTTCGGATTGGCTTCATAGCGTAGACCCACGCTAAAGGTCTCCAAATTACCCGGGCGAAAATCATTGCCCGGCTGATTTTGCTTGTGCGCTACTGCGGACTGGAACTGGGTGTTCAGAAAGATATCGAAATTCTGGCTCACCGCTTGATAGTAGTAGGCACCGACGATCACATCCGTGCTGCCGGTGCCCGCCTGCAAGCTCGCATCGAGGGGCGTCCCGACGTTCGGACCGTTATAGAAATCGACCTTCGTCCCATATTGGCCGGTCGGCAGTTTGACCCCCAATTGCAGCCCCAAGTTATGCGTCGGGAGCAGCCCCTGATAATTGCCCAGCAGTTTGACATCGCCGAGATTGTCGACGCGCGCGCCGCTGATCTGATCCGGAGCCGTTTCGGCGGGCGTGTAGGGTTGCAGCTGAGTGCCGTACGTGGTGTGGGTACGCACCACATAGGGGACCAGCAGATTGACATTCCAATCCGCACTCGGTCGGTAGTTGATGCCCAATGTGGCATACCGGTTGATCGTGCCCTTTTCGATCTCGCCCCCGCCCAGCGCCGGGTTTGAGGGATTGTTGACGACCTGCGCTGGCGTCGCAGAACGGGTGCCGATCCTCAGCTCGTCTTGGTCGATGTAGCTGTACTCGAGATTGACGCGCCAGCCGGTGGTCGCCGAATAGCCCATGGCGGCATCCGAATTGACGGTGCACCCACAGGTGGCACAGGCCCAGGTCGATACGGGGACAATCGAAAGACATAAGGCCGCCACGATTGGACGGTAGATAGAATGAATCATCGGAAAACTCCCGCGACCGCCGGCGCAGCCGCCTCACGCAATGATTGAAAGGGCTCACGTCAGGCGGTGGACGAAGCCACCGCCTGCAATCAGCCGCTCGATTTCAATTTATGCGAGAGACGGGGGACCGCGAGGTTGATGAGCGCGTGGGAGTTGTATGCCCAGCCGCAGCGGTTCGAACGCGGCCAGGGTCTCAGCAGCGATGGGCGCCGGCGGCGCGAAGCTGACGATGTGAGCAATCGGACCGGCGCCGGGAGCACTACCGAACGGGCAGTTCTCGAAATGAGCGTGCGTTCCCGGGTGGTGGTGCCCGTGGTGTGCCGGCATCTCCGCCTGGTAAGTGGCGGGACACATCTCCAGCAGGAACGGCGTACCGCTCGCCGGCATGAAGCCGACCGGCACATACGCACGAAACAGCAGGACGACCAGCAGCAGGCTGGTGAATAAGTTCAGTCGCCCGGAATTGAGTAGCTGTTTCCGCATAGGGCCTTCGCGGGCAACCATGCCAGAGTGCGGCTCAGCCTGCTAGTGGGTAAACACTCTAATTCAGCTTCTTAGGCGTCACGGTGAGCCATCGGCGAGTTCATTGCGCCTCTCGGCGGGGTTCATTGCCCCTGTGGCGTTGGCGTCGACGAATCCGGCCGGCCGCAATGCCAGCGGCGGCCCATGCGGCCGCGAAACTGCTCGCGCTCTTCGGGAGTCATTTGCTGCCAGCGCGCTTGCATCCGACCGCGCCAATGCCAACCGCGAAACCGTCGTCCGCGCAGCCCGCCGAAGAGAATCCGCGACAGGACCAGCAGACCCACGGCCTGGAAAAAGCTGATCGCGTGAACGCCGGCAACGGCCGGGAGCACGCCGTTCCATAAGGTCATGACCAGATAGCCGAAGGCGCCGAGGAACGCTGCCGCAAAGGCCAGCATCGTCAGTCCCCTGAAAAACCAAAATCGTTTCATCGTCATTTCCTCAATCGGTCACGGTGGAATGGAAGTCCCGAAGGCGTCGCCGCAAGTGCAGGGTCGCTGCGTGCTTTCGGCTCAAGAGCGTATTCAGCGGCGTTCCGGTCGCGGCAGCGAGCTCCTTGAAACTCAGGCCGTCTAGTTCGTGGGCCACGAAGATATCGCGCTGCTCCGGCGGCAACTCATTGAGCGCCTCGACCAGTTTTTCCCCGATCACGTCTCTCTCATAGCTAAGGTCGGGACGGGCGCTGTCGGGAGCGCGTGCTTCAGACAGTTCCAGGGGCGCCTCGGCCTCGCCATACGAGTCTGGGAAGGGGGCAGAGCCGAATAGCCGGTCGTTGCGGGAGCGCTGCCGGAAACGGTCGATGATCCGGTTCCGAGCAACCCGCTGCAGCCAAGCGGCGACGTGCACCACGGGCTCCATCAATCGATAGGCCGAGACGAGTTCCAGGAAGGCGTCTTGGACGATGTCCTCGACCTCGGTCAGATCGGCGACTTGGCGGCGCACGAACGCTTGCAGCCGGGGTCTTTGCGCGGCGACGGCTGCAGCAATCCGGTCATTGGCCTCGGCGGGCGGGGGGTCGAGCGCAAGGGAGGCGGTCATAGTGGGATAGACGCTCGAGACGCGAAATTATTGCCATGATGCGGCGCGGGAGGCGGCGCCAAGGCACCATCCGGGGAGCAGGGGCCGAATAGCCATATTAACCGCCCCGTCCTGCGGGCGCGTCAAGCGATCAATCCAACCTATCCATCGAGAAAGGGCCTATCCGCCCCGCCGGCTCGCCCTTAGTCGAAGGTATATTGCAGTGACAGTCCCACGGTTCGCGGCCGTATCACATACGCCTCCCGATAGTCGGGGTAGGCATTGGCGCTCTTGAGCACCGGCCCCGCGACCGAAATACCGGCCTGGTTGGTCAGGTTGTTGACGTACAGGCGCCCGCGCAGCCGGCCGCCGAACAGCAGTCCGGCCGAGGCGTTCACGGTGGTATAGCCGCCGAGTGCCTGATAACCGGCGGCGCTGGAGTTGACCTGGGTAGTCACGTCGCTGCGGTACGAACCGTCGGCATGGGCATCGAGCGTGATGCCGCTCGTGAGCGGACGGGTGTAGCTGAGGCCGGCGGTCACCGTCTGCTTCGGAACGTAAGGCAGCGGATTGCCGTCCTGCGCGCTCAAAATGGTAACGGGGAGCCCGCCCGCCGTATCGGTGATGACGAAATTGCTGGTCACCTTCGCGTCGGTGTAGCCGTAGCCGAAGGTCGCCGACCAGCCGTTTCCCAACTGAGCTTCCAGTTCCAGTTCCACTCCCTGGCTGGCGGCGGTGCCGCCGTTGGCGACGTAGGCGCTGGCGGTGGCATTGAACAGTTGGATTTGGATGTCCGACCAGGTCATGCGGTACACCGCGCCGCTGAAGCGCAACCAGTTCTCGACTGTGCCCTTGAGGCCGATCTCGTAATTCTTGGCCCTGTCCGGATCAAAGTGCGCGGTCGACGGCGAGTCGCAAAATGCGCAGGTGCCGATTGCATTCGCATTGGCACCGCCGTGGCGAAAACCCTCCGAATAGGTCGCATAGGCGCGCAGCGTTTTCGTCAATTCATAGCCCGTATTGAGTTTGAACAAATGATTGTGATAACGCTGGTCGCCGGAGGCGATGGTGGTGCCGAACGCGTCGGTGAGGTTGGCCGGCGGCGGCAGCGTGGAGAAAAAAGGCCCGCCGAGCGGGATGGTCTGAACCAGGCTGCTGGTGACATCCTGCCAAAAGATGCGCGTACCGCCCGTGATCTGCCACCGGTCCGTCGCATGCAGGGTGAGTTCGCCGTACAAAGCGCGATCCAACAGCCCGGAATTGCGCGCATAGGTGTAGATGGAATCGAGCGGCCTCAGCGCGCTGGGCGGCGTGCCGCCGTTGTTCTGTGAAATGTAATCGTCGAAAGTCGCGAAGTTGCTGCCCAGCACTTGATTGACGGCATTCCCCGATCCCGGCAGCGCCGCCCAGGATGTGATGCCGGGAACCGTTTCATACTGGAAAACGTCGTTGCTCTGGTGGCGGAAAAATCCCCCGACCGCATAATCCCACCGGCCGCCCGACTTCGACACCAGGCGCAGCTCCTCGACCAGCGACGTGTCCGTATAGGCGGTGAAGAACGCCGTGGTGGGCCGCGGATAACTGCCGTAATAGAGCGGACTCAGCGAATCATAGTTCAGCAGAAACGGCGACTCGTCGTAAGAACTTTTGTCGCGATTCTTGGTGTAAGACGTCGAGGAGGTTACCGTGGCAAAACCGACGTCCGCGGTCAGGGTCAATGCCTCGAGGTCGACGGTTCGATGATCCGGGGCAAGCGGGATGAATGCATTGTCGACATAGGACTGTCCCTGGGTCTCGCGCGAGAAGCCGTTCGAACGATCGTCTTGCCGCTGATAGGCCAGGGTTGCATCGAACCAAGGGGCGACGTGCCAGAGCAGCGACGCCCGCGCATACGTCGAACGCGCCGAGTCGACGCCGCGCAGCGATTCGGTCTGGAAGTTGCTGGTCAGAGGGTTGGCTGGATCCACGAGGATGGGCTGGGCCCGCGCGTCGAACACGACGGCATTGTGGGCATCGATGAAGCCGGAGACGGTCTTGTAACCGCCGTTGACGCGCAGCGCCGCCGTGTCTGAGATCGGTATGTTGACCAGGCCGTCGACCGTGTAGGAACCATTCGCGGCATGACTGGTGCCAGAGGCGTCCGCGGAGATTTCCGCCATGAACTTCGAAGGATCCGGCTGGTTGTGAATGATGCGGATCGTGCCCGCGACGGCGCCCGAGCCGTACAGCGTACCCTGCGGTCCGCGCAGCACTTCGACGCGCTGCACGTCCGTCAGGTTCAAGTTCACGAACATCGGCACTTCATCGACGTAGGTCGAGACCAACGGCACGCTTTCCCAGGGCAGATAGGCCGAGCCGCCGGGGTCGTTGGCATTGAGACCGCGGATGATGATGTTGCTGTTGCTGCTGCTGGCGCGCGGACCCAGATCGGGAATGTTGACCCCCGGCAGCAGGCGTGCAATGTCGGTCAGGCTCGTGATGCCGCTCTCCTGCAGCTGCGCTCCCGACACCGCCGATATGTTGTAGGGAACGTCGATCAGATTTTGTTCGCGGCGGTTCGCCGTGACCACGATCTCTTGCAGGTTGTCGCCGGGATCAGCCGCGCACGCCTGCGCGGCGCCCAGCGCCAGGGCGATCGCCGCCGCAAGAGTACCGTTCCTGGCTTGCGGACGCTGGGGTAAGGAGATTACGGGCATGGGGGTCACGAGAGCCTCGCGGAGTGATCAGGGGGATTTTCTTCAATCGGTGGTTCGGGCATCGCCGGGACATCCAGGCGCGCGGCGACCGCGAACATAGTCCTCGATCAGCTCGAGATAGCGCTGGCGGCCAAAGCTCGGATAGTGGCCACCGTGCACGGTTTGCACCGGCAGCTCCGCCAGCCGCCGCATCGTTGCGATGTAGTGCTCGCGGTTCGAGTGGTAGGCATCGTCGATCAGCGGGCCGTCGTACACGGCGTCTCCCGACAGTAACAGACCCGTATGGGATTCCCACAACGCGATCGAGCCGGGGGAATGACCGGGGACGTGCAGCACGTCGAAGTGCCGGTCGCCAAGATCGACGACCGCGCCTTCATCGAGCAGACGAGTGGCCGGCGCGGGCGTCACGCGATAGGCGTCCGGGTCGAAGCCGCCCGGCGGCAACCGTTCGAACATGTCCGCGGTCGCGTAACGCGTCGCGAGGGTGCGATCCGGCGTGGGTGCTGCGAGGATGTCGGCCTCGTTGGGGTGACACGCCCGCTCGGCGAATTCATGATGGTTGCCGATGTGATCGAAATGGGTATGGCTGGCGATCGCGATCAGCGGTGCTGACCTCAGCCAGGGAAGCTGCCCGATCAGACTCACGACGCCGAGGCCCGAATCAAACAGCAGGCAGCAGTCGCGCCCGCGCACGTGCCAGATGTTGCAGCGGTAGAACACGTCGATGTGCGGTTCGAAGATGTGGGTGACGCCGTCGCCGCGATCGCAGGTCGCGTACCAGTGCTCCGCCGGGCACGGGAGTTTCGACGTCATTGCTCACGCTATCCGCCTGGACCGCATATTGCAAGCGTGTAAATTGGCGCACGAGCTGATTCGTGCGAGGATCGATCTGCGACAGAGGCACGCCCTCGCCGCTCATCCAAACGGAATTGTCCGCCACCGCCAGGTCTCCCGCATGGTTTCAAGTCGCTGGTCATGCCTGTTTCTCGTCTTGGGTATGGGCGCCGCTTGGGCGGAGCCGCAGCCGAGCGCGGCCATGCTCGAACCGGTGCACGAGTTGACGTCGTTCATGAGCACGCTGCCCGCGGGCGAACATCCCCGCGTGTTCGCGACTCATCGCCTGTGCATCATCGAGAACTTTCCACCGTTTCTGTTCTGCGGATCCCGCGCGGCAGGGCAGTGGGAGAGCGGATTCCGCGCGCATTCGAAGGACGAAGGATTGAGCGAACTCGCCGTGCATTTCGACGCCGCCCACGATTTCAGCCAGGTGGGGCCGCGCGTATATTTTTCCCTGCCCACGACCTGGACCGGGCGCACGCATGGCCGCAGCTTCGAGGAGCGCGGTGCATGGTCCTTCGTACTGGTGCGTCAACCCTCCGCCGGATGGCGCATTGCCGGCTACGGTTGGGGAGTCACGGCGTATACGGAACAGGCGGGACCTTGACTGGCGAAGCGGGACCTTGAGTTGCGAGTCACGGCCGCACAGGCGCGATGGGCGCATCGCCGCTGCGGACGAAGCGCGGCCCAAGCGGCCCGTACACACCGTTGGGCTCGGGAAATAAAACCAGGCAGACGGGATACAGCAGCGCCGGCAGCACCAATGCTGCGAGCAGTGAGATGTCGACGCCGCCGGCGAGCCGGCCCAGCCAGCCCACCCAATGGTCGGGAATGTTGACCGTAGACAGCGCGAGAAAAGCCGACAGCCCCCAAGCGATCGTGCCCGGAACATTCCAGCCGCGATGGAACCAGTAAGCGCCGCCCGTCTGGCCGCGATTGAACACCTGCATGGCTTCGGGCAGGTAATAGCCGCGGCGTACGACGTAGCCGGCGATCATGATGACCATCCAGGGAGTCGTCGTCACGACGATCAACGACACGAAAGTCGTGATCGAGGACACCAACGTGAAGTAGAAGCGGCCAATGAACACCAGGGCACAGGCCAGGATGCCGATGAACAGGGTGGCTCGCGGCCGCGACAGGCGCGGCAGGACGCTGGAGAAGTCCAGACCCGTACCGTAGAGCGACGTGGTGCCCGTGGACATGCCGCTCAACAATGCCAGCACGAACAGCGGTGCAAAAAACCAGGGCGGCGACACCGCCAGTAATCCGCCGGTGTAGTCGACCCTCGCCAGGTATTCCGGCGCGTGCGCTGCAATGATGGAGGCGGTGACCGTGCCGAACACGAACGGCAGCAAAGATGCGGTCTGGGCCAGTACCGTGGCGCCCATCAAGGCCCAGCGATTCGTGCGCCTCGGCAGATACCGCGACCAATCTCCCAGAAAGGCGCCGAAGGAAATGGGATTCGACAACGCCACCAGGCCGGCGCTCACATAAGCCGGCCAGAATCCGGCTGCACCCCACTTCAAGCCGGCGCCTGCGAAGTGCGCATCGAATGCCGGCCAGAACGCGGCCAGACCGAGAATGAACAGCGCTGTGCTCGCGATCACGGCGATTTTGTTGACCAACAGCATCAAGCGAAAGCCGTAGATGCACACCACCAGAATGCTGGCCGCGAACACCCCATAGGCGAGCGCAAACACGGCATCCGACTCGGGCATGTGGAACAGCACGCGTCCGGCACCCACCACGGCGTCGCCGCTCGACCAGACGCTGATGCAGAAAAAGGCCACGGCCGTGAGCAAGCTCAGGAACGAACCGACGATTCGGCCAACCACGCCGAAGTGGGCGCTCGAGGAAACCGCATTGTTGGTGCCGTTCATCGGACCAAAAATCGCCATCGGCGCCAACACCAACGCACCCACCAGCACGCCCAGCACCGTGGCGCTCAACGCCTGCCAGAAGGACAGTCCGAACATGATGGGAAACGCCCCCAAGACGGCGGTCGCGAGCGAATTGGCACCGCCCCAGCACACTCGCATGAAATCCAGCAGCGAGGCATACCGATCCGCGTCCGGAATGGATTCGATGCCATGCACCTCGAACACCGGGGCGGCAGCATCGGTCATCGTGATCGCGCGATGGACGGCATGCAGGAATACGCGATGGACGGCATGGAGGAATATAAGCATGAAGCCGAAAGTCCCGCCGCGTGATTTCGGCTCGGCCTTGGGTTCGTCGCCGCGGCTGGAGCCGGGATCAGTTTACTGGGATACTGAGTCAGCTCGGCGTCGGGAGCTGCATGTCCGTCCGGGTCGTGAGCGATGGTGATGACGGCTTGCGAAACTTGGTGCAGACCTCGATGAGGAAACGCGTGCGATCGCAGCTCGATTGGCTTCACATCGGTATGCGGCTCGAGGGTCGTCGATGAACAGCTCCTGCGCTCCCACGCGGCCGGCGCTGGCTCTTCGCATCGGCATCACCGGGGCACGCAGCCTGGATGCAGCGCAACTGCCACGCCTGTCGGGGCAACTTCGGGACATGCTGAGCACCGCCCGCCAGGCGATGCAGGATCTCGCGGCGCGCGATCGTCGCGTGACCTCCGCGTATGACCATGCCGCCGGGACGATCCCGGTTCCATCCCTGCGCCTGGTAAGCCCCCTGGCGCGTGGCGCGGACCGGCTGCCGGCGCGGGCGGCGCTGACGCTGGGTTACACGCTGCATGTGCCCATGCCCTTCCCGCAGGCCGAATACGAGAGGGATTTTGACACCCCGGAGGACCTCGCCGAATTTCGCGGTCTGCTGGCGGAGGCAGGCGAGGACTGGCTGGCGTTGGACGGCGATCGTGGACCCGAGACGAATCGTTCCTACGAGACTGTCGGCCGCTATGTCGTGCGGCATAGCGACGTGGTGATCGCCATCTGGGACGGCGGCCCAGGCGGCGGTCGCGGGGGTACCGCGGAGATCGTGCGCTACGCCGCGCACGCCGGCGTGCCCGTGTGGTGGCTGCACGCCGCGGAGGAACGCGTCCCCATCTGGATCGCCGACATCCAGGACTTGCGGTATCCAAGAGCTGCCGCGGAGCCGGCCGAAACGTCGTTGCTGGCTTATCTGGCCGCCCTCATTCCCTCTCCCGCGCCCTCCCACCGCCACCGTCACGGCATTCCCGGACGGTTGTCGCGGCTGGGACAGGGGCGTCATGTCTCTCCTGAGGACGAGTATTTCGCGGAGCGTGAACGGAAGCGGCGCTGGCCCTGGCGTGCATATGCCAAGTTGATGCGCTGGGCCTCCGGCTTCGACCTGCCCTGGACCGTGCCGCGCCGGCCGGCCAACACCGTGGCGCGCTACTGGTTCGACCGGTACGAGCCCGCCAATGCCCGCGCGGCGGAACATGCGGCGCGCTACCGCTCCTCCTATGTCTGGGTATTCGGGTTGGGCACCCTGGCGCTCATCTTCGGCGCACTGGCCCTGGTGTCCAGCCTGCTGCATTCGAGCATGTCCTGGCAACAAGAGGCGTTGCATACCTTGACCCCGGTCTTCGCGCTGGCGGAGCTTACCGCGTTGTCGCTGATCCTGACGCTTGTGTGCCTGGGCATGCGGTGGGATTGGCACGAGCACTCCATCGAATACCGGCTGCTTGCGGAGCTATACCGCAAGCAGCAAGCGCTGGCGCCGCTCGGTTGGACGCTACCCATCACCGCAGTGCGCGGCATGGCGACCGCGGACCGGGCCACGCCGGACCGCGCCGGCTGGGTTGCGTGGCTATTCGCCGCGGAACAGCGCGCCGCGCCGCCGCCGCGAGGGGATTTGGCACAGGCGGCGCAAGGCACGCCGCGGAGCGCAGTGCTCGAGGAGCTGATCGCTGAACAGCGCAGCTACCACACCGACCGATGGAAGATGGCCAAAGCGGCCGGCCATACGCTGGCGCTCTGGGGCGAGATCCTGTTCGGCTCCGTGTTCCTTTGCGTGGTTGTGAAGCTTGCGCTGGCGGATCTGTTCGATGCGCCGGGCTGGGCGGTCGTTTTCGGCTTTCTTGCGACGGTGCTGCCGGGAGTCTCGGCAGGGTTCGTCGGCATTCGCGCCTATGCCGAGTTGCAGCTCATCGCCGAGCAATCGCATCATATGGCGGCAGAGCTGGAACGGGCACAACGGCGGGTGGAAAGGCTCGACACGACGCGGCCTCTCGTCTCGCAGGATCTCGGCGCCGAGGCGGCAGCGGTGGCGACGCTCATGCTGCAGGATTTGGAGGGTTGGGCACGGCTGTTCCGGGTGAAGGGGGTGGAGGCAGGGTAGGTATAGCGGCGTGGAAGCAGCGTAGGTATAGCGGCTCAGCAGGGGGAATCACTGCCCGGGATCTGCCATTCCACCCGCGCCAGGATGAATAAGCAGTATTGCTAATATCCGCGCGGAGTTCTACCCCATATCATCTGAACGCCCGCGGGGCGCGCGCAGTGCGGCGCAGCCGACGGAGGGGCGATGAGTGGCGCGGAAGGAGCCGGCGAAAGTGCTACAGTTCGGCCATAATCGCAGTGCCAGGGAGACCCGGGCGTTGAACAAATCTTCCTTGAGTCTGCGCGCCGCGCGCGCGTTTTGCGGTTGCTGGGCTATAACGCTGCTGCTGGTCGGCGCACGGGCCGCGCCGGCGCACGACGCTGCGGCGTCGCTCGGTTTTTTCAAGAATTATTTTGTCACCGGCGATTACGTGGCTGCGGGCGTTGGACTGCGGGGCAAGGGCGTCAACGGGCTGGCTACCGGCACCATCACCATCGATCCCAGTCAGATTCCCGCCGGGGCCGACATCGTCGCGGCCTATCTGTATTGGGAGACGCTGGGTCCGAGCGGCGGACCCGGGTCGGCGACCTTAGCGCGCGCGCAATTTCAAAAGAACGATTTATCGCGCATCGCGGTGCTCACCAATCCCGGCGGTTCCCCCGCCTGCAGTGCGGGCGACGATGATGAACACGGCGATGCAGACGCCGACGATGCAGCCTCCAAAGTCTACGTGTACCGCGCGGATGTGCTGCCGTATCTCGAACGTATTACACCCAGCGACCCGACTCAGCCGGTTCGGGTCCTTGCCGCAGGCGCCCATGAGGTCACGCTGCCGGACGCCGGCAGCAACCACCGGCTGCCCTCGACTCTGGGCGCGGGCTTGGTGGTGGTGTACCGCGTTGCGGGCTACGACTCCACCGTGCTGCCGCTCGCCTATTCGCAACCCAAGCTGCCTCTCAAATCCATTGTCATCTATGACGGCGGTGCAACCCTGAACCGAGATACCCCGCAGGTTGTCTTTCCCATGGAAGGCTTCTACGAGGCATCGCGCAGCGCGCCGAACGCCAAGCTCACGCAGATCGTGGGCAACGGCCGTCGGGGCTTGAGCGATATGGTGCAAGTCACCAGCACGTTGGCCGCCGCCGACAATCGGCCCGTGGCGGCCAATCCTTTCAGCGGCGGCGCCGGCAATCCCGATTCGAGCGCCACCGGCATCGATGTCCTGACCTTCCCCCTGCCGCTCGAGGCGGGTGCCATGAAGGCGGCGATTACGGTCAGCGCCGGCGGCGACTCGAGCAACTGCGGATGCCTGATCTTCGGGGCGAGCATCCTCTCCACCGTGGTGCAAGACCGCGACGGCGACGGACTGCTCGATGTGTGGGAAGCCCAATCCGAGTGGTCATCCAAACCCGCGCGGTTGTCGGCGGTGTACAGTCAGTGGCCGCTGCCCCAGCCCACGGGCGACCCCTTGCCCAATCTGCAACTCATGGGCGCCAATCCCGACACCCAGGATGTGTTCGTGCAAATCGACTACATGGTCGGCGGCGACGGCCACAGCCACTTGCCTGTGAAGCCTGCACTCGACGCCATCGCCACCGCTTTCCACAACGCCGCGCCGCGCCCGTCATTGGTGGCCGCGGGGGCCTGTTCAGTCAACGCGGTGCAGGGTCAATGCCCCATCGCCATCCATTTTGATGTGGGTGCCCACTACCAACCGGGCGCCACCGCCATCACGCCCAACGCCTGTGCCGCGGCGGCCACCTGGACGCCCGACTGCGCCATCGTGCCGCTCGCTGCCGGTGCGAAGGGTGGCAGCGCGATTCCTGAAGCGCTGTGCACCGCCGCCGGTACCCTGGCGGGTTCGAATCCACTGCAAGTCTGTGCATTTCCCGGCTATCCGGGCGTCGTGGGTTGGAAAAACGGCGTGCGCGCCTATCGCGACGCCCCTGTCGATGTCGCGACGCACACTCAAGCGTGCGCCCAAGGTCAGACGGGCTGCGAGCCGCGTATGCCGCGCAACCGCAAGGATATTTTCCACTACGCGCTGCTCGCGCACGCCTTGGGGTATCCATCTCTGGAGAATCCGCTCATCCCGGCCGCCAATTCCGGCATTGCCGACTCGAACGGCGGCGATCTCATGATTACGCTCGGGCTCTGGGACAACGAAGTCGGCACGCCCTTCGTGCAGGCCTCGACCCTCATGCATGAACTCGGCCATAACTTTGGACTGCGGCACGGCGGTGTACTGGCCTCGGGAATGCTCGAGACTAATTGCAAACCCAACTACCAGAGCATCATGAATTATCTGTTTCAGGTACGCGGCCTCTGGAACGCCCAAGGCATGCCCCTCATCGATTACTCGCGCCAGCAGTTGCCGATCTTGAGCGAGAGCACGCTGATCGAGGCATCGGGATTCGGTGCGACGCTCGCTTATCAGGCGCGCTGGTATTCCCCGCTGGCGAGCAGTTTCGTTGATGCCGCGCTGGGCACGACCCCCGCATCGCGGCACTGCGACGGCACTCCGCTCGGCGCCACGGATCCCGCCTATGTGGCCAGGGACGCCCTCCCGGGCGCGGGAGGGGCGATCGATTGGAATGGCAACGGCATCATTGCCGGCACGCAGTCGCAGGATGCCAATTTCAACGGCGTGGCGCACGAAACCTTCAGCGGGGCCAACGACTACGCGACCTTGGATCTGCGGCAGATCGGCGCGCGCCGCAGCATCGGCAGCCGCACCTTGAGCTATAGCGTGGTGGATCCGGTCACGGGCATCGCCCCCACGCCGCCGGCGCCGCCGCTCGGCGGCGGTTTCTCGGTCGACGCCTTGCCCATCGATCTGGGCAGCGGCGTTTTGGGCTACGGCGACTTAGGTTACGGCGATTTGGGCTATGGCGATCTGGGCTACGGTGACTTGGGTTACGGCGATTTAGGCTATGGCGACTTGGGCTACGGCGATTTGGGCGCCCCCATCGATGGTCCTGCAAGCAAGGGCGAGCCCACCCCGACGGTGGCCGTGGCGGCGGGGGCCGGCAAGCCCAGTGCGCTGACTGCGGCCGCGAGTTCGAAAGGTGTCGAGCTCACCTGGGCGCCGCCGCCGGTGGGTACCGTCGTCAGCTATCAGCTCTATCGCGTCACCGGCAGCACCGTTACCCCGGCGAACTTTCAGGGCAGGGTGCTGGTGGCGACGCTGCCGGGCACGGCGACCCAGTTCTTCGATGCCATCGGCCATCGCAGCCGCCAAGAGGATTCGGACGATGAATGCCGGCACGACGGCAGCGGCACGTACACATATTTCATTGTCGCGACATTTACGAATGCGTCGCAGCCGGGCAAGACGCTACAAAGCGGCCCCTCGAATCTGACCACGGTCGCCGCGCAAACCGATTGCGACGACAGGGATCGGGATGACTGAGGCCAGGGTCGGTTAGCGCATTAGTTCAGGGCGGCAGATTCATCCGCCGCAGAAGTGCGCGGTAGCGGGCATCGCCGCGCAGCGAGGTCAATAGCCGATCATACTTGACCTGGATCAGACCGCCATCGTGCTGGGTGTATGCCCGCTGCAGCCACTCGAAGGCGGCGTCACGTTCACCGAGCCAGGCGTAGACCTCGGCGATCTGATAGGCCCAACGATCGCCGAGTTTGGTGGTGAGTACGTCAAGCGCGCTCTTCGATTGCGCGTCATCGTGAAGCGAGTGCCGCGCCATCGCGAGTCCCGCTTGATGAAAAGCGAGAGCGCCGGATTCCGGAAAGACCGTCAAGGCATTGTCCGGGTGGCCATCGAGCATCTCGAGCAACCCGAGATTCCAGTGCGCGTAGACCGAGCCCGGATTGATCTCGAGCGCGCGTTGCAGCGCCTGGCGGGCCTCGCCGAATTGTCCGAGGCTAGTGTAGTAGACGCCGAGGTTGCCCCACGCGGCATTCGATAACGGGTCGATGTCGATGGCTTTTTTCACCGCGACAATCCCGTCAGGCAGGCGGCCAAGTGCGGCCAGCAGGCCGCCGTAGCGTCGCTGAGTGGTGGGGTCGCTGGCATCGAGATGTAATGCCTTCTCCAAATCGGCTTGCGCGCCGGACCAATCCCATTTGCGGCTGAAACGCAGCAAACCCCGCGCCACATAGCCGTCGGGCAGGTTGGGGGCCAGCGCGACTGCCTGATCCGCGTCCTTGAGGGCCTGCTCCACGCCGGCAGGACCGCCGCCGTTGTCGGCCCAGTACGCTTCGGCGGTGGCAAGCTCCGCGTAGGCCGCCCCGTAGCGTGAATCCAGTTCAATGGCGCGATGGAAGCTCGCGATGGCGGTTTGAAATCCTTCAGGGTTGCCGCGGTTGAAGGCCTGCCTGCCAAGGAGATACTCATTGTGAGCGGCCGCATTGGCCGGACGGCCCAAATTGCCCGCGGGGGCGAGCCGGCTCTTGAGTGCTTCGACGACCGTGGCGGCGATTTCGTCCTGCACCTGGAATATGTCTTTCAGTTCGCGGTCGTAGGTCGACGACCAGAGGAGGGAACCGTCCGGCGCGCGGATCAATTGCACCGTCACCCGGATGGTGCCGCCCGCTTTGCGGATGCTGCCTTCCAGCACATGAGTGACGCCGAGTGCCTGCGCAATTTCCGGAATTGTGACCTGTTTGCCCTTGAAATAAAACGATGAGGTGCGGGCCGGCACCCGCAAATTGGTGCGGCGACTGACTAAGTCGATGAGTTCTTCCGAGATCCCATCCGAAAAATATTCCTGATCCTTTTTCTCGCTCATATCGACGAAAGGCAGAATGGCGATGGACTGCTCGCTGCCGGATGCGGCCGTCGTTTGCGCGGCAGGCGGCCCGGCCCTGAATCGAGCCACCAGGACCAGCGCGATGACCAGAACTGCGACGGCCGCCAGCGCCAGCCATCCCGCGCGTGCCCGCGTCGATTTTGGCCGCTGGCCGGACGCGGGATCCGCGCGGTCCATGGTGTTGGGTGCACCGCCTGCGGGTGTCCCGAGAGCACCCGCTTTTTCCATCGGCGCGTGTATCGCCGGCGAGAGCAAGCGCCGAATTCGATCGATGAAGGCGGGCGGCACTTCGCCGCCCGGCAATCGGGTCCATTGCACTTCCCAGAATCTCTCCGGCACCCGCGCGTCCCCGTCGCGCGCGCCGTCGATCACGACCGGCACCAGAAAGGCCCTGTCCGAGGCCATTAGATACGACCGGTCGATCGCCAGCTTCCATTCGAGACGGAAATAGCCTTCCGAACGGACGCGCGAATTCGTCGAAATCAATGGAATGAACAGCGAGCAGGTCCTGATTTGCCGCCGGATCATGGCATCCCACGCATCACCGCCGCGAAGTTCGCTGCGGTCAAACCAGACTTCCAGGCCGGCGCCGCGCAAAGCATCGGAGATTCGCTGCGCCGCTTCGGCATCTTCCGAGGCATAGCTCAAGAAAACGGGCTGCGCGGACTCATTCATGGTTGAGGAGTCGCAGTCTTGCGGTCAGCGACGGTGCGCAATCCGTTGGTCACGGCGGGCATCCTAGGGTGTGGCCGCGCCGCATGCAACGCAACGCGTGCGTTGCCGAGTGCTGGTGGAGCGCCGACCGGACCGCGCTTGATTTTGGTCCCCTGCGCTCAATGATGGGGAGTATGGACAACACCGGCCGGATTCCTTTTTCAGTCCTCGACCTCTCGCCGATCACCCTGGGCGGCGACGCCGGTCGGTCATTGCAAAACTCGCTGGACCTCGCGCAGCACGCCGAGCAATGGGGCTTTCGCCGATACTGGCTGGCCGAGCATCACAGCATGCCCGGCATCGCCAGCGCCGCCACCTCGGTGGTCATCTGCCATGTCGCCTCGGGAACGTCGACCATCCGCGTCGGGTCCGGCGGCATCATGCTGCCCAATCATTCGCCGCTCGTCATCGCGGAGCAATTCGGGACTCTGGAGTCCTTGTTCCCGGGCCGCATCGATCTCGGCTTGGGCCGCGCCCCGGGCTCGGATCAGACGACCGCGCGAGCCCTGCGGCGAAACCTCGCCACCGATCCGGATCAATTTCCCCAAGATGTGATCGAGTTGCTGCAGTATTTCGCTCCGGCCGCACCCGACCAGCGCGTCATCGCCGTCCCCGGCGCCGGACTGAACGTTCCGCTGTGGATACTGGGCTCGAGCCTGTTCGGTGCCCAGGTTGCCGCGGCGCTGGGACTGCCATTCGCGTTCGCGTCGCATTTCGCTCCAGCCATGATGATGCAGGCGATTGAAATCTACCGCGCCCGCTTTCGGCCCTCGCCGCAGCTCGCGCATCCTTATGTGATGCTGGGTTTCAACATCTTCGCGGCCGACTCTGATGCCGAAGCGCGGCTCCTCGCCACGTCCATGCAGCAAGCATTCGTCAACTTACGCAGCGGGCGCCCCTCGCAGCTCCCGCCGCCCTTGGAGGGATACGACACGCAGCTGGCGCCGGCGGCCAAGGCCATGCTCGCCGACGTCCTGTCCTCCTCCGCCATCGGCTCCCCCGACACGGTCCGCCGCGGCTTGGCTTCGTTCATCGAACGCACGCGACCCGACGAACTCATGCTGACGTCGCAGATATTCGAGCATGCCGCGCGGCTGCGCTCCTATGAAATAGCCGCCGATGTGCTTCACGGCCAATAGCGGTACGCGGCAGTGCCGCCTTTGGCGAGCCGGCTCGGCCGCCTGTGCGGTGCTCGCGGCTGTAGGCGCGACGGCCGCCAACGTGAGTGCGACAACGCCCGTGGACTGGGTCAACACCTTCATCGGCACGGGCGGCGGCGGCGTGGACTACGGCGGCACCATGCCCTTGGTCACCACGCCGTTCGGGACGACCAACTGGACTGCCCAAACGCGGCAAAATCGGATCAGCGTGAGTTCGTACGCCTATGAGGATGCGTACATCCAGGGCTTTATCGGCACGCATCAGCCGGCGATCTGGATGGGCGACTACGGCTACGTCACGCTCATGCCGGAAGTCGGCTCCGTCAACTATGCGCCGGAAGCGCGCCGGCTCAGCTTCACGCATCAAGACGAAGTCAGTACGCCTTATTACTACTCGGTGAAGATGGGATCGGATGCCACGCATCGAATCGAAGCTGAAATGACCGCCACCGATCATTCAGGCTACTTGCGTTTCACCTATCCTCGAAGTTCGAAGGCCGGTGTGCTCATTGAGGCGACGCGGCCTGGCATCGCGGGTTTCGTGAAGATTGATGCCGGCAAGAATGAAGTCACCGGCTACAATCCCGACCGCATGGACTCGAATCTGGGCCCGCTGAAATTGCCGAACTTCAAGGGCTATTTCGTGGTCCGCTTCAAGCAGCCTTTCCTGGCCGGGACCGTCTATGAAGGGGTGCTGACGTGGCCGGGAAAGGACGAGGTCAAGGGCGTCAACGTCGGCGCCTTCGTAAACTTCGACACCACCCGCAGCGGCATGGTGGACGCGCAGGTCGGGACGTCTTTCATCAGTATCGAGCAGGCGCGGGCGAATCTCGACGCGGAAATGCCGGGATGGGATTTCGAGAATCTACGCGGCGCGCTCAAGGCAACCTGGAACCAGAAGCTCGGCATCGCATCCATCGACGGCGCGAGCGGCGACGAGCGTCATATCTTCTACTCCGGCCTGTACCACGCGCTGCTCTATCCGAAGCTGTTCTCCGAGCATGGCCGCTACTACAGCGCCTACGACGACACGGTGCATGACGGCAGCTCGTATACCGCCTACTCGATCTGGGACACCTTTCGCGCCGAAAACAGCCTGCTCACGTTGTTTGCCCCCGAACGGATCGACGCCATGGTGCAGTCGCTGCTGCAGGACTACGTCGAGGGCGGTTGGATGCCGAAATGGCCAAACCCGTCGTACACCAACATCATGATCGGCACCCACGCCGATTCCCTGGTCGCCGAAGCGATCGATAAGGGCTTCAAGGGCTTCGATCGGCGGCTTGCCTACGAAGCGGTGTACAAGGATGCGATGACTCCGCCGGACGGCGACACCACGCGCCGCTGGTTCGACCGCGAACCGCACACACCGTATGAGGCGCGCGCGGGGCTGACCTATGCGAAGACGCTCGGCTACATCCCGGCAGACAAAGTATCCGAGTCCGCATCCAGCACGCTGGAGGAAGCCTACGACGACTATGCCGTGGCGCAGGTTGCCAAAGCCGTCGGCAAGAGCGGCGACTATGCGTTCTTCATGAAGCGGTCGACGAATTACAAAAACCTGTTCAACCCGGCGCGCGGCTTCATGCAGGCAAGGAACTCCGATGGCACCTGGGCATCGCCGGATGACGGCTGGACCGAAGGCGATCAGTGGGTCTATCTTTTTGCCGCCCTGCATGACGTCCCGGGTGTAGTGCGACTCCTGGGCGGTCCGCAGGCCGCGTCCGCCAAATTGGATGAGCACTTCGACCGCGGCCACAACCGCCACGACAACGAGCCCAGTCATCATTACGGCTTTCTATACGACTACACGGGACAGCCCTGGAAGGCGCAGGCGATGGTGCGTCAGATTGCGCGCGATGCCTACTCCAATACGCCCAACGGCGTGCTGGGCAACGAAGATTGCGGCCAAATGTCGGCTTGGTACATATTCGCGGCCCTGGGTTTTTATCCGCTCAATCCCGCCTCCGCCGAGTATGTGATCGGCAGCCCGCTGTTCACGCGCGTTAGGCTAGTCTTGCCGAACGGCAAGACGTTCGAGATTTCGGCACCGAACAATGGCGCGCACAACCCCTACATCCAATCGGCGACGCTCAACGGCGGGCCCCTCGACGCACCCGTGATTACCTACGCACAGATCGAAGCCGGCGGCAAACTCGAGTTCCTCATGGGATCCAAGCCGTCGACCTGGGCGGCCGGTTGGCAGCCGCAACCGGTCCAGTAGCTCGCCGCGTGTCGTGACCCCGGCCTCAAGCTCCCAGTGCGCCGGGCTTGAGAGAAAGCTCCATATAAACCGAATTGGACAAGGGATTGCTGTAGTAGGCGGCGATCTCGCGAAACCCGAGAGACCGATAGAGGTTCTGCGCGGCAGCCATGTCGGCCAGCGTGTCGAGGCGCATCGCCTCGTATCCCAGAGCGGCGGCCCTTTCCACCAAACGCTCCGCGATGCGCCGCCCCAGACTGGCCCCGCGCGCGTCGCTGCGTAGATAGAGCCGCTTCATTTCGCACACTGCCTCGGACAGCTTCCTCAAGGCGCCGCAGCCCACCGCCCGATCGCCCTGCATGACCAAGAGCAGGCAGCCGGTGGGCTTGCCGTACATGACGGGCAGTTGCTGCAGTTCGGACGCGAAATCTTGAAAGCACAGGTCCACGCCGAGCTGCGCCGCATACTCGCGGAACAGAACACCGGCCATTTCGTAATGATGCGGCGCGGATCCCTCGACCAGCGTGTACTCGGTATCCCTCGACGGTGCTTCATCGTGCATCGGCGTCTCACCTTCTGTCGCGGCGCTCACGCGGCCTTTTCTCGAGCCAACCACTGCCGAAAGGCGGCGAGAGACCGGCTACGCTCGCGGCCCGGCCGCCAGACGAGCCAGTACCCCGTGTCGAGCGGCAGCCGTCGGTCAAACGGTACGATCAGCTGGCCGGCGGCGAGTTCCGCCTCGATGAAGCGCGGATCGACGACAGCGACCCCCATTTGACCGATCGCGGCCTGGATCGCAAGGTCCCGAGTCTCGAATACGGGACCGGCAGCGGTGTCGATGGTCGCGATGCCCTGCGCTGCCAGCCAACGGCTCCAATCCTGCCGCCGCGCACGGGCGTGCAACAGAGTGGCCCGCCGAAGATCCTTGAGGGTACGCAGGCCGTTCGCAGTCCGCCACTGCGGGCTGCAGGCCGGAACCAATTCCTCGGTGTACAAGGCCTCGCTCGCAATCCCGCTCCATTCGCCGCGACCGAAGCGGATAGCGCAGTCGAACGTCTCCTGCGAAAGATCCACCGCGCGCGTCGAGGTGGACAGAAACAGCTCGACGTCCGGGTGCCGCGACTGAAACCGGCTGAGCCGCGGAATGAGCCATCGGACCGCGAATGTGGAAATCGTACTGATGCGCAGCTCGGTTCCGCGCCGCGTGAAACCGCCCAACGCCTCCGCAATGGCGGCCAATGCCGGCACGACGGCGGCGGCCAATTGTTCCCCGTCGGCGGTGAGCTTGAGCCCGCGGCCGGCCCGCACGAACAAAGCCGCGCCCACCCGGCGCTCCAATTGCCGCACGAGATGCGACAGCGCGGAAGGGCTCACGGCAAGTTCCCCGGCCGCGCCGACGACCGAGCCGGCGCGCGCCACCGCGCCGAACGCCTGCACTGCGCGCAGCGATGATGGGACGGGCTTCATGAAATTCCGGCTTTTTCGGCCATCAGCCTTAGCAATTGCTGAGATTATCTCAGTATACCTCCGGTGCCGCGGCGTTACGATGGCTCATGGATCAACACGCTTTGACGGTGCAGCAGTTCGGATCGACGGCCGCCCGCTATCTCGCAAGCCCGGTACATTCGAGCGGCATTGATTTGGATCGTCTCGCCGGACTGGCACGAGAGTCGCGGCCGTCGAGCGCGCTCGATTTGGGGTGCGGCGCGGGCCACGCGAGCTATGCGCTGGCACGCGGCGGCGCAACCCGCGTGGTCGCATATGACCTCTCGCCGCAGATGCTGGCAGTGACCGCGGCCGAGGCCGGCGCGCGGGGTCACGGTCAAATAGAGGTCTGTACGGGACCGGCCGAGCGATTGCCTTTTCCCGACACGAGCTTCGACCTGGTGGTCACGCGTTATTCCGCACATCACTGGTCGGATGCATCGGCGGCGGTTCACGAGGCCGCGCGTGTTTTGAAACCGGGCGGAACGCTGATCGTCATCGACGTGCTGGCACCCGAGAACCCGCTCATGGATACCGTCCTTCAGACCGTCGAGATGCTGCGCGACCTATCGCATGTGCGCGACTACCGCGAATCCGAATGGCGCGGAATGTTCGACGCCGCGAACTTCGCCTCCCCTAGCGTGCATCGTTGGCGGCTCCAAATGGAATTCGACAGCTGGGTGGCGCGCATCGGCACGACCCCCGCACGCGTCGATGCGCTCAAGGTCGTGCTGGATGAACTGCCCGGCGAAGCGCGGGACTATTTCGCGGTGCGTCGCGATCGCTCGTTCGCGGTGGATTCAGGCTGGCTGGAGGCTAGGCGACGGGACCAGCCGAGGGCTGCTTAGTTAGGGTAGGGCTGCTTAGGGTGCGGCCTCGGGACTTCGCCAGTCGGCCGGGCGTTCGATCGGTTCATGAAACGCCGTGAGCATGGCGCGCTCGACGTCCTCCTCGGTCGCAAGGTGCCGCATGGCGTCGACTCGCGTCTCGGCGTCGTTGTCGGCCCGCCCCTTGCGGACCTTGTTCGACTCCACGGTGAGATAGCGCCGCTGCAGACGTTCCAATCGTAGCGCGGCACCCTGCGCAGTCGACGCCGGCCACCAGGCTTCGAGCACGCTGAGCCGCACGAGCTGCGTCACGACTGCATCCGACATCTCCAGCCGCGCCATGGCCTTTTCGCAGGCGGCGCGCCGGCCCGTCGCCACCAGTTCATCGCCCCGGCAGGCGTAGGCGAGCGGTCTGAAGGCCGGAATATCCAGGGCCGCCAGCACTCCGCTGACATGGAGAAGCCGGTCGTCCGCATGCTGCGTGATGGCGGTCGGCGGATCCGCCCGGCCGTGATGCGTCAGGGCATCGAACATCATCACGACGAGCTGATTCCAGTACACACGTGGGCTTCGCGCATCGCCCATCCGTTCGATGGCGCGGGTAGCCTCCTCCGGGTTGCTTTGCGCCGCATTGAGGTCGGCGAGCCACGCCAGCGCGTTATCCGAATCGATCTCCTTCAAGCGCGCGGCAATCTGCGCCTCGTCCGTGCAGCGGCGCGACTCGCAATCGCGCAGCTGCAGCCAGACCAACTCCGGGCGGCCGGGCGCCATCGAAATCGCCCGCTCGATGAGCTGCGATGGATCGGGAGGCGCGGGCTTCCCGGGCGAGCGCTCGTCCTCGGACGTTTGCGTCAGATGCGCCAGCAGCGAGGCGGTGGCCAGGCTCTCGGCGCTGCCGCGGCGGATGAGGCGGGCGATTTCCGTGGATTCGTCCGACTGCAGGTGTTTGAGGTCGGCGCGAACGCCCGTGGATAGCGCGAGCAGCACGCAACATATCGCAGGGAAGCAGGGCCAGCGTCGCATCACGCTTGTATACCGCGCCCATGGGCGCGCGTCCATGGGCGCAGCGTTCTCGGTGCAACCGCGAAGCGTTCAGCGCAAAAACTGGAAGCCGTATTTATTGAACGTGGCACCGCTCGCCGCGCTTCTCACGTAGTCGGCAAATTTGATGGCATCCGTTTTCGCCACGGCCGTCAGCGCAAGGGGATACACAATCGGCTGGTGAGTGCCGTCGGGAAACACATCCACCACACGCACTTTCTTGTCTATCTGCGCGTCGGTGGCGTACACGATGCCGAGCGCCACTTCGCCGCGATCGACAAACGCCAACGCCGAACGCACGCTGTCGGCCCGGACCAGACGAGCCGCGACGTCGCTCCAGACGCCGAGCTTTGTGAGTGCCTCCCGCGCATACCGGCCCACCGGCACGGAATCCGGATCGCCCGTGGCCAACCGACCCTTGCCCAACACCGCAGCGAGCGGAAAATGCGGCCCGATTTTGAGTTCGATCTTGCTGTCGGCGGGCGCGACCAGGACCAACCTACTGCCCAGCACATCATGCCGAGTCGGAACTTGAATGAGCTTGCGGGATTGCAAGTAGTCCATCCATTCGACGTCGGCGGAAAAAAACACATCCGCCGGCGCACCGTTCTCGATCTGCTTGGCGAGCGCGGAGCTCGCCGCGAAGGAGAACTTGACGGGCACCGCGGTTTGCGCGGTAAATCGGTCGCCCACCTCTTGCAGGACATTGGTGAGCGAGGCCGCAGCGAAGACGATGAGTGCGGGTCTCTCGGACTCCGCCGCGACGCTCGGTACAGCGAGCAGTACCAGCCCGAGTGACATCCAAGAGCGCACGGTCTGCCGCATCGGTCGCCTCGTGAGACGTCGTAACATTCGAGTGTATCACCGCCGGCGGATAGTGATATCCCCTTCCCAAGTAGCTTAGCGCGCACCATTGCACTAATGGTCTACTTTCCCGTCCGTACTGGACGAGCGCATCCCCAGGGGTCTCAGCCACATTGGCTGCAATGTCCGGCGACAAGAGCGGAACGTAGTCGAATTCGCGCCAGTGCTGCCGGACCGACCAAGCTTACCGGAGGGAGTGCCATGCAAGAATCATCGATAAATTCGGCCGTGACCGGCGGTGCGCGGCTTCTCGACCGTCGCCGGCTGCCGCTCACTGCCTGCCTCGGTCTGTTGCTGTGCGTAAGTGCGGCACGGGCACAGCTCGCGCAGCCGGCAGCGGCGCAGACCGGCACACTCGAGGAAATCGTCGTAACCGCCGAGTACCGCTCCGAGAAACTGCAGCAAACGCCGCTGGCGATCACGGCGCTGACCACGCAGGCACTGAGCGAGCGCAACATCACCTCGCTGGTCGATGTCTCGAACGCCGCCCCGAACGTGACGATGTTCGAGGCGAACGCCGCGTACGGCAAGACCAATGCGGCCTTCATTCGAGGCATCGGTCAGGGGGATTTCAACTTCGCCTCCGCCGAGCCGGGCGTCGGCATCTACATCGACGATGTGTACTTCTCCACGACCTTCGGTTCCATGTTCGATCTGCTCGATCTCGATCGAGTCGAAGTACTGCGCGGTCCGCAGGGCACGCTCTTCGGCAAGAACTCCATCGGGGGCGCGGTTCGCATGATCTCGCAAAAGCCCAAAGGCGACGACACGGGATACATCGAGGTAACGGGCGGCAACTTCAAGCGCCGCGAGATTCGCGGCGCGTTTGACGTGGCGCTCATCAAGGATGTGCTGATGCTGCGTGTTTCCGGCATGTCGAAGCAGCGCAACGGCTATGTGGACCGCGTCGACTACGCCTGCGCCAATCCGGCGAGCGCGGGCTCGCTGCCGGTGCAGCAGCTCGGGCAGGGCAATTGCATCGTCGGCAGGGAAGGCGGAGTCGACGTCAAGGGCGCGCGCGCACAACTGCGCTGGGTGCCGAGTTCGAATTTCGAAGACAACTTCACCGCGGATGTCTATGACGACGACAGCGAGGCGGCCGCCGAAGTGATGTTGGTGGCGAACCCGGCCCTCTCGCCGGCGCTGGCCGCTTTCAACACCAATACTTTGATACCGAAGTACGGCATCCCCTACGACAGCCGCTTCGTCACCGCCGGCACGTACACCACGTACTCGAGTTTCTACGATCCGTGGACGGGCACGGCGTATCCCGCCGTCAATACGGTGCATGAGTGGGGTGTCAGCAATGTGGCTGACTGGACCATCGTCGAGAACGTGCACCTGAAGTCGATCACCTCCGAGCGGGAGTACTGGGGCGATTTCTCGGATGACCAGGATAACTCGCCGATGGGTGTTGCATGGGCTTATAACCTGCTGGATCACCACCAATTCACGCAGGAATTTCAACTGACGGGCAAGGCGTTCGACAACCGCCTCGATTGGGCGACCGGTGTGTTCTATTTCGACGGCTATAGCCTGAACCGCGGTCACATCGACCTCAACTTTCTGGCCGGCTTCTTTCCGCCCGGCCCGCCGTTCAACGGGCAGCCGGTGCTCGGCTTCAATCAGAACGACCCGGCGAGAACCGAGGACAAAGCGGTGTTCGCCCAGACGACGTTCGCCGTTACCGACCAGATGCATCTCACCGCCGGCGCCCGGTATACGAAGGAGGACAAGAACTACACCTTCAATCACTACAATCCGCTCATCGATATTCCGAACCCGGTGCTGGATTTGCGCGACGTCGAGGCCAGGACGAACTACTCGCACTTCGACTGGAAGGTCGGAGTCGACTATCAGTGGACACCGGACTTCATGACTTACGCCTCCGCCACCACCGGGTTCCGCGGCGGCGGGTTCAATCCGCGGCCCTTCGATAACCTGCAGCTCACCTCGTTCAAACCGGAAAAGAACACCTCGTTCGAGATCGGCGAAAAAAGCGAATGGCTCGATCACAGCCTGCGCGCCAATGTCGCGCTCTATTACAGTCTTTACCGCGACGTCGTGATCACCTCGCAGGAACTCGACGCCCACGGCGTGCCATTCACCGGACCGCAAAACGTCGGCAGCGCCGACATCAAGGGCATGGAATTCGAAATCCAGGAAAATCCCGTCGCGGGGCTCGAGCTGTCGGCCCAGGCCGGACTCACGGATTTCAAGTGGGACAATCTCGGCACGTCGATCGGCTGTCAGGCCGTGCCGAATCCGGTGCCGGCGGGCGGCGCAGCCACTCCGAACTGCGTGGCCGGTAATCCAGGCTATGGCGACACACAGCTGGGCACTTCCAAGTGGAAGGGCAGCGTCGGCGCGCAGTATGCAATCCCGGCGGCAGCCGATTCCACGCTCACGCCCCGGGTGGATTACAGCTACCAGACGAAGCGCTTCAACAACAACTGGAATACCTATGCGCCGGCCGGCGGCCCGGTAGCCTTTACGCCCGCCATTGGACTGTTGTCGGCGCGCCTCACCTGGGAGAACAAGCCGCACGGCTGGTCGATCGCTGCATTCGCCACCAATCTGACCAACAAGTACTTCTACCAGAGCTTTTTGGACCTGCGCGCGTTCGGCGAGGGTCAGCTGTCCGCGCAGCCGGCCGAGCCGCGCGAGTGGGGTATCACATTCCGCAAGAGCTTCCAGTAGAGGATTTCCGAGCGCCTACGATCCGCCGAGGCCCAGCGCGGCGATCGCATTCTCCTTGAGGATCAGCGCGTGCACCTCGGGTTTGAACGCGGCCTCCTTGAAGTCCTTGATCCAGCGATCCGGCGCGATCAGGGGAAAATCCGAGCCGAACAGCATCTTGCGCTTGAGCTGGGAATTCGCGTACTGGACCAGTTGCGGGGGGAAGTATTTCGGCGACCAGCCCGACAGGTCGATGTACACATTGGGCTTGTGCAGGCACACGGATAGTGCCTCGTCCTGCCACGGCCAGGACGGGTGCGCAATGATGATCTTCATGTCCGGAAAGTCGGCCGCGACGTCGTCCACATGAATGGGATTGGAATATTTTAGCCGCAGACCGCCGCCGCCCGGCATGCCCGTGCCGATCCCGGAGTGCCCGCTGTGAAAGATGGCCGGCAGCTTGTGCTCCGCGATCACCTCGTACAGTCCATAGGCCATCCGGTCGTTCGGGAAGAATCCCTGTACCGTGGGGTGGAACTTGAAGCCCTTGACGCCGCCTTCCTTGAGCAGCCGGCGGGCTTCGCGCACGCCCATCTTGCCCTTGTGCGGATCGATGCTGGCAAAGGCCACCATCATGTCGCTATTCTCCCGCGCCGCATCGACGACTTCTTCGTTCGGAATGCGCTTCGACCCCAGCTCGTGTTCCGAGTCGACCGTGAACATCACGAGTCCGATCTTGCGCTCCCGATAATAGGCCACCGTCTCCGCAATGGTGGGACGCTTGCCCGCCTTGAAATATTTCGAAGCGGCGTCTTCGAACGCCTGCCACACCTCATCGGCGGGTTGCCGGCAGGACACTTCGGCGTGCGTGTGCACATCGATGGCGATCAAATCGTCGGTCTTCATCTGGCGTCCCCCTAGTTACGTGCCTTATCCCAACTGCTCAGAGTACGGCCCTCGCTCACCAGACGGGTGAGCAAGGGCGCCGGTTCCCAGTGCATGGGACCGAATCGGTCGCGATACTTGAGAATGCCGTCATAAACCGCCTTGAGCCCGATGGCATCCGCGTAAAACAGCGGACCGCCGCGATACCGTGGAAAGCCATAGCCGGCGCACCACACCACGTCCACGTCGCCGGCGCGCGCGGCAACTCCCTCCTCGAGGATACGGATGCCTTCATTGACGAGCGGATACACGCAACGCTCCACGATCTCCTCGGCGCCGTGTCGGCGCTGCGGAACGGCCAGGCGTTGCGCCGTGTCGGCAAGAATTTGAATCGCCTCCGGATCATCGTACCGCGCTCGATCGCCCGGCAGGTATTTGTAATAACCCTTGCCGTTCTTCTGCCCCAGCCGGCCGGCCGCGTATAGCGCGAAGTCCGCCTGGTAGTACCACGGATCGGGCGGATACCGGTCCGCATTCGCGCGATGCACGTTGACCCCCACATCGATACCCGCCATGTCGAATACCGCGAGGATGCCCATGGCCATGCCCCATGCTTCGAGCGCGCCATCCACTTGCCGCGGCGTCGCTCCCTCCAACGTCATGCGCTGCGCCTCGCGGGCGTAGCCTTCCATCATTCGATTGCCGATGAAGCCATAGCATACGCGCGCCACCACCGGCGTCTTGCGCAGAGACTTGGCGAGATCCAGTACGGTCTTGATGACGGCGGGCGCGGTGGAATCGGTGCGCACCACCTCGAGCAGCGGCATCACGTTGGCCGGCGAGAAAAAGTGCAGGCCCACCACATCCTGCTGACGGCGCGTGGCCGCTGCGATCTCCGCGATGTCGAGGGTGGAGGTGTTGGTAGCGAGAACGGCACCCGGTTTCGCCACCTCGTCCAGCGATTTGAATATCTTGCGTTTGAGTTCCATGCTCTCGAATACTGCCTCGATCACCACGTCGGCGCTTGCGAGGTCGGCATAGTCGAGCGTGCCGCGGATCAATGCCATTCGCCTGGCCTTCTCATCTTCGCTAAGCCGGCCGCGCCGGACCATCGAGTCGTAGGTCTTGCCGATGACGCTAAGGCCGCGGTCAAGCGCCTCCTGGGTGGTGTCGAGTACGGTCACCGGGAGTCCCGCATTCGCGAAACAGATGGCGATGCCGCCGCCCATGGTGCCGGCGCCGACGATGCCGCCGCCGGCGACGACCCGCGCCCTGGCGTCGGCCGGCAGCCCCGGCACCTTGCGCGTGTCTCGTTCCGCAAAGAACACATGCACCAACGCCTTGGACTCATCCGTGACCTTGGCGACGTTCGCCAGTTCGGTTTCGTACAGCAGCCCCTCCTCGAACGGCAGCGTGACCGCCGCGCCGACGGCCTTGATGGCCGTCAGGGCCGCTTGCCGGTTCGGATATTGCGACTTCGCTTGTGCGGTGAGCTTCTCGATGATGGCCGGGGTCGCGGTTGCCGGGTCCACGCGGCGCTCCGCTGTGCGCCGCGGACCCGCCCCATCGCGCAGCAACCGGCGCGCGTAGGAGATGGTCGCAGCCCGCACATCGCCCGGCACTTCGGCGTCGATGAATCCCATCGCAACGGCGGTGGCTACATCCACCGGCCGCCCACCGATGACAAGCTCCAGCGTCTTCTCGAGGCCGATCAGCCGCGGCATGCGCTGCGTTCCACCCGCGCCGGGGATGATGCCCAGAGTGACTTCCGGAAAGCCGAACCGGGTGCCCGGAACTGCGACACGGTAATGGCATGCCAGCGCGATCTCCAGACCTCCGCCCATCACCACCCCGTGCATGCCTGCAACCACCGGAACGGGCAGCTGCTCGAGTTGCCGGAAGAGATCGCGGTATTCGGCCTCCTTGGGCGGTCCGGAGAATTCGCCGATGTCGGCGCCGGAAAAGAAAGTACTGCCGTCGCATACCAGGACCACTGCGGCCAGCCCGGGGCGCGCCCGAATGTCCGCGACCGCCGCGAACAATCCCTCACGCACGCCGGCTGTGATGGTATTGACCGGTGGATTGTTGACGGTGACGACGCCAATCTCACCCTCGACGGCGAGTGTCACGATGCTGGAATTCACGGCTGACTCCTCGTTGAAGACAGTCCAGTCATAACATTTAATTCGTCGGGCAGCGAGACCTTCATGCCCGCCATTCGCCACCCGTCGTTTTGCATTGCACGCACCATCGAGTCGACCTATCGGCCGGCGCGCATGCTATCCGGCCTATGTCAGTCATCCTCTATCATTGGGAACCGAACGCGAATTCGGGCAAGCCCATGCTCACGCTGGCCGAGAAGGGGGTGGCGTACGAAAGCCGGTACCTGGATCTGTTGCAGTTCGACCAGCACAAATCCGATTATCTCGCCATCAATCCGGACGGAACCATTCCCGCCATGGTGCATGGCGGGCGCGTGTTCACCGAATCCACTCCGCTGATGGAGTATGTCGACGACGCGTTTCCGGGACCCCCGCTCAAGCCCGAAGAGCCCGCCGCACGGTGGCGGATGCGGTGGTGGATGCGGTTCTTCGACAGCTACTTCGCACCCTCGCTCAGCATGATCGGCTGGAGCATTTTCATCGGGCCCGCCGCACGCCAACGCCCCCCCGAGGAACTTCGCGCAGCCATCGACCGCATACCTCTCGAGTCCCGGCGCATCGCCTGGCGCAAGGCGCTGTTCAACGAGTTCTCGCCGGAGGAACTTGCCGAGTCGAAGCGGCGGGTGCTGTTCGCCACGCGCGCGTTGGAACGGCACCTCGAGAGTTCGACATGGATCGCCGGCGACACGTATTCGCTCGGCGACATCAACGGCTTCAATCTCGGCTATGCCTTGCCGCTGTCGCAGCCCGACCACTGCAACGACGCCAAGACGCCGCACATCATGGAATGGCTGCGCCGCATCTACGAGCGGCCGGCGGCGCGCGACACATGGGCAAAGGGCCGCACTGCCATGGCGGCGCGCATCAAAATATTGGAGCGCGATCCCCGTGCTTGAGCTCTACACGTCCGAGCCCAACACGTTTTTTTTAAAGCCGCTGATTGCGCTCGCGGAAAAGCGGGCGCGATTCACCGCCCACTATTTCGATGCGGCCAATTTTGAGCAATTTGCGCCCAATTTCCCGTCAGACCTGCCGGCCAGCCTGCAATTGGAGCGCGAGGGGCCGCTGCTGGTGGATGGCGGCACGATCATTTCCAGCACATCCTTCATGCTCGAGTATCTCTCCGAATCCTTGCCCGGCCCGTCGTTGATGCCCGCGGATCCCTATGACACCTACCGGGCTCGCGCCTGGGCCCAGTATCTCGGAGCGCACTTGGGTTCCATCGTGCCGGTATTGGGCTGCGCGAAATACCTGCAGGCGCAGCTGGCGGCGCTCGATCCGGCTCTGGTGGAGCGCCGCATTGCCGCGATCGAACCGCTCGAACGGCGAGCCGGCTGGCGCGCGCTGCGGGACGGTACCTACACCGCGGCTTATCTCGAGTCCGTCGCGCAGCGGCTGGCAGCGCCCCTGGCACGCATCGAGAAGGCGCTGCAGGAGGGACCGTGGCTTGCAGGACCCGACTTCTCCGCCGCCGACATCGATGCCTACCCCATGCTCTGCGTGCTTCCGGATCTGGCCCCCACCGCCGTCAATGCGCGATCGACTCCCCAAATCGCCGGCTACCTTGCACGCATCGCGGCGCGCGATTCGGTTCGCGAGGCGCTTCGGACGGCAAAGACCCCTCATCCCGAGCGCCAGTTCGTCCCGGGCATCGAAGCCTCCCGTTGGGGTTGAACGGCCGGGCCGCCGGCCTGCCCGCGGCTCACGTCGCGATCGCCGGCGCTCCCTCGATCGAGTCGATCCGCGCCCTATCGAGCGGCAGCAGCCACAACGCGGCCGCACCGACCAGCGATCCCACACTCATCGCAATGGCCACGAACTGCAGACTGTAGCCGTCGCGGAACAGGAACCCGGCAATGATGGGCGCCAGCATCGCCCCCGCCCGCCCCAGACCGACCGCGAATCCGGTGCCGGTGGCACGCACATACGTGGGAAACGCCTGCGCCATGATGCCGTATAGACCGACCACCCCGGCGTTGGTGCAGAAGCCGGTCACGGCGCACACCAGCGACAACTGCGCAAGGGTCGCCTGGCCCCGTCCGAACACCGTGACCATGATGGTGGACAGCACCAGCACCGCCATCGTCAGATGTTTGAGGCCGTAGCGCATCGACAAGAGGCCGAGCACCGCGCCGCCCGAGGCGCCGCCGACGTTGGCCCATACCAATACGCCGGCCGCCGAAGACGGCGTGAACCCCATGTCGACGACGATCTTCGGCACCCACTTCAGGATGAAATAAAACGTCGTGATGTGCAGAAAGTAAGCCAGCGTCACCAGAATCGTCACTCGCACCAGCTGGGGACTGAAGATATCGGCGACCGATCGCCGGCGCGCTTCGGCGGACACCATCGGTAGCGCGTCGACGGGTGAGATGCCCATGCGGACCAAGCTGCGGTTGACGCTGCCGAGTGAACCGGCCGGTTGACGCTGGCACAGCCAGGCTATCGATTCCGGTACCAACCACCACACCAACGGAATGAACAGTGCCGTGGCCGCTGCGCCGAACTCGAACACCATCCGCCAATTGCCTTGTTTCAGGAGCAACGCGGCGATGGATCCGCCGACCACCGCGCCGATCGGGTAACCGATGGCCATCAGGGAAACATTCAAGCTGCGGCGACGATCGTTGGAAAACTCTGCGGCGACGGCATTGATTGCCGCGAGCATTCCGCCGATGCCCAGTCCGGTGAATACTCGCCATACCGACAGGTCGTACACGCCCTTGGCGCGCGTGGCCATGATCATGCCGGTGCTCATGACGACCAGACAGCCGAGCAGAGTGCGCCGGCGCCCGACCCTGTCTGCCACCCCGCCAAGCAGGATGGAACCCAAGCCCATGCCGATCAATTCCATGGAGAGCACGAACCCCAAGGCCGCGCGATCGATGCCCCATTCGCGCGCGATCCCGGGCGACGCGAAGCTGATCGCCAGCACGTCGAAGCCGTCGAGGGCGTTGAGGCCGATCGTCACGGCCACGGCCGCGATCTGAATGGCACTCATCTTGCTCGAGGCGAGCGTATCGCGCGGATCTGACATCCGCTTAGTTTACTTCACTTGCTCGCACGGTAGTTCGGCCAAGCGCTCGAGCAGTATCAGCAGCTGATTTCGCCCCTCGCAGCCGATATGCGCGATGACACGCTGTTCGTGCAGCGACTGCAGCTCGGCGGCATGTTTCAACAGGCTACGCCCCCGCGAAGTGAGCCCAAGCGAGTAGGTGCGCCCGTCCAGATCCGACTTGCGCCTCCTGACGAGCCCGCGGGCCTCGAGATCGGCGATCGTCGCCACGAAATTCGCCTTTTGAATGCCGAGTGCGGCGGAAACGCTCGACTGGCTCGCTCCCGGATTCTGGTCGATCAGCACCAGCACGGCAAACTGGCCGGGACGCAGATTGAGTCCGCGCAGGGTATGGTTGAAATCGGCAAAGATGACGCCCTGCGCCCGGCGCAGGGCATAGCCCAGATAACCGCTGAGTGGCGTCAATTTCACGGCCCTCCCTCTCGCCTCGCTAGTCGCCCCGCCCCGCGGCAAATATAGCGGGGGTACGGCAGTGAAAACTCGACGCAGAGAGAGCTTCAATCTGCAGACCCGGGACAAAAGATCCGCATATAGCACGTATAAGCCAAAAGAATTGGTTCGGAGAATTGATTGTCTCGTATAACTATCTCCGCGACGAGCGCAGCTCGAGCACCAAAATTTCGCTTTTCCAAGAATAAGCAGATTCCAACGCCAGGATCGGGAGTTGACGCATGGCACACATTGAGTCGTTTTCGACGGCGGGGCTCGACCCACGCCGCAAGCTTGCGTTCTGGAACGATCGCGCCAGCGAGAGCTTCTCGCCGCTGGTGTCCGAGCCGGAGGACATCCGGGTTTTCAACGGATCCATCGTACGCGGCACGATCGGCGACATGACGCTCTCGGAAGTGTATTCCGACGCGCAGATCGTGCGCCATTCCCGCTCGCACGTGGCGCGCACCAAGGATGCGATGTTCTTCCTGCATCTGCAACTCGAGGGCGAGAGCATCAGCCGCCAGGACGGTCGCGAATCGTTGCTTCGCGTCGGGGATTTCACGCTGTGCGACAGCACCCGGCGGTACGAAATGGTCTTCAACGGCGCCAACCGCATGCTGGTTCTCGGCATTCCGAACGCGGTGCTGCGGCGCCAAGTAGGGTGTCCCGAGTCGCTCGCCGCCATTCACATGCCGGGCAGTCGCGGCACCAGCGGACTTTTGTCCCAACTGCTGCGCAAGTACTGGAGCGAGTACCACTCCTGCCTCGACGAGCACAGCAGCGCCCGCGTCGCGGTGGCCATCCTGGACCTCATCGCAGCCGCCTATGCCGATGTGCCGCAGGCGCTCGGCGACCGTTCTTCTCTGGGAACCGCGCATCGGATCCGCATCGTCAATTACATCGAAGCGCATCTCAACGACCCGGATCTGACGCCGACGCGCATTGCCGAGGCCTGCAAGATGACCGCTCGCTACCTGCATCATCTGTTCTCGGATCAGGACGAAACCGTGGCGCGCTATATATTGCGCCGCCGCCTCGAGGCCTGCTCCAGGGCGCTCCAATCGGGGGCGCAACGCGGCCGCACCGTCACTGCCATTGCATTTGATTACGGGTTCAATAGTCCCACTCACTTTGGACGCGTGTTCCGCGCGAAGTTCAACGTCACGCCGCGCGAGTATCGCCGCGAGAAGGCCGGTATTGCCTGACGAGATGGCGACCGGGTACGACATCGACTTGACGCTGTTTATCGACGGCGAACGCATCGGCTCGGCGGGCCGCGCGACGCACCGCGTCGTGAATCCCGCCACCGGCGAGACCATCGGCGAGCTGCCGCTCGCCACCCCCGAGGATTTGGACCGCGCTCTGGAAACCGCGGCGCGCGGCTATCGGCTGTGGCGTGCCCGGAGCGCCGCGGAACGCAGCAGCGTACTCGCCGGGGCGGCGCGACTGCTGCGCGAGCGGAGCGAGCGGATCGCGCGGATCGCCACGCTGGAAGAAGGCAAGACGCTGCCGGAAGCCCGGGGTGAGGTCCAGATGGCCGCCGCTCTGTTCGATTTCTACGCGGGCGAGGTGCCGCGCATTTACGGCCGTGTGCTGGTGCGTCCAGCCGGTGCGCTGTCGCGGGTGATGAAGGAGCCCGTGGGCCCCATCGCCGCCTTCTGCCCGTGGAATTTCCCCATCGGCAATCCGGCGAGAAAACTCGGCGCCGCGATCGGCGCCGGCTGCTCGATCATCATCAAGCCGCCGGAAGAGGCGCCGGGTTCCGCATTGGCGCTGCTCGGCTGCCTGCTCGATGCGGGGTTGCCGAAGGAAGTGGCGAGCTGCGTTTTCGGGGTGCCCGACACGGTGTCTCGGCACTTGCTGGCATCCCCCATCATCCGCAAACTGAGCTTTACCGGTTCGGTCGCCGTGGGCAAACACTTGATGAAGCTCGCCGCCGACGGCGCCAAGCGCACGACGATGGAGTTGGGCGGTCACGGTCCCGTGCTGATTTTCGACGACGCCGACTTGGGCAAGGCGCTCGATCTGTTGGTGCCCCACAAATTCCGCAATTCCGGGCAGGTGTGCGTGAGCCCTACCCGCTTCTATGTACAGGAAGGCGTGTACCAGCAGTTCTCCAAGGAGTTCGCCGCCCGCGCCGGCAAGCTGCGGGTGGGCAACGGGCTGGATGCCGCCAGCCACATGGGACCGATGGCAAACCCGCGGCGGCCCGCAGCCATCGAAGGCTACGTGAGCGACGCGGTGAAGGCCGGCGCCCGCGTAGTCGCGGGCGGAGAGCGCGGCGGCGGCTCGCACGCCGGCGGGTTTTTCTTTCGTCCCACCGTGCTGACCGATGTACCGCTGGCAGCGCGCGTGATGAACGAAGAGCCCTTCGGACCCATCGCCCTGATGCGAGCGTTCAAAACTTTCGACGACGCCATCGAGCAGGCCAACCGGCTTCCTTACGGTCTTGCCGCGTATTGCTTCACCGAGAACGGACGGCGCGCCTTGCTGCTGGGAGATGCCATCGAGAGCGGCATGATCGGCATCAACACCACCATGATCGGCGGTGCCGATTCCCCGTTCGGCGGCGTGAAGGACTCCGGGCACGGCTCGGAAGACGGGCCCGAAGGCTTGGAAGCCTGTCTCGTTCTGAAGGCCATCCACCAAGCTTGAGGCAAGTGACGCTGCTTCCCAAAGCGAAGGACGACCATGACCGAATTGAAAACGGGCGGCGGACAGGGCTACTTGCGGATAGCCACCGAAGAGGCGTTCATCACCAAGGAAGTACTCGCGGCCTATAAACGCCTGATCGCGGAGGGATTCGACGACCCGGGATTCGTGAGCCTGTGGGGATTCTATTCGGGTTCACCGTCGGCACGCGCAACCGCCATCATCGAGCGACTGCAGGACCTGGGCGCGCGGCGCTTGAGCGACATGGATGCCGCCGGCATCGACAAGGCCATCATCGCGCTCACCGCGCCCGGCGCGCACGTGTTCGCGGCCGCGGAGGCCAAGACGCTCGCCCGCGATGCCAACGATCAGCTCAGCATCGCCTGCCGCCGCCATCCGGAGCGGTTCATCGGCATGACCGCGATCGCTCCCCAAGATCCCGCCTGGTCGGCCCAGGAAATCGAACGCGGCCGCACGCTGGGATTCAAAGCCGTCATCCACAACGGCCACGTGGGCGGAGAGTACACCGACGAGCAAAAATACTGGCCGATATTCGAGGCCGCCGAGGCACTGGGCACTCCCATTTACCTGCATCCGCAGGGGCCGTCCAAGGGGCTCATCGGTCCGCTGCTCGAGCGCGGGCTGGATGGCGCGGTGTACGGCTTCGGCGTGGACACGGGCCTCCACCTGCTGCGGCTCATCGTCATGGGCGTCTTCGATCGGTTCCCGAATTTGAAGTTCATCGTCGGCCATGGCGGGGAGGCATTGCCCTATTGGGCGTATCGGCTCGACTACATGCACGCCGCGGGCATCCGCTCGGGCCGTTACGCGTGCTTGAAGCCGTTGCAGTTGCCCATCTCCGGTTACTTCAAGCGCAATATCTACGTCACCTTCTCGGGCGTCGCGTGGGAGCCTGCAATCCAGTTCTGCAAATCCACCCTGGGCGCGGATCGCATCCTCTATGCCATGGATTATCCATACCAGTACCAGCCCGAGGAAGTAGCCGCTCAGGATGCCATGACGATGAGCGCAGACGACAAGAAGGCATTCTTTCAAACGAATGCCGAAAAGGTCTTCGGGCTGTAGGATCAATCGACACGAGATACGACCATGCCGCACGATTTTCAGCCCATCCTGGACTACGCGTTCACCATCGGCATCGAGTTGACCGGGGCACGCTGGATCAAGCCCACCAGCATCGGCATGACGCGCGCCGCCGTGTACGCCGGCAGCGGCACCATCGAAGGTCCAATGCTCCGCGGGAAAGTCATTCCGATGTCGGGCGGCGATTTCCCGCTGGTGCGCGCCGACGGCGTCATCGACTTCGACGCCCGGTATCTGCTCGAGGCGGAAGACGGAACCGTCATTTATCTGCAGAACCGCGGCTACCGCTGGGCGCGAACCGCCGAGGCCGCCGAGAAAATGAACCGCAATGAGGCGCTGAGCGGCGATGACTATTACATGCGGGTATCGCCTAAATTCGACGTGCCGGATGGTCCGCATGCCTGGATGAACCGTCACGTGTTCGTCGGGGTCGCGGAGAAAATTCCCGGCGCCAACCGCATTCATTACTTCGTGGTGCGGTAGCGGCTACCTCGGGCTGACTTTGTACCCAAGCCGCGAGGGCCCGATTTTAATTGCAAACGATAACCATTCGCATTTAATATAAGAGTTCATTGCGGGCCCATGGAAGTGAAGCGTGACCGATGGACTCAATTGCGTGCGCCTGCGGCCGTTGCTCGGCACGCTGGTCGAGGTCCGCGCCGGCGGCGCTGCGGCTCGCGTGGCAGGCGGAATCGCTGCGGCATTCGCCGCCATCGAGCGAGTGCAGCGGCTGATGAGCTTTCATGATGCGGGCAGCGATGTGTCGCGGATCAATTCCACGCCGGTGGGCCGCGAGGTCGCAGTCGACCGGGAGACCTACCGCGTGCTCCGCTATGCGCTCGATCTCGGGCACCGATCGGGTGGTGCATTCGACATCGCCGTTGCGCCGAGCCTGGTATCCGCCGGGTTCCTGCCTCACCCGGCGCCCGGCGGACTTTTGCCGCGAAGAGTGGACGACGCCGATCATCCGGCACGCTTCAGCGATCTCGAACTGCTCCCGGATTGTGGCGTGCGCTGGCGCAGGAAAGGCTGGATCGATTTGGGGGGCATCGCCAAAGGCTTTGCCGTCGATGTTGCGGTCGCGGCGCTGCGGTCGCACGGGATAACTCACGGTCTGGTCAACGCGGGAGGCGATTTGCGCGGTTTCGGCGATCGATCCTGGCCGATCCGGATACGCGCGCCCGAAAAACCCGAAACGCTGTTCGATGTCGGCGGCCTGCGCGACGCAGCCATCGCGACCTCGGCGGGATATCCCGGCGGCCGCAGGGCGGGGTCGCCCGTGGTCGACCCGATTGTCGATCCGGCGAATGGCGATTGCGTGGCCTGGAACGCGAGCGTCAGCGTGGTGGCGAGCCACTGCATGGCGGCGGATGCCTTGACCAAAGTTGTGCGGCTCGCGCCCGCAGCGCTGCCGGCGCTCCTCGAACACTACGATGCGCAGGCGGTGTTGGCCGATGGTCTCGGCGTGCGCAGCTGCGGCCGGAATCGGTTGCAGCGTGACCCCTCGGCGATTCGGTCGGTGCCATGAGGCGTCACGATTCGCGGCTTCGACACCGCCCCAGTCACCAACATCAACGCTGGTTGTACTTGAGCGGCGCGCTGTTGCTGCTGTCGGGCGCCGGCTGGCTCATCAGCCGTTACTGGCTGCGCGCTCCCGGGCCATTCGGCGACGTACCGCATCCGTCCGAGGTCTGGTGGCTGCGGGTGCACGGCGCAGCCGTCATCGGTTTTCTGCTGGCATTCGGCGCGCTGTTGACTATCCATGTGCCTCACAATTGGCGCCGGCATCTGCATCGCGGTTCTGGGTTGTTTCTCGTGCTCTGCGCGGGCTTTCTCGCGCTGAGCGGCTACGGTCTGTACTACCTCGTCAGCGACTCGAGCAGAGCGTGGATCAGCCTTCTGCATTGGGCCATCGGTCTGCTGGCCGCGGCGGGCCTTGCCGTTCACATCGTCCTCGCCAAGCGGCGCGAGTCGGCCCGGCGCGGCGCCTCGTGATGCCGCGGCGTCACTGAAGAACGATGGCATAGGTCGCCAACAAACGGCGAATTCCTTCGGTGACGTGCTCGCACGACAGCGTCGCCCCGCTGATGTTGGGGACGTCTCGACCGGCGCGCAGCGCATCTCCGTGTTGCTTGCCCTCGAACTGCGCACGCCAATGCGCGTTGCGCACTTCGCCGCCGTACGCTTCCCGGTACTCTAGAATCTCGACATCGCGGACCTTGCCCGCGGCGGTCAGCGCCACCGCGTAGGTGATCAGATCATGTTTACCGATCACCGCATCGACGAAGAAGTAGCCGCCGTCGTCGGCTTTCCAGGCGCGCAGCGAACCGGCAAACACTTTGACGCCGGAGTCCTTTTCAATGGCCGCCATCTGTGCCGCCGTCAACGCCAACGGCACGGCTGTCAGTTCGCGGTCGCCGAACATCAGTTTTTGCGCCTGCTCGACGGTCAGATACACCAACGCCTGCGCCGGAGAGCTGACCACGACGGCCGCGAGCGGTAAGAACAGCATGCGATTCATGTCAATACGCCAGACCCAGCCCCAGATCGAAGCGGGTGAAATCCTTGTTGTTGCGGAAGCTTTGGTAGTCGGCCTTGAACACCACGTGCGGGGTGACATAGAAGTTCGCGCCGAAAGTCCAGACTTGATCGCGCGGCTGCGGCCATGGCAAGCCGTCGGAAGCCAGTCCCACCGGTACGGCGGTAAATCCAGGGACGATGCCGCTGTACGAAGCACCCATGTCGTAGTGTTCCCAACGCATGAATGGGCTGAGGTGGTACCCGCCGTGTTCCCAGACCGTGTAGGCGCCCTGCAGATAGTAGCCGAGAAACGCCGCAGGAAGCGGACTCGAAACACCGGGATTGAGCAAATTGTAGGCGGCGGTGTTGCTGATGGTTCCGCGCGAAAACACTGCGGAAATGTCGGCGGCTCCAGGGGTCCAGCGGGCATGCGTTTCCCAGAGAGTAACCCGCTCATTCGGCAGACCGGCGGGAGTGACCGCCTTGCCGGTGAAAGCGGCAGCACCGGCGAGCAGGCCGGGAATGCCGTTGTAGTTGAGCGCAACATATTGCGACAGGTTCTGCGCATTGGCGAGCTGCAATTCCTGGTGCCCTTGCTGCAGCGGCGCCGAGTCGCTGTCCTCGAGATCGAGCGCGGTTCGATACAGCGGTTCTTGCGGATTGCCGTTCCAGTGCGCCAGATCGAACCCGGTGGTCACGCCGACATCCCAGGTCAGGCCGAGCGGCGTCATGCCGTGCAAGCCGATACCGCCTTCGCGCCACGTGCTGGGAATGATGAGAGTCTCGACGAAATTGCGCTGCACGCCGTAGTAGTTGGTCGGCTCGTGATGCTCATTGAGTAGACCGAACGGCATCAGGTACAGACCCGCCTTGACGCCGGCCCAGTCGGTGAGCTGCTGATCGACGTAGAACTGTTCGACTTCGAATTCGCCGCGGTCATTAGCCGAGGAAACGGCGTGCTCCACCTCGAACTCCGAATTGAATACGGTGCGGTCGTCGAAACGATAGCCGATTCCGAACACGGCGCGCGCCAGATCCGCCTGCGTGTTTTGCGCCGCATGCGTTGGATGGGTGTAGTAGATCTCGCCGTAGCCCCACAGGCTCAAGTCCGGGGAGATGCCGCCTTGCGGCCCGGCCGCCGCAGCGGCCTGCTGCACCTGCGCGGCCTGCTGTTGCTGCTGCTCCGCGAGCGCCTCATTCTGCTTTTTCAGCTGCTGCAGCTGGGACTTCACGTCCAGCAATTGCTGCTGCAGCTGCGACTTCACGTCCAGCAATTGCTGCTGCATTTGCTCGATTTGCTGTTCCAGCCTCTTCTCCGCCTCCGTGGGGGCGGGATCGGCCGCCCAAACACCGGTGGGCAACAACGCGGCGATCATGAATAGCGCGGGAGAAGGTGCACCGGCGATGGTCATGGGATTGCATCCTCGTTCTAGCTATTGAATATCGACGCAAATGTTAATGAGAATGATTAGCATTTGCAATCAATAACTGATCGCCGGACGCAATTGACTCGCGACGCGAGGTCCCAATTTCATGAACTTGTATTTGGAATATGCCGCGTCACCGGAGTGCCACAGGATAGCCTCCTCGCGGGAAGTTGCGCGGCCGCATCAAAAAAGATGAACTGTCGCATGGTTTAGGAAGTGAGATGCCGGCGCGGACGATGAGCTGGCGGGCGGTCAGTGCTTTCCAGCCGTCGCCGCGATCAATCTTCCATACGGCTTCAGTCCGACAAACAGCGCCCAGGCGGACAGCGGACCGAGCAAGGCCGTGGCCAGCGCCAGCGCACTACCGACGCGGGTATCATCGTGAAACACGAAATCCGTTATCAAGGCGATGACGGTGGGCCCGCAGCCGAAGCCCACGATATTGAATACGAACAGGAACAATGCCGTCGCCTGGCCCCTCATGCGGTTCGGCGTTACGCTCTGCAGGGCCGCGTTCTGCGGCCCCGGTGCCATCATGGCGAAGAATAGCGAAACGCCGAATGCAGCGAGCGCCAGAGTGGGCGTGGGCATCATGGGCATCAACACCGCGCCCGGTATCCAGAGACAGATCGCGAGCAGCTGGACGCGCAGGTTCGCGTCGTCGTGACCGCGTTTCGCCAGGCGCTCCGCGAGGAACCCGCCCGCCAGCAACGCAAATGGCGCGACCAGCAAAGTCACCGTGCCGAAAGCCAGACCCACGTGCCGGGGAGTCCAGTGATGCACGCGGATGAAGAACGTCGGTCCCCAACTGATATTGCCCTGCGCCGGAATGGACTGCAGCGCGAGCGCTCCATACATGGGACCGTAGACGGCGCGATTGGTCCATAAGTAGCGCACGACATCGCGGACGGGTATGGAGCCTGCACTCCCGAGGCCGCCGACGCCGGCCGCGGCGAGGTCGCGCCGGACCGGCTCGACCACCGTTCCCATGAGAAGCGCCACCAGCAGACCCGGAAGTCCCACGACGAGAAAGGTCAATTGCCAGGTTCGCAGCTGGCCGACGCCCGGCAGCACCACAGGCGGCAAATGCTCGAGGGAACCGATCACGGCGCCGCCCATGATGGCCGACAGTCCGATGCCGGCAATGAATCCGAAATTGAGAAACGAAACAGCGCGCGGCAGTTGTTCCCGGGGAAACAAATCGGCGAGCATCGAGTAGGTCGCGGGTCCGGTACACGCCTCGCCCACACCCACGCCGATGCGTGCGAAGAACAGCTGCACGAAGTTGTGCGCCAGACCGCACAAGGCCGTGGCGCCGCTCCACAGCGCGACGCCGATGCCGATGATCCGCCGGCGGCTGCTGCGGTCTACCAGGCGTGCAACCGGCAACCCCAGGATCACGTAGAACATGACGAAGGCAAAGCCCATCAACAAGCTGATCTCGGTATCGGTGAGGCCCAGGTCGCGTTTGATCGGCACCACCAGCAAGGGCAGGATGCCGCGGTCGAGAAAGTTCACGCACAAAACCACCGCGAACACGAACACCGCATACCACGCGCGGCCGCGCGACGGCCAGGGTTTATCGGCCGCTCGCTGCTCTTCAGGAGTGGCCATGCGTGGATCGTCAGCAGTTCTTGAAGAGTTTGGCGGCATCGGCCTTGCGCTGCCGGCGGAAATCCTCGGCCGCCATGCGCGCGGGTTCCGGCTCGCGCCCGGGAAGCGCCGCCATCAACTCGGCATGGACGGCGTTCAGTTCGTCGCGGAACTCGGCGTGCGGAAAAATGTACTGCCGGTTTTCGCGCACTCCGGCGATCACCTGCGCACCGACTTCGGCCGGGTCCATCCCCACCGACAGCACTCCGTCGAGGCGCTTCATGTCGGCTTCGGTCACCGGATATCCGGTTGCGCTCAGGTTCTTCGGGCGCGACAGCACTGCCTCGTGGATATTGCTGCGCACGAAGCCGGGGCACAGCACCGACACCCCGATGCCGTGCGGCGCCAGATCGTAACGCAGGGACAGAGTCAATCCGACCACCGCGAATTTCGAGGCCGAATACAGCCCCATGCCCGGCCCCACCAGGAGCCCTGCCATGGACGCGGTATTCACGATGTGGCCGCCTTCGCCGTGCGCCTTGAGCCGCGGCATGAACGACTGGATTCCGTTGATGACGCCGTCGACGTTGACGCCCATCATCCAGCGCCAGTCGTCCAAGGTCGCGGCATCCATGGGACCGAAGAGACTCACGCCCGCGTTATTGCAGACCAGATGCACTTTACCGAAGACTTTGACGGTCTCGTCGGCCGCGCGTTCCACCGCCGCGGCATCCGCGACGTCGACCAGAATCCCGTGCGCAGCCGCACCGGCCGCACGCAGCCGCGCCAGCCCCTGCTCGAGATGATCGGCCCGCACGTCGGCGATGGCGACTTTCATGCCGGCCTGCACCGCGCATTGGGCGATTCCGAATCCGATGCCGCTGCCGCCGCCGGTGATGAAGGCGACTCGTCCCTGCAGCTCTTTCATGTCGATCGACTCCATGCCAGGCGGCGTTCGCGCTCCGCCGCGAACAAGGGGTTCCGCACCACCATGGCCTCCGCCGTCACGCGCGCGGGCGGAGCCGGGTCGGTCGGAAAGGAAGCAAGAATGGCATCGAAGCGCTGCTGCGCCCCTTCGCGATATTCGGAATGCGTCAAGATCCACAAGTCGTTGCGCCGGATGCCTTCGAGCACGCGCTCGCCGACCTCGCCGGGCGACATGCCGTGCGGAAATATCTTTTCGCGCATGAATGCGGCACGCTCGGCGGCGCTGCTGCTGTAAGTCGAGTCGCGGTATTCGGGCGGCCGAAGCTTGTCGACGTCGCCGATGTTGGTGTTCACGAGACCCGGACAGAATGCCGAGACGCCGATCGACAGCGGTTCGAGTTCCGGCCTCAAGGATTCCATGAGGCCGACGACGGCGTATTTTGCCGTGGTGTAGATTCCGGCAAGACCCGCCGCGAAGATGCCGCTCATGGACGAGGTGGTGACGATGTGGCCCGGTTCGCCGTGACGGCGGATGCGCGGCATGATGGTCTGTATTCCGTTGATGACGCCGCCCAAGTTGACCGCCAGCCCCCAGTCCCAGTCCGCATAGGTCGCGGCCAACAGAGAGCCGACGATGCCGACGCCGGCATTGTTGACGAGCACGTGGATCTTGCCGAATTTCGCCTCCGCCGCGTCCGCTGCGCGCACGTACGCGGCGCGATCGGCAACGTCGAGTTGCACGCCGAACACGCCCGCGTTGGCCGGCGGGAACTGCCGCATTGCCACATCGATGGCGTCCTGCCGGATGTCGGCGATGACCACGCGCATCCCGGCGCGTGAAAATACCTGCGCCATGCCGAGCCCCATGCCGCTGGCGCCTCCGGTAATGAACGCTACCGCGCCCTCCACTCGTTCCATTTGCAAGCCCTCGTCGATCCGCCCATGTTGCGGCTAAGCCGCCCGGTGACTCGATCTTCCCAGAAGCAAAAGTAGACACTCAGGGAAGGTGTCCGCTGCATGCGATTGACTTGACGACAGCGGTAACCAGACGTGTAGATTATCGCCGTCAACAGAGGATTCCCCATGATCGATCTATATACCGCCGCGACCCCCAATGGGTGGAAAATCTCCATCGCCCTGGAAGAACTCGGGCTTGACTACAATGTCCATCCGCTGTCGTTCTCCCAGCAGGAACAAAAGGCGGAGTGGTACCTCAAAATCAATCCCAACGGCCGCATTCCGGCCATCGTGGACCGGGCAAATGACGCCTTCGCGGTCTTCGAGTCCGGCGCCATCCTGATTTATCTGGCCGAAAAGACCGGCAAATTGATGCCGAAGGATGTCAAGGGCCGTTCGCGAGTCATTCAATGGCTGATGTTCCAAATGTCCGGCGTGGGCCCGATGATGGGCCAGGCGAATGTATTCTTGCGCTACGCGCCGGAGAAGATTCCGTACGCGATCGATCGCTACCAACGGGAGGTCCGTCGCTTATTCGAAGTGCTCGAGCATCAACTCGGCACGCACCCATACGTGGCCGGAGACGAATACTCCATCGCCGATATCGCGCACTGGTCGTGGGTACACGGCCACGAATGGTCGGGTGTGAATCTCGACGGGCTGCCGCATCTCGCCAAATGGACGAAAATGATCGGCGAACGCCCTGCGGTCAAGAGAGGCCGCGCCGTGCCGCCGCCCGGCGACGTGGGCGACAAGGACAAGACGACGCTCGACACCGGCCGCAAAATACTCGTTTGAGGCAGCGGCCCCGGGGAGCGTTCAATGCGGCGCGACGGGATTCTTGTACGCGCCCGGATTCTGCTTGTCCTCGTTGGCGCGGTGAATCACGTAGGCGCGAATCGCTTCCAGGTCCTGCGCAGATACTTCGTCCTTGAACGAGATCATGCCGCTCGACTGCAGCGAACCCTGCCGCACGATCACGTCCATGGCCGTCGCATCGTTGATCACCGGCGAATAGCGCAAGTCCGGAAGCACACCCGAACTTGTGGCGCTATCGCCGTGGCAGGTCGAACAAAAGGTGTGATACAGCTTCTTGCCGGCGAGCACCGTGGCGGACGACGCGGTCTCGGGCGGCGGATCGAGTTGAGGCTGCGCGGCAGCCGGCAGCACCGGCAGGGTGGCGTTGCCGCCCAACTTGTAGACCAGCATGCGCGGCAGATTGGAGGCGAGATGAGATTTCAACGCAAGCTCGCCCGCGGCCAAGCCAAAGGCGCCGCCCCAACCGACTTCGACGGCGACAAACTGCTCGCCGTCGACGGCATAACTGATCGGCGCCGCGAGTACTCCGGCCTGCGTCTCGGCCGACCAGACTTTCTCTCCGGTATCGGCACGATAGGCCACGAACTCGCCCATGGCGGTACCCTGAAACACGAGATTCCCGGCGGTCGAGACCACCCCGCCGTTCCAGGGGTGTCCCAGTTCGGCGCGCCACACTTCTTTGTTGGCGATCGGGTCCCATGCCGCGAGGTGTCCCTTGAGGCCGGCAAGAATCTGCGCCTTGATCTTCGGCACTTGCGGCAGGCTGCCGGCGTTGAAGTCCACACCGGTATTCCAAGCGAGGTCGTGATGCGCGGCATTGGCTTCCGGCACGAACGGAAATGCCACGTCGGTGACGGGGAAATACACCAGACCGGTTTGCGGACTGAACGCCATCGGCTGCCAGCTATGGCCGCCGCCGGGTCCGGGCATGGAGACGAACGGCTTACCGGTCTCGCCGTAGTTCGCGCCCTTCTCGACGACCGGCCGGCCGGTCTTCAGGTCTACCGATTTCGCCCAGGTGGTGGTGGTGAAAGGATCGGCCGCGAGCAGCTCGCCGGTGGCGCGATCGAGGACGTAGAAGAAGCCGTTCTTGGGCGCCTGCATGATGACGGCCCGCTGCGTTCCGCCGATGGGCAGGTCGGCCAGGATGAGCGGCGAGCACGAATCGAAGTCCCATTCGTCATGCGGCGTCGTTTGATAGTGCCAGACGTAGTCGCCGGTATCGGCCTTCAGGGCAACGATCGACGATAGGAACAGAGCATCGCCGCCGAGCTTGCCGCGATTCCACGGTGCGCCGTTGCCCACGCCGATGTAGATCAAGTCCAAGGTCGGGTCGTAGACGATGGCGTCCCACACCGGACCGCCCCCGCCCAACGTCCACCACTCGCCCTTCCAGGTCTTCGCCGCCTTCTCCAATGCGGGATTCTCGAACGGTTTCGACGGATCGCCGGGCACGGTATAGAAGCGCCACACCTGCTTGCCGGTGTCGGCATCGTAGGCGGTCACATACCCGCGTATTCCGTTCTCGGCGCCGCCGTTGCCGATCAGTACCATGCCCTTTACCACCCGCGGTGCGCCCGTGATGGTGTAGCGGCCGCCCTCCGGCACCGTCATCACTTCCCACGCGAGCTTGCCGGTGGCGGCATCCAAAGCAATCAGCCGGCCATCGAGCGTCCCCGAGTAGATGCGCCCCTTCCACGCCGCCGCGCCGCGGTTGACCACATCGCAGCAGGCATTGATGGCCGCCTTGCCCGGTACCTGCGGATCATAGCTCCACAGCAGTGCGCCGGTTTTGGCGTCGAGCGCAATCACTTTGCTCCAGGCGCTGGTGAGGTACATGACGCCGTCGACCACCAACGGCGTCGATTCTTGGCCGCGGTGCGCAGTATCGATGTCGAAGAACCAAGCCAGTCCGAGCTGCTTCACATTGCCGGGGTCGATCGCCGTGAGCGGACTGAAGTGCTGCTCGCCGTAGTTGCGGCCGGGACCCATCCAATTGCCGGGTTCGCGGTCCGCCGCCGCCAGCCGAACGGCATCCACGGCCGCGGCGGGCTTCGCGCGAGGCGTCGCTGCTGCCGTGGGTGGAGGAGGCGCTTGTCCGCAGCCTCCCAAGGCGAACCCCACCACCGCCATGGCGATCATCCGACGGTCCATGGGATCGTTCTTAGAGCATGATGCACACCGACTTGGTCTCGGTGTACATCTCGACGGCCACCCGTCCATGTTCGCGCCCAATTCCGGACTGCTTGTAGCCGCCGAAAGGCATGTTGGGGTCGACGAGATTGTGGCAGTTCACCCATACGGTGCCCGCCTTGATGCGCGGAATCAGTCGATGCGCGGCCGACAGATTGTTGGTCCAGATGCTGGCCCCCAAGCCATAGGGCGTGTCGTTGGCCGCTTTGACGACGTCGTCGAGATCGTCGAAGCGCTGCGCCACCAGCACCGGTCCGAAGATCTCTTCGCGCACCACCCGCATGTCCTGATTGACGTTCACCAGAACCGTGGGCTTCACGAAGTATCCCGGGTGCGACGGCGCTTCGCCGCCGACGGCGACCGCGGCGCCTTGCTTGCGGCCGGATTCGATGAAGCCGAGCACCCGCTCCTGCTGTTCCTTGGAGACCAGTGGACCCATTTCGGTGGCTTGATCGAGGCCCGGCCCCAAGCGAATGGAGGCCGCGGCGGCGCTGACGCCCGCGATCACTTTGTCGAAGATGGAGCTGTGAACGTATAAGCGCGAACCTGCCGTACACACCTGACCGGCATTGAAGAAGATGGCCCCGGCGGTGCCGCCCGTCACGGCGTTCGGGTCCGCATCCGGCAGTACGATCATCGGCGATTTTCCGCCGAGTTCCAGCGACACCCGCTTCATCGTGTCCGTGGCATTTTTGTTGATGATCTTGCCGACCTCGGTCGAACCGGTGAACGCGACCTTATCGACGCCGGGGTGTGCCACCAGCGCCGCACCCGAGATCTCGCCCACGCCGGTGAGAATATTGACCACGCCGGACGGAAAGCCCGCCTCGCGGATGAGTTCGCCCAATCGCAGGGCCGACATGGGCGTCTGTTCGGCGGGTTTCAACACACAGGTGCACCCGGCGGCGAGCGCCGGGCCCAGCTTCCAGGCCGCCATCGCCAGGGGGAAGTTCCACGGCACGATCTGCGCCACGACCCCGACCGGCTCGCGCGCCACGTAGGTGTGAAACTTGGAGCCCGGAGGGCCCATCGAGGTCTGCATCGTGGTGCCCGTGATCTTCGTGGCCCAACCGGCCATATACCGAAAATAATTACGCGCGCCGGGCACATCGACGATGCTTGCCATGAAGCGGGTCTTGCCGTTGTCGATGCTCTCGATTTCAGCGAATTCGGCGGCGTCGCGTTCGATGAGTTCCGCAAGCTTCCACAACAGGGCTTCGCGCCCCGCGGGCGTCATCGCGGCCCACGCGCCGGTCTCGAGCGCAGCGCGGGCGGCGGCGACCGCGCGATCCACGTCCTCGGGCCCGGCGTCGGCGACCAGGCCGATTTCCTTGCCCGTGGCCGGATCGAACACCTGAAGGGTCCGGCCCGAACGAGCTTCCACCCACTCGCCGTTGATGAATAGGCGAGGCTTCATGGCGAAAAATTTGCCGACGCCGACTGACGGGAGCGGCTGCGCGGCGATGGCACCGGCGGCGGGATTGATTGATGCGTTCACAGAGACTTCTCCACAGGGATCGATAGCGGATATTAAGCCGACATGAAGCGCTTCGGGTGCCCGCGCAAACTCCTCCGACGAGGAGCAGGGAATCGAACCACAGTGAACCGATCAAGGCGCGCAACCAGCCGGACGCCCGCGGCTTCGCGCTTACAGCCGATAATCCCGTTGTTCGCGCGCATAGCGGATGAAGAAATCCAATGAGTCCACATTCGCCATGGCCGCGCGGTTCGCAGCCTTCTCGACGGGAACTCCCATGAGGATGCGGCGCACCGGCACCTCCATTTTCTTGCCGGTCAAAGTGTACGGAATGGCGGCAACCTGGTAAATCTTGTCAGGTATATGGCGTGCGGAGTAGTTCTTGCGCATGCATGCCTTCACTTTATCCACCAGCGACGGATCGAGCGCTTGCCCCTCGCGCAACTTGACGAACAGGGGCATGAAGAATCCGCCGCCCGCCAGATCGAGATTGACGATCAGCGAATCCTCGATCTCGGGCACCTCCAGGAGCGCGCGATAGACCTCGGCGGTGCCGATTCGCACGCCGTGCCGGTTCAACGTCGCGTCGGAACGGCCGAGCACGAAGCTTCCGCCGCGCTCGTTGAGCTTGAAGAAGTCCCCGTGCCGCCAGACGCCGGGATATTGATCGAAATACGATTCCCGGTAGCGGCTGCCATCGGCATCATTCCAGAATCCCACCGGCATGCACGGCAGCGGCTTGGTAATCACCAGTTCGCCGACCTCGTTGACTACCGCGCGACCGGCCTCGTTGAACGCGAACGCGGCGACCCCCAACTGGCGGCCCTGGATTTCGCCCGCATACACCGGCTGCAGCACCACACCGCCCACGATACCGGTGCACAGATCCGTGCCGCCGCTGCCCGAAGAGACCCACGCATCGGATTTCACATTGCGATAGCACCACGCCATGACTTCAGCGGTCACGGGCGACCCGGCCAGCATGATGGACTGCAGCTTCGACAGGTCGAACCGATCCTTGGGAACGATGCCCGCCTTGTCGAGGATGTTGATGTAAGTCGGGCTGGCCCCGAAATACGTCGCACCCGTCCGCTCGACCATGGCCCATAACACATCCGGTTGCGGGTAGGCCGGATTGCCGTCGTACAGCACCGGCACCACGTCGGCCATCAGCGCACTCACCAAAAAATTCCACATCATCCACCCGGTGGTGGTGAAGAAGAACATGCGCTCACCGGGATGCAGGTCCATCTGCAGCATGAGGCCCTTGAACTGTTCGAGGACCATTCCGCCGTGACAATGAACGATGGGCTTCGGCAACCCGGTGGTTCCCGATGAAAACAAGATCCACAACGGATGCGCGAACGGCACCGGTTCGAAATGGAATGCGGCGCGCGGCACCTCGGGGCCGCGCAGCGCGTCCTCCCAGAAAACCGAATGGGCCGTTAACAGCGTGTCGTTCGCAGGTTCGAGGTGCCGGACAAAGATCACCTGCTCGAGCGACGGCAAGGAATTCAGAATGGTCGCGAGTTCGGGACGGCGATCGAAGGGCTTGCCGCCGTAATAATAGCCATCGACACAAAACGCCAGCTTCGGCTCCAATTGCAGGAACCGATCGATCACGCCCCGCGGCCCAAAATCCGGACCACAACTCGCCCAAACGGCACCGATGCTGACCGTGGCAAGCATCGCGATGACGGCTTCGGGCGAGTTGGGCAGGTACGCGATCACCCGGTCTCCCGGCACCACTCCCAGCGACCGCATCCGGGTGGCGAGCTTGCGCACACGGCCGCCCAGTTCAGTCCATGAAAGCGCCGTGAGGCCATGCCGCTCGCTCAGAGCAAGCAAGGCGTCGGCACCATCGCGCTCGTGGCGCAGCGCATGTTCGGCGTAGTTCAACCGGGCACCGGGAAACCATTCCGCTCCCGGCATGCTGCTCGCCCCGAGCACCCGGTCATAGGGCTGCGAGGCCTGAACCCCGAAGTAATCCCACAGAGAACCCCAAAACCCGTCCTGATCGTCGATCGACCATTGCCACAGGTCGGCATACGAGGCGAACCGGCGGCCGCGCGCCGCCAGCCACTTCAGGTAGTGGGTCAGGTTCGCGCGCTCCACACGCGCGGCGCTGGGCGTCCACAGGAGGTCGCCCTCGCTCACCGCATTGGTCGCACCATTCATCGATCGAACTCCGCCCTACGCCTGGGCCGTCACGGGACCATCGGTCGCCGTCGCCTCGGGCCGGCGCGTAAAGATCAGCACGACGGCGCTGATGAAACCCCAGGCCGCCAAAAAATAGAAGGTGGCTGTGTAACCCACCCCTTGATCGAACAGATGTCCGGCGACCTTGGGGGCGATGGCCGACATGGTAGTGTTGATCGCGACGCCAAGTCCCGCCAGCGAAGCAAAGGCACGCGTGCCGTAATAGTTGCTCAGCACCGACATGAAGCATACCAAACCGCCGCCGAATCCGATCCCGAAGCAGGTCGCAAACGAAAACACCCGCCAGGGAGCCCGCGCATCGACGATGAGCAATAGGCCGACGGCGAACACTGCCATGAACAGCGCAAAGATGTAGCGCGGATCGATACGATCGCCCAAAGCCGCGAGAATCACCTTGCCGATGAGCCCGCTCACCGTCATGGTGCCGACGGCCCAGGCGCCCACGCCGGCCGAGTGGCCCAGATCCTGCAAATGCACGACGCCGTGTGCCAGAAACAGGGTGTACCCACCGCTGGTGCCGAGCAATGAAATGAGCAGTACCCAGTAGACCGGGTTGCGTGCGGCCTCCCGGAAGGTCCACTCGCGGCGCGTCATGAACGACGGGCGGGTATCGGCACGCGGCCGGCCGTCGAGCGGCGCGGACCCGAAGCCATCCGCCACTTGACCCACATCCTGCGGCCGCTCACGCACGAAGATCAGTGCAAGGCAGGCGGCAAGCGCGGAGAGCGCTGCCAGCAGCCACCAGCCCGCGCGCCAGGTACCGCTCGCTTGAATGAGTTGATTGAGCAGCGGCGCCGCCACAAAGCCGCCGATGGCGCCGGCGGAGTACAGCACGGATAACGCCAGCGAGCGGCGCCGTACGAACCACCGCGCCAGCCCCGCCTGGGACGCCAAGGCCGCCCCGGTCGCAACCCCGGTCCCCACCAGCAAGCCGAAGCACAGCATGGCTCCCAATCCGCTCGTGACCACCGTCGCCATCAGCAAGGCGCCGGCGATGATGAAAGCGCTTCCCAGCACCAGGGTCTTACGAACGCCGAAGCGATTGACGCTGAAGGCGACGAGCGGTCCCGGCAGTCCCGACATAATCATGTACACCGAGAACATGTTGCCCAGCATCTCGCGATGCAGCCCGAGCGCTTTCGCCATCGCAGGATTGATGACCGCCGGACCATAGGCGGGGAAACCGAGATTCAGAAACATGACGCCCCAGAGCACGGCGAGCATGGTCCAACCATAGAAACGGCGTTCAGGCACTGGAGGTCCCCTGCGGGCCGCGACCCAGGATGAGGTCAACGGCTTTCTCCGCGATCATGATGACAGGTGCATTGGTGTTTCCGCCAACGATGGCCGGCATGGCGGAGGCGTCCGCGACGCGCAATCCCTCGATTCCCCGCACCCGCAATTGCGCATCCAACACCGCATCCTCGCCCACGCCCATGGCGCAAGTACTGGTCGGATGCATGGCGGTGCGCACATTGCCGCGTACGAAGCCCTCGAGCTCCGAGTCGCTCTGAAGTCTCGTCCCCGGTATCAGTTCCTCGCTCACCACCTTTTGCGCTTCGTCCGTCGCAAAGAAGCGGCGCGCGAAGCGCAGGAATTGCGTGCAGGCGCGCCGATCCTCGGGGGCCTGCAGCAGGTTGAGGAGAATCCGCGGGGCTGCGGCCGGATCGGCGCAGCGCAGCGACACGCGGCCACGGCTCGCCGGATGCAGCAGCACGCACGCCACCGAAAATACGTGCCCGGCGCCGGTGCGCCAGCCGGGGAACCAGGGTTTTGCCAGCATCGAGACGGGGCTGACCAGCATTTGCAGGTCGGGCTTGTGCAATTCGGGCGACGTGCGCACGAACCCTTGCGCCGCTACGGGCAACCCTGCGATCGGCCCCGTGCGGAACAGCATCCAGCGCAGGAGGGCGAGCGCAAGTCGGTCCGCGCGCAGGCGGGCATCGAACGCGATCGGCCCCCGCGCCCGGTACATCAGTCCGATCGACTGATGTTCCTGCAGGTTGGCGCCCACACCCCGCAAGTCGTGAACGACGCGGATACCGTGCGGCTCGATGCCGCTCGCCGGCCCGATACCCGACAGCAGCAAGAGATGCGGCGAACCGAAGGCGCCCGCGGCCAATATCACCTCGCGATCGCAGTCGATCGTCCGGGTATCGCCGGCGACGCGGTACTCCACGCCCCGCACCCGTCGGCCGTCGAGCAGCAGCCGCTGCACCAATGCCCCGGTGATGACGTTCAGATTGGGGCGGCGCAGGGCCGGGCGCAGAAAGCGCACCGACGTGCTGGCACGCTCGCCGCGATGCACCGTGAAATCGGGTACCGAGAATCCCTCGGTATCCGGACCGTTGAGATCGTCCAATACTTTGAGGCCCAAGGCCCGCGCAGCGCCCATCATCCGCGGATAGATCACCCCGTCGGGCACGTGGCGCGCCACCGTCAATGGGCCGTCGCCACCGTGCAACGCCGATGATCCGCGCCAATTTCGTTCCGACTTTCGGAAATACGGCAGCACGTCCCGGTACCCCCAACCCGCAAGGCCGGCCTCGGCCCACTCGTCGTAGTCGAGCGCCGCGCCGCGCGAATACATCATGCCGTTCACGGCGGCCGACCCGCCCAGCACTTTGCCGCGCGGTGCCGGGATCACGCGATTGTCGGCGGAAGGCTCGGGTTCGGTCATGTATCCCCAGCTCAAGCTGGGGTCCATGAAGGTGTCGCGCCAGGCCAGCGGCATGCGCATCGCCCAACGACCGGTGTCGGACTCACCGGCTTCCAGCAGTACCACACGAGTGCGCGGATCCTCCGTCAGGCGCGCGGCCAGAACGCAGCCGGCCGATCCCCCGCCCACGACGATGTAGTCGGCGCGGTTCATAACGCCGCGTAATACGTGAACAGCGTGTGATCCGGCGCCAGGTGACGCTCGCCCGTGCCCACGATGACGGTGCGATTCAACCAGTCATGCGGACCTTCCGGAGCGCGGAAATACGGCGTGCAGCGGAAGTAGCCCGCGATCGCCGGATTGGCGGGCGAGCGGGCCGCCTCGACGGCGGTCCGCGGCCCGTACACGTACCCGAGATTGCGAATATAGATGTGCGCACCGTCGTGCGCCTCGAGCACATAGTGCGCGTTGAGTTCGACCACGCCGTCGGCGCGCACGATGGGCCAATCCGCACCGCTGTAGTCGAGAACCTTGCCGTTCAGCCGCGGGCCCGACACCGTCCCGCTCTTGACGGAAGTGTAGCCCGCCTTCTGGCCGCCGGGCATGGCATCGAATATCAGCCGTTGATGGAAATCGATGCGGATGTCGAAGACATGCTCGAGGCTGAGTTTGAGTCCGGTCATGCAATCGCGCTCCGCACGCGCTCCGGGGCCAAGGCATGGCCCAGAATGAGGTCCGCGGCCTTTTCGGCGATCATGATGACGGCACCATTGGTGTTGCCGCCCGGAACGGTGGGCATCACCGAGGCATCGACCACCCGCAAGCCCGCGATGCCGCGCACCCGCAGGTGCGGATCGAGCACGGCGTTGGGACCGGCACCCATCGCGCACGTGCCGACCGGATGCTGCGTGACCCCGGCGCGGGCGCGAATGTAGGCGTTGAGGTCGCCGCCGGAACGAACGGCCGCGCCCGGTGCGATTTCGTGGTCGATGAGTTCGGATTGGGGCGCCGTGGAATAGATCCGCCGTGCAACCTGCACGCCGCGGCGCGCGGTCGCGAGGTCGCCGTCGGTCGCAAGGACGTTCAGCCATATCCTCGGTTTGTCGGCGGGACTCGCGGACCGGAGCGTGACTTTACCGCGCGACTCGGGATGCAGGACCACGGCGTCGGCGGTGATCCGGTGGTCCTGACGGGAACTGAAAAGGGGCCACCAGATCTTCGCATCCATGCGCACCGGATTGCTCATCAGCTGAATGTCCGGCTGTGCCAGACTCGGATCGCTGCGGACGACGATGTTGCAGCTGTTGATCTGCGTCGCAAAAGCGCCATTCCCGAGGACGGCCCACTGCACCACCGATCGGGCCGCCCGATCGATTCGCAGTTCGTTCAAAAACGAAATGTCGCCGCGCGTCGCGAACTCGATCGGCACGCGCGCATGCTCCGACAAGTTCCGGCCCACGCCGGGCAGATCGGCGCGCACGGCGATGCCATGGGTGCGCAACTCGTCGGCCGGCCCTATGCCTGAGAGCATCAGCAGCTGCGGCGAGTTGAATGCGCCGCCGCTCAAGATGACCTCGCGCGCGGCCCGTGCATCCACCATGTCCCCGCCATGCCGATACGCGACGCCGACCGCCCTGCCGCCATCGATGAGTATCGTGGTGGCCAGCGCACCGGTGACGACGGTCAGATTCGGACGACTCATCACCGGATGCAGATAGGCGCGCGCCGTGCTCGCTCTGCGGCCGCGCGCGTCCACGGTTATCTCGCCGCGCGCGAAGCCTTCCTCGCGCTCGCCATGGATGTCGTCGGTGATCGAAAAGCCGGCCGCAGCTGCGGCGTCCATCAAGGGTCGATGCAGCAGCCGTCGGGTATCGATGGGCATGACCGGCAAGGGACCCGCCGCGCCATGCCAGGGACCGGCGCCGCGCCAGCTCTTTTCCATGCGTTTGAAATAAGGCAGAACATCGGCGTAGCTCCAGCCGCTGCAGCCCTGCGCCGCCCAGGCGTCGAAATCGGCGGAATGGCCGCGCATGAAGAACATGCCGTTGATGGACGAGGAACCTCCGAGCAACTTGCCGCGCGGCAGCCACAGCGAGCGCCCGTCCAGGGTCGGCTCGGGTTCGCTCATGTAGCCCCACGACAATGCCGGGTCGAACAAGGCGCGCAGGAAACCCAGCGGCATTTTGATGAGGAACCGGTCATCCGATCCTCCGGCCTCGAGCAACAGCACGCGGAGACTTGGATCGGCACTCAGGCGGTTGGCCAGCACGCATCCCGCCGATCCGGCACCGACGATGAGGTAGTCGAACTCGATTGGACTCATCCCCGGCGCCGTCAACTCAACCCGACAGTGACTGATTTGACCTCGGTGTAGATCAGTGTGCCTTCGCGGCCGTTTTCGCGACCCCAGCCGGACTGCTTGAAACCGCCCAAGGGCATGGCGGCATCGACGGAACCGGCGGTATTGATGCGCACCGAACCCGCCTTGAGGCGGCGCACCAGTCGATGCGCAACACTTAAGTCCCGGGTCCAGATGCTGGCCGCCAGCCCGTAGTCGGTGTCATTGGCCAGACGCGCAATCGCATCTACGTCCGGGTCGGAGAACGACATGGCGCACAGGACGGGGCCAAAGATCTCTTCGCGGACGACTTTCATGTTCGCAGTCGTATCGGCGAGCACCGTGGGCTCGACGAAATAACCGGGTCCCGGCACCTGTGCCCCGCCGGTCAGCAGGCGTGCACCGTCATCGATGCCGGCGCGGATGTAGCCGGTCACCCTGCGCCGCTGTTCCGCGGAAACCACCGGGCCCATATCGGTGGCTGCGTCACAGCCCGCTCCGAGCTTGAGAGCGCGGGCCCGCGCCACCACTCCGTCGACCACCTGGTCGAATACCTTTTCGTGGACGAACAGCCGCGATCCAGCCGCGCACACTTGGCCGGTGTTCATGAAGATGCCGCGCGCGGCGCCGTCGGTGGCGAGCCCGAGATCGGCGTCCGGGAAAATGATCACCGGCGACTTGCCACCGAGTTCGAGGGTCACGCGCTTCAAATTTCCCGCGCAGGCCCGGAGGATTTCCTTTCCCACGGGCGTCGATCCGGTGAATGCGATCTTGTTGACGTCCGGGTGCGCCACCAACGCGCGGCCGGCGGTCTCGCCGTAGCCAGTGACGATGTTCACCACGCCCGGCGGAAAGCCGGCCTCGAGGATCAGCTCGCCCAGGCGCACCGTGCTCAAGGGCGTCTGTTCCGCGGGTTTCAAGACCACCGTGCAGCCGGCGGTCAGGGCCGCCGCGATTTTGGCGACCGCCATCGCCAATGGAAAATTCCACGGAACGATTTGACCGACGACCCCCACGGGTTCGCGCAGGGTATAGGCGTGCCACTCGCCGGGTACGCTGAGATTGATGGTCTCGCCGCCGATCTTGGTGGCCCATCCGGCGTGGTAACGCAGGCTCTCCGCCGCGCCGAATGCGGCCGCCATGCGCGCCATGCGAAACGGCATGCCGTTGTCCAGCGTTTCGAGCAGCGCCAATTCGTCGCCGTTGGCCTCGATCAAGTCCGCGAGCTTCAGCAGCAGGCGTGCGCGGAAGGCCGGCATGGACATGCCCCACGCACCGTCGAAGGCCGCGCGGGCGGCCTTCACGGCCGCGTCGATGTCGGCCGCATCGCCCGCCGCGGCATGTGCAAAGGTTCGACCGGTCGCCGGATCGATGACCTCGAAGGTTCCACCTCCGATAGCGGGGCGCCAGCGTCCGCCGATGAGAAGTTCCCGCGGGCGGCAGGTGAATTCCTTTGCCTTGGCGTACAGAGCGTCCGATATCAATGCGGCATTCATAAACCGCCGAAGGTTCGAAGCACCTCGGGTACCCGATTGGGCATCGCCAGCGCGGCCTTCACCGCCGGCCGCGCATTCATCGTGTCAAGCCACGCCCAGGCCAGCGGGGTGCTCCCTGCATTCATGATCTCGGGAAACATGCGCGGCACGCCGGCGACCATGGAATAGCTGTTGACGTCGGCAAGCGAGTACTCGGGGCCCGCCAGCCAGCGCGATTTTGCCAGAATCTTCTCCATGCGCTCGATCGACACCGACAGCTTGCGCTTGGATTCCGCCAGCTGGGCCTCGGTGAAGGATTCGCCGGCGATGGTTGCCCATTTGTCGCGCTGCTCTTGCAACGGAATGCGCTCGAGCATCTGGTCGAGTTCGTTCTTATCCAGGCTCTTGGCGACCTTGCGCACCATGAGATGCCAGCCCCACATGCTCAATGCCGGACAGAAATATTCGTCGACGAATTTGCTCCAGATGCGCATCCGGGCGCGCTCGACCGGGTTTTTCGGCCGCAGCGGCACGTTCGGAAACGTATCCTCCAGGTACTCGTTGATCACCGTCGACTCGGTGATCACCGCCCCGTCGTGGACCAGCACCGGAACCTGACCGTTCGGATTCAATTTGATGAAATCTTCGGCGTGCTGCTCGAAACGCAGCAGATCTACGTAGTGACTGGCGAAATCGAGTCCTTTCTCCTTCAGACACAGGAGAGATTTCATCGAATTCGCGACCGGCTCGGCATGGTAGAGGTGAAGCATGGTTCCATTGTCACCCGCAGGCCCGGCGGAGCGCTCGATCCTAGGTGAAGACCCGTTCCACCCAAAGCGCAACGGACCGGAGTCCCCGCGATCTGCTAAAATTCGCGGCGGTTATACGCAGTATGGTGCATGCAATTCCACCGTTTCGACCTGAATTTGCTGATTGCGCTCGACACCTTGCTGCGCGAGAAGAACATTACCCGTGCCGCCGAGAAGGTCTTCGTGTCGCAGCCGGCCATGAGTGCCGCGCTGCATCGGCTGCGCGACTATTTCGATGACCCCCTGCTGGTCCGCGTCGGCCGCGACATGGAACTCTCGCCGCGCGGCCAGTCCTTGGTCGATCCGGTGCGCGAGGCACTGCTGCTGATCCAGACGGCGCTGGGGTCTCAACCCACCTTCACCGCCGCCACCACCCAGCGGGAGTTCACCCTCATTATGTCCGAGGAGGCGGTGCCCGACCTGTTGCCGGCCATTACGGAGCGTGTCTCGACCGATGCGCCGGGTATCCGCATCAACATCGAGCTCGTTTCCCATCGAGCGCTGTCTCACCTCGAGTACGGCGACGCCGATCTGTGCCTGTGCATGGACAGCCTGGGGATGTTCGACGTGCGCGCCTATCCAGACACGCTCCGAAGCATCCGCCTGCGCCCGGTTCGGTGGATTTGCGCCGTCGATCGCAACCACCCAACGGTGGGACAGAGCATCACGTCGGAGCAGTATTTTTCCTTGCCGCATGTGTTCGGCGTCCCCAATGGATCCAATGTCTCGGCCAAACAATTGGTCCGGCGTTTGCTGGGCATCGACCTCGATGTGCACCTCACCGTGCCGAGTCTGCTGCACCTGCCGTTCGTGCTGCCGGGCACCCGCCTTGTTGCAACCCTGCCGGAACGGGTTGCCCACATGTTCGCAGCCACATTGCCGGTCAAAACCTTTGCCTTGCCCTTCGAAACGGAACCTTTGAACGAGATCCTTCTTTGGCACAAGCGCAACGAATCGGATCCGGCTCATGTCTGGTTGCGCGATCTGATCGTGCGCCTGACCCTCTAGTTCGCTCTGCGGCGAAAAGCCGCTCCCGCTCGAGACAGAATCGAATCCCCGCGCGCGGATGATGGACTCCCATGGCCAGATTCCCGAACACTCCCGGATTTACCGGTACGCTGCGCCCCAATCGATTCGAGGGCGATATCCACGACCTCGAAATCGAAGGTGAGCTCCCGGCTCAATTGCACGGCACCTATCATCGGGTCCACCCGGACGCCCAGTTTTCGCCGCTGTTTCAGAACGACCAGTTCTTCAACGGCGACGGCCTGGTCGGCCTGTTTCACTTCCGTGGCGGCAAGATCGATTTCAAATCGCGCTTCGCGCGGACGGACAAGTGGAAACTCGAGCGCGACGCCGAGCGCGCGTTGTTCGGCGCCTACCGCAATCCCCTCACCGACGATGAGTCGGTGAAGGGGCGCATCCGCGGCACGGCCAACACCAACGTCATCGTGCACGCGGGCAAGCTGTTCGCGCTCAAGGAAGACAGCCCCGCGCTTCTCATGGATCCGCTCACGCTGGAAACCCACGGCTACACCGACTTCGCCGGCAAAATGCTGGGGCAGACATTCTGCGCGCACCCGAAGATCGATCCCGTCACCGGCAATATGTGCGCATTCGGCTATGCGGCCAAGGGACTGCTGACCCGCGACTGCCACTACATGGAGGTGAGTCCCGGCGGGGACCTTCTGCAGGAGACCTTCTTCGAGGCACCTTATTACTGCATGATGCACGACTTCGGTGTGACTCGCGACTACGCCGTATTTCACGTCGTTCCCATCGTCGGCTCTTGGGAGCGCCTCAAGGCGGGACTGCCCCACTTCGGCTTCGACACCTCACTGCCCATCTATCTCGGCGTGCTGCCGCGTCACGGCGATGCGAGCGCCATGCGGTGGTTCAAGGCGCCCACCGTATTCGCCAGCCATGTCATGAATGCCTTCAACGACGGGACCCGGGTATTTTTCGACACGCCGGTCGCCAAGAACAACATGTTTCCGTTCTTTCCCGACGTGCGCGGCGCGCCATTCAACCCGGCAGAATCCGCGAGCTTTTTGACCCGCTGGACGGTCGACATGGCAGCGCCGGACGATGGATTCCAGAAGGTCGAACGGCTCACCGACTTGTTCGGCGAGTTCCCGCGCATCGACGACCGCTATGCGACGCAACCGCATCGCCACGGCTGGCTGCTGGTCTCGGACGGCGACCAGCCCTTCGAGGGGCCGGGCGGACGCGCCTCAGGTCTCATCATGAATTCTATTGCACACATCGATTTCACCACCGGCAGGCAGACGATCTGGTGGGCCGGAGCGCAAACCATCGTCCAGGAGCCGTGCTTCATACCGCGCACGCCGGATTCCGCGGAGGGCGACGGCTACCTCGTCGCCGTGCTCGATAACCTGGTGAGCAATTACTCCGATCTCGCGATTTTCGACGCCCGGCGGATTGCCGAGGGTCCTTTCGCACGCGCCAAGCTCCCGCTCCGATTACGGCCGGCGCTGCACGGCAACTGGGCGGATGCGGCACGCCTGGCGGCTTGAAACCATGCACGTCCAACCGGAGGATTCATGACCGTAAAAGCCCGCCGCTGCATCACCGTGCTGTACCCGAACACGCCCGGGGTAACTTTCGACTTCGACTACTACCGCGACCATCATGCGACCTTGATCGAACGCCTGTACGGCGAAGGCATCGCGAAGATCGAACTGCGTCGCGGGGTGGCCACCCAGGACAATTCGCCGTTGCCGTTCGTCGCCATCATCAATATCTGGATCGGATCTCAGGAGGCATTCGATGCGGCCGGTGCCATGCATGGCGCGACTTTGGTCGCGGACGTCAAGAATTTCACCAACACCATGCCGACGATTCAGATCGACGAAATCGTCGAGTAGCGCCGCTGCAGCGAGCATCACCCTTATCCGCGGTGCCCATTCGCGAAGTCAGGGCCGGGTTTGGTCCCACATATGGTCGAGTTGCTGCTGTTGGGTGCGCTTGAAGATCGCCTCGCCTTCTTGCGTCTCGCGGAACGCGGGACCTGTCGGCCACAGGGTAAAGTCGCGATAGGCCGCGCGCTGCGGTTTGCCCTGCATCGCCGCCAACCCGGCTTGAATCTCCAACAGCGCGCCGCGCGCCAGCGCAAGTTCGTGCTCGTCGGGCTGATAAATAGTCCCCACGGGGTAGTCCAAAAACGGCGTTCGCGTCTGCTCGATGTGATTGCCGAGAATGTGCGCGACGGGTCTTCCCTCGGTGAATCGAATCATGCGCCGGTTGCTCGACTCGTACGCCGCCATGTCACGGATATAGAGACGGCCTGGATACACATTGTCGCCGGTAAAAAGAATCGCGGTCTGGCGGTCGTACAGAGCGACGCCGGCGGTGTCATGACCCGGGATGGCAAGGACGTCGATGACGCGGCCGCCCAGGTCGACGGCGCCGGCGTCCTCCGGCCAGTTGCCCATTCCATAGAATTTTTTGGCCGCCTCCACCGTGGGAGCGATGACGGTGATCGGTAGGGCATCGTCCTTGAGCGCCTGCAATTCCTGATCGCCGGCGGTGTGGTCGGCGTGCGAATGTGTGTGCACGGCCACGAGCGGAATCGAATTGCGCTGGTTGCGCAACAGCCAGCGGTGAACCGTGAGTTGCAGTGCCGGCGCGATGTTGCCGTGATGCGATCCGGTATCCAGGAGCAGCGCGCGCTCGCGTCCGAAAAGAAGAAAGACGAACGGTTTCTCGAAATCGGTGCAGCCGGATTGCCGGAGAATGTAGAGGTCCGGATCGTATTCGTGGACCTGCCATTCCGGCATCTCCATGCACTTCGGGCCGCCGGTGTTCCAGGCGGGCGGCAGGCTGCCCGTGCGAATGTTGGGCGCGCCGCCGCCGGGCATCGCAGGCGCGGGCGCAGTCGACGTCGTGGGCGCAGTCGCGGACGCGGGCGCAGGCACCGCAACGGCTGGAGCAGAGGCGGCGGCAAATGCAGCGAGTACCGGTGCGGCGAAAATCTTGCGGGCAATTGGCATAACATCCTGGCGAGTCGCTGGTTGGGAGGCGGCTCCGCCATTGTAATCTCGATCCCGGGCAATTGCGGAGCTCTTGAACCGCGCCGATACTTCCGCGATGAAGAAGAAACCTGCCGCCTCGGCGCCCCCGGTCGCGCGACACGGAGTCGCTCGCGTCATTTCGAAACTCGGAATCGGATCACGCACGCAGGCTGCAGAGTGGGTACGCGAGGGGCGCGTACGGGTCAATGGCAACGTGGTGCGGGATCCCGAGTCTCCGGTGATTCAAGGCTGGGACCGTGTCGCCGTCGACGGCCAGGAGGCGACGCCGAGTCGCGTCGTCATCATGCTGAACAAGCCGCGCGGCTTGGTAACGACGACGCGCGACGAGCGCGGCCGAGACACAGTCTACAAATGCTTCGCAGGTGCCGCCTTGCCGTGGCTCGCGCCGGTCGGGCGGCTCGATAAAGCCAGCGAGGGGCTGCTGCTGTTCAGCAACGATCCCGCGTGGGCCGCGCGGCTAACCGATCCGGCCACGGGTCCGGATAAAACCTACCATGTGCAACTCAATCGTTTGCATGATGCCACGCTGCTTGCGAATCTCGGGCGGGGCGCCGTCGTGGATGGCGAGCGGCTCACCGTCAAAGCGGTTCGAAGTCTGCGCACCGGCGAACGCCATGCATGGCTCGAAATCGTGCTCGATGAGGGGCGAAACCGGCAAATACGGCGCTTGCTGCAGGCATTCGACGTGTCGGTGCTGCGCCTGATACGAGTGGCGATGGGTCCGCTGTCGCTCGGTGAACTGCCGAAGGGCCGTTGGCGGGAAATTACGCCCGGGGAAATCGAATCGCTGGGCGGCTGATACTTCATATATCAATTCATCGGCATATATCCCACTGTATCGGCGAGATTTGCACGCAGCGCGCTCGTGTGGTGCGCCTCGGCGCGCGCATTGCGCCATACCGATGCAGCACGCGCTCAATTCGATGGGATTGATTTCAACTCGGTTCACGTCGAATGCCGAAGGGTCTGAGTACCCGGAAGTCGCATAAAAGTTTAACGACACCGCGCTCTACAGTCTCTCCTCTTTTCCCTCTACACCATTCACCGACTGGCACGTCTCTCCCGGCGCATGGATAGTCGTGCGAGATAGAACGCGAGGTCGGCCGGCGCTCGGCTGGCCCGCAGTTGGGCTGATGAAAGGGATCGAAACGAAGAGCCGGATTGCACCGGCATCAGGAGGATACCGATGGTCGACGTGAATTTCGCAATGGGTCAAGGCACCGCCGTACGGAGTACCGTACGTGGGCTTGTCCTGCCTGCGCTCGCCGGTGCGCTGCTCTTCTCGACGCAGTCGTTCGCCGTTCCGAGCTTTGCCAGACAGACCGGCATGTCCTGCGAGGCTTGCCATACCGTGTACCCCGAGCTCACTCACTTCGGCCGTATGTTCAAGGCGAACGGTTACCTCCTGACCAGTCTGCCCCAGGTTCGCGGCGAGACCACCACCAAGGAAGAGCGGTTGTCGCTCAATCAAATTCCGCCCCTATCGATGATGGTGCAGATTTCCGATACGCAGTTGTCGCATGGGGTGCCGGATAGCAGCGGTACCGGCGTTGCGCAAAATGGAACAGTGGCCTTCCCTCAGCAAATCAGTCTCTTCTATGCAGGAAAGATCGCGCCCCATTTGGGCGTATTCGGGCAACTTACCTACGGCAATGACAGCGGCACCTTGCAAATCGACAACACGGACATTCGATTCGCCGATGTTCTCGTGCTGCCGGAAGCGCGTTCGCTGATCTATGGGTTGTCGCTCAACAACAATCCGACCGTCCAGGATCTCTGGAACACCACCCCCGCCTTCGGCTTCCCTTATGCCGCGTCCAACGCAACCGTATCGCCGCTGGCGGCAACGGCGATCGACGGCGGCTTCGCGCAGAGCGTTGCGGGTTTGAGCGCCTACGCTTTTTGGAACGAGTCCCTGTACGCCGAACTCGGCGTGTATCGCTCCGCGCTGCAAGGCTACTCGAATCCGGTGACCGGCGCCGCAGGTCCGCTCGACGGCTCGGCCACCAACGTCGTGTCCGGAGTCGCCCCCTACTGGCGCGCGGCGTACGAATATAATTGGGACCGGCACTCGCTGGAAGTCGGCGTCTACGGGGCGACCTTCAAGATCTTCCCCGGCGGAAGCACATCGACCACGGCCGCCTCGCTACAGGGCCTCACGAACCGGTTCCAAGACGTCGCCGAAGACATCCAGTATCAGTTCCTCGGTGAGTCGCACATCTTCACCGCGGCAGCCACGCGGATACACGAATCGCAAACTCTGGACGCCAGTTTCGTGAGCGGTGCAAGCGCCAACACACGGGACGAATTGACCACGTTTCGCCTCGCAGGTACCTACTATTATCAACGCAAGATCGGCGGCACTGCCATGTATTTTTCGACCACGGGCAGCGCGGATCCGGGGCTGTACCCGGCGGGGAGTTCTCCAGGAGTTATCACGAGCGCGAACGGCAGGCCGGACACCAAGGGGTGGGTCGCCGAACTCGACTACCTGCCTTGGCTCAACGTCAAGCTTCAGCTGCAGTACACGAGCTACACGAAGTTCAACGGCGGCGGGAGCAACTACGACGGCTTCGGCCGCAACGCGAGCGACAACAATAGTTTGTACATTCTCGGTTGGCTCGCTTACTGAGCGCAGCATTCGAATCGATATGGTTTGAGGATCAGGCAAGGAGAGAGGTTCATGAACAGATTCATCATCCTGGTAATTTCCGCCCTCGGCAGCACGCCCATGCTGTCGCAGGCAATCGACGTCGACGCCGCCGCGCAAACCTCCGCGGCGCGAATAGCCGTCGGCACCTGCGCCGGCTGCCACGGCGCCTCCGGAGTGAGCACCATGCCCAAGTTTCCGGTGCTTGCCGCGCAGCGCACCACGTACCTCGTCGATCAATTGAAGGCATTCAAATCGAAAACTCGCGGCGATCCGGACGCCCTGGCTTTCATGCAGGGAATCGCCGCCTCGCTCGACGATGCTCAAATAGCCGGCCTGGCGCAGTACTACTCATCGCAGCGCGCGCATAGCGGAGCGGGGGTGGCCGTCGATTCGGCCGCCTCGACACGCGGACGGGAGATCTACGAGAATGGCATCGAATCGCAAAACGTACCCGGTTGCAGGTCGTGCCACGGCTCGAAGGCCGAGGGTAAGGTAGAGGGTCCGCGCCTCGCCGGGCAGCACTCTCAGTACTTCTTCAGCCAGATGACGTCGTATCGTCTGGGTCTTCGCGACGCGGCCGCCATGCATGAAATTGCCGTTGCGCTGAAGCCGTCGGATATCGAGGATCTTGCGGCCTACATCGGGTCGCGGTGAGATCCCCCGCTGATGTAAACACCTACAGCGAGTGCCGCTTCGTTATAAAGTGCGTGGATAGTCTTCGGGAGACTGCTTCATGCCGCTCACGCACATCGAACATTATCTCGTGCTCACCGACGACCTCGAGAGTACGCGCGACTTCTACTGCATAGGACTCGGCATGCGCGTCGGGGACCGCCCGCCGATGGCGTTCCCCGGATTCTGGCTGTATGTCGGCGAGATACCCTGCATCCACGTCGCCGAATGGGAAAGCTATCGCGCATATTCGACCGAGTCCGGCATCGGCATGTCGACCCGGTCGCCGGGAACGGGGCCGGTGGACCACATCGCCTTCAACGGCACCGATTTCGAATCCATCCAATCGGCCCTGATCGCGTATGGCGCGAAATTCGCCGTCAACGAACTTCCGGGCATCATGCTCCGGCAGCTATTCGTACATGATCCGAACGGCGTAAAGATCGAGATCAACGTCCGCGGTCCGCAGGCTGCCCTCTAGAGGGTGGGCACCTCGACATTGTCGATCAGCCGCGTGCCGCCTAATTTGGCGGCGCCCAACACGACCAGCGCGGCTCCCGGCGCGGGGGCGAGAAGATCAGCCTGGTTCCGTACCGCGACATAGTCGGGGCGCCAGCCGCGCCGCGTCAGCGCAGCGGCGGCCTCCCGCTCGAGCGCTGCCCAATCGGGCCGGTTGGCTTTGAGCGCTGCGGCGACGCTGTTCAGTACGGCATTGAGCTCCGCCGCCTCGACGCGCTGCAGGTCGCTTAGATATCCATTGCGTGATGACAGTGCGAGTCCGGAGGAATCGCGAACGGTTTCCGCCGGGACGATCTCGATCGGCAAGGCCAGTTGCCGCACCAAGCTCCGAATCACGAGCAGCTGCTGATAGTCCTTCTTCCCAAACACCGCCGCGCCGGGCTGCACCATGTTGAAGAGCTTCAGCACGACCGTACAGACGCCGGTAAAAAACCCCGGCCGAACCTGTCCTTCGAGGATGTCGGCCAGACGCTCGGGCGGATGAACCGTGTATTCCTGGGGCTCGGGATAGACTTCCTGCTCGGAAGGCGCAAACACGATGTCGCAGGCGCCGGCGGCCAGCAACTCGCAATCGCGCTCCAGCGTGCGCGGATACTTGGCGAAATCCTCATGCGGCGCGAACTGCAGCGGGTTGACGAAAACGCTCGCGACCACGACGCCATCGCGTTCGCGCGCGATCCTCACGAGCGAGAGATGGCCCTCGTGCAGGTTTCCCATCGTCGGGACGAGCGTGACGTTCGGCGCGCCCCCGAGTGCGCGGCGTAAATCGGAAATCGTATGAACTACTTGCACGGCCAAGGAGCCAAAGGATCAAAAACCATGGATCTTGTTGTCCGGGAACCGGCCCGATTTCACGTCCGTCACATATTGCCGGACCGCAAGGTCGATGCTCGCGCTTCCGTCCATGAAATTTCGCACGAATCGGAATGGTTCGCCGCGCGTCACGCCCAGCATGTCGTGCAGCACCAGTACCTGGCCGCTGCAGCCGGCGCCGGCGCCGATGCCGATGGTCGGTATCGACAACCGTTGCGTCAGCTCACGCGCAACGGCGGCCGGGACCAATTCGAGGACCAGGAGGCTGGCTCCTGCGGCGGCTAGCTCTTCGGCATGTTTTGCCAGCACGCCGGCGGTCGCCTCATCGCGCCCCTGCACCCGGTTTCCCAGTACGTTGACGGACTGCGGAGTAAACCCGAGGTGTGCGCAAACCGGGATTCCCCGATCGACGAGGTGGCGCACGATCGGCGCCGTCCAGCCGCCGCCCTCCAACTTCACCATCTGCGCGCCGGCTTGCATCAACTGGACTGCGTGACGCAGAGCGCGCTCCGCCGACTCCTGGTAACTCCCGAAGGGCATATCCGCGATCACCCAAGCCGTGCGATTTCCTCGAACGACGCAGGCAGTATGGTAAGCCATGTCGTTCACCGACACCCCGAGGGTGCTCGGGTGGCCCTGCAGGACCATGCCGAGCGAGTCGCCGACCAGCAGGGCATCGACACCGGCGTCGTCCAGCAGGCGCGCGAACGCCGCGTCGTAACAGGTCAGCATGGCGATCTTCTCGCCATTCGTGCCCATCTCACGAAGACGGTGCAGGGTGATAGGCTTGCGGCTGCTCATCCGCCTATTGTGATACAACCACGGCTGAGCGGATACGCCGATTTAACCTCAACCCGATCGCAAAAGATCCAGGGTGAGCGGATCGAAGTCGCCGCCGTAATACTTGCGGATGGCGTCGGTGAAAACCGGATCATCCGGGCAGACTTTCGCGAACAGGGTCATCGATGAGCGGAACTTCAGATCGTCCGGAGTCCCGAGGATCTGGGTGATCGCGCGACCTTCGATGGAATTCACGAGCCGAGCGCACTCGCGCAGGCGCGGCCCGAGGAGGGGGTGGACCGCATAGGCGGCGGCCTCCTCACGCGACAGAATCGCGAATTCCCGCGCGCTGGCGCTGTGCCCCAACCCCTTGATTTGGGGAAAGATGAACCACATCCAATGGCCGGTCTTGCGGCCGGCGCCGAGTTCCGAGCGGACCTCTTCGAACACCTCGTTCTGGGCATCGACGAATCGCTGAAGACGATGGATGTCGTTCACCTTGCCCCTCTCGTCACGCGGCCTTCGCCATGGCTGCGACGCGCTCCCAGGTGGTGGCGCGCATGCTTGGGTGCGCATTCATTCTATCCAGCCATTGCCGGATATTGGGATAGTTCGCCATCAGCGGCTCCCACTCAGGCGTTGCAACGAGAAAATCCAACTGCGGAGCCAGGATCACGTCGGCCAAGGTGATCGATTCGCCGACAAAATACGGCCCTCCCAACAGCCGCGACAGCTCGCCGAACACGGCGTGAGCCTTCGGCATCGCGGCGGCGATGGCGTCTTCATCCGCATCCAGCCCCATGAGGCGCGGACGGATGATGCGGTGGAATGCGATGACGTTCGAGACACCCTGGAAAAGGTACCAGTCGTTGATGTTCACCAACTGGTCCATGCGCGCCGCGGCCTGCGGATCCACAGGAGTGAGCTTGGGCTCCGGCAGCACCCGATCCACGTACCGCAGGATCGCAGCAGTCTCGTACAGGGTGAAATCTCCGTGCGTCAGGTAGGGCACCCTGCCGAACGGATGGCAGGCGAGGTGCTCGGGGGTGCGCATGGTTCCCGGCGCCACGGGCACGAGCCGGTACGGCGCGCCCTTTTCCTCCAGGGCGATCATCACGGCTCGGCCGAAGGGGCTGCCCGGGACGCTATGAATGACAAACTCGTTCATGTGAATACCTCCTAATCGTTAGCCGCCGAAACTTCCTTCGCAAACAGCTCGAGCAACCCGGGCCAGCCGCCGTCGACGCCCTTGCGCATCGTTTCGCCATCCGGCATGCCCATGCGTTCGAAATTTCGATGCTCGAGTTCCACTCGTGTACCGCCGGCGGCGTCGGCCACGAACCGTACTTCCACTTCGGATGCCAGCGCGACGCGGGCGTCCGGCTTCCATTGAGCGCTGATTTCCCAGCTGACCACGAACCGCTGCGCAGGTTGCCAGACACTGACGTGACCCACGACCGCCTCGGACCCGTCCTCGCACTTCGAGTACCACCGTCCGCCCACGAAGGGCTCTATGATCGATTCCCGGAGCGGCGCGGCGCCGATGTTGTGCGTCTTCGGCCACCAGCGATCGATCCCGGCCGTGAATACCGCGAAGGCCCTTTCCGGCGTTGCCTGTACGATGATGGTTTTGCGCACCGGCGCAATGCTGATGGCTCGATTCACGGCTTCTTCCCTCCTACGGGTTTCTTGGGTTTTTCCACTTCTTTCTTGAACGCCTCGAGCGCATCGTCCCAAAACTGGTCGAGCCAGCGCCGCAGTTCGCCGAGGCCGTCCGGATCGATGTAGTAGACGCGGCGCGCGCCGTCCGGTTTGTCGGTCACCAAGCCGGCCAGTTTCAGGGCCTTGAGGTGCTGCGAAACGGCCGGGCGGCTCACCGGCAGTTCAGCCGCGAGATCGCCCACCGAAGCGGGTCCGGCGTGCAGCCGCTCGAACACGCGGCGGCGGGTGGGGTCGGCCAGTGCGGTCAGTGCCTTTGCGTAAGCCATGACTTACGGTAAGTCATGGCTTACGGATTGTCAAGCCCGGCGGCAGCGGCGGCGGCTAGCGTACATCCGCGGCATATCGCCGTAGCCGCTCCATTCAAGCCGCATCCGCCGCATCCCGGCGGCGCTGCCGCTCCTCCGCTTCGCGCCGCTCGTCATCGATCTGAGTGAGCACCGCCTCCACGTCCGGCGCGGAGAGGTCGCGGGCGAACCGCCCCGTCAACACGGAATCCGGCCCAAGCTCGCCGGCTTCGTACAGTTTCCAGATCTCGCGTGCGTATTCCGTTTCGAGCAACTCCGGCGCTGCGCACCCGAATGCCGCGCGCATGTTGTTGACGTCACGCTCCAGCATGGCGAAGGCGTTGTTGTTGCTGGCCGCGTTGACGGCCTGCGGCAAATCGATGATGACCGGCCCGGTGCTGTCCAGCAGGACGTTGAACTCGGAAAGGTCGCCGTGGATCAGGCCGGCGCAGAGCATCCGCACGATTTGAACGATCATGAAGGCATGCCATTCGCGCGCTTGGTCCGCGGTGATCGCAACGTCATTCAGCCGCGGTGCGGGATCGCCGCGCGCGTCGCGCACCAGTTCCATCAGGAGCACGCCTTCGTGCACCAGGTAGGGGGCGGGGACGCGCACGCCGGCACCCGCCAGACGGAACAGGGCGTCCACCTCCGCGTTCTTCCATTCTTCCTCCTGAACCCTGCGGCCGTGGCGTCCGCGTCTTCCCATGGCGCGTGCGTCGCGGCTGCTGCGAGTCTTGCGTCCCTCCTGGTACTGCGCGAGCTTGTGAAACCCGCGTTGCTCGGCCTCCTTGTAAACCTTGGCGCACCTCGTCTCGGCACCGCAGGCCACGATGTATACCGACGCCTCCTTGCCGCTCTTGAGGCGGCGAACTACGGCATCGACCATGCCGTCATCGATCAGCGGCTGCAAGCCCTTGGGGATTTTCATGGCTGCAGTGTAAATGGTATTGGTCAGGCTGGCTGGGCGAACGCCTCCAACTGCTACACTTCTAAGTACCATGCACTTCCACGTACCATGCCCATAAAGCTTTTCGGCGGCATCCGGCCGCTCGAGCGCGGTGGCGTGTTGCGCGACGTATTCGCTGGCGCAAGCGCCGCCTCGATCAATATCCCGCAGGTTCTCGGCTACGCCCGCATTGCCGGCGTGCCGGTGGTCACCGGGCTCTACACGTTGATACTTCCGCTGGTGGCGTTTGCCGTCTTCGGCTCCTCCCGGCATCTGGTGGTGGCCGCGGATTCGGCGACCGCCGCGATCTTCTCCGGCTCCCTGTCGCACATGACCGAGCCGGGCGGCGAGCGCTACATGGCATTGGTCGGAATGGTGACGCTGCTCACCGCCGGCCTGCTGCTGGTGGCGCGGCTCTTCAAGTTGGGCTTCCTGGCCGACTTCCTATCGCGCACGGTGCTGGTCGGGTTCCTCACCGGCGTCGGGCTGCAGGTCGCCATCGCCATGCTCGGCGACATGTCCGGCGTCGCGGTGAGTTCGCGTTACTCGCTGGTACGCGCGTGGGAAGTCATGCATGGCATGCGCCAACCGAATCTATCCACCCTGGCGCTGTCCACGCTCGTGGCGGGCGCCATTCTGCTTGGAAATCGCTTTGCCGCGAGGGTGCCCTTCGCGTTGATTGCAGTGGTCGCGGCGATGGCCGCCAGTGCAAAGTTCGATTTCGCCCACCAAGGCATCGCGGTCATCGGCGCCGTTCCGGGCGGACTACCGATGTTCCGCCTGCCGCGCGTGACCGCCGGCGATATTCTCGCGCTGCTTCCCGTCGCGGCTTCCTGCGTCGTGGTGATCATTGCGCAGAGCGCCGCGACATCGCGGGCATTCTGCATACGCTATCAGGAAAACGTCGATTCGGATGCGGACCTTCTCGGCCTTGCTGCCGCGAACGCCGCCGCAGCGCTGAGCGGCAGCTTCGTCGTCAACGGCAGCCCCTCGCAAACGGCGATGGTGGATCGCATGGGGGCTCGAAGTCAGATCGCCCAATTGGCCTTGGCGGCCGTCGTGCTGGTGGTGCTGCTCTCCCTCACCGGCCCGCTCGAGTATCTGCCGCGCTGCGTATTGGCCGCCATCGTCTTTTCGATCGCGGCGAGGATGATCGACATCGCACGCTTGCGGGCCATCCGGCGCGAAAGCCCCGGTGAGTTCTATCTCGCTGTCACGACGGCCGCGACGGTAGTCGCGCTCGGCGTGGAACAGGGGATTCTGCTGGCGATTGTCCTGTCCTTGTTCAGGCACGTTCGCCACAGCTATCGCCCGCATACCATGATGCTCGCGCCCAACGCCGCTGGGACGTGGCTGCCCGTTCCCGCGACGCCCGGGAAGGTCACCGCGCCCGGACTCATCGTCTACCGTTTCGGCGCCGATCTCTTTTACGCCAACGTAAACCGCTTTGCCGATGAAGCGCGCGACCTGGTGCGGCGCGCACCCGCACCGGTTCGCTGGTTCATCGTCGATTGCAGCGCCATCACCGACATCGACTACTCCGCCGCACAGCTGATGCGCGACCTGCTCGATGATTTCGCGCGGCAGAACATCACGGTGCTGTTCGCGCGCGTCAACCCTTACCTGCGTGCCGACGTGGACCGGCATTGCCTCACGCCGGTGATCGGCGAGGCGCGAATATTCTGGACCCTGCACGAAGCGCTCGCGGCGGCGGGTCACAGCAGCCCCGCAACGCTCGCCGCGAAGATCGAGCCTGTCTGAACGGCGTCAGGCGCCCCCGCTGTAGATGGCATTCGACAGGATGAAACGCACCGATTCGGCGCGCGCTTCGTCCACCGGCCCACCGGCGATCGACGCCTCGATCTTGGCATGGCGCGCGCACAGGACATCGCGATACTCGGGGTGACTGATGATGAACAGCTGATTTTCCTTGATGCCCCGGAGCACGTGCCCGCCGGCGTCCACCGCTTCCATTGCCAGATCCATGAACGTGGTTTCTCCGGCTTTGGGCGGCGGCCGCGGCGGATAGCCCGAGTCCTTGAATTGTTCATGCCGCATTCGTCCGCCATCGTCGATGTTGGATTTGACCGTTCCGGGACAGTAGACCGACACCCCGATGCTGCGGCCGATCATATCGGTGCGCAGTGCCTCGGAAAGCCCGACGACGGCAAACTTCGTGGTCGTGTAGAGCCCAACCGACCCCAGCGCCGCGATACCGCCCATCGAGGCCACATTGACGATGTGGGCTTCGCGGCCGCTCGAGATCATGTCGGGCAGGAAGGTGACCAGAGAGTTCACCACGCCGCCGATGTTGACGCTCATGATCCAGTCCCAGTCGCTGTAGGTTGCGTATTCCATCAAGCCGTGAATGCCCACACCGGCATTGTTGATGAGTACCTGAACAGATCCGTAGGCGCCTTCGATCTCGGCCTTGGCAGCGGCCAAGCCGGTTCGGTCGGTCACGTCCACCTTGACGGGATGCACGGCCTGCCGCGGCTTGTCGCGAAAATAAGCCATGGTCTGATCCAAGTGATCCTGACGCCGATAGCTGAAGGCGACCTTCATGCCTTCCGCGGCGAGAACCTTGACGATGCCGAGGCCGATGCCGCTGCTGCCGCCGGTGACGAACGCCGTCCTGCCCTTCAGTTCCTTCATGCTAGACGCCCCCTGGTATGGTTCGTTGTCAGCTCAGCCCCCGACCAATGAACCCGCAGCAAAGTCGGCCCGCGGCAAGGCCCGGCCGCGGATCAGGTCGGCGCCTTTCTCCGCGATCATGATTGCCGGTGCATTGGTATTGCCGCCGGGCACATCCGGCATCACCGAGGCATCGATGATGCGCAGCGCCTCGACCCCTCGGACCCGCAGCGAGGCATCGACAACGGCGTGGGGGTCGCCATCGGCGCCCATCCTGCAGGTGCCGACCGCATGTTGCGTGATGGCTCCGGTGGCGCGAATGAAGTTCTCCAGATCCGCATCCGATGCCACGCCGGTGCCGGGAGTGATCTCATCGGTAATCAGGCTGCGCAAGGGTTCGCGTTGATAGATGTCGCGAATCGCCTTGAGACCACGGATGGCCCGATCGACGTCGGACCTCTCCTTGAAGAGATTGAAGAGAATACGCGGCGCATCGAGGGGGTTTGCGGAACGCAGGGTCACCTCGCCCCGGCTATCCTGTTTGATCATCGAGACCCCGACGCCGAGCGTATGCGGCGGCCGCCTGCCGAACAGCGGGAACCAAAGTTCTCGCGCGCTGACCTCTCCCGACATACAGGTGTACTGCATGTCCGGCCGGTCCAGCCGCGGATCCGTGCGGATGAATAAATTTCCGGCAGCTCCATTGGTCGCGAACAGGCCCTTGCCGAGGAGCCCCCAGCGGAGCACCCACGCGGCGGCACGATCCACCCGCAACTCGCTGCGAAAGGCCCCGGGGCGTACCGTCCAGCCCGCGAAGAAGAACGGATGCTCGACGAGATTTCGCCCCACCCCCGGAAGATCGAGCGTCGGCTCGACGCCGGCGTGCGCGAGCTGCTCCGCAGGTCCCACCCCGGACAGCATGAGAAGTTGCGGTGAGCCGTATACGCCGGCCGCAAGCAGCACCGCTCCATCAGCCATCGCGCACTGGGGTTGTCCGCGCTGCAGGTAGTCGACGCCGACTGCGCGCCCGGATTCGATGCGTATCCGAGTCGCCTGTGCCCGCGGCAGAACGGTCAGATTCTTGCGCTTCATCGCCGGCCGCAGGAATACCCGGGCCGTGCCGCCGCGCCGGCCCCGCACCACCGTCATTTCACTGCGTTGAAACCCTTCGGTTTGCTCGCCGTGATAATCCTCCGTCGCCGGAAATCCGGCGGCGATGCTGGCGGTGCGAATCTCGTCGTACAGCATGTTCGACGCGGGGACGGACACTTCCAGTTCACCGGAATCGCCGTGATAAAGATTCCGGCCCAGCCAGCTTTTTTCCGACTTGCGAAAATACGGCAACACGTCCGCGTAGCCCCACCCCGCAAGCCCGCGAGCGGCCCAGTCGTCGTAGTCCCGCCGGTGTCCGCGAGCATAGACCATGCCGTTGATCATCGACGATCCCCCCAAGCCCTTGCCGCGCGGAATTTCGATTCTCCTGCCGCCGCAATACGGTTCCGGTTCGCCCTCGTAATTCCAATTCAGATCCCGACGCACCACATATTTGGGGAACGCCATGGGCATGTCCTTGAACAGCCCGCTCGAGGCACCGCCCGCTTCCAGCAGCAACACAGTAGTGTCGGGGTCTTGTGTCAGGCGGTTGGCGAGAACGCACCCTGCCGACCCCGCACCGACGATCACATAGTCATAACCGGCGAGCTTTGGCATGCGGATCGATACTATGCGCGCCCCGCGCGAGGTCCTCGGGAGAATTTCGCGCCTTCTCTCAAGGTAGACTATGTACTCAGTTACAGTCGATCGTGGGAAACATACTTGATGTTGAATACTGCGTTGCTCTGCGAGGTTTGCCATGCGCGCGTCTGACAGCGGCGAAGTGACGGTGCGCGCGGCGACCTGCTCCTTGTTGCGCGAGTTCGGACTGACCACGGTGTTCGGCAATCCCGGCTCGACCGAACTGCCGATGTTTCGTCAATTTCCGGATGATTTCCGCTATGTGCTGGGACTGCAGGAGTCGGTGGTCGTCGCCATGGCCGATGGCTTCGCTCAATCGCGCAACGGCGCTGCGCTGGTGAATCTGCATTCGGCCGTCGGTGTCGGCCACGCCCTGGGCAGCATCTTCACCGCGTACCGGAATCAGACGCCGCTGGTGATCACGGCGGGGCAGCAGGCACGCTCCATATTGCCGTTCGAGCCCTTTCTGTTTTCCGAACAAGCCGCGCAGCTGCCCAAGCCCTACGTGAAATGGAGCATCGAACCCGCGCGCGCGGCGGACGTTCCGGCGGCCATTGCGCGCGCCTACTACGTAGCAATGCAGCCGCCCCGCGGCCCCACATTGGTGTCGGTGCCCGTCGATGATTGGGATCGCCCCTGCTTGCCGGTCACCGGCCGCCTGGTGAGCCGCGCCGTTGCCGGGGATCCGGTGTTGCTCGCGCGTGCCGCCGATGCGCTGCGCCGGGCGCAGCGACCCATCATCGTGGTGGGCGCGTCGGTGGCGCGCGACGATGCGTGGGATGAGACCGTGGCGCTCGCCGAGCTGCATCGCGCCGCGGTTTGGGTAAGTCCCATGTCGGCGCGCAACAGTTTTCCCGAACGTCACCCGCTGTTCGCCGGATTTCTGCCGGCGGACCGCGCCGGCATCGTGTCGCATCTCAGGGGCGCGGATTTCATCCTGGTATTGGGCGCTCCGGTATTCACCTACCACGTCGAAGGTCAAGGACCGCATGTCCCAGAAGGGGCGACCCTTGTCCAGCTCACCGACGATCCGGGCTCCGCCTCCTGGTCTGCGGTGGGCACCGCCATCGTGACGAATCTGAAGCTGGGTGTCGCCGCCCTGCTCGACAGCGGGCCCCTTGCCGATCGATCGCCGCCGCCGGTGCCGCCGCGCGCAGCGCGGCTGCACCCGGGTGTGTTGACCGATCGCTATTTGCTGCAGCAGATCGCGGCGCTGCGCCCCGCCGACAGTATCGTGGTCGAGGAGGCGCCGAGCAGCCGTGGGCCCATGCACGATCACCTACCCATGCTTCTCCGTGAAACCTTCTACACTTGCGCAAGCGGCGGACTGGGCCATGGATTGCCCGCCGCGGTGGGCGTGGCGCTGGCGCGGCCGGGACGTAAGGTCATCGGCTTGCTGGGCGATGGCTCGGCGATGTATTCAATCCAAGGGCTCTGGACAGCCGCGGAACTCGGCCTGCCCGTCGCCTTCATCATCGTCAATAACACGAGTTACCGCGCGCTCGAGGAATTCGGCAGGCACTTCAACATCGACGAGCTGCCGGGCGTGAAGCTGCCGCACCTCGATTTCTGTGCGCTCGCAGCGGGTCACGGCGTGAACAGCCTCCGCGTGCAGCGCTGCGAGGATTTGGATGCAGCCCTGCGTGAGATTTTTTCTGCCGCGGTTCCGATGCTGCTCCAGGTTGACGTCAAATGAACGATCGCACCGGATCCTGCCCGTCCCAGCCGATGGTGGCGCGGTAAAATTTGCTGAACAACGCCTCGAAGCCCGCGCCGATTTCGATGAATTCGACGTACCCGGGCAGCACGGCGGTGGTGTCCATGTACGCGACGCTGCCGCCCGACGGGACCCCCGCCAGAAAAACCAGTTCATGTCCGGCGGCTTGATACCGGGCCGCATCCCCCCCGGATGCGGCGTCGTGCGGGTGGTGACAGCGAAGAGCGCTGTGCTCTTAGTGAATTCCGCCCAAGCGCTAGGCGTACTCGTCGATGATGGATTTCGGGGGGCGCGGTGCGGTGGGGTCGGGTGAATCGGGGGCTTTCGGATCGGTTTTGGCGGCACGCGGATCGGGGGGAGGTTTGCCGGTCGATTCGCCTTTGTTGCGATGTTGGTCCGCAATGGGAAGCGCCGGGTAGAGCCCGGAATTGCTCAAGCGATCGATTTCGCTCATGTCGGACCTCACCTATTCGTGCGCGGCGGGCGCCTGCGCGCCGGCTTGCGCCTTGACCGCCGGCCAGGCCAGCTCCACCGGCCCGATATGTGCCGGGGGTTCCTTGGCTGCCGGCTTCGCAGCGGGCTCGGCCGGATCCTTGACCAGCACCGTCTTGTCGATATCGGCAACCGGCACCTTGGATAGTAACCGATTTCCGGCCGTGCTCCCATCCGCCAACTCGACGTCGGGAGGCAGGGTCTGCGGCGTCTGGCCGTTGCTTCTCACGGTCATGGTGGCACCGGGCGAGACCTGCTCCAGTACCAGGATCGCGACGCGCCGGTTGGCGTTGCGCCCATCGGCCGAGTCGTTCGGCTGCCTCGGATGGAACTCGCCGAAGCCCACGATCTCGAGCCGCAGCGGATCGATGCCCTGCTTTGTGAATTGGTGGACGACGCTCGCGGCGCGCGCGGCGGACAGCTCCCAGTTGGACGGAAAGGCCGAGGTGCGAATCGGCCGGTTGTCGGTGTGACCTTCGACGCGGATGGGATTCGGAAACGGTTTCAGCACTTCGCCGAGCTTGTCGAGGACGGGTTCCGCCTGGGCCGCGAACGCGCCGGAGCCGCTCGGGAACAGAATATCGGTGTTGATCTCGATTTCGAGCCACATGTTCTCACGCCGCACCGTGACCAGCTTGGCGTCGATCAGCGCCTGCATGGCGTTTTGCACCTGGCGTTCCATCCGGATGAGCGCGCCGGGGAGATCCTCGTGCGCGAAACCCTTCCCCACCGCCGGATCCCGCGGCGTGAGATCACCGCCGGGCGTGCTCTGACTACTGATCTTCATGAGTGCGGTGGGCGTCACGCCGACCAAAGCTTTGTCGCCGCCCTTTCCCGGCTGCTTCGCGCCTACGTTGATGGGCTGCATGCTCTTCGGCGCGCCGTGGAAGGCGGCGATCATCGAATCCGACAGCACCCGGAATTTTCCCTCGTTGACCGAGGACATGGCGTACATCACCGTGAACAGGGCGAACAGCAGCGTCACCAGATCGCCGTACGGGATCGCCCAGGCTTCCGCGTTTACGTGCTCTTCGTGTTTCTTTCTGCGCGCCATGTTCGATCGTCCTCGAGAGACCTCGGAAGAGGCGCGTCAATGATGGAAATAACCCTGCAGCTTGGCTTCGATGTTGCGCGGATTCTCGCCCTGTGCGATGGCGATGATCCCTTCGATCACCATGGTCCGCATCTGCGTTTGACCATGGATCACCGCCTTGAGCTTGTTGCCCATGGGCAGGAACAGAAGATTGGCGAAGGCAATGCCGTAGATCGTGGCAATGAAGGCCGCGGCGATGCCGTGCCCCAACTTGGACGGATCCGCGAGATTCTGCATGACGGCCATCAACCCCATGACCGCCCCGATGATGCCCAGCGTCGGCGAATAGACACCCATGGCTTCGAAGACTTTGGCCGCCTGGTTGTCGAAATGCTCCATGGTGTCGAGTTCGATCTCCATGCTCGAGCGAATCGCCTCCGGCTCGCCGCCGTCCACCAGCGACTGCAGACCCTTCTTCAGAAAGTCGTCCTTCTCCGCCTCCACCGCCGACTCCAAGCCGAGCAGGCCTTGCTTGCGCGCGATGTTGCTCCATTCGACGATCTTTTCGATCAGCGCCGCCGGGTTGTTCGTCGGCGGCATGAACACCCATGCGACGATTTTCCACGCCCGCAGGAATGTCGCCATCGGGGTCTGCAGCAGGCTCGCGGCCAGGGTACCGAGCACGACGATGACGAACGCCGCGCTGCCCACCAAGGCGCCGGCGCTGCTGCCTTTCAATATCGCACCGCCGATGATTGCGATCAGCGCCAGCACAACCCCGATGATGCTGAGAATATCCATGGACTCAATCTGGCGTTAACCACTCCGCCAGACGAGACCGCAAGCGAATCAACGCCTGGCCGTGGATTTGACAGACTCGCGATTCCGATACCTCGAGTACCTCGCCGATTTCCCGTAGGTTCATGTCCTCGTCGTAGTAGAGGGACAAAACGAGCTTCTCGCGCTCCGGCAGCGTGCCGATCGCCAGGCTAAGGGCATCGCGAAATCCGGCGTCTTGGATATGATCGAAGGGACCGGGCCGCTCGTCGCGTGCGTGATCGGCGGGACTGGACTCGTCCTCGCTGGACCCCATCTGGTCGAAACTGAACAGGCGGCAGCTTGCAGCATCCTGCACCAGCTTGTGATAGTCCTCGATGGACACGCCCAGCCCCTCGGCGATATCGACGGGACTGGCATCCTGGCCTTTCGCATTTTCGATTTTGCGCACGACCTCCGCCATCTCGCGCATGTTCCGATGCACCGAACGCGGCGTCCAGTCGGATTTGCGCACCTCGTCGAGCATCGCGCCGCGGATGCGGATTCCCGCATAGGTCTCGAAATTCGCGCCCTTGGTGGCTGAATAGTGCTTGGCGGCGTCGAGCAGTCCGATCATGCCGGATTGGATCAAATCGTCCACCTCGACATTGGGCGGCATTCGGCTGACCAAGTGGTAGGCGATACGTTTGACCAGATCGGCATGCCTGATGACCAGTTCGTGCTGCGGCACGTCGCCGACAGGGACGTCCCCGTCCACAACCGGTTTCGGGCTGCGCTTCTGCGTATTCGAATACTGTGCGTTTGCTCTCATTGCAATACCGTCGTCGAAGGACCGATCCGGGCCCCCACCATGCGCTCTACGAAGAACTCAAGGTGACCTCGTGCCCCTTGTGGCACAGACCACTTATCGGCCTTCACTGCCAGATTCTTGAGGGCAACCGATGAAATTGACGCGGGGTACGCCTCCACGACCGCGCTTTGCCGCTGGACGGCGCGCCGCAGATAATCATCGAACGGTACGGAACCGGCAAACTCCAGCGCGACATTGAGAAATCGGTCACAGACCCGGGATATTTTTCGGAACAACTCCGGACCCTCCCCTGAACGGCGTGTCTGATTGGCCAGGATTTGGAAGCGCTGCACGCCGTGCTCGCGGCTCAAAACCTTGATGAGGGCGTAGGCATCGGTGATGGACGCGGGCTCATCGCAGACCACGACCAGCACATGCTGGGCGGCCTGACTGAAGGTCAGCACGCTGTCGTGCAGTCCCGCCGCCGTGTCGACGATCATCACATCCACCCGATGGTACAGGTCGCTGAAGGCGCGGATGATCCCGGCCTGTTCGGTCTCGGAAAGATTGGCCATGCGCTTGATCCCGGAGGCCGCCGGCACGATTTGCAGCCCATGGGGTCCGGTGACGATGGCGTCCTCCAGCGAACACTCGCCGCTGACCACGTGACCCAGATGGAACCGGGTGTTCAATCCCAGCACCACATCGACATTGGCCAACCCGAGGTCGGCGTCGACCAGCATGACATCGCGGCCCTGCGCCGCGATCGACACCGCCAGATTCGCCGATATCGTGGTCTTGCCCACGCCGCCCTTGCCGCCGGTCACCGCAATGACCTTGACCGGGCGCGAGGCGTTGAGCTCCTCGAGGGTTTCCGCCTGGCTTCGTGTAAGTCGTGTGTTAGACATGTGCGTGTGCTCTTTGCAGATTTTGTGTGAGGTATCCGTCGCTGAGGCGGGCGGGGGCGTTTTCCCTGAGCTTCTTCGCGGTGCGCGCCAGCCACAGGCGCCGGTCGTAGGCCGCGTGCAGATCCTCGGGGACCCGCTGACCGTTGCACAGATAGGCGATCCGCAGCTTGTGCCGCAATATCGTCGAGAGCACCGCTCCCAAGCTCGCCGCCTCGTCCACCTTGGTCAGAATGCAGGCGTCCGGAGTCAAATTGGCGAACGACCGAACGGCTTCGTCCAGCGCGTTGACCTCGCCGTGCGCCGGCAGCGTCAGGTATACGCGTGCGCGCGCTGCGCCGAGTTTCAAGGCCGCGAGTTGCTCTTTCAGGCGCGCATCCCGCGGTCCCATGCCGGCGGTGTCGATCAGGATCAGTTTCTTGGATTTGAGTCGCTCGAGGGCCTGCGCCAGCTCCTCGCCGCTGTTCGCGGTATGCAAGGGAGCACCGAGCAGACGCGAATACGTCATCAGCTGATCGCGCGCCCCGATACGATACCCATCCGTGCTCACCAGTGCGAGATCTTGGCTGCCATGCTGCATGCTCCAACGCGTCGCCAATTTGCCGATGGTCGTCGTCTTGCCGGCGCCCGTGGCGCCGACGAGCGCGATGACGCCTCCGTTGACCGGACTCAACTTGTCGACCACCCGCAGATAGGTCGCCAGCAGCTCGACCGGAAGGCTGGACGCATCCTTGGAATCCGGGACCTTCGGCGTGCGCGCCGCCAGCGCGAGGGCGACGTCCGGCGCGATATCCATGGCCGTCAGCTGTTCGAGAACGCGCGCCTGCACGGGGTCCCTGGGACGCTTCTCGTGCCAGGACATGTGCGCCAGCTCGCCGCGCAGCATCTCGCGCAGCTCCTTCAGCTCGCGCTGCATCTCGAGATAGCTGCCGTCCGGCGCGCGCGACGATTCCCGGGCCGGCGCAGCGGCCCGCGGCACAGCGGCCTGCGGCGCAGCGGCCTGCGGCGCCTCGTCGGTGTCGTCCGAGGGCATCACCAGACGAAAGACTTCCTCCGAAGCCAGCATCTGATCGAACAGACTCAGCGGGGAAGATACCGGCGGCGCCTCGAGGCTGCGCGCTGCCGCTGGCAGGAGTGCCGCCGGCAGGAGTGCCGCTGGTGGCACTGTCGCTGGTGGAGCCGCCGGTAGCTGGACGGTCTCGGCAGCGGTCACGGACGTGCGCTTCTGCGCCGCACCGGCGAACAGCGCTTCATCGTAATCGACCGCCGCAATGACTTCGATTCCTTCGGCGACGCGTCGGCTGGACAAGATGACCGCATCCGGCCCCTGCTCGGCCCGCACTTGGGCAAGCGCCGCGCGCATGCTCTCGGCCATGTAGCGTTTGATCTTCATCTAGAACCTCCTTGAATCAAAGCAATTCATCAACGTCCGACCGCGGCAATGACGCGTATACGGCGATTTTCTGGAATTTCGTTGTAGGCGAGCACGGACAGCGACGGCGTCGAATAGCGCATCAGGCGCGCCACCCAGGGCCGGATTTTCGGTGCGACCAAGAGCACCGCAGGCTCGCCGGCCGCTTCCTGGCGGCGCGTGCTGTCGGCCAGCGCCCGCTGAATGCGGTCGGCCAATCCGGGTTCGAAACCCGGCGCGCCGTCGCCGCCGGCGGCGCTCGCCATCGAGTCCTGCAGCACCTGTTCGAGCCCCGGATCGAGCGTGATGACCGGCAGCTCTTCGCGCAGGCCGCCGATGCTCTGCACGATGCTGCGGCCGAGAGCGACCCGCACGGCGGCCACCAGCGCCTGCGGATCCTGAGTCTTCGGCGCGAGTTCGGCGAGCGCCTCGCACACGGTGCGCAGATTGCGGATGGGAACGCGCTCCTGGAGCAGCTGCTGCAGCACCTTGACCACCACGCTCATCGGCAGGAGCTTCGGTACCAGATCCTCGACCAGCTTCGGCGCAGTCTTGCCCAGCCGATTGAGCAGCTGCTGGACTTCTTCGTGGCCCAACAACTCATGCGCATGGGATTGCAGCAGATGGCTCAAATGCGTCGCGATCACGCTGCTCGCGTCGACCACCGTATAGCCTTGCGACTGGGCCTGCTCGCGGCGGCCCTTGTCGATCCAGACCGCGTCCAGACCGAACGCCGGATCCTTGGTGGCGGAGCCCGGCATCACGCCCGACACCTGGCCCGGGTTGATGGCCATCTCGCGATCCGGGAACACCTCGGACTCTCCCGCCGGCGCGCCCAGAATGGTGATGCGGTACGAATTGGGGCCGAGTTCCAAGTTGTCGCGGATGTGCACGGCCTGCACCAGGAAGCCGAGTTCCTCGGACAATTTCTTGCGCACGCCCTTGATGCGCCCCATCAACTCGCCGCCTTGATTGCGGTCGACCAGCGGAATCAAACGATAGCCGACTTCGAGACCGATCAAGTCGACCGCTTCGACGTCGTCCCAGGACAGCTCTCTTTGTTCGAGCGGCGTGGCCGGCACGACGGGCGGCGCGACCAGGGCTGCCGCCTTCTCGGCGACGCGCTGCTTGCCGAGAAAGAATGCGCCCACGCCGCAGCCGGCCGCCATCGCGAGAAAAACCACGTTGGGCATGCCCGGAATAATGCCGAGCAGCGCCAGGATCCCGCCGGTCACGCCGAGCGCGCGCGGTTGGCCGAGGACCTGCGCCATGATCTGCTTGCCCATGTCGTGCGACCGGGAGACACGGGTCACCAAAATGGCGACTGCGACGGAGAGCAGCAGCGCCGGGATCTGCGCCACCAAGCCGTCGCCGATCGTGAGCAGGGCGTAAGTACGGCCCGCGTCTGCCAGCGACATTCCGTGTTGCGCGGCGCCGATGATGGTGCCGCCGAATAGATTGATGAAGACGATGAGAATGCCCGCGATCGCGTCGCCGCGCACGAACTTGCTGGCGCCGTCCATCGCACCGTAGAAATCGGTTTCTTCGCGCACTTCCTGACGGCGCGCAATGGCCTCGGCCTGCGTGATGATGCCGGCATTCAGATCCGCATCGATGGCCATTTGCCGGCCCGGCATGGCATCCAAGGTGAATCGCGCGCTCACTTCCGAGATGCGCCCGGCGCCCTTGGTGATGACCACGAAATTGATGATCACCAGCACGATGAACACTACCATGCCGACGGCGTAGTTGCCGCCCACGACGAACTGGCCGAAGGCGGCGATGACGTGGCCGGCCGCGTGCGCGCCGTTGTGCCCGTTCATGAGCACGATGCGCGTCGAGGCCACATTCAGCCCCAGGCGCAGCAGGGTTGCGCCCAGCAGCACCGTCGGGAACGCCGCGAATTCCAGCGCACGGTTCACATAGATGACGGCCAGCAGGATGATGAGCGACAGCGAGATGTTGAACGTGAAAAAGATGTCGAGCAAAAATGCCGGCAGCGGCAGCACCATCATGGCGATGACCGCCATCACCACGAGCGGCACGCCCAGGCCGTTGCGCGCAAATTCGCCGAAGGTTGCCAGCGCGTTGCGGCCGTTCATACGTCTGCGTACTCATCGCCGACGGTCGGATCCGGCCGCGCCATGCGCGCCGCGAGGGTCGGATTCAAGGTCCGGATCCTGAAGACGTAGGACAGCACTTGCGCCACGGCCACGTACAGGCCGGCGGGAATTTCGCGATTCAGATCGGTCGATTTGTACAGCGCCCGCGCAAGCTTCGGCGCTTCGAACACCGGCACCCGGTGCTCCTCGGCGATGCGGCGTATGTTGGCGGCGACCAGATCGACGCCCTTGGCGAGCACGCGGGGTGCGCGCATGTTTTTCGGATCGTACTTCAACGCCACCGCGAAGTGGGTCGGGTTCACGATCACCACGTCCGCCGTCGGTATCTTGTGCATCATGCGGCGCCGGGCCATCGTCTGCTGCAACTGGCGGATTCGCTGCTTCGTTTCCGGACGGCCGTCGGATTCCTTCGCTTCGTCCTTCAGTTCCTGGCGCGTCATCTTCAGCGAGCGGTTGTATTGAAAGAGCTGCAGCGGCACATCGATCATCGCGATGACGGCCAGGGAAGCGCACAACCAGACGAACGCCCAGGCGAGCAAGCCGGCGCCGTGGGTGATCGCGGCACGGGGCGCCATGTGGCCCAGCGCCATCACGTCCGGGAACAATCGGTAGATGACGCCGCCGCAAACTCCGCCCACCACCAGGCACTTGAGCAGCGCCTTGCCGAGTTCCGTCAGGCCGTGAAGACCGAACAGGCGCTTCACGCCCGCCAGCGGACTCATCCGGGAGAAGTCCGGCATCAGTGCAGTGGGGCTGAAGTTCCACCCGCCCAACACCACCGCCGCCAGCAGCACCAGCGCGATCAAGGTCCCGAATATGGGAAGCATTCCCAAGAGTCCGCTCATCACGGCTTCGCCCAAGGATGCCGTCATCGAATCGGTCGAGTCGAGCCGGCGCGGATCGATGGTCAGAGAATTGTGCATGATATGGGACATGCGCCCCACCAGCGTCCCGCCGACGGCAACCAGGGCGGCGCTGCCGCCGATCATGGTCGCGAAATTCGTCAGCTCGCGCGAGCGGGGCACCTGGCCGCGCTCGCGCGCCTGCTCCAAGCGTCGTTGCGACGGCTCTTCGGTTCGCTCCCCGCCCTGTTCGGACTCGGCCATCAGTGCGCTCCGGCGCCGGGCGGCGCTCCGCTGGGCGGCACTCCGCTGGGCGGCACTCCGCCGACCAGGTCCATCACCGCGGCGAGCGCCGTGTCTATCAGGCTCGAGATGCCGGCCATGACGCCGTCCATTCCCACGAGGAGCACGAAGAATCCGAACAGCATCGTGACGGTGAATCCGATGCCGAAGAGGTTCAGCTGGGGTGCCGCGCGCGTGACCACGCCCAGGGCCATGTTGACGATCACCAGCGCGATGACGGCCGGCAGCGCGATCAGCAGTCCTGTTTCGAATATGCGCGCGCCCCAGGTCGCGACCGACAGCAGGAGGCCCTTGTCGAAGTTCGCCGCGCCGATGGGCAGCGACTGAAAGCTGTTCGCGAGCGCTCCCAGCAGCATCAAGTGGCCGTTGATCGCGAGATACGTGAGCATCCCCATGAACATGAACAGCTGCCCGACGACGGTGACGTTGGTCCCGCGCTGCGGATCCACCAGGGTCGCAAAACCCAAACCCATGGTCATCGAGATCGTCTGGCCGGCGAACGTGAGCGCCTCGAAGGCGAGTTGCATGACAAGTCCGATCGCGACCCCGATCAAGATCTCCTGCGCCGCCGTCAGCACTCCACCGCCGGAGAAGATCGACAGACCCGACGGCACCGGCGCGAGCGGCGCCAGCAGGAATGCCAGAGCCAGGGTCACCACGATCTTGACCCGGCTCGGAATGGTGGATTCGCTGGCAATCGGTGCGGCCAGGATGAACCCCCCGATGCGCAAGGAGGGCCACCACAGCCGCGCGACCATTTGCGAAATGTCGGCGGTGCTGACGACGAGAGGTTGCATGACCGACATCAGCCGATCACATTCGGAATATTGGTGTACAGATCGTGCGTGAAGTCGACCAACACCCGCAGAATCCACGGACCCACGGCGAACAACGTGAGTACCATGAGGATCAGCTTCGGGATGAAGCTCAACGTCGCCTCGTTGATCTGCGTCGCCGCCTGCAGCATGCCGATGACGAGACCGGCGGCGAGTGCGATCAGCAGCAAAGGCGCAGCGACCATCGAAGTCACCATCAAGGTGCTGTGTGCAAGATCCATGACGGTCTCGGGCGTCATTGATGGAAGCTCGCGGCCAACGTGCCCATCAGCAGAGTCCAGCCGTCGACCAGCACGAACAGCATGATTTTGAAGGGCAGCGAAATGAGGCTCGGGCTCAGCATCATCATGCCCATCGACATCAAGACGCTCGCGATCACCAAATCGATGACCAGAAAGGGGATGAAGACCATGAAGCCGATTTGGAACGCAGTCTTCAGTTCGCTCGTGATGAAGGTGGGCAGCAGCACCGTGAGCGGTACGTCGGCCGCGCTCGCGTACTGCGTCCTGCCGGAAAGCTTGGTGAACAATTGCAGATCCGTTTCGCGCGTCTGTGCCAGCATGAACTTCTTGAGCGGCCCCACCGTGCGGTCGATCGCCGGTTCGGCGGCCAGCTGCCCGTCCAGATACGGCTTGATTCCCGCGTTGTAGGATTGCTGCAGCGTCGAACTCATGACGAAGAAAGTCATGAACAGGGCCAGGCCCGTCAGCACCTGGTTCGATGGCGTGGTCGGCATGCCGAGCGCCTGCCGCAGGATCGACAGCACGATGATGATGCGGGTGAAGGCCGTCATCGCCAGCAGAATCGCCGGCAACAGCGTCAGCACCGTCATCAGGATCAAGATCTGGAACGTCAGAGAATACGATTGCGCGCCGTCGGCGGCGGTCTTGATCGCCACTGCCGGCAGCGATGCCTGTGCCGAAGCCACGCCCATGGGCAGCATCGCGCAGGCCGCCAGCGCCAGTGCCCGGCGGAGGGTCGCGGAATTCATCATGCCGAGCTGCCGGGCCGCTTCATGAATTCACGCAGCCGATCGGCGAACACCGGCGTGGGCGGCGATTCCTTCAATACGATTGGGCTGCTCAACGGGGTCAGGGCCACCATCCCGCCGGCGCCGATGCCGACGAGGACCTGGCTGTCGCCGACGCGCAGCAGCATCACCCGCTCCCGGGCGCCCACGGTCAATTCGTCGAGCACCGCGATTTGTCCGCGGCCGCCGCGCGGCGCCGACACCTTCAAACGCTTCAACACCCAACTGATGGCGAAGATCAAACCAACGATCGCAACGAGACTCAACGTGAGCTGCGCCAGGCTGCTCACGGATAAGGGCGAGCCTGCCTGCGACAGTCCGGTCATTGCGCGTGCTCCATCCTTTCCGTGGCGCTCACCACATCGGTGAGCCGGATGCCGAATTTATCGTCGACCACCACGACCTCGCCGCGGGCAATGCGCACGCCGTTCACCAGCACGTCGAGCGGCTCGCCGGCCAGCCGGTCGAGTTCGACGATGGCGCCGGGGGCGAGCTGCAATAGATCGCGAACCGACATCCGTGCCCGGCCGACCTCGAGCGCCAGCGTGACTGCGACGTCGAGAATCAGGTTCAAGTTCATTTCCTGACCCGTGGCGCCGCCCGCGTGCGGACCGAGGTCGTTGAATTGTGCCCGCGCGACGCTGCCGGACTTGGTATCGGGAATGCTCATGCGGGACCTCCGGAAAGAATTTTGAGAGAATTACGGCCCTCGGAAATCCCGAAGCGGCCTCGGTACAGAGGAACGTCGCCGGCCATCAACGTGACCTGCTGCGGCGGCTCGATGGGAATGATGTCGCCCGGGCTCAGACGCACCAGATCCCGCAGGCTAATCTCCGCCTGCGCCAGAATCGCCCGCGTCTCGAGCTCCGATTCCATCAGTCCCGACGCGAGAGCCGGAGCCCAGACTTCGTGCTTGCGGGCCGGCGCGCTGCCGCCATCCGAGGCCAGCGCCTCGCGGATCGGCGCCAGCAGAGTTTCGGGCAGCAGCCAGTCCATACGGCCGCTGTGCGCGCCGAATTCCACGGTAAATTTCAGCGCCAGAATGACTTCCTGCGGCCCCCCGAGCTGCATCAGCCGAGGGTTGGTTTCCTGCTTCACCAGCTCCAGCTCGAGCGGCGTCACGGTGCTCCATGCGGCGGTAAGATCGGCGCTGAAGGTGCGTATCAGCAACGCGAGGAAACGCAGCGCAGCCGGTGCGATCGCCGCGCGCGGTTCGGCGATGGCGCGTCCCGAGCCACCGAAGAATCCATCCAGCAGCGCGAGCAAGAGCGCCGGCTCGACGGTGATGAACGCCGATCCCGGCAAGGGCTTCAGGCGCACGATGACGAGGCTGGCGGGCGCCGGCAACGTCGCCTGCAATTCGCCGGCCTTCGAGGAGTCGAGGGACGTGAACTGAACCGTCGCGTCGCGCCCGAGAAGCGCGGACAGCGACAGTCCGATCCGCTCCGCGAAACTCCTGCCGATGATCTCGAGCATGGGCAGCTGGGTGCGGTTGATGCGTTGCGCGGTGAAATCGTAGGGCCGTACGTTCGAAGGTGCGCTCTTCTCGAGCAGCGCCGACACCTCCTCTTCCGAGATTGCGCTCTGGGCACCCGCCTCGCCGGTCGCGTCCGCGGCGGCGGCCGCGGGCGTCGCGTCTGCCATCACTGCACCACGAAACTGGTGAACAGAAGATCCTCGACGTCGGCACCGCCCTGCTTTTTCTGCACGGCACGGATCTCGGTCAGCGCTTCCTGGCGCAGCTTCTCCTTGCCCTCGCGCGACATCAGCGATTGGTAATCCCGATTGCTCATGAGCAGCAGCAGATTGTTGCGAATCAACGGGATGTTCCTTTGTACGCTGTCGATGCCCTTCTGGTCCTTGCCCATGACCTCCATCGAGATCTGCAGGAAGCGCACGGCGGAGCCGTCTTCGAAATTGACGACGAGCGGGGGATCGATGGGGTAGAAGAGAGAGGCCTTGGCCTCCCCTTCGCCGTGCTCCGACGGCGCGGGTACCGGCACGATGGCCGTGATCTTGCCGTCCTTGTCCAATTTGAAATCGGGCAGGGGATGCAGCTTGGCGTTGATGGTGCCGCCGACGATGACGGCGCCCAAGGCCAGCACAAAGATGCCGAGCCCGTTCACCAGCATGCCCAGCATCGCACCGGATTTCTTCGCGGGCGGGGGAGCCGCTTCTTCAGCTTCGTCGGCCATAGTGTCAATTCCTAGCGCGGCGCGACTGCCGCCTTTGGTATTGAGCAAGTTCTATGCCACGCTATTTCTTATTAGGTTTCTCGAAGATTTTCAGCCCCTTACTGATAAGCCCGGGCACCCTAGCCCGCGTCACCGGGGGGAAGCGACGGATAATTGACGGTGGCGTTTCGGATCCCGGCGCCCACCGTCCCTTGCTGAGTCCAGTATACTGGATTTTCACGGAGACGTCTTGTATGATAGACGCATGAATTTGTCGTCTATCGGTTACTTGATCGCGCAACAGCGGCGGGCTAAGGGGCTCACGCTCGCGGCGCTCGCCTCGTCTGCCGGTGTCGGTCGCTCGACCCTTGCGGCCCTCGAGGCCGGTAAGCTTCCGGAACTAGGCTGCGCCAAAGTGGCGCGTATCTGCGGTGCCGTCGGGCTCGTATTCGAAGTTCGCCTTCCGGAACTTGATACCCCGTTGATGCCCCACCGACATCTGACTGAGGCGGCCGGCCGTGATCTTACCAAAGCCGCTATCGAGGATGTCATCGTGCGCGGTGATATCGCAGCATGGCGGGGGCTGGTCCGCGCCATACGCGCTCGCCAACAGGGTGGTCTCGTCAATCGTGTACAGCAGGTCGTCGCGGCTCTGAGTCGGGACGACCCCAAGATCCGTGCTTTTGCGACGCTCCTCGCCGACGTTCTGCGAGGAGCGCCATCCGACTCTGGCCATGCCTAAGGCACGCAAGGCTCCGGATTGGGAGCGGTTACTCGCGGACGCCGCGCTGTTGCAAACGAAGCTTCCGGGGGCGGTGCTCGTCGGTGGCACGGCAGCAGCGGTGCATGCACATCATCGCATCTCCATGGACCACGATCACGTGATCAAAGACTTGTCAAAGCACTACGACACCGCCGTGGCCGCGCTGGAATCGATTGTGGGCTGGCGCACCAAGCGCCGCATCAGGGGAAAGCTCGTTCTCGGTGAAATCGACAACATCGATGCGGGACTGAGGAATCAGAGGCGCTCTGCGCCGCTTGAGACAGTTACGCTTGACCTGCCTGGCGGACGCAAACTCAAACTCCCGACGGTCGACGAGATGCTAAGGATCAAAGCCTATCTGGTGGTTCAGCGGAACGCGACTCGCGACTATCTGGACACCGCTGCACTCTCGCAGCAGCTGGGTCTGCGCGAGAGCGCCCGGGCGTTGGAAAGGATGAACGAGCTGTATCGCGAGTTTGCCGGCGAAGGCGGAGATATGCTGAGCACTGTCGTCGTCAAGCTCGCGAACCCCGATCCGTATGACCTCACGGAAGTCGACTTGACCGAATATAAGGGCATCGTCGCGCCTTGGAGCGACTGGCGTGCCGTCGAAGGTCAGTGCCGCTCGCTGGCGCTCGCCTTGCTGGAGCAACCATCCGAAACGAGCTGACCGCGGGTAGCTGCTACTTCGAGCCGGCCATGAGCCGCTTGAGCGGCACATTCAGCGCCAGCATGATGACGCCTCCCACCGCGCCCCACTCGAAGATTTTGAGAAACAACGCGGGCAGCGACGCCAAATTGCCCGCATCGTATTCAGTCGCCAGCTGTCCGGCGAGGTTGTTGCCGAGGGCAATCGACAGGAACCACATGCCCATCACCTGCCCGACGAAGCGCGGTGCCGCAAGTTTGGTCATGGAGGACAGCCCCACCGGGGCGAGGCAAAGATCCCCGCACATCTGCACCAGGTAGCAAAGCACCAGCCACGTCGGCAGCACGCGCTGACCGCCGATCACCCGCATCGATGCGACGTACATGACCAAAAATCCAAGCCCCATCAGGATCAAGCCGACCGCGAACTTCACGGGCGTCGACGGATCCTTGCCGCGGCGCCCGAGACCGATCCAGAGCGCGCTGAATAAGGGGGCGAACAGAATGACGAAAATCGAACTTACCCCTTGCAGGATGCCGGCCGGCATCTCCCATCCGAATATACGGCGGTCGGTGTAGCGGTCGGCAAACAAAGTGAGCGAGGTTCCGGTTTGCTCGATGCCCGCATAGTAAACGGTGGATGCGATGAAGAGTGCGAGCATCACGTACGCGCGGCGGCGTTCCGGGACCGTCAATCCGGCGAAAAAAAATAGATAAACGAAGTAACACGCCGCGAGCAACCCGATCAGCCAGGAACTCGCGCGCCCGACCGCAGCCGCGTCGATCACGAGCGTGCCCGACACGACCAAGGTGGCAACCACGAGGCCCGCGAGCGCGCAGGCGATCACCGGCAACCAGGCGGCCGGCCGCGGGTTCACCGGCACGGCGAGGTCCGCGGGACTCAAATAACGGCGCGTCAGCATGAACTGCGTCAGCCCGACGAGCATCCCCGCCGCCGGCAGCGCGAACCCCGAGTGCCATCCGAAGCGCGCGGCGCACAGCGGTACGAGAAACGCCCCTAGAAGCGCACCGACGTTGATTCCCATGTAGAACAAGGAGAATCCCGCATCGCGTCTCGCGCCGCCCTCGGGATAAAGATTCGCGACCAGGGCGCTGACATTGGGTTTGAGCAATCCCACGCCCAACGCGATCGAGCCCAGTCCCATGAAGAATACTTGCGTGCTTCCGAACGCCAGCAACACATTGCCGAGCATGATAAACACGCCGCCGCTGATCACCGCGCGCTGCCCGCCGATGAGCCTGTCCGCGATCCATCCGCCGAGCAGCGAAAAGAGATACGAGCCCGCGACGAACAATCCATAGATCGAGCTCGCCGTGGTGTCGTCAATGCCGAGGCCTCCCCGCGACACCGCCGAGACCATGAACAAGATCAGGATCGCGCGCATTCCATAATAAGTGAAGCGCTCCCACATCTCCGTGAAGAACAAGGTCGCCAGGCCGCGGGGTTGGCCGAACAGCATCTTGCCCGGCGGACTCGATGCGGCTGCGCCGCAAAGCTCCGTCGGCTGCACGCCTAAGTCAGTCACTGCGGGCGGCGGACACGCCAGCTACCAGTTTGGCTGCCACCCAGCGGTGGAAATGGTGGGTCGGTTGGTCCATGACCGGCGAGAAGACGCCGCCCTGGTAACCCGGCGACGCCCGGCCCTGCTGCATGCCCTCCACCGCGAAGACGTCCTCGCGAAAGACCACATCCCACGCCGCGTGGGTGGCGGTCCGGCAGGCCTCGTACGCATCCGCCGTCGCCCCCTCGCTCACGTAGAAGATACGCACGTCCTCCCGAGTCGAGTGCGGGGTTAGCGGCGTCAGAATGACCGCAAAGGCATGGTCGGCCTGGAAACCTAGCAACACGTTCGGGTAGAGCGATGGATATTCTGCGACATGAGTTCGCTCGGTCGGCCATTGCGGGAGACGAGGCAAGCGCGTTCCCGCGACGTCGCTCAGGCGGTAGGCGAGAGACCCCTGCCCCGCGAAATCTTCCGCGTCGAAAAAGCAGTAATGGTCCTCCAGCCTGGAATAGTCGTTGAGCCCCGGGTGCACCCACGGCAGATGGTAGGCCTCGCAATAATTCTCTACCGCGAGCTTCCAGTTGCAGCGAACATCGATGGCCAGCCGAGAATGCGTCGCGCCGGGATGGAGCGACTGCCACCCGCCGCCGCCGACAAGGTCGCCCGCACGCTGCTTCAGCGGGCCGATGTGCCGCTCGAACTCCGGCGCATCGCCGCTCAGGTTGATGAAGATGACGCCCATGAACTCGGCGCTCCGCACGGCCTTGAGGCCGTGCTCGGCACTGTCGAAGGCGTCGGCCGTGTGCCGATTCACGCCGCCGATGTGCGGCGTGGCCTTGAGCTCCCCATTCACCGAGTAGGCCCAGCAGTGGTACCGGCAGTTGATGACTCCCGGTACTTCGGTCGGGTCCGCCACGAGTTTCATGCCGCGGTGACTGCATACGTTGTGGAACACGCGCAGCACGCCGCTCCGGTCGCGAGTGATGAGTAACGGCAGCCCCATGAACTCCACCGGTTGGGCATACGGGCGGTTCGGGACGGAGTCCGCGAAGGCGAGACCTGCCCAGGTTCGGCCGATCACCTGATCGCGCTCGTAGTAGAAATAGCCTTCTTCCACGTAGGCGGCGTTCGGCAGGCCGGTAGCCTCCCCGATTGGAAGAAGCACTCGGTTCAAGCGATCGAGACTGATCGGACCGGCGTGTTCGGAACTTGCCATCGGCTATACATGCCTCCGCGGAATGCTCGACCGCCAGTCGCGCCGGCACACCACTGTATCGCCTTCGAGCGCCTCGAGCCACGCCGTGAGCTCGAACGTCTTGCCGGTCGAGGTCATCTCGGCGCCGGCGTGGATCGTCACCCGCCAGTCGCCGCGGGCCATGTCGTACGACTGCGTCATCGTCGCGCGCGCGGAATTCGGCTCGTTGGGATGGATGCGGTAGTTGCGCTCGAACACATGACCCATCTCGAGACCGATGTCCTCGAGCCTGAATTTGCCCCAGTCGCCGAACACACCGCCATCGACGTACAGCCGATGCGTCACTTCTCCCGTCACCGGCTCCGTGCTCACCGAGCGCTCGACGCGTCCTTGACGCAGCACCGTCACAGGCGACGGCTCGGCCGACACGGCCTCAGGCAATTCGATCCGCGCCTGCGCCGCGGGCCGTCTCACCGGCAGACGCAATTGCGAGATCCCCGAGGTCAAGGTCAACGTGGCGGGCTCCGGCGAGGGCCAGACGATGGGCCAATAGGCGCCCGACAGCGCCACTTGAACCCGATGTCCCGCAGGGAACGCATACGCCGTGCCGGTCAATGGCACCTCCACGCGGTAGCGCTCGCCCGGCACCAGCGGCTTCGGCTCCTCGCGGCCGTCCCGGTGCGCCAAGTTCAAGAATCCTCGGGCGACGCAGGTTGCCGTACCGCTGGGTGCGAGGTCGATCAGCCGGACCCCGACCAACGCCTCGGTCCGATCCGCAGCGAGTTCCAAAATGACCTGCGCGTTGCCCAGAATCTCGCAGCGCTCCGCCAGCGGCGCGCTGCTGAATTCGAGCGATCCAAACGAGTCCTCGCGTTGATCTCCCGGCACATCGCCGGGATTGCCGAAGCTGCCCCAATCGCCGGCCGCGAGCCCCGTCGATTGCGGCGACCGCAGCGACAACGCCACCCGCTCGCCCGGCTCATCCGCAAGCGATGCGTCCGCGTTGAGCGCGAACTCCCGCGCCTCCACGCCTGGACTTGGCCAGCGCTGCTCCGCGACCCAGCGTCCCGCCCGAGCAGCGCTCGAGGCTTGCGGATCGACCGCCTCCATCATGTAGAAATTGAGCGGCGCTTCGCTCATGACGCCCCGGTCGATGCCCTTCAACCAGTGATCCCACCAGCGCAAGGCCTCTTGCAGGAAACCCACCGCCGGAGCGGGAATCGCCTCGTGCGGATATAAGTGCGCCCAGGGCCCAACCGTTACCCGGTGCGGCACCTTCAGATTTTCAGCCAACCGAAACGGCGTATCGCGATAAAGATCCGCCCAGCCGCCCCAGAACCAGGTCGGGCATTCGATTGCGCCGTAGTCGAAGCGCACCGAGCCGTGCTTCCAGTAATCGTCCAGCGCCTGATGTTCCAGCCAGATCTCCGGCCAGAATCGCTCCGCCTCGAGTCTCTCCAGCCACATCGCGCGCCAACGCTCGCCGACGATGGCCGGATCCGGCGGCCGGGCGTTGAACACCTGCATCACGCAGCCCCACCAGAAGTTGTCATTGAGCAGGCACCCGCCCGAGAAATGGATGCATTCGGCGAAGCGGTCGTCGGTGCCCATGACCGCGATGATGGCTTTGAGCGCAGGCGGCCTGCGCGCCGCGACCTGCAGGGAATTGTAGGCGCCCCAGGACTTCCCCATCATGCCCACCTTGCCGGAGCACCATGGCTGGCGCGCGATCCAGTCGATCACTTCGAGCGCGTCGTCTTGCTCTTGCGCCAGGTACTCATCATGCAAGACTCCCTCGGACTCGCCCGAGCCGCGCATGTCGACGCGCACCGCCGCATAGCCGTGTCCCGCAAACCAGCGGTGCATCCCCTCGTCCCGCCGCCGCATGAAATCGCGCTTACGATAGGGGATGTACTCGAGGATCGCGGGAACCGGCACCCCGGGCTCGTCCTCGGGCAGCCAGACGCGCGCCGCCAGCCGGCAGCCATCGGACAGCGTAATCCAGACGTTCTCGGTGTCTTGGACTGCATGAGGCAACGATGTCTCATAGCGCGGCATCGACTATCAACCTCCTCAACCGGTATTTTCCGTTACGGCCGCAGTGTGCGTCCGGCCTGCCCGGACGATAGCAGCGCGCGCCGCGCCTTGTCTTCGTCGGCCGATCGGAATAACTAGGAGTTCCACTATTTCCGGCAAAGCCGCCGTCGGCCATCGCCGGGCTTTCGCTCCCGGTGTAAACCGGTGCTCATGCCGCTGCCGTCCGTGATCTGATCCCTGCCTTGCGCGGCCGAGGTGCCCGGCGCGGCGCGATCACAGACGGCAAAGACGCCTGAAGATCAGTGTCCGGTCACTACCTGTTTTTGCGATAGATCAAGTCGCCGTACTTCTGCCAGCGGCCACTGCCTGCGGGAGCCACATACTGCAATATCCGCACCGTCCCGTCCGCGTGATTTTCCCAGACGATTTTCAGGTCGCGGTGCCGCGACGGAGTAATGGTCTTGAGCACCATGGCGCCGTTCGAATCCGGTGATCCACGCATCGCGATCGCACCCCATTGATTGTCGGCCCACAGCTCCAGCCACTCCTCGCCGTCGTAGCGATTGATGCTCATCCCGGACAGTCGATAGCTCGCACCGGGCCGGCGGTACAGGTCGGTCACGAAGGTCATGTTCTGCTCCACGACGCATCCGTCGTAGCGCTTCTCCACCCGATCGAAGGCCACCAGCTTGTCGGTCGCGTCGAACACCTGCCAGTCACCGAGCCAGAAATCGAATTGATGGTGTTGCGGCGTGTCACAGGCGGGAGCCACCAGCATCGGCGCAGCCTCCAAGCCCGTAGCCGCCGGCGTGTTCGGTCCCGGCTCGCCCGGCACGGTGGCTTGACCCGCCGTCGCGGCACCGCCCGCCGTCGCGGCATCGCCCGCCGTCGCGGCCCCGACCGCCGTCGCAGCACCGCCCGCCGTCGCCTGACCGGCCACACCGATCGTGCCAGCCACTACAAAGACGAGCACGCACACCTTGAAATACATCGTTTTGAAATTCCTCATCGCGATCTCCCTCGAGGCGGCAACGCCGCCGCGACGATGGTACATGAACCCATCGCCGTCACTTTCGGTGCAGCGCCACGCACCGCTATCGCGCACCCACTGCGGCCGATCTACTAGCAAATCTCTTGCGCAAGCAAAGGCCCGCCGGCGGCGCCACGGGTATGTTCGGATGGCGAGCCATTAAAAAATTCGGGAGATCCACATGCGCAACCGATTCACGAACCTCTCGCGGAGGGTTCAGGCCGATCCTGGCCGTACCGGCAAGCTCTCGGTGACGGCAGCCGTACTCTGTGCGCTCTACGGGCTCCCGCTCGCCGCGGAAGCACAACAGGCCACTCCGGTACCCGAGGACACCGCCGGGGCCAACGAGCTTGGCGAAATCACGGTGACCGCGAACCGGCGCGAGCAGACTCTCGAGTCCGTACCCTACAGTATGTCCGTCGTCAGCGCCGAGCAGCTCGCGCAGGCGAACGTCACCGATCTCGCCTCGCTCTCCGCCAACGTTCCCGGTCTCAGCATGTACGACTTCGGGGCACGCTTCGCCGGAGCGGTCGCGCCTATCATCCGCGGCATCAACGCCACCGCCGAGCCCACCCGCGGCTTTCGCACCTTCGAGCAAAATCCGGTGGGCACTTATATCGGCAATTCGCCCATCGACGGCTATTTTCAGCTGGACGACTTGCGGCAAATCGAGGTGCTGCGCGGTCCTCAGGGCACCTTGTACGGCGCCGGCGCCCTGGGCGGTGCGTTGCGACTCCTGCCGAACGCCCCGGATCCTTCCGCGTTCGCGGGCTCGTTCGAGGCCGGCGGCGACCGCCTCGCCCATTCAAGCGGCACCGGCTACACCGCGAAAGGCATGGTGAACCTGCCGCTCGCGGACACCATCGCGGTCCGGGCATCCGCCAAGTACGACTACCAGCCCGGGTTCATCGATGCCTTCGGCCTCCTCAAGCGCAGCAACAACGGCCTAAGTGGAATTCCCGTGCTCGCCGATCCAGGCGATATCGTCGACAGCCCGGCCATTTACTCGAACCGCGAGGACTGGAATTTCCAGAAGACTTTCACCGGACGCGCGGCGGTTTTGTGGAAGCCGAGCGATGCGCTCAGCGTGCAACTCGCGTTTATGAATTCCAACGTGCACGGGGACGGCGGCCCGCAGGTCAACCCCGATTTTGCCGGCGGTCCGTCGCCCATCGATCCGCGCGTCACCCTGCCCGCCGGTGGACACTACCGGGATTTCTCGCAGATCGATCAGCCATTCTCCCGCTACACGAACCTGACCAGTCTCGACCTGAGCTACAACGTGGGCTTCGCCACCCTGTCGTCGACCACGTCCTACTACACCACGTCCGGCTCGGTGACCGAGGACAACACCTACGATCTGGCGGGAATCGACTCGGGCGCGTATTTGCCCTACTACGCGGGAGCGCCGACAAATCCGCGCTTCGTGTACGACTATCTGTTCGCGGATCAAGGCGCATACCTTCACCGAGGAACTGCGGCTGGTGTCCAATACCAGCCCCGACAACCTGTTCGACTACGTGGCTGGCCTCTTCTACGAGAAGCAGGAACGGGTCGGGGCGTGGACCATTGCCATCCCCGGCTCGCCGGAGCGGGCCGCCGCCCTGCCCTGCGCACCCGCCTGCGATATTCTCGTCGGCCCGAACGACGTGAACTTCCAACAGATCGATACCCAGAGACTTCCAGGACAAATCGGTATTCGGCGAGCTCACCTATCACTTTCTTGACGCACGGCCAGATCACCTTCGGCGTCCGCCATTTCTCCCAGCAGTTCACCGACGCGCAGTCCTACATGGATTACACGTTCCCGACCTTCATCGCGGCGACTCCACACCACTCGCCCGCCTCCAAAACCGTCGGCAAGGTCGATCCGTCGTACGAGTACGCCAAGGACCACTTCGTCTATGCGCTGTGGTCACAGGGCTTTCGGCGCGGCGGCGCCAACTCGGTGCCGCTGTCGGGCCCGTTCCAGGAAAGCCCGCTGCTGGCGACTTACAAACCCGACAAGACCGACAACTACGAAGCCGGTCTCAAGGGACGATTCTCAAATGGGCTCAGCTACACGGCCGACGTGTTCTACATCAAATGGGACAGCCCGCAGATCTCTTCGAGCCTGCCGTCCGGCAATCTCGCGGTGTACAACGCCAACACCGCCGTATCGAAGGGCTTCGAGTTCGAGACCAGCGGTCCGCTGGGCTTGCCGGGGCTGGCCTTTTCGGTCGGGTTCGCCTATGCCGACGCGAAACTCACCAGCGACTTTTCACTGCCCGCCGACAACGGCACTGGCGTCATCGTGCCGGGCCTGCTCTCCGGCAAGTCTGGCGAGCAAATGCCTGGGAGCCCCAAGACCAGCGTCAGCGCCGCTCTTTTATACGACACCCCGATCGCGCAAGGCTACGATCTGGCGCTGTCCTTGAACGGCGTCTACCGAACCGCGGTGAAAATGCAGTTGGCACCAACTCTCGGGTCGACCACCGTGCAGCAATCGTCTTCCTATGGAATCCTGAACGCGAGCGCCACCGTGAATCACAAGCCCTGGCACCTCACGGGCTACGTCACGAACCTTCTCGACAAGCAGGAAGTCCTGGTACCCCCGTCGCAGGTCAGCCCGGGGAACAACTTCGACAAGCTGGCCGACGACTACGTCATCAATCCCCCGCGCACGGTCGGCGTTCGGGTGGGATACGCGTTTTGAATGACGGCCAACGCGCTCCTGCGCGTTTGTCGAGCGGGCGCGTGCGGCAAATATCGGAGGGCTTCCGATACCTGATACGATCTCCCGACATGACGCCGACCGCTCGCAGAACAGAGGCGAAGGATGAGCCCAGGGCCCGCAATGTAGGACTGTTCAGGACCATTCTGGCAGGCTCGGGTCACTCGCTCGCGGATGCGTTCGCAAGTCTCGAGCAGGCTCCCGAAGTCGAGCGCATGACTCGACACCTGAAGCGCGGGCTCTTGGGCGCCCGCATCACCTTGCCGCCCGACGAAGGCGAAGGCTATTGGGACCTCACGCGAATCCGCGACGATATCTACGTCGTGATAGCCAACTTCACCTACAAAGACCCGCGGGTCGAGCTCGTCCCCGGCGACGGGTTGGTGCAATTCAATTTCAAGCTGTCGGGAGACATGTCGCTCGCAGTGAGCCGGACGGCGCCGCTCCGCTGGAATCGGCCGTCGCTGTTGGTGTGGGCTCAGCCCATGGGAGTGGACATCAGCGAGTGGACGGCGCCCGCCGCACGCGAGCGATTCATCATCATCAGCATCCGCCCCGAGTTCCTGTCCGAACACTTTCTGACTTCGAGCGCTGATGCCCCGCCGCAGCTCCAAGCCTTCCTCGCCGGCAAGCGCGAGAAGATCATCTACCTGCACCGGCCACTCAGCTCGCAGACGTTCGATGTGACCAGACGGCTGCTCAACAACCCGTTTTCCGGAGCGCTGGCGCTGATCTACACCGAGGCGCTGGCGCTCGAGCTTTTGTGTTCGGCCGTTCAAAGTTTCACCGACTCCTCAGGAACCAGTTACGAGGAGTACACCGAGCGCGAGCTCAAGTGTCTGCACTTGGCGCGGAACATGCTCATGCGCGAACTCGACCCGCCGCCGACGATCACCAAGTTGGCCCGCTCGGTGGGCATGGCGAAGTCGACGCTCACCAAGGGCTTCAAGGCCGTATTCGGCGAGACCATCCTCGACTACAGCCTCGGCTGCCGCATGCGCCATGCCCTGGCGTTGATGCGCGATCAATGCTGGTCGGTCGCCAAAGCCAGCGAAGCCGTGGGCTATGCGCATCCCACCTCGTTCACCACCGCATTTCGCCGGCATTTCGGCATGCGCCCCATCGATGTGAGACGCGTGAAATCCCGCGAAAAGAGCTCGTGACGACGGAGCGCCAGGAACGGCAGCCGCATGCGCACCGGAAACGGTGGAACTCCTAAGAATTGCGCCCTCTAGCAAAGGTCTTTGAGCCCCCCGAACGCTATTGTGGAATGGATGTCCCAAGATCCGCTCTTGCAGCCGTTTCAACTCAAGCACCTGACGCTCAAGAATCGTCTCATGACGACCTCGCATGAGCCGGCGTACCCCGAGGACGGGATGCCGAAAGAGCGCTATCGTGCGTATCACGTCGCGCGTGCCAAGGGCGGTGTCGCATTGACCATGACCGCCGGATCCGCCGCGGTCTCGCGCGACAGTCCGCCGGTGTTCAACAACATCCTCGCCTACAAGGACGAGGTCGTACCCTGGCTGAAGACCTTGGCGGACGAGTGCCATGAGCACGGCGCCGCCGTCATGATCCAGTTGACTCACCTGGGTCGGCGCACGCGTTGGGACCGCAATTTCTGGCTTCCCGTCGTCTCCCCATCGCACCATAAGGAGGCCGCGCACCGCGCTTTCCCCAAGAAGATCGAGGACTGGGACATCGCGCGCATCATCGAGGACTACGCAGACGCCGCCGAGCGCATGCAGGCCGCCGGTCTCGACGGCATCGAGTTGCAAGCCTATGGGCATCTGATGGACCAGTTCTGGTCGCCGCTGACGAACACCTTGGAGCCCCCGTACGGCGGTTCGCTCGATGCGCGACTGAAGTTCAGCTTCGACGTCTTGACGGCGATTCGGCGGCGAGTCGGGACGGAGTTCATCATCGGCGTGCGCTACACCGGAGACGAGGTCCTCGACGGCGGCCTCAGAAAGGAAGACGGCCTCGAGATCTCGCGCCGCCTCAAACGCAGCGGCATGGTCGATTTCCTCAACATCGTGCGCGGTCACATCGATACGGATGCAGGGCTCACGGATCTCATTCCGATCCAAGGCATGGCCAGCTCCCCGCACCTGGATTTCTCCGGCGAGATCCGCGCAGCCACGCAATTCCCGACGTTTCACGCGGCCAGAATCCAGGACGTCGCCACGGCGCGCCACGCGATCAGCGCGGGCAAAGTCGACATGGTCGGCATGACGCGGGCGCATATGACCGATCCGCATATCGTACGCAAGATCGTGGAGGGCCGGGAGGATCGGATTCGTCCCTGTGTGGGGGCCAACTACTGCCTGGACAGGATTTACCAGGGAGGGGCCGCCTACTGCATTCACAACCCGGCCACCGGGCGCGAATTGTTCATGCCCCACGAGATCGCGCGCGCCGGAGTCAAGCGCAAGGTGGTGGTAATCGGCGCGGGACCCGCGGGCCTCGAGGCCGCCCGTGTCGCCGCTGAACGCGGGCATTCCGTGGTGGTATTCGAAGCAGCCGGCGAGCCCGGGGGCCAGCTGCGGCTGACCGCGCGCAGCCCGCGCCGCCGGGAAATGCTCGGTATCGTCGATTGGCGGATGCGGGAGTGCACGGCCCTCGGAGTGGACTTTCGTTTCGATTCGCCGGCCGAGGAGCCCGATGTGATGGCCGAGCGGCCGGACGTCATCCTGGTGGCCACCGGCGGCTTGCCCCACACCCAGATTATGGAGTCCGGCAATGATCTCGTCGGCTCGACCTGGGATGTGATCGCGGGCAATGCCAAGCCGACCGGTCGCGTGTTGTTGTTCGACGATGCCGGCGATCATGCCGCGCTCCAGGCTGCCGAGCTGATCGCCGCGGCCGGCGCAGAGCTCGAGATCATGACGCCGGACCGCTCGTTCGCGCCTGAAGTGATGGCCATGAACCTGGTCCCGTACATGCGAAGCCTTCAGAAATGGAACGTGACGTTCACCGTGACGTTTCGCTTGTTGAGCGTCGAGCGCGCGCACGGCGAATTGCGAGCGGTGATCGGTAGCGACTATGGCGGAGTGCGCAAGGAACGCCGTATCGACCAGGTGGTGGTCAATCATGGCACATTGCCGAACGACGAGCTGTATTTCTTGTTGAAACCGAATTCACGCAATCTCGGCGCCGTGGATCATGACCGATTGATCGCGGGACACCCGCAAAATTCCGCGGCGAATCCTCAGGGGCAGTATCAGTTATTTCGGATCGGCGATGCCGTCGCGGCGCGCAATACGCACGCCGCGGTCTACGATGCGTTGAGGCTGGTCAAGGACCTATGAAGCGCGCCGCATAATTCTGGGGAAAATTCCGGGCGCGTACCCACTTCGGCACGCAAATCTCAAAATCTCAGTTCTCAAAATCTCAGTGATACCCGCAGCCCCGGGCCGGCATCATCGAGAATCAGCCGCGCCCCATGCAATTTGGTGACGGCCGCCACCAACGACAAGCCCAGCCCGGAGCCCGGAAACTTGCGCGCCTCGTCCAGGCGCACGCGCCGCCCCAGCACGATCTCGCGCTTGTCGGCCGGAATTCCCGGCCCGTTATCTTCGATGACCACCTCGGGCTCGGCGGAGGGCCCGCGCAGCAGCACCCGGATGCGGCCGCCGTCGGGAGTGAACTTGATCGCGTTGTCGAGCAGGTTGGCGAGCGCCTGCGCCAGCAGCTGCCGGCTGCCTTGAACGCGAGCCCCGGGCTCCACCGTGCTCTCCAGTGAAATGCCGCGCTCTTCCCCCACCGGGGCATACAGTTCGACCATGCTCGCCACCAGTTCCGACAGGTCCACCGGTTCGCGGGCCACGGTGCCGGTCTCGGCGAGTGCAATGCGCAACAGCGCGTCCAGGGTGCCGCGCATCCGGTCGACCTCCGTCGAAACGCGCTCCAGTACGCGCCGCTCCGCCGATCCGGCCGCGAGCTGATGCATCGCGCCTTCGGCCGTGGCCTGCAGCCGGTTGAGCGGCGTGCGCAGATCGTGCGCCGCGCTGTCGAGCACGGTGCGCATGCCGAGGGTGAGTTGCTCGATCTTGTCCAGCATGCCGTTGATCTCGCGCGCCAAGGTGTTGATCTCATCGTCGGCATCGCGCACCGGCAGCCGCTGCGACAAGTCGCCGCGCATGATCTGCATCGCCACCGCCGAGATCGCGCCCGCTTGCGCGAGGATGCGGCGGCCCATCCAAAAACCGCCTCCCAGGCCGAGCAGCAAGGTCAACACCACCGCCGCGATGAGTCCCCGCATCATCAGATTCTTGACGTCCTGCCGCTCCTGAACGTCGTGCCCCACCAACATCCGGTAGCCGCCCGGCAGCGGGAAACGCTGCGCCCGCATTTCGTGTTCGCGAGTTTCATCGCCGAACGGCACCGAGACCTTGAATTGGATCCACTTGCCTTCGTTGGCATCGACTTTCGGCCACGCCGGAACGTTGCCCGCCACCGGGCGCAATTGCGGATCCACCATCAGATACACGGCGCCGCGAACGTCCTGGTCCTGCGAGCGCTGTTCGATCAGCTCGATGAAATCGCTGCGCGACAGCACCAGGACCTGCTCGCGCAGGCCCTGTACTTCCGCTCCGATGAGATTGTCGGTGCTGCCGTCGACGACGCGCGAGACGGCGAAGTCGACCGCGCCCAAGAGCGCGGCCGCCCCGCACGCGAACACGATGGAATAAACGATGGCGATTCGGAACGGCGAGGTGTCGAGCACCCCGAGGAGCCTGTCTCCCGGGACACGCTGATCGGGGCTCACGGTCCGCCGTCGCGCGACACGCACTATTCGTCTTCGCGCAAACTGTACCCAGCGCCGCGCACCGTGTGCAGCAGGGGCTTGTCGAAGTCTTTATCGATCGCTTGGCGCAGGCGGCTGATGTGCACGTCGATGACATTGGTCTGGGGATCGAAGTGATAGTCCCACACCCCCTCGAGCAGCATGGTGCGCGTCACGACCTGGCCGCTGTGACGCATCATGAATTCGAGCAACTGGAACTCGCGTGCGGTCAGTTCGATTTTCTTGCCGTTGCGCGTCACGCGCCGCGTCATGCGGTCGAGTTCGAGATCCGCCAATTTCAGTTTGGTGTTCGTTTCCGCATTGCCGGAATCGCCGCGTCGTGCAAGCGCATCGATGCGCGCCAGAAGCTCCGACATATGGTAGGGCTTGGTCAGGTAGTCGTCGCCGCCGGCGCGCAGCCCGGTAATCCGGTCGTCCACGTCGCCCAGGGCGCTCAGGATCAGCACCGGCATCTTGCGTCCGGTGGCCCGCAGCGATTGCACCAGCGCGAGTCCGTCGAGCTTCGGCAGCATGCGATCGACGATCGCCAGGTCGACCGCGATCGAGGACGCCATGTGCAGTCCCTCGAGGCCGTTGGCCGCCACGTCCACGGTATGACCTACCTCTCGCAGGGCCTTGGCCAGATAGTCGCGCGCAACTTCATCGTCTTCCACAATCAAGATGTGCATACCCCATATCTTACAGGCGTTGGACCCCTGTTTGTCGGCACGTTAAACTCCCGCGGTGCCCGCATGCGACATATTAATCATCGGGGGCGGGCCGGCCGGCTCGACCGCCGCCATCCTTCTGGCGGAGAAAGGCTATCGGGTGGTCGTTCTGGAAAAAGCGCGCCATCCGCGGTTCCATATCGGCGAGTCGTTGTTGCCGGCGAATCTGCCGATCCTGGAGCGTCTCGGGGTGAGCGAAAAGGTCCGCGCCATCGGCATGGAGAAATGGGGCGCGGAATTCATTTCGCATTGGGACGGGCGCGGCCAGGAATTCCAATTTGCGAACGCCTGGGACAAGTCCATGCCCATGGCATACCAGGTCAGGCGGTCGGAGTTCGATGAAATCCTGGTGCGGCGCGCGGCCGCCCTGGGCGCCGAGGTCATCGAAGGCTGCCGTGCCCGGCAGGTCGAATTCCTCGATGACGAACACGTCCGGGTGCTCGCGGAGTACGATGACGGGCGCACGCAGTCCTGGGACGCGGCGCAGTTGATCGACGCCTCCGGCCGCGATACGTTTCTCGGCAACCACTTCAAGACCAAGCGCCGCAATAAAAAGCACAACAGCGCAGCCATGTACGCCCATTTCACGGGGGCACGCCGCAACTGCGGCAGACGGGAAGGGAACATTTCCATTTACTGGTTCGATCACGGATGGTTTTGGTTCATTCCGCTGGCGGATGGCGCGACCAGCGTCGGCGCCGTGGTGTGGCCGCCCTACATGAGGACTCGCGATGTCCCGGTGCGCGATTTCTTCCTGTCGACCATCGCCCTGTGCCCGCCGCTCGCGGAGCGCCTGCGCGGCGCTTCGCTGGTATCCGACGTCGAAGCCACCGGCAATTATTCTTATGCCTGCGAGCGCAGCTGCGGCGGCAATTTCCTGCTGATCGGCGACGCCTACGCGTTCATCGATCCGGTATTCTCGTCGGGAGTGATGCTGGCCATGAACAGCGGCGCGGCCGCCGCAGAAACCACCGACATTTGCCGCAATCAACCCGCCCGCAAGGCGTCCGCCCTGAGGAGTTTCGATCGGCTCATGCGTCATGGGCCGAAGGAATATTCCTGGTTCATCTACCGGGTGACCAACCCGACGATGCGCGAGTTGTTCTTGAGTCCACGCAATGTCCTGGGGATGGAAGAAGCCTTGCTGTCGGTCATGGCCGGCGATGTCTTCAGGCGCGCACCCATCCGCGCCTCATTGCTCTTGTTCAAGGGATTGTACTACGTGATCTCCCTGGCGAAGCTTGGGCGGACAGTGCGCGCGATGCGCGGACGCACCGCCAACATTCGTACCGCCGAGCCTGAACGAATGACCGGCTGATGGCGGTGGCGCCCAACGCCGACCGCCGCGACCACGCAGACCGCCGCGTGCAGAAGCTCGTCGTGGTGCTCATCGGCTGGACGCTGGCCGCAGCGGCGTCCGCCAAGCAGGAGCCGTTGCTCGAGTTCGGCCTGGGCGTGGGTGCATTGGCCTTCGAGGATTATCGCGGATCCGCTACCACGCACGCGTATCCCTTGCCGGTGCCGTATTTTTTATACAACGGCAAATTCTTGAAGGCGGACCGCGAAGGTGTGCGCGGGACGTTGTTCAATCAGGATTGGGTCGAGCTCAACTTGAGCGGCAACGCGACTACCCCGGTGCGCAACGATCGCGCGCGCTATGGGATGCCGGATCTCAAGACCACGCTCGAAATCGGTCCGTCGCTTGATTTTCATCTTCTGCACAGCACCGACTCGCGCTTCAAGCTCGATCTCCGCCTGCCGCTGCGCTCCGCCATCACAGTCGGTGGTTCCCCCGCATTCATCGGCTGGACGTTCACTCCGCGGCTCGCATTGGACGTGGTCGACCCCGCGGGATTTACCGGTTGGCATGCCGGATTCTTGATCGGTCCCTTGTTCGCCGACCGCCGCTACCATGACTACTTCTACTCGGTTGCGCCGCCCTATGCGACGGCGTCGCGCCCGGAGTATCAAGCGAGCGGCGGGTACGCCGGAACGCAGGGCATCGCGGCGCTGTCGAAGCGGTATCCCCGCTATTGGGTGGGCGCGTACGTGCGGGCGGATACCCTGGCGGGCGCCGCCTTCGCGCCGAGTCCGCTGGTGCAACGATCGAGCTATTGGTCCGCCGGAGTCGGCATTTCGTGGATGATTCACACGTCGGCGCAGATGGTCGAAGTGCCCGACTGATTTCCCGCCATGTTCCGGCCGTTCAAAATCTTCTATGAGTACTTCGCGCTGTTTACGTCGCTGACGCTGCTCGGCAGCATCTGCCTGACCTGGGCGGCATTCGCGCTACCGTTGTACTTCATCCTGCCGCGCAAACGCGGGACCGCCGTCGGACGGCGCGGAATCATGCTCCTCTTTCGCTTCTATGCGTGGACGCTGTCGGCAACGGGCACGTATCGCCTCGACATGGCCGCGGTCGACTCGCTGCGCGGCGGGCCGCCCGTGATTCTGGCGCCCAATCACCCCTGTCTCATCGATGCGCTGCTGATCCTCAGCCGCCATCCGAACATCGTGTGCGTGATGAAGGCGGAGCTGATGAAAAACGTGTTTCTCGGAGCGGGCGCCCGCCTGGCGCGCTACGTGAGAAACGAGTCGTCGCGGCAGATGGTCAAGGAATCCGTGACGCATCTGCAGGAGGGTGCCGTGCTGCTGCTTTTTCCGGAGGGCACGCGCACTACCCAGCCACCCATCAATCCGCTGTTTGGGAGCGTCGCCCTCATTGCAAAACATGCGCAAGTGCCGGTTCAAACCCTCATCGTCGAGACCGACTCGCCCTACTTGAGCAAGGGCTGGCCGCTGTTCAAACGGCCCAGCCTGCCGATCACGTATCGCGTGCGCCTGGGCAAGCGCTTTGCGCCTCCGGTGGACATTGCCGCGTTCACCGCGGAGCTCGAGGCTTACTACCGCCGCGAACTCGTCGGTGCGTTGCAATCACGCTGGTTGCAGCATGGAGCGCCGCATGCGTGAGTCCTCGGCGACCCATCTGGTTCTCATACCGAGCTACAACCCGGGACCCCGGGTGTTCGAAACGGTGCGCGCGGCGCTCGAGCAGTGGTCGCCGGTCTGGGTCGTGGTCGACGGCAGCACCGACGGCTCCACGCTCGAGCTGCAACGGATGGAATCGCGGCACCCCGGCCTGCGCGTGCTGGTGATTCCGCACGAACCGGGGCAAAGGCGCCGCGGTTCTGTACGGCGTTCGCGAGGCGCTGCGCTTGCGGCTTCACCCACGCACTGACCATGGATTCGGACGGCCAGCATCCTGCCGATAAGATTCCGTCGTTTATGCAAGCCTCGCAGCTGGCAGCGGCTGCGATGGTGCTGGGCAGGCCGGTATTCGACTCGAGCGCCCCCAACCTCCGCGTTCAGGGCCGCAAAATATCCAACTGGTTGGCCGAGGTCGAAACTCTGTGGAGCGGCATCGGCGACTCCCTGTTCGGGTTTCGCGTCTACCCGATGGCTGAGCTCGAGCGGGTCATGCGCCACCAGCCGTGGATGCGGCGCTTCGATTTCGACGTCGAAGCAGCGGTTCGCCTGTGTTGGCGCGGCGTCCGGCCGATCAACCTGGCGGCGCCGGTCCGCTATTTCCGTCCGGAGGACGGCGGCGTCTCGCATTTTAACTATTGGCGCGACAATGCGTTGCTGACGTGGATGCATTGCCGGTTATTTGTTGGATTCCTGATACGGCTGCCCCTGTTGCTTGCCCGGCGGCTGCGGAGACCCTGACCCCCGGCGGCGCGGTTTCGCCGCTGCGCCGGCCCGGGGTGACCACAGCTGTCCGCTGTAGGAGCCTTCAGACAGGCTCCCTGGGTTGCCGGTCGAGCCGACACCTATATAATGACCGCAAAGCGGCATGTCGATGCCCCACGCAACTAAAACCAATCGAAGCTGAGGCCTATGTCTGACAACGCGTCGCTCCTTCAACAGCCGGCGCCCGTGGCCGACGTCGCCCTGCAGCGGGAGCTCGCCGGTTTGTTCGTGCAGGCTTTGAATTTGGAGGTTGAGCCGGCGGACATCGATCCTGACGCCCCGCTGTACGGGGAGGGCCTCGGCCTCGACTCCATAGACATCCTGGAGGTGGCGCTCGTGGTGTCCAAGCAATACGGCGTGCAACTTCGCGCCGATGCGCAGGAAAATCAACAAATCTTCAGGTCGCTCCGGCACTTAGCCGAGTACATTGCGGCTCAGAGAACCAAGTGAGCAGGGGCTGGGATCGTAGGCTGCAGTACGCTGCGGCCTGCGTCGCCATCGTGGTCTACGCGGGATTGTCGCATTACAGCAACGCCGGCGTGGGCGGAGGCGATTTGGGCACCGCGCTCGCGCTCGCCCCCATCACCGCCGTCGCGACCATCCTGGTGTGGCGCAGCGCACCGCGGACGGTCGCGGCACTGTGCTGCGCCGGCCTGGCCGGCTTGATCATCGGACTGTGGCCGGTGTTGCGGCACAACTATCCGCTCATCAATCTGGTGCAGGACAGCAGCCTCTACGGCCTGCTGGGGGTTACTTTCGGGAGATCGCTGATGCCCGGAAGGGTGGCTCTGTGCACCCGGCTCGCGGCTCAGGAACACGGCCCGCTCTCTGCGGATGAAGTGCGCTACACGCGCCGGGTAACGGCCGCCTGGACCCTGTTCTTCCTCGTGATTACCGCGGCCTCGATCCTGCTGTTCGTCGCCGCGCCCATGCAAATTTGGTCTCTCTTCACCAATTTTTGCGTCCTGCCGCTGGTGGGCGCCATGTTCATCGCCGAGTACCAGGTACGGCGGCGCGTCCTTCCCGGGGTGAAGCGCAGAGGTTTGCTGGCGGCGCTGCGAGTCTATCTCGCGGCCGGCCATCGGGAGCCTGTCTGAGTCGTGCGCGGCGACACCAGCCCGCTGCTGACGCATGAATCACCGTCCGCCGTCGTTGCCCACCGCCGCGGTCAGGCCATCCCGGCGCGGCAGTTTCTGGCCGACGCGGCATGGCTGGCGGACCGCCTCCCCGCGGGCAAACATGTCCTGAATGTCTGCTCGGACCGGTACCTCTTCACCGTGGGGCTGGCCGCCTGTCTCTTGACCGAGCGGGTGAGTCTGCTGCCGTCGACCCATACGCCGGAGGTGGTTCGGCAGCTCGCGCAATTCGCGCCGGACGTGTTTTGCTTGACGGACGAGCCGGCCTGTACGATCGATCTGCCCAGGTTTCATTTCCAGGAACCCGGCGGACTCGCGCGCTTCGACGGGGTAGACCGGCCGTGGCAGGTTCCTCAAATCGCGAACCACCAGCTCGCGGCGATGGTCTTCACTTCTGGCTCGACGGGTACGCCGCTGCCCTACAGCAAAACTTGGGGAAAACTTTCGCGCTGCATCCGCGATGGAGCCCCGTTGCTCGGATTGACGGAGGGCAAGGTGCACACGCTGATCGGCACCGTTCCCGCCCAGCACATGTATGGGTTCGAATCGACCGTGCTGCTCGCCCTGTTGACCGGCAACGCCTTCTGCGCCGAGCGCCCCTTCTACCCGGCGGATGTCTGCGCGGCCATCGAGGCGGCGCCACGGCCGCGAGCCTTGATTTCGACGCCGGTCCACCTGCGCGCCCTGTTGAGCTCCGGCATCGAGTTGCCGCCGCTTGAATTGATCGTATCCGCCACCGCACCGTTGGCGGAGGACCTGGCGCGAGAAGTGGAGATGAAATTCCAGACCCAGCTGCTCGAGATCTACGGTTCGACCGAAACCGGCCAAATTGCCACCCGTCGCACGGCGCTCTCGTCGACGTGGCGCCTGTGGCCGGATGTGCGGCTGGTTCCCAGCGAGGGCCAGATCTTCGCGCAGGGCGGCCACGTCGAGCAATTGACTCCCCTGTGCGATGTCATCGAGTTGACCGGCGAGCATGCATTTCTGTTGCACGGCCGCACCGCGGACCTGGTCAACATCGCCGGCAAGCGCAGTTCCTTCGGGTATTTGAACGCCCAACTGAACGCCATTCCGGGTGTGATCGATGGCGCGTTCTTTCTGCCCGACGCAGAACGCTCCGGCGGCACCGGCGTGAACCGGCTGACGGCCGCGGTGGTCGCACCGGCCTTGAGTATTGCGCAACTGACCCAGCAGCTGCGGCAGCGGATCGATCCCGTCTTCCTGCCGCGTCCGCTGTTGCTCGTCGCCCGGTTGCCGCGCAATGCCACCGGTAAACTGCCGCAGCACGCCCTGCAGGCGCTGGCCGTGGAGCATGTGAAAACCGGCGGTGCCCCGCTTGCGGACCATCCGGCGGCGGTCCGCACCGCACTCCAGATTGCGCAGGACCATGCAGCATTCGCCGGTCATTTCCCCGGGTTGCCGATCCTGCCCGGCGCCGCCCTGCTGGATGTGGTGCTCCAAGAAATCGCGCGTGCCCGCGCGATCGATCTGACGCGGTGGAGCGTCGCAGCCGCGAAATTTCTGGCAACGGTACGGCCGGGGGACGCGCTGACGCTGGAACATTCGGCCTCCGGCGATACCACGATCCGCTTCGTCATCCGCGCCGCGACCCGCGTGGTCGCCTCCGGCATGCTGACGGCCATCTGCGCGCCGGGAGGCGGCGACGGTGCCGTTTGACCGGGTCAATCTCGCCGCGGCGGGGACGAAGCCCGAGGCGGCGCCGAAGTCCGCCGAATGGATCGGCTACCGCGAACGCGGCAGCCTCGTGCTGCTGCGGTTCATGGCCTTCCTGTCGATGCGTCTGGGAAGAAAGCTGAGCCGCATTCCGCTGTTTGGCATAGCGACGTATTTTTTCCTGTTCGCGCCGCGCGCGCGGCGCCACTCCCGCCGCTATCTGAGGCGTGCGTTGGGGCGGGAGCCGCGTGCCCGCGATCGATTCAGGCACATCCTGTATTTCGCCGCCACGATTCACGACCGCGTCTATCTCATCAACCAACAGTACGGGTCGTTCCATATCACCATCGAGGGTGAAGCCCTGATGATAGAGCAGGCCGAGCGCGGCAGCGGCGCCTTCCTGATGGGCGCACATATGGGCAGTTTCGAAATGATCGGAAGCATCGGACGCCGCAGACCCGGACTCCAAGTGTCGATGGCGATGTACGAGGATAATGCCCGCAAGATCAACTCCATCTTCACTGCCATCGTTCCTGAGGTGAGGCCGGACATCATTTCACTGGGGCATCTGGACGCAATGCTGAAGGTGGCCGAACGGCTCGATCGCGGTGCCTTTGTCGGCATTTTGGGCGACCGCACCTTGGGCGAGGAGCCGGTGCACCGGGTCTGCATCCTGGGCGAGCGCGCACATCTGCCCATCGGGCCGATGCGCGCCGCCGCCATTCTGCGCCGCTCGGTCATTTTCATGGCGGGTCTCTATCGCGGCGGCAATCACTATCACGTGGTATTCGAACCGGTCGCGGACTTTTCCGCGAGTTCGCTCGCGACCCGCGATGAGGCCGTGCGTGTCGCGGTCGAACGCTACGCCGCATTGCTGGACAAATACTGCCGCAGCGATCCTTACAATTGGTTCAATTTCTTCGATTTTTGGCAAGAGCCCACGCACACGCGCAAGCCGCCGCCATGAAGCTGACGGTGCTCGGCGTTTGCGTATCGCTGCTGGCGTGCGCTGCGGTGCACGGCGCGGCAGCCGGACCCGGCGCGGTAGCGGTAGCCGGACCCGGCGCAGCAACCGGACCCGGCGATGCTCTGGACGAAGTCATGCACTCCTTGGCGCAGCGGCGCCATGGCGAAGTCAGTTTCGTCGAGCAGCAGTTCCTGTCGCTGCTGAAGCGGCCGGTGGAGTCCTACGGTGAATTGATCTACGACGCTCCCAACCGGCTGGAGAAGCGCACGATCGAACCGCGTGCGGAAACCCTGATGGTTGACGGAGAGACGGTAACGGTGCAGCGCGGCCGCCGCACCCATACCCTGGACTTGAAGGCATACCCGCAGCTCGTGCCCTTCATCGAAAGCATTCGCGCGACGCTGGCGGGTGATCGAGCGGCGCTCGAGCGGCTCTTCCGCCTGCAGTTCACAGGCAACGAGGAGCGCTGGACCCTCGACCTTACACCGCTGGATGCGCAACTTGCCAAGTCCGTGGCGGACATACGGATCGAAGGCTCGCGGGATGAGCTCTCCCGGGTGGAGATTCGGCAGCCCGACGGCGACCGTTCACTGATGACCCTGCGCGCTCACTCCGGCCGATGAACACCCGCCGCTCCTGGATCATTTGCGCGTGGCTGGCCGGCATCGCGGCATCGCTGTGGGTGGTGGTCCACGCTCACTACATCACCGACCTGTCCGCGTTCCTGCCGGCGAAGCCGACTCATCTGCAGAAGCTCATGGTGGAGCAGCTGCGCGACGGGCCCGCGTCGCGCTTGTTGCTGATCGCGCTCGAAGGCGGCGACCCGCAGACGCGAGCGCGCGTGTCGCTCGATATGGCGCGCCGGTTGCGCGACGATGCCGCCTTTTCCCGCGTCGCGAACGGCGAGACGCTCACCGCGGCGCGCGACCGCGATTTTCTCTTCGCGCATCGCTACCTTCTGAGCGATGCCGTCGATGCCGCGCACTTCACCACGGCCGGTCTGAAAGGCGCCATCGAGGACACGATCGAGAGCCTGGCGTCGCCTGCCGGCCTCCTGCTGAAGTCTCTGTTGCCGCACGACCCCACCGGCGAGATGCTCCGCATCGTCGATCAGATATCCCGCAGCGGAAGTCCCCGCACGCAGCACGGAGTCTGGGTTTCGGCGGATGGCGCACGCACCCTGCTGGTGGCGCAAACCGCGGCCTCCGGCTCCGACACCGATGCCCAGGAGCGCGATCTGGAAGCGATCCGCAGCGCCTTCAGCGCGGCCGCGAAGTCCTCGGCCGTGCAATTGAAGATGAGCGGCCCCGGCGTTTTCGCAGTTGCGGCGCGCGCCAAGATCAAGCGAGCCGCGATGCGGCTGTCCATCGTCAGCAGCATTCTCGTGGTCGCTGTTCTGCTGGCCGTTTATCGGTCTCCGCTCGCCTTGGGCCTGGGATTGTTGCCGGTGGCCACCGGCGCGTTGGCGGGCGTGGCCGCGGTCGGGCTCGGATTCGGCGCCGTCCACGGCATCACCCTCGGATTCGGAATCACGCTGATCGGCGAGTCGGTGGACTATTCGATTTATTTTTTCATTCAATCGTTGCGCGGCGGCACGGCAGGGCCGCCCGGGGACGAGTGGCGGCGGCGGCTCTGGCCGACGGTCCGTCTCGGCATGCTCACCTCGGTGTGCGGCTTTGCTTCGTTGCTGCCCTCGGGTTTTCCGGGGCTCGCGCAGCTCGGGTTGTATTCGATCACCGGCTTGGTTGCCGCCGCCATGGTGACGCGTTTCGTGCTGCCCGAACTTCTGCCGCGCGGGTTCCACATCGGCGACGTCTCGGTCTTGGGATTACGGATCGGCCGCCTGCGTGATTCCATCCGCCGCTACGGCGGCTTGGGTCTGTGGTACGCAGCCTGCGCGCTGGCGGCGGTCGCGATGTTCGTGCTGTACCGTCATCATGACACCCTGTGGAATCGCGAGTTGTCGCGCCTCAGCCCCGTGTCGCCGCAAGACTTGCGCTATGACGCGACGCTGCGGAGCGATCTCGGGACCGCCGACGTACTCGACGTCGTGATCGTCGAGGGTACCGGTTTGGAGGAGGTGTTACGCGGTGCGGAGCGCGCGCAGGCCGCGCTGCAGCCTCTGGTCGACGCCCGGATCATCGGCGATGTCGACAGCCCGGCTACCTACCTGCCCAGCCTCGCCACGCAACAGGCGCGCCGCGGCGTCCTGCCGGACGCGCGCACCCTGCGCACCAATCTCAAGGCCGCCGTGGCGGACTTGGGGTTAGACCCCGAGCAGTTGACGCCCTTCGTCGAAGACGTCGCCGCTGCGCGCCAGGCCGCGCTCGTCACGCCGGATGACTTGCGCGGTACATCGCTGGCGGCCGGCTTCGACGCCTTGGTCCTGCACCAATCCGATCATTGGAGCGCGCTGCTGCCGCTGCATGCGGCGGACGGCTCAGCACCGGAAGTGGACGTCGCACGCATCGCCGCCTGCCTCGCCGCGGCGAAACTGCCCAATACCCAGATTCTCGATTTGAAGCTCGAGACCGACGCACTGTATGCGGGCTACCTGCGGGAGGCGATCCGCCTGTCGTTGTGCGGCTTCGTGCTCATCGTATTGCTGCTGTGGACCGCGCTGCGCTCGCTGCCGCGGGTCGCGCGCCTGCTGGCGCCTCTGGTCCTCGCGGTGCTGACGGTCGCCGCCGCGCTGGTCCTGGCCGGACAGCAGCTCACGATTCTGCACTTGGTGGGAATGCTGCTCATCGTCGCCGTGGGCTCGAACTATGCGTTGTTCTTCGACGGCGAGGCGGCGGCCGAGCGCGCGGAGAACTCGGCGCTGACGCTGGCCTCGTTGGGTATCGCCAATATCAGCACGGTGATCGGATTTGGCTTGTTGTCGTTCTCGCAGGTGCCCGTGCTGGTGGCTCTCGGAACGACGGTGGCGCCCGGCGCATTCCTGGCTCTGCTGTTCTCCGCACTGCTGACTTGGCGCGCTCCGCGGACCACGGTCCATGCGTAGTCTGGTGCGTCGCGCACAACCCACGGCCAGAGCGCCGAGCTGCATCGTTTGCCTGCCCGGCGCCTATCATGAAGCGGCGGACCTGGTATCGGCCGGTTTCGATTCGCGGGTGCGCGAACGGGCGCTGCCCATCGATCTCACGTTCGTCGACGTCCACTCAAGTCACCTCGGCGATCGGCGCCCGTTCGACCGGTTGAAGCGCGAAATCGTGTTGCCCGCACGCGCCATGGGGTATCGATCGATCTGGATGGCCGGTATTTCGCTCGGCGGCTTCATCGCTTTGGACTACGCCGCGTCCAATCCCGGTGATTTGGACGGAGTGTGCCTGCTGGCGCCCTATCTCGGCAGCCGCCTATTGATCCGCGAGATCGCTGCGGCTTCCGGACTCGCGTCGTGGGCGGCCGGCCCCGCCGCGGAATCGGACGAAGAACGCCGCATATGGCGCTTCATCCAGGCACTGCATCCGCTCGCCCGGCGCGCAGAGGCGAGCCCTTGGTGCCGCCCGTCATTGTATTTAGGATATGGCCGTGAAGATCGCTTTTCCGACGCGCACCGATTGATGGCGGAAGCACTGCCCGCGGGTGCCGTCGATGTCGTGCCCGGGGGTCATGACTTCACCACCTGGATGGTGCTCTGGGAGAACTTTTTGGACGCGAGGTTTGCGTGAATCGGCACCGCAAAGGCTATCGGCGCTTGCTGTCGTCGCCGGTCCTGTCCGCTTCCGCCGCGGTGCATCTGGGCGCGGCCGCCGCCGTGTTGACTCACCCCGGGGGGTGGCCATGGGCCCTCGGCGCCGTCGCCGCCAACCACGGCGTGCTGACCGCTGCCGGCCTGTGGCCCCGCAGCCGGCTGCTGGGTCCGAATTGGATCCGCCTTCCGGCTGCGAGCGCTGCGCGGGGTGAAGTGGCGCTCACCATCGATGACGGTCCTGATCCCGCCGTGACCCCGCAAGTCCTCGAACTGCTGTCGCGTCACGGGGTGCAGGCAACGTTTTTTTGCGTAGGGGAACGCGTCGAGCGCTACGCCGACATCGCCCGGGAAATCGTGCGTCGCGGCCACGCCGTCGAAAATCACAGTCAACGCCACCGTCACAACTTCTCGCTGCTGGGCCCGCGGGGCATGCGAGCAGAGATCGCCCGGGCGCAGGACGGCATTTCACGCATCACCGGCAGCACTCCGCGCTTCTTCCGCGCGCCTGCCGGGCTTCGCAATCCCTTTCTGGATCCGGTGCTCGACAGCTTGGACCTCAGGCTCGCCAGTTGGACCCGTCGCGGTTTCGACACGGTCAACGGGAATGCAGATGCCGTCTATCGGCGCCTGGCGCGCTCCCTCGGCGGCGGTGACATCCTCCTCCTGCATGATGGCAACGCGGCGCTCGGCGCCACGGGTACGCCGGTGATCCTGGACGTTCTGCCGCGGCTGCTCGACCGGTTGCATGCCGTGCGGTTGTCTCCGGTCACCTTGCGCACCGCGCTGCCATGAAGCCGTTGCTCCTCGAGAGCTTCACGGCGACGAGTTGCATCGGGGTGGGTGTGGCGCCGACGTTGGAGTCGCTACTCGCTCGACGCAGCGGCCTCAAGAAATGCGCGTTCGAGACGGTCGACCTCGAAACGCACGTCGGCGAAGTGTCCGGGGTCGATGCCGTGCGGCTGCCGGCGGTGCTGTCGCGTTTCGATTGCCGCAACAATCGTCTGGCGGAACTTGCCCTGCGGCAAGACGGCTTTGCCGAGGCTGTCGAGCGAGCGGCGGAGCGCTGCGGCAGACGGCGAATCGGCGTCTTCATGGGCACGAGTACCTCGGGCATCCTGCAGACCGAACTTGCGTACCGCCATCGTGACCCCGTGACCGGCGCGTTGCCGGCGAGTTTCGAATACAGTTCGACGCACAACTCGTTTTCGATCGCCGATTACGTGCGGCGGCGGCTGCGCCTCGAGGGGCCCGCCATGGTCGTGTCCTGTGCATGCGCGTCCAGCGCCAAAGTCTTCGGATCCGCGAGACGCATGATCGAAGCCGGCATCATCGACGCCGCGGTGGTGGGCGGCGTGGATTCCCTGTGCTTGACCACCTTGTACGGATTTCACTCGCTGCAACTGTCGTCGGCATCGCCGTGCCGGCCGTTCGACGTGGCACGCGATGGAATCTCGATCGGCGAAGCCGCCGCCTTTGCCCTATTGGCGCCGCCGCCGGGGGCTCTGAACGGCGACGACGTTCTTCTACTGGGCGTGGGTGAATCGAGCGACGCCTACCACATGTCCGCGCCGCATCCGGAGGGACATGGCGCGCGCAGGGCCATGCAGGCGGCGCTGCGCGCCGCCGGACTCGATGCCGCAGCCATCGACTACATCAATCTGCACGGTACGGGCACGCCCAGCAACGATCGATCCGAGAGCCAGGCCGTCACCAGTGTATTCGGCGCGGCCACTCCCGGCAGTTCGACCAAGGGCGCGACCGGCCACGCGTTGGGTGCCGCGGGCGCGCTCGAGGCAGTCATCAGCGCCATCACTCTGCGCAGCGGATTCCTGCCCGGCGGAGTCAACACCACGCGCATCGACCCCATGCTCACCGCACACTACCTGAGAGAAAATCGCCCTTCGCCGGCCTCGCATGTCCTCAGCAATTCGTTCGGATTTGGCGGCACCAATTGCAGTCTCATCTTCGGCCGCGCATTGAGGGGGCGCGCGCCTTGAAGCTCTCGGCTTACATCGGCGGTATCGGAGTGCTCGGGCCCGGGCTCGGGGACTGGCACGAGGCCGCCGCAGTGCTGTCGGGCGCCAAGCCCTATTCGCCCGCCGCGACGGTACTGACGGCGCCGGCACTACTGCCGCCCACCGAACGCCGGCGCACCGGCCGCGTCGTGAAACTCGCGCTGGCGGTTGCGCTCGAGGCCGCGTCGCGCGCCAAGATCGATCCCGCAGGGCTCGCCAGCGTGTTCACCTCTTCTGGGGGCGACGGCCACAACTGCCATGAAATGTGCCAGGCACTCGCCCTTGCCGGCCGTGAGATTTCACCCACGCGATTTTCGAATTCGGTGCACAACGCCGCGGCCGGCTACTGGAGCATCGCAACCGGAGCGAAGCTCGAATCGAATGTCATTTGCGCGTTCGACGCCAGTTTCTGTGCCGGCCTGCTCGAAGCCATGACGCAAGTCGTGGTGGACGGCGAATCGCTGTTGCTGGTCGCCTACGACACGGAATACCCGGAACCCATTCGCACCAAGCGTCCCGTTCCCGACGCCTTCGGTACCGCCCTCGTGCTCACACCGGACCGTGGACCCAACTCGGTGGCGCGCATCGATGTAGCGCTCGGCCACGAGCGCCCCGACGCCATGACGGATTCAATGCTCGAACACCTGCGTCTCTCGATTCCCGCGGCCCGTAGTCTGCCGCTGCTGTCGCAGCTGGCGCGGGCAGATCCCGGACGGACCGTGCTCGAGTACCTGGATGACTCGAGCATGATCGTGAGCATCGCATCATGCGTTTGAACCGCGCGTGGATCGAAAGCCGCATTCCGCATCAGGGGCGCATGTGCCTGCTCGATGAAGTGATAGCTTGGAGCGATACCCGTGTGAGTTGCCGCAGCGGCACTCATCGCGAGGCGGACAATCCGCTGCGGGCCTACGGACAGCTCGGCATCGCGTGCGGCATCGAATACGCCGCGCAGGCCATGGCCGTGCACGGCGCGCTGCTCGCCACCAGCCCCGCCGATCGAGCCGCACCGCCGGCTGCGGCATCGGCCGCCCCCGCATCGCCGGCCACCGGTTCGCCGGCCGCCGGTTCGCCGGCCGCCGGTTTTCTCGCCGCGGTCCGGGACGTCCGATTCCGCTCGTTGCGCCTCGATGATGTGCAAGGCGATCTGATCTGCGATGCTGTGAGAATGGCCGGCGATGCAACCACCGCTCTGTACGAATTCCAACTGCGGTCGGAAGCGGCGCTTCTGCTCAGCGGCCGTGCGACGGTGATATTCGCTGCAGGCTTCTATGCTTCGCGCCGCCCGGCGAACCCGGCCGGAGAATTCGAATGAGTGAAATGCCGAAGCGGGCGCTGGTCACCGGCGGCAGCGGCGGCATCGGCGCGGCCATCTGCAGAGAGCTCGGTGCCGCGGGTCACTTCGTGTATGTGCACGCGAATCGAGGCCGGGCGGCGGCCGAGGCGGTGGCCGCCGCAATCACCGCTGCCGGCGGCGAGGCCGGGGTGGTTTGTTTCGACGTGACCGACGCCGCGGCGACGCGCTCCGCGCTCGACACGCTGCTGGAACAGGCGCCGGTCCAGATTCTGGTGAACAACGCCGGGATCCATGACGACGCCGCGTTTCCCGGCATGAGTCCGCAGCAGTGGCACAGCGTCATCGATGTCGCGGTCGATGGGTTCTACAACGTCACCCAGCCGCTGATGTTGCCGATGATACGGACCCGCTGGGGCCGGATCGTCAATATCTCTTCGGTCACGGCGCTGGCGGGGAACCGAGGCCAGGTCAACTATGCCGCCGCCAAAGGAGCGCTCATCGCCGCCACCAAGGCGTTGAGCCTCGAGGTGGCCAGCCGCGGCATCACGGTCAACGCAGTAGCCCCGGGCATCATCTCCACCGACATGAGCAATCCCGCGTTCGACGCCGCCATGATCGCGAATCTGGTTCCGATGAAGCGCGCCGGCACTCCGCTGGAAGTTGCGAGCCTGGTGCGCTATCTCGCGTCGCATGATGCCGGCTACATCACCGGCCAGGTCATTTCCATCAGCGGCGGGATCATCTGAATCGCGGTCCGTCGAAGCGCCGGTGCACGGACCAAAATCCAGACACCACAATATTGACCGTTATCGCCTAATCAGATAATCTGATTAGCATGAAAATCACACTTACCGAATTCCAGCGTAGCTTTCGCAAGGCACGCGAGGCCGCAGATCGCGGCGATTCCGTCATTGTGAAGGGCGAGAACGGCGACTATGTGTTCGAACGCCGTGCTGCCACATCCGATCATCCTTTCGTGGGCCTCGAAGGCGTCTTCGGCGCCGTGACCCTTCCCCAGGATAAGACCCCTCTCAGTGAAAAAGTCCGCCGTCGGCTCGCCGAGAAGAACGGTCATCGTAGACGCCGGGCCGCTTAAAGCGGCCATCGACCGAGGCGATGCCGACCACGCTTGGGCAGTGCGCGCCTTTCGTACGGTCCCCGGCCGTTTCATCACTTTTGAAGCGGCGATCGCCGAGGCGCAGCACGGATTGGAAAACCACCTCGCGGCACTGAAAGCTCTGCGCCGGTTGGTGACACGAATGGATGTCGTGCCGATTGCCGTCGAGTCCGTCTTCAGTGAAGCCGAGCGATGGGCGCCGCGAATGGACTTCGCCGATGCTTGCGCCGTGGTGCTCGCTCGCAACTATGAACGAGCCTTCGTGCTGACCACCGATTTTCGCGATTTTTCCGCGTATCGCGTGCCGTTCGCTTCCTCCGAAGGCGCGTTTTACGTCTAATGGGAGTCCTCCGAAGCCGATGCGCAGCTGCAGACGCTGATCGTCACCGCCCAAAAACGCCCGGAGTCCTCACAGGACGTGCCGCTCACGATAGCGGCGAGCCGCGCGAAGTACTACGCGTATGCGTCGAGCGCGCCGAGCTGGGAGCGTGGCGTCGAAGCGGCGGTCGTCGGCGCCGTCGCCGCGGCGCTGCGAACAGCGGCCTGCTCCCGCTGGTAAGGCGGCACATACGCGGACCGGTCCTGAAAGGAGCGCTGGGAAATATCGACGCTCACTTGACTGAAACCTTGATTATTCAGCATCTCGCGCAGTTTCGGCGAGCTCGCGTCCAGAGCATCCCGTGCGACGGCGCTATGCGTGGTCATCCACACTTGTGCGTGGTCGCCCTGCACCGAGATGCGCAACTCGATCGGACCGAGCTGCGGCGGATTGACCTGTAGTTTGGCGCCGTTCACGCCGTTGTCGACCATCCAGGAGACCCGGTCCGACAATCCCTGGGAGAAGTCCGCGCTGTCGACGCTGGCATGGATTTTCAACGCCGGCGTGGGCGCTGCATCCGCCGCGGCGCTCACCGCAGCATTTGTGCTCAGTTGCGACAGGCCCGCCGCGGCGTCGCCGCTGCCGCCGGTCAACGCCGCGAGATCGAAGCCGGCGGGTGCATGTTTGCCGGCATCGGCGAGCGGCGGCGCGTTCGCATCATTCGGGGTGGTAAGAGGACCCGCGACAGGGCGCATTCCCGATTGGCCCGGCAGTGTCGAGCCGGCGGCGGCCGCCTCCGTTCCGGCTGCCGTCGCAGCCACCGACGCGTCGGAGTCATATGAATTGTCGCCCGCGGCCTTTCCGGTGTTTGCGGGTTGAGGGCTACCCGCGACCGCGGCGGCGGCAGCCGCGGCCGTAGCCGCGGCGTCCTGCGCTCCGGCGCCCGTGACGGCAGGCGCGGACACTGTGGCGCCGCTCGCGGCCGTGGGGTCGCTCGCTGAGGCCGATGCCGGCGAGAGCGTCGAATCGGCTCCTGCGCCGGCAGCGGGCGCCTTGACCGAATCCGGGGCCGGAGCGGCGGTCCGACCCATGGCCTTCGCGATGGGACGCGGCGCGGCCGGCTGCGGCTTTACAGCCGCTTGGTCCGCAGCAGCGGCAGTCGTTGCCGCCGGAGCGGATGTTGCCGGCGCCGCTGCCACTGCAGACGGATCCACTATGGACGGATCCACCGCCGTCGCTGCAGCCGGCGGGGTCGCCGAATCCGGCGCCGACGCGCCGTTCGATGACGGCGACGCGATCGGCGATGAGGCCCTGGGCTTGGCGGCAGCGGACCCGGCCGCATCCGCAGCGACCGCCGTGGATGCCTCCACGGCCGCCGTCGCGGATCGTGCGGCGGCGCTGGCGGGAACGGCAGCAACTCCCGCTTGCGGCGCCGGCGGCCCTCCCACGACGTCGACAGACGCTGCGGCGTGGGTCGCGACATTGGTTGCCGCTTTGCTTGCACCATTGACTGCGGCGACCGCCGCGGCGTTGCGTGCGGCAATTGCTGCGCCGGTGCTATCGGCAACAGCCGCGGTATGGGTTGTGGCAACTGCACCGGGGGTTGCGGCAACTGCCGCGGCATGGGTCGTGGTCACTGCACCGGGGGTTGCGGCAACTGCGGCTACTGGGGTTGCGCTAACCGCGGCTGCCGGCGACTTGGCTCCATCGATCATCGCCGCGGCGCCGCCGGCGGCTTGAATGGCCGGCGGGTTTTCAGCGGATGCCGGGCCCATCGCCCGGCCGCGCTCCGTGCGCGGGCCGGCGGCGGCCGCACCGCCGCCTGTATGGGGGATTGCAACGGCGGTGGCCGCGGCCGGCGGCTGAGGGGGGAGCGGCGCTTGGTTGCCGGCCGGCGGCAAGCTTCCGCCGGACGCGCCGTCATCCGATTGCTTCGAAGCGCCGGATCGACGGCTCGGCTTGGCACCGGCGGCATTCAATGCCCCGGCAAAGGCCGAATGAGCGCCACCGGCATTGGCGGCAGTGCCCGCCGTGGGGGCGGCAGACGGCCCGATCGTGGGTTGGACGGATGTTTGGATGACGGGTGCGGTATTCATGGAGGGTGAATTTGCAAGCGCCATGCCAGGCGCACGCGGCATGCCAAGCGCAAGCGCCCATCCTCAGGTCGCTGCGGACCAAAGAGCCGCCCTACGCGCGGCGGACCGCGATGTCGACGCTCTCGGTATCCGGATCGAACACGATGTGGGCTTCACCGCGCTCGAGTTGACGCATCACACGCGCCACCTTCTCGTCGAGCGAATATTCCCTCTCGCCGTAGTCCGTTCCCTCGCGCAGCACGAACGATTCGACCACGGCGCGCAACACGTCCGCGACGAGTTCCGTATGGGGTACTACGATGGGTTCGCCGGTCTTCGCATCCACAGTCGGCCTCTGCCGCGACTGCGGCGGAAACGAATGATACGCCTTTGGCGGTCGCGGGCCTCGCCTAGTGGTCGCCGGCCTCGCCCCGCGCGATCGAGATCCGCATGGCGGCGTCGTCCCCTTCGCGCTGTTCGCGCCGCTCGGCGTCGCGCTGCTCCTCGCTGCGGAAGCGCTCGATCACCCGACCAAGCGATTCGGCCTCGATGCGCTTTGCGCTCCATTCGAGGCGGCGGTTTTCGAAGTTGGCCCGCGCATGGTCCAGCAAGGTCTGCTGCTGTCTGAGCGCTTCGCCCAAGCGTCCGAGGAACGAGCGATAGTTCTGCAGTTTGACCGCGTCCATCGTGCCGCGGTCTTCGGTGGAATTGCTGACGTACTCGTCGCGGTAGGTCTTCAGCTGTTCGACCTGCCGCTCCAACTCGGAGACCCGGCGGCCCGCCTCGCCCATCGCTCGGCTGAGATCAGTCGCGGACGTCGAGGCGATGTCGCGAATGGGTTCGAAGCGTTTTGATCTCATCATGGGCAACGCACTATCGGGCCGTTACCGCTCCCGGCGCCGAGAACTGCGTCACGAGTTGCCGCAGATCCGCATAACTTCTCTCGATACCCACGGGCTCGTACATGTCCTGCCGCAGAAATTCGAGCATTTTCGGCCACTGGTCCACCGCCAGGTCGACGCGCGGGTCGGAACCGCGTCGATAGGCGCCGACGGCGATGAGATCGCGATTCTGCTGGTAAGTCGAGTACACCTGCTTGAACCGGGTTGCGAGATCGAGTTGGTCGCGCGTGGAGATCTGATGCATGGCGCGGCTGATCGAGGCTTCGACGTCGATGGCGGGGTACAGCCCGCTTTCCGCCAAGCGGCGCGACAAGACGATGTGCCCGTCGAGAATGGCCCGCGCGGCGTCGGCGATCGGATCGTTCTGATCATCGCCTTCCGCGAGCACCGTGTAAAAGGCCGTGATCGATCCGACGCCGCGATCGCTGTTGCCGGCGCGTTCGACCAGTTGCGGCAGCCGCGCGAAGACCGACGGTGGATATCCCTTGGTTGCGGGCGGTTCGCCGATCGCCAGCGCGATTTCGCGCTGCGCCTGCGCGAATCGCGTCAAGGAATCGAGCAGCAATAGAACCTTCATGCCGCGGTCGCGAAAATATTCCGCAATCGCGGTCGCGAGCCACGCACCGTGCAAGCGCATCAGCGGCGTGTTGTCGGCGGGCGTGGCCACGACCACGGCCCGCCGCATGCCGTCCGGCCCCAGGGTATTGCTGACGAAGTCCTGCACTTCGCGCCCGCGTTCGCCGATCAACCCGACGACGGTCACGTCCGCTTTCGTATACCGCGTCATCATCCCGAGCAGCACCGACTTGCCCACCCCGGAGCCGGCGAACAATCCGATGCGCTGGCCGCCGCCCACGGCGAGCAGCGAGTTGATCGAGCGCACGCCCACGTCGAGGGGCTCGCGAATGGGCCGCCGCATCAGCGGATTCATGGGCTCCCCGGTCAGGGATATGCGATCGGTGCATTGCAGTTCCCCGCCGCCGTCGAGAGGGCGTCCCGCGCCGTCCAGCACCCGGCCCAGCAGCGCATCGCCGACCGCAACCTCGCTCACGCTGTCGGTGGGAATCACGCGTGCGCCCGGCATGATGCCGCGGATGTCCCCGGTCGGCATCAGAAACAGCTTTTCGCCCGAGAAGCCCACCACCTCGGCTTCGATCTGTTTGCCCTCGGCGGTGTCGACCAGGCAACGGCCTCCGACCGCAGCTTCGCATCCAACGGCCTCCAGGGTCATACCCACCATGCGGCTCAAGGTGCCCTCCACCACGATGTCGCGGGCACCCGCCATGCGCTCGCGCGCCTGCGCCAGCGAGGCCGCCCACACGTTCGGATCGAGCCGAGTGGCGCCCGCCGGGCTCATGGCGCGGCGCCGCGCTGTTGCGGCGTGTGCCGTTCGGTTCCCATGAGTTCGCTCAGGATCGCGGCCAGTCGGGTTTCCAGGCGCGCGTCGATGCGTGAAGTGGTCGTGGTGATCTGGCATCCACCGCGCGCCATGACCGGATCTTCGACCATCGTCCACGCCCGTTCGCTTTCGGTGGGCGCGAGGTTCTGGCGCACTACGGCCGCATCTTCGGGGTGAAGATGGACCCGCACTTCACGCGCGGCCACCGGCAGAGCGGCGATGGCGTCGCGGATGATGCCGATGATCTGCGTGGGATCGGTTTTCAATTCGCGCCTCACGATCTGGCGCGCGAGTGCCATCGCGAGAGTCAGGAGTTCGTGCTCCACCGCGGCATTCAAGACCTCGAACGGCTTGGCGAGGTCGTAGAACATCCCCGCCAATTTGTCGACTTGCGCGCGCACCTCGCCGCGGCCGGCTTCGCGTCCTTCCGCGAGGCCCTGGGCGAACGCCTCGGCGTGCGCCTCCGCCTGCAAATCGGCAAGTCCGCTGACCGTGGGCGGCTTTTGCAGCTTCGCGGGATCATTCATATCGGGTGCCGACCATACGGCAGCGACACCGGATGCGGCCTTGGGTTGTACGTTAGACAAACTCCGCTGCTCCCTTGCCGCCCAAATTGATGGTGCCTTCCTCGGCCAGGCGCTGTGCGATCGTCACGATTTCCTTCTGCGCGGCTTCGACGTCCGCAAGTTTCACCGGACCGCGGGCTTCCATGTCGTCCTTGAGGATTTCCGCGGCTCGCTTCGACATGTTCTTCAAGATCTTGTCCGACACCTCGGGTTCGGCACCGCGCAGCGCGACCGCCAGGGTATCGGAGCCGACTTCGCGCAGCAGCGCCTGGATGCCGCGGTCGTCCACGCTCAACAGGTTGTCGAAGACGAACAGCAGGTCCTTGATCTGCTGATGCATGCCGCCGTCGGCCTGCTCGATCTTGCCGAGCTCTTCGCTGCTCTTGTCCTTTTCCATCGCGTTCAGGATATTCGCCACGGTGCGCGCGCCGCCGATCCGCCGCAGCACGGCGGGGGGCACCGCGTTCGCCTGTTTCTCGACCAGCTGGTCGAGCTCCGTCAGCGCCGACTGCGGCACTTCGTTGAGCGAGGCTATGCGCATCAGCACGTCGGTGCGCATTTCGTCGGCAAGCAACGGCAGGATGCTCGCGGATTGTTCAGGCTCCAAGTGCGACAACACGATGGCGCCGATCTGGGGATGTTCAGCGCTGATGATCTGGGCCACGGCCTTCGCCTCCATCCATTTCAGCGCCTCGATACCCTGGCCGGTCTGCCCGGTGGAGACCCGATCGAGCAACATGTCGGTTTTCTGCTTGCCCACGGCCTGGGTCAGCACGCGCCGCACGTAGTCCTGCGAATTCGACGCCGTGTCGGACTTCGCGTCCACGATGCCGATGAATTTGTCGAGCACCGAGGTCATCTGATCTCGCGAGACTTCCTTCAGCTCGGCCATCGCCATGCCGAGCCTCTGTACATCCTTGGCGTCGAGTTGCTTGAGCAGACTGGCCGCGTCCTGCTCTCCCAGGCTCATGAGCAAGATGGCGGCCCGTTGAGTACCATCGAGCTCTTCCGGTTTAGCCATCGGCAGCGACCCAATCCTTCACCACTTGCGCGGCACGCTTCGGATCCTGCCCGACCAACGTCCGGGCCGCAGCGATCTGCTGCTCAAAACTGGGACTCAGCTTGATCGGGTTGTCCGCCTTGCCGGAGAGGCTGACCTTATCGCCCGCGAGTTCACCGGCATCGGAGCGGCCCGGCCGGGCAGGCGCCCTGGTCAGTGATTTCATCAGGGGCCGCAGCACCAGGAGCGCGACCAGCAGCACCAGCGCGGCTCCCACGATCTGCTTCGCGAGCTGGGTGACCCAAGGCGTTTGCCACAGCGGCACGCCGTCGACCGGCGGTATGGGCGGATTGGTCTTGAAGGCCTGATTGATGACGTCGAGCTTGTCGCCGCGTTCGTCCTTGAGGCCGATGGATTCACGCACGAGCTGCGTGAACCGCTTGATGTCCGTGTCGCTCATCGGCGAGGTGATGGTCTTGCCGTCGGCACCCACCTTCTGCCAGTCGTCGAACACGACTCCGACGCTCAAGCGCTTCAAGTTGCCGGTCGGCTGCTTGATATACGAGAGGGTGCGGTCCACCTCGAAGTTGCGCGTGCTGCGGGACGAACTCGAAGTCGGGCCGCTGCTGGTGGCTCCGCCCTGGCCGTTGTCCGGCGAGCCGGGCGTCGGCGCGGCGCCGGGAAGTATCGGCGCGCCGGCGGTACCCGGCGGCTGGTTGCTGAGAGCGCCGGGAATGCCTTCCGCACCGTCGGAGTTCTTGCGGGTGTCGCTGCTGGTTTGCTCGCTGCGCACCGCGGTCTTCTGCGGATCGTAGTTCTCGCGCGTCTCCTCGGTAAGGGTGAAGTCGAGGTCCGCCGTGACGGTCGCACGCACGCGGCCGGGGCCGACGATGGGCTCCAGGAGCTCGATGATCCGCCGCTGATAGCTGTCCTCGAGCTTGCGCGTGTATTCGAATTGCCGCGTCGACGCCGCGGCCTCGGCGCTCTCGTCGGGCGAATTGAGCAGCGAGCCTGCTTGGTCCACCAGCGTGACGTCGCCGGCCGAGAGTTCCGGCACGCTCGAGGCGACCAGGTGCACGATGGCCGCGACCTGTCCGGGCTCCAGGCGCCGGCCGGGATAGAGCTGCAGCATGACCGATGCGGTGGCTTTGCGCGCGTCGCGCAGAAACACCGACGGTTTCGGCAATGCCAAATGCACGCGGGCGCTCTGCACCCCTTGGACCTTGATGATGGTGCGCGCCAGTTCGGTTTCGAGCACCGACTGATAGCGTGCCGTTTCCATCATGGAACTGGTGCCCAATGCGGATTCCTTCTGAATCATCTCGATGCCCATCGAATCGCTTTGCGGCAGCCCCTGACTCGCCAGCCGAATACGCGCTTCCTGGACCTTGGACTCCGGCACCGACACCGCGCCCGAGGGATTGAGCTTGAACTCGATTCCGGCCGCGGTCAGCGCGTCCATGACCTGCCCGCTCTCACGCTCCGAGAGCTGCCCGTAGAGAACCGCGTAGTTCTGGCCCTGCGACCAAAGCACCAGCCAGATTGCCGCGGCGACCGCCGCCGCGACGCCCGCCAGCAAGCCGACCTGCTTCAAGCCGGGGATGGTCTCGAGCAGGCCGCGCGGCGGGGAAGGAACTATGTCAGCCATGGATCAAACCTCGTAGGTGCTTTCAGACCGACATGTTCATAACTTGAGTGTAGGCATCGACCAGCTTGTTGCGAACCTCGGTCATGGCATGAAACGCCAGCCCCGCCTTTTGCACTTCGAGCATGACCCGCGTGAGATCCACGCTCTTGTCGCCCGTTTCGTAGGCGTTGGCGAGCGCGGTGGCCTGGTTTTGCATGGTCGCGACGCCATTGATCGACGTCTTCAGGAGATTCGCGAAATCCGAGGGCTGCGCAGAGAGCGCCGCGGGTTCGGCCGCGATGCCGGAGGCACGCGCCTGAAGGGCGCGCATTTCCGAAAGTACCTGCTGAATTTGCATATTGCTCATGGTGATCAGGCCGTCGCGAACTGGGAATCGGGACGGCGCGGAACATTGATGCCGGCCGCCTTGAGCTGCTGCAGCTTGTGGCGCAGCGTCCGCGGACTGATGCCCAGCCGCTCGGCCGCCAGCTTGCGGCTGCCGCCGGTGACTCGCAGCGTGGCAAAGATCAATTCCCGTTCGCGCTCCTTCAGATCGTGATCCAAGCCGACCTCCTGCGCCGCAGGCGGACCCGCCGGCTGCTGAACGGCGTCAGCCGGGGTGTTGATATCGAGATCCGCCGCGTTGACGAGACCGCCGACGGCGAGCCATGCGGCGCGCTGCACGATATTCGTGAGTTCGCGCGCGTTGCCCGGCCAGTCGTGCCCCAGCAGTTTTCGCTCGGCATCCGGCGACAGCGCCAGCGAGGCTTGGCTGCCGCGCGCACACGCCTGAATCGCACGGTGCGCCAGCGGCAGAATGTCCCCGCGGCGCTCGCGCAATGCGGGCAGGCGCAGCGACATGACGTTGAGCCGGTAGTAGAGATCCGCTCGAAAGCGTCCTGCGGCCGCCTCTTCCGGTAAGTTCCGGTTCGAGGTGGCGATCAACCGCACGTCCAGATTGATGGTGCGGCTGCTGCCGAGGCGTTCGACCTCGCGCTCCTGCAGCACCCGCAGGATCTTGGCTTGCAGTCCCAGATCCATCTCGGAGATTTCGTCGAGGAGCAGAGTTCCGTGCTGCGCCTGTTCGAACTTGCCGGCGTGAGCGCCGAGGGCGCCGGTGAATGCGCCCTTCTCGTAGCCGAACAGGGTCGCCTCCAGCATGTTCTCCGGGATGGCGGCGCAATTGATCGCCACGAACGGCTTGTCGGCACGCGCCGAGTGATCGCGGATGAAGCGCGCATACACTTCCTTGCCCGTGCCGCTTTCGCCGGTGATGAGCACGGTCGCGTCGGTTTCGGCGATCTTGCGGGCCAGCGAGGCCAGGCGCTTCGATTCCGGATCGACCGCAATCAATTCGTTGCTGATGTCGCGTGCGGCCAGCTGACGCCTCGCCATTTCGATGAGCGCCTGGGCATCGAACGGTTTGACGATGTAGTCGGTCGCGCCGTCGCGCATCGCCGCCACGGCCTGCGCCACCGTGCCGTAGGCGGTCATCAGGATGACCGGCAGGTCGGGTCTCAGCCTCTTGATGGACGTCAGCAGCTGATAGCCGTTGGTGCCCGGCATCTGTACGTCGGAGATGACGAAGGCGATGTCCTCCGTCTCGAGCAATCGCAGGGCTTGATCCGCGTCCGCGGCCGCGAGCGCGGGCATCCCCGCGGCCCGTAGCGTGTCGATCAGCGCTTCGCGCAGCGGCGCATCATCTTCGACGACTAGAACCGAAACATTGACTGTGCTCATGCAGCTTCCTCGACTGGTAAATCTATGACGAACGTGGCGCCGACGATCGATTCGGCCAGGCGCACGCTACCCCGATGCGCCTCGACCACGGACTTGACGATCGAGAGACCGATGCCGTTGCCGCGGGTCCGCGTCGTGAAGAATGGTTCGAAAATGCGTTCGCGAATGGCCGCCGGGATGCCCGGCCCGTTGTCGCTCACGACGATTTGCGCGCCACCGTTCTCGGATCGGCGGGCCAGCAACTCGAGATTCAGATCGGCGCTGGCCGCTTGCAGGGCATTCGTCGCGAGGTTCAGGATCGCCGACACCAGCGACGGTGCATTGGCGCGCACCGTCAATTCCGGCGCCTGGGTGCGGATGGTCAGGCGGATTCCGCCGCGCAAGGCCGGGCGCAGCCATTGCGCGACCTGTTCGAGCAGCGCGCTCACGCTCACGAGTTCGCGCGCCGCTCCGCCCTGCGCGAATGAGAGCATGTCGTTGACCAGCCGGTCGAGTTGCTTGAGGCTGTCGATGGTCTTGTCGCCGCACCGGCGGAGGTCCGCGGTGGTTCGGTCCGGCAAGGCCATTTGCGAGGCATACAGCAGGGCGGTGGCCAACGGCGTGCGGATTTGGTGTGCCAGGCCCGCCGCCAGTTCGCCCATGGTCAGCAGCCGCTGCTGCCGCGCCATGAAGACCTGCATCAAGTGCGACTCGGTGACATCGGTCAACAACACCACCTCGCCGCCCCCGGCGAGGTCGCGGCGCGACAGGTTGACGAAGCGGCCGCTGCGCAATTCAATGTGTTCGCTCGGAGCGGCGCCGGTCGACACACTACGCTGCAGCAGCGACGATTCCGTCTCGCCCAGCACCGGTTCGCCCAGCAATTCGATGGCGGCGGGGTTGCACTCGACGACGACGCCGTGCGCATCGAGCACCAGCACCCCGCCGGGCAATCCCTTGACCAGGGCCGACATGCGCGCGGCCAGATGCTCGTTGCCGGCGTGCGCCTGCGTCAAGTCGTGCTGCAGCCGCGCAACCTGGCCGCGCAGCGCATCGAAGGCGCCGGTCAATTGCTCGGATAGCGAGCCGAAAGCGCGGAACGCCGCCTGCAGATCGGCGCGCTGATCGCTCGTCACGTCGTGATTAATCGCTGACATACGGCAGGAGAGAGCAACTTCCGTGCCTTGTCCGCATTTCCTCAATCGATCAATCGGTTACGTCCAGCTCCAAACTGCGTGGAAAAGCAGCGTCAAAAAAACGTCAGGCGGAGAGGTGGTATTTGCGAAGTTTTTCGACGAGCGTCGTACGCCGTATGTTGAGCAATCGCGCCGCCCCGGCCACCGTGCCGTCCGCATCACGCAGCGCTTTGCGAATCAGGCCGATTTCGATGGCCGACAAATGATTCTTGAGGTCGATCCCACCATTCGGCAGGGTCCCATCGGCCGTACCGTCCTCGGCGCCGACCGCGTCCTCGGCTTCGATGGCGTCGGCTTCGACGCCGTCGGCTTCGCGAGCTGTGCCGCTGTCGACGAACTCGATGGAGTCGCGAATCGAAGCCATCGGCGCCGCGCAGGCTTGCGCGGCGGAGACCGCGGCCGTCGCAGCCAGCGAGGGCGCAAGCGACGCAGCAACGCTCACGCCGCTGCCGATCCAGGCCGCCGCTCCGCGGTTGCGGTAGCGCTCCGGCAAGTCGTCCGCGGAAATGGTCTGCTCGGGAAACAGCACTGCAAGGCGCTCGAGCAGATTCGACAGTTCGCGCACGTTGCCCGGCCACGGATTGCGCGCCAGGCAGTTCATGGCCTGCTTGTCCAATTTGACGTGCCGGCCCGCCATCTGTTCCTGGCGCTGCACGAGATGTTCGATTAGTACGGGCAAATCCTCGAGCCGCTCGCGCAGCGGCGGCATTTGTACGGGGAACACGTTCAAGCGATAGAACAAGTCTTCGCGGAATCGGCCCGCACTGATGGCAGTGTCCAGATCGCGATGAGTCGCAGCGATGATCCGCACGTTGCAGCGCATCGTGCGGTTGCTGCCGACGCGTTCGAAGGTGCGTTCCTGGAGCACGCGCAGGAGCTTCACCTGCATCTGCAGAGACATATCGCCGATTTCGTCGAGGAACAAGGTGCCGCCTTCGGCGAACTCGAAACGCCCGAGACGGGTCGACAGGGCGCCGGTGAAGGCGCCCTTTTCGTGTCCGAACAATTCGCTCTCCAACAGGTCCGCGGGAATGGCGCCGCAATTCACCGGCACGAACGGATGGCCCGCGCGGCCGGACAACTCGTGAATGTGGCGCGCCACCATCTCCTTGCCCGTGCCCGACTCGCCGAGGATCAGCACGTTGGTGTCGTGCGGCGCGACCTGCTCGATCAGCCGATGGACCGCGCGCATGGCGCGGGAGGTGCCGCTCGGCCGGAAGCGATGCGCGCCCGGTTGCGTGGGATGACCCTTACGGATGTTGTGTGCCTGATCCAGCACGGCCGACAGCCGGCGTTGTTTCACCGGGTAGTCCAAATGAAACCACACCAGATCGCCGCTGGTCTCCGCGATTTTCGGCAAGCCGTCGGCGCTCAAATAAATCACCGGAAGAGGCAATGCCATGGCGCGCAGTTCCGCAACCAGATCCCCGCCCTGTTCCGCCACGATGTCTTTGCCGACGATGAGCGCCAGCCAGTCGTGCGATTCGGTCCGTTGGTACTGGCGGAACTCCTCTACATCGCGGACATGTACCGGCTGCAGGTCCAAAAACCTCAACAACGTCTCCAGAGTTCGCGCTTGCGAATCTGAGGGTTCGATCACAATAACTTTCTCATCAGACACTGTTTGGGGCTCCTTCCCTGCGGAAAGTGTGACGGAGTACACAAAATCTCGTGTTCCGCGTTAAGTAAAACTGCTAAGTCATTGACATTGTTCAATCAATATCGGTTTAGAAGTTGATACTAACTGATGAACTTGAGGGAGAAGCAGTGTGCAAACCCCCGTAACGGTTGTAGGGGTTTATCTCAAAATCTGCTGCAGGGAATCTCGGCAGCAGTGGCCGGCGCGCTGGTGTTCTTAGCGCGCCGCGAGGCGGGAACCAGCAATCAAACGGCGATGGTGCCGAAAAATCAGCTTCGCCAGCGAGTCGATCACCGTGTCGGAGAGACCCACGAACAGAAGTTGTGCGACGCGCTCACCGTCGGCCATGCGTTCACCGACCACGCTGCACGAGACCTTCAAAGGTTGCGGCAGCGCCGCATTGATGTATGCCGATACCACGCCGGTGCCGTGCATCCCCGGCGCCGTTGCGCCGAACCATTCCAGTCCCTCGGATGAGACGCGGGCCCGTTGCGGCGGCGGCAGCGTGCTGTTGCGAATGGCCAACTCGGCCGTCAGGCGCAGCAGGATGTTGAGCTTGAATTCCAGCCGTTGCAGTTCGTGGACCAGCGCGGGCGATTCGTCCTTGAGAGCATCGTGCACGCGCACGTCGTCCAACGAAGCTTCCGCGACCAGCAGTTGATGGTTATCCGCATTCATGCGCGCGAGGGCCGGCCCCTCGACCAGGGGTCCCGGACTCCAGGCCAACGGCAGCAAGTCTTCGAAGATCAAACCATCGCCGAGAAACGGGTCAGGCATGACTCCCCGCCTTGCGACGGGTACGGCTAGCGTTGCAGTCGGGTCGTCGCGTAGGCATTCACGGCGCGCCGGCCCACCGCAGCCAGGTCCAACTCGCGTGCTTTGATGCGGCGGTGATGTTCCATGCAGCCGATAGCCAGGTCGTTCAATTGGGAGATCTCACGGAGCAACGATAGAGCGTCGGCCCCAGGTTGTCCATTCTCCGATCGGTAGGCCTGCAACAGCTGCAGCCGCTCGGCATCGATCCGCACCAACGTGCCGACGTCGCTGTCGCCCGCCGCCGCAAGCAGTTCACGCGAGAGTTGCAGGGCGCGCTCGAGATTGGCGACCGGGGTCCCGGTCCTCATCGATCGTCCCGGACGATCTGGTCCCAGCCGTGCTTGATGGTCTTTACCAGCCCCGACACTTCCGCCACGATGGACGGATCGTTGGTGGCATTGGCAAGGACCAGCCGACGCAGCATGTAGTCGTAGAGCAGCGCCAGATTTTCCGCGATCTTTCCGCCCTTTTCCTTATCGAGGGTGCCATTGAGATGGCCGAGCATCTGCACCGCTTTGCGGACGGCGGCGCACTTTGTCACCACCTCGTTGAGCGGCAGGTTGTTCTGGATGCGATTCATGCAACCCTGAGCCGTGGCGAGGTTCGACAGGATATGCTCGAACACGATTTGCACCAGCCGCGTCGGACTCGCGTTCGCGACCAGGCCGTGGCTGCGCACTGCGCGGTATTGAGCCGCTCCATTTCGAGACTGCATCATGATGAATTGCCTTAGCCGCCGGTGCTCAAGTTGCCGCTGCCCAAGCTGGTGTTGCTCGAGGTACCATTGCTCTGCGAGCCGTTGAACTGAGCCGTCAGAAAGTTTTGAGTCTGTTTGAGCAGCGCTACCGCCGTGTCCATGGCGTTGTACTGCAGCGTGAGTGTCGCTGAATATGTCGAGAGACGCGCATTCAACGCGGTCTGCTGGGTCGCGACATTCTGGAGCCCGGTTTGCAGGCCCTGGTTGATCGTGCTCAACAGGCCGCCGGCCTGCGTGTACTGATTGATGAGATTGTTGAGCTGCGTCGCGATGCCGCCGGTGCCCCCGAGCAGCGCGGCCACCGAGCTCACACTCGAGGTCAGCGCGTTGCCCAGTTTGGTCGTGTCGGACGCGTAACTGCCGTCGGTATTTGCGGTGATCCCCAGCGAGGATAGCGAATTCAGCCCGCCCAGGTTGCCCGCTACCACCTGACCCAGGACTTTTTGCAGCTGGTTCTGGAACGACTGCAGGGTTGCATTGCCCTGCAGCGGCCCCGCGGTCTGGCTGGTCGGGTCATAGGACGTCAGAGATTGAACGGCGGTGATGAGACCATTGAGCGCGGTGACGAACGTGCCGATCGATGTCTGCGCCCCCTTGGTGTCGTCCCCGATCGTCAAGGTGGTCGGCGTATTCAACGCCGTCGTCTTGAGCAGGTTCAACGTCACGCCGGTGATGGCGCTGCTGACCTGATTGCCGGCGCTGGTGGCGGCGTAGCCGTTCAGCGTGAAGTTCGCGTCCTGCGCGGCCTGCGTCTCCGTCAGCGCGGTGGTGCTGACAGTCGTGCCGCTTGCCGGATTGTAGACCAGTGCGGCAAGCCCACCGTCGCCGCCCGACTGGGTCACGGTGATGGCGTTGGCCGTGCCGGTCGCCGAGCCGGACAGGACCAGGCGCGCGCCGGCGGTCGTGGTCAGAATGGTTGCCGTGACGCCCGGATTGTCGGGCGCACCGTTGATGGCGCTCGCGATGCCCGACAGGCTGTTATCGGTGCTGTCGATATTGATCGCGCTCGAATTGCCGCCGATCGAGATCGTCAGGGTGCCGGTGCCCACCGTGGTATCGGCCGTGGCCAGCGGTTGCGAGGCCAGGCTCGCGGCCGTCGCCAGATTCTGCACCGCAAGCGAGTACTGTGCCGGAACGGCGTCGCTGGTCGCCGTCGCCGTTGCGATGGTCGTGTCGCCCAGGGCGGCGGTACGGCCCGCCAAGGTGGCCGTGGTCTCGAGCGGCGTCAGTGCGGCCTGCAGAGTCTCCAATGCGCTGCTGAAGGTGCCGTACGCCGACACTTCCGCATTCAGCGTACTTTTTTGCGAGGCGAGCTGATTGTTCTCGGCCGCGCCCGCGGCGGTCGTCAGGGATGACACGATGCTGCCGATATCGAGCCCTGATCCGATTCCCGTCGAGGTCACCAAGCTGCCGCCGGCGGCGGTGGCCGATGTCAAGGAACTCGACGGTGTCGAGGTCGATGTCGTACTGGAAGGTATTACGGAACTCATGGGCGGCTACATCCTCGCTGGCGCTGCTTGGAACTTAACGGCAAAACTCGTCAGGACTTGAGCAAGAGATGTACCAACGGTCAGGCCAGGCTGTCGACGAGAACGCCGGAAACTCCCAGGCTCTTGGCCAACTCGGGAAATTCGATCGCCGAGAACTCCCCGATGACCTCTCCGGTGGCCGGATTGATCTCTTGAATGGTCTGGCCTCTCGAGGCCGGATCGACCCGAAACTGGTTGGGTCTGCCGGAATCGTTCAGATACTTGTTCAATTGCCCGACCAAGGCCGGCAACGCCGCCTGGCTGGTCGTGGTTGCCCGTCGGACCGGCGCTTTCGAAGCCGCACCGGACGCTTGGGCCGCCGCTGCTCCGGTTTCCTTGGATATTGAAATCCTATTGTCGACGAGAGGGGGTGGACCGTTGCCGCCCGGCGGCAAGGAATTGCCGCTGTTGGCTTGTACGGTGATGGGTTTCGGCGCTACGGGTCCGGGAACTGCATCGCTCGCCATGATGACACCTACGTTGGATTCTGAACTTGCTCCGTTACTCCTACTCGGTGGTCCCGCTCCGTGCGAGCTATGCCCGGGCGCTTTCGCGCCCGGGCATCGCATTTACTCGACTTTGCTGGTTATCGACAATTATTGCAGCAACTTGAGGATCAGCTGGGGCTGCTGGTTGGCCTGTGCCAACACCGAGATGCCCGCCTGTTCCAACACGTTCGACTGAGTCAGATTGGCCGTTTCCGCCGCGAAGTTCGTATCCTGAAGGGTACTGCGCGACTGGGTCAGGTTCTGGCTGGTTGAAGTAAGGTTGCTCACCGCCGCCGTGAAGCGGTTCTGGATGGCGCCCAATTGGCTGTCGAAGGCACTGACCGTTGCCAGAGCCGAGTCGACCGCCGCGATCGTCGCATTGGCACCCGCCACCGTCAGCACGTTCTGGCTGGCCAGAGTCTTGCTGGCCGACAAGGAGACCGTGCCGGCCGTCTGCCCGATGGCAGTCAGGTCCGCCGCGGCGCCGCCGAGGGTGATGTTGCTATCCGCCGAGAGGGTAACCGAGCCAGAGTTGATCTGGGTTACGGTATACGCGCCTGCTTGGGTCGAGCTGATGCCCGCCTGAGTCGCGCCCGGGTTCGCCACCGTTCCCGCCACGCTACCCACACCGCCGCTGCCCGTGCCGGTCTGTGCCGCAGTGCCGGCCGTGTAGGCCTGGTTGATCGCGATGTCCTGACCGTCTGAAGCAGTCAGCGTCAACTGATTGTTGGTCACCGCCGCGGTGACGTTGCCGTCTTGCGAGGAATACAAATTGATCTGGGCCGCCACCTGCTGCACAGTCAATGAGCTACCCACGGCGATGTTGTTGGTGCCGGAGTAAATGTTGGTGCCGTTGATCGACAGATCGTAGGTCGACGCCGTGGCAGCCGTCTGCGGAGTACCCGCGGTTCCCGCCGTCGCAGCGGTTATGGTCGTGAATCCGGCTGTGACAGTGGTCGAGGCGCTGGCCGTCAAACCGGCGATACCGGCGCTCTTGATCGCGGCGGCCTTTGCGTACGCAGAACCGGCGGTCTGTCCCGCTGAAGCGGAGGCAGCCACCGCGGTGGAAGTGCTCGCACCCACCGTGACTGGAGTGCCGCTGCCGACGGAAATGATGAGTCCGCCCGCGAGTGCCGTGCTGGTGGCGGCGGTCGTGGCCGACGCGACCTGGCCGATCTGATCGGCACGCACACCTTGACTCAAGTTGACCGCAATCGTGTTGCCGACGTTGGCACCGACCTGGTAGTTGGTCACACCGCTGCTGCCGTCCAGAACGTTCGCACCGTTGAAGGTGGTCTGGGAAGCGATCTGGGTGATTTCCGCGATCTGCTGCTGCACCTGCTGGTCGAGCGCCGCACGATCGGACGCGCTGTTGGAGCCGTTGGCCGCTTCAACCGCGAGCGTGCGAATGCTCTGCAGGTTGTTGGTCAATGTAGAGAGCGCGCCGCCGGCGGTCTGCGCTTCCGACACCGCATCGTTGGCGTTGTTGATCGCCTGGTTGGTGCCGTTGATCTGGGTGGTGAACTGCTGGCTGATCGCGAGGCCTGCGGCGTCGTCGGCCGCGCTGTTGATGCGCAAACCCGAAGACAAGCGCTGCAGAGCCTGAGACAGAGAAGCTTGCGAAGACGTCAGATTATTCTGCGCGTTAAGCGAGCTAATATTTGTATTTAGAACCAATGACATGAAAGAGTCTCCTAAAAAGTTTTGACACCGGCCCGTCTTAGGCCCTACTCGTGTTCACTTCACCCCTTAAGGGCGGACCGGTGACACACTCAGAAGGTTTATCGGAAGCGGCGGGTGATTCTTTAGGGCGGAATTTCGTCGCCGGCGCCGCATTTCTGTCTTTCATCACACTTTTAAAAATGCGCGTTTGACAAATCAACGCGCGCGATCCTGCCACGGCACTGCTATCGGCGAGCGCCGGGTAAAGTGAAGCGGATGATCTTCGCAAAATGCAAAGTAGTCGCGGGTTGGGGCCGCAGAGCCCCTGTCATAATCCGTGTCAGGTGACATAAGCGAATCCCAAGTTGCAATCCTTGCCGACAAATCTGGACGATAGATGCCGCGAGGCCATGAGCCATCAGATTGCGGGGCGCGTGGAGTTCGCTGAGCCGCTGTATCGGGAAATATTGGGCGCTGAACCCCGGCACGCGGCCGCCAATCATTGCCTCGGCATGTTGTACGTGCAGATGCGGCAACCATCGTTGGGCTTGCCGTACCTGCTCGCGTCGCTGGAAACCAGTCCGCAAAATCCCGACTACTGGCTGGGGTATCTGGAGGCGCTGCTCTCGAACGGACAACTCGACGACGCAACCAGCACCTTGGCGCTGGGCCGGCAGCATGGTCTCGAAAGCGCAGCAGTCGATGAATTCGCGCGGCGGCTGAACGCGAGCTTCCTGCAAGCGAGCTTCCTGCAAGAAGGCCAGGTAGTGCGCCAGGCTCCCTCCGCTCCGGCGCCGATTCCGGCCCGGGCCGAGCGGCGCCGCGAGAGCCGCGGCGCCGCTAAAATGGAGCGCGGGCTGCTGGATTTGCTGAGCATCGGAAAGTTTGGCGAGGCCGGCCCCGCAGCCCGCGCATTGACCGAGCGCTTCCCCGAACGGGGATTGGGTTGGAAGACTTTGGGAGCGCTGCAGTGGGCGGATGGCCGCCCGGACCTCGCGCTCGCCGCCATGGAAAGGTCCGTTGCGTTGTTGCCGCAGGATGCCGAAGCATTGGCCAACCTCGGCGCACTGCTGACCAAATTGGAGCGTGTCGACGAAGCGGAAACTTATCTCAACAAGGCGCTCGAGATCGATCCCGATCTGGCGATGGCGTACGCACCCCTGGGCGACGTCTACCAGATTCAAGGGCGCTATGAGGAAGCCGAAGCGGTCTTTCGTCGGGCGATTTCGCTGCCATTCGCACGGGCGGATTGGCATGAGGACATGCGGCACACCAGCCTGTTATTCATGTTGAGTCACAATCCGACGATCGGCGCGGACGCGCTGTTTGCAGAACACCGTCGAGTGGGAATGGCCTTCGAAGCGCTCGCGCCTTCGACCGGAACCGAGCACCGCAATTCTCGCGACCCTGAGCGCCGGCTGAAGATCGGAGTGGTGTCGGGCGATTTGTTCACCCACCCGGTTGCGACCTTCGTCGAGCCCGTACTAGAAAAGCTCAACGGCCGGGACGGCCTGAAACTGACCGCCTACTACAACCACGCCGTAGAGGACGAAACCACCGGTCGACTGCGCCGGCACTTCGAACGCTGGCGTCCGATATTTGCGCTCTCCGATGCACAATTGGAGCGGCAGATCATCGATGATGGCATCGATATCTTGATCGACCTTTCGGGGCACACGTCGCGCAACCGGCTGCGGGCGTTCGCCCGTAAGCCGGCGCCCGTGCAGGCGAGTTGGATCGGCTATCCCGGCACCACCGGGCTCACGGCCATGGATTACTTTTTGGCCGACCCGCACTTCCTGCCGCCCGGTCAGTTCGACCGACACTTCACCGAAAAATTGGCCTATCTGCCGGCGCAGGCGCCCTTCCAACCGTGCGCCTCCGCTCCTCCGGTCAATCCCCTGCCGGCGCTTGCAACCGGCTGCATCACCCTCGGCAGTTTCAATCGCTTGGGTAAAATCAATGCCGCAACCATCGAGATATGGTCGCAGCTGCTGCGCGCCCTCCCTGCGGCGAAGATGTTGTTGGGCGGCATGACCTTGGACGCTCAGCGACTCAAATTGCTCGACCAATTCGCTGCCCACGGTATTGACCGCCAACGGCTGGTCTTTCATGCCCGCTGCGGCATGGAAGACTACCTGGCGCTGCATCAGCACGTGGACCTCTGCCTCGACACCTATCCGTACACCGGGGGTACCACCAGCATCCATGCGGTGTGGATGGGCGTGCCCACCCTGACCATCGCCGGTTCCACACCGGCAGCGCGCTCCGGTGCGGCCATCCTCGGACAGGTGGGGTTGGACGGCTTTACCGCCACCGACGCCGCGGACTTCGTTGCAAAAGGACTCTTTTGGGCGACGCATCTCGCTGCGCTCGCCGAAGTCCGTTCAGGTCTGCGGGCGCGGCTGCAGCACTCACCCAGCCGTCAGGCGGGCACGATCGCGGCTGCCCTCGAGCAGGCGCTTCGTCACATGTGGCGCCGCTGGTGTGCCGGACTTCCCGCAGAATCATTCATAGCCCCGTCTGACGAGAGACATCCATCGTGATGGAAACGAAACTACCGCTTCGAACGCCCGAGCTGCTGCGCGCGCCCGCGGCAAATGAGCTCGAGAAAATCTACGTCACCCGGCCCGACCTCCCGGACCTCGAGGACTTCATTCCGTATTTGCAAGAAATCTGGGACAGCAAGATCCTGACCAACGGCGGTCCGTTCCACCACAAATTCGAACAGAAACTGTGCGAGTATCTCGGGGTCGAGTTCATCGCGTTGTTCACCAATGCCACGCTCGGACTCGTGACGGCGCTGCAGGCGCTGCGCATCTCCGGCGAGGTGATCACGACGCCCTATTCCTTCGTTGCCACGGCGCACTCCTTGCTTTGGAACGGCATCAAGCCGGTGTTCGTCGACATCGATCCCGCCACCCTCAACATGGATCCCGCCAGGATCGAAGCGGCGATCACGCCGCAGACCACGGCCATCATGCCGGTGCACTGCTATGGTCATCCGTGCGACGTCGACCGGATCCGCGCAATTGCCGATACCTACGGACTGAAGGTCATCTACGACGCCGCGCATGCCTTCGGCGTGCAATGCCATTGCGGCAGCGTCCTCAACCATGGCGATTTATCGGTTCTGAGCTTTCATGCCACGAAGGTGTTCACCACCTTCGAAGGCGGCGCGGTGGTTTGCCCGGACGAAAAGACCCGTCAGCGAATCAATTATTTGAAGAACTTCGGGTTCGCCGACGAGGTCACCGTCGTGGCTCCCGGTATCAACGGCAAGATGAGCGAGTTCAATGCGGCCCTTGGTCTCCTGCAATTGAAAGGCGTCGATCGTGCATTCGCGCAACGACGGGCGATCGATGAACGCTACCGGGCCGGCCTCGCCGACGTGCGGGGTATCCGGTGCGTTCCGACGGCGGGGGAAACGCTGTCCAATTATGCCTATTTTCCGATCCTGGTTCAGCCCGACTATCCACTCACCCGCGATTCCCTGTATCACAAATTCCGCGGCGACGGCATCTTCGTGCGCCGGTATTTCTACCCGCTGATCAGCGAATTCCCCATGTACCGCGGTCTAGCGTCCGCGTCGCAAGCCAACCTGCCGATCGCCACCAAACTCGCGCAGCAGGTGTTGTGTCTGCCGATTTATCCCGGATTGCGCGACGATCAGGTCGATCGCATTCTCGACCTGCTGAGCGGCAAACTGGCCTGGTCGGCGCAGTAGACCGGACTACTCCTCGAGAATGGTTTGTTCGCGGATCAATGCCGCGATCCGCTCGACCGGGTCGGTCAAGAGCAGGCTCAAGATGCTGTCCGTCGACGCCATGAAGGGGGAAAGAAATCGCAATTCGATTCCCTGTTCACCGAAGGCCGCGGGCTGATAAAGGGATCGCCCGCCGGGCGAATTGACGTAGCGCGTGGCGCCAAGGGCCCGGGCGATGGCGATAACGCGCGCCTGGCCGTGCACCTCCGCCGGGACTCCCAACGAACTGGAGCGCACGATCGGGCGCGAAATACCGAGGACTGCGGTCACACTCGCCAACTGCGCGCATAGATAGTCGGCGACGGTTCCCGGTCCCGTGTGCTTGACGCTGTCGATCACAGGCGACGGAGTTTTCCAAGCGGATTTAAGGAGCGGGAAGCGCCGTACGCTGCGGCAAAGAGCTGCCTCCGCGCCGGGCGCAAAGGCAAGATCGGCGATGCGCGTGTCGCGGTCGCATTTTTGGATCGGCAGAGTAAGCCAGTCGTCGACGCCGGGCGCCACGGAAAACCGGTTTCGATGTACCCACCCGCGACGGGGAAACTGAACGCAATCGAACGCCACGAAGATGTCCGCAGCGGTGAACAGGCGATAGTACCCCGCATAGGGAACGAAGTACGGCTGCATCACGGCAACGGTCGTCATCGAGAGGGCTACCCACGTTTGTGTCTGAATTGTGATGCTACAACATGGTTTCCACAATCTCGGATGCAGTATGCTCCGCCGATGTTGGATCAATTCCGCCGCGACGGGTTCGTTGTCGCAACCGACGCAATCCCCACCGACAGCCTTGAGCGAGTAACCGCCGATCTCGCCGGCATTTTCGGCCGCCGCGCGCGCGCAGTCGGACTGGCAATCCCAGACCCGACCGACGTCAAGAGCTTTTCCACCGCTCTGGCCGAGCTGTTTCGGCACGACCAACGGTCCTATATCGCAACGGCCCGGCAGACCCAGCACCTGGCAAGCGTCCACCAGCTCGGCCTGTCGCCGCCGGTCATGAATGTGGTCGCCGGACTTGGTCTGGCAGTTCCGGCAATCTCGACCCGGCCGGTCATTCACTACATGTCGAACCAGCTGAAAATCGAGGGGGGATACCACCAGTCTCCGATCCACCAGGACTGGCGCAGCGTACAGGGCAGCCTGGATGGCATCACCCTATGGCTGCCGCTGTTCGACGTCGGGATCGACGACTACCCGCTCGAAGTCATTCCAGGCAGCCACCGGCGCGGTTTGCTCCCCAGCGTGGACGATGCTTTCGGCCACCGCGTGGCTGACGGAGAAGTCGACGCGCGCGAGTTCACGCCGCTGATCGTGCGGCGCGGGGATGTGGTCTTGTTCTCGGGCTTTCTCGTGCACCGCACGGGCAGCGCCGGCGGCCGCCACGTGCGCATCGCTTTGAGCTACCGCTACAACAACGCCGCGGAATCGAGTTTCATCAACCGCGGCTATCCGAGCCCCTATACCTACGGTGCCGACATGCGGCTGCTGCAACCGGACTTTCCGACGGCGGCCGACGTGGAGAAGATCTTCAGCGGCGAAACGTGCAGTTGAAGAGATCGGGATAGACGCCGCCGCGCAGACGCACCACCGGTATCTTGGCGGCAAGACGAAATCCACGCTGGACGAGGAAATTCGCTTCCTCGACCTGCGTGCGGCCGGTCAGTTCGATGAACACGGTGTTGAGGATGGGGTTCGCGATGGTCTCCCGGGCCCCGGCCAGAACCGCCCCTTCCGACCCATCGACGTCGATCTTCATGACGGCTGGTTGCGGCAGGTGAAACTCGCCGATCAAGCGGTCCAGCGGCATCTTCAACACCGTTTGGACATGCACCGGCTCGAAGGCCTCGTTGGTATCCTGCGTCACCGGCTGGTCGAGGATCTTGACGTGCTCCCCCGCGCCATAGACCCTGGTGTGGATCCGGCCGACCCCCGCAGACGCGCCGATGGCTACGTTGAAGCTGTTCAGCGGTTCGCCGAGCGCGTGGCGATTCAAGAAGTGGTTGAGCTCCAGGGTTGCGTAGTTTTGCGCCTCCGGCTCGAAGGCATACACATGGGCTCGGCGGCGCAGCGCCGCGTACAATGAGAACAAGCCGATCGATGCGCCCAAATCGAAAAAAACGCTGTGCATCGGCATCTGATCGATCAAATCGAGAAGTTCCGGTTCTATCTCCTCGAAGCGCTGCGCCCAGACGCGCAGTCGCGGATTGGACACCGCAAATCGGATGGTGGTGCCGCGAACCGCGACATCCATGGTTTCAGGATCATTCATCGACGACCGTAATCCGCGACACGAGCCTTCAACTGCCCGTGTCCAGCCTTGATGTCGATCCGGTCGAATTCGTCGCGCGGCGGCATGGAACAGTAGCCCAGCATCGTCTTCTCATCGTCGTCCAACGCGTCGTAAATCGACTGCGGTAGCGTGCCCGGGATGTCGAAGTTATGCTTCAGCCACCAACGCACGAAGGTCGCGATCACAGACCACCGGCTTCTATCGGTCTTGTTTCCGAGCGCCCCGTGCCAGAGGCGTCCGTCCCAAATCACGATGTCGCCGGCGCGTGTCTCCAACGGGATTGCCCGCGACATTGCATCCTGGTGCGCATACTCGTCGGATCTGTGCGATCCGGGGACGACCAGCGTACAGCCGGTCTCTCGAGATTGATCCTCGAGAACGATTGCCACCTGACAGGCGATGCAGTGTCGGCCGCTGCTCGGCACGAATGAATCGATATGCAGCGGCAAGGCCGAATTGCCGCTGCTGCGCGCCGCCATCGCCCGAAGAACGAAATTCGGCCGCTCGGGGGAAATCTGTTTGTAATACGCGTCGTTCAGCAGACCGCACAAGATTTCCATGACCAGCGTATTTCGGGAGAACTGGCGCAGGAACCCAACGTCCTCGCTCTGCAGGTTGTACAAAACGTCGTGCCCGCGATTAAGAAAGGGCTGTTCGGTGTCCGGCGCACGCCGGCGCGCGGCATAGAGACGCCGCACGTTCGACAAGAGGTCGCCGGCAGCAGACGCAGCGACGCCGCCGGCAATCACGGTGTACCCGCGTTCCGCAAGCGCCTCGCAGTGGGCGGAGGCCGCCGTCGGGATGTGTGTCGTGCACAGCAAAGTACCCACCTCAACGGCATCACCAGCAAATTCTTGAGGAATGCCGGCGTGTATTCATTCCCACAACGCGGTCATTCCCACAACGCGAGACCGAAACCGGTGGCCCCGAAGCCGTTGCCGCAGTACAGCATCCAACGCTGCCCGGCGTGCTCGAAGACATGCGGATAGGCCACCATCTCCGAATCCCAACCCTCGGCCGCCGGAGATAAATCGGCAAGTTCCGTTGCACGCCTCCACACCCGCCCGTCCTCGGATCGGGCCGCCCCCAACCGATACGGTCGATGCCGGGTGCGCGCGCAGAACCACATGAGGTAGCCTGCATCGGTTCTCAAGACCGAGGGTCTGGCAATGGCGAATTCGTCGCCTAGCAGGGGCACCGCGACCCTGCCACGCTCCGTCCAGCACAGGCCGTCATCCGAGATAGCATCGCAAAGATGATATGAGGGCGATGGGCGGCCAGCGACGTCCTCCCAACCGAGCCCGCTCAAATACCACATGCGCCAGGCGCCTGCCTCGACCAGCACGCAGGGATTGGAGCAGAACCACGGGTCATCAAGACTGCGGTCCAGCAGCGGACCCGGCCGGCGCAGCCAGGCTCCGTCGAGCGCTTGCTCCGCCACGCCGATCGAGACATGAAACGGCACGGTGCCGCGGGTATTCCACCCGATGTAGTAGAGCCGCCGCTGCTCGCGATGTTCGGTAAGCCACGACATCATCGCGCCACAATCGTCGAAGGCACCGAGCGGGCCGGTGCCGAGAGACGCGGTCGTTGCCATGTCCAGAATGTGTTGGGGCCGCGTCAGGTCGATCACGAGCCACGCAATGTGCGAGCGGTTGCCGGCATCGCGGGGCGAGAACCAGATCCGGACCAGGCCGCCGCCCAGCGTCTCCGCGTACGGCACCGACGCGTGGGAGATGAGAAAATCCCGCTCCCCGCGCGGCACATAAACCTGGCCGAGGCGCCTCCAGCCCATCAGCAACTACATGCGCACGCGCGACGACGGTACTCGCGAGGCCACCGTCGCCTCGGCAAGGAATACCTGTTCGGGCTGAGTGTCCGCCATGATCAACGCACCGGCGCCGATCAGGCAGCGCTCAGCCACTTTAATGCCGTCGCGGAAGGTGGCATTGACGCCGATGAAGCAACGATCGCCGATGGCGGTGGCGCCAGAAACCACGATGTGGGAGGCCAAGAAGCAGTGGTCGCCGATGGTGGCGTGGTGACCGATGTGGTTGCCGGCCCACAGGAAGGTGTTGCTGCCGATCCGCGAGAAGGGCTGAACGACGTTGTGCTCCATGATGAAGCTGTTGTCGCCCAACGGCAGACCTTCCCAAGCCGACGCCCGCGGACTGACATGGCTCGCCAGCCGATAGCCCAACGCTTTGGCGGCCGCGTATTTTGCCGCGCGGATCGAGTTCATCTTCGCATAGCTCAACGCGACGAACATCGCGTGCTCATGCGGTGGGAATTCGCGCGCCACCTCCTCGAAGGCGACGACCGGGCGTCCTTGGAACACGCCCCCGGGCAGGAACTCGGCGTCGACCGTATAGGCGACGATTTCATAATCGCTGTCGTGCGCAAAGTACCAACCAAGCACCTCGGCAATCTGGCGGGTCCCGAAAATGACCAGCTTGCGGCTCACGCCGACCACCAATCGGCACCCGCGCTGAATTCCAGGCGCCGCGGACGGCGCCACGCAAAAGCGGTGAACTCGAACAATCCGTAGTCCGCCCGGAAGGAAAAATGCCGCGTCAGGTCCCGCTTGAGAAACGCGGCGACCTCATCGAAGCCCCAATGAAACAAATCCTCCCGTTCCCAATCCACGTGCCGGCTCATGGCATTGAAGACGATGCCATGGCGCGCTGCCTGAAAAGCGGCCTTGAGCAGCGACTCCGCCATGACCACCATGCGCTCTCGTGGAATGCCCTGCCGCTCGGTCAACACGCCGTTCAAGAGGACTACATCGACGGATTCCGGCGGCAGTGGATCGACGAGAATGTCGCGCACTTGAAACGCCTTGCCGGGCCAGCGGCGACGGCCGAGTTCTATCATGGCGGGCGAGATGTCGATGCCGCGGTACTCGACCGCATCAACCCGACCCGTCGCCGTCAAATAGTTCAAGAGCAGCCCCGGTCCACAGCCCAAATCGAGCAGACTCGGAAGTCCGGCCGCGCGCGGTACCGCCTCGAGCACGCCGAGCTGCACCGCGAAGCGCTCCTCGAGATCCCGCGCATCGGGCCAATCCACCCCGCCCGGCGTAGCGCCTGCCTCAGCAAGACAACGCTCGTAGTGAACTTGAAGCGGTAGCCAATCGTCCGACACGATGAATCATTAAAGCATAGAGGCACAAACTACGTACAGTTGCGGAAACCCGCTAGGTGCGGCAGTACAGCACCGTCTCTTCCAGGTGAATCGTGTAGTGATCCAAGTAACATGCATAAAAGGGAAACTTGTCCTTGATATGAAGGATGAGTTCGAAGATGTCGTTGGGCTTGTGATACAAGGAAATTGCGAGTTTCGGCTTGAAGCGTTGGATGCTTTTCCGCGCGCCGCGGAGGCTGTCGAGTTCCGCGCCCTCCACATCCAATTTCAAGAAATCGATTTTTTGAAGTTCCTTGGTATCGACCAGGTAGTCGATGGATCTCAATGGCACTTGAGCGTTCCCCGAGCTGAAGCCCGGTGCGTATTGGCTGAGAACGATAGGGTCCGCAACAATGTTCTTGTCCGACAGTCCATACGGCATGACGGTCACGTTGGCGTGGGTGAATTGCCTGGTATTTTGTTCCAGGATCGCAAGGTGATCTGCAACGGGATCGAAGCAGAACACGCTTCCGCCCGCGCCTACCGCATTGGAAAAGACGGCCGCGGTATCACCGGTGCACGCACCCCCGTCGATTACCGTGTCGGCAAGATTCGGCGCGACGGTGACACCGTTCTTCGAATAGAAGTATTGCCCCCGAAACAGGTAGTCCTCGAGGCTTAGACAGTCGACGACGTAGCGGCTCCCCTTGTATTGAAAATCGAAGTGCTTGAGCTTTCCGAACACGCCGCTCAATGCCATGGAGCTCGGCGTGGACTTCTCGTGCGACTTGTAGTCCTCGAATTCCTCCGACCGGGACAAGTAATCCACCGGCAGCTTGACGCTGAAGTGCCCGGCCAGGCGGTAGGCGATCAAATACAAATAGAGCTTTTTCGACGACTCGTCGCCGAGCAGCGAGTAGGCCGAAAAGAGATTCTCGTAATTCTTGACGAACCAGTCGAAATAAAAAGCCCGCTCCGCCGGATTGAACGTTTTCGAGTGATCGTTGCCGTCGAAGTTGAATCTCCTCTCATCGAAATTGTCCAGGAAAGTATTCAGCTTGAGCGCCGCGATGGACTTGATGAGAAGCTGGTTGTAAAAATCTTGCGCCGTGGCGGGCAGTTCATCGAACATGAAAACGTCCTTAGTCTGAACGGGCGGTCGGGCCGGGAGAATAACACCCGGTCGAAGCATTCACATGCGGCCGCCCGGAGTTCGGGATAAACTACCCAGGCGGCAACCACCGAATCGCTCCGCGCCGCAGCACCCATTCATCCCGACCCAAGGTCCGTAGATTGAAACCGGCTACCCGTAATTCAACCAACGCAGGTAATTCCCGCAAACTTGGCAAGTCCCCCAAGGTAGGCTTCGTCAGTTTGGGCTGTCCGAAGGCCCTGGTCGACTCCGAACGGATCCTCACCCGCCTGCGCGCCGAGGGCTATGAGGTCGCCGCCAGCTACGAGCGCGGCCGATCTCGTCATCGTCAACACCTGCGGCTTCATCGACTCGGCGGTGGACGAGTCGCTGGACGCCATCGGCGAGGCGCTAGCCGAGAACGGCAAGGTCATCGTCACAGGCTGCCTCGGGGCGCAGCCGCAGAAAATCCTCGACCGGCACCCGCAGGTGCTGAAAATCACGGGCCCGCAGCGCTATGAGGAGGTGGTGGCGTCGGTGCACGAGCATCTGCCGCCGCAGCACGAGCCGTTCCTGGATCTGATTCCGGCGCAAGGCGTGAAACTCACGCCGCGCCATTATGCGTACCTGAAGATCTCCGAGGGCTGCAATCATCGCTGCAGCTTCTGCATCATTCCGTCGATGCGCGGCGATCTGGTCAGCCGCCCCGTGGGCGAGGTGCTGCGGGAGGCCGAGCAGCTGGCGCGCGCCGGCGTGAAGGAGATCCTGGTGATTTCGCAGGACACCAGCGCTTATGGGGTGGACCTGAAATACGCGGCGCAGCCCTGGCGGGGCGCCGACCGGCGGGCGCGCTTCTACGATCTGGCTGCGGCGCTCGGCGAACTCGGCGTCTGGATCCGGCTGCATTACGTCTATCCGTATCCGCATGTCGACCAGGTGATCGAATTGATGGCGCAAGGCAAGGTGCTCCCCTATCTCGACATCCCTTTTCAGCATGCCAGCGCGCGTATCTTGAAGCTCATGAAGCGCCCCGCGGCCGCCGAAAACACCCTGGAGCGCATTGCCGCGTGGCGGACGGTGGTGCCCGACATCACCATTCGCAGCACTTTCATCGTGGGTTTCCCGGGAGAAACAGACGCGGATTTCGAGGAACTGCTGGCGTGGATGCGCGTCGCGCGGCTCGACCGGGTCGGATGCTTCGAGTATTCACCGGTGGAGGGCGCCGCCGCCAATGAGCTGCGCCAGACGCCCGTGCCCGCGGAAATCAAGCACGAACGGCGCGCCCGCTTCATGGAACTCGCCGCCGAAATCAGCGCGGCGCGGCTGGCCGAAAAAGTCGGCCGCACCATGCAGGTATTGGTCGATCGCCTGGACGGCGCCGTCGCCATCGCGCGGTCATCGAGCGACGCTCCGGAAATCGACGGAACGGTGCGCATTCGCGGCGCCAAGAAGCTCGCCGTGGGTGACTGGGCGCAGGTGCGGATCACCAAGGCCGGCGCCTACGATCTCGAGGCGCAGTTGCATCATAGGGGCGCGGCTGCCGCCATAGAGACGCGGCTGCCGCCATACAGGCGCGGTTGCCGCCATAGTTGTGTAAGCTTACGCCGGTCAATCACACCAAAGGCCGATTGGAGATATAGCCGTGGAAATTAGCTCCGACCGAGTGGTCACCATTCACTACACCCTCAAAAACGACAGCGGCGCCGTGCTCGACAGCTCGGCCGGAGGCGAACCGCTGGCCTACATCCAGGGTCACGGCAATCTCGTCTCGGGACTCGAGAAGGCGCTCGAAGGGCAAGGAGCACGGCAGCAGCCTGGCCGTGGTCGTTGCGCCCGCCGAAGGCTACGGCGAGCGCGATGAAACCCTGATCCAGCGCGTGCCGAAGCGCACCCTGCAGGGCTCGGGCGACATCAAGAAAGGCATGCAGTTCCAGGCGAGAACCGACGACGGCATGCGGTTGTTCACGGTGACCGCCGTGATCGGCGACATGGTCACTCTCGACGGGAACCACCCGCTGGCCGACCAGACGCTGCATTTCGATGTCGAAGTCGTCGGCGTCCGCGAGGCGACCGCCGAAGAGCTGGAGCATGGCCACGTGCACGGCGCCGGCGGCCATCACCACTAAGTCGGCTTGAACGCCGCGAACCGCGATAACCGTGCCGGCGCCGGTCTCAGCCGCTCGGCAGGTATTTGAACAGCGACAGGCCTTGTGTAATCGTATAGGCCTGCATGGATGCCTGCAGCGTGGTGGTTTGCTCGTCCAGTTTCGTGATCGCGCTCGCATAGTCCAGGCTTTGCAGCGACGAGATGGAGGTTTGCAGCTGGATTTGCTGGCTGCTCGACACCGACAACTGTGCCGTGATCGAGTTGAGCCGCGCGCCGACGCCGGCGCGCACATTGGAGGATTGGTTGAGCGCCTGATCGATATTGTTGACCGCGCCGGCGATGGAATTGCTTAGCTGCGCGTTCGAGGCCGAGGTGGTGCCCGAACCTTGCAGCGCGGTGATCAAATTCTGCACCGTGGTGAAAACGCTTTGGTTGGTGCTGGGCGCCACGCTGAAGGAATCGCCGATGGCCGGCTGGCCGGACAGCGTCACCTGCAAACCGTCGAATGCGATCGCCTGACCGGTGGTAGCGCCAGTATAGGCGCCCGAGCTCACCGTCACGCCGGCCGCATTGACGATGTTGTAGGTATTCGCGACGGTGCCCGTGGCGGGCACGGCCGCGAACTGGATGGAGTAGGGCTTGCCGTCGTATGCAGCGGGATTGGATACCGTGGTGGCACCCAACACGCCCGTGCCGGTGTTGCCGGCCGCGGCCGTTGCGGTAAAGGTGCCGTTCCCGGTCTTGATCTGGTTGAACACCGCATCGCCATTGTCGGCGACGGCCACGTACTGGCCGGCGGCGATTTGCGCCTGGCGCTGACCCTGATCTCCGTTGTAGGCGACGCTTCCGGCGGCTGACTGGGAAAACGGCTGCGTTTGGGTGGCAAAGCCCCCGAAGATGTACTGGCCGTTGCCGTCCTGCGTATTGGCGAGCGACACCAAGCCGGCTTGGATCTGAGCGGCCTGTGCCGCGAGGCCGGTGCGGTCCGAGTCCGACAGCGCGCCGGAATTGGCCTGCAAGGCGATATCGCGCAGGCTCTGCAGCGCGGTTTGCACCTGCGACAGTGTACTGTCCTCGGTGCTGAGACTGGTCTGAGCACTGTTCGCGTTGGTATCGTATTGCTTGGCCTGCGCCAGCGCCTGATCGTAATTGTTGACGGCACCGGCGGCGACCGGGTTCTGCGACGGCGTGGTAAAGGACAAATTGGTGGAAATCTGATTCTGCGTCTGCGCGACGTTGGCCTCAATGGTATTCAACGACGAGACGAAGTTCAGCTGACTCAAGTTCTGCGTGACGCGCATTGCCGTCTCCCTTTACGCCGACTGAACGGCGGTCAATAGACTTTGAAAAAGGCTGCTGCCGATTTGCAGCGCCTTCGCGGACGCTTGATAGGCTTGCTGCCACTGCAGCAGATTTGCCGCCTCTTCGTCGAGATTGACGCCGGATATGGACTGCTGGTTGGCCACGGCCTGGGTGTTGACCGCGGTTTGCGCGGTTTGCGCGGTGTTGATCTGCTGCGCCTGACTGCCGATCCCGGTGATCAACGAGCTGACCGCGCCGCTGATGCTCACCGTGCCGTTCAGCAGTACCGGTAGCGATTGTTGATTCGCGCCCAGCAGCGCGTTGCGGTTGTCACCGGTGCCGCCGGTGTTTTTCTGCACGGTAAACGTGTCGCCCGCGGCCGGCGTGCCGCTGATCTGCGCCTGCCAGCCGTATTGAGGCGTGCTGCCGACCGGCGGTATGGTGGCGCCCGCACTGTAAGGGATGCTCGCGCCGCCGTTGATGGAGTAACTCGTCGGCGAGGCGAATGTGATCGTCGCCGCGTTCAGCAGGCTGGGGTTGGTCGCATCGACCACCGTGCCGCTGGTGATGGTGGCCGTTCCCGTGTTGCCGCCCCCGGGGGTCGCCTGTACGGCGCCGGCGGCGGCGATCTGGGTGGGATTGCTCAGCTGCACCGCGAGCGTACCGGCCACATCGGCGGTCGGCTTGATGAGAAATTGATCGCCGGATGCCGGCGTTCCCGAGAGAACGATCGACAGGCCAGCGGCCGTGATCGGACTGCCGGCCGTCCCGAGCCCGGTGAAGGGCACGGCCGTGCCGTCGGCCGCATTGGTGAGCGAATAGGCGCCGCCCTTGTAGCTCAGAACATAATTATTGGTCGTCAGCGCACCCACCTTCGCGACACTCACGGCGGCGCTGACGCCGCTCGTGTTGTTCGACGACGCCGTCGCGACCGGAGCGCTCACCGAAAACAGATTTGCCCCGAGATTGCCGTTGAGGTCGAGCCCGGCATTCTGCTGTTGGTTCACCGACTGGGCAAACGCCGTCGCAATTTGTCCCAATTGATTCTTGGCCGGATCGACAATCTGACTGCGCGCCGCCAGCAGCCCGCCCAGATCCCCGGAAGTGATCGCCGCGCTGATGGAATTGCCGTTCGACGTCGAAGTCGAGATTTCCAATTGCGAGGCATCGAACTGATTCGGGATAGTGGTCAGTGTCGTGGTCGCCCCCTGGAGAACCAGCGGCTGGCCGTTTCCAAGGAATACGTTCAACGAGCCGTTGCTGTCGGTGGTTGTCGAGATACCGGTCAAACTCGAGAGATTGGACACCAGCTGATCGCGTTGATCGATCAATTCATTGGGCGCTTGTCCGCCGTTCTGCGCCGTGCTGATGACGATTTGCTTGTTCAATGCCGAAATCGACGTGCCCAGTGTATTGATCTGCTGGACATCGGATGTGACGCGCGAATTGATGTCGCTGTTCAGCGCATCGAGTTGCGTGCTGGTGCTCTGGAAACTGTTGGCGACGCTCTGGGCTTTGCCCAAGAGCGCCTGCCGGGTTGCGGTCGAGGTCGGAGCATTCGCTACATCGGACCACGCGCTGTAAAAGCTCTGCAAGGCGGTGCTCAGGCCGCCGGCCGTCGTGCCCACCAGGTTATCGATCTGGCTGGAGTAGTTCTGCAGCGCGTTCAGGTTTCCCAAACTGCTCTGCGAGGCGTTCAATTGGTTGGCCGTAGCCTGGTTGAAACTGCGGCTGATGCCGCTGACCACCACGCCGTTCCCGACCGACAACACGCCGTTCGATTGCGGCGCGGCCGCCGTCAGATTGACCGCTTCCTTGGCATAGCCGGGCGTGTTCGCGTTGGCAATGTTATTGCTCGTCACGTCGATGGCGGATTGAAACGCCTGGAGCGCTCCAACGCTGATACCAAACACATCTGACAAGATACTTCTCCGCGCTACGAACCGAGGAATTTCGCCTATCTAGGCGTATCGGCACCGGTTCTCATTTCTAAAGCTTGATGCTCCTGACCGCCGCGCGCAGCGTGCTGCCGTGCAATATGTCATTCAGCTTGGCGGCGTATTCGGGATCCGTCGCGTACCCGGAACGGCCGATGCCGTCGACATACGCCTGCGCATCCGGGCCGGCTGCCGCCGCGTGCCGGTAACGCGGTGAATTCTTTAGCAAATTGGCGAAATCGTTGACGCTTTCCGCGATCGATCCGTAGGCCCGGAAGGCGGCCTGCCGCTGTGTGGCCACTCCGCCGGCATACTCAACGGTGTTCGCCGCGGCACGCGCTCCGCCCCACGTGTCGTCCGCCTTGATGCCGAACAGGTTCAAGCTGGGGTTGCCGTCGGAGGTTCGCGCCATGCGCTTCCCCCAGCCGGTTTCCAAGGCGGCCTGGGCCAGCAGCGCCATCGGATTCAGGCCCAGGGCCTGCGCCGCGGTGCGTATGGACGGCAGCACCTGATCGACGAAATCTTCGGCGCTCTGCGTCATGGACGTCGGCGGCGCGGACGTCGCGGGCTGAGCGGCGGGAGCCGCCGGCGGGGCGGCCGCCGGCCGCGGGGGCGTATGGTCGTCCGCCGCGGCGGGAGCGGCGGCGGCGGCTTTGGCAGCCATCTGCCGGGTCAACAGCGAGCCCAAGCCCAGGTCCTGATGCTGGCTCATGGTGAGCGCAATCTGCTTGTCGAACATGTCCTGGTACATGCCCATTTCGTTGCTGTCCCCCTCGCCGACGGCAGCACTCGCGTCGCGCATGCTTTTCAGCATCATCTGCAGAAACAGCGCATCGACCTGCTGCGCCACGGCGTGCAGCGCTGCCGGCGAGTTTGGATCCTTCTTGAGCGCCGCCAGGCCGTTGGGGTCGCTGTAGATGTTCGCGCTCGCCATCGCCGCCGGCGGCGGCGTGACGGGCTTGATCGAGTTGCCCATGATGCTCTCTCCCCTTAGATCACGATGAGTTCGGCTTGCAGTGCGCCGGCCTCTCTCAGAGCTTCCAGAATGGCCACGAGATCGCCGGGCGCCGCCCCTACCTCGTTGACGGCACGCACTATTTGTTCCAGTTCGACCCCGGGCTTGAACAGGAACATGCGGTTCGAACCTTGATCGACCTTGATGACCGAATTGGTGACCACCTTGGTCTCGCCGACCTTCGCGAAGGGCGCCGGCTGGCTGACGCTCTGCTCTTCTTTGATGGTGACCGACAACGAGCCATGGGACACCGCGGCCGGACTGACCGTCACATTGCTGCTGATCACCACCGTGCCGGTGCGCGAATTGATGATGACGCGCGCCGCGGCGCTGCCGGGGTCCACCTGCAGATTCTCCACCATCGATAGAAAAGCGATGCGCTGCGTGGCGTCGTGCGGCGCACGCACGAGCACGGAACCCCCGTCGACGATGGTGGCGGCGCCCTCGCCCACGCCCTTGTTGACGCTCTCCACCAGCCGCGTCGCGGTGGTGAAATCCGGCGTGTTGAGATTCAAGGTGATGGTATCGCCCTGCGTGATCTGCGACGGCACCGCGCGCTCGACGGTGGCGCCGTTCGGGACCCGGCCGGAGCTCGGGACGTTGACCGTGAGCTTCGAGCCGTCGGTGCCTTCCACGCCGAATCCGCTCACGATGAGGTTACCCTGGGCGATGGCATAGATCTGGCCGTCCAGCCCGTGCAACGGCGTCACCAACAACGAGCCGCCGCGCAAGCTCTTGGCGTTCGCAATCGAGTTCACGGTGATGTCGATGGTCTGGCCCGGCTTGACGAAGGCCGGCATCACGGCGTGCACGGATACGGCCGCCACGTTCTTCAACTGCGGGTTGACGGTTGACGGCACGGTGACGCCCAATTGCGCCAGCATGTTCTTCAAGGATTGCACGGTGAAGGGTGCCTGGCTGGTCTGGTCGCCGGTGCCGTCCAGACCGACCACGAGGCCGTAGCCGATCAACTGGTTGGTGCGCACGCCCTGCACCTGGGCCATGTCCTTGATGCGCTCGGCCTGCGCGAAAGGCGCCGTGGCGAGCGCCAGAATCGACATCGACATGACGATGAGTCGGGTGAACATGCAACGGGCCTGAGCGCCTCAGAACGGCGCGAACGGTGAATTGAAGAACCGCGCCAGCCAACCCATGCGATTCGTGCTGTCGACGACACCCTTGCCGGAGTAACTGATGTGCGCGTCCGCGATTTTGTCGGAGGTGACGGTGTTGTCGGTGGCGATGTCGGCCGGGCGAATGACGCCGGCGATGTGCACGTACTCGTCGCCCTGATTGAGCTTCAAGGTCTTGTCACCCTGCACCACCAGATTGCCATTGGCCTGCACATCGGTGACCGTCACGGTGAGACTGCCCGCCAGACTGTTGCTCTGGGTAACCGCTCCGTTGCCGTCGAAGCTGTCGGAGCCGGTCATCGACGTGTTCAGGATCGGCACGCCCTTGGTGGTGATGGTCTTGCCGAAAATCGTGGGTCCGGTGTTCGCCACGTTCGTCGCTTTCGAGGTTTTGGTCTCGGCGTTCTTGCTGGCCGCCGTCGACTCGTTCAATTTGATGGTCAGAATGTCGCCGACGCGGCGTGCCTTCAGATCCGCGAACAGCTCCATCTGCTGCCCCGCTTGATAGATGGCGCCGTCGGTGCGCGGCACCGGCGGCGGCAGGACGCGCGCCACCACCGGCTCCGGCTTGTGATCCCTCCCGGACATGCAACCGGCAAGCAGGATGCCGCCGAGCATGACGCCGCAGGCGGCTTTTAGGACGGCAAGGAAACTGGGGAGGTATTTCTTCATAGGTTTTGCGTCAAGTACTGCAACATTTGATCGGTGGTGCTGATCGCCTTGGAGTTCATTTCGTAGGCACGCTGGCATTGGATCATGTTCACCAGCTCCGTTACTGTGTTCACGTTCGATGTTTCGAGCGAACCCTGCACGAGAGTTCCGACGCCGGCGGTGCCCGGCGCGCCCACTTGCGGCGCGCCGCTCGACGCGGACTCCGTCAACAGGTTGTTGCCGACCGGCTGCAAGCCCTGCACGTTGATGAAGCTCGCGAGCTGGACCTGACCCACGGTGGTGGCCTTGGTCGCACCCGCGGTGGTCACCGACACCGTGCCGTCGCTTCCCACCGAGACCGACTGCGCATTCGCCGGAATGGTGATGGCGGGGGAAATCGGATTCCCGCTGGCGTTCACCACATTGCCCTGCGCGTCCATCGAAAACGAGCCGTCGCGCGTGTAGGCGAGCGTTCCGTCCGGCATGGTGACCTGGAAGAAGCCCAGGCCGGTGATCGACATGTCCAGATTGCCGCCGGTCTGCAGCACGCTGCCCTGGATGTAGTTCTTTTCCGTGGCCGCAATGCGCACACCGGTGCCCAACGAGAGCCCGGTGGAATACTGGGTGTTCTGCGTGCTCTGCGCGCCGACCTGCTGCACGTTCTGGTACATGAGGTCCTGGAACGTGGCACGGTCGGCTTTGAAGCCCGTGGTGTTGGAGTTGGCGAGGTTGTTCGCGATCACCGACATCTGGGTGTTCTGGGCGTCGAGGCCGGTTTTGGCGGACCATAGTGCGAGATTCATTGAAAATTTCCTTTGATCTTATGAGGATGTCATCAGGCGCTGAGCGCTCTGTTCATTCTGGTCGGTCGAATTGATGCTCTTGATCTGCAGTTCATACAGACGCTGCAGTTCGATCATGTTGACCAAGGATTGGGCCGCATTGACGTTGCTGCCCTCCAGTGCACCTGACTGGACCGAGACCGTTTCGTCTGTCTTGGCTTTGCCGCCGCTCTTGAGACGCAGCAGCCCATCGGGCCCCTTCTGCAGATCCTTGGTGGCCGGATTCACCAACTTGATGCGGTCGACCTGCGATTGCGCGGCCGCGCTCAATCCCATCGGCACCACCGACACGGTGCCGTCGGTGCCGATGGTCACCTGGGTCGAGGGCGGTACCGTCAAGGGACCGGACTCCGACAGGACCGGGAACCCGGTCGAGGTAATGACCGCACCCAGCGCAGTCACCTGCAGATCGCCGGCGCGCGTGTAGGCCTCTTTGCCGTCGGCGCCCTGCACCGCGATGAACCCCTTGCCGTGGACCGCGACGTCGAGCGGCTGGCCGGTGCTCATCAACACGCCGCTCGAAAAATCCGTGCCGGCATCGCCGGCCACGGCGTTGACTCGCGTGGCGTAACCCGGGCCGTACACCGGTTCGCTCGTGAACGCCACTCCATCGGCACGGTAACCGACGGTGCTGGAGTTCGCGATGTTGTGGTTGTTGACGGCCTGCGCTTGCATGATTTGCTTTGCGCCGGTCATCGCCACGTACAGCCCTCTATCCATGTTTCGAGTCCTATTGGTCTACAGTTCGATGCGGTCTAGACGTTCGCGGTGCTACTCAGCGCCGTTAATGGCCGATGTTGATGATGGTCTGAGACTCGGCATTGGCCGTGGTGATGACCTGCGCGTTGGCTTGGAAGGCGCGCTGCGCGGTAATCATGTCGACCAGCTGCGTGGTCAGATCGACGTTGGAGCTCTCCAACGCGCCCGACTGAATGCTGCCGAACCCGGCCGAGGCCGCGACGCCCGCGACGACCGTGCCCGAGGTGAAGGTCTCCGACCAATTGGTATCGCCGAGCTCTTTCAATCCTTGCGGATTCGGAAAATTCGCCATCGCCAGTTGACCCAACTGGGTGGAGCGGCCATTGGTATAGACGGCCGAGACGATACCGGTGGGATCGATGGCTACGGTGCTGAGCTGTCCTGTGGCGTAGCCGTTCTGGACGATCGAGGTCACGCCGAACTGCCCGCCGTACTGCGTCGTTTGACCGAAATTGAAGGCCAGGGCCATGGGATTGGCACCGTTGGTCGGCGTGTAGCCGTTGAAATTCAGCACACCGCCGGCGGGAGCGGTCACCGAGCCGTTTGCACCGAACGTGAGCGTTTGCGCGGGACCGGCCGATGCGCCGTTCACCGTCATGTTCACTTGCCAGGAATTCGGAACCGTGGTCGGGGGCACCGTCGCGGGCGCCACCGCCGTAGCCGAAAAGAACATCGTTGCCGGGTACGCGTTGCCCAGCGAGTCGTACACCGTCGTCGACGTGGATTGGTTGTAGGTCAGCGAGTTGGTGGCATCGAACGGCGCTACCGTGGGCGTCGCGGTGTTCGCCGGCAAATTCAAGATCACCGTACCCGTGGTGGTGGCCAGCGGCGCGCTCTGCGCGGTCTGTAAATTGAGATTGGACAAGGTGCCGGTGTTGAATCCGCCGTTCACCAGGGGCGGGTACACCTGCAGTGCCTGACCGGTCGAGGAAATGACGTTGCCCGACTTGTCCTCGCCGAACTGGCCGTTGCGCGAGTAAACATAGCCGCTCGCATCCTTGAGCGTGAAGAAGCCGTCGCCGCTGATCGCCAGATCCAGATTCGACGAGGAGGTCGTGATGTTTCCCTGGGTGAACTGCTGCGCCGTGCTCGACAGCCGCACGCCCTGCCCGATCACCGAGTTGTTGAGATTCACGGCGCCGGCGGCGTATACGTCGGCGAACTGTGCTCGCGATTCCTTGAAGCCGACCGTATCCGCGTTGGCGATGTTGTTCGCCGTGACGTCCAAGTCCGAGCTGGCCGCCGTTAATCCCGATAATGCTGTGCTGAATGCCATGGATATATCCTCTGAAGGTTAATTAGTTCGATATTTGTTGAACGTTGGAGAAGGCCACGCTGCCGAGGCCGCTGACGTTCAGCGTCAGTCCCGTCGTTCCGGCGCCCATCGTCACGCTCTGGACGGTGCCGTTCACGTAGGTGCTCGCGGCGGTTCCGCCCTGCGTGGCCCCGTTATAGGTGGCGCTCAGGGTGTATTGACCGGCAGGCGCCTGCGAGCCGTCCTGGGCTTTCCCGTCCCACGAAAAATTCGCCATCCCGGCCGACTGGGCGCCGAGACTGATCTGCCGTACCAGCGCGCCGCTGCTGTCGGAGATGTTGAGCACGGCCTGCGACGTGGTCTGCGGCACACTGACGGCGCCGGTGACGGTGCCGTTCGCCGCGAGGTTGGCGGTGGTGCTGCTGACGAGCGCCTGATGTCCGAGCAGCGAGGACGCCTGCAGCGCCTGGCTCGACACCAGCGAACTCGACAGCGAGCCGAACGAGGTATTCAGCTGACTGATGCCTTGCACCGTGCTCAGCGACGCCAGCTGGCTCAAGAACGTGTTGCTGTCGACCGGGCTGGTCGGATCCTGATTCTTGAGCTGCGCCAGCATCAAGGTCAGGAAATTCGTACCTCCGAGCGTCGCGGCGTCGAGGGTGCTGCCTGAGCCGCCCGACGAGGTGCTCGATGAGGTGCCCGACGTGGTGCTGCCGGTGTAGTTGGGATTGGGAAACAATACGCTGCTGGTCATAAAGAATTCCTAGTGTTAAATCAATGTCCCATCGCAATGGTCTTGAGAAGTAGATCGCGCGCCGTATTGATGCACTCGACATTGGTCGCAAAGGAGCGATTGGCCGAGATCATGTTGGTCATCTCTTCGATCGAGTTGACGTTCGACATGTAGACGTAACCATCCTTGTTGGCGAGCGGGTGATCCGGCTGATAGCGCATGGCGGCCGGCGCTTTGCTCTCCACCACGCCCAGAACCCGCACGCCGACCGCGGCGGCCCCGCCGTCGAATCCGGCTTCATCCGTGTTCATCATGGTTTGAAATACCGGATGGCGGGCCCGGTAGACCTTGCTTTCATCGCCGTTGACGCTCTCCGCGTTGGCAAGGTTGCTGGCCGTGGTATTGAGCCGTATGGTTTCGGCATTGAGGGCGCTGCCGGCGACGTTGAACACATTGAACAAAGACATCTAATTCTCTCCCGTGACGCAGGGCGCCTACTGGCCTGCAATGGCGAATTGCAGTTCGGCGATGTTGCTGTTGATGAAGGTGAGGCTCGCTTGGTAGCGGACGTTGTTCTCCGAGAAGGCCGCTTGTTCGACCGGCATTTCCACCGTGTTGCCGTCCAGCGATGCCTGGTACGGGTTGCGGTATTTCAATTCGCCGCCAACCGACTCGGTGTCGTTCATGGCGATGTGCGAGGCTTGCGTGGTGCTCATTGCCAAGCGCGCGGAATCGTCGGTTCCCGCGAGTACTTCGCTGAAATCGATGTCGCGTGCCTTGAAATTCGGCGTATCGGCATTGGCGATGTTGGTGGCCAGCACACCGATGCGTTGCCCGTGCAGCAGCAGCGCCTGTTCATGAATGCCAAAAATGTTTTCGAACATGTCGTTGATCTCCTCGAGCAGAGCAAAGCAAGAGCTGTGCCAAGAGCGCATAACGTGCAATTGGCGGCCCGGCCGGCCCGATTCGATCTCGATAGGACCACGATGGGGGGATATCGGTCCTGCGCCGGCGGCAAGGACTTGCCGCCGGCGGCGCGCCGCGGCGGCCGTTCGAGACGGCACGCACCTTGCTTAGGGATGGCACGCACCTTGCTTGTTTTGTCCTATCTTGCGTAAACCGCCAAAATACCGTCGGGCTGCTCTCCTATTGGTAGCCTGCCTGCCGTGCGCACTGGCGGGGGCGGCCGCCCCACTGCAGGAGGTGGGGGATTTGAACGCGCTCGCGTCCGCCGAAGCGGCGCGTCATCTACCCGCGCTGACGGATAAACAGCGCTTTTTGGTCGGACCCATTCCCCCGCACATCCAGCTGGCTCGATGTCCCGAGACGCCTAAACCCAGTGTCGGAGCGGCGCCGCATATGAACGACCGCGTTGTCGTGGAAATTCGCTGCCCGGGGCCGCCCATGTGGCATCTCTATGTGCCGGTGAGGATCGTGGGGACCACGGGGGTGGCGGTGGCGGCACACGCCATCGTCGCCGGCAGTGTGTTGACGGCCAACGACCTGCGGGTCGAGCAGCATGACATGACGGAGCTGCCGCCCGGGTATCTGGACGACCCCGCCATCGCCGTGGGACGCACCGCCGCCCGGCCCATCTCCGGGGGCGCCATCTTGAGCAACCAGCTGCTCGTAGCATCCAAGGCCGTGCAACGCGGCCAAACAGTGACCCTGCTGGCCGACGGGGGCGGCATGAGCGTACGAATGGCCGGCCGGGCCCTCGGCGACGCAATGGTCAATCAACGGGTCAGGGTGCAAAATCTATCGTCCGGGAAGGTTGTCGAGGGCATCGCGCGTTCCGAGCAAGTGGTTGAAATTATTTTTCAATAGCCCCTTCAGTGAAGCGCGTCACAGTCGATAACCCGCTTTATGCGATCAAAGTCGGTGTGGTCGTTAAAGTTCAGTAAAACCCCGACGATATATAGATGGCAGGGCTGACTGAGCCCTCAGGAGAACTTCGGTGCCCGACAAGATCAGTGGATACAAGGCGACCCAGCCCGTAGCGCCCCTCAAGGGTGCGAAAGGCAATGCACCCGTTGCGGATCAGTCCGGCAGCGACGCCGCAGTCGCGACCGCACCCACGGCGGCCTCCCAGGCTACCGACCATGTAACTCTGACGGACTCCGCACGCTCCTTGCAGAAGATCGAAGAGGCGATTGCCAAGGCCCCGGTGGTCGATACCGCGAAGGTTGCGACGATCAAGCAGGCGGTGAGTTCCGGCACCTATCAGATCGATTCGGGCCGCGTGGCCGACAAGCTCCTGCAGTACGAACGCGGACTGAAATGACCCCATGAATCACGACGCACGCCACCGTTTGGAAGAACTGCTCAGCCGTGAGATCACGGCCGCACAAACTCTGGCGCAGACCCTGGCTGCGGAGCGCGCCGCATTGACGGGCGATTCTCCGGGGTTGGTCAAAGAAATGGCCGACGAAAAGCTCGGACTCTTCAACCGCATCGAGGACTTGGAAAGCGAGCGCCGCACGCTGTGGGGCGCCGCCGGCGCGGATGTCACCGCGTTCGGTCCCATTGTGGCGGAGCGCTGGCGCGCGCTGATGGCGCTGATGGCCGGATGCCGGAAAGCCAACGACGTCAACGGCCACATCATTCATATTCGCCAGAACCAGGTTCGCCAATTGTTCGATATCGTTCGCGGCGGCACGCCGATGACTTATGGACCCCAGGGAAAGACTTTAACCAGAACGCTACGGGCGCTGGCGCGGGCATGATGTATGTTGGTATTGAGTCGCCGAGCTGATGAATCCATCGTAATCCAACCCGCTGAGGGGGTCGACGGCAACCTGACGATGGCAGAACTGTTCGCCAATGGACCCATCCAGATCACGCTGCTGGGCGGCACCGGACGACGGATCAAGATGGGCATCGAAGCGCCCGAGCAATTGGCAATCCGCCGCAAAGACGTCCCGACGCCTGTCTAATCCCGTCGCCTGATCCCGTCGCCTGCTCCCGCCTGCTCCCTCGACCGCTATTGCGCCGCTTGAACCGCCATTGCGCAGCGAGGCAGGTCGATCGTAAAGACGCAACCGCTTCCCGGCTGATCACGCACGGTTAAAGTGCCGTGATTGGCCTCGACCACACGCCGGGCGATGGATAGGCCGAGCCCCAGGCCGGACTTGTCGGCGGAGCCCTGCGTGAACGGCAAGAAGATGGTGTTCGCGATCCCGGCGGGCAGTCCGCCGCAATGGTCCTCGACATCGATCCGGACTCGATCGGCGATTCCATAGGCGTGCAGCGACACTTCGGAGCGCGGCACGGTAAATTTAAAGGCATTTTGCAGAAGATTGCCCACCGCCGAGATCAACAGCGCGCGATCGGCATCCACCGCCAAGCGCGGGTCGACGCTGAAGACGGCGAATTTGCAGTTGCGCGCCTGCGCCTCGAGCGAGGCGGAAACTTCCACTTCCGCGATGAAGTCGGCCACCGAGAACAGTTGGAGGAGAACCGGGAGTTGCGCGGCGGCACGCACGTCGGCGAGGGTACGGTCGAGCAGCGCAAGCATCCCGCGCAAGTTGCGCTCGACCAGATCCCCGGTGGCTCCCACCACACCCACCTTGCCGCGTTGAACGGCCGCGAATGCCAGGAGTGCGCTGTGCACGAAATTTCGCAACTCGTGACCGAGGAAGCCTAACCTCTCGTTGGATCCCTGCGCTCCGCGCGCGGCAAGGGTCATTTCCCGCGCATAGGAATATTCCGTCACCGCGTCCGCAATGGCATTGTCCAGGCAGCGGTTGAGAGTTTGGAACTCGATCGCCAGGATCGGCACGCCGTGCTCCGACGCCAATTCGGTGACTGCTTGACACAAATCGCCGTAGTCGTGCACCACCTGATCCAAGGTAAACCCATCGTGCAATAGTTCGAGGCCGTGCTGCGCCGCCGTGGCGCCGATCTCCGATGAAGCCGACTGTCCCCCGTCCGGGGGTCCGGACACCCGGCGGCTTTGCTGCGGGTTGGGCGACTGTTCCACCGTCAACGTCTTGATGAGCTGGTCGAGAAACAGCGGAATGCCGTGCTCGAGTTCGGCGCCGATGGCCATGGGCGCACGCCGTTTCTGAACTTTTGATCGGCATCGCGCGATCAACTCATCGCGATGCGCAGCGAGAAATTCGTGAAGCACAGGATTCACTTGCTTTGAGGAGAATGGATCCAGCGCCACACGCATTGTGATATCTGGCACGCACACGGGTGCTATAGAGGATGCGCGCATACCTTGAGGCCGTCTGTGCGGCAGCGAACATTGGAAACGACCCCGAGGCGGCCGAAGCGTGCCGCGCGCCGCCGCTCGGTATTTGCCTCTCCACACCGTGAATTGCCTTCGAGGTTGAACGTAATCCACTGATTTTCTTAACATAACAATTAAAGTCGCGGCGAGCCCTTCGCTAACCGGAACGGGGTGTGCATAATGGTGATTCGCGAACAATGAACTTCGAAAGGATGTCCGGATGGAGCGTCGCCTGCATACCCGTCACCGAGCCCGGACCACCGTCTATGTCGTGATGTCGGGACGTAAAAGCCGGATTTGCAAGGCTAAGAACTTGAGCGCGAGCGGCGTGTTCGTCGAGACCGAGAATCTCGGACTGCGCAAAGGTCAACAAGTGCAGCTCGCCTTTGCCATCAACCTCGGGTTGGTCACGAAGATCCACCGCCGCACGGCCATCGTCGCCCATGTGACCCGCGGCGGAACCGGTCTCATGATGGAGCAATTCGCCGGCCGTTGACTAAGTCGGCAGGAAGCCGACTTGAACGCCGGCGGCTCCGGTCGCAGTCCGGCTAGGGGCTGTTAAACTATCGCCAATGCCCCCTCTAGAACCGCCTCGCTCGGATGCCATCCGCATCCGCGGCGCCCGCCAGAACAACCTCAAGAATCTCGATCTCGATCTCCCTCTGAATGAGTTGATCGTGGTCACCGGCGTCAGTGGATCGGGAAAGTCCTCGCTGGTTTTCGATACCTTGTATGCCGAAGGGCAGCGACGTTACGTCGAGACATTTTCCCCCTATGCGCGGCAGTTCTTGGATCGCATGGACAAGCCGCTGGTGGACAGGATCGACGGGATCCCGCCCTCGATTGCCATCGATCAGACCAATCCGGTACGCACATCGCGCTCGACCGTCGGCACGATGACCGAACTCAACGATCACCTGAAGCTGCTGTTCGCGCGGGCCGCGGTTCCGTATTGCCGCGGTTGCGGAAAACCGGTGCGCCGCGACACGTCCGAAACCATTTTCGCCGCGGTGGCGGAGCGCTCCCGGGCCGCGGGCGAGGCGCGGGGCAACCAACCGGCGGGGGGCCAGCCGCGGCTGCTCATCACGTTCCCAGTTACCGTGCCGAAGAATTTCTCGGATACCGAAATCAAGGCGCTGCTGGCGGCCCAAGGCTACACGCGGATCCTGGAGCCGCGCCCCGGTACGCTGCAGGTGGTCCAGGACCGCTTTCGCTGGTCGGACGTCGATCCGGGCCGCGCCGGCGATGCCATCGAGGCCGCGCTCAAGGTCGGGCACGGCCGGCTCGACGTCTACCCGCAAACTGATGCCGGCGAGACTGCTGCGCCGTGGCGATTTTCCACCGATTTGCACTGCCCTGATTGCGACATTGCCTACAAGGATCCGAATCCGAGTACTTTCAGTTTCAATTCCCCGTTGGGCGCCTGCGAAACCTGTCGCGGCTTCGGCAGGATCATCGGCGTCGACTATGACCTGGTCATCCCGGACCAGTCGCTGACCCTGCGCGACGGTGCCATCAAACCCTGGCAAACCGAGTCGTACAAGGAATGCCAGGCGGACCTTGTGAAATTCGCGCGCAAACGTTCGATTCCGCTCGACACGCCGTGGCGCGATCTCACGGCGGCTGAACGCCGCTGGGTGCTCGACGGCGAGGGCGAGTGGACCAAGAATGTCTGGTACGGCGTCAAGCGCTTCTTCGCCTGGCTCGAGACCAAGGCCTACAAGATGCACATCCGCGTGCTGCTGTCGCGGTATCGCTCCTATACTGAATGCACCGCATGCCACGGCGCGCGCCTCAAGCCCGAAGCCCTGCTGTGGCGGGTTGGCGAGCCCGGCCTCAATATCCGCGAGTTGATGCTGTTGCCCATCGACAAGTGCCGCCATTTCTTCGCGACGCTCACCCTGCCCGCGCCGCTGGACGACACCGTCGACCTACTGCTGCGCGAAATCCGCGCGCGGTTGAAATATCTCAGCGACGTCGGCCTGGGCTATTTGGATCTCGATCGACAATCGCGCACCCTGTCGGGCGGCGAGGTGCAGCGGATCAATCTCACCACCGCCCTCGGCACCTCGCTGGTGAGCACTCTATTCGTGCTGGATGAGCCTTCCATCGGCCTGCATTCGCGCGACGTGGGCCGCATCGTCGGCGTGATGCAGCGCCTGCGGGACGCAGGCAACACGCTGGTGGTGGTCGAACACGATCCCAAGGTCATGCAGGCCGCGGACCGCGTGCTCGACATCGGCCCGGGTCCCGGCGAGCACGGCGGGGAGATCGTCTACTACGGGCCTATCCGCGAGCTGATCCGCGCCAAGCATTCGCTCACCGCCGATTATCTGTTCCGCCGCAAGGTGGTGGAAATTCCGCCGGCCAGGACCACCGGGCACCCGCCCGCCGGCGCGCATCCGGCAGATGTGCTGCGGATCGAAGGCGCCGCCGAACACAACCTCAAGAACATCGATGTGGATATTCCACTGCGGCGCTTGGTGTGCGTGACGGGCGTCAGCGGGTCCGGCAAGTCCACGTTGATCCATGACGTCTTGTTTCCGGCGCTGCTGCGGGCCAAGGGCAGACCCACCGAGAACCCGGGCCGGCACCGTGCGCTCCAAGGGGCGCAATTCATCGGCGACGTGGTGATGGTCGACCAAAGCCGCATCGGCCGTACCACCCGCTCAAATCCGGCGAGCTATGTGGGCGCCTTCGACGCCGTCAGAGCGCTGTTCGCCAGGCTGCCGCAGGCCATCGAACGCAAATACACGGCCGGGACTTTCAGTTTCAACGCCGGCAACGGGCGCTGCCCTGCCTGCGGCGGCAATGGTTTCGAGCACGTGGAAATGCAGTTTCTCTCCGATGTGTATCTGCGCTGTCCCGAATGCGATGGGCGGCGTTTCCGGGCGGAAATTCTCGAGTGTAAACTCAGGCGCGGCGCCTTCCCGCCGAAGAGCATCGCCGACGTACTCGACCTCACGGTTTCCGAAGCATTGGCGTTTTTCGCGGACGATACGGAGGTTTGCCTGCGGTTGGCACCCCTTGCGGATGTGGGATTGGATTACTTGCGATTGGGCCAACCGGTGCCCACCCTGTCCGGCGGCGAAGCGCAGCGCCTCAAGCTCGCAGGCCACCTCGCCGAGAACGCGGTGCGCGAACAGTCGGCCCGTGTGATGGCGCGCCGCGGCCGCCGCAACGGGGACGCCGCCGAGTCGGGCGCCGCGGCCCGCCCGCGCAGCCTCTCGGGCGATGCCGGCTCGCTGTTCCTGTTCGACGAACCCACCACCGGGCTGCATTTCGACGACGTTGCAAAGCTGCTGCGTGCGTTCCGGCGATTGATCGACGCCGGTCATTCGCTCCTGGTGATAGAGCACAATCTTGATGTCGTGCGCGCTGCCGACTGGATCATCGATCTGGGCCCCGAAGGCGGCGATGCGGGCGGCTCCATCGTGTGCGCCGGCACGCCGCTTGAGGTCATGCGCGTCGCCGAGTCGCATACCGGCCGTGCCTTGGTCGAAGCGGCGGGCGAGTCCTCGTTGGGCGGCGCGGTGCAGGATTCGGCAGACCCCTCGCATCGAATTGCGGCGCCCGCCGTCATCGAAATCCGCGGGGCCAGGGAACACAACCTCAAAAACATCGACGTCGATCTCGGCCGCAATCGCTTCACGGTCATCACCGGCGTTTCCGGGAGCGGCAAGAGCAGCCTGGCGTTCGACATCCTCTTCGCCGAGGGACAGCGGCGCTACCTCGAATCGCTGAATGCCTACGCAAGGCAATTCGTGCAACCCGCGTCGCGCCCCGACGTGGACGCGATCTTCGGCATACCACCCACGGTTGCCATCGAGCAGCGCACCAGCCGCGGCGGCCACAAGAGCACGGTCGCCACCCTGACCGAGATCTATCACTTCCTGCGCCTGATGTACGTGAAGTTGGGCGTGCAGCATTGCCCCACATGCGACGCGATCATCGAACCGCAATCGGCGGAGGCCATTGCCGCCCGCGTGCTCAAGGACTACCGCGGTCAAAGAATCACGATCCTCGCGCCGCTCATCATCGCGCGCAAGGGCCTGTACACGGCACTCGCCAAGTGGGCTCGCGGCAAGGGATACCCGGAGCTTCGCGTCGACGGCACCTTGCTGCCCACGGGCAAGTGGCCGCGGCTCGACCGCTTCATGGAACACGACATCGAACTGCCCGTGGCCACGGTGGCCGTGCACGCCGAAGGCGAATCCGAGCTGCGCGCCGCGCTCGACACCGCGTTGGAACACGGCCGCGGCGTGCTGCACGTGATGAAGGCCGGCGGCGGCACCAAGGCCAATGGGGGCGCTGCCGGCGACGCTGCCCGGAAGGCGATCTTTTCGACGAAGCGCGCCTGCCCGACCTGCGGCACCGGCTTCCCCGAGCTCGATCCGCGCCTGTTCTCCTTCAATTCGCGTCACGGGTGGTGCAAGGGCTGTTTCGGCACCGGCTTGCAGATCGCGGAGTTCGATGCCGAACAGAGCGGCGAAGAGTCCAAGTGGCGCGACACGAACGGGAGCGACGGCCGCGCGGGAGTCCTCTGCCCGGACTGCGCCGGCGACCGTCTGAATCCGGTCGCGCGCCACGTGCGGTTCCGCGGACTGTCGATTGCGGCATTGACCAATCTACCGGTGCAGGAATTCGCTGCCGCCATGGCGAAGCTCAAACTGCTGGGCCGCGAGCGCGACATTGCGCGGGATCTGGTGGCCGAACTGGCCAGCCGCACGGCGTTCCTCTGCGACGTCGGCTTGGGTTACCTGCAGCTCAATCGCGCCGCGCCGACCCTGTCGGGCGGCGAGGCTCAGCGCATCCGCCTGGCCGCGCAGCTGGGGTCCAATCTGCAGGGCGTGTGCTACGTGCTCGATGAGCCGACGATCGGTCTGCACCCGCGCGACAACGTCGCCCTGCTCGACACCTTGGATCGCCTGCGGGCCAAGGGCAATACCCTGGTGGTGGTCGAACATGACGAGGATACGATCCGCCGCGCCGACCACGTGATCGATCTCGGCCCCGGCGCAGGCAAGCGCGGCGGCCGCTTGGTCGCCGCAGGCACGGCGACCGAGCTCGCGCATCTGGCGAATTCCGCAACCGGTCGCTGCCTCGCGGCACCCTACCGGCATTCGCGGTCGCACCGCCGCCCGGTTGACCGCGACACGCCCTCCATAGAAGTCGTCGGCGCCAGTCTGCACAATCTCGCCAAGGTGGACGCGCGCATTCCGCTCGGGCGATTGACCGTCATCACCGGGGTGTCCGGATCCGGCAAATCGTCCTTGGCACGCGACGTTCTCTTGGGCAACCTCAAGCAGCTGCTGGCGCGCCCCGCGAAGCGGCGCTCGGTCGAACGCGAGCAGACCGTCGTCGGCTGCGAGTCCATCACCGGTTGGGAAGCGATCAGCCGCGTGCTCGAAGTCGATCAAACGCCGATCGGCAAGACACCCCGCTCCTGTCCCGCCACGTACATCGGATTTTGGGACTCCATCCGCAGGCTCTATGCGGAGACCACCGACGCCCGGATCCGGGGATTCACGGCCAGCCGCTTCTCGTTCAACACTGCCGGCGGCCGCTGCGAGGCCTGCGAAGGCCAGGGCATGCAGCGCATCGAGATGAATTTCCTGCCGGACGTGCAGGTGCCGTGCGATGTGTGCGGCAGCAGACGTTTCAATCACGAAACGCTGTCGATTCTGTTCAAAGGAAAGAGCATCGGCGAGACGCTCTCCTTGAGCGTCGAGGATGCCCTCGAATTCTTCTCAGCCCACCGCAGCGTGCAACATCCGTTGAGCCTGCTGGCGGACGTGGGCTTGGGCTACTTGAGTCTGGGTCAGCCCAGTCCGACGCTGTCGGGAGGCGAGAGCCAGAGAATCAAGCTGGTGACGGAACTCGCGAAGGTTCGCACCGACTTGCTTGGCGTGGATATCGCGCGGCGCGAGCGCCAGCACACGCTGTACGTGCTCGACGAGCCGACCGTGGGGCTGCACATGGCCGACGTCGAGAAGCTGGTGAAAGTCCTGCAGCGTCTCGTGGATGCCGGCAACAGCGTGGTCGTCATCGAGCACAATCTCGACATCATGGCCGAAGCGGACTGGATCATCGACTTGGGTCCGGAAGGCGGGGCCGGCGGCGGCCGCATCGTCGCCCAGGGCATGCCCGATTCGATCACAGCCAAGCCCAATAAAAGCCACACTGCGCGCATTCTCGGCGGGTTCCTGGCGGAGCGGGAGATCGCTTGAAGCCGGGAAGGGACGCTGCTTCGGCAATATGACGTTCTGACGTCGTCTTTGGGGATCTTATACAAGAATTCACGGCGACTGCACGTCCTGTGATCGAGGTCAGCGCGTTTCGCAGCGGCCGAAGTGCGTTCTATGTTCGTTACCGCACGGACCACCTCCGACAAAGAGCGGAGCATCCGCGCGAGCAACCATACGCCATTTGACCCTGCCGGCTTCGGGTGGAATACCGCCGCCCATCGGTACGAAGAGATGCAAAGAGACCGTGATGGGAACCCAAAAAGATATACCTGAATATCTGCCCAAGATCGCAACAGGCGTCCAAGGATTTGACGCACTCGCCCACGGTGGCCTGCCCCGGAACCGTATCAGTCTGTTGAAGGGGGGCCCAGGTTCCGGCAAGACCGTGTTCGCGCTGCAGTCCCTGGTGAACGCAGCGCGGGAGCGGAAGGAAGCCGGCATCTTTGTGGCGTTCGAGGAAGATCCCCGGCAAATCATCGCCAATCGTGTTGCTGACGCTGCTGCAGAACCCGAAGTCGGAAATTCGGGAAATCTACCGTATCCGGGCTTGGTTGGCGGAGAACGAAGTGGATGGAGCCATTATCACGGCCAAGATCGATGGAGACGGTTCGCAGCTGGCGAACTACGGTTTCCTGCAATTCATGGTGGACTGCGTGATCGGTTTCGAGCAGCGCCTGGAGTGCGGGGTCCCCTTGCACCGGATCCAAATCCTGAAGTATCGCGGCTCGGCGTTCGCCAAGGGCGAGTATCCGGTGAGCTTTGGCCCGAGCGGGATTGAAATCGCGCCTCCCGAACCCCGCGAGATCAAGCAGGTCGCCACGGGCGAGCGGGTCTCCGCCGGCTTCGACCGGCTCGACACGATGCTGGGCGGCGGTTTATTCCGCGGTAGCAGTACGTTGATTACGGGCGTGCCCGGCACGTCCAAGACGACATTGTCGGGTAAGTTCGCGGAGGCCGCCTGCGGGCGGGGCGAGCGGACATTGTTCGTGAGCTTCGACGAAGGCCCCGATCGAATCGTACGCAATCTGACGTCGGTTGGAATCCAGCTCAAGCCGTATCTGAAGAGCGGCCTGTTGCAGATGTATTCAGGACGCACGGAATCCGTCGCCGCCGAGGACCAATTGGTAACACTCAAAGCGCTGATTCGAGAGCATCAGCCGCACTGCATGGTCATCGACCCCCTGTCGGCCATCGCCAAGGCTGGAGGGCTCGCAGCGGCGCGGTCCGTGGCCAACCGCTTCATCTACGCGGCGAAGGACCAGAAAATCACCGTGGTGGTCACCGCCATCAACGAAGGCAACGAGCCGGAAACCGAGGCAACGGATCTGCAGATATCCACCATCGCGGACACTTGGATTCACCTGTCGTACTTGATTCGCGGCGGTGAGCGCAATCGCGCGCTGACGATCATCAAATCGCGGGGTACTTCCCATTCGAACCAAGTGCGCGAGTTGATCTTGAGCGATGCCGGTCCGATGCTGGCGGATGTCTACACTGCCGGCGGCGAGGTGCTGATGGGCACCTTGCGCTGGGAAAAAGAAGATGAGGAGCGTGCCAAGGGGCTGGAGCGTCGCTCCGAGGTCGCCCGGAAGCGCGTATCGCTGGAGCTTGCCGAAGCGGACACGCGGGCGAGGATCAAGGCCTTGGAGTACGATCTTGAGCGGCAGCGGGTTGAACTGGTGGCGTACTCCAGTGACGATCACGCGCGCATCGTTTCCTCGACCGACCGGGAGAAAGCTCTGCGCAGGATTCGTAGCGCAGACCCGTCCGGACGCGCGGGAAACGGGGCCGCCTCCCTGGCGAAACATCAACGCTCCAACGGTTCCGCAAAATCCGGCAAGAAGCATAAGACGGAGTCGCACGATGGCCCGTAAGAAGACGCGACGCGGCGCGTCCGACAAACCGGCGTCTACGGTTGTCGTGATGGTCCTCTACGTGACCGAGAATGCTCCCAATTCAGCCCGGGCAATCGCCAATCTGGAGGCGATCTGCGAGGAGCACTTGAAGGATAAGTTCCGGCTGGAAATCATCGACGTTCTCGAATATCCTCGGCGCGCGCTGGCCGACGGCATCGTCGTCACCCCGAGTCTCGCCAAGGTGTCTCCTCTGCCGGCCGCGACGGTGGTCGGCAACCTGAGCGATAAAATCGAGGTGCTTCGCGCGCTCGGAATAGCGGGATAGCTCCGGTGCAACCCGCCACTTCTCCCCTGACGCCGTCCGCTACCGAAGCGGAGCGTGGCTTCAATCGAGCGATCCTGAGGCTGGTCAAGGGCGGCGCTGAGCGCCTAGCGATCGGAGCGGGTCAGATTGACTCCATCATCGATCCCGCAAGCGGAAACGTGATCCTGCTACCCGAGGCACAGCGGGCACTGCATGCGCGCAACGCAGAAACCTTGGCGCGAAAATCGAATCGCCACGCGCGTGCCATCCTCGACGCGCTCGGCGCCCCTATCGTCGTTCTCGATGGCACCGGGGTCGTGCTCTCGGCGAACCAGGCGTGGTGCGGATTCGCGGCCACGCACTCGGGCGTCGGCGCGGATGTCAAACAGGGTTCCAACTATCTGTCGGTCTGCGATCGTGTCAGCGGCAATGAACACGTCGATGGCGTCGCGATCGCGGCGGGGATCCGCCAGGTGCTCGCGCGCGAGCGCGCGCTATTTCGCTACGACTACGCCTGCCACTCGGCCGGCGGGCAGCGTTGGTTTTCGCTCAGCGTTTCGGGTGTAGCCGGAGACGACGCGGCGCGCGCCATCGTTTTGCACGAGGACATCACCGAACGGAAGCGCGGGGAGTTGCTGTTGGAACTCGAGAACAGTGTGCTGCGCCGTCTTGTCGACGCAGGGAACGCAACTGACGCTGTAAAATCGGTGATCCGCGCCGTATGCGAAACGCACGGCTGGAAATGCGGTCGATACTTCAGCCTGGATCAGTCGGCCGGCGTGCTGCGTTTCAAGGAGTCCTGGGGCATACCCCTGGCAGCGATCGAGCACTTTTTGGAAGAGTCTCGCGGTCTGGTGTTCCATCCTGGGGCGGGGCTGGCGGGCCGGGTCTACCAGTCGGGGCAGCCACTTTGGGTACTCGATGGGACGCGAGATGCCGGCATCTCGCCGACGGCTTTGGCCCCCGAAACCGGCGCGGACGGTGCATTCGTATTTCCGGTCACGGCGGAAGACACCACGATCGGCGTGCTCGCTTTCTCGAATCCTACCATCCGCGAACCAGATGACCGCATGCTGAAGTCGGCGCAATCCATCGGCGGTCAACTCGGCCGATTGCTGCGGCGGCTCGAAGCGCTGCATGCGCTGCGGCGGAGCGAGAGCCGCTTCCGCGCATTGAACCTCCTGACCGCCGATTGGTACTGGGAACAGGATCAAGACTTTCGGTTCACCCAAGTCATCGCAGGCAGCCCATTTGGAAGCGCCAATATCCTCGGCATGACGCACTGGGACCTGCCGGATGTCGTTCTGGCCGATTCGAACTGGGCAGAGCACAAATCGCACCTCGACGCGCGCTGGTCGTTCCATGACTTCGAATTCACCACCGTCCGACCGAACGGACAGCATGCCTACTATTCGATCTGCGGCCAGCCTGTGTACGATGACGTCGGCACGTTCACAGGCTACTGCGGCACCGGATCGGACATCACGCAGCGCAAACGGGCCGAGGTCGCATTGCCCGGGAAGACTGAAGACTAAGGACTGCGGAACGCGGGATCACCCGAGGGCCGCAAGGAGGACGACGTTCTGACGTTGTCAATCGTGACGTCAAAACGCCGTGACGTCAAAACGCCGTGACGTCAAAACGCCGTGACGTCAAAACGCCTCTTTTTTCGAGTATGCCCCCGGGTCGGCGATCGCCGCCTTGCCAATTCGGGTCCTGCTGCCGACAATGACTTCTGCACCCTCGTATAGGCGACTCGCATCTGTGTCGAAACAAAAAGACCGTCACGAGATGGCGAATCCAACGCCAATATCGCATTCCACGAACGGCTCGACGGCCTCGCCCCCTCGTGTAATGGGGCTGGCGGATGTTGCGCTCTTCATGGTGACTGCCGGTTGCTCGCTGCAGTGGACGGCGCTCGCGGCTGCAACGGGCCCGAGCTCGCTGATCGTGTGGGTAGGCGGCGGCATCGGCATGTTCCTGCCGATCGCGGTATCGGTCGTCTTCCTGTCATCGCGCCATCCCGACGAGGGCGGTCTCTACGCCTGGAGCAAGCGCGCCTTTGGCCCGTTCGCCGGGTTCATGACCGGATGGACCTATTGGACCGGCACGCTGGCGTTTTTACCGAGCATCCTTTATTTCGCCGCCGGTAGCGCGCTGCTCGCATCACCCGGCAGTTCTGCTGACGCGACACCAAGCTACTTCATCACGTTCTCCGTCGTGATCCTTCTCGTGGCCTCGGTACTCAACGTTCGCGGTCTAAAGGTCGCGAAGTGGCTCAATGGCGCCGGAGCGGCTGCGCGCTGGGTCGGAACGGTGCTGCTGATCGTGCTGGGGCTGGCGAGCTGGTGGCGCTTCGGCCCGGCGACGGAATTCAATCGACATACGATCACCCCAGCGTTCCGCCTCGCCGACGTCATCTTCTTGACGACGCTGGCCTTCGCCTGGACCGGGCCCGAAGCCGCCTCGTTCATGGGTGCCGAAATTCGCGATCCGCGTCGCACGGTACCCCGGGCACTCGCCCTTGCGGCTCCGATGATTGCGGCCGTGTACATCATTGGAACCGCCTGCATCCTGCTCGCGATTCCACCGGAACGTGCGGGTGGCGTGTACGGTGCGATCGAAGCGATTCGCGCGGCCGCGTCCAGGCTGGGTCTCTCGTGGCTGATTCCACTCGGTGCGGCGTGCGTGGTTCTCGATCGGATCGGTAGCACCTGTTTGTGGATCGGCGCGCTTGCGCGTCTACCGACAGTGGCGGGGGTCGATAACTACCTGCCCAAGAGCTTTGCGAAGCTGCATCCAAAATATGGCACGCCCGCCATCGCGATCTGGACGCAAGCCGTTATCGTCGCGGTGATGGTGGTGCTCGGTCAGAGCGGCACATCGGTTCGCGGCGCCTACAATGTTCTCATTGAAATGATGATCGTCTCCTCGTTGGTGCCTTTTGCGTTTCTCTTCGGTGCGGCAATCAAGCTTTCCGCAGGGCCGCAAGGCGTGGGTGAAATCCGAATTCCCGGCGGACGCGTGACGATTGTCGCCACAGCGCTGATCGGCATCGCCACGACGGTCGCCTCGATGGTGATCTCATTCGTGCCGCCGCCGGATGAACCACGTCCGATGCTGGCGGTCCTCAAGATCGCAGGATTTACCACCGTGCTGCTGTTGGGCGGTGCCGGGCTGTATGCAGTTGGGACTCTGCGCGCGCGGTCCGTTCGAGACGCGGTGCGTCCATGACTCCGCCGACCGCCTCCTCTCTGCGCGCGGCAGCGGCCGTGCTCGGGACCCTGCTCATCATTTTTCCTGGGTTTTGGGGCGGCTTCGCCCTGTGGTACCAGATATCGGGCGGGCAGTTTCTCAAGGGCCTGTGCGTGGTGCTGTGGGGCGCATTCAGTATCGCGATGCTGACGGCGCTGTGGCAGGGCCGGCTCGCGTTGGCAATGATCGCCTTCACCGTGGCGCTGGCGGGGCTGGTGCTGTGGTGGATGCACCTGGCACCGACCAACGATCACGATTGGGCCGACGATGTGGCGCGGATCACCACCGGCACGGTGGACGGCAGCCGGGTCACCCTGCACGACGTGCGCAATTTCGATTGGCGCACCCAGACCGACTACACCCAGCGCTGGGAGACGCGCACCTACGATCTCGACCATCTGCGAACCGTCGACATGATCATGTCGTACTGGGACCGGCCGTCCATCGCGCACATGTTGATTTCCTTCGGCTTCGACGACGGCCGGCAAGTCGTATTCTCGGTGGAAATCCGCCGCCAAAGGACCCAGGCATTCTCCGAGATCGGCGGCTTCTTCAAGGAGTTCGAACTCAGCATCATCGCCGCCGACGAGCGCGATGTCGTGCGGCTTCGGACCAACGTACGCGGCGAAGACGACTATCTCTACCGACTGCAGCTGGCGCAACCCGCGATGCGCTCGCTCTTTCTAGGGTACGTCGGCGAAGCCAATAGCCTCGTCGACTCACCGCGATTTTACAACACCGTCACCGTGAACTGCACCACGCTGGTTTACCACATGATGAAGCGCATCGTCGGCCGATTGCCGCTCGACTACCGGCTGTTGTTGTCAGGCTATTTGCCCGAGTACGTGTACCGCGTCGGCGGCCTCGACCGCCGCTATCCGCTCGAGGAGCTTCGTGAGCGCGGCCGCATCACGGAGCGCGCAAAACTATCAGATCGCAGCGAGAGCTTTTCGGCGGACATTCGCGGCGGCATCCCTCAATAAACCGAATCGGACGCGGGCGAACCGGCTGCCGGAGGGGCACCCTTGGCGTGCGACTCGCCCTTGAACGCCGCCGCCAATTGCGCCGCTGCCTTGACCAGCAGCGAGGTGTCGACGCCCACGGCGACGAAGGTTGCGCCCTGCGCCAGATAGTCGCGCGCGATCTGGTGGTCGCTGCTGAGACAGCCTGCCGCCTTACCCGCTTTGACGACGGTGGCGATCCCTTGCGCGATCGCGGCCTGTACCGCCGGATCGGTGGCCTTGCCGATCAACCCCATGGACGCGGACAGATCGGCCGGACCGAAGAACACGCCGTCGACCCCCGGAACGGCGGCGATCGCCTCGAGATTTTTCAGCGCCGCGACGGACTCCACTTGGAGGAGAACGCACATCTGCTCATCGCTGCGATGCAGGTAGCCGTCGATCTGATTCCAGCGCGAGGAGCGTGCCAACGCACTGCCCACGCCGCGAACTCCCCGCGTCGGATACCGGGTGGCCGCCACCATGAGGGCCGCCTGTTCCGCAGTCTCCACCATGGGAATCAGCACCGTTTGCACTCCCAGGTCGAGGTACCTTTTAATCAATTCGACGCTGCCGTGAACGGGTCTCACGATGGCGTGCACCGGATACGGGGCGATCGCCTGCAGCTGCCGCAGCACGCTGCGGGGATCATTGGGCGCGTGCTCGGCGTCGATCAGCAGCCAGTCGAATCCGGTGGTCGCCAGGAGTTCGGCGACGTAAGAGTCCGCCAACCCGACCCACAGGCCGATTTGCGGCTGCCCGTTGCGCAGAGCTTGTTTGAACCCGTTGACTGGCATTTGCATCAGTGGTCTCCGGGCACGTTCAAACGAAGCGCAGGGATATGGCGCCGAGCGGCCCGTAGTCGGCCTGCAGGACATCGCCGCGCACAGCTTGAGTGGGCCGGGTAAATGAGCCGCTCAGGATGATGTCGCCGGCGTCCAGCTGTTCGCCGTACGGCGCAATCTTGTTGGCAAGCCACGCGACGCCCGTGGCCGGATGATTCAGAACGGCGGCCGCCAGTCCCGTCTCTTCGATCACCGCGTTCTTGTAGAGCAGCGCTCCGACCCAGCGCAGATCGACCGCATCGGGTTTCACCGGGCGGCCGCCGAGCACGATTCCGGCATTTGCCGCGAAGTCCGATATGGTGTCGAACACCTTCCGAGGAGCCTTGGTCTCGCGATCGAACTGTTCGATGCGCGCGTCGATGATCTCGAGCGCCGGGGTTACATAGTCCGTGGCCTGCAACACCTGGAACAGAGTCGCCCCGGGGCCCTTGAGCGGTTTGCCCAGGACGAACGCCAGCTCGACTTCGACGCGCGGCGCGATGAAGCGTTCGAAGGGCACGTCGCTGCCGGTTTCGAAGAACATGTCGTCCATCAGCGGTGCATAGTCGGGCTCGCTGATCTGCGATGCCATTTGCATGGCACGCGACGTCAATCCGATCTTCCGGCCGCGGATGCTGCGGCCGTCGGCCTGTTCCAACTTCACCCATTCACTTTGGATGGCATAGCCGTCCTGCACCGTCATGGCGGGGTATTCCCGGGAAAAATGCCGCAGCGGCGTACGGCTCTTGCGGGCCTCGTACAGCCGTCGTGCGAGCGCGCATATGGTTTCTTTGGGCAACATGGCGGTACTTCTGCGCGTATTTGCGGGAGGGGTTCGGCTTCAGGCTTTTCTGAGGCGCGCATGCAGATTATTGTGCTTGAGCGTGCCCGACTCGCTGAACTCGTTGAGTTCCAGCGACAAGGCCAATCCGCGATTCGCATAGGCGTCCGCAAAATGCGCCTTGATGATGTCGAACAAGCCGGCGCAGGTCGCCCGTTTGGCGGCCTCGCTCCGGCCGGCTCCGATCTTCAGCACAGCGTGAACGAATCCCGCGTCGCTCAGGGTGCCGTCGGCAATGCAATACTCGTCGCAGGGAATGGCGCGCACGCGCACACCTCCGGGTGGAAATACCTGCGCGCCGTCCACTTCCAGCGCCGCCATGTATTGCGAAAGCTTGCGGCACAGATCGGTGAACCCGCCGCCATGGCGCAGATTGCCGCTGTATTCGAGAGTCATGTGCGACATGCCTATTCTCCGATATCCATGCCGGCCACGGTGCATCCCACCGCAAAAATAGGGATGGGACGGTAGTGCTGCACGGTCCCGCGCCCGCGCGCAGCGGCCGCAACCGCAATGAAGGCGCGGATTTCGAATCCGCCCTGTCCCGCGTCCCGGTAGGTCGCCTCATCGGTGTACGAGAGCATGGCGCGCTTGTCGTTGGCCGTCCAAGCCGTTAGGAATTCGCGATCCCATGCCTCGTTGATTTTCCCGGAGTCCGGCGTCGCCGGCCAATGCGAGATGCCGCCCGCGCCCACCAGAGCGATGCGCTGCGGGAGGCCATCGGCGGCGCGGCGAATGGCTTCGCCGAAGGCCCACGCGCGATGCAGCGGCGTCAATGGCGGCCCCTGGCAGTTGATATTCATCGGAATCACCGGCAGATCGAACTGCGGCGTCAGAAAATGCAGCGGCACCATGATCCCGTGATCGAATTTCCATTCCTCGGCATAGGCGACATCCACCGTCTGCATGATCTCGCGGATCATGCGCAGCGACAGATCCGCATCGCCGGGGACCTTGGTTCGTGCGATGCCCAGCCATGCGGGATCTTCGATGGGCCCCTCGTATTGGTCCGCCATACCGACCGCGAAGGCAGGCATGTTGCTCATGAAGAAATTGGCGAAATGTTCGGCCGTGACCACCACGAGCGCATCCGGTCGGGCCTCGGCCAGACGCTCGCCCATGCTGCGAAACGCCGCATAAAATTCCCCGGCGATGCCCGCGTCGGCCATCTGGGCCCGGCCGGTGATGCCCGGCGCGTGGCTCACGATTCCGGCGAATACCAGACTCATAGGTCGGCAACCTTCTCGTCCAGTCCCGCCGTCATGGTGTACAGCCCGGCGCGGACCGGCCCATACTTGCGTACTCCGTCGCGCATGGCAGCGATGTATGCGCTCCATTCCATGCCGAGCAAGGCGGCATAGTGCATGAGCAGCTGCCCGTTCGCGCCCAGGACGTACAGCATGCCGATGTCGCCGGCAATGATCGCGTCCCGTTCCTCCGGGGTGAGGCCGTAGCCCGAAAGAACGCGGGTTCGCTCCGCGAGGAATTGCTTCTGCACCGCCGGGTCGCGATTGATGTCGAACAGGAATTTCTGCATTTGATAGAGACTCATGACCTATGCTCCCCAATGCGGAATGTGGTGCGAGCCCAAACTCACGCACACATTTTTCGGTTCCAGGAACACTTCATAGCTCCACGTGCCGCCTTCGCGGCCGGTCCCCGACGCCTTCGTGCCGCCGAACGGCTGGCGCAAATCCCGCACGTTCTGGCTGTTGACGAAGCACATGCCGGCTTCGATCGCCGCCGCCACGCGGTGCGCGCGCCCGATGTTCTCGGTCCAGACGTAGCTGCTCAACCCATAGGATATGTCGTTGGCCTTGGCAATGGCGTCCGCCTCATCCTTGAAGGGAATGAGGCATGCGACCGGGCCGAAGATCTCCTCCTGCGCGATCCGCATGCGGTTGTCGACGTCCGCGAAGACCGTGGGCTTGACGAAATTTCCGTTCTTCAAGGCGCCCGTCAGCGGCGGAGGATCCAGACCGCCGCAGAGCATGGCCGCTCCTTCCTGCGGGCCGAGTTCGATGTACCGCCGCACCTTGGCAAGATGCTCCGTACTTATCATCGGTCCTAGGATGATATTCTCATCGAGCGGATCGCCGACGCTGATGCGCTTGGCACGTGCGGTGAAGTTCTCGACGAAGGCGGCATAAATCGACTGCTGCACGAAGATGCGCGAACCCGCGGTACACCGCTCTCCATTGTTGGAGAAAATCATGAATATCGCGGCGTCCAACGCCCGCGCGAGATCCGCATCCTCGAATACCACGAACGGACTCTTGCCGCCGAGTTCCATCGAGAACTTCTTCAAGCCGGCGGCCTTGACGATGCGGTTCCCCGTGGCGGTCGATCCCGTGAACGAGATCGCGCGCACGTCCGGATGCCGGCACAGCGCATCCCCCGCCTCGGAGCCGTACCCGTGGACGACGTTGAGCACGCCCGCCGGAATGCCCGCCTCCAAGGCTAGTTCGCCCAAACGCGCGGCAGTCAGCGGCGACAGCTCGCTCATCTTCAGCACCGCGGTGTTGCCGAATGCCAGCGCCGGCGCCACCTTCCATGTGCTGGTCATGAACGGGACATTCCATGGCGACACCAACGCGCACACGCCGACCGGATGAAACAGGGTGTAATTCAGATGCGTCGGAGTCGGGTAGGTGTGGCCGTCGACTCGGACGCACATCTCGGCAAAGTAGTAGAAGTTATCGGCGGACCGCGGCACCAGCTGCTTGGCGGTTTGCGCGATGGGCTGCCCGGTGTCCCGGGTCTCGGTCCGGGCGATGTCGGGAACGTTCTTGGCGATCAAATCGCCGAGTTTGCGCAGCAGCGCCGCGCGCTCGGTCGCAGGCCTGGCCGCCCAGCGCGGAAATGCCGCCTTGGCCGCCGCGACGGCCGCCGCGACTTCCTCGGCGCCCCCGCGGGCCACCTCCGCCAGGACCTCCTGCGTCGCCGGATTGACGGTCGGGAAATAATCCGCGCTCTTAACCGGTGCGCCGTCGATCAAATGTTGTATCTGCATGAGTCCCCTTATCCGCGGCGCAGCGCCTTCATTCAACGCCCGAAGGATTCGTCGGCCACGATAGTATTGACCAGCCGGCCGAGGCCATCGATCTCACAGGCCACCTCGTCGCCCGGCATGACGTTGGCCACACCCTCCGGGGTACCCGTCAGGATCACATCGCCCGGGGCCAGCGTCATGAACGCACTCAAGTACTCGATCAGGCAGGGAATATCGAAGATCAGATCGCGGCTGTTGCCCTGCTGCTTCAATTCGCCGTTGACATGAGTCCGCAGCGCCAAATTCGCGGGATCCGGCACGTCCGAGGCGTCCACGAACCACGGCCCGAGCACCGTGCCGCCGTCGCGATTCTTGACGCGCAGATTGGGCCGGTACCAGTTTTCGAGGTAATCACGAATGGCGTAGTCGTTCGCAATGCAGTACCCGGCCACATGCCGCATGGCCGCCGAACGCGGGACGTTTTTCGCGGGGCGGCCGATGACCACCGCCAGTTCGCATTCGTAGTGCATGAACTTCACGCCCGCCGGACGTCGCGTCGTGCCGCGGTGGCCCAGCAGCGAGCCCGGACCCTTGAGAAAGACCAGCGGTTCTTCCTGAGAATTGAACTTGAGCTCCTTCGCGTGATCGGCATAGTTGAGACCGAGGGCGATGATGGTCCCCACCTCGAACGGCGGCAACCACACGACTTCCGCACCGGTGACATGACGGCCGTCGTCGAGCAGCAACTCCTCCGTTCGGCCCGGCAACGCCTCCGGCTTTTGGTCCTGCGATCCTTGCGGTTTGCGGACCGGGGTAGCGGTATGGATCGCGCCCGCATAAGCCACCCGGGCGCGCATCATCCCGCTGCCATCACGAATTGGTTGGACAAAGTTCCCAGCGCGTCTGCCTCGATGGCGACGCGCTGACCGGCGCGCACGCGCGGTGCGGGCCACGCAACCCCTAGGGCCAGCACGTCGCCCGGTGCGAGGGTCATGAATTCGGTGACATCCGCCAGCAGCCGGGCCGCGCAACGCACCAGGTCCGCCGTATTCGACGACTGAACGAGCACGCCGTCGACATAGGTCCTGAGGGTGAGCGCGTCCGGATCGATCGCATCGCGCGGGACCACCGCGGGACCCAAGGGACAGAAGCCGTCGCGGGCCTTGAATCGGATCGACGGCCGATAGAACGTGTCATGCGGAACGCTCACGTCGTTGACGATGAGGTAGCCGGCGACATGACGCAGCGCTTCCTCCACCGGCACTCGGCACGCCGTCAAGCCGATGACCAAGCCAAGGCACGGACCCACTTCCAGTTCACTCATGCCGGCGGGAATTTCGACCGTATCGCCCGAGACCGCCAGGGTATTGCGCGGTTTGATGTACAGCACGGGCGCCCTGGGCGGCGCGTTATACGGCGGCAGCGCCGCTTTGCCGTCGAGTTCGTGCAGTGCGCTGCGGTGATTGAGCAGGCTCCCGTAAACGGCGCCGGTCAAGCGAAACGGAGCGATCTCGAATGGAATCGTATGCACCGAACCCGACACGTCTTTCGCTCCCCGAGAATAGTCACTAATATATTAGTGATCGTTCCACTTATCATCGAGTGTGTCAAGAATGCGCCGCAATCCGCCGGACGCGCCGCCCCTGAGGCGCCGCAACCTGCCTCTGATGATGCTCCAGGCCCGCGAGCACGTGATCGCGCATTTTCGCCCCGTTTTGAACGCCCACGGGATCACCGAGCAACAGTGGCGCATCGTCCGTCTATTGCTCGACACCGGCCCGCTCGAGCCGCGCGAGATCGGGGAGTTGTGCCGCCTGTCGAGCCCCAGCCTTGCCGGGGTCCTGTCGCGAATGGAGAACATCGGATTCGTACAGCGCAAACGTCTGGCGGACGACCAGCGCCGCGTGCTCGTCTCATTGACCCCGCGGAGCCGGGCACTGGCCACCCGCATGGCGCCGCTGATCCAGGCCGTCTATGCACGCATCGAAGAGCGGCTCGGCAAGGAGTTCGCGGATGATTTCTACCGCGTGCTCGATGAGCTCATCGAGAAGCTGAGCCCCGGGTAAAGTATAGTCGGCCAATGCCGCGCACCCTCCTCCCCTAAGCCCACCCAGTAGTTCCGTTGCGCAACCTGCCGCGTTCCTGCGCTTTCCTTCTATGGCTGGCACTCGGACTTTCCTGGTGCGTCGGCATTCTGGGCCGCGGCTACTGGACTCCGGACGAACCGCGTGAAGCGGATATCTCGTGGCGAATGAGTTGGCAGCCCGTCAAGTCCGTCCCTTTGTTGGCTGGCGAGCCGTTCTGCGAGAAACCTCCGCTCACCTATTGGGTGGCGGGCGCAGCGATCGAGGTCTTCGGCAAGGATGCCTGGGCGGCACGGCTGCCCAACGTCCTGTACGCGCTGGTGACGGCTCTGGCCGTCGGCTTGATCGGACGGCGCAGCGCGGGATCGCTCGCGGGTCTAGCCGCCGCCGCCGCCATGAGCACATTCCTGTTGTCGTACCAGGTCGCGATCTGGCTCGCGACCGACGCGCCGTTGCTGGCCGCCGTGGCAGTCGCCTTGTGGGGTCTCTATACCGGTTTCTACGCCCTGAGCAGCGGCGAGCGTCTGCGCGGCTACACGTGCATGCACGCGGCGCTGGCCGTGGGATTCCTGGCAAAGAGCGCCGCCGCCTGGATGGTGCCGGCCTTGACCTTCATCACGTTGGTGGCTTGGGAGAAACGCTGGCGGGAGCTATGGCGCTGGGAACTGTATGTGGGACTGGTCCTTCAGGCGGCTCTGATTCTCACCTGGGTTTGGGTGGTCTACGTGGGTCCTGACGGACCCGCACACCTCAAGGTGTTCTTCTGGAACAATCTGGTCGGCCGCTTCGCACAGGTGGACGCGCCGCAGGAATTGCAATACGCCGCCGGGCATCGCAACACGCCGGGCAAGTATCTGCTCGAGTTGCCCGCGTATGTGTTCCCCTGGACCCTGCTGGTCCTGGCCGCGGTCCGCGGCGCGTTCCGCCGGCGGCGCGAGCCGGTCGAACGGCAGCGCCTGGTGCGCTTCGCGGCCGCCGTCTTCCTGCCGACCCTGTGCGTCCTCTCGGTCGCCGCAACGGCTCGCAACATCTACTTGGCGCCGGCGCTGCCCGGCGTGGCATGGGTGCTGGGCGGCTGGGCGGGGGAGCTTGAGACGGCACACGACCGATGGGACCTATGGGCTATCCGCGGAACGTCCCTGTTGCTGCTGCTGTCGGTGGCCATCTTCGCGGCGGCAATTCTCGTCGTAGGACGTGATTCGTGGGACGTCTTGCAGGCACGCCCCTGGTACGCGGCGCTGTCGTTGTTGGGGCTGTCGATCGCCGCGGCGTGTTCGGTCTCAGGGTGGCGGTCCGCTGGGCGAGGGCGGATGGCGCGCGCTCTGTACGCGCTGCTGCTCGCTTACTGCGCATTGTTGGTGGGGCCGGCGTCGCAGATCTACCGTAGCGTGGACACATGGCAGGATCTGGCCTCGATAGGCCGGGCAGTGAGGCGAGATGCGGCCGAGCGGCCGGTGATTCTTTTCGCCCCGGATGAGACCACCCGCGCATTCGTCGATCTCTACGCCGGAACCGCGGTCGACCTGATCCCCGGTCCCATCACGCCGCTGTCGGCGGCCCGTCTGCGCGCTGACCTCGCCCGCGCCCCAAGTAGCGTCGTGCTGACCTTGCTTCCCGGACGAAACGAGAGCCGCACGGTCAGGGAGATCAAGGACCGGCTGGGGTTGAATCGCCGGGCCACGCGCCGGCCCGACCCCGACCCGACCCCGGATTGGGCCTTCGAGGCAAAGCTTCGCGTCGCGCACCTCTATGCGCTGCCGAACGGCCGCCGCTATGCCCTGCTCGAATCGGACAGCACCGCCGCATCGCGATAGACCTGTTCATACTTGGCCGCTTGGCTTCTCCAGGAGAAATCCTCGGCCATGGCGTTGCGCATCAGCTGATGCCAAATCGTTTGATCTGCAAACCAGTCGAGTGCAGTACCGACGCCCCACCGCACCGCGGGGGCGTCGTAATCATTGAAGACGCATCCTGTACCCTGGCCGGTCGCCGGATTGAAGTGCATCACCGAGTCGGCGAGACCGCCCGTGTTGCGCACGATCGGGATGGTGCCATACCGCAGACTGTACATCTGGTTCAGGCCGCAGGGTTCGTAGCGGGACGGCATCAGAAACATGTCGCTCCCGGCCTCGATCAAGTGCGCCAGCGGTTCGTCGTAGCCCGAATGGAATACCACCCGTCCCTTGAAACGGCGTTGCAGATCCTCGAAAAATGCCACGTAACGGTCCTCACCGCTGCCCAAGATGAGAAAGCCGAAATCGCGCTCCCGCAGAAGGGCGGGCAAGGCGTCGAACAACAAATCGATTCCTTTCTGTTCCGCGAGCCGCGTCACCATGCCGACGAGCGGCTGGTGCGGCTCGAGGTCGAGCCCGCTCGACCTCACCAGGCGCCGCTTGTTGGCGAGCTTGCCACCCAGGTCCGCAGGCCCGAAATGCTCGGTCAGGTACGGGTCGTGCCGCGGGTCCCATTCCCGGTAATCCACCCCATTGAGAATTCCAACGACGCCGTTGCGGCGCTCGCGCAGCGCCTGCTGCATTCCCATGCCGAGCGGCGTCTCGCAGATCTCGCGGGCATACGTGGGACTCACGGTCGTCACCACATCGGCGAAATTTATCCCGGTTTTCAACGGGTTGATAACGCCGGCCGCCAGGTCCGCTACATCCAGCCGAGCCTCGAATGGTCCGAGCCCAAGGTCGGCTACGGCCTTGGCCGGCATGATGCCTTGGTAGCCGATATTATGAATCGTCAAAACCGAGCGCGCGCGCTTGAACTCCGGGACCGAGGAATAGATCGTCCTCAGGAACAGCGGCAGGAACGCCGTGTGCCAGTCATTGACATGAAATATATCAGGCAGGAACCCGAGCTGCCGGCAGCTCTCGATGGCAGCGCGGGTGAACACCAGGAAGCGTCGATGTTCATCCGCATCGAAGGTGTAGAAAGTCGGCCGGTGGAACATTTCCGGGCAATCGATGAAAAACACCGGGATCTCGGTGCCCGGAAATCTCGCGCTGTGCACCGAATAGGAATAGCGCGCCGGGCCGATTGAAATACTCAAGTTTTGCAGCCCGGACAAATGTTGGAGCTCGGGATGAGCCCGGCGTACGGATGCGTACAACGGCATGAAGGCGCGAACGTCGTGGCCCAACTCCTTGACCTCCCGGAGCAGCGCCCCGGTCACGTCGGCGAGCCCGCCGGTCTTTGCATACGGCATGATCTCCGAACTCAGTATGCATAGCTTCAAGGGCAACACACGCTGCAGTCTAGCAAACGCACACTCGGCGCCGCGAAAAACCTGGTGCGGTCCAAGTCCCACTGTGGCACGCTGGGAACAGCAGACGCTATGGCTGGTAACGCTTCGCCACCGAAAAATTCAGGATTGTATGCTGCGACACGCTGCTCGTAACAACACCGGACGCTACGTCAGCCGATTGACCAGCGGTACGCTGGCGGTGGTCATGGCGGGAGGCCGGGGCGAACGGCTCAAGGCGTTGACGGAACATCGTTGCAAACCGGCGACTCCCTTCGGCGGCAAATTTCGCATCATCGATTTCGTGCTTTCGAATTGCGTCAATTCCGGCATTCGCCAGATTGCCGTCCTGACCCAATACAAGGCGCAATCCCTCATCCAGCACATCCAACGCGGCTGGAGCTACCTGCGCGGAGAGCTGGGCGAGTTCGTCGAATTGATTCCGGCTCAACAGCAGATCGGTGCGCACTGGTACCGCGGGACCGCCGACTCCGTCTACCAAAATCTCGATTTCATCCGTTCGCACCACCCCACGCATGTACTGATCCTGGCCGGCGATCACATTTACAAGATGGACTACGGTCCGATGATCGCTTATCACGAGCAATGCGAAGCCGACATCACGGTGGGCGTGGTCGACGTACCCATCGAACGCGCCAATGAATTCGGCATCCTGACCACCGATGAAACCAATCGTGTGGTGAAGTTCGCGGAGAAGCCGCAAGATCCCGATCCGCTCATGTACGATTCCAACCTGGCGCGCGCGTCGATGGGAATCTATGTGATCGCGCTGGACCGCCTCGAGAAATTTCTGACCGAGGACGCGGCCAAGGAGAGCAGCAGCCACGATTTCGGAAAGAACATCATTCCCCCGGCGATCGAGAAGATGCGCGTATTCGCCTATCCGTTCGAGGACGTGGAGACGCGGGCGCAGAACTATTGGCGCGACGTCGGCAACGTCGATGCGCTCTACGAAGCCAACATGGAATTGGTCGCTCTGAATCCCGAACTCAACATCTACGATCATCAATGGCCCATCTGGACCTATCAAGCACAGCAGCCGCCTGCGAAGTTCGTGCTGGACGAGGAAGGCCGGCGCGGCATGGCCGTGAATTCCATGGTGGCCGGCGGCTGCATCATCTCGGGAGCGTACGTCTCACAGTCGCTTCTGTCGAATGACGTACGCATCGAAGACGGCAGCTACATCGATAGCGCGGTCTTGTTGCCGAGCGTGACCATCGGCCGACGCGTAAAGATCAAGCGCTGCATCGTGGATGAGAACTGCGTGATTCCCGACGACATGGAAATCGGCCACGATCCGGTCGCGGACAAGGAACGCTTCTACGTCACCCGGCACGGCGTCGTGCTGGTCACGCAGGACATGCTGAGCGTCTTGCACCAATTGGGCACCATTGCGCCAAACGTCGTGCGCTAGCCGCGCAACTCGAGCGCGTCCCACGCCGCAATGACCGCGCGCGCGTCGATCCCGAGCATATTGGGCTCGCCGTCCACCTGACCGGTCAGCACCTTCACATCCGCGCCGGCCGAACCCCACGGGCGGTACAGCGAGGTCGATGCCTTTCCGAACAGCACGACCTGCGGGCAACCGACGGCGGCGGCGGCGTGGGCCGGTCCGGAATCCACGGTAACGAGGCCTTGGACCTGCGCGAGCAGCGCCACCAATCGCGGTATGGGCAGATCGTCCGCCGCATTATGCAGCCCGTCGGCGCCGGCGCCGGCCATGATTTCCTGGTTCAGGACGAACTCCGGGCCCGTGCCTAGCAGTACGATCGCATGCGACGGATGGCGCGCCCGCAGATGCCGCAGAACCGCCGCCCAGCGCTCGGCCGGCCAATACTTGCTGTTCACGGCCAGGCGGCGCAGCCCACGCCGCATGGTTCGCTTGTTGCCCGCCTGAACGGCAATGAGCGGGCGGGCGGCCAGCCCGCGCGCCCGCAACCAGCCTTCGAGATCCGCCCGCTGCTGGTTGCTGACGTCGAGTTGGCAGCCACCGGATCCATCGACGAGACCCTGATCTTCCGCGCGCCCGCCGCCGGGGAGGATTCGCGCCAGCCTGCGCCACTGTTGCGTGGCGTGTTCGCCGGGCAACAAAGGATGATCCTTGGCATCGACGATGAACTCGTCGCGAAACCCGGCGCGCCGAAGCATGGGTCGCGCCGCGTCGTTGCCATCGCAGAACCACGTCGGGCCCACGCCGCGGGAGCGAAGCCGGCGCACCGCCCGGTGCTGATCCAAGCTCAGCCAGTACGGCGTCTTGCGGCTGCGGACGCAGAGGATATCGCCGACTCCCGATTGCCCGGTCAGCAGCGGTTCACTCCACGGCCCCGATGTCAGAACGTCCACTTCGCGTCCGAAGCGCGCGCTCAGATCGCGGATCAGGGTCGTTATCAGCACCATGTCGCCGAACGCCCCACATCTGACGACCAAGGGACGCTCACATTGTGGGGCCATCTGTCCGACCTACGCCGTGGGCGCAGCGACCGCGTCGGCAATTCCCAGCCGGATGTTGCGCCAGCCGCCGAACCGGTAGTAACCCAGCGCCATGACCACGGAGGTCAGGGATGCGAGCGGAAAGCTCCACCAGATCGCCTCGGCCTGCCAGCGGCCCAACATTTGGTAAGCAAACGGCACGCGAACGCACCATAGAGAAATGACCAGGATCAGCAGCGGCGGCATGACGGCACCGGTGGCGCGCACCGCTCCAAACAGCACCATCGACACGCCGAACAGCACGAACGACCAGAGAACCACGGCGTTGAGGTGCGAGGCAATCGCGATGGCCGCCCCGGTGGCCGGCAAAAATAGTCCGAGCGCGGGGCGGTTCAGAAAATAGATGATCGCAATGAGAGAACCGCTCATGAGGAAATTGAACGTCACGCCCGTCGCTACAACCTTGCCGACGCGGTTCCATTTCCGCGCACCGACGTTTTGAGCGACCATGGAGGATACCGCTCCCGCAATTGCGAACGCCGGCATCTGCACATAGTTCCACAGCTGCATGGCCGCGTTGAAGGCCGCGGTTTCCTGCGATCCGAACCGGTTGACCAGCGATGTGAGCGCAATCATGCTGGAGGAGACGACGAACAGTTGCAGCCCCATCGGGATACCCTTGGTCACCAGCAAGCGGATCAGCGACCAATCCACCTTGAACAGCGCCAGTTCATCGCCGCGAATCCGCAGAAAGTGATGCGTCCTATAGAGGTGCACGACCAGGGCGAGAAAGCTCACCGCTTGCGCGATGAGGGTAGCCGTCGCGGAGCCCGCCACCCCCAGGCGCGGCACCGGTCCCCAGCCGAAGATCAGCAGCGGATTCAGCACGATGTCCAGCACCACCGCCAGGGAGAGATACAGGAAAGGCGTCCGTGAGTCGCCGGCTCCCCGCAGCACCGCCATGACGAAGAACAGCCCTCCCAAGAAGGGATATGCGAGAAATATGATTCGCATGTAGGCGAGCGCGAACGGCAGCGCATCCGGCGGGGTCCGCAACCACGTCATCAGCAGGCGCGTGAGCGCGAACCCCAACACGCCCATGCAGACGGACAATCCCAGGCAGAATACCGCGCTGGTGCCGACCACGCGTTTCGCCTCCGCCACATTCTTCGCGCCGACGCATTGCCCGACCATGATCGTGGCCGCCATCGTGAAGCCGAACATCACGCCGAACATCAGAAACATCACCACGTTTGCGTTGCCCACGGCCGCGAACGCCGCTTCGCCGAGATACTTTCCCACCCACACGGCGTTGACCGACCCGTTTACCGTTTGCAGGACGTTGCCGAACAGGATGGGCAATGAGAACGCCAGCAAGGCGCGTGGAATTGAACCCTCGGTCAACGAATACTTCGATTGCACGATCGCTCCGACTGAACATGAGGATTAATCAGTATAATGAACCATGCACTCGGATGACCAACAGTGAGGGGCTCAAGATGGACTCGCGAACGATATTCATGGTCGCGTCGACGCTGCTGATCACGTCGATGGCGGCCCATGCCGGTGCCGAAGCCGAGGCCGGCATCGACGTGGTTCCCGATAGCCTGCGGCCTCCGGTTGGACAGGTCCTCGCGCTCGCAGTTCGCGCCGCGGGGGTGCAAATTTACGAATGCAAGGCGGCCAAGGAAAACCCTTCGCAGTTTTCGTGGACCTTGAAAGCGCCGGAGGCCGATTTAAAGGACTTGTCCGGCAAACCCGTGGGCAAACACTACGCCGGCCCCACCTGGGAGGCGAGCGACGGCAGCAAGGTCATTGGCGAGTTGGTCGCGAAACGCGACGCGCCTGACTCTGCTGCGGTTCCCTGGCTGCTGCTGCGTGCCAAATCGACGGCGGGGAGCGGGGTATTCAGCGCCATCGCATCGATTCAGCGTCTGCAAACCAGCGGCGGCGTCGCGCCCACCGCCGGCTGCGACAGTTCGCAAACGGGAAAGGAGGCGCGCGTGCCCTATTCGGCCGTATATCGTTTTTACAAAGCGCCCTAAGGACGGGGATCGTCCAAGATGGTTGCGCCGGGCGCGGCCACGGCGTCGTTCAGGCCAAGCCGCATTTCGAGCACGTGCTCCGCGAAGCCGGCTTTTTGATAGGCACGGATTGCCGCTCGATTGCCGCTATAGACTTCCAGACGAAGTTCGGTGATCTGCCTGCGGCGGCACCACGCTTTGAGCGCGTCGATGATCTTTGCGTTGACGGCCTGTCGGCGATGGGTCGGATCCACGTACATGAGTCCCAGGTACGCGTGCAGCGGATGCTTCAAGTAGGGTTTTGCGGCTTCGATTCGCGCATACCCGCAGCCGACCAACACCGCGCCGCATTCGGCGACCAGAAAATGCACATCGGACGCCGTCATCAAGGCTGCGATGTCGTAGTACTGAATCGAGCCGTCCTTGAGCGTGGGATCGAAGGCACGTTCCACCTCGATGACGCCCTGCTGGAACCGCAGCAGGGCGGCAAGGTCGCCGCGCGTTGCCTGCCTGATTGTCACGTTCATGAAATGCCTTCTACCTGACCGATTGGCGGTATATTACGAGCTATGCGCGCATTCATCAGCATCGCCTGCCTGAGCCTGATCTGTCTTGCCGCGAATCCACTGATGGCCGCTGACACCGCAGAGTCGGCGTCGCCCGTGGGCTTGTGGAAGACATTCGACGACAAGACGGGAAATGCTCGCGCCCTCGTGCGGATCTACGCGCAGGACGGGAAGCTGTTCGGCCGGATCGAGCAATCATTCACTCCGGGAGCCGAACATCGCGTCTGCGTTCCCTGCACGGATGAACGCAAGAATCAGCCCATCATCGGGCTTTTGATCGTTCGCAACATGCAACTGTCGGGCAACGAATACTCCGGCGGCGATATCCTGGATCCCGAGTCCGGGTCCGTCTATCGCTGCAAGATGCACTTGGAGCAGAACGGCGCTCGACTCATCGTTCGCGGCTACATCGGCTTTTCGCTACTGGGTCGTTCGCAAACCTGGCAGCGCGAGGGCTGAAGCGCCGGTGCGACGGCGTCGACCCAGATGGGGTCGGTGTAGGCTTTGCGGCCCTGCGTATCTTCGACGATGAGGGAGTACCATGTGGATTGCCGGGTACTCGGGGAAAAGTCCACATGCGCTTGCTGCGCGCCGGCAAGTGATCTGTCCTCGAGCACCACGCCGGCGCCGATCAACTGCGCGCGCCGCAGACCCTCGACCGATTTGAGGTCGAATCCCAGATTGAACGATTCGCCCGGCGTGACGCGGCGTTGTTCGCCGAACATGACCGAAGGAAAAACCAGCGGACCGCGCGTCACATACGCGTGACCGGCTCTCAAGCTTTCCGCGAATGCCGTTGCGCTCACCGCTCCATCGACGTGCGCGAACGTCCTCACTTCGCCCGACTCGAAGTTCCAGACGTCGTGCGTATCGGTGCCCGCGGCCAAATAATAATGGTGGCCGGCGTTCCAGAAATCCCACAGCGCATGCAGCACCGTTGCGTCATCCTTGGGCGCCGCGGCATTGATTTCCAGCAAATCGAAACTCGGATTGAAGCCGCCGGGGGCGACGCCGGCCGCCACGCTGGTGAGGTATCCATAGGGGATGAATGGATGATTGACCTGCACGACGCGGGCTCCCTGGCGCCTGGCCTCCGCCAGGATCTCGTCGACGGTCGCGACGCTGGTATCGACAGCCGGACTTTGCCCAAGCCTCCAGGGGTACGCATTGAAATGGCCCCAGGACGGGGACAACTCAACCGCGGGAATGAAGGGAACTCCCCGCCCGTCCGCGATCGCCTGCAGTACATGGTGATTGGCGGCCGAGTCGTGATCGCTGACGAACAGAAGGTCGAGCCCCGCGGCTAGTTGCGAGCGCGCCAGATCCGCCGGGGGTGTGACGGCTTCCGCCTGATCCGCATGATGATGCAAATCCGCGGAATACCAGCCTTCCGTGGTCGGATCGAAGAGCCGGGTCACGGCGACGTTCAGGGCCACGGCGCCGCCCGGCGCCACAGTCGCCTTGATTTGCCGGCTTTGACCCAAGAACCCACCGCCCGACGACACGCTGAACACGTAGTCGCCGGGAGCGATCGGCAAATCGACGCTGCCCACGTGGTCGAGTTCGGTAAAGAACGTGGTTCTACCGAGAAACTCGACCACCGGTTTCTGGCCTTGCGCGATGACGATGCGCGCATCCAGCCCTCTGCCGTTGCGCGCGTCCGTGACGCTGAATCGCACGTGGCCGGGTCTCTCCAGATCGTGGAAGTCGCGGGTCTGCGCGGAGCCCGGCGAAATCTTCAGGGGCGTCCTGCGGCTCTGCGAGTAATTCTCCGCGGTCGCGTACAGCACATAGCGGCTTTGGGGCAGCGTGATGTCGTATTCCCCCTGATGACCCAAGACCCATGCGTAGGGTTTGCCGCCCTTTTCGACGACAACCACCGGATGCTCGATCACCGCGCCGTCGCGCCCGCGCACGGTTCCGTGAACACTGCCCGACGCCAGCGACCGCAGCTCGATTTCCGTGCGCAGGATGGGCGCCAGATCGCCGCTCGGCCTCACCTGCAGCCAGCCGTCGAACACCCTGCTCTCGCCCGCTTGCAACGTGTGCAGCAGGTACAAGTCCTTCGATTCGTCCCCGACATGATCGAAGTACGGCGCATGCAACGCGATGGCCCAGTCCGCGTCGTAGGCAACGACGCGATCGGCGGCGGCCGGGTCGGCTTTGCCCTCCGCAAGGCCCTGCATTCCCGGCACACCGAATAGAAACCCGCTATTCGGCCAGAGCGTGAGCCCGGACAGCAGGCCGGTGAGCGCGGCAGGACCATCATTGGTCATCGTCGTGCGAATCTCGAGCCGATCGGAATTCGACTCGAGCGTGTACAGCGTGACGACGGTCACCTTGCCCCAATCGCGGGTCGTGCGAATGACCGCGCGCGCGGGACCCCGCTCGAGGATATCGACATGCTGGTAGGTGTTGGGCCACGCCGACCAGTGATTCGGAATGAAGTCCGCAAACACGACGCGGTCGCGGCCGATTTTGCCGCCGGTCACGGGAGCCAGATCGACCAGCGCCCCGCGCGGGACGCCGTACGGAGCGGCGGATTGCACGGCAAGCGCGAAAGCGAGGTGCTCATTGACGACGGTGATATCGCCGGCGGCTTTGGCGTCTCCGTTGACGATCGGCGTGGCTCCGACGATGACTTGAACCGCGGCAACCGCCGTGGCCTTCAAGTTGGCGACTGCCATGCAGGCCAAAGCCGCCGCCAGGGCCCCTGCCCGGATAACGCCGGCGGTCTTGGTCACGAGATACGTGCGCCGCCGGAAGAGCCGCTCACCTTCCGAAGCAGATCCAGGAACTCGCTTGCTGCCCGATGCACGTTGTTCTGCCAATCCGCCGCCGCTCGAGTGTCGGCGCCGTCGGACACGTATTTGACGCACGCGAATGCCGCACCTTCGAGCCAGCATACTTTCGCGAGCGCATAGGCTTCCATGTCGAGGACGCCGCACACCGCGGCGGCGGCCTCGGATTCGCCGGTTGCGAACGAATCGCCGCTGCCGCAGATAGCCGTCGGCAGGTCGCTGAAGAGCGGCTCGAACCGCAGCGCCGGCGGCGCCGAGTCGAAGGGAGTGACTCCCAGCGGAAAACCCAGTCCGCGTACATCCATGTCGCGTTGTATGAATTCACGGCACGCGACCAGCGTGCCGGTGGCGTATACCCGGCTCCCGGCCGTGCCGAAATTCAACACCAGCGGCAACGGTTCGTCACCGTGGATGTAGCGCGCGAGCTCGCGGGTCAGGGCGACGGCGGCATTCACCTTGCCGACTCCGCAAAACAAGAGCGGAACTCCCGCCGCTTCGAACACTCCGTCCGACTCGGCCGGCAGCGCCATGACGACCAATGTTCGGGGTAAAGCGGCCCCCATCAATACTGGACCGCCGTGCGCGCGGAGAGGGTCCGCCAGGTGTAATCCGCGACGATCTTCAGGTCGATCAGCGCGGCGATCGCCCTGATCTCGTAACCCGCATGGACGCAAAGATCGGCCGACGCAGTCATGGTGCCGCCGGTCGCCAGCACATCATCGACCAGCAACAAACGTCCGTGTCCGCACTGCATCTCCAGGACATTCGATCCATACTCGAGATCGTAGGCGACATCGACCACGGGCGGCGGCAGTTTGCCTTGCTTGCGCACCAGCACGAACCCCTTGCGCCGGCGCGCCGCGAGAGCGGCGCCCAAGATGAATCCGCGCGACTCGATGCCGGCGACGGCGTCGATCTCGTTCCATTCCGCGTCCGTCAGCAGGCTGTCGAGCACCTCGATGGCGGTTTCGAAGTGCTCGCGCAACAGAGGTGAAATGTCGCGAAACAAGATGCCGCGGCGCGGAAAGTCCGGAACATCTCGAATCAGCCGCTTCAACTCGATCACGGTCAACGGCCCGCGGTACCGGTCTTGGTTTTTTCGATGAACGCGGCCACGTTTGCGTGCAGCGCCTTCAGGTCGGGCTCATGGGCGTACACCATGTGTCCCGACGTGTAGAAGTGCATGTCGATATTGCTCCTGAGCGAGGCCTGAATCGGGCAGCTGGCGAAGCTCGTATACGGCCGCGAAGTAAGGCGTGGCCAGATCGTAGTAACCGCCGTTGAGCTGAACCTTGAGATTGGGATTCTGCTTCATGGCGACCGCGAGATCGAGCATGACGTTGGTCGGACCGGGAACCTTCTGCGGGGCGCCCGGCGGCTGATGCAGAAAGTCCCATATCTTCTCGACGTCGTTCTCCGGCTTGTAGGTCTTCTTGTCGCCGAATTTGAGCGTACCGCGCACGTACTCGTTGAATGCCGATACGTAGGCCGAGGAAATCGCCGCGGACTGCGGATCGTACTCCGCTTCCTTGCTCATGGGATCGAGCGTGGGGCCGGCAAAGCGGGTATCGAGCCGGCCGGTGGTGACCTCGCTTCCGAGCAACGTCTTTTCGAACTCTCCGCCGTTGACGCGAAGGTTTGCCCGCTCGATGTAGTCGGCGGGAAGGCCGGTGTAGGCGCTGAGCTTCGCGGCGATAGCGGACTTGCGCTCGGGCGCAATCACTCCGACCCGCCGCCAACGCTTGCGGCATATTCGCTCAGGGCAAAATTCTCGACTTCGCGGAGCAACGGCTCGAGCGCGGCGGGCGGGATTCGCCAACTTATGGTGATACCAGGCCGTCGCGGTGTAGGTGGGCAAAGCCAGAACATAGGGCAGATCGACCCCCGGATTGAACTGGGGCGCGTCCGCGCTGTCGTCGAAATTCAAGATCTGCGACAGCAGAATGATGCCGTTCAGATCCAGCGCCTTCTCGTTTTGCAGAACGTTCGCGAGCACCGCCGAGCGCGTGGTTCCGTAACTCTCGCCGAACAGATATTTCGGCGAATTCCAGCGGCCGTGGCGCGACAGAAACTCCACGATGAAGTTGGCGAAGGCGTGCGCGTCCTGATCGACGCCGTAAAACGCTTTCTCCTTGTCCGCACCGCGCAGATGACCGAATCCGGTACCGGGAGCATCGATGAATACCAGGTCGCTCACGTCGAGCAGGCTGTATTCGTTGTCGACCACGCGGTAAGGAGCGGCAGGCACGTGTTTGTCGTCCGCCGTCACCACGCGCTTGGGTCCGAACGCTCCCATGTGCAGCCACACGGTCGAAGAACCCGGGCCGCCGTTGTACAGAAACGTGATCGGCCGATGGGTATCTTCCTTGTCGCCCTTGAAGTAGGCGACGTAGGACATGCTCGCCTCGGGCGGTTGCGGCGGCGGCGGGCCCACGCGATCCTCCTTCGGCAGCGGAGGGTCGTCGTCCATGGGGTCCTTGACGTGCACGACCAGGACGCCCGCCTCGGCCTGGTAGGCTATGGTACGGCCCTCCACAGTCATTGATCCCTGCGTGACGCGGCGCTCGTCGTGCAGAAAGCGCGTCGACTCGGTCGGCTCGGCCGCCGCGGATGTTTTCGCATCGGAATCGTCGCCCGTGGCAGAGCGCGGTGCCGCGGCGGCGAGGGTGATGCCGGACAGGCCCAGGAGCGATGGCGCCAGCAGCCAAGGTCCCCACAGACAACGAAAAGTCAAATTCATCGCAACTCCCAACTTTGAAGGCGCAACCACCAGGGCCGCGATCATAATATGCGCGCACGCGCGCCGCGCACCGATTTGCGCGACATCGAGAATGCTATCCTTGCGCGCTTTATCGCCATCGAGTTCCGGCAGGGCACCCCCCGGCAGGGCCATAGGATCCGCATGATTTTGGTCATCGACGTGGGCAACACGCGCCTGAAATGGGCTTGGCTGACGAGCACCGGACTGTCCGATCAACAGGCCGTCGTGCACCGCGACGCAAAGCCGGGCATATGGACCGCCGCCTGTTCGAGTCCGGTCCAGAAGCCGCGGCCGCGTGCTGGTCTCCAACGTCGCCGGCCCGGCGATGGCGAAGACCTTGACAAAGCTTGCGAAAAAGAAATTTCAACGTCAACGTCGAATTCGTGACCGCGGCCCAGGAATTCCATGGGCTCACCAACGGCTATCTCGATCCCTCCCTGCTGGGCGCCGATCGCTGGCTGGCTTTGATCGGTGCCTGGACCCTGGCCCGCTCGGCGCTGTGCGTGGTGGATGCGGGGACCGCCGTCAAGGTCGACAGTGTGGATGCCAACGGCCAGCACCTCGGCGGCCTGATCGCTCCCGGCATTCACATGATGCGCGAAGCGCTCATGAGCAAGACCAGCGACATCGCCAAGGCGGCCGAACACAGCACGCCCTCGCTGGCCGGCGTGCTCGCGAACAACACCATCGGCGCCGTGTCGCGCGGCGCCGTGTTCGCCCTCGCCGGCATGGCCGATCGCGCCGCCGAAATCATCGAACAAAGCACGGGCGTCAAACCCAAGCTGTTCATCACCGGGCGGCGACGCCGGCATGATCACCGGCACCATGCGCTCCCACGGGGAGATCGTGCCGGATCTGGTGCTGCAAGGCTTGGCCGTGATCGCGGCGCAATCCAACGAGCCGCAATAGTACAGACGCCATGTACCGGCCCGGCCCCAGAAATCTCATCACGGACGTGCCGGGTCTCGCGGTGGGGCACGCCACCGACGAGCGGGTCGCAATCCGGAGTGACGGTACTTGCGTGCACGGAGGCTTGGCCGGCGGCGCGTCGACGTCCGCGGCGGCGGCCCCGGCACGCGCGAGACCGAGGCGCTCGCGCCGGAAAATCTCGTCGGGCGCGCGCATGCCGTGGTACTGGCCGGCGGATCGGTGTTCGGTCTTGCCGCCGCGGACGGTGTCGCCGCCGCTCTCTCGGCCCAAGGCATCGGATTGACGTTGCGGCCGGGCTCACCGGCCATTCCCATCGTGCCCGCGGCCGTGCTGCACGATCTGGGCAACGGCGGCGACAAGACGTGGGGACTCGAGCCCCCGTACCGCGCCCTCGGCGCGAGTGCCTTGCAGGCGGCCGCTGCGGACTTCGCCTTGGGATCGGTGGGCGCGGGGCGCGGCGCCATGGCGGGTTTAGTAAAGGGCGGGGTCGGATCCGCGTCGATCGACTTGGGCGGCGGACTCACTGTCGGCGCCATGGTCGCCGTGAACTCGGTCGGATCGGCGCTGATGCCGGACGGCACTACGTACTGGGCATGGCCGTTCGAATTGGACCGGGAGTTCGGCGGCTCGAAGCCGCCCGGCGCCCAGGCGGATATGGGCAATCCCGCGCCCGATGAATCACGGTTGCTGGCGCTGGAAAGATTGCGCCCCGGCGCCAACACGACCTTGGGAGTGGTCGCGTGCAATGCTGCATTGACCACGGCGGAATGCAACCGCGTGGCCATGATGGCGCAAGACGGCATCGCGCGGGCGCTGCGGCCGGCGCATTCCCTGTTCGACGGCGATACGGTGTTCGCGCTGGCGAGCGGTAGCGTCGCGCCGGGTGAAGGCCAGCGGCGCGCACTCCAGGTGAGCCGCATCGGATCCGCGGCCGCGGATTGCATGGCGCGCGCCATCGCGCGTGCGGTATATCGGTCGCGATGAAACCCAAACACCTATTTGAATTAGTACTGCTGTCGGCGGTCTGGGGAGTTTCCTTCCTCATGATGCGCATTGCGGTGGTTACATTTCCGCCCGTGTGGATTTCGCTCCTGCGCTGCGCCCTGGGGGCGAGCCTGCTGTGGACGGTGCTGCTGATCGGCGGCTACTCGCTGCCGCCGCGGCGCCTCCTGCCCTGGATGTTGTTGCTCGCCGTGCTCAACAATGCCGTGCCGTTCACCTTCTTTGCGTGGGGCGAACGCACCGTGCCGAGCAACATGGCCGCGGTTCTCAACGCGACGGTGCCCATCTGGACAGTGTTGTTCTCCATTCTGGCTTACCGCGACCGCGCCGGGCTGGCAACGATCGCAGGCGTGCTGCTCTCCTTTGCGGGCGTGGTCATCGTCATCGCCGGCCAATCCGGCAGCGTATCCCATGAGGCTTCGGCGGGCATGCTCTTCGGCATCATCATCATCGCGCTTGCCGCCGTCTCTTATGCCATCGCCACGCTGGTGGCCAAAACCAAACTGCGGGGCCTGGATCCCATGGGTCTCGCCACCACGCAGCTCAGTCTCGCGACCGCTCTGCTGCTGCCGGTCGGGCTTGCCGGAGAGCATCCCGCCGCTCTGCATGCCGGCCCCATCGGCGCCGTCGTGGTGCTCGGTTTCGCGGGCTCAGGTGTCGCCTACCTGCTGTACTACCGTCTGCTCGAGGAGATTTCCCCAACGCAGCTCACGGGAGTCACCTATCTGATGCCGATCTGGGGGCTCTTCTGGGGGCTGTTCGCCCATGAATCGATCGGGATCTCGGCCTGCGTAGGAGTCGCCGTCACCATCGTCGGGCTGGCCCTCATGAACAGCCGGACCAAGCCCGTCGATGGGCAAGCCGCCATCGCCACGCGGGAATGAGCGGTCTATTCGACCCATTGAAGTGGATACGAAGCTAGCTTGGCTCAGCGCTTACCGGCCGGCTCGTGCTCGCGCTGATAGCGGTGGATCGTCCACAAGTAGCTCTCCATCAGCGAATTCCGGCCGAGCTCCAAGAGAATGTGATTGCGCTCGTCGGCATCCGTGAGCCATGACAGCTGTTGCCTGGCGCGCGCGAAAAGCGTGCCCTGATTGCGGTACTGCAAGAGGAGCTCACGGCTCGCCTTGTTGTTGTCGTGCAGTTGCCAAGCGCCGAGCAGTAGTGCCAGGAATCCCCACCCGAAGGTCAAGGCGTTCTTGAGCGAGACTCCGAAAATGATCTCGTGGCGCTCCAGGGCCATGCCCATGACGACCATCGCGACGATTACGAGCAGGACGTTGGCGAACAGCACATTCTTGAGGGCCTTGACGCGCCGACCCTCGCGCTTGAGTCGCGACACCCTGGCGACGAAGTAGCGGTGCTGACCCTCGATCCAATCGCGCTCGACGTAGCCGGAGCGGCCCAGGTCGGCCGCGCGCCGATCAGCCACGTGTGTATCCGGGACCGCGAGCGCCGCCAGCACGTGGGTGATGAGGCTGAAGCCGCGGAAGCGATTGATGCCCGACAGTGCGAGCAGGCGCTCCGCATCGAGTCGGTGATCGACGCCGGTGAGTCGTAGATAGAACGTCACCCGCAGCGTCTCCGCAAGCGCGCGGTAGCTCAGGTGCTTCGCGAACCACCCCTGGCGGCGGAGCGGGTAGTACACACACAAGCTGCAGACCAGCACGGCGAGGTAGCTCACGAGCAACAGGGTGCGGTGCGTGAGGCCGGCGGACATGGACGCGAGCGGCGGACTCGGCGTGCGGATCCGTCGCTCGGCAGTGGACAACGCTGTCGGCCACATCGACGTCATCGGCGAGCTCCAGCATCACGAGGCTGACGTCGTCGTCATCGTCGGCGCGGACTCCGACGTGCCGAAGTGCCGCGTCCTTGATCATACCGAGAATAGGCGCGTGACGACCCCAAAGAGTCAGCAGCACGCTGCTGCGACGAACGAGCGTTTCGGTCAGGTTCGCGTACAGCGCTGCGTGACGGTTCTCCTCGCTGCCGCCGATGCTGAGCGGTTGTACCGGTGAGGACAGCACCGTCGAGCTGACCCTCGGGTCCGTGAACAGCGCGCGCAGAGTCTGCAGCGCGTCCGCGTCGAAGTCCCTCGCGCACTCTTCGAGCGGCATCGGTAGTAGGACCTCGACGTGGGATGCGAAATCCAGCGCTCCGCGCACGTATTGCACGTCGCAGCTGCGCGTCAGACCGATGTTCGCGTGCAACTCCGTGTCGGACAGGTGGTGACACTCTCGCCCGGCGGCGCTGGCGGCGTTTGACTGCTCATAAAGCGAGTTTACTGTACGTAACGACCCGACTGCTTTGTCGAGACATTGATCCGGCAGCAGAACCACGCTCGCGCCGCCCGATTATTAGCTAATCCCCGGCCGCCCGGTGAATCGCCTTGCGCGCCCGATCATAGGTGCCGCAGCGGCAGATATTGGTCATGGTCGAATCGATGTCGGCGTCGGTCGGATGCGGTTTGCGCTTGAGCAATGCCGCCGCCGTCAGGATCATGCCCGACTGGCAATAGCCGCATTGCGGGACGCTTTCCGCGATCCAGGCCTTCTGTACGGGGTGTGACTTGTCGGCCGACAACCCCTCGATGGTGGTGATGGACCTCCCAGCCACCGCGCTCATGGGCAGCACGCAGGAGCGTGTGGGCTCGCCTTCGAGCAGCACCGTACAGGCGCCGCAGGCGCCGACACCGCAGCCGAACTTGGTCCCGGTCAGGCCCACGTCGTCGCGGATCACCCAGAGCAACGGGGTGTCACTCTCAACATCAATGTCGTGTGTCTTGCCGTTCACGGTGAGTTTCATCATGACTTAGGCCCTCGCGGCCGAAAAGGTGAAGCCGTGCTTGGAGAGCGGCAACGAGCGCACGCGTGTGCCCGTGGCAGCGTAGATGGCATTCGCCAACGCCGGTGCGATGGGTCCCGTCCCGGGTTCGCCGATGCCGCCGGGCGGCGCCGTACTCGGCAGAATGTACGACTCCGTCCGTGGCATCTCGGCCATCGTCAACATGGGGTAATCGGTGAAGTTGCTCTGCTTCACCGCGCCGTTCTCCAGGGTGATCTCGCCGCGCAGCACAGCCGCCAACCCGTAGACCATGCCGCCCTCCAACTGCGCGCGGATATTGTCGGGGTGCACCGCCACGCCGCAATCGATGGCGGTCACGACCTTGTGCAAAGTGATGGCCTTGTCCTTGACGGTGACGTCCACCACCGAACCAATGTAGCTGCCGAAGGCTTCGAACGCTGCGATGCCGAGCGCATGACCCGACTTCCCCCGGCCCCAGCCGGCCTTCTCCGCGACGGCGTCGAGCACGCCCAGGAGTCGCCGGGCCTCCGGATGCTGCAGCATCGACCGGCGAAACTGATACGGATCCTGCCCCGCCTGATGCGCGATCTCGTCCATAAACCCTTCGAGCATGAAGGGGTTGTGCGACTCGTTCACCGAACGCCAGAACCCGAAGCGCACGCCGATGTTTTTGTCGACGCCGGTGACACGCAGGTTCGGGAAGGCATAGCTCAAGTTGTACACGCCCTCGGTGTAAAACGGCGGGCCGGGGAAGGAGAAGGACGGCTTCGAGGCCGTGACGATGTTGCACTCCAGCGCCTTAAGCTTCTGCTCGCCGTCGAGCGCGGCGCGAAACTTGATGGCGGCCGCCGGACGGTAGAAGTCATGCTGGATGTCCTCTTCACGAGTCCATACCAGCTTCACCGGCTTGCCCGTGGCCTTGGCGGCCGCGGCAGCCTGGGCCACATAGTCCGCCTCGCCACGCCGGCCGAAACCGCCGCCGAGATACAGGGTGTTGACCTTGACCTTGTCCGGCGCGATGCCTAGCGCTTCCGCGGCGGCGTGCTGAGCCGCCTGCGGCGATTGCGTGCCGCACCAGATCTCGGCCCCGCTCTCATCGGCGCGCACCGTGCAGTTCATGGGCTCCATACAGGCATGGGCCAGATAGGGCACCTCGTACACCGCCTCGAGCGTGGGCGTGCCGGCGGCCTGCGCCGCCGCCAGGAACCCGGACGTGCCGGCGCGCGCGGGCCCGGTTGATGCCACGTTGGCGAAGGCCGCATCGACGTTGCCGTCGTCGCGCGCCACCGTCCCTTTCTCGTTGAAGCCATCGTGCAGCCGCTGCGACACCTTGGCGCTGTCGACGCCGGCCAGCGCCCCCAGGTCATACTCCACGGCGACCAGCGCCAGCGCCTTATTGGCCTGCCAGTAGGAGCGCGCCATCACGATCACGCCGTCGGGCAGCGCCACCGTGGCGTGAAAGCCCGGCGCTTCCCTGGCCTTGGTGTCGTCGAAGGAGTTGAGTTTGCCGCCGAGCGTGGGGCAGGTTTTCACGGCACCGTAAAGCATCCCGGGCAGCTTGACGTCGATGCCGTACCGGGCGCTCCCGTCCACCTTGTCGGCGACGTCCACGCGCAGCGGTGAGGTCCCGATCAGGTCGAACTTGCCGGCCTTGAGCACGGGCCGCTCCGGGACGGGCAGTGCCGACGCGGCCGAGGCCACACTGCCGTACGTGCAGGTGCGGCCGGAGGGCGCATGCGTGATAACGCTGTTCGCCGCCGCGCATTGCGCCGCCGACACCCCCCACTGCTGGGCGGCGGCGGCAACCAGCATCTCACGTCCTGCGGCACCGATGCGCCGCAGTTCGGTGTACCAACCGCGGACAGAGAAGCTACCGGCGGTGAGCTGTATGCGGAACACGGGGTTGTTGAAGATCGCCGCGGCTGGTGCGTCCTCCACTTTCAGGCGCCGCCAGTCGCCGCCCAGTTCCTCCATCAGGATCATGGGCAACGCCGTGTGGCCGCCCTGGCCCATTTCCACCGCGGGCGTCACCAGCGTGATGGTGTCATCGGGCGCGATGCGCAGGAATGCTGACGGGGTGCGCGGCGGCGCCTCCTTGGCCGCGGACCCAGGGGCGTTTTCCTGCCCGACTGCCTTGCCAGTGGGCAGGTAGATGCCGAGCATGAGGCCGCCGCCGACGGTTGCGGCGCTGTGCACGAAGGCGCGGCGGGTGATGGGGCTGGGAGCGGCCACGGGAACGGCGGCGGCCCGGGCTACCGGAGTGGCCGCGGGCGAAGCGGCGCGAGAGGAAGCATTTCGAGGCGGCATGGATTTCTCCGGGGCGTTTGACGTTGGGAAGGGAGTGGCCGCGTCATTATAAACCGGTCGACCGGCACCCTGGCCGATCGAGTGGGTCGCGGCCCACGTGGGTTGTCCGACTGCTTGCTAAGTTCGAGGCGGATGCTCAATCGCGGAGGTTTTCGGCAGCGCGCAAAAACTCCTTGGCCTTCCGTGCAAACCCCTCCGTTACGCTGGTCCATACGGATTCTTTCAGGTTCGGTGGCAATTGCTTGCTTACCGATGCAATTGCTTCCGGTACTGATCTGGCCGTATCGAGCATCATTGACCACAGGTTATGATCCGACAGAGATTCGGCGAGCGCCTTGAAATGGCGAGGCTCAATCTCGCTCCAGCGGTAATGGGGTCGAATCCCAGTGCGCATCGCCATCGCCATTTTGACTTTCTGCGGCTGCAATTTACGGGCTTTGTTTCCAATGACCGGCCACGCGGATAGTAAATCGTAGAATGGCGTTAGCTCATAGCCGTCGCGGCGGAGGAATATAGAGAAATTTTTGGCGTGTCCGTCCGTGGCGGCTAAGAACCAAAACATCAGCTGCGAAAGTGCAAAGAGGTTGCTGTCACGCTCTGGTGCTGCTCCTCGATCGAGAATTCGCAGGATTTGTACTATTCCCGGACCACCATCCTTCTCGTACTTTGCCTCCGGTGGCTCGCCGGTTGCCTGGCAGAAATCCTCCTGCGGAAGTCGCGCGATCCACGCATCCAGTGGCACGTGGAAGCGCGCCGCTGTCGGATCGTGTGAGCCAACATTGCGCCACTGACGATCGAAGCGCTCGACCACGAGTACACGCTGATCGCCGAATGCCGCGATCTGGGTGCGTGCGACGGGTAAGTGCATGGCCTCGAACAAGGTCGCGCAGAGCCATTCGTTGTCGACCGAATCAGACAAATCCAGTTGGAGTCCGCCGCCAACAATGCCGAGCGGCAGCTTCAGGATGTGGGTCGTGGGCGTGGCTCCGAGCGGCCGATGCCAAGTGTTGCCGATGCGAAGCAGCGCCGTCTTCTCCTGTGCACCGGCAATCGAAATGCGAAAGTCTTCATTCTCGGCGGACTGGGCGCTGAGCGGTCCAGCAGTAGTTGGGACGGCGTGGAGGATCGCCTCGACATCTTGTGTTTTGAGTAACGTCGATTCGATCCGGTCCCAGCCGACCGGAGTCTTTCCCGGTGGCATTAACTGCACCGCGCCTACGCAGTCGCGTCCTATTGCCTCCAGAAGATCGAATGACTCGGCAGATCGGACGTGGAACCGGTTCCGTATTCTTTCCCGGATTTGCGAATTGTCCGGCAACAGGTTGTCGAAGTAATAGCGGACCAGGGGAGAAGTGATTTCCCGTGACGCGGTCACGGGCAGAGACAGAGATAGCGGCCGAAACTGGGGATCCTCCAGCCAAGCGTCATTGTAAACAAATTGGTCGCGATCGCCGCGGATTTTCCGCCACACCCCGACGCGACGACCGTTCATCCAGACATCAAGTTCGCTCACCACTCGCCTCGAGGGCGATTTTCAGTGTGCTTTGGGGTCGGCTTCAAGCGTAACAGCACTTCCACCCCCAACGCAGCAAGAAGGTCCAAGAGCTGAGCACTGGAGACGGTCCCAGGGTGCCTTTCGATATCCGCAAGACGTGACTGGCCGATTCCCAAGCGCTTGGCGAGCTGAGCTTGAGTAAGTCTTCGGGTCTTGCGCAGGGACTTCAAATGCGCCGCAAGCTGCGCTGGTGAGTGCAGTAGTAATGTGTCCATGGTGGGACCCTTGTCATTTTATCGCTTAAAGCAGATAATCACATAATATCGCATATAGGCGATAAACTCAAAAAATCACTTTAAGACGATGAAACTAATTTATCGTTTACAGCAGATAACTGGGGCGAAGCCGCCGCTGGGATCTTCTGCGCGTGCGTGATCAATTTCCGTGGATCGGCCCGTCGGCGATCTCGTGCACCGTGGTCTCATCCGTCCGTTATCGACCCAATGCGGCCATCTGTGATTTCCACAACGATGGTCCAACACCATGTGAAGCAGCAAATCGGCGAATTTTCATCGACACCGGTTTTAAAGTCAGCTATATTTTACCAATAGGTTAATTAACCGTTCAATGTAATACATATGAATACTGATTCGCTCAGCATCACCTTTGCCGCGCTCGCTGATCCAACCCGTCGCGCCATTCTTGCGCGGCTTGCACAGGGAGGGACATCGGTCACCGAGCTTGCGAAGCCGTTCTCGATAAGCCCGTCAGCCGTAACAAAGCACCTTAAGGTGTTGCGGCACGCCAAACTAATCACGCAAGGTCGCCAAGCGCAATGGCGGCCCTGCCAACTAAATGCCGCGCCGTTGCACGAAGCCGCCGACTTTATCGGCCAATATCGCCAGCATTGGGAACAGAGCCTCGATCGCCTGGATGCGTATCTCAAAAACCTTCAATCCGTAGAGACGAAAAGTTCAGGAAAGAAAAAATAAAGTGGCTAACAGTGCAGATACAAAGGACCGAGAAATCATCATGTCTCGTCTGATAGACGCGCCACGCGATTTAGTATGGGAGGCGATGACTAAACCTGAACATGTTGTGCATTGGTGGGGTCCGAATGGTTTCACTAACACGCTGCAGAAATTGGATTTTCGCGTGGGAGGTGAGTGGCATCATGTCATGCACGGGCCGGATGGAAGGGACTATCCAAGCCGCAGCGTCTATACCGCGATCGAGAAACCTCACCGTATCGAGTTTTGCACCGGCGGCACGTACAAGGGTGACCCGAAGGCGAAGTTTGAGGCTATCTGGACGTTCGAGGCGGTGGATGCACAGACTAAAGTGACGATCCATCTGCTTTTTCCCAATGCGCAAGCACGCAATATGGCCGTGGAAAAAATCGGTGCGATTGAAGGAGGCCACCAAACCCTGGCGCGCCTTGCCGGCTACGTAATCAAAATTTAGTCAATAGGGAAAATTATGAGAATGATCGTTTCATTTGTACATGTCTCACTGGATGGCTTTGTTGCTTCTACCGCGAAGGGCCCGGCCGGCCTAGGCTGGATAAGTAGAAGCGCCGATCTATTTGAATACGTGGAGAAACGGATCCAGCAGACGGACACCGCGTTATATGGGCGTACGACCTTCGAGATGATGGAATCGTACTGGCCAACCGCTGCCGACGAGCCCGATGCCAGCCCGCATGATCACGAGCATTCACGCTGGTATAAATCCGCCCGCAAAGTGGTGCTGTCGAAAACTCTGTCGGAGAAAAATCACGTTAATACGAAAATCATCAGCAGCAATTTGAGCGATGAAATCAACAAGCTCAAGCACAGCTCTGGCAGCGAAATCTTGATGTTTGGCAGCCCCTCCGCCACTCATGCGCTGATGGCGGAAAACCTCATCGACGGGTACTGGTTGTTTGTCAACCCGATATTGCTGGGCCAAGGTATTCCCTTGTTCAAAAACATCAATGACCAAACCGCACTTGCTTTGGTGAACACTAATATTTTTCCATCGGGCGTGGTGTGCCTGCAATACGACGTGAAACGAAGTTAATACTGACCCGGAGGTGTCGGGATGCGACCGGCGGCTTAGGGGCTTAGGGGATATTCAAAGATCCATGTACCGGTGCCCGCCCAGAATCAGCTAGATCCTATCGATATAGTCAGAAGGCGGGCTTGAACTCCACTTGGCGTTCAAGTTTTCAGCCAAAATTACCTCCTGCTCCGTCCTCTTTTGCGTCACTGGCTCGTCACGACCCTCACCTGCCGGTGGCGAATGGCAGGTATTCGGTCGCCCAATTCGTGAGTTCCCAGATGCAGTTGCTCTAAACTATGATCCGCACGCACAAGGGGGAGCGACATGCGTCTTAGCATCACGTGGAGCTTGATCGGAGTGGTCGGCATCGCGGCCCTCGCTTGGGGCTGGTCCGATGGGCATGAGTCAGTAGCGGCTCGGCCGATCGACCTGACTATCACAGTGCCCGCGACATGGTACGCGAATCTGCCACTTGATCCTGTGGCGGCGACCAATGCCTATCTTGCGCGCATTCCTCGCGAGATGCGCGAGCGGGGCGAAAGGTACAGCGACACGCGTATGTTAGCCTTCGAGTTGCGCGTTTTGACTCTGATACTGGCCACCATAGCTCTATGTGCTACGCGAATGGCCTCTCATGCGCGAGAGTTTGCTGAACGAGTCCTCTCCCGCCGCGCGCTCGTAGACACAGCCGTCGCCCTTCAATATTTCATTGCCCTTTATCTGCTGAGTCTACCGGTCGAGATCTACGCGACGTTTCTTCGGCCGCACCAATTTGGGTTTTCTGATCAATCCTTCAGCGCATGGCTTGGCGACAGCCTCGTCAATTCGGGCGTCTTTACCGCGTTCTATTTGGTCGGAGTACTGGTCATCTACTCGGTCATCCGCAAGCGTCCCACGCAGTGGGTGGCCTGGGCGGTCGGGATCTACCTGGTGCTGCGCGCGGCATTCACGCTGCTCTCGCCCAACGTGATCGAGCCGCTTACCAACACCTATCGACCGCTGGCGGATGGCCCTCAGAAGGCGCAGATACTCGCACTTGCCCACGCCAATGGCATCAATGATGTGGCGGTGGTGACTGGCGATGCGTCGCGGCAGTCCCGACTATTGAACGCACATGCCTCTGGCATTGGAGATGCAGCGCGCATCAGCGTCGACGATAACACACTTCAGAAGACCAGTGATCCGATGTTGAGAGCCGTAGTGGGCCACGAAATCGGGCATTTCGTGATGAATCATGACCCTCAGAGCATAGTTACCGACACGTTGAGCATGTCTTTTGGCTTCGCACTGATCGCACTAGGGACGCAAGCAGTCGTTCGGCGAATGGGAGCACGGTGGCAGATTTCGGGTGTCGGGGACATCGCAAGTTTGCCAATCTTTTGGGGCTTGTTCCTTCTCTGGGGATTTGTCTCCCTGCCGGCGAGTAACGCCGTTTCACGAAGCTTTGAACATCAGGCAGATTTGTACGGCCTCAACGCCTCGCAGGCCCCGCTCGGACTGGCTGAGTTCATGATCCACGACGCAGACACGGTGCGTCTGCGGCCCACCGTGCTCGAGCACGCATTGTTCTATACGCATCCGAGCGACGCCGAGCGCGTAGCGACCGCTATGCAGTGGAGGGCGGCAAGGGCGCAGCTTCCGCCCTTGTAGATACAATTAGTTGTCGCCTGTCACGGCAATCTGAATGACTGCTTAGTGCGGAGCAATTAAGGCCGTGCGGCGTCTGGTCTTGGCCGGTCAGAGCCGTTCGCGGTCAATGGTGTCCGCCATCCGCCATCCGCCATCCGCCATCGGCGCGTCACGACCCGTTGCTGCCCGCGGCGAACGTCAGCTTACCGCCGTCTGAATCGGCATTTGCCAGTCAAATCCTGCAAATAGGGGAACGTGGAAAGAGCGCCGGGCAGCGGATCTCTTTCAAGTGCGAGCCGCGCAGAAGCGCCGCGCGCCGGCCCAGGGAGGTCCCGGTTAAAGAATCACCGGAAACGCTACTCCTTTGATGGAGAAAGATACCAAAGGACAGCGGCAACGAGGACTAGTGCGGGCACGTCGCCCATGAGGTGACCGGTCTCATGCTTATCGCCCAAAGCCTGCACCGCCATAATCAGCGCGTGAACGACACTTGACCACACAGTAAACGATATCAGGCTGCGATTGGCTGCCGGATTTTTGGCGGCAATGATCAAGAAAATACCAAGCACCGCATAGATGCCTGCAATCATCTGCAGGTAATAGACACCCTCTCCGTGATGCCACACCCAGCCGGACGGCCAGATCAGTCCCAGCGGATAGACCAGCAGGAATATAACCCCGAATACGCGCAGCGCAAGCCTCAGGATCTTGTCTTTATCTGTATTGTTCACGATTTGCTCCCTCACAATCGGTGTTGGGTAATCCAGGGTTGAACCTGTGCCTTAACGTCTTGTCGCGGACGTGTCTAGCGAATGGTACCGCACCTTGGCAAGGCTCACCTCTAGCCTCAGCACCGCCAGTGCAGGCGCGACCACCTTGAGTGGCGAGCGACCGCTTTCCTCCTCCATTCCTTCGCTCGAATATCTCAAAGTGGCCGGTCAGAGACGTTCGCCGACGGTGCCGACCGCCATCGGCGGGACTCGACCCCAAGCGGTTCGCCAGCAATGTCCGCTTCCCGCAGTGCTAATGACCGCCGTATAGTCTCGACTCCACACTCGGAACGATCGGCTTAACCCTAATCCTGTGGCCACACTGTACGACAATATTGGACGCGCCTATGCCGGCCCACGTCAGAGTGACCCGAGGATCGGCGCAGCAATCGTAAACTCGCTCGCGGGCTGCGAAACAATCTTGAACGTCGGTGCCGGGACGGGATCGTACGAACCAGGGTCTCGAATGGTGATCGCCGTCGAACCGTCGCGGACGATGATTGCACAGCGTCCCTCGGGCGCAGCTCCCGTGGTTCAGGCCAGCGCCGAAGCACTTCCGTTTCAGAACGGTAGCTTTGATGCGGTCCTCGGCATCCTGACGGTGCATCACTGGAAAGATCAGGCCAAGGGGTTCTCCGAATGCGACCGCGTAGCACGGTCCCGAATCGTTTTCCTGACGATCGATCTTGATGTGTGCGAGAAATTCTGGCTTTTCGACTACGTGCCGGAATTGCTACGTGCCGATCGACACATATTTCCGAGTATCACGCGCTTTGCGAATGCGTTTGGGTCGGTCGAAACTATCGCCGTGCCCGTTCCTGCGGATTGCATCGATGGGTTTCTCGGGGCTTATTGGAAACGGCCGAATGCCTATTTTGACCCAATTGTTCGAGGCGGCATCTCGACGTTTTCCAAAATCGGCAATATCGATGCCGGACTCGAAGCCCTGCGGCGAGACATCCACTCCGGAGCCTGGGAAATGCGGTATTCCCATCTGCAGGAGTTCACTGAACTCGACCTTGGATACCGTTTGGTGATTGTGAGCAGGACGACTGGTAAATAACGCATTGCGCCCGGCCGCCCACGGTCGGGACCCGACCCTCTGCCGTCGGCGGCGAGCGTCCGCTGATCGGCATCGGATTCGGCGAGAACATCGCCGGGCGACGGATCCATTGTGCCCGTTTTTGATCTCAAAGCATCTGTGGTAACTCGTAACACATGGGTACTTTAACGCTGCGTGTACCGGACGACTTGCACTAGACCCGAGCGCCAAAGCGGCCTTGCAAACGGCGCGCGGCGTCGCCTATTTCTCGGATATCGAGGACACGCTCGAAGCTGACTCGGCGACGTCACACGCATGTCATTAGCGCTAGTTAATCTATCGGACTGGAGGCGTCGTCGGCGTCATGTAATAACCCCAGCCTGAAGGTAAACCTCGATGAAACGCGCACTGCTGGCTCTTTTGAGCCTGTCGATCGTCTTGCCGACACTCTCGTTTGCCCAGATGAGCAAGGTCAAGACCGTGTTCGTGATCATGATGGAGAATCACAACTGGAGCGGTAACAACTCGGGTACCGCGTACAACGACCCGGATCTCGAGAACAACCCTCTCGCGCCCTACATCAACAACGAGTTGAAAAAGCGTTCAGCGCACCCGCAGCAATATTTCAATCCGCCGGGGAATCACCCGAGCCAGCCGAATTACCTTTGGCTCGAAGCCGGCACCAACTTCGGCGTCCTCGCAGATACGCAACCCGGACAGCCGCAGTTGACGACGACCAACCACCTCGTCAGCTTGCTCACCAACGCAGGTATCTCCTGGAAGGCGTATGCCGAGCAGGATTACGGCAGTCCGGAGTTCACCGGATGCCCTCTCGACTTCACCTATCTCGACGTCGAGCACCTGTCAGTGGTGTATTTCAACGACGTCAATGACGGCCTGAATCCGAATTCCCCCGTCTGTATCTCGCACGTGGTGCCCTATAGCCACCTGGCGACAGACATCAAGGCGCACGAGACGGCGCGCTACAACCTGATTATTCCCAACCTCTGTCATCAGGGGCACGAAGGCATCACGCCCTGTGATCCGAATGAGCCAGGTAGCAACACGCTTCGCTCGGATCAGTGGCTCAAGAAAAACCTGCCGGTCATCTTGGCGTCGGAAGCCTACAAGGAAGGTGGGGCAGTTTTCGTGATCTGGGACGAAGCAGAGGATACCGCTCAGTACGGTGACGGTCCGGTGGGGTTGTTCCTCGTATCCCCCTTCGCCAAGGGAGAGGGCCGTCGGGAATACCGCAATAGGATTCACTACGACCACAGTTCGACTCTCAAGACCATTCAAGAGATTTTCGGCGTGACGCCCCTACTGGGAGCAGCGGCCGATCCCGCAACCCAGGATCTGAGTGACCTGTTCAAGTGAGTCTTGACGCGAGGGTTTCGACATCAACTCGCTTCAGATATCGCGGGTCTTCCACGAACACAATCTTACGGAGAGCCTCATGAACTCATTCTTTAGTGTCTTGACGAATTCCCGGCGGCTTTCGCTCATAACGATAACCGCTATCCTCGCGGCGCAAGCGGGTATTCCGGTTGCCCATGCCCTTCCCCCGCAAGCCTCCGACGCGGGGTATGCAAAACTCCCTGCTTGGATAAAGGCAGAAAGCGACCGGTACGCAGCAGCTCGATCCAGGGTAGCGGACAGCCGTTTCGCTGCGGCCGCCGGGGCGCCTCATGCGGCCGACCCCTACTCGAGCGACGACGGCGCGGAGAATCGAGCGGGGGCTGAATTCGCCGCTCCTCAGGGCGTGGCCGTCGATGTACGCGGTGACCTCTACGTCACGGATACCGCGCAGCAGAAGGTCTTCAAGATCACCCGAGACGGCCACCGACAGTCGGTGGGGTCCGGCTTCATGGTGCCGCAGGCCGTCGCCGTGGACGCCTCCGGAAACGTGTTTGTGGCGGACAGCCAGGCGGGCGTCATCTATAAAATCACACCCTCGGGCGCGCAGAGCACCATGGGCAGTGGCTTTTATATGCCGATGGGTCTCGCCGTAGATGCGGCCGGGAACCTCTATGCCGCAGATCCGTGGAACGACTTCGTCGCCCAAATCACGCCGGATGGCACCCAAAAGAGTATTGGTTCCGGGTTTGGCTCCCCAGTCGGCGTGGCCGTCGATTCCGCAGGGAATGTGTACGTCGCAGATACCTATAACTCATCGGTCTACATGATCACGCCGACCGGCACGCAATCCACGCTCGTTTCGCATCTCGTGGCTCCGATGTACGTCGCGGTCGATTCGGACGGACAACTCTTCGTCACAGATGCCGGCACCGGCTCACTGGTCGCGATCGGACTCGGTGGCGTGACGACCACGGTCAAAAGCCGATTGGACGTGCCGATGGGTCTGGCGGCCGACCCCGCTGGGGGGCTTTATGTCGTCGCTTCGTTTGCACAGAAAGTGGTGAAGATCGCGCGTTAACGTTTCCGCCCCCACGTGCGGTGATTGACCAGTCGCGGATATCAAGCGTTGTCAGGGTTCTGTAGAAGCGCACTAGTCGCGGCAGGCTTGACATCTTTAGGCAACGGCGGCGGAGAAACCCGTCATCGCCACGCGGGGTCGAGCTGCGGGGTGGCGGCAATCAGTGCTCGCGTGTACTCATGCTGCGGGGACGAGAAGAGTTCGGCCGTCGGTCCGTGCTCGACGATCCGGCCTTCCAACATGACGTAGACGCGGTCCGCGATCGCCCGCACGACGTTGAGATCATGTGACACGAATAGGTAGGCGAGCTTCAACCGCTGCGACAACTCCGTGAGCAGCTCGAGGATCTGGGCGCGGACCACGACGTCGAGCGCCGACACGGCCTCGTCGAAGGCGATGACCGCGGGTTCGGTAATCAACGCGCGCGCGATCGCGATACGCTGCCGCTGACCGCCCGAAAATTCATGGGGGTAGCGCAAGCCGTCGGCCGCGGCGAGGCCGACTTGTTCGAGCACGGCGGCCACGCGGCGCCGTCGTTCGGCCGCGCTCGGCGGGGCGTCCATCAGGTAATAAGGCTCCGCGATCAATCGCTCCACCGGCCACTGCGGATCGAAGCTGCCGTAGGGATCTTGAAACACCACTTGAATGGATCGGCGCAGCCGCTTGAGTCGCGCGCCGGTGGCCGTCGAGAACGGCTCGCCCAACAGCCGTACGTCGCCGCCCTGGAGCCGATCGAGCGCCAGAATGGCACGCAGCAGACTCGATTTGCCCGAGCCCGATTCTCCGACCAGGCCGACGTTCTCGCCTGCACGCAGATTCAGCGACACATCATCCACGGCGCGAAAGGCGGTGCCTGCATGCCATAAGGATCGCCGGGCGCGTCGATATTCGCGGATGAGGCCGCGCACTTCCAACACGGACGGCGCGGTGCCCTCGCCCGCCGCCGGGACATTGGCCGCCGCGCTGGCATCGCCCGCAGTCGCAGCGGTCGCACGCTTCACCGGAAGCTCGGCCGCCGCGAGCAGCGCGCGGGTGTACGGGTGGCGCAAATGACGCAGGGAACGGCGGATTTGCGCCGGCCCCTCGCCGTCGAGCGAACTCTCTTCGACGATCTTGCCGTCATTCATGACCATGAGACGATGAGCGACCCGGGCGATGACGGCCAGGTCATGGCTCACCAAGATCAAGCCCATGCGCCGCTTGGTCGCCAACTCGCGAAGCAGCGCGAGGATATGCGCCTGGGCGATCACATCCAGCGCCGTCGTGGGCTCATCCGCAATCAACAGCGCGGGCCGCAGCACGATCGCAATCGCGATGGCCACCCGTTGGCGCTGACCGCCGGACAGTTCGTGCGGGTAGCGATTGAACGCGCCGGCCTCGCCCTCGAGACCGACGGCATCAAGCGCGTCGCGCGCCAGCGTGTTCGCCCGGCGTCGGCCGGCCGCGCCATGCAGCAGGACGGTCTCGGCGACTTGAGCGCCGATTGGCATGAGCGGATTCAGCGCCGTCATGGGCTCCTGAAAGACCATACCGATGTCGCGACCGCGCATGCCCTGAAGTTCCGCCTCGCTCCTGGTCGTGATCGCCGCGCCGTTGAGATACACCGCCCCGCTCAAGCGGGCACGCGGCGGCAACAGCCGCATGATGGCGAGCGCCGTCATGGATTTACCGGAGCCGGATGCGCCGGCCAACCCTACGATTTCACCCGCCTGCACGCGGAAGGACAGATGCTGGATGATCGGTGCACCGCCGATCGAGACGCAGAGCGACTCCACGGCCAGGAGCGGTGTCGCAGCCGTCGTCATTGGTGCCGCGGTCATCGATCCCGCCGCGAGCGCAGCCCATCCCCGAGGAGATTCAGGCCGAGCACGAACAACAACACGGCGCATCCCGGATACAGCGCCAGCGACGGTGCGAGCGCCGTCAGGGTTTGCGCATCGTTCAACATCCGTCCCCAGCTGGGCGTCGGCGGCTGTGCCCCGAGGCCCACATACGCGAGGGCCGCTTCGGCAAGCACGCCCAGGGAGAACTGAATGGTCCCTTGCACGGCCAGCAAACCGACGAGATTGGGCAGTATGTGCTCGGCCGAAATCAGCGCCCAGCCCTTGCCCGCCACGCGCGCCGCCAAAGTGAAGTCGCGGGTCCACAGTCCCAGTGCTCCGCCGCGGGTCACGCGGGCGAACACCGGAATGTTGAAAATACCGATCGCGATGCTGGCATTCACCGCCCCGGGGCCGAACACCGCCGTGATCAAGATCGCGAGCAGCAGCGACGGAAACGCGAATATCACATCGTTGCCGCGCATGATGATTTCATCGGCCACCCCGCCGCGCGCGGCGGCGATGAGCCCCGCGGGCACGCCCAGCACCAAGCCGATGACGACCGACAGCAAGGCGACTCCGACCGAGTTCCGGGATCCGGCCATGATCATCGACAGTACATCGCGGCCCAGCTGATCGGTGCCGAACCAATGGTGCCGGTCGGGCGAATGCAGCTTGTCGACGATGTCGAGGATCGTCGGATCGTAGGGCGTCCAAAACTGCGCGACCACGGCCATTGCGGTGAAGGCGCACGTGATCGCGGCACCCGCCGCGAAGCCCGCGCTGCGCGGTGGCAGATCCGTCATGTCTTGAGTGCCGAGCGCAGCCGCGGATTGACCAGAACGTACGACAGATCGACCGCAAACGTCACCAGCACCGCCGCCATCACCAAGATCACCACCACACTCTGCACCACGATGAGATCACGCTGCACGATGGCCTGGAAGACCAGTCGTCCCAGGCCCGGTAAAAAGAACACGTTTTCTATGACGACCGCGCCCGCCAGGAGAAACGAAAACTGCATCCCGAGAATGGTCAGCGCGGCGATGAGCGCGTTGGGCAGCGCATGCCGCCACAGGACCTGGCATTCACCCGCGCCCTTGGCGCGCGCGGTGCGGATATAGTCCTCGTGCAGAGTCTCGATCAGAGATCCACGCAATACCCGGGCGAGAATCGCGGCCTGCGGCGCGGCCAGCGCAATCGCCGGCAAGGTCAAGGCGCGCACGCCCGGCCAGAGTCCGGCACTCCAACCCGGAAATCCGCCGGCCGAGACCCAGTGCAGGGTCACCGCGAACAACAAGACGAGCAGCAGCCCCAGCCAGAAGTTGGGCAGCGCCAGTCCGATCTGCATGATACCGGTCAGCGCCCAGTCGCCGGCACGGCCGCGGTACGCGGCGGCCATCAGGCCGAGCGGAAAGGCAATCACGGTGGACAGCAGCAGCGCGTACAGCGCCAGCGGCAAGGACACCTGCAGACGATCGGCGATCAGTCTCGCCACCGGAATACGGTAGGTGTAACTCATCCCGAAATCGCCGTGGATGAGGCCCAGGATCCAACGGGCATAACGCGCGAGGGGCGCGACGTCCAATCCCAATTGATGGCGCAGCACGTTCATCGCCTCGGGGTCCGCCTGCAGTCCCATCATATAGCGCACCGGGTCCCCGGGCACCACTTGCACGATCAAGAATACGATGGCCGTGGCGGCGAGCAGCGAGCCGATCAATACCGCGAGGCGGCCGCTCAGAAATACGACGCCGAACCGGCGTGCCGCCGCCGCCATCAAGACCAGCACGAGCACGGCCGCGAGCCAGCCGACGCTGCGAAAGGATTGCGGCTTGGCGGCCGCGCGGGCACGGTCTGCGGCGGCTGCCTGGCCGTAGTGCGCGGCTTTCAGATCGATCACGCTCAACACATTGTCGAATCCCAAGCCTTGGAGGTGAGCGTTCCAAACAGACAGTTGCGGATATTGAAACAAGAAGCCGTTCACCGCGTCGTCGGCGATCTTGCGTTGGATTCGTTGCAGCAACCCAAAGCGCTGCGCCGGATCGACCGTGTCCTCGAGCGCCGCCATCAGTCCCTTGAAATCTGCGTTGGAATAACCGAAGTAATACTCATCGCGGGCATAGATGTCGTAATCGAGGGGCTCGATATGCATCACGATGCTCATGTCGAAGTCATGCCGCGCGAACACCTGCTCGAGCCACTGCGCCCATTCCAGATTCTCGATGGCGGCGTGAATGCCCACTTCCGCGAGTTGCGCGGCGATGATCTCGCCGCTGCGCCGCGCATAGCTCGGCGGCGGCAGTTTGAGCGACACGCTGAAGCCTTGCGGGTAGCCGGCTTGCGCCAGCAAGCGTTTCGCAGCCGCCACGTCGTGCGGGTACTGCTGCGTGAGATCCACATAGGCTGGATTACGCGGCGGAAAATGGCTGCCGATGGGCGTTCCGTAGCCGAACATGGCGCCGTCGATGATGGCGCGGCGGTCGAGCGCCTGCGCGATGGCCCGCCGCACCAGAACATTGTTCAAGGCCGGCCGGCGGTTGTTCAGGGATAGGATGGTCTCCCCCTCCGTGGTTCCCACGAACACCGCGAAACGCGGATCGGCAGCGAATTGCGCAAAGCTTTCCGGCGCCGGATAGCCGTGGAATACCTCCACGTCGCCGGCCATCAGCGCAGCGTAGGCAGCGCCTGGATCGGCGATGAATTTGAAGGTTACCTGATCCAACGCCGCGGGCCTGCCCCAGTAGTCGGGGTTGCGCACCAGCGTGAGCGCATCGCCGCGCCGCCATTCCGAGAATCGAAACGGCCCCGTGCCCACCGGATGTCCCGCGTTGCCGGCGGCCGAATCCGGCGATACCATGACGAACGATCCGAAGGCCAGGGATTGCAGCAAGCCGCCGGAGCGGCGGCGCAAGGAAATTTTCAAGGTGTGCTCATCGATCGCCTCGACGTCGCGGACTGCGCCGAGTCGCGACTTTTGCGGATTCACGGAATTCCCCGCCACTGCCCTTTCCAACGAGAACTTCGCCGCCGCGGCGTCGAAGGGCCGGCCGTCATGAAATCGCACCCCCGGCCGCAAATGAAATAGGTAGGTCAATCCGTCGGCCGACACGTCCCAGGAACCCGCGAGCTGCGGCAGCACCGAACCGTCGGCCGCGAACTGCACCAGCCCTTCGAACAGGTTGCCGTACAAAGCCTCCGAGATGGCAGCGGCCGGGCTTGCCGTCGGGTCCAGAATTGGCGGCTCGAGCTGCATGCCGATGGTCAGGCTGCCGGCGGCGCGCGCGACGCGCGGCATCAGCATCGCAGGGACGAGCGTCAAGAGCAGCGCGCAACCCGTGAGCACCGCCCGCTTCATACTGTGTTCCGCTTCATGCGGTGTTATGCAACAACGCCCAGGCCGCCAGCGCCATCACTTTGGCGGAGGTCATCATGTCGTCGATCACGACGTACTCGTCCGGCTTGTGGGCGAGATCCAAGAGGCCGGGTCCGTAGGCGATGCATTCCTTCAGCTTGCCGATACGATCGATATGTTTTTGATCGTACGTACCGGGCGAGCAGATGAATTCGGGATCGCGGCCGGTGACCCGGCGGATGGCCGCGGCGGTCAGCCGCGCGACCGGCCCGTTGCGGTCGGCCATGCTCGGGTTGACTTCGAAAATGTCGCGGATGCTGTAGCTGAATCCGTCGCGGGTGCGGGCGAGTTCGTCCAGGATCTCGGTGACTTCGGCCTTCACGCCCATCAGGCTTTCTTCGATCAGCAGGCGCCGGTCGATCACCATGCGGCAGGAGTCCGGCACGCAGGGTGCCGGGTAGCCGCTCGTTTGTTCCACCTGGCCGCCGTGCAGCGAATTGATGTTCAAGGTCGGGTGGCGCGCGCCCGCGGGCACCACCGGCATGGCGGTGTTTCGCTGCGACAGCTTGGGGTAGAGATCGCGCTCGAAGCGGTCGATCACCGCGTTCATGTGCCGGACCGCGCAGTCGCCGAGGAAGGGCATCGACCCATGGGCGATCCGTCCATGGGTTTCGATTTCCGCCCACCACACGCCGCGATGGCCGATGCACACGCGGTCGACGTTGAGCGGCTCGGGGATGATGACGTGGTCCACGCGCGGCGGCGAGAACCAGCCGCGCTGCGCCAGATAGTGAACGCCGCCATAGCCGCCGGATTCTTCGTCGACCGTCGCCGAGATTTCCAATACCCCGGGCAGGTCGGCACCGCAATCGAGCAACGCTTCGACGGCGATGATGGCAGCAGCGAGGCCGCCCTTCATGTCGCACGCGCCGCGGCCGAAGAGTTTTCCGTCGCTCACCACTCCCGCAAATGGCTCCACCGTCCAGCCGCCGCCGGTCTCGACGACGTCGATGTGGCCGTTGAAATGTACGCACGGCCGCGGGCGCGCACCCTCGCGCCGCGCCACCATGTTGATGCGTGGATAACGGTCGCTGTCTCCCGGCGTCCCATGGGCCCGCACGTAGTCGACACCGAAGCCGCGTGCCTCGAGCCGCCGGCCGACGAACTCCGCGCACGGCCCATAAGCCTCGCCGGGCGGATTGATCGTGGGAAAGCGGATGAGCTCACGCGCCAACTCCACGAGTTCGTCGCGCCGCGCGTCGATGATCCTGAATATCAGATCGGAGATGTCGTCGGGCACGCTTGCTCTCCATCGGGATGCCGGGACCGGGTCGCCGCTGCGCGTGCAAGCGCTTGTTCGGCCAGCGCCGGCAGCCCGAGTTCGGCGTACACGCGGCCGAGCGCCGAGTTGACCGGCACGCCGTCGCGATCGGTCGAGCGGCGCAATTCCAGCGCCTGCTGCGCCACGCCTAACCGGCCGCTGCGGATTGCCGCATCGAGCAGAATCTGGTCGAACAGATCGCGCTGCGCATGGCTGCCGCCTGCCTCGATGAGGCGCGGCTGCGCGATCGAGAGGTGCCGCCAAGCGGCGTGGAAATTCTTCAACGCGTAGGCGTGCAGGCCCTCGCACGCCGGCAGGGCCACGTCCTGCCAGACTTCGCGCGACGCCGGCAGTGCCAGTTCCGCGGCGAGCCGCACGGAGTTCAGGAGCGCATCGCTTTCCGCTCGCCCGGCGCGGGCCAACCCATACAGGTACTGGATCGTCAGGAAGGGCAGCACGGTGTCGTGCGCCCGCCGGGCGAGATGCTCGCCGAGATCCTGCCAGCGCTCGCCCACGTCGATGCCGACCAGTTCCATGCGCGCCAACAAGGAGACCGCCCCGATCTGGTCCTGCGAGTAACCCTTCGCAATCCCCCAACAATGGCGGTCATATATCTCGAGCACGCGCGCTCGGCGTCCCTGGCTCAGATAGAAGAGCGCCAGATGCCACCAGAGATGCGTGAGCATGAATGAGTTGAGACCGGTCCAGGTATCCTGCATGCTCTCGAGAAACTCGGCCCCAGCGTCGATTCGTCCGCGCGTCAACATGACGTGCGCGAGCGCGTGCTGCGCCCACGGTTCCTTACGGCGCCGATCGAGCGCGGTGCGCGCGGCTGACTCCGCTTCATCCAACAGGTGACATTGTTCGTAGGCGAACGCGGTCATGCCGTGCAGGTACGCAAGGTCCGCGTTCACCGGCAACACCTTGAGCGCCACGCGCAGCATCTCCGGCGAATTGCCGCGATTGAACTCGAAGTACTGGTGGATCTTGACAACGACGACATCGCGTGGAAATTCGTCCGACACGAGTTCGCAAAGCCGGACCGCCTCCGATAAATCATCGGCCGCCCAGGCGCGCAGCACGGCCGTGTTCAGCTGCTCGCGCCGGGTCGCCGCCGGCGACTCGAGCTCCGCCGCCGCGAGATATTTGGACGCTCGCAGGGCCGCGTCCGGCGACTCGAGGAACATCCACAGGTATCCCGCATACACGTTGGCCATGCAGCACTGCGGCGCCGCATCCGCCGCCGCGAGAATGCCTTCCGCGCGCGTCTCGTAGGCGAGAAATCCTTCGATGAAGTCATCGACGGCGCGCAAGGCGGATTCGGGCATCGCGGTGACCGAATTGCCCAGAGTGTCGTGCTGCATGGAGCGATGATACCGGCTGCGCGCCTGGGAAGCAGCCGGGGCGCGACCGGTCAGCGCGCGGCCCCCCAGCAGCGCCGCGACTGATGGTAAAGGCATCCCCTCTCCTCGTTGTCAAAGCGGGCTATGATTGGGTAGGTTGCTGCGACGGATGCGATTCCTCGGCCGTGGCCTCGACCCTTGTAGGAATTACACGCTCGCTGCGAATTTTTTGTTGCCCGGCAATAAAGGTAGACTTCCGGTCTATGTTGAAGCAGGAAAACAGGGACTGGAACTTGACGATGCGGCGTTGCCTGGTTCTCGGCATTCTCGGCGCCGTTCTGCAACTGACGGCGGCATCCGAATGTTCCGCCGACGAATCGCCGCTGCCGAGCGCCGATTACGGCATATCGACGATCTGGAAGTTGGGGGGCATCGGCGGCTGGGATTACCTGGCGCTCGAGCCCAGCGGCGCAAGACTCTTCATCAGCCGCGGCGATCGTGTCGATGTGGTCGAAACATCCAGCGGGCGGCGCACGGGTACCGTTCCCAATACGTCGGGCGTGCACGGCATCGCGTTCGCGCCGGAACTGAAGCGCGGCTACACCAGCAACGGCCGGGCGAACTCGGTGACCGCGTTCGAGTTGGACACGCTTCGAGTGATCCAGGAGTCGCCGGTGCCCGGGAAGAAGCCGGACGCGATCCTGTACGAACCGCGCGCGCAACACGTGTTCGTCGCCGATGGCGCCAGCAATGATATCAGCGTGCTCGATCCGTCGACGCTGCAAGCCCTCACCAGCATCCCGCTGCCGGGTGCGCCCGAGTTCATGGTCACCGACGCCGCGGGAACCGTATTCGTCAACATTGCGACCGACGCCGGCAAGCTGGTCGCCATCGACGCCAAATCGCTGAAGATCCGAGCGACCTGGCCGTTGCCCGGTTGCGCCAATCCGTCGGGACTCGCGCTTGACACGGCGAACCATCGCTTGTTCTCCGTATGCGAGGACCAGGTCATGGTCGTGACCGACTCGCTCACCGGCAAGCAGGTTTTCCGCGTGGCCATCGGCCGAGGTCCGGATGCGGCCGCATTCGACAGCGAACTCGGATTCGTCTTCAGTCCCAACGGCATCGACGGCACGTTGACCGTGATTCATCAGGATACGCCCGATCAGTACCGGGTCATCGCCACCGTGCAAACGCAAAAGAGCGCACGGACCATGGCGCTGGATCCGGCGACGCACAGACTTTTCCTCGCCGCCGCGCGCCTCGGCGATACGCCGCCGGCTACCGCCGACCAACCACACCCGCGCCCGAACATTGCGCCGGACAGCTTCGTGATTCTCGTGGCGGAGCCGAGATGACCTCCAAAGAAATACCCATTCACGTCGTGTGCGGAAAATGCGATTCGGTGGTACGCCTGCCGGGCGATCGACTGAACGAATCGCCGCGCTGTCCAAGCTGTCACTCCAAGCTGTTCGAGGGAACGCCCGTGAACCTGACGGCGGCGAATTTCGACAAGCATGTCAGCCGCGGCGACTTGCCGCTGGTGGTCGACTTTTGGGCGCCCTGGTGCGGACCGTGCCTCGCCATGGCGCCGTTCTTCGAAAAGGCCGCTCGGGAGCTCGAACCGAAACTGCGCTTCGCGAAATTGAATACGGAGGAACATCCGGCTCCAGCGGCGAAATTCAATATCCGCAGCATCCCGACGATGATCGTCTTTCGCAGCGGCCGGGAGATCGGCCGTCAAATCGGCGCGATGGACGCCGCGTCGCTGGCGCGTTGGTTGGGGAGCCTGACCGGCTAGGCAATCCCGGTGTGCGACTCCGCAGTGTCGGCGGAGGTGCTCGTGCGGTCGTGCTTAGGTAATGAGTCGCTGACGACAAGCCAGGGCAGCTTTTCGGCCCAATGCACGTGGAAGCTCGGGGGATATGCCGCCGGATTGTCGAAGGTCGGAGTGTAAAGGTGAATCTCACCGGGCCACCGAGTTGAACGGTAGGACAACGGAGTTCCACAGTTGGCACAGTAACTTCGCTCTACGCCTGGCGACGAGCTGAAAATTCGCCTGGCGTCACCTCTGAATCGTACGGAGCGCTCGTCAAATCCAACGAAGGCCGCGACCGGAGACGCGGTAGCGCGTCGACAACTCTCGCAGTGACAGTACGCGCTCCAAATGGGTTCGCCGGCTACGGAGAACCGCACGGCACCACAGAAACAACCACCGACATCATCTGCACAGTGCTCACCTAGAACCTGCTGCGTCTGCATTTGCGTTCGGTCACTGAGCGGGTTTGCGGAAAACCATGACGAAGCGATCCGTCTTCCCCAGCATCGCGCCCTTATACGTGATCTGATCGCGCGCATCGTCGGGTCGCCGGAGCAGGTCGCTCTTACCGGTCAATTTCAGACCGTGCGATTCGATATCCTTGACCGCGTAGGCCTCCTCGATGCGATGCAGGGTCGAGGCGTCCGCAGCGCCGCTGCCCCGCTTGGCCGAGTGATCCACGACCAAGAGAACACCGCCCGGCTTCAATGCGGCGGCTAGTTGAGAAAGCACCGCATTCGTATCGATCTTCGGCCAGTGGTATTTCCCGTCGGTCTCCACCCAATACAAATCGTGATAGACCTTCATGAGTAGAACTGCATCCAGGGTCCCCGCGGACAGATGCATGTCATTGAGGTCGACCGTCTGATGCTCGACGTTGGGAAGCCGGCCTCCTTCGAGGCGTTTTTGGCGATCGCCATCGCTGAAGGTGTCGAACGCCGCGTTGTTGATCAACAGCACATGACCCTTGGGGCCGACGAGGTAGCTCACGAGCTCGCTGTAATAGCCGTCGCCGGCCAATACGTCGGCCACGCGCATCCCGGGCCCAATACCCGTCAAGCGTAGAATCTCGGCCGGGTGATCCAGGTCATCACGCTTCACGTCGGCGGCGCTGCGGCCGGCGTGCGCGACCGCCGCGGCGTAGCGATCGGCCGCCCGCGCGCCCAGCGCGGCGCAAAGACAAACACACGCGGCCGCCGCCGCGAACCCCGAGAGCGAACCTGATCTGCTGCCTTTCATTCCAGCCTCCCCTTTTTGCGCTCGTCTGCCGCCTTTGCGGGCATCAACAGCAAGGCGACCAAGGTAATCAATCCTACCCCCGACAGATAGTAACCCACGAACTTGAGTCCGTACGTCGATGACAGATGGGTCGCGATCAACGGCGCCAGCGAAGCACCCAGGATTCCGGCGAAGTTGAAGGTCAGCGACGTGCCGGTATAACGCACCGCCGTCGGGAACAGGGAGGCCAGCGCGCTGCCGATGGGGCCGTAGGTGAGCCCGGTCAGAGAAAAACCGATCGCCAGAAACAGGAATACCTTGAGGGCATCATGAGTTCCGAACAAGGGCGCAAACGTGAAGCCGAACGCCATGATGGCGAGAGTAGCCAGAATAAGCATGGAGCGGCCGCCGATTCGGTCGGCGGCAATCGAGGAGACGGGAATGGTGAGAGCGAAAAAAAGCACCCCTGCCATCTGCAGTACCAGGTAGTCGCCCCGCGGGAAATGCAGCGCCGTGGTCGCCCAGCTCAGCGCAAACACCGTCATGAGGTAGAACACCAGGAATGTGGTGGTCGTCCCCAGGATCCCCAGGAGGAGCGCTCGCGGGTACTGGGCGAACACCGTCAGCAGCGGCACGCGCACCCGCTCGCCTTGCTCGAGACTGCGTCTGAACGCGGGCGTTTCGACCAACTGCAGCCGAACGTACAGGCCGACCAATATCAGCACGGCGCTGGCCAGGAACGGCACGCGCCATCCCCAGCGAAACAGTTCATCGGCGCTCATATGCGTGCTGATCGCCAAGAAAGCGCCGGTGGAACAAATGAAGCCGAGGGGGGCGCCGTACTGCGGAAAACTGCCGTACCAGCCCTCCTTGCCGGGCGGTGCATTCTCAGTGGCCAAGAGGACGGCGCCGCCCCACTCTCCGCCCAGCCCCAAGCCTTGTCCGAATCTGCACAACGCCAGCAGCGCAGGCGCCGCGACTCCGATCGCCGCATAGGTCGGCAGCAGGCCGATGACCACCGTGGATATGCCCATGGTCAGCAAGGCCGTGACGAGCGTTGCCTTGCGCCCGATGCGGTCGCCGAAATGACCGAACAACGCCGAACCGATCGGCCGCGCAAAGAAGGCCAGCGCGAAGGTCGCGAGCGACTGCAGCGTCGCTGTGGTGGGATCCTGCTTGGGGAAGAAGAGTGTCGGAAAAACCAATACTGCGGCGGTGGCGTAAATATAAAAATCGAAGAATTCGATGGTGGTGCCGATCAAGCTGGCAAACAGAATGCGGCTTACCGGCTGCCCAGCTGGACTGGAGGCTTCTTCCAACGCGCGACACTCCGAGATGCGGGGTGCCGATGGTACTCAATGGCCGCGCGGATGCCCAGGGATCGACGGCATGGGCCGCGATTGCGGTGCCGCGCGGTAGGGCCTGGAGGGAGCCGGTCCCCCGCCGTGCCGATCGCCGTCGGGGTGATCCCCATCGTGGTGATCGCCGTCATGGCGGCCGCCGCCCCAGCGCGGTCCGACCCGATACCCGGGTCCCCAGCCGCCGTATTCGTAACCGTACGGTTCGTAATAGCCGTACGGCTCATAGTATCCGCCGCCATAGGCGGCCTCTCCGCTGTAACCCACGCCGACACCGGTGACGGCGCACCCGCCGATCGACCCGAGCAGGGCCGTCAACGCGAGCCATGCATGCCTGCGCAACCGGTTCATCGGGGCTCCGCCTTGCTCTCCGACGCCGGCCACTCCATGAGACCGATCGGGGCGCCGGCGGAGTCGGCTATCACCGCCCACAAGCCCCCAGGTCCGTCGTCGTGTGGTTCGACGAGAATGCGACCGCCGAGCGAAACCGCTTTCTTTGCGGCACCGGCGGCATCGGTCACCCTGATGAAATTGAGCCAGTGCGGGTGGCGGCGTGCGCTGCCCGCCGGCAAGCCATTGATGCTGGCACGCGCGTAATCGTCGCTCGACAGGACCACGTGGAGGGATCCATCGTCGCTGTCGGTGTCGAACACGTCGTAGCCGAACACTTCTTGATAGAACGCCGCACTCTGCGCAGGATCCTTCACCAGCAGCGCACTCCAAATCCATTCGCCGGGCTGGGCAAGAACGTCCGGTGGATCGCCGCCGGCCACGGCGAGGATTGCAAAGACCGCGCCTTCCGGATCGGTCAGGACCGCTTGTCGGCCCCGGCCCGGATAGGTCTTCGGCTCCGACAAGCTTTTCGCACCGTGACTCAGCGCCGTTTGCCGTGCCGCGTCGACATCTTGCACGGCAATGAAGGTGAGCCACGCCGGCTGCCGGTGTTCGCCCGGCGGTACCGGCCGCTGCAAGGCGCCGCCGACCGGGCGGTCGCCGGCAAGCACCACCGCATATTCGGACTTGCCGGCATGAACCCGTTTGAAGGTCCAGCCGAAAAGCCCGCCATAAAAGCTCTCCGCCGAGGCCAAGTTCGGAGTCACCAAGTCCGCCCAGACCATCTTGCCCGGATGATGCTCCGCGCCGGCCGAGCCGCCGGCGGGCTCCACGGAAGGTGCAGACGCCGCGACGCCGACGCTGAATAGCAGCGCGAGTATCGACTGCGGCCGATAACGAACGCCCCTGCGCCGGCCAACACCCATGGATTTTTCACTCCGCAGCCTTTAAAGAAGCAGCAGTGTCCTCCCTGCGGCGTCGGTAGTCCATCGGCGACCCGTCAAATCTCTTACCATGGCGCCGATCGGGAGAATCAGTGAAAATCAATATCGATCGCTTTCGGGTGGCGCAGGGCAAGAAGGTCGATCTGACCCAATGGCCGACCCTCACCGCGCCCGTGTACAAGAGCGAAGACCATTATGCAGAATTGCTGAAGGAGTATGTCGGTACCATCAGCGCGCAGCAGCAGTTGCTCAACGCCTCCGCGAGTTACGCCGTGCTGGTCATCTTCCAGGCGATGGACGCCGGCGGAAAGGACGGCGCCGTCGCACACGTGATGACGGGCATCAACCCACAGGGATGCCAGGTAACCAGCTTCAAAGCCCCCAGCGAGCAGGAGTTGAAGCACGACTTCCTATGGCGGGCGGTGCGCGAATTGCCGGAGCGCGGGCGCATCGGCATTTTCAATCGTTCCTACTATGAAGATGTGCTGGTCGTGCGGGTGCACCCGGAGAAGCTCGGCAATCAAGGGCTGTCGATCCCACGCCGCGGCGACAACGAGGTCTGGCACGAGCGCTACCGATCGATCGTCGGTTTGGAGCGGCATCTTCATGCCAACTCGACGCGCATCGTCAAGATCTTCCTGCACATTTCAAAAGAGGAGCAGCGCAAACGACTGCTCCAACGCATCGACGTGCCCGAGAAGAATTGGAAGATCCGCCCGGAGGATATCGAAGAACGGAAATTCTGGCCCGATTACATGAAGGCCTACGAAAAATGTCTGACCGCCACCAGCACGCACCGTGCACCCTGGTTCGTGGTCCCCGCCGACGACAAGAAAAACGGCCGCCTCATCATCTCAAAGATCCTGCTCGACGCCTTTCTGGCGCTGGATTTGAAGCTTCCCGCAACGACCCCCGCGCGCCGCAAGGAGTTGGCGAAGCTGCGCGCGCAGCTAGCGAAGAAAGGACCCAAGTAGCGGCCGCCCTTTGGACTCGGAGTCTGTACTATTGAGATGCAGCATCGAGAGCCGGCGGTCCCGTGAGCGTGGTCATTGCTGCGGTCGCGACCAGGATGCACCCGGCCACCGCCAGTTCCGCCATGATCGACCTCTTCAGCGCCCGCAATGCACGCTCATCATCCGTGAACAACCGCGGCGTCAGGCGCATGTGATTGAACGCCGCCAGCGCCAACAAACAACACACCAAAGATATTTTGGTCAGAACGAGACGGCCGTAAGCGTCGGTCCATAAATCGGTCACGTCGCGCAACAGCAGACACAGCAGAACCACGCCGGCGGCCAGCAGCACGCCGACGACGCTGAGCGCGGCGGTGCCGAAACGCCGCACGGTGGCGGCAACGCGTGACCTATCGGTTCCGTCCGCCACCATGAGCAGCGGGATGAGCGCGCCCAGCCAAAATGCCACGCCCAATAAATGCACCACGATCACGACTGCCGGAAACCACCCATTGCGGAGAACCGAAGCCAAAGAGTGAACGTGCCCGAGCCAGGCAAAGGACGTGGCGGCCGCGACCGCTCCCAAGACCGCCATGGCGCCCGGTCGGCGCGTCGTGAGGTTTGCGAAGATCAGTACCAGGCCGATCAGGCGTACGAGACTCGCCCTACCCTCGCCCGCCTGCAAGATCATGTGCGCGAGGCCGACATCGACGAGGCCGCCCGCATCGCCCGACATGGAGGCGGCCGCGGCGAGGATCATCGTCCCGCCGGCGAGCGCTGCGATGACTGCGAGCGTCCGAATCAGGCGCCGTATCGGCCCGGCACAGGCGCTGTCGAGCAGCACGTGGCTGTAGAAGAGAAAAAAAATACCACCCGCCGCGGCCAGCGTCGCGGCATACGTGACCGCCCTGGCGATCACCACGGCGGCATCCCAGACGCCGACGGTCATGACGCCCGCCCGACCGTTACCGAATCACGAACGAATACTTACCCTTCACCACATGGCCGTCGCTGGGTGTCAATGCGCTCCATTGCACCTCATAGGCGCCGGCGGTCAGGGGCGGCAGCTTGATGGTGATCACACGCGCGTCAGCCGGTTTCGGGTCGATGACAACCGGCACCGCGTGCCCCGCAGTGGTCAGTTTCAGCACTCCGAGCCGCACATTCTCGTTGAACGTCAAGGTCAACGAGGGCGGCGATCCGGTGATCTCGGCACCGGCGGCGGGCGAAGATTCCAGCAGCTTGGCGTGGCCGAGGGCGGGGCCCGTGGTAAGCAGGGCGGCGCATAGCGCCAACGATGCGAGCGTCCAGGACGCGTACCGTTCTGCGGCTGCGTGAACAGCCGGTGTTTCCGTTTTACGCATGGCGTTTCAGTCCTTAGGCTGGTTGTCGTTCTCGAACAAGCGTATCTGAAGAACCTCGCGGCCGCGTGTATTATTCGGGTCGCAATGACATTTTCGACCGTTCCTCCCGCTGCGCGCATCGTCACGGCATTGCTCTGCGGCTGCGCTGCGCTGTCGGGCTGCGCGACGTTTTCGCGGGATGGGGGATTCGACACGGTCGCCGCCGCCGCTCGCACTGACCTTGGTCTCGAGGTCCGATGGCCGAGGACCGCCCAAGAACGCGCCAAGAGCGAAGCGCAAGTCGCCGCGCTGCTCGCGCAGCCGCTCAACCCGGACGACGCGGTGCAGGTCGCCCTGCTCAACAACCACGCGCTGCAGGCGTCATTTCAAGAACTGGGGGTGTCGGAGGCGGACCTGGTGCAATCGGGACGGCTGCCGAATCCGCGCTTCACGCTGCGCCGGTCGAGCGCCGACGGCCTGTACGACGTCGAGGAAACGCTGACATTCAACGTGCTGGCGCTCATCACGGCGCCGTATGCGCACTCCATCGAACAGCGCCGCTTTTCGCAAGTGAAAAACACCGTCATCGTGCAAGTCGTACAGCTTGCGGACCGTACGCGCACCGCCTACTACACGGCGCTCGCCGCCCGCGACTCGCTGCACTATGCATGGCAGGTCAAGAACGCCGCGCAGACCAGCGCCGAATTGGCGAAACGCATGTTGAGTGCCGGAAATTGGAACCGGCTTGACCAGGCGCGCCAGCAAGGCTTCTACCAGCAGGCACTGCAACAGCTCGCGCACGCGCAACTGGGCGACGAGGCGGCACGCGCCGAACTGAACCGGTTATTGGGCATCGCGGATGCCGGTACCACGGTCAATTTGGCCGAGCGTCTCCCCGATCTGCCGCACATGCTGGTGGAGCTGCCGAATATGGAGGAGAGCGCCCTGCAAAACCGGATCGATTTGCAGATCATGCGCGCCGAGATGGACGAACTCGCGCGGCGGCTCAAGTTGACCAGGGCAACGCGCTTCGTCAACGTTCTCGAGGCCGGCCCTACACGGGTCCAGAACGGTCCGCGCCAGAGTCCTTTCGAGACCGGCTATGCATTCAGCCTCGAGGTTCCGATCTTCGATACCGGGGAGCCGCGGCTGCGAAAATCGGAAGCGCTGTACGCGCAATCGGTGGAGCGTTTCGCCCAGGCCGCCATCGATGCGCGCGCCGACGTGGTGAAGGCGGAGGCGCACTACCGGACCACGTTCGAAATGGCGGTACGCGAACGCGACGACATCATGCCGACGCGCAAGTCGATCGCGGAACAGGATCTGCTGCGCTATAACGCCTCGCTGGTGAGCGTGTTCGATCTGCTCGCCGACGCGCGCGACCGGATCGCGAGCGTCAATGATTACATCGAACGCGTGCGCGACTTTTGGATCGCGAAATCGCACCTCGATACGGCGCTCATCGCCAATCCGGCGCCTTAGGCCCGCAAAGGACTTTCATGGTCACCCGACGACATCTATTCAGCAGCGCCGGTGCGGCCGCCGCCGCCGCCGCGGTCGGCAAGGCGTCGCTCGCGGCGCTGCCGGAGATCGTTGCCAGCGATACGGCCGACATGCGCCCTCCCTTGCATCCTCCGAATGGCCGGCCGTATCAACCGGTGGCCACCTTGAACGGCTGGACCCTGCCCTGGCGCATGCACAATGGAGTGAAGGAATTCCACCTGGTCGCGGAAGCGGTGACCCGCGAGATCGCGCCGGGGATGAAAGCGCACCTGTGGGGCTATAACGGTCAGTCGCCGGGGCCGACCATCGAAGTGGTCGAGGGCGATCGGGTGCGCATGTTCGTGACCAATCGGCTGCTCGAGCCCACCAGCATTCACTGGCATGGTCAGCGCCTGCCCAACGGCATGGACGGCGTATCCGGGCTGAGTCAACCGTCGATCAAACCGGGACAGACCTACGTCTACGAATTCACTGCGCAGCGATCGGGCACTTTCATGTATCACCCGCACGCCGATGATACGACGCAGATGGCCATGGGCATGATGGGGTTTTGGGTCACCCATCCGCGCGAACCTCACATCATGCCGGTGGATCGCGACTATGTGTTCCTGCTGAACTCCTACGACATTGATCCGGGCAGCTACACACCCAAAGTCAGCACCATGCTCGATTTCAATTTGTGGACTTTCAACAGCCGAGCCTATCCCGGCATCGATCCGTTGGTGGCCCGCCTGGGCGAGCGCGTGCGCGTGCGGGTGGGTAATCTCACCATGACCAACCACCCCATTCACCTGCACGGTCACGAATTCGTAGTCACCGGAACCGATGGCGGCTGGATACCGGCGAGCGCCCGCTTTGCCGAAGTCACCACCGACATCGGCGTCGGCCAGATGAAGACTCTCGAGTTCTCCGCGACGGCGCCGGGAGATTGGGCATTTCACTGCCACAAAAGCCACCACACCATGAACGCGATGGGACACGCGGTACCGAACACCATCGGGGTCGAACAAAGAGACCTTGCCGAACAGATCACCGCATTGGTCCCGAATTACATGAACATGACCGGTGAGGGCGGCACCATGGGCGACATGCAGCACATGTCGCTGCCCCCGAATACGTTGCCGATGATGACCGGCACCGGACCGTATGGCAGCATCGAAATGGGCGGCATGTTCACGCTGGTGAAGATTCGCGCCGATCTCGCCCGCAACGACTACCGCGATCCGGGACCGTACCAGGCACCCAAGGGCAGCACGGCGTATTTGTGGCAGGGCGACGCGCCGCCGCTATCGCGCGGCTCCGACAAGGAGTGACGCGCAAGGAATGACGCGCACCGTGTATCGGCCGGCGGCCAGGCTACATCGCGTCATTTTCGAGGGGACCCGACCGCGGAGACACGCTTCCGTCCTCCGGTTGCTTGCCGATCGAATCATCCGCCAAATGCTCCGACGCAAATTGTGCGATCAACCGATCGACCGCATCCTCGGTATCTAACAGCTGTGCTTCCAGATCGAACGCCTTTTGCCGCAGCCAGATTGAAGACGGCACGTCGGAGCAATCTCCCGCAGCTACGCGCAGGGCGCTCGCAACCCGCACAGCGCCAATTTCTGAAAATGCCTCGAAGGCGACCAGCAGCTTGGCTATGGGATCCGCCTCGAGATAGAGCGCCAGTCGCCGGCTAGCCGCCGCAGCCCAGAATTGACATGCCGCCGACAGAACCTCCTCGGCTCTCGAAAAGTCGGCGGCGCCGGCACTCGTTCGCTTGTTGTGCAGCGCGCGCTGCACAAAATGGGTGATGGGAAAATGGCCGCGCCACGTGTCCATGTGCTAAGAGTTCGCTGGTACATTGTTATTGGTTGGAGGTAGACGTCGCTAGGCAGCGAAAGCAATCGGTGATTCACAAAATAATTTGCTGCACCCTCCACGGTCGTGACCACGGGGGCCCCTCAATGACACCCGCGTTCCCGCTCAGTCGGGACGCCTGCCACTCTCAACCCGGATCCGCGCTCCCGCCGTCGTCGCTCCAATCGCGGCAGTAGATGAAGACGCTGTTGCCCAGAATGCTGAGTGCGAACAACGCCAACGAAGCCGGCAGGATCTCGAGTACCTTGTGCAATCCCAGCCAATCCACCGGTGCCTCGAGCCAGTGCACCAATGCGGCCAATCGGCCCGTGTCGCCATCGCTGACGCAACAGCGGGTCAATCCCATGCGCATTCCTTCGACCACGCCGAAATGGGACCACTCTCCGTCGCGAAACCAGCGGTAGATCTGCGAACTGATGAGCAGCAAGAATGCCGCAAGGCAGCCGTAACCCAGCAAAGCACCGAACCCGCCGATGATACGCATCACGACGGCACCGCCGCCGTGCGGCGGCGACGCGTCGGTCGGGGCGGGCGGGGCGCCCGGCGCAGGCTCGCTGCCGTTCGGGGCTGCCGTCACGCCGGTGGAGGGTTCCGCACTCATGGCACCGCCACCGCGCCCGATGGACATGCTTTGATTTCCAATCTCGAAATATGTCCTGTGTCTTCCTGCAAATCGGCGGGATTCAGCATGCTGTCGGTCGGCTTCAGATCGATGTCGACCCAGTAAACGTTGCCGGTGCGTTTGCGGTCGGCGATCGTCGGTTTAAGCCCCAGCGCCCACGCCTGCGCAACCCGGGTTTGCGCGCGCTTCTGTTCGCCGAATAGGCCGAGCGAGATCACGGACGCGTCGGCCGGTCCCGGCATTTCCAGCGCGTCGTCGATCCCGGCGGCTTTCAATTTGGTGAGCAATTTCTCGCCGGCCGCGGGACCGGTGGGAATCGGCAGGTACACCCAGACCCCGGCCCACACGTCGCCGTCGACCACGCGCTGCCGCGGATCGTAACCGCCGCCCCGGAGCAGGCTCGCCGCATGCGCGGCCTCCGCCACGTCACGCAACGGGCCCACGGTGATGCAGCGCTTCACATTGCTGAGGAGCCCGGAATTCGACGCGTCGCTCGCGGCGCCGGCAAGGCCGGGCGCACCGCTGCCGTCGGGCATGGCTCCGCGCGAGCCGGCGGGCGCCTCCCCGACCAGCTTGAGGGTGCTCGTCGGGGGCGCCACCACAGCCGGCGCTTCCTTCGATGCGGCAATACCGTGCGCCCACAGAAAATACACGGCGTTTGCCAACGCGAGGCAGACGACAATGCTTTTAAGAACCGTCAAATGGACCCCACCCCACGTAGACTGACCTCGCCGGAGACGAACTCCTGCACGCGGCCATCCTGTTCCAGCCGTAATGCACCGTGCGCGTCCACGCCACGGGCCGTCCCGCAAATCACCGCCTCCCCCATCAGCACCTGCGCCGGCCGATCGCGCAGTGCATCGAGTGCCGTCCAAGCTTCCCGGAATCCGGAGAATCCGTCGCGCTCGAAGTCTGTCAGCATACTCAAAAGCGCATCGATGATCGCGCCCGCAATGAAATTGCGCGACGGGGGGGCGCTGCAGGCATCGGCGACAGCCGCTGCCTTGACACCCGACGCTTCGATCTGCGCACGCATTCCGGGACTCAACCGCACGTTGAGGCCGACGCCGATCACCACCTGCGCAGGTCCGCCGGCCTCGGCGCGGACCTCGATCAGGATTCCACCCACCTTGCGGTCGTCGAGCCAGATGTCGTTCGGCCACTTGAGGCCGATGCCCGCGGCGCCGGTTCGTTGCAGCGCCCGGGCGATGGCCACGCCCACGCACAAGCTCAAGGAGGGGTTTGCCCCCGATGCATCGGTGAACGACCAATTGAGCGACAGAGCGATGCTGCCCCCGAAAGGCGCCACCCAGGGCCGGCCACGGCGTCCCCGGCCGGCATGCTGCAGTTCGCTCATGACGACATCGGCGCAGCCAAACGGCGGCGGACCCAAGGCCAGCAAGCGCGTATTGGTCGAATCGACATCGAACAGGAGCGAAAGGCTGCGCAGGCGGTCCAACCGGTCGCCGGCAATCGCGGCGCGAATCGCCCGCTCTTCGAGGAGTTCCACCGGGTCCGGCAGCCGGTAGCCGCGCCGCGGCACGGCCTCGATGTCGATACCCTGCAGGCGCAGACGCTCGATGCCCTTCCAGACGGCAGCCCGGCTCACGCCCAGCGCCTGCGCCAACCGTTCACCGGAATGCACCCGGCCGTCGGTCAGCAGCATGAGCAGGGGGGTTAGGCTGCCCGAGAGCGAAACAGCCATAACCGGCGCGCACGGTTTTCCGTGCCCGCCGCCATGCGCGCAAGATTGCCGCGGTGCGTGAAAATCACCAGGGCAGTGACCAGGACGCAAAACCCGAGCAGCGGGTAGTTGCCCGGATCGAGCCGGTAAACCGCGATGGTGAGTCCCACCCCGGCCAGGATGCTGGCAAGACCCACGTAGCCCGTCAGCAGCACGACGATCAACCAGCATGCAAACAACGGCACCAACAGGCGCGGCTCCAGCGCACCGATCACGCCGATCACGGTCGCCACGCCCTTACCGCCGCGGAAGCCGAACCAAACCGGATAGACGTGACCCAGGATGACGGCAAACCCGCACGCCAACGCCAACCACTCGCGCGACACCCCCGGATCCAATCCGACGCCCGGCAGAATGAGTGTCGGTACCCATGCAACCGCCAGCACGCCCTTGCCGATGTCCAGAATCAACACCGACAAGCCAAAAGCCTTCCCCTGGGTGCGCAGCGCATTGGTCGCGCCGGCATTGCCGCTGCCCATTCTGCGAATGTCGACTCCCTTAAGGCGCCCCAGAATCAGACTCCCGAGCAGCGTGCCGATGAGATAGGCGAGCAACGACTTGAGGCCGAGTTCCAGCATGCGCGGATTATGACCCAAGTGGCGCCCTAAGCACCCGTCAGCGTTTGGGGAGGTGGATTTCCGCCAGCATGCAGCGCACGCCGCCGCCGCCCAATCCTTCGATGGTTGGGATGTCGGCGGCCACCACGCCGCCGAAGCCTTCGAGAACCCGGCGCTGCGCGGGCTCGAAGCAATTCCACGCAGTGGTCGACATGGCGATGACGGGGCCGGATGGCGGCAGGAGTTCCAAGATGTTGGCGGCGAACCGGCTCATCTGGCCCAGCGTAATTTCGAGGACCTCATGGCCGGTGGCGCGCAGTTGTTCCGTGACCGCGCCGCGGTGTTGGGGATCGCTGATGGTCGCGCCGCAGAGCACCGCAAAATGGCTGCCGACCGCCATCAAGACGTTGGTGTGATACACGGGCTTCCCGTGCATATCGAACGCGTCGAAAGTCACCAGGTCATAGTCGAGCAGCTGCGCAAACTCACCCAGCACATCGAGATCGGTCCGCGGCGACAGGGCGGCATAAGCGACGCGGTGGGCCCGATCCAGCACCAAGCTGCCCGTGCCCTCGAGAAACTTGCCTTGATTCTCCCGATAGCTGAGGTCCACAGTCTGGGTGACGCGGAACCCGCCGTCTCGTGTAACCTGCTGAATGAGCTCCTCACGGCGCTCCCAGCGCCGATTGGCGGCGAGCATCGGATAAAGGACCACCGTGCCATCGCGATGAAAGCTCACCCAGTTGTTGGGGAAGATCGCGTCGGGCTTGACCGGCGAGGGCGTGTCCTCGGCCGCGATGACCGCGACGCCGGCGTGCAGCAGCTTGTCGGCAAGGCCGTCGAATTCGCGCCGTGCGGACTCCTCCGCGGCGGAATCGTCCGCGCGGGTTACCGAGGGCGATTGGAACGCGTTGCTGGCGGCTGTCTGCGGGTTGAACGCAAATCGCGCCGGCCGCACCATGAGCACGGCGCCGGCACTTTGCGGTTCCCGAAGAGGCGCGGCCGACGGATTCATGCCCGCGAAACTATAGCAGGCTACGGCCGATGATTCGCGCTGCATTGCCCGTTGACAGACCGGACCGCTTTCATCATGGTACAGCGAGGCGACGGCGGAAAAACCAAAAAAAGTCGTCTAAGAACCGCACCATGCCTTCGGGCTCTTTTGGGGTATCTGTATTGCCGGTTTCACTGACCCATTCATTCGCGTCTTGCGCGTTCCTGACGGTTGCCATGACCGCGCACGCTGCTGCCCCGCCCGCCAAGCCGGCCGCGCCCCAACCGGCACCCGACAAGACCGCCGCCGGCTACACGTTTTCGTTCGACACGCTGCTGGAGGATGCCAAGCGGCGGTCGCAAAAACCGTATGCGCCGCAAAAGAACACCCTGCCGGCCGGTCTCGACAAATTGAGCCCCGAACAATACCGCAGCATTCATTTGAATCCGGACGCCGGAATCTGGCGCCGGGATCCGGTGCCCTTCAGACTCGAACTGCTGCGGGCCGCCTATAATCTGCAATCCGCCGCCGTGACGGTCTCGACCGTCGAAAACGGCCAGGCGCAGGATTTGACGGCGACTCCGGCCATGTTCCAAATGAGCGCATCGCTGCCCGAGTTGGGAAGCAAAGTCTCCCTGCCGCTGTCGGGCTTCCGCGTGCGCAGCCAGATCAATGCGAAAAACGTCTGGGATGAATTCCTGGTCTTCCAAGGCGCGAGCTACTTTCGTGCCGTCGCACAGCACCTTCTTTATGGGCTGTCCGCGCGCGGCCTCGCCATCAACACGGCCGAACCCTCGGGCGAAGAATTTCCGGCGTTCACGCATTTCTGGGTGGAGCGTCCGGGACCGCGCAGCCGCTCGATCGTCATCTATGCGCTGCTCGAGAGCGAGTCGGCGACCGGCGCCTACCGCTTCACCGTAACGCCCGGCGCACAGACCGCGATGGACGTGGACATGACCGTGTTTCCCCGCGCAGAGATGCGCGTGGTCGGCATCGCACCGCTGACCTCGATGTTTCTGTTCGACGAAACGAATCGCGGCCGGCTCGATGACTATCGTCCCGAGGTGCATGATTCGGACGGCCTCATGATCAGCTCGAGTACGGGCGAACAGGTCTATCGGCAGCTGGCGAACCCGATCAAACTGCAGGTGTCGACGTTCACGACCCAGCCTCCCAAGGGCTTCGGGTTGGTGCAGCGCTCGCGGCAGCCCAGAGATTTTGAGGATTTCGAAAATCAGTACGAGCGGCGGCCCAGCGCCTGGGTGGAACCCAAAAGCGACTGGGGTCCCGGCGCGGTGGAGCTGGTGGAGATTCCCTCGGGACGCGAGACCAATGACAACATCGTGGCCTTTTGGCGCCCTGCGCGCGGCTTTGCTGCAAATCAACCGCAACGCTTCGAGTACCGGATCACCTGGCTCCCGGAGCCCGAGTTGCCCAAAGGGTTGGGCAAGGTGATCGCGACCCGCTCCGGCGCCAGCATCGATGGCAAGCGTCGTGTGTTCATTCTCGATTTCGTCGGGGCCGGCGAAAAAATCGACGGCTTGCGGCTCGATCTCGGCAATTCCACGGGAAAGATCTCGAACGCCACGCTTGAAGTCCAATGCCTCGTTGCACGGCCTGCGGGCGAGCTTCGAGATCGATCCGGGCGATGCCGAAATCATCGAGTTGCGCCTGCGCATCGTGCGCAGCGACAAGCCGGTCACCGAGACCTGGCTCTACCGATGGACCGCGGCTTGAACTCCGCCCTCGCCTATCCTCCCGTGGGAGCCGTCGGCGGCATGCCGCCCGAGGCCCGCCTGTCGATGCCGCCCCAGGATCTGCGCTACAAGCCCTCGCAGCGCACGCGTGCGCCGTCGACGGCGGCGGTGCTGTATGCACGCTTCATTTTGGTCGCCACCACGCTCGGCGTATCCACCTACGGGATCTATCAAATGCTGCAGGTGGTGCGCTTCGCCAGCATGACGCTGCTGCAGGGGTTGATGATTTTCTTCTTCGCCATTTCGCTGGGCTGGATCGCGTTCGCCGCGGGATCGGTGATCGCCGGCGCCTCCAAGCGCCGCGACCCCGTCCCGCCGAGCACCACCCCGCGGGCTCGCTACCGCGTTGGTCATGCCGATCTACAACGAAGATCCCGTGCGCACCACGGCGGCGCTGCAGGCCATGGCCGAAGCGCTCCAAGGAATCGGGACCAACCATTGTTTCGAGATCGTCGTGCTCTCCGACTCGACCAACGCCGATGCGTGGATACGCGAAACCGCGGCGATCGACTTGCTGCGCCGATCGCTGGCCTCGGTGATGCCCGTGTGGTACCGGCGCAGATGGGCCAACGTGGCCCGCAAGTCCGGCAATGTCGAGGACTTCGTCACGCGGTGGGGCGGTCGATTCGAGTACATGATCGTGCTCGATGCCGACAGCCTGATCGACGCCGCGACGCTGCTGCGCCTGGTGCAGAGCATGGAGGCGGATGCGGGCTTGGGGATCCTGCAGACCGCTCCGCAGCTCATCGGCGCGCGCACCTTCTTCGGCCGCCTGCAGCAATTCGCCGGCTGCGTCTACGGCCCGGTCATCACGCGGGGCCTCGCCGCCTGGTCCGGCGACAGCTGCAATTACTGGGGCCACAATGCCATCATCCGCATGAAGGCATTCGCGGACAACTGCGGCCTGCCGCTGCTCAAGGGCCGCAAGCCCTTCGGCGGCCACGTTCTGTCGCACGATTTCGTCGAAGCGGCGCTGATCCGCCGTGGCGGCTGGAAGGTGCGGATGGCGACCGATTGCGGCGGTTCCTGGGAAGAGTCGCCGCCGTCGCTGATCGACGTGGCCATACGCGACCGCCGCTGGGCGCAAGGCAACCTGCAGCATACGAAAATCATCGGCACGGCGGGATTGAGCTTTACCAGCCGGCTGCATCTCGGCATCGGCATCATGAGTTATCTGTCCTCGCCCTTGTGGCTGCTCATGTTGGCGGTCGGCTTTGCGCTCTCGGTGCAATCCCACCTGATACGGCCGGAATATTTCAATCACGATTTTCAGCTTTTCCCCACGTGGCCGCGGTTCGATGTGGAATTGATGATGACGCTCTTCTGGTTCAGCATGCTGGTGCTGCTGATTCCAAAAATGCTCGGCTTCATTCGTGCCTTGTCATCCTCGCGGATCCGCCGCAGCGGCGGCGGCGTGATCGGCGTCGCTGCCAGCATCCTGCTGGAGACCATCCTCTCGGCCCTGTATGCGCCGATCTTGATGATGGTGCAGAGCCGGCACGTGTTCGAAGTGTTCATGGGCCGCGATTCGGGCTGGAAGCCGCAGCGGCGCGACAGCGGCGGCACCTCGTGGGGCGATGCGTGGCAATTTCACAAGCGGCATATGCTCGCTCAGCTGCATGACCGCCGCCGATCGTCTACTTGCTCTCGCCCTCGCTGCTGGCCTGGGTGTCGCCCGGCGCTGCTGGGATTGTTCCTCGCGGTGCCGCTGTCGCGCGCCAGCGGCAGCGAAGCGCTGGGACGCGCGTTGTCGCGGATCGCGCTGCTGCGCACGCCCGAGGAAGTCGAGCAGCCCGCCTTGGTTCGCGCGGCGCAGGCAATTGATCGCGCAGGCGCGCGACCTGCCCGAGGATGGACTGCGCTATTTGGCGCGCAATCGCGAGGCGCGGCTCGTGCACATCGCCGGCAACCTGCCGCGGCCCACGCGACCCGCGCGGCAAGCCGGATCCGCACGCGTTCACGGCGCAACAGAAACTGATCGATGCGCGGACGCTCGATGAAGCGCTGCAATGGTTGACGCCCGTCGAACGAGTCGAGGTCGCGGCCGACGCACGTCTGCTCAATCAGCTCGGCGCTCCTGCCGGACGCACAACACTCCGATTTCAAGATTTAGATTTCAGATTTAAAGGATCCCAACGAATGATCGCCCGTCGTGCATTATTGAAATCAGCTTTGGGTCTGGCGGCCGGATCGGTCGGCTTCGCGGATCGGTCTTCGGCCGCTCCACCGCAACACGCCCGCGTGCAGGACAGCTGGTGACCGGGAACGGTCCGGCACAGCCGTTCGATTTCGCCTGGCTCAAGGGCCAGGCGCACTATCTTGCGAGCAACGCCTATCAGGAATCGAAGGATGCCGTGCCGCCGGCCATGGCGAAGCTCGGCTACGACCAATATCAATCCATCCGCTTTCGCGGCGATCACTCGCTCTGGGGGGACTTGCGGGCTCGGCGTTCCGGCTGCAGTTCTTTCATGTGGGCCGCACCTTCAATCAACCGGTGCATCTTGTACGAAGTGCAGTCGACGGACAGGCGCGCGAAATCGTCTATGACCCGGCCATGTTCGAATGGGACAAGAGCGGCTCGATCCCGCGACCATGAAGGACCACGCCGGTTTCGCCGGCTTCCGTGTGCAATTCGTCACCAACTGGCGAGCCGACGTTGCCGCATTTCTGGGCGCGAGCTATTTTCGCGCGGTGGGCGGCGACACGCGGCAGTACGGACTGTCGGCGCGCGCCTTGGCGGTTGACACCGCGTTCCCGCGTCCCGAGGAATTTCCGCGCTTTACTGCATTTTGGTTCGAGCGGCCGGCGAAGGATTCCGGCACCCTGACGCTGTATGCCCTGCTCGACAGCCCCAGCATCGCCGGCGCATTGCGCATGCAGATCTCGCCCGGCGGCACGCTCATCATGAATGTGGACTCGGCGCTATATCCGCGCAAACCGATCGAGCGCCTAGGCATCGCGCCGCTCACCAGCATGTTCTTCTACGGCGAGAATGACCGCCGCGTCGCCAACGACTGGCGGCCCGAAATCCACGACTCCGATGGCCTGTCGATGTGGACCGGCGCCGGCGAGTGGATTTGGCGGCCGCTCATCAATCCGGCGCAACTGCATTTGAATTCGTATTTCGACGACAGTCCGCGGGGCTTCGGCCTACTGCAGCGCGATCGAAATTTCGACCACTATCAGGACGACGGCGTCTACTACGACAGGCGGCCGAGTTTATGGATCGAACCGAGAGCGGGACCGAACGGCGGGTGGGGCAAGGGCGCGGTGCAGTTGGTGGAAATACCCACGATCGATGAAACCTTCGACAACATCGTCGCCTTCTGGAATCCGACGGACAAACCCAAGGCGGGGCAGGAACTTTTGTTCAGCTATCGAATGTATTGGGGCACCCGGATGCCGTATGGGTCGCCGCTGGCGCAGACGCTGGCGACGCGAACCGGCATTGGCGGCACGGTGGGCGTCAAGCGGACCTATTATTCCTGGCATTTTGCGGTGGACTTCGCGGGCGGCGAACTCGGCGCATTGGCGAAGGACGCGCCCGTCGAGGCCGTCATCACGACGTCACGCGGCCAGACGGAACACGTCACGGCGCATTACGTCGAGGAGTTCAACGGTTATCGCGCGCTATTCGACGTCAGGCCGACCGATGACAGCATGGAGCCCTTCGATTTACGCTTGTATCTGCGCGTCGAAGGGCGGCCGCTCACGGAAACTTGGATTTACCAGTGGACGCCGCCTTCGCCGAAGGAACGGAAGCAGGTGCTCTAGGAGACGCAGGCTCCTCGTCGCCGAAGTACTCGCGACTCTTCGGCGGTGCCGGCTCCCGCACTTTCGGCGGTACCTTCAGAGCCGGCAGGCGCTGCGTATCGCCCGTGGGCACCCGGATTTCCGCCTCACGACGCAACCAAGGCTGAGCGCGGCGCGGATCGAGAATCGCCCAACGATATTCGTTGAGCTGCATTTTCAGCAGCGGCAACAGCGCGCCTTGCGCCAGGCCGCTGGAAGTTCCCAACAAGACGCCGCAGTACAAGCTGAAATACTCCGTATACAGTTCTTCATAGCGCTGCATCGGATCGAGAAACATCGGATCCGCGACCTCCTCGATGCCCACGTGGCTGGTGCACAAATAGCTGCACGCCTTGCGCAGGTAGACACCGTGCTCGGCGATCACGGCATTGGCGTAGTTGCGGCCCGGCCGGAAGTACTCGAGGACCCGCGCGCGCTCGCTGCCCCGCACTTCGTCGCGGCGCAAGTATTGGAATAGAGCCTTGCCATGGAACAGCCGAAAATTCGCGTGCTTCAGCGCCGCGATCTGAACGCGCTTGGCACCACAATCGGCGAGCTGGCGCATCAGAACCGAATGCTCTCGTTCCCAGTTCGTCCATACGTCCGGGCTTTCGAGAATGCGGCGCGCGACCAGCTGCTCGTTGTTATCGGAACTCATCAGCGCCGTCTGTACGCGATCAGTGGAGACGCGCATGAGCCGCGCGTGACTGATGGTATGGCGGAGCATTCATCCCTCCTCAATCCCAGAATTCTCATAAATGCGGAGGACAGTTGACCGTTGCCATCTGCCGGCAACAGCTGATCCGCCCTTCGATTCACGTCCTTGGCATCGAACCGCTTAACATAAGCGTGTGCTCGCCTGTGCGGATTATATCTCATCGCGCCGGATATAAAACGTCTGTTCGACTGTATATCCGTTTGCCGGGAGCGTTTAGGGCTTGCCCCGATATATCAGGTTGCAATGCAACGAAGCCGGCGCTTCGTCAGTAGCGCCGCGACAGCAACCAATTGGCCAGAGAACGCAGCGGCGCCGCCCGCTCCCCAAAGGGTTCGAGCGAATCGAGCGCCTGCCGGTGCAGCAAATTAACCCGCTCCTGGGACGCTTCGATGCCGATGATCGCCGGATGCGTGGGTTTGTCGCGCTCGCGATCCGCGCCCGTCGCCTTCCCCAGCGTCGACACATCGCCCAAGACGTCGAGCAGATCATCCTGGATCTGAAATGCCAGGCCGATGGCGGTCGCGAACTCATAGAGCCCCTCATACAGGCGCGGCTCCAAGGTCGGAACGCATTCGGCGGCCATGAGTACACTCGCCCGGATCACGGCACCGGTCTTGCGAGCGTGCATGTCCTCGATCTCCGCGATGCCTGGTTGCTGGCCCTGGACCGCGAGATCGATGGCCTGGCCTCCGGCCATTCCGAACGTGCCGCTGGCCACGCTCAGCATCTCGACCAACGCCAAACGGATCGCGGGCGAAGCCGGCAGCGACGGGTCGCTGGCCAGCAGCTGGAACGCCAGGGGCTGCAGGGCGTCCCCGACCAGCACCGCGGTCGCCTCATCGAAGGCCTTGTGGCAGGTCGGCCGTCCGCGCCGCAGGTCGTCATCGTCCATGGCCGGGAGATCGTCATGGACCAGGGAGTACACGTGGATGAGCTCGATGGCGCAGGCCGCCGCTTCGACCTCATCTTCGGTCAATCCGAGCGTTCTCGCCGTGGCGAACAGCAGTGCCGGCCGGATGCGCTTGCCGCCGCCCAGCACGCTGTAGCGCATGGCTTCGTGCAGCCGCGTGGGCACCGTGCCGGCTGCCGGCAGACGCGCGGCCAGCGCATGCTCCATGCGAACCCGCCACGTCTCGAGCTGGACGCCGAAATCCGCGGCGCCGGCCTGCGCCGCGGCTACACGATCGGCTGCGTTGCTCAGGCCAGCTCTCCTCCCGGCTCAGCTCGCATTTTCCGTCTCGCGGTTCACGCGCTTCACCTCGGCCAGCGGCACGCTCGCCACGGTGGTATACCGCGCCCGCGCCGACTCGCTGTATAGAATCGGCAGCTCGGGGGCCATGGGACCCTTGACGCGCGGTCCGCGCAGCGAGGTCAGCAGCGCCTTGATCGGGTGTCTGAACGCGTCGTTGACCGCGGTGCCCTCGAAACCGCAATGCGCCATGCAATTGTCGCAGCGGGGATTCTTGCCGACACCGTACTTATCCCATTCGGTGTCCTCGATCAGCGACTTGAAGGTATCCGCATAGCCCTCGTCGGAGAGCAGGTAGCACGGCCGCTGCCAGCCGAATATGTTGTAGGTGGGCATGCTCCAGGGCGTGCACTGATATTTCTGATTCCCGGCGAGAAAATCCAGGAACAAGCTGGAGTGATTGAAGGACCACGGGATGCTGCCTGAGGGCCGGTTCTTGCGGCGGCTGAAAATGCCGCGGAACAGCTCCTTGCTGGCGGTGCGCCCGAGAAACACATCCTGACGCGGGGCGTGGTGGTAGCTGTAACCGGGCGATACCGTGATGCCCTCGATTCCCAGTTGCATGGCGGTGTCGAAGAACTCGGCCACGTCCTGCGGGTCCTCGCCGCTGAACAGCGTGCAATTGATGGTCACGCGAAAGCCCTTCTCGCGCGCCAGCTTGATGGCGGCAACCGCCTTGTCGAAGACGCCTTCCTGGCAGACCGATTCGTCGTGCCGATGCCGGTTGCCGTCCAAATGGATGGAAAACGTCAGGTACGGCGACGGCTTGTATTCGTCGATGTGCTTGCCAGCAGGATGGCATTGGTGCACAGGTAGACGAACTTCTTGCGCGCCACGATGCCGGCGACGATTTGCGGCATTTCCTTGTGGATCAGCGGTTCGCCGCCCGGAATCGAGACCATCGGCGCGCCGCATTCGTCGACCGCGCGCAGCGCGTCCTCGACGCTCACCCGCTTTTGCAGGATCTCCTTGGGGTAGTCGATCTTGCCGCAGCCGGAGCAGGCAAGATTGCACATGAACAGCGGTTCCAACATGAGAACCAAGGGATAGCGCTTGTCGCCGCGCAGCTTGCGGCCCGCGATATAGCGGGCAACCCGGTAGGTCTGAAGTAGTGGTATGGCCATACGCTATCTTACCTTGAGAGAGGGGGTGGGGAACTCGAATTTAGGCGCGCAGGGCCAACACCGCGTCCCGGTGGTCCCGCCAGATGCGCACCCACTCCATCGTAAACCACGGTGTGAACTCGGCTCTGGCGGGCGACCTCAATTGGGACTCGAGCTCGTACGGATCGACCCAGCGCCAGGCAGAAATCTCGTTCGGATCCGCCGCAATCGGCTCGGCGCAGCTGCCGATGAACACCGAGCACAGTTCGTGTTCAGACCCGGTCGCGTCGAATTGGGCCTGATATTGAAACTTATACAGAAACTGCAGCGGGCAAGCGATTCCGAGCTCTTCCTGCAGCCGGCGCCGCGTGGCCGTCTCCATATCCTCGCCGCTGCGGGGGTGGCTGCAGCAGCTGTTCGACCAATACAACGGCCACAGCCGCTTGGAGGCAGAGCGCTGCTGGATCAAGAGATCGCCGGCCGTGTTGAAAATCATCAGCGAAAAGGCTCGATGCAAGACCCCTTTGCCCTCGTGGCACCGGGTCTTGCTGAGCCGGCCCACGACGCGGTCGGCGGCGTCCACCAAAATCAGGGCGTCCCCCGCTGCCACGCGCGCGGTGCCATTGCTTGCGACAACCTCATCCACAGTGATACTTACCCATTTTAGTAGTCCTCGACCCACATTCAGCCATGATAGCTGCTTGCGAAACGCCTATGCCAGCGGCCCGACTCACGGTCGGGGCGGCGAGTCATCCGAGCAAGCCGCGCTCGCGGAACCAACTCACCGCATCGCCCAAGGCCTCGCTCGGCGGCCGCCACCGATATCCCAGCTCGCGCACGGCTTTGGCGCTCGAGAAAAACATGTATTTGCGCGACATGCGCACGCCTTCGAGCGTGATCCGGCCGCTGCTTGCCCGTGATCTTGGATAGGGCTTCCGCAAGGTAGGCGATGGGCAGGACCGCAGCGTAGGGCAGGCGCACCCGCGGCGGCTTGCGGCCGACGCGTTGCGCGATGTACGCCGAGGATCTGCCGCAGCGTCATGTCCTCGCCGCCGAGAATGTAGCGTTCGCCGATTCGGCCCCGATGAAAGGCCATCAGATGACCGGCCGCGACATCATCGACGTGCACGATATTGAGCCCCGTGTCGACATAGGCCGGCATGCGGCCCGCCGCGGCGTCCAGTACCAGTTGGCCCGTCGGCGTCGGCTTCACGTCGCCCGGACCGACCGGCGTCGAGGGATTCACGATGATGGCCGGCGTACCCGCCGCTGCCGCCTCGAGCACCACCTGCTCCGCCAGAAACTTCGAGCGTTTGTAATGTCCGATCATGGCCTCGAGGGACACGGGTGTTCCCTCATCGCCCGGCGTACCGTCCGTGAGGTATGCCCATGGTCGCGACGCTGCTGGTGTAGATGATTTTCTTGACCCCGGCCTGAGCGGCGGCGGCCAGAAGATGCCGGGTCCCCTCCACGTTGGTTCGATAGAGCTCGCGCCGGGTCGGGCGCCCCGAGACGGTAGTCGGCCGCGACATGAAACAGGGCCTCGCAGCCGCTCAACGCCGGCGCGAGCGACGGCGCGTCCGCGAGATCCCCCACGGCGATCGACACCGGCAGACTCTTGAGATTGGTGCGGTCGGAGGCCGGGCGCACCAGTGCGCGGACCTCCCAGCCTTGTGCCACCAGCGCCCGCGCGACCGCGGCGCCCACGAAACCGGAAGCACCGGTGACCAGCGCTCTCATGCGATTCGATCGGGGTGGGCAGCGAAGGCGAGCGGCGCCAGCGCGCCCGTCCGGGCGACCGCGCCCAGGGCACGAATGGCGGCGCGATAGCGCTGCGCGAGCCGCATCAGCGGCGCAATCTCCCGCGGCGAGCGCACGATGCCGAACAATAGCGGCGCGAGCCGCACCCGACCTTCGGCGCCGGCCGCCATCACGGCCCGCGGCAGCGTATCGCCGGCGGTATCGACGATGGCGCGCACCGCGACGAAGGGCAATTGCTTCGACGCGGCGATCTGCGCGACGGCCGCGCTTTCCATGTCGACCGCGACCGCGCCGGTTTCCGCGAATGCCGCCGCCTTGGCGGCGACGTCTTCAATGGCCACAGCGCTGCTGAGCAGCGCGCCGCTCACCACGCGGAGGTGATGGCTGATCGCCGCGGCCAGGATCTCCCGCCAATGAACATCGGTGGCGAACGTTGCCCCATCGCGCGAAACCACCACACTCGGCAGGCAAATCGTGCCGGCCTGCAACCGGGGATCCAGGCCGCCCGCGAGACCCCAGCTGACCAGCGCCGTGGCCCCCGCATCGATCAGGGCGCGGGCCGCACCGACGGCCGCTGTGGCGCCCATGCCGCTCACGGCCACCAAGGTTCCGTCGCCGACTTCGAACAGCCCGTCGCGCCGCCGGGTTCGGGATCCCAAGCTTCGGGCCTCCATGTCGAGCGCCGCAACGACGCCCGCTGTCAATGCGTGGGTCCGCGGCGGCTGAGCGTGCGGTAAACGGCGAGTGCCCACAGCGGAAAATACCCGCTGTAGCCGTGATACTTGAGATAAAAGACCCGCGGGAAACCGGGCGCGGTGAAGGTGGGATCGCTCCACAAGCCGTCGGGCGACTGCGTCCGCAGCAGATGATCGACGCCGAGACGCACGGTTTCCGAACCTACTTGCCCAGCCGCCATGAGCGCGAGCACGGCCCACGCCGTTTGATAGGGCGTGCTCGCCGCCTTCATGAAGGGGCGCGCATAGGTATCGTTGCTCTCGCCCCAGCCGCCGTCGGCATTCTGCCGGTCCTTGAACCAGAGGACAGCCCGGGTCACCATGGGGTCCTCGGTACCGAGCTCGGTTTGCGCCAGCGCGGTCAATACCGACCAAGTACCGTAGATATAGTTGGTGCCCCACCGGCCGAACCACGAGCCGTCGCTCTCCTGCTCGCGGCGCAGGTAATCGATCGCCCGCGACAACGCCGTCTGGTCCTGCGGGCGGCCGACGCGCGCGAGCGCGGTCACCACCCGGGCCGTGACGTCGCTGGTCGGCGGATCGAGCAGCGCGCCGTGATCGGCGAATGGAATGCGGTTGAGCGAGTAGTAGGTATTGTCCGCATCGAATGCCGCGAATCCGCCGTCGGTGCTCTGCATGCCGACCAGCCAATCCAACGCGCGGCGCACTGCCTCGCCGTATTCATCCGAGTTGTGGGCCTGATGCATGGACCAGGCGACCACCGCCGTATCGTCCAAGTCGGGGTAATGCGGGTTCGCGAATTGAAAGGCCCAGCCGCCGCCTTCGACCCGGGGCCGGTTGGCACGCCAGTCGCCCGCCTCGTCGAGAACCTGTTCAGTTTGCAGCCAATCGAGCGCGCGCGTCGACGCCTGGAGGGTCACCGGGTCGCCGATCTCCTGCATGGCGATGCTCGCCCACGCGGTATCCCAGACCGGCGATACGCAGGGTTGGCAATAGGCGCTCGAGGCGCTTTCGACCACCAGTTTCTGCAAGGCGCGTTTCGCAGTGACCCGCCGCGGATCGTCGTCGGGATAGCCGAGCAGGGTCATCACTTCCAGCGCATTGACCATGGCCGGAAAGATCGCCCCGAGTCCATCCTCGCCGTTCAAGCGTTCGAGCATCCATTCCTCGGCACGCTTGGTCGCACGCGCGCGCATGCCGCGGGGTATGAGGGGATCCAACCGCCGGGCCAGGCGATCGATGGCCAGAAATACGTGCGCCAGGAGCCCTCCCTGCTTGACGGCGTCGCGGAAGTAATGGCGCTCCTTCTCCGGCGGGGTCGTGAACAGCTCGCGAATATCCACTTGCCGCGGGTTCTTGGCCAGGGGTTTGCGGGTGCACAGAATGAACAACGGCACCATGACGGTCCGCGACCAGTAGGCCACTTTGTCGAGATGGAACGGGAACCATTTCGGAAGCAGCATGATCTCGACGGGAATATACGGAGTGCCCCGCCAGGGCAGCTGCCCGAAGAGCGCCAGCGCAATGCGCGTGAACACGTTGGCTCGGGCCGCGCCGCCGCGCGCGAGAATGGCCGCCCGCGCCCGCGCCATGTGCGGCGCCTGCGGATCGTCGCCGGCAAGCTTCAACGCGTAGTAGGCCTTGATGGTGCAGCTGAGATTGAGGTCGCCCCCGTAGTACAAGGGCCAGCCACCGTGGTCCGCCTGATGCGCGCGCAGATAGACGGCGAGCTTGCGTTCGAGCGCAGCGTCGATCTCGTCCAGGTAGTGCATCATCATGATGTACTCGGCCGGAATCGTGCAGTCGGCTTCGAGCTCGAAGCACCAGTAGCCCTGTGCGCTCTGACGCTCGAGCAAGGCGTCGCGGGCAAAGAACACGGCCCGGTCCAAGGGGGTGGCGAGCGGCGTCTTGGTGAGGGTATGGGAGACGATGTCTGCGCGCGCGCGCACTTCCGAGGTCTCGACCACCGTGGGTTTTTGAGCTCCGCGACTCATGTGGCCGAACTCCCGTAGGAACGGCGCGGCGCCCGCTCCCGCTCCGGCCGGGCACGGTCACTCTCGAGCGGCCCATGCTCGGCCTCGAGCAGCGGCACCGGGCGGCGCACTTCGCCGAGCTCCGCCAGCGGCAGCCCGCGAGCGGCTCGTGCAAACAAACGCCGCAGCAACCAGTCGTTGCGCAGGGCGAAATCGGTCGAGATTCGAGTCAATGCCACCGCTCTTCGGGAAACTTTCACCTGCACCCCTGCCGTAAATTTCGGATTTCGATTAATTTTTTGCAATGTCAGTACCGCAAGCCCGATGGCCCATAGGCAAAAGCGGCGAATCCCGCCCTCTTGGCCGGGAATCAGCAAGGTATATTCCAACGCGTTGCGTAGGTGCCCATGGGCAACCGCAACCAGTTCCCGCATGCCGGCCGCGAACCGCGGATCGAAAGGTACCGGTGACAGGCGCCCCAAATCCATACCCTGGCGCGAGAACACTTCCTGCGGCAGCCAACAGACGCCGCGGCTGCGGTCTTCCCAAACGTCCTTCAGGATATTCGTCATCTGCAACCCTTGAGCAAACGACACGGCGAGACCCGACAGCCCGGCGCGGTTGCGGGCGATGGCGGGCGAATAATCGCAGAACAGTTCCGTGAGCATGTCGCCCACCACGCCGGCGACGTAGTAGCAATACTCGTCCAAATCGGCGAGGCGAGCCAGCCCGCGCAGGCTCGCAGTCGACTGAAATCGCGGCATTCCATAGCACATGAGCTCGACGCAACGCTGGATCGCGGCCCGTTGCGGCGCGTTCAGCGCGGCCGTGACGTTGATGACCCGCTGCAGGTTGCTCACCAGGTCGCGCTCGCTGGGGAGCGTGCGGTCGGACAGACGTTTCGCGAGTTCGACCCCCAGCACTTGCGGGTCGCCGAGGCCGGCGAGCGCTCCCATGAAGCGTTGCATGAAGGCCAAGGTTTCCGCGGGCGACAGCGCCGGCTCGTCCTCGATCGTGTCGGCGATACGGCACAACAAGTAGGCGTTGGTCACCGGGATTCGCAGCGCCGCCGGCAGCTGTGGGATCGTCAACGCGAAGGTTCGCGAGACGTGCGGCAATACCTGATCCTGATAACTGGGCATCGGAATTAGCGGAATCCATGCGGACAGTATCTCGGAAATCCGCAGGGATAGCACCACCCCGGGCAAGCCGGGTGTGGCGCAAATTACCCTAGCTTGCTCGCCCAGACTGCCGCCGCCCTGTGGTGACTGCGCTACAGGTGACGTAGGTCATTACCAGTCCGGGCCGTGACGGTATAAACTGCACCAGATGGCAGAACCAACCAAGTATCCGCTCCTCGAGACCATCGGCACCCCGGCCGATTTGCGCCGGCTGCCGCAGCCGAAACTGGCTCAATTGGCCGCGGAACTGCGCGAATTCCTGATTCATAGCGTCAGCACGCGCGGCGGCCATTTCGCCGCGGGCCTGGGCACGGTGGAACTTACCATTGCGCTGCACTATGTCTTCAACACGCCGTACGACCGCTTGGTCTGGGACGTGGGCCACCAGGCCTATCCGCATAAGGTGTTGACCGGCCGGCGTGCGCTGCTGCACACCATCAAGCAGGACAAGGGCCTCGCGCCCTTTCCGACGCGCAGCGAGAGCGACTTCGACACCTTCGGTGTGGGCCATTCCAGCACCTCCATCAGTGCGGCGCTCGGCATGGCCATCGCGGCCGCCAAGCGCGGTGAGGATCGCCATGCGGTAGCCATCATCGGCGACGGTGCGCTGACCGCCGGCATGGCGTTCGAGGCCCTGAACCACGCCGGTACGGCGCCTGCCGATCTGCTCATCATTCTGAACGACAACGACATGTCGATCTCGGAGAACGTCGGCGCCCTCTCCAACTACCTGGCCCGCGCCTTGTCGGGACGCATGTATGCGCATCTGCGCGAGGGCGGCAAGAAGGTGTTGCGGCAGATGCCGACGGTGTGGGAACTCGCGCGCCGTTCGGAAGAGCACCTCAAGGGGATGGTCCTTCCCGGCACCCTGTTCGAGGAGATGGGCTTCAACTATATCGGGCCGGTCGACGGACATGACGTCAAGGCGCTAGTCGCCACGCTCAGCAACGTGAAGAAGCTGAAGGGCCCGCAATTCCTGCACGTCGTCACGCGCAAGGGCAAGGGCTATGCGCCGGCGGAAGCGGATCCGATCAAATGGCATGGACCGGGTCCCTTCGATCCGGCCAGCGGCAAGATCTTCAAGGAAGCGAGTTCAGGCCCGACGTATTCCCAAGTTTTCGGATCGTGGCTCTGCGACATGGCGGAGCGCGACCCCGACATCATCGGCATCACCCCGGCCATGCGCGAAGGCTCGGGTCTGGTCGAGTTCTCCAAGCGCTTCCCCGATCGCTATTTCGACGTGGCGATTGCCGAACAGCACGCGGTCACGTTTGCCGCGGGACTGGCCTGCGAAGGCTTCAGGCCCATCGTCGCCATCTATTCGACGTTCCTGCAGCGTGCCTACGATCAACTCATCCACGACGTCGCCTTGCAGAACCTGCCGGTGGTATTCGCGCTGGATCGGGCCGGGTTGGTGGGCAGCGACGGCGCGACGCATCAGGGCAGCTACGATTTGTCGTTCCTGCGCTGCATTCCCAATATGGTGGTCATGACGCCGTCCGACGAAAACGAGTGCCGCCAGATGCTGTTCACGGGCACGACGCTCTCCTCGCCCTCGGCAGTGCGTTATCCGCGGGGCACCGGGCCCGGCGTGCCGGTGGTTGCCGAGATGGCCGCGCTTCCCGTGGGACGGGCACAGATGCGGCGCGAAGGCCGCAGTGGTCTCGCGATCCTGGTGTTCGGCACGCTGCTGGAGTCGGCACGCAAGATTGCCGAACGGCTGGATGCCACGCTGGTCAACATGCGCTTCGTCAAACCGCTCGATGCGGCGCTGGTCGAGAGCGTGGCCGACCGGCACAGCGCCATCGTCACGGTCGAGGAGAACGCCGTCATGGGCGGCGCCGGTTCCGCGGTCGCCGAGGTGCTCGCCGCCGCGGGTATCCTGGTCCCCATGATGCAAGTCGGTATTCCCGATAAATTCGTCGAACACGGCTCGCGCGATACCTGTCTCGCCGCCGCGGGCCTCGATCTCGCGGGCTTGACCGCCAGCATCGAGCGCTGGTGGTCGGCACAGGGCCAGAGCCGGATGATCCGGTCGGTCAGCGGCGTTTGAGTCGAGGCGGTACGGTCGAACCGCCCGGAGCTCGCATACCCCTCACATCACCCGCCACCACGGCACGGCGATGATCTTCTCGTCCAGCCAATAGCTTTCGTCGCCGCCATGCAGAACGATGGCTCCGCGGGCGCTACGGGGATATTCCTCCAGAAAGGCGCGCAGCCCCCGCACATCCTTCATGCTCGGATGCGGTCCAGCCTTCACCTCAACTCCAAGCAACTGCCGCTGGCGCTCGAGCACGAAATCGACTTCGTGTCCCGCCGCAGTACGCCAGTAGGTTACCGCCGCGCGGGGCACGTGCACATCCCGCCAGGCGAGCAGGTCGCAGAAGACGAGATTTTCGAAATGTGCCTCCGACGGCTCGGCGTCGCCGCCGGAGTGACCCAGGTGCAGGGCCAGAGCCGGATCGTTCCAATACAGTTTCGGCGTCTTGATCAGCCGCTTCGTACGGTTCACAGAATATGGTTCGAGGCGTACGATCTGATAGGAGGTTTCGAGCAGATTGAGATACCTATGCACCGTCATCGCCGGCAGTTTGATATCCCGCCCCAATTCACTCTGATTGAGTAGGTTACCGATCCGCAGCGCCGCCGCCTGCATGAGCCTCTGGAAATCCCCGAGATCGGCGACGGCGGCCAAATCGCGCAGATCACGCTCTAGGTACGTCGTGGTATAGCCGTCGAACCAAAGGGCACGATCAGCAGCGGAAAGTCCGCCCTCGCGCACTGCGACCTCAGGGAATCCACCGCGTGCGCTACAGAGTTGCCACGAGGCCTTCGGCGCCTGTTCAGCCCGGACGACGTCAAGCCAGCGCGCCACGTTCTCTTCAAAGAAGCGATCCCAGATCCCGGTGGTGCCGAGTCCGAGCTGTTCCCGGCGGGTCATCGGCCACAATTTAAGATAGTAAGCGCGGCCGGCGAGCGAGTCTCCAATGCGCTTCATCATCAGCAGGTTCGCCGACCCCGTTACCACGAACTGCCCCCGCACCGCCGGCCGCTGCCGGTCGACGACCGACTTGATGGCCAGAATCAAATCCGGCTCGCGCTGAACCTCATCGATGATCAAGCGCGGTTCGCTGCGCACGAAGGCCTCGGGGTTTTCCCGCGCACGCCGCAGCGTTTGTGGTGCATCCAGTGACAAGTACGGCAGACCCGCGAGGTCCGCGTGATGTTCGACAAACGTGCTCTTGCCCGCTTGGCGCGGACCCGTCACGGCGACTACCCGCAAGGTGCGTAGAGCTTGGGCAAGCAGCGGGGCGACGGCTCTGGGTAGAATATCCATTGTGACGGCTTAACAATCGGTGTTGGATAATCTAACATCAACTGTTAAGATATCCTACACAACCGGCCAGCGACCGCCGGCCATTCGAACACGGGGGAGACCACCGGCATGAGACCGCGATATCTCGGATTGACGGCGGCGGCAACGATGCTGTGCGCCGCGCTGGCGCTCGCCAACCCACCCGCACCGAAACCGGTCGCGACGACCCATCCGGTCAAGGTCTCGGCCGCGGATGCGACCGGTCCCGTGTTTTCGGGCAAGAACGCCGTGAAGGAAAATGGTCCGGACGGACCGACGACCGATGTGCTGCTGCTGAGATCGAAGGACCGGAAGGTCGAGATGGGATTGTACGAGGCGGGGCCATCCGAGCAGGACGTCGAATCCTATGAGGACGACGAGTTCATGTTCTTTCTCGCCGGCGCTGTGACGCTGACGTCATCGGACGGGACTGTGCTGCAGGCGCAGGCCGGCGAAGGCGTGGCGATTCCGAAAGGCTGGAAGGGCCACTGGTCCACCAAGGGATACAAGAAGTACTACGTGACCTACACCGGCGGCGCCAAGCCAAAATAGCACTCGATGAAGCGCCGCCCACGGCGCGCAATGCTTCTGCGATCAGCGTGTTTTGCGATCGGCGTGCCCGTAATTTCGAAGGGTGGCCACATCATCGAGCACTGCATCAATCCCGGTATACAGCAGGTTCATGACCTCGTGGGATTGAAAGGCGCGACTGCGATTCTTTTTGCCGTGCTCTCTTAAGATGTCAAGATCAACAAGGACGCCGATGGCCGTATTCGCGGCAGGAAAGCTGACCTTCAGCTTGTGTGCAGCTGCATTGGCGGTAATCACAGGCTGTCCCAGGAGAAGCTTCGACAACTGCCAGACTGTTGCGTGCTTTCGCATCTGTCTGCCTGTCAGTGCTTGATCCCATCGATCTGAAAGCTTCGAAAGCTCTGATAGGAGGTGCACCGTGTGCCGGCAGGAGGCAATCACGCACTCCAAGAAGACTTGGATCCACGCCGCCCACTGCAAGTGCATCTGCACCTCGAGCAACGCATCATAGTATTCGAGCTGACGAACTTTTAGAAAGCTCGCCAGGTGCAGCGGTGGCTCTCCTTCGGCCAAGAACATCAGGGGAATGAGAATTCGCCCCACCCGGCCGTTGCCATCGATGAAGGGGTGGATACTCTCGAACTGCGCGTGAATGAAGGGAGCTCGCCCGAGAATATGGCGATGGATTGCGCTCTCCTCGGACGGCTCATAGCTGATCCGCGCCACGAGATCTTCCATGAGGGGCGGAACTGCTGTCGCCGGAGGCGGAATGAATCTCGAATGCTCCATCTTCATGCCACCGATGAAGTTTTGCACGTTGCGATATCTCCCGGGTGCCGCCCGGGTGTCCCCACGCATCAGCTGCTTGTGTAAAGACAAAATGAGCTCAAGATCAAGCGCGCTCTTGCCGCGTCGTTCGATGGCTTTCACACCTTTCGCGTAGGCACGCAAATAGTCCATTGTCCGATCGGCATCGGCATTGCTCACCGCGTCCTTCGTCCCCGCTTCGATTTCATGCAACAGGAGCTCATCGAACTGAGTATGTGTGCCCTCGATTTGACTGCTATCGACCGCCTCCCGGCGATTGAGCATGTGCATGAGAAGTTTTGCGTACCCTGGAGCTCCCGCCACCGCATCGCCGAGCACCTGCATCTCGCGGCGGGCAAGGGGCAGGAGGGGCGAATCCATAGGCAGGAATTTAAGTCTCGGGGGTACCACCGCATAGCAGCCAGAGCGTCCCGGAACGGGTACCGCGGTTGCGCGAAGGCTCGGGTGGAGGGCTGATTTTCGCAACTCTAGAACCTTTAATGAGACGTGGCTTCATTAATACTTTACCATAGAAACCTTTAATGACGAGGCACCTGATTAAAGCTTTCGTGGCTTTCCCCCGGCCGAAGGGCGGACCTGAAAAATTGGCCTAGCTCTTCAGCAATTCGGACACGGCGCGATCGGCTTGATCGATGGCCGAATCGGTATAGGCGGCGGCGCCGGCGTCCGAGTTGGCGATGGCGATCCGGCCGAACAAGGCCCGGCCGATCACGTTCGGGCGGCGCGACTCCGGAAGCTCGGGCTCGAACAGCGGGTTGTACTCCGGCGCATAACCATGCGGCCAGCGATTGACGGTAATCGCCCTGATGTCGTTGGCTGGGTCGAATCCTCCACCGTCCAGCGTGCGCGCCAGTTGATCCCGGATATTGCGCTCGAAGGTTGCGAACGGCGTCGCCAGCAATTCCGCACGCCCCGCTTTGTTCTGCTCGAATTCCGTGAGTCCCGGCTGACAGGGCGTTCGTTGCATGAACGCGAGGATCGGCTCGGATGGATTGTCGGGACTTCGATAGCCGCCGACATCGACCTTCTCGTTCAGCGAAATATCCGAGTGATACGAACCCGGTGCATGAATTCGATGGGTCCCCAGCTTGTGGAAGGACTCCCAATTGCGCAGGGCCACACTGGTGTACACCAGCGGAGTCTTGACCAAGCTATGCAGCGCCTCTTTCTGCTCGCGCGGCAGCTCCGGGCATAGATAGGGAATCATCGTGTTGTAGCACGCCAGCACGCACTGACCACCCTGCACCGTGTAGGCTTTGCCGTCCCGCACGTAAGTGATCTCAACGTTGCCTCGGCCATTGGCGGCGCGGACCACCGTGCTGTTGAGGCGCACTCTCACGGCGGCACCGCGTTGGTCCAATTCACCGTAGGCCACGCGGGCCGTCACCACATCTTCCGCGGAGTTACCCGGTACCGCGCCCGGCACCAGGCTGCGCACCAGAAGGCGGGCGACGGTCGCGTTGCCGTCCGGAAAGTGCAGGGTCTTGGAGCCGCCGGTATCCGCGAATCCCGCCGGGGTGTAGCCCATGCGCGATATCGAGCCGGGGGCGAGCTTCATCGCCTTGAAACCCGGGAGGAGTTCGATTCCCCAGCAATCCAGGGCCGAAACCGCATCGATGCCCACACCCCACCACCCATGGGTTTTCGATTGGTAGAATAGTATGGTTGCGGGATCTGCTTTGACGACATTGCGCAAGAAGTCCCGATAACTCATTTGGGACAACGCGAGCTTTTTCTGTGCCGAGGTCAGGCCCGGCATGAAGTCGATGACGCCGCTTTCGAGCTGATGAATATCGTGCCGCGCCCGCTCCGGAAGCGGATATTCGGACAAGCTCTTGGCATCGGTCGGTTCGCCCACCACCAACTTGTCGGTTCCGAATGTCTCGCGGTCGAAGAATACCGCGTTGCGCAGGCCTTTTTTGGCGTAGAACTTCGGATGTTCGATCTTGCGGGACAGTCCGTCGACGTCGATGCCGATTTTCTCGATGAGCGCCGCGGCCACGGTGCTATACGGCCGCGGACTGTCGATGGACAGCGTGCCGCCGTTGAGCAGGGCCAACCTGCCGTCCAGCTGAAATTCGTTGCGCTTCGCGTGACCGCCAAAATCGTCGTGGTTGTCCAGGATCAAGATGCGGGCACGTGAGGTGCGGGCGCGATAGAAGTGCGCCGCGGACAAGCCGCTAATACCCGCGCCGACCACGACCAGATCATACGATTCCCCGGTCGCCTCGCCGCGCGGCGGCGAACCGGAGTCGCGCAATGCATGGGCACTTTCGAAGGAGCCGGGATGACTCCCGCGCATGCCGTTCAAGCGGGGCGGATAATAGCCTGCCTGATCCTGGGCGGCGACGGGGCTGTCCTCTGCGTACGCCTTGAGCAGCGGCCCGCTCAGCGCGGCCGCACTCGCCGCCAGCGCACCCTGGATGAAGTCGCGTCGTGCAATGGGCCGATCCTCGCCCAACTCACGGCTCAGCGACGATTTCTTCGGCTTATCCGGCATGCCTCCCCCTTGGCCTACAACTCTACAACAACATGGTGTCGTCTTCGCGATCCGTCTCTGCGCCCATCTCGGCAATTGCCCCAGAAATGCCTGTTGCACGGGAGCGCCTCCGATGCAAGCCTCGCTATGCGGCAAAGCTAACACAACAGAAGTGTTGAGTTTAAATAACACTTCTGTTATCATTCGAACTTGGATTGAAGCGGCAGCAGTAGCGGAGTATTCAAATGGCAGCAGCGCGTTTCGCCTATCCGGTCGTGTTGGAGAAGGCACCCGAGGGTGGCTTCGTAGTGAAGTTCCCCGATGTTCCGGAAGCGCTCACGCAGGGCGACGACAAGGAGGAAGCACTGACGCGCGCGGCGGATGCGCTGGAAACTGCGTTGGAGTTCTACACCGAGGAGGGTCGTGATTTACCGAAAGCGCGAAAACCTAAACGCGGACAGCATGTGGTCTCGCCGTCGACACTCACGGTGCTCAAGCTGGAGGTCTTTCAGGCCATGCGCGACAGCGGCGTCAAGAAAACCGAGCTCGCTCGGCGCCTGAATTGGCACCTGATGCAGGTCGATAGGCTGCTCGACTTGCATCACGCATCGCGAATCGACCAAGTCGAGGCAGCCCTGAGCGCGCTCGATCGACGCCTCGAGGTTTGGGTGACATAGAGGGAAGGCGGCCTCACACCTTCCGCATCTTTCCTTCCAGCAAGCAAGCCGCCGGCCGGGGGGTCGTGCCTCGGAAAGTGCCAATGTTCATAAATGAGATCGTTCATTGATAGGCGGAATAGCCGAACGACCGAAATTTAGGCAAGTTGCCGATTCGACCTATCTCCCTGGCGCAAGGACCCATCCAACTAGTCCTATATGATTAATTATGATATATGTTCACCGTAATACATCTTTTACGATCATTTATGAATCTGATTGAGCTATCAGAAGCCTTCAAGTCAGCTCGGCTTGCGTCCGAACTCACACAGCAGGAAGTCGCCAAAGTAGCCGGCGTCGGCACGATGTTGGTGTCCAGATTCGAACGCGCGGCGCTCGCCGAAATGGGTGCCGTGAAACTTATGGCGCTGCTGCGCGCGGTAGGCCTTGAACTCTACACGCGACCCCCGGGGCAGCAGCGAACGCTCAACGATATTGCTCGTGAACTCGACGCCGAAGATTCCTTAGCGTCCGGCGCGTCAGTGCGGCGGCGCGTGCGTCACGCACGAAGACGCGCGTAGATGGCGATCCGGGCGCTACTGGATGTGTACGTGAACGACCGACTTGTCGGCTGGGTCCCGCAGACGGAGGCGCGTACGTACTCACGTATCTACCGGACGCGCCCCCGGAGAGTTTCGTTTCCTTGGTCATGAATCCCGCCACGGTGCTCATCACCGGGGCCACCGGCGGCATCGGCTCGGCACTGGCGCGTTGCTACTCAGCAGCAGGGCGCACCTTGATTCTTCACGGCCGCGATCCCGTCCGCCTCGCCGCCCTCGCCGGCGAGTGCGAAGCGCGCGGCGCGCGGGTGATTAGTACTTCCTTCGACCTGCGCGACGGTGCGGCCGCGGTGGCCGAGCTCCGGCAACTGTCCGGCACTCATAGGATCGACCTCGCCATCGTCAACGCCGGCGTCAGCAGCATGATCGGCCGCGGAGAGGAAGTGGAAAACTGGGACACGGCGCGGGCGGTGCTCGCGGTCAACCTCGACGGCGCGCTCGCCACCATCGCCGGCGTTCTTCCCGCGATGCGCCGGCGCGGCGCCGGCCAGATCGCCGTGGTCAGTTCGCTGGAGGCCTACATCGGCATGCCGGTGACCCCGGTTTATAGCGCCAGCAAGGCCGCCTTGAAGGCGTACGGCGAGGCGCTGCGCGGCTGGCTGGCGCCGCAGGGCATCCAAGTGAATGTGGTACTACCCGGCTTCGTGCGCACGCCGATGAGCGATCGCTACACTGCCGCCAAGCCCTGGATGATGTCACCCGAACGGGCGGCGACACTGATCCAACGGGGACTCGAGCGCAATCGCGCGCGTATCGCGTTTCCGCGGCTGCTCGCGTGGGGGATGTGGTGGCTGTCGGTACTGCCGCCGGCGCTGTCGCAGCGGATCTTGCGTACTCTCGGATACGGCGGATGAGCGCGGTGCAACGGATCAATGACAGTGTGCTCGGACCTTTGGAGCGACCCGCGCTCGCCTGGCTGGTACGGCGCCTGCCATCCAAGGTCGTGCCGGATCATCTCACCGCGTTCGGGGTGTTCGGCGCGTTGCTGACCGCGACGGGGTTCGTGCTGAGTTGCCGGTCCCTGACGTGGTTGTGGCTCGCGAGTCTCGGGCTCATCATCAATTGGCTGGGCGATTCGTTGGACGGCAACCTCGCCCGCCTCCGGCACATCGAGCGGCCGCGCTATGGGTTCTTCATCGATCACACCACCGATCTGTTCTGCCAGAGCCTCACGTTCATTGCGCTAGGAGTATCGCCGTTGGCGCACTTCGGCATGGCCTGCCTCGGACTCATCACCTTCCTCATGGCGTTCGTCTACACGCTCATCGCCGCTCAGACCCGCGCCACGATGCGCATTACGTATTTTTATTTCGGACCGACGGAGATTCGGGCGCTGCTGCTCTTGGGGAATCTACTAACGCTGGCCGTCGGGGTAGTGGATCTCCGCCGTTGGTTTGCAGCGTTTCCCGGTACTGGTTCGGTCTCGATCCACGACGCATTCATTGCGCTGCTGGCAGCCTCCGGGGTCGCGGTGATCGCGCTACTGGCCTGGCGCGATGCACGGGCGCTTGGCGTGGAGGACCCGCCCCGCCGCTGAATGCAGAGTGCCAACTCCCGCACAAAACAGGGATGTTCATCTGCGGAGTGTTAAATCGCTTGTTAATATGTAAACAACAACGGTTTGGACCTGCCAGCGACACATGCATTTTACGATGAAGACGGCCGGTGTGGCCTTGAGTGCCCTGGCGCCGGCAGGATGCGCGTCCGCGCGCAAGGGAAACCCAAAGACATGAGGAAAGACTTCCTAGGAGAAATGGAATCATCGCGACGCGGGGTTCCGCGTGACCATTGATCCAAAAAGCCGGCGCTCCGAAATCGACGGACGCACTAAGGAACTCTTCGAGTCGGGCGGATTATACCGGTACGCGGCTCCCACGCTGGTCAGCGCCTGCGCAGATCCCGTTAAGTCCACCGAAGGGACGCAAGTGGGTCCCCACGTGCCCATCTCCAAACCTGTCCGAGGACTCGATGTCATTGTTCCTATATATAAGAACGCGGAGCTGACACGCGTCTGCGTAGAGTCGTTGCTGGCGCATTTTAACGAAATTGCTCTATACAAACCCCGCTTGGTGCTAATTAACGACTCACCGGGTGATGTTGAAATTGAGTGTCTGTTAGGTAGATACGGCGCGGCTGATGCATTGGTGCTTAGTAACGAAGATAATCTTGGGTTCGTGCGCAGCGTCAATCGCGGACTTTCGTTGGCGCAACGTGACCGACACGACGTATTGCTGGTCAACTCGGATACACAAACCTTCTCGGGCACGCTTTTAGAACTATTGAAGGGCGCTAAGGCGGACCCACAGATCGGGTTCGCGAGTCCCCGGTCTAACAATGCGTCCATTTGCTCCTTGCCTCATTTCTTTGGTAGCTCGCCCACGCCCAAAGAGTCATACGCACAATGGCAAGAGATTAGCCGCACGATGCCTGCGTACCATTTCACTCCAACGGCGGTAGGATTTTATTTGTTCATTTCTTATTCCGTGCTCGCCGAGCACGGTCATTTTCGTGAGAACTTCGGGTTAGGCTATGAAGAAGAAAATGATCTGGTAATGCGAGCCGGAAAAGTGGGCACGCGGGCGATAATGGTCAACCACTCGTTCGCGTACCATGCCGGGTCTGCGTCGTTCAATCTCACCGACCTCGACCTAGGAAATCATAAGCACCAAAATCTACTAAAGCTGTCGAGCGATCATCCTGAGTTTCTGCCGCTCGTCAAGCGCTATGAGACGTCGCCGCACTATAGGGCAGAGAGCTTGATGGCTGGGCTGTTAAGGGATTCGGACGGTCGAACTAAAGTCGCTTTTGACCTTACCGGAATGGGGCAGCATTTCAACGGCACGAATGAGCAAACCGTGGCGGTATTACGCTCCATCGCGAAGCGACACAGTCATCGAATTAAACTCACTGGTGTCGCCTCGATGGAATCGTTCGGCTGCCATGGTCTCGACAAGATCGAGAACTTGCACCGCGAGGATCCGCGCGCGCCGGGTTTGCATGGCGTCGCGGTGCGGTTGGCTCAGCCATACGCGCTTCGCGATACGCATTATCTAGAATCACTGGCGCCAGTGAATCTTTTCGCGATGCTCGATACGATATCCGAGGACTGCGGTCCACTTGCTTTGGACGGAGATTTCCTGGAGCTATGGGACCACGTAGCGGAGCATGCGAACGGGCTTATCTTCACCAGTAAATTTACGGAGCAAACATTTTGTAATCGTCACCCCGCGGCGTGGGAAATCCCGCGCTGGCAGTGCCTTCTCCCGACACGCTTATCGAGCTACGCAAAGCCTCATGCCACCCAGAGTGGCAGCCATGTTCTTGTGGTGGGCAACCACTTCGCGCACAAAGGTTCCGACGTCGCCGCGCGTGCGATAGCGGCCGCATTTCCGACCGTCAAGGTCGTGGTCCTTGGATCCGAGACGATGACTGCGGGAAACGTAACCGGGTATCGTGCGGGCCTCATAGAGCCCGCCGAGATTGATCGCCTTTTCAGAAATTCGTCGATAGTAGTTTTGCCTTCCCACGTAGAAGGGTTTGGATTCGGATTCATGCACGCCTTGGCAGCCCGTCGGCCAATTGTCGCCCGGCGGATTCGCGCCACGGAAGAGATCTTGGCGACTCTTGATGATGTCGAAGGCGTATTCTTATTCGATCACAACGCAGATCTTGTGCAAGCCTGTACTCAGGCCCTCCAAACCGATGTAAGCCGTGCGAGGGACGATCGGGGGAATAGCTGGGACGACTGGGCGGACGGACTTGCGCAATTCTGTTTGTCAGTCCCCGATCGAGAAGATGTTTTCGGTCGCCTAGTTCGTCGCCTCAAGGCAGGTGATCGCCTTCGACGCGCCGCCCTCTACGATGCGGAGGTGCGTGACGGACGGGCCGCCGCGTCGGATTTTGAAACAAAACCTTCCGCATTGAGTAACGCGAAGGCGGTGGATCTTCCAAGCTTGCTCACGCTCGATGGCCACGCGTTTGTTGAGCACGCGTACGCAACGTTGCTCTGCCGGCCCGTAGACGACGAAGGTCTGAGCGCGTATCTAAGCCAACTTGAACTCGGTGCTCATAAGGTGGATCTCTTACACGCCCTTGCCACTTCGTCGGAAGGGCGATTGCGCGACGTGAAGTTGCCAGGACTCGACTTAATGGTGGCGCAGCTACACAGGTCACACTTGCCTTGGTTCAGGCGCCTCCTTGCTTCTTGATGGGGTTCGATTATATGTCACTGCAAGTTCCTGAAGATGTGTCTGTCCTTTTCGACCGCAATTATTATACGGAGCGGTACGGAATCGATCCGAACGGAGAGATGGACCCGCTCGCGCTTTTCGCACACTGGAAGAATGTTGGGCGGTTTCAGGGAATGGACCCTCATCCCCTATTTTCGGTCGAATACTATGCCGCAGGCCAAGATGCGCGTGAATTGGAGAAAGTCGATCACATCACGCACTTCTTGACACGTCGACGGTCCGAAAGCGCTTCACCCCATGCCGCCTTTGATTCCAAGTGGTATCTAAGCGCTTATTCGGACGTGCGGAGCGCCGGCGTCAATCCCCTCATCCATTACCTGCAACACGGGCATAAAGAAGGCCGGCGCCCTTCGCCGACTTTCGACGGCGCCTGGTATTTGCGTAAATATGGCGACGTTCGAGAGTCGGGGATGAATCCGCTGGTTCACTTCGTAATGTTTGGCCGGGATGAAAACCGATTTCAAAGCGAGAGCGATTTCGAGACAGTTGCTTCATCGAAGCGCGATGGCGCGCTACCGCGAACTCCGGCCGATGGTTACCGGTTGCCAGGAGTCGGATCTCACGTTTTCGAGCCAGTCGTGTCCGTGGAGCCTGGCCCCTCCTTACGTTTCTTATCCACGCGCCTCGCTTCGGCCAAACTTCTTTCGTTGGATATCTGGGACACTCTGCTCTATCGCCGCTGTCATCCTGACGAAATCAAGATAGCGTCTGCTCGCCTGCTCTTTGTCGATTATCGCCTGCGGCTTAGGGGCGCATATCGCGACGTCACGTCGTTATACAAGGCTAGACGCGTTGCTGAGGATGCCTCTTCTCTTACGAACGACTTCGAATACCGATTTGAAGACGCCGCTCTCCGATGGGTCGAAATGGTCTTCGAAGCTGGGACGCCGAAGCCAACCCTCGAGTCGGTAGTACAGCAACTGGCGCAATATGAATTGTCAATAGAGGTTCGCAGCACTTACGTAAACACGGCTGTGACGGATTTGCTGGACCATGAAAAGCATCCACCCGTGGTGTTTGTCTCGGATTTTTATATGTCCGGCAAATTTATGCTCGCGCTTCTGCAAGCCAAACGAGTTGAACACAACTTTCTTAGGCTGTACTGCTCGAGCGACTACGTTGAAAACAAGCGGAGCGGAGCGTTGTTTCAAAGGGTCGCCAGAGATTTCGGTTTAGCGCCGGCGGAGATCTGGCACATCGGTGACAATAAAAGTGCCGACTTCGAATCAGCCCAAGCCCAGGGTTTGCTTGCGTATCATTACCGCAGCGCCGGTCACGAGGCAGAACGTTCCCGCGCGAATCAAATGATGAGCGCCCGGCTCGCAGCGGACGTCGCTCCACTAAACTACGCGCTCGTCGAGCAACTGATCGCAGGATCTCGAACGAAGATAGGCGAAGGCGCATCCGGCGCGTTGGGGCGGTTGGGGTACGTTTGTGCGCCTCTTGCGATAGGCTTTATTTTACATGTTATTGAGCGCGCACGTCTTTATGGCGTTAAAAAGGTATTTTTCTTCACGAGGGAAGGGATTTTTCTTAAGAAATTGTACGATGCCGTGGTAGCACAGGATCCTTATGGCTGTCGATATCCGGAAGCGGTCTTGCTGGAGGTGAGCCGGATTGCGACGTTCGCGCCTTCCATTCAGAGCTGGAGTGAACCGGAACTCATGCGATTGTGGAGTCTATACAGTACACAATCTCCGGCTGCATTTACCAGATCGTTGAATATAAGTGAGGTCGATTCCAAGCGTTTATTTGATGAGGCCGGCATAAAATTCGACGTGCTCATTGAATACCCTTGGCTTGACGCGGAATTCATGAACGTCATTAAAGGCGCAGCGTTCACGCATTTGGCTCAGGAGGCAATTTCAGCGCAGCGCGTTCTCTTGCAGACCTATTTGGCCCAATGCGACTTCGAAGTCTCAGGAAAGATCAACTTGATCGTTGACATTGGTTGGCGCGGCTCAATACAGGACAATTTATCTAGACTTTGCAACGGACACGTACATGGTTGCTATCTCGGGCTATTCGGATTTCTAAATCCGCAGCCGCTCAATGGTTCGAAAAGCGCATGGTTGTTTGACTTTAACGTCGCTAAGCCTCAGTTCGAAGACATCGAGGTTGCACCGATCGAAATGCTCTTCAATTCGCTGGGCGGTTCTGTTTCTGGATATGTTACAAATCCTGATAATTATGTTTCGTCGGTCAAGAAGTCCAACGCCGCGGAGGACCGAGTATTTCTCTCGGCAACCAGCCTCGTTCAAGATGGGATAATGAATGCCGTCCCCGAGTGCGTCGATTTTGTGAGCATCCGCGGATTAACGTCGGGGGATATTTTGCATGCCGGTTGGAACGCATTCGAAGGCCTGCTCAGAACTCCAACTCCCGAGTTCGCGACAGCGTTTTTTAGTTTGAGTCACAACGAAGTGTTCGGCACGGGAGAGTATTACGGGAATGACGCAATAGCGGCGATTCGCGGAGCAATTGCGACATCCCAAGGTCCGTTGCTCCACAGCACTGTTAGCGCGTATTTGGAGAAATTGAGATGGACCCCCGGACTAGCCGCGCTGCCCGAGATTTCCACCGCAATCGCGACGATTGGCGACGAAGCGAGAAATCTTCCGTCTTCACTGATTACTCGTTCCACCGTTGGAAAGAGGACGATCGCCGGTCAGGCTCGCATAGGTTTCATCATACCCGCGCCCATAGTCGGTTCGGGGGGGCATCGCACAATATTCAAGATTGCGAGGCAATTCGCGCTGCGTGGCTGCGAGGTGTATTGTTATTTGGAGAGTGAGGGGGATGGCATTCACGTCGCAAAAGAGATGATAGGCGATGTCGACGCATACATTTTTATAGGGTGGGACAAGGCGGCGAATCTTGACGTCGCATTTGCAACGATCGCGCATTCGGCGGCATTTGTTGCGGAAATGCCCAATGTCGAGCTGAAGTGCTACCTCGTCCAGGACTACGAGGCATTCTTCAATCCAATAGGCGATTACTACACCATCGCCGAAAACAGCTACATGTTTGGCCTACAACACTTTACGATAGGGAATTGGCTAACACATGTATTGGAGCAACAGCATGACGCGCTCGCCATTCCGTCAGGGATGGGAATCGATCTAAAGACCTATTCCATTCAACCAAAGGTCCGACGCGAGCTCGCCATTTGCTATCTCTATCAACCAGAAAAGCCTCGCCGCAATGGGTTACTCGGAATCGAGGCGATGAGATTGGTGAAGGAAAGACTGCCGAACGTAAAGATATACGTGTACGGCTCGAATAGTGCATTAGAACTCGATTTCGAGTCGGAGCATCTGGGATTGATCCGAGAGCTTTCTGAGCTGAATGCTCTTTATAATCGCTGCGCCGTTGGTTTGTGCATGAGTATGTCGAATCCCTCTCGAATCCCGTTCGAAATGATGGCATGCGGCACGGTACCGGTGGATGTATATCGTTACAACAATTTGTTCGACTACATGCCCGGAACGACGGTTCTGGCCTACCAATCTGCGAAGTCCGTCGCCCATGCAATTATTCAGCTCTTAGAGAACAAAACCCTGTTGGCGCAACATCGGCGCCGGTGCGTGGAATTCACCGCGGGGCGATCCGCGCAGTGGGAAGCTGATATCGTGGTGAACTCCGTGTTTCAGGCGCTTTCAGGACAAATTCCCCAAAGAATCCATGTCGACGCATCATATGTCGACAAACCAGTTATTGCCCCATCAGAACGGACGCCTAGCGTCGCCGCGTTTTGTGCGTATCAGCGGCGCCTCGCGATGTCGATTCGAGAGAAGGAGTAAGCACAACATCGGGGATGACGGTCTGGTTGCGCTTGGTACTGAAGTGCAGGAATCATGGGCGAGGATTAACATGTTTCGTAATTTCAAAATTATTGATAAGAGCGACGCTGAGTTGACTCAGCGGACTATTGATGAGGTAGCAGAAGCTGGGGGCGGTGTATGCCTCATCTTGCCGGATGTCGCCAAGGGCATAGCCTTTGAAAAAATCCCAGAAGGCGTTACGGTCATCGATCTACGATACGGCGGGTCTCTAAATGTTCTCGCTGGCAATCATCCACGAAAGGAGGGTATTTGGACGCAATACTCTCATTTGTCGACGGGTCTAGCCCGAAATGTGGTCATTTCTGATTCCATCACGAACGACACGCCAATTGAAAACTGGAAGGGCGAGCCGCATGAGATGCAGGCGGCACCTTATGGAGAGAGCCTTGCGTCGGAAGATTACCGCCATCAGCACAACCATTATCAGAATTTGTTGAGCGAGGTTTTCAATTTTTCGGACTCCCTAAATGCAATTGCCATTTGGGGAGATTCCGGCGCATTTGTCCCCGGGGCAAAGTCCTGGGGCGGGTTTTTTAGCGCTCGTTCTTGGCCCGTGCGTTGGACTTCATATACTCCGGCAACGAACAAGGAGTATCTAGACGAAGACTTTGATGCCGCACTGGTAGGCGTTGAAGTTGACGTTCTGAATTCCGGCCGTAATTGGGACGACCCGTCGCCCCTTCTGTCGTCCAGTATGGCGAAAATCGGCGTTCAAATTGTTGGCTTCGGTAAACGAAATACCGCGGCCATCGAGATAAGAACCGAAGATTCGGACGACGCCTCGAAAGGTCCTGAGGCGCGCCGTGGCGCCTGGCGTTGGGGCCTTATCATACGAAATGCACTCCACGAGCACTCAACGTTACTTCACTGCGAGAATGGACATATTAGGCGCGGAATCGACCTCACGCTGAGCACATTCGAAGAAGGGGCTGTACTGATCTCATCCAACGGTAGCGGGTCAGGCATTGTATTTGATTTGGGATCATCGGGAGAAGTCTATGCAGAGAAGGACGGAAAATTGGTGGTAAAAGGTGGTGATAATGGCGTCAGACTGGATGTTGGTGGGGGAGAGTTCTTCCAAATTGGACCGGGCGGCAAGGTGGAAATGAGTGCCGCCGTGAGAAAGTCGCTAAAACTGGCCTTGCAAGACGACTAAGTGTCGCGGGAAGCACACCACATTTCAGTGCAATGACAATTTTGTCGTGCTCAACGTGAGACTATATATCTAGCATTCGAGTAATCGTAATCATGGTCGTTGTTATTTCAGCTTACCAGCGCTCAGGAACCATGGCATTTGGTCAGGCCATGAGTCGCTCCTTAGGTTTGCCCGTGCTGCCCGAGTTGTTTCTCGATAAGAGAACGAGGCACGATAGTTTTTTTGCCTTCTGGACACAACGAGTACGTTCAGGCAAGACCGATTGCTTTCCATCCTATGGCGATATTCATTTGACTCTCAGAAGGTATTTTGACCAGCTTGAGAACGTGCATGGGATGAACTTCATAACGCACGTCAAGGCGGATCAATATGCGTATGTGCCGTTCCTGGAACAACATCTTCGCGACCTGGGTACAAAATTCATCTGCATATATAGGAGGGACAATTTATCCAGGCTAATTTCCTGTGCAGTGGCGGACGCAAGGGTTGCTGTTGGCCACAGCGCGCATGACTCGGAGAAGGTTCAGGGAGCGCTCGACCGCGACATTACACTCGACCCTGACGAGTTTGTACGGGTGGTTGCTAGGGATACCCGGAGCGTGCGGGCCTTTGTGGAACTGCATCGCGAAGCTGGCGACGTGGTCTTGAGGTATGAAGATCTGTTCTACTCGGGAAGTCTGGAGGCCGAACTCCAGCATATCCGAATACTGTTCGGTTTCGGCGAAGGTCAAAGTATCGTCGACTCAGATCCGACTATTATTCGTAGCGTGCAGCGGCCGGAGGATTTGTTTCCCAACTATCAAGAGTTAGTCTCACGGCTCGAGCTCCTGGGATCCGAAACGCGCTTCGTCGACACAAATCGATAGAGGGACGGCAGAAGCTGTGAAACTGTATCCCGGAGGGATTGGTCCGATGGCGTCGTTGCTGATGTTAGTGAGATGGCTTAAGGCATCTGAAAAAAAATAAACAGGCCAAGTTCACCACCGTGGTCGGAGAACTCTGAATAAAATCGCTGCACTCCCTTACCCTGCATGAAGAAAAACAGTTCATTCATGATGTACGGATTCATCTGCATCTCTGGATGAACCGACTGAGCCGGCTGCGGCACGGACCGCCGCGGCGCGGCGGATGAAATGGAGACTGGCGCGATACCGAAGGTATCGGCATATTGAATCTTCGAGTACAAAACGTGAATTGCCGCGACCCCTGCCGGCGCAATGCGATCCAAGAGATTGCGAAAAATCACTCTGCCCCGTTCGGGAGGAATATGCTGAAACACGATAAAGGAATGAACGAGATCGAACTCATCTGTCATTGAGGAAACGGAGTCGTCCGAAACAATGAGGTCCACGTTGGTCAATTGGTGGGTGTCGCAATTTCTCCGGGCTTCCTGCAACATTGATGCAGATATATCTGCACCGACTACCTGCTGCGCTATCTTCGCGAATGGAATCAGCGTTCTTCCGACTCCGCAGCCAAAGTCCAACACGGTTCTTGGCACGAAGCCCGGGGCTATGATTCGCTGGATTGTCTGCACGACGTAGTTAACGTGATTCGAACCGGACTCGAAAAATTCGCGCCTGGACACGTCGGTGATTTCCGAACGCCTGAACCTCGGGTCGGTGATTACGCCAAAATACGGATCGCGGCGGCCCCATTCTTCCCACGCATGATCCGTGCTGAGGTCTGGCGCATTCTCGTTGATAATTTCTGGCATCGGTTCGAGTATCTCCACTTACGCTTCTGCGACTTCCGGCGGATTCGCCATGGTGCCTTGGTAGAAATCATACGCCGCATCCACGCTGGGGAACGAAAGGAGTCGGCCCTCGTGCAGCACTGCAGCATTTTCGCAATACATTTTGATCACATGCGCTTCGTGGGTAACGAGGATGAAAGCGCGATCCTTGCGCTTGTGGAACAGCTCGATATGACAACGCTCGTGAAAGCGCACGTCGCCTACGACCATAGCCTCATCGATCAGGAAGCAATCGAATTCTATTGCCATAGATAGCGCAAATGCCAGTCGCGTCAACATTCCATTTGAATAATGCAATACGGGCTCGCGAAGATAGATTCCGAGTTCCGTGAACTCCTCCACGAAGGGCACGAGTGGTTTGTAATCGACGCCGTAGACACGGCATACGAATTTTAGGTTGTCCAGGCCTGTGAGGTGGGGCTGGAATGCTCCCCCGAACGCTAGCGGCCAAGAAACGCGCATTCCGCGATGTATATTACCGGAGGTCGGCTGTTCGGCGCCGCTGATAAGGCGGATGAGCGTGGACTTGCCGGCGCCGTTTCGCCCGAGTATTCCGAGATTTCTTCCGCGTTGAAGGGTGAAGTTGATATTATCCAAAACCTTGCGGGCTCCCCGACGTGTGGCATACACCTTCGATACGTTTTCAATTGACAGCATTAGAACTCAACTCGGCGCCCGGCCTCGCGCACCACCAGTAAACCGGCCAGGGACAACACAAGAGAACAAGTCGCCATGTAGCCGAGGTCGTAATGACTCGGCACGACGTTACCAAAATATCCATGGCGCAGCATTTCAACGCCATGGACCGTAGGCAAAAGCAACACGACGGTCTGGAACTTCCGCGGCAGCCAGTCCACCATGAAGGCGGCGCCCGAAATGGGGAAAAATAGATAAGCCGCGGGATGCCACAGGCGTTCGACCATCGGGGAAATTGCGGTGCCGGCACCGATTAACAGCGCGAGACTGGCGCCGAACCAGGCCAACATTAACCAGCCAGTTACAACCAGGAGATAGTCGACGGGCGGCTGCATCCAACCGACATAAATGAAAACAGAGGAAAGCACGATCAGCGAGCCGGTCGCGCCGCATACTTCTAATGCTATGCGCGTAAGAAATACGTCTATCACGTGGACACTGCGGTGATACAGCAGAGGTTTGTTCATCTCGACCGCGCCACTACACTTCGAAGCAGAGTTGCGCCACATCAACACCGAAGAATAGCCCGTGACCGCGAACGCCACGATGGGTATTCCCGTGCCGTGGCTCAGCCCCAGCGCGGACCAAAGCGTGGTCACACCCAGCGTGAAGATCATCGGCTCGCCCACCAGCCATAGCACGCCGAGATTTTCCCGGCCGAAGCGAGTGATGAGTTCCCGCATCATGAGCGCATATAACACGCGCCGCTGGATTGCGAGGCTCTGGAGCAATGTCAACTCGGCCTTACTAAATGGCACGGGCGACTACTCCGAATGCTCTCTTATGCTCGCGACAAGCAATGTCGCCACGCCCCAAGCGACGAGCCCGAGCAGAAATACGGTGAACACTGATCGTATCCTCCTGGGCTCCATTGCCTTGTCGGGTAAGTTCGGTTGCACCAGTCGCTCAAGGTAGAGTTGCTTTCGCTGGGCCTCCGCTCGTGCAGATTCGAGCCCGGCCAGCGCGACACCTAGTTGCTTATCGGCGAATTCGACATCGAGCGCAATCCGCTCGAAGTTCGGCGCCCGCGCACTGAAAGAGCCGCGGGCGCTGGTGACCTTGGCCGCTTCCGAAGCGATCGCTGAACGTAAGTTCTCGGCGCGATTTGTCAGGGCCCGAATCTGCGGGTTGTTCGGTGAAAGGCTCTTCACTTGCGCGAGCTCAGCCTCGGTAGAGATCAGCTCTTGCTGGATTCTCGCGACGCCCTCGAGCTGCAACGCAGCTTGCTTGTCGGGCTCGAAAACGGACTGACTGCTGCGGTACGAAAGCAGGGCGAGCGAGGCGTCCTTGGCCTTATCGGAAGCGATTTTCACTTCATTATCGGCGAAGCGGATCAGGTCCTGACGACTTCGGTCATTTAGGGTGTTTACCAACCCTTCGCTCATCTCTATCAGCATGCTATTGATTCTATAAGCATCATCAGCTGTGAATGCACGCACGCTCAATATAGATATTGAGGATACCGGATCGTATTCCACCCCTACATGTTTGCCGTAATACCGATAGAACTCCTCAAAGCTCCGGTCCCAATTCAGCCCCCCAAACCGGTTAAATATATCCGCGGTGCTGCTGGAATACGACTTTTGCAGGGAAAGTTTTTCGTCTAGCTCCTTCAACGCGTCGCGCGACAGAATGTAGTCGTGTACCGAGTACGTGTCATCCTGAGAACGTGAAAAACCGCTTGTCTGGAGGAGCTGACCGATGAGTCCAGACTGAGTCTGATGCTGCGGGCTACGCACCACGAATCGTGACTCCGAAATGAACACGTCAGATGCGATGAACCCAAAGTAAATCGTAGCGCACAGGGAGGGCAATACGACTAGTAGAACGAACAGCCTGTGACGACGTAGCCAAGGAAGCATCAGAGGCCTACTTGCTTCGCAGCCAAAACCGGGTATGCCACGCTGAACAGAACGTTCAGGGCCTTTTGCACTTCGGTCACTGGGGCATTCGACACGTACAGTATATCTTTATTTTCCATCCAGAAATTTTGGATCAGGAAAAAGCTTCGAGGATCACTAAGGTCGATCCGAAGCACTGCGGGGACCATGCCGTCCGCTGTAGTCATGAGCGGCTGCCTGGGCCAATCGAGCGCGTCCTGCGGTGCAAATCTGAAAATAAAGACGCCCCTGACATTGGAACGAGAGTCGATGAGTCCGCCGGATCGCGCTAGCGCCTGTGCCAGCGTGATTCCCTGCGTCTCAAAATTAACTTCCTCGTTCTTGCCGGTGGCACCCAAGGCCGTAAAGCTGTACGGTTGAAATAGGGCGGTCACCACATCGCCGGGCTGCAGCGGTACATTTTGCTGCGGGTCTCTGATGATAGTCTCCAGCGGCAAGGAGTACACGTTACTCGAGCGTGTGACTTGAATAGTCATCTTGTTCACAGGCTGACGTACGCCGGCCGCCGCCGCTAGAGCATCGAGTAGACGCTCATTGCCAGGCGCTAGGGGAACGCGCGTGCTCGTGTTGACCTCGCCAACCACCGTAACGTTCGACGACAGATTGCGTGTCATGCGCACCAGCACCTCGGGCTGATTCGCCTTCTTGGTCAATCGCGCAACGATGTCCGCCTCAATTTCTTGTAAGGTCTTCCCTGCCGCCGGAATACGACCGGCGAACGGTACATAAATGCAGCCCTCGTCGTCGACAGCTTGTTCTGGCAAGGTAGTCGCATGAGAGGTGGCGATCACGTTGTAAGCGGAAGTCGCTCCCGTCGCGAACAGCGTAGCCGGCGCTGCCTCCCAGATCGAAACTTCAAGTACGTCGCCCGCACCGATAGCACGTGACGTGATGCGCGTATTGCCGAGAGTTTCGGAAAACCGGCGTTGTGCGCGCTGTTGGAGTAAGCGCCGCGTGACTGCTTCGTCGATGTCAACGAGCTGAATTGTCGGCGCAGTGGAGGTCGGTTTAGTCCCTTCGATTGCACTGCGGCTCGGGCCGATCGTCGGTATGAACGAGGCGCAACCGCAGACCAATAGAGCACTGAGCGCGACAGCACCCCAAGGAGTGCAGCGCCCCAGAAAGATCCAGCGAGCTTGCATTGGAACCGGCGAGATGTAGCTTTTTACCCTTTTCATTAGTAGCTTACCAGCGAAGTCGACAGCGACGATCGGGGTCGCTATGAGTAATTAAGAAATGCCGAGCCGCTTCGAAGGACTTTCGATTGGTGTTGTCCATCATGTTGCGTGCCGAAATTCTGGGCCCGTAATGACACCGAACTAGGATCGGGGCGCTCCCCTTTCCCCCCAATGCTGAGCCTGCCAACATGCCGCAATCGATTTTATTCATCGGGCTGCAACGGTTCTGGCGTTAAAAAGAGTCCGCCATTGCGGAAGTATCACGTCATGATCGTAGCGCTTTGCAACGATCTCGCCTTTTGCTACGAGTTCTTCGCGTCGCCCGGAGTTCGCCGGACCAATGACGTCGGATATAGCGCGGGACAATTCTTGCACTGAATAAGGGTTGAAATACTCGGCCGCATCTGCGTACACCTCGCGGTGCACCGCGATGTCGGATGCCACCACGGCCCCGCCTGATTTCATCGCTTCGACCCCGGAAAAATCGAATCCCTCGCCAAAACTTGGGCAAACTGTCGCACGTGCATGACGGTACAGCACACGCAGTTCCGCGGTGGGGACATCCTGCAAGAGAAATACTTCCGCACGCTCCATCCAAACCCTAAATTTTTTGACAATTTTCTTGTGGTGCCAGCCGAGCGCACCGACGACGACCAGTTTGAGCTGGGGAAAACCCTCGAGCCGAAGAAGTTCCCAAGCGGTCAACAGGCTGAGGTGATTTTTTCGCGGCTCGATCGTCGACACGATTAACAAATATTCGAGCGGTTTATCCCGCTTTGCCTCATCGAACAGTTTGTGCCTGAGCGAAGGAGCGAGAGGAGGCTTGATACGTGTGTTCAGACGGGTCTGGATAATTTCCGGGATGCGATCCGTCCTGGAATCTTCGGCAAAGTAATCGTGCGACACCATGTTGTGAATCGTGACCGCTCTTGGCTCCGCCTGCGGGAAGATCGACAGAAGGTCATTGCGAGTCGCCTCGGAGACGCAAGCAAACCAGGCACCGCTTGCGACATTCTTGCACAATGAGCGGTAGTGAAAAGACTGGTGGAATCGGCGGTCCGAGATCGTGTGTGGCATAAGCAGGGGTATGGCGTCGTGATAACGCACAATCAATTTCGTGTTCTTGGACACCGTAGCTGGATAAGGCGTCTCGGTAACCATGACGTCGAAATCGGACGTATTAAGACGTGGGTACAGTGGATACCCCATCCTGCGTGTGACAAGAGCACAAATGTGCATTGCCAACCACGGAACCCGTGCCACCCTGAAGGCGGCGCGTGTAACCAATTCAAAATCTTCGGGGGGGAGCGTACGCGCAAAAAACCGCCGCCACATGAAATCCCGAAAATGCCTCGCTTCGAAACGCGACAATGTTTGACGTCCGCCGAGCAAATGTTTGACGGCCATTACAATCGTCTGCACGGTCGCATGAACATGCAAATCCCACATGCCTTCCTCAATGGCAATGACGACGCGTCCGAGGCGGTTCAGTTCCTCATGGGCGGACAAGCCTCCGAACCATCTGCTTTCGCGCACCGGCAGACCGGGCGTCAGTACCCGCTCGCCACTTTGTAATAGTCCGGATACCTGAAACTCAGCGAGCGAGGCGAGGCAACGAAACAGCAAGCGCGTAGCCTGCGGAATACCTGCGTGGCCGCCGAGTGCGGGCCGTAGTTCGAGAAGAATCCGTATCGGAAATTTCGATAACTCCGACTTGTCCACGCTGGAGTCCGACGGAGCCCACTCAATGTGAGAACCCTGACGGAATTCCGGTTGAGCTACGCGATCCACGCTTAGGGCCGCTCTTCAATCTTCAGTACGCAGCGGTCTAGCTCAGACCGGTTGTTGCCCCACGCACAGACGCCCGGGCTGGGCCCCCGGCGCTTAAAGTTCGTTGATATTTGCATTACTTCGCTTCGCGCGACTCCACGCTTATGTTCAATTGCGATGTTAACAAGCATGCAAAGCGGATGCGCAGATATCCTCCTAGTTTGTGCGCGAGTCGACAGACTGAGGATCAAAGGGCTGCTCCCGGGGCGAGGCGCCGGGGCGGGTCTTCCATGGCAATTGCACGGGCATTGGCGACGAGCAACACTAGCACTGTGATTTGGTCTGCGCCGCGGCGACGCATCTCCGGCGCCACGCCGGCAACCATCAGCATCGCGCGGTCCAGATTCACAGCAAGCTCGGCGCTCGCAGACTCCCAGCATTCACCCCCTCGCCTCTTCCAAGGCTTTAGCTCACACCGATCGCCAGATCAGTCACATGCACAGTCGATAGTCTGTGCAAAGATTCTCTAGTAGCTAATGACGAGCGCGAGCCATCGCAAGACGGCAAGTGTTGGCGTACTACGCGCCAACTCGTAGGGAGGTGGTCCCCGTCCTTAGGTAAGTACGTCGTCAGTATGAACGGAACTTCGCTGCTTCTGCGGCGAGTTGCGCTCGTTGTGGCTCGGACCTTCCTTTGCTAAGGGCAGCGTGCGAAAGTTCATGTTTGGCTTCATTGGTGAGCCGATCGCTGGGCGAAATGGCGTCCGCTACAAAGCGTCTCAAGCCATGTGGGAAACCCTCACTTTCCTAGCGCTATTGCAGGGTATACCCTGAATCGCCAGTACCAAATTGCTTGTAACTTAGACATGCGCGGATGGAATCGACACCGACTGACCAAATTAGACGAAGCCACAGATCACCAACGATCGACACGCTTTTGAAAAAATAATGAGAAATAAACAGGCGCGTAGTGAGAAGCACTGGACACTATCATCCGGAATTGCACTCAGGTAATGTACGCCGCCAGGGAGTTGGCGGATATAAAAAGTCTCCTCTAGGGACAGAGGTCTTCTCTGAGTCGAATTGCGATTGCCTCGACACGATCCTTTGAACGTGACGCCTTGCGCAGTTACGCAGTGCCCGTCTCCCCTACACTCCCAATATGACAAATAACAGGGACCGTTCGCCGGTCGCGGTAGTCGGTCTCTCGTTCCGCATGCCAGGAGCCCGAGGCGAGGCGCTGTGGCAAGCCTTATTGGCCGGCAAAGACTTAGTCTCCGCGGTGCCTGCCGATCGCTGGACCCAAGATTCCCTGCTCCACCCGAACAAGGGTGAACCCGGCACTTCGTACACCTTTGCGGCGGGTTCCATCGGCGATGTCGCGGGTTTTGACGCTGGTTTTTTCGGCATTTCGCCGCGCGAAGCGGAGCAGATGGACCCGCAGCAGCGGGTCATGCTCGAGCTGGCCTGGGAAGCCTTCGAACATGCCGGCATTCCGCCCTCCTCCATGCGCGGCAGCCGCTGCGGTGTGTACGTGGGACTGTCCAGCGTCGACTACGCCTACCGCCGCGCCGATGATCTGGGCGCCATCGACTCGACCACCATGACCGGCAATGCGAGCAGCATTGCTGCGAACCGCATCTCCTATGTGTTCGATTTGCACGGCCCGAGCATGGTGATCGATACCGCCTGCTCGTCCTCGCTGGTGGCCTTTCATCAGGCCTGCCAATCGATCCGCACAGGCGAATGCGATACCGCACTGGCCGGAGGCATCAGCCTTCATCTTCACCCCTACGGATTCATCGGGTTTTCCAAGGCCTCGATGCTGTCGCGCCATGGCCGCTGCGGAGTTTTCGATGCCGATGCGGACGGTTACGTTCGCTCGGAAGGCGGCGGCGTGGTGATCTTGAAGCCGCTGGTGCAGGCGCTGGCCGACGGCAACCGGATCTTGGCCGTGGTCGCGGCCAGCGGCGTGAACAGCGACGGGCGCAAGTCCGGGCTCACCGTGCCGAGCCACGACGCCCAGGCTCGATTGCTCCGTGAGGTGTACGGCCGCGCCGGGATCGCGCCCGCGGACATCGATTACTACGAGGCGCACGGCACCGGCACTGCCGTCGGTGATCCCTTGGAAACCCGCGCCATCGGCGAGGCCTTGGGGCAACTTCGCTCCACCAACAATCCGCTGCCGATCGGATCGGTCAAGGGCAACCTGGGGCACCTCGAGGCCGCCGCCGGCATGGCCGGCCTGGTCAAGGTGCTGCACGTGCTGCGCGATCGCATCGTACCGCCCAACATCCACCTCAACACTGCCAATCCGAATATCGATTTTGAGGGTTTGAATCTTGCGCCCGTGACCGAATCGTTGCAGCTGGCGCCGGATCGGCGGCTGGTCATCGGCGTCAGCGCCTTCGGCTTCGGCGGCACCAATGCGCACGCCGTGCTGTTGAGCTTCGAGCCGGTGATCTCCTTGCTCCCCGAGCGCGAATTGCCTGCGGAGCCCGCACCCGCCGAGCTGCCGCCGCTGCTGCTCTCGGCGCGCAGTCCCGCGGCGCTGCGCGCGGCGGCCCAGGGTATGGCGGGACACCTGCAATCCCGCCCAGAATTACCGTTGCGTGACATTCTCCATAGCACCGCCATGCACCGGGACATCCATGTGCATCGGCTGGCGGCGAGTGCATCCGATCGAGAAGGCATGGCACGCGCCCTCGATGAGTTCGCTGCCACCGGCGCCGCCGAGGGCGTCACAGTCGGCAAGTACCGCCCCGACGCATCGGCCCCGGCCTTCATCTACTCGGGCAACGGCTCGCAGTGGGCCGGCATGGGGTTGGCGCTCTTGGGCGAGGACGCCCAGTTTCGCGCGGCCGTCGAGGAAGTGGATGCGCTGTATGCGCGCATCTCGGGCGAGTCGATCCTCGCGGAGCTCAAGGCGCCGGCGGATGAAAATCGCTTCGCCCTCACCGAAGTGGCGCAACCGGCCCTGTTCGCGTTACAGGTGGGCCTCACCCGCATGCTCGAGCACCGCGGGGTTCGGCCGATTGCCGTCTGCGGCCACAGCGTCGGAGAGGTGGCTGCGGCCTGGGCGAGCGGCGCGTTGACGTTGGAGCACGCGGTGCGCGTCATCCACGAGCGCAGCACGCATCAGGCAACCACCCGTGGTCAAGGGTGCATGACCGCGGTCACGCTGGCACGTGCCGATACCGAAAAATTGCTCGAGACGCTCCATGTCGAGGGGCACCTCGAGATCGCGGCCGTCAACAGCGCGCAGAGCGTGACCCTCGCCGGCAATGCTGCGGCTATGACGCGTATCGAAGCCGTGCTGACGCAGCGCCGGATCGTGTTCCAGCGCCTGGCGCTCGACTATGCCTTTCACAGCGCCGCGATGGACCCGATTCGCGACGATCTCGTGAAGTCCTTGGAGGGCATCGAAGCGCGCGCCACCGGCATTCCGATGTACTCGTCCGTGACCGGTGCGCTCGTCGACTCGACCTTCCCGGGAGTCGACCTCGGCCCGTCCTATTGGTGGCGCAACGTCCGTGAACCGGTGAATTTCGAGGCGGCGATCCGCGCCATCGCGGCCGACGGGATCAACACCTTCGTCGAGATCGGTCCGCGCGCCGTGCTCGCGACCTACCTCACCGAGATCACCAAGCCCTTGGGCTCGGCGGCGGCGGTCATGCCGAGTTTGACGCGGCACGAGAGCGGGCAAGCACGCGTGCTCGCCCTCATCGCGCAACTCGAAGTCACAGGTGCGCTGCGCCACGCCTCGCGCACGGCGCCCGGAGCGGCGAAGTACGTGGATCTGCCGCACTACCCGTGGCAGCGGGAACGCTACTGGCACCCGACCACCGCCGAATCGCAGGGGCGGCTCGCGCGCCATATCGAGCACCCGCTGTTGGGGTACGCGCTCGCGGGCGAGGCGATGCATTGGGAAAATCACCTGGACGTGGCCAAGCTGCCCACCTATGCCGATCATGCGGTGGGCGGCGGTGCCGTGTTCCCAGCGGCCGGGTTCGTGGAGATGGCACTCGCCGCCGGCCGCGCAGGCCGCCGCATCGAACAGCGTTCTGAAGCGCCGCCGCAGGTGATCGAGGAACTGGAAATCTCGGCGCCGCTGCTCCTCGACGCCGATCGCTCGCGCACGGTGCGCCTGAAGCTGGATGCGGCCGACGGCCGCTTCACCATCGTGAGCCGCGAACGCCTCGGCGACGAGCCGTGGCGTACGCACGCCACCGGCCGGTTGGTCGAGGAGTGCGTGATCGCGGGCCGATCCCAGCTGGAGCTGCCGGTACGGCCTCAAGACGTCGGGGGCGAGGCCCACTACGAGTTTGCCCGCACCCTCGGCCTCGACTATGGGCCCGCGTTTCGCACAGTGTCTTCCGTGTGGTACCGGCGCGAAGGCCTGCTGGGCACCCTCACCACGCCGCAGGAAATCGCCGCGGACATCGCAACCACGCTGCTGCACCCGGCGTATCTCGACGGAGCCTTCCAGCTGCTCGCGGATCTCGGCCTGCGCGAACAGCGAACGCCTGACGCGCCGGCGTTCCTGCCGGTGCGCATCGAGCGGCTGGAACTGTTGCAGCCGCATGTGCCGGCGGCCGCTGCCTCGGCGGAACTTAAGGATTCGCAGCGCCGCAGCCGGCGCTCGTTGCGCGCCGATTTCACGTTGTTCGATGCGGCGGGCGCCCCCATCGCGATCGCGCACGGCGTGCGCTTTCGCGCCGTCGGCATCCACGGCGGCGCGGCATCGCGCTCGCGCTGGTTGGCGACCCGCGCTGTGCCCATGCCGCGCCGCGACTCGCCGCGCGCCGTCGCCTTGCCGGCGAGCGACGCACTCGCGGAAGTTTGCGCGCTGCGCCTGCACACGCCGCAGCGGCTGGAGGGGCGCAAGCGTTTTTCCCTGGAGGTCGAGCCATTGCTCGATGCCCTGTGCGGGTCGTTTGCGGCGCGTGCACTGCGTGAGCTCACCGGCAATCAGCCCATCGATCCCGAGCTGCTGGTCGAGTCCGGCCGCATTGCCGAGAGCAGCGCGCCGCTGCTGCGCCGATTGATGCAGATGTTGGCCGAGGACGGCCTTGTACAGCCCATCGGCGGGCAGTCGCTGTGGCGTACCGACGTAACGCTTCCCGAACACATGGATATCTGGTCGAGTCTCATTGCCGATTACCCGGAATATGCGGCCCTCACGGCGCGCGTGGGTACGGCAGGCTTGCATCTCGCCGAGCGCTTGCGCTCAGGCGTCGGCGATACGCAGCCGGACGGCGGGTCCGCGTGGACCGCGGGCTGCACCCAAGAAGAAGCGGCCGACGTCTCGCAGGCACTGATGGACGTGATCCGCTGTGCCCTCGCTGCGCAGCCGGCCCACAGCCGCTTGCGCGTGCTGCGGCTGGTGAGCGCACCGCCGGCCGAGGGCCTGGCCTTGCTGCCGGACGTCGATGCGGACCGCTGCGAGCTCGTGATCGGCGCCGCCACCCAGGCGCTCTTGGACGATGTGCACGGGCGCTGGCCGGCGACCGCCGCGCTGCCCTGCCTGCTGGTGGATCTCGATCGCGCGCAAAGCGCCGGCTTCGATATGGTGGTGCTCGGCGAGGGGATCGCAGCGGGAGCGGACCACGTGCGGCGGCTTGCGAACGCGCGCAGTCTGCTGCTCGACGACGGTCGGCTGGTGGTGCTCGAGCAGCAATCCTCGCGCGCCGCCGACCTGCTATTTGGCTTGGACCCCGCCTGGTTGCACAGCCGCCCCGCGCACGCTGACGCCTCCACGGTGCACTCGCGATTCTTGAGTCCCGACGCTTGGCGCGAGCTGCTGGCGCGTGCCAACTTCGAAACGGTCGAGGCCGTACACGACCTGCCGGCCGCACCGAGCGGCGCCTACCTCTTGATCGCACGCGCGGGCGTGCCGCCACGCAACGACACCGCGCCGCTCATCGACAGCCGCACGTGGCTCATCTTGGGCGACGCGAAAGGCTATTCCGCGGATCTCGGGGCGGCGCTGAGCAGCGTGCTCGAAGCCCACGGTCAACAGCTGGTGACGCTCGTGACCGCCGCGTCGTATCGACCGTTGGGGCCGCGGCGCTTTGCGCTCGATCCGCACGCCGCGGCGCATTGGGATCGGTTGCTCAGCGACCTGTCACGCAGCGGCTTGGCGCCGCAGGGTTGGATCCAGTTGGCGGGACTCGACCTCGCCTCCGCGGCAGCGCCGCTGACGGCACGCGCTGCGGCACAGGAGTCGCGCGCCGGCGTGCTCGTCGCGTGGCTCCAGGCCTGCGCCCGGCATGCGATCCGACCGGACGTGTTTGTGGTTGGCGCGCAGGCGGGCACGGCACTGCTGCCCGCGGCTGTGCGCTCCGCCCTGTCGACCGTCCCGCCGGCTGACGGACTGCGCGATGCCGCGCTCTGGGGAATCGCACGGGTGGCGATGCAGGAGTGCACCGAGCAGCGCATTCGCTGGGTCGATCTCATCGAACCGTTGCCCGTAGCGGCCAACGCCGCCAGCTTAGGCCAGGAGATTCTTTGCCCCGACACGGAGGATGAGATTCTATTGACTGCGGCCGGCCGCTTTGCGACCCGCATTGCCCCGACCGCCCTGCCGCAGCTTGCCGGTATCTCGGCGATTCTCGAGGAGCGCCGCCCGCGGGTGCAGCTCGATTGTTCGGTGCCGGGACCGTTTCGCAACCTCGCGTGGCGCGCCGAGCCGGAACCTGAGTACATGGCCGAGGACGAAGTCGAGATCGAAGTGCGCGCGGCGGGCTTGAACTTTCGCGACGTGATGTACGCGATGGGCTTGCTGCCGGACGAGGCCGTCGAGGATGGCTTCTGCGGTCCAACCTTGGGGATGGAGGTGTCGGGCATCGTGACGCGCGTGGGCGCAGGCGTCACCGATGTCGCTCCCGGCGACGCCGTGATCGCGTTCGCACCGGCCTCTTTCGCCAATCGCGTGCGCACCCGCGCGCTGGCCGTGACCCGCAAACCCGCCGCCTGGTCGTTCGCGGCCGCGGCCACGGTGCCCACCGCTTTCTTCACTGCCTACTATGCGCTGCACGAGCTCGCGCGCTTGCGCGAGGGTGAGCGGGTGCTCATCCACGGCGGCGCCGGCGGCGTGGGCATCGCCGCGATCCAGCTCGCGAAACATCTGGGCGCAGAAATCTTCGCCACCGCCGGCACCGAGGAGAAGCGCGATTTCGTGCGCCTGCTGGGCGCCGACCATGTGTTCGATTCACGCTCGCTCGCCTTTGCCGACGAGGTGCTCAGCGCCACCGGCGGCGCGGGTGTCGATGTGATCTTAAATTCGCTGGCGGGCGATGCCATCCCGCGAAATCTTCGCTTGCTGCGCCCGTTCGGCCGCATGCTCGAGCTGGGCAAGCGCGATTTTTACGAGAACTCCCAGGTCGGCCTGCGCCCGTTCCGCAACAACATCTCGTACTTCGGGATCGATGCGGACCAGCTGCTGGCGCAGCGTCCCGACACGGCGCGCCGCGTCTTCGTCGATTTGATGGCCCTGTTCGCCGATGGCACGCTGCAGCCTTTGCCGCACCGGACCTTCGATGCGTTGGACATCGCGGCCGCGTTCCGCCACATGCAGGCGTCGCGCCACTTGGGCAAGATCGTCGTCACCTTCCCGCCGGATTTCGCGCCCCTGGCGCCGGCGCTCGGCGCAGCGCCGCCGGTTGCGATTCGCGCCGATGCCACCTACCTGGTGAGCGGCGGCTTGACGGGCTTTGGACTGCGCACCGCGCGCTGGCTGGTGGCCCGCGGCGCACGGCACTTGCTGCTCTTGAGCCGCCGCGGTGCGACCGGCACTCCCGAGGCGGCCTCGCAGCTCCTGCAGTTCGCCGAGCAGGGCGTGAGGGTGGCGGCGCCGCCCTGCGACGTCACGGACTTGAAGCAGCTGCGCGACACCTTGGACGGGGTTGTGGGCGACATGCCGCCGCTCGGCGGCGTGGTCCACGCGGCCATGGTGATCGAGGACGCTCTGCTGCGCGATATGGAGCGTAGTCAGCTGCACCGCGTACTCGCGCCGAAGATGCTGGGTGCGCTCAATCTGCACGAAGCTACGCGCGCGCATGCGCTCGACTGGTTCGTGCTGTATTCATCGGCAACGACACTCTTCGGCAACCCGGGACAGGCTGCCTACGTCGCCGCCAACTTTGGATTGGAGGCGCTCGCCAACGAACGGCGCAGCCTTAAGTTGCCGGTCACCTGCGTCGGCTGGGGGCCGATCGGCGATGCGGGCTACCTCGCACGCAATGAACGGGTCCTGGGCGCGCTGGTCGGGCGGATGGGCGGTGAGGCCCTGAAATCCGATGACTTGCTGAGCGCACTCGGACACCTGATCGCCGCACCGGCGGGTAACTTGGGATTTCTCGATCTCGATTGGAACACCTTGAACCGCAGCTTGCCCGCCGCGCAGGCGCCGAAATTCTCGGACCTGGCGCGGCTCACGGCCGGCGGCGATCGCGGCGCGCATGCCGGCGACTCGGCGCAGGAACTGCGTCGTTGGCTCGGCGGTCTGCCTGCCGACGAGGCGCTCACCGAATTGACGGCAATCGTACGCGCCGAGGTGGCGGACATTCTGCGCATCGCCCCGGAGCGGATCGAACCCGCAGCCTCGCTCTTGGACATGGGGATGGACTCGCTGATGGCCGTGGAACTCGCGACCTCGATTGAGTCAAGGCTCGACATTCGCATCTCCGCCCTGGCCTTGAGCGGCGGCCCCACCATCGAGAGCATCGTGGAGCGCATCCAACGTCTGCTGCAACCGGCCGAGGGAGGCGCCGAGGTGGCGACGCCCGACAGCGCCCTGGCGGCGCAGGTAGACCTGGTGGTCACGCAGCATGCCGGGGAACTCACCGCCGAACATGCCGCCGACGTGGTCAGCGAAATCAACGCCGGCTCCGAGGCACGTTCCCTCACGCGCGCGGCCAACGGATGAGCGGCCCGCGCAAGGTGCTGCATGGTCTGACGGCACCGCTCAAGGAACGTCTGATCCAAGACGCGCTGCAACGGCGGCTGCGCAAAGTCGAACAAGAACACGCCGCGCCGGCCCCGCTGCGCGGCAGCAGCAGCAGCGCGGCACTGCGGGTGGACTCGATTCCCGATAGTTGGTGCCGCTTCGATCTGCACCCGGATTATCAGCAATTGCGCATCCTCAACGAGGGCGCCGAAAAGCTCGGCGTCGGCAATCCCTTCTTTCGCGTGCACGAAGGCCTCGCCGGCGCCACCACGGTGATCGACGGCGATACCTTCACCAATTTTTCGAGCTACAACTACTTGGGTCTCGGCGGTCATCCCGAGGTCAATGCGGCGGCCAAGGCGGCCATCGACCGCTACGGCACGTCGGCCTCGGCCAGCCGTCTGGTCTCCGGCGAGCGCCCCATTCACGGCGAACTCGAGCGTGCGCTGGCCGACGTACACGGCGTCGATGATTGCGTGGTGTTCGTGAGCGGCCACGCCACCAATGTGTCCACCATCGGGCACCTGTTCGGCCCGAAGGACCTCATCGTCCACGATGCGCTGATCCACAACAGCGCGCTCCTGGGCAGCCAGTTGTCGGGCGCGCGCCGCATCCCGTTCGCCCACAACGATTGGGAGGCGCTCGATCAGTTGCTGACGCAATGCCGCCTGCAATACGAACGGGTGTTGATCGTCGTCGAAGGGCTGTACAGCATGGACGGCGACGTTCCCGATCTGCCGCGTTTCGTCGACATCAAGCGGCGTCACCGCGCGTTTTTGATGGTGGACGAAGCGCATTCCTTCGGGATCCTGGGCAGCCGCGGTCTCGGCATTCAGGAACACTTCGGCCTGCGCGGCAGCGATGTGGACATCTGGATGGGAACGCTCAGCAAATCGCTGGCGAGCTGCGGCGGCTACGTCGCGGGCGAGCGCGCCTTGGTCGAGCACCTGAAATGCGCCGCGCCGGGCTTCGTCTACAGCGTCGGCATGCCGCCGCCCGCCGCCGCCGCGGCGCTCGCAGCGCTGCGCGTGCTGCAGGCAGAGCCGCAGCGTCCCAAGACCTTGCGGGCGCGCGGCCGTCAATTTCTCGACCTGGCGCGCGAGTTCGGTCTCGATACGGGCTTGAGTATCGGCCTGTCGGTGATTCCCGCGATCACGCACAGCTCGCTGAAGGCGGCGCGGCTCTCCGAAGCGCTGTTTCGACGCAAGATCAACGTCCAGCCCATCGTCTACCCGGCCGTCCAGGAGCGCGCCGCCCGGCTGCGGTTCTTCATCAGCAGCGAACACACCGAGGCGCAGATTCGTACCACGGTCGAAGCACTTGCGCAGGAGATGCGGCGCCTTTGAACGCGGCCGTCATTGCCGCCAGCGCGCCGGCACCGGCCCGTTTGCGCACGGTTTTTTGTACCTGCGGCGGGCTCTACGGGGCGTTGGTGCTGGCGCGCTTGCGCGCCTCTCCGCACCTCGAGATTTGCGGCATTGTCCGATCCTCGCGCGTGCTCAATCCCCGCTTCGGCTTCCTGCAAGGCGCGATGCAGCAAATTCGGCGCAGCGGCCTCAGGTACGCCGTGTATTTGTGGTGTGCGACGACGCTCGCCGACGCCCTTTGCGCACTGAGTGGCCTGGGGAATCGCACGCAGCCTGGGGATCTAGCGGTGCGCCGCCTGACCACCCGCGATTTGAACGATCCTGAAGGTCGCGCGTTCTTGGCGGCATGTGCACCGGATCTCCTCATCAGCTCGTTCTTCAACCAGCGTTTTCGCGGCGATACCCTCGCCATACCCGACCTGGCGTGCTTGAACATCCATCCCTCCTTGCTGCCCGATGCCAAAGGCGTCGACCCTGTCTTCCAGGCCCTGCTCTACGGCGGTCCGCTTGGCGTGACTGTGCACTTCATGAATACGGAACTCGATGCGGGCAGGATCCTGGTGCAGCAGCCGGTCGAACCGCGCCCTGGCGCCAGCGTGTTTGAATTGACCGCTCTGCTCTATCGGACCGGGGCGGAACTGCTCGCGAGCGCGGTCGTCCGGGTCGCCGCGGGCGATCGCGGCACTACACAAAGCGGCCGCGGAAACTATCAAAGTTGGCCGACCGCGGCCGAGACCGCCGCCTTGCGGCGCCGGGGCGATGCGCTGCTGCGCATCATGGACCTCGTCCGATTGACGCGCGGGCGCCTGCCGCGCTGATCGGCATGACCAGACTGGGCGGCCTGGCGAACGCCCAGCACAAAGTATATACTCCGTGTATATACATTAGAGAGATGCGCCATGAAAACGGCCAAGATATTCAAGCACGGCAACAGCCAGGCGGTGCGGCTGCCCAAGGAGTTTCGCTTCGATGGCGATGAAGTCGCGATCAAGCGTACAGCGTCGGGCGGCGTGCTGCTCATGCCAAAAAAGATGACCTTTGAGCAAATCAGCGCCATTCTCGAACAATTCCGCGGCCACTTTGTTCGACGGCAACCCGCCATGCAGAAGCGCAACTGGCGATGATCTGGGTGCTCGATACCGACACCGTTGGACATTTGATCAATCGCTCGCCTGGCTTTGAGAACATCAAGCGCAGGCTCTCCGGTCGCTCGCCCGGCGAGGTGCGACTGTCCGCCATCACATTGGTCGAGATTAGATATGGTTTTGCGGCAGGAGATGTCAGCACCGAGCGAAAGGAAACCTTGGAGGATTTTTTTGATTTGTTTCAAATCGACGATTTCCCCGCGTCCGCAGCGAATGACTATGCCGATATTCGCGTCGCGCTGGAGCGTAAAGGCAGCAAAATCGGCAGCTACGACCTTCTGATCGCAGCCCACGCGCGACACATCGGCTCCACGATAGTCACGAACAACGAGCGCGAATTTCGCCGCGTTCCCGGCCTTGCCGTACAGAACTGGCTCAAGCCGTAAGTCAAATTCCCCGACTATCCGGTAATAGATATTAGCCGCTCGTTCCCGATGGAATTCCGCATGGGTATCGGCTTATAGTGCGCCCACGATGAGCTTTACCCCAAAGAGCGCGGATGTAGGTACGGAACTGTCGCTGCGCTCGCTGGTGTTGGGGGTTTTGATTACCCTGGTGTTCACCGCGGCGAACGTGTACTTCGGCCTGAAGGCGGGATTGACCTTCGCGACCTCGATACCGGCGGCCGTGATTTCGATGGCGGTGCTGCGCGGCTTCAAGGGCACGACCATCCAGGAGAACAACATCGTGCAGACCGTCGCGTCTGCCGCGGGTACCCTGTCGGCCATCATCTTCGTGCTGCCCGGCCTCGTCATGATCGGGTGGTGGACCGGCTTTCCCTATCTCTACTCCTTCGCCATCTGCGCCCTGGGCGGGGTGCTCGGCGTGATGTATTCGATTCCGCTGCGCCGCGCCCTCGTCACCAATTCGGACTTGCCGTACCCGGAGGGCGTCGCGTGTGCCGAGGTGCTCAAAGTGGGCGGACACGGCAGCGAGAGCGGATCGGCACCGGATGCCGACGCCGTGGCGGCCGGCCGCAACGGCCTCCTCGGGATCATGCTCGGCGCCGTGGTGTCGACCGGCTTCGCGATCGTGATCGCGACGCAAGTTTTCGCCAGCGATGTCGCTCAGTATTTTCGCGTCGGCAAGAATGCCATCACGGGCTATGACTTCAGCCTGTCGTTCGCGTTATTCGCCGTCGGCCATCTCGTGGGACTGTGGGTGGGCGTCGCCATGCTGGTGGGCCTGCTGATCGCCTGGGGCGGCGCAGTGCCCATTCTCACCAGCCTGCACCCGGTCGCCGGCGCCGCTGCCGCCGTGGGTCACGTCGTTTGGAGTCATCAGGTGCGCTTCATCGGCGCCGGCACCATTGGCGTCGCCTCCATCTGGACGTTGATCAAATTGGTTCAGCCCTTGACGGCCGGACTGCGCGCCGCCCTCGCGGCGTCGCGCCTGCGAAAGACCGCCAGCGGTGCGCTACTGCCGCGCACCGAGCAGGACATTCCCATCGGCATCGTCGCGATCGTGACGGCGGTGTGCATGGTACCGATCGCCTGGCTCCTCGGCAGCTTCGGCGTAGCCAGCGGTCTCGGCAGTCAGATCGTGGTGCTCGTCATCGGCGGCATCGTCTACATCGCGTTGATGAGTTTCTTCGTGGCCGCGGTCTGCGGCTATATGGCCGGACTGATCGGTGCGTCCAACAGCCCCCTGTCCGGGGTGGGCATCCTCGTCGTCCTGGGAGCGGCCTTGCTGCTGGTGTTCGTGGTGAAGCCGTTCTTGCCGAGCTCGGCGGGTCCGGCGCTGGTTGCCTACGCCTTGTTCGTGACCTCGGTCGTCTTCTGTGCCGCGACCATCTCGAACGACAACCTCCAGGATTTGAAGACCGGGCAATTGGTGGACGCCACGCCGTGGCGGCAGCAAGTCGCCCTGATCGTGGGGGTCGGGGCCGGCGCCATCATCATTCCGCCCATTTTGGATCTATTGAATCACGCCTATGGATTCGCCGGCGCACCCGGGGTGGACCCCGCGCGCGCGCTGGCCGCGCCGCAAGCCACCTTGATATCGGCGCTTGCCCGCGGCGTGATCCAGGGTGACCTCGACTGGAATTTGATCGGCAGCGGCATCCTCATCGGTGTCGGAGTCATCGTGCTGGACATCGTGGTCCGCAAGGTCAGCCGCGCATCGCTGCCGCCCTTGGCGGTCGGCCTCGGAATCTACCTTCCCACGGAAACCACCTTGATGATCGTGGTCGGCGCCATCGTCGGATGGGCGTACGACCGGCGCGCGGCGCGGACCGCCAATGCCGAGCGCAGCCGTCAGCTCGGAGTATTGATGGCCTCCGGCTTGATCGTCGGCGAGAGCTTGGTCGGGGTACTGCTCGCCGCCATCGTGGTGTTCTCCGGAAAGGCCACACCGCTCGCCTTGGTGGGCGAGGGTTTCGCCGAGGCCGCGGTCTGGGTCGGCGGCATCGTGTTCGTGGCCACCATCATCGCGCTGTACTCATGGCTCAACCGCGTCAGCGGTCCCGCGCCGCCACGCGCCGGGAGTGCGCTCACGGCGCCCTGAGGGCGCGCGTTCGGGGAAACGCCAACTGCCGGTGGTAACACACCCCAGGAATGCGGAGCTACTGGGAACGCTTGCGGGCCTGTTTCACGCACCGGCGTCCGGCGGCAGGACCCTTGACCGCGAGGATGCGGTACTGCTCGCCGCCCAGCCGATGATAGTTGACGAAGAATTCCTCGAGTTCCCGCTCGAAGCGTTTGCCGAGATCATCGATCCGCTTCACGTGAGCGTAGCTGTGGTTTTGCTCTTCGATCGCAACCACGCGATCGTTGCGCTCTGTTTGCTTCTTATCGCCCTGCTCACCTTCGATCACGCCGATGATCCTGCACGTCAGCTTGCACCCGGGAAATGCCGGTTCGTCCATCAACACCAATACATCGAGGGGATCGCCGTCGCCGCCCATCGTCGAGGGCACGAATCCGAAGTCATAAGGGAATGCCATGCCGGCAGGCAAGACCTTCTTCAACGCAAAGATGCGCTCTTCGGGGTCGAAGGCATACTTGTTGCGGCTGCCCTTCGGGGTCTCGATGATGACCGTGAGAAGATCGGCCTCATCCTTGTCGAAGGCTTTCAGATGGGTGGGGTCGGCAAGTCCGGCCGCGCGTTTTGTGCGAGTAGCCATGTTTCATGCTGCCATACGCCTGTCCCAGCGGCTATCGGCGTCCACCTACAGATGGAGGCGCTTCGGCACGTAGTCGGGCGGCGGTGAGTAAGGCGCATTCGGTGGGATACTAGCGCATGGATTTGGTGGAGCGGTTTCTGTTGGGCGGCCTGATCGTCTCGGCGTTTGCAGTGGTCGGGGATGTGCTGCGCCCAAAGGGATTTGCGGGACTGTTCGGTGCGGCGCCCTCGGTGGCGTTGGCTACGCTCACCCTGACATTGCTCAGCGAGGGCAAACAATACGCGGCCCTTGAGGCACGATCGATGATCGTGGGCGCGGTGGCTTTTCTCGTCTATGCGCTCGTCTGCGTCTACTTCATGGCCAAAAAGCATCTTCGCGCAGCTCCGACGACTGTTGCGATGCTCTCGGTGTGGGGGATTTGCGTCTTCGGACTTTGGTCGATGTTTCTGAGGTAGCCTGTGAGAATACGAGTCAACCTTGCGTCGCTCCGGCAAACCCAATGGCATGAATATCTGACGCGCTTTTTGCTGGGCGGCCTCATTACGGTGGCGACGGGATTGGTCGCCAAACACTTCGGTCCGGTCATCGGGGGCTTATTTTTGGCGTTTCCAGCCATCTTTCCTTCCGGTGCGACATTGATCGAAAAGCATGAACGCGATAAGAAGTCCCGTGCGGGAATTCCACATACGATTCGCGGACGGGTGGCGGCCGCCTTGGATGCACGCGGCGCGGCGATGGGAACCATCGCCCTAGCGACGTTCGGCCTCCTTGTTTGGAAGCTTTTGCCAAACCACAATGCTGCGGTGATCCTCGCGGCAGCCCTCGCAGTGTGGCTCGCACTCGCGATCTTGATTTGGCGCGTGCGCAAATTGCATGTCTATTCGTCAGTCCGCCGATAGGGCGCGTAGGTAATCCACTCGAGCATCCGCTAACGACGCCTGACGGGCGCAAGTCCCGCGGGCGGCCCCGTTTTTTGGAGCCGCCCACAGGCATCAGCGCGTTACTTGAGCTCGGCGACCTGTACGGTCTTTACCCCGAGAACGGTGCGAATCTTGATACGATCCGCTTCGGACTGATTGGCCTTCTCAACCGATCCTTCGACCTGGGCACTAACAGCATCGAACTTGCCTCCGATCCCGTCGAGCGCCGCCCAATTCTTGTATTCCACGATCAAATAGATATCTGGGTCGTTCGGGCCCTGCGCCTGGGCGACCAAGACTTGATATTTCGTGATGAGCCCGGCCTTCTTGGCCGCCTCCTCCTGCTTCTTCCAGTTCGTTGCCAGCCATTGCATGTAGTCATCGAAATGACCGTCCACGGTCCTGATCGACGAGATTTCCACGACCGGCCCGTCGTTGTAGTTGCGTCCATCGGCGTGGACGGCCGTTGAGAAGATTGCAGCTGACAATACAAGGCCAATCACACCAAATCGCTGATCCATGCGCATCATGAGAATTCTCCATCCAAGGTTTTAAGTTGCTGTCGACCGTTAGCGTTATTCTGTGAGCCAACCGGAATTTAAAGCGTAAGAGTCGGGCTGGCGCACCGCAAGTTATCCTACGCCCGACCGGTCACTCCCGGCAACGAGCCGCGCGCGCGCAGATGGACGGAATCTACGAATTAGACCAAATTAACGATACCGGCTACAGTGGCCCCTATCGAAAGGTACTGGAGATGCGCCGTGCCCAAATCCCACCTTCGGGAACTTGCCGCGGCCGAGTTGCCGGCGGCACGAGTTCAAGCGACCTTGCCGGGCAAGAACGCGGCCGCGCTCGCGCAGGCGTTCGACCGCGCGGAGGAGAGGAAGGTCAACCTGCTCAAGCGGCCCGACATGTTGAATGGGGAGCAGCTGGCGGCCGAGCTTGGACTGTCGCGAGCCACCGTCGACAACCGACGTCAGGAAGGCAAGTTACTGGCGTTGGAGTTTGGAGCGAAGCGCGGCTTTCGCTTTCCCCAGTGGCAGCGGGATTTGGTCGAAGAACGCGACACTCGCGCCAGCTTCGAGGCCGTGTTGAATCAACTAGCTCCCGTAGAGCCGTGGTCGCGCTATCGGTTCTTCGTGCAGAGCTCACCGGAGCTGGGCGGGCGGACGCCCGTTGAAGCATTGCGCGCCCGCGAAGGCGCGGCGGTCCTGCACGCGGCGGAGACCTGGACTCAGGGTGAGCAGGGCGGAGGCTGACGCCTGTTTCGGTGAAATTGCAGGTACGAGCGCCGCGGTTCCGGTAATTTCCTAGCCATGGCAAGAATTCAGGCGCCGCCGCGCAACTTTGAGCTGCTTCCGTTGATTGCCGAGGACGTTGAACCCGGCGCATTGGTCCGTGTGGCACGGCGCGATCCGGCGAGTCATTGCCGATTCAGCCAGGAGGCGCGGTATCGCTTCGATGCGCCCGATCGATCCTTTGGCGTAATGTATGCGACCTTCGATCTGGCGACTGCCCTCGCCGAATCCCTTTTGCGCGACAGACCGACGCACTCGGACGATGTGATTCTGGACTATCGCGACCTCGAGTCGCGCGTCGTCGTCGAGCTCAGACGCGGTCCGGACGATCGGCCGCTGCGGCTGATCAAACTTTACGATGAGGGCCTCGCCGCGGCCCATACCGACCAGCAGATTTCGGCTCGCGATCACTATCCGACCACGCAGCGCTGGGCGCAAATGTTTCACGCTCATGCGATCGCCGCTGACGGCATCGTCTATATGTCGCGCTACATCAGGGCGCGAAAATCGGTGGCGTTGTTCGACGGCTGTGCCGCTGCCGTGGCGGCGGGCACCGCAACGCCGCTGTTGGAGCATGCCGAGTTTGCAAGCGTCGTGGAACTGTTTGCGCTGGCCATCGAGCGCGACTAAAGGCTATCGAGGACTTCCAGCTTGTGCTCGGGCGGCGGTGCCGGCATCAAGGCTTGCGCCGACGTTTTGTACTCGGCGCCGGATGGGGTCGGCGAGTATTGGCTTTCAACTGCGAGCGGGTTGCGCGAGCGATTGCCGGCAGCCCGAGGTCATTCGGCGAATACACAGTCTGTTGACGGGTCTTCAAATCGATCGTGACGCTATCGTCGGGAGTCTTGGCTGCGACGCTGTCGCTGGCCGGGTGGTATTCGATGCGCAACTGTTGGGCGGAGACAATGATGCGCAGGTATCCATAGTCGGTATCGTCGTAGTTCTCGAACGTCACGGCATCATCGTTCGCCGTCTTTGCTTGAACCACTTGCGGGGTGCGTAGCGGGACCCCCTTGTTGCCTTGAAGTTTTTGCACATTGTGGCCGCCATTGCCGCAAATGATGTAAGGGATATCCGTGCCGTCCGCGCGGTGCCGCGTGAACCGCTGGTAGTTGTGCGCGTGGCCCGCGATCACTGCATGCGGCCATACTCCGGCGGCGGCGCAGACCGCGTCCATTTGCTTGCGCATGTCGACACTCGATCCGTGCTGGCTGCCCAGCGCGTAGGGCGGATGGTGGTGAGCGAAAAGCAGCGCACCGGAGAAGCGCTCTTGCTTCACCCGCGCCAGGGCGGACTTTAAGAAGTCAATTTGCACCATGCCGATGTTGCTGTCTGCGATGACCCCCGGATCCTCGAGCGTATTGCTGTAGAACACCAGAATCCGCACGAACGGTGCGTCGAAAGTAAAAAACACGCCGGGCTGGATCTGGGCGGTGCGGGACAGCCCACCGGCCTCGGGAGTGACCGTGTAGCCCTTGGCCGGGTCGGCACAAAAATTGCGCAGGTAGGCGGCGAGGCTGACTGCATGGGCAAGCGGCGAAATCATGCCATCGTGGTTTCCCGCGGCCGCCAGAACGGGCGCCGGGTAATTCCGATACGGCTCGTAAAACTGATCGTAGTAGTATTCGGTCTCGCCGAAATTGTAGATCACGTCGCCCAGCAGCAGCGCGAACTGCGGGACTTCTGACGGCGCGGCCTCCTGGAAATCACCGATCATCTTGTCGGTCACTTCGTTTTGGGTCGTAGGCCCCCGGGTGCTCCCACAATCGCCAAGGGCATGGAACACCAGTTGTCCGCTGGTTTGGATGCGCTTAATGGCTGCCGTGTTGCCGCCAAAAACCTGCGTCAGGTTAAGCTGCGGTTCCACGTCGGCACCCCGGGGTACGGGAAACGGCAACGGGTGGATTTTATGTTCGGCGTTGAGCTGGTCGATGACTTTGTAGGCATCGTTGTCCGACGGATGCTTGATCTTGAATGTCGACGGATCTGGAGTCGGCTCGGGCTGCGCGAACACCGGCGCCGCCAACTGCCTTGTGGGGATCTCGATTGGTCCCGTCGCGTCGGAGCTACTGAAGACCGGCATTATCAGTCTGCGTTTGGCCACGTCGGAACCCTGAACTACTCTACGGGTAGGTTACGGGCGGTCCGATTCCCGTGTCCAATGAATAATTCATTGCTGCCGTTACTCCGGAGCAACCCGAGAGCTTTGATTCGCGCACACGACGGATGTTGCTTTGCGCTATGACGCCGTCCGCCGACGACAACGAGGAGTCGCCGATAGTCGTAGCAAGCATGTTGCGGCGCGGTGGCCCTTTTTCGTGCTCGTGTTGACGGACACTTATGGGCGGCGCTATAAAGGGACATACCGTACGTGACAGAGGACTAGTCGCGTCGGTAAAAATAATTCGATCCGGGGAGTTTGACAGGGAGTCAGCTATGCTCCGGTTTCTTGCTGAATGCGTCGAATTCGATCTCCTGGGCGCAATCAGCCACCACCACTGCGACGACGTTGTCCAGCAAGCCGCCCGCCGACGTCGAGTCTCCCATCGTTTTGACCAACGGCACAGTCGTGACGGGAACATCGATGCCCCCACGCCGTCATGGGCCGACGACTTCGTTGGTGGATGTCGTGTTTTGCCTCGAAGTTCCGTTATATGGGTTAGTGATGTGGAGAAAACGAGCGGCGACGGTTTCTCGTCCGACTTGCTCTCCAAATGGAATCGGTGTCCCAAGACCTTCAAGGAGTGAATGCCATGCGTCTTCATGTACGATCGATAGTGACATGCGTCGTCGCGTCTGCCGCCGTTGCGCTGCTTTCCGCGTCAATGTGTCCAGTGCCACCGCAATCGATGCGACGTCGGCGGTGCGAGGGTCACTCGGTGTCTCCCTTGGAGATCTGAGCCTCAATGACAATTTTGGGCGGCTGTCGCTTTTGCTGAATGGCGGATGCGCGCTCCTCTTCGGCGCCTTCGCGAGCCTGGCAGTCGCCCGGCGTCATCGCGCTCCCCTCAGCAACCGTCGGTATCAGGGCGAGGAGCGATCTGCACAGTCGGTGCATTCGACTTGATGGCGCTTTGACGCCCGGGGGTGGGCGATGTGGCGTGGCCATGCGCTTGACGCGCGAGGCTACTTCGCCTCGGCTACCCACTTCAAAGTCGCCACGTCGCGGAGTACCGGATCCCCGCCCTGGATTTCGACATCCTTGGAGTTGCGGTACCAGGTGGGCCGGTGAATGTCCGGTGAGCGATGGGCAAGATCGTCTTTCATTGACATGGCTTCGTATTCCTTTGAGTGATCAACGGTGCGGGAGGCCTGGGTGCCCGCGCTGGCGAGCCCGCAGGCGAGGAAGGCGGTGGCGACAGCGCTCGAAGCACCAATCATCAAATCGCGGCGCGAGAGTTTGAGTGTCATGGCAGAGGTCCTTCAATGATTGATCGCCAGCTTGCGATGAGGTGGCACTATCCTCTTGATACCGCTTAAATAGCGTTTATGTGAATACGGTCGTGATAAACAGGCAGGAATCAATATGGCGCATAATGCCGCGGGATCGATGAACTTTAGCGGAGGGAAGCGGTATGCAACGCGTCGTCAGGAACCTTCTCGTTAGCGCGGTTTTCGCAATGTCGGCCCTGGCAACGGCGGCCGATGCACCGGATCCAGTCGTGGGGACGTGGGTACTGAACGTCGGCCAATCGAAGTTCACTCCCGGTCATGAACTCAAATCTCAGACGCGCACCTACACGGAATCCGCCAAGGGTGTGTCGGTCAAGGTAAGTGGGGTGGCCGCTAGTGGAACCACGCTGTCGCAGCAATCGACGTTCAAATATGACGGCAAGAGTTATCCCATGTCCGGTTCCGCCGACTACGATGCAGTGTCACTGGAGCGCGCCAATGACAATACGGTCAAGAGTACCTTACTCAAATCGGGCAAGCCTGTTGGCACCAGTATTCGTACTATTTCGAAGCACGGAAAGGTCATGACTCTGTCGACCAAACTGAAAGACGCGAAGGGTAATCGCAACGAAATGATCGCGGTGTTCGACAAGCAGTGAGATGTTCGCGGGACACGCCCTCCGCCGGCGAATGGACATGTTGATCTTTAAAACGTTTGCACTTTTTGTGCTCACGGCCCTCGCGGAAATACTGGGATGCTATTTGCCGTACGTTTGGTTGAGAAAAGGCGGCTCGTCCTGGCTCCTCGTTCCCGCCACGGTGAGCTTGGCAATCTTTGCCTGGCTGCTGTCATTACACCCGGCCGCGGCAGGCCGCGTGTATGCGGCCTATGGCGGTGTCTACATCGCGGTCGCGTTGGCGTGGCTTTGGCGGGTGGACGGCGTGACTTTGACGCGTTGGGATATGACCGGGGCCGCGGTCAGTCTCGTTGGCATGGCTATCATCGTGTGGGGAGGATTTCGCGTCTGAACGCCCCAGGTCCGCCATCGCGACTCAATGTGGGTTCTATCGATGTTTTTGCGCCGGCGCTCCAAGGGCCTGGTCGTCCTGCCGGGCGGCGTCAAGACGACGATTGCACTAGAATCGTTAATGATGATAGACTAAACTTAGTTTAGTTTTATGGATCGAAATGGCCATCATCATCAACATTCACGAAGCGAAAACCCATCTCTCGCGCATCGTTGAGGAAGTCGCCGCAGGGAAAGAAGTGATCATTGCCAAGGCGGGGAAGCCCATGGCGCGACTCGTTCCCATGCAGGAGAAAGCAACCAAGAAAAGATTGGGCCTACTCAAGGGGAAGATTAAGATACCCGCGGATTTCAACAAGCCTTTGCCTGAGGCTGTCATCCAACTATTTGAGCGAGACTAGGGAGCTAAGGCTCTGAACCTCTTGCTCGATACGCACCTGTTGTTGTGGGCGCTGCTACAGCCCGCGAAACTCAAACCACGCGCTCGCGCTCTCATTGAGCAAAACGAAGTGTTCGTCAGTGCGGCCTCCATTTGGGAAATCAGCATTAAGAGTTCTCTTGGAAGGCTGGAGGCTGACCCGTGCGTCGTACTCGAGGCGTTGGAGCCGGCTGGTTTGCGGAAGCTGTCGGTCAGCGGTGAACATGCGGCAAAGGTGTTTGAGCTGCCGCCGCTGCATCGCGATCCGTTCGATCGGTTGCTCTTGGCGCAGGCATTGTCTGAACCGTTGACGCTTCTGACGGATGACGATGTCCTTGGGCAGTACGGTGGATATGTCACCGTAATCTGAATCGACGCCGGTTAGTCGGTCGCGCCTGGGCGTCCTATAAACCGGGAGCGCGCTATTTCACCTCAGCGAAAATGTGCGCTCTTGCATCGATTTATATTCCTTGACAGATATATACTGCGTACGGTATATACGCAGTATGGAATCAACATTTGCCATCATTGCCGAGCCCAACCGCCGAGCCATTCTGAGTTTGCTCGCGACCTCGGAGCAATCCGTCGGCGAGATTGAAAGTCAGCTGCGACTATCCCAGCCTTCGGTTTCAAAACACCTGCGGCTGTTGCGCGACGCCGGCTTTGTGGTGTCGCGCGTTGCTGCGCAGCGGCGTCTGTATCGGATCAGGCCCGAACCACTCATGGAGGTGGACGCGTGGCTCGCTCCGTTCCGCCGCTTCTGGTCGGTCCACGTCGACGCGCTGGAGCGCCACCTCGACCGCATGCAAAAAGTGCCACGCCGGGAGAGAAAGAAACGATGAGCAGCCGGAACAACTACAAGCCGGGTCGAGCGACCGGCGCGGAGGCTCGCAAGGATGGGGAGAAGTGGACGCTCATTCTCGTCCGGGAGCTGCGCCATCCGCCGGCGAAGGTGTGGCAAGCGCTGACGGACCCAACGCAGCTCCGGCAATGGGCGCCATTCGATGCCGACCGAAGCTTGGCCTCGGTCGGCCCCGTTAGTCTCACTACGGTCGGAACTCCTACCCCGGTAATCTCGGAGTCGCAGGTGTCCCGCGCCGAGGCCCCAAAGCTTCTCGAATACCAATGGGGCGGCAACGATATCCGATGGCAGCTCGAGCCACTCGGCAGCGGGACGCGCCTCACGCTCTGGCACAACATCGATCGCGGCTTCATCACCTGGGGTGCCGCGGGCTGGCACATCTGCTTTGATGTCCTGGAGCAGCTGCTCGCGGACGAGCCGATTGGACGCATTGTCGGCGGCGAAGCGATGCAGTTCGACTGGCAGCGCCTCGTCACCGAATACGCCAAGCAGTTCGGGGTCGAGGCTCCGGGTTGGCCGCCAAGGAGTGCTCCGTCATGAACATTCTCTTATGGGTACTTCAGATCCTTCTTGCCCTGCACACCACCATAGGCGCGGTGTGGAAGTTTTCTCATTCCGAGCAAACTGTACCTTCTTTGACCGCCATACCTCACGGAGTTTGGCTGGCGATGAGCGTCGTAGAGCTGCTTTTCAGCGTGGCTCTTATCCTCCCGGCATTGCATAAGCCCCTCGCGATCCTGGCCCCGATCGCGGCGACTTGCATCGCCGTGGAAATGCTGCTTTTTTGTGCTGTACATGTTTATTCCGGTAACACGGCGCACGGCCCCGTGATCTATTGGCTCGTGGTGGCTGCGATATGCGCGTTTATCGCCTACGGCAGATTTGTGCTTAAGCCCCTTTAACGGGCGCGATGCGGCGCAAACGAGAAGACGCGCCGGCGGTGCATGCGGCGTCGATCCACGTTGCGTGCGCTTGAACCCAACAGTCATCGCAGCGCCCAAGACGTAGCGAAGAGCGTTTATACTCTCCCCACTATGAGCGACCTCTTGGACGACGCGGCGAAGCGAGCAGGCCGCTATCTTGAATCTCTCGATACCCGCTCTGTCGCACCTGAGAAGGAGGCGGTGTCTGCACTTGCCCGATTCGATCAGGCCCTTCCAGAGCACACATCTAGCGCGGAGACGGTGCTCGCGGAACTGGATGAAATTGGCTCGCCGGCCACCATGGCATCGGCCGGCGGACGATTCTTTGGATTTGTGATTGGCGGTTCGCTGCCGGCGACAGTGGCCGCCAATTGGCTCGCCACCACGTGGGATCAAAACGCCAGCTTTGTGGTGACCTCGCCCGCCAATGCCGCGCTCGAGAACGTCTCATTGCGGTGGATGAAGGACATTTTCCATCTCCCCGTGCAAAGTGCAGGCGGATTTGTCACCTGTGCAACTGCGGCGAACTTTTCAGCGCTGGCGGCCGCGCGGCACGCACTGTTGGCACGCGCCGGCTGGGATGTTGAAGCACATGGATTGTTCGGAGCACCACCGCTCACGGTCGTGGTCGGCGATGAAGTGCACGCGAGCGTGCGGAAAGCACTTTCGCTCGTGGGATTTGGGCGCGACAGGGTTGTACGTGTTCCAGTCGACGCACAAGGGCGGATGCGCCTCGACGCATTTCCTGACGTCGACGATCGCACGATTGTCTGCGTGCAGGCGGGTAACGTGAACACCGGCGCCTTCGATCCCATCTCGGAGATCTGCGAGCGCGCTCACGCGTCTGGCGCCTGGGTGCATGTCGATGGTGCCTTCGGAATGTGGGCTGCGGCCGCGCCCGCGCGAGCACATTTAGCCCGCGGCGTCGAGGCGGCCGACTCCTGGGCCACCGACGCCCATAAGTGGCTCAACGTCCCTTACGACAGCGGCCTGGTGTTCACGCGCAACGCGGATGCTTTGCGGAGGGCGATGTCCATCGGCGGCGCTTACCTCGCCCAGGACGAAGACCGTGTGCCGTACCAATATACGCCCGACTTCTCGCGCCGCGCACGTGGAATCGAAGTCTGGGCCGCATTGCGCCAGCTTGGCCGCTCCGGACTTGCCGATCTGATCGAGCGTACGTGCCGATACGCGGGCCAATTTGCCGAAGGGCTCCGGGCTGCGGGCTACCGCGTGCTAAACGAGACCGTACTCAACCAGGTCTTGGTATCGTTCGGAGGCCCAGAGCGCACGCGCGAAGTGATTGCGCGCGTCCAACGCGATGGTACGTGTTGGTGCGGCGGCACGGTGTGGCAGGGTCACACAGCAATGCGCATCAGCGTGTCGTCGTGGGCAACGACTGCGGCGGACGTAGAGCGCAGTCTTGCGGCGATCTTGAGAGTGGCCTCGTATTGATGAGAGCCCACACTGTTCGTTAGTTGACCTCACTGAAATACCTCGGGGGGCCGAGATGATCACGACAGTTCAATGTTCTTGCGGCGCTGTGCAGATACGGCTTACCGGCAAGCCGATGCTGCAATATTTCTGTCATTGCGACGACTGCCAAGCCGTAAATGGCAAACCCTATCCATGCAGCGTGTACCCAGCGCCCGCCAGAGTCTCGTACGCGACCTTGGAAGTGCGCAAGTGGCGGTACTAGCAAGTCGGTCCCCGGAAGCAAGTTATTGCGCCCTTACGGAATCGTAATAGCTTCGGCGGCTTGCAGCGGAACCGCCGCCTCTTCGGCTGGAGCTAGGACCCTCCCTACAGCCCCGCGGACCGCCAGAAACACCATCGCGGCACTCCCCACCACCGCAACATGCAGCAACCAAAACTGGGTCCCCGACACCCGCTCGAGAAATCCCCCCAGCCAACCAACGATCATGTTGGTGAAGAACAACAGCACATAGTACAGTCCAGTCACCATACCGCCGATGGATTTCGGCGCCGACCGAGAGTACAGCGCGAGTCCCACCGGCAGGAAATTCGCATAACCGACATCATTGATGATTTCAAACGCGACGGCCCACCCGAGGCTCGCCTTGTGACCCGAACCGGCGACGGAGTACGAGCAGAGTGCGGGGACCAGAGGAGCACATGCCAACAGGAAGGCACCGAGAGTCATCTTGGTGAGTTCGGAGGGTTCTTCTCCATGCCGAGCCCACCACCTCCAGAAAATCACGGAGCCCGCGATACTCGCCAACACGATCACGGAACCGACGGAAAGAAGCCAAGTGACCGGCATCAAAAACCCGAATACCTGTAGATCGAAATTCGTTTCCGCCCACAACAGATAGCCATTGAAGACTTGGAAGTTGCCGACGAGCGCCGCACCAAGAACGGGTAGCAACGCCACCATCACGATCAATCGGCGTCGGTCGTTGGGCGACAAAGGCGTCCGCGCCCTACTCTGCGTGTTCGAATCGAGCGTAGACTCATTCGGTAACCAGGCGCGCCCCTTCACGTAGATGAGCAATCCGATGACCATCCCCGCCCCCGCTACGCCGAATCCCCAGTGATATCCGAAGCGCTCTCCCAGTGTTCCACACACCAGGGGCGATGCCAAAACGGCGATATTGATGGCGAGATAGTAGATCTGAAACCCGTCGGTGCTACGAGCATCCCCGTCGGCGTACAGCGATCCGATTTGCGCAGCCAGGTTACCCTTGAAGCAACCCGCTCCCAGCAGCAGACACGTCAGCGCAAAGAGAAACGTGTATTCCGATGCCATCAGGAAGTGACCCGCCGCCATCAACGATGCACCCAGGACGACCGTTCGGGTACGCCCAAGGACTCGATCGGCCAGCAACCCGCCCGCGATGGGAGTGACATACACGAGCCCGGCATACAACCCGAAAATCACTGATGCGAGCGCTTGCGTCGAAAGCGGACCATAGACCGCTTCCAGCACTGATCGAAATGTTGCAAAACCGATGACGTGTTCAACATGCCCGGGTTGTAACAAACGGTGCGTCATGTAGAGCACCAACAGCGCCTGCATGCCGTAGTAGGAAAAGCGTTCCCAGAATTCGGCGTAACTCAACCAGCCAAGCCCACGCGGGTGACCAAAAAACGCATGGTCGTCACCGCTCGAGTGAAGTCGGAGGGATAAAGCGGGTTCGATTTGCGCAGGTGTATAGGCCATTCAGAGTCCCTTCTTCAGGATGTCCACCCGAGTGGGAGTTTCGCATGTTTCGGGCATCCGCGCGGTAGCAATAAGGGGCCGCCGTCCCTAGCTCCTACACCGCGTGACCCGCCCTGCGGCGCCCCCGTCCCTGCAGGCACATCCCGCGACAGAAATAGGTTATGGTTCGGGCGATTATTGCTCACTCGTCCAAGAAGTCCTCAGCCATGGCCACTAAATCTCGCACCGCACGCAAACCCGTCGTCAAACGCGCTGCAGCGGCCACAAAGCTGAAGTTCATCGAATCCATGGAATGCCTTCCTGAGGCGACAATTCCTGATGGTCCAGGCTGGTCGTACGAAATCAAGCTGTACCGGTTATCGATTGGAGGCGGTGAAGCAATCTGGGGAGACGACGCTCTACTCCCGACGCGGCAACATACTGAACGAAAAATTCCAGTACATCGCGGATGCGCTCAAGAAGCTTCCCGACTCGACCATCCTGGATGGCGAGGTGGTCGCTCTCGATGCGAACAACAGATCCGATTTCAATCTGCTGCAAAACTTCCGCTCCGCCGAGACCAGGATCCATTACTACGCTTTCGATATTCTCATGCTAAAAGGCAAGCTGCTGACACAGCTCACCCTCGATGAGCGGCGCGCTATTCTCGCGAAGGCACTACCGATTAACGACCACATCAGCTTGTCCGTCGTCGATCGCGGGCCGGCGGCGCATATTCTCAAGTTTGTACAGAAACACGGTCTTGAGGGAGTCGTCGCCAAGCGAGGCGACAGCATCTATGAGCCGGGCAAGCGATCGGGTCTTTGGAGCAAACATCGAATCAATCAGGGCCAGGAGTTCGTCGTCGGTGGCTATACACCGGGCACCCAAGGATTCGACGCACTGATTGTCGGGTTCTATCGAGGCAAGGATTTGTACTTTGCCGCCCGAGTGCGCGCCGGGTTTGTTCCCGCGACACGCCGCGCAGTGTTCGCGAAGATCAAGAACCTCAAGACGGCGAAATGCCCGTTCGTCAACCTTCCGGAACAGAGCGCAGGGCGCTGGGGGCAGGGGCTCACGGCCGAGAAAATGAAAGGCTGCGTCTGGCTCAAGCCAGAAACGGTGGTGCGCATCGACTTCGCCGAGTGGACCGGCGGGGACAAGCTGCGGCATACCCAATTTATCGCACTCCGCGACGATAAAGATCCGCGTAAAGTCGTGAAAGAAGATAACTAGCATAGCCCGTGGGCAATCTACCGCTCTTTCGGCTCCGCGGTAGCCGCGGCCAGGACCTGCTCGCTATAGGCTTTGCGCACGATCTCGGGCGTACCCCGCTCTCGAGCGCCTCTCGAGCGCCTCTCGAGCGACGGTGAGTCGCGTGGCCAAATTTCAATGCCGATCTGAGGCTGGCGACGCCGGCACCGGTGTTGCCGGCGTTCGCATAGGCCACTCGGGTCGGTTCGATAAGGCTCCGCGAAAATGGAGCCATGCCTTATCCGCAGTCATTTGTCCGGACGCTACCTACGGCGCTTCGGGCGTCGTCGAACGCGAACTAACGTAAAGGGTTGCCCAACACCTGCTCTCAGGCGTCAGCGCGCATGCCGGCCTCTGTGTTCAAGGGCAGGAGTCGGACAATCCTTAACAATTTCGCCCGGTCGGTGCCCGGCAGTCGTGCGCCGTCATGACCGCAGATAAGATAGCTTAGCCTGCTGCTTTTACTGGACATTGGTGAAATCGCGACAAATCGCTCTACCCATTTCGCAGGCAGTACCCACCATTAACGTCGCTCCTCGCTGTTTCTCGCTGCTGTAGACCTTCACCCTCGCTCGTGTACGTTTTTAGCGGGACGTTAGAGAATCGTTAGACGGTTTTCCCTTCATGGCGGGTCAGAGCCGATTTTCACATCGACCGGTCGGTCATAGAAAATCGCCGGTCCATCGGACTCTTGTCCAATGAGGAGCAACGCGACGTTTCCGGCACGAAGGTCCGCCTCCGACTTTCCTTTGAAGTAGTTCGGGGAAATCAGCGAGGGGGCATTCCCCGCCATTACCGGTAGCATTGCTGGCCGTTGCAAGCACCCGACCACGGCTCGACTGCCGTCCGCCACTTCAAACCCACCAATCAGCGTCGCCTCGTCACCCTTGCCCGGCCAATCATCGATCAGGGCTATCGCGGTGTGGTTGCACAATTGGAACACCAATAATCCATCATTGCCTTCCGAACATCGATCTCAACTGTTGCGACGGCGACAGCAGCGTCAAGGTCGGACTTAGCCACAAACTTCGCATCCACCAGTGCATCGACAATAAGGGTCGCCAGGCTGAGTGACGTCATTCTGGATATTGGCTCGCTTGCCATGTGAAAGATTCCAATTGTTAACACTGGGAGAGGCTTCGCTGAAGATACCGGTTTTCTGGCTGGACTTCTCAATTTGAATGACAGCAATGGGATGTGCACTCCGAGACGGTGGACTACTGCTTTTGGCCGGGTGGAGTCGGTGGTGCTATCGCCGACCCTCAATGAGTCCTCTCGACCCCCAGCAGTCATCGTAGCCGCGGTTTTTGCGGGTCACGAATTTGCAGGATGTGCAGTCCGGCTTGGGCGGCGGCTGAGCAACCGTCACTCACGGCGCGCCCCGAACCAATCAGAACGCGGTGTAGGCGCGTCGAACACCGGGCCGTCGACACGCGCCTCTGGCTATTCTTGCTGGTCGCCGTGCCCGAGGAAGCTGATCTTCAGTATTTGCCCATTGTTGCCGACGAACCATCCTGCCCCGGGGTTGGCGAACGCGACCGCCCAGTAGCCGCTGACACCGGGTATTGGAAACCAGGTTCGGCCCTCGTCGGGTGTCCAGGCGGCTGATCCTGAATCGAAATCGGGCTCGGTTTCCGCCGTGACGACCACGGCGCGCTCGAGATCCCTATCCTCATCGTCGCCGCCGGAAAACTTGCCATCGTGGCTATGGTGTGTGCCGGTAACATAAGCGAGGCAGAAGATCGCGCCCGACACCGGCGGCTTCGCGGTCAGAGCCCAGGTGACGCCGCCGTCATAGGAGGTCGCCGCATCGGCAGAAGTGTTGGTCGACAGGTCCCCACCACCGACGATGCCATTCCACGGATCGCGGAAAGCGACACTGACGCCGCCGGCGCTGCCATTGCTCACCAGCGGCGTGTCATAGGCGTTCCAGGTGGCGCCGCCATCCCGGGTAGCGAGGATGCGCGCGGTAGTCGAGCCGCCGGTAGCGACCCAGGCGTTGCGCTCACCCTGGGTGGTTATGCAGGTGCCGCTGGCCGAGAACGAAGCTTCGCCCGGCAATGCCGGCGGCATGCGCTGGGCAATCGAGTACCAGTGGTGGCCATCGGCAGTGCGCAGTTCGGGAAACAGGCCATCCACCGAATCGCTGTGCGCGAGCCCGCGCTCGGGAGTCCAGAACGCAAAGCAGTCGTAGAAGGCGTTGGCGAGTTCATTGGTGAACTCGATTGCCCAGTGCGCGCCGCCGTCGACAGTCTTGTAGATGCGAAAATCGGTGGTGTTGATGCCGATAGACAGCAGGTAAGCGACCCGCTCACTGACGGCATACACATCACGGAATTGCAGGCTCTCGGCCCCGGGCACCACCGCCGCGTGCCAGGTGCTGCCGCCATCGGTGGTGACCACATACGTGCCGCCCGTTCCGGCGGCCCACACCACGTGTGAGTCGACCGGGCTGACCGCGATCAGCAACTGTGTCGTGCCGCTCGATTGTGGCGTCAGCTTCAGGTGACGATCGTTCCAATGGTCGTCCGCAAAAGCGCAGGAGGCGAAGAGCAGAAAGACCAGTACTGCACGCTTGCACATGGGAGTCTCCATCGGCTGCCGGTTGGTAAAACTTTTTGAAGTATAACCAGCGCGCCCGTAGGCCGTCCGCATCTTCCGCCGAAAATGCCGCACGCGGCTTCCCTGCGCACCGACCTTTAATGGCAATGCACGCGTAACATCTAGCGGGCCTGCTCAGCTGGAGTTCCATCAGAGGGGTCCCAAAGAAGATGGCGAATACTGCGGCGCACCACAACCCGAGCAGCACACGGCATGTACCGCAAAGCTCGCCCGCTCGTTGACCAGGTTCATGACACGCTGCTCGACACCGATGCCTGGCCACGCGCGCTGATCGCGATCGCGGCGCGCCCGAATCGGATGCCTGAGCTGCTCAGGGGCGGGTCGCGTTAAGGATTGTCCGACTCCTGCCCGCGTGCGCGCAACTATCCAACCTCGTAGACCTTGATGGGCAGGGGTTGGGCAATCCTCGAGGGAGGAAACCGCGGGAGCGTGCTGATGAGGTCAGCGGCGGCGCTGGGCTATGGCGATTGGAGCGATCGGGTTGCCATGCGAGAGGAAGCTCCCGGCAGCAAACCCAAGAGTGAAGTCCGTGTGATGAGGAACGGGACAACGGTGACACGTGCCGTGTTGTCGTTGAGGCATGCGCATGGAGTGCGTTTTTCGCAATTGAGCAACGGGCGTTCGCGTCGGTGCTGGGCGATGAGGTGCCGACGACGAAACCCGTGATGGACGGTTGGCGGTCATGTTGAACTAGGTAAGCCCGGTGGCCCGCGGATGTGCTGCCCGCGTGGGAAGGTGTCGATGACGAGCATCGGAGCGCCGCAGTGCCGGCACACGAAGGTAGGCCGGGCGCAGCTGCTGTCGGTACCGTCAATGCGGGGATCGGCGGGAGGCGCGGGTGGCGGCTGACCTAGCAGTTCTCGAGCGGTGGCGATGTCGCGCTTGCGGTTTGCGTTGGCGAGCAAACCATAGTGGCGGATGCGGTGAAAGCCGGATGGCAGGATGTGCAGCAAGAAGCGGCGCATGAACTCTTCGGTGCGCAGCGTCATGGTTTTGTAGCGGGTTTGCCCGTGTTCGCGGTAGTCCTTCCAGCGGAAGGTGACGCCGCGATCATCCAGTGCCAGGAAGCGTGAGTTGGAGATCGCCACCCGATGCGTGTAGCGCGACAGATAGGCGAGAACCTGGTCAGGTCCTGCGAACGGGCGCTTGGCGTAGACTACCCACTCGCACTGACGCAGCGGCATGAGCCAGTCGGCGAAGACATCGGCGTCGGCCAGATCGAGGTGCTCGCCGAAGAACTTCAGTTGGCCACCGCGATGGGCGTTCTGGAGTTCTTCGAGGAAGCGGCGCCGCCGCGATCCACGCAGTGCAGCTGGTAACGACGCAGATCCTCGGCGCTCGCCGTGTCCGGCGAGCGGCCCAGGTATCCGGCGAAGTGCCGTACGGCTCGAATGCACATGCTCTGAGTCTTGGTGGACATCTTGCGCATCCGCATGTCTTCGATCATGCGACGACGCAGCGGCGAGATCTTCTCAGGTGAATCCTTCATGGCTCTGCTCCGGTTGCGATACGAGCCGGAATGCCTCCCTTCGCAACATACGAAACAGAACCTCAGAGATCAGTTGCCAGCTGGCGCAGGATCGAAGCCACCCTACCGCGCGAGCGGTTTAGTGTACGCCCGTGAATGCGTACTATTTGCAGGGTGAAAGTCCCTGTCGGAGTTGGCCACAGCTCCATAGCTGAAGGTAACTGCGTCGTCGCGAGACGAGGTGGGGAGTAACCGGAAGCGAACTGTCGGTCCGTAGGATGACGAACCTGTTTCGGCGAGGTATTGCGGCGAGCCTGCACTAAAGTGGCGAAGCCTGGAAGTAACACATCGCGCTGTGGTGGCGATCAAAGCGGCGATGTGGAATACCGCGTGGTTGAGGACGGAACGGCAGGAAGATAGTTCGAGACAAGCGGGGAGACCTGTCAGTGATGTGAACATTGACAGGAGTCAGAGTCCCAGTAGTACCGCACGCGGCGATGAGCCGTGGAGACATGCGTCAGAGTAAAAGGCGCATTAGGGAAGTGGGGCAGGAAAGTTGATAGCCAATGACCGGAGAAGAGCGAAGATGAAAATCGAAGCATCGTCAGTGTCGGAAACGACTAAACGTGATGCGGGTGTGCTGGGAAGCTGCTTGCAGCGGAAATTCACGCCAGCTCCACTCTGGACGGAAGCTATGTTGGCAGCTCTACAACGAGGAGTTAAAGGAGGCAAATGGCACAGTTTGATCGATAAGGTATGGCATCCTGATACGTTGATGCTGGCATGGACACAAGTCGAACGGAACGCTGGGGCAGCTGGCGTAGACCGCGTGAGTGTGGAGCGATTCGCACACGCGCGGGACTACTATCTGGCCGAGCTGGCGTCAACACTGCGGGACGGTAGCTACCGTCCGCAGCCTGTGAGGCGTGTGTACATACCCAAGGGCAAGGGGCAGCGCCCGCTCGGTATACCCGCCGTAAAAGACCGCGTACTTCAGGCGGCACTGAAGCTGGTGATTGAGCCGATCTTTGAGCACGAGTTCGAACCGAGAAGCTTTGGTTTCCGGCAAGGTTTGGGCTGCAAAGATGCGCTGCGTGAAGTGGACCGGCACTTAAAAGCGGGCCATTTCTGGGTGGTGGATGCGGACCTGCAAAGCTACTTTGACACGATACCACACGCACCTCTTCTCGCGAAAGTGGGAAGGCGGATTGCGGACGGTCGTGTACTGGCGCTCGTTCAGCAATTTCTCAAGCAGGACATCATGGAAGACATGACGCGGTGGACACCAATGTCTGGCAGTCCACAGGGCGCTGTTATCAGCCCCCTGATCGCCAACATTTACCTTCACGAGCTTGACGTTGAAATGCGTGAGGCAGGGTTGGTGATGGTGAGATACGCGGATGACACCGTAGTGTTGTGTCGCAGTCGGGAGGAAGCGGAATCAGCGCTGGCCCGTATGCGTGCTTGGGTGAATGCGAACGGATTGACGCTGAATCCGGACAAAACCCACGTTGGGGATTGTCGGGTAGAGGGTCAGGGGTTCGAGTTTCTGGGTTACCGGTTTGAGGCAGGGCGGCGATGCGTACGCAAGAAAAGTCTGAAGTCCGTGCGGGATAAGATCCGTGCGAAGACAAAGCGTAACGAGGGACACTCCATCGAGTACGTGGTTGCGTCACTCAATCCAACTCTGCGAGGCTGGTACGCCTACTTCCAACATGCCCACCATTTTACGTTCTCGTCACTCGACGGCTTCATCCGCCGTCGTTTGCGGGCAATGTTACGCCGACAAAAGCACCGACCAGGTCAAGGCCAATGCCGACGCGATCATAAACAATGGCCGAATGCCTTCTTCGCCGATCTGGGGCTTTTCACGATGTCCGAAGCTCACCGATTAGCGCGCCAATCCCGATGCGGAAACAACTGACTGGAGAGCCCGTCGCGGGAGAACTGCACACCGGGTTCGGAGGGAGGGGACGGCGACAGCCGTTCCCTACCCCTATCCTATCGACCCCAACCCGCCGTTCACGAATGACCCCTTTGGGAAAGCCCATCTATCGAGTAAGATTATGCGCCTCCAAGAGAGGACATGGACATGGAACGTTCCGTTCGACTTCGCCTCGTTTTCGCGGCTCCGGTATTGGCGGCGATGTATTTTTATTTGGTGGTCCTCGCACTTGGCTGGACATCTGCGCAGCACTGGCCGTCTTGGTGGTTTGGCGTGTTTCCTTCACGACACTTCGCCGCGGTCGCCTGGATGGTGATTCTGCACACGGTAGGTGTATTTTCCGCAGCTTCCGTCATTGCGGTTGCGGCGGTGATCATAGTGCGTAAAGAAGCCGTTTTACTCGGCGCAATCGTGGGTGTACTGGCTACTATCCTGGCGGTGTCACCATCTCTAAGTGAGAATATTTGGCCAATCGTCTGGAACAGCCATCCGGTGTTTTTCGTCACCGACCAGATCAAACTGCTGGTGGCGGTACCCTTCGCCGCGTGGGTAGTTCGCAAATTATCTTCTAGCAATAGCCTTCCAGCGACCGCTTTCTGACTGCGAGCTTAGGGGACGCTAGGTCAGCTGATGGCCGGTCTCTGCCTGTGGCGCAGCGACCCCGTCGAACGCGAACTATCGACCCCCTCCGCCCTTGGCGGTCGTCAGCTTCCGGCTAATTGAGTTTGCCAGACCGTTCCAGAAGTAAGTCCCACTAAAAGCCCGGCCGGCAGGTCCATTGATTCGCTTTCGTCGTCGTGTTATGAACCAACCGTTGCTTCGCGCATTTTTGCATCGTGTGCCGCCAGGGGAGTGAGTGATATGAGACTGACCAACGCAGTTAAATTGATTTCGCCCATTGTTGTGTGTGTGGCCCTTTCTGCCTGCGCTACTGATTACGGTTCACAACTTGCTGAACCCAACTACGGTAGGCATGGTATGCATTACTCGGAAGGCAACGTGGACCCGACGATGCTGATGAACGGTACATATGCCTGGAAGCAGCTGAACGGTTCGTCTATGCCTCTGGGAGCTTTTTGCTTGACTGACTATCGCTGCTCACCACAATCGCAACTGTCGTCATCCGGATGGGCCCCGTAGCGGGTGGCAGTCTCGAATTGCGCCGTCAGCTCGCCGGCTCGAGCCGCAGCACGCGTCCGTCGGCTTCGTCCCTGCAGACATAAAGGTAGCCGTCCGGCGCCGCCGGCACGTCGCGAATACGCCAGTTGAGATCGTTCAGCAATTGCTCTTGATCGACGACGTCTCCGCGTTCATCCAGATGGACGCGGCGCAAATGCTTAAACGCCAACGCCCCGACAAAAAGATCGCCCCGCTACGCTGGAAACTTATCGCCGCGATACATCGCGAGTCCCGACGGCGCGATCGACGGCGTCCAATAGATCACCGGCTGCTCGAGCCCCGGACGCTGCGTATAAGGAGAAACATAGGCGCCGGAATAGTCCATGCCATAAGTGATTACCGGCCAACCATAGTTCCTGCGTGCCACGATGATGTTCAGTTCATCGCCGCCGCGCGGACCATGCTCTGTTTCGTACAGCCGTCCGCTTTGTACATCGAAGATCAAGCCCTGCTCGTTGCGATGGCCCCAGGTGTAGATTTCCGGACGGGCGGAAGCCTGTCCGACGAATGGGTTATCCTGCGGCACGCTGCCGTCTTCGTTCAGGCGGACAATCTTCCCGAGATCGGACGTCAAGTCCTGCGCTTTCTCGCGATATTCGAATCCTTCGCCGATGGTGAGCGCGAACGTACCGTCGGGGAGGAAGGCCATTCGCCCACCGCAGTGGTTGTCCGTATCCTTCAAAGGCATTGCCTTGAGATCTCGTTCGTTCAACAGGCATGGTCCAGCGCCGCGGGGCACGCCGATGGGACGGCGCCGGCCCCCATTCCATTGGCCGATCGCATCTCCTGGGCCGCGCATGATCTTTTAGGCATGTTTCTGCCTTACAGCGCCGTGACCTCGATCGCCATGTTTGTCGCATTCGTGATTGCGGGCGTACTGGCCCGTTTCACAGGTTTGCGCGTGTTCGTCTTCGGCCTCGCCGGCCACACTCCCATCGGGACTATGCGCTTTACGCAGCTTGGCTATATATGGTGAAATATAGCGAGCTCTAATAGCGATCGCCGTCGGCATTTCAGCTGTTGTGACGGCTTCTTCAAGGGGAAAGTAAATGCGATCTGTCTACCGGTGCGCCCTTGCGGCGCTAGCTTCAACTTTCGTTTTGAATCATGCGGCGCGCGCCGCCGATACCGGCTCCCGCTGCATCAGCCACCCTCGCAGCCTGCGCGAGCTTCCAGGAGTTCGTCGCCACCGATTGCCCGCTGACCTGGAACGGCATCACCCTGTACGGCGCGTATGACGTCGGCGTGGGCTGGGTCAGCCACGGCTTACCGGAAAACGGCTATAACTATGAAGGCGAATCGCTGGTCAACCGGAACGGCAATCACTCCCGATTCCTCATTGCGCCGAACAACCTGTCGCAGACGGGTCTGGGCATCAAGGGCAAGGTAGAGTTTATGGACGGCTGGTACGTTGTGTTCAACGCTTCGACCGGCATCAATCCGCAGTCCGGCCAGCTCGCCAACATGGCAGCCACCAACACCACGAACAACGGCCTACCCAGGGGCAGCTATTCGGATAACCGGCGACGGCGCGCGCGCGGGCCAACCCTTCAACGACGAACTCTATGGCGGCGTATCGTCGGCGCAATTCGGCACGCTGACCTTCGGTCGTCAGCGCGCTCTCGGTACCGATGCGATGCTCGCTTACGATCCGGCCGGCGGCGCCTACTCCTTTTCGTACATCGGGTATAACGGCACGATGGCCGGCGGCGGCGACACCGAGGACACCCGTTGGGACGACGCCATGAAATATCGCCTCACCTATGGTCCGGTCCATTTCGGCGCGATGTATAAATTCGTCGACGGTTCGGGCGGCTGCTACTCCGCCTCCGCAACCTGGACCGCCGCCACCTGTACGCCGGAAGAGGCGCATAACTCCGCCTATGGATTCGACCTCGGCGGAAACTACGGCCAGTTCTCCGCCGACGTCGTCTTCCAACATTACAACCAGGCGATCAGCGTACTCAACCCCTTGCTGGGGCCTGCGAGTCGGTCGGCGCCCTATCAGTCGACCACCAACAGCATCAATACAAACCCCATCAACGGGGCCAATCTGATCGGAACGAACAACACCGAATATGGCATCGTGACCGACAACACGGCCATTATGGTCGCTGCCAAGTATACCTGGGACCCGTTCAAGTTCTTTGTCGGCTACGAACACATCCAGCAGTTCAACCCGTCGAACCCGTTGGGCATTGGCGCCTCGGCCCAGGGCGGTTATCTCTTGAGCGGCGTCGAAGACAACAATCTTGATTCTCCCAAGATCGTGCAGGTCGCCTGGACGGGCGTGAAATACGCTTACGACAGCAAAACCGACATCACCTTGTCCGACTATCATCAGTGGCAGAACGACTTCCGTGTTCCGTCGGCCTGCCCGCCCACCAGTTTCCGCGCTTCCTGCTCGGGCTTCCTCAACGAGGTTTCGCTCTATACGGATCATCACTTCACCAAGCGTTTCGACGCCTATGCCGGCATTGCGTATTCCAACGTCAGCGGCGGTCTGGCCATCGCCATTCCTCACGGCCCCGGCGTCCCCTATAACTACAACAGCAACGTTGCTCCGACCCTTGGTGCTCGCTTCACCTTCTGAATCTTTCCCGCGGCGGGCTCAATCGCAAGCCCGCACGGTCGCCTAAAGCGCGCGATTCGGCGAGCGCCGGCTTTATTCGGTCGCCTCGGCTGTGCCTACACGGTAGGATGTCGGACCATGACGATAAGAGATTATCTGCAGCGACGGAGGAATAAGGCCGTGCTGTTGGTGCTTCCGGGCATCGTCTTTTGCGTTCTGTCTGCAGTTGTTGCACCCGATAGCTTTTGGCTGAGTTGGCTTTCGCTCGCTGCTTTGTTTGCAGGACTCGTGGCAGTCATAGTGCTGCTGCACCGCACGCCATGCCCGCGGTGCCAACTTCCGCTTGGCTCGATTGGTGCCCGGGCTGCAAACGGGTGGGCCAAGACTGCGCATTGCCCGTACTGTCGCGTGAGCCTCGACGAGACGATGGAGAGGCCACGGTAATCGCGGGGGAGCACGGACTTCCTCTCAAGAAATGGGCAGCGCCCGCGCAATCCGCATCAGGAGGGCTGTGATTCGGAGTTTTCGGAACTTGGCCATGCTCTGCCTCTTGGCGTTCACCGTAATAGGCAGTCCGCCAAGTCGCGCGAATGAGCCAGCCTGCGCTACGGCTCCGGCCTGGACGCCGTGCCAATTATTCCCACCCGGTCCGTCGATCGCAGATCACAGCGGCAATCACGACCACGAGTTCTTCTGGATTCTTTTCAACGCCTACGCGGATGAATGGAATCGGATGCCGCCCCCGGATCCGCAGGCGCCACCGACGCGGCGCCCGGAGCCCGAGGTCCCGCCCGTGCCGATGACGAGCCCGCCAATGCCCTTCACTGACTGGCCGATCGGCGCGACGCAGGTGATTGGCGGCGCGACGCCGAATTCCGTTGACAGTCCCCTCATGGAGGCACTGATCGGCGGAACGTCGGTCGGCAAACCGCTCGAGGACGCGCATGTCCAGATCTATGGCTGGATCGACGCCGGCGGCAACGTCAGCAGCGCAACCCACGGCTTTGGCGGCAATGCGCCGGTCGCCGACTCCTTCACCCAAAACACGGTTCAACTCGACCAGGCCGTCGTCTACATCGAGCGCGTACCCGACACGGTGCAGAAAACCGGCGTCGACTGGGGCTACCGTTTCGCGCCCATGTACGGCGAGAACTATCGCTACACCACCGCGCTCGGCTTTTTCAGCAACCAACTTGTCGATCGAAACCGGTTCAACGGTTTCGACATGCCGATGGTCTACGGAGAAGTGTTTGTCCCGTTCGTCGCGGACGGCGTGCTATTCCGTTTCGGTCGCTACATCACCCTGCCCGATATCGAGGCCCAGCTCGCGCCGAACGACTACCTCTACACGCGATCGATCACTTACTCCGTCGATAACTACAGCACGACCGGTCTCAACGTGAGCCTGAAGATCAACAGGAACTGGCTGCTGCAGGCAGGCATTGGCGGGGGCACCGAAACCATGCCATGGAATGCGCGATCGATCACCATTCCCGGCTACAACGGCCCGCGAGATCCCGGCGCTCAGGCGTCCCTATCGGGCTGCGTCCAGTACCAGACCGATTCAGGCCACGACGCAATCTATCTCTGCGTCGACGACCTGAACAACGCCCGATGGGGCTACAACAACATGAACTGGTACGGCGGCACGTACTATCACAAGTTCAACGAGCGGTTTCACGTCGCCTTCGAAGGCTACTACATGTATCAACGCGACGTGTGGAACAAAACGTACAAGGGCCCCGGCTACGCCGACAATCCGGTCGATCCCTATTTCGGCACCGCCTGGTACGGCATGGTGAATCCGCCGCGGCAAGCGATCTGCAATACCGTATTGCCGACCTGCACCGCCGACGAATTCGGCCTACTCGCCTTTTGGAGTTATCGCATCGGCACGTTCGACAATCTCACGGTGCGCACCGAGTTCTACGATGATATGAAGGGCCAGCGCACGGGGTATGCCACGCGCTACATCGACATCGCTGCCGGCTGGCAGCATTGGATCGGCCCGCAGGTCGAGGTCCGCCCCGAGATCGGCTACTACCGGGCACCCGATGTCGCGGCTTTCGATAATGGCACCGCTCGACGCCTCTGGTTCTTCGGCGGAGACATAGTTTGGCATTTCTGAAAGGAGTCGTACGATGAGGGATCGGTACGCAAGAAGAGGCATATTCGAGATGAACGACCGGCAGCCGATAACTCTCTACGGTGTGATGAGCCCCAACGTCGTCAAAGTGGCCGTCATGCTCGAGGAGCTGAACATGCCATATGTTCTACGCTATGTGGCACTGTTCAAAGGCGAGCAGTTTACGCCGGAATTTCGAGCTCTGAATCTACTGGGTAAGGTACCCGTGATCGAGGATCCCGCCCTTGACCGGCCGCTGGCCGAGTCGGGCGCCATCCTGATTTGGTTGGCCGAGCAGAGCGGTGCCCTTCTGCCGAAGCAATCCGGAGATCGTTACGAGGTCTTGCAATGGTTGATGGCGCAGATGTCGTCGATCGGACCCATGCTGGGCCAGTTCACCCACTTCCGGCTGCTCCCTGAAGGCAGCGAGCCCTATGCGCTGGGTCGTTACCGCGCGCAGGCTGAAAGGCTCTACAGCTTGATTGATGAGCGTCTCACGAATCGGGATTGGATCGCCGGCAGCGCGTATTCGATCGCCGACGTCGCCACTTTTCCGTGGGCGGAATATCTCGAGCGCCACGGCTTCGAGGCGGAGGATTATCCCGCCCTGCAGCGGTGGCGTGAAGTGATCGGCCGCCGGCCGGCGGTCGTCAAGGCCAAGGCTCGCGTGGCCGAGGCGTTCACGGATGTCTCCGTCCAAGCCATCCAAAGTGCTACCTCGAATGATCTCGATCGCTTCTTCGGTCGGACCGAGAATGTGCCGGTCCAGGATTTCACCGCGGTGAAGCGCTTGAGGTGACGCGCGCCGCGCTGGTCGTGAGCGCAGCGATAAAAGTCTCGTGCCATCGAGCGATGGAGTTTTTGTACAAGGCCTCGAGCATCCGTGCGTGCCGGGCGCATCGGTTCTCCAGCGGCATGGCCAAAGCCTGCTTCAGCGCCCGCGCCACTGCGCTTTTGTCATACGGGTTCACCAACAACGCGCCGCCGCTCAACTCCTGCGCGGCGCCTGCCAAACTCGACAAGACCAACACTCCCGGACTTTCCGGGTTCTGCGCTGCGACGAATTCCTTGGCGACCAAATTCATCCCGTCGCGCACCGGTGTCACGACAGCAACGTCCGTCATGCGCAAAAATCCACTCAGAGTCTGATGCGAGAAATCCTTGTTGAGATACCTTATCGGGGTCCAATCCGCGTCCGCGAACTTGCCGTTGATGTGTCCCGCAGTGCGTTCCAAGGCGTCCCGGATATCCGCGTAGGCCGCTACGTTGATTCGGCTCAGCGGGGCTATCTGTATGAACGTAATATTACCTTGCAGTTCCGGGGTAGATTCCAGAAGCGCCTGATAGGAATTGAAGCGCTCATTCAGGCCCTTGCTGTAATCCAGCCGATCTACGCCGAGCAAGAGTTGTCGGCCCAGCAGGCTCTGCTTGAGCCGTCTCACGTGCTCATCTTCCTCCTCGGCGCGTTCGGCTTGCTGCGCGATAACGTCGACGTCGACGCCGATCGGAAATACGCCGGTCCGAACGTCGCAGGTTATCTGTCCGGCGAATACGGCCCGAACCGCTGATCGGAACCCGTCCAAGTCTTCGTCTGTTTGAAAGCCGACCAAGTCATATCGGCACATGTCCCGAACCAAGTCTGCGTAGGGCGGCAGTAGCCGCAAGACCGCAATGCTGGGATAGGGAATATGCAGGAAAAAGCCGATACGATTCTCGATACCGGCATCGCGAAGCATGCGGCCCAAGGGGATGAGCTGGTAATCGTGAATCCAGATCAGGTCATCCTTATCGATCAACTTACTCAGCACTTGCGCGTAGTGGAGATTTACATCCAGATAGGCCTGGTACTCCGCGGCATCGTAGCGGAATGCCCCGGGGAAATAGTGGTGCAGCGGCCAGAGCGAACTATTGCAAAAGCCATCGTAGTACGCATCGAAGCTCGCGGCCGGCAGATCCACCGTTATAAAGCGGATCCCATCGCGTTCTACCTCGACGGGCTCGGCGCTCGGGGCCTCTTCTGTTTTACCGCTCCAGCCAAACCAGATTCCGCCGTCGGCACTCTTCAGTGCAGCAAGCACGCCCACGGCGAGTCCCCCGGTGGGTGCAAGTTGATCGGGAAGGGCAACCCGATTGGATACGACGATGAGGCGTGCCATTAAGTTGACCTGGTAGATAAGCGCCCTTCAACTGGGCGGTCTAAGGTAAGCACCCTGTGTGGACTTCCGTGTAGGAAGAGGCCGGATCTTCGAGGGGTCCTGCAATTAATCTGGTGTAGGATCGCGCGACCGTGTGCTCAATGCTTGAGCGTCACCCACACCAAATCGATCGGCTGCTTGCCGATATTTCTGGACTCGTGGCCTTCGCTGATGTCGATCGTGGGCATCCAGCCGACTTCGCCGTCGGGCGAGGGCTCGGGATAGGCGTGTTCGGGTTCGCTCCTCGAGCGGGCCGCCCACTGTCCGCCTTTGATATGGATGAAGAGCATGTCGGGGTGGTGGGCATGCACCCCCTCCCATTGGCCGGGATTCACGACGAACCGCTGAACGATGACCTCGTCGTTTTCCAGCAAATCTTCGCCTGGAATATTGGGATAGTTGAGGTATCGATACTTTGGTTCGTTGGCCGGCCTCTTGGCCGCCGACGCCACGGGTTTCAAGTTGACGCAGATGAACTCGATGGGTGTAGGGCCGGCGTTGGTCGCTCCGGCATCGGAACGATCTACGGCGCTCTGCCACTGCACCCGTCCGTCTCGCCAGAGCGTCCTACGTCCCGTGGCCGACTTGAGTACGCCGCCCTTGATGAACACCAGCAGATGATCGGCTGAACTCGTCGGCAAGCCGGTCGATTGGCCGGGTTGAATCACGAACTTCTGCACCACGACCCGATCATTGTCGAGCACCACTTCGCCAGGTAGATTCGCATAGGTCATCGAATATTTCGCGGACTCGACGGGAACAGCTGGGCTCGCCGCGCTCGCCAAGGCGGGCGCCAGCAGTCCAAGGACGCAAATTACCGGACCCATCCGCACGTCGGCCTCGTTTTGGGGGTAAGTTTTGGGATAGTTGGTGCAGGCAATCCTAGCGCACAACACGGCCGGTCGATACGTCCGGAAGCGCGAGATGGGGTATTCGCGACGGGGGTTGCTGGCAAATCTTTAGCCACCTTAACTTTTCCCTGCCGTCATACGACCCGAAGCCGGGTATTCTGGCACTCACTCTTCTGATGGCACGCATTTCTGGGAAGCCGATGGAAGCCAACGAAAGTAAGCCTGATGCCACGTCGCGGGACGAGCAGAGCAAAGAGGATCAGCTGGAGGATACGCTCCGCCGGTTCAATTTCCTTGCGGCGCTGCGGGAGCGTAAGCAGGTTCGCCGCGGCTGCATCGAGGCGTTGAGACTCTACCGGCAGATTGAAGTCGAAATCCCGCAAAGCTCCAGGATGGAACGGTACATACAGGTGCTGGAACGGCGCAGCAGCGCGGACCCTCGGTCTGCCTCGAAAATCATGCGGCTTTTCTGGGAGGGCATTGCACACTCGCCGGCCGAGCGTCCGCTCAACTTCCGCGAAGTGGTTCAAATCATCGTAGCAACCGAGTTCCTGACCACGCCTGCTACCGGCAGCGACGGTCGGCCCCGGGATGTCGAATTCGTCTTTGACGTTATTTCCGAGGTAATCCCGGCGCATCTTTGAGGCTGGACCTTCTCCGGCGATGCGCCCTGCGATCGGCCGCACGCCGCGGGCTAAGTGACGGCGACTGTCACCCGCAAGTAAGTCGCTGGAATAAGCGTTGCGTCCTTGCTGGAACTCTTGTTCTGATCTGCGAACAATTCCTCCAGCTCTCGTTGCAAATCGTTGGTCCGACCATGTCTTTCCGCTGCCTCAAAAGCGTTCATGGTGGGTCCGTAGAAATTTCTGAACGTATCCAAGAACTTTGCCGGCGTATCGGGAAATTCAAAAGTGTAGGTATCGCGCGCAAAGGAAATGCTCTCCCTTGCTATTCCCGCGCCTGAAAATCGGTCAATCACGTTGCTTTCGACTCCCCACGTCATGGGGCTGACGAAGCCTTCCGGGGGAGGTGGCGAATAAGCGGAGCTGATTTTCAATATTTGAGCTACCAAAGTGGGGTCATTGGGAATCCAATTTCCCATCACGATCCGGCCTCCCGGTCGACTTACCCGCACCATCTCTTTGGCCACATCGAACGGCTTCGGGGCAAACATCGCGCCAAAAATGCTCACGGTCAAGTCAAAGGAATCATCCGCGAGTTCTCGAAGATCGCAGGCATCACCCAGCTGAAACTTGCAATTCGTCAAGCCCGCTTCACGCGCGCGTTTGTTCCCGGCCTCAACCAGATTGCTGGCGATATCGACGCCGAGCACGTCGGCTCCGAGCATTGCTTCAGGCAGTGCCGTCGTACCGTCACCGCAACCCAAGTCCACGACCTTGAGGCCTTTGGTGATTCCAAGGCTCTTGACCAGCGACTCACCGCTCTTTCTCATGCTTTGCGCAAGGCGGGTAAAATCGCCTTTTTCCCAAAGCGCTTTGTTTGGATTCATACCGCCCCCCATGTGAGACCTGATACGTAAGGCTCTCGCCCGATATTAACCGATCGCCGGAATTCTTACTCGGCTTGGAGAGTTTCGTCGGCCACAGGCCGATCCGGCCCGCGCCCGACGGATCCAGCTGAGGTAGTCCCAGTGCCGCGCTAAGCAATCTCTGCCGCGAGCGCGCGCGCCACGGCAGGGCGCTGTTGCATGCGGTGACCATGGTCCCGTAATTTGGGCAGGCGCGACGAATTCACCCCGTCGGCATCCCACCATTGTGCGAGCGTAAAGAGATAGGGATCGCAGATCGTGTAGGCGCCGCCCATCACCCAAGGACCGACGAACATCTCACGCTCTATCAATTCGAAACATGCGGTGACCGTTTGCGGTACCTTGCGCTGCATCGCTGCGATTGCGGATGGATCGTCAGCCCAGCGTTCCCCACGCATGCGATGTGCGTGGGCAACGTGGACAGTCGAGCACAGATAGGAGTTGAATTCCTGCACGCGCGCGAAGCCAAACGCATCATCAAGCGGTGCGAGCGCGGCCTCGGGCATGCTCTGCGCAATGAACGCCAGAATCGCCGGAGTCTCAGTTAAGATGCCGCGAGGGGTCACAAGGGAGGGTACGCGGCCCTTCGGGTTGATGCGAAGATACTCGGCCGAGCGTTGCTCGATTCTCGAAAAATCGATACGCACAGTTTCGAAATCGGCGCCGGCCTCCTCCAAGGCGATGCGCGAGGCGAGCGCACAGGTGTGCGGCGCATAATAGAATTTCAACATCGCAGGCTTTCTCCGTCGCTACCGGCTGTGCCGCTGGCTAGCCTACCGTAGATTGCGGGAAGTTACGCATGGGAGCGAGGGATCAATTGACAGCCGATGCAGAACTCGACGAAGCGCCCGGTAAAGGTCCGTTCTCCTGGTACCGGGCGATTTCATCCGGCGAGAAGCGCGCGTTCTGGAGTTGCAAGGTCGGCTACGTCCTCGATGCGATGGATACCCAGTTCCTGAGCTTCGTGATCCCAACGCTGATCGCTACATGGGGCATCACGCGCGGCGATGCCGGACTGATTGGCACGGTCACGCTGCTGACTTCGGCGGTCGGCGGATGGGCTGCCGGCGTGCTGTCGGACCGGATTGGGCGGGTCAAAACGTTGCAAATCACGATTCTGTGGTTTGCTGTCTTCACGCTGGTCTGCGCGCTGGCGCAGAACTTCGCGCAGCTGCTATGGGCACGCGGCCTGATGGGATTGGGCTTTGGCGGTGAATGGAGCGCGGGCTCCGTGCTGATCGGCGAGGTAATACGGCCGCGGGACCGCGGCAAGGCGGTCGGCATGGTGCAAGCCGGCTGGGCGATCGGCTGGGGGTTGTCCACGTTGCTGTTCATGATCGTATTCTCGTTGGTCCCGGCGCAGTACGCGTGGCGCGTGTTATTCGCCATTGGCATTGCGCCGGCCCCGTTCGTCATCTGGATCCGTCGATTCGTCAGCGAACCAGACGTGCACCTGAAGCAGAAGCAGGCCGATGTTGAGGCGCAGGTTCGAACTTCACTGCTCGATATCTTTCGCGCCGACATCGTCTGGACCACGCTGCGCGCCTCGGTGCTTGCGACCGGTGCACAGGGCGGCTACTACGCGGTGACGACCTGGCTGCCGACGTACCTGAAAACGGAAAGGCATCTGAGCGTGATCGGCACGGGCAACTACCTGGGGGTGGTCATCGTCGGATCGTATTGCGGCTACCTCGCGGGAGCGTATGTCAGCGATATGATCGGCCGCAAGCGGGCGTTCATAGCATTCGCCGTGGCGTCGTTTGCGATCGTGGTGATCTACACGCGGCTGCCGCTCGACAACCTGTACATGCTCGCGCTCGGGTTTCCGCTCGGATTCTGCGCGTCGGGGATCTTCTCCGGGATGGGTCCATTCCTCACCGAACTCTTCCCGACGCGGATTCGCGGGTCCGGACAAGGCTTCTGCTACAACTTCGGCCGCGCGTTCGGGGCTGCGTTCCCGTTCCTGATCGGATACGTGTCGCAGAGGATAACGCTGGGACATGCGATCGGCGTGTTTGCCGCCGCCGCGTATGGCGTGGTGATTTTGGCTGCGCTGACCTTGCCGGAGACGAAGGGCCGTCAGTTACGCCCAGCAACGCGGTGATCAAGGGTTATATTCAACCGATTGACCGACACCCGACCCAACAGCCGCATCGCGTTCAACACGCGGCCGGAGGACTCCGCGGAAGCCGCTATTCGCTGGCTATAAGGGATGTGGGTACGGGCCTCTAGGTCAGCATCGGGGCCATTCCGGGATCGCCCTTCGCCATGGCGCGGCGGTAGGCGGGCCGCTCGCCGATGCGCTGGAGGTACGCCCCGACATGAGGGAGGCGCGAGAGATCCCGCCGCGTGAACGCCCGCATCGTCGACAGCGGGAAAAGCATCATGATATCGGCCGCACTGAATTCGGTGCCCGCGAAATAAGGAACGTCGCCGAGTCTGCTCTCGACCAGGGCAAAGGCGCGCTCGCTGCGGTCCTTGAGCATTGCCAAGATCGGATTCCCTTGCTTCAGTCCGAGCGTGGTGGTGATCACATCGCCCATCTCGCTCGGCATCATCGTGCCGTTCGCGAAATGAAACCAGAACAGATAGTCCGCAAAGTTCGGCTGATCCGGTCCAACGGCGAGGCGGCCCTTGCCGTACTTTGCGATGACGTACTCCAGGATCGCGCCGGATTCCCCCAGCTCGAGATCGCCGTCCGTGATGACGGGCGCGATCCCCATCGGATTCAGTGCCCTATAGTCCGCGGGCGCGAGGTGCGTGCGCGGATCGCGATCGTAGCGTCGCAACGAATACGGTACTGCGAGTTCCTCGCACAGCCAGACGATCCGTTCGGACTGCGACATGCCGAGATGGTGCACGGTGATCATGGTTGCGGATTCCTCGATGCACTCACACGCAAGCGAAAAAACCCTCACCAGCTTTCACCGGTGAGGGTTTCATTTCATCGAATTAAGAGCCTGGCAGTGACCTACTTTCACATCGACAAAGTCGACACTAGCATCGGCGCAGAGCGTTTTCACTTCCGAGTTCGAAAAGGGATCGGGTGGTTCCCACTCGCTATGGCCGCCAGGCAAGACGGTTGCAGTGGGGCCAGTCATGTCTGGCCCCGCCACGAATTCGGACAATTTGTTTCGAGCACTCAAGCTCTGGCTTGAATGGCTACATTCAAGATCAATCAATCAAGTCGACCCATACGTGATTTGCCGCGTTAAAAGCAAATCGCTTGGGTGTTATATGGTCAAGCCTCACGGGCAATTAGTACTGGTTAGCTAAACGCATTACTGCGCGTACACACCCAGCCTATCAACGTCGTAGTCTTCGACGGCCCTTTAGAGACCTTAAAGGTCTAGGGAGAACTAATCTTGGGGGGGGCTTCCCGCTTAGATGCTTTCAGCGGTTATCCCGTCCGTATATAGCTACCCGGCAGTGCCACTGGCGTGACAACCGGAACACCAGAGATACGTCCACTCCGGTCCTCTCGTACTAGGAGCAGCTCACCCTCAATTCTCCAACGGCTACGGAAGATAGGGACCGACATTCTGTTACTTCCTCTCCCTATCCGGAGAGTACTGACCACCCGTGGGGTGGCGCTTTGCCGCGAGGCAAAGTCTGCATATCGCTATGCAGATCGGACTATATCTTGATCACTTCGGGCTGCATCAGCCCTAATGACCTTCGGCGTATAGTCTCTGAGGATTTCAAGGATCCCAGGATCGTCTCCTGGGGAATTTTTCTTCGATTGCCACCGGCATTCATCAAGTAGGCAAGACCTACGATCTTCTCAAAGCCGTCAATCGAAAGATGAGCCGCATTGGTCATCATCTCGACTACCTGCTTGAAGATTTGAAAATCGTTTTTCTTTACCGTATGCAATGGATACCGGTCGAAGAAAGGGATCACTTTCATTGATAGGTCGGTTCGATTTCTGACGACGAGAACGTGTGTCCGGTCGTTCCTGCTTCCACGATGATTAGCCTTGATGATTCCGCAGTCGAGGCGATCTCGAATTGCTTCGAGAACGTTTCTACTCGAAACATTCTGGCTCACGTGGAATTCAGGAATTGCCTGCCACCCGATTTTCACGTCAGGATTTCGTTGAAAGGCAATGTGAAAACTGCCTTCGCCGTCGACAAAACCCGCAATGTAATGATCTTCCATGACCTTGACCTTTCCTGCTGATTGTCTGCACTGACGGATTTTCACTACCGCCCGCCATCGAGCGATGAGTACCGTCAGATACTCAGAGTTTCCAGCATATAGCCAAATTTAACGACAGCAACAGTCTACTGTCTCACGACGTTCTGAACCCAGCTCGCGTACCACTTTAAATGGCGAACAGCCATACCCTTGGGACCTGCTACAGCCCCAGGATGTGATGAGCCGACATCGAGGTGCCAAACTCCTCCGTCGATGTGGACTCTTGGGAGGAATAAGCCTGTTATCCCCGGAGTACCTTTTATCCGTTGAGCGATGGCCCTTCCATACAGAACCACCGGATCACTATCACCTACTTTCGTACCTGTTCGACATGTCCGTCTCACAGTTAAGCACCCTTATGCGATTGCACTCTATGCGCGATGACCGACCGCGCTGAGGGTACCTTTGCACTCCTCCGTTACTCTTTGGGAGGAGACCGCCCCAGTCAAACTACCCACCATACACTGTCCCCAACCCAGATGATGGGCCAAGGTTAGAACTGCGAAGTTGTCAGGCTGGTATTTCAAGGTTGCCTCCATGAAGACTAGCGTCCCCACTTCGTAGGCTCCCAGCTATCCTACACAAACAAATTCAAAGTTCAGTGTAAAGCTATAGTAAAGGTTCACGGGGTCTTTCCGTCTTTCCGCAGCTACGCCGCATCTTCACAGCGATTTCAAGTTCACTGAGTCTCGGGTCGAGACAGTGGGGCCAGCGTTACGCCATTCGTGCAGGTCGGAACTTCATGATTTCCACGATTACTCGTGGCATAGACTATACGTTCATCTGACTACGATGATTTGAGCTGGTCTCATCGCTGTTGCAGTCAGAGCTGGCGTCTTATGGACTAGGTATCTAGACCATCTGAGGATCTCACTCCTCAAGTCGTTACGGGGAAACCAGGTGACGCCAAACGCGCTTACCTGGAGTCTTACCCTCGGTATTGCCCTCGACGCACTTGCACAGACGTCGTTAGGGTTCCACCGATTTGAGCCAGTCATCGGAATAGTGTCGCCACTACCCTGGGCAATGTTACTTACCCGACAAGGAATTTCGCTCTGCTCTTGCAAATCAACCACTTACGATCGATTTACGAGCTCGATGCTTTGCATCTTGCTCCTGCATGTCGCCATGCAGATGGGACTATATCTTCACCGACGGAAGCCGGTGTTTGGCGTGTAGTCTCTGAGGATTCTGATCATTTCAGTACGCGGCTTGCAGTGATTCATGGTTTCTGTGATCTCGGCGATCCTCACGACCCCACTTGCGGTGAGATGTACATTGAGGTTCATGAGACGAACACACTCCGCGAACTTGGTGAAGTCAGATGACTTCGAAGTCCGAAGAGGATATTTCTCGAAGAATGGAATGATGACATTCATCAAATCGTTTCTTCGCACAATACTGAACCGATACAAGTCTTCTTTATGGTTGTCGTGTCGGCGGTTTCGATATACCTGACCCACACCAAAATGTCGCCTAAGCATGTGGAGACACTTGACGCTCTTCGCGCCTTGCGTAACCGCAAACTCATGCGCCACTTGATATCCGGTTCTGTAGCCGCGGCGACCAAGTCGCTCGGCCTGACGGACGAAGTGGATTGAAAAACATCCCTCGCCATCGACAAAACCGGTAATCCAACCAATTTTGACCAGTCTTTCCTGCTGATTGTCCGCAGCTGACGAATTTTCACTGCCCAAAGACTCATTGATGTTGGCTTCGTAGCCGACACAAATTTCATCGTAGGACGAGTATCGCAGCATGCTCGGAGATTCCAGCATATAGCCAAATTTTACTAAGGCAGCTTTTGTTCACCTTAGGACCGTTCTGGTCGTTACACAAACACGCAAAATCAACGTGATTGTGGAGTTATGCATTGCGCCTAACTCCTGCATGTCGCCATGCAGTTCGGACTTTATCATCTCCCCGAACAGGGAGCCTGGCGTAAAGTCTCTGAGGATTCCGGCGGAAGCCGGCCTTTCCTGCTGATTGACTGCACGATTAGATTTTCACTACCGCCCGCCATCGGACGATGAGTACTAATCGATACTCAGTGTTTCCAGCATATAGCCAAGTTTATTTACGTAACTACAACTATAGAAGTTGTCCCAATTTACTTACCCACGAACTCTACATCGTCGACTCGACTCTCTCGTCTACCAATGCCTATAGTTACGGCCGCCGTTTACCGGGGCTTCGATCAAGAGCTTCGCCTTGCGGCTGACCCCATCAATTAACCTTCCGGCACCGGGCAGGCGTCAGACCCTATACTTCCACTTTCGTGTTCGCAGAGTCCTGTGTTTTTGGTAAACAGTCGCAGCCCCCGATTATCTGAGACCTCTATCTGCTCAGGGAGTAAATCCCATCACAAACAAAGGCACACCTTCTCCCGAAGTTACGGTGTCAAATTGCAGAGTTCCTTAACCCGAGTTCTCTCAAGCGCCTTAGAGTTTTCCTCTCACCCACCAGTGTCGGTTTGCGGTACGGACGATCATTACCTGAAGCTTAGAGGCTTTTCCTGGAAGCGTGGCGTTAACGACTTCGAACTCCGAAGAGTCCTCGTACTCAGTTCTCGGGATTAACGAGACTCCGGATTTACCTGGAATCTCTCCCTACGACCTTGAACCGGGAACCAACCCCGGATCGTCTAGCCTTCTCCGTCACCCCATCGCAGTAATGCTCGGTGCAGGAATATTAACCTGCTTTCCATCGACTACACCTTTCGGTCTCGCCTTAGGATCCGACTCACCCTCAGCTGATTAACATAGCTCAGGAAACCTTGGGTTTTCGGCGTGCGGGTTTTTCACCCGCATTAACGTTACTCATGTCAGCATTCGCACTTCTGATACCTCCAGCAAACCTCGCAGTTCACCTTCGCAGGCGTACAGAACGCTCCCCTACCGCGTAACCGCCCGAAGGCAGTCACACCCATAGCTTCGGTGCTTGGCTTAAGCCCCGTTAAATCTTCCGCGCAGGCCGACTAGACTAGTGAGCTATTACGCTTTCTTTAAAGGATGGCTGCTTCTAAGCCAACCTCCTAGCTGTTTTAGCCTTCCCACATCGTTTACCACTTAGCCAAAACTTTGGGACCTTAGCTGATGGTCTGGGTTATTTCCCTCTTCACGACGGACGTTAGCACCCGCCGTGTGTCTCCCGTGATAACACTCCTGGGTATTCGGAGTTTGCATAGATTTGGTAGAACGGGATGTTCCCCTAGTCTAAACAGTGCTCTACCCCCCAGGGTGAATGACACGAGGCACTACCTAAATAGCTTTCGGGGAGAACCAGCTATCGCCAGCCTTGATTAGCCTTTCACTCCTATCCACACCTCATCGACGCACTATTGCAACAGTGGTTCGTTCGGGCCTCCGGTAGGTGTTACCCTACTTTCACCCTGGACATGGATAGATCGACTGGCTTCGGGTCTACTCCCAGCGACTGAAACGCCCGATTAAGACTCGGTTTCCCTACGGCTCCCCTATTCGGTTAGCCTTGCCACTGAAAGTAACTCGCTGACCCATTATACAAAAGGTACGCAGTCACCCCTTGCGGGGCTCCCACTGCTTGTACGCACACGGTTTCAGGTTCTATTTCACTCCCCTCTCCGGGGTTCTTTTCGCCTTTCCCTCACGGTACTAGTTCACTATCGGTCGACAGAGAGTATTTAGCCTTAGAGGATGGTCCCCCTATGTTCAGGCAGGATTGCACGTGTCCCGCCCTACTCTTTGTGCTCCATGCGCTTGCCTTTTCATGTACGGGGCTATCACCCGCTATGGCCAGACTTTCCAGACTGTTCCACTAAGACTTACGCAATTATGAGCACTGGGCTGTTCCGCGTTCGCTCGCCACTACTAACGGAATCTCGGTTGATTTCTATTCCTCCGGTTACTGAGATGTTTCAATTCACCGGGTTCGCTCCTTTAACCTATGTATTCAGTTAAAGGTACCGCCGAAGCGGTGGGTTTCCCCATTCGGAAATCTTCGGATCGAAGCATATTTGCCGGCTCCCCGAAGCTTATCGCAGGCTACCACGTCCTTCATCGCCTTCTGTCGCCAAGGCATCCACCATGTGCGCTTATTCACTTGACCATATAACCCCAAGCGATTTGGAGTCATAACAAACTCAATCAACTGGTTCTCGAATGCGACATTCAAACCATAAGCATTTCGCTTGCAGCTACTGCTTACGTTTGAGCGTCAAAACAAATTGCCGAATTTTTAAAGAGCACATACGGATCAGGCGATCCGCATGCCATGAGTCATGCGCGGGCCCTTGAGGCGCAATGCATGACTCATGACACGCTGTGACAGGTGGTTGATGTGGTGGAGCCAGTCGGGATCGAACCGACGACCTTCGCGTTGCAAACGCGACGCTCTCCCAGCTGAGCTATGGCCCCGCAGCCTTAGTAGTACTGGCGAAAACCTCTAGCCTTGAAGACCCACGAGCTTGTGGCTGCCAGGGATGTAACTGATGGTGGGTCTGGGAGGAGTTGAACCTCCGACCTCACCCTTATCAGGGGTGCGCTCTAACCAACTGAGCTACAGACCCGGGGGCCAGCGTCGGGCGCC
>CAWCYX010000004.1:0-202500 GCA_963799885.1 uncultured Gammaproteobacteria bacterium | reverse complement strand
GTGGTGAGTACGATCTGCGGTTCCTGGCCGTGGACTTCCTGCAGGTGACGGCCCACCAATAGGTTAAATTTCTGATCCGTACCGCCGAGTTCCACATCGGCCTTGAGCGCCACGGAGTCGTATCCCTGCACCAGGGGATAGAGGAACTCGTGGATGGCGATCGGTTGGCCGCCCTTGTAGCGCTTTTCGAAATCGTCCCGCTCCAGCATGCGGGCGACCGTATGCTTTGCGGCGAGCTCGATGAGCTCGGCGGCGGTCATCTTGCCCATCCAGGTCGAGTTGAACTCGATGCGGGTGAGTTGCGGGTCGAGAATCTTGAAGATTTGCTCTTGGTAGGTACGCGCGTTGCGCGCGATCTCATCCGCATTCAGCCGCGGTCGAGTAGCGTTCTTGCCGGTAGGATCGCCGATCATGCCGGTAAAATCGCCGATCAGGAAAATAACGTCGTGGCCGAACTGCTGGAATTGCCGCAGCTTGTTGATGAGCACCGTATGGCCTAGATGCAGATCCGGTGCGGTCGGGTCGAACCCCGCCTTGACCTTGAGCGGGCGGCCGCGCTCGATTCGCTTGCGCAGATCGGCTTCGTGGATGACGTCGACGGCACCCCGTTTCAGTTCGTTGATCTGTGCTTCCAGATTCTTTGCCAAGGCTATTCCTCTCGTTTTGCGGCGCTACTGTACGGGCGCCGCCGCTGCGGGGCCACCCATTTGGACGGATGGCACCCAATATCACCCTAGCCCCGCACCGGTCCATCATGCGCCGCCCCCTCCCCGAGGATTCACCTAACCCCGAAGCAGGGATTATTCCCTGGCCAAACCTTACCGCGGCGCGCGAAATTAGCGCCATCGAGATCTTGCAAATCAAGCAACAGGTCGGCTTTCTGCTGCGAGACCGGACCGCGGCCGCACGCATTCCCGCCGTTATCAGCGCTTCCCTTGGCCTCGCGGCGCTGATCGGTTGGTCTTTCGATCTGCCCACTCTCGGCCGCCTGGTGCCCGGCGCCGCCGCCATGAAGGCGAACACTGCCGCCTGCGTCGTCCTGTGCAGCATCGCGCTGTGGATACTGGCCGGCGAGAACGCAGCGGCGGGTCCCTTGCGGCTGGCACGGGGTTTGAGCTTGGGCGCCATGCTCATCGCTCTCATGACCTTAGCCGAATATCTGTTCGGATGGAGGCTTGGCATCGACGAAATGCTGTTCAAAGATACCGCGAATGCCGACGACGTGTTGAGCGGTCGGATGTCCGCGGTCACCGCCGCCGCATTCGCGGCGATTGCCGGCGCGCTGACCGCGTTGCCGTTCCGGCGCCTGCTTGGCGCCGTCACCTGGGCGGCGGCCGCCGCCGTGGTTGCGGGTCTGGTCTCGTTGCTGGGCTATCTGTGGAACGCGGTCGAGATGGTCACCGATCGATTTCTGCCGTCGCTGGCGTTCAACACGGCCTGCTGCCTGGTGCTACTCGGTAGCGGAATTCTACTGTGTCCCGGCAAAAGCGCAGTGGACACGACCGGCAAGTTCACCTCGCTCGCCGCCCTCGAGATGAAGCTTCTCGCGGGCTTCATCGTCGCGCTGTCGCTGCTGCTCGCCGGAAGCACTTATACATACCGGACTATCATACGGGTGGCGGCAGCCGCGGAGTGGGTGGCCCATACCCAGGAGGTGCGCGCGATCCTGGCATCGCTGTATGGGTCTCTGGCGGACGCCGAAGCGGCGCAGCGCGATTACGTGCTGACCTGGGAACCGGTGCACCGCGATGAATATGAACGCTCGATGCGGGACGTTCAAGCCCAGCTCGGCAATCTGCGCGCGCTCACGGCCGACAATCCGGAGCAAGGGCAAAACGTCGCCGCCTTGGGCGCACTGCTGGCCGTGCGTCCGCTGGCGCTGCGGCGCGTTCGGGATCTGACCGATCACATGGCCGCCATCGAAGCACAGCTGCTGAGCGAACGTCAGATGACCATGGCCAGGGTGCGCGAAAGCACGCTGGTTTCTTTTCTGGCCACCCTGGCCGTGGCCGGCGGTGTGTTTACCGCCTTGTTCCGCGGAGTCCATCGCGAGGTTCTCTCGCGACGCAGCAGCGAAAGCGGCTTGCGCGAAGCGAATCGCTTTCTCGATTCGCTCATCGAGAGTTTGCCGATCATGGTCGCGCTCAAGGACGCCGACAGCCTGCGGTATGTTCGCCTCAATCGGACGGTCGAGCAGCTCATGGGACGTTCACGCAGCGAATTGATCGGTCGGAGCGTGCATGATTTTCTGCCGCCCGAGGCTGCGGAGGCAGTCAGCGCGTCCGATCGCGAGGCCCTCGCCGGCGAAGGCGTCGTCGACAATCAGGAACACCGCGTGGACACGGCGACGCTCGGACCACGTATCTTTCATACCATGAAGATGCCGATCCGCGACCCGGACGGCAGACCCCGCTACGTGCTGTCGATCTCCACGGACATCACGGAACGCAAACTCACGGAACAGGCCATTCGGGAACTCAATTCGGCCTTGGTGTCGAAGGCGGAACAACTCACCGCCAGCAACCGGGAACTCGAGAGCTTCAGCTACTCGGTGTCTCATGATCTGCGTGCGCCGCTGCGCGCCGTCGACGGCTTTGCACAGATGCTGGACGAGGACTATGGCGCGCAGCTCGACGCGGAGGGAATGCGCTATCTCAGCGTGATCCGCAGCAACACCCAACGGATGGGAACCCTGATCGACGATCTGTTGGAGTTTTCGAGGCTGGGACGGCTGCCGATAGCTGCAGAAGTGATCAATGTCGACTCGTTGGTCCGTGAAGTGGTCGGCGAGGCTCTGCAGGGGCACCGGGCAGCGCCGCTCGTGGAGATCGGGCCCCTGCCCCCGGTGCGGGGCGACCGCACCCTGTTGCGGCAGGTGTGGATGAACTTGATCGTCAATGCCATCAAGTTCAGCGGCAAGGCGGCGCAGCCCCGGATCGAAGTGAGCGGCCGGCAGAACGCGCGCGAGAATGTTTACTCGGTACGCGACAACGGGGTGGGATTCGATATGGAATACGCCGACAAGCTGTTCGGCGTGTTTCAGCGGCTGCATCGCCCGGACGAATTCAGCGGCACCGGCGTGGGCCTCGCCATCGTCCAACGCGTGGTGACCCGGCATGGCGGCCGTGTATGGGCAGATGGCATAGTGAACGGCGGCGCGATGTTTTCCTTTTCGCTTCCGCTACAGGTGAGCGATGGATGACTTTGGAGCGGTGGACATATTGCTGGTCGAGGACAGCGACCCGGATGCGGAGTTGACCACTCGCGCCTTGCGCAAGGGCGGGCTCGTCAACCGGATGGTGCGGGTGCGCGACGGCGTCGAGGCACTGGAGTTCGTATTCCGGGAAGGGCCGTGGAGCACCCGCGGCGGCACGCAGCCGAAGCTCATTTTGCTCGACTTGAAGATGCCGCGGCTGGGCGGCATCGATGTGCTGCGCCGGCTGAAATCGGACCGGCGAACACAGGCATTGCCCGTCGTCATGCTGACTTCGTCGGCGGAGGAACAAGACATCGCGGAAAGCTACAAGCTCGGAGTGAACAGCTACTTGGTCAAACCCGTGGAATTCCCCGCGTTCGTCGAACTAGTCGCGCAACTTGGAATGTATTGGGCCGTCATGAACCGGCTGCCGGCATGAGCGACGCCATCAAGAAGCGGGGTGATATCAAAGTACTGCTGGTCGAGGACCGCGTCGAGGACGCCGAACTGCTGCTGGCGGAGATGCGCCGCCGCGGACTTCCCATCGTCAGCCGCCGCGTCGAAAGCGAGCCTGAATACACCGCAGCGCTGCGCGACTTCGCCCCTGAGCTGATCCTATCGGACTACACGTTGCCCAATTTCGATGGGCCGCTGGCGCTGCGGATTGCCAAGCAACAGCGGCCCGATACGCCGTTTATTTTCGTGTCCGGAACCATCGGTGAAGAACGTGCGATCGACGCCTTGCAGCGGGGCGCGGTCGACTATGTGCTCAAGGACAACCGGGCGCGGCTCGTGCCGGCGATCGAACGGGCGCTCAAGGAGGCCGAGGATCGAGAGGCGCGACGCCAGGCGCTCCGTCAACTCCAGGCCAGCGAGGAGCGCTTTCGAACGATCTCGGAAGCCACGCGCGAGTGGATCTGGGAAATGGACTCGCGGGGCGTCTATACCTTCTCGAGTCCGGCGGTGGAAGCGATGCTCGGCTACCGCCCGCAGGACGTCATCGGCAAGAACTGCCTCGACCTGGTGCCGGCGGCCCTGCGGCCGCAGCTGGCTGAATTGCTGCGCCGCAGCACCATCGAACGGACCGGCTGGCGCGATGTGGTGCTGCGCCTGCGGCACACCTCGGGCGGCATACGCTGGTTGGACCAAAGCGCCCTACCTTTGCTGAACGAGGCCGGCAACGTGATCGGCTATCGCGGCGTGGCTCGCGACATCACGCAGCGCCGGACTCAGCAGGACCGGATTGCACGCTTGAGCCGGATCCAAGCAGTGCTGAGCGGCATCAATTCCACCATCGTTCGCGTGCGTGAGCGCCGTGAGCTGTTCCGCGAAGCGTGCCGCATCGCCGTGCAGCAGGGCGGCTTCCGCATGGCCTGGATCGGCCTGGTTGAACGCGGCGCGGCGCGCGCGACGCCCTTGGTCTGGGAAGGGTACGACCACGGCTACTTGGCCGTGGTCAACGCTGCGATGGCGGGCGCGGACCACGACGCGGGCCCGGTGGGCACTGCGATTCGCGACAAGACGATGATCGTCGTCAATGACATCGAAGCGGATTCCCGCCTCACCGCCAAAGGCGAAGCTCTCGAGCGCGGCTATCGCTCGATGATCGCCATGCCGCTCCTGGTGGCCGACGAAGCCGTCGGGGTGTTGACCCTGTACGCCGAGGAGACCGGCTTTTTCGACCATGAGGAGCTGAAGTTGCTGAAGGATCTGGCCGGCGACATTTCCTTCGCCCTGGATTACATCGGCAAAGAGGAGCGCCTGGCCTATGTCTCGTATTACGACACGTTGACCGGCCTGCCCAACCGGCAGCTATTCTTCGATCGTCTGGCCCAAGGGCTCCACGTCGCCCGCGCCGAAGGGCGCGAGCTCGCGATCATGATCATCGATGTGCAGGGATTCAAGCGGGTGAACGATACGCTGGGCAGACATGCGGGCGATCGCGTGCTCAAGGAACTGGCGGTGCGGCTCGAGCGTACGACGGTGGAGTCTGCGGCGCCCGCGCGCATCGGCGGCGACCGTTTCGCGGTGGTGGCGCCCAACCTCTCCGCCGCCAACGTCGCGCGTTGGATCGATGAATGGATCGTCGACTCGCTCGCGGAACCGCTGACCGTCGACGGCGTCGAGCTGCGGACTGCGGTCAAAGTCGGCATCGCGCTCTTTCCCAACGATGCCGACACTGCGGAAACGCTGTTCGTCAATGCCGAAGCAGCGCTGCAGCGGGCGACCGGCGGCGCCGATCCCTACGTTTTCTACTCGCCGGAAATGAATGCGCGAATCGCCGAGCGGCTGCATGTCGAAAGCCGCCTGCGCAGAGCGCTGAACGAGCGGCAGTTCGTGCTGCATTATCAGACCAAGATCGACCTGACGACGCGGCAGGTTCTGGGGCTCGAGGCGCTGATCCGCTGGAACGACCCCGAAGCGGGCTTGGTGCTCCCCAGCGACTTCGTGCCCGTGCTCGAAGAGTCGGGGCTCATCGTGGAGGTCGGCCGCTGGGTGATCGAACAGGCGGCCGCCGACATCCAAAGCTGGCGCGACCGCGGTTTACACGTGCCGCGCGTCGCCGTGAACGTCTCGGAAGTGCAGCTGCGGCATCCGAACTTCGTCGCCATGGTCTTGAAGGCGATCGGGTACCCGAACGTGCTCGACGCCGGCATCGACCTGGAGATTACCGAGACCATGGTTGCCCAGGACGCCGGCACGAACGTGCAGAAGCTGTCGCACCTGCGCGCCGCCGGCATGCAGGTGTTCATGGACGATTTCGGCACGGGGTATTCGGGCCTGAGTCAGATCGCGCGGCTGCCGATCGATGCGCTCAAGATCGATCGCGCCTTCATCGCCAACATGACGACCAGCAGCGAACAGATGGCCATCGTGTCGACCGTCATCAACCTCGCCAAGGCGCTCAACATGTTCGTCGTGGCCGAAGGCGTCGAAACCGAGGAGCAGGCAAAGCGGCTGCAGGCCCTCGGCTGCGACCAGGCGCAAGGCTATCTGTTCAGCCATCCCGTGTCGGTCGGACGAACAGCGCAGCTATTGGCAGCTCCTGCGCCGCCGCGCTAAGCAGCCTTCCGGTGGCTGCGACCGCAGCCATCCCACGGCGCGGCCGTCAAACCACGTCACTCTTTGGTGCATTTCCGATTGACCGCGCGAGGGGCGGCGGCTAGCCTAAACACCCGTATTCTTTGAGGAATTGTCGGTGCGCCGCAAGATTTTCGGAACCGCGAACGTCGCGCGCCGCTGCCACGCCGTCATGTCTCGCGTGGGCCCCTATGCCGCCGCCGCCAGTGCCGCGCTCATTCTCTGGCATGCGGCCCGCGACCAGCCCGAGTCGCCCGTCAGTGCACCGGCGCCGTTGGTATATCCCCATGGCGGCGCCTCTACCGCCGCCGTGCCCGCGCCCCTCGACGCGCCGCTGAAGACGCAGCAAGCCGGCATCGCCTCGACCACCCTGATCATCGTCGGGCGCAACGACACCATGGATGCGATATTCAGGCGCATGGCCCTGGACAAATCGGATCTCGCGGCCATCCGCAACCTGCCGGGAATACGCCAAAGCATGGACTTCCTCAAGCCCGGCGACGCCATTCAAGTGACCCACTTGAACGATGGCGCGATCCAGGAGCTGTCGCGCAAGGTCAGCGAGACGCAGACCCTCAAAGTGGTGCGGGCGGACGACGGCTTTGCGGCGCAGCTCATCAGCAATCCGGTGCAGACGCGGATTCGCACGGCCGCCGCCACCATCGATTCCTCGCTGTTTCAGGCGGCCGAGACCGCGGAGATCTCGGATATGGTCGCGCTGAAGCTGGCCAACGTGTTTGCCTGGGATATCGATTTCGTGTTGGACATCCGTTCCGGTGATCGCTTTACGGCGGTCTATGAGCAGGTCTATCAAGACGGAAAGTACCTGCGCGACGGCGAGGTCTTGGCGGCGGAATTCGTCAACGACGGCCGGGTGTATCGTGCGGTGCGGTACACGGCGGAAGACGGGAGCAGCGGCTACTACACCCCGGAGGGCAGGCCGCTGCGCAAGGCCTTCCTGCGCGCGCCGGTGGACTTCACGCGCGTGAGTTCCGGATTCAATCCGGCGCGGCTGCACCCCATTCTGAATACCATCCGCGGCCACATGGGGACCGATTACGCCGCCCCCACCGGCACTCCCGTGCATGCGGCCGGTGATGGACGCATCAGTTTCGCGGGCGTTCGCGGCGGCTACGGCAAAGCCATCGTCCTGGCGCACAGCAACAGCGTGTCCACCCTGTACGGCCATTTGTCGCGGTTCGCCAAGAACCTGCGGGTCGGCTCGCATGTGAGCCAGGGCGAGGTCATCGGCTACGTCGGCATGACCGGACTCGCGACCGGGCCGCACCTTCACTACGAATACCTCATGAACGGCTTGCACATGAATCCGCAAACGGTCCGCCTGCCGGGGGCCGAACCGCTGCGCGCCGAGTCGTTGCGGGAGTTCCGGGTGGCAGCGGCTCCGCTGCTCGGCAAGCTCGATGCGCCTGCAGCTCCGGCGCCCGCGGCGGCCCCGGTTGCAGCCGCGCGCCCGGACCCTGCCGCGGATGGGCCGGCGCAGCCTTCGGTGAACTAAACACCGCCTATTCTCGCTCCGCGCGAGACCACGGGCGCACAATCCAGCCATGAATGACGTCGATCTCCAGATTCCGCAGCTTTACATCAACCGCGAGCTGTCGTTCCTCGAGTTCAACCAACGGGTACTGGAACAGGTCAAGGACGGCCGCATACCGCTGCTGGAGCGCGTGAAGTTCCTGTGCATCTCGTGCGCGAACCTCGACGAGTTCTTTGAGATTCGGGTGGCAGGCCTGAAGGAGCTGCTCGATGCCGGCGCCGTGCACGGGGCCACCGACGGGCTGTCGGTTCCGGAGACGTTGAAGGCGATCCGTGCCCGCGCCACGGGTCTGGTCGACGAGCAGTATCAACTGTTGAACGACGTGCTGCTGCCGGAACTCGCCAAAAACGGCGTCGTGTTCGTCGCGCCGGACACCTGGACCGGACCGCAAGCGCAGTGGCTGGCGGCCTACTTCGTGCGTGAAGTCGAGCCGGTGTTGAGTCCGTTGGCGTTGGATCCCGCGCGGCCCTTTCCGAAAATTCTCAACAAGAGCCTCAATTTCGCGGTGGTCGTCGAGGGCGAGGACGGTTTCGGGCGCAACAGCGGCCTGGCAGTGGTGCAGGCGCCGCGTTCCCTGCCCCGGCTCATCCGGCTTCCGGACGAACTCGGCAGCCGCCACTTCGTGTTCTTGGGGACCATCGTCGAGGCCTTCGTATCGAAGCTGTTCGACGGCATGCGCATGCGCGGCTGCTACCAGTTCCGCGTCACCCGCAATAGCGACTTGTTCGTCGAGCAGGAGGAGGTCGATGATTTGCTGCGGGCCGTCGAGGGCGAACTCGCCTCGCGCCGCTACGGCGACGCCGTGCGCCTCGAGACTGCGCACGATTGCCCGGATGAAATATTGACCTACCTCCTCGGGCAATTCTCCTTGAGCACCGACGATCTGTACAAGGTGTCCGGACCGGTCAATCTGAACCGGCTGATGGCGCTGTACGACCTCGTCGACCGCACCGAGCTGAAATACGCGGCGTTCGTACCCAGCATTCCGGAACGCTTGAGGACGGGCAACGATATCTTTGCGACCCTGCGCAGCGGCGACGTGCTCCTCCATCAGCCGTTTCAGAGCTTCGGTCCGGTGATGGATTTCATCAAGCAGGCCGCGGAGGATCCGCAAGTCCTCGCCATCAAGCAGACGCTGTACCGCGCCGGCAGCGACTCCGCCATCGTGAGCGCGCTCGCGGGGGCGGCGCAGGCCGGCAAGGACGTGACGGTGATCATCGAGCTGCGCGCGCGCTTCGACGAGGAAGCCAACATCGAACTCGCCAACAAGCTGCAAGAAGCCGGTGCGCACGTGATGTACGGCGTCTTCGGCTTCAAGACCCATGCCAAGCTGCTCATGGTGGTGCGGCGTGAAGAGAAGGGCTTGAGGCGCTATTGCCACTTGGGGACCGGGAACTACCATCCAAAGACGGCCCGGCTGTACACCGATTACGGTCTGCTGACGGCCGATGAACCGATCGGCGAGGATATCCACGAGATCTTCCTGCAGCTCACCGGCCTCACCCGGATTCCGCGCTTGCGCAAGCTCCTGCACGCGCCCTTCAGCCTGCATCAGGCGCTGCTCTCGAAAATCGAGCGCGAGGCCGAGCACGCCCGCGCCGGCCGGCCGGCGCGCATCATCGCGAAGCTCAACGCACTCACCGAGCCCACGGTGATCCAGGCGCTGTACAAGGCATCGCGCGCCGGCGTCGACATCGATTTGATCGTGCGCGGCGTGTGCTGTTTGCGGCCCGGCGTGCGCGGCGTGTCGGAGCGGATCAGCGTCCGTTCGATCGTCGGCCGGTTTCTCGAGCACTCTCGCGTGTACTACTTCGAGAACGCCGGTCAACGAGACATCTACTGCGGCAGCGCGGATTGGATGGACCGAAATCTATTCCGGCGGATCGAAGTGGCGTTCCCCGTGACGGCGCTCGACCTGCAATCGCGGGTGACCGAAGATTTGCATCTCTATCTCGCGGACGACTGCCAGGCCTGGGACCTCAAGTCCGACGGCAGGTACTACCGGGCCACGGCGGGGCACGCGAATGCCCAGGCGCGGCTGTTGAACCTCTACGACGAACGAATGGCGCTCACCGAATCCTAAAGTCGTCGCGCTGTCCTCAAGCCGTCGCGAGGCGGAATCCGGCGTCCTTCAGGTAGACCCGCTCCTGCTCGAGATCCTCGAGCGTCAACGGGTGCTCCTTCATCCAGCGCTGCGGAACGTCCAGGCTCAACGTGCGTCCTTTCACGCGCAATGCGACTTCCGGCAACGGCTGCGGACTGCGCCCACGATGCAGCACCACCGACAGGCGCAGCAGCACGATCAGAAACTCGGCCAGGCGATCCCACGGCGGCAATAGATCTTCCAGGGGTTCGAGCGCGAGCTGCCGCCGATGGCCGCCCACCAGCGCCGACAGCAGCAATTGCTCCTCCCGCGGGAATCCCGGCATATCGGCATGCTGCAGCAGGTACGCACTGTGCCGGTGATATTTCGAATGGGCGATATCGAGCCCGGTTTCGTGCAGCCTCGCCGCCCAGCGCAGCACGGACTCGGCAAGCGGATCCTCCAGGCCCCAGTCGGCCTCGACTTGTTCGAGCAGCGCCACGGCGGTCGCCTCGACGCGGTCCGCCTGCGCGGAGTCGACGTGGTAGCGCATCTCCATGGCGCGCACGCTGCGCACGCGAGCGTCTTCATCCGTGAAGCGCCCCATCAAGTCATACAGCAGACCCTCGCGCATGGCGCCCTCGGCGACCCGGATGCGGTCGATGCCGAGGCTGTCGACCACCTCCAACAGAATCGCAAGGCCGCTTGGAAACACGGGTGCGCGCTCCGCATCGACGTCGGCCAGGTCCAGATCATCGACGTGACCGGCGGCGATGACCCGGTCGGCGAGGCTGCGCAGATTGTCGAGGGTGATGCGCGGCGAGTCGGGATTGAGGCGGCGTATGACGTCGCCTATCACCCGGATCGTGCCGGAACTGCCGAACACCTGCAGCCAGCCCAGCTTCTTGTAGGCTTCCTGGATGGGCTCGAGCTCGAGCCTCACGGCCGTGCGGGCGCGTTCGAAGCGCTTCTCGGAGATTCGGCCGTCGTCGAAACAGACGGCGCTCAATTCTACGCAGCCCACCGACAGGCTCTCGAGCAGCAACGGATTGAAACCCTCGCCGATCACCACTTCGGTCGAGCCGCCGCCGATATCGATGACCAGCCGCTTGTCGGGACTCAAGGGACTGGTGTGAACCACTCCCGAATAGATCAGACGCGCCTCTTCCAATCCGGAGATGATCTCGATGGGATGTCCGAGGGCGGCACGCGCGCGCTCCAGGAACCAGCGCTTGCGCCGTGCGCGGCGCAGCGCATTGGTGCCGACCACGCGCACGCTGTCCGCCTGCATGGCGCGCAGGCGCTGCCCGAATCGTTCGAGGCATCGGAGCGCCCGTTCCGTGGCCGCCTCGTCCAGCCGGCCGCTGTCGGAGAGGCCCCCGGCCAGGCGGACCATTTCGCGCAATCGATCGAGGATGACGAGTTGGCCGTGCGAATGACGCGCAACGACCATGTGAAAGCTGTTGGACCCCAGGTCGACGGCGGCAAGCACGTCGGGTACGACACGGCCGCCGCTCATCACACTGTCACACTTTTAAGCTGAGAAAGAGGAGCCGCAGCCGCAGGTGGTCTTGGCGTTCGGGTTGCGAATGACGAATTGCGCGCCCTGTAAATCTTCCTTGTAGTCGATCTCCGCGCCCATCAGATACTGTGCGCTCATCGGATCCACCAGCAATTGAACCCCGTGGTTTTCGACGCAGAAGTCGCCTTCTTCCATCTTCTCGTCGAAGGTGAATCCGTATTGAAAACCGGAGCATCCGCCGCCCGAGACGAACACCCGCAGCTTGAGGTTGGGGTTGTCTTCTTCGCGGATCAGTTCGCCGACCTTGCCGGCGGCGGCATCGGTGAACACCAATACATCCGGCGGCGGCGGCGCAAGATCCGTATCAAATGCAGATTCGGTGGAAATGCTCATGTCTTAGTGTACTCGGCAGCCCGTGCCCAATCAAAGTGAAGGGTCGCCCGTGGGACCAGCGTCACCTTCCGCCGGCTCGAGGCTTGGCCTATGGATCAATTTACCATTGATTTGGGCTCCCACCGCGGTTTCAATGGCCGAGTACCGGACATTTCCCAAAACGCGGGCCTTCTCGCCCAATTCCACCCGCAGGGTGGCGTCGATATCGCCCTTGACGATGCCGTTGAGGATGACATTGGACACGCTCACGGACCCCTCGATGCCCCCTTGCTCGCTCACGGACAGGATCGCCTCGTCGTTCGGGCCGCCGCTGGCATTGCCGCTGACATTGCCGTTGATGTAGCCGTCCAGGTGGAGGCCGCCCGAAAATTCGACATCCCCGTTGATGCGCGTCCCGGCGCCGATCAAGGTGTCGATTTTCAAATCTTTATTCGGTTTCCGTTTGAACATCTGCTCCACCCTTGGTTTGCGGCAAGCTCCCGATCGGCCCGCCGGGTATCCCGCCGCCCGCGGCCACGCCTCCGCCGGCCACGCCTCCGCCGGGAGCCTCAGTTTCCGACGAGAGCCCCTGGGTTTTCCAGACGAACGCCTGCCTAAATCCGTGAGCTGCGTCGCGGCCCGAGTGTATTTCGACGCCGATGCGGGTGGGCTCGAACCCCGGCGGCAACTGGACAGGTTCATCGTAGTCCTGGAAGTAGCGAAACGAGTACGACAGGCTGGCCCGATGCGTCGGCGACACTTGCGCATAGGTCAAGCTGACGGGTTTGCCCCGCAAAAGCCCGTCGATCGTGGCCGTCGCATTGCCCGTGACGCTCGCAGCCGGCTTACCGGTCTGCATCAGGACGAACTTCAGCCGAAACTGACCCGCCGTGACTTCGGGCACGATTTGCATTTGCTGCACCTTCACGTGAACCAGCGAATCGGGTTGTACCAACCCGCGATAGAAGGACAGATCCTGAGTGAGGCGGGCAATCTGGTTCTGCATGTCGCCGAGAGTGCGTTCCACCTGCTTGTAGCCTTCCCGCTCGACACGGCGCGTGACCTCGGCGCCCTCCAGCTGTTCGCGCTGCCGGCTGTTTTCCGCCTCCAAGCGGCGAATTCGCGCGCTCGCGGACAAAGCGCCCCGCACCGAGTCTACGACGCGAAAGCCCGCGTCGTAGCGGCCGAGTTCGAAGGCTCCGTAGAGCACGAGCAGAGCGAGGAACACGCACGCTCCCAGCAGCACGGCTCGCCGTTTTGGCGCATGGGATCGAACGACCAGTTTGCCTAACAAGTCCGCCATCAGCAGTCCCAGAAGTACTCAGACACGCTCCTGGCGAGCGAAGAGGAGAGGACATTACACGAACTCGAGCGCTGCACGTTATCATCCACGCCCAAGGATTCTGAAGGTAGCGATACTTGCTCTGGCTGAAAGCCTTTCACGTAATTGCGATGGTGACCTGGTTCGCAGGGCTCTTTTATCTGCCTCGCCTGTTCGTATATCACACGGACGCCGGGGATTGGATTAGCGTCGAGCGCTTCCGCGTCATGGAACGGCGCCTGTTCATTCTCATGAGCGTGGGTGCGACGGCGACCGTGCTGCTGGGAATGGCCATGATCGTTGCGGCACCCGGTTACCTGAAAATGGGCTGGCTGCACGCCAAACTGACGCTGGTGTTGCTGCTCATCGGGTATCACCTGCTTTGTTACAAGTTCTTGCGCGATTTCGCCCATGATCGGCGCACGCACACCGCCAAATGGTTTCGCGCATTCAACGAGGTACCCTCGTTATTGCTGGTCGCGATCGTCATCCTCGCCGTGGTGAAGCCGTTCTGAGCAGCGCTAAGCAGCGGGGCCGACCTCCGGCCACCATTCAGGGTACGGCGGCAGGCCCTGCGGGAACATCAATCCGCCTAGGTCATGCAGCGCACGGATGTAAACGCGACGCTTGAAGTACACGACCTCGCGCACCGGCGTCCAATAGTCCGCCCAGCGCCACCGGTCGAACTCAGGCTGGTTGGTGCTGTCGAACCGCAGCTTCGCCTCTGCGGCCACCAGCTGCAGTAGAAACCACCGCTGCTTCTGTCCGATGCACCGGTCGCGCACGTATTGCCGCGGCAGACGGTAGCGCAGCCACCCCTGCGTGGAACCCAAAACTTTCACGTCCTGGGGCTCCAGGCCGATTTCCTCCTTCAGTTCGCGAAACAGCGCATCTTCCACCCGCTCGCCCCGGTTGACTCCGCCCTGAGGAAATTGCCAGCCGCGGCCGCCGACTCGGCCACCCAGGAAGAGTTCGCCGCTTCCCCGGGTGAGAATGATGCCGACATTTGCGCGAAAACCGTCTTTGTCGATGTAATCGGTGGCGAGCGTTGCGGACATGGCGCCAATTGTTCCATATCACCGGTCGGTTGTGGCCACCCTGTCCGGACCGTAAGGTACCCGGGCTCGGCGCCCCGGGCTAGGCGTCCCCGGCTGCGCGCCCCGGGCTCGCCGCCCCCGGCTAACCAGCTCCCGTCTGCACGCGATTGCGGCCCATGGCCTTGGCGCGATACAGCGCCGCGTCGGCATCCGCCAGCAAGCGGTCCGCGACCGCCTTCAAATCGGTTTCGTGCCGCCCGGGCGAGATGGCTGCAACGCCCACCGAGACCGTGAGCGTGCGCTCGATCTCGGCGGTCAGCGCAAACGGTACCGCGGCGATGACCTCGCGAATGCGTTCCGCCAATGTCGCGGCCTCCGCGGCGGTCGCCTCCGGCAGCAAGATCGCCAACTCGTCGCCGCCGAAACGCGCGGCGGTGTCCATGCTGCGAATCTGCGTATCGACGCGCTGCGCCACCTCTTTCAAAGCGTTGTCGCCGGCCAGGTGGCCGTAGCCGTCGTTGATGCCCTTGAAGCGATCGATGTCGATCATCAAACAGGCGATGCTTCCGCCGCGCCGCTGGGCTCGCGCCAGTTCTTCCTTCAGCCGTTGCTGCAGATAGCGGCGGTTGTGCCAGCCGGTCAGGAAATCGGTGATCCCGGCTCGCAGCAGCCGCGCGCGGTTCACGGCATTCTCGAGGCACACCGCGGCGACCGCTCCCAAGTGAGCAAGAAAGTCCGTTCCGTGGTGGCGCGTGAACCGGGTGGGATCCCGGCTGCCGAAGCACAACGCTCCGGTAGCGCGGTCCTTGCGCGGCAGCGGCATGATCGCCGCACTCTTCAGATTGGTGCTTCCCGGGAACAAGAGATGATGATCGGCGCCGACGAACGGCCCGAGCCACGGTTTATGCAAGGCGGTGAGCTGCGGTGCGAGCCCCACCAGCGAATCGACGAAGAAGACCTGCTTGAACTCATCCGGGCGTTCGCCGTTTGCCAGCAGCAGGTGGCGAATCTCGTGCTCAGGATCGAGCAGCACGACGCTGATGGCGTCGAGTGAATACGACTCGCGCAAACCGTCCACCATGGCGCGCAGCAGCTGCGCCAGGCTGTCGGCGCGCAGCAGCGACAATTCGCGCGCCTGGGTTTTCTTCAAGATGGTTTCGTTATTGACGGCCTCGGCGGTCATCTCCTTCAGACGTCGCTTCAGTTCTTCGATCTCATCCATGCGATTTCAGCCGGCCCGCGCCGCCGCACGCACATCCAGATAGGCGCGGCCCCGGTTCATGAGCGCCGTGAATTCCGCGGCGTTTTTCGTGGTCACGGCGTGGCGCACGCGTTCGACCGCTTCGCCGAGCGCCTGCAGCGATTCCCCGCCGTAGTCGTTAAGGCTCTGAATCTCGAAGTACAGGTCGGGGCTCTCGGCCGCCACCCGGCCGGCGACGTCCAATTGCGAATCGAAGGTGGTGCTCGAAAGCCGCGCCAGCCGCAGCGCCGCCTCGCCGCTCTCCGCGAGCGCCGTGAAGAAGGCGATGTTGAGCGCATGCGACAGACCGAGAACGTACGCGATGAGCCGATCGTGTTCGTCCAATCCCATGACCACACGCTCCGCCATGGTGGGCGCGAACAGGTCCTGCGCCTCCTGCAGGGCGGCGGAATTGCCCAGGTCGATGAAAATCACGTGCCGCCCCGACAGCAGTTCGGTGTCCGGTCCGAACATCGGGTGCAGCGAGGTGACACGGCAACCCGCCTTGACCAACGCGTCCAACCCTCCGCGCAACGGAGTCTTGAGCGAGCCCAGATCGAAAATCAGGCCGCGCGGTTTGCGTTCGGCCAGCGCCAGGAGAAGCGCGCCGGTGACGCGCAGCGGGGTTGCCAGCACGATGAGATCGAAGTCGAGGGGATCGCCTTGCCAGTCGATCAAGCGATCGAAACCCGGCAGGCAACCGGACGGATCGGAAATCGAGACGCTGAATCCCTGCGACGCCAGAAACTCCGCGAACCACCCGCCCATCTTGCCGCAGCCGCCGATTACCAAGGCCCGCTTTCCGCTGCCATGCGCATGAGCCACGACGCGCGCATGTTCCTGCGTCGTCAGCGAGGATTGAATCAATTGCCGCAGCAGAGATTCCGCAAGATCGGGCGACACCCCCAGGCGCTGCGCCGTGGTGCGCCCGCGCAGGATGACGTCGCGCTCGCGGCCGAAGTCGCGGGTGGCGCGGCCGGTGGCGCGCTTCACCGCTGCCACCTGTTCGCTCAGGGATTGGCGGCGCGCGACCAGATCGAGAAGCTGCTCGTCGACTTCGGTCAACGCGGATCGTAGTTCATCCAGAGTCATATCATGTCCCCATTTGATACCATGCACCCATGAGCGAGAGTCAGAAGAACGTGTGGACGGAAACGCTGCCTGACCCGCTTCCGGCCAATCCTCTGCAGCTTGTGACAGATTGGCTGGCGCAGGCAAGAACCGATGCCGCACAGCCGAATCCGAATTCCATGGTGTTGGCTACCGTGGACGGCCGCGGCCAGCCTTCTGCGCGCGTGGTGCTCTGCAAGGATATCGCAGCTGAGGCGGGATTCATTACCTTCTACACAAATTACCTGTCGCGCAAAGGCCGGGAACTCGAGTCGAATCCCCGTGCCGCCGCGGTCTTTCACTGGGACCACCGGCATCGACAGGTTCGTGCCGAGGGTCGAGTCGCGCGGCTGTCGGCGGCCGAGAGCGACGCATACTTCAGCGGCCGCCCCTGGCAGAGCCGCCTCGGCGCCTGGGCCAGCCGGCAAAGCGAGCCGGTCGAGTCGCGCGCCGCGCTGCGCGCGGCGGTTGCGGATGCCGCCCGGCGGCTTGGCGTTCCCTACGGCGGGCCGGGTTCGGAAGAGCCTGAATCAATGACCGTCGATATCGCACGCCCGCCGACGTGGGGCGGCTATCGCCTGCATGTGGAATCGGTCGAACTGTGGGTGGAGGGCGAATTCCGGATTCATGACCGGGCTCGCTGGACACGCGGCTCCGGCCACGCACCCGATGACGGCGCAGCGATATCCTGGTCGGTCACCCGGCTGCAGCCTTAGGAGACAGGCTCCGCCCCTTCATTCCAGGCAGACGACCAGCTTCGCCGAATGCGTGCGCCAGTTGATCGGGATGACGTAGGAGCGCGCGTGCGGGGCGCTGACCTTGTCAGGATCGTGGGCGATAACGGTCGGCACCGAAATCACGAAATTCTTGCCGAAGTCGCGGCGCGCATTGCCGGAAATCGTATTCGCCACTTCGCCGACGAGATCCTTGATGTTCTCGTCGCTCGAGTCGGTTTCCTGCATGCGCATGAGCAACACGGTGAGCATGCCGCGCGGTGCCGTGAAGTACACGATTCCCTTGCGCGCACCGGAGATGCCGATGACGCCGGTGTATTCGAAGGCCCCGGGCTTGCCGTCGGTGACCAGGTACGGCGAGCCGACGCTGGCCGCCTGTTGTGCGGATGTCTCGAAATAATTGGTCGCACCTTCGATAAAAGTGCGGATCTCCTCTTCTTTCAGCATGTCATGCCTCCGACACCGACAATAGCTCTTCGAGTGCTTCGTTGAGCTGCCGATCGCTGAAGGGCTTGCAAAGAAATCCGTTCGCGCCTTTCTCGATGGCTTCGACCGCGGTTGCCTTGTCGGCAAGCGCCGATACCACCAGGATGAGAACGTTCGGATTGATGGCCACCAATTCCTGGACACATTCGATGCCGTCCATCTCCGGCATCGTCAGGTCCATGGTCACCACATCGGGGCGGGTGCGGCGAAACAATTCCACGGCCTCGCGCCCGTTGCTCGCCGCGCCGACCACTTCCAGCCGATCGATCTGTTGCGAGCGCTCGATGCGGCGGCGGATGATGTTCGAATCGTCCACAATCATGAGTTTCATGGCTCTCGACTCGCTGGTGGTCATCAGGCTGCCGCCGTGTCGTCGGCGCGCTTCGGCTGGGACGGCATGGTGACGGTAAGGCGGGTAAATCGGCCGCGCACCGTGGCGACGCCCACTCGACCGCCGATTTGGTGCATGAGGTCGGCGACCAGATTCATTCCCACGCCGCGTCCCGCATCCTTCGTCGCATTCTCGACGGTGGAGAACCCCGGCTTGAACAGCAGGGAATAGATCTGTTTCGTGTCCAGGCCGTTCGCCTGCTCCGGCGTAATGAATCCCTTTTCGATCGCGACCTCCTTGATGCGCTCGGTGGCGAGGCCCTGGCCGTCGTCCTCCACCGAGAATTTATAGCCGCCGGCGGGCACTGATTGGAATGTGAGGCGCACCTGACCCTGCGGCAGTTTTCCAGCCGCCGTTCTGGCGGCCGGCAGTTCGATGCCATGCACGATGGCGTTGCGCACCGCCTGGATCGCGATGTCCTTGACGATGCGGCGGTATTGTTCCGGCACGCCGTCGAAGCCCACGCACTCGAGAGCCGCCTGTTTCTTTTGCTCGGCGGCGACGCGATCCGCGAGTTGCTGCAATGCAATCGTCAGTCCGAAATCGGATCGATCGAGCGCACGGGCGCTGCCCGGGATCACGTCGGTGCTGGTGTGCGGGACATCGCCGGCCGCGGGCTGCAGGCGCGACAGCCGCGACACCAGCTCGCCCACGGATTGAAGATGCGTCAACAGATCGTCGAGTTTGATGACCAGCGGCAGGAAATCGTTGCCCGACAGGTCGGGCTTCTCCCGCAGCGACTTCAGGTCGTCCTCGAAGGAATGGGCGCGGCTCTCTATCGACGAGAGGCCCAGAGCCGCCGCCTCGCCTTTGACGGCATGCGCCTGCCGGAAAAGAGTATCGAGCTTCTTGCGGAACACGCTCTCTTCCCTGGCCGGCTCGCGAAGCACCGCGTTGATCATCTTCATGGCCGCGTTCGAATCGTTCAAGAACGACGTGAGCTGCACCGGATCGATGTGCAAGATGCCGAGCAGGGTGTCGACCTGTGCCTGGGCCTGGCTTTGCGAGGTCTGCAGTTCACGGGCGAGTTCGACTCGCGCGCTGACGTCGGAGACGGCTACCAGCACCTGGGTGATCCTGCCCTCGACCCGCACTCGATGGAATTCGAACTGCAGATAGCGCGTTTCGAACCGGCCGCGGCCCACGTCCAGATGAACCTCGACCTCGCCCAGAGGATTGATCGACTTGACCAGCTTTTCGTTGGTCCGCTCCGACCAGAGGATCGTGACGAATTTCAACGCGGTCGCCAGTGTTTTTTCCGACACGACATTCTTGAGCAGGCTTTCGAATGCGAGGCCGGCGAAGTCGGTGCGCTGGAACAGCGTTTCGAGCGCAGCGGAGTAGGCCGTTCCGATGTTGAGCTGCTGATCGAGCAGAAACAGTCCCTCTTTGACGGTTCGCAGAATATCGGTGGTTTGCTGACGGGCCAGCTGCAGGCTTTCTTCCTGTCGCCGCCGGGCGTTGAGAAGGATCGTTATCAGCAACACCAGCAGGCCTGCAATTGCGAGTCCTACCAGCATGACGAGCCGCAGCTCTCTCGCCGCCCTGGCATTCGTCGTTTGCAGGTCGGCGGTGACCGCGACCAGTTCGGCATCGAGCAGAGGCAAGGCGTGATGGCTGGTACGGATCCCCGCCGCCACGTACTGCTCCAACTGCCGTCCGCTTTGATTGAGGGAGGTACCGGCCGACTCGCTGTCGTCGTATGGAACTCCGTTATATTCGAGCACCGGGCTCAATGCAGCCCGCTCGGTCTCCCAAAGCTTGCTCAACCGCGCCGCGTGCTTGCCGGCAATCGATTCCGCGGTCGCGCCGGTATCGCCCGTCAAGGCAAACCAGTTCGCGGGGCGCGGAGCATTCATGATCGGCAGCGCGGTGTCGAGCCCCTTCGCCGCATCGCGTAATTGATCCTCGGCCTCCTGAATGTAGGCGCGCGAATTCAGGCGTTCGTGGAACGCGTCCAGGGCCGCCCGGATGATGGTCGGTTTGCTCTGCTGCTCGCCGACCAGTTTGAGTGCGGCAGCGCTATCGACCAGTTCGCCGGCGAGTTCCAGCCCAGGCACCAGCACGGTCACGAGGAAGCCGAAGGCCAGTACGATGACCAGAACGACGAGACCCCCGGGGCCTATCCGCGGTATCAGGGATTTCGGGGAAAGAGGACTCATGAATCAGTTGCTCCCTTGTAGTTCGCGCCGGATGTCGGTGGTCGATTGGCGGCCGCGCCGCGGGCGGCGCTCAAAGCCTCGAGAAAGGAATCCACGGAGCCATATCGATCGTCCGGACTTTTTGCCAGCAGGCGGTCGACGATGGGCTGGTAGCGGAAGAGATGCTGCGGCAGCCGCGGGACGTCGGCCAACCGGTGGGCGGCGAATAGGTCGGCCAATGTTTTGCCGGTGAAAGGCAGAGCGCCCGCCAACATCTCGTAAAGCACCACCCCGAGACTGTATAGATCTCCGCGCGCGTCCGGCTCGTGGCCCGCAATCTGCTCCGGGCACACGTAGTAAGGCGTGCCGGTGCTCAAGTCGGACCGTGACAAGTCGCGCGACACGAGTTGGCTGCGGGCCGACCCGAAATCGATCAAGACCACGCGATTGTCGTCGGTCAGCATGACATTCGACGGCTTCAGATCGCAATGCACGATTTGCGCGGCATGCACGATTTGCAGCGCCTCGCCGATCTGACGCGCATAGTTGCACGCGTCGGCCTCGCGCAGCGGATTCTTCAATCGCTCCCGCAGGCTGCCGCACGGAAAATATTCCAGCGCCAGATACAGATAGTCGGCGGTGATGCCGAAATCAAGGACGTCGGCAATGGAGCGGTGGTTCAGCGCGGAAAGAATCTCGCATTCCCTGGCGAAGCGCTGCCGGTCGGCCTCGGACGCGGTTTTCAAGCCTTCGATGGCTTGCACCTTGAGCGCAACCGGCTGAGGCAGATCGTCGTTTCGGGCCAGATAAACGCTCGCGCTCTCCGACTGCGCAATTTTTTTCATGAGCCGGTATCCGGCAATTGCGGGCTGCCGCCAGCGGTCGATCGCCGCCTTCGGCGCTTCGCCGGTGCGCGGCGGCTGGATCAATGAGCTCAAGGCCAGCCCGAGCTCGTCCAGTTTCACGGCGTGAATCGGCCAGTAGTCGGAGGCGCCCAGCTTCACGGAGCGGGCGGCACTGCGCTCGTCGCCGCCTCGGGCAAATACCAGAATGGGCAGGAGCGGCGCCAGGCTGCGCAGCTGCACCAGGTTTGCGAGAGGGTCGGCAGCGATGGCCTGCGGGCCGAACTCGATGATCAAGAGAACCGCGACGTAGGCTCCGATTCGATCGACGCTCATCCGGGCGAAGGCCGTGCGATCGACGGTGTCCGCATCGAGGGCGGGCAGCGCCTTGCGCACCAGCGCGGCCAACCGCAGCCGCAATTCCAAGTCGTCGTCGACGATGAGGCACAACCCGGCCGTGCGGCCGGCCGCGGCGGCACCGCGTTCGCGACGCTCCACCTCCGCGGAAGCTGCAGCGGTGGGATAGGTCATTTTGCGGCGAGGCGAAATGCGACGCGGATTTTGGTCGTCACCGCGATGGCAGTTCCGTCCTTGAGGAACGGTTTGTAGGTCAAGCGAGTCACCGCGTCCGCGGCGGCCGCCTCGAACACTCCGGGCGGGTCGGAACGCAGCGGCTTGACGTCGACGACCTTCCCTTTGGGCGTGACCGTGTAGCTGATTTCGACCCAGCCCTCGATTTGGCGGCTCATGGCCCGCGACGGGTAAGTGACCTGCAGCGTTTTGAGGCGGGTCAACGAATTCTCCGCGACTTCCGGCACGCCGGGCGAGGCGGGCCCCGCACTGTTGGCCTTGAGCTTCGCCTCGAGCAGCCGCTCGTTGAGCGCGTCCAAGTCGGCGGAATCCCCCAGAGATTTCGCTTGCCGCAGCATCGCCTCGGCTCTCACCAGGTCGGCAGCATCGAGCGCCTCCCGTGAACGTTCGAGCATTTTCTGCTGGACCGCGCTCGACATCTGCGGCAGCCCGGCGTTTTGCGGATCGACGGCACGCAGCTGGCTGACATAGTAGAACGCGCTGTCGTTGTCGGGCTCGGTCACATTGCCCTGCGCCAGCCGACTCCGCGCCAGATCGAGAAACGGCGGTTGATCGGATTTTTCGTGCGCGGGTTGACTGCGCGCGGCACCGAGGTCGTGTTGCAGCGCTGCCAAACCCTGGCCCGCGGCGCCGCAGTTGTGCAGCTCGGTGAGGTATCGGTCCGCATCACCGTAACGCCGCTGATCGATGGCGGCGCGCGCGGCCTGCATGGCGCGTTTGATGAATTCCTGGTTTTGCGCCTGCAGCGCCGGAGAATTCAGGCCGGCCTGCCGCGCCTCATCGAGATAGGAAGCGGCACTGTCGTTGTGCGGATCGATCAATCGATCCTGCTGCATTCGGGCGCCGATGAGCGCAACGAGACGGCCGCTGTCGAACTGCTCGCGCCGCCGCCGCACTTCATCGCGCAATTGGCTCAGCTTCGCGCCCGTCAGTACCTTGGCCCGGGCCGCCTCATCGATCAGCTGCGTGGCGCGGTCGAAATTTTGCGCGTTGAGCGCCGCCTGGATCTGCGCAGGCCCGAGCTCGGTCCTCAACGCGGCGATGCGTTCGTCGAGTGGCGCCAAGCGGCTGTCGGCGGGGTTGATGCTGCGCGCGGTCTCGAGAGCCTGCAAGGCGACATCGAACTTGCGTTCGTCCAATGCGGATTGCACTCTCGCGAACAGAATTTCAGCAAGCCGCTGCAACCCCTGGGTGGCTTCGCCGCGCGAGGGATCCAGCACCAGCGCACTCCGGTACAAGGATAAGGCGCTGCCCTCGGCAGGATCCAGGTAATGCCTGTCCAGCATGGCTTGTTGCGCCCGCTCGATGAGCAGGTCGACTTTCTCGTCGCTCGAAGCAGTTGCGCCCTCGGCGTGTTGCGGAGCGGAAGCCTCGACCGGTTTGGACTTGACGGCAACGGCGGAGTCATGCGGCCGCAGGAGCAGGAACGCCGCGACGCCGACGACCAACGCGCCGGCGACAATCGCAGCCGCCTTCGCGACAACCTTCCGGTCGCGCGGCGGCTGGTGGGTCGCGCCGCTGCCGTCGCCCAAGAGCGCCACACGGGTGTTGAGCTCCTCTCGGGCACGCTCCAGCGCACCGGACAGATCATCCGCAGCGATGGGCAACGTGACGTGCGCCGCGACTTGCCGCTGGGCGAGCGGGGCCTCCCACGCGGCGGCGTTGTCGGCAGCGTCGAGTGCGACGATGACGTAGCGATCCGAGTGCAATTGAATGCGCGAGAGCACGGCCGCCGCGGCGGCCTGGCCTCGCGCATCCCATAAAACGACCGCGGTTTGACCCGCTGGAGTCGAGGCGATCAGGTCATCGACCGAGTCGACCTGCCGCGGAACCCACGGGTCGCCGACCGTACCGATCTGGGCCCACAGCGAGTCATCGGTTGTAACGAGGAGCGCCGGCAGCTTCTGCCTTTTCGAGGGCGAAGACACGTTCGTCTCCGCAGGACGCGCGGTGGCCGCATCGTGCTTGCTGGCTGGTGTCGGCACACTGCACTCCCGTGGCGCAAAGGGTTGGACTTCAACAACCTTATCCTTGAGGAAATACGGATTCCGCGAGACGGCTTGGATCACACTTGTGGCGACCGAAGGCACCACGATGGTCACGAAATCCGGAGGCAGCCGCGAAAATGAGACCTAATTCGCAGATCGGGCGGGGGGGCCCAATCCTTGATATCCTTGTCGCCAAGGGCTTGGGCCCAAGGGCTTGCGGCCGGAAAGGACTCTCTCGATGAATCTTTTACAAGGTCATGAAGCGACCTGCCCGCATTTGCTGGTTTCCTACTCCGCCGCTGACGGGGAACTCGACGCCCTCAGTGTCGACCCGTCCGATTGACGACGCACGCTCGACCCGCGCCCCAGCGCATACGGTGGTGGAGGACGCTGCGCATCGCAGCGTTGCTTGGAATTCTGGTGCTGGTTGCGCTCACCACATGGCAGGATCGTTATCGAAGTACGCGGTGGCGCACACCTCTGTTCGTCGCCATCTATCCGATCGCGGCGGACGAAAGTCCGGCCACCTTGCTTTATGTCGATTCGCTCGACGCGCAGGAATTCAAGGCCATCGACCATTTTTTCGCGCGCGAGGCGGCCCGCTACGGCCTGCGGACGGATGAGCCGTTCCGGTCGCGGCTGCGTCCCGCACTCGCGGATCGACCTCCGCAGCGCGCCGCGTCGGCGGGTCCGCTCGCCACCGCCCTCTGGAGTTTGCAGCTGCGTTACTGGGCGTGGCGCGTCAGCCGCCGGGCGCACGAGCCCGCGGATGTGCGCATCTTCGTGCTTTATCATGACCCGGCACTCACCCGGACGGTGCCGCATTCGCTGGGACTTACCAAGGGACTGATCGGCGTGGTGTACGCTTTCGCCGCCCCCGAGATGACCGCCGAGAACAACGTCGTGATCGCCCATGAACTGCTGCACACGGTCGGTGCGACCGACAAGTACGACCCCGTGGACGATGCGCCGCACTTCCCCGACGGTTTCGGCGATCCAGGACAAGTCCCCTTGTATCCGCAGCGGTACGCCGAGTTGATGGCCGGACGGCGCATGCTGGCGCGCGGCCGATGGGAGCAGGTCTCGAGCCTCGACGACGTCGTGCTCGGCGCCGCTACGGCGCGCGAAATTCGCTGGCGGCAAAAAGCCGACTGATGCACGCCGCGCCTTGTTCGAATGCCGCAACGTCGACATCGCCACCCGCACATCGGCACGCTGCTACCGCAGGGAGGCCAAGACGGGGGCATGGAGCCGCCCGTTGGTCGCGAGCACCGAGTTCGATTGCAGCGTGATCGGTGCGCCGCCAAGGTCCGTGAAATGTCCCCCGGCCTCCGACACGATCGCCACGCAGGCGGCGATGTCCAGAATATTGACGTCGGATTCGATCACCGCATCGATCTTGCCCGCCGCCAACAGGTGATAGTGCAGGAAATCGCCGTAACCGCGAATGCGCCCGACGCGCGCCACCAATCCGCCATAGCGGCCCCACCGGCTGCCGGCGGCCAGGGTCTTCAGATTGCCGGAAGACAACGCCGCAGATTCCAGATCGGCGATCGCGCTTACGCCAAGCGCGCGGCCGTTGAGGAACGCGCCGCATCCTCGTTCGGCATAGGCGAGTTCTCCGTACACCGGCGCGCTCGATACGCCGAGAACGATTTCGCCGCGCCGCATGAGCGCGATCTGGGTGGAAAACATCGGATATTCGCGAACGAATGCCTTGGTGCCGTCGATGGGATCCACCAGCCACACGTTGTCGGCGTCCATACCGCGGGCCATGGTCTCCTCACCGAAGAAGCCGTAGTCCGGGAAGCGCGTCTCGAGGATTGCGCGGATTGCGGTCTCGCAGCGGATGTCCGCCTCGGTGACCGGGGATTTGTCGGCCTTGAAGCGCACTTCGACGTTGTGTTGGTACATCGATCGCGCGATCGAGGCGGCTTCGGCTGCGGCGTCGAGGGCCGCCTGCAATTCGGGCGAGAGGGTCATGAGCAGTCTCCGGGTGGGTGCCTGTCTTAAGGCTCCTCCCTGCCACGTTATCAAAGCTATGCTACCGTCGCACTTCAACGTGGAGTCCGTTCGATGGGCAATCGGCTTACCAAGATTTACACCCGCACGGGTGACGATGGCAGCACCGGTCTCGGCGACGGCGCGCGCGTACCCAAGGAAAGCCTGCGAGTCGAAGCCTATGGCACGGTGGACGAGGCCAATTGTGCGATCGGTGTGGTGCTCGCGATCCCGAACCTCCCGGCCGAGGTCAAGGACTGCCTTCTCGACGTGCAGCACGATCTTTTCGATCTCGGCGGTGAATTGTGCATTCCCGGTCACCGCGCCATCACGGCCGCCTACATTCTGCGGTTGGAGGCGAAACTCGACGGGTTCAACGAGACGCTTCCGCCGCTCAAGGATTTCATCCTCCCCGGCGGCGGGCCTGCCGCCGCCGCCTGCCATGTGGCCCGCGCCGTGTGCCGCCGTGCCGAGCGCCGCAGCTGGTCCCTGGCTCGCGTCGAAGCAGTTGCACCCGACGTACTCCGCTACCTGAACCGCCTGTCGGATCTATTGTTCGTCATCGCGCGTTTGCTCGCGCGCCATGAACAAGGAACCGAAACCATCTGGCGAAGAGCCCGCGACTAGCCTCGCGGCGCGCGCCCGGCCCCTAGGCGACGCTCGATGCGAGCAGTAGGTTGGAGTGCAGCCAATCGGTGTGCCAGCATTCCAAATCAGGCACGGTCAACGGTTTGCAGAAGAGGAATCCCTGCACCTGATTCGCGCCGCGATCGCGCAGATAGTGCCACTGCGCTTCGGTCTCCACCCCTTCGGCGACCGTTGCGAGCCCTAAGCTCTTGGCCATCGCGATGATGGCATCCACCAGGGGTGCGTTATCCTTGGTGTGCGAGGCGATGTCGCGCACGAAGACTCGGTCGATCTTCAGCGTGTCGATGGGAAAATGCCGAAGGTACGACATGGAGCTGTAGCCGGTTCCGAAATCGTCGAGCGCCGTCGCCACGCCCAGGTCCTTCAGCGATTTGACCGCCCTGCTCACCGCGCTCGAATGCTCGATGAGCGCACCCTCCGTGAATTCCAACTCGATCGTCCGCGAATCGATGCCGGCCGCATCGATGGCGTTCGACACGCGCCGCACCAGGCTGCCGTCACGAAACTGAACGCCGGACACATTGACCGCGACTTGCCAGTGCGGCCTGCCCTCATCGCGCCAGCGGCGCGCCTGCGCGCAGGCCTGCCGCAGCACCCAGTCCCCGATCTCGACGATGAGACCGCTCTGTTCGGCGAGCGGAATGAACTCGTCCGGCGGCACGAAGCCGCGCTGCGGGTGCGACCAGCGCAGCAGGGCTTCCACGGCCTCGACTCGCAGGTCGGGGAGTCCGAGGCGCGGCTGATAGTTCAGGCTGAACTCTTGCCGCTCCAACGCCTTGCGCAGATCGGCCTCCAGCGATAGATGTCGGGCTGCGCGCGTGCTGATCGATTTCTTGAAGATTTCCACGCCGCCCTGGCCGATTCTCTTGGCGTGATGCATTGCCGCATCGGCGTTCTTGACCAGCGACTCTCCGTCGGCGGCATCTGCCGGAAAGATGCTGATGCCGACGCTGGCCGACAACGACATTTCCCGTTGTGCGATCGCGAACGGCCGTTCGAGCGCCCCCTGAATGCGGCGGGCGACGCTCTGCGCCTCGGCGACCGTGGATATGCCGGGCAGCGCCAAGGCGAACTCGTCGGCTCCGGTCCGGGCCACCCAGTCGTTGATGTCGTCGATTGCCACCTCGCCGTCCACGTGCTCGAAGCCCCGCCGGCCATCGCGTAAACACGCTTGCAGGCGCACCGCGACTTCCTTCAACAGGGAGTCGCCGACCGCCTGCCCCTGGGTGTCGTTGATGCGCGAGAAATTGTCCACATCCAGCATCAGCACGGTGATCCCGCGCTGCCGCAGGACGGCCCAGGCGATGTGCTGCTCCAGGATCTGCAGCAGGCGTTGCCGGTTCGGCAGGGCGGTCAACGGATCGTAATAGGCCAGATACCTGACGCGCGCTTCGCTGGCTCGTAACTGGTCCTGCGTTTGCTTGGCGCGCACCAGAAACTTGACCCGTTGTGCGAGCAGCATCGGATTGATGCCCTTCGAGGAGAAATCCGTCGCGCCCGCGTCATAGGCGCGATTGACCGAGTCCACGTCATCGAGACTGGTCTGCATCAACACCGGCACGTGGCGGCCGTTGGGGAGCGCCCGCAAAGCGGTGCATACGTCGAAGCCGTTCAATCCCGGCATGACGACATCCAGAACGACGCAGTCGAAGGCCTGCCCTTGAACCTCATCGAGCGCGCTCCGCCCATCTGCGGCGGTGGTGACGCGGAAGCCCGCCATTTGCAGGGCGGTTCCCATGAGCAGGCGCGCTCCCGGATCGTCGTCGACGACGAGGACCGTCGCCGTCAGGTTGTCCGTGGAATCCCGCATTCTTACCATGTCGATTTCACCTTCTGGTGGCGTGGCTGCGCCTGCGTCGCTACGCCGCATGGGCCGACCGCTCGCGCGCCAGCGCTATGCAAAACTCTCGATACTCATTGCGGATGCGCGCGATGAGCGGCTCCGCCTGAGCAATTCCGCCTTCGCGCAGCAGCACCTCGCACTCTCTGGCCACCATCGCCAGCCGCGCGCCGCCGAGATTCGCCGTGCTGGACTTGAGCGTGTGCACCGCCTCTGCCAGCGCCGTGGTCTGCATCCCTGCGGCCGCCGTTTCCACGGCCGCCATCAAGCCGGGGCTGTGAGTCAAATACAGGTCGATCAACGAGTCGAGCAGGTCCGGCCGCGTCAGCGCGGCGATATTGCGCAGCACGCCGGCGTCGATCAGCGGCGCGCGCGCGGCGTCGCTTCGTGGCGATTGTTCCGTCACCGGCCGGGCCGCGAGCCAGCGCTTCAGCAGCAATGCGAGCTGCTGCAGCGTGAACGGTTTGCTGAGGAAATCGTCCATGCCGGCCGCGACACAGCGCTCCCGGTCCCCTTCCATGGCATTTGCGGTGACCGCGATGATGGGAACGCGCGGTTTGCCCCTGCCGAGTTCCCGTCGGCGGATTTCCGCGGTTGCGGTCAGGCCATCCATCACCGGCATCTGGCAGTCCATCAGCACGGCATCGTAGCTCTCGCCGTTCATCGCTTCGATGGCGGTCCGTCCGTTGTCTGCGGCCGCCGTTCTGCAGCCCAGGCTTTCGAGCATCCCGAGCGCTACTTCGAGGTTGATGGGATTGTCCTCGACTACCAGAATCCGCGGACCCGCGTTCCGCTGCGCCGCGACCGTCGTCGCTCCCTCGATCCGTTCGGCAGCCGGCGAACCGGCGGCCTGCGAACCGGCTGCGCCCGCCATCGCCCCGCTCAAACAATTGAACAGCTGTGAGCGCCGCAGCGGCTTCATCAGGACGGCGGCGAACAGGGTTGCGCACTCGGCGCCGTCCGCGCCGCTCTCTTGCGAGCTCAGCAGGACGAGACGCAGGTTTGCGAAGCGTGCGTCCCGCTTGACGATCCTGGCAACCTCGATACCGTTCAGCCCCGGCATGCGATCGTCCAGCAGCACGAGGTCGAAGCGCAGCGGGCCGTCAGCATTCAGCGCCGCGAGAGCCGCCGCGCCGCTGTCGACCGCGACCGCCTCGATGTCCCACGAATTCAAATGCTGCTGCAGGAGTTCGCGATTGTTCTCGTTGTCGTCGACGATGAGCGCGCGCACGCCCGCCAAATTCAGCCGCGGCAACTGCGCGACTTCGGCGTCCCCATCGTCCCGGGACGCGGCCGCGAGCGGCTCCATCCGAATCTCGAACCAAAATGTGGATCCGCTGCCGACCGTGCTGGTGACGCCAATCTCGCCTCCCATCAAGGTGAGGATCTGTCTGCAGATCGCAAGGCCGAGTCCGGTCCCGCCGTACTTGCGCGTGGTGAACGAATCGGCCTGACTGAAGGCGTTGAATATCTCCGCTTGCGCGTCCTCGGCGATGCCGATTCCGGTGTCGCTGACTTCGAATCGCAGTCGTCCCGTGGCGTCCAGCGCCTTGACGCGCACCACGACTTCTCCGCTGTCGGTGAACTTGATGGCATTGCCCACCAGATTGATGAGCACCTGACGCAGCCGCATTGGATCGCTGCGGACCTTGGCCGGCACGTCGGTCTCGATGACGCAGGCCAACTCGAGTCCCTTCTCACGTGCACGGCCGGCGCACACTTCGATGGTCTCTTCGATCGCCTCCCGTAGGGAGAACGCGATCCGCTCGAGACCCATCTTGCCGGCTTCGATCTTGGAGAAGTCCAGGATGTCGTCGATGATTTGCAGCAAGGCTTCGGCGGACCGCGAGATGGTTTCGGAGAGGCGCCGCTGACGCGGCGTCAGATCGGTGCCCTGCAGCAGCTCCGACATGCCCATGACGCCGTTCATCGGAGTGCGAATTTCGTGGCTCATGCGGGCCAGGAACTCGCTCTTGGCGTTGCTGGCGCTTTCGGCAGCCTCCTTGGCGCGGTTTGCCTCGTCGATCGCCCGGTGCAGACCACGATTGGCATTCCCGAGGTTGACCGTGCGTTCTGCGACCTGTTGTTCCAGGAACTCGCGGTACCGCTCCAAACGGGTGTCGCGGTGCCGAATCTGGCCCAGCATCTGATTGAAGCCGTCGATCAGCGATCCGATCTCATCCTGCGAACTGCGCTCCACCCGCAGCGTGTAGTCCTCCTCCGACGACACCCGCTTCATGGTCTGCGCAAGATTTACGATGGGGCCGGAAATTTGCTGCTGCAGGCGCGCCGCCAGCCAGTATGAAGCGCCGACGGCGGCCGCGATGGCGGCAAGGATGATGATCAGGAACTCGGGCCAGTTCCCGAATAGCGACTCGAGCAGCAGGACGATGTGCATGTAGCCCTGCACCCGGCCGTCGCGCAGGATGGGTGCGGTGATGTGCACGAGGCCGTCTCGCACGAATAGTTTGGGCACGGCGGGATCGAGCGGGAGCGGCGCGGCATTCGGATTCCCGTCCGCACTCAATCGCCCGTAGGTCGCGACGCGCTTGCCGTCCGTGCGAAACACTTCGGCCGCGCTGACGAGACGCTCGTCGCGCAGCACCATCAAACGCTTCGCGATGGCTGCCTCGTTGCCCGCGTCGGATTGCTCGATGACGTCGGCGCCGATCACCCGGGCGACGCGCGCGCCCCGCAGCAGCATTTCCTCGCGCATATGCAGCAGGTTCGTCGCAACGTGCATGGTCAATGCAATGGCAAACGCGGCCATCGCCGGCACCATGATGACCACGCGCAATTTGCGCTCGATGGGGAGGTCCGCGAACCAGCGTATCAAAAGCCCTCCAGGCAAGGTTTATACGGCGGAGTTACCGCCTTAGTGGAAGGTGTCGGCTTCTTCGGCGAAATCTGCTGGAATCCGGTGTGACCGGAATCACGTTGCGCGGAATGCCGGGAATCCCGGAGCAGGTTATGTCCGCTTCAGGTTCCTGGGTTATGTCCGGTTCGAGCGGGGTTATTTCCGATTCAAGTGAGCGCAGGCTCTCTCGATCAGACCGCGGGCGTGCGGCCAGTCGAAGGCGGGTCCGGGATCGGTCTTGCGGCCGGGGGCCACGTCGCTATGTCCGACCACGCGGTCGGCCGACAGGCTCGGGTACGCGTCGCACAGGGCGGCAATCACCCGGGCGAGCGCATGGTACTGGGCGCCGTCATAGGCCAGCATGTCGGTGCCCTCCAGTTCGATGCCGATCGAATAGTCGTTGCACGCCTCCCGTCCCTCGAAGCTGGACTTTCCGGCATGCCAGGCGCGGTCCGTGAATTTGACGTATTGCGTGACGGCGCCATCCCGTCTCACCACCAGGTGGGACGAAACTCGCAAGGGGCCCACTTCGGCGAAATACGGATGCGCGTCCTGCGGCAGCGTGTTGGTGAACAGGCGGTCTATCCAAGGACCGCCGAACTCGCCGGGCGGCAAGCTGATCCCATGGACCACGATGAGGTCCGGTTCCACGCCGGGAGGCCGGGCGTCGCAATTCGGTGAGGCGATCTGCGCAACGCCACGCAACAGTCCGTTCGCCAGGTCAACCTGCAATTCCGCTCCCTCTTGAATTACGGCGACGATAGCATATGCGACAATCGCCGCCCTATGAACGCCCCTCCGCCGCTTGGCCCGTCCGCCGCGCTCGCCGCGCGCGACTTGCGCGTCTTATGGCACCCCTGCACCCAGATGAAGGACCATGAGACCCTCCCGCCCATACCGATCAAGCGCGGTGAAGGCGTGTGGCTGGAGGACTTCGACGGCAAGCGTTACCTCGACGCGGTCAGTTCCTGGTGGGTGAATCTGTTCGGTCATGCGAACCCACGCATCAACGCGGCTCTGCACGAGCAGCTTAACCTGCTGGAACACGTCATCTTTGCCGGCTTCACGCATGAACCCGCGGTGCGCCTCTCCGAACAGCTGGTGGCATTGACGCCGGCAGGACTCAACCGCTGTTTCTTCGCCGACAACGGCTCCGCTGCGGTCGAAGTGGCGCTCAAAATGAGCTTCCACTATTGGCGCAACCACGGCAATCCCGGAAAGACCCGCTTCATCACGCTGGCCAACAGCTATCACGGCGAGACCTTGGGCGCGCTGGCGGTGGGCAATGTGGAGCTCTACAAGTCGCTGTACAAACCCCTTCTCATGGAGGTGCTCACCGCACCTTCGCCCGACTGCTATTTCCGCGCGCCGGACGACTCGTGGGAGCAGCACTCGCTCAAGATGTTCGATCAGATGGAGCGCATGCTCGAAGGCCACGCACACGAGGTCGCGGCCGTGATCGTCGAACCGCTGGTGCAATGTGCCGCCGGCATGCGCATGTACCATCCCGCCTATCTCGCACGCCTGCGCGAAGCCTGCGACCGTCACGGCGTCCATTTGATCGCCGATGAGATCGCGGTCGGATTCGGCCGGACCGGAACCATGTTCGCCTGCGAACAGGCAGGAATTTCGCCGGACTTCATGTGCCTGTCCAAGGGGCTCACCGGCGGTTACCTGCCCCTCTCGGTGGTCGTCACCACCGACGACGTATACGCGGCCTTCTACGACGACTATGCCAAGCTGACCGCCTTCCTGCATTCGCACAGCTACACCGGCAATCCCCTCGCCTGCGCGGCGGCATTGGCGACGTTGGATATCTTCGCCACCGAGAACATCCTCGAGCGCAACCGCGGCACCGCCGCGTATCTTGGCCGGCGCGCGCGCGAACTCGCGGACCACCCTCACGTCACCGAAGTTCGCCAATGCGGCATGATCGTCGCCGTCGAATTCGCCAAGGACAAGCGCAGCCGCGAGCCCTACCCGTGGACCGAGCGGCGCGGGCGCCGGATCTATCGCCACGCGCTCGAGGCGGGGGTGCTGCTCCGGCCGATCGGCGACGTCGTCTATTTCATGCCGGCCTATACCGTGAGCGAGGCGGAAGTGGACCTGATGGTTCGAGTCGCGGCGGAAGGCATCGAGCTCGCGACATGCGACTGACCCGGGTATATGTCGAAACGGAGTTCACCCCGGGAGCCATCGTCGAGCTTCCCCGCGAGACCGCCTCACATCTCGCGAAGGTCCTGCGGGCGCGCAGCGGCGACCCGCTCATTCTGTTCGGCGGGGACGGCCGCGAGTATGCCGGCGCGGTCGAAAGCGTGCGCGGGTCCCGTGTGACGGCATCGGTGGGCAGCGGCGCCGAAGTAGACCGCGAGTCGCCGCTTGCCGTCACGCTCGTGCAGTGCGTACCGCGGGGTGATCGCATGGATTTCATCGTGCAGAAGGCCACGGAGCTCGGCGTGACGCGGATCGTCCCGGTCTTGAGCCAACGCAGCGTGGTGCGCCTGGACGCTGCGCAAGCCGAATCGAAGGCGGCGCACTGGCGTGCGGTGGTCGTCAACGCCTGCGAACAATGCGGCCGAAATCGGCTGCCGGTCATCGCGGCACCGGTGCCGCTGATCGAGTATCTCGGGAGCAGCGCGGCGGGCGGAACGCCGGCCGCAAGACTCGTCCTGGAACCGGACCTGGAGGCTGCCGCGGCTCCCGCCGCGCTCGAGACGGCGGCGCAGATCGCCGTGGGCCCGGAAGGCGGCTTCGGCGACGAAGAGCTCGAGGCCTTCCGGATCGCGGGCTTCCGCAAGCTGCGGCTCGGACCCCGCATCCTCCGCACCGAGACCGCCGCAATCGCCGCGCTCACCTGGCTGCAAGCTCGATTCGGAGATATGCGCGCCTAGAGCATGACCGATGTTTCCTCGGCGATCATTTGCTCGAGCCGTTGCAAATCGGGAATGAGCGGGGTCTCGTTCACCATGCGAACCTGGCAGATGACCGGTGAGCGCTCCGGGAAGCTGCGCGACGGGTCGGGGCGCACCACGTCGGCGTTGACCCGCACCAGCTGCGGAAATCCCTGGGTCAGCATGCCGAAGTATCCGGACTGCAGCTTGCCGCCGGAGGCATTGAATATCACGATTCTCGTTCGGCTCGACACCGTGGGTAGGGCCTGTCCGAAGGCGCCTTCGAATGACACGATGGGCACGCTGCGCCCGCTCCAACTCACGAGTCCGGCATACCATGGCGGCGCATTGGTCATTTCGGCCGGGGCCTGATAGCTGATGACTTCCGCCACGCAGGCGCGGGGCACGATCAGCCGTTCCCCGGCCAGGGGAACCAGCAGGCTGTAGAGTTCTTCTCGTAGATCCGACATTGCGTTACCGCGTTACCGCGTTACCGCGCTGGCGGCACGCCGGTGGACCAACGGTTCGATGGCGTCGAGCAGCTGGCTCTCTTGGTACGGCTTGCCCAGGTAGTCGTCGACGCCGAGTTCGATCGCCCGCGCCCGGTGCTTCTCGCTGACCCGCGACGTAATCATGACGATCGGAATATCCTTGAGCCGCGGATCGTTGCGCACATGGGCGGCCACTTCGTAGCCGTCCATTCTTGGCATTTCGATGTCGAGCAGAATGATGTCGGGGAGATTCTCCTGGAGCATCGACACGGCGTCCACGCCATCCTTGGCCGTCAGCACCCGCATGCCGTTTCGCTCCAACAGCCGCTGCGTGACCCGCCGTACGGTGATCGAGTCGTCCACCACGAGTGCGAACGTGCGCCGGTCTCGCTGATCGAGCGGCGCAGCTTCCGTGGGCTTGGCGCGCCACTCCGAACGCACCAGAGAGCCCATGTCGAGAATGATGACGATGCGACCGTCGCCCAGGATGGTGGCGCCGGCGATGCCGCGGATTCCGGAGACCTGCGGCCCCAGGGATTTGACCACGATCTCGCGGCTGCCGACGAGTTCATCCGTGACCAACGCCGTCGAATGCTCGCCGGCACGAATGAGCACCACCGACATCGAGACATCGGATTCCGGCAGGCGCGTGGGCCCGAGACCCACGAAGGAACCGAGTTGCTGGAAGCGATATTTCTGGCCGCCGTATTCGAACAGCGGTGCGTCTTTGCCGAGATGCCGCGCGACGATGTTGCGCGGCAAACGCACGACGCCTTCGACGGTCGCCAGCGGTAAGGCATAGGTCTCTTCGGCGACGCGCACGATCAACGCCTGGCTGATGGCGAGCGTGAACGGCAGCCGGATGGTGAAGCGCGAGCCTTTACCCACGGTCGATTCGATGAACAGGCCGCCGCCCAGTTTCTTCACTTCGGTGGCCACCACGTCCATTCCGACTCCGCGGCCCGCCGCCTGAGTCAGATGGCCCGCCGTGCTGAAACCCGGCTCCAAAATGAGCTGCATGGCCTCTTCGTCGGTAAGTTTCGCGTGGCGGTCGATGAGTCCCAGGGCCACCGCCTTCTCGCGGATCAACTTCACATTGATGCCGCCGCCGTCGTCGGTGACCACGATCACGACCTCGGCGCCGTCGCGCGTCAGGCTGACCGAGATCCGGCCGACGTCGGGCTTGTGCAGAGCGGCGCGCCGCTCTGCCGGTTCGATGCCGTGAACCACGGCATTGCGCAGCATGTGTTCCAGGGGCGCGACCATGCGCTCGAGCATCTGTCGATCAAGTTCTGCCGATGCCCCCTGAACCACGAGCTCGGCACGCTTGCCGGTATCGTTCGCGGCTTGACGCACCAGCCGAGTCAATCGCTGGACGTGACGCTGGAACGGCACCATGCGCGTGCGCATCAAACTGTTCTGCAGTTCGGTGATGACGCGCGACTGTTGGGTCAGCAGGTTCTGCGCCTCGCGTGTGAGCGTTTCCAACAGCCCCTGAATGCTCGCGACGTCGCCGGAAGTCTCGGCCAGCGCGCGCGAGAACTGTTGCAGCGCCGAATAGCGATCCAACTCCAGGGGATCGAAGTCGTTCCTGCGGGAGTCCTCGTCGTGATGACGATTGAGCACCTGGGCTTCGGTTTCTATTTCCAAGCCGCGCAATTGGTCTTTCAGCCGAATCACAGTGCGCGCCAGCTCCGCCAGATTGAAGTCGATGGAATTGACCTGCTGGTCGAGGCGAGCGCGGAAAATGCTGACCTCCCCGGCATTGTTGAGCATGGTGTCCAGCAGGTCGGCATCGACGCGCGCCATTTCCACGCGCTCCGCCGGTACCGTCTCGCGGCCGGGCAATACGGGGGCGGTGCTCAGCTCGAGACTGGAAATGGAGTCCTCGCCGGCCGCGGGCGGCACGGCAGTGAGCTGCGCGGCGATCGGCGCAGCGAATGCCGGCGGCACGGCGGCGGGTGGTTCGACTGCGGCTGGTTCGGCGGCGGGCGCCGCGGACAGCGAGCCGGCCAGATCCGCATCGAGGCTGTCTGCAGCCGAGGCAGCCGCACCGGCTTCCACGACGTGCGGCGCGGTGCCGCTGGGGCCGACCGGTTGCGGTGCGGCGGCAAAAGGTGCCGCGGCGCGTGGCGCTGCGGCGAATGGCGCGGCGGCGATGGGCTGGGGAGCCGCCGTGGGAGCAGCGGGTTGTGCGCGCGCCTCGCCCATATTCAAACTGCGAATTTGAGCCAGCAACGCGGTGGCAGCGGCGGGCAGCGCACCGGCACTTACCATATCGCGCATCCGCGCCAGTTCGTCGAAGCTCGCCTGCATGACCGCGCGAGCGTGATCGTCGGCGCGCACGGCACCGGTATCGAAATTGAGAACGAGACTTTCCAACTCGTGACTGAGGTCGCCCATGGCGGTGATGCCCGCCATGCGCGCCCCGCCTTTGAGGGTATGCAATTGCCGCTGCAGCTCCGCGACCGGATTCTTGTCGTTCCGGTCACGACTCCACGCCGTCAGCGAGGCTTCCGCCGACTCGAGCAGTTCCGCGGCCTCTTCGCTGTAGATCTTGGCAATTTCGCGGTCGAACTCTTCGACTACCGGTTCGACGGCGGGCTGCGCTACGGTCGGCTGCGCCGGCATCGCCACCGGCTGCGCTTCTGCCGCCGGCCGGGCTTCGGCCACCGGCTGCTCCTCGGCAGTGTGCTGCGATTCGGCCGCCGGCTGCTCGTCGGACCCCGGCTCCCCGTCGATGATGGGCATGCGCAGGATCGCGGACATTGCGGGATCGACGGATGCGCGCGACAGTTCCGCATCGATGGCGTTTTCCAGCTCATGCAATCGCCCTAGAAGCGCGTGTTGGTCCGTGAAGAAAGCCGTGGACTCGTTGATATGCGAGACCACGTCCTCAATCGCGCGAACCGCATCGGCAAGCGTTGCGATCCCGGCTTCCGTCAAGCCAAGCCCGCTGTCGTAGACCTTTCGCATGACCTGGTTGAGGGGTTCGGTGATGCGAATTCCATGGCGCGCTTCGGCCATTTTGGAGCTGCCGCTCAACGTGTGGATCGCTCGATACACGGATTCGGGCAAATGATGCGGGGCGGGCTGACCGGAGCGCTTCTGTAGATACTCGCGAATTTCAGCCAAATGGCTCGAGGTCTCCTTGCTGTAGATGTCGTGCAGCAACGGATCCATGCCCGGCTTGTCGTCCCCGGTCGGAGGTTGGCTCACGGCCGAGTCGCCGTCTGCGGCGGTAGTCTCCGCGGAAAGCTTCTCGCCGGACGGAGTGGGGGAGGCCGACAGATCCGGCGTGGCGGCCGCGGCCGGCGAATGCGCGTCATCGCCCGCTGCCTGCAAGGCGGCCCCTTCCGGCACATCGGCCGAAATCGCCCAGGCCATCTCCTGTGCCGCCGGCTCATAGGCCGAACCGCTATGGTACTCCGGCGCCATCACCGGCCCATCGGCCGGCGCGGTGCCCGCAGGCGCCGGCGCGGAGACGGGCGCCCCGGCGGCAAGTTCGCCGTCGCGACCCTCGGAAAAGGCAAAAGCACGCGCCATGAGGTCGCCGACCGGTGCCGTTGGGGGGCGGCCCGATTCCAATTGTTCCACCAGCTGCGGCAGCGCCGCGACCGCACTGCGTAACAGCAGCATCATGCCCGGGGTGCGCGTCAGAGTTTTATCGATGAGACGGTTGAGCAGGTTCTCGATCGCCCAGCCGAATTCGGCGATCGGCCTCGCACCGACCATTCTGCCGCTGCCCTTCAACGTGTGGAAGCTGCGGCGCAGTACTCCCAGCGATTCGAGGTCCATGGGGTTTTGGTCCCACATCGGAAAGAACTGCTGGATCGACGTAATCTCTTCCTTGGCTTCCTCGATGAACAGTTCCACGAACTGCGGATCGACGCCCTCGGGCTCGGCGGGCGAAAACAAAGGATGAGTCGAGATCTGCGGGTGAGTCACGCCGTGCGCATCCCCCCGCGGCTCCAGGGCAATCGTGGCCGTGGGCTCCAACCTCTCGGTCTTCGCCATGTCGCTGCCCGGCAGATCGAGATTGGGCACTCTCGAGAGGCTTTCCTCCTCGGCCAGCGCCTTGATGCAGGTTTCGGCATTGTCGAGCATGTACCATGGATCATTCCGCCCGTTCTGCAGCGTCTCCATGTAGTACTCGATGCTCACGATGGCATCCGCCACGCGCTCGAGGCGAAGCGCGTCCGCGGCGGGTGCGCCCGGTTCGATCAGCTTGCGAACTTCCGTTCCGACCGCGTCCATCAACTCGACGGCGCGGCCCTTGCCGAGCATCAACAGGCCCGCGGTAATGCCGCGCAGCAGCTGCGGCACGTTGTCCAACCCCTGCGGCGCGAATTCCGCCGGCTTCTGTACCGACAGGGATACCGCCTCCTTGATCCGCGCCAGGTTGACGATGCACTCGCGCAGCACCGCTTCGCTGACCTGCCGGAACTCGTGATCCTGGTCCACGGGGACATCGGCGGCCAGGGATGCCGTCGGCAGGATCAGGCGAACGAGTTGATCGTCGAGGCTGTCCTCGACCGACAGCAACACGCCGGCGACTTTGATGAGCGCGACCTCCGAAGGTGTCTTGCCGTCGGTCACGATTTCAGAAAGCTCCGACACCTCCTGATGCACCCGCTGCCGCAGCTCGCCGAGACCCAGAACCCCGAGGGTGTCGCTGATTTTTTTCAGCAGCTCGAGCTGCGGAATGAGCTCATCGCTGCGTCCGCCGCCGCGCCGTACGAAAATATCGAAGACGTCTTTTACTTTGGACAGGTCTTCCTTGATCGCGGCGGCAACCGTGCGCATCAATTTTACGCTGGGTGCTGAGAGACTCTCGCGTTCCTCTTCGATCGTATCGTCGACCGGAAGGAGCTCCGCCAGCTTGAAAGACGCGCGCACCGCGGCAATTCGGCCGCCGCCGGCGGATGCGCGAGCAATGTAATACAGCAGGTTGTTCAACAGATCGATCGGCGGATTCTCGCAATAGCGCGCTTCGCCGACCTCGTACAACACCTTGATCTGCCGGTCGGCCTGGCCCAGCAGCCGCTTCAACGTGGCGCTGCCTTCGATGCCGTTCGCCCGCACCGCCTCCAGTAGTGCGCCAACCACCCACCACAATTGGAACACCGGCTGAGTGGTCGCGACTTGTTCGAGCTTTTCGGCCACCTTGGCAAGGATTTCGAGATTCTGGACCGTGCGCTCGCCGCGGATATAGCCCAGCAAGCCGATTTGAAAACGCGGCCGCAGCCGGCGCGCCCATTGGGCCACCGTGATCGGGGGTTCGCCGCCCTGCTGCGGCTGCGGTTGCGCCGGCTGGTCGGACTTGAGGTTGAGCAGCAGCAGCGTGCCCTCGGACAGCAGAGGGCTGCCGCGAACCGAGCGCAGATCATTGAGAAGCGGTAGCAGGACCAGCGCGAGATCGCGGCCGCCGGATAACACCCGCTCCAGGTACGTCGGGAGCTGGACCATGGCGCGCATCAGCGCGTCGAGACCCTCCACTTGCCGTTTCTGGTCGCTGCCGGCGGCGAGGATGTACCGCGTGACGTGTTCCATCTCCTCCGCGAGAAGCGCAGCCCCGTACACTTCCACCAGGCGCAGCACGCCGTGAGCGAGGTGCAGCTGTTCGGCGCACTTCTCGAGAAAGACGCTCTGATCCGCGCGCTCGGCATACGCTTCGAGCGCAGCTCGCGCTTCATTGAGCGTCGCCGTCAGTTCCTTGGCGACGATGTGCAGGGTTTGAGAGCTGATGTCGGTCATACCGGATTATTCGACGCTGGGTTTTCCACAGGGACCCCCTTAGGCGCCGACGCCGCTCGCCTTGCGCAGTCTTCCGGAATTGTTCAGGGAGACCGGGTCGGGCAACGGCGGTATCGCGGCCGCCGGCGGAAGCGCCGCCGGCGGCGCGCCCACGGTGGTCGTGCCGGCCCCGAAGTCCGGCAGACGGAAACCGGCCACCGACTTTCGCAACTGGGCCGAGAGGGCCGCGAGCTTCGCGATGGAGGTCGACGTCGCCGTCGAGCTTTCCACGGTCTGGGTGGATATTTCGCGCACCACCTGCATGTTCTTGGAAATGTTTCCCGATGCCGCCGCCTGCTGCCGGGCGCTGGCCGAAATGTTCTGCACCAGACTCGCGATCTGATTCGAGACCTGCTCGATCTCTTCGAGTGCGGCGCCGGCGTTCTCGGCCAGCAACGCGCCGCCCACGACGTCCGTGGTGCTGCGCTCCATGGAGACCACCGCTTCGTTGGTATCCGTCTGGATAGTCCGCACCAGAACTTCGATTTGCTTGGTGGCGTTCGCCGCGCGTTCCGCCAGCCGCTGCACTTCGTCCGCCACCACGGCGAAGCCGCGCCCTGCCTCACCCGCCATGGATGCCTGAATCGAGGCATTCAGGGCAAGAATGTTCGTTTGCTCGGCAATGTCGTTGATGAGTTCGACGATGTTGCCGATTTCCTGCGAGCTCTCGCCGAGACGCTTGATGCGCTTGCTGGTCTCCTGGATGGCCTCCCGGATCGCGTTCATGCCGTCGATGGTGCGACGCACAGCGTCCCCGCCCTTGTGGGCGACGTCAACCGAATGGCGGGCCACATCGGAGCAGCGCTCCGCGTTCCCGGAAACCTCCTCGATGGACGCCGCCATGTCTTCCATCGATTCGCTGGCCGAGGAGATCTGCCGCGATTGGGCGCCGCTCGCCTTCGCCATGTTCGCAGCCGCTCCCTGCGTCTGCTTGGCGGCGCCGTCGAGCTGGATCGCGCTGTCATTGATGGTCGTCACCAGCTCGCGCAGGGCCTCGATTGCATAGTTGATCGAATCGGCGATGGCGCCGGTGATGTCCTCGGTCACCGTCGCTTGCACCGTCAAGTCCCCGTCCGCCAGGCTGGACAGCTCGTCGAGCAACCGCATGATGGCTTCTTGATTGCGCTCGTTCTCGCGCACGCGAAGCTCGGTGGTGCGCCGTGCGCTCACCGATTTGAGGAATACCCAGGAGAGCGCTCCGAGCGCCGCCACCGCCACTCCGAGTAGTATCAAGATCAGGGCTTTGTAGCTTCCCCCCGTGTCCTTCTGGGAGGCGGATTCACCGCCCATGGCGGATGCGAGGCCACCCGCCAGGGCCGGCAGGGCACGTGCCGCCACCTGCGCCCTCGACAATGCTTCGGCGGCGCCGATCGCCTTGCGTACGCTGGCGCCGAACTGCTGATTGCGCAACACCACCGTCTTCAGGCGTTGCTCGGCATCGTTGCCGGTCACCCGGGTCAGCGCCAGCCCGGATTCCTCGCCCGAGAGGCCGCGCATAACCTGATTCAGAAACTCCAGGCTGTCGGCCAGCCGCTGCGCCGCGGGCGCGGCATCGCTGACACCCGAGCTCAGGCCGTTCAACTCCTGCTGCACGCGTTGCACGGTGAGTTCGAATCGCTCCAGATAGCGGCTCATGCCCTCGAGCTTTTGCACCCCGACCGCACTGGCGAGATCGCCCAGTTCCGAGAGTAGTTTCGGCGCCAGGTCGCGCGCCTCCTGATTCGCGGTTTGAACGGTCTCAACCGCTTTGCGCGCTTCACCGACCTTCGCAGCCGCGTCGCTCAGCTTATTCCAGGCCGGATCCGCGGTCTTGTCCTGCGGCAGCGCCCCGCGCAGGCCGTTGATGCGGACCAAGCTCTTCGCCAGGGCGTCGAATGCGGTGGCTTCCCCGCGTAGTGCGTTCTGCGCTTCGAAGGGCAGGCGCTGCAGGATCAGCGCGGCCTGATCGGCGGGCGCGGCGGCAGACGAGGCGCCGTGCGTCAGCAGGGTGAGCGCCGCGGCCCCGGCCAGGCAGAGCACGATCAGGGCCAGCAGCGCCGGCAGCAGAGCGGATTTGGAAGTTATATTATCTCGCATGTTCATGTCGTGATTCCGGCAGCGGTCAGCTCGCGGCCTGTAAAAAGCTCTGGCTCTCGATCAAACTCTTCAAACTGAGCACCGGCCACACCTCGCCGCCGCGCCGGAAGGCGCCCGCGAGATAGCTGTCGCAGCGAATCACGGTCGGCGGTGGTTCCGGATTGAACTCCGGGTCCGCAAATCGGCGAAAGCCCAAGACCTCATCGACAATGAGCCCCGCCGGAATCTCCCGGTGATTGGCGACGACGATGCGCGTATTGCGCCCGGGCGTCGTTGATCCGCTGCCCAGAAACTGCCGCAGGTCCAGCATCGGCAGCAACTGGCCGCGAATATTCGCCAATCCCTTGACCCAGTTCTTCGCGCCGGGAATTCGCGTAATGACGGCCGGATAGCCGAGAACCTCCCGGGTTTCTTCGCGTGCCACCAGAAAGGTCTCCCCGCCCATGCGGAACGCCACTCCAACCCACTCCTGACCGGCGGCCGCTTCGGGAGTATTTCCCGCGGTTACGCTGCGGCTGCGCCTTTCCAGCTCCTTCAGCAGTTCGAATGGCCGGTCGCGCAGGCTCCGCAAGCTCAAATCGGTAGCGGACGGCGTGCCGGTCATATGGCCAGCGTGGCCTGTGCCTTCTCGACCAGCGCCTGTGCCGACACCGGCTTCACGAGATAGTCGACCGCTCCCTGACGCAGCCCCCATACGCGGTCGGTTTCCTGTCCCTTGGTCGTCACCATGATGATCGGGATCAGACTGGTTTCCGGGTCATTGACCAGCATGCGCGTCGCCTGGTACCCGTTCACCCCCGGCATGACGATGTCCATGAAGATCAGGTCGGGCTTCATGGCTTTCGCCTTCCGGACGCCCTCCTCGCCGTTTTCCGCCGCAGCGGTTTTGAAACCGTGCTTCTCCAGGGCCTTTTGCATGACGAACACTTCGGTGGGCGAGTCGTCGACTATTAGAATCAGTGCCATTCGCGGATTCTCCGTCATTTTCCGACGTGCGCTTCAATCGCACCGAGCAGCTCATCTTTGGTGAAGGGCTTGGTCAAATAATGCTCGGAACCGACGATGCGGCCCCGCGCACGGTCGAACAGACCATCCTTGCTGGACAGCATGATGACCGGGATCTGCTTGAACACCTTGTTGTGCTTGATGAGCGAACAGGTCTGGTAGCCGTCGAGCCGCGGCATCATGATGTCCACGAAGACGATGTCGGGTTGGTGATCCGCGATCTTGGACAGCGCGTCGAAGCCGTCGACAGCCGTGAAGACCTCGCAGCCTTCCTTGGTCAGGAGCGTTTCAGCGGTTCGCCGGATCGTTTTGCTGTCGTCGATCACTAGGACTTTCAATCCTGTGAGTTTCGGCTTGCCGTATGTAATCGTGCTCTCCATGAAACTGCCTTCGGGGGCGTTTGGGCTGCGCGTTCGTAGGTGCTGGAATCTTGTGGCTTTTTAACATATCCGAGGCTTGCAAGCCACGGTACGGGGTCGACATTTGGAGGCAATAGCGTGTAAACATCGGTGGCGTGGTTCACAGTTTTTCCAAGAGGGCGGATGCAGCCGTCGCATACGCTAGACTGCGGCGTCCCAAGCAATCGTTGAGCCCTCCAAAAGGATCGTCATGTCTTTTCGAGTTCGTCTGGTCGTGGTCATGGATCCCATCGAAGCCATCAAGCCGGCCAAGGACAGCACGCTTGCGATCTTGCTGGCGGCGCAGGCGCGCGGCTGGGAACTCTTCTACGCCGAGCAGAAGGACCTTTACCTGCGCGACGGCATCGCGTACGGCCGCCTCGCACCGCTCCAGGTCTTTGACGATCCGAAGGTTTGGTTCGCGCGCGGCGCGGCGGCACCCGCCAAACTGGGCGACTATGGCGTGATCTTGATGCGCAAGGATCCACCGTTCGATACCGAGTACATTTACACCACCTACATCTTGGATCGTGCCCAAATCCAGGGCGCGCTGGTGTGCAATCGGCCTCAGGGCCTGCGCGACATGAATGAAAAAGTGTACACGGCATGGTTTCCGGAGTGCTGCGCCCCGACCTTGATAACGCGCGACATGCACGACATGAGCGAGTTCCTGCGCGAGCACGGCAAGGCCGTGTGCAAGCCGCTGCACGGCATGGGAGGCCGTTCGATCTTCGTGCTCGAACAGGGCGACAAGAACCGTAACGTGGTGTTCGAGACCTTGACCGAGTACGGCACGCGTTATGCCATCGTGCAGCGCTATCTGCCGGAAATCGTAACGGCGGGCGACTGCCGCGTGATACTCGTGGACGGTGAGCCCGTGCCCTTCGCCCTGCAGCGAATGCCCGGCGCCGAGGACCACCGCGGCAATCTGGCTGCCGGAGCCCGCGCCGAAAGCCGGCCCCTGAACGACCGCGACCGGTGGCTGTGTTCCATCATCGGTCCTAAACTCAAGGCCGCCGGGATGATTTTCGTCGGCTTGGACGTGATCGGCGACTTCGTCACCGAGATCAACGTCACCAGCCCCACGGGCATCCGGGAACTCGACAAGAAGCATGGTGTCGACGTCGGGGGTCTGCTGGTGACCGCCATTTCGAGGACTCTGGAAGCTGCGTGAATAGCGAACTGTTCGAACAGGGCCTGCCGCCCGCCAACGATCGCATGTTGACCACGTGCTTCCTGGCCGCGCTGCTTCACGGCATCGTGATCCTGGGCGTGACATTCAGTTCGTCGAAGAGCGACGCAGGCGGTCCCGACTCGCCCGCGCTCGAGGTGGTTCTCGTCAATGACCAGGCCCCGCCGGCCGACAAGAACCCGAATGCCCGGTACATCGCGCAGCGCACGCAACTCGGAACCGGCAACATGCTGAACGGCGAACGTACCTTGATCCCGAAGTCGTCGTTGGTACCGGTCGACCGGCTCGGCACCCCCGGCGGAGAGGGCCTCGCTGCCGCAGTCAACGGCGAGGTCGCGGGCGACGACGAGTTGGTGGCGACTCATGCACCGGCAGCGAAGATTCTCTATTTTGCGGCCTCCACCGCCGCCAAAGAGGCATCCCAGATGCCGGAATTGCTGGAGAAGCGGCCGGACCTCGCGATGACGCCGAACGACGAGGGGATCGAACTGCGCCTGCGCGGCGAGTCGAAACGGCAGCTGTGGATCGCGGCGGACACCCGGGAATCCGACGTTGCCGTCTACCTCGACATCTGGCGGCGCAAGATCGAACGCGTCGGCACCATCAACTTCCCGGACGTGGCGCGGCGCAAGCAGCTCTCGGGCACCCCGGTCATCGAAGTCACGATCGGCGCCGACGGCAGGCTGCTGAAGACCGTGGTTCGCCGCAGCAGCGGCCACGCCGAGATCGACGAGGCGGCCATGCGCATATTGAAGCTGGCTTCGCCGTACGACCCGTTTCCTGCCGCCATGAACGCCAAGCACGATGAAATTCGCATCGCCTACGAATGGCAATTTCTCGGCGGCGCGACCCAAGGCTCCAGCGTATATTACGCTGAACCGAGCACCTCCCCCGGTGTCACTCCCTAGGAGCGGGCTCGATCCGATCTTCAACGTTCGCGGGCGTCCACATATGAGCGACTCGGGCTATCTGACGAACCAACTGCTGATCGCCATGCCGGCGATGGGTGATCCGAACTTCTCGCAGACCGTCGCCCTCATCTGCGACCACAACGCCCAGGGCGCGCTCGGGCTCATCCTCAACAAGCCGTTGCCCATGCGCATGGGCGAGATTTTCGAGCAGCTCGAAATCGAGATCGAGGAAGGACCCTTGATCGAACGCCAGGTGTTGCGCGGCGGCCCGATGCAGACCGATCGCGGCTTCGTCGTTCATCGAGCCGGTGGCGAATGGGACTCGACGCTGAAGGTCTCCGACTCCATTCACGTCACCACGTCCCGGGATATCCTGGCGGCCATGGCTCGCGGCAAGGGCCCGGAGGAGGCGGTGGTCGCACTCGGTTATGCGGGCTGGGACGGCGGGCAGCTGGAGGATGAGATTCGCGCGAACGCCTGGCTCTGCGCGCCGGTGGAAGCGGGCATCATCTTCGATCTGCCGTTCGAATCTCGTTGGCATGCCGCCGCGCGGTTGCTGGGCGTTGAACTGTCCCGCATCAGCTCGATCAGCGGCAATGCCTAGTCATCCCGGGACACAGGCTCCCGGATCGTCGGCCCTCCCGCTTGCGCAACTCGTCCTGGCATTCGACTTCGGCCGCCGCCGCATCGGAGTCGCGTGCGGCGACACGCTGAGCCGCAGCGCGAGTCCCCTGGCCGCGGTCGCCAACACCGCCGCCGGACCGGCATGGAGTGCCGTCGACTTGCTGATGCGCGATTGGCGGCCGGACCTGCTCGTGGTCGGGCTGCCGTATAATGCCGATGGTTCCGAGAGCGGGATGAGCGCGCAGGCCAGGGCCTTCTCCGAGGAACTGGCCCGCCGCTACGCCTTGCCCGTGCGCCTGGTCGACGAACGCTATTCGTCGCTCGAGGCGGGATCCAGGCTCAAGGCTGAACGGGAGTCCGGAGTCCGCAAACGACGGGTGACGAAAACGGACGTGGATGCCGCCGCCGCCTGCGTCATCTTGGAACGCTGGTTCTTCGATTCACCATGAGGCCGGGCCGTTGACGGGAGCCTGAACGAGTACTGATGCGTGCACAACAAGACAGCGCGGGGGGACTGCGCCACCTCGTCACTCTCGAGGGGCTGACCCGCGACGTACTGAGCGGGATCCTCGACCGCGCCGAGAGCTACCGGCGCCTTCCGGGACAGCCTGCCTACGAGGGCCGCGAACTTGCCGGCGTCACGGTCGCCAACCTCTTTTTCGAACCGAGCACGCGCACACGGGCCTCCTTCGATCTCGCCGGCCGACGGCTCGGCGCGCATGTACTCAATCTCGATCAGCATTTGAGTTCGCGGGCCAAGGGCGAGACCATGCTGGATACGATTTACACGCTCGAGGCCATGAACACCGACGTGTTCGTGATTCGCGATTCCGAAGCGGGAATGCCGGAGTTCCTGATCGATCACGTGGCCCCGCATGTGTCGGTGGTGAGCGCGGGAGAAGCGCACATATCGCATCCCACGCAGGGCTTGCTCGACGCGCTGACCATTCGCACCCACAAGCGCCGTTTTGCCGGACTCAAGATTGCGATCGTCGGCGATATCAAGCATTCCCGGGTGGCGCGCTCCACGGCGCACGCCCTCATGACTTTGGGATCGAGCGACATACGACTGGTGGCGCCCGAAGCCCTGTTGCCTTCCGAAACCGAATTTCGCGGCGCTACTCGCTTCACGCGCATCGAGGACGGCATCGCCGGGGCGGACGTCGTGATCATGCTGCGAATCCAGAAGGAGAGAATGGCGCAGAGCGCGGCTCTGGATGATGCGGCGTATTTTCGCGATTTCGGATTGGATGCGAAGCGCGTGAAGCTTGCCTCGCCCAGCGTACTCGTCATGCATCCCGGCCCCATGAATCGGGGCGTCGAGATCGCCTCGGAAGTCGCGGACGGTCCGCGCTCGGTGATCCGGGAGCAGGTCAACAACGGCGTTGCCGTGCGCATGGCCGTGCTGGCCTCCATCGCCGTCACGCTGACGCGGCATCGCAAACCGCTGTGACGAATCCGCTCGACGTCCAGATCCTGCTGTTCCTCAATCAGTTCGTCCATCATTCGCGAGCTCTCGACGGCTTCATGGCGGCGCTGGCACGCCATGCCGTGTTCAAGGGATGGGTGATGGTGTCGGTTTCTTGGTGGGTCTGGTTCCAGCCGGGAGAGGCGAATCTTAGAAATCGAAAGATCGTGGTGGCAACGATGGTCGGCGCGATGGTCGGCGTCGTGGCAGGCCGTCTGCTGGCGGACTATCTACCGTTTCGGACGAGGCCGTTGAATTCGCCGGAACTCGGCTTGGTTGTGCCTTACGGAGTCTCCGGCGATTCCTTCAGGCGTTGGAGTTCATTCCCGAGCGATCATGCCATGGTGTTCTTCGCGATGAGCACGGGCCTGTGGTACGTGTCGCGGCGTCTCGGCGCCGTCATGACACTGTACGTGGCATGCTTCATCGCGTTTCCCAGAGTCTATTTGGGATATCACTATCCCACCGACGTCACCGGCGGGGCACTGTTCGGCATTCTCTTTGCCTACCTCGCGAATCTCGAGGGCGTCAGGGCAAGGCTGGCGGGACCCCCCATGCGCTGGCTGGACGCGCATCCGGCTTCCTTCTATACGTGTTTCTTCCTGTTCAGCATGGCGCTGGCCTCCCTCTTCGATCCATTGCGCGAGCTCGCCGGCGGCTTAATGGCGCGCTAGCGCCTGACCCATTCGAAGTCGCCCCCCCTCGGCGATTTCCGCGCATAAGTCCATGCCGGGCGGGGCGAAGACGATGATGGTGGAGCCGTGCTCGAACCAGCCCATTTCCTCGCCCTTGCGGAGCGCGGCATCGCAGGGTATGAGGTTGGGTCCGCGGTACCTGAGGTGCAGCCGCACATCGAGAAACTTGAGGCGGATGCTGGCGACCAGGATGGCGGCGACCGGCACCAGGGTCAGCAGCGCGCCCGAGGGCAGCCTGCAGCGAATGACGGCGCGTTCGTTCTTGCAAAACAGCTTTTCGACCCGCCGCAGCGCGATGGGATTGACGTTCCAGGTGTCTCCGGAAATATAGTTCACCTGCTCGACGCGGCAATCGTAGGGTGCGTGGAAGCGGTGGTACATGCTGGAGGTCAGCCGCAGGGTGGCGTAGCTGCCGTTCCGATAGTAGCGCACGAGTTCCGGGTCGCCCAGGAGGTCGATCAACGGGTAGGGAAAGCCCTTGGCCTGCAGCACGCCGCCGTCGGTCACCTGGCCGCAGGCGCCCACCAAGGCATCGCAGGGGCTCACCACCACCGACGGATCCATATCGATGGGCCGCGCACCGTCCTTGAGCTCGCGCGTGAAGCAATCCCGCAGACTGTCGAACCGCTTGTGTTTGGCATCGCGCAGATCGAGATCGGAGAACAGACGCCACAACGCGATGCAGGTGGAGCATACCCAGGGATGCTCGATGCGACTCAACCAGCCGACGGCGAGCGTCAGCCAGCGCCGCGGAATGCGATTGGTCAGCAGGAAGTTCAAGTCCTCGTGCTGGACCACGCTGTCTATCATGGAGCGCATCGTCATCGTAATGTCATTCGCCTGCAATACAGTGCCGCGCGAGGCATTCCGTGACCCATCCGATACTCTATTACGCCGCCGGCGCATGCGCCCTGGCGGTTCTGTTTCCTCGGCTCAGGGCGCGGCTGCGGCTGTCGCGCGCGAAGCATCGATCCCTGGCCGGACACTCGCGCATGGCGCGCCGCTTCGCGTCCGCGGTGCCGTACTACGAATACGACGAAGCGCGTTTCTTTCGCGCCGACTCCGCGCCCGAAAACGTCGCCGCCGCGCGGCGCACCGGATTCATGCGGCTGTCGTCCATTTTCACCGAACGGTTTCGCGAGACCGCGGATCTTACCGACGAGATCGTGGCCGCCGCGGCGGACCTGCAATTCACTTCGCGCTATCGCGTGCCCTTTCAATTCAGCCGCTTGGTCCGGGAACACCTCAAGGCGGGGGTGTTCCTGCAGTCCTCGTCCGGCGTCACGGTCACCGATATGGACGGCAATCGCTTCTACGATTTGGCCGGCTCCTACGGCGTCAACTTGTTCGGCTACGACTTCTACAAGGCCTGCATCGCCCGCGGCAGCGAACTGGTGAGCGAGCTGGGCCCGGTGCTGGGCGCTTACCATCCGGTGGTTGCCTTCAACATGCGCCGGCTTCTGGAAATTTCGGGGCAGGAGGAGATCTCCTTCCACATGTCGGGAACCGAGGCGGTCATGCAGGCGGTGCGGCTGGCCCGGTACAACACGGGTCGCAGCCACCTCGTGCGGTTTTGCGGGGCTTATCACGGCTGGTGGGGCGATGTGCAGCCCGGCGTGGGGAATCCGATTGCGGCCCGTGAAACCTACACCCTGAAGGACATGGACGAGGCCGCGCTCAAGGTGCTGCGCACCCGGCGGGACATTGCCTGCGTCCTCATCAATCCGATTCAGTCGCTCCATCCGAACGTCAACGCGCCCGGCGATTACACGCTGGTCGACAGCGGCCGCCGCGCGCACTTCGATCGCGGCGCCTATTCCGCGTGGCTCGGCAAACTTCGCGAGGTGTGCAACGAGCGCGGGATCGCGCTGATATTCGACGAAGTGTTCGTCGGCTTCCGGCTGAGCCCGGGGGAGCCCAGGAGTACTTCGGCGTGAAGGCCGACATGGTGACCTACGGAAAAACCGTGGCCGGTGGACTGCCGGTCGGCGTGCTGTGCGGGCGTCACCGGTTCATGCGCCGCTTTCAGGAGGATCGCCCCGCCGACGTTTGCCTGGCCAGGGGTACCTTCAACGCGCACCCCTATGTGATGGGAGCGATGCACGAATTCCTGAAGCGGCTCGATTCCGGTCCCATCCGCACGCTGTACCGCGATCTCGATCAGGTTTGGAACGTGCGCGCGCAGACGCTCAACGAGCGGTTGCAGTCCGCGCAACTGCCGGTGCGGGTCGCGAACCTGTCGTCGATCTGGACGATCTGCTACCAGCAGCCGTCGCGTTACAACTGGATGTTCCAATACTACCTGCGGGTGGCCGGCTTGAGCCTAAGCTGGGTCGGAACCGGCCGGCTGATCTTCAGCCTGAACTACACGGATTCCGATTTTTCGGCCGTGTGCGACGCCATCGTTGCCGCCGCCCGCGCGATGCAGGAGGACGGTTGGTGGTGGGCTAGCCCCCAGCTCACCAACAAGTCCATCCGGCGCGGAGTGCTCAAGGAAATGATTCAAGCCCGCTGCTCGTTGCCCATCGGATCGATGAGCTCGCCCCGCATCAAGTAAAGAGGCGCCTTGCAGTATTGTTTGACGTCGTTGAACGGGTCCGTGATGATCTTGGTGAGCCACACCAAACCCGTCCGCACGTCCCGCAGGAAGAACAGATGGACGGTACGGAAGACCAGGGCGCCGATCCCGACGACCAGCCAGACCTCTCCCACGTGGCGCATGAAGGAATCGCCCCCATGGCCGGGCGCCTGGAAGACCCCGAACAAGGTGGGAGTCAACCACAGCACCAGCGGGGCCAACACCCAGATCAGATGCAGGATCACCTTGCGGCGCAGGTTGTAGCCCACCTTGATGGCTTCCTTGTGCTCGTGCGTCGCCTGGTTGACCTCATCGTACCCCTTGGGCTCGAAGAAGAAGTGCCCGGATTGGCGGCTGACCATGGCCACGAGCCAGCCGATGAGCGCGGCAACCACCGGATCCTTGAACATCATCACGTAGGCGACCAGAAAGCTGATCGCACTCAAGAAGTGCAGCGACTGGTTGATGCGGCTGTGGTGATAGTAACGATGATCGTCCCACCGCTGGCGTCCGCAGTTCTTCCCAGAAACTTTTGCATATAGAGTTCCTCGTTGGAGAAGGCACATCGTACTCGGGCTTTGGCCGACGATGAAGCAAATATAGGATTTTGGTTACACGCCTGTGACAAGAGCGCCGCCGGACCGTCAAACTGAGAACTATCGCCGTTTCACGTTCACGCATTCGTCACGCGGGCATGCCATTCTCGGCGCTCATGAGAATCATGATCGTCACCGACGCCTGGTTTCCCCAGACCAACGGCGTCGTACGCACCCTGGCTCAGACCTCGGAATGGCTCGGCCGCTTCGGGCACGAGGTCCGGATGCTCACGCCCCGGGACTTCCGCAGCATCGCGTGCCCCACCTACCCGGAGATTCGCCTGTCGCTGTTGCCGCGCAAGCTGGTGGAACAGAGCATCGAAGACTTCTCCCCGCAGGCGCTGCACATCGCGACCGAAGGGCCGCTCGGCCTCGCGGCGCGGCGCTATTGCCTGCGGCGCCGATTGACGATTCACGACCTCCTACCATACCCAGTTCCCGCAATACCTGCGCGCGCGCTTCCCGATTCCCATCGCGTTCTCCTATTGGGCGTTGCACCGGTTTCACGGCGCGGCGGTGCGTTGCATGGTCAGCACGCAATCGCTGCGCAACGAGCTGCAGTCGCGTGGTTTCAAGAATCTGGCGGCCTGGAGGCGGGGCGTGGATACGGACCTGTTCAAGCCGGGATTGAAGAGTTACCTGAGCTTGCCGCGCCCGATCGCCGCCTACGTCGGCAGGGTTGCGGTGGAAAAGAACGTCGAGGCGTTCCTTCGCATGCCGTGGGAAGGCAGCAAACTGGTCATCGGCGACGGTCCCGAGCGCGCCCGGCTGCAAGCCCTGTATCCCGCGGCGACGTTCACCGGATATCGTTATGCCGAGGAGCTTGCCGCGCACCTGGCGGCCGCCGACGTCATGGTCTTTCCAAGCCTCACGGATACGTTCGGATTGGTGAACCTCGAAGCCATGGCGTGCGGGGTCCCCGTGGCGGCCTTCCCTGTCAACGGACCGATCGACGTCATCCAGGACGGCGTGACGGGAGCGCTTGATCATGACCTGGGAAAGGCCGCGCTGCGCGCCCTGACACTCGATCCCAAGGCCTGCCGGGAAAACGCAGTGCGCTGCGGCTGGGATGCGAGTGCTCGCGAATTCGAAGGCAATCTGGTCGCCTGCCAGTCGAATCAGTCGTCGCGCGGCGCGTGGGCCATGGATGCCGGTCAGGGCGCCGCCGCGGGTGTGGGTTCCTGAGCTCCGCGCTTCAGCCGAAATTGATCTTCGCTTCGAGATTGGTGCGCGAATCGGCGCTCGACAGCGCCTCCTCCAATTCGATCCGGCCCTCGCGCACGAGATTGTAAAGCGAGCTGTCGAAGCTCAGCATGCCGCGCTCGGTTCCGGTGCGAATCGCTTCCTTGACGCTGATCACGTCGCCCTTCTTGATGAGCTCGGAGATGTACGGCGTGTTGACCATGACCTCCGAAGCGGCGACGCGGATCCCGGATTTGGCGGGCACCAGGCGCTGCGACAGAATCGCGCGCAGGTACTGCGAAAGGTCCAGGAAAATCTGGTTGTGCTGGTCGCGCGGGAACATGTTGATGATGCGATCCAGCGTCTCCGCGCAATTGTTCGCGTGTAGGGTGGCTATGCACAGATGCCCCGTTCCGGCCAGCGCAATCGCGGCCTCCATCGTTTCACGGTCGCGAATTTCGCCGACGAGGATGACGTCGGGGGCCGCCCGCACGGCACTGCGCAGCGCGCGGGCGAAGGATTTGGTGTCGATGCCGACTTCCCGCTGATTGATGATGGATTTCTTGTTCGTATGCAGGAATTCGATCGGATCCTCGATGGTCAAGATGTGATCGGACGAGGTTTCGTTCCGATAGTTGATCATCGCGGCAAGCGTCGTCGATTTGCCGGCCCCGGCCGCGCCGACCATGAGGATGAGACCGCGCTTCAGCATGACCAGATCCTTGAAGATATCGGGCATGCCGAGATCCTCGAGCTTGGGCATTTCGGCGGTGATGTAGCGCAACACCATCGCCGGGTAGCCGCGCTGGTAGAACACGTTGACGCGAAAGCGGCCGAGGCCGGGTTCGGAGATCGCGAAGTCGATCTCCAATTCTTCGTTGAAGTACTCGAGCTGCTCGGCGCTCATGAGTCCGAGCGCGGCCTGGCGCACGGTCTCGGGGCTCAATACCTGCTTGTTGACGGGGAAGATCTTTCCCTCGATCTTTATCTTGACGGGCGCGTTGCAGGTGAAGAAAAGATCCGACGCCTTGCGCTCGACCATCAGCTTGAAGAGCGGCTTGGTGTTCATCACCTGCGCCTGAACCGGTGAGTCGTCGGGCATGCGCTAGAAGACCTGCCCTTCTTCTTCCTCGACGATCTGCAGCGCCGCGCCGCCCTCGTCCGGGTGCTTGATTTCGCGCTTGCTCTCGAGCTTCACCTTGAGCCGCAGTTCGTTCTTCGAATCGGCGTTGCGCAGCGCGTCTTCGTAGGAGATGAGGCCGGCCTCGTACAGCTCGAACAACGACTGGTCGAAGGTTTTCATCCCGAGGCGATTCGAGCGCGACATCACGTCCTTGATCTTGGCCACGTCGCCCTTGAAGATCAAATCCGAAATCAGCGGCGACGCCAACATGATCTCCATGGCCGCGATCCGGCCGGATCCCGCTTCCCGGGGTATCAGACGCTGCGAGATGAGCGCGCGGATATTGAGCGACAAGTCCATGAGCAGCTGCTCGCGGCGCTCCTCCGGAAAGAAATTGATGATGCGGTCGAGCGCCTGGTTGGAGCTGTTCGCGTGCAGTGTGGCCAGCACCAAGTGCCCGGTCTCGGCGAATTGGATTCCATATTCCATCGTCTCGCGATCGCGGATTTCGCCGATGAGAATCACGTCGGGCGCCTGGCGCAGGGTGTTCTTGAGCGCCAGATGCCAGCTATCGCAATCGACGCCGACCTCGCGGTGCGTGACGACGCAACCCTTGTGCGCATGCACGTACTCGACGGGATCCTCGATCGTGACGATGTGGCCGCGGGTCTTCTCGTTGCGGTATCCGACCATCGCGGCCAGCGAAGTCGACTTGCCGGATCCGGTGCCGCCGACCAGAATCACGAAGCCGCGTTTCGACAACACGACTTCCTTCAGCACCGGCGGCAATTCCAGCTCTTCGAGGGTCGGAATCTTCGCATTGATGGTGCGGAGCACCGCCCCCGTGAAGCCTTGCTGCACGAATGCGCTGACGCGAAAGCGTCCGATTCCCGGCGGCGAGATCGCAAAATTGCATTCCTTGGTGGAATCGAATTCCTTGGTTTGGCGATCGTTCATGATGGCGCGGACCAGGCCCGCGCTCTGTTCGGGAGTCAGCGTGCGGTCCGATTGAGGTCTGATTTCGCCGTCGATCTTGATGGCGGGCGGAAATCCGGCCGTAATGAACAGGTCCGAACCCTTCTTCTCGACCATGCGCCGCAGCAGGTCTTGCATCAGGCGTATTGCTTGATCGCGCTCCATTAGATGCTGTCCTTGTTTTGCGCCTTGTATTTCGCCTCTTCGCGGCTCACGACGCCTTTTTGCACCAAGTCCTGCAAGCATTGGTCGAGAGTCTGCATACCTTGCCCCTGTCCGGTCTGAATCGCCGAGTACATTTGCGCGATTTTGCCCTCGCGGATCAGGTTTCGTATAGCCGGGGTGCCGATCATGATTTCGTGCGCCGCAATACGGCCGCCGCCGACGCGCTTCATCAGCGTCTGCGAGACCACCGCCCGGAGGCTTTCCGACAGCATGGCACGCACCATGTCCTTTTCGGCTGCCGGGAACACATCCACGATACGGTCTATGGTTTTGGCGGCCGAACTCGTATGCAAGGTGCCGAAAACCAGGTGACCGGTCTCGGCCGCGGTCAGCGCCAGCCGAATGGTCTCGAGGTCGCGCATTTCGCCCACCAGCACCACGTCCGGATCTTCGCGCAGGGCCGACCGCAGCGCCTCGGTGAAGCCGAGCGTGTCCCGGTGCACCTCGCGCTGGTTGACCAGGCAACGCTTGCTTTCGTGCACGAATTCGATCGGATCCTCGATCGTGATGATGTGATCCGGACGATTGTCGTTACAATGATTCACCATGCCGGCGAGGGTCGTGGATTTGCCCGAACCGGTGGGTCCGGTAACCAGCACGAGACCGCGAGGCAGCATGCACAAATCTTTGAAGGTTTTCGGCGCGTTCAGCTCGTCCAGCGACAGGATCGTCGATGGAATATTGCGGAACACGGCGCCGGCACCGCGATTCTGGTTGAATGCGTTCACGCGGAATCGGGCGAGTTTGGGGATTTCGAACGAGAAATCCGTCTCGAAGAATTCCTCGAAAGCCTTGCGCTGCTTGTCGTTCATGATGTCGTACACCATGCTGTGCACTTCTTTGTGCAGCAAAGCCGGCATATTGACGCGCTTCATGTCTCCGTCGACGCGAATCATCGGCGGCACACCGGCCGACAGATGCAGGTCCGACGCATTGTTCTTCACCGCAAAGGCGAGAAGCTGCGCGATATCAACCGCCATTTACGGCTCCTAGTAGGCGTGGTCAGTCGCCGGCAGTATATAAGAGGGTGTCGTCACCCAATATGTTAATTGGTCCGCAAAATCCAGCGGTTCATGTGAACCACGTCCGATCCCGGATACGCCGCGCAGCCGAGGGCGCAGGACGGGATCCCGACTCGGTCGTTCTGATCGGGGTCAGCAAGTCCAAGCCTGCCGAATCAGTGAGGCAGGCCGCCACGGCGGGCGTCACGGATTTCGGTGAAAACTATCTGCAAGAAGCGGTCCTGAAGCTGGACGAGCTTGCCGACCTGCCGCTGAACTGGCATTTCATCGGCGCTCTGCAATCCAACAAGACTCGCGCCGTTGCCGAGCGCTTCGACTGGGTCCACAGCATCGATCGCCTCAGCGTGGCGCGGCGGCTCTCGGAACAGCGGCCGTTTCACGCCGCACCCCTCAACCTGTGCATCCAGGTTGCCGTAGTGCCGGAACCCACCAAGGGGGGGGTCGATCCGGGCAGCCTCTCGGAACTCGCCGCCAGGACCGCCGATCTGCCACGGGTGACGCTGCGCGGCCTGATGTGCGTGCCGCCGCCACAGCCGACGCCAGCGGCCGAGCGTGCAGTCTTTGCGCAGCTGCGGGCGCTCCAGGAGCGATTGAACGCGGAAGGGCACCATCTGGACACGCTGTCGATGGGCATGAGCGGCGATTTCGAGTCCGCCATCGCCGAAGGCGCGACTCATGTGCGGATCGGGACCGCGCTTTTCGGCAGTCGCTGACGAATAACACACCTACCAAGGGACAAGCATGAACAACATACGCAGATTGGCATTCATCGGCGGCGGCAACATGGCTGCCGCCCTCATCGGCGGCCTCCTCAAACGCGGACTGGCCAAAGACCGCGTGGTCGTCGCCGATCCGAGCCCGCTGCAGCTCGAGCGTCTGGTGCGGGACCACGGCATCACGACCGCGCCGACCAACGAGAGTGCGGTGACCGGCGCCGAGGTCGTGGTGCTCGCGGTCAAGCCGCAACAGATGCGCGCGGTCGCGCTCGGTATTGCGGGGCGGCTTGCGCAGTCGAATCCGCTGGTCATCTCGGTTGCCGCCGGAATCCCGCACGCCGCCTTGATGCGCTGGTTCGGCGGTCGGGTGGCGGTGGTCCGCACCATGCCGAATCGGCCCGCGCTCAACGGCTTCGGCGCCACCGGCCTGTATGCGCCGGCGAGCGTCGGCGCCGCCAACCGCGCACTGGCGGAGGCCATCCTGGCTGCCGTCAGCGCCACGGTTTGGGTGGAACACGAATCGCAAATGGATACGGTCACGGCACTCTCGGGCAGCGGACCCGCCTACTTTTTCTTGTTCATGGAGGCGCTCGAAGCCGCGGCGCACGCGCGTGGGCTGCCGACCGACATCGCTCACAAACTGACGTTGGAAACGGCCTTCGGAGCCTCGCAAATGGCGCGACTGTCGAGCGAATCACTGAGTCAGCTGCGCGACCAGGTCACTTCGAAGGGCGGCACCACTGCCGCGGCACTCGACGTGCTCGATGCGGCCGGCCTTCGTGCTATCGTCGCACACGCCGTGGCGGCAGCCGACCGCCGTTCAGCCGAACTTGCCCTGGAGTACGGTAGCCCCTAGAACACCGGCCGGCGCGGCATTCGGGACGCCCTGCCGGGCAGTGAATGAATATGGAAGCGATTAGATACATTGTCGATACGCTGCTGTGGCTGCTGACGCTCGCGTTCCTGCTGCGTTTTTTGTTTCAGATGGTGCGCGCGAATTTTCGGGATCCGATGGCGGACGCCATCGTGCGAGTCACCAATTGGCTGATTTTGCCTTTGCGGCGGATATTGCCGCCGATCGGCAAGGTGGACACAGCGACCGTGGTTGCGGTGCTCGCGGTCGCCTCGGCTCGCACGGCCGTCCTGCTCGCGCTGGACGGCGCGGGATTCGGCGATCCGCTGGTGTTCTTGCGCATCACGCTGGTCGGCCTCGTCGATCTGACGCTGCGCATCTACCTGTTCGCACTGCTGCTCTATTGGTTGACGAGTTTCGTGACCCCGGGCGGCTATGCTCCGGGGGTCCGTTTGCTCGCCCAGCTTTGCGAACCCATATTGAAACCCGTGCGGCGGCTCATTCCGCCGATCGGGCAAATTGATTTTTCGGTTCTCTGGGTGTCGATCGTCATCGGCGCATTGCTGGTACTTCTGCGCTGAATATGACGTCCTACGTGCTTGAAATCACTGCGAACGCTGCGGGCCGGCCGCACCGAATCCGCAGCGTATCGTCGCCGAACCCTGGAAAACTAGGCTAAGGAAGCACCTCGGCGCGCGAGGTTTTTTTGCAAATGCGCTAAACATCGGCTTTTTTCTATGTTATTTTCGGCGCCGAGTTGACTATGCGGGGCTTTGGTTGCCCTGTTCGAACACACAATCAGGAGATTTATATGGCGAAAAAGAATGCAGCACCGACCAAGTCTGAAATTCTCGCTACGATTTCGAAGGAAACAGAGCTCTCCAAGAAGCAGGTCGGAGCCGTGTTTGACTCGCTTTCCGCCTCCATCAAGAAGAGTCTTCGCAGTCACGGCTTGTTTACGATGCCCGGCCTGTTGAAGATGAAGGTCGTGAAAAAGCCGGCCACGAAGGCGCGAGAAGGCGTGAATCCTTTCAACGGCGAAAAGATGATGTTCAAGGCGAAGCCTGCCAGCAAGAAAGTACGCATCGCCGCGCTGAAGAACCTCAAGGAATTCGTGAACTAATCGAAAGTTGGATCCGGAGCGTTGGGGCGGAAGGCGATTTCCGCACGCTGCGGCCCGATCTGCGGGCGCGCAGCCGAGCCCGGCCTCAACCGCTCCCGGATCGCGTCGAGCACGGCATGGCGCTGCTTCGGCCCGCGCCCGGGGTCACTCGATGGCGACCAGTTCGACATCGAAGACGAGAGCCGCTCCGGGCGGAATGACGTCCCCGGCACCGACGTCTCCGTATCCAAGATCGGCGGGAATCGTGAGGCGGCGGCGTCCGCCCACTTTCATTCCGAGAACACCCTGATCCCAGCCTTTGATCACCTGTCCGGCGCCGACGACGAAGCTGAAGGGTTGGCCGCTGGTGCGCGTGCTGTCGAACTGCTTGCCCTTTTTGTCGGGCGCCGACGTCTCGAAGAGCCAGCCGGTGTATTGGACCACGGCTTTTTGCCCGGCGATGATGGGAGCGCCGGACCCGGCTTGAAGCTCGCCGACCTCCAACGTCGCAACCGGCGGGCCCCCGGCAGCCGAAACCGCTGAATCAGACGGCCCTGCGGCCGGCGGCTTGCCGCCGCATGCGGCGAGCAACCCGAGCAGGGCAACGACTGCGGTACGAGGCGCGAAACGAAAGGCGTTCACCCCGCCATCTTAAAGGATTTTGCGGCGCACGCGGCTTTTGAGGTGTGCTTGATGACGCCGTGGCGGCGTTCGGCTCAAGGCTGCGGCCGCAGCCGGTAGCGGCGCACCTTGAAGCTGGCGGCGACCGCTGAAGCCGTTGCCGCCAGGCCGCCCGCCAGGGTGCCGATGTGCACATGAGCACCGAGCCATCGATGCCTCACGATCGCGATGGCGTCATCGATCTCATCGGCTACTTGCAGCACCCATTCCATGGGAATCAAGTGTAGACACGCCGCAGCGCATTCTCCGTGAGTGAGGTCACACCCTTGCCATGCTCGATCTGACGCCCTTGCCATGGCACCCGTCGCTGCGTAGGCTACCTCGACATGCAGCGCATTCTCGTCCTGAACCCGAAGGGCGGTTCGGGAAAAACGACGGTAGCGACCAACCTCGCCGGCTATTTCGCGAGCATAGGTGACCGTCCGCTGCTTACCGACAATGACGCCCAAGGTTCGAGCACGCGCTGGCTGAAGAAGCGGAAACCGGAACAGGCGTTCATTCACGGCGTTGCGGCGTTCGAGCGCAACAGCCGGACGACGCGAGCGTGGCAGATGCGCATGCCGTCCGATGCCGGTCATGTGGTGGTCGATACGCCGGCAGCGATCCTCGGCCAGGATATGCCGGAGCTCACCCGCGGCGCAGACGCCATCATCGTTCCCGTCCTGCCGTCCGACATCGACATCCACGCCTTCTCGAAATGCATCGCCGATTTGCTGCTGATCGCGAAGGTGCGGCGCGACGAGAACCGCATCGGCGTGGTGGCCAACCGCGTGAGGCGCAACACGCTGGTGTTTCAGTCGCTCATGAGATTTCTGGAGACCTTGCGGATACCGGTCGTCGCCACGCTGCGAGATTCGCAAAATTATGTGCGCGCGGCGGAGCAGGGAGTGGGCCTGCATGAGATGAAGAAGAATCTGGTGGAGCAGGACCTCAAGGATTGGGAACCGCTGCTCGGGTGGTTGCGGGCCAAGGAAGCGTCGGACCCGCCGCGCGCCAACCCTTTGCAGGAAACTGCTTAAGACACGAACGGCGACCGTTCGTTACTTCTTGTCTTCCCAGCTGCCGCGGATTTTTTCCGCCCAGTTCTTGTAGCTGTGCCAATTGTACAAGTGGTTGGTGATGGCCGCATGCCGGCCGCCGGTTTTGTAGGCTTCGCGCGGAACGGCAACTCCCGGCTTGGCGACGCCCGGCTCCGCACGCGGCGTGCGGCGATCGATTCCGGTGTATCGAGTTTGATTCTTGGTGTCGCTCATCTTCATGTGCCTCGTTGGTGTGCGTGACAGTAAGTGTGGCGCACTCCCATAGGCAGGAACTGTGTCACAGGCATCCTGGCACCGTCTCCGGTCATTCGCGCGCATTGCGATGCGCATCTCACCGCGCCTCGCGGTAAGTTAAATCGCTGGATTTTTCTTGGTTTGCCATGCATCGAACAAGGGTCGCAGTTCGTCGAGCGAGCGCTCGAGCGCGGCGGGCAGCAAGGCTGTGTACGCATCGAGAAGAGCCATGGCATTGCGAGCGGGATCGGTGCGCGCCGCCGCGCCCAAGCGACGTGACATATCGCGATTTACCACATGTAGATTCTCGTAAAGCACCTCGAGCGCCGCGAAGCCTCGCGGCTCGTCGGTGCCCGCGATCGCGCGCGCCAGCAAGAACATGCCGATGCTGCGATACAGGGTCTCCGCTTCGCTCGCGAACGGAAGATGAAACCGCGCCATCGGCCGCAGATGGTCGGTCCACGGGCATCCCGAGGTCGCCATGACCAGGCCGATCACCGAACTCATCGCTTGCTGCGCCGAGGTCTGCGCGTACGCCGTCCGTTCCGCTTGAGTCACGGTCACGCCAACGGCGTCGAACGAGACCAGCGCATTCAACGGCTCCAACGCGGACGCGAGCTGCAAGGCCGCCGGACAATGCGTGTTCAGCCGTTCGTCGAGGGGACAATTGGCGCAGCGGCTGAACGCCAATTCCGTCCAGAACGGCGGCGGGTCGGGCGCCGGCTTCAGCAATTTGAAGTCGACTGCGTCGAAGGCTAATTCCAAGGTCTTTGCCGAACCGTCTGGCAGGTCGAATCGATAGGTGATGGTGAGCGCTTCGCTCATGCGACCAATCGGTAGCAGGGAGTGTATTCGGTGCCGCTCAGTTTCATCCGACGCTGCGCCACGAAGGACCGCAGCAGCCGATCGAGCGGTTCCATGATCGAGGCTTCGCCGGCGAGTTCGAACGGCCCGTACTTCTCGATGGCGTTGATGCCGTATTCCTTGATGTTGCCGGCCACGATCCCGGAGAACGCACGGCGCAAGTCCGCGGCGCGTTCGTGCACCGGCCGCTCGTGGGACAGTCGCAGCTGCCGCATCGAAGCGTGGGTCACCTCGAACGGCAGCTGGAATTCGAGCGGAATTCGCAGCAGCCAGTTAAAGCCGTAGGAGTCGCTCGCGGTGCGCCGGTAGTCCCGTATTTCCGCCATCCCCTGCACCATGGCGCGCGCCACACCGGCCGGGTCGTTGATGATTATTCGGTAGCGCGACTGAGCCGTGGGCCCGAGCGTCGCGCCGATGAAGTCGTTGATTTGCTCGAAATACTCCGCCGTGTCGGCGGGACCGGTGAAGATCAACGGAAAGGGCAAATTCTTGTTCGCGGGGTCGAGCAGGATGCCGAGGAGATACAAGATCTCCTCGGCGGTACCTGCACCGCCCGGGAATACGACGATCCCATGACCGAGGCGTACGAATGCCTCCAGGCGCTTTTCGATGTCCGGCATGATGACGAGCTGACTCACGATGGGATTGGGCGGCTCGGCCGCAATGATGCCGGGTTCGCTGATGCCCAAGTAGCGCCCGTTGATGATGCGTTGCTTGGAATGGCCGATCGTGGCTCCTTTCATGGGACCCTTCATCGCGCCGGGTCCGCAGCCGGTGCACACATCCAAGGTCCGCAGGCCGAGTTCGTAGCCGACCTTTTTGGTGTAATCGTATTCCACACGCCGGATTGAATGGCCTCCCCAGCAAACGACGAGGTTCGGTCGCCCCTGCAACTCCAGTACTCGCGCATTGCGCAATATGTGAAACACGGCGTTCGTGATGCTCTGGGAGGAGGTGAGATCGAAGCGCCCGCTCTCCATGATCTCGTTGGAGATGAACACGACATCGCGAAGAACCGCAAACAAGTGGTCCCGCAATCCACGAATCATCTCGCCATCGACGAAAGCGGCGGCCGGGGCGTTCTTGATCTCGAGCTTGATCCCCCACGCCTGCCTCACGATCCGCAGATCGAAGTCCTTGTATATCTCGAAGATGCGCCGCGTATCGTCGAGTCCGCCGCCGGAATTGAGGACCGCCAGCGCGCATTTGCGGAACAGCGGATACAGGCCGCCCTGGCCGGAGTCGAGCAGCTTGGCAATTTCCTGCTGGGAGAGGTGCTCGAGGCTGCCCTTCGGCCCGACGCGCGCATCGACCAAGTCAGACGTAACAATCGTGGTTTCCACGCGTCACCGGAGCCTGTATGAGTATTTCACGTGCGCCGCTACGGAAGAATGTCGATCGGAATATTGTCTTGGGTGCGCAGCCACACTTCGACCATATCGGAATTGGAAAGCGCAATACAGCCGTCGGTCCAGTCGTTCGAGGCATAGTAAGCCGCCGGATGCTTGGGCACATTGGGCAATCCGTGGATCATGATGGATCCGCCGGGCGCCCAGCGATTTTTTCGCGCCCGCAATTCGTCTTCCTTGTTCGGGTAGCTCACCTGGATGGAAAGGAAAAAATCGCTGCGCGTGTTGCGGCGGGCGAGGAAGTAGCGTCCCTCCGGTGTGCGGAAGTCGTGCTCTCGCTCCTTGGTTCCCACCGGACTCAAGCCCAGGGCCACCTTGTATTCGCCCAGCAGGCGGCTGCCATTGTACAAATAGAGCTTGTGTTCGGACTTGTGGACGACGACATGGTCGGCGGCGGGAATCTCCGACGCCAAGGCCGGCAGTGCCGACATCGGCCCTAGAACCAAGCACAGGGCCCACAAGCTCGAGGTCCGGGGGCGACGGTTGTGATTCAACATGGTAAAAATTATAACGTGTCCGCGGTACGACATAAGCGGCCGTAGCTCACGGACCGCGTATAATCATGGAGATGCGGTTTCTCTTGATCAATGCCGTCCTCGCGACCGGCCTCCTGGCGGGCTGCGCCTCCACCATTCCCGCCGAAGTTCTGGACGAACGTACCGGGACGACGGTGGGCGCGCTTCAGAATCCCATCGAGTTCGTCGAGACTGCGCAAAACGCGGCCTTGGTGGGCGCCAGAAGGACCAGCTTTGCTTATCTCGGTCCGCTCGAATGGGACCGGAGCGGCGATATCAGCTACGGACTGTGGCTTCACGTCGCGCCCGGCAACGACAAGCCGGTCGGCGACATCCGCTCGGAAGGGTCGGTGCGGCTGAGCCTCGACGATGGACCCGTGGTTCTGGCTCCCATCGACCCATCGATCGTCGGGGTCGGCCCCTATCGGCCCGTGGCGGCGTGGGGTCAGACCGCGTACTTTCAACTCGATGTGGCCGTGTTGAAGCGCATGGCGGCGAGTCAGAAACTCGCCCTGAGTTTTCGCGCGCCCGATGAGTCGGTGGTCGAATTCCTGCCCAGTCACGACACTCGCTCGACGCTGACGCAATTCTTGCATGCGCGGGGCATTACTGCCGATTGATGGCCACCACCTGCGGCAAGGTCAGGATGGTTCCAGGCCGCATGTCCTTGAAATTCACGTCGGGGTTGTATTGGGCAACCAACCAAACCGGCACCTCGGCGTGCTGGACGATGGTCCACAGCGAGTCTCCACGCTTGACCGTGTAATTCTCCGTCGCGGCAATCCGGTGGGCGGCGAAGAAGGTCTCCTGCAAGCTGCGGTGATAGTCGCGCCGCGCCTCGACGAACTGCGCAGCGGCGACGTTGGAAAAATCCAGCTTGAGCTTGGCGCCCTGCGTCACCGCCGAGTTCTTGTGCAGCTTGTTGAGCCTGCGCAGCACCTGCGAATCGACGTGCGTCCAGTCCGCAAAATGCCCCAAGGTCTCGGCCGCCTGCACGATCACGGTATTGTCGGCTCCAACCCCGTAGTTCGTGGTGTCGGAATTGCCCGTCGGACTGGCGACCGGCAACAGCGAGTCCTTGTTCGCAGTCTGACGTTGGGAAACCGGCTCGCTGGGCGGCCGCGCAGCCTTCACCTCCGCCGGTGAGGGCGCGCTCGCGGCAGGCGGCGGCACTGTGTCGGCCACGGGAGCGGGTAAGGTCGCGGCGGGGGCAGGCGCGGAAACCGCGGCGAGAGCGGGTGTGCCGCCGGTCAGCTCCGCGCGCGACGCAGGCAGGGGAATCCGCACCACGTCGCCGCGCGCCGCGGTGTGCTCGCTGCTCCAGCCGTTGACCGCCGACAGTCTGGCCAGACTCACGCCGCTCGCAGCCGCCACGCCCGCGAGGGTCTCACCGCGGCGCAGCCGATGGCTGCCGTCGTTTCTCTGGGCCAGGTAGCGCTGGTTCGACGGCAGACGCGCCCAACCCGCCGCGATCTCGGACTCCGGCGGCGTGCCCGGCAACCGCAGCCTGTAACCTCGCGGGACCAGCCGGCTGCCGTTCCAAATGGGCGGCCGCAACGCTGGATTCAATACGCGAAGTGCTCCCATGTCGACTTTGAACGCCTTCGCCAAGGCATCGACGGGAACGTAGTCCGGAAGTTCCACGGGCGTGCTTTCGGTGTCCGGCAGACGAGTGATCGGTCCGAAGTACTTGTCGGCGTTGCGGTCCACTTCGAGGGCCGCCAGGAACGCGACATAGAAATTACGCGAGGCGAAGCCGAACGTGCTGCCCTGAAAGCGCTTGACGATGACGGCAATGTCGCTGGTGCCAAGTTCGTCCTGGGCGCGGCGCAAGCCCCCCGGCCCGTGGTTGTATGCGGTGACCGCAAGGGGCCAGGTGCCCACCAACCGGTAGTTGTATAGCATCAAGTTCGCGGCCGCCACGGTCGCCGTATAGGGGTCGAGACGTTCATCGACGATGGCGTCGACGCGCATGTAGTGGCGCGCCGTCGACGGCATGAACTGCCAGAGCCCCGCAGCGCCGACCTTCGAGTAGGCCGCCAGATTGAAGGACGACTCGACGTGCGGCAAGGCCGCGATCTCCGGCGGAACGCCGTGCTGCGACAAGGTGCGCGCGATCTCCTTCTCCCACACGGCGGCCCGGATCAAACCCTCGCGAAAGCGGTCCGCCTGCCCCAACTGGAACCGGATTCGCTCGATCGCATCGCGAAAATCAGAGGGGGTGGCCTTGTCGCCGAACGCATGCAGGATGCGCCGCTCGTGGGCGGTCAGATCTTCGGTGGCGCCGTCCGCGAAACGCCGCAGCAGCGCCGCGTAGCGTGCCTTGGCCTCATGGACGCGCCGTTCCCGTTGCGTGGGCGATGAAGCCGGGTCGAACCGCAGCACCTCATAAACCAGGCCGAGATTCCAATCGTCGTGCAACAGACCGCCATCGGTCGTGACCTCGGTGTACACGCGAATCCAGAAGCGGATGTCCCGCTCCAGGGCGGGCGGATGCACGAACGGATCGGCGGCACCGGCCGCCGCCCGGTCGACGTGCGAGATCAGCACGAAGAGTACGCAGAGTGCCGCAACGATGAGCGAGCAAATCGGCCGAGACCTGGGATGAGACACGGCGCAAGGATGCACGAGCGCGCCCTTGCCGTCGATGAGTGATTCCCCGACCTTTACTTTTTTGTATACCGCCGGTAACACACCGGCGGGAAAATTGCGCCTATCATCGCATCCCACCGCACAGGAGAAATAACGATGATGTCGGCCCGAAAATTCGTTTGTCTTTCCGCCGTGGCGTTCCTCGCGGGAAGCCACTTTGGTGCCCGCGCTGCGGCGACACAACCGGCTCCCAACATGACGGTGGTGCAGCGCTGGAAGCTCGGCGGCCCCGGCGGCTGGGACTATCTGACGCTGGACTCATCGGGTCAACGGCTGTTCATCAGCCGCGGCACCCGCGTCGATGTCGTCAGCACGGCCTCCGGAGCGGTGATCGGCAGCATCCCCGACACGTCGGGCGTTCACGGTATCGCCCTCGCCGAGGACCTGAAGCGCGGCTATACGAGCAACGGCAAAGCGGACTCGGTGACGGTCTTCGACCTCGACACGCTCAAAGTCATTCAGGAAACGAAGATCACGGCCCACAATCCCGACGCGATCCTCTATGAACCGGTCGGTAAGCACGTGTTCACATTCAACGGCAAGAGCAAGGACATTACGGTATTGGACGCGTCGAGTCTCGCGCCCCTTGCCACCGTCCCCGTTCCCGATAAACCCGAGTTCGCGGTCGACGACGGCGCCGGCCAGATTTACGTGAATATCGAGAGCGATCCCGGACAGATGATCGTGATCGACAGCCGCGCGTTCAAGATAAAGGCGAAATGGCCGCTGCCGGGCTGCTCGAGCCCCAGTGGTCTTGCGATCGACCGGATACACCACCGGCTGTTTTCGGTATGCGACGGCAATGTGATGGCGGTAACGGACACGACCAGCGGCGCGCAGGTCGCCCGGGTGCCGATCGGCGAAGGCCCGGACGCGACGGCGTACGATGCGAAGCGCGGTTTGATCTTCAGCTCCAACGGCGAGGGAAGCCTGACCATCGTGCGGCAGCGTTCCGCCGACCAATACGAGGTCGCGTCGACCGCGAAGACGCAGCGCGGCGCACGTACCATGGCGCTCGATCCGTCCACGGGAAAGGTGTATCTGGTTTCCGCCGAATTCGGCCCGGCCCCCGCACCCACGGCGGAACAGCCGCACCCGCGTCCGGCGCCGACGTCGGATTCATTCACGGTTCTCGTGATGGGCGCGCCCGGCTCCTAAACGGCGCGCGGACCGCGACGGATGCCGTAGCGTCGCGTGCGTCATGGCGTGGCGGCGCGTCTAATGGAACCCGTTGCGGTCGCGTACGACCAAAGAAGAATTGCGATCAAGCTTCCGCCCGGCAACGAGAGAACTTCAAAGTCGACTGCCGCACCGACATTTTGCACGGCGGCGCCGATTTGCACTGCGCACGACTCAATGAACTGCTTCATTGCCATTTCTATTACCTTCTCGGCCTCGAGCGGCCGGTACGACGTTCCGGTTGGTGGTCGTGAGATAGACTAGGACCGGGCATCGAAAGGTGTGAGTGACAAGTGTGGCGGGATTCACGAAATCATGAGCGAAGCCAGCCAATTCGGACTCTTGCGCGAGCGGCGCTTCCTGCCGTTCTTCGTCGCGCAGGCCTGCGGCGCCTTCAACGACAATCTCTTCAAGAACGTGCTGGTCATTCTCGTGACCTATCAGGCGACCCGCTGGAGCACGCTGCGTCCGGAGTTGCTGGCGAACATCGCGGCCGGCCTGTTCATCCTGCCTTTCGTGGTGTTCTCCGGGCTTGCAGGCCAACTGGGCGAGCGTTTCGACAAGACGCGCATCCTCAAAAGCGTCAAAGCGCTGGAAATCGCCATCATGATCGTGGCCGGCATCGGTTTTGCCCGGCATTGGGTGGCGCTGCTGTTGTTCGCGCTGTTCATGATGGGCGTGCATTCGACCTTTTTCGCGCCCGCCAAGTACGGGCTGCTGCCGCAGGTGCTCGACGCCCGCGAATTGGTCGGCGGCAACGCGATCCTGGAAACCGGCACCTTCCTGGCGATCCTGCTTGGGGACACTGGCCGCCGGTCTGCTCGCCGGTCATGGCAATACCACCTGGATCGAGGCGAGTTTGGTCGCTCGTCGCCATCACCGGGTTCGCGACCAGTCTGGCGATCCCAAAGTCCGCAGCGGTGTCGCCCGGGCAGCGCTTGGACTGGAACCCGTGGACTTCGACGCTGGACAATCTGCGCGCCGCGCGCGAATCGCGCTCCGTGCTGCTGTCGGTACTGGGCATGTCCTGGTTCTGGTTCTATGGCGCCTTGGTGCTGGTGCAGCTGCCGCTGTATTGCCACAACGTGCTTCACGGCGATGAATCGCTGGTGACCGTCACCATCGCCGCATTCTCGGTCGGAGTCGGCGTCGGCTCATTGCTGTGCGAACGGCTGTCGGGCCGGCAGGTCGAAATCGGCCTGGTGCCTTTTGGGTCGATCGGTTTGACGCTGTTTGCCATTGACTGGGTCGTGGCAACGCCGCGGGTGGATCCGCAGGTGCTCCTGAACTTGCACGGCTTGCTCTCGCTGCATGGCGGCGTGCGCACCTTGTTCGATATTGCCGCGATCGGCGTCTTCGGCGGCTTCTTCGTCGTGCCCTTGAACGCGCTGGTGCAGCAGCGATCCCGGCCTGAAGCACTGGCGCGGGTGATCGGCGCCAACAGCATCCTGAATGCCCTGTTCATGGTCGCTGCCGCCTTGCTCGGTGCGGTGGGGCTCGCCAAGGGCCTCACCGTGCTGCAATTGATTTTCGTGGCGGCGCTGCTCAATGCCGTGGTGGCGATTTATATCTACACGCTGGTGCCGGAGTTCCTGCTGCGGTTCGTATGCTGGCTGCTGGTGCACACGCTCTATCGGCTGGAGAAACGCGGCGCGCACTTTCCCGAATCGGGCGCGGCGCTGCTCGTGTGCAATCACGTCAGTTTTGTCGATGCCTTGGTGATCTCCGCGGCCTGCCGGCGCCCGATCCGATTCATCATGGATGAGGCCATTTTTCGCGCGCCCATCGTTCGCACGCTGGCGACCGGCATGAAGGCCATTCCCATCGCCTCGGCGAAGGATGATGCCGACCATCCTCGAGCGAGCCTTCGAATTGACCGCGGCGGCGCTGCGCGACGGCGAACTGGTGTGCATCTTTCCGGAAGGCCGCCTGACGCGGAATGGCGAAATTGCGCGCATTCCGGCCCGGCCTCACCCGCATCGTGACGGAAACACCCGTGCCGGTGATTCCCATGGCGATCGCGGGATTGTGGGGTTCGATGTTCTCGCGGCGCACGCCCAAGATATGGCAGCGCTTGCCGCGCAAACTCTGGCATCGGGTCATCGTCAATGTGGGCGAGCCCGTCGCACCCGAGCACGCCGAGCCGGAGGAGCTGCGGGAGCGAGTGTGCGCGCTTTACGACGCTGCATCCTCGCCGCAGCGCCCCGACAGCCACGCTAGGCTAGCTGCCCGCTCACGGAGAATTTACTCGTGACTTATTGCACGCTCAGCTAGCCGCACTTGGAGTCGCCGCAATTCAGGCAGGTGGTGCACCCGTCCATCATCACCACCGCGGCCGTGCTGCATTTGGTGCATAGCTGCGCGCCTTCGGGAAAGTGCGATTTGGAGAAGGCATCGGTTTGCTTGGCCCGGGCCTCGAATTCCGCGCGCTTCTCCTGCACCAGCTTGCGCTGATGCACGTCGAGTTCGGGCTTCTTGAGCATTCCGATGGATTGCAAATGCCGCTCGATCACGTATCCCAGCTCCGCGATGGTCGAGGGCATGAACTTGCCGCCCGGCTGCCAGTAGCCGCCCTTCGGATCGAACACCGCCTTCAGCTCTTCGACCAGGAAGGTGGTGTCGCCGCCCTTGCGGAATACCGCGGAGATGACCCGGGTCAACGCGACGATCCATTGAAAATGGTCGAGATTCTTGGAGTTGATGAAAACCTCGAACGGCCGGCGCTGTTCGTGCGGCGTCCCCTCGTTGAGCACGATGTCGTTGATCGTGACGTACATCGCGTGGTCCGAGACCGGCGTCTTGATCTTGTACGTCGAGCCGATCAGCACTTCGGGCCGCTCGAGCTTCTCGTGCATCCAAATCACGTTGTCCTGGGCCTTCGCGCGGCTCCTTGGGCGGCGCGCGCCGGTGCGTCCTTCGCTTCGGGCTTCTGCACGCGATACTTAGCGATCTTCTTGTCGATTTTGATGTGAGCCATGATCAGAACTTCCCGTAGTAGCCTTCTTTCAAGGCATCGAACAGATTCGCCGCGGTGTGCATTTCGCCGTCGTACTCGATCTCCTGATCGCCGCGCGCCTCGACTTCCGTGCCGTCTTCCAGCGTGAATATGTAGGTGGTGTTCTTGAGGTCGTCTTCTTTGACCAGAACACCCTGGAACGCTTCCGGATTGAAGCGAAACGTGGTGCAGCCCTTCAGGCCCTGTTCGAAGGCGTACATGTAGATGTCCTTGAAATCCTCGTACTTGTAATCGGTGGGCACGTTCGCCGTCTTCGAGATAGAGGAGTCCACCCACAGCTGCGCCGCCGCCTGAATGTCGACATGTTCCTTCGGGCCGATGTCGTCCGCCGAAATGAAGTAGTCGGGCAGCTTTTCGGCCGGCATTCTGCGAATTCGGCATGGCGCGCGGATTCACCAATTCGCGATAGGCGAGCAGTTCGAACGAAAAGACGTCGATCTTTTCCTTGGACTTCTTGCCTTCGCGAATGACATTGCGGAAGTAATGGTGCGCGAACGACGGCTCGATGCCGTTCGATGCATTGTTGGCGAGCGACAATGAGATGGTTCCGGTGGGCGCGATCGACGTATGGTGGGTGAACCGTGCGCCCACCTCGGCGAGTTCGTCGACCAGTTCCGGCGACGCTTCGGCAATGCGCTGCATGTAGCGGCTGTAGCGCGCATGCAGCACCCGTCCGGCCACCTTGGCGCCGACGCGCCAACCATCCTTCACCATCTCGGGACGCTTGCGCAGCATCTCGCGAGTGACCGTGAATTCTTCGTTCATGATCGGCGCGGGACCCTTCTCGCGCGCAAGCTCCAGGCCGGCTTCCCAGCCCGCAATCGCCATTTCACGCGAGACGTTCTGCGGAAAATGCCACCGACTTCTTGGAGCCGTACTTCATGCACAGCATGGTGATGGTCGAACCCAAGCCGAGGAAGCCCATGCCATGACGGCGCTTGCGCAGAATTTCGCCGCGCTGCTGCTCGAGCGGCAGGCCGTTGATCTCGACCACGTTGTCGAGCATGCGCGTGAAGACCTTCACGACCTTGCGATAGGTTTCCCAATCGAATCGAGCGTCCTCGGTGAACGGTTCGACCACGAATTTGGTCAGATTGACCGAGCCCAAGAGGCACGAGCCGTAGGGCGGGAGAGGCTGCTCTCCGCACGGGTTTGTCGCGCGGATGTTCTCCGTCCACCAGTTGTTGTTCATCTCGTTGACCCGGTCGATCAAGATGAAACCCGGCTCGGCGAAATCGTAGGTCGAGGACATGATGACGTCCCAGACCCGGCGCGCCGGCAGCGTCTTGTAGATCTTGCAGGCCACCAGACCTTCCTCGTTCGCGACGTAGCCGTCGGTGTACGACCACTCGCGCCACACGAACTTCGAGGAATCGTTGAGGTCCGGCCGCTCCGCTTCGAATTCCTTCAGACCCAGCGGAAATGCCAATTTCCATTCGCCGTCGCTCTTCACGGCCTTCATGAATTCATCCGTGACAAGCAACGATAAATTGAATTGCCGCAAGCGTCCGCTCTCGCGTTTGGAGCGAATGAACTCCAACGCGTCGGGATGGCCGATGTCGAAGGTCCCCATCTGCGCCCCGCGGCGGCCGCCGGCCGACGACACCGTGAAGCACATCTTGTCGTAGATATCCATGAACGACAAAGGACCGGAGGTGTAGGCGCCCGCGCCCGACACATAGGCGCCGCGCGGCCGCAATGTCGAGAACTCGTAGCCGATGCCGCAGTTGTGGATGACTACCAGGCCATTGTTGCCGGCAAGGTAATTGTTGTGTTTCTCGACGGTGAAGTCGAAAAAGGTCTCTGCCATCGGCACGGCCCGCTCGACACGGCTAACGGGACGCAACCGCTTCGTACGTTCGATGAGGTCTTTCAGTGACGGAAAACGTGCGGCCCATCGATCCAGCCACACGCGACTTACGAGGTCGCGTTGCGGATAACCATGGTAGAAGCCCAATTGCTGCTTATCGGTATGAGACAGGGATCCCGCCTCGCGCTCGAGGGCATCGCGCAGCGACGGCAGCATCTGAAATTCATCGTACTGCCCGCTGACGGACGCATGCTGGAAGATGCGGTCGCGCTTGCGCCCGTCGACCATGAACTGCGCTGTGGCCGCCAGAAACTGCGAGTTGCAGATCTTGAGCATGGCGCCGCCGGAGTCGCGCACCAGCGAGCCTGACAGCACGTGGTCGCGACTCTTGCGAATGGTGATGCTCGCATGAACGCCGAATAGCGCCAGGATCGACTGCAACTCGGCTGCGAAGCGCGAGCTCTGCATGCTGATCGTTGCGCTGCCGAAGTCAGTAGACACTGTGCCGTCCGTGTCGATCAAGCCGGCGATAAACGGCAGGAAGTGGCGCTCGGGCTCGGATGCGATCCATTGCGGTACCCGCAGTGTTGCGCACTTCTCGCCGATCTGGCCGTCGATCAACGCAGCAGCACGGCTTGCCTCGAAGCTACTCACGGCATAGTCCCAGACCGTGGTTCCGTGAGGCGTCGTGGCGACCGTCACCTTGGCCTCCGACCCGGCCAAGCCGTTGAAGAACTCGGCGTAGCGCTCCACCACCTCGCGCTCCGCGGCCCGGATCTTAAAGACGAGACGCCGCCCGAGAGCGCCGGCGCGCTGCGCCCAGGCCAAGCGAGTCGGCTTGTAGCTGAACTTCTTCGCGTGCGCCGAGCCATCACCCAGATGGGCACCCGCGAACCATGCTTCGCGCGATCGCTCAGCATCGCCTGTCCATGAGAAATTATGATGAACGAGAGCGTCGGTTAGCTCCACCTCATCGGCACGCACGTACCGAAACTCACCGCCGCGATGTACCAGCACCGGATGCTTGCAGGAGGTAGTGATCGACGCACGGTTCGAGGTGATACGGACGTTTTCCTCTTGGGGCACGTGTACCGTCAAATGCCTCAGAATTGGCTGCATCTCAAATCGGTGCTCATCGCGGTCGTAGCACAGAATCTCGCGATGCCGTTCGGCCACCGCCTGGTCCGCGGTCACCAGACCCCGCTCCGTGCGCACCCAAGTACCCGGTGCCACGCAGCCGGCCTTCAACGTGAGTCCGGCTTCATGCACCTTGTTCAAGATGTCGTCCATCGAATCGCGAATGGTGCCGGAGACCGTGCAGTTGATGGTCGAGGTGGCGGGCTTGTGTTCCAGCGCGCCGGCATTCGACGTCACGCGGCCCGCGGGGATGGCGCCGTGACGCAAGGCCCACAGAAACGATTCGTACCATTGTTCGCGCAGATCTTCCGTCTCGACGTCCGCAAGCGCACGCGCAACGCGCTTATAGGTATCGTCCATCGATTTGTCGATGGGCGATCCATCTTTGGCAGTAAGACGGTACTTCTTGTCCCAGATGTCGAATGACGCTTCTTGGAAGGAAATACTGTCGACGTCTTTGGGCTGTATTTTGACCACCGTGTTCATAGGTATTTGAGGAACTCCCTTCGAATTATCGCGCGAAAACCATGAGTCGACAGGCGTGGTACCGACTAGAAAAAGAGTCCGATTGGCCGCAGCTGACGGGAACTATCGCGAACTTTGGGACACACAACATATTGTGTCCGGACCGAAAGGGTAAGACCGAACCCAATCATCGTCAAGACTTTTTTCCGTGTTTTTTTGACCAAAAAATATTATCAATATCATGCGGTTACAATACTCTTCCGAGGAATATTATAAATACACTTCGGCGCGGCCGGGTCAATAGGCTCGCCGCCTAATCGCAACATCTTGTGTTTCCACACCTTATCCACAATATGTCCCATTGACATTTTCGTGGTGCCGGCGCAGCGCGCCGATTTCGGCGCCGCAGAACGCCGTTGAAATTTTGCTCCTCGTCCCAATTTTTCCTTCCATCGCAAATTGCTGCAAACAGTTTTGATAGCACCAACCATTTAGTTCCAAGGAGTAATTTCAATGACCGTCGTACGTTATGAGCCGTGGGCCCTCGTCAACCGGCTGCAAAAGGATATCGATCGCTTGTTCGGCGCACCCCAGACCACTGCAACCGATTCGGGCGCGTGGCTGCCGCCTGTCGACATTCACGAGGAAGCAAATCAGTTCGTATTGCACGTCGACTTGCCGGGCGTGGATCCCAAGACGGTGGAGATCACCGCCGATCACGGAGTTCTCACGATCCGCGGTAAGCGTGAAGAGAGCCGGCGCGAGAATCGCGAGGGATATCGGCGCGTCGAGCGGATCACGGGAGAGTTCCTGCGTCGCTTCAGCCTTCCGGATTCGGTGGACACCCAGAACATTAAGGCGAAGGCCGCCAACGGTGTGCTGGAAGTCGCAATTCCGAAACTGGCACAGGTGCAACCGCAGCGAATTGCGGTAGAAGCGGCCTAAGGGCATCGGCCGCACGCGCGCTTCCGTGTAAGATCGAGGGTCGAGAGTTGCGGACCCCGTAGCACGGTCGTATCACCGATCGCGCGGGGTCGGACGATGAACTCGTCCGACCCCGCTTCGTATACAAAGTCGGCGGCTCTTCAGCAGATTCACTCATAAGGACCGCGCATGAACTTCCGACTTACACTTGCGGCCGCCTCGCTCGCTGCCGCCGTTCTGGCAGCGCCGACGGGTTTTGCGGCGCTGCCGGCCAACCCGGCCACCGACTCGCCGGTGCCGTCGCTGGCGCCCATGGTCAAGCGTGCATCCCCCTCCGTAGTCAATATCGCCACGCGCGGCACGGTCAAAGAGAAGGGAGGCCACAACCCTCTCATGGACGATCCGTTCTTCCGGCGCTTCTTCGACGCGCCGCCGGATTCAAAGCCGCGTGAACGGCAATTTCAGAGCGCCGGTTCGGGCGTGATCGTGGACGCCAAGAACGGCTACATCATCACCAATCATCACGTCGTCGAGAACGCCAGCGAAATCACCATCACCCTGCTCGACAATCGCAGTTTCTCCGCGAAAGTCGTGGGCAGCGACGAGGGGGCGGATATCGCCGTCCTGCAAGCGAAGCAGCCGAACCTCGTGGCCATGCCGCTGGGAGACTCCGCGCATCTCGAGGTCGGCGATTTTGTCGTCGCCATCGGCAACCCGTTCGGTCTGCAGCACACGGTTACCGCCGGCATCGTCAGCGCCCTCGGGCGCTCAGGAATCAATCCTGAAGGTTACGAAGATTTCATCCAGACGGACGCGTCGATCAATCCCGGCAACTCCGGCGGAGCCCTGGTGAATCTCAAAGGGGAACTCGTCGGCATCAATTCGGCGATTCTGTCCGGCAGCGGCGGCAACATCGGCATCGGTTTCGCCATCCCCGTCAACATGGTCAAGGGCGTCATGGATCAGCTGATCAAATACGGTCAGGTGAAGCGCGGCATACTCGGCGTCAACATCTACAATGTGACCCCGGAGATCGCCAAGGAATTCGGGCTGGCCGAATCGACCGGCGCCTTGGTGGCGGGAGTCGCCCCGGGGTCGTCGGCCGAAAAGGCAGGCATCAAGACGGGCGACATCATCACCTCGATCAACGGCACCGTCATGAAGAGCGCGAGCGAACTGCGAAATTCCATCGGCATGCTGCGGGTGGGCGACAAAGTCGATATCGGAGTGTTGCGCGACGGCAAGCCGCTCAAGCTCACCGCGTTGATCGCCGAGCGCAGCGAGGCCGAGACCGCGAACGCGGTGGACATCGCCCAAGGACTCGAGGGAGCGGAACTCGTCGATGCGCCTGCCGGCGCCGGGGTTTTGGTTCGCTCGGTACAGGACGGCAGTCCCGCGTCGCAGGCGGGGATCAAGGCGAACGACCTGATCGTCGGTGTCGGCCGGACCCCCGTCTCCAATACCAAGAGTTTCCGCGAGGCGGCGAAAGGCGCCAACGTGTTGGTGCTGAACGTGCGGCGCGGATCGGCCGTCTTCTTGATTCCCATACGATGACCTCCCGCGAAATGACCCTCGCGAATATCGCCCCATGAAACCCCTCTCCATTTGTGTACTGGGCGGCACCGGGTTCCTCGGAACCCGGCTGCTTGCGCGGTTGATCAAAGACGGCCACCGCGTCACGGCTCTGTCGCGCGATCGCGAGCAGCACAAGCATCTCCTGGTGCTGCCCGGTCTCACCTTGGAAAATGGCGACGTATACGCCGAAGCGCAGCTCAGCGAACACTTTCGCGGCAAGGACGTCGTGGTCAATCTCGTGGGCATCCTCAACGAGCGCGGATTTGGCGGCGGCGGCTTTCGCCGTGCGCACACCGAACTCACGCGCGCCGTGCTGCAGGCCATACGCTCCGCAGGCGTGCCGCGGCTGCTGCAGGTCTCGGCCCTCAAGGCCGCTACCGACGCACCGAGCTACTACCTCCGTTCCAAGGGAGAGGCCGAGAAACTGATCCGCGAAAGCGGTCCGAATCTGGATTGGACCATTTTCCAACCCTCGGTGATGTTCGGTCCCGGCGACTCGTTTCTCAATCGCTTCGCGACGCTGCTGGCGTCGGTTCCCTTCGCATTTCCCCTGGCAAGACCCAACGCAAGGTTCCAGCCGGTCCTGGTCGACGATGTGATCGAGGCGCTGCGGCGATGCCTGCGCGGCGGTGCCGGCTCCCGTCAAACCTATGAACTCGGCGGTCCTCGGGTCTACACGTTGCGCGAGATCGTCGAATTGGTGGCGAAACTCACGGGGCATCGCCGCTGGATCGTCGGCTTACCCGACTTCGCGGCTCGCCTGCAGGGTCTCGTCATGAATTTCGTGCCGGGTCGGCCGTTTTCCACCGACAACTATCGCTCGCTGACCGTCGACAGCGTGTGCGCGCAAGATGGCTTCGCAAGACTCGGCATCAAGCCCCAGTCGATGATCGCGTCGGCGCGGCAGTATCTGGGCGCATTGGAAGACAATGCGCGGCTCTCCCACAATCGCGCCGCCGCAGGCCGCGCCGCCGCACGCCCGGTTACGGCAGCGGCGATTCCAGCGGGATCGCCTGCGGCAGCGGTAGCGGCGGCAAATAATAGAGCCGCCACGCGACCATGAGGCCGAAGCTCAACAAGGCGGCGACGAACGCCGCGACTCCGCGCCAGCCGGAGCCGGTGTAAAACACGCCGCCGGCTGCTCCCGCCACGCTCGAGCCCATGTAGGAGACGAACAAATAGATCGAAGCAGCGTGCGCCTTGGCGCCGCCGGCGCGGCGGCCGACCCAGCTGCTGGCGATCGAATGGCCGCCGAAGAAGCCAAAGGTGATGACGATGATTCCGCCGATGATGAGCCAAAGAGAACTGAAAATGGTCAATCCGAGGCCCACCAGCACCAGCAGGAGCATGCTCCATAGGACCTTGCGGCGCCCGATCCGGCCGGCCAAATGTCCCATCCATGACGAGCTCACCACTCCGACCAGATAGACGCTGAAGATCATCCCGACGCGGGCTTGACTCATTGCATAGGGCGGCGCCATCAGCCGGTAGCCGATGTAGTTGTAGACCGTCACTAATGTTCCCAGCAGCACGAAACCCTCGGCAAACAGCCAGGGCAGGCCGCGATCGCGGAACAAATCGGCGAACATCGAGAGCTCAGATCGCAAGCGCACCGTTTGCCGTTCGAAGTGCCGCGATGGCGGCAGACTCCGCATGAACACCAAGGCTCCGATGCCTCCGATCACGCCCATGGCGGTCAATCCGATGCGCCAGCTGAAAAAGTCGGTGAGCACGCCGGTGATCAAGCGCCCTCCCAACCCGCCCGCGGCGTTGCCGCCGATGTACAAGCCCATCCCAAGCCCGATGGATTCCGGGTGCACTTCCTCGTTGAGATAGGTCATGGCCACGGACGGAAGGCCGCCCAAGGTAAGGCCCAGCAACGTCCGCAGCACTAGAAAGGTCTGCCAGGTCGGTGCCACGGCCGTCAGCAGCACCAGTACCGCGGATGACAGCAGCGACACGCTCATCACCGCCTTCCGGCCCCAGGCGTTCGATACAGGTCCGGCGAATAATATGGCGAAGGCCAGCACCGCGCTCGGCAGCGACAGCGACAAGGCGCTGGTCGCTGCATTCACGTGAAATTGCCGGCTGAACTCCGGCATGATCGGCTGGACGCAGTATAGAAACCCGAAGGTGGCCACACCCGACGCAAACATGGCCAGATTCGTGCGGCGGAACGCCGCGGTGCCGGAATGAGTAAAGTCGGCGTGTGATGTCTGCATCGGTCCTCGAATCCCGTTCCAGATTATGTCAAGTACTAGGCCATTCACTGTATGGCTCTCAGTACGCTGCACCCATAGTCTGCGGTGACCGTCCGCGGCAACTGTCCACGACTGAAGGGATGCAAGACCATGGGATTTCTTACCCACCGACTCGGATTGGCGGCCGCGTCGGTGCTGTCGCTGTGGGCGTCGTCGCTGCAGGCCCAGGTAAACGTCACTACCTATCATAACGATAACGCGCGCACCGGGCAGAACACTCAGGAGACTTATCTCACCCCGGCGAACGTAAACAGCAGCCAGTTCGGCAAGCTCTTCACCGTCGCGGTGGACGGAGCGGTGTTCGCCCAGCCGCTGTACCTGACCAACGTGAACATCGGCGGCGGCGCCCACAACGTCGTCTACGTCGCCACCCAGCACGACAGCGTGTATGCGATCGACGCCGACACGGGCACCCTGTACTGGCAGAAGAGCCTGATACCGGCCGGCGGCAGCACGGTCAGTTCCAACACGGATCTGAATTTTTGCGGCGATATCGCCGCCGAAGTGGGCATCACGAGTACGCCCGTGATAGACCCCACCACCGGTACGCTGTACGTCGTCGCCAAGGTCAAACTCAACGGCGCGATTCTGCAATACCTGCACGCGCTCGACGTCAGCACCGCCGCCGAGAAGTTCGGCGGACCGGCGAGCATTCAGGCGTCGGTTCCGGGCACCGCCACCGACGGCAACGGCAGCATGGTTACATTCGACCCACGGCAGGAGAATCAGCGGGCCGGACTGCTGCTGGAGAACGGTCACGTCGTCATTGCCTGGGCCGCCCACTGCGACAAAACGCCATATCACGGCTGGGTGATGTCCTATGGGGCGAGCACGCTCACCCAGGAGGGCGCCTACAACACCTCGCCCAACGGCTCGGCCAACGGCATTTGGATGAGCGGCGCCGGTCCGGCAGCCGATTCGAGCGGCAACATCTACTTCGCCACCGGTAATGGGACGTGGAGCGCGACCGACAACGGCGACAGCATCGTCAAATTGGGTCCGCCTTCGGGCTCGACGCTGCCTCTGATCGATTATTTCACCCCCTATGATCAGGGGTCCCTGTCGGCCGCGGACCAGGACGTGTCGGCCGGCGGCTTGATCCTGCTGCCGACGTCGTCCGGCGGCAAACAACTGCTGGCCATGCTGAGCAAAGCGGGGACCATTTATCTGGCCGACACTGCCAACCTGGGCAAGTACTGCGTCACGTGCTCGGGCTCCGACACGAACATCGTGCAGGAGATCCCCAAAGCCTTCACCGGGTACTGGGGCGCTCCGGCCTACTGGAACGGGTATTTGTACTGGTCGGGCGGCAACGATACTACCGGCGCGGCGGAGCCGCTCAAGGCGTTTTCATTCGACGCGAACGGCAACGGGTTGATTTCGACCTCGCCCACCTCCGTGGCTGCACATTCGTTCAATTTTTCGGGACCCGTACCCTCGGTGTCCTCGAATGGCGCCAGCAACGGCATCGTCTGGGGCATGGACAACGGTAGTTTCGCCTCCACCTGTTCAGGCGGCACCAATTGCCAGGTGCTGTACGCGTACGACGCCACCAACCTCGCGACCATGCTGTACAACAGCAACCAGGCCGCCAACAACCGCGACGTCCCGGGCAGTGCCGTCAAGTTCACTACGCCCACGATCGCGAACGGCAAGGTGTATGTGGCGGGTAAGGGCTCCGTATCCGCTTTCGGTCTCTTGAGTGCGGTCCCTCCGACCGCCACGGCGCCCACCCTCTCGCCGGTTGGCGGCACTTACACGTCGGCGCAAACGGTGAGCGTCGCTGACACCACGCCCGGCGCCCTGATCTATTACACCACCGACGGCTCCATGCCGACCACGGGGTCGGCGACCTACGCCGGCTCCCTCGCCGTCAGCGTCACCACCACCGTCAAGGCGATCGCCGTGGCCAGCGGTTACACCGCAAGCCCCGTGAGCAGCGCCACCTACACCATCTCGATGCCGAGCGCGGCCGCGCCCAGCTTCTCGCCGGGCGCCGGCACCTATACGGCGGCGCAGTCGGTGATCCTGGGCGATACGACTGCCGGCGCGACGATTTACTACACTACCGACGGCACCACGCCCACCACGGCCTCGGCGCAATACGCCGGCGCCATTACGGTCAGCGCCACCACCACCATCAAGGCCATGGCCGCCGCGAGCGGCGACACCAACAGCGCAGTGAGCAGCGCGACCTATACCATCTCGAAACCCACCGCCGCCGCACCGACCTTCGCGCCGGCCGCCGGCACCTACACGACGGCGCAGTCGGTGACCCTGGCCGATACCACGGCCGGTGCGACGATTTACTACACCACAGACGGCACCACGCCCACCACGGCCTCGGCGCAATACGCCGGCGCCATCGCCGTCAGCGCCACCACCACAGTCAAGGCCATCGCCGCGGCAAGCGGCTATACCAACAGCGCGGCGAGCGGCGCAACCTATACGATCTCAGCGCCGCCCGCCGCCGCGCCGACTTTCACGCCGGCCGCGGGCGCTTATACGACGACCCAGACCGTCACGATCGGCGATTCGACCGCCGGCGCGGCGATCTACTACACGACGAACGGCGCGACCCCGACCACCGCCTCCGCCAAGTATTCGGCGCCGCTCACCGTGGCGGCGACCGCCACGGTCAAAGCCATCGCCGTGGCCGGCGGCTACGCCAACAGCGCCGTGAGCAGCGCGGCGTACACCATCTCGGCGGCGCCGCCGCCCACCGCCGCCGCGCCGACCGTCTCGCCCGCGGCCGGCACTTACACCTCGGCCCAGGCCGTCACACTCGCCGACGGCACGCCCGGCGCGGTCATTTATTACACCACCGACGGCTCGACGCCGACCACCGCCTCGGCGGCGTATTCCGCCGCGCTCAGCGTCAATGCCTCGACCATCGTCAAGGCCATCGCAGTAGCCGGCGGCTACACCAACAGTGTGGTGACCAGCGCCACCTACACCATTTCAGCCCCGGGGTCGCCGGTGTCCACACCCGTGAGCCTGGCGCCGGCCGCGAGTGTCTATGCCATCGGTAGCAACGCGACGGCGGTGACCAATGGCGGCCTCGACACGTGGGGCTATGCCTTCTCGTCCACTTTGCTGGGACCCAGCGTGAGCTGGTCCGGTGTCACCTTCAATCTGGGTGCCGCCGGCACCGCCGGCGCGGTCAGCAACACCACCATCGCGCTACCGGCAATCGGTTCCACCGCGTTGAACCTGCTGGCCGTCGCGGTAAACGGTGGCCACCGGAACTCGTTCGTGGTGACCTACACCGACGGCACCACGGCCACGTTCACCCAGTCATTGAGCGACTGGGTTCTGTCGGCGGGCAACGCCGGCGAGTCCGTTGCGGTCAGCATGACCTACCGGATCAATCAGTACGGCGTCATCGACAACCGTCCGGTCTACCTCTATGGCTACTCGTTCGCGCTCGACTCGACCAAGACCGTCAAGACTCTGACCTTACCCGCGACCCGCAACATCGTGGTCCTGGCGGCGACCCTTTCCACCACCTCGGTCTCGGCGCCGCCTTCGGCGGCCACGCCCACCGTGTCGCCGGCGGCGGGCACTTACAGCGCGACTCAATCCGTCACCCTCGCCGATACCACCGCGGGCGCGGTGATTTACTACACCACGGACGGCTCCATCCCAACAACTGCCTCCGCCGCGTATTCCACGCCGCTGACGGTCGCTGCGACCACCACTGTGAAGGCCATCGCCGTCGCTGGCGGGTACGTCAGCAGTGCGCCCGCCAGCGCCACCTACACGATTTCCGCAACGCCGCCTCCTCCCGCGGCCACCCCCACGCTATCGCCGGTAGCGGGCACTTATACATCGGCCCAGGCGGTCACCCTCACCGACACCACGCCGGGAGCGCTGATCTACTACACCACGAACGGTGCCTCTCCAACGACGGCCTCGACCCTCTACAGCGCGCCCCTGACGGTCGGCGCCACGGCCACGATCAAAGCCATCGCCGCCGCCGGCGGCTATTCCAACAGCGCGGTGGGCAGCGCCACCTACACCATCGCGGCGCCGCCGGCTGCCGCCGCCCCCACCGTCTCGCCGGCCGCGGGCACGTACGGCTCGACGCAGACGGTCACCCTCTCCGATAGCACGCCGGGCGCAGTGATCTACTACACGGCGGATGGTTCGGCCCCCACCACCGGCTCGGCGATCTACGCCACCGCATTGACGGTGAGCGCAACCACAACGGTCAAAGCCATCGCCGCTGCCGGCGGCTACTCCAATAGCGCCGTGACCAGCGCCGCCTACACCATCACGGCGGGATCCCCCGCGGCATCGCCCGTCAGTCTGGCGGCGGCTTCCAACGTGGATGCCATCGGCACCAACGGTGTGCGGGTGACCAATGGCGGCATCGACACCTGGGGCTTCGCCTACTCGTCGACTTTGCTGGGGTCCACCGTAACCTGGTCGGGGGTCACCTTCAATCTGGGCACGGCCGGTACCGCCAACGCGGTGAGCAACACCAGCATCCCGCTGCCGGCGGTCAACTCCACTAAGTTGTACCTGCTGGCCGCCGGCGTTAACGGCAGCCACGCAAATCAAACCTTCGTATTGACGTACACGGACGGCACCACCACCACCATCACTCAGAGCGTGAGCGACTGGTATGCCGCGCAGAACTACACCGGCGAATCGATTGCAGTGACCATGGCCTATCGCATCAACCAGTACGGGGTCATCGACAACCACGCGGTCGACCTGTATGGCTACTCGTTCGCCATCGACTCCACGAAGACGGTCAAGAGCCTGCAGTTGCCGAGCAATCGCAACGTGGTGGTGCTGGCCGCGGCACTTTAGGCTGTCGCTTCAGCTTTAAGCGATCGCTTCAGCTTTAGGCGATCGCTTCAGGCGGCGCCCGAACTGCAGACGGCCGCGTCGCGTGCCGGTTGCTTGAGTTTCGCGAGTTCGCGCACGCGCCGGTAGAACGTCTTGAGGTCGCCGCCGGCCGCCGCGAGTTCGCGTTCGAACCCCGGCACACAGTCGTAGTAGGTGGCCACCGCCGCCAGCTGCGCGTTGTTCACCTCCCCCCTGAACCACGACTCGAACGGGGCCGGGCCGTCCCACGATGCCTTGAGGCGTCCGTACGACTCACGCAGCTGCGCGAAGGTTTGGCGCTTGCGTTCACGCATCGCCGCAGCGTCGCCACCGGAGGCGTACAGCACCTGCAGGTCGGCGCGGGTGCGGCGGAGCAGGCCGACGACCTGCAGATAGCGTTCCTCGCGGGCGGCATGGGCCGTCAAATCGGCCTCGCGGCCCTGCGCCCGCAGCCAGCGGCGCACCCCTGCTTCTTCCACGGTCGTCGCCAGCGCCTCGTTGAATGGAGCATCGCCCGCCACATACAGCAGCTGATGCGTGAGTTCGTGGAACACGATGGCCGCCAATTCGACGTCGTCCCAACCCATCATGGTGTTGAGAATCGGGTCGTCGAAGTGTCCCAGGGTGGAATATGCCGCGACGCCGCCCACGCTCACGTCGAGGCCCTGCCGGCGCAGACCCGCGGCAAACGACTCGGCCTTGCGCTGGGAGAAATAGCCGCGGTAGGCCACGCACCCGACGATGGGGTAGCACCATTCCTTGGGCTCCACCGAGAACTCCGGCGCCGCCACCACGTTCCAGACCACATAGGGGCGTCCGACGTCCGCATAACTGCGGTAACTGCCATTGTCGGGAAGCCCGAGCTCACGGCTCGCGAAGTCCCTGATCGAGGTCACCGCCTCGAGTTGCGTTCGCAGCGCAGGCGGAGTCGACGCCTGCCCGAGCAGTCGTGTGATGGGTTCGCGCTTCGACATCAGAGCGAACTGTCCCTGCGCGCTCTCCAGGAGGTAACACCCGCCGCCCGACGCCGCGAGCGCGCCGATGCACAGGGCGGCGCAGATCCGCGGAAACTTGCTGCTAGTATTCACCCATGCAAGTGTATCTGGTCGGTGGAGCAGTCCGAGACGCCCTGCTGGGATTGCCGGTGAAGGAGCGCGACTGGGTCGTGGTGGGCGGCACGCGCGCGGCGCTGCTGGATAGGAACTATCGCGAGGTCGGCCGCGATTTCCCGGTTTTCCTGCACCCCGACTCGCACGAGGAATATGCGCTCGCGCGGCTCGAACGCAAGGTTGCGCCCGGATATCGCGGCTTTGTCGTGGAATTCGGTCCCGAGGTCACGCTCGAGGAGGATCTGGCGCGCCGCGATCTGACCATCAATGCGATCGCGCAGGCCGCGGACGGATCGTTGATCGATCCCTACGGCGGCAGGCCCGATCTCGATTCGCGGATCCTGCGGCACGTGTCCCCCGCCTTCGCCGAAGATCCGGTTCGCGTGCTGCGGGTCGCGCGCTTCGCGGCGCGCTTCGCGCCGCTCGGCTTTCGGGTCGCGCCGGAAACTTCAGCCCTGATGCGCGGCATGGTCGAGCGGCACGAAGTGGACGCCCTGGTCGCGGAGCGCGTCTGGCAGGAAACCGAGAAGGCGTTGCGTGAACCGTCGGCCAGCACCTTCTTCAAGGTGTTGCGCGAATGCGGCGCCCTGGCGCGCATCTACCCCGAGATCGACGCGCTGTTCGGCGTGCCGCAGCCCGCGCGATGGCACCCGGAGATCGATACCGGCGTGCATACGCTCATGGTGCTGGATCAAGCCGCGGCATTGTCGGCCGACACCCGCGTGCGATTTGCGGCGCTGGTTCACGATCTCGGCAAGGCCACCACTCCGCGGTCGGAGTGGCCGAGTCACCGCGGACACGAGGAGCGCAGCATGGCGCTCATCGAAGCGTTGGCGGACCGTTTGCGACTGCCCGGCGACTACCGCGAACTCGCGCTCATCGTCGCACGCCATCACGGCATCGTGCATCGCGCCTTCGAACTCAAGCCTAAGACCTTGCTGGATTTCATGGAACGCACGGATGCCTTTCGCCGGCCGGAGCGCTTCTCGCAGGCGCTGCTGGCCTGCGAAGCGGATGCGCGCGGCCGCACGGGAATGGAATCGAATCCCTATCCGCAGCGCGGCTTCGTGAGTGCGGCGCGCGACTTCGCGGCCGCCGTCAAACCGTCGGCCGAGGAAGTCGCGGCCCATAAGGGCGCCGCGATTGCCGAAGCGATTCACGCGCGGCGAATTCGCGCCATCGCCGAGTTTCGCGACGCATCGACCGCCGCACCGCGTTCTTAGGATCGCTCCGCCGCAACCAGGCTCAGATCGTGGACCCAGTCCTCGACGCTCGTCTCCAATGTGCCGACCAGGCGCAGACGGCCGTGGGCGTCGAGTACGAAGGTCGACGTCGAGTGATCGATCGAGTAGTCGGCGCCCCGACCGACCCGCGCGTACTCGACGTAAAAACTCGTCGCCGCCCGGTCGATGTCGGCGGTGCTGCCGGTGAGCCCGACAAACCGCGGATCGAAGGCGCTGAGATAACTCTTCAAGACCTGCGGCGTGTCGCGTTCAGGATCGAGCGTCACGAACAGCACCTGCACCTGTTCGCTGAGGGGCCCGAGCCGCTTCATCGCCAGCGCGAGCTTGAACAGCTCCGCGGGACAGGCATCCGGACAGCGCACAAACCCGAAGAAGATCACGAGAACACGGCCGCGATAGTCCGCGAGCTCGCGCGAACGACCTGCGAGATCGAGCAGCCGCAACGCCGGTGACTCGATACCCTGCGGCCAGACCGCCAGCCGAAAATCCGCCGGCGCAGACGGTAGCGCCGTCGCCGGCGGCGCATGCACAGTCCCGAGGCCTTGAATCGCCGCTTCGAGTCGCAGCTTTCCCGCGCGTCGAAACACCAGGGTCAGCGGCAGCCGCCCGCCCTCCTGCAGCGGCTGTTTGAGCCCGATCAACATCGCATGCAGCCCACCCGGCTGGAAGGACAGATGTCCCCCTGCCGCAATGTCGGCGGCTGCAACCGGGCGCATCTTCATGATTCCGTCGGCAAGTGTGGTGGCATGCATTTCCACGTGCTCCGCCGCCGGACTTTCGATCGTCAACAGCGTGTCCGCAGGGCCGGCGTTGCTCACCTCGAAATACACCACCCCCACCGACGCGCCGGGGGCGGTCGCACGCGACCAGGCGCCCGTCACCGAGATCGATCCGGACGATGCCGAGGCCCCGGCAGGCGGCACCCCGGCGTCCGCACGCGCCGCGGCCCCCGCTGCCGCTGTGGCCGCGGCGGCGATGAGCAGCCACGCCGCGAGCAACCATCGAAGGCGTCGGGGGCCGCGCGGAACCATGCGGGGTGCTGCTTCTTGATGCATAGAGCTAATAACGTCAGCTAGAGCTCATGACAAGGTCCGCCGACCGTCTGCAGCGACGTCACGTTGAGACGGCTCTGAGCGCCGTCCTCGATGAGGACGCCCTTGACCGCCACCTTCCGACCCCGATGATGAGCCGGTCCGAACACCCCGGCACCCAAGAGGCCGTAGGACCGGTGGCCCAACGGAATTTCCCCCGCGCTGCGGCGCGCCGACGAGGTTGTGGATTGCATATCGCTGGCCGTGGGATCGCTCGCGTCGGTCAGCCGCCAGGCGGATCTGCCGCCGGGAACCAGACAGCCCACGGCCTGAACGACCGGCAGTGCGGCGGGAGGGTCGGCGCTCCGCGGCGGGTCCACGGTGTCGACGGAATATTGAATGAGCGGACTGAACATTTCATGCCAGCTTTGATTCTGCCGGCGAAAGTAAGCCTGCTTATCCGGCCCGCAATTGCGCGGATCGACCCCGACCTCTTTGAGGTGGCGGTTCTTCGGCGAATTGTCGTAATGCGCGGTGACCACGAGTTTGCTGCCCGGGGGTAAGCGCAGCGGCGTCTCGAGGTCGTAGGCCAGCTGCCAATGAAAATCGTATCTCGGCACCGAGAGCACGGTCATCTCGCTGCCGTCCGGGTACACGACGACGTACTTGAAGTCCTTGCCTCGCATGTGCGCATGCGGCTGGAATTGATAGATGGTCATCGGCGCGGTGAAAGCCGTTACGCCGATCAATTCATAGTTCTCCGCGTAAGGCGGAATCGGCGGAATCGCCACGTCGGTGCCCTCGGCCTTGGTCCCAGGATCGTCGGTGAGCAATTCGCTGCCGTTGGCGAGAATAGTGGCCACCGCGGAAGGCGCCCGGAACAGCTGATGTTTCGGCGGAGCCGACTGAAACCACAGCGCCAGCTCCGAGTGATTCTTTTCAGGCTTTCCGGTGGTGGTGTAGTGGATATTGAAGTTGACGTACAGATTCTTGCCGGCTTTGAGCAGCTTGGCGCCATCGTTTCCGTACATTTCGAACGTCGTGCCAGGGGTATACACGCCCAGCATATCGTACGCCCCGGGGTTCGATGGATCCATGACGACGGGCCGAATGTGCACCAGCGCATCATCCGCGATGCCCATCTGCCGAGCCAGTTTTGTCAACGCATCCAGATCCTCCGGGCGCACCGCGTCGGCGAGCGCGACTTCGGTGATCCCCATGTGATGCACCAGCGCATTGTTGCCGGGGCGGACCTGCATGGCGACGATCCACTTATCCTCCGTCAGCGGCACGTTGACGCGTTGTTGAACGTACGGGATTTCGCCCGAGGCCGACACGGAAACCTCCGGCAGCGTCAACACCGCATCCGGTTTGAGTCCCAGCGGATGCAGCCACTTATGCGCGGCGCTCGGCAACGGCGGCAGTTCGGCGGGGTTTCCTTCGGGCGCACCGGCATCGACCCAGGCCGCCAACGTGCCGACGTCCTGGGTCGTCAATCGCGCGTCGTTGCGAAACTTCAGGCTGTGTTCCGGGTCGGCGGGCCATGGCGGCATTGCCCGGGTACCGGTCTTTTCCTTGATGGATTTGGCCCAGGGCTTAACCGCGGCGTACGACACCAACGAGACGGCGCCGCCAATTTCACCCTCACGATGACAATTGACGCAGTGCCCGAACAGGATCGGCGCCACGTCCCGGGTGAAGGTCGGCGCCGCGCCGCCTGCAGCCGCCGCATTGATCGCCACGACGAAGGCCGGCGCCGCCCATGTCCAGAGGATGAATCGCCGAAAGCGCATGGGCACAGTATAGGGTCGACCATCCACCGCTTGAGTTGAAGTCGATCCCGGTTTCGCTTCACAGGGAATGGCGCAAGTCCTGCAGCGCGAATCCTGACAATTCCACGTCAAGGCCACGCAGCCAGGCCATGGCCTTGAAGCGCTCGCCCATCTCACCCGGCAACATGAGCTGCCGCGCTTGATTGGCGAGTCGCGCGAAGCGGTTGGCATCGCCGCCCGCGAACGCCTGCATCTCCGCATCGATGTGCATCCCCGCGAGGAAAAAGGTCTGCGTGGTGAAGCCCGCCAATTCGCAATCGGCGGCGGCGGCAGCCTCCGCAAGCGCAGTGAAGTCGACCCACGCCGAGATGTCCGAAAGGCCCGGGTAGCGAAAGGGATCGTCGTGCACGCGATGACGAAAATGGCATAACAGCGTGCCGTCACGCCGCTCCGCCAAATAGTACTGCGCACGCGGCAATCCGTAGTCGAACCACAACACCGCACCCGTTCTCAAGGATCGCGCGATGCCCGCCGCCCAGGATTGCAGCCGTGGGCAGTACTCGGAAACATAACCGTCCAAAGCGGCGGTCCCAAGGCTGGATTCTTCCACCCGGGCGTGCGCCATGAGCATCTCGCAGCGCTCGGTCATCGTCGGATCAGCCGGCCGCGCGGCGCTCGAGAACGCACCGTCCTGGAAGGTTACCCCCAGCTCCTCGAACACCGTCCCGTCCCAGCGAAAGCGGGTCACCGGCAATGCGTCCAGCACCTCGTTGGCAAGGATCACGCCGTCGAAGGGCTCGGGAAGCGTCTCGAGCCACACGACTCGCTTGCCGAGGTGCGGCAGCGCGGCGTGCAGCAACTTGCGCTGCCGCTCCTTGAGATCGGCGCTGACCTCGAGAATAAAATAGCGAGACGGCAATTGCGCCAGCGATTCCAGGCGCGTGAGGATGTCCACCGCCAAACGGCCGGTGCCCGCTCCCACCTCCAAGATCGACCCTTCTCGAACAGCGCCGAGGACCTCGGCACATTGTTTGGCCACGCAGGCCCCGAACAGGCTTGAAATCTCCGGCGCAGTGGTAAAGTCGCCGCCGGCACCGAGCTTGCGCGCCCCGGCGCTGTAATACCCGAGACCCGGTTCGTAGAGCGCGAGCTCCATGTAGCGCTCGAAGCTGATCCAGCCGCCGGCGGCGGCAATTTCCCGAGCAATCGATTCGCGCATGCGCAGGGTGTGCCGGCCTTCCTCGTCGCTGATGCCATCGTCAGAACGCATGGGTACACCCGATAGTGACAATCCGGTATCGTTCCTTCGCATGACCATGCAAGAAGGCTCCCCTCCCCTGCAGAATCGGCTGGTCCTGATTACCGGCGGCGCGCGGCGCGTCGGCGCCGAGATCGTACGCACGCTGCACGAAGCGGGAGCCAACGTGATGATTCACTATCGCAGCTCCGCGGCCGCGGCAACGGCGCTGATGGACGACCTGAACCGCACCCGCCCCGGCTCGGCCGCCGTTCACGGCGAGAACCTTCTCGATCCGGACGCAGCGGACGCTTTGGTCGCGGCGGCACTTGATACATTCGGCCGGATCGACATTCTCATCAACAACGCGTCCACGTTCTTCGCCACTCCCGTAGGCGGCGTCACGCCTGCGCATTGGGACGATCTCATGGGCAGCAACCTCAAGGCGCCGTTTTTTCTGGCGCAAGCCGCGGCGCCCAGCCTTCGGATGCAGCGCGGACTCATCATCAATATGGTCGACATCCACGCGCTCCGGCCGCTCAAGAGACACCCTGTGTACAGCATAGCCAAGGCCGGGCTCGCCATGCTGACGCGTTCGCTGGCCCGCGAACTGGGTCCCGAGATCCGGGTCAACGGCATAGCCCCAGGGCCCGTGCTCTGGCCCGAGGAGGGTATGGATGAATCGCTGCAGCTCGAGATCATCGCGAAGACGGCGCTGAAGCGCCACGGCACACCGCAGGATGTGGCCCGCGCGGTGTTGTTCCTCGCGAAAGATGCATGCTTCATCACGGGCCAGATCATCGCCGTGGACGGCGGCCGCAGCATTTAGCCGCCGGTCTCCTTGGCGGCAGGCTCCTTGGCGGCAGGCTTCTGACCGCCGAAATCGGCCGCGGCGCGGCCGCGAATCAAGACTCGGGCCCGCTCGATATCCGCGGCCAACGGTCTATCGTCCCGATAGTGAGGGATCAGCTCGCGCACCGCGCGATAGACCAGGTCGGTGCGCGGCGCGCGCGCCAATGTGCCGCTTTGCAGATCGTAGGCCTGCGCCGCCGCCAAGAGTTCGATGCTGAGGATGATCTCGGCATTGTCGAGGATCTCCAGCAGCTTGATCGCCGCCGGTGTCGCATGAGCGAGGTGATCCTCCTGCAATCCCGAAGTGACGCCGCCGTCGAGACTCGCGGGAGCGGCGAGGCGGCGGTTCCCCGCGACCAACGACACAACCGTGTATTGCGCAATCATGAAGCCCGAGCCCGCACCGCCGCCTGCCGCCAGGAATGGCGGCAACCCGCTGACCAGCGGATTGACCATGCGATCGATTCGCCGCTCCGACATGGCGGCGAGTTCCGCTACCGCGATGCCGAGGGCGTCCGCATTCAAGCCCAGCCCCGCCCCGACCGCGTTCGCCTGCGACAACGCTCGGGGTGCGTCTGCTGTTCCTACGACGATGGGATTGTCCGTTGCCGCCGCCAGTTCGCTGTCGACGACGCGTGCAGCGCTCGCAAATAGGTCGCGCACCGCACCGTGCACGTGTGGAATGGCGCGCAGACTCAAGGGATCCTGGGTGCGCCGGCCGGTGGCGGCGGCGAGGATGGCGCTGCCTTCGAGAAGGACGCGCAACCGTGCGCCGACCGCCGCGAGCGCCGGCGAGGCGCGCCACCCCAACGCCTCGGGATCGAAGGCCGCCAGCTGCCCGTGCAGGTTTTCAAATGTCATCGCGGCAACGACATCGGCCCACTCGAGCAAGCGCTCGGTCCGCTGCAACGCAAGCGCCGACAGACCGGTGGCGCAGGGCGTGCCGTTCACGAGGCTCAAGCCCTCCTTCGCCTCCAAGATCAGCGGCTGAAATGCCAAGCTGCGCAGCGCCTCGGCCCCGGACACACGGCTGGCGTGCAGCCGTACGAAGCCCTCGCCCAGCAGCACCAGTGCGATGTGCGCCATATGCGCGAGATAGCCGACCGATCCTTGCGCGGGGACTTCGGGAATGCAGTCGGCGCGCAGCAGCGCGAGCAGCTGCTCGACCACGCACGCTCGCACACCGGAGACCCCGTGCGCGAAGTTGTTGACGGCGGCGGCGATGACCGCCCTCACCTCGCTCCGTCCGAGCGGGGTCCCCACTCCCACGGCGTGGCTCATGACGATGTTGCGCGACAGCTCCCGCAATTGCGACGGCTCCACGACGACGTCGCAGAGTGCGCCGACCCCGGTGTTGACTCCGTAGGCGCGGATCCGCTTGGCGACGATGGCTTCGACCAGCCCGCGCGCGTCCGCGACGCGCCGCAGTGCCGCGTCCGACAGCCCTAACGCAGCGCCTTCCGCGACGGCCGCCACCTCGCGCCAGGACAGCGGTGCATCGCGCAGGATTCCGCCGCTCACGACATCGATCTCAATGGCCGCGGCGCGCTCATGTGGTGCGGCGCGTTGCGGCACGCCATTCGTCGAGAGCGGAGCGATCGCGCTCCAGCGCGACACCCACGTCGCGCGAGCTGCGAACGGCACCGGGTTTGGAGAGCACGATCCCGACCCAGGCGATTGCGAACTCCTCGAGAATCAGCATGGCGATATGTTCCGCCAGCGTTTCGACCAGGTGAAATTGCGACGCCTCGACGAAACTGAGGACCCGCTTCGCCACGCGCTTGTAGTTCAGCGTGTCTTCGATCGAATCGCTCAAGGCGGCCTTGCGCACGTCCGCGCTGATCTCGATATCGATGAGTACCGTTTGCTTGACCTGCCGCTCCCAATCGAAGATCCCGATAATGGCTTCGGTCTTGAGCGCGCGAATGAAAATTTTATCCATCGAAACCTCTTACCGACTTAGTCAATGTCCTCGAGCGGCCAATTCGCCCGCGCGCCCAAGGCCAGGTCCTGCGGTGCGCCGTCCGCCGGCGGCCGTGCCGGCCGTGCCAGCCGCAGGCAACCGGCCAGCGCGATCATCGCGCCGTTGTCGGTGCAGAACTCCGCTCGCGGAAAATACAGCTTCGCTCCGCTCTCGAGCGCGACGGCGGCCAGCCGTTCACGCAGTTTCCTGTTTGCGCCAACGCCTCCGGCGACGACCAGCCGCCGATGTCCGGTTGCGCGCAGGGCTCGCCGGGATTTCTCCGCGAGCGTATCCACCACAGCTTCCTGGAAGCCGCGCGCGACATCGGCACGTACTTCATCGTCCACGGCGCGGCCCCGCAAGGCTACTAGGGCGGCGGTCTTCAGGCCACTGAAACTGAACATCAGGCCCGGACGATCCAGCATGGGGCGTGGAAAGACGAAGCGGCCGCTGCGGCCCGCCTCCGCCAGGGCCGCCAGGGCGGCGCCGCCCGGATACGGCAGTCCCAGCATTTTGGCTGTTTTGTCGAAGGCCTCGCCGGCCGCATCGTCCAGCGTCTCGCCGAGAATCCGGTATCGGCCCAGCGATGTTACGTCGACCAGCTGGGTATGCCCTCCGGAGACCAGCAGGGCGAGAAACGGGAAGGCCGGTGCATCCGCCTCGAGCAAGGGAGCCAGCAGGTGGCCCTCGAGGTGGTGGATGGGCACGGCCGGCTTTCCCCAGGCATACGCCAAGCTGCGGGCAAAACCCGCACCCACCAGCAAGGCGCCGATCAGACCCGGCCCCGCCGTGTAGGCAACACCGTCGATGGACGGTCGGTCCGACCGCGCCGCTGCCAGCGCCTCCCGCACCAGGGGCAGGAGCCTGCGGACGTGATCCCGGGACGCGAGTTCGGGGACCACGCCTCCGTACGCCTGGTGCATGGCCACTTGGCTGTAGAGCCGGTGCGACAGCAACCCCTGCTCCAGATCGTAAACGGCGACCGCCGTCTCATCGCAGGAACTTTCAATGCCGATTACCCGCATAAACTCCTTCAAAACCGCCGCTTCCGGCCAAAATACCGTCGATTCCGTCGCCATCTCGCTGTGTCGATGCGGAGGCTTTGCTTTTTTTTGGGTACTGCCGCCCTTTGCCCCTTACCGCCGCCTTTCACCTTTGCCTTTTTAAGGAACCGCCGCCCTTTGCCCCTTACCGCCGCCTTTCACCTTTGCCTTTTACGGGGCCGCACTTTAGAATGCGCCCCTTTGTCGCCGAATGCCGGCGGCTATTTGCCTGAATATTGAGGTTTGAATGCCCAGCGTTCGTGTTCGCGAGAACGAGTACTTCGACGCCGCCCTGCGTCGTTTCAAGCGTGCCTGTGAAAAAGCCGGCGTCCTCACTGAGCTTCGGCGCCGGGAATTCTACGAGAAGCCGACCCAAGAGCGTAAGCGAAAGAAGGCCGCCGCGGTTAAGCGCCACCTGAAGCGCCTGTCGCGCGAAAACATGCGCGGCACCGGCGGCGGTGCACCGGCCAGCCCGCCGGCCGCCGCGCCCTCCCGTCCCTATTGATCCACGAGGTTAAAGCCTCGATGTCGCTCCCGTGTCCAGTCTGAAAGGGCGCATCACCGATGACATGAAGGCGGCGATGCGCTCCGGGGAGAAGGAGCGCCTCGGGGTGATTCGCATGGTCACGGCTGCGATCAAGCAGCGCGAGGTCGACGAGCGCATCTCCCTCGACGACGCGCAGGTGCTGTCCGTCCTCGAGAAGATGATCAAGCAGCGCAAAGAGTCCGTGGCGCAATTTGAGGCGGGCAACCGCGCCGATCTCGTCGCCAAGGAATCCGCGGAGATCGCCTTGCTTCAGGGCTATCTGCCGTCGCAGTTGAGCGATTCGGAGATCGATGCGCTGATCGCGGATGCCATTGCCTCCACCGGCGCGGCCACCATCAAGGACATGGGCAAGGTCATGGGCATCATCAAGGGCAAGGCTCAGGGCCGTGCCGACATGGCCGCCGTGGGCGCCAAGATCAAAGCCAAGCTCGGCGGCTGACCGCAACCGGTCCATGGCCGGCCGCATTCCAGACTCGTTTCTCGACGACCTGGTCGTGCGCTCGGATATCGTCGAAGTCATCGGCGCCCGGGTACCCCTCAAGAAGGCGGGCCGCGAATTCAAGGCCTGCTGCCCCTTCCACAATGAGAAATCACCGTCGTTCTGGGTGAGCCCCGACAAACAGTTCTACCATTGCTTCGGCTGCGGCGCGCACGGCACCGTCATCGGTTTTCTCATGCAATACGAGAAAATGGAATTCCTCGAGGCCGTGGCGGATCTTGCGCAACGCGCAGGGTTGGAACTGCCGCGCGAGGCGCAAGCGCCGCGTGATCCCGGCACCGCGGATCTGCACGACGTCATGTCGCTCGCCGCACGTTTCTTCGAGCAAAATCTCGCCGATAACGCGCGCGCGCGCAGTTACGTGGCCGCGCGCGGGATCGATGCAAAGACCTCATCCGACTTTGTCTTAGGGTACGCGCCCGATGCCTGGGACACCCTGCTCAAGCGGTTCGGCACCCAGGAAGACGAGCGGCGCCGTCTGTTCCAGGTGGGGCTGATCGTGGAGCGGTCCACCGGCGGTGAACGTCCCACCGGCGGTGAGCGCGCTGCCGGATTCTATGATCGGTTCCGCGACCGGCTGATGTTTCCGATTCGCGACTCGCGCGGGCGCATCATCGGCTTCGGCGGGCGGGTCATCGATCAGGGCGAACCCAAGTACTTGAATTCGCCGGAATCCCCGCTTTTTCACAAGGGTCGCGAACTCTACGGGTTGTACGAGGCACGGCAGGCGCGGCGCGATTTCAAGCGATTGATGATCGTCGAAGGCTACATGGATGTGGTGCGCCTTCACCAGGCCGGAATCACCTATGCCGTCGCCACCCTGGGAACCGCGACCACCCAGGAACACTTGAGCAAATTGTTCAAGATGACCAGCGAGGTGGTCTTCTGCTTCGACGGCGACGGCGCGGGCCGCCGGGCCGCGTGGCGGGCGATGGAGAACGCCTTAACCATGGCGCACGACGGGCATGAATTCCGGTTCATGTTTCTGCCCGAAGGCCACGATCCTGACACGCTGGTCGCAGCGGAGGGTCCGGAGGCGTTCGAAAGCCGGCTCCAATCGGCCCTGCCGCTGTCCGAATATTTGGTGCAGCAGCTGAGTTCCGAGGTGGACCTCGAGCACGACGAAGGCCGCGCGAAGCTCAAGGACTTGGCCGTACCGTTGTTTGCCCGCATGCCTGACGGCATCTATAGGGAAATGGTGGTGGAACGGCTCGCCAGGCGCGTCGGCATGCCTGCGGCCACCCTGAAAAGCAGAATCATGGCGTCCGCACAGACGGCGCGAGGGGCCGGGATCCGCGGCTCCTCCCAGCCCGAGGAAACCTCACGGCAATTCGACGGTCGAAGAAGTCACGGGCATTTGGGGGCAGGGCGCGGTTCAGCCGGCCGCGCCCCTGCCGGCCGCGCCTCTGCGGGCCGCGGCAATTTGCTGAGCCAAGCGATTACGTTGGTCGTGCATCATCCGGCGGCGGCGCGCCTGGTGCGGAACCTCGAAGTGCTCGGCAACGTGAACCGGCCGGGCGTACCGGTGTTGAAGGAGCTGCTGGAGCAAGCTTCGGGCATGGAGAACCCCAACACGGCGATGTTGCTGGAGAGATGGCGGGGTCGGCCCGAATATGCCCGCTTGAGCGAGCTGGCGATGGCCGCGCCCATGGTCGCCGAAGCGCAGGCAGCGGCCGAGGAGCTACAAATGGCGGTCGAGAAGCTGCTCGAGGAGTACGGACCCGGCCGCAGAATGGATGAATTGTTGCGAAAAGCAGAGGAATTGGGCTTGAATTTCGACGAAAAGACGGAATTAAGCATGCTTCTGAAGGCAAGAGGGCGCCCCCGGGCACCGACCTGAGTGCCGCCGGCCAACTACGACAGGCACCCTGGCTGTTAATCAGGCAGTTGTTACCAAAAGGCAGTGGTTACCAATTAGGCAGTGGCTACAAATTAGCCAGAATCGTATACTTGTCGGCTGAGCATTAAACCTCCCGATTTTCATGAGGCGTCCACCTTGATCAAAAAAGCCCCAGCAGGCACTGCGACTCAAATCGCGGACGAGCGTCAATCGCAACTCAAACTGTTGATCGCGCGCGGCAAGGAGCAGGGCTACCTCACTTACGCTGAAGTCAACGATCATTTGCCGAGCGAGATCGTCGATCCGGAACAGATCGAAGACATCGTCAACATGATTAACGACATGGGCATTCCGGTGTACGAGAAGGCGCCGGACGCCGAGTCACTGCTGCTGACCGATGCCACCGCGGCGCCGGATGAGGAAGCGGTCGAGGAAGCCACCGCGGCGCTCGCAAATCTCGATGCGGAGTTCGGCCGCACCACCGATCCGGTGCGCATGTACATGCGTGAGATGGGCACCGTGGAGTTGCTGACTCGCGAGGGCGAAATCCGCATCGCGAAGCGCATTGAAGAAGGCTTAGAGGCCGTCAAAATTGCGCTCGGCAGCTACCCCGGTACCTACGATTTGCTGTTGCGGCACTACGAAAGCGTAAAAGCCGGTCAGATGCGACTGGTCGACGTCATCGTCGGCTTCGTCGATCCCAACGCGCCTGACGAGATCGCCCAGCCGCAAAACCCGAAAATGATGGCCCTCGAGCGTGAAGAGGCAGCCAACGACGAGGAAGAGGCGGATGGCGACGAGGAAGAGGAAGCGATCGACACCGGTCCCGATCCCGAAGAGGCGGCCAAGCGCTTCAACTCGATTGCGAAGGTCCATCATCAGTTTTTGAGTTCGCTCGACAAGCTGGGGTCGAAGGACCCCAAGACGCAGAAGATTCGCAAGAAAATCTGCAGCGAATTGATGGAATTGAAGCTCTCCCCGAAGATGTTCGATCAGTTGATCGACAATCTCCGCCAGCACGTGACCGAGGTACGTCTGCTGGAGAAGGAGATCATGTTCCTGTGCATCAAGCAGGCGGGGATGCCGCGCAAGGATTTCATTTCGACGTTTCCGAAGAACGAGACCAGCACGCGCTGGCTCGACAAGCACATCAAGGCGAAGAAGCGCTATTCCGGTCCGCTCGCGAAATTCAAGGATGAAATCGAGCGCCGCCAGAACAAGCTCAAGGATCTCGAGGGTCTGTTCCACGTCCTCATCAGCGAGATCAAGGAGATCAATCGCGAGGTGTCTATCGGCGAGGCGAAGGCGCGGCGCGCGAAGAAAGAAATGGTCGAGGCCAACCTGCGTCTCGTCATCTCGATCGCCAAGAAATACACCAATCGCGGGCTGCAATTCCTCGACTTGATCCAGGAAGGCAACATCGGCTTGATGAAGGCCGTCGACAAGTTCGAATATCGCCGCGGATACAAGTTCTCGACCTACGCGACTTGGTGGATACGCCAGGCGATCACCCGCTCGATCGCGGACCAGGCGCGCACCATCCGCATTCCGGTACACATGATCGAAACGATCAACAAGCTGAACCGAATTTCGCGGCAGATGCTGCAGGAAATGGGCCGGGAACCGACGCCTGAAGAGCTGGCCGTCCGCATGGAGATGCCGGAGGATAAAGTTCGCAAGGTGCTGAAGATCGCGAAGGAGCCCATTTCGATGGAAACCCCGATCGGCGATGATGAGGATTCGCACCTGGGCGATTTCATCGAGGACACATCGGTGTCTTCGCCGATCGATTCGGCCACCACGGAATCGCTGCGCGAGACCACGCATTCGGTGTTGGCGCAATTGACGCCGCGAGAGGCGAAAGTGCTCCGCATGCGGTTCGGCATCGATATGAACACCGACCATACTCTCGAGGAAGTCGGCAAGCAGTTCGACGTGACGCGCGAGCGGATCCGCCAGATAGAGGCGAAGGCGCTGCGCAAGCTGCGTCACCCCAGCCGCAGCGAGCAGTTGCGCAGCTTCTTGATGGACGACTAATCTAGCTCGGCAGGCAGTCGACTAATTCGGCCGTCCGGCCGATAAAATTATTGGCTCAGCGCTCCGGTAGCCGCAGGAATCCGTGAGCCACGTTGTTCGCGTCGACGTAATACCCCGTGATCGCATTTGCTGCGTTGTTCGAATATGGGATTGTCCCTTGAAATGAGCCTGTGCCTGCACCCGGGACGTCGAACGTCTTGAATTTCCCCTCGGGATTCCGGATGAAACCGTGGTTCACTCCATTAGTGTCCGTGTAGCTAGAAGGCGACGTGTAGTTGTTTTAGTTCGTAGAGATCCTTGTAGTGCGAGTCACTATCCCATGCGAAGGCGGCGGTCGATCCCGCGATCAGGGCCGCCGCGACAAGGGTAGCTGTCAGGATAACGTTCTTCATGGCATTCTCCTGGTTGAGTTCAATTGTCTCGTGCTCGTACGCGATTGCATTCGCTTGGATCAATGTCGTTTTTGCCACCGGGGCTGCAGCACAGCGCGCGCCAGCGTTGGCACGTCGCGATTTGTCTCGGCGAGGCCCTGCTGGCGCACGCATATGGGGAATTTACGCCTGTAGGAACCGCAGGCGCATCACCCGTTCGGGTGAAATGAGTCCTTGCAATTGAATCTAATTAAATTAGTTGGACGTGATGCGCATCAGCAGCGCGATCAAGTCGGCTTGGCGAGAGGTATTGGTCTTGGCGAAGACAGATTTTAGTTGGGTTCGGACCGTCTCCAAAGATACACGCTGGGCGGCGGCGATGCCGCGCAGGTCACTGGCATGGAGGAGTGCGATGGTTATTTTGGCTTCGGCGGGTGTCAAGTCGAACATCGATCCGATGAAGAATGCTGCAGAGGAGGTGGTGGTCGCGCCTCTTGCCTCCCTCAACGAGGCGCAATGCGATTCGGCGTGGAGTTCCTTTCTGTTTACCGGTGAGTCTTCGAGTTGCAAGTGCCTGGAATGCGCGCTGCAGCTCGGCCGATGCAGCAATGCCATGTCGGCCGGAGTATAGGTTGGCAGGTCTTGCGTGCGACTCATCCCTAACATCACCACATAGCGTTGGTCTTCGGCGACCTTGGCGGCGAGCAGTTCACGGACGTCGAACGCAGCCCAGTAGTGCGGCCGCTCACAACTGTTCGCCGGGCAATTGGCTTGCTTGCATCACCCAATCGGCAAGCCGGGCTTCGTCGACTTCATCGTTTTCATAAATGTTGAGGTAGCGCGTGGCCCCGCTCTTAGACTCGCCAGGAGGGACAGGACGCAGCGACGTGCCACGGAAGAACGCCACCTTGACGTACTTTGTCAAACAATGAAAGCCGAGAAACCAACCCTGCGCCTCGACACCGTAAAAAGGCGTGTTCCATTTGATTGCTTTGCGCACGCCCGGAACGGTGCGCACGATAATGGCGTCGAGCCGGCGCCCGAGCTCGCCCTTCCAGCCCGGCATCGCCGCGATATAGGCTCGCACGGGCGCGTCGCCATCGCCTTTCGCGATCTGGGGATTGCCGCCTGCTAGCAGGGTCGGCTGCGGAGCCGCCGATTTGGGGGCTGCCTTTTTCGCAGCCTTCGCTGACTTCTTTGACCGGCTGCCTACCATGGTATTTCGTATATAAATCAATAGGTTAAGATCAGCGGGCGCGACAGTCAATGCGCACTGTACCCGAGGTCGAGGCGGCCGGTGCGGCGGCGCATCGGCCGCAATCTGCGCCGGTTAGCCGATGTCGACATCCACCGTCAAGTGTCTTTCGCTGTTGAGCGAATTCGCCACCAGGCAACTCGCCTCGGCCTTCTCCAGAAGTCTTTTCGCCCGATCGAGATCGGTTCCCGCCGGCACCAGCAACCGCGCGTGAGTATCGAACCGCGTGAAGCGCATCTTGCCGTCCACGCGATCGAGCGTACCCTGGGTGCGCGCCTCGAGATTGGTCCACGCAAACCGGGATGCCGTTGCAATCGCCCGAAACCCCAAGACGAAGCAGTCGGCGACGGCTGCCGTTAGCAGTCCCTCCGGCGACCACTGATTTCCTGGACCGTCGAATTCCTTCGGGGGCGCCGATTCGATGACCCTCATTCCTTCGGCAGACAACGGGACGTCGCCGCCGGGACGGATCACTGCGTTGACGAGATAGTGGTGCGGGAAGGGATGCATAGGAACTCCGACGGGCGAAATCTTGGGGGCTACTATAAAGCGGGGGCTACTATAAAGCACCAAACCACCGGCTGCGCTGCCTCAGGCGAATCGCGGCGCCCCGCTCAAGGGCGAGGCGCGCAGCGCCGAGTAACCTAGGAGGCCGGCGGCCCAAACAACTTCAGTTCGGCACCGTCCTCCGCCAGCTTGATGCACCCTTCGAGGCGCAGTCCAATTTTCTCGAGCACGGCGATCGATCCGTGGTTATCGGGAGCGGTTATCGCGACGATGCGACCGAGCCCCAGGGTGTTTCGCCCATAGGCAAGAACCGCCGCCGCCGCCTCGGCCGCGTAGCCTTGGGACCAGTATCGCGCGAGGAACGCGAATCCCACATCGACATCGGCGAGCGTCTCGCGCTTCACGAGACCGCAGATTCCGATCGGTACCGCGCTCTCCCGCAGGCCGGCGAGGTACAGCCCGAAGCCGAAGTTGCGATAGCTGTCGATCGGGCCCTTCAGGATGTATTCGCGCGCATCCGCCAGCGTCCGCACGCCCTTGTCGCCGATGAACCTTAGGAAGCCTGCCTCGTTCAGCAATTCCAGAATGAATTGCGCGTCCGGCAGTTCGATCTCTCGAAGATTCAACCGCGCCGATTGGATGATGTTCTGCGACCGTTGCAAGCGCGGGGTTCTTCCATGCGAGCCGTAGCCTTTAGCCTAGCGGTTCCGCGCCGGCCCCGCCACTCTGCACCGCAAAGTACTTGATCCGGCGGACACTGATATCATGCGGCTGCTGGTCCATCACAGAGTTCATCGAAATCGTGGCGTCCCGTATCAAGATCATCCTTTTTGCGCTGTCCACCGCCGTCCTTGCGGCTCTTGCCGCAAACACGGCGCCTGCGGACGGGGTCAGTGCCTACCTGCCCCTGAACCTCGAGCCGGAGATCGAGCGACAAATCGAACGCGTGCTGATCCTCGCCGACGAGCCGGTGCTGAAGCGCCCGTTCGCGGTGGCGCTCGTCGAACTCGCGCTGCCGGAGGCGTGCAAGCGCGACAAGCCGCTTTGCACCAAGGTGAAGAAATATCTCGAGCGCTACTCGCGCGACTATGCGGTGACGCACGCCAGCGCGACGGGAGCGCTCACCCACGGTGCGCAGGGGGTCGTTCCGAATCAACATGGATTGCCGATGAAAAGCGACTGGGAGATTTCCGCACAAGCGTTTGTGCAGCCCAGCGACTACTTCCTCGCCAGCGGCGGCGCGATCTCGTATTCCGGACGGACTCAATTGACCGGCACGTTGCTGAGCCTCGGGTTCAATTGGGCGCAACTCGATGTTGGATTCAGGGACCATTGGCTGTCACCGGCGACGGACAGCAGTATGCTCGTGAGCACCGAATCGCCAACGCCGCTGTCGGCGACGCTGTCGAACTACGAGCCGCTGACTCGGCTCGGTTTCCAATATGAGTTTTTTTTGACGCGCCTGTCCCAGACCGGCAGCAACCAGGGCGACAGCCTCCCCGGCAATAATATCTTGTACAACGGCGTGTCGAGCCGGGGCAATCCGCGTTTGTTCGGCACGCAACTATCGATCGAGCCGTTTCCCGGGTGGTCGCTCGGCATCAACCGCATCCTGGAGTACGGCGGCGGCAGCGGTTTGCCCTCTTCGGGACGTTTCCTATTGCGGGACTTCTTCAAGCCAAGCGGACTGTCGCAGACGCAGGGCAATCAACAGGCGTCGTACGTCAGCCGGTTCATTTTTCCCGGCAAGACTCCGTTTGCCGTTTATTTCCAATACGCGGGCGAAGATAATTCCAACGGCGGCAGCTACTTGCTCGGCAATGCCGCGCTCACGGCCGGGATCGATTTTCCGCGCCTCTGGCACCACTTCGACATGACGTACGAGGTGTCGGAGTGGCAAAATATTTGGTACGTTCACAATATCTTTTTGGACGGCATGACCAACGATGGCCTGGTGCTCGGCAACTGGGGCGCGGATCAGCGCCGTTTCGGCGACGGGGTAGGCGCACGCAGCCAGATGCTGCGCATCGGCTGGGAACCGCCGTTTGGCGGCTACCTGGAGGAGCGCGCGCACACCGTCGTCAACGAGAATTATTACGGAGGCGACCTGCGGCAGTACTTTCCCGGCGAACCGGCCGCATATCCGTACCGTCATTACTATGACTTCTCGGTGAGGTACTCGCGGCCGTGGAACGATCTCACCCTCGGAGGCGAAGTTCTTGCCGGTCGCGATGTTTTCGGTAAGTCCTTTTCGCGATTGTCCGGTTTCGTGCGCTACGGTGGAGATCAGCACAGCCGCGATTCCGAGTCGAGTGACGACGATTCCGCGGACACCACCGATGCGTCCGGCAGCGAGCTGTTCGTGGATGCCGGCGCCAACGCAAACCGCGTGAAATCGGACCTGCAGCAGGGTCTGCCCGTCACGACCTCGAAGACGAATTTCGGACCGCACTTTGCATTGGGCGCGCGGCGCGCCGTTTCCGACAGGAACGACTTGGGTGTGCGTCTCGAACTGGACGAGATCGACAGTCATTCGTTGATAGGCGTGCGGCCGGTCGATTACCGGCACCGCTTTGGCGACACATTTGCACTGAACATATTTGCGGGTGTGGACCGTTACAACCTGGCCACGCCGGCCTACTCCCTCTACGGCGGAATCGGCGGCCAATGGCGAAACGTCGTGCCCAAATGGGATGTCGGGCTGGATTTTCGCTACGCACAGAACATCGCGCGCGATCATGTCTACGCCACTGATCCGGTCGGAGTCAGACCTGACAGCTTCTACAAGATCGAAAGCGTGATCGGATACCTCACGCGCCGCTTTTGACGGAGGTTGGACTGGCCGCCCCGCGGAGCGACGTAGGACGAATCCGTTGTCAGCCGTAGGACCAGTGCCTTGAATTTGCGTTCTTCCCCCTATTCGTCCTCCGCCCTATTCAAAGCATCTTGATCTTCGTGCGATCATCGGTCCATGGAGCACCGATGGGGCGAAAGAGTCGGCGTGGACATTCCCGTTCGTATCACGGGGCATCCGTTTACCGTTCGCACCGGCCGTCTCTCCAACCTCAGCGTCAGCGGCGCATTCATCCGCGCGGACCTGGACCTGCGGCTGATGTCGCGCATTCTCGTTGCCATCGACCTGCCACATCGACCGAAGCGCGATGCGCCGCTGATCCCCGCGTTCGTGGCGCGAAAGCTCAAGGACGGCATCGGCATCGAGTGGTGCGAATTCAAGCCGCCGGCGATCAGCCGGCTGCTGCAGTCATCCATCGCCAAGCATTACCGCCGCAAACTCGACGGCCGTCCGCCGCGCGCAATCTCGCGCCGCTCGGCTCCCCTTCTCAAACCCGGCGACTGACGGCTGCGCCGAGCCGCGAGACGAGCCTATGTACCTGAATGCCGTCGGCACCGCTCTTCCCGAGCGGCGTTACACCAAAAGTGAATGCTGGGATGCCTTCGTCGCGTCGCCGTGGTTCGAACGGCTGGATGCCCGCTCGCGCCTCGTCGCCAAACACGTCCTCACCCGGAACAACGGGATCGAAGCACGCCGCCTGTCGGTCGCGTCGCTGAATGAGGCATTCACCATCGATGCGGATACGTTGAATCGGCGCTTTATCCTGCACGCGCCGGCATTGGCCGGCGGCGCCGGACGCGAGGCGCTGCAGCGGGCCGGAATCGATCCCCAGTCGGTCGATGCAGTGATCGTCAGCACTTGCACGGGCTATCTGTGTCCCGGTCTGACGGGCTACGTCGCAGAACGGCTCAACCTGCGCCGCGACGCACTCGGCTTTGATCTGGTCGGCCAGGGATGCGCTGGGGCGCTGCCGAACTGGCAGCTTGCGAACGCACTTCTTGGCTCGGGCCAATGCGAGCATGTTCTCTCTGTCTGCGTGGAGGTGAGCAGCGCCGCGATGTACTTGGACGACGATCCCGGCGTACTCGTCAGCGCATGCCTGTTCGGCGACGGCGCCGGCGCGGCCGTGCTCTCGCGGCAGCCTCCGGCAGGACGTCGCCGCATCCGCTGGCGCGGAAGTTCCTCGGTGACGGATCCGTCCGCACGCGAATCGTTGCGTTTCGAACATCGCGCGGGTTTGTTGCGCAACATCCTGACGCGCGAAGTGCCTGCTCTTGCGGCCCAACACGCCGAGGAGGTTCTGGAGCGGACGCTGCGAGCGGCGGGGTTGGCGCGGGACCAGATCGCCGCCTGGATCATGCATGCCGGCGGCCGCGACGTCTTGCTGGCGCTGCAGGAACGGTTGGCGATCGACGGCGATGCGCTGCGCTACAGCCGCGAGGCGCTGCGCGAATATGGCAACCTCAGCAGCGCGTTCGTCTACTTCGTGCTGGATGCCGCACTCGCCGACGCGGCGGACGGCGGATGGTGGTGGATGTCCTCGTTCGGCGCCGGTTTCACCTGCCACGGCGCGCTGCTCGAGGTCGACTAGTCCCTATGAGTCTTTCTCGCCGCAGGGTGGAGCCCGAAGAGCTGGATGGCCTCGCCGCGGACGATCCGCGCGGCCGCCGGTCCCGCAGCGACCTGCGGCGAGTGCATGTCGCCCTCAGGTCGATCGCGAATCTGCGGCGGGCGGTGGCCGCGCTGCAGCTTGCGGTGCAGCCCCGGCGAATACTGGAGCTGGGGGCGGGCGATGGGACGCTGCTGCTGCGATTCGCTCGCGTACAGCGGCCCCGATGGAACGGCGTGGAACTCACGCTGCTCGACCGGGTCGATCTCGTTTCAGAGGAAACGCTCGCTGAGTACCGCGAGCTCGGGTGGCAGGTGAATTTCCTGCGTGCGGATGCGCTCGAATGGGCCGCGTCGTGGCAGCTCCGCCGCGACGAAACTCGCACCGACGATGACCGGACCCACGACCGCACGCATGACCATACCGATGACCGCGCAAAGAACGGGCGCCGTTACGACCTGTGCTTCGCGAACTTGTTCCTGCATCATTTCGAGCCGGCGCCGCTCGTTCTTTTACTGCGCGCCGTCGCGGCGGCGACCGATGCGTTCGTGGCGTGCGAGCCGCGACGCAGCAATATCGCACGCGTCGGCAGCCGTCTGATCGGTCTACTCGGCGCGGGCGAGGTTACGCGGCAGGACGCGGTCAAAAGCGTCGCGGCCGGATTCACCGATCGGGAATTGTCGACGGCCTGGAGCACACGCGGCGGCTGGAACCTTGTAGAATTTCCGGCGCCGCCCTTCAGTCATTGTCTCGCCGCAGCGCGTGCGACATCGCAGCTGCGCGCGAGAGCTGCAATGGAAGGTATGAATGAACTTTGATTGCGATGCGCTCGTGGTCGGCGCGGGTCCCGCAGGGACTGCGTCCGCGATCCTGTTGGCACAGGCCGGCTGGCGCGTGATCATCGTGGAACAGCACATCTACCCGCGCCGCAAGGTGTGCGGCGAATGCATCGCTGCGGGTAATTTCGAACTTCTGGACCGGCTTGGTATCGGCCTCGAGTTCCGGCGTGCTGCCGGTCCGGAACTGCGCCGGATCGGTTGGATGGGAGCGACAGCGGCTGCAACCGCCGCCATGCCGCCGTGTATCGCCGGACCCAATCAGTATGGCCGGGCGATTGGCCGCGACTGGCTGGACACAAGGCTCCTGCAGCGAGCGGCATCGCTCGGCGTAGCTGTTCTGCAACCGGCGCGAGCCCGCACTGTGGGCGGCGAGCCCGGCGGCTACGCATGCGCCGTTGAATGCTCGCCGGGCGTCATCCGAACACTGCGTACGCCGGTGGTGGTGGATGCGCACGGGTCGTGGGAGCGAGGGCCGGCGTACTCGACGCATGAGCATGCGGGCACGGCGCGGATCTCCCGCAGGAGTTCGGATCTCCTGGCCTTCAAGGCAAATTTTCACAATGCGGCGCTGGCGCCTGGGTTCCTGCCGGTACTCGCATTGCCTGGAGGCTACGGCGGCATGGTGGTCGCGGACCGAGGACTTACGACGCTTGCTTGCTGCCTGCGCCGCGATACGCTGTCGACCTGCCGTGCGCTGCTGCCTCAGGCGTCCGCCGGCGCGGCGGTAGAGGCGTTTCTGCGGCGCGCATGCTCCGGCGTCCACGAGGCGCTTGAAGGCGCCCACCGCGAGGGGACGTGGATGTCGGCGGGTCCGCTTCGTCCGGGAGTTCGCGTCGGCGTGGCGGGCGTGTTTCGTGTCGGCAACGCCGCCGGAGAAAGTCATCCGTTGATCGGCGAAGGCATCAGTATGGCGCTGCAATCGTCGGCCTTGCTCGCCGCGATGCTCACGCGGCAGCCGGCCGCCGACATCCGCGGCCGTTTCGGCATCGAACTACACCGCTCCTATGCGGCGGCGTGGCGCCATGCGTTCGCACCGCGCGTGCGACTGGCGGCGCTCTATGCGCACGTGGCCATGCGGCCTCGGCTCGCGGAACCGGCCCGGGCCCTGCTCGGTCGCCGGCCGACATTGCTGAGCAGCGCGGCGCAACTGGCAGGCAAAGCGGCGAGCGCAGCCGCGCGGCCGTTCACTACCACGGAGTTCACATGAGCACCTTGGAAACCTTGCAGGACATTCTCGTCGACGAGTTCAATCTGACGCGAGAACGCGTCGCACCGGACGCCAAGCTGGCCGCTCTCGGAGTGGACTCTCTCGACTTGTTGGAACTCATGTTCAAGATCGAGGACCGCTACCGATTGGCCATCCGGGACGACGTTCCGAACGATCTGACAACCGTCGGAGACCTGGTGCGCTTCATCGACCGGCTTCTGGCGGCCCAGTCCAAGGCGCCCGACTCCGGCGGCGTCGACCGCCATGCCGCTCCCTGAGCCTCGTCGCGTAGCGGTCACGGGGCTGGGTGTTGTGGCGCCCATCGGTGATTCCATCGCTGCGCTGTGCGCGAATCTGGTGGCCGGTCGTTCCGGGATCCGGCCGCTCGACATACCCCTGCGGGAGACCCTGCGATCGCCCATCGGCGCCAGTGCCGACTTCCGCGGGGACGCTCACTTCGCGGCCCCGCGGCTTCGAATGCTCGATCGCGTGAGCCAGATGGCGCTGGTGGCGGCAGCCCAGGCAGTCGCCGACGCAAACTTAAACTTCGGCACCGAAAATCGCGATCGCTGCGGCGTCAGCGTCGGCAGCGGCATGGGCGGAGCCGAAACGACGGACGAGGGCTATCACACCATCTATGCCGAGCGTTCGGATCGCGTCAAGCCCTACACGGTGCTCACGTCCATGACGAACGCGGCCGCCTCTTGGATCGGAATCGATTATGGAATTACCGGACCCAACATGACGTATTCGACCGCCTGTTCATCCGGAGCGGTCGCCGTGGGCGAGGCGGCCCGCAGGATCCAGAGCGGGGACGTCGATGTCATGCTGGCCGGCGGAGCTGAGGCGCCGCTCACCTACGGCGTTCTGCGGGCGTGGGAAGCCATGCGGACGATCGCAACGCCGGACGCGCAGAATCCTTCGGCTTCCTGCCGCCCCTTTGCGCGCAATCGCAGCGGCTTGGTTCTGGGCGAGGGCGCGGCGTTCGTGGCTCTCGAAGAATGGAATCACGCAACGGCACGCGGTGCGCGCATTCATGCGCAACTCACCGGTTACGGACTGACCACCGATACGGCGCACATCACGCGGCCCACGGTCGAGGGTCAGGCGGCTGCAATGCGTGCCGCCCTCAAGTCCGCCGGGCTCGACCACAGCGCCGTCGACTACATCAATGCGCACGGCACCGCCACCCTGCAAAACGACGCCGTCGAAACCGCCGCGATCAAGGAGGTCTTCGGTGGGCGGGCCTATGCGCTACCCGTCAGTTCCACCAAGTCGATGCACGGTCATCTGCTCGGCGCCGCCGGCGCGCTCGAATTCGTCATTGTGGTCGCAAGTATGGAGCGGGGCATCGTGCCGCCGACCATGCACTTGGAACTGCCCGATCCGGCTTGCGATCTGGACTATGTCCCCGACCGCGCCCGCACCGGCGTGCGCTTGAATGCCGTCATGTCTAATTCATTTGCTTTTGGCGGTACGAACGCAGTGCTGATCGCAGAAGCGTGCGACTGATGGGCGCCGGTCGCCTCGTCGGCCAATTCGAATATGGACGCCGCTTGATGCAGCCGCTCCGCCTGCTGCAGTAGCCGCGTGGCAGCCGCTGCCGCTTGCTCGACCAAGGATGCGTTTTGCTGGGTCGAGTTGTCCATTCCGGCGATCGAAGTGTTGACCGACTCGATGCTGGAACTCTGGTCGGCGCTTGCCGTGGTGATTTCGCCCATGATGTCGTTGACGCGCTTGACGGCCTCCACGATCTCTTGCATGGTCTGCCCTGCCGTATCGACCAGCGCCGTGCCGGCGCCGACCTTCTCGACGGATTCGCCGATGAGATCCTTGATCTCCTTCGCGGCAGTCACCGTGCGCTGCGCCAGATTGCGCACCTCGCTCGCCACCACCGCGAAGCCGCGGCCCTGCTCGCCGGCGCGCGCCGCCTCAACCGCGGCATTCAACGCAAGGATGTTCGTCTGGAACGCGATGCTGTCGATGACGCTGATGATGTCGACGATCTTCTTGGAGCTCTTGTCGATCGAAGTCATGGTGTCGACGACCTGCGCCACCACCTGCCTCCCTTTGATGGCGACATTGGAGGCGCCGATCGCCAACTCATTGGCCCGGCCCGCGTTTTGCGAGTTCTTCCGGACCGCAGCGGTAATCGTTTCCATGGCGCTCGCGGTTTCCTCGAGGCTTGCCGCCTGCAGCGCGGTCCGCTCGTTGAGGTCGGTGTTGCCGTCGCTGATTTGACGTGCGGCGGTGTCGATCGAGCCGGTCGAATGCTTGATCTGCGCAATGATCTGGGTCAGCTTGGCGACCGTGGTATTCGCATCCGTTTGCAGCTGCGCGAATTGACCTTTGTGTTGCCCCTGCATGCCGGTACGCAGATCGCCGCGCGCCAGCGCCTCGAGCACACCGCCCGCACCGGTGATACCAGTCTCGCAGGCCGCCATCACCTGATTCATGCCGCTGACCATCTCGCGGAACATGTTCTGGAACGCCGTCGCGTCGCCTCGCGCCGCGAAATCTCCGCTGGTTGCGGCGTCCACCAATCGCTTCAGCTCCATGTTGATGGCGAGCAGATTTTTCTTGGCTTCGGCGGCTGCGCGCGTCAGATCCGCTTTCTTTCCCGGGAACTCCGGCATGTCGCTGGCAAAGTTGCCCCGTCCATAGTCCTGCAGCACACTGACCAACAACAAGGTGGCCTTGAGATGACCATCCACGAGTTCGTTGCTCATCTTGGCAAGTTCGCTGTACGAACCGGGCAGCACAGATGCATCGATGCGGTAGTCGATGTTGCCTCGCTCATGCTCGACCGACATCGTGGTCTGCGCGGCAATGACGGAATTGATGCGCCCGGCCATCGCGGTGAGGGCGGCCATGAGACTCTGCGTGTCGCCGGGCGACAGTTGGACTTTTGCAGACAAATCACCGGCGGCGATTTTCTCCGCAAAATTGCGGGCCAGCGCGGGGTCGCCGCCCAACTGGCGCATGAGACCGCCGACGATCATCTGCGACAGCAATGTGAGGCCCACGATGACCAGGAGTGCGCCCCCCACGGTCGCCCACTCGATCCTGCGGACGCCGGAATTGCCGGCCTCGAGCGCCGCTTCGAAGCTGTCGCGTGCCTTGACGTTTGTGGCCTTGACAGCCTCTTCCACGGCTTTGTGCCGCGCCTGCATTTGCGCAATCGCCGCGGGAGCGTCGCCGGTCTTGCCGTCCAGAAGCGTTTTGGAGGCCTGCAGGGCGGCATCGAAGTACGCGTCGAAGGCCGACCGCAGATTCTTGCCGTCGTCGGCCTCGGCCGGCAACGCGGCGAGAATGCTGGTGTCCTGGCGAAACTGCTCCGCCAAGGCGTTGACATCGGCCAGTTTCCGCGCGTCGCCGTCCATCACGGCGGACTGCAGATCCTCCACGACCAGCTTGAGCTGCCGATCGAGCCTTTGCGCGAGGTCCATGAGCGGATAGCGGACGGCACCCAACTCGGTAATCGTCCGGGCAGTCCGCGCGCTCAAGACGAACGTCAACGCCAGTGTGAGCCCGAATACCGCCACTGCGCAAATCGGGATCGACCAGATTTTCATCTTAAAGGTCATTGGTAAAGTGTCGGCGGTCTTTACGAATTCTTTAGACGAAGCTAACGCCCCCCGCGGCGGCGGCGCTCCCTGCTAGAGGCACATGACCGACAGCACTCCGGATCCGTACTTGCCCAGCCCGATTTCGAAGTCGACCCGGCCCTTCGGGGCGGCAATGATCGCCGCCGCCGCCGCGGGCAGCGCGTTCACCGCGCAAAGCTCGCGGAGCTTCAGATGCGGCGAATCGTCGCGCAGCATCAGACGAGTGCATATGTTCATCACTTCATGCAGATTGGCCAGCATCACCGGCGTCAGCTCCTTGTCCTTCGCCGCTTCCTTGGCCACGTTGGGCGGCAACATCGACAGCGCCGCGCCGCTGTTGGCGGCGAACGCAATGTCGCATCCGCACAGCGCAACCGGGGTGCCGTCGTCCGACACGTATACGCCGAAGTAGTTGGCCGCTTTTGGCGACACGTCGAGCTTCGGGCCGAGTTTGACCGACAGCGCGTCAAACAGCATGCCGAGCAAATCCTTCACTTGTGCGACGTCTGGTAATGGGTGGGTCGCGATCGTGGCGTTCATTTGATGTGGCCTCCGAGAGCTGCCTTGAAGGATTCCGGCGTGAACGGTTTGGAAATCAGGAAGCTCGCACCGGCGGCGGTGGCGCGCTGACGCATGTCGGGAGTCGCTTCAGTGGTGACGAATCCGAACTTCACCTTGACCCCTCCCTTGGTGAGGGCCTCGAGCAACTCGATCCCCGTCATGTTCGGCATGTTCCAATCGGACAGAACAAGGTCCGGCGGGCTCGCCTTGATGGCCGCCAATGCCTTCATTCCGTCGTCCGCCTCCGAGAAGTCGTGGCCCTCGAAGCCGGCGAGGCGCAAGGTTTTCCTGACGATCATTCGCATTGCCGTCGAATCATCTACGATCATAATTTTCACTGAGATACTCCAAATCAAATTACTAATAACTGTCTAGGCCCCGCCCGCAACGGCAGACCTGGTGATATCCATTTCGTCGGCCAACTGCAGCACACGCGACCAGATCTCGCCGAGCGGCAGTACGTCCGCCGCGCCGCCGACAGCCACCGCCTCGCCCGGCATACCCCAGACGATGCTGGTCGCCTCGTCCTGGGCAACCGTGCGAGCGCCGGCATCGCGCATTTCCTTGAGACCCAATGCGCCGTCCTTGCCCATACCGGTCAGGATGACTCCGATGGCGTTGCGCCCCGCCTGCTGGGCAACCGAACGAAACAGGACGTCGACGGACGGCTTGTGCCGATTAACCGGCGGACCCTCGTCCAAACGGCAGACGTAGCGCGCCCCGTCTCGCACCAGCAGCAAATGCTTGTCGCCGGGGGCGACATAAGCGTGCCCGCGCAGAACCTGCTGGCCGTCTTCCGCTTCGCAGACACTGACTTGACAGCATGCATCCATCCGTCGCGCGAACGCACCGCTGAACAGCTTTGGAATATGCTGCGTGATGACGATACCCGGAGTGTCCGGCGGCAGGCGCACCAGGACTTCCTTGATCGCCTCGGTACCGCCGGTCGACGCGCCGATCGCGATGATGCGCTCGGTCGTCCGCAGCCGGCGTTGCGAGTCGCGCTTCGCGAGTATGGCATCCGCGGATGCCGACGGGGTAGTGGGGGTCGCGCGCAAGCGGGCCGATGCAGCGGCCTTGACCTTGGAGATGAGTTCCTCTTTGTAATCCGCGAGCGTCGCCGCCAAATCGATCTTCGGCTTCGCCAGGTAATCGACCGCCCCGACCGAGAGCGCATCCAGGGTGACTTCGGCGCCTTTCTCCGTCAATGAGGAGACCATGATGACGGGCATCGGCCGCAGTCGCATCAGATTGCGCAGAAAGGTGACGCCGTCCATTCGCGGCATTTCGACATCCAATGTCAGCACATCGGGGTTGAGCGCCTTGATTTTCTCCCGCGCGTCGTACGCGTCGTGGGCGGCGCCGAGCACCGTTATCCCTGCGTCGCTCGAGAGCATTTCCGTCAACAGGCGCCGCACCAGCGCCGAGTCGTCGACGATCAGGACTCTGAGCTTCTTGGCTTGCCCACTCGAAACGGGCTTGGACACGGTTTGCATGGTCTCTCAAGTCCCTAGTCGAACAGCTCGACGTCGTCGCCCGCGGGTTTGGCGGCCAAACTGTGGAGATAATTGTTTTCGCGCTGCGCGATCGCGGACACGTCCAGCGCGCGCAGTCTCTTCAACATGACGACACCGGTGGTGGGAAAGTAGAGCACCAGGCGAGGGTATACGTCGCCGACGTCTTCGGCCGCGATCTTGAATCCCTCCAGCTTCAAAAAGTCCCGCGCGAAGGTGATGTTCTTCCTGCCGACGTCCGTCATCGACGACAAGATCCTGCCGCCGCCGAAGAGCTTCACTTCCAAGCGGTCGCGGCGCGCGCCGAGCTTCATCAATTCGTTGATGAGGCTCTCCATGGCATACGAGCCGTACCGGGTGGCTAGCCCCCCAGGTCCGTCGATCCATGCGCTCTTGCCGGGGGAACTATCCTCGGGAAGCATGAAGTGGTTCATGCCGCCGATACGCGTGGCCGGATCCCGAATGCATGCTGCAATACAAGAACCCAGCACGGTGGTGATGGCCTCGTCGCTGCGGGTGACGAAATATTCCCCGGGCAGGATCTTAGCCGACCATCTGTCGCAGCCCGGATCCCAGTAGCGCTTGACATGTTCGAAACCCGGCGCAACGGCCGGCAATTGGGATTTCGTTTGACTGGCCACAATACCTGCCATGGTCAGCCCCGCCGATAGATGGTTCTGCCGATCAGCGTGTAGTCCTCCGAAACCTTGAACAGCGTCTCCGAGTGTCCCAGGAACAGCAGGTTGCCGGACCGCTGTAGTTTCGCGATCCTGGAAAAGAGCGCGCGCTGGGTCTCCTTGTCGAAATAGATGACGACATTGCGGCAGAATATTGCATCGAGGGGTCCGGACATGGGCAGATCATGCATCAGATTGATCTGCTTGAAGGTGATTAGACTGGCGAGATCCGGAATCACCTGGTACGCGCGCTCCGCACCCTCGCGCGACTCGGTGAAGAATCTCGCCAGGCGCTTCGGCTCAAACCCCTTGACGCGGTCGGCGGTGTAGCAACCACGCTGCGCGCGCGCCAGGATGTCGGAGTCCAGATCGGTTGCCAGGATCTTGATGTCCCATTTCTCCCAGTCGGGAAGGGTCTCCATGATCGTCATTGCAATGCTGTACGCCTCCTCGCCCGACGAACACGCAGATGACCAGATTCGGATGCGCTCGGAACGACGGCCGGCGTCGCGGCGCGCGGCCAAGAACTCGTTGCGCAGGTAGTCGAAATGATGGGATTCGCGGAAGAACGACGTGAGATTCGTGGTGATCGCGTTGCAGAACGCCACCAGTTCCGATCCATCGCCCGACTCCAGCAACTTGCGATAGGCACCGAACGTGGAAAGGCCCAGCGCCCGCAAGCGCCGTGAGACGCGGCCGTAGACCAATTCGCGCTTCGATTCCGCGAGACTGATGCCGGTCATTTCCTTGACCAACGTCCGCAGAGCGCTGAAGTCCGCGTCCGTGAATTGAAATTCTCGCGCGCGCGTATCGGGCGCTTGGTTTTGGGCGGCTTGATTGTTCATATTGTCGCTGCCGCTCCGCACCGCCGCATCGAGTGCGGGGTCCGTTTGGCATCCGGCCTAGAATTGCTTCCACTCGAGGTCTGAACCGACAGCGGCTTTGGCATGCACCGGCTTGGCATGCACCGGCTTGGCAGCCGGCTTCGAGACTGCAACCGCGGACTTACGCAGGGGCGGCCGTCCCGCCGATCCCGCCTCGCCTCGCGCCGCAGCGGAGGCCACGCGAGTGGGACGCTTCGGCGCCGCTGCTGCGATCGGCGGCGCCGCCGCGATCGCCGTCGCCGCCGTCCCCACATCGTATTTCGCCAAGGCGTCGCTCAATGCCTGGGACTGGTCGGCCATGGATTTGCCGGCGGCCGTCGCTTGTTCCACCAGCGCGGCGTTCTGTTGCGTCATTTCGTCCAGTTGCGCCACCGCCGTGTTGACCTGATCGATCCCGGCGGACTGCTCCTGGCTGCTTGCCGCAATCTCGGCAATGATGTCGCTGACCTTCTTCACCGCGCTGACGATCTGCTCGAGCGTCTGGCCGGATTGTCCGACCAACGTCGAACCCTCCTCGACCTTTTGCACGCTGTCGCGAATCAGCTCTTTGATCTCTTTCGCAGCCGTGGCGCTGCGGCCCGCGAGATTTCGCACTTCGCTGGCGACCACCGCGAAACCTCTTCCCTGTTCACCCGCCCGCGCCGCCTCAACTGCCGCATTGAGCGCCAGCAGATTGGTCTGGAACGCGATCTCATCGATGACGCCGATGATGTCGGCGATCTTCTTCGACGACTGATTGATTTCGCTCATCGCCTTGACGGCGCTGGCGACCACCGCGCCGCCCTTCTCCGCCTGTTCGCGCGCCGCAGCCGCCAGCTGGTTCGCCTGGCCCGAATTGTCCGCGTTCTGACGCACGCTGGCCGTCATCTGCTCCATCGACGAGGCCGTCTCCTCGAGATTCGATGCCTGCCCCTCGGTACGCCTGCTCAAATCCTCATTGCCCTGTGAGATTTCCTGCACGCCTCGAGCGACTTCGCCGGCCGCCAATTTGACGCGCCCCACGACCTCGCCGAAGCTCTGCACCAGCTCGTTGATCTTGGCCGACAATGTCGCGAAAAAGCCCGCCTTTCCCCCCAGATCGATGCGCGCCGCCATGTTGCCGTCCATCACGGCCGTGATCACCTCTTGCAATTCGCGCTCGGTATGCAACGCCTCGGTCCGATCCACCCACTGAATGACGGTCCCGAGACGCGCGCCGCTTTCGTCGACCATGGCGTTGCCCGTCAAACTCAAGGTGCGCGAGCCCAGCTCGATCAGGAAGTTAATAGTGCCCTTGTGTTCCGCGAGCATCGCCCGCTGCTCGCTGGGACGCTGTAAAAACACGTCGATCTTGGTGCCGAGCAACCGGCCGGCATCGAAGTCGGGCAGCTTTTTGCGGATCTCAGGTTGCGCCTTCAGCATCAATTCCGCCGCCGCCTTGTTGACGAAAATGATGTTGTGATCCTTGTCGGTCGCCATGATCTTGGTGGTCACGGCGTCGAGCGAGTTCTTCAGCGCGTAATTGATCCGGTCCTTTTGCTTCTGCGCCGTGATATCCGTCGCTAACTTGATGACCTTGCCCGGTTTGCCGGTCGAATCGAAGATCGGGTTATAGGTGGCCTCGAACCATGCCTCCGCGCCGCCCTTACCGATGCTCTTGTACTGGCCCTTCTCGAAATCGCCTCGCGCGAGTTTCGCCCAGAACTGCCGGTACTCTGCGGACTCTCGATGGAGCGGATCGACGAACATGCCGTGGTGCTTGCCGACGATCTCCGCGAGCGTGTAGCCGACGATGGCGAGGAAATTGCCGTTCGCCGTCAAAATGGTGCCGTCGATTTTGAATTCGATCACCGCCTGCGATCGGTTGATCGCCGCGATCTGCGCAAGAAGTTCGCTATTGTCCGAGGCGGCGCCCTCGTCGGGTGGCTGTGCGGCGAACCGGCGTTTCAGCCGCGCGAACATCGACCCTCGCTGCATGGGAGAGTTCATGCGGCCCCCACCAGCGCAGCCGGTTCGAGCGACAGCAGATCACGCCCGATGAGGGCATCGACGTCCAAAAGGATCAACATGCGGTCCGCGACCGTCGCGAGACATTGGATGAAATCCGCGTTCATTTTCCCGCCGAGGTTTGGTGCTTCCTTCAGGTCCTTTGCACTGATGTCGACGACGTCGGAAACGCTGTCGACCACGAGGCCGAATTCGCTGCGTCCGCTGGGAGTCGTGATCGACAGGACGATAATGACGGTGAGCGGCGTGAATTCCGCCCGTTCGAGACTGAAGCGCACCCGCAGATCGACGATCGGCACGATCGAGCCGCGCAGGTTCAACACACCGAGTACATGCGACGGCGATTTGGGAATGCGGGTCACCGGGGACCAGCCGCGGATTTCCTGAACGCGAAGAATATCCACGCCGTACGTTTCTGCTCCCAGACAAAAGGTGAGCACTTGCCGGGAGGTAGGGGAGTCGCCTCCGACCGATTTCTTCGCCGATTGATCCGTCATTTGATCGACTCCGGGTTGCGCGCCGGCTTGGGTACAAGCCGCCGCGAGAGCACTGTTTCGTCCTGATTAAACTATCGGCACTTCGGCTGCTTTTCTTGATGCAGGGTTTCCCGCATTCAAAACAGCTCCACGGCGTCGCTGGCGGCGGCGGACCGCTCTGCGGTGCTCCGCCCCAATTGCGGTTCCGGACCAAGCCGGCTCTGCTCGATTCGGTTCAGGTGTTCGACCTGGCGCAGCGATTCCAGCCAATCGTTGTAGGGGCGCACGGTGGGGTCGTGCAGCAACTCCTGCAATCGATTGAGTCCTGTGCGTATCAGTGCCAATCGCTGCGCCAGGCGATCGTGATATTGCAGAGCAACGACTGCAGCGTGCAGCGAATTGCCGATCTGTTCGCAAGAGTGTTTCAGGAAGGTTCGGGCCGGCTCGTCGCAGTCGACGACCGCGATCTTGTTCTTGGCGTCTGCCAGGTCGTGGAAGGACTCGCCCACCGACACGCAGTCCCGATCGGCTTCCGAGAGCGACGCACCCAATTGCTCTGCGAGCATATCCAGGTGCCGCCCGAATTCACCGATCACGACGCGCAACTCGCCGTCCTCCGGCGCCGTTTGCGTTGCCATTTCTTTGAGTTGCTCAACCATGGCAGACCGCAAACGAAAACTTGTCGCGCAGGCCAAGCACAGCCAGCGCGTGGAGCAGCGGCGCCGACTCGCCGTGGAATTCGATAGTTACGCCACGCCGGCTCGCTTCGCCCTGAAAGGCAAGGAGCAACTGGGCGCCCGCCGTGTCCACGGCTTGTACGCGGCCGACATCCACGGCAATCGCGCGCCGTTCTTCCAAGGCAGCCGACAGCAGCCGATGGACGCCCTCGGCATCCTTGATTTCCAGGCCGGGTTCGAGTTGCACTTGCAAGGCGGCGCCCACCTCACCGTGCGTTTGCCCCACGGTTGCCGCCGTAACCACAGGACTATCGGTCGAAACCGCGGCGCTCACCGTCGCAACCGCGGCGTTCACCGTCGCAACCGCGGCGTTCACCGTCGCAACCGCAGGGTCCACGGCCGGCACCGCCCTCGTCGCGCAGGCAGTGGCCCGTTTCGGCTGTGCGCGGGTCGAGGATTTGCGTTTTTTCGAGGACTTGATGTCAGTCATGGTTATGCCGCCTTGGTGTCGCCCAACACACTGGAGATGACAAGGCGCTCGATGTCGAGAATGATCACCAACCTGTCCTCGTGTTTCGCCAGCCCCAGAACGAACATTTGGTCGACGGAGCCCACGGCATCCGGAGGCGGTTGTATGCTCTCTGCGGAGAAGCTGTACACGTCGGAGACCGCATCGACCACGAACCCTACGATTCGTTCGCCGCGTGGGCCAGCCACCCGTACCACGACGACAACGGTTGCGGAGTCGAACGGAGCATGCTCCAGGCCGAACCGCACTCGCGGATCGACCACCGGCACGATGGCTCCCCGAAGATTGATGACGCCAAGAATGTAATTGGGCGAATAGGGCACGCGAGTAACGGTGTCCCACCCTTTGATTTCCTGGACGCGCAGTATATCGGTCGCATACTCCTGGCCGCCGAGGAAGAAGCTCAAATACTGCCGGCTCGCGCCTTCGTCGCCGGTTTTTCGCGCCGCCGCCGCCTCTGCGGCGATCAATTCATTGTTCATGCTGCACGCCCAAGTTGCATTGATTGACGCTCGAGGAACGTTCTGACCAATCCCGGTACATCGAGAATCAGCGCGACCGTGCCGTCGCCATGAATGGTCGCGCCCGCAAGCCCGGGCACCTGCTTGAAGTTCGTTTCTAAGCTCTTGATCACCACCTGCTGCTGCGCCAGCAGCTCATCGACCAGCATTGCGACCCGCCGTCCCTCGGCCTCCAGCACGACGAGCAGCCCGTCGGTGATATCGCGACTGTCGGGTTCGATGCCGAACAAGTCATACAGTCTGATGATCGGGAGATAGTCGGAACGGTGCTTGAAGAGCTCCGTACGCCCCGCAACGCAGCTCAGATCCTCGCGCTTCGACTGCACCGTCTCGATGATGGATACGAGGGATGCGACGTATATTTCCTTTCCGACCCGCAGCATTTGGCCTTCGAGGATCGCAAGCGTCAGCGGCAGCCTGATTCGAATGGTGCTGCCGCGACCCGGCACGCTCAATATCTGAACATGGCCGCCCAGGTCGTTGATGTTGCGCCTCACGACGTCCATTCCAACCCCTCTGCCGGATACGTCGCTGACCGTATCTGCGGTCGAGAAGCCTGCCACGAAGATCAAGTTGTAGATATTCTCATCGGACAGCTGGGCGTCGGCGTCCACGAGTCCGCGTTCACGCGCCTTGGCCAAAATGCGGTCCTTGTTCAGGCCGGCGCCGTCGTCCTTGACTTCGATCACGATGCTGCCGCCCTCGTGAAACGCATTGAGCTCCAGGGTGCCCGTGTCGCTCTTGCCCGAGGCCAGACGTGCTTCCGGCGATTCCAGACCGTGATCGAGCGCGTTGCGCACCAGGTGCACCAGAGGATCGCTGATCTTCTCCAGCACCGTTTTGTCCAGTTCCGTGTTCTCGCCGTTCAGCTTGAGGTCGACCTTCTTCCCCAGCTTTCGCGACAGGTCATGCACCAGGCGCGGAAAGCGGTTGAATGAGAAGCCGATGGGCAGCATGCGAATCTGCAGCACGCTCTCCTGCAGTTCACGCGTATTACGCGTGAGCTGGGCCAGGCTTCGGCGCAGCGATTCGATGTCCTGCGGCTCGTATTTCTCGGCAAATCTTCCCAGCATGGATTGCGTGATGACCAGTTCGCCGACGAGATTGATGAGCGCATCGACCTTCTCCGTGGCCACCCGCAGAGAGCCGGATTCGCCGCCCGACTTGCCCGCGGCGGCCGCAGCGGCCGGCACGTCGGAGGAAGTCATTGGGCGCTGTCCCCCTGCTTGCGTCGGTTCCGCGGCCGGCAGGCTCGAGACTCCGACGGAGACGCCGGCACCGTAGAGCGGCTCGTAAACTATCTTCGAATTCGCATCCACCCAGTCGAACACCTCAGCGACCCGGGCATGCTCGGCCGCGCAGCGCAGCAGGAGGGTCCAGCTCAAGAAACACTGCGTTGGATCGAGTTCGCCGAAGGACGGAACCTTGCCGATGTGCGCCTCGACCTCGAGAGCGCCGAGGTTCGCGAGTTCGTCGAAGATGCGCATCGGATCGTTGCATGTTTTGAACAGGCTCAAGTCCGGCTCGAAGACGATCCGCCATCCCTCCAGCGGGCCGGCGGCGAGGTTGCCCTTGACCGCGATCTCGGCGGTGTTCGGGCGGGCGGTTGTCGGAGAAGCGCGGGGCTGGTCTGGCATCGCCGGAGCCGAGGCTGCCCGTGCCTCGGGGGCAGCGGGGGGATCGGCTGGGGCCGGCGGATGCGATGCCGCACCCTCCGCGGCGGCAATCACGGGAGCGCCCTTTTGGGCGAGGATTCGCGTGAGCTCGGCGCTGAGCGCGGTGGCGCCCACCATGACTATCGGCCGCTTTGCCTGCGCGGATTGCACCATTTCGCGAACCACGTCCACGGATTGCAATAGCACCTGCAGCGCGTCGGGCGTGATGCCGCGCGTGCCGTTGCGCATTTCGTCGAGCAGCGTTTCCACGGAGTGCGTGAAGCCCGAGATCTCCATGAACCCGAATGTTCCGGCTCCGCCCTTGATCGAGTGCGCGGCGCGGAAGATGGTGTTGATGGTTTCGCGATCGGCGCTGCTGTCGAGCGTCAGGAGCCCCGATTCCATGGTATCCAGGCCCTCGAAGCTCTCTTCGAAGAAGAGCTGCAGGATCTCCTCCATTTCCTGGTCCATCGACATGGCGTTACAGGACCTTGGCGATCGTAGCGAGCAGCTTCTCGGGGTTGAACGGTTTCACCAGCCAGCCGGTGGCACCGGCCTGCTTGCCTTGCATTTTCTTTTCCGGCGCCGCCTCCGTCGTGAGCACGAGCATCGGCGTGAATTTGTAGCTGGTCAACAGGCGCAACTCCCGGACGAGAGTGATGCCGTCCATGCGGGGCATGTTGACATCGGTCAGGACCAGATTGACCGAATTGCTCCGCGCGTACTCGAGGGCCTCTACCCCGTCGGCAGCCTGAATCACCTCGTAGCCGGCGTGTTTCAGGGTGAAACTCACCATTTGCCGCATGGATGCAGAATCGTCGACTGCCAGGATGGTCGCTGCCATAAATTTACCTATGTTCAGTAATTTTCAAGCTCTATACTTCAAGCGTATCGGCCCCCGCTTCCCAATGTTTAGCTGCTCACGGAGCTAAATCTGTGACGGCCATTGAGGCGCCGGACGCGGCGGCTCGAGAAGCGCCCGCGCCGTCAGAACTTCGCCACCACGACGACGCCGTCGACGGGAGCCGACGTGATGTAGCTGCAGGCACCGGGCGTCTGCTTGACGTAGGCAATTGCCTCGGCGTCGCTGGCCTTCACCGGCGGTGGTGCGCTTCCGTCGCGGAACGCCTTTTTGATCCAGACGCCTGCGTACTTCTTCGCGTCGAGCTTCATCACTTTATCGAGAAACGCGTCTTGCGCCGCGCTGTTGTCCGCCGGCAGCAACTTGACGGCCCCGGCGAAGCCCTTGTCGCCGAAGTAGACATCGCGGACCTCGTCCGCCTTCAGACTGACCGATGGATTACAGATGACCACGAGATCGCCCGCCCCGGCCGTCGAAGTCCACGTGACGAGGAACGTGCCGAAAAGCAAGGCAAGGATTTGGATGCGCATGCTGTAGTTCCTTGAAAATTAGAAGCGAACCGCGTACTGCGCGAGGATTTCGTTGAATTGCTGCGGCAATCCAATCTCCGCGTCCGACGGCCGGTAGTCCGTCGCCGGCCGGTCATCCGTGTTGCGGGTGTGGGCAACTTCGAACTTGAGCGACGACTTGGCGTTGATGTCGAAGCGGACCCCGAGCGCACTGCGGTAGTACGACGCCCCGAAGGTCTGCTCGTTGAAATAGGGGTCGGCTTGATCCAGATTGGCGCGTTCGTAGCGAATGTACGGCACTCCCCAGCGGGCTCTGTAGGCCAACTGCGCAAACCACATCTCGCTGTGGAGCGTGCCCGGCGCGCCGTTCAGACTCTTGTCGTGAAAGGAGTAGGCCTCGATGATGTGTTCCCACGTGTCCGTGTCGTAGACCGCGTAGGCGCCGACCATATTGAGGCGGATGAGAGCGGGAGTGATGGGATTATCGTCGTTGACCTTGTCGGTGAAGCCGTTGACGCCCACTAGCAGACCGTCGGCGGCACCGCCGATGAACTGATAGGACAGCCGCGATCCAAACATGGCCGCGCCATGCTCGTTCCCGCCGTTTTGCATGTCGACGATTCCTCCCTGAATGTGTTGGCCATTGCCGGTGTAGAAGTCGTAGAGGAATTTACCGCTGTCTTCGCGCAGGGCACCCGTCATCCACACGCCCGTCGTATGGGCCGGCATGACGCCGCCTTTGTCCTCGAAATTGACGAACTTGGGGCGCCGCAAGGCATCGGCGAGCCACACGCCGTGGTGCAGGGCGGTGTTCACGTAGCCGTACGGCGTGTGAAACCGGCCGACCCATACGGTCGCCTGGTCGTTGAATTGGTAGCCGATCTGAAAGCGCTCGAGGTCGGTACCTACTTGTCCATCGGGACCCGTCTCGAAGATGAGCTCCGCGAGCGTGACCACGCTGTCGCCGATCTTCGGCGTCAGGTACAGGTCGAGGCTGCCGACGTTGGTACCCTTGAAGTAGGGAAAATACAGATTGTAGTTGCCGGTGTTCACGTCCGCGAAACCATGAATCGGTAGACCGGAGTCATCCGATTGCCGGGTGGCGTTGGCCGTCTCGATCTGGGCGACCTTTTGCTCGACTGTCTCCAGACGCTGCGGGTCGGGTGCTGGTGCTGCGGCGGCCACCGTTCCGGTCAATGTGTGCCCCTCCAGTTCTTTGACACGAGCCCCGAGCGCTTCGATCATTTTCATACTTTGATCGAGCTTCTTCTGCAGCTCTTCGAGCTTCGCGTCGCTCACCGAGTCTGCCGCCGCCGGCAAGCAGGCGGTACTCAGGACCACGCCGAGCGCGATCGCTCGCGCGGGAATCAAAAGCTTGTTTAACATGATGCCTCGGGATGGGTAAGTTAAAGTGCGTCAGACCAACGGGAGGTCTTTGAGTCGAGTACCGCCCGTTGAACGCCGCTGGTGTCGAAGATCACGGCACGCGACTCGTGCATCACGTGTTCTTCGTACTTCCAGAAGGGGAACCCGAGCTGGCGGGCCAGCTGCCGGGTCGCGGGTTGAGAGCCGCTCAGAAAGTGCCAATTGTCGCGGTTCAGCTTCCGACTCAGCCGGTATTGATGCCATACGGCCGGGCTGTCGTTTTGCGGATCGTAACCGATGATGACGAACTCGACGGTCTCGCCACGCGCGTCGACCACACTCTGCATGCGCTTGAAGTCATCCATGGTCACCGGGCAGATGCGATGGCAGGAGGCATAGGCCATGGTCAGAACGACGCGATGGCCGAGGAGTGCGGTCAGCGGCAGATCGCGCCCGCCGTCATCGTGCCAGCCCTGCGGCAATTCCCCGAGGCTCACGCCTGCGCGCATGTCCTCGGCAGGACACCATCCGGCCAGCAGCGTGAATATTGCCGCGCAACACAGGATGGTGCCGCGCTGCAAAGAGCTTTGCTCACGGGTCTTGTTCTTCAACGTGCCGACCTTAGGATGCCTACGTCCCAGCGGTATCGACCCTGGTCGGCTTTACTTAAGACCGCATGCACCGAAAAGTGACGGCGGTCACATGCTATGGACGGCCGTGTCAGCGGGTCTGCGCCAGACCCATGAAATACTCTTCGAGGTCCCGCTGTTCGGCGGCGTCGATGGCGATGCCGCGCGGCATGCGCGCTGCCCCGGCCTCCGGCGTAAGCCGGAATAAGATTTCATCGAGCAGCCGGCCATGGGGGTAGTTTCCATCGAGAAGCCGTTGCGTGAGGGTCACCGGATCTCCGAACGGCAGCGCCGGCGCGATGTCGCTGCTGTGGCATGCGGCGCACCGTTGCACCAGCGTGGGCGTCGACCCGGGGGGGTGATGCCCCGGCGCTGTGTCGTTGGGTGCGTCCGGCGCGCGCGCAATCGCGGGGTGGCTTTCGAGCCAAGCTCCGATCGACAGCCGGCTCGCCCGCTTGAGGTGTTGGCAATACGCATCGTCCGCGTTGAATGTTCGATAGGCCGCGAGCGAGCGCAGTTCCGGATCGGTTCGCGCCAGCCAGGCGAATAGCGCCTGTTCAAGGGTCAGGGTGCCGGCGGGCGCGGACATATCATACGAACCGCGCTCGAACGCCAATGTCCAGTGCCGAGTCGACACATTGAGGGCGCGCTCAGCGACATACCGCAGTTCGGTGAATTCGGCCGGCGGTGCCCATCCCGAGTATGGATTCCGGCCGCCGCCGAGGCGCAGCGTCTTCGCCGAGGACTGGTTGCGGTCGGCAGCGGCGGTGGCTCTGGAATAACTCTTATAATCGGCGGCAATCGCGGGTTGCAGGGACGGGGGGTAAAATTCGGCCACCGCACCGCAGCTGGATCCGGCCGACGCCAGCAGTACATTCAGGTGCGAAGCAAATCCGGGCTGCGAGGCGAGCTCCGACAAAATGGAACGCACATTGAACGTCGACAGCTGCGCGGACAGCCGCGCATTCGGAGGTTCGACCGATACGCCGTTGTAAGCTGCTCGCGCACTCGACACATAGGTATCGCGGTCGGCCAGGGCCCCCGCGCCCAGGAGATAGCGGTAGCGCGGATGAGTCCCCTGAATCGCGAGAAATCGGCGCAGACCGCGCAGTTCCATGGCCGAAAGCCCGGCGCCATAGCGCTCGCCGTACACTCCCGGCCACGCGGGCGGCACGTCCCAAATCGGCCGGGCCGGATCATCGTGGCAGGCGGCGCATCGAGCAGGATTGGGGCCGGATATTTGCGCGGCGGGCTGGGTTTTATCGTGTGAAAAAGTGATCTCGCGGAATATGAAGCGATTCGCGTGCGCATCGAACTCCATGGTCTCCACCGCCTCGAAGCCGTGTTGAGATGCGTCGCCGTTGAACGTCAGGATGAGTTGCGCGTTGCTTCCGAACAGCACCGCGCGTGGATGTTCGAAACTTGCGTCCTGCAGACTGCGGCTCGAAAAAACCAACGAGTAGTGAGTCCGCAGGTCCTCCGGCAACACGGCCAGCAGGTCCTCGACACTGCCCAGGTGCTGCGCGGCGATGACCTGACTCAATGAATCAAAGCCGAATTCGCCTGCCGGGGCTGGTTCGGCGAGACCAAGAACCAGGCAGAGCCCGATCGCCGACAGTAAACGCATTCCTTGCTCCGTCCGTCAGAACTCCTGCCACACCTCGTCGTCACCCGACGCAGTCTGGCGTGGGGGCGGACGCTTCGCTCGGGGCGTTGACTCCTTCTTACCGCTGAAGGGCCGGTTTGGTGCGCGGCGTTCGGCGGCAGGCGCCGCGCCACCGCCACGCGCCGCGCCGCCGGCACGCGGGGTGGGCAGCGTCGCGGGCCGCGCCGGCGCCGGCACCGCCGCGGCGCATTCGCCCAGCCGGTATCGCGCAATCAATTCGGTCAAACTCGCGGCTTGTTCCGTCAATGTATGGGCCGCGGCCGAGGCCTGCTCCACCAACGCCGCATTTTGCTGCGTCACGCTGTCCATCGACGTTACGGCCTTATTGACCTGTTCGATTCCGGACGCTTGTTCCATGCTCGAAGCGGCGATCTCCGCCATCACGTCCGTGACCTTCTTGACGCCCGTGACGATCTCGCCCAAGACCTTTCCGGAATCGTCGACCAGCCGCGCGCCGTCGGATACCTTGACGACAGAATCCTGAATCAGGATCTTGATCTCTTTGGCGGCACCGGCGCTGCGCGATGCCAGATTGCGCACTTCCGAGGCGACCACCGCAAAGCCGCGGCCCTGCTCTCCTGCACGCGCCGCTTCCACCGCGGCATTCAAAGCCAGCAGATTGGTCTGAAAGGCGATGTCGTCGATGACGCCGATGATGTCCGCGATCTTCTTGCTGGCCACATTGATCTCTTGCATGGCGGCGACCGCTGAACTGACGACCTTGCCGCCTCGTTCCGCCTGTTCGCGCGCCGCCGCGGCGAGCTGATTCGCCTGCGCCGCGTTGTCGGCATTGCTCTTGACCATGGCGGTCATCTGCTCCATCGAAGCGGCGGTTTCCTCCAGACTGGAGGCCTGCTCCTCGGTGCGCTGGCTCAAATCCAGGTTGCCGCGCGAGATCTCGTCCGCGCCCGTGCGTACTTCGGCCGCCGCGCTCGACATCGCGCGAATCACGTTGGCCACGCTGACGATGAGATTGTTCATTCCGCCGGCGAGCACTTTGAAAAATCCCTGCTTGCCCTCTTCGACGATCCGCGTCGTCAGGTCGCCGTCGATGGCATTGGCAACGATCATCGAGAGTTCTTGCTCGGCCGCGATTTCCTGTGTGCGATCGATCCACTGCACGGCCGTTCCGACGGGATTGCCGTGCGCGTCGGCCACCGGAGTCGAGATGATTCGCAGCGTTGCTCCGCCCAGCTTGAGTTCCTGCGGCCGGCCATTGGCAAGCTCGGCGGGCTCGCCGGAGTTCCGCGAGGAACCCTCACCGAAGTCGGCGAAGGCGGAGCCGATGACGCGGCTCGCGTCGAACCCGGGAATTTTCCGGCGTATATCGTCGGCGTGTGCTCGGAAGATGCCCGCCGCACAATCGTTCACGTAGATGATTTTGCCGCTCGTGTCGACCAGCGTCACGCCGGCCGAAATGCGATCCAGCGCGGTTCGGATCCGGGCATTCTCTACGCCTGCCGCTTGCTCCGCCTGCGCCTTCTCGAGGTCCGCCTCCGCCCGGGCGCGGTCGGCTGTCGACTCGTGCCTTCGAGATCCTTCTGCATGTGGGCAACGGTCGCGAAGAGACTGGTCGTATCCCCCGGGCGCAAATCAATGCGACTCGAGAAATCACCTTTTGCCACCTTGTTGGCGACTTCGGCGACGTCGGCCGGTTCGCCGCCGAGCTGCCGCGTGAGCTGCCGGAATATCACCAGGCCGAGTACGCCGACGATGCCGAGCGTCGCCATTGTGAGAAGAACACCCATCCGGATCGCCGAAAGTTGGATCTTCGCTGCGGATTCGCTCGCCGCCTTCGCCAAATCGGCGTTGTGCTGAAGATGTTGGTTCAACGCTTCGGCACCCTTCGCCAGTTGCCCCTTGGCCGCCATCAGCACGGCGAGGGCTTCGGTCTTGCGCCCGGCCAGCGAGAGCGCGACGACCTGGTTTTTGATGTTGTCATAATCGGCGATTGCGGCTCGGTCCGCCTCGAACATTTCTTTGTCCGTTGCGTCCGATACCAATGACTCATAATGCTTGATTGCTTCGTCGACTTTCTGGTGCCGCGTTGCCATCTGCTTTTCGGCGGTCGCCATGCCGGCTGCATCCGGGGTCGCGACGTGCTGCCAGACGTTCAAGCGGACGCCGACGAAGTTCGAGTCCATCTGCTCCAGCGTGAGCAGATTGGGGACGGCAAAGTCGTTCCCGTAGCTGGCGGCATGGTACACAGACCGGATGTCGCGCATCAGCACCACGGATATCAGGAGGATGCCGATCAACGAGGCGAGCGGGAGGATTGCAAGCTTTCTAGCAACGGTCATTCACGAGTCCCCTGAGATTGCGCACGAGGCGTACGCGCCTCCGTGTTCAAGTAGCGACAATTCCTCGGGAAACTTGAGACTTTTTCCGCGGCGGGCGAAGTGCGCGCCTGGGGGCCCGCTCGACCGCAATCGGGTCATCCCTGCAACTTTTCCCGGCCGGCGGTGTTTTGGCACCAAACGAACTTAAATCCAGTGCAAACGCAATCCATGGGGTCCATTTCGGCGGAATTCATGACATTCATGCGTGCTTATCAGGACATGGTCTTCTCGACGGCGGCCCGGCTGACGGGCAACGACGCTCAGGCCGAGGATATTGCGCAGGACGTGTTCCTGCGGGCCTACGAGCACTTCGCGCACCTACGCGGCAGCCCGACGGCAGGCGGCTGGTTGAAGACGGTTACCACCAACCTCACCCTCAATTTCCTGACGCGCTACCGCAAACGATGGCGCCTGTTCTCCGAACTGAATCAGCATGCGGGCGACGACTCCTCGAGCGCAGCGGAGATCGAGTGGGCAGTCCCGGACACGGTGCTCGCCGATCTCGACGCCGATCAACGGCGGCAGGTCATCGACGATGCATTGCGTCAATTACCGCAGCATCAACGTCTTGCGGTGGTTTTGTATCACTTCGAAGAACTCTCCTACCAGGACATAGCTCACAAGCTTCATATTTCGCTCGCCAAGGTAAAGACCGACATTCGACGCGGCCGCGCCGCGCTGCTGCCCCTTCTCGCCGCCGCCGGCTTGGTGCGCGAATGAAGGCTGAGCGGCTTCTACAGGAGTTGGTCCGCGGACTGCCGCTGCGCCGCGCACCGGCCGCGCTCGAGTCTCGTGTTTGCCGGGAGTTGCAGCGGCGTGCCGCGCGGCCCTGGTGGTTTCGAGGATTTTCGCAATGGCCGCTGGGCGCGCGGGCCGGTTTCGTTGCGATCTGCAGCACCATCATCGGCCTCACGATCGCCGACGGCGTATGGACGATGCTCGTGCGCACGTTGGGCGATGCCGCTGCCGGCCCACTGTCGTGGACGCACACCACGCTCGCGATTATCCGGTCCGCATGCGCAGCGGCTGCCTTGCTGATGCGCGTCGTTCCTACGGCGTGGATTTACGGCGGCCTGACGGCGGGACTGGCGCTGTACACGGTTTTGTTCGGACTCGGCGCCGCGGCGTATCGCGCGCTTTATCTTCAGCCCTTACCGGCAGGTGACCGTCAATGACCCTCTCATCGTTGCAACGCCTGATGATCGCTTTGCTGTTGGTGTGCGCCGCCGGCGTTGCCGCCCGCGCCGACAGCGCGGAGGCCACTGCGGGCCCATCAAACGAAGCATCAGCCGGCCATGACCGGGATTGGGACGACCGCCGCAACAGAGACTTGGTGAGCGTCGGACATGATTCGACCCTGGCGGCCGGAGAGCACGCCGAATCCGTCGTATCGATCTTCGGATCCTCCACCAGCGCCGGCGATGTCGAGACGATCGTATCCGTTTTCGGCGATACAAAGGTCACCGGCTCCGTCGAGGACGCGGCAGTCGCCGTCTTCGGCACCGTCATCATCGACGGCAAGGTCGACGGCGACGCGGTTGCCGTCTTGGGCAATGTCGAGCTCGGGCCGCATGCGGAAATCGGCGGCAAAGTGGTGTCCGTGCTCGGCACCGTTCGGCGTGATCCGGCAGCGATCGTACACGGGGGCGTGCAAAACATCTTTGTAGGCGATTTCGGCAGCTTGAACGGACTGCGTTCCTGGATCACCCATTGCCTGCTGTACGGCCGTCCGCTGGGACTGGTGTCGGGAATCGGTTGGGCGTGGGCCCTGGCATTGGGCTTTTTGGCGTTTTACGCGTGTCTCGCGCTCTTGTGCCGTCCCGCGATCGAGCGCTGCGTACAGACTTTCCAGCGACAGCCGGGACAAACTCTGCTGGCTGCGATCGTCGCCATGCTGCTGTGGCCCGTATTGCTGGTGCTGTTGTGCGTTACCGTGATCGGAATTGCAGCGGTGCCGTTCGTGATGGCTGCAATCGTGTGTGCCGTGCTCTTCGGCAAGGCCGTGATGCTGGCCTGGATCGGGGGTCGGATCACCGGTCCGGCCGCACCCAACTTCGGCCATCCGGCAGTCGCCGTGCTGGTTGGCGGTGCGGTCGTGCTCGCGCTGTATGTGGTGCCGGTACTGGGTTTCCTGGTCTACAACCTGCTTGGTATTCTCGGCTTTGGCGCCGTCGTGTATACCCTCATGCTTGCCGGCAGGGCACGCCAGGCTGCGAAAGTCGAACCGGCTCGGACTGAACCGGCCCCGGCCCAAGCCGCGGCGGGTACCCCCGAGCAACCGCAGGCCGCAGCATCCGCCGCGCCCCCACCGCAGACTACCGCGTCCATGCCGCGCGCGGGCTTCTGGATACGCATGGCCGCCTTGCTGATCGACATTTTGCTGGTTGGCTTCGCGATGAGCGTGCTGCACAACGTGGTTCACTTGCACCTTTTGGTGCTGGCTGCCTACGGTGCGGTGATGTGGAAACTACGCGGCTCCACCGTCGGCGGCATCGTCTTCGATCTCAAGGTGGTGCGGGTGGACGGACGGGCCGTCGATTGGGAGACCGCCATCGTCCGAGCACTCGGATGTTTCCTATCGCTGGCGGTTGCCGGGCTCGGATTCATTTGGATCGCGATCGATGCCGGCAATCAGGCATGGCACGACAAGATCGCGGGCACGGTGGTGGTGCGTGTACCGAGCCATCGCTGACCGCGAGAGTGACGCGGAATTTTTTGGCCGGTATACTCGGCGCCCGTTTTTGAGGATCAGCGTTTTTGAGGGCCAGCGTCATGAGCGAGGACAAGCCGCGTGAATTGTCGTTGGACACGCAAGCCGTGTGGGCTGCCGAATCAGGCCCTTTCCCGTATCGGGCCGCGGTCGTGCCGATCGTCAACGCGGCGACGTTCGCCTATGAAGATCTCGACACGTGGCAGTCCGTCGCTCTTCAGCAACGAGCGGGCCATATTTATTCGCGCAACAGCAATCCGACTCTGGAGGTTCTCGAAAGGAAGATTGCGGCGCTGGACGGAACCGAGGCCGCCGTCGGTTTCGCTACCGGCATGGCCGCCATCAGCTCCACGTTCTTTGCGCTGCTCTCGCCCGGCGATCGGGTGGTGAGCATCCGGGATTCCTATGGCGGCACCAACGTATTGTTCGAGGAATTCCTGCCCAGGTTCGGCATCGACGTGCGCCTGTGCAATACCACCGACCATGGCGAGATCGAGTCGGAAGTCGGGCGCGGCTGCAAGCTCCTGTATCTCGAGACTCCGACCAATCCCACGCTGAAGATCATCGACATCGAGCGGCTGTGCCGGGCAGCAAGGCGTCACGGCGCCATCGTCGTCACCGACAACACCTTCGCCACACCGATGAATCAGCTACCCGCGGCGCTCGGCAGCGATCTCGTCGTGTACAGCGCCACAAAATTCCTCGCCGGACATTCCGACGTTCTCGGCGGCTTGGTGTCCGGGCGGGCCGATCTCGTCAAGAAGGTGCATCGCTTTCTCGAGATCGCGGGAGCGACCCTGCACGCGGAAGCGGCCTATTCGATTCTGCGGGGCATGAAGACGCTGGCGCTGCGGATGGCGCGCCACAACAGCAGTGCATTGGCAATCGCCGAATATCTGGCCGGCCACGCGAAGATCGCGGACGTGTACTACCCTGGCCTCGCCGGCCATCCCGGGCATGCGATTGCGCGGCGGCAAATGAAAGGGTTTGGCGGCGTTCTCTCCTTCGTTCCGCGCGGCGATTTTGCGCAGCTGCGCACCGTTCTGAACGGCTTGCGCCTCGCCCAGCGTGCCGCCCATCTCGGCGGCGTCGCAACCACCGCCGGACCGCCGTCGGTGACCAGCCACGTCGAATTGACCGCGGAGGAACGCGCGCGCGCCGGCATACCGGAGACGTTGATTCGATACTCCGTCGGCATCGAGGACCCGGCGGATTTGATGGCGGATCTCGCTCAGGCGCTCGCCGCGATCTGAGTTGCGCAACATCGAGGACTTCCGATGAAGACGCATTTCGTGACGATGGCGAAGTACAACGCCTGGGCCAATGCGCGACTATTTCGAATGTCCGGCGCGTTGCGGGACGATTTGTATCGCAAGGATGTGGGTGCCTATTTTAAGAGTCTCCATCGCACCCTCAACCATCTATTGGTCGCCGATCGTATCTGGATGCGCCGCCTGACCGGAGTGGGTAACCACCCGGATAAGCTTGATGCGCAATTGTTCGATGATCTGCCATCGCTGCACGCCGCAAGGATAGAAGAGGACAGCCGCATCATTGGGTTCGTGCAGGAGCTGGAAGAACCCGCCTTCGAGGAAGTATTGGACTATCGAACTTTAAACGGCACGCCTCAAAGGCAACGTCGTCGGGAAATACTCGCGCATCTCTTCAATCACGAGACGCACCATCGCGGGCAGGCCCATGCAATTCTCACCGTGCTGGGCGTCCCGGAACCAGAACCACTCGATCTGCTTGTCATGCTGCGCGATCAGAGCTAGCGCGTCGTGGTGATCGTCGGCCAGCGCCGCCCGGGACTCCGGTAAGCGACAATTGCTACGGCTCGGGGCTCGCGACACACCCGGCGGCGACCACAGTTCTTCGATCTGGAGGAGCACACCGGTCAGTTCGTTGCGGTCCAGCGAAGCCTTCTCCTCGGGTATGTCGGGCTGGAGCAGTGGCCGACGAACACTGTATATCCCCCATCCCGGCAGGTAGCGTCAAGCGATAAAACTGGTGCAATCCCCATGAAACACGAGTCCTTAGGCTCCGCCTACGTTGCGGCACAAGTTGCGCCGCCGGGAGATGCCCTCACATTGAAGTGACGTGCTCTGGTTCGACCTTGTAAAGAATGCGCACTTCACCCGGCTGGCGAAACGGATATTTTTCTTTCCCGAGATATTTCATCGCCATCGCATCGATGTGCTGGTCGGCACCGGCGCCACTACGTTCGGCGACGTGACCGCGCACTTCAAGATACCGATACGGGTTATCCGGATCTATGATCGAGAGCGCGACGCGTCCGTCACGCTGCAGATTCTTGTCTTTCTGACGACCTGCGGCGGTGTTGATCAGCACATGGCGTCCGTCATAGTCGACCCACACGGGCGTGACCTGGGGCTGACCGCCCGGCATCAAGGTAGCTAGATGAGCAAACGCCTTCTTCTTGAACAGGTCGAGATGGGATTCCGGAATTGTGCGTGTGGACATGGTTGACTCCTAATTGTCACGGCGGGAGACGATGTCGGGAGAGAGAAGGATACTGCCACGGTATCCATTTGAACAATATCTCGTCCACCGGGCAATGGTTGTCGCACATTGCCGGCATGTCCGACGCTTACGCCAACAGGGGGTTACGAACCTTCACCGCCGCAAACCGTGAGAGGTCCCGGTCGGCGGACCATAGCTCGCGAACCCCGTGAAAGCGGCAGATCGCAGCAATTCGCGCGTCGTGGATCCCCCCGCCTTGCACACGTGCGGCAAGTGCAATCTCTGCAAGACTATCGATGTAGCCGTCTGCCTCGCCGATGAACTCAAGAGTCGGGCAGGCGTTCAGCTCTTCGAGCGCCTGCAGAGCGCGCTCGAGCGGTGTCGGCACCTTGTAGATTTTAGGATGCGTCACGATCGCGATGAATTCGTGCGCACAAGGCCACGGAACTGCCCACCGCTCGGATCCGGTTGCGAGCTTAGCCAGCGCCGCGCCGGCCTCCTCATGAAACTTCGCGTCCTCCCGATGCGCATACACCAAAAGGTTGGTATCGACGGCGATCATGATTACTTATGCGTCGCGTCGCCATAGATCGTGGTTCGAATCTTCTCCCAGTCGGCGTCACGGAATTCAGCGTTCAGTCCGCCCTTGCCGAAAGTCGGAAAGCGAAATGCTCGAGAGCCGGACGTTCGGCGGTCTTTGAGAACCAAACGCAGGCCTTCTTCCAAAACGGCACGCAACGTCGAACCTTCACGTTTAGCCAATTGCTGCGAGCGTCTCAAAAGATCGTCCGCAATGTCCACGGTTGTCTTCACTATGGGTCACCCATATACGATAGTATGGGACGTAAGGCTATCATCCTTCAGATAATTTTCCAATAAAACTACGCCTAGTTGCCCGAACCGCGAGCCGGCTGATTGGGTGGGAATGCGAAGCCGGCTGTCTGGGAAAGTGGTGGGCCCGCTCGGACTCGAACCGAGGACCAAGGGATTCACTCGACCCCGCCGTTTCCGGTGGGAGTGGACTATCTCTTCACCCCCCTGAAAGGGGGTGCGGGACGCTCTAGCCTGTCATTAAGCGCAGCTGAAGCGCTCAGGTAGTCTCTGCACCTTCCGGCGGTGTACCGCCGGCTTGGCTCAGGGTTGCCATCAGCCGTGCCTCGCCGGCCGCGCTGTTAAGGTTTCCCTGAATTCATCCCGTCCACTTCGCACCTTGCGATGCGAAGGCACCATTAAAGATGAGTCCCCTGCTCTAACCAACTGAGCTACAGGCCCGACCGGCGCGAATTCTAGCACGCGGCGCGCACCCCGTCCCGCGATGAGGCCACCGCCACTCGACCCGGTACTTGCCGGCGTGCGGTATCGTACGCCGCCATGACCGTGATGACGCTCCCTCCGCTACCGACGTTGCCCATCAATGAAGCAGTGCCGGCCTTGACCGACACCCTGGCAACGCACACCTGCGTGCTGCTCCAGGCTCCGCCGGGCGCCGGCAAAAGTACCATCGTCCCGTTGACCTTGCTCGACGCCGCCTGGCGCGGCGGTAGGAAAGTCTTGATGCTGGAACCCCGGCGCATTGCGGCGCGTGCCGTCGCCGCGCGCATGGCGCAATTGCTCGGCGAATCCGTGGGTAAGACCGTTGGCTACCGAACGCGCCTGGATACGCGGGTAAGCCGGGACACACGCATCGAGGTGGTGACGGAGGGTATTCTCACCCGCATGCTGCAGGCCGACTCCGAGCTTGCGGGCGTGGCCTGCGTCATTTTCGACGAATTTCACGAACGCAGCCTCAACGCCGACCTGGGGCTCGCGCTTTGCATCGAAAGTCGACAGACCCTGCGCGAGGATCTGCGCATCCTCGTCATGTCGGCGACGCTGGACCTGATGCCGCTCGCCCGGTTGCTGGACGACGCACCCATCGTCTCCGCGCAGGGCCGCAGCTACGAAGTCGCTACGCATTACGTGGCGCGTCGCGCGGACCTTCATCTGGAGCTGCAAATGGCTCAAGTCGTGCGCCGTGCACTCGAAGAGCACGACGGCGATATCTTGTGCTTCCTGCCGGGGGCCGCCGAGATCGGCCGGGTGGAACGCGCCTTGAATGCCGCGGGACCCGCGCATGGCGTCAACATCTTGCCGTTGTACGGCGAACTCGCTGGGACCGCCCAGGATGCCGCACTGGCACCGGCAATGCCGGGCCGGCGCAAAGTCGTTCTGGCAACGACAATCGCCGAGACCAGCCTCACCATCGAAGGCATTCGAGTGGTGGTGGATGCCGGCCTCCGGCGCTATGCAGAATTCGATCCCGCAACGGGCATGAGTCATCTCGTGACGGCGAAGGTATCGCAGGCCGCCGCCGACCAGCGCAGAGGCCGTGCGGGCCGATTGAGTTCCGGCGTGTGTTACCGCCTGTGGTCGGAAGGCACGCAGGCATCGCTGGCGGCGCACAACGCGCCCGAAATTACTCACGCGGATCTCGCGCCGCTGGCACTGGAACTCGCGTGCTGGGGCGCCGCCGACGCGGCCGCTCTTTGCTGGCTGGATCCGCCGCCGCCGGCTCCGCTGGCGCAGGCGCGTGACCTGCTCCGGCGTCTGGAAGCCATCGACGGCGCCGGCCGCGTCACGCCGCATGGTCGGGCGCTGGCCGCGGCCGGCGCACATCCGCGGCTCGCACACATGCTCGTCAAATCGCGCGACTTGGAGGCGCCAAGGCTGGCGAGCGATCTCGCGGCGATCTTGAGCGAGCGGGACATTCTTCGATCAACGGCCGGATCGCGCGATGCCGATCTGCGCTTGCGCGTGAGCGCGTTGCGCGGCGACGTCCGCGGGTTGCCGACGGGAATCGAAGTGGACCATCGCGCCCTGACCCAGGCAAGGCGCAATTCCGCCGATTGGCAGCGCGACTTCGCTCCCGGAATTCGCGAGAGCGCGGATCCGCACGACGACACCGGAATCTTGGTGGCGCTGGCTTACCCGGATCGGATCGGCCGCGCCCGCGGCGAGGCCGGGCGGTATGTCCTTGCCAACGGGCGGGGTGCTCGCTTTGCCGAACCGCAGGCGTTGTCGAAAGCGGAATTCATCGTCGCCGCGGAATTGGATGGTGCGGACCGAGAAGCACGCATTTTTCTCGCCGCTCCGTTGCAGCTCGCCGATATCGAGCGGCTCTTCGCCGCACACATCGTCGAACATGCGGAGATCGTGTGGGACGAGCGTGAGGAGATGATCCAGGCACGGCGACTGCGGCGCTTGGGAGAGTTGGTGCTGCAATCGAGCGAGATTCGCGATGCCGACCCCGACGCCCTGCTGCGAGCCGCTCTCGTGGGGTTGAGGAACCTTGGCATCGGCGCTTTGCCCTGGACGAAGGAACTCAGGCAGTGGCAGGCGCGGCTGGGATTCATGCTGAAATATGCGGTACCCGGGCCCGAACCCTGGCCCGACCTGAGCGATGAGGCGCTAGCGGCGACCTTGCGCGAGTGGGCGTCGCCATGGATCGCGGGCTTCACGAGGCGCGACCATTTTGCCCGCATGAACCTGAACGATGCCCTCAAGTCCCGCCTGTCCTACGCGCAGAACAGCATTCTCGAACGCGAAGCCCCGGCCCATTTCGTGGTGCCGAGCGGCTCGCGCATTCCCATCGACTATCTCGACGGCGAGGTCCCGACGCTGTCGGTGCGTCTCCAGGAAATGTTCGGCATGAGCGCGACCCCGAGCGTAGCGGCCGGTCGCCTGCCGTTGCTCCTGAAACTGCTGTCGCCGGCCGGGCGGCCGGTACAGATTACGCGGGATCTAGTGAGCTTTTGGAATCGTGGCTACCATGAGGTGAAAAAGGACCTCAAAGGCCGGTACCCGAAGCACTTTTGGCCGGATGATCCCTATACGGCCGCGCCCACCCGGCGTGCGCGGCCTCGTTGAGATGCGGCCGCACTCAGACGGGCTCCGCGGCGCGGCAACCGTGATCGCAGCGATCCCGTTCGATTTGCAGCGTGGCGTGATCGATGCGAAAGCGCGTTTTGAGGAAGGGCGTGAGAGAGCCCAGCAGAGCGTCTTCCTGATCGCGGTCGGGTACGACCAGATGGGCGGTCAACGCCACGCTGGTGGTTGACAGCGCCCAGATGTGCAGATCGTGTACATCCGTGACCCCGCGCTGACCGGCCAGGTACGACATGATGGCAGTGGAATTCACGCCGGAGGGCACACCATCGAGCGATAAATGGACGGAATCCCGCAGCAGGCTCCAGGTGCTCGCCAGGATCACCGCGACGATCAACAAGCTCACGACGGGATCCAGCCAACTCCAATGAGTCAGCACGATGAGTCCTCCGGTTATCAGCACGCCGGCCGACACCGCAGCATCGCCCAGCATGTGAATGAAGGCGCTGCGACGGCTCAAATCATCGTGGCTGCCGCCATGCAGCAGCCACGCACTGACGCCATTCAGCACAATGCCGATGGCCGCCACGCCCATGACGGTGGCGCCCGCCACGGTGGGGGGCGTCGCCAGACGCCCAATCGCCTCCCATGCGATGGCGCCGCAGGCCACCAGCAGCAAAACCGCATTGGTAAGGGCAGCCAATACCGAGGAGCGCCCCAAACCGTAGGTGAACCGGCCGCCCGGCGGGCGCCGGGCCAGACGAATGGCGGTCCACGCACACACCAGACCCAGCACGTCGCCCAAGTTGTGGCCGGCATCGGCGATCAAAGCCACCGAGTTGGAGAGGAAGCCGAATGTGCCCTCGATGGCCACAAAAATCACATTGAGAACGACCGCAATGCCCATCCGCGCGTTGATGCCGTCAGCGGTCAAGGCGTGGGAGTGAGCATGGGAATGAACGTGCCCGGACCCATTGGCGGGATCATGGCCATGGCCCTGGTGGCCGCCGTGAGCAGCATCGTGGCCATGACCAGGGGCACCGTGGTCATGATCATGGTCCCCGTGGAGCGAATGAGGGTCTGGGCCTTTATGTTGCATTCGCGAAGTGGTCCTTCAATTGATCGAATGTCTGTAGGCGCCATAATTGGGGGAACAAGATGCCCGCCCAAAGTCCCGCCACCAGCAATGTTACTACTCCGCCGGACACGATGGCCGGAACTAGTCCAAACCACGCTGCGGTGAAGCCGGATTCGAACTCGCCCAGTTCGTTGGATGCGCCGATGAACACCGAATTGACGGCACTGACGCGGCCGCGAATCGTGTCCGGTGTTTCCATTTGCACCAACAAGTTACGGATGAAGACGCTGACCATATCGCCCGCGCCGAGCGCCACCAGTGCGACCATTGCCACCCAGAATCGGCGGGTGACGCCGAAAACCACGGTTGCCGCACCGAACAAGGCCACGCCGGCGAACATGTGAACCCCGATCCGGTGGGTGATCGGCTTGAATGCCAACCGCAGTGCACACAAACTCGCCCCGATGCCGGGTGCCGCGCGCAAATAGCCGAATATGTCGGGGCCCGCGTGCAAGACATCCTGCGTGAAAGCCGGCAGCAAAGCGGTTGCACCGCCAAACAATACCGCAAATAAATCGAGGGAAATGGCCCCCAACACCGTCTTACGGCGCCACACGAATCGCAAACCTTCGAGAATGCTGCCCATGGAAACCGCGTCATGGACAATCGCCAGGGGGCGGCTCTTGACGACCAGCATCATCAGCAGCGAGAGCAACAGCAATCCCGCTGCGCCGCCATACACCCATTGAGAATCGCCGAAGGCATACACGATGCCGCCGATACTGGGGCCGGCGATGGTCGCGATCTGAAAGAACGAGGAGTTCAGGGCTATAGCGCTGCCAAGCGCGGTGATCGGCACGATATTGGGTACGAACGACTGGGCCGCCGGCGCGAGAAAGGCCCGCGCGATGCCGAGCAGCGCGAGAACTCCGAATATCGGCACCGCACTGCCGATCCGGGCCACCGCGAACAGGAGCAGCAACAACGCACAAATCAGAACCGTCCCCAGGCACAGCGAGATGATGAGCCTCCGGTCGAAGCGGTCGGCCGCATGTCCGGCGAACAACGACAGGCATAGAAAGGGCAGGAATTGCGAGAGCCCGATCAGCCCCAGATCAAGCACACGGCCGGTGAGTTTGTATACCTGCCATCCGACGGCGACGATGAGCATTTGCGCCGCAATCGAGGAGAACAGCCTGCCACAAAGATACAGGGTGAAATCGCGTTGTTTGAGAACCGCGAAGCCGCCCGTGGCGCCGGGTGCATTCAAAGACCGAGGGTGCTCAGGGAGGCGTGGGCATCGGGCCGCCTTCCCAGGATCCAATGATATTTCCGCTCGCACTGCGCAATCGGTAAATCGTTGATGCTGGCGATGCGCAGGCGCATCAAGCCATGTTCGTCGAATTCCCAGTTCTCGTTGCCATAACTCCGAAACCAATGGCCGCCGTCATCATGCCACTCGTAGGCGAATCTCACGGCAATGCGATTGTCCGCGAAAGTCCATAGTTCCTTGATCAGCCGATAGTCCAACTCGCGCGACCACTTTCGCGCCAGGAACGCTTGAATCGCGGCACGCCCCTCGAGGAACTCGGCGCGATTTCGCCAACGGCTGTCGGTGGTATAAGCCAGCGCAACGCGCTCGGGGTCGCGGGTGTTCCAAGCGTCCTCGGCCATGCGCACCTTTTGCGCGGCGGTCTCGAATGTGAACGGTGGCAGGGGCGGTCGATCCATAGGGCGCTCGCGTTTGACGTAATGTGCTCCTGCCCGGCATTTTAATAGAAAACTTCCCGAGGCTTAACCCCATTCCGCAGTCCGTGTCGCTTCAATTCACAGAGTCCCAACGAGTGGAGGCGGTATGAAACGTTTGATGTATTTCGCGATCTCTGTGGCGCTGGCGTCGGTCTGCGAGGCGCAGGCCGTCCGCGGCCTTGCCGACGTCAGCATCATCGACCGGGACAGCGGAGCTGTACTCGACACCCATTATTATCATGGCGAGTATTGGGTGGCCGGCAGGCCCGGCGGCCGCTATGCCATCGAAATTCACAATCGTCTCGGGGAGCGGCTGCTCGCCGTGACCTCGGTTGACGGCGTCAACGTCGTCTCGGGAGAGACCGCCGCGTGGGACCAAGGCGGCTACGTGTTCGCCCCCGGCGATCGCTATCAAATCACTGGTTGGCGCAAATCCGACGCGGAAGTGGCCGCCTTCACCTTCACCGACCTTGCCGACTCCTACGCCGCGCGCACCGGGCGCCCGGCGAACGTCGGGATCATCGGCGTGGCGGTCTTCCGCGAGCGCCAGCCGCCCGCGGTGGACCAGCCGGAGATCGGCGGGCAAACTTCCAATCACTCGGAAGCTGCGCACGCGGCCTCGGGCGCTTCGCGCTTAGGTGAGTCCGCTGCAATGTCTCCACCGTCCGCGCTCGCCGCGCCGCAACCCAAGGCAAAACTCGGCACGGGTCACGGCGAACGCGAATACTCGTACGTCGATCACACCGAATTCCTGCGCCTGCAGAATCAGCCGAACCAGATCATCCGCATCCACTATGACAGCATCGACAATCTGTTCGCGATGGGCATCGTCCCGCGTCCCCGCCAGATGCCGCCTGTACCCGACCCGTTTCCTGGCTCACACGATCGGCACTACGTCCCGGATCCCGCAGGTTAGTCTCGATGCTGTCATAATGGCGTGAATGCCAGACGCCGGGGATAGTACGGTCGCTGACGACAGTGACGAGGCTCTGATCGGTCGCTACGCCCGCGGCGACGCTGCGGCGTTCGACTTGCTCTATCACCGTCACGAAATGCGTGTTTGGCGCTATCTTCAGCGGAACCTGAAAGACGCGGCGACCGCGGACGAAGTGATGCAGGAGGTGTGGTTCGCGGTAGCTCGCGATGCCGCGCGCTACCTACCCTCGGCGCGATTCACGACCTGGCTGTTTTCGATTGCGCACAATCGGATGATCGACTCTATCCGAGCCCGCCGCCGGCACATGAGTCTTGAGTCGCTGGACCACGGCTCCGACGAGGTGAGCCGGCAACTGACTGCCGGTCCGAGCGCGAGCCCGGTCGCAGCAGCGGTTGCGCGGGATGAGGCTGCCGCTCTCATTCGGGCCGTCGAGGAACTGCCTCGGGAACAGCGCGAAGCCTTCCTGCTGCAAGTCGAAGGCGACCTCAACATCGAGGAAATTGCGAGGATCACCGGCAGCAGCTTCGAGACCACCAAGAGCCGGCTGCGCTATGCGCGCACGAGGCTGCGCCAGATGCTCAAGGAGTATGCTTGACCGAGGAACTCGACGAAATCTACCGTCGCGCGTCGGCCCTCGACCCAAGTCGGCCGAGCGAGGCCGTGCGTCGCAGGGTGCTCGAGCATGCGGCCGCCTTGGCGTCGTCCCCGCGGTCGGCGGCGAATCGAGCACGGTGGCGTCGCGCGATATTCGGGACCCTGGCCGCGGCTGGACTTGCTGGTCTCCTGGTCATACCGCGCGTTTTTAGCCCGCACCCGCCCGCCGAATCGGCGACCACCACGGCACCGACGAAGGTGCCGCCGGTTGTCGCGACACCACCGCTCGCGGGCTCCCGGCCCCTCGCCGACGCTCCGTCGTTGGCGCCTGCCCCCTTTTCACCGCATGCGGCCGCGAAGTTCCACGCCAGCGCGCCCGCCGACAGACAGGCCGCCGCCCCGCAGGAGGAAGTGCAGAGGATGGCTGCTGGTGCAGCGGCTCAGCCTGGCGCAGCGGCTCAGCCTGGCGCAGCGGCTCAGCCTGGCGCAGCAGCGGAGCCTGAGTCGCCGCAGCCCAATCTCTCGGCCGCGCTGCGGCTGGCCGCCGAAACCGGTGACGTCCAGCGGCTGCGGACGATATTGGACGCCCCGGTCCGTGTCGATGCGCCCGATTCGCGCGGTCGGACCGCCTTGATGCTCGCGGCATCGCGTGGGCAGGCCGAAGCGGTCGACATGTTGCTGGCCCACGGTGCTGATCCGAATGCGGCGGACGCCAATGGCGCGACACCCCTGAAAGCCGCCCTTGACGCTGATCGGCCGGCAATCGTCGCGGCGCTCCGCCGAGCGGGGGCGCGTTAGCCAGGATGACGGTTCCTCGCGCTTCGCTCTTTGCTACGATTGCCGGATAGCCGCGAAAAATGGGGAGACGACAATGCGCAATTCAGTACCGACGGGAAATCCCTGGGGTGACATCGTCGGCTATTCGCGGGCGGTGCGGGTCGGCAACCTGGTTGTCGTATCGGGCACGACTGCGAGCGGTCCCGAAGGGCAGGCGCTGCATCCCGGCGAACCCGGGCCGCAAACACGGCTCATCCTCGACCGCATCGATGCTGCGTTGGCGAAGCTCGGAGCCTCGTTGAAGGACGTGGTCGAAACGCGCATTTATGTGCGCGACATCGCGCAGTGGGAAGCGGTGGGCAGGGTGCATGGCGAGGTGTTCGCCGATATACGGCCCGCCACAACGATGGTCGAGGTAAGTCAGCTGATTACACCGGATCTGTTGGTGGAAATCTCCGCCATCGCGGTCGTGGACGGCGCAGACGCGATACCCTCGTAGTGGCGCTCAGTCCGTCGGAGCGTGGGAATGCGGCCGCCCTCGCCTCCGTCATGATCTGGGCGCTGGTGCCGGTGGGGACCAGATTCTTCGTCCTGCGCGTCGATCCCTACATCTTCAACGTGATCCGCTTCGCGGCATCGGGCTGCGCCGCCTTTCCGCTCTTCATCTACGCAAAACCCTGGGCATGGCCCGGCCGGGACCAACTATTGCTGCTGACATGCGCCATATTGGCCGTGTCGGGCTACGGCATCCCCGTCGCCCTCGGCGCCCGTACCGTGCCGGCAGGCGAGTTGGGTGTGTTGATCGCCACCGAACCCGTCATGATTGCCGTCCTGGCGCTGGTGCTGCACCGTCGGCCCATTCACTGGCGCATTATCGGCGGCAGCGTGGTCGCGCTGCTGGGCGCGACGTTGACGTCGGGCCTACTGAGTGCGGACCAACCATTCAAATGGGTAAGTACTCTGCAGGTGCTGGCCGGCGCGTTCTCGTGGTCCTGCTACACCGTGCTCGCGGTGCGCCTCAATCAACGCTATGGCACCGTCGGCGTGACCGGCGCCATCCTCGTCGTCGGCACGTTCACGCTGCTCGTTCTCTCGTTGCCGATGGTCGATGCTGCCATGCTTCCCGATGGATTGACCATACTGCTGCTCGCGGCGATGGGATTGTCGAGCAGCCTGTTGGGATTCCTGTTGTGGAACTACGCCGGGGCGTTGGTGCCGACGGAGCGCTTGGGATTATTCCTCTACCTGATCCCGGCCGTCAGCATCTTCGGGGGCGCGCGTTTCCTGGACGAATCGCTGACGGTACCAATTCTAGCGGGGGCCGTGCTCACCGTGTTCGGCGTGTGGTTCGCCTCCCGCCCCGCTCCCCTCTCGCCGGCCGCCCTTACCGAATAGGCGGCACGATCACCGAGGGAGCGCGGCACGCTTCGCGCAGCGCATCCGCCGAACACGCGCGGGGATTCAGCTCGCGATCGAAACAAACATGCACTTCGCGCAGCCGCGGTGCCCCCTGGCCCGAGCATGTTGCGACCACCGATTGTGGCGGCAAACGCGGATTGGCCCGTAAGAATTCGTTCACGACGGCAGCGGGCGATTGTTCGACCGCAGCGCCGGGACTCACCAACGGCGCGGGAATAGTCACGGAGCCGTAGGCGCGGCGCACCAACCGAAAAAAATCCGCCGGGTCCAATCCGCTGCATGTGCCATGCGCCGACCACTCGTGATAGACCAGTTTACGGGAGGGCATCAGATCGGAGATCTGCTCCACCACCGAATCGGGTACCTGCGCGGTGCCGGCGCAGTTCTCGGGCCAGCCTCGTTCGTTTTGCGGCCACAGCCCGTGCACGATGAAGCCATAACGCCGAGGACCGTTACACTCCGCCGATGACGGCGACTGCAGACAGAATGCCGGCGACCAGGACAGCGACAATAGATAGTAGTCGAACACTCCCGCTGGAGCGTCGCTCGAATGGTGCCGGTGACGCGCCGACGCAATCGACGTCATGGCCGCAGTTGCCAGCAGCGCCGACACCGTGATCTTGAGGGCATATCCGAACATCTAGCCACCCACCCCATCGAGAACGAAGAGCACCATCCGCGCCCATGGCGAAGCCGGTAAAATCGTCGACAGCCGCACCTTGTAGACCGCCGTGAGCCCCGCGAATACGATGCCGGCGAGCGAAATGGCGAGCAACAGATCCGGCAGATTGAGCTTCCGCTGCACGATTTGAAAACATCCAGGTAAACGCGGAGGTCAATAGTAAACGATGGGCGGCAAGGATGATTATTTGCGGTGGGTGCTGGAACAGCTCTCCGGTGCCGGGAATATTTCGTACCGCCGCATGTTCGGCGCGTTCGGCCTGTACCGCAACGACGTGTTTTTCGGAATCATCAGCGGCGATACGCTGTTCTTCAAAGTAAACGATGGCAATCGCGAAGATTACGAGACCCGCAGGATGGCTCCATTCCGACCGTACCGGGACAAGCCGCTGGTGAGCATGAGCTATTACGAAGTACCCGCCGATGTCCTCGAAGACGCGGATGAATGCGTACGGTGGGCGATGCGCGCCGTGGCGGCGGGCACCGGCAAGAAAAAGTCCTCCAAGAAATAGCTAAGCACTTATACGTTAGACCCCGAAGCACCGCTGCGTCCCAGCCCATGAAGTGAGAGCTCGGCAATCGCGATGTCCTGCACCGCAACTCCCGTCAGATCCGCAATGGTGATGTCGTCCTGGCGCCTGCGCCGCAGTTCCGCGTGCTCGATCACGCGGCCGAGCTCGATCAGATCGTCCGCCTTGATCAAGCCCTGCGCGATGGCATACGCGGAATCGCCGAACTGCGAGCACTGCGCGACGCTGTCGACGGCGCGAACGGCGGCGCGGGCGAAAAGACGCGGGTCCAGCTCCTGCTTGCCGCCGCCATCCGCGCCGACCGCCGTTATGTGCACGACACGAGGCACGTCGTCTGCGCCGATCAACCAGCCGTGCGACGCCGTTGTGGTGACGATCAGCTGCACGCCGGCCACGGCTTCCGCCGGCGATCGGCTGATCGATGTCGAATCCGGCAACCGCGAGGGCGCGGGCGCGATCGATCGATCGGGCCCACACCTTGACGCGGCGGCAGGAGGTGACATGGCGCAAATAGTCGAGTTGCAGGCGGGCTTGCAGGCCCGCGCCGATGATGGCGATGCAATCTATTTCAGTCGGAGCGAGATACTTGGCCGCAACAGCGCCCGCAGCAGCCGTACGGCAATCCGTGAGATATCCCTCGTCCTGGAATATTGTCAGCAGTTCGCCCGTGTGCTTGCTGAACAGCAGAACCACGCCGTTGCTCGATGGCAAACCGCGCTGCGGGTTCTTCCAGAAGCCGCTGGCGATCTTGACGGTGAACGTAGCCCCTTGCGCAAGATAGCCGTACTTGATGTGACAATCGCCCGGGGGATCCTCGAAGTCCAGTTGACCCACCGAAGGGATGACGGCCTCGCCCCGCGAAAACGCGCAGAATGCCTGCTCCATCGCGGCAATGACCTGAACGGGATCGATAACGCGCTCTATTTCGCCTCTTGAGTAGACGGTCGCCATCAGCGCAGTCTCGTGGTGATGCGGCGGGTCGACGGCATCAGCGGGCGCTCAAGAAATTCTCGACCAGCGCCGCGACACGATCCGCCTGTTCGATGTGCAGCATGTGCCCGGCGCCGGCAATACGCGCAAATTCCACGTGGGGCATGACGCGTCGAAGCGCGTCGTCGGTGACGTCCGGCCCCAGCCTCGCCAAGTAATCGGACTCGTCGCCCACCACCATCAGGACGGGCGCCCGCACCTCCCGCCAGCACGCCTCCGCATCCTCGCGTACGTACCGGGCCGGGTTCACCCAGCGATGACGGGGGTCGCCCACCAGCCGCACCCGACCGCCATGCGGTTCGCTCCATGCCCGAGCCACGAAATCCGCGTGGGTTTCCGAGAAGCGCGGGTAACGAAAGCGAATGACGGCGGCCAGCTGCTCAACCGACTCGTAGTCCTTCAACACAGGCGCGGATTTCACCTGGTCGAGCCACTTACGCAATTGGCCGGGGGCATCGCGCGGGGAGGAGCGCGGCAACCCGAAACCCTCGAGGTTCGCCAGGCAACGCACTCGGACGGGCCGGAGCCCTGCGTACAGGTTTGCAATGTTGCCCCCCATGCTATGGCCGACGATACGCGCCGGTTGGTCCGGCGAGAGCGCGTCGAGCACCGCGTCAAGATCCGCAAAATAGTCGGGGAACCAGTATCCCTCTTGCGGCCATTCGCTGCGGCCAAATCCGCGCCAGTCGGGCGCCACGATCGCCCAATCGCGCTGGAGCGAGTCGACCATGAACTGAAAGGTATCGCCGGTGTCCTGAAACCCGTGCAGGAAAAACAGCGGGGATACCGATGGCGAGGGCGGCGGCCCCCAACGGGTCAGATGAATATCGAGGCCGCGTATCCGCAAAGTCTCATGGCGCGGCGCGCGACGCACCTGGTACGCAGTCACTCCTTCCCGTCCAAAAACAGCTTGTACGCAGGGTTTTCGGTCTCTTCGGTATAGGCGTATTGCAACGCGTTGAGATGCAGGGTGAAATCCTCGTGCGTTCCGGCAGGCACTTGAATTCCGGCAAGGACGCGCCCGTAGTCCGAACCTTGATTGCGGTAGTGGAAGAGACTGATGTTCCAACTGCTGCCCACTGCCCGCAGAAATTTCAGCAGTGCGCCCGGCCGCTCGGGAAACTCGAAGCGGTAGAGACGCTCGTCCGTGAGGCCCCGGGCGTGTCCGCCCACCATGAACCGCACGTGCAGCTTCGCCATTTCATTTTCGGTCATGTCGCGCACCGCGAAGCCCGCATCGGCGATGGTCTTGATGAGAGAGTCGCGTTCCGCCCTGCCCCCGCCCTGCGCGAGCCCCACGAACACCTGAGCCGCCTTGCGGTCGTCGTATCGATAGTTGAATTCGGTGACGCTGCGCTTTTCCACCAATTCGCAAAATCGCAAAAACGACCCAGGCTCCTCCGGCATCTCCACCGCCAGCAACAATTCGCGTTGCGCGCCGATATCGGCCCGTTCAGAGACGTACCGCAACCGGTCGAAGTTCATATTCGCGCCGCAATTGATGGCAATGAGCACGCGGTCGCTGCAGTTTTCCCGCGACACATACTTCTTGATGCCGGCCACGCCCAGGGCGCCTGCAGGCTCCGCAATCGAACGGGTGTCCTCGAAAATATCCTGGATCGCAGCGCAGATTTGATCGGTGGTCACCAAGATGATTTCATCGACGTACTGACGGGCGAGTCTGAACGTTTCCTCGCCCACTCGCCGCACCGCGACGCCGTCCGCGAACGTGCCGACTCGATCGAGCGTCACACGCTTGCCGGCCCGCAAGGACTCGTACATCCCGGCCGCATCCTCCGGCTCCACGCCGATGATCTTGATTCGCGGATACAGGGATTTCGCGTATGACGCGATACCGGAGATGAGGCCGCCGCCGCCCACCGGCACGAAGATGGCGTCGATGTCGTCGCCATGATGCTGGCGCAGGATTTCCATCGCGATGGTGCCCTGGCCCGCGATCACGTCGGGATCGTCGAAGGGATGCACGAATACCAAGCTTCGCTCGCGCGCCAGCACCAAGGCGTGCTCATAGGCCTGATCGTAATCGTCGCCGTGCAGCACGATTTCCGCACCCAGATCCGCAACGGCTCGAACCTTGATCTCGGGGGTGGTCAGCGGCATGACGATGAGCGCCGGTATTTTGCGGGTACGCGCAGCGAGCGCAACTCCTTGCGCATGGTTGCCCGCGGACGCGCAGATCACGCCGCGCTGCGCCGTGATCGGCGATAGTTGCGCGATTTTGTTGTACGCACCGCGAATTTTGAACGAAAACACCGGCTGGAGGTCTTCACGTTTGAACAACACGCGATTGTTCAAACGCCGCGACAGGCGCGGCGCGGCGTCCAATGCCGTCTCGATGGCAACGTCGTACACTTTGGCTTTGAGAATTCGTTCTACGTAGTTTTCTTGCATGGTGCGACTTGTGTTGGACGCCGCTACATTAGCGCAAGCCGAACCGCAGGGGTATGGCGATCGATTACTGTGAGATGCTCCACAACCCGGGAGCTGGATTCCGGGGTCTCGTCGATATTTTAGTAACATAGGGCTCATGCAACTATTCAAGTGGTGGATCCTGGCGTGCGTGATCGCGTCGCCGGCGGCCCGTTCGCTTCCGGGAAACGTCGTGGCGACCGACAACGTCAAGGCGCGCTTGGTGAGCGAGACCGGCGGCATCGGGCCGGGCCAGTCGATATGGGTCGCTCTCGAACTCAACATTCGCGACGGCTGGCACACCTATTGGCGCAATCCCGGTGATTCGGGACAGGCTACGACCCTTGCTTGGACCCTCCCACCGGGCTTCACGGCCGGCGAGATCGTGTGGACCACGCCGCACCGATTCGACCTGCCGCCGCTGGTGAATTACGGGTACGCGGGACATGCCGTGCACCTCGTCAAGATCACCGCACCGCGCGAACTCAAGAGCGGCTCTGTGGCGCTGCTGCAGGCAAAAGCCGGCTGGCTGGTGTGTTCGGACGTTTGTATTCCCGAGGACGCCCAACTGCAGCTGAAGTTGCCGACGATTGACGGCGCGGCCGCCGTCGATCCCAAGGACGCAGCTCTCTTCACGGCGGCCCGCAGTGACTTGCCGAATCCGCAACCCGCGGCGACCGGGGCGCGGATCCAGGATGGCAAGCTGGTGCTCACGCTCGGCAGCGGGTGGGGCGCGACGCTGGCCCAGATCACCTCGCTGGCCTTTTTTCCCTATGACGAAAACAGCATCGAATACGGCGCTCCACAGACTCTGACCCGCTCGAAAGACGCCGTGGAACTCGCGGTCAAGGTCGGTGACCTGCCGCCGAAAACAGGTACGGTTCGCGGTGTGTTGCTGGCCACCGAGGAGAGCGGCGGCAGCCCCGCGGCGGTCCCCATCGAGATCGCCGCTGCCTTCGGCGGCGCCGGCGGCGGGACGCCTGCAGCCGGCGCGGCGGCCGTCCGCAACCTCGAGACCCCGTCCCTGCCGTCGCTCGTACTCCTTGCGATTCTCGGGGGATTGATTCTGAATCTGATGCCCTGCGTATTTCCGGTTCTGTCGATCAAGGCCATCGGGTTGGTCGAGCAGGCGAAAAAGCATCCGGCAGCGGTCCGGGCCAAGGGACTGGTGTTCGCAGCCGGCGTGATCAGTTCGACGCTGACGCTTGCGATCGTGCTGTTGGCGCTGCGGGCGGGCGGCGAACAGATCGGATGGGGCTTTCAGCTTCAATCGCCGCTATTCGTAACCCTCATGGTCTATCTTCTGTTGGCCGTCGGCCTCAACCTCTCGGGCGTCTTCGAAATAGGCGGCGGACTCGCAGGGGTCGGGGATGAGCTCACGCAGGGAGAGGGCTATCGCGCATCGTTCTTCACCGGCGTACTGACCACGTTGGTGGCAACACCCTGCACAGCGCCGTTCATGGCCGCCGCCGTTGGTGCGGCGCTGACGCAGTCGGCGGTGGTCGCCCTCGTCATCTTTGCAGGCTTGGGTGTGGGCCTATCGCTGCCCTACCTACTGCTGTCGTTTGCCCCGTGGACGCGACGAGCGCTGCCGAAACCCGGCGCCTGGATGGACACGCTGAAGCAGATATTCGCGTTCCCCATGTATGCATCGGCCGCCTGGCTGCTCTGGGTTCTGGCGCAGCAAACCTCATCCCTGGGATTGGGTGCCGCGTTCACCGGCGTCATCCTCATCGCGTTTTCGGCATGGGCTTATCAAAAGTCCAAATCCAGCCGTCGAACCCTGCGCCTGACGGCGCTGGCGACGGCGCTGGCCGCCTTTGTGCTCGCCGTCTTGCTGCCGCTGCGCTTCGATGATGTCGCTGCCGCGTCGACCGCGAGGTCTCCGGATGCAGGCGGCTGGCAACCCTACGATGCCGCGCGGGCGGCGGAAATCACGGCGGCGGGGCGGCCATTACTCATCAACTTCACCGCGAGTTGGTGTCTGACCTGCCTCGTCAACGAACGCAATGCGTTTTCGGATGAAGCGGTGCAGGCGGTTTTTCGTGACAAGGGCGTGACGTTGATGAAGGGCGACTGGACCAATCGCGATCCGGCCATCACGAAGGCCCTCTCGGACTTCGGGCGCGCGGGCGTGCCGCTCTACGTCGTCTACAACGCCAAGCCCGGATCATCGGAACCGCTGGTCCTGCCCCAACTCCTCACGGCGGCCATCGTGCACGATGCCTTCCGCGATTCTTCCGGGCGCGATTTGAAATGAGCCGTCAATAGCGCAAGCTGCGAGCATGGGCGCGACAAGCACTGCCGGCATACCGGTCATCGATTTTCGCCGTCAAAGTATGGTGCTGCAGTGGAACTCCGTGAACGGGACCTGGGTCGCCTTTGACGATCCGCCTGCCCTCGTGCATGGCGTCGCCTTGATCCGCGCAGCAAAGCCGAACATCTGTCTTTTCGGCCGCGATGGACGGCTGCATCTGCAGGTCGGCTCCGAACAGTATTCGCTCGCAGAGGAGGACGCCCCGCGCCTCACGTGGAGTCGCGGCTCGGCGACCTTCGGACTGCGGCGATGCTTCACCGTCGAATCAAGCGACGGTGCCATCCTGCTCAGCCATGCCTATTGGAACGGTCAAGGAGATGAGTTCTTTTCGTGGCTCGTTTCACGCGCCGGCGATCCCGAATGGCGCACCGCGAACGCACGTCAATGGTCGGAAGGGGTGCAGCCCATCGTGGTGCGCTCGAGCTAGCCGGGAACTCCCGGCTAGCCCGGCTCCTGGCGCGAACGCTCGCCGCCCGACAGCGGCCGCCGGTGCGGCAGGAGCGCAGCCACTTCGGCTTCGGCGAGCTCCCGCCACTCCCCCGGAGCCAGCGCGCCCAGGCCGATGTTGATGATTCGGATACGTCGCAGGTGTTGGACCCGATACCCCAGCGCCGAGCACATGCGCCGAATCTGCCGGTTCAGCCCCTGGGTCAGAATCATGCGAAACGTCTTCGCGTTGACGCGCGACACTTTGCACGGTTTGGTGATTTCACCCATGATCTTGACGCCGTCCGCCATCATCTTGAGGGATAGGTCGGTAACCGGCCGCTCGACCGTCACCAGATATTCCTTCTCGTGATTGTTTTCCGAGCGCAGGATTTCGTTGACGATGTCGCCGTCGTTCGTCAGTAGGATCAAGCCCTCCGAGTCCTTGTCCAGCCGGCCGATCGGGAAGATTCGTTCCTCGTGGCCGACTAGATCGATGATGTTGCCTTCGACGTGGCTTTCCGTCGTGCAGGTGATGCCCGCCGGCTTGTTGAGTGCGATGTAGATCGGTTTCTTGCGAAGCCCGAGGAGCCGGCCGTCGAGGCGGACCTCGTCGGTCTCGCCGACTTGCGTGCCTAATGCGGCAAGCGAGCCGTTGCATGTCACGCGCCCCGCCTCGATCCATTTGTCGGCCTCGCGACGGGAGCAAATGCCGGTCTCGCTGATGTACTTGTTGAGTCTCATGAAAAGGCGGTCTCAGCGGAGACGGGCTCCTAGGCCTTCAGAAAAGCGCCGATTTGCTTCGCCAGCGTCTTGGGAGCGGCGTCGAACATATCTGCGGCGTACTCGGCCAGGTCGATGAACTTTGCCCGGGGCAGGATCGCCTTGGTCCACTGCGAATCGTCACCCACCCCCAGTTTGATGCGAAGTACCAAGCTTTCCTGCCTGATCACCGGCAGTGCATCAATGGGAGGCGCAGCGATCAGCACCAGGCGGCGAACCAGTTCGGGCTGAGCGACGGCGAGTTCCAGAGCGACACCCGCACCGAAGCCAAATCCCAGCAGGTCGATCTGCCGCAGCCGCAGGTCTTTCACCAGGTCGGCGACCGCCGCGGCGCCGTGCTTAAGATTCACTGAGGGGGCCGGGTCCGATTCGCCGCAACCCGGAAGATCCGGCGCATACACGGAGCGATCATCGGCGATCTCCGGCAAAAAACGGTGAAACGTGCGACTTGATAAATCACTCGGGTGGAGGCACAGCAGGGTCACTCCTTCGTCGAAGCCGCCGGTAGTCGGGAACGCCGTGCGCACGTGCAATTGCCCGAACCGGCAGTCGAAGTAGGCTCTGCGCGTGCGAACTGTGGTGGGCGCCGTCATTTTGGGTTGCTTAGCCACGCTTGGCCTCCCGCTCGGATGCTGAATGTCTTGAGCAAGGATACGCGAGTCACAGCGCGCGTCGCTTTCGTGGCTCGGTGTCCGTTCTTATGACAAATGTGGCTTTTATGCTACATTAAATTTTGCATTTCTTCACAATAAAGCTAGCGCCATCGACCGCTCGAGGCTACAGTGTTGCTCGAACGCAATAGGATTCTATGGAAGAAAGAAAGACCAATCACGCTTACGCGCCAATATAAGGCGCCAAGGCAGGCATGGGGACCTAAAAGCCGGGCTTCGCCCGGCTTTTTTATTGCACCCGCTCCCACACCCGCGACATGGTGAATCCCGGGCTGCGCGAACTCTTGAAACCCACGACCTCGATGAGACGCTGCCCATCCTCCGATACGCTGTAGCGCTCCTCGAAAGGCGGATGGTCGTCATCGGGCGCTCCGGACTGCACCACGAGAGTCTTGCCGTCCCAGCCGCACACCGGCGGGCCGTCGTCCCGAGCGCGCATGTCCCGGTCTCGCGGCCCACTGTCGTCGTCGGGCGGTTTTCGATGCCTGTGCGTGTTGCCATCGGCGACAACCGGTTGGAACACCCGGCTGGTGCCGGAGGAAGTGACGGCGACCACCCCCGCCACCTGCTTGATCTCGAGCTCTTTACCGGGCCAGCGCAATGCCGCGCTGAGCGTCCCAACCCCCGGCGGGGTCGGCGCACCGACTCCCGCACCGTAGCCTCCTCCGGGGGCACCCCCACGGCTCTGGCCACCGCCGCGCCCGCCCTGGCCTCGCCGGCCCCCGGAAGACCCGGAAGTTCCGGAAGCTCCGGGCGCAGTATCCGCAGTCTGGCTCTGAACGACGCGCAGCGGGTCGTCGCTGTCCGCCTCGTCCAGCTTCCAATGTCCGGTAAAATCCACACCGGATGGCGGCGCCAACGCCAATTTCTCGCTCGCACACGCGGCTAGACACATCAGCGCCATCAGCAACGCAACTCGCATGAACAACCTCTGTGGCATGCGCGGAGCTTATCTTGAACCTTGGAATCAGGCCAAGCTGCCAGTTTCTCTCGAGATCCAGACGCGGCCCTCGAAGGGCTGAAAACACACACGGACGGGGTCGAGTCGGCGCGTCATTTGCGTGCCGCAGCTGATTTTGCCGTCCGCCAGATCGGCGCGCAGCAAGTCGACGAGGGTTGCACTGGGTTCGCGCGCATCGGTCGGCGGCAGCGCATGGGCGAGGATGCGCGCTTGGATGCTGTCATTGCGCGTCGAATTTCCGATGACCGCGCGCTTGAAACGATCCAGCACCACCAGGACCGAACTCAGCGTGTTGTCGGTGACGTCGCTGGGCAGCCCGGTGCTCGCGACGAAGCGCAGATGCAGCAGTCCGCCGACGCCACGCGCCTCGTCGTGCAGGCACAAGGCGAGGGCACCCTGCAAATCGGCTATCAGCAATAGAGGTTCGGGCGAGACTTGATAGGTGTCCGGCGCCACTACCACTTCCGTGAGATCTTCTGCCACCGTTTTCAGGCCCTTAATTGCTTGCCCGATGCTGCGCCGCCTGGGGATTTTTGGCTGCCGAGCGAATCACGGTTTCGGCGGAAACTGCGGGTTTCGGCGGGAAGGTGCCGAAAGGCAAGCTAGGGCGTCATCGTGCATGGTTATCAGTTCATGCCCGCTGGTTATTACCCCCGTCAGTCGCTCAGCGCCTATGATGGAGGTCTATGTATCGATATGACGCGATCGACAAAACGCTGGTCAACGAGCGAGTCGCCCAATTTCGGGATCAGACCCGGCGCTTCCTCAACGGCGAATTGAATGACGATGAATTTCGGCATTTGCGTCTGCGCAATGGCCTGTACATTCAGCGCCATGCGCCGATGCTGCGCGTCGCCATCCCGTACGGCCTGTTGTCCTCCGCACAGCTGCGCACATTGGGCAGCATTGCCCGGCGCTACGACCGCGGCTACGGACATTTCACCACCCGCCAGAACATTCAGTACAACTGGCCGAAGCTCGAGCAGGTGCCCGACATATCTGGCTGAGCTCGCAGCCGTGGAGATGCATGCCATTCAAACCAGCGGCAACTGCATCCGCAATACCACCTCGGATCATCTTGCGGGAGTTACTCCGAATGAGCTCGAGGATCCGCGGCCCTGGTGCGAGATCATCCGCCAGTGGTCGACGTTCCATCCCGAGTTCACCTACCTTCCGCGCAAATTCAAGATCGCGGTTACAGGAGCGCCCCAGGATCGCGCCGCTTCTCTGGTCCATGATGTCGGAGTGCACATCGTGCGCGGCCCCGATCGGGAGACCTTGGATTCGAAATCCTCGCTGGCGGCGGTCTCGGCCGGACGCCCATCATCGGTCAAGTGGTGCGCGACTTTCTGCCGCGCGAACATCTGCTGTCCTATCTGGAAGCGGTATTGCGGGTCTACAACCTGGAGGGACGCCGCGACAACATCACACAAGGCGCGCATCAAGATCCTCGTCAAGTCCCTGGGGATCGAGGAATTCAAGCGGCGTGTCGAGGCCGAGTGGGAATCGATTCGCGATGGCGGCCCTCCGGGTGGACGAGGCCGAGGTTGCTGCGCGATGCGCGGCTTCTTCAATCCGCCGGCCTACCGGACTCTCGTGAACATCGATCCCGCGGCCGGCGAGGAAGCGGCGTTTCGCGCCTGGTACCGCTATAACACGGCGGAGCATAAGATTCCCGGCTACCGGGCGGTGTATGTCTCGCTGAAGAAGCCGGACGTTGCACCCGGTGATGCGACCGATGCGCAGATGGATCTGCTCGCCGACCTGTCCGACCGCTACAGTTTCGGCGAAGTGCGAGTCACCCATACGCAGAATCTGCTGTTCGCCGACGTGGAGCAGGAGAAGACCTTCGAATTGTGGCAGACGCTGGTCCGCGCGGGTCTCGCGACTCCCAACATCGGCACTCTCACCGACATGATCTGTTGCCCCGGACTCGATTTTTGCAGCCTCGCGAACGCCGGTTCGATCGACGTCGCGAAGCTCATCAATGATCGCTTCGACGACTACGATTACTTGTACGACCTGGGCGAACTGGACCTGAAAATGTCGGGATGCATGAACGCCTGCGGTCATCACCACGTTGGAAACATCGGCATTCTCGGTGTGGATAAGGGCGGCGAGGAGTGGTACCAGATCACCATCGGCGGCGCGGCCGGGTCCGATGCGTCGTTGGGCTCGGTGATCGGCCCGTCCGTGGCGAAGGCCGACGTGGCGGAAACGATTGCGCGGCTGCTGGATGTATACGTCGAACAGCGCCGACCGGATGAACGATTTCTCGATACCGTACGCCGCCTCGGCGTGAAGCCCTTCAAGGAGCGAGTGTATGCCGCGCCAGTTGCTGCGTGACGGCCGCATCGTCGCCGACGACTGGACTTATCTCACCGACGCCGCGAACACCGACGCCGCGAACACCGACGCCGCGAACACCGGCGCCGCTAAGGCCGGCGTTCCTGGATCCGCGCAGCCGTCGAACGCCGTCATCCTGACATTCGATCAATGGCGGTCCGATGAGCCACGGTGGCGCGCTGCGCCGCATCGGCTCGGCGTGATTCTGTCGCCGGCCGACAAGGTCGAGCAGCTGGCGCCGGACCTCGCGCGTTTCGATCTGGTGGGCGCCGAATTCCCCGGGCCCAGCGAGGGGCGCGGCTATACCCAGGGCCGACTGCTGCGCGAACGCCTGGGATGGCGCGGCGAGCTGCGCGCAACCGGCTACGTGCGCCGCGATCAGGTGTTCTTCCTCGCCCGTTGCGGCTTCAACAGCTTCGAACTGCCCGACAGCGATCTTGAAGCCGCGGCCGAGGCGTTCTCGACGTTTACGGCGAGATATCAGCCTTCCAACGACTTAGGACTCGCGCTCACGCTGCAGCATCGCTGACCAGCGCCGCGCCGGCGGGATAGATCTGCCATCGACGGAATCGCACGCCGACGATTTGACCGATGTGGAATCGGTCGATGTCGAATCGCTCACGGCTGATTTCCGCTTCCAACGGCTCGTTCGCCGGCCGGCCGTCGGCGCACAGTTCCAGACGAACGATGGGTCCGATCACGCGTACGTCCCGCACCGTCGCCCGCCAGCCCGCCGATTCGCCGACGACATCGATCTCATGCGGTCTGATCAACCCGACCAGGCCGTCTCCGGGCGATTGCAGTGCGGGATCGCTCGAAATATCGACCGGACCTAGGTAGGCGCGGCCTGCGCGCCACTCCACCCGGAGCTCGTTGACCTGACCCAGAAATCGGTGCACGTACGCCGATCGAGGCGAGTCATAGACGTCGCCCGGAATGCCGCTCTGTTCGATGCGGCCGCGGTTGAGCACGACGATGGTGTCCGCCACCTCGATCGCTTCCTGCTGATCATGGGTGACGAAAATGCTCGTGAAATGCAGTTCCGTGTGCAGGCGCCGCAGCCAGCGGCGCAACTCATGCCGCACCTGGGCATCCAGCGCACCGAAGGGCTCATCCAGCAGCAGCACCTCCGGATCGACGGCCAGCGCCCGCGCCAGCGCCACGCGCTGCTTCTGGCCGCCCGACAATTGGGCCGGGTAGCGATCGCCGGCCCAGTCCAACTGCACCAGATCCAGCAGAGACTGCACTTTCTTGCGGATCGCTCCGCCTGAGGGTCGCTCGCGCCGCGCCTTGACCTTGAGCCCAAACGCGATGTTCTCGAACACCGTCATGTGACGGAACAGCGCGTAGTTCTGAAATACGAATCCCACCTTGCGGTCGCGAATCGGCCATAGGGTGGCATCACGTCCGTCGAACAGCACTTGTCCGCTTTCCGGGGTCTCGAGGCCGGCGATGATGCGCAGCAACGTGGTCTTGCCGCAGCCCGACGGCCCTAACAACGCCAGCAGCGCGCCGCTCGGGATGTCCAGGTTGACGTCATCGACTGCGGCAAATTCGCCGAATTGCTTGCTGACCCCGCGTAGCGTGATGCTCATGTCCTACTTCTCCAAATTCGCGCGGGCGCGGCGCGTCCCGTGCTTGAGTTCCGGTTGCCGCCATTCCAGGAAGCTTTTCCCCGCCAGCGTCAGCAACGCGAGAAACGCCAGCAGCGACGCCACCGCAAACGCGGCGGCGTAGTTGTATTCGTTGTAGAGAATTTCGACGTGCAGGGGCATGGTGTTGGTCAGCCCGCGAATGTGCCCCGAGACCACCGACACCGCGCCGAACTCGCCCATGGCGCGCGCATTGCAGAGCAGCACTCCGTACAACAGTCCCCAGCGGATGTTGGGCAGGGTCACATGCCAGAACACCTGCCAGCCGCCGGCCCCCAGCGAGAGTGCGGTCTCTTCGTCGTCCTTGCCCTGGGCCTGCATCACCGGAATCAATTCGCGGGCCACGAAAGGGAAGGTGACGAAGATGGTGGCCAGTACGATGCCGGGAACCGCGAACACCACGTGGATATCGTGCGCTTGCAAATACGGACCGAACCAGCCACGCGCGCCGAAGAGCAGAATGTAGGTGAGGCCCGCAATGACCGGCGACACCGCAAACGGCAGGTCGATGAGAGTGATGAGGGCGCTCTTGCCGCGAAATTGAAACTTGGTGATGGCCCAGGCCGACACCACGCCGAACAGCAGATTCATCGGCACCGCAATCGCCGCCACCGTCAGAGTGAGTTTGATGGCCGACCACGCCGTGGGTTCGGACACGGCGGCGAGATACACTCCGAGACCCTTTCCGAAGGCCTGCGCGAACACGGCGAGCAGCGGCAGCAGCACGAAGGCCCCGAGGAACGACAACGCCACGCCGATCAACACCAGGCGGCCCCAATGGATGCCCTGCCGCGGACTCCGGCGCCGCAGAGCGCGTGACGCGGGAGCTTCGTAGCCGGCGGCCATGGCGGCGGGAGCCTCCACTACGCCGCACCGTGCCGGGTCGATGCCCAGCTCTGCAGCGCATTGATGCCCAGCATCAAGGCGAACGAGAGAACCAGCATGACGACCGCGATGGCGGTCGCGCCGGAGTAGTCGTACTGCTCCAATTTCGTGATGATGAGCAGCGGCGCGATCTCCGATTTCATCGGCATGTTGCCCGCGATGAAGATGACCGATCCGTATTCGCCGACGGCGCGCGCGAATGCCAGGGCGAAGCCCGTCAGGAGCGCGGGCCACAATGCCGGCAGGATGACTCGCGCGAAGGTCTGCCATTCGGACGCGCCCAGCGTCGCCGCGGCCTGCTCCACTTCCCTGTCCAATTCCTCCAGAACCGGCTGCAAAGTTCTGACGACGAACGGCAAGCCGATGAAGATGAGCGCGATGACCACTCCGAGCGGGGTAAATGCCACATGAATCCCGAGCGGCTGCAAGGCGCGGCCCAGCCACCCGTTCGGCGCATACAAGGCGGTCAGCGCGATGCCGGCCACGGCGGTGGGCAGCGCAAACGGCAGGTCGACCATGGCATCGATGAGCCGCTTGAACGGAAACCGGTAGCGGACCAAGACCCACGCGATGACGAGCCCGAACACCGCGTTGACGGCCGCGGCCAGCAGCGCTGCGCCGAAACTCAAGCGCAGCGAGGCCACCACCCTTGGCGCTGTCACCACGGCCCAGAAGTGTCCCCATCCCGAATCGAGACTCCGGATGAAGGTGGCCGACAAGGGGATGAGAATGATGAGGGACAGGTACAGCATCGTGTATCCCAGGGTCAAACCAAACCCGGGAATAACCGCACGGCGCGTCTTGGGCCGCTGCCCCGGGCCGGTCGCCTTGCCGAGTTCTGCGGACCGTGCAGCGCTATTGACCATAGATTCGATCGAATGTGCCGTTATCGGCGAAATGCGTCGCCTGCGCTTTGGTCCAGCCGCCGAATGCGGCGTCGATGGTCACGAGCGGGATATTCGGAAACTGGGCCGCATACTTGGCGGCGATTTCCGGATCGCGCGGACGGTAGAAATGCTTGGCGGCAATTTCCTGACCTTCCTTTGAATAAAGGTAATGCAGATATTCCTCCGCGATCGCGCGCGTTCCGTGCTTATCGACCACTTTGTCGACGAGACAAACCGGCGGTTCCGCGAGAATGCTCAAGGACGGGGCGACCACGTCGAATTTGTCCGGTCCCAGCTGTTTGACAGCGAGATACGCTTCGTTCTCCCACGCGAGCAATACGTCGCCGATGCCGCGTTCCACAAAGGTCACAGTGGCTCCGCGCGCCCCAGAGTCGAGAACCGGCACGTTTTTATACATCTTCTTCACGAACGACTCCGCAGTCGCTTCGCTGCCGCCGGGCTGTTTCAACGCCCACGCCCACGCCGCCAGATAGTTCCAGCGGGCACCGCCCGAGGTCTTCGGGCTGGGCGTGATCACCGAGACCCCGGGACGCACCAGGTCGCCCCAGTCGCGAATGTTCTTCGGGTTGCCCTTGCGCACGAGAAACACGATCGTCGACGTGTACGGCGAGCTGTTTGCCGGCAGACGCGTTTGCCAGTTGGCCGGGACCAATTGCGCCTGTTTGGCCAAGGCGTCGATGTCGTACGCCAGCGCCAGCGTCACGACATCCGCACCCAATCCGTCGATGACGGAACGCGCTTGCTTGCCGGAGCCTCCGTGGCTTTGATTGACGACCACGGTATCGCCGGTCTTGCCCTTCCAATAGGTCGCGAATGCCTTGTTGTAATCGTCGTACAGCTCGCGCGTCGGATCGTAGGACACGTTCAGCAGGCTGACGGTCGCAGCCCGGAGCGTCGCCGCAAGGCCGAGGCCGACGACGAGCAAGGCCGCTGCCGAAATCAGACGAACCCATCTCGAGTTCATCGATGCGCTTGAATTCATGGGTTGTCTTTGAGAGGAATCTTGAGATCGGACAAAATGCGGTCCACGTCTTCCTGGGTTTCCATCTTCTCGGTTTCACGCACGAGCTTGCGCGGCAAGTGCGGCGCCAGGAGGTCGATGAAATCGTACATGTACGCCCGCAACAGCGCGCTGCGCCGAAAGCCGATCCAGGTGGTATGTCCCTCGAACAAGTGCGCTGCATCGAGCACCACCAAATCCGCATCGGCCACCGGATCCATGGCGAGCCGCGCCAGAATGCCCACGCCCAAGCCGATTCGCACGTAGGTCTTGATGACGTCCGAGTCGCGCGCGGTCAGCGCGACGTCGAGCGACAGCCCCGCGGTCTCGAACAAAGCCGGCAATGAGGACCGCCCGGAAAAACTGAACACGTACGTCACAATGGGATAGTCGGCCAGTTTCTTCAGCGTCAATTTGCCCGCAGCGGCCAGCGGATGCCCGCGCGGCACCACCACCGCCCGGTGCCAGCGATAGACAGGTAGGCGCACCAGGTGCGGAAAGAGTTCCTCCGAACCCGTCGCGATCGCGAAATCGACTCGGTCGCGGGCCACCATCTCGGCGATCTGCTCCGATGTGCCCTGATGAAGATGCAGCCGGACCTTCGGATACTTGGCCCTGAACGCGCGGATGACCTCCGGCAACACGTAGCGCGCCTGCGTATGGGTGGTCGCGATCGACAACGTGCCGCCGTCGGCCTTGCGCAATTCGGCCGAGGTTCGGCGGATGTTTTGCATTTCGCGCAAGATGCTGGCGGCGCGTGAGATGATCTCTTCGCCCGCCGCGGTGGTGCGCGTGAGGGCGCGTCCCTCGCGCTCGAACAATTGGAAGCCGAGTTCCTCCTCGAGCAGCTTGAGCTGGCGGCTGACGCCGGGTTGCGAGGTATGCAACTGGCGCGCCGCGGCGGTTATGTTCAAGCCGTTCTCGTGGACCGCAACGAGATACCGCAACTGCTGGAACTTCATCCGGCGGTCGACTTGAGCAGGCGTGGTGGTGGCATCACCATAGGATATAAGGTTCATGGAGGCTGCGCAGGCCGCAGCGGCTCGATCACTAGCACTAAAGTGCATGAGGTCATAAGCGATAGTTCGTTCGCTTAAGCGGACCGCCTTCCTATACTTTCAGGCCTGATGAGTTCATTAGCCTCCGACCTTCCCAAGGCCCTTCGCGAACGCGCCGACCACAGCATCACGCAACTTCGCGCCGCTGTCTCGGAGTACAAAAATGTGTGCTACGCCAATAGCTTGGGCTCGGAATCAATGGTGCTCACGGACCTCATCTGGGAGGCGGTCCCGGAAATCGAAATCTTCACCATCGATACCGGCCGGCTCTATCCCGAAACCTATGATCTGATCGAACGCGTGCAACGACGCTACGGCCGGGCGCTGCGTATCTATTATCCCGATGCGACTGAAGTGGAAAGCTGGGTCGGCAAGCACGGCATCAATGGATTTCGCGACGGTCTGGACCAGCGCCGCGGCTGCTGTGCCATGCGCAAAGTGGGACCCTTCCGCCGCGCGGTCTCCGGCCGCAGTGCATGGGTCACCGGCATCCGGCGGGGCCAGTCCGCCAGCCGGGCACTCGCTGCCGCGGTGGAATGGGACAGCGAGTACGGTCTGCACAAGGTGAGTCCGCTGCTCGAATGGTCGGAAACGGAAATTTGGGATTACATTCGCAAGAAGCGGCTGCCGTACAACACCCTGCACGACAGCGGCTTCCCGAGCATCGGCTGCGCACCCTGCACCCGTGCGATACAGCCCGGCGACGATGAGCGCTCCGGGCGGTGGTGGTGGGAACGCGCCGATTCCCGTGAGTGCGGACTGCACCCGCGCCGCAAAATCCCGGCGGTGGCCGCCGCCCTCGGCAAGGCCGCTCGAGGCTGACCCCGACGCTTCGAGGCCGTCTTAATCGAGGCCGTCTTGATCGAGGCGGTCTTGATCGGGCCCGTCTTAAGCTGCGCGGTGCCGGCAGCTGTGCGAGGATGATGGCCGTGAAATATTTTCCGGTTTTCTTCGATCTCCAGGGGCTCCACGTCCTGGTCGTCGGCGGCGGCGAAGTGGCGTTGCGCAAGGTCTCCCTGCTGGAGCGCTCGGGCGCGGTCATCACCGTGGTGGCGCCTAAGATCGCTCCCGGCTTGCAGGCGCGCGGTGCCGCCGGAACCATCAAACTCGTCGCACGGGAATTCGTTCCCGAGGATTTGGACGGCGCGCGACTCGTGGTCGTCGCCACCTCGCGCCGCGCAGTCAACCGCTTCATCGCCAAGTTGAGCGACGCCCGGGCCATCCCCGTGAACGTGGTCGACGATCGGGAAGCCTCGCGCTTCATCGTTCCCGCCATCGTCGACCGTGATCCCATCATGGTCGCGGTCTCGACCGGCGGTACATCGCCGGTCCTGGCACGCCGCCTGCGCGAACGGCTCGAAGCCTTCCTACCGAAGCGTCTGGGCGATCTGGCGATGTGGTTGCGAGGCCTGCGCAAGACCACCCGGGAGCGGCTGCGGGACACGGACGAGCGGCGGCGCTTTTTCGAAGCCGTCGTCGATGGTCCGGCGGCGCGCCGGTTCATCGACGGGGATCCCCACGGCGCACTGCAAATTGCGCAGCGCTTGCTGGCGACGACGTCCACGGCGCCACGCGCCGTGGGCGAGGTCACGCTGGTGGGCGCCGGTCCCGGCGACCCGGAGCTGTTGACTCTGAAGGCACTGCGCGCGCTGCAGGACGCGGACATTATTCTCCATGATCGCCTGGTATCGACCGCCATCTTGGACCTTGCGCGGCGCGATGCGGCCAAGGTTTGCGTTGGCAAATCTGCCGGCGGAGTGAGTACCACACAGGCCGAGATCAACGACTTGCTGATCCGGCATGCCTCCTCGGGCAAGCGCGTGGTGCGCCTGAAGGGCGGCGATCCCTTCGTTTTCGGACGGGGCGGAGAGGAGCTCGAGGCGCTGGCGCGCGCCGGGATCAGCTTTTCCGTGGTGCCGGGCGTCACATCGGCGTTGGGCTGCGCGGCCTATGCGGGGATTCCTCTGACGCACCGCGATCATGCCCACAGCGTGACCTTCGTGACCGGCCACGCCGACAAGAACGGCCTGGAGCCCGACTGGCGGGCGCTGGCCATGCCCGGGACCACCGCCGTGTTCTACATGGGCTTGGCGCGCATGGCGCATATCGTCGCCCGGCTGCTCGAACACGGCGCAGCCGGGACGCGCCCCGCCGCAGTCATCGTGCACGGCACTCTGCCGAGTCAGCAGGTGATCGCGGCCACCCTTGCAACCATCGAAAGCGCGGCGTCCGCCGCATCGCTGGAATCGCCGGCGCTGCTCGTGGTGGGCGAGGTCGTCGCGTTGAGCGCAACTCTCGCGTGGTTCAACGCCCTTCCCGACGCGGACCTGTCCCGGTCGGCATGACGCGAGTTCCTATCCCGCTGATGCGCGCTCCTATCCCGCTATTGCGTCGGTAAAGCCTTTTTCTCGAATCCAGTCCTTGTTGAACAATCGCGATTGATACTTGGCACCGCCGTCGCACAGGATGGTGACGATGGTGTGTCCCGGCCCCAATTGTTTTGCCAGCTCATAGGCGGCGGCAACATTGATCCCCGAGGTACTGCCCAGGAGCAAGCCTTCTTCGCGCAGCAATCGGTACACGAAGCGCATGGTCTCCGCGTCCGAAACCTTGCAGCGCATCGTCGACCTGAGTCCCTTCGAGGTTCGCGGTGACGCGTCCCGTGCCGATGCCTTCGGTGATCGAAGAACCGCCGTCGGACTTCAACTCTCCATCCTTGAAGTAGTGATACAAGGAACTACCCGGCGGGTCGACCAGTACGATGCGGACCGCCGCCGACTTCGATTTGAGGAAAGCGGCAACGCCGGCCAGCGTTCCGCCCGTGCCCGTGGCTGCGCAAAACGCGTCGACTTTACCGTCCGTGTCATGCCAGATCTCGGGGCCCGTCGATTCGAAGTGCGCCGCCTTATTGGCGGTGTTGTCGAACTGGTTTGCCCAGACGGCGTTGGGCAATTCCTGCGCCAGGCGGCCGGCCACCTTTTGATATTGGTTGGGGTTGCTGTACGGCACCGCCGGCACCTTGCGCAGTTCCGCGCCCAACGCCTCGATGATCTGATATTTCTCCGCAGCCTGGTTATCGGGCATCACGATGACGCATTTGTAGCCGCGGGCATTGCAAACATGCGCAAGACCGATGCCGGTGTTGCCCGCGGTTCCCTCGACCACCGTGCCGCCCGTGCGCAGAACACCCCGCTTTTCCGCGTCGAGCACGATCCATTTCGCTGCACGATCCTTCACCGAACCGCCCGGATTCATGAACTCGGCCTTGCCCAGAATCTCGCAGCCGGTTTGCGCGCTCAACGCGCGCAGCCGGATCAGGGGGGTGTTGCCAATCGCACCCGTGAAACCATCGCTCAAGTTCATCAGATAACCCTCGTCAATCGGCCGCTGTCTGCACGCGCGGGAGCCTCTTAAATTCCCGGCTCATTGTGACCGGATCCATAGCGAGTTTCTACAGAGTGTTACTACGTGAAGAGGGTCGCTCCGGTAGGCATGATCGGAAGACACAGCGTACATACGTTGAGTCAATTAAGCGGTGTGTCCTCGTGCGGCTTCCCGGCTGGCGGATGGCACCCAACTTGACCCGTAGGGCCTAGCTGCGCGGACGCATCTTGCTTAAGCAGTGTGCCATTCGAGTCTGCCACCGAGGAGGCGGGGCTCTCGACGGGTCGCTCACATCCGCCGGTAGCCGCGGAGAGATCCGCATCGCCGCTCGCAAGTTGCGTCTGGCCACCGTCGGTTGCGATGACGAGCGCCACGGGCACCGGGAGGGTCGTTCCGGTTAAATCAAATCCCGAACCCTGAGCGAAGAACTTGTAGGTGCCACCGCCACGCTGGTCGATCCGCAGGTGCAGAACGCCGCCGTTGACCGGCCCGTGGAACTCATAGCCGTTACCCGAGGCGCTCAAGGAGCCTGCCGGCAAAAATAGCGCGACGCTGCCCACGGTGAGCTGAAGGTTCGGTGATCCCAACGGGAGAACCTTGGGCTGACCACCCAAAGCGAACATGCCCTCGAGGCGGAAGCTACTGTCGGCGGCGGCAGTAGACAGATGCAGCTTCGCCGCGGCGGTGAAACTTGCGAACGGAACCACGGCCACACCTATCGATTCGGTGCCGTCTCCGCCTCCGCCGAACGCACAGTCGCCCGGAAAATCGTTCTTACACGCGGCGATAGTGCCGAATCCTGGCCCGAACCCGATGTTTCCTCCTCGATCGTCGGCATACCCGACGCTAGCGCTAGGTGTCGAGAATAGAAAGATGCCATAGGGGGCGTTGAAGTTGAAGCTGATGGCCTCCGGAGTCGCCACCATGTCGGTATCTCCCGCCGGTACTTGCAATCGGGCACCGGGTGTTGTGGAAGCGAGGCTGATGAATCCGGGCACCGACATGCTCCACGCGGTAATGGTGCTTGAATTCAGAACACAGTTATTGCAGTTCGTCGTAATGTAGCCCAACGACAGATCGGTCAGGCTGTAGATGTAGCTGCCCGCGCTTGCCAGGGGCGTGCCGATGACAGACATGAGCGCAGCCGCGACAAGGGATAACCAGCCACTCTTTGTGACATCTACAAATTTGTACATCGCGCGCCCCGTTGCGGAAGGTTGCTTCGCAGCAACGGCTGGCCGGTGTTCTCTCTGATTCGCCCGCGCGCTTGCTCGCTCGGCGGTTGTACGCCGCGTTTCCCGTTAAGTCAACACGAACTGGGCAGTGTAGGCCTTTGAATTTTCCTTAAAAATGTCCCGTCTTTTCGTTGAAGATGTCACCGTACGAATGCGCTCTGTCGGCTTTCACGTGCTTGTTTTCCGGCGGACGACGACGCGACCGAGCGCGCGACTGCAGTTTTCCATCACCTTGAGCTTGCCCGGGAAGACGTAAGTCATACTGAACCGATGCGACGCCGACGATATTCACGCGCGATAGCGGCTTTCCTGTGCGTATTGACCCTAGTGAGTGTGTTTCTGTACGTTGAGAGCCGGTTCCGGGCTCGCCATTTACCGGCAATGACCAATCGCCCACGGAGTATTGCACGACCGGTTGTCGTTTCTGCCGAAGCGCCTCAGCCGGAATCCTCGCCCGATTTTGATCCGCATATCGACAAGCCGCCGCAAAGTTTCAGTCATCGACTTCGCTGCATTGCCTACCACCGGCAATTTGGACTCATGCTAGCTCCAGAACCGCTTTCATTATTGTGCGATCGGAAGCCGCTTGAGGCAGTCAAGATGTTGTCCTCGATGGCCGAAGCGGGCGACGAAAATGCGAGGGCCGCTCTGGCACTACTCGGAAACGTCGGGGGGTCGTGCGATGCCCTGCAGCCGTCCCCAACATTTCCAAGGTTCACTGTTGTAACAATGGAGCGTGCCCGCAAGAACGGTGCGACGGACGATACGCTTCAGCGATTGAGCGGTGTCCTATCCGAGGAGCAGGCGGGACCTACCGCCGATGAGCTTGAGGCCTGCCGTCAGAGTGCCGGCGAGTTCAAAAAGCTATGGCCGGCCATTGTTGAACAGTTCGTCAGCAGCCTCGGCAGATCGATAAAGACGCTTATGGGTGAAAATGAAGCCGACGTGCAGATTGAATATGATCGCAAATCGCTTGTCGCTGGCGATGCGGATGGTCAACTCAAGCTTGCCCACGAGCTTTTGGAAAAGGGAACCCCTGACAGTCAGGCTGAGGCACTCGCACTGCTTCGCGAGGCGGCGGGCGCCTCTCCCTCGGCCAAGACCAAGCTTGCCATTTGTCTTCTCAAGGGCTGCCCAACCCCAGCGCCGGACACCACGGAAGCCACACAGCTGCTGACGGACGCAGCATTCAGTGGCGCTGCGCTTGCGCTTCGCATGCTGTCCGGCAACGTGGGTCCAAACTTCTTTGATGCCGAATCAATCCTGCCCCCTTCCGACAGATACGCGTGGAGCAAGTTTCTGCAGCGACTGAATGAGGAAGGTTGCTTCGGTACTGCCGACTACATCACGTGGGTAAATTTTCCGCACCCACAGCCCGGCTTGCTAGAGATGTCACCGTACGAATCCACCGCGGCTGAAGCTCGCGCCGCCGAACTTCTTGCACGACTGGATCAAACCAGAGACTTACTCGGGTGCAACTCGACCTGACACGCTACCGAACCCCGCGACCTGGAAGCGACCACAGACAATCCAGTTGGCTGACCTCCGTCGAGACCGACATCATAGAATTCAAGGGTCAAAACCCTGGCTTTGATCGGTCCCCTGGCCCTGTGTTGCTCGAAACACTCGAATTGGCCCGCACGAACGAGACTGCGTATTCCGCCCATCGTGAACACGGATTCCAAGCCATCGTGAACGCTGTGGGAGGGTCGGCGGCCGAGGTCGCCGACATCGGGTCAAGTGTTCACGATGAGATCGATAACGGGCGGATTCCGGCGATGACGTGCTCGGATTCACCGCTCATTTCTCGATTTCTCGTTTCCACGCCCCCCGCCTTGACCGCAGCTAGCCGCGTCATACCTTAAGGGCGAGTATCTATAGGGCTTAGCCCGAGGCGACATGGCAAATCAATGAAATACAGATGCTTGTGACACTTACACCTGGAATAAACGATGTCTCAAAATCGGACAAAAGTCCCAAAAGCCCACCTTGAGAAGTGTGGGAAAGTGGGTATAATCCACAATATGAAAGCTTCAGCAGCAGCACTTACCAAGCACGTAGACTCAAAGGGACGCTTGACCTTGGGCGAGGACTTCGCCAATGAAACCGTATTGGTTGAGACGCACGCAGACGGCGAAGTCACGGTGAGGCGTGCTCGAGTCATCCCCGCGCGCGAGTGCTGGCTGTACGAGAACAAGGCGGCGCTTAACTCCGTTCGCCGCGGATTGAAGCAGGCAACCGAACAGCGCTTTGCTGCAAGCCCGGATCTTGCGACGGCGGCGGAACTCGCTGGACAACTCCAGGATGAGTAGGTGGCCTTCACGCCCCGTTGGACGCCTGAAGCTTTAGCTGCCTACAACCGACTGCAAGCAGAGGCACAGGAGTCCCTGCAGAATCGCCAAAAGAACAAAAAGACAAAGGCCACGAAGGCGGAAGGTCTCTTCAAGCAGGCACATAAGTGCGTTGCTCTTCTGGTCAACAATCCCAGACACCCCGGGCTGCATACGCACCCCTACGATTCAATCCCAAATCCGTACGACTCGAAGCAAAAGGTGTTTGAAGCCTACGCGCAGAACCAGACGCCCGGCGCTTACCGGGTATTCTGGTGCTACGGGCCAGGAAAGGCAGATTTGACTATCCTCGCCATCACCCCGCACCCATGACGGTGCGTATTGAGGTTTTCTTCGTCAGTCTACGCGGTGATTTCCATCGCCGTTTTCACCCGCATCGATGCCGTGCCGGCATCGACATCAGCATTCCGGCGAACGCTGAAAATCGTTCACGATCACGCTGGAATCCGTGTTCACGTTCGCCCTGGAATCGGCGTTCACGATGCGCTGGAAACCGCGTTCACGGTGGGCCGGAATATGCACGAGACACTCAGTCGTCAGTACGACGACCGAGTTTTGCGACTAATTTACGGTAACGAGAGACCAACTTACAAAGAGGCGTTCAGCACATTCGAGCTCGTCGCGCGCACCTTGCTCGAGGTCATGTGACGAAGCGGGGCAGCCTCGGCGATCACCCCTCGGTGGCCACCTGTCGGTCGATTTCTAGCGATTTCAGAAAAATCGCGTTTGGAAGAGTTTTTCCCGAGGGTAAGTCGGCGCAGCGGGGAATGGGGGGCAGTTGCGTGTAACACCCAACGCACAAAAGAATCCCCGGACGGGCCGGGGAATTCGAGGGGAACAGGTGCCGGGTAAGAACCCTAACACGTCCTACATTGGAGGATACGCGGCACATGAAGTGCCATCACGTTCGACCTTCTTTCAGTTGTTGCGCCTAAGTAACGGTAGAGCCGTCTAGCGTTACCCTAATGCCGTGAATTGTACCACTTACCATAGAAAAATCCAACAGTTACGGAATCGATTTGGCAATTTGTTGCACTATGTCAAATATGTCGCCAATTTGTGACATGTATGCAACACCAGCAGCGCCTAGGGGCCCTTTCGAACCGGACGATGGCCGTGCGCCGGCGCCAAATCGCCGCCCCCACGCGCCCCGCCGCCGCCTGCCTGGTTAGATCTCGCCTGGGTTTGCTTTTGTGCGGCTATTCCTCCAAATTTGCGCCATTCACGAGGAATCACGATGAAATACCTGCACACAATGGTCCGCGTTACCGATATCGAGCAGTCGCTGCGCTTCTACCGGGACGCGCTCGGACTCGTCGAATTATCGAGGCGCGACCACAGCCAAGGACGGTACACGCTGGTATTTCTCGCAGCTCCAGGCGACGAGGAGGCCCAGGTGGAACTTACGCACAACTGGGATCCTGAAGCCTACGAGGGCGGCCGGAATTTCGGACACCTGGCCTATGCGGTCGACGACATTTACGCCGCATGCAAGCGCTTGATGGATCGCGGCGTGACCATCAACCGCCCGCCGCGCGACGGGCGCATGGCCTTCGTACGCTCGCCGGACAACATTTCGATCGAATTGCTGCAGAAGGGCGAGGCGCTCCCGCCCAGGGAGCCCTGGACCACAATGCCGAATACCGGCCACTGGTAGAGCGCCGCAACTGGTAGGGGCCCGCAACGCCCGAATGGACCGGGCCATTTTCGCCCTCAGGGCATTTTCGACCTCAGAACATTTCTGAGGCGTCGGGTGCCTTGACCTCCACCTTGCCGCGGGACGCAATGTGATCGCCGGTGATCATTTCATCGTATGCCTGGCCGGGGCCGACCATGGGATAGACGCCGGCGTCCTGGTCGATCATCACTTCCAGGAAAGCGGCCCCCTCGAAGCGGATGAACTCCCCGATCACGCGCGGCACATCGGCCTTTTTCTCGAGGCGCGCCGCGAACTTGAATCCGTCGGCCTGGGCCGCCTTGACGAAATCCTTCTTGTGCAAACTCTTGTCGCTGCCGCTCAAGCGCCCCTTGTGAAACAGCTTCTGCCATTGCTTGACCATGCCGTCGCCGCAGTTATTGAGCACCACGACCTTGAGAGGCAAGTCATAGGTCGTGACGGTCTCCATTTCACCGATGTTCATGCGGATGCTCGCGTCCCCGTCGACGTCGATCACCAAACGCTTGCGCTGCGCAAATTGCGCGCCCACCGCGGCCGGCAGTCCAAAGCCCATTGTTCCCATGCTGCCGGAGGTGAGCCACAAGCGCGGACTGCGAAAATCGAAATATTGCGCAGCCCACATTTGGTGCTGGCCGACGCCGGTTGCGATGATGGCCTCGCCCTGGGTCAGGCGATTGATCTCCTCGATGACGTAGTACGGCTGGATCGACTCGCTGGCGCGATCGTAGTTCATCGCGTACTTCGCCTTCAGTTCGTCGCAATGCCGGTGCCATTGCGACCAGTCGCGCCGAAAGTCGTTGCGCTGTCCGTAATCTGCCAAGGATTGCAGGGCGTCGGACATCAGGCCGATGTGGCTCCAATCGACCCGCTTGACCTTGTTGATCTCCGATGCGTCGATGTCCAAATGGGCGATGAACTTGGCGTTGCCCGCAAATTTCCCCGGATTTCCCGCGACTCGGTCGTCGAAGCGCGCACCCAATGCAAATAGGAAGTCGCAATCGTCCACTGCGTAGTTTGCGAAGGCGGTGCCGTGCATTCCCAGCATGCGCATGGACAGCGGGTGCTTGGTATCGACCGCGCCGATTCCCATCAGCGTCGTCACCACCGGAATCTGAAATGTCTTCGCGAATTCGCGCAATGCGTGGGAGGCGCTCCCGTTGATGACGCCGCCGCCGGCGTAGATCATCGGCCGCTTGGCCGCGCCCAACGCGGCGAAGAAATCGGCGCAGGCCGCTTCGGGTAGCTTGCTCGCCTCGAGGCGATTCATCCGCTGTCGATAGCCCGGAATGGGCAGACGGCCGGAACCGTGAAAAACGCCCTTCCAGTTTTGCACGTCCTTGGGGACATCCAGGACCACGGGGCCGGGTCTTCCGGTGCGCGCGATCTCGAACGCCGTGCGCACGGTAGCCTCCAACTTGGTCGGGTCAGTGATCAGAAATACGTGTTTCGCCACGGCGCCCATGATGCTCGGCACGGGCGCCTCCTGGAACGCATCGGTACCGATGGCCGTGGTGGGCACCTGGCCGCAAATCACCACGATGGGCACCGAATCCGCCATGCTGTCGCGCACCGGAGTTACCATATTGGTGGCGCCCGGACCGGAAGTGACCAACGCGACACCCACGCGGCCGCTGGCCCGCGCGAACCCCGCTGCCATGAACCCGGCGCCTTGCTCGTTGGCGGGAACGATGAGAGGCATCGAGGACCCGTTATCCTGGTTATAGCGGAATACGGCGTCGTAAATCGGCAGAATCGCGCCGCCGCTGTAGCCGAAAATGGTGTCGACGCCCTCGTCGGCCAGAACTTGGACCAGCATGTCCGCACCCGTCATGCTGGAGCCGGCCAGCGGGTGGGTTCCCTTGATTCAGCATGTCGTAGCGGTCTTTCACCCGCAAAGCCTAGCAGTTCTCGCCCTGGCGCCCAAGTGCCGCCCTCCCGTATCCTCTCGGGCTATGCGCCACATCATCGCCATCCTCCTGCAAAACGAAGCCGGCGCGCTCACCCGAGTCACCGGCCTGATCTCCACCCGCGGCTACAATATCGAGTCGCTGTCGGTCGCGCCCACCAACGACCCGACGGTCTCGCGAATCACGCTGGTCACCATCGGTTCGGATCCGGTCATCGCGCAAATCAACGCCCAGTTGCTGAAGCTGGTCGACGTGGTGGCGGTCGAGGACATGACCAGCGGCGACCATCTTGCGCGCGAGTTGATGCTCGTCAAGCTGCAGATCGCGCCCGAACACGTGGAGGCGGTCGACACGCTGCTGCGCAGGGTCGGCGGGAAAGTGCTGTCGCCGAAGCCGTCGAGCTACATCGTCGAACTGACCAGTACCGAAGCCGAAATCAGCGAGTTCATCGCCAATGTCGGCGCTTTCGGGGAAATAGTCGAAGTCGTTCGCAGCGGCGTCCTGGGGATTTCCCGCGCGAATCCCCGGCTCCACCTGGTTCGATAGGCGCCGTCCTTCGGGACTCGCCGCTTCGCGGATAGATACATACTTTGAGGATAAATTCACGTCATGGCTGAAATCGAAGTCAAACCGGAGCATGCGGCCGATTCCCATTCCCGCGCCGTAGGGATCCTCGTTGGAGTCGTGGGGATTCTCCTGTCGGTGGTCACCATCTCGTCTCACCGCGCGCATACCAAGGCGGTCATCGATCGAACCGAATCGAACGATTTGTGGGCCTACCATCAGGCCAAGAAGATTCGTGAAAACACCAGCGACGTCGCCGTGACCTTGCTGCAAACGTTGCAACCGGATGCCGCCAAAGCGGAAGCGGCCATCCACCGGCTGGAAACGGCGCGGGAAAAATATGCTGCGGACGCCAAAGACCTCCAGAAAGAGGCCGAGGCCAAGGACGACGAGCAGAAACGCGAGGAGAACCGCGCCTTGAAGTTCGACATCGGCGAGGGATTGCTCGAGCTCGGCCTGGTGCTGTGCTCGTTGTTCTTCCTGGCGCGCAAAATCTTCTTCCCTGCGCTCGGCATTCTCGCCAGTATCGCCGGCACCGCGCTGGGCATTTGGGGCTGGTTGCTTTGAGGCTGTCGGCCGCGTTGCTCGGGGCGGCCATCCTCTGCGCAGCCGGCTGTGCGCTGCTGGCGGCCTCGCCGGGGCTGGCCGCCGACGAACCTGCGGCAGCGCGCGTCGAAGCGCGCTCCGAGAGTTTGCTGACCGTCGGGATCGTGCGTGCAGACCGGATGTCGATTCACGTGACGAGAATTGTCGACAACGCACCGATCCGCGACGCGGTGGTGACGGTACTGCTGCGCGGCGTCACGCACCCGACGGTCGCGGAGGCGGACGGCGGCTACACGCTGCACACCCAAGACCTCACTCTGCCGGGGCCGGCGGCGGTGGAATTCCAAGTGGTTCAGGGAACGACGCGTCAGGACCTCAAAGGCACCCTGTTGGTGGCCGACGGCGCGGCAAAACCGGACGGCAAGAACAGCGCCAGGCAGCTTTGGTGGTGGGTGCTCAACTTCGCCGTTTGCATCGGATTTTTGATGCTCCTTGCGCGAAGGCGCAAAGCATCGCCGCCGGCCTAGAGCGCCGCGTTATCGCTCTCGCCGGTGCGAATCCGCAGAACGCGCAAAATATCCGTGACGAAGATCTTCCCGTCGCCCACCTTTCCGGTCTTCGACGCCCCGACGATGGCCTCCATGACCTGGTCGACCAGTTCGTTCTTCACCGCCACTTCGATACGGGTCTTCGGCACGAAGTCGACGACGTATTCCGCGCCGCGATACAGTTCCGTATGGCCGCGCTGCCGGCCGAAGCCTTTGACCTCGGTCACCGTCATGCCCGACACGCCAATTTCGGAGAGCGCGGCGCGGACGTCGTCCAATTTGAAGGGCTTGATAATGGCAGTGATCAGTTTCATTCGAGGGCTCCGCTTGAGGCGTTGGTCGTGACAATCCTATTACTATTCTACGCAACCGGCACGCTCATGTGCGGCCCGAAAGTCTCCTGCTAAGATGCCGCGTCACCCCTCGGAAGTATGCCCATGATCTCCACGGTCCTCATCATCGGCGGCGGCCAGGCCGGCGCGCAGGCTATCGACACCCTGCGACGCGAGGGTTTCGCCGGCCGGATCGTCCTGATCAGCGAGGAGCCGGAACTCCCGTACCAGCGGCCGCCATTGTCGAAGAAGTTCCTGGCCGGCGAACTCGCCGCCGACCGGCTGCCGTTTCGACATCAGTCCTTCTACGACGAGCACCGCATCGAATTGAAGCTCGGGATCCGGGCGATCCGCCTCGACCCGCCCGCCCGGCGGGTCGCCCTGTCGAATGGCGAGGAAATCGGGTATGACCGCCTGCTGCTGTGTCTCGGCGCCATTTCCCGGCTATTGACCTGTCCCGGCTCCGAACTGCCCGGCGTGCACTACCTGCGCGGCATCGTCGGACGTTCCGGGCATACGCGAGGGCCTCAAGCCGGGAGCGCGGACCGTCATCATCGGCGGGGGCTACATCGGTCTCGAGGCCGCCGCCACCGCGCGCAAAATGGGCTGCGCCGTCACCGTGCTGGAAATGGCCGACCGGGTCATGAACCGGGTGGTTGCATCGAATGTCTCGGAGTACTTTGCGCATGAGCACCGGAGCCAGGGCATCAAGCTCATCTGCAATACCCGTGTGGTGCGGCTGGAGGGTGGAACTCGCGGTCGAACGGGTGGTTTGCGCGGACGGCAGCAGCTACGAAGCCGATATCTTGGTGGTCGGCGTCGGGCGCCGTCGCCAACATGCAGCTTGCCGCCGATGCGGGCCTGCAGTGCGAGAACGGCATCGTCGTGGATGAATATTGCCGTACCACCGATCCGGCGATCTACGCGGCCGGCGACTGCACCTATCACCCCTCGTTGCGGTTCGACATGCGCGTGCGTCTGGAATCGGTCGACAACGCGTTCGAACAGGCAAAGACCGCGGCGCTCAATCTTCTCGGACACCCGACGGTTCACGATCGGGTGCCCTGGTTCTGGTCGGATCAGTTCGACAACAAACTGCTCATCGTCGGGCTTTCCCAGGGCCATGATCAACAGATTACGCGCGGCGACCCGGCGACGCGCTGCTTCACCGTGTGCTACCTGAAGGGCGGCGAGCTGCAGGCCGTGGAAGCGGTCAATCACCCCAAGGACTACATGGCGGCACGCAAGCTCATTGCCGAGCGGGCCCGCCCCGATCTGGAGCGGCTGGCCGATCCGTCGGTGGCCTTAAAAGATTCGGTCTAGGCGAGGACCGGCCGGGATCCTTGGCGTCGACTAGACGAGGACGACCAGCAGATCCTTGGCGTCGACTTGCAGGCCGGTTTTGACGAATATCTCGGCGACCACGCCGTCGCGCTCGGCCCGCACCGTCGTCTCCATCTTCATGGCCTCCAGTGTCACCAGCACATCGCCGCGCAGGAGCTTTTGACCGACGTGCACGGGCACCGTCGCGATCGTTCCGGGCATGGGCGCACCGATATGGCTGGGATTTCCCGCTTCCGCCTTGCGCGGCAGCGGCCGCTTGGCGACCTGACTGCGATCCGCCACCCGAATCGGGCGCGGCTGGCCGTTCAGCTCGAAGAACACGGTGCGGGTCCCATCTTCATGCGCATCGCTGGTCGTCACGTACCTCACGATCAGCGTCTTGCCGCGCTCCAGATCGATGTTGATCTCCTGCCCCGGCTGCATGCCGTAAAAGAATACGGCGGTCGGCAAGGTGCTCACATCGCCGAAGGCGGCACGGTCGCCGGCGTAATCCACGAATACTTTCGGGTACATGAGATACGAAGCGAGATCGTATTCGGTCACGGGGCGCCCGATCTTCGTCTCGGCCGCCGCGCGTTCGGCGCTAAAATCAGCGGGCGGCATCAATAGACCGGGCCGGACCGTGAGCGGCGCCTGCCCGCGGAGGATTTTCTTCTGCAACGCCGCGGGAAATCCTCCGGGAGGCTGTCCCAGGTCGCCGCGAAACAATTGCACCACCGATTCGGGAAACGCAACCTCCACCGCCGGGTCGAGTACGGCGTCGCGGGTCAACCCGCTGGTGACCATCGTGATGGCCATGTCGCCGACGACTTTCGAGGTGGGCGTGACCTTGATGATGTCGCCGAACATGTCGTTGACCTCGACATAGGCGTTCGCCACCTCGACCCAGCGAAGATCGTCGATGCCGAGGGACCGCGCCTGCTCCCGCAGGTTCGTATACTGGCCTCCCGGCATCCCGTGCACGTACACTTCGGAGGCGCCGGCGCGAATGTCGCTTTCGAAGGCCGCGTAACCGCGTCGCACTTGCTCCCAGTACGCCGAGATCGTGCGGATCATGTCCGGATCCACCAGCGGGTCGCGAGGACCGAATCGCAAGGCTTCCACCATGGACCCCAAGTTCGGCTGCGAGGTCAGACCCGAAAGCGCATCGATCGCGCCGTCGACGGCATCCGCGCCCGCTTCGACGGCGGCCAGCACGCTGGCCGCCGCGATCCCGCTGGTGTCATGCGTGTGGAAGTGAATCGGCAGACCCACTTCCTCCTTGAGCGCCTTGACCAGCACGGCCGCGGCATGCGGCTGGCACAGCCCGCCCATGTCCTTGATCGCGAGCACGTGGGCCCCCATGGCCTTGAGCTCCTTCGCGATCGAGAGGTAGTAGCGCAGGTCGTATTTCGTCTCGCGCGGATTCGACAGATTGCCGGTGTAGCAAATCGCCGCCTCGCACAGGCTGTTCGTATTCCTGACCGACTCGAGCGCCACCCGCATGTTGTCGACCCAGTTGAGGCAGTCGAACACGCGGAATACGTCGACGCCCGCATCGCTCGAGCGCTCGATGAAGTGGCGCACCACGTTGTCGGGATAGTTCGTGTAGCCGACGGCATTGGCCGAACGCAGCAACATCTGCAGCAGCAGATTCGGCATCGCCTCGCGCAGTGCCGCGAGGCGCGCCCAGGGATCTTCCTTCAGGAAGCGCATGGCGACATCGAACGTCGCGCCGCCCCAGCATTCGACCGAGAACAACTGCGGCAGCAATGCGGAGTAGTACGGCGCGATCACCGTCAAGTCGCGGGTCCTGATGCGCGTGGCCAGCAACGATTGATGGGCATCGCGCATGCTGGTGTCCGTGAGCAGCACGCGCTTTTCCGCAAGCATCCACGATGCGAACTTCTCGGGCCCGAGCTCGTCCAGCAGTTGCTTGGTGCCGGGCGGCGGCGTGTCGGTAAGCGCACGCCGCGGCGGCCTCGGGAATACCGGCGACTTCGGTATCGCACGGCCCTTGACCTCGGGATTGCCGTTGACGATCACGTCGCCGATGAACCCGAGCAGCCGCGTCGCGCGATCGCGCTTGCGCGGTATCTGAAACAACTCGGGAGTTTGATCGATGAACTTGGTGGTGTAGTCGGCGTTCGCGAAACGCGGATGCATGATGAGCTGCTCGAGAAAACGCAGATTGGTCACGACGCCGCGAATGCGAAACTCCCACAGCGCGCGGTGCATGCGGGCGATGGTCTCTTCCGGCGTCGGCGACCAGGCCGTGACTTTCACCAGCAACGAGTCGTAGAAGCGGGTAATGATGGCGCCGGCATAGGCGGTTCCCGCATCGAGGCGGATGCCGAATCCGGCGGGACTGCGGTACGCCGTGAGCCGGCCGTAGTCGGGAATGAAATTATTTTCCGGGTCCTCCGTGGTCACCCGGCACTGCAGCGCATGCGCGCTCACATGAATGTCTTCCTGACGCGGTACGCCGCTTTCGGGGGTGCCGATTCGCGCGCCGGCCGCAATGCGCAGCTGCGCCTTGACGATGTCGATGCCGGTCACGCACTCCGTCACCGTGTGTTCGACCTGGATCCGCGGATTGACCTCGATGAAATAGAACTTGCCGGTGTCCGCATCCTGCAGAAACTCGACCGTGCCCGCGGCGCGGTAGCTGACGGTCCTGCCGATTTTGAGAGCCGCCTCGCACAAGTCGCGGCGCTGTGCATCGGTGAGGAATGCCGCCGGCGCCCGTTCCACCACTTTCTGATTGCGACGCTGCACCGAACAGTCGCGTTCGTACAAATGCACCAGATTGCCGTGCGCGTCGCCGAGTATCTGCACTTCGACGTGCCGCGCGCGGCGGATCAGCTTTTCGAGATATACCTCGTCCTTGCCGAACGCCGCCTTGGCCTCGCGCCGCGCTTCGGCCACGGTCTCGATGAGATCGCGGTCGTTCTCGACGATGCGCATCCCGCGTCCGCCGCCGCCCCAGCTTGCTTTCAACATCACCGGGAAGCCGACGGCACGCGCCATCGCCATCACTTGCGCGCCGTCATCCGGCAGCGGCGGCGTCGCCGGCATCACCGGTACGCCCGCGGCGGCCGCAAGATTGCGCGCCTCGACCTTGTTGCCGAGCCGGCGCATGGTGTCGGGCAACGGCCCGATGAAGACGATGTCCGCGGCCGCGCACGCTTCGGCAAACTCCGGGCTCTCGGACAAGAAACCATAGCCCGGATGAATGGCATCGACGCGGGCTTCCGTGGCGATGCGAATGATGTCTGCGATGTCCAGATAGGCTTCGATCGGTCCCTTTCCGTCACCGACCAGGTAGCTTTCGTCGGCCTTCGTCCGATGCAGCGAGAAGCGGTCTTCGCGCGAATGGATGGCAACGGTCCGAAGGCCCAATTCAGCTGCGGCGCGCATCACTCGAATGGCGATTTCACCGCGATTTGCGATCAGAAGGTTTTTGATCGGACCCGTCCTCTGGAGCCTGTACGAGCGAGGCATGGATTCATCCGCGAATGATGATAGCCTTGCCATGAGCCACCGGCCAGAGGAACGAAAAGAGAATGTTCGGGATCGCATTGCATGGTGGCGCGGGAACTCTGCCGCGTTCGGAGATGAATGCCGAACAAGAGGCATGCTATCGGTCGGGACTCGAGCGGGCGTTGTCGGCCGGCTATTCCGTGCTCGAAGGCGGCGGCGCGAGTCTCGACGCCGTGACGCGCGCCATCGTGGTGCTCGAGGACGACCCGTTGTTCAATGCGGGGCGCGGAGCCGTGTTCACGATCGATGGACGCAACGAACTCGACGCGTCGATCATGGACGGAAGCACGTTGAAGGCCGGCGCCGTGTCCGGTTTGAGGCATATCAAGAATCCGATCACGCTGGCGCGCGCCGTTATGGATCAATCCGACTACGTCCTGCTCTGCGGCGCCGGAGCGGAGGAATTCGCCTTGAATCGCGGTTTCGATCTGGTGCCGGGAAGCTACTTTTATACTGCCGCGCGCTGGCAGCAGCTCGAGCGAATTCGCCTCGGCGACACCAGTCTCTCGGCGCTGACCATCTCCCATGTGGGCACGGTGGGTGCGGTGGCGCTCGACGCCCGCGGCCGGCTGGCGGCCGGCACCTCGACGGGCGGAATGACGGGCAAACGCTACAATCGGGTCGGCGATTCGCCCCTCATCGGTGCAGGAACATATGCCGATGATCGCTCTTGTGCCGTATCGGCCACCGGCCACGGCGAAATTTTCATCCGCGCCGCCGTGGCGCACGACATCAGCGCCCGCATGCGCTTTGGGCAGCGCGATCTCAAGACCGCGGTGAGCGAGGTGGTGCACGGCGAGCTCGCCGCTCTCAAGGGCGAAGGAGGCGTGGTGGCCATCGACCGCCACGGCGAGATCTCGATGGAATTCAACTCGGAGGGAATGTTCCGGGCGAGCCGCAAAGCCGGCGGGGACCCGGAAATCCGGATCTACCGCGACGATTGAATCACGGCCGGAGCGCCGGGCCGTAGCGCGCCGGGTCAGACCGCCCGCGGACCGCGGTGCTTTTCAAATCGGCCGGTCCGCAGTTCCTGGTACTCGTCCTCCATCATCACCACACGATTGCGGCCCTGCTCCTTGGCGCTGTACAGCGCCTCATCGGCAAGCTGCACCAGTCCCTCGGGCGAACGATGCGTGCTGGGCAGGATCAAGGCCGCACCGACGCTGACCGTCAGCCGGCTGGCGACGCGCGACGCGCTGTGCGGAATATTGAGTTCCGCGATCGATCGTTGAATTCGCGTCAACACCTCGGCCACGTACTCGCGGCTGGCGTCGTACAGAACCACCGCGAACTCCTCCCCGCCGTAACGGGCCACGAAGTCCAAGGGCCGCCGAGCGCACTGGTTCAGGGAGACGGCGACTGCCCGCAGGCACTCGTCGCCCGCTTGATGTCCGTAGCGGTCGTTGTAGTCTTTGAAGCAGTCGATGTCCGCCAGCAGCACCGCGATCCGAGTGTTCTCGCGAATCGCCTGCAGCCAGATCCGTTCGATGTATTGGTCGAACATGCGGCGGTTTTGAATGCCGGTGAGGCCGTCGCGCGCCACCATCTCACGCAGCAATCCTGCCTCGAGGAAGCGCAAGCGGTTGGTCTTCTCATGCATGAAAGCGACCACCGCACAGAGTATGTTCACGGCAACGAGGCAGAGGGCATCGTAACCGAACTCGCCGCGCAACTGCAGCACGCTGCCGGCCACGAGGTACACGAGAGCGACGAACACGTTGGCGGCGAGCGAGTGATAGAAAATGGGGCCGCCCATGAAATAGACGAAGATGGTCGTGATGAGCAGGCACGGAAACAGCGGAGAGGGTCCGATGGATGCCGTTATCAGCAGCATCGCGACCATGCTCAATCCGAGCACCGTTCCGGCGGCCAGCGCCAGCGGCGGGTAGATGCGATTACGGCGCGACGAAAAACTCGCCGCGAGCGCGATCAGCAGAACGGGCACGATCACCAGCAAATGGATCATGCTGGGAACTCGATTCAAGGCGGGAGAAAGCAGCAACGCCTCGACCAGGGTGAACGCGAGCGTCAGGACGAGTCCCAGGCAGAGATTCACGCGGATATGGCGCAGATTCTCTTCCAGATGGGTACGGCGAAATTCGCCTTCGAGTTCTCCGTCGAGCGTCAGCCACGGGAAGCCGGCCCGGAGTTGACGCGACTGCGGTGTGTCTTCCATGACGAATCGGTTGGCGACGTACATTTTCACTACCGTACCGCGGCCCAGGGTCGGGACTCCATGACCTGCGGCACAGGTTCTCGAGAAAAACCGCCTTGAGCGCCGGATTGGTCAGGTCGCCGCTCGGAAGGGAATTGCTGCGGCGCAGCATCGAGTAGCCGTCGCTAGCGGCTCGCCCTATCTGGAGGCCGCGTGCGCCGAGTTAGTTAGTCGGCAAGGTATTGGGCGAGGTAGGTATCGAAGTCCATCTTGTCGCTCGACTCGATTCGCGCTTGGACCTCGTGCGATTCTTGCGCCGCCGCGGCAAATTCGGCCAGCCGCCGCTCGTTCGGCGGATACAGTCCGAGAAAGTAGTCCTTGTGCAGCTGGGACATGCGCTGGGCCAGCTCGAAGAATGTCTCACCGGTTTGCCGCATCTCGCCGAGCAGGCGCGCCGCCGGCGTACGCTCGACGTCGTCGAGTTTTGCGCGCTGCTGCTCCAGGGCCGCCGCATAGGGTCGAGTAGGTTCCCCCTGGTCCAGCAGCTCGGCAGTGCCCTGCATGGCGTCGAGCAATTCGCGGGCCCAATCCTTCATGGGATAGCGCCGGCCCTCGCGGTTCAACGTCAATCCAGGTTCGCGCCCGCGGCGCGCCACCTTCAGATGATTGGAGTCCAGAGCCTCCTGCTCGCCGCGGCCGATGGGCTCGCTGTCCCGCAACAGGCACATCGCGAGAAACGCCTCAAGAAAGCGCAGCTTGTTCTGATTGACGCCGACGGGGTCGAATGCGCTGACGTCCAATGCCCGTACTTCGACGTATTCCACTCCCGCCCGCTGCAGCGCCTTCGTCGGCCGTTCGCCGGATCTCGCGACTCTTTTCGGCCTGATATAGCTGTAGTACTCGTTCTCGATCTGCAAGATGTTGGCGTTCAGCTGCAGGTACCGGCCGTCCACCTTGACCCCGATTTTTTCATAGGGCGGATAGGGGGTACTGATGGCCTGCGAAAGGTCGCGGATGTACTCGCTCAAGCTGTTGACCGATACGCTCACCGTCGCCTGGTTTTTGTTGCGGTATCCGATATCGCTCATGCGCAACGAAGTGCCGTATGGCTCATAGACGGTGTCGTGGTCCAGGGAAGGCAGATCGATCTCGCGGCCGGCGAAGAAGCTCTTGGACACCGCGGGGGAAGTGCCGAAGAGGTATAGGACGAGCCATCCGTAGCGGCGATAGTTCCGCAGCACCGCGAAGTATTGCTCGGAAATGAAATCCTGCCCGTGCTCCCCCGACTCATTGACGTGGGCGAGCACTTCCCACAGTTTGGACGGGAATGAATAGTTGAAGTGGACTCCGGAAATGGCCTGCATGATGCGGCCGTAGCGCACGCCCAGGCCATGCCGGTAGATCGTCTTCATTCGCCCGACGTTGGACGTCCCGAATTGCGCCAAGGGGATGCTGGCGTCGCTCTTGGTGAGGCTGGGCATGCTGGTGGCCCACAGCAATTCTTCACCGAGATGGCGGTAGACGAACTGGTGCAAGTCGCAAAGATATTGCAGCAATTCCCAGCTCTCGAGGAACGGCGGCGTCACCAGCTCGATCAGCGATTCGGAAAAATCGGTGGTGATGTTGTCGTTGGTGAGCGGCGCGCCCAGCGCGTAAGGATGCGGCGTCTGGACGATCTCCCCGTCGGGCAACACGCGCAGCGACTCCTTTTCGACGCCCTTGCGGCCGCCGCGCAGCACGCCTCGCTCGCCGGAATTGATGAGTCCCGCCAGCCGGCGTTCAAAAGTCCTGTCCACCACATTACGCAACGAGGAAACCCCAAGAACAGCGCCGACTCTAGCGCGAGTCGGCTAGGATACTTCAATCCGGCCGTGTCACGGCAACTCCGCAACGACCTCGATTTGCACCAGGAAACCGGGATCCACCAGCCGCTGCACCTGCACCCACGAGGTCGTGGGCAAGCGCTCTTTGTCGTAATACTCGAAGCGCAGATCCGAGGCCTTCAACAGCGCGTCCATGTCCGTGGTGTAGATCGTTTCCTTGACCACCTCGTCGAACGCCGCTCCGTGTGCGGCAAGCGTGCGCTGAATATTCGAGTAGGCGGCGCGCATCTGCCCCGCCATATCGCCCGGCGCCACCAGCCGCCCGGATTGATCCGCGGCCACGGAGCCGGATATGTACATCGTCTTGTCGATCAGCACGGCCTGGGAAAAGCCGAAGTCCTTCTCGTAGGCATTGAGATGAAATACCTGCTTGACCCGCGGTGGGGGCGGTTCCGGCTCGTGCGAACGCTCGCAAGCCGCCAGCCCCAACGCGAGCACCAAGCCCGCGCATCCGCAGCCTCGCCTCTTCAGGGCGATTGATTGGCCACGGACTCGGCTCGAGTCCGCAGCGCGCGCAGCATCTTCGGCAGATCCCGTTTCAGTGCCACGCGCTGAAGCCAACGCGGCACCCAGAATCCCGGGTCCAGATCGACCTTGTACTGTGCAATGGTGTAGTCGCCGTCGCTCTTTAGATTCCATGAAACCTTCAATGTGCTCAAATCTCCGGAGGTACGCTCGATCGACACTCGCGTCGGTTCGTCGTAAATCGCCAGAATTTCGTAGGTGAGCTTGTGCACGAGCCAAGGGTAGTCCATCACTTGCCGAATTCTCTGCCACGACTTATCCGATGCGGTTTCCAGAACCTTGCAATCGACGAGTCCCGGCACCAACTTCAGGGCTTCTGCGCAGCTGGTGAGCAGCGACCACACCACCTCCCGTGCGGCGTGGATCCTGACCGAGGCACTTGCCCTTCCGGTCTGTCCATCCGTATCGAGGACGACTCCGACCTCGATGTCGCCATGCTGTTCGAGTTCTTGCGCGAAGCCGTCCGCACGCGCGGCGACCGCCATCAGAAAAATCCATGACACCCACACAGCCGTACGCACAGCATAGACTGCCCCCGATCGAGTAGGCCCGTTTATTCGGACGCACCGCCAGGCGGACGAACATCCTCTGCAGGGACGCCCTCCGCCCGGTCATCCACGCGAGGGGCGAGCTTGCCTGCACCCGACGGTCCGCCGGCCGAAACGCCCTTCTCCAGCCAGACATTCATCTTGGTATCCAGCACATCCAGCGGCATCGCTCCGTCCTTGACGAGTTCGTCATGAAATGTCCGCACATCGAAAGCCGCGCCCTGCAACTGCTGCGCGCGGGTTCGTAGCGCCTGCATCCTGAGATAGCCGACCGTACACGCCGCGGCTCTGCCGGGTAGTGCAATCATGCGGTCGACGGTTTTGACGGCGTCATCGTCGTCGATGGGCATGTGCGCATGCAAGTAGTCGAGCGCCCGTTGCCGAGGCCAGGCCTGTGCGTGCAAACCGGTGTCGAGCACCAGTCCCAGAGCACAATCCAGTTGGGCGAGCAGCGCACCGAATTTCGCCTCGGGGTCCCGATACACATGCAGTTCCTCGCCGAGCGCAGCGGCGTACAGAGCCCACCCCTCGACGAACGCCGGAGCACCCCCAAATCGGCGAATCCGCGGAAGATCGGTGCGCTCTCGCTGCAGCTCGAGCTGATAGTGATGACCGGGCACGGCCTCACGCAGATATTGCGCCTCCAGAAACAACGCGCGGCGTGCCCCCGCGTTGACGTACAGCACGGCGGGAGTCATGCCGTTCGGCGCTCGCGGCAGATAGGACAAGGCGGGCGCGAGGGCCTCCCGATACGCCTCGACGCTGCGGATCCCAAATTCGGCCCGCGGAAAGGCGATGAACAGCGACGGCGCCGCGTCCGCGACCTCGGCCTTCAGGCTCTGATAGGCGCCCAGGAGTTCGGCGGAATCCAGGGAAAATCGCGGATCGCCGCGCATCCGCTCATAAAAGGCCTGTGCATCCCCGGGAAAGGCCGCCTCGGACAACAGCGACCGGACGCGCTGCTGCAGCCGTTCCACCTCCGCGACGCCCTGCGCGTGGAGTTCCGCCGGCGTCGCCGCGCCGCCCGTCGTTCGCCTCAGGATGTAGGCGTACCAGGCATTGCCCAGCGGCAGCGCGGACCACGCGACGCTGGTTCGCGTGCGCGGCAGATACTCTCGCTGCAAAAAATCATGCAGAGCTCGGTAAGAGGGCAGGATGCTCTCCTTCAGCACGGTCCTGACCGCGGCGGTCAGCCGCGCCTCCCCCGGCGCCGCCGTAGCGCCCGAATCGGCCCGCATGACGTCATAAAACACATTGGTCGGTACGTCTTGGCCCAGCGCGGCGAGTTGCGGCAGCGCCTCCTCGATCACCATCCGCGGCACGGTGTAGCCGCGCCTCAGTCCGGCGCGCATATTGACGATCGCTTGGTTGGTCCATTCCACGAAGCGAAGCGCGCGAGTGCGCCAATGTTCATACTCGTCGGCGCTCGATATCGCGAGACGCTCCGCTCCCGATGCCGATAGAGCGAACGCCTGGGGCATGCCCTCGTAGGGGTTGATCGGCATCAGTTCGAGCGGGTACGTGAACCCCTCGATGGTGAGCGAACGCCCGCGGGCAAAAATGTCGTAGGTCAATTTCGATTGGGCGTCCAGGGAAGAGCGTGAAACAGCCGAAACCGCCGCCAGATAGCGGCGCTCGATGGCCAAAGAGTCGGCCAATGTCTGGGGTGCGATGTTCTCCGCCGGCGTTTCGCCGAACGGTATATCGGCGCCGCCCCAGGCATACCAGGGCGTGAGAGCGGCCGCTTCGGCCCAATATCGTTCGACGAGGAGCCCGAGTTGCGCAGGGGCGGGGGCGGGGGCGGCCGTTGGAGGCGGCGCAGGCGGCGGCTTCGCACCGCACGCAACCAGAGCCGTTGCGGTCAATCCGAGCAAGGCTCGATAGGATAAGCGAAGCATCCAGCGATTATAAGCAGTGTGCGGGTACATAATTTGCAGCCTGAGGAGGGGAAACGCATGTTGGTCGGAACAAGCGCGCGACGCGTCGCAATCGTAGGCGGCGTTCGGATTCCGTTCGCACGCGGCAACGGCATCTATGCGGAGGTGGGCAATGAAGAGATGCTGACCGCGGCGCTGCGCGCCGTGGTGGAGCGTTATGGCCTGCAGGGGCAGCGACTGGACGATGTCGCGGCAGGCGCCGTCATGAAGCATTCGAGCCAATGGAACCTCACCCGCGAGTCGGTGCTCGGGTCCGGACTTGCCGCGGAGACACCGGCATTCGATCTGCAGCGCGCCTGCGGCACCGGTCTGGAGGCCGCCATTCTTCTCGGCAATAAAATCGCGCTCGGACAAATCGACTGCGCGATCGCAGCCGGCGTCGACAGCGTCAGCGATCCGCCGGTGGCCTATCCCAAGAGCTTTCAGCAGCTGCTGCTCAAGAGCTTTCGCGGCAGAACCGCCCGGCAGCGTCTTCAACCCTGGCTGGGGTTGCGGATGCAGCACTTGCGGCCGGTACTTCCGGGCATCGCCGAGCCGCGGACGGGCCTCACGATGGGCGAAAGCGCGGAGCTCATGGTGTCGGCTTGGGGTGTGGGCCGCGGGGACCAGGATCAGCTCGCATTGGAAAGCCATCAAAAGGCGGCCGCCGCCTACGCAGCCGGTTTCTACGCGGATCTGGTGCGCGAGTATCTGGGACTCGCCAAGGACGAGAACATTCGGACCGACTCGAGCCTGGAAAAGCTCGGCGGATTGCCGCCGGTATTCGATCGTTCCGGCGGCGGCAGCTTGACGGCCGGCAATTCGACGCCCATGACCGACGGTGCAGCGGCCGTGCTCATGGCATCCGAGGCGTGGGCGCGGCAACGCGATCTGCCGGTGCTGGCGTATCTCGCCTACGGCAAGGTGGCCGCCGTGGATTTCTTCGACAAGAAGGAAGGCCTCCTGATGGCGCCCGCGTATGCGGTCCCGAGAATGCTGAGCGACGCCGAGCTTGGCCTGCAAGACTTCGATTTCTACGAGATTCACGAGGCCTTCGCCGGCCAGGTGCTGTGCACGCTCAAGGCCTGGGCCGATCCCGTTTTCTGCCGCGAGAAGTTGGGGTTGCAGGGCGCTCTCGGCACGATCGATCGGGCCAAACTGAACGTGAAAGGCGGCAGTCTCGCGATCGGTCATCCGTTTGCCGCCACCGGTGTCCGCATCCTGGCCACGCTCGCCAAGATTCTCAACGAAAATAAGGCGAAACGCGGCCTGATTTCCATTTGCACGGCCGGCGGCATGGGCGTCACCGCGATTCTGGAGCGGTGAGCACGAACGCGCTATCCTCAGCGCTTAAGCTCCCATCAGACTCGAGGATTCTCCCGCATGGGACGCAAGATTCAATTGACCGCCTCCGATGATCATGTGTTCTCGGCCTACCTGGCCGAGCCCGCCGGCAAGCCGCGTGGCGGCATCGTCGTGATCCAGGAGATATTCGGCGTCACGCGCCATATACGCGACGTGACGGAGCAATATGCCGCCGCAGGCTACCTAGCTGTCGCACCGGCGTTGTTCGATCGGGTGGAGCCCGACGTCGACGTGCCCTACACCGACGCGCAGAAAGGCTTCGGCTATGTGAAGGCCTTGCACACCGATAAGGTCATGTTGGACATTCAAGCTGCCGCGGACCGTGTGAAGTCTGCCGGCAAGGTCGGCGTGGTGGGCTACTGCTGGGGCGGTCAGCTCGCGTTCCTGGCCGCCGCACGCGTGCGCATCGACGCCGCGATTGCTTACTACGGGGGCGGGATCAACCAACAACTGGCGCACCTGCCGCGCGTTCCCGTGATGTTTCACTTCGGCGAGCAGGACACGCACATACCGCTGTCCGCCGTGGACGAAATCAGGAAGGCTTACCCACGCGGAATCTACCATCTATATCCCGCCCAGCACGGCTTCAACTGCACGGATCGGGCCAGCTTCGATGTGCAGAGTGCGAAGCTCGCGTTCGACCGCAGCGTCGAGTTTTTCCGTCGGAACATCGGTTGACATCAGGACGCTATGAAACAACTTCAAGATCCGCGTTTGTTCAGAGAGCAGTGTTTCATCGACGGCGGCTGGGTGGGCGCGGATGGCGGCGGGACCCTTCCCGTGCACAATCCCGCCACGGCAGAACCGCTGGGTGCGGTTCCCAACATGGGAACCGCAGAAACCCGGCGCGCGATCGCCGCGGCGGCGGCGGCGCTGCCGCCCTGGGCGGCACGCACCGCCAAAGAGCGGGCAGTTATCATGCGCCGCTGGTTCGACCTCATGCTGGCCAATCAGGATGACCTTGCGATGCTCATGACCGCAGAGCAAGGCAAGCCGCTGGCGGAGGCCAAAGGCGAAATCGCCTACGCGGCCGCTTTCATCGAGTGGTTTGCGGAGGAGGGCAAGCGGCTGTACGGCGACATCATTCCCGGTCATCAGGCAGATAAGCGGATACTGGTGTTGCGGCAACCGGTCGGTGTCGTGGCGGCCATCACGCCTTGGAATTTTCCGTCCGCCATGATCACGCGCAAGGCCGGACCGGCCCTCGCGGCAGGCTGCACCATGGTGTGCAAACCGGCCACCCAGACCCCCTATTCCGCACTGGCGCTCGCCGAACTTGCCGATCGCGCCGGCATTCCCAAGGGTGTCTTCAATGTCATTACGGGATCCTCCACCGCAATCGGCGCCGAGATGACGGGCAATCCAACGGTGCGAAAAGTGACGTTCACCGGCTCGACGGAAGTCGGCAAGAAGTTGATGGTGCAATGCGCGGGAACCGTCAAGAAGCTGTCGCTGGAACTCGGTGGAAATGCACCGTTCATCGTGTTCGACGACGCCGATCTCGATGCCGCGGTTCAAGGCGCGATCGCCAGCAAGTACCGCAATACCGGGCAAACCTGCGTGTGCGCCAACCGCCTCCTGGTGCAGGCCGGCGTGTACGGCGAGTTCTCCGAAAAGCTGGCCGCAGCGGTCGGCAAATTGAGGGTCGGCGACGGCCTGAAGGGCGCCACCGAGCAGGGCCCGCTGATCGACGCCAAGGCGGTGGCCAAGGTGGAAGAGCACATCGCGGACGCCGTGCGCAAGGGCGCGAGCGTGGCGCTGGGCGGCAAGCGCCATGCGCTCGGCGGCACGTTCTTCGAGCCGACCATACTGACGGGCGTCACGGCGGAGATGATGATTGCCCGCGAGGAGACCTTCGGTCCGATCGCTCCTTTGTTCAAATTCCATACCGAGGCCGAAGCCATCGCCATGGCGAACGCTACCGAGTTCGGCCTCGCGGCGTATTTCTACACGCGCGATTTGGCGCGCAGTTGGCGCGTCTCCGAGGCCATCGAATACGGCATCGTGGGATTGAATACGGGAATCATCTCCACGGAGGTCGCGCCGTTCGGCGGAGTCAAGGAATCCGGAACCGGGCGCGAAGGCTCGAAGTACGGGATATTGGACTACACCGAATTGAAGTACATCTGCGTGGGCGGAGTGAGCTGAAGGCCCCGTGCAAGAATACTCAGACAGGCCCCTGGGCCGGTTCCTCGAGTTGTCGATTCTCGCCCCCGATATTCAGGCCTCGCTGAATTTCTACGGCAAGCTCGGATTTTCGGAGGCGGCGGTCGGTGAGGCGTGGACTCATCCCTATGCCGTCCTCACCGATGGACGAATTTGCCTGGGACTCCATCAGCAATCCGACTTCGCGCCGTCGACGACGTTCGTGATGCCCGATCTGCTGCAACACCTGGACGGCTTCGCGCAGCTGGTTCATCGGTTCGAATTCCGGCGGCTGGGCAACGATGTGTTCAACGAGATCGGGTGGCTCGATCCGTCCGGCCACTTGATCCGCCTGGTCGAGGCGCGGACTTTTTCGCCCAGCAAGCGCAAGGCCGCCGATGAGTCCCTGTGCGGATATTTTCGTGAAATCGGACTACCCACCGCAAGCCAGGACACGGCCAAGGCGCACTGGGAGCAATTCGGTTTCGTCGGCATCGACGAGTCGGACGCGATGCTGCCGCACATCTCGTGCACCAGCGATACCATCGATATCGGACTGTACGAGGCTGCTCACTTGCCGGGGCCCACGCTGATTTTCGAAGTCAGTGACTTCGACGGAACATTGGCCCGCCTCGATGCCAACGGCATCAAGCCCGATGGACGGCTGCCGGGGCCGCTGCGCCGGATGTCAGCGGCAGTACTCACGGCGCCCGAAGGAACCTCCATCCTCATCGCCGCGGAGCAACCAATTTGAATCGCACGGTGATCGCATCCTGCACCTGCAGCGCGCCCAGCATGGCGCTGAACGGCGTCAGGCCGAGCTCGGACTGACGCAGGACGACGGATCCCGCGGCCGCTATCCGCTCCGCAGAACACTCCAGAGTGAACGGCACCACCAGAGTCGACTCGTGCCCGGCCACGCCGATCGTAACGGTGGCCGCCAGCTTGCCGTCCGCGGCCTGCGTGATGCCCACGCTGGTGAGCGTCATGACCGGAAAACGCTCGGCATCGAGCAGCGCGCCGCTCAGCATGTTCCGGCGAGTGCCCGCCTTGGCTTCCTCGGGAACTTCGGCCGAGAAATCCTCGCCTTCCTCCGCTCTGGCCCGCGCATCGTCCACGACGAAATCGGCGACCGGCACGTACAGCGAGAATGCTGCCGATTCGGGACACGCCCGGCTGCCTGGCAGCCCGGCAGACGGCGCGTCGACCCAGCCGCCGACGGAATGATTGACAATGACGTGGTTGTGGCCGAAGCGCGCCATCGGCCCGGCCCGGTACACCAGGAGCCGCAATTCGGATTGGGCGGAAGCAATGGAGTAAACGGCGGCTCCGGTGGGCGGGCGGGCCGGTTGCACCCCTTCGCTCACGGCCGGCGACTGCCGGGTCTTGGGCACGCCGCCGCAGGCGGCCAGGCCCACGCAAAGGCCGGCGGCCGCAATTTTTTTGAACACCATATGTTTGCTAGGGTCTTGCTAAACTAGGGTGCCGCGCAGTCTGCGCCAGGAGCTTCTCGATGCCAACTCACGATCCCCCGACGCGCTATTCGGGGGTTGCGCAGTCGTTCCACTGGATCATCGCCGCACTGATCGTCACGCAGTTCATCCTCGGATGGACGGCGGTGGATCTGCCCTCAGGCATGCATAAACTGGCTCTGTTCGGGCGGCACAAGAGCGTTGGGATGACGGTGCTCCTGCTCGCCATCCTGCGCCTGTTGTGGCGTTTCAAGCACCCGCCCCCCGATTTGCCGCCGGCAATGACGCCCGTCGAACGGCTGCTGGCGCGGGCCACGCACATCGCGTTCTACGTTCTTCTGTTCGCGATGCCGATTACCGGCTGGATGATGTCTTCCGCCAAGAATTATTCGGTGAGCTGGTTCGGGCTGTTCACCTGGCCCGACCTCATCGGCCAAAACGAGACGGCGTTCAATATCTTGAAGGCCGCTCACGACTATCTCAGCTTCATTCTGTTTGGAATAGCGGTGCTGCACGTGCTCGCCGCGCTCAAACATCATTTCTGGAACAAGGATGATGTGTTCATTCGCATGCTGCCCTTCACAAAATCGGAGAAGCGTTCATGATGAGACAAGGCGCACTAGCGGTTGCACTCTTCGCGGCGGCGGCGGCCGGCGCCGCGGGTCCGGCGAGCTATACGGCGGATCCGGCCGCCAGCCGTCTCGAGTTCACCGGAGTGCAGGAGGGCGCTGAGTTCAAGGGTACCTTCCGAAAATTCACGGCGGCCGTCGATTTCGCACCCGAGGCGCTGGCGAGTGCGCGCTTCGACGTGCAAATCGACTTGAATTCGCTCGATACGATGGACAAGGATCGCGACCAGACGATGCGCGGTCCCGATCTCTTCGACATCGCGCACTATCCGACGGCGCACTACGTCACGCGCAGCTTCACGAAAACCGCCGCGGGCTACAGCGCCGTGGGCGCGCTCACTCTGCACGGCGTCACCAAGGACGTGCCGATCGACTTTCAATTCGTTTCCGCCGCCGGCAAGTCCAAGATCGAGGGGACTGCGAAACTCAAACGGCTGGAATTCGGCGTCGGGCAAGGCGACTGGAAGAGCACCGCAGAGGTAAAGGACGAGGTCAAAGTGGCGTTCTCCCTGGTGCTGAAGCCCGCACCTTAAACCCGCACCTTAGGCCCGCACCGGTAACTCACGCGATTTCTGCACGGTGCGCAGCGCGAAACTCGAATGAACCCGCGCCACGTTGGGCAGCCGTGTGAGGTGCTGGCTGTGCAGCCGTTCGAAGTCCGCCGTGTCCGCCAGCACCACTCGAAGCAGATAGTCGTACTCGCCTGACATGAGGTAGCACTCCATCACTTCGGGCACCTTGCGCACGGCCTCCTCAAAGGCGTGCAAGTGCGCCTGTTCCTGCCGCTCGAGCGTGATGTTGACGAAGACGTTGACCGGGCAACCGGCCTTTTGCTGATTGATGAGCGCCGCGTAGCCTTCGATGAACCCCGCTTCCTCGAGAGCTCTCACGCGCCGCAGGCAAGCGGATTCCGACAGGCTGACACCCTCGGCCAATTGACTGTTGGTGATGCGGCCGTCCAGTTGCAATGCGCGCACGATTGCCCGGTCGTATCGATCCAATTTGGTTCGCAGGTCCAGCTGCATGCGGCCATATCCGTCGAGTTTTGCGTTATCGCGGCATATTATTGCGCGGTTATCGCTATTTTACACGGATTCCGCCAATTAGCGCTACCGCTGGACCAGAGTTTGCAATGTTTCATCGCCGCCGCCGTTTATGCTACCGACTGCCATCCCACCGCATCCCCACTCATCGTCACCCGGAGTTAAAGGAATGAAAATCGGCGTCCCGAAAGAGATCAAGGTCCACGAATATCGTGTAGGGCTGGTGCCGGCGGGCGTGCGGGAATTGGTGGACGGCGGGCATCAAGTACTGGTTCAGACCGGTGCCGGCGCCGGGATCGGGTTCGAGGACGCGCACTACCTGGCGGCCGGTGCGAAGGTGGCGACGACGGCTTCCGAAGTGTTTTCGGCGTCGGACTTGATCATCAAGGTCAAAGAACCCCAACTCGCCGAGTGCCGGATGTTGCGACCGGGACAGGTGCTGTTCACCTATCTGCATCTGGCGGCCGATCGCGACCAAGCGCAGGCGCTGCTCGACTCGAGAGCAACGGCCATCGCCTACGAGACCGTCACCGCCTCCGACGGATCGTTGCCGCTCTTGACCCCGATGAGCGAAGTCGCCGGTCGCATGTCCGTGCACGTGGGCGCCAATTGTCTGCAAAAGGCCAACGGCGGCTTCGGCGTGTTGTTGGGTGGGGTGCCGGGCGTCGCCCCGGCCAAAGTCGTGATTTTGGGCGGCGGCGTCTCCGGCACGCATGCTGCGGAGATGGCGGTCGGCCTGCGCGCCGACGTCACGGTGGTGGACCGCTCCGTCAAGCGCCTGCGCGAGCTGTCGACGATATTCGGCAGTCAGCTCAAGACCGCCTATTCCACCGCGCATACGATCGAAGAACTGGTGCGCGACGCCGATCTCGTCGTCGGTGCGGTGCTCATCGCCGGTGCCGCCGCGCCGAAACTGGTGACGCGCGCCATGGTGAAAACCATGAAGCCCGGAACCGTATTGGTCGACATCGCAATCGATCAAGGAGGCTGTTTCGAAACCAGCCGCCCCACCACGCACGCCGAACCGACTTTCGTGCTGGATGGCGTGATCCATTACTGCGTGACCAACATGCCGGGTGCGGTGCCCCGCACCTCGACGTTCGCATTGACGAACGCGACGCTGCCGTATGTCAAAGCGATCGCGGATCATGGCTGGAGCCAGGCGTTGGCCAGGGATGCCGGTTTGTCGAACGGCCTGAATGTGCACGACGGCCGGCTCACTCATGACGCGGTGGCCAGCGCGCTCGGACTCGACTACCGCGCCTACCGCGCCGCGTGACGCCCGGGCGCAGTTGCTACTGAACGACCGATCAATTAGGATCGCCCCCCCGTACAGCGCATTCGAGGGGACGCAATGGCGCGCAATCCACGCTTCGATGTTCTCTTCGAGCCGGTCCGCATCGGGCCGGTGACGGCGCCCAATCGCTTCTATCAGGTACCTCATGCCAGCGGAATGACCAACGCGCTGCCGCAGGTGCGTGCCGCATTTCGCGGGGTGAAGGCCGAAGGCGGATGGGGCGTGGTGTGCACGGGCGCGGTGTCCATCCATCCGAGCTCGGACGACTCGCCGCTGCCGTTCGCGTCGCTCTGGGATGACAAGGACATCCGCGCGCACGCGTTGATGACGGACGCGGTGCACGCACATGGCGCCCTTGCCGGCATCGAGCTCTGGCACGGCGGGGCATGCACGCTGAACCGCACGAGCCGGCTCGCTCCCTTGTCTCCGTCCGGCATGCCGTGGTTGTCCACCCATGTGGGTTTCATGGGCAATCTGCGACCCCGGACCATGGATGCGGGCGATATCCGCGACCTTTTGAAGTGGCAGGCCGCGGGCGCGCGCCGCGCCATGCAGGCGGGTTTCGACATCGTCTACGTGTATGCCGGCATGGGTTACCTGCCGTACGAGTTTCTGCTGCCCGAATACAATCATCGCACCGACGCCTACGGCGGCTCGATCGGGAACCGGGTGCGATTGGTGCGGGAGCTGCTCGAAGTGACGCGCGACGCCGTCGGCGACCGGTGCGGCGTTGCCTTGCGCATCAGTTTGGAGGAGTTGCGCGGCAAGCCGGGCGTCGACGCGCCGTCCGAGGCTCACGAGGTGGTTCAACTGCTCGGCGAAATCCCCGATCTTTGGGACGTCAAAATGGATTCCAGCCCGACCGATTGCGCGCCGTCGCGTTTTGCGGGCGAAGGTAGCCACGAGCCCATCGTGAATTTCGTCAAACAGCTGACCACGAAGCCGGTCGTCGGCGTGGGTCGATTCACCTCTCCCGATGTCATGGTGTCGCAGGTGAGGCGCGGCATCCTGGACCTCATCGGCGGAGCCCGGCCCTCCATCGCCGACCCTTTCCTGCCGCGAAAAATCGCTGAAGGGCGCGAGCACGAAATTCGTGAATGCATCGGCTGCAATATCTGCATTTCGAGCTGGCACGACGGGGTGCCCGTGCGTTGCACTCAGAATCCGACGGCCGGCGAGGAGTGGCGCCGCGGCTGGCACCCCGAGCGGTTTGCGCCCCCCAGGAGCCCTGCATCCGTTTTGATCGTCGGCGGCGGCCCCGCGGGTCTCGAGTGCGCGGTGACGCTGGCGCGGCGCGGCTTTCAGGTGACGCTGGCCGACGCGGCCAAGGAATTCGGCGGCCGGCTGCGTTTTGAGACACGGTTGCCTGGGCTTGCCACGTGGGGTCGCGTGGTGGACTGGCGCCTGGCTCAATTGCGCGAGCGGCCGAACGTGAATCTCTATCCGGGCAGCGAACTCGGGGCCGAGGACATCCTCGCTCTGGAACATGGCCACGTGGTCGTGGCGACCGGAGCGCGCTGGACCAAAATGCTGTTTTCGACGCTGGAGTTTCCAGTGGGTGAGCTTGTCGGGCAGGGCGTCTATACTCCCGACGATCTCGCGGAGGGCATCGTTCCGCCGGGTCCGGTGGTGGTCTTCGATTTCGACAATTACTACCTGGCCGGAGCCGTTGCCGAGCAATTGGCGAGACAGGTCGGCGAGGTTTCCTACGTCACCACAGCCGGCAACGCCTCGGCATGGACATTCATGACGAACGAGCTGCCGCTGGTGCACCGTGCCTTGTGCAACGCGGGAGTTCCGATCCACACCCTGCATCGCGTGACGGCGTTCGACGGTACGACGGTGACTCTTGCCGACGTATACAGCGGCAAGGAGAAAGTCCTCGCCTGCCGCTCGCTGGTGATCGTCGGCATGCGTAAACCCCGCGATGAGCTGTATCACGCGCTGCTCGCCCGCGATTCGGAGCTGAAGGATGCGGGCATTGCCTCGGTCGCCCGAATCGGCGATTCGTTCGCACCCGGCGCGATAGTCCATGCGGTGCACGGCGGTCACCGCTATGCTCGGGAATTCGACTCGGAAACCGCCGAGCCGCCTTACACGCGGGACTTTCCGCTATGAGCGCCGAACAACTGCAGCGAACCCTGCCGACCTCCTGGTACCGCAGTCCGGCTATTTTCCAAATCGAGAAAGAGCGGATTTTCTGCCGCGAATGGTTGACCGTGTGCCGCGAGGAAGAGTTGCCGGGACCGGGCGACAGTCGGGTGCTCGACGTTCTCGGAGAAAGCATCCTGCTGGTGCGCAACCGCGAGGGCCGAATCCGAGCGTTTTACAATGTATGTCGGCATCGCGGCGCAAGATTGTGCCGCGCCGCCGATGAGAAGATTGCCGCCGGGCGCGTGCAGCTTTCGGGCGGGATCACCGCCGGACGCTTGATCGTCTGTCCGTATCACCAATGGTCGTACGACCTCAACGGGGCCCTGGTCGCCGCGCCGCATCTCGGTGCCGGCACCGGATTCGACAAACAGGAGTACCGGCTCTATCCCGTGGGTGTCGAGACGTGGGGCGGATTCGTGTTCGTGCATTTGACGCCCGCCGAGGCCAAACCGCTGCCGTCCCAGCTGGCGGGAATTCCCGAGCGCCTGGCACGGTACCCGCTGGCGACACTCGCCATCGGCGCGACGATCCGTTACCAGGTCGAAGCGAATTGGAAGATCATCTGTGAAAACTACAACGAGTGTTATCACTGCGGCGGCGTACATCCGGAGCTGTGCGCAGTGGTGCCGTCGTTCCGCGATGCGGGCGGCGCCAACCTGGATTGGGCGCGCGGCATTCCGCACCGCGAAGGCGCATACACGTTCACCGCGAGCGGAACCACCGTCAGGCGCGCCTTCCCCGGGCTGGACGATGACGAACGCGTAAGGCACAAGGGAGAACTCGCCTATCCCAACCTGTTCCTGAGCGTGGCCTGCGACCACGTTGCGGCGTTCATTCTCCTGCCGCGCGGCCCGGAACGCACCGATATCACCTGCCATTTCCTGTTCGAGCGCCATGAAATGGAAAAACCGTCCTTCGATCCGTCGGATGCCGTGGACTTCTGGGATCTGGTGAACCGGCAGGATTGGACGGTATGCGAGGCCGTGCAAGAAGGTATCCGTGCGCGCGTTCACGGGCACGGGTACTTTGCGCCCATGGAGGATTGGAATCTCGACATCAGGCGGTACGTCACAGACCGGATCGGCGCATACGTAAAGTAAAACGCGAACGGCTATGCTTACATGACAAAGGGAATTTCAGAAGGCAATAGCATGGCAGCGAAACGGCCGGGCCCCAAATTTCATCGCGAGACCCCGGCGGTGCGCCGCGAAGCGCTCGTCGAGGCCACCCTCCGCTGCCTCAAGCAGCATGGTCATGAAGGAGTGTCCGTGCGCCGCATCAGCGCGGCCGCGGGCGTTTCCATCGGCCTCATCAACCATCACTTTCCCAGCAAATCTGGGCTGGTGGCCGTAGCGTACGAGACGCTCGCGACCTCGCTTCAGGAATCGCTCCAGCGCCAGGCCGACGCTCGAGCGGGGTCGCCGCGCGAGCGTTTGAGCGGATTCTTCCGGGCGTCCTTCGGACCGGAACTCATCGATCCGGCACTCTTCAATGTATGGCTGGTGTTCTGGAGCATGGTGGCGCATTCGCCGGAGATGCGCGAAGTGCACGACCGCACCTACGGCAAATATCGAAACCTCCTCGAAGCCTTGCTGGGACAATTGGCGCAAACCGGTGCCGCGCCGCCCTTCAAACTCCGCCCGGCAGCTATCGCGCTCTCCGCGCTGCTCGACGGACTTTGGGTGGAGCTGAGCCTGAGCTCCTCGACATTCAAGCCGGGGGAGGCGATCGCGCTATGCGAGGACTGGACTACCGCCCTCTGCAACGGCGCTTTCCCCTGGCTGCTGCGCCGCGGCTCCGGCCGCAAAAGATCGACCACCGCTGCGCCGCGGCGGAAATAGCCGCTCGCGGTACCCACGGGATCGCGATGCATGCCGCTCAGGCGATTGTTATACTATCGTTCAATAAGACTCGAATAGAGGTTCAGGATCATGGATGCAACCCTTTCGCCGAGAACCGGTCAGCCGGCCGCGGGCACGCCGAGCCTCGACGGTTTCAGCCTCCCAGGATGGATATACCGCGATGCCGATTTCCTGGAGGCCGAAAAGGAACGGATATTCTCGACGTCGTGGCAAATCGTCTGCCATCTGAGCAACATCCCGCGCCCCGGGGACTATCACACGCTCGATTTCCTCAACGAACCGTTGGTCGCGGTGCGCAGCCCGGACGGCGGCGTCAAAGCGTTTTTCAACGTATGCAGGCACCGCGCATCGCGCCTGCTCGACGGCGGTTCGGGGCAGTGCCCCGGCCGCATCGTGTGCCCCTATCACGCCTGGACCTACGACTTGAACGGGCGGCTCACGACCATTCCGCACCGCAAGGAATTCGTCGATTTCTCGCCTGAGCAATATAGCCTCAAGCCGCTCGAGACCGAGGTCTACAAGGGATTCGTGTTCGTGCGTCTCAAGCCCGGGCTGCCCGGCGTCGCCGAGATGCTGGCTCCATACGAAAGCGAACTCGCCGCGTACCGGCTGGAGGAGTTGCAGCCCATGGGCCGCGTGACGCTGCGGACGCGGCACGTGAACTGGAAGAATGTTACCGACAATTATTCCGACGGCACGCACATCACCGTCGCACACCCCGGCCTGACGCGGTTGTTCGGCCAGAGTTACGGCATCGAAGCCCAGCCTTGGGTCGATAAGATGTCGGGATACTTGCGCGATATCCCCTCATCGCAGCGGTCCGAGCGGATGTACCAGACGATCCTCCCGCGCGCGGCGCATCTTCCGGAGGAGAGGCAGCGCCTGTGGCTCTACTTCAAGCTGTGGCCGAACATTGCATTCGACATCTATCCGGATCAGATCGATTTCATGCAGATGTTTCCGATCTCGCCCACCGAAACGCTGATACGGGAGATCGCCTATGCGCACCCCGACAACCGCCGTGAAATGCGCGCCGCTCGCTACCTGAACTGGCGCATCAACCGGCGGGTGAGCGCCGAGGACAAGGCGCTCATCGAGCGCGTGCAGGCGGGGATGCATTCCCGCAGCTACACTGCGGGACCGCTGGGTCGTAACGAGGTCTCGCTGCGCAGCTTTGCGCGGCGCATGCGTGAACTCATACCGGAAAGCAAACTCGAACGCGCTCCCGCGCCGGGTTGGCTGCAGCGGCATGACATGAGGCTGCCGCGTGGCTGACTCAGGGCTACGCGATGTGGTCATCATCGGCGGCGGCCACAACGGTTTGGTTTGCGCCGCCTACCTCGCTTCGGCCGGCCTCAAGGTCACCGTCCTGGAACGGCGCGGCGTCGTGGGCGGTGCCGCGGTTACGGAGGAATTCCACCCGGGATTCCGCAATTCCGTCGCGGCCTACACCGTCTCGCTGCTGAACCCCAAGGTCATTCGCGATCTCGACCTGCCGCGGCACGGCTTGCGCGTGGTGGAACGCAAATTGTCGAATTTCCTGCCTCTGGACGACACGCGCTACTTGAAGGTGGGCGGCGGCCGGACCGAACAGGAAGTAGCCAAATTCTCGGCGCGGGACGCGGCGCGCTTGGCGGAATACGGCCAGCGGCTCGATTTGATCGCGGACGTGCTTCGCGACTTGGTGCTCGAGACGCCGCCCAACGTCACCGCCGGCAGCTGGCTCGAGGCCCTGCCCGAACTGCTGCGCAGCGCGCGTCTGGGAAAGCGGATTGCCAAACTCGACATGGCAATGCGTCGGGAACTGCTGGATCTGTTCGTGAAATCCGCCGGCGATTATCTCGACGTTTGGTTCGAGAGCGCCCCCATCAAAGCGGCCTACGGATTCGACGGCATCGTCGGCAACTATGCGAGTCCCTACGCCGGGGGTTCGGCCTACGTGCTGCTGCATCATGTATTCGGCGAGGTCAACGGCAAGAAGGGCGCCTGGGGGCACGCCATCGGCGGCATGGGCGCGATTTCTCAGGCGATGGCCAAGGCGGCCGCCGAGCGCGGCGTCGAAATCCGGGTGTCGAGCCCGGTGCGCGAAGTCATCGTCGAGGCCGGGCGCGCCGTCGGGGTGGTCATGGAGGACGGCGATGCCATTCATGCGCGCAGCGTGGTCTCCAATTTGAATCCGAAACTGCTGTACGGCAAGCTGATCGACGCGTCGGTGCTCGAGCGCAACTTCCGCGAGCGCATGAACAACTGGCGGTGCGGCTCCGGCACCTTCCGCATGAACGTCGCGCTCTCGGAACTGCCCGATTTCAAGGCGCTGCCCGGGCGCGCTCCGGCGGAGCATCATACGTCCGGCATCATCATGGCGCCGAGCCTTGCCTACATGGACCAGGCTTACCTCGACGCAAAGTCCGGCGGTTGGTCGAAGCAGCCCATCGTCGAGATGCTGATTCCTTCGACGCTGGACGACAGCCTCGCGCCCGCCGGCCGGCACGTGGCGAGCCTGTTCTGCCAGCATGTGGCGCCGGTGCTGCCGGACGGCGCCTCGTGGGACGACCATCGCGATGAAGTGGCCGACGTCATGATCGATTTGGTGAACAGTCACGCACCGAACTTCAAGGCATCCGTGCTCGGCCGGCAGATCATGAGCCCGCTCGACTTGGAACGCACCTTCGGTCTGATCGGCGGCGACATTTTCCACGGTGCGCTCAGCCTGGACCAGCTGTTCTCCGCGCGGCCGATGCTGGGTCACGGCGACTATCGCGGTCCGCTCAAGGGGCTCTACATGTGCGGTTCCGGCACCCATCCCGGCGGCGGAGTCACGGGTGCGCCCGGCCACAATGCCGCGTGCGAAATCATCAAGGATTTTAGGCGCGGGAGATTGAAACAGGGGTGAGCGGCCGGCGGCGGCGTCTGTCCGCAGGCTCTTTGGATTCCGCCGCAGTCATTGAGCAGCGCGGTGCTCGCGGCGCATACTCGCGCAGCGCGAAGTCGCGGCGCGGAGTGGGGGTTCGTCCCGACGTCCGGTCCTCGCGGATCCGAAACACCGTCATCAGGGGAGTACCATGAAAAAACTCTTAAAAACGCTTATGGTTGGAACCATCATCGCCACGGGCTACGGTATGGCGGCCGTAGCGGCCGACTCGCCCGATCCGGTCGTGGGAACCTGGACACTGAATCTAGCGAAGTCAAAATTCCAGGCCGGCGCGGCACCCCAATCGCAGACACGGACCTACACCCAGTCCGCGGACGGCACCTCGCTCAACGTCACCGGCGTCGCGGCCGACGGCTCGGCCATCTCGCAGAAGTCGACTTTCAAGTACGACGGCAAAGATTATCCCTTCACGGGCTCACCGGACTGGGACGCGCTAGCCCTCAAGAAAGTCAACGGTTCGACCGTCAACAGCACCATGAAGATGGGCGGAAAGCCGATCGGCACCACCGTACGATCGATCTCTGACCACGGCAAGACTTTGACCCTGACGACCAATGCGAAGAATGCCAAAGGCAAGAAATATCACGCCGTCGCGGTTTTCGACCGCCAGCAATAGATTCGAGGTGGGGATCGGCCGCTGCCCCTCACGAGTCCGCCGGCGTCATGCCGGCGGACGTCGGGCGAGACTCATGGTTTCACCACGCCATCCGGTGTGAGTTTGTCGACCGCCTGCGGCAGAACCTGCGAAAGTTTCTGCGCCAGATCTTGCGGGCTCAAGCCGAATTTCGCCGCGAGTCCCGAGATCACGTCCGAGCCGAACACGGCGTGCACTTGATCGGGCGAGATCGGCAAATTGGCACCCGGTCCGACCCAGGACTTTACCGTGTTGCCCAAACCCTGCTGTTCCATCTGAGCCACGATGCCCTGCACGCCTCCATGGTGTTCGATGAAACCGTTGACCACCGTGGCCATTTCAACGCCGACCACCCCGCCCAACAATCCATCGAGTAAGCCCATGGTGAACTCCCTTCATGCTTCAGAACAGTCAGAACGAATAGACCAGATTGATGGTCTCCAGCGTGTCCAGTTTCTTCAAGTTGGCGGGCGGTCCGAGGGTCAAATCCTGCGCAGCAGATCGGTCAGCCGCTTCGAATCTATATTTCCGCCGCTCACGATGACGCCGACGCGTTGACCGGCGAGCCGTTTGCCGAAGGTCCGCGCAGCGGCGAAGCCGAGGCAGCCGGTCGGTTCCGTCACGATCTTCATCCTCGTTGCAAAAAATCGCATGCAGTCGATCAGTTCCTCGTCCGACGCCGTCAGTACGTCGGTCACGTCGCGCCGGATGATCTCGAAGGTCAGGCGGCCGAGAGACTGCGTCTGTGCGCCGTCCGCTATGGTGTTCGGCACCGCGATGCGCACGATCGAGCCCTGGCGCAATGACTGTTGGCCGTCGTTTCCGGCCTCGGGTTCGACTCCGTATACCGCGCAGCGAGGGGATAGCGCCTTGGCTGCCAACGCCGAGCCGCCGAGCAAACCGCCGCCGCCCAGACACACGAACAAGCTGTCCAGGGGTCCTACCTGCCCGATGAGTTCCGCTGCGGCGGTACCCTGTCCGGCAATGATGTCGGGATGATCGTAGGGCGGAACGACCGCAGCGCCGCTCTCATCGGCCAGTCGCCGCGCAATTTCCTCGCGGTTCTCCCGTGTAGCGGTCATAGGTGACGATGCGGCCGCCGTAGCCGCGGGTGGCCGCAAGCTTGGAAGCCGGAGCATCGTCGGGCATCACGATGGTTGCGTCGATGCCGAGTATACGCGCGGCCAGCGCCACCGCTTGGGCGTGGTTTCCGGATGAAAATGCAACGACGCCGCGGCCCCGCGCGGCGCTATCCAGCTTGGCCAACGCATTGAACGCGCCGCGAAACTTGAACGCTCCCATGCGCTGGAAATTCTCGCATTTGAAAAAAACGCTCGCGCCCAGCGCCTCGTCGACCGTGCGCGAGGTCATGACGGGAGTGACATGGGCGGCTCCCAGCAGCCTGGCCGCCGCGGCCTCGACGTCCGCATACGTCGGCAAATCAGCCAA
>CAWCYX010000003.1:0-11964 GCA_963799885.1 uncultured Gammaproteobacteria bacterium | reverse complement strand
ATGTATTGCTGCTCGCTGCTGGCTTCGTTCGCGGCGTACGCAAAACTCTTATCGAGGGCGCCCCATTCGCGCAGCGATTCGAGCAGCTTCTCCCGGTCCTCCTTGTTTACCGTCGCGTCCAATGCGCTTTGGCGCGTTGCCTTCGCCAGCAGTTCGGCTACATGGCCGTGATAGTCCGCCTTGACCTCACGATAGCGCCGCGGCTTGCCGCCGAAGGCGCGGCTGCTGTGGAGGTACGCGTTGTAATTGACTTGCACGAAGGCCTCGAGCGGAACCCCCAGCCGCTTGCAATAGGTCAGCAGGCCGCGGTGGTGATACGGGATTCGCCAGGGACCCGGGTTGACGTAGAGATCCTTGTCGAACCGGCATTCCTGCGTGGCTCCGCCGAGCTCGGTGTAACGGTCGCCGCCGCGCCACGTCCAGTTGCGGCCGCCCGCGCGGCCGTTGTATTCCAACACCTGGACCGTATAGCCCGCATTGCGCAACTCATAGGCCGCCGTCATGCCCGCCATGCCCGCGCCCAGGATCAACACCGAAGCGCCTTTCGGCGTCCCCTGTAAATCGATGGGGCCTCGGTACGGAGAATCTGCGGCGATGCCGAGCGTGCTCATCGCCTGGTACATCGCGGCGCCCCCCGCGGTCACGCCGATCATGCGCAACAGATCGCGGCGGCTCAACTCGGGCATGGGGGACGTGCTTTGCATTAATACTCCAGTGATTCGCGAGGAGCGCACGGTACAGGGCTGCCGCGGCCCGTGAGTAGTTACCACATGTGTACCGGGGCAACAAGAGCGATGCGTCGAAGGGATCCGGGGAAAATGCAACAGAATAGTTGCAGAATGAGGGGGTCGGCCTTAACCTGCCATCAGGAGGTTGCTTGTGACCGCGTCCAATTCGCCGCTCAAGATCGCCGCGCTGCGCAACTCGGCGCCGGTGTTTGCGGCGCTGGGAGATGAGACCCGGTTGCGGTTGGTCGCGGCGCTGTGCGACGGTCAGCCCAAGTCGATCGCCCAGCTCGCGGCGGGGACTCCGATTTCCCGCCAGGCCGTTACGAAGCATCTGCAGGTTCTCTACAGGGCCGGTTTGGTGCGAGGCATGAAGTCCGGTCGCGAGCGGCTGTGGGAGTTCGAAGCCGCTCGCTTGGAGAAGGCGCGCCATTCGCTCGAGCTCATTGCCGACCAATGGGATCAGGCATTGCACCGGCTGAAACACATGGTGGAAAACCCTCCTACCGGCGGCCGCGATCCCGGCGGATAGTTTTGTTGTCCCGGCCCAATTTCGGCCGGAGTCGGGGGGGCGGCTAGGTTGCCCGGGTCCCGAGAATGCCCAAATCGGCCTTTTGGGGCCTAAATTCGTGACTTAAGACCGAAAATGACGCATTTTTTTTCGACACTTTGGCGTCGCCGTGTCAAACTCTGCGCCCTTTAGCGGCCAGCGTAGACGCGAACTCGACACGTGACCGTCCTTAAGATTGCGCGGCATCGCCGTCGGGCTTAAATCCGGTCGACCCTTTTACCCATGAACTGTCATGGAAGTTTGATATGCCCCGTACAACCCCACTTTCCGATATTCGCAATATCGGCATCATTGCCCACGTCGACGCCGGCAAGACGACGACGACCGAGCGCATCCTGTATTACACGGGGCGTAAGCACACCATCATCGACATTCACGATACCAAGGATCTGAAGACGTCGACGACCACCGATTATCTGGAACAGGAACAAAAGCGCGGCATCACCATTCAGAGCGCCGCCGTGTCGGCTTTCTGGCGCGACAAGAAGATCAATCTCATCGACACGCCGGGACACGTGGATTTCACCATCGAGGTCAACCGCTCAGCTGCGCGTGCTCGACGGTGCGGTGGTAGTATTCGACGGCGTCGCGGGCGTGGAGCCGCAGTCGGAGACCAACTGGCGTCTCGCCGACAACTACCACGTGCCGCGCATGTGCTACGTCAATAAAATGGACCGCAGCGGCGCGAATTTCCTGCGCTGCGTCGACATGATCAAAAAGCGTCTGGGCGCGCGTCCGTTGCCGGTCCAACTGCCGATCGGCTCGGAGGACAACTTCAAGGGCATGATCGATCTGGTCGAGATGAAGGCACTGGTCTGGGATTCGGACGACAAGGATGCCGTGTGGCAGGTACTCGATATCACGCCCGACATCGCGGACAAGCTCAAGATCACGTACCCCGAGCGACCGCGCCATTCTCGACTCCATCGACAAGTACCGCACGGAACTGATCGATACCTGTCTCGAGCAGGACGACGAGGCCATGGAAGCGTATCTGACCGACGGCACGGTGCCCTCCGGCGAGGTCCTGCGCAAGGCGCTGCGCAAGGGCACGCTGAATTCGTCGTTCACCATCGTGATGTGCGGCTCATCGTATAAGAACAAGGGCGTGCAGCAGGTGCTCGATGCCGTGGTCGACTATCTCCCGGCTCCCACCGACGTGCCCGCCATCAAGACCGTGGACGCCGACGGCGAGCCCATCGGCGAGCGCAAGTGCTCGGACGATGAGCCGTTCTCGGCGTTGGCGTTCAAGGTCATCAACGATGCCTATGGCGCACTGACCTTCATTCGCGTGTATTCCGGCGTGCTCGACCAAGGGCGCCTCCGTGCTGAATTCCACGCGCGGCAAGCGCGAGAAGATCGGCCGCATGGTCGAGATGTTCGCCAAGGAAGCGAACCCGATCGAAGAGGCGCGCGCCGGCGACATCATCGCTCTCGTGTCGCTCGCCGATACGGAAACCGGCGATACGCTATGCGATGCCGCAAACCCGGTGGTGCTGGAGCGCATGCGCTTTCCCGACCCCGTGATCAGCGTATCGGTCAAGTCGAAGGTCAAGGCGGAGCAGGAAAAGTTCGGCGCGGCTCTGGGCAAGATGGTGCGCGCCGATCCATCCCTGCACTTGGAAACCGACCGCGAAACCGGTCAGACCATCCTGCGCGGCATGGGCGAACTGCATCTCGAAGTGACGCTGGACCGCATGCGCACCGAGTTCGGCGTCGAGGGCACCATGGGTGAACCGCAGGTGGCCTACCGCGAAACCATCACCAAGAAGGTCGATGAGCAGTACATCCACAAGAAGCAGACCGGCGGCTCCGGCCAGTTCGCGGAAGTCTGGATCACGTTCGAGCCGCTCGAGCGCAGTGCCGGGTTCGAGTTCGTCGACAAGACCGTGGGCGGATCGGTGCCCAAGGAGTTCGTGCCGGCGGTCGAGAAGGGGTTGAAGATACAGAAGGAGGCCGGTGTGTTGGCCAAGTATCCCACCGTGGATTTTCGCGCGACCCTGACGGACGGCAGCTACCACGACGTCGACTCCAATGCGCTGACCTTCGAAATCGCGGCGAAGGCCGCGTTTCGCGAAGGAATCCGCAAAGCCGGACCCATTCTTCTGGAGCCGGTCATGAAGGTGGAGACGGTGACTCCGCAAGACTATCTCGGGGACGTGATCGGCGACATCAACCGGCGCCGCGGCATGATCCAGGATCAGCTGGAACGCGGCACGAACATCGCGGTGGTGGCGACCGTTCCGTTGTCAGAGATGTTCGGCTACATCGGCCAGCTGCGCGGCATGACCAGCGGCCGTGCGTCCTACACCATGGAGTTTTCGCACTACGAGCCGGTGCCGCGCAACGTCGCCGACGAAGTGATCGCGGAGGCCGGCAAGCCGGCGGCGGTAGCCGGCTGAGGCACCGACAGTGACTTTGCGTCGTTTGACATCGTTCATCCAATAAAAGGCCTGCGTGGTGTTGCTGAAGTCCTTGCGGTAGTTGTCGGTCAGAGAGGTTGCCCATGGACACCGCAGCAAAGGACAACACCGCCTTCGAGCGAAGCGCCTATCGCAAAGCCTCCTTGCGCATCCTCCCACTCCTCGCCTTGGGTTACGGTGGGCCTCCTGACCATGGCCGTCCCGATGTTTATTGGCGCCGCCATCATGCTGTATTTGCGTAGACAGTCGCGACGAACCACTGCGCCGTTGATTCCGGCCGCGGCGACGTCCTAGCGCGCCTCGAAAGCGGTGCGTTGCACCATGAGAATGTTATTGACGCCATAAATTGGCAGGCGCTTACTGACGATCGCTCGAGAAAAATTACAGCAACCACTTCAGGATGAAATGGTCACGTCGACACTCCTGCCAGTCCGCCACGCGCGTACATCGCCTTACGCACGTTTCGCGCATTCGAAGATGACTCTCCAAACCGCGCACCCCAAGGTGCGTTAGTAAAATCAACAGCCGCATCGTCAAAGGAAGACGTTATGAAAAAAATCATTCTGACAACCGCCCTTGCCGCCATGGCCATGATCGGGGGATCGACCGCCGTCTTCGCGGACGACGATGGCTCGCGCTACAAGGATCTCTACGAACTAAAACTACTGCATCAAGCCTTCCACAAAGCAGTGTCACATGCCGGAATCGACGCGGCGACCAAAGGCAAAGCCCTCGAGGAAGTGCTTGCGCTCTGGACGGAGGACGGCGTTCTCATCGCGGGCGGTGTGACTTACAGCGGCAAGGGCAAGCCAGGCACTCCCAGCTGTGACCTCGGCGCGCATACGTTGTGCGACCTTTACGCGCATCACGCCGGCGGCCTCGTGTTGGGTCACGACTGGGTCTCGCTGACACCGATTTTTACCGAGGTCGTCAAAGTGCTCGATCACGAAAATGGCCAAATCTACTTTCAATGCATTTATTTCGACAATAACACCGACCAGCTCATGTCCAATGTCACTTTTGGCCTTCCCGGGAAACCCGACACAGGCCGGGCGAAGAAAGTCAATGGCCACTGGCTGTTCTCACATGGTGAGGTCGCCTCTTTCCCGCCGCCCACGCTCGATGTGTCGCCATGAGATAGGAGGTCTGAGCTACAAGCCTTGCATTTCAACAAGCCGCCCGTTCCGTCGGGCGGCCGAGAGTAGCTAGTCTGGGCCGGAGGCGTACAGCTTACTACCTAAAATCCGGCCTCGTCCGCCGGCGCTGCGCCGATGGTCGTCGGCGCTTCGCCCAACGCGGCGATGAATTGCTGCCCATAGCGCGCGAGCTTGCCCTCGCCGACGCCGCGGATTCGCGCGAACTCATCCAGCGTCTGCGGGCGCTGCTGCACGATCTCCCGCAGCGTGGCGTCGTGGAATATGACATAGGGCGGCAAGCCCTGAGCATCGGCCAGCCGCTTGCGCAATTTGCGCAGCCGCTCGAACATTTGGTCGCCTTCCGGGGTGGCCACGGCAGCCGTAACGCGCTCCGGCGCTCGGCCGGCGTCGACCGCTGCCGCCACGGTCACGGTCCGCTGCTCGCGCAAAATCTGCCAGCTCGACTCGTTGAGGGACAGTACGGAAAAGCCGTCCTGGCTTTGATCGAGAAGTCTCTGGTGCAGCAGGGATCGCGCCAATGAGCGCCATTCGAGCACAGATCGATGCTTCCCGATCCCGTATACGCTTAAAGCCTCGTGCCCGCGGTCGATGAGCCGCCGGGTCCGAGCGCCGCGTAGTATCTCGATGATATAGGCGCCGCCGAAGCGCTCGCCGCGCTGTGCGAGGCGCGCGATGCAGGACAGGAACTGCCGAGCCTCGACGCTGCAGTCTTGCACGGCGCGCGTCTCGCAGCAGTTGTCGCAGGCGCCGCAGGGACCCGCAAACCTTTCATCGAAGTAATGCAGCTGGATGGCGCGGCGGCACTCGGTCGATTCCGCATAGTTCAGGACCTGGCGCAGTTGCTGGCGCGCGATTCGCTGTTCGCTCTCGAGAGGCGCACCCGTGGTTTGATCGACTTTCTGTTGAATCAGAAATTCGGCGGTGCGGATATCGGAGGCGCCGAAATAGAGAGTGCAGCGCGCTGGATCGCCGTCGCGGCCGGCGCGGCCCGATTCCTGATAGTAGCTTTCGAGGCTCTTGGGCAAGTCGTAATGAATCACCCAACGCACGTCCGGCTTGTTGATGCCCATTCCGAAGGCGATGGTCGCGACGATCACCTGTACATCGTCGCGAATGAACGCTTCCTGATTATCGCGCCGGGTCTGCGCCTCGAGTCCCGCGTGATAAGGAAGAGCGCGGATGCGGTGGGATTGGAGCTGCGTCGCAAGTTCGTCGACGCGCCGGCGCGACAGGCAGTAGACGATTCCGGCACCCCCTTCGCGCGCCTGCGCCAGCAAGTCGCTGTAACTGCGCTTGGTTTTCGGGCGCACGCGATAGAACAGGTTAGGGCGGTTGAAACTCGTCAAGTGTACGGCGGGATCGCGCAATGCGAGTTGCGCAATGATGTCGGTTCGCACGCGCGGCGTGGCGGTGGCGGTAAAGGCCAGGATGGGTATCAGAGGATGCCGGCGGCGCAGAGCGGATAGTTGGCGGTATTCCGGGCGAAAGTCGTGGCCCCATTCGGATACGCAGTGGGCTTCGTCGACCACGAAGGCGTTGATGCCCGGACCTTCGCTCAAACGGTTCAAGGGACCGTCCAGGAATTCCCGCAGAACCAGCCGCTCGGGCGCCAGATAGACCAGCTTGTAGTCGCCCCTCACCAGTGCCGACAGCCGGCCGGCGATTTCGGCAGACTCGAGGCTGGAATTGATGAAGGTTGCCGCAATGCCGTTGTCCTGCAGTTGACGTACCTGGTCCTGCATCAGTGCGATCAGCGGCGAAACGACCAGGCTCACACCCCGCTGCATCAGGGCGGGCAGCTGGTAGCACAGCGATTTGCCGCCCCCGGTGGGCATGAGGGCCAGGACGTCGCGGCCTGCCAGCACGTCCTGCACCACGGATTCCTGGCCGGGCCGGAAACCGTCGAAGCCAAAAGCTCGCCTCAAGGCATGCGTTATGTCAGAAGCCATGCCGTGCATTCTAGCGTTCCACGATCCGCGGAGCCTATCTGAGTATTCCGCGTGCCGCGTGAGATAATCATCGGGTGCCGATATCAGCTTTTCTCCATGCGTTGCGAGCCTTCCAGTCGGGTCATCTCGGCTACGACGACCTGTCTACCGAGATCGAGAGGCAATTGGCGATCGAAAGAACACCGTCCGCCGCCCTGCTGGAAATCCTGCGAGACTACCAAGCGGCGCAGCCTTTGCCGGGCGACCGGCACGAAGCGATTTCGAAGCAGATCGCCGAGTGGCCTCAAGATCCGACCGTCGTCACCGGCGGCAGCCGCACGCCGTCCGCGGAGCGGGCGACGGGAGTCGGTGTCGGTGATATTTTGCAGGGCAGGTTCAGTCTCGTTGCGCTGATCGGTGAAGGCGGCATGAGCCGAGTCTTCAAGGCCATCGACTTGCGGCGGGCCGAAGCGGGCGCGGGCGACGCTCACGTCGCGGTCAAAGTGTTGACGGAACCGTTCAACGAATACTTCGGATCCATCGTCGCCTTGCAGCGGGAGGCCCATAAGCTCCAGAGCCTTACGCATCCGAACATCGTGCGCGTCATCGACTGCGACCGGGACGGCCGGACCGTATTCATGACGATGGAGTATCTGCCGGGTCGATCGCTGCAGCGGATACTTCGAACTTCCGATCCCGGCGGCATGGCCCCCGCCGCGGCGCTCAACCTGCTGACAAGCGTAGGCGCAGCACTCGAGTACGCCCATGGACAACATATCGTGCACGGCGATCTCAAGCCCGGCAACATCATCGTCACGGACCACGGGGGGGTCAAGGTCATCGATTTCGGCATGGCCAAATTCATAGGCCGGTCGGACCTCGCGCCGGCGAACGACGCTGCGCCGGCGAATGATGCTGCGCCGGCGAATGATGCTGCGCCGGCGAATGATGCTGCGACGGCGAATGACGCCGTGCCAAAGGCGATCACCCCGCGGTATGCCAGTCCGGAGCTGGCCGCAGGCGAGGATCCCGAGCCTGCCGACGATGTGTATGCGCTGGCGTGTATCGCCTACGAAACTCTATGTGGCAAACACCCCTTCGGGCGCGATACCGATCCTCGCATTCGCGGTGCGCATTTTCGACTGACCAGGCCGCCGGGCATGGCCGCCCATCAGTACATGGCCATCGTGCGCGCGCTGGCTTTCAAGCGATGCGACCGCACGCCGAGCATCCGCCGGTTTCTCGCCGAGTTATCCGGAACTCAACGGCGCGAGGTACTCAAGCGCTGGGCATTGCTCTCGGCTACACTGGCCGCGGTGCTCGCGACCATTGTCGTCGCGGCGCACTTTCAGCGGCCGCCGCTGGCGGACGGTCGGATCGCGAACCAGGCGGGTAGTGCCGCCGGCACGTTGATTCGCGATTGTCCCACGTGCCCGTTGATGATCGTCTTGCCGACCGGACGTTTCGAACAGGGCAGCGCCGGCGCCGCGGATGAAGTGTCGCGCTTCGCGTCGCCGCCGCATGCAGTACTCATCGACCATGTGTTTGCGATGGGTTCGAACGAAGTCACCGTGGGTGAATTCCGCGAATTCATTGCCGGCACGCGGCGGGAGGCCGCCGGATGCAATACCTATGACGGGCGCTGGGAATTCCAGGAGACAGCGAGCTGGCAAGCGCCGGGCTTTACTCAGAGCGACGTGCATCCGGTGGCTTGCGTCTCGTGGGATGACGCCGCGGCATACGCCGCCTGGCTGACCGCAAAGAGCGGACACGTCTATCGACTCCCGAGTTCGGCCGAATGGGAGTACGCCGCGCGGGCCGGCTCCGATGCGCAGGTTCCTTGGGGCGAGACTGCCACGGCGGCATGCGAGGAAGCGAATGTGGCGGATTTCAGTGCAGCCCAGCGCTTCCCCGGCTGGAACGTCTTTCCTTGCACCGACAACTTCGTGAACACCGCACCCGTCGGCTCCTTCAAGGCGAATGCATTCGGTCTGCACGATTTGTTGGGAAATGTTTTCGAGTGGGTTCAAGATTGTTGGCATGATGACTACACGGCCGCACCCGCAGATGGGTCGGCGCGCGTGGAGACCGGTTGCAGCGAACGCGAGCTGCGCGGCGGATCGTGGTTCAGTGCGCCACGGTACGTCAACGCGACCTACCGCAATCGCTTCGATCACGGCTATCGCAGCAGCAGCATTGGCTTTCGCGTGGTACGGGACATGGACAAGTGAACCTCTCCGGGTCGGCAATTCTTGCCCTGGCCGCTGTCGTTGCCGCGGCATCTGCGGCTGCGGCACCCGTGAACCAGGAGTCCTCCGCTGCGCAGGCCCGGCTCGACGCGGCGCGGTCGCGCTGCATCGAACTCTCGGAACTCGTCTCCTGCGCGGCGGCTCTCAGCATGCACCCCAATGATCCTCGCTTGCTCGTTGCCGAAGGCGATGCACTCGTGCGATCGAGGCGTCCCGGCGAGGCGATCGGCGTCTACCGCAACGCCGTCAAGTCTGGTGCTGCCCAGGATGAGGTTGGCCCAAAGATCGCCGTCGCGCAGGGGCAGCGGCTCTCCGTTCTCCACGAGTGCGAAACGGAGACGGGCGCAGCCGCCGAGCGAGCCTGCCAATCGGCATGGCTTCCGGGGGCTCCCGATGAAGTCATGGTGTTCAAACGGCGCGGCCTGCTTCTGCAGAACGACAACCGGCCCGATGCGTCGCTCGACGCCTATCTGGCGGCGGCTCGCCTGGCGCCGCGCGATCGCGATGTCGCACGCGCTGTGGTTGCCTCGAGCAGCGGGACGGACCGTGCGGACGCACCGACCTTGACGGCCCGCGGTACCGCCTTGTTGACGCTCGGCCGTCCGGCAGAGGCGATCCCAGTCTTACGCGAGGCGCTGCGGTTGGCACCCGACTATGCTGCCGCGAAAGTGCGTCTGCGCACGGCCGAAGGTGCTGTGGCGGCGCGGCGGCGCAGTTCATCTCCCACCGGGGTCCCATTGCCTGCGGCGTCGCTGGAGGCTGCTGCGCACAGCGAAGCCGCCTTTTCCAACGAGGCCCCGGTGACCCGGAGCAACTAACGGCCGGCAATAAGTTAACAAGGAGCCTGTTTGAGTATGTGTCGCCCGAATGCGGCAGGTTGAGTGCGGCGGTTGATCGGCTATGATGGTCGGACGGGACACGGGCCCTGCCAGCACCTGAGAGGTTCCCTTGAAGTTACCCATCGCACGGAGCCGTCGACCCGCCGCGGCACAGCTGTCGCGCACCAGCAAACGGCCTTGGTCGCGGATGTGGCTCCTGCTGATGGCGCTCGTCCTGGCCGATTCCCGTGCATTTGCGGCGACCGTCACGCACCTTCAAGTGCGCATCGTCACCGGTGCCGACGAACTGACTGCAGGCAGCTTACTCGAGCTGCGGATATACGAGGCCGGCAAGACGGCGCGGCACTTGCCGTTGACGCACGGTGAAGCATGGCCGCGCGATTCGACGCGAATCATTCCGCTCACGTTGGCGGAACCGCTCGACCCGCGCGCGGTGTTGCGATTCGGGCTGTATTACCGGGCCGCGAGCCCCGTCGCACCTGCGTGGGAGGTGGTCGCCGCCGAGGTGGAACTCTCCTCGGGAGGAGCCGCGCCGGAGCGGCTTCTGAATGCGACGTTGACGGGTGTGATCGATCGACAGGGCGAACTTGCGTCGGAAGAGCGCGAACCGGGCACGATGGCCTGCTTCAGCGATGCGGATTGCGATGACCACCGCAGCTGCAACGGGCGTGAGCGATGCGCGCCGCGAAGCGCCGGTGCGGACGCTCGCGGCTGCGTCAAGGGCTTGCCCGTGGTATGTCCGGTGAATCAAGTCTGTACCGAGGAACATGGATGCCGGGGGGTCGAGACCGCAGTCCCGCCAACCGCCCCGCCTGCCGACGGCGCGGCCTCGGCGCAGCCCTAGTGCTAGGCTCGAATCGATGCGCGCGCATCCGTGCGCGCGGCTTTTCCCTCTTCGCGACACCCTGACTATCGCCTCCATGCTGCCGGGCGTCGAAGGAATTATCACCATTCGCGCTCCGCTTCGCGCTGCCACAGGGCACCATTCGAATGGCGATATGTTACAAAGCGGCCAAATCGCCCTCACTTTCCACGATATTCCGGCGTTATTGCGCCATCGGCGATGGCTCGGGATCGCCCGGATGATAGGTGCGCTCGGCGTTTGCCGAGACGTCCTCGGCGGCGAACAGCACGTCGCGAAACCGACCGGTGCGATAGAGTTCCGCCTGGTCGGTGAAATGAATTGAAGACGGATGGCCGCTTTCGCCGCCGCTCATGATGGCCTTCGCGCGGACGGGTGTTCCGAATTCGACAGCCGCCACGAAACTGTTGCCGACCGATCCGTAGATCTTCTTGGTGCTGCGTGGTTTCGACGAGTCGAACGATGCCAGGGCACCCCACTGGGCGGGAGCGAATCCCACCGCAAGACTGGGTTTCGCGTCGTCGAACGGTTGCACGATATCGTCGGTGAGGCGTTGAAAGCGATTCACCTCTCCCCACGGCACTCGCCAACCGCCGAAGTCTTGTTCGAGGGTTGCGACGGCGCTGCCGAGCGCGCCAAGGCGCTCGGCGTCCCCGAGCTTGTCGACCAGGAAGTCGTAGACCGGCGCATCCGCTTCGCGGGCTTGCGAACCTTTCAGGCCGACCAGCGCATTGCCCCAAAAAATGGCAATCGTTGTAGCGACTGAGTCCGCGGACGTCCGCCGATCCCAATTGCGCAGCGTCTCGATCGGTTCGCGCAAACTCGAGACGAGCGGGTCTGCGCGGGCCAACCCGTCATACGCTGTCAGTAACGGCGGAAGAAGCACATCGAAAGCCGTGAGATGGCCGTCGTATGCGGCGGCGATCAAGCCCTCCAACGTGACGTTGTGCAGATCCCTCAACACCTCGACGGCGTGGATGCCGCGCGGGTTTTCACCTTTGCTCCACATGTAGGCGGGATAATTCTCGCGCTTCGGGCTGTCCGAACCCGCCGCCGAAAACGGCCAATTATTGGTGTTTTGGATCCAGCCGTTGGAAGGATTCCGCAGCATGATGGTGTCGGCAAGCGCGTGGGCGCCGTGCCATTCCGTCGCCGGATTGCTGCCGTCGACTGGATGTGTGAAATCGAACGCGGAGTTTCGCTTCGGGAT
>CAWCYX010000002.1:0-36652 GCA_963799885.1 uncultured Gammaproteobacteria bacterium | reverse complement strand
ATGTATTGCTGAACGCCTGCTGGGGAAGGATGGACTGCTACCCATATCGGTCAGCCATGAGGGGTACTTGGCCCAGCCGGTCCATTCCTATTGGGACGACTTCTGGGCTTTGCGGGGCTTGGGCGATGCAGTCGGGCTGGCGCGTGAGATCGGCCGCGAGGACTGTGCGGCACCATGGGAGGCGCTGACGAAGCGCCTCGAGTCCGCATTGTTCGCCTCGATTGAAACGACGCGGTCGCAGCGCAAGCTGGACTTCATTCCGGGCAGCATCGAGTGGGCGGACTTCGATCCGACAGCGACCGCGAACGCGCTTTACCTGCTCGATATCCCGGACGGAATCGACCGTCGGGCACTCGAGAGGACCTTCGACATATACCTGACCGAGTGGCGCAGGAAGCGCAGCGGCGAACTCGCATCGCCGAGTTATACGCCTTATGAAATTCGCATCATCGGGGCTTTGGTGCGGCTGGGGCGCCGCGATGCGGCAATCGAACTGTTGCGATTCTTCCTATCCGATCGTCGTCCAAGGCCCTGGAACCAGTGGCCCGAGATCTCCTGGCGCGACCAGAAGGCGCCCGCCCACCTGGGGGATCTTCCGCATACCTGGATCGCGGCGGAGTACGTTCTTGCCGTTCGCAGCCTTTTCGCCTATGAACGCGAGAGCGACGAATGCCTGATCATCGCGGCGGGACTTGCGCCGGAATGGCTCGACGGGGCCGGAGTGCGAGTGACCGGCATGCCGACGCTTTACGGAGCCTTGAGTTATTCGCTGCGCAGGCTCGATGCCGCAACCGTGCGATTTGAGATCAGCAGCGCGCTGAGCACCAAGGTGATCTTGCGTCCACCCTTGGCGTTTCCGCTGCGCAGTGCGACGGTCGACGGAAGCGAATGCATGAAGTCAGAGGGCGACTCAGTGACCCTTCTGCGCACGCCTGCCGAAGTCATTTTCAGCATGTCCCCACCCGGTGGCTGAGTAAAATGGCAGACGCCTCGAAGCCAAAATCCGGCGCCGCCACCGAGAGCGGGTACGCACATTTGGGTCTCACGCGTGAAATGCTGATGATGATCCGCGTGATCTTCGCCTCTTCCGTGGGCAAGGTGCTCACGATACTGGTGGCTTTGCTGGTCCTCGTCATCTCTGCCACGGCCTACGGACAGATTCGCCTCAACCGTTGGAATAAGCCGTTTTTCGACGCGCTGTCGCGGCGTGATCTGCGGGACTTCCTGTTTCAGCTGGGCATTTTTTTCATGATCGCCGGAGTTCTCCTCGTTCTCAATGTGGCGCAACGCTGGCTCGCCGAGACCTTGCAGGTCAAACTTCGCGAGGGTCTGGTGCGCAGCCTCCTGGGCGACTGGATGCAGCCGCGCCGGGCCTTCTGGCTCGCCAACTCGGGCCCCATGGGCGTGAATCCGGATCAGCGCATTCACGAGGATGCACGAAAACTGTGCGAGCTGTCGGCCGATCTCGGCATCGGGCTGCTGCAGGCGTCGATTCTCTTCGGCACCTTTGCCGGGATCCTCTGGGTGCTTTCCAGCGATTTCTCCTTGCGTTTCGGCAATCAGGACTATCCGGTCCCCGGATTTATGGTCTGGGCCGCCATCATCTATGCCAGTGCGGGATCGCTGGTGAGCTATTGGATTGGACGGGGTCTCGTCAACCGCAACGCGGAGCGCTACGCGCGTGAGGCCGATCTGCGCTTTTCGCTCGTGAGAGTCAATGAGCACGTCGATGAAATATCGTTGGCGGAGGGCGAGGCGGATGAAAAGCGCCGCATCGAACTGCATCTCGACAACGTGCTCGCGGCGACGCGCAGAATCGTTCTGGGTCATACCCATCTGACCTGGGCCACCGCCGGGTTCGGTTGGGTCACGATCGTCGCGCCGATACTGGTGTCTGCGCCTTTATATTTCATGGGGAAGGTGTCGTTCGGCGGCCTCATGATGGCGGCGGGCGCGTTCACCCAGGCGCAGTCTTCGCTGCGCTGGTTCATCGACAATTTCAGCGTGCTCGCCGACTGGCGTGCCACGTTGCTCCGTGTGACCACCTTTCGACACGCTCTGGTAACCACCAAGGAGCCGGCCGGCTTCGGAAGCCGCGTCGCATACGCGGAAGGGGAGCCCGGGCTGATCACGATCGACAATCTGAAGATCGTCTCTTCGGCCAATTCCGACATGCTGAGGGAGACGCGGGTGGTCGTCGGGGCCGGGGGTCGTGCGCTGATTTTAGGGGCTCCGGGGACCGGAAAGACGCAGCTTTTCCGGGCTTTGGCGGGATTGTGGCCTTGGGGTTCCGGACAGATCGCGCGCCCCAGGGGAGAGCCAATATTCTACCTGCCCCGCGGTACCCCGTATTTGCCCCGCGGGACACTGCGGGAGGTGCTCGCCTATCCGCTGAAGGCCGATAGGTTCACCACCAGCGCCTTCAACCGCGCTCTCTTCCGCTTTGGTCTCGAACGGCTCTCGCTGTTGCTGGATCGAACCCACCGGTGGGATCGGGAGTTGAGTCAAGACGAGCAGCTGTGCCTGGCGTTTGCCCGCCTGCTGTTGCAGGCGCCGCCGTGGGTGCTCATGGATGGAACGCTGGGTACGCTCGATGACGAAGTGCTCGAACTCGTCATGGGCGTCTTCACGAATGAATTGCAGCGCACGGGCATCATCCACATCGGGGGGGCCGGCGAGGCGCACACCCTCTTCCCGGTCGTCCTGCACCTCGTCAAGGGGCCGAGGATCGCAGCGTCCGCGGACGAGCGGGCAGAGAATGAAGCGAACGCGGCACGGCCGGAAGACCCCGGAATCCGCGAATGAACAAACGGAGCAAGCCGGTCCAGTCGATTGGCGGCATGCGCGCGGTCAATTCGCTGATCGTGCTGCTGTTCATGATGCTCTCGCAGGCGTGGGCGGATGCGCCCGATATCGAATTTCGTCCCCCTTCGACGGCCGATGATCCGGAGACGACCATGATCATGCGCGATTTGGCGGCGCGGCTCGTTCCCGTATACGAGGAGCCCGATGCCGACCGCTATCTCGCAAATTTGTCGGTGCTGCAGATGGCCGCTCTCGACTACACGTCCGCCGATGCCTCGCGGATTTCGCTGCGTGAGCGCCGGCGAATCACCGAGACCGGTCTGCCGGTTGGACGAGGGATCATCTACGATATGTATGCTCGAGCGCGGGCCATCGAAGCGGAGAATCGATCGTCATTCGCCGATAGTTTTACAACGTCCTTCCGGGAGAGGGTGTCGGCACTCGGCGATCAAGACGCGTACACCGTGATTCGCTGGCTCGAGACCCCTCTTCCCGACCTGCGGAACGCGCTGCAAGCGGCACTGGATGGACTGAGAAACAAGGACAGAATCGACCAAGCCGAGGCGGTGGAACTGATTCGCAGCTACGTCTCGTTTGATGCCTATCGCGCATTCAATCCCTTGATTGCAGCTCTCGTCGCCGAGGACGAGAATCGGCGCTACGCAGTGGATGACGTGACGATCAAGGGCGCAGGCGGCGCCGGGATCTCTGCGACGGTTATTCGCCCGAAAGGCAGCACCGCGGTGCTGCCGGCGTTATTCGAATTCACGCTGGCCGGATCGCGGAATTCCGCCAAGGAGTGCGCGGCCCACGGCTATGTGGGCGTCGTGGCGTATGCCCGCTGGAACCGCAGCACCCCCGAGGGATCATTTCCCTTCGAGCATGACGGCGACGATGCGCGCACGGTGATCGCGTGGATCGCCCTTCAGCCCTGGAGCGACGGCCGTGTCGGCATGTACGGCGAGGGATACAGTGCCTTCACCTCCTGGGCGGCCGCGAAACGACCGCCGCCCGCGCTCCAGGCGATTGCCACATCGGCCGCCGCCGCGCCTGGAATCAGCTTTCCGATGGAAGGCGGCATTTTTCGCAACTCCGCCTACCGCTGGTCGCTGCACGAGGCCGCCGCCATACCGGCGGACCCCAACGGCGACGACAATGATGCGCAATGGTCCGCGCTGGATCAGGCGTGGTACCGCAGTGGACGCCGGTATCGGGATTTGGGCCGAGTGTTCGGCAAGCCCAATCCGATTTTCATCCGCTGGCTCAATCATCCGAGCTACGACCGGTACTGGCAAAAACTGGTGCCGTACCGCGAGCAATTCGCGAAGCTCAATATCCCGGTTCTGACGACGACCGGCTATTACGCGGCCAGCCAGCCGGGGGACCTGTACCTCTTCAGTCAGCACCTTCGATATGACCCGCACGCCGACCATACGTTGTTTATCGGACCCTACGACGAGGGCCTGATGGAACACGGGTCTTCAGCCACGCTGCGGGGTTATCAAGTCGATTCCGCCGCGCTCGCCGACATTCGAGGACTGCGCTATCAGTGGTTCGACCAAGTGCTCAAAGGTGCCGCCGCGCCGTCTCTCCTGACGGACAGAGTCAATTACCAAGTCATGGGGGCAAACGAATGGCGGCACGCGCCATCGCTCGACGCGATGGCGGGGCAGCCATTGAGGCTTTACCTGGACGGCAACGCGTCTGATGAGATCCATCCGCTGTCGCAGCACCGGAATGCGAAGTCCGCTTTCGTTCAGCAGACCGTGAGTCTCGTCGACCGCACGGATGCCGGCCGCCTGCCGCCCGGCGAACTCGTCAGCAAGAACCTGGAGACCCCCAACGCCGTGGTGTTCCTGGGGGAGCCGCTGAGCGGTCCGACCGAATTCAGCGGCCTGTTCTCGGGCCGCCTCGATTTCAAGGTCAACAAGATGGACATGGACCTCTGGGTCATGCTCTACGAACAGCGTGCCGATGGAGAATATGTTCATCTCTTCGATCCGGCCTATGAAATCCGCGCCAGCTATGCGCGCGATCGCGTCCACCGTCATCTCCTGAAGGCGGGTGAACGCCAGGAGTTGACGTTCAGGAGTGAGCGGCTCACGAGCCGGCTGCTTCAGAAGGGAAGCCGGCTGGTGTTCGTCATCGGAATCAACAAGAGGCAGGACCGCGAGATCAACTATGGTACCGGGAACGATGTGAGCGAGGAATCCATCGCCGACGGCAGGATTCCCCTCAAAATACGCTGGTATAACGACAGCTACATCGAGATTCCGGTACGCGGGCGGACAGGGGACTAGCGTAGGACCAGCGCGGATTATGGCGAATGCGCCCCACCCGCAGCGGGAACCAGAGTAGGTCGGGTACATTAAATGCCTAAGTGCCTACGAACCTCCCATCGCTCACTATGGGACCTGTGCGCGCACCGGCGCACAAAGGGGAGGGCTGGTGGAAAAATCGATGAATCTTTGGGTGAGCGCCGCGGTGCAGCTGGTGTTTTTTGGAGCGTTCAGTTTACTCATGGTTCTGAATGAACCGGCGCAATCGGCACTGGTCGTTGCGCTCTTTGTTGCTGGCGAAGTGGGCGGCACCAGCGTCCTTTGCTCCGTCATCGTCAAGCGTTTACGGCGGGGTTCGTTGCAGGATTGGCTGAAGCAAGTGATCGTGGGTTATGTCGTGAGCCACATCTGCATTGTAAACGCCCTGCACCAGGGTCGCTTCGGCGGCCACGCTCCGCGTGTGCCCTTCCACAATACGCTCGATTGGATGGAACTCACTCTACGGGTAGGTCTTGGCCTCGTGCTCATCTTGACGGCCGGCGTACTGTCCAAAGCCCGAGTCCGACGGTTCGCCGAGTCCCACATCCGGAGATTTATCGCGGCGGCCTAGTATCCTAGAGACGCCCACCTTCGATTACCGCGTATTCGATTGCGACAGCGGCTGTTGCGCAGCACCCTGCAGCGTCGGGCTGAGCCGCGCTACGCTGCATAATCCGGCGAGTATCGCGAGGCCCGCGGCGATCAGCGCGGGGACCTTGTCGCTGCCGATGCCGAAGGACAATAGCGCCGCCAACAACGTGGCGCCCAAGGTCTGACCGGTCAGTCGCGTCGTCGCGATCAGTCCGCCGGCGGATGCGGCCCGCTCATGCGGGGCGGAGTGCACGATCAACCGCGCGTTCGGCGCGAGAAACAACCCGAACCCGATTCCGCACAGCGCCATTCGCCAAATCAGATCGAAATGCGAGACCTGGTCGGGCAGGAATGCCAGCGACAACAGCGCCGCGGCCGCGATCACCATCCCGACGCCGCCCAGGAGCCCGGCCGGAAAGCGATCGGAGAGTATGCCCGCCAGCGGCGCGAATATCATCACGGCCAAGGGCCACGGGGTGATGACGGCACCCACTTCGCTCGGTGAGAATCCGTAATGCTGCTGTAAGCGAAACGGCAGCGACAGTATCAAGGTCATCGACGCGATGAACGCGGTGAGTCCGCCGATAGTCGAGAGGGCGAGCACCGGCTTCGCCAGAAGGTCGACGGGCAGAATGGGTATCTTCGAGCGCCGTTCGCGCCGCACGAAGAGGTAGGCGATCGCGGCGCCGGCCGTGATGACGGCGGCGGAAACGATGGGCGACTGGCCATGCACTGCGCTCTCCAAGCCGGATATGATGAGGCCGAAGGTCAGCGCACAGAGCACCGCGCCGAGCACGTCGAAGGGCGCTTTGTGCGGCTCGGGGGCGGGCAGCGCTTGCCGGCCGAGCAGCAGCGATAGCAGGGCCAAGGGCGCTGCCGCGGCAAATATCCACGGCCATGCCGCCACCGACAGCACCAGACCGCCCAGTGTCGGCGCGAGGGCATTGCAGCTGGATACCACGACGGTGTTGATCCCCAGACCACGGCCGAGCTGATGCGCGGGATAGATGCCCCGGATCAGCGCACTCGATACGCTCAGTACCGCCGCGGCGCCGACCGCCTGCATGGCCCGCAGCAGCAGCAGCAGCGGAAGGCTCCGTGCAAAGAAGCACAGAATGGTCGACAGGAGAAACAGAAGTTGACCATATTGGTAGAGGCGGCGCAGGCCGATGCGGTTGCCGAGCGCCGAGCACGGCAGCAGGATCATCACCAGAATGAGTTGATATACCGTGACAACGAGCACCGCCGCGGATGAGGCAACGCCCAGATCGTGCGCAAGGGTCGGCAGAGCGACCGTCACGATCGAACCGTCGATCACCGCCAGCGCTGTTCCCAAGGCCACCGCGACGATTGCCAGATAGCGGCGCGGAGTCGGCAAACCTTCTCCGCGCTTGAGAAGAGGTGAAGCGGTTGCCGAATCCATGGCGCTCATTATAGCGCGCCCGGGTCTAAGGCCTCGCGAGCACGACCCCCGCCGCCGCGCCCAAGGTGACGATCAGGATGGGCGGCGCGCGCCACACGGTCAGCAGAGCGAAGCCAATGAGCGCCACGGCGAGATCTGCCGTCGTCTTGACCGAACTCGTCCAGATCGGATGGTAAAGCGCGGCGCCGAGTAGACCGACGACGGCGGCATTGACGCCTCGCATGAGGCCCTGCGTGTTGGCCTGAACGCGGAATTGAGCCCAGAAGGGAAGTGTCCCCAGCAGGATGAGCATCCCTGGAAGAAAAATGCCGACGAGACCGAGAAATGCGCCGATCACACGATGGGATGCCGGCGACGCCACGGCGCCGAGATAGCAGGCGAAGGTGAACAGCGGACCGGGAACCGCTTGTGTGGCGCCGTAGCCCGCGAGAAAGACGTCATCGCCGACCCACCCGGATGTCACGAAGGCCTCGCGCAGCAACGGCAGCACCACATGGCCGCCGCCGAATACCAATGCGCCCGAGCGATAGAAGGCCTCGAACAGCTCTGCCGGCTGCCACCTGCGTAACACAGGCAGACCGATGAGCAACAGCGCGAATACGGCCAGCGATGTCGTGCCGACGGCGCGCGATACCGGGGCGGCGAAGCCCAAGGTAGGTGCGGCTTGCGCGGCCTGCGCGGCCGCCGGTGCCGCTGTCGGCGTCGGTACGCTGTAAAGCCAAATCCCGAGCAGGCCCCCGCCTAGCAGGACGGCGAGCTGCATCAGCGACGACACGCGCGCCGACACGGCGACGGCAGCCACGATGGCGATCGCTGCGCGCTGCCAGTCCGGGCACAGCGTGCGTGCCATACCCCACACGGCCTGCGCGACGATGGCGACCGCCACCAGTTTAAGTCCATGCACCAATCCGGCGGCAACCGATGCAACGGCGGAGCTTCCCTGTAACGCGGCGTCGGCCCCCAAAGCAAGAAGCGTGAGCGCGATGGCGGAGGGCAACGTGAATCCGGTCCAGGCTGCGAGGCCGCCGAGATAGCCGGCCCTCGTCAAGCCGATGGAGAATCCGAGCTGGCTGCTCGCGGGCCCGGGCAAGAATTGGCATAACCCCAGCAAATCCGAAAACGCGGCATCGTCGAGCCATCGGCGGCGCACCACGAACTCCTCCCTGAAGTAGCCGATATGCGCGACCGGGCCGCCGAACGAGGTGAGTCCCAGCTTCAGGAATGCGTTCAGGACCTCGAGAGCGCGAGCGGGCGCGCCCGCGTGGCCGCTCAAGCGGCGGTGGGCGTCGTCGATACCTCGACGGATTTCGACGCTGCATCGACGGTCTTGAGCACGACGGGTCGGCGCCACACATGTGCCACGTATTCGAGCACTTTTTTAGCGCATTCCGTGTCCAGACCGCGCTTGTCGATGTCGCTGTGGTGTTCGAGCACCAGTGTGCCGTTGCTGCGGACTTCGGCCACCGACACGCGCGGGGCGCCGAAATTGTATTTGTCCTTGAGAATGGCCTCGCGCAATTCGTCAATGTCCTCGGAAAGCACCTTGACCGGGCCATTCGCCTGTTTCTGATACCGGAACAGTCCCATCTCCGCGGCGCGCTCGCGGGTGAGGTGATTTCGCAGGAAGCTGAAGTCATCGTCCTCGCGCACGATTTGCCGTGCGGCGTTGATTCCTCCCTCTTTGATGATTTCCTCCCAGAGGGTGAAACCCAGATGGTATGGATTGACCGCGAGCGCGATCTGCTCTTCCGCAGCCACGGGCCGGACCACATCGGAATGACACTTGATGGCGTCCAGGTACGTATCCTGCGCGATGAAATCCGCTTCGCGCAACAGCCGCGCGTGCCAGTACGATGCCCAGCCCTCGTTCATGGTTTGCGTGGCATACACCGGGTAGAAATAGAACGATTCGGCGCGCACGGCGAGAAAAATGTCTCGCTCCCAGCTCTCCATATCCGGTGCGTACGTGGCGATGAACCACAACAGATCCTTCTCCGGATGCGGCGGCAGCGGCGCGCGGATCTTTCGCGCATGCGGAGCGGCCTTGTCGTCGCCGTCCAGGCTCGCGAATCGCGACCGGAATGCATCATCGGACGCCGGAGGAGGGGCGGGCGCGTATTCCGGATAGGGTTCGCGCCGCAGGCCGCAATCCAGATCGACATATTGTTCCAGGGACAGCGCGGCATCGAGCACCCTCTCCACGGTATTGAAGCCGTGGGCCTCGATGTCACGTTCGATCTGCCGCGCATGGCTGGCGGCGTGTTCGATGATGTGCTCGCTGACCTGTTCCTGCGAACGTTGAAACAACAGGTTGTTCTTGGAGAAGTCGGCATGGCCCAGCACGTGTGCCGCCACCAGAACATTGTCGGCAAGTCCGTTGCTCGAGGCAACGTAGGCGCGGCCCGGGTTTCCCGGAAAAACGACTTCGAACAGGCGTGAATAGCCCATATGGCGCTGCAGGAGCTGATAGATGTAGCGGGCGCCGAAGGACCAGTGCGGCATCCGTACCGGCAGGCCATACACCGCGATCTCGGTCATGAAACTGTCGGGTACCGCTTCGAAAATGACGGGGGACCAGGAAAGCCCATGCTCGCGGGCGAGATCTTCGAGACGCGGCAAATGGCTACGCCAATCGGGTTTCACGGCTCACTTCCCGGCGCAGCACCGGTCGCAGCGGACTGCGATTCAAGTGTAAAGAAGTGGCGTACGGCGGCCACGACGTCGTTGGGGTCTTTGATCGAACATCGACCGCCGGAGGAGGAGCCGTGAGCGCCCAGTCCGTCGAACAGCCGGGCCGTTTCGCTTTGGGTGCTGCGCAGCCCCGACGTGATCTCGACGTAGCCAGAGTAGCGCGCGAGTTTGACGATGCTCTCGAGCGCCGCACGCGCGGGCTCTCGATCGTCCATGGCATTGTCGCCGTCCGACGCATAGAACAGATAGACATTGCAGGTTGCCGGGTCAAATCGCGACTGCATGATCTCGTGCACTTTGCGCAATCCCGCCGACGCGACGGTCCCGCCGCTGCCGCTTACCTTGAAGAAATCGGATTCGCCGAACTCCCAGGCTTCGGTGGTATGGGCCACGAACACGATGTCGAGCGAACGGTATTCGCGCCGCAGCCCGGCGGCCACCCAGAAGAAAAAGGTCTTCGCCAACTGGCGATCCGCATCGGTCATGCTGGCCGAAACGTCCAGAAGGAAGAACACCGCGGCGCGCAGCGCCGGCTGCCGGCGGCGCGTAAGCTGCCGGAAGCGCAGGTCCTCGTCGATGAACGATGGGGCTGAAGGCTCGAGCGCTCGCCGCTTCACCGATTCCTTGAGGGAACGGCGGCGATCGAGCCGAGACCGGGCACCACGCCGATCCCAACCCTCGCGTTTCCATTCGGCTTCTTCCGACTGGCCAACGCGGGGCTGCAAATTGGGCAGCTTCAGCTCATCCCACATCCACTCGATGATGTCGTTGACCTTGAATTCGAGCAGCAGCTCGGCACCGCCGCGCTCGGTTCCGCCCGCGCCCTTGCCGCCCGGCTTGCTGCCTGCGTTGGCCGGGCCGAGGAGGTCGCCGGGCTTGGCCGCTCCCTGACCTACGCCTTGCGGCTCCGTATCGGTCCGCAGTCGGAAGCGATAATGTTCCAGCATGCGCACGGGTACCCGAACCGTGCGGTCGCCGTCGCTGATGATGTCCGAACCGGAGACGATCTGAGGCAGGTGATCCCGCACCGCCTCGCGGATCTTTTCACTGTGACGGAGCCAGTCGCGCGAACCGCGCGAGAACAGCTCGTACCAATCGTTGACCGCCTGCGCGGCGGCATAAGGTGTCCCGTATTGCTCGCTCGTAGGAGGGTCCGGGTTCATGGTTGGCGGCTACTCCTGCGACAGTAGGGTGGTGACGTAGTTCAGGGCCTCTTGAGCGCTATGCTCGTCATATCCGTACTCCTTCACCAGGCGTTCCTGAACCACGGAGATCTTTTGGCGCGCATCATCGTCCGGCCGGGCCGTCGAAGTCACCAGGCGCAGCACGTCGCGGCGCTCTTCGAACAGATATTGCTCTATCGCTTCACGCACTCGCGCATGGCTCGCAAGGCGGAATTTTTCGCCGGCCTTGAAGGCGACCATGGCTTTACGGATCACTTCTTGCCGGAACGACTGCTTCCCGGATTCGGAGACCTTGATCTTCTCTTCGACGGACCGCAGGAAGCGCTCGTCCGGCGGCCGATTTTCACCCGTCATCGGGTCGGTCACCTTCCGCTGGTCGAGGGATGCCTCGATCTCGTCGAGATACTTCTCCAGCAGCTGCTGCGCTTCGTCCTGAAACGAAGCGAACAACGCGCGGTGCACGTCCTCCTTGACCCAGCGATTATAGAATTCCTTACGCGCAGTGACCAAATGGTCGAACCAGGCCTTTTTTTGCTTCGCATCCATGCGCGCGTCGCTTTCGATCGCATCCTTGACGGCGAGCAGCAGTTCCATGCTGGTGAGACTGCGGGAATTGCCGCGCGTGATGGCGTTCGACAAGGCGTTGATGACGAATCGCGGGCTTACGCCCGAGAGGCCCTCGTCCGGCGACTCGGACTTCAGGCGCTGAACTTCGGTCTCGGAGAAACCTTCGACGGCCTCTCCGGCAAAGATTCGAACCTTCTTGGGAAGATCCATGCCCTCGCGTTCCGGCTTGCTGTGACGCGTGAGGATGGCGAACACGGCCGCCAGATGCAGTACATGGGGATCGAGATGGGTGTTGCGGAACGCCGGCGCGCCATACACCAGCTTTTTGTATATCCGCGCCTCGTCACGGTACGAGAGCGCATACGGCACTTTGATGATCACCATTCGATCGAGCAGCGCCTCATTCTCCTTTTCCTGCAGGAACCGGTTAAATTCGGCGAGATTCGTATGCGCGAGGATGGTCTCATCGAGGTAGATCAGCGGAAACCGCGCAACCTTGACGTTTTTCTCCTGCGTCATGGTCAACAGCAGATAGAGAAACTCGCGCTTGACCTTGAGGATTTCGATCATCTCCAGGACGCCGCGGCTCGCGGCGTACACCGCGCCCGACCATGACCAGGCCCGGGGGTCGCCTTCGTCGCCCACGTGCGACACCTTGGACAGATCGACGGACCCGACGAGATCGGCGATATCGGCAGTCGACGGATCGTGAGGAGCGTAGGTGCCGATGCCGCAGCGTGCGGCCTCGGACAAGAAGATGCGCTCCACGGGTACCCGCAGGTAATCGCCTTCGCATTCGCGATCCACGTAATCGCGTGCCCACGGGCTTACTTCCCCCGCGATATCGACGCCGTAGGTTTCGCGAAACTCGGCGCGCAGGCTTGCGGGAATGAGATTCAGCGGCGATTCCCGCAACGGCGAGCCCTTGATGGCGTAGAGGGCGCCTTCGTCGGTGCGGCTGTATTCTTCGAGACCGCGCTTCAGCAGGATCGCCATCGTCGATTTTCCGCCGGAGGGCGGACCGAGCAGCAGCAGCAGCCGGCGGCCCACATCGGAGCCCGCTGCGGCGGCCTTGAAGTAGTCGACTACTCGACCCAAGGGTTCATCGACGCCGAACAATTCCCGTTTGAAGAGCTCGCGCGCCTTGTGCACGTCGCTGCCTTCCACGTCGCGGCCGTACCACAGCAGCATGTCCCAAATGTATTCGTGGCTGGTGCGCACTAGCGCCGTGGGTTTGGCGGGGAGGATCTGCGTCAAGAAGTCCCCGAGAGAACCTTCCCATCGCTGCGCTCTATGCTGCTTGCTGAAGTCGGTCAGCGAATCGAGGAAATCCGCCGGCTTGGACGCATCCTTCAGCTCTGATATTCCCATCGTCGAACCTCCACTCGGGAAATTGGACTGAGCGTTATCTCGCGTTGTCGAGTCTCACTGATCATCTTACTCTTCATCTTACTCTCGCCAATCGTCTTAATCCTCACGCATGTTGTATATCAGATCCGTCACGGCTTCAAATGATTCGTGGCCTTCAATGGAAAAAAATTAATAAATGTCAACTGAATCCATTCGCCGTGCAGCGTTCTTCGCCGGCGTTGTCTTGGCTTACATGAGCGCAGGGTGTCCCCTTACATGAAGATGCACCCGTTGCGATCGAGCAACGTAACGCGCAGCTCTGTACTCCCGACCGCTGCTCGGCTATCTTTAAAGACCGCCTGCGACCGCAAGCGTTCAATTTAAAGAAGCGTTCAATTAAGCCCCGAGCGAACGTTCAATTTAAAACCCGATGGAAGAAGCTAAGCCCCGATCGAAGAAGCCGGTTATACGCTTGCGGTACTCCGGTCCGGCGATTTGCGCAAAGTCCGCATGATGCGCGCGGGGCACCAGCCACAGTTCCTTCGGCGAATCTGCGGCAGCGAACAGCTGCTGCGCCATGAACGCGGGCACCAGCGGGTCGAGAACTCCGCCGACGATGAGTACGGCACGCGGCGCTATCGACCCAATGACCTTGTTGGGCGCCATGTCGAGTGATTGGCCATACGCACGCAGGGCCAAATAGCAGGGCAGTTGGCTCAGGAGTCCCCACTTGGCGGTGGCGAGCCAGTTGTGCTCGACGACCTCGTTGGGAGACGATACCAGCGCCACCGCGCGCAACCGTCGATCGAGAACGGCAGCCTGCGTCAACACGTAAGCGCCCATGGAAATACCGAATCCTCCGATGCGCTCCGGATCAACCTCGCCGCGGGTTTGCAACCAGTCGACTGCCGCGCCGATGGCAAGTCTTTCCGGAACTCCCCAGCGTGTACGGCCCTCGCTCGCACCTTGCCCCGGCAGATCGACCGCGAGCACGCCGAAGCCGGCCTGAGAAAGAAATCCGGTCTCGAACAGAAGCGATGAGCGCTCTGCGCCGGTGCCGTGCACCAAGATGACGGCAGCGCGATTGCGTGCGGGCGCGTACCAGCCCGCCATCCGCCGTCCGTCCCTGCTCGAGAAGGATATTTCCGCGAGACGCTCGATCCCGGTGCGTTCGGGGTGTCTCGAGATTGCCGCGGGCGGCGTGCGCACATAGTCGGCGCGCTGGTTCCAGAAGCTCTTCGCGGCAATCAGGAGGCAAGGAACGAGGCCTACGCCCACGCCGGCAGCGAACAGATAGATCGCAATTGTCACCACTCCCGAATGGTGCTCGATTCGTTCGGCGAAATACAATCATCCAACATATTCCCGGATGGCCGCACCATTCAGGTGCTTCGGCGCGCGGCGACGGTGTATAAAGGTGCGTGTATCGAGATTCGGGCGACGCTGAATGACCAGAAAAGATGAGGATCGGATTCTTCACGGCCTTCATTATTTCCGTGAGAGCCTCGACGAGGAGTTCACGGTGACGAGCGAGCAAATACTCTGGCTGGCGGCGCATTCCTTTGCCGACGGCGGCAGCTGGTACAAGGACGGAGATCTGCAGGGTTTCGACTGTTCGGTCATCCCGATCGAGCTTCGCCGGAAGCTGTTGATGTCGAAATTCGAACTGCCGCTGCGTTATCTGCACTATCGGCGCCTCATCAAGTTCACGCCGGCCGGCGATGAAGCGGCCAATGTGTCCGTGACCTTCGCCGGCGCCGACCGGGCGATGCGCCTGCATACTCGCATGGGCCGCATGGAGCTGTGGTACCAGGAGCATCGGGATGGATTTCTGGGCATCGTGATCACGGCCGCGGTTTCCTTCATCACTGCGCTGATGGCGGTCGCCCTGGTCGAAGAGCTGCACAGGAATTCCGCCGAGCCCGCCCGGATCATCTACGAATCGGAGCCCCGCTCGCAGCCTTGAATCCGGCGCGCGGCGTAGGCATGATAGCCCTCGTGACGCGTCTTACACGCGTGCGAGTTTGTGCGCGCCGGGATCGTTCATAAGGCGCACCGTACGCCCGAAAAGAGCGCCGTTAGCCGGGACCCGGCCGATGTAGATGATGCCCGTCTGCTGAAAGTCTTTCGTCAGGACATCGATGAGGTAGTCACGCGTCAGGTCGTCGAGGGAATCGAGTGCCTCGTCGATGATCATCCAGCGCGGCGCGTGCAGCAGCGCCCTCGCAAACACCAAACTTTGTTGTTCGTCCTCGCTCAAATCCCGCTCCCAGTGCTGCGTGCGGTCCAGCATCGGAACCAGCCGCGCCAGATCGACCCTGGTCAGTGCCGGGGCAAACGCGCCGTCGGCGAATTTTTCAACGCCGGACGGATACGCGAGCACCTCGCGCAGCGTTCCCGGGGGTAGATAGGGAACGCGCGGCAAATACATCGCGTCCTCGCCCTTGGGCCGCTCGATGCGCCCGGTGCCCCAGGGCCACAGGTCGGCGAGGGCGCGGAACAGCAGTGTCTTGCCGGTACCCGGCTCTCCCGTGATGAGGATGCGGTCGCCGGCGAGCACATCGACGTGTGGGTCCTCGAGGAGGGTGCATCCGGCGGGAGACGCGATGCGCAGGTTCTCGATGCTGAATTTGCCCGGTGGTCCTGGGACGAAATCGATGCGACTCTCGCTGCCGTGCACGATGTCGGTATTGAGCACCGCCCGCCGGAAACTCGCGACACGCAACAGCGTCGCCCGCCAATCCGCAATGGTGCTGAAATTGTCGACGAACCAGCGCAGTGAGGACTGCACCTGAATGAAGGCCCCGGCGGCCATCATGAGTCCGCCGAAGGTCAAGTTTCCGCCGAAATACAGAGGGGCCGCGACCAGAATCGGCGCCACCAGCGTGAACCAGCCATAACCGGCCGTGATCCACGTGAGATTCGCAAGTCCCGATACCAGGCTGCGCATCGCGGCCAGCACCGCGGCCACGTCGACCTCGATTCGGCGCGCTTCGTCAGCTTCGCCGGAGGAGAGGGTGATCGCGTCGATATGTTCATTGACGCGAACCAGGGTAAACCGCAGGTCGGCCTCGCGCGCGTAGCGTGCGGCGTTCCGCTCGATGAGGCTGCGTCCCACCCAATAGCTCAGCAGCGACGCCGATCCGGAATACACGATGGCCGCCCATACCATGTAGCCCGGAATGGCGAGTTGCCTGCCCGCGATGTGAAACACGAAATCATTCGACAGCGCCCACAGCACGCTGACGAACGTCGCGAGCAGGATCGACGCCTGCAGCAATCCGATGCCGAGATCGGCCGAGAGCTCGGTGAGGTGACGTGCATCCTCATGCATGCGCTGGTCGGGATTGACTCCGATGGGGCCCGCGCTGGCGAGCCGGAAGGCGCGGCCGGGACGCATCCAGTTGGCGACCAGATCATGAGCCAGACCTTCGCGCAGCTTGAGCTTGAGCGTTTCGCCGAGCCACTTCTGGCCGACATTGAGCGAGAGCAGCGCTCCTCCGATGACGGCGAAAACCCCGAGCTGCGTGAGGAATTGTCCCATGTTTCGCCGCGACAACGCATCGTAGAACGGCTGGTTCCAACTGTTGAGGCGGATCTGCCCGTACGCCGTGGCGATGATGACGAGGCACAGCGCCGTCCCCAGCAGCAGCAGCGTGTTGCGGACCGGAGAACTCCACAACGCGCCAATCACCATCCTCAATTGCGGCCCCAGGCCTTGTTCGGCGATCTCCGCGGGATCGAGTAAAGGTCCGGCTTCGCCGTCCGGTCGTTCTTGTATCATTGGGACGTTCTCTGGGAAAAAAGCAATTTTGCCATTATCACGCAGTTGGACCCGAATGCTCGCAATCGACACTCTCATCGGCAAGATGACGCTGACCGAAAAACTCGGTCAACTAACCATGACCGCCTCGAGCTATGCCGTGACGGGACCAATCATCGCGGGCGACTCGACGCAGGCAATCAAGGACGGCGCCATCGGAAACCTGCTCAACATGGTGGGCGCCGACCACGTCCGGGAGATGCAGCGGCTTGCCGTGCACGAGTCGCGTCTGGGAATTCCCTTGCTCATCGGGTTCGACGTGGTTCACGGGCACCGCACGCTGTTTCCGATTCCGCTGGGCGAGGCGTCCCTGTTCGACCCACGGATGTGGGCGTCGACGGCGCGGGAAGCCGCGAAGGAAGCCGCGGCCGAAGGCATTGCCATGACGTTCGCCCCGATGCTCGATGTGGCGCGGGATCCTCGCTGGGGGCGCAGTGCGGAAGGGCCCGGAGAGGATCCGTGGCTGGCCGCCCGCATCGCCGAATCGAAGGTGCATGGATTTCAGGGATCGGACCTCTCCGCACCGGATGGGCTGGCGGCAACCGCCAAGCATTTCTGTGCGTATGGAGCGGTAACGGCGGGGCGCGACTACGCTTCGGTCGACCTCTCCGAGCGGACCCTGCACGAAGTGTATCTGCCGCCTTTCGCAGCCGCCGTGGCCACCGGTGTTGCGGCCATCATGCCGTCGTTCACCGACCTTGCGGGGATCCCGATGACGGCGAACGCCGCTCTGCTCGACGGATGGTTGCGCCGCGGATCGGGTTTCGACGGAGTCATCGTGACCGACTACAACGCCATCGGCGAACTACTGCACCATGGCATCGCCGCCGATCTTGCCGAGGCGGCGACGCTCGCGCTGAAGGCCGGCGTCGATATCGACATGATGGCCGATGCCTACCGCCGTGGGTTGCCGGTGGCTCTGGAACGAGGTTGGGTGACGGTCGCGGAAATCGACAACGCCGTGCGCCGCGTGTTGACGCTGAAGAAACGATTGGGATTGTTCGATGATCCGTACCGGCGCGGTGCCGTGCCGGAGACCGCCGCCGCGCTTGCGTCGCGCCGCGCGCTTGCTCGACTGGTTGCCTCGCGTGCGATCGTGATGTTGAAAAACGACGCAGAGGCCTTGCCGCTCGACGCGGCGTTGCCGCGGCTTGCCGTGGTCGGCCCGTTGGCCGACGGCTCTTCCGACATGCGCGGCCCCTGGTGGGGCGCCGCGGCGCCCGAAGGTCAGGTCACGGTGCTGGCGGCGTTGCGGCAGGCGCTTTCGGAATCACGTGTCGCATACGCTCGGGGCGTGGAGATCGACGGCGACGACACGAGCGCTGTGGCTGCGGCGCTTGCGGCATGCGATCAGGCGGACGCCATCGTTCTGTGCGTGGGCGAGGCTGCCTCGATGAGCGGCGAGGCCGCCAGCCGGGCTCATCTGGGCCTTCCAGGCCGGCAGCGCGAGTTTGCCGATGCGGTATTCGAGCGCGCGCGACAACAGCACAAGCGGGTGATCGTCGTGCTGTTCTCGGGGCGTCCGTTGGTCGTTCCCTGGCTGGCGGAAAAGGCCGACGCACTGCTCGCCGCCTGGTTCTTGGGCAGCGAGGCCGGCAATGCGATTGCCGATGTTCTTTTCGGTCACGTATCGCCGAGCGGCCGTACACCGGTAAGTTGGGCACGGGCGGCAGGGCAGGTCCCGATCTTCTTCGGAGTCCGGCCCACCGGGCGTCCTTTCGACCCGAAGGATCACTACACCAGCAAGTATCTTGATACGCCGAATGAGCCGCTGTACCCGTTCGGGCACGGTCTGACGTACGGTAGGTTCGCCTACTCGAACCTGCGGGTGCCTCGCGACGGAATCTCGGAGCGCGATACCATCGTGATTCGAGTCGACCTGCAGAACGACGGCGGCCGGGCCGCCGAGGAGACGGTGTTTCTCTTCACGCACGATACGCTTGCCAGCGTGTCGCGGCCCGTGCTCGAACTGAAAGGATTCGCAAAGATTCATTTGAATCCCGGAGCTCGGGGGACCGTGACTTTGATGTTGTCCGCCCATGAGTTGCGGTTCCTGGGGGTGAACTTGGAGCCGGTGTTCGAGCCCGGCGAGGTCGAAATTCTCGTGGGACCGTGCGCGGACCGCAACCAGCTCCTGGTCGATCGAATCCGATTGGTGGGCTCCTAATTTGGTGGGGGCGTCTTGCCGGCGCCGCAGGCCCATCGGTAATCGAATTCGTCGCGCGTGCCCGGCACGATGGGGTTCCACACCGCCGTTTTGGCGTCGGCCTCTTCGCTCTGTTCGTTGCCCTGGATGTTGTTGCCGCCGTAATAGATGACGACGAGCGGTCGTGCGCGGTCCTTGGCACAGTCGTACTGGATTTTCTCGACGACGCTCAGATATTTGCCGTTATCGCCCGCCTGCGGCTCCGCATACTCCTGTCTCAACCACACGGTCACCTGGCTGCCCGCCCGTTTCATCTGATGAACGGTGCTGTAGGTTGCCCACGAACCGTCGGCGGCGACCGCGCGGAATTCCCATCCGCCCGCCGACATGGGATCGAGCGTTCGGACCCATGCCATGGGATCCGCCCGACGCGCTGCCCGCTCCCGGGAGAGTTGCGCGGTCCGTGCTTGTTCGTCCGCGCGAGCCTGCGCTCGTTGCTGCTGCCACAGCTCCGTCTCCGCCGGGGTTTGGCCGGCCGACTCGGTGCTCGCGAAGAAATTGATCCCGACGACCGCCGCCATCGCGAGAATCCCCGGGTATTGCCACATGGCCTGGGATCCTAGCCTGTGCCGGACTCCGATGCCATACCGGGCCCGTCGCTCGAGGGGACGAGCGCCCGAGATTGGACTTTCAGTTGCCGAGGCACAGGCGGCGGGCCATTTCGCGGGCCGCCGCTGTATCGAGAACCTTCGCCCGGCGGCCGAGGAAACTCTCCCTCAGTTCGGAGAAAAGCGCGTAGCCGACCAACGCGATGGCGCCGCCCACCACGAACAGCGGCAGGAGCACGAACCAGGCGGCAGCGCACACCAGATAGAACACAATATCCTTGTACGACATCGCAGCCACTCCCTTAATTCCGCTCCGCCCAGGAAGGGCGACGGCAGAATTCTATCTTCGCGATCGTGAGCCCGGCACGGAACTGTGTCGCACAACTGCGTTTAACATAAGCGGGAATAAGCCGCCGGCTTTGAGCCGCCGGCCGACCTTCAAGGCGAGGTTGCGGCAATGCCCGGCAACCGGGCGGGAGAGGACGGTGCGGGGACCTCCGAGGCGGGTTGCGCGGCGGGTGTCGAATCGGCCGGAATCGTGATCAGCACCCGCAGACCCGGATTGAGGTCGGACAATTCCAGCGTACTACCGTGCAGTTTTGCCACGGCCTGCGCGAGGCTCAGGCCCAAGCCCACTCCCGGGGTGCCGCGGCTGGAATCGCCGCGATAAAAACGCTCGACCACCTTGGTTTTCTCCGCGTCGTCGATGCCAGGGCCGTTGTCCGCCACGGAGATCTCCACCGATCCGCCGGAACGCGATTGCACCGACACGTCGATCATGCCGTCATTCGGAGTGAACTTGAGCGCATTGTCGATCAGATTGCTGAGCGCCTGCGCCAGGAGCACGGGATCGCCGGCTGCCGCCGTCGGTCCCTCCGCCCGGAAAGTCAATGCAATCCCCTTCAATTCAGCCGCGGGCGCATAGAATTCGACTGCCGTTGCCGCCAGATCGGCCGCGTCCACCGCGACGAATCCGGAGCGGCGCAGCCCCGCGTCGATTTCAGCCAGGCGCAGCAGCGCGTCGAATATGCGGATCACCTGGTCGACGTCCGCGACCGCGCCGTCGATTTCGCCGAAGGTCTGTTCCGGCGGGGGCCGTATGAGGGCCAATTCCTCGAGCCGGGAGCGCAGTTCGGCAAGCGGCGTCCGCAGGTCGTGAGCGATCGAATTGGACACATTCCGCACGCCGTGCACCAGCTGCTCGATCTGGTCCAGCATGCCGTTGATGGTTCTGGAAAGCGTATTGAGCTCATCATCGCTCAGATGGGTCGGCAGGCGGTGCTTCAAATCGCCGTGAATGATGGCCGAAACGGTTTGACGGATGCTATCGACGCGCGACATGAGCGCGCGGCGGGTAATGACGCCGATCAGGAGCCCGGCAATGAACAGGACGGCGATGGCGCCGGTCAATCCATACCAGAAGCGCTGTTCCAGCGGTGCGAACAGCCGGTTGTCCCTGCCTACCAGCAGATTGAATTTACCGAGGGAAGCGACGTGGACCAAAACCGCCTGCATCCCTCCCTTGTCGCGCAGATCGAATTGCACCCGGTAATCGCCGGGCGCCGTCGGAACGCCGGGCCACGCGTCGAGATTGCCGGCCAGCGGACGGCCGCTCGCGTCGGTGAGCAGGAGGATGCGGTCGCCGGCGATCTGCATGCGGATCCGCGCATCGATGAAGTTCTTCAAGCCTTCGATGCCTTCGCGCCGATAGACGTCGGAGAGCCGTTGGGCATCCGCCTGCAAGATTTCCGCCCGCCCTTCGCGGATCGTGCCCTGCCACGCATACCAGAGGGGTGCGGCAAACAGCACCAGGGCCACCAGTCCCAGGGCGACGTAACCCAGCGCCAGGGTCACCGCCGATGATCGAACCATGCTAGTCACCGGCGCCTACCCTGCCGTGACCATGTAGCCGGCGTTGCGCACCGTGCGCAGCAGCGGGCGTTCGAACTCCGCATCGATTTTCTGACGCAATTTACTGATATGAACGTCGACGACATTGGTTTGCGGATCGAAGTGATAGTCCCACACGTTCTCCAGCAGCATCGTTCGCGTGACCACCTGGTCGGCATGCCGCATCAGATACTCCAGCAGCTTGAATTCGCGCGGCTGCAGCGTGATCTGCCGGTCCCCGCGGCTTACCTTGCGCGTCATCGGATCCATATGCAAGTCGCCCACGGTGAGCGGCAATTCGTGATTGACGCCGTGCGCCCGGCGATGCAAGGCGTCCAGCCGCGCCAACAATTCGCCGAATGCGAAGGGCTTGGTCAGGTAGTCGTCACCGCCGCTGCGCAGGCCGCGGATGCGGTCGTCCACGTCCGACAGTGCGCTCAATATCAAGATCGGCGTGCGCTTGCCGGCCTTTCGCAGGACCTCGATGATCGCCAGTCCGTCGATATCCCCGGGCAGCATGCGATCCATGACGATCACATCGTAGGGTTCGCTGGCGCCGAGGAACATTCCGTCCCTTCCATTGGCGGCGTGATCGGTGGTGTGTCCCGCCTCTTGCAATCCCTTGATGACGAACTGGCTCACTCTTTCATTGTCCTCCACCAGCAAGATCTTCAAGTGACGTCTCCCGCCCGGGCCGCATGCGCGGCATGCGCCGCTTCCACCGGATGCGATTTTCGGTGCCGTTTGAGCCAGAGACTGAACTGGTCGAGGTACAAATAGATCACCGGGGTCGTGAACAGGGTCAGCGCTTGACTCAGGACAAGTCCGCCCACCATGGTGTAACCCAGCGGCCTGCGAAGTTCGGATCCCGTTCCATGGCCCAGCGCCAGGGGGAGCGCACCCAGCAGGGCCGCCATGGTGGTCATCATGATAGGACGGAAGCGAAGCAGGCATGCCTGACGGATCGCGTCATGAGTCGACAAGCCCTGCTCGCGCTCCGCCTGAATGGCAAAGTCGACCATCATGATGCCGTTCTTCTTCACGATGCCGATCAAGAGAATGATGCCGATCAGCGCCATGACGGACAAGTCGATGTGCAGGATGAGCAGCACCAGCAAGGCGCCCACGCCGGCCGACGGAAGCGTCGATAGGATGGTCAGCGGATGGATGTAACTCTCGTACAGCATCCCCAAAATGATGTAGACGGCGACCAGAGCGGCGAGAATCAAGTACGGTTGACTCTTGAGCGAACTTTGAAAGGCTTGAGCGGTGCCCTGGAAAGTGCCGGCGACGGTCACCGGAAGCCGCATCTGCGCCGATACCCGGTTGATCGCGTCGACGGCGTCCCCGAGCGCCGCGCCGGGGGCCAAATTGAATGACAGGGTGACTGCGGGAAATTGACCCTGGTGACTGATCGACAAGTAGGTCACGTGTTGCGTGTCGTATTTGACCATCGCGGACAGGGGCACCATTTGTCCCGTCAGAGCAGACTTCAAATAGATCTTCTCCAGCGACGCGGGATCGGCCTGCAGCGAGGGTGTTATCTCCAACACCACGTGGTAGCTGTTCGCCTGAGTGAAGTACTGGGCCGCCTGCCGTTGGCCGAATGCGTCGTAAAGCGCCTGGTCGATCGCCGCCGGCTGAATGCCGAAGCGCGCTGCCTGGTCGCGGTCGATGGTGAGGGACAGCATGCCGCTGCTCGTCTGTTGATCCGAGGCGACGTCGCGCAGCATCGGGAGTTTCTGCAGTTCGGCGAGCACCTTGGGGGCCCACTCGTTGAGTTCATTGATGTCGGAATCTTGCAGCGTGTACTGATATTGAGTTCGCGTCGTGCGGCCGCCGACATTCAGATCCTGAGCGGCCTGCAGGAACAGCGTCGCACCCGGAACCTTGGCCAATTGGAGCCGCAGGCGGGTGATGACCTCGTCGGCGCTGGCCTTACGCTGATTGCGCGGCTTGAGAGCGATGAACACGAAGCCGTTGTTCAGCGGCCGGCTGCCGCCGAGTCCCGTACCGTAACCGGCGACGTCGGGGTCCTTGGCGACGACATCCGTGAGTGCATGCTGGCGGCGCACCATCTCGTCGAAAGAGATGTCCTGCGGCCCGTCGGACAGCCCGGCAATGATGCCGGTGTCCTGTTGCGGGAAGAATCCCTTTGGAATCTCGACATACAGGACCGCGCTTACAGCGACCGTAATCAAAAAGACCGCAAGCGTGATGCGCTGGTGGTCGAGGGCGAGATCGAGACCGCGCGTATACCATGCGAGCACGCGGTCGAAAGCGCGTTCCACCACCATATAGGCCCGCCCGTGCTGCGCATGCTTTTCGTCCCGTAGGAACAATGCGCACATGGTCGGCGAGAGCGTCAATGCGACGAAGGCCGAGACGGCGATGGTCATCGTCATCGTGACGGCGAATTCACGGAACAACCGTCCGATGATGCCGCCCATCAATAGAAGGGGAATGAAAACCGCAACCAGCGAAATGCTGATGGTCAGAATGGTGAAACCGATCTCGCTCGCCCCCTTGAGGGTGGCATCGAGCGGCGACATGCCCGCCTCGATGTGCCGATAGATATTCTCCAGCATGACGATTGCATCATCGACCACGAAGCCGACGGCGATGGTCAGCGCCATGAGCGACAAATTGTCGAGACTGTAATTGAGCACGTACATCATGGCGGCGGTCCCGAGCAGGGACAGCGGTACCGTGACGCCCGGGATGATCGTCGCCCAGGCACTGCGCAGGAACAGGAAGATCACCATCACCACCAGTGCGATCGTCAGTGCCAGCGTGCGTTCGACGTCCTCGACCGAAGCCTTGATGGTGGTGGTGCGATTGGCGACGATGTCGACCTTGATGGAGGCCGGTACCGAATGCGTCGCGCGCGGCAGGAGGGTTTCGACCCGCTGCGCAGCGTCGATGACGTTGGCGCCCGGCTGCTTGAAGACCAGCAGCAGAATGCCGTCGTGCCCGTTTTGCCACGCTTTCAACAGCGTGTTTTCCGGTCCGTTCACCGCGACGCCGATGTCGCGTATGCGGATGGGTGCGCCGTTCTTGTAGGCCACCACCACGTCGTTCCACGGTGCGGCCTGGAGCAGCTGATCGTTATCGTAGATGGTGAGCGCGCGCTTCGGTCCGTTGATCGAACCCTTGGGCGCATCGACGGTCGCAGCCGTGATGACGCTCGCGACATCCTCCATTTGCAGGCCGAGCGCGGCCAGCTTGGTCGGATCGATTTGGACGCGCACGGCGGGCTTCTGTTGGCCGCCGATCGTCACCTGCGCGATTCCGGGTATTTGCGAAATCTGCTGCGCGAGTATGTTCTCGGCGTAGTCGTCGACGGTGGTCACCGGCAGAACGTCCGATTGCACTGCGAGGATCAGGATGGGTGCGTCTGCGGGATTGACCTTGCGATACGTCGGCGGAGTCGGCAGGTTCTTCGGCAACTGTCCGCCGGCGGCGTCGATGCCGGTCTGAACATCCTGCGCCGCGGCGTCGATGCTCCGATTGAGATCGAATTGCAGCGTGATCTGCGTATTGCCGAGCACATTCGTCGAGGTCATCTGAGATAGCCCCGAGATTTGCGCGAACTGATACTCGAGGGGGGTCGCTACGGAAGACGCCATCGTCTCGGGGCTGGCGCCGGGCAGGGAAGCCGAGACCTGCACGGTGGGGAAATCCACCTGCGGCAGCGGCGCAACGGGCAGCAAGGGGTAGACCACGAGACCGACGAGAAATATGCCGCCCATCAACAGCGACGTGGCGATGGGCCGTCGAACGAAGGGAGCGGAGATGCTCATGACGCACTCGCCGACGAGGCAGCGGCCGGTGAACCCACGGGCGTGCTGTGCACCGGCGTGCCGGCCTGCAGGCGATATTGATTGCTTGTCACCACCCGTTCCTGGAGCGCCAATCCGTCGCGCACGACGGTCATACCGTCGCTTTCTTCGCCGATCTTGAGGGGCCGCACCTCCACCGTCGAGTCGCTCTTCACGACATAGGTGAACGGACCGTTGGGACCCGTCTGTACCGCCGCCGTGGGTATGGTCATGGCGTTACGGTCGGTGCGGATCAACACCCGTGCATCGACGAATTGCCCCGGCCAGAGCGTATTGTGGAGATTGCTGAAGATCGCCTTGAGCTTCAGCGTGCCGGTCGCCGATGTGATCTGGTTGTCGATCAGTTGCAGCGTGCCTTCGTCCAGGGCGGTGCCGCCGCTGCGCGCCGCAGAGGTGACCTTGACCGGCCCGGCGGCGAGCGCCGAGGCCACGGCTCCCAAGGTTTCCTCGGGCAGCGTGAAAATGACTGCGATGGGTTGTACTTGCGTGACGACGACAATGCCCGTCGTATCGGCAGCACGCACGATGTTGCCCGGGTCGACCAGGCGGATTCCGGTGCGGCCCTCGATGGGCGAGGTGATGCGTGTGTAATCGAGCTGCGTGCGCGTGCTGTCGATCTGCGCCTGATCCACCTGCAGTTGCGCCGTCAATTGATCGACCAAGGCCTTCTGCGTGTCGACGGTTTGCTTGCTCGCCAGATCCTGGGGCTGCAGCAACGTGTAGCGTTCGAAGTCGCGCTTGGCATTTGCCAGTTGCGCCGCATCCTTCGCCTTGGTGGCGACCGCCTGCTCGAAGGCCGCGCGGGTGGGGCGCGGATCGATCTGCGCCAGCAGGTCGCCTTTGTGCACCGTTTGACCCTCGACGAATCCTACCTTCTCGAGTTCGCCGTCCACGCGCGCGGTGACCGTCACGGTGTAGAATGCTTGCACCGCCCCCAATCCCTGCAGATATATGGGCACGTCGGCTTGCACGACGCCGGCAGTGTCGACGTTGATCGGCTGCGGCGCCTTTTGCACCGCAGCGGCCGCGGGCTTGTGCAGCAAGCCGTACCACGCCACGGCGATCAGTGCGACCAGGGCGGCGGCGGCCAGGATGGTTTTATGACGATTGATAAAAACGCTCATCTTCGCTCTACCCCTGCCGCCAACCGCCCCCGAGGGCGGTGTATAAATCGATCAACGCCTGCAGGTGGGAATACTCCACCTGAACCAGAACGTCCTGCGCGCTGAACAGCGCATTCTCCGTGTTGAGCACGGTCAGGACATTGACGGTTCCGGCCGACATTTGAGCCTGCGCAAATTCGAAGGCGCGCCGCGCCTTGGCAACCGCGTTCCGTTGCCGCTCCTCCTGATCAGCGGTTTGCCGTGCCGCGACCAGCGCGCGCTCCACATTGCCGAAGGCGGTCAGCACGGTCTTGTGGTACGTCGTCAGCAACTCCGTGTAGCGCGCCTCGCTGAAGGAGACCTGGCCACGCAACGCGCCGCCGTGAAAGATCGGCTGCGTCAGGCCCGCGCTCAGCGCATAAACGCGATTGGCCGGGCTGATAAGCGATGCCAATGTCGAGCTTTCGTAGCCGCCGCTCGCGGTCAGCGCGATGTCGGGAAACAAGGCGGCGCGGGCGACCGTAATGTCGGCGTTGGCGGCGATGAGTTGCTGTTCCGCCTCGGCGACATCCGGCCGCCGCGACAACAACTGCGACGGCAGCCCGGTGGCGATCACTGGACTCGAGACCTCCGTCAGCGAGCCCGATGTCACGTCGATCGACTCCGGGGTCTTGCCCACGAGCACCGCGAGTGCGTAGACCGACTGGCGGAATTGCTGCAGCAACGGCGGAATGGCCGCTTCGAGCAGCGCCACGGCGGTCTCCTGCTGCGCGACGTCGAGTCCGGTGGCCGTGCCGGCGGTCTGCTCGAGCTTGAGTCCATGCAATATCTTTTGGCCGTTCTCCAGATTTTGCCGCGCGACCTGGATTCGATCGAGAAATTCCAGGGCCTGAAAGTAGGTGCCGGCGACGCTGCTGACCACGGTGAGCGCCACCGTCTGCTGGTCGTAGCGGCTCGCGACGGCCGTGGCGCGCGCGGCGTTGCGCTGGGCCCGATTCTTGCCCCAGAAGTCGAGCTCATAACTTGCGGTGATCTGAGGGTTGAAGATATTCGCCATGCGGGGTCCGCTGCCCGGCACGAAGGTCCGTTCGCGCGTGGCGTCGGCTCCGAGATCGAGGGTGGGAAACAGGGGCGCGCCGGCGATCCGCGCCTGAGCATCGGCTTCCCGCACGCGCGCGATGGCGCCTGCCAGATCGTCATTGTTGCGTTCGGCCTCGGCGATCAGCTCATCGAGTCGCGCCGATCCGAAGCCGTGCCACCAGCCGGCCTCCGGCCATGGGGATCCGGCGGCCGGCGAACCGGTGGCCGCGTCCGGGGCTTCGTGCCATTGCGAGGGTGGCGCAATATCGGGGCGATGGTAGGCGGGACCCACGCTGCAGGCCGCAACAGCGGTGCAGAGGATGCTGCCGAGCGCCTGAACACGGGATTGCCAGGTCATGGGGCGCCACGCTGAGCCTGCGGCGATTAACCCCCCGTGGTCGAATTGTTAAAGTCCGTTAATGCAGGAAATCCCGTTGATGCGGGAGCCTCGCGAAAATCCTGCAGGGAGCCATCACGGTCCGCGGGGGACTAATGGTTCGACTCTCGGCAGCAGGTTGAAAAGCCGCGGCGGTGGGGCGTCGCGCATCTCGGCAAATGCCACGATGTGTTCGAGGATGTGCTGAATATAGCCTCGAGTCTCGGCATAGGGGATATTCTCGACCCAAACGTCGGCATCTATCGGATCACTCGGTAACCAGCGCGACACCGACATGGGGCCGGCATTGTAGGCTGCCAGGCTCGGGGCGAGTTGTCCTCGGTACTTGTCCAGAAGTTCGCGAAGGTAGCGGGCGCCGAGTCTCAACGACTCGGTAGGTTCGAACAGCTCGTCGCGGGCGGGCGGCGGCAGATGCCATCGCCGCGCAACGGCCACGGCGGTGGCCGGCTGCATCTGCATCAAACCGCGCGCGTCGGCACGCGACACCGCGTCCTTCCGGAACAAGCTTTCCTGCCGCATGATGGCGTACAGCCAATCATCCGAAACGAGGGTTTCCTTGGCGGCAGTTTCCACCGACGCCGCGTACGGCCGCGGATAGCGCAGCGCCACGTCATCCCACTCGCCGGCCACCGCCAACGTCGCGATGGTTTGCGCGTACCACCCCCACCGCGACGCGAGACGTGCAGCTTGAATCTTCACCGCGGGCTTGGCGGGGCCCACCACCTGGGCCCATTCCGCGGCTGCTTCATCTGCCATGTCGCAATCGAACAATGCGTGCGCTCGCTCCATTCCGGGCTCCGACGCAAGCGCCGTTTGCACCCCGCTGTCGTTCGGCGAGGGATGAATGTTCAGGTTGTAGCTCTGATGCAATTTATCGGCCGCAAGATAGCCGTAGTAGTCGCGCATGCCGGCGATTTCGGCATACGACGGAGCGGCGGCGGCGTCGCCGGAGGTCGCGGCGATCGCCCGCGCCCGCCAGTAGCGCCAGCGCGGCTGCGTCGCGAGGTTCGGCGGCATCGCGTCGATCCAGGCCAGGGCTTTTGCGAAGTCACCGGCCCAGAGGGCGGCGCGTACGCGCCATTCCTGCACCTGACCGTCGGTCGGGTCAGCCTCCAATAAGGCGAAGGCGGCGACGGCATTCGGCGCGCGGGCGTACGCGGCGCCGAGAGCGGCTGCACGCTGCAGCCGGGCCTGCAAAGGCGGCGTCATATCCGGCCGTTTGAGAAGGGTGGGCAGCAGAGTCGCGGCCGCCGTCGAATCGGCGATGCTAAAACGGCTGAAACCGGCGACTAGCGCGTCGGGTTCCACCGGCATCCCCGGATTCATGGCCAGCGCGGCGAGGGGGGCGCCCGGCGATTCCAGTAGCTGGATCCATTGCAACAGCGGAGCGGAGCGCGGCGCGGGCACGTCGCCGACGAACTCACGAGCCAACCGGGGATTATCGGCGGTGAGCGCCGCACGGGTGCGGGTCTCCGCAAGTTCGGCAGTCAATACCGATTGAGTGTGAAGCCAGGCGAATACGGTATTGCATTCATCGGGCTGCTTCTGTGCGACCATCCAGCGAGCCAACGCCTCTTGCGCAAGACCTGCGGTATCGCCGGTGGCAAGGCGCCCCGCCAGCCGCTCGCAGACCAACTGCGGGTCGGTGGCATCCGCGGAGCGGGGCAGCAACCAGTCCCAGCGCTTTCGCTCGGCGAGGCTCTGCAACCAATCATGTTTCAGCCCACGGGTCACCGGCTGTCCGGAGTGAGAGCGTAGAAAATCATCGATGGTGCCATCCAGTTCCGCGCTGGGACTTGTCAGATCGCGGCGCAGCCGCGCAGCGACGAGATAGTCGTGGATGACGTAGGCGGCAAGTCCGGGGGAGTCTGGCGGTTCCGGGACACGTTGACGGATGCGTTGCATGGCCGCCCGGAACTCTCCGGCAATCGGGTCTTGCGCCGGCGCGGGAGGCTCGACTGCTATCGAGCGATAAGCCAATGCCGCGAGCGCGAACGCCGCGGCACGCAGATAAGTCCGGTTTCTCATTCGAAGAGTCTAGGCGCTACGCGCGGAGAGTCCAGGCGCCACGTGCGCGCCAGCCATGTGCATGCCAGTCACGTGCACGCCAGCCGCGCGCCGCCGCAAGCGCCGCGCTATTGCTGGCGCGCCGTCCGCGTTGCCTTGGCCGTTGCTTTCGCCGTCTCGTATTGGGCGTCCGCTTGATCCTTGCAGGCCTGCATCATCGATGCTTGCAACGTCTGGCACTTTTCCGTCGCGACGGTGTGATCACCCTCGGCCTTGATCATCGCGACGTCATAGGCAGCCGTCGCCTTCGCCAGTGCGACGTCCCGGGGATTCCCTCCGCCCGTCTTGAGTGCGCTCTTGACGTCCTTAGTGGCCTCTATCCGCGCCTGTTCGACCGCATGCTGCGCCTCTTGCTGGGCGGCCTCGACGTCCTGCGCAGTGGTCGGCGGCGGCTTGTGGTGACACGCAACAATCAGAGGCAACACCGCCATTCCCGCCCAGTTTATTTTTTGGTATCTCATCGGCTACAGCTTATTCTATTGTCATCGCCTACAAAATATAGACCACTCCGGCTGCGGCGCTACCGCGCACGACGCACCCCGCGGTCGGATGAATCCTACACTCGACTCTGTCGGCCAATTCCTGCACCAAACAAGGGCGTTTGCCCTAAGGGACGCCCCGATGCCGCGCACTAAAGTCGCGCATGATTCACGTGCATGAGCCTTGGCGCGAGCAATACTTCCGGGACATCACCTGCCTTACGGATGTCGACATTCCCACCGACGACCGCGTGGCATTCCACCGCCATCCGCGGCACCGATGGATATACAACAGACTATTGATTTCGCAGTCGCAGGGGCTCATTTGCGGGCCGCATGACGTCAGACCCATGCGTTTTCCGGTTTTTTGCACCGCGGTGACGATCGTCGACGGCCGCGAAAGCGGCGGCCGCGTGTTATGGAGCGAACGGGACTATCTCGAACACTGCGGCGCCGGCAATTTTTGGATGGAACTGCTCGCCGGCGAGCACCTGCGTACCGACTTTGCCGTGGTCGCGGGCGAGATTGCATGGTGCAGACACGCATCGGGGGTTCGGGGCTCCGCCGGCTCGTTCGATTACTGGGTGGTGGAGGAAGGCACACGTCCGCGGCTCGAACGCTTCTGCGCGGCGTGGATCCGCACGCACCTGGCGGGGTACACGGGAATGGTGAACTTGGAAACGATCGGCGCCCGCATCAGCGCGGCGCGCTTGCGGTTTTCCGGCCAGTGGCCGGATCTGTACGGGCGAAAGTGGCTGGCGGCCGTCGTCCGCCTGCATCAATACGGAACCTGGGATCTGATCGATACGGAAAGGGCGGAAGGATACAGCCTCAACTTGACGGGGACGCAAGGCTCGGTGTCGACGTATCCGCGCGCGAACACCATGCGTGCTTACGAGGCGACCGTCGGTGTGAGCAGCATTGCGCTGCCGTTTTTCGACGAGAGCCCGACCGCGGAACATGAGAGGTCGGGCGAATTTCGCCTTGCGGTGATCAATTGCTTCAATCTGGAGGAGGGAATGCGCGTGCGCAGCGCCATGGCGCGCGAATTCGGATTGCCCGCCGAGAACTATCGCCGGCGCATTTCCGCCGTCAGTCGCCCGGCCAAGTCGCTCAAGGTCTGACTGTAGGCCTGCGCGATCGCTGCGGAACCCTCGCCGGTCACTGGGGCCTCGAAAGAACCACTGCCCAGTTCGTCTACGCCGGCGCTCGAATCAGCGATGCGCCAATGCGCTTCGATGCTTGCCCGCCCGCCTCGTTGGGCCGACATGCGCACGATATCGACCTTGATGGTGACCGGCGGCGCGGCGGCGCGGTCGAAGCTCCGGTCGGCGACGAAGACGTCGCTGCGTCTCCCCTCGATGTCGCGCGCCAAGGTCTCTGACACCTGATCCGCCAGCGGCGCCGCCCAGCGTTCGTGGTCGAGGATCACGATTCCGTTCCGGCTGGTGTAGAGGACCATTTCGTTTCGATCCATCAGCGAGGGTATGGTCACCTGAAGGCGCACATGAATCGTCGGTGTTCCCGCCGCACGCGCGGTGTCCGGCACCGTGTTCAAAGTGTAGAAATGATCGGGTTGGCCGACGCATCCGCAGAGCACGAAGCTGCATAGCAGCGCCGTGCGGAGCACGCCGATCACTTCGACTCTCCCGGCTTACCCCGCAGCAGCGCTTCGGGATGGCGTTCTAGATAGTCGACCAGGGCATTCACGGATTTCGCGGCACGCGACAATTCCAGCAGCGTTGCGGAGAGGTCGCTCTGCAGCGGTGCATCCTGTCCCAGGACTTCCTTGGCGTTTTTCATGGCTCCTCGCGCCTCCTTCAGTGTATCGCTGATCTGCGGGGCGATGGTACCGTCGAGTTGCCGGACCAGACGGTCCGCGTTCTTGAGCGTGTCATCGAGCGTCGCCATGGTGGCGAGCAGACGTGCCGCGATTTGATCGAGAGGTACCTTCTCGAGCTTCTTGGCGATGTTTGCGACAGAGTCCTGAAGCTCGTCGAGTGCGCCGGCCGCAGTCGGAAATACCGGCGGGCTGGCGTCCCAGCCGACATGGTCCCGGGGCAGGTCGGTGTGAAAGTCCAACGCCACGTATTTTTGCCCGGTAAGGAGACTGCCGGTTTTGAGTTCCGCGCGCATGCCGTGCGCCACCAGACTGTCCAGGAGCGCGCGCCCGGCGCTGTCGGATTGCGCGCCCGGCGGGTGGTCGCCGCGCCGGCCAAACCCGCGGATTCGTTGCGGGAAAATATCCACCTCCACGGGAAAACGCAGCCGGCCCGCGTCGCGCTCATACTCCACCGACAGTCCCTTCACTTCGCCGATGGTGATGCCGCGCAGGTCGACCGGTGCGCCGGCCGACAATCCGCGCAGCGAGCCACTGAAATACATGATGAAGGTGCGCACTTCGGTATCCGCTTGACGCAAGGCGCGCTCCTGGTCGGTAAACAACGTGAACGGCGTGTCCGCCGGAGCGGGGGTGGCCGTCGTTCCGGGCAGGGCCTGGAATGCGACGCCGCCCTCCAGGATCGAGGCCAGCGATTCGGTGCGCAACGTGACGCCTTCCGAATTGACCGACATGTCAAAGCCGCTGGCCTGCCAAAATCGGGTGTTGGTCGTGACGTAGCCGTCGTAGGGTTTGTAGACGAAGACCTTGATCGTGACGCTGGCACCGCCGGGATCGAGCGAGTACGCAACCACTTGTCCGACCGAGATATGTCGATAGAACACCGTGGATCCCACGGAGAGCGACCCGATGTCCTCGGCGTGCAGCACGAATTCGCGGCCCGGTAGATCGGCGGTCACGATGGGCGGCACTTCCAGACCTTCGAAGTTGCGCCGCTCGGTGCCGGAGCGGCCGACATCGACGGCGATATATGCGCCGGAGACCAGCGTACTCAGCCCCGAAATGCTGCCGCCGGTGAATCGGGGGCGCACCACCCAGAATCGGGTGTCCTCCACCAGATATTCGCGCGCGTCGCGGTGAATGCGCGCGGTGACCACCACCTTCTTGCGGTCCTTGGAGACATGAATATCGGTGACATCGCCGATATCGACGTCTTTGTAGCGAATCTTGGTCTTGTTCGCCTCGATGCCGTCGGCCCCCTGAAAATAGATGTCGATGCTCGGACCCTGCGCGAGTTTCTGCTGGACCGCGACGAAGCCTGCGACGACGATGACGAGTGCCGGCAGGATCCAGACGAAGGGTAGACGCGTGCGCCGCGGCGCATCTGCAACCGCGCGCGGCAGGTCGTCGGGCGGCAACACCGGGGGTTCAGTCATCGGAGTGGGAGTCCCACAACAGGCGCTCGTCGAACGACTGGGCGGCGAACATGGTCAGCGCAACCACGGCGCCGAAGCAAAGTGCGCCGAGGCCCACCTGAACGGTCGCCAGCGAGCGAATCTGCACCAGCGATACGATCAGCGCGATGGCATACACATCCAGCATGGACCACCTGCCGATGAATTCCACCAGCCTGAACAGGCGGCTCTTTTGCAGAGCACTGCCGGACGATCGTCGAGCCACCGAAATCAAGAGCCATCCCATCGCGAGGAGTTTCAACAGCGGCACAACGATGCTGGCAACGAACACCAGCAGAGCGAGCGGCCACGACCCCTCCTGAATCAAGGACAGAACCCCGCTCATGATGGTGTCGTCCTCATCGCTGAAGAACGTGTGCATGTGCATGACCGGCAGCAAATTCGCCGGGATATACAGGGCGGCCGCGCTCAACACCAATGCGGCCGTTGCGCTGAGGCTGTGCGGTCTTCTCTCATGCACCCGGGCGCCGCAGCGCGGGCACAATGCGTGGGCACTCTGGATTGCACGAACCGTAGCGTGGCAGTGCGTGCAAACGAGCAGCCCGACGGTGCGGCCCATCACGTACGTGCTCACTGTCCGCCTCCATCGACCCACCGCCAGAATTGCTCCGTCGGCGCGATGCTGGTCAGCGCCGACAAGGCGAGCATCAGGGCACCGTAGGAAAACAACGATACTCCGGGAATGACTTCGGCCAACGCTGAGAGTTTGACCAGAGCCACCAGTGCGCCGAGCATGAAGACTTCGGACATGGCCCAAGGCCGCAAGTGCGTCAGCGCGCGGAACAGTTCGTTCTGTCCGGGAGCACGCCGGCCCGCGCGAAGAGGAACGAGCACGTACAGCAGGCCCGATATCTGGAACAACGGAACCAACAGCGTTGTCAGTAGAACGAGAGCGGCAACCGGAGCATATCCTTGATTGTACAAACCAATCGCGGCACCCACGAGCGTCGTGGCGCGGACGCTGCCGTTCAGCTGCAAGGCGACCAGCGGATAGGCGTTGCTGAGCAGCAGTAGCACCCCCGCTGTGACCGCCAACGCGATGGCGGTATCGATGCTCGCGGAATTGGTTCTGTACAACTCGGCCCGGCAGCGCACGCAGCGTACTCGGGCTCTGTCCAAGATGGCATCCCGACGATGCACGAGGTCGCATGCATGGCAGACGATCAGCGATGACATCCGAGCCCCGCGTCGCTCATCTCTCCTGGTGTCCGAGTCGTCCTATTAATGAGCATAATTTGCGCAAGGGTATCATGCCGGAGCCACACTTCTCGCCGGAGACATCAGCCATCCTGCGTAGGAGGCGTCCCGCACACCGCCCGATCAGGGGTGACGCCTGCGCCCGCGGCCGTGCGGCGCGGGCTGCCGCCGCATTCACGCGGGGACGAAGAGCCAAGGCGTGTAAACTCTCGAAGGACATGCGCGCCCGTATTGCCAGAATCTGTGTGTTGATTGCGATCACCTTGGGCACCATGCTGACGGCTCGCGCGGCCGATCCCCAGTCGTACCGCGTCGACCTGGATTCGACCGGCGACGGCGCCATGGATGCGACCTTGCGCGCGACCTCCGAACTCATATCGCTGCGCGGCGGCGCTCCCGTCAGTCCCTTCGGATTGATCGCCCGCGCCCGGGGCGAAGTGGACCGCTTGAAGACGGTGCTTGAAAGCTTCGGCTACTATCAATCGACCGTCACCATCACCATCGACGGAACGGGTCTCAACAGCCCCGGCCTCGCCGAAGCGTTGATGGCTCTTCCCAAGGGGCAGGAAGCGCGGGTGGCCGTCTCCTTCAAGCTCGGACCCCTCTACCATTTGCGCAAGGTCACCATCGACGGAACGATCCCGGAATCCGCGGCGGACTCGTTCACCTTGCGGTCCGGCGCACCCGCGGTGGCCGCCGACGTGCTCGCCGCCGGTAACCGCGTTTTGACCACGCTGCAGAATCAAGGGTATGCCTTTGCGAAAGTCGATCCGCCCGTCGCCTATGAGGACCAGACTCTGCCGGTGCTCGACGTGAGTTTCCACATCGACGCCGGTGCGCGGGTGAAAATCGGGGAAATCCGCCTCGTCGGCTTGAAGCGCGTTCATGAAAAGCTGGTGCGGCGCCGGCTCACGCTGCACACCGGGCAACTGTACAATCCCACGGCCATCGAGGCGGCACGCCGCGACTTGTCCACGTTGGGGCCGTTCGCGGCGATCAGCGTCGAGCTGGGTGCCGCCGCCGATGCCGACGGAGGGGTGCCGATCACGTTTGTCCTGCGTGAGCGCCCGCGTCATGCCGTGACGCTCAACACCGCCTACTCCACCGATCTTGGCGGCAGCGGCGGCATCACGTGGACCGACCGCAATGTGTTCGGCAATGCCGAGCAGCTCAAGGTAGCGGCCTCCATCATCAATCTGGGCGGCAGCTCCACGACGGGAATCGGTTACGACACCAGCGCCAAGCTTTCTATCCCGGATTTCGGTCATCGCGATCAGTCGCTGCTGGTCTCGGTGGGAGCGATCAAACAATCCCTGCTGGCTTACGACCAAAAGGCCATCACGACCGGGGTGACGCTCAATCGGAAATTGTCGAGCGTATGGAGTGCGAGCGCCGGAGTTTCCACATCGGATGAACAGATCATCCAAGAGGGTGCCAATTACAATTACACATTGCTGCTGCTGCCGCTGGGCATCAATTACGACTCCACGAATCTCGCATCGCCGCTGGACGATCCCACGCACGGCATGCGCGATTCGTTGAGCGTCACACCGACCCTGGCGATCGGGCATCCCAACGCCACCTTTATCATCAGCCAGATAAAGCTCGCCGCCTATTTCGATCTGCATGAATTGGGCGTGGGCGATCCGGGACGCAGCGTGCTGGCCGCCCGTGCGTTGGCGGGTCAGGCATCCGGTGCAGGCGAATTCAGCCTGCCGCCGGACCAACGATTCTACGGCGGCGGCAGTGGGACCATACGCGGCTTCCGATACCAGG
>CAWCYX010000001.1:0-35861 GCA_963799885.1 uncultured Gammaproteobacteria bacterium | reverse complement strand
GAACTCGAGCCCTATTACGCGAAGGTGGAATGGGACGTGGGTGTGTCGGGCCTCGCCCACGCGAGTCCGTTCGATCCGCCGCGCAGCAAGGGGTACCCCATGCCGCCCTTGCCGGTGAAGTCTTCGGGAGTGTTGTTTGAGAGCGGCGCCCGCAAACTGGGTTTGCATCCGTTTCCGGCACCGATGGCGATCAACTCGCAGTTCTATCGCGGACGCCCCGGCTGCGCCCATTGCGGGTTCTGCATCGGGTTCGGATGCGAGGTCATGGCGAAGTCGTCGTCGCTGTACACCATGATTCCCGAAGCCGAGGCGACCGGCCGATGTGAAATCAGGCCCGGAAGCTACGTGTTCCGAGTCGAGACGAGCGCGAGTGGACGCGCTACCGGGGTGGCATATCTTGACGGCGAGAAGCGGGAACATTTCCAGAAGGCAAGGGCGGTCGTGCTTTGTGCGAACGGTGCGGAAACGCCGCGGCTGCTGCTCAATTCCTCGAGCGCACAATTCCCGCAGGGACTCGCGAATACCAGCGGCCTGGTCGGCAAATATCTGATGTTCAACCAAGGGGCCGGCGTCCACGCCGAGTTCGAACACGAATTGAACGAATACAAGAGCGTCCAGGTGACGCGGATTTTGCACGACTTCTACGATTCCGATCCGAAGCGCGGCTTCTACGGCGGCGGCGGGATCGATGCGCGTATGGGAAGCCAACCCATCGGGTGGGCGCTCGCTGCGGGCGGCGAGCTTCCGCGCTGGGGTGCCGACTTCAAGGACAGGCTGGAGGGATTCCGCGCGCGATGCTCTCGTCCGCGCATTGTACGTCGCTCGCCGTGGAGACCAACAGCGTCAGCATCGATCCGACACTCAAGGATGCGTGGGGAATTCCGGCCATACGCGTCACCTACAAGGATCATCCGGATGACCTTGCCACGGCTTCGTTTCTGCAGGACCGGGCCTACGACATCATGCAGGCCGCGGGCGCCAAGCGGGTATGGAAAACCGATGCGCAACCCCGGCGTGGGAGCGTGCACCTCCTGGGCACGTGCCGCATGGGAGACGACCCCGCGAGTTCCGTGGTGGACAAGTATCATCGCACGCACGCCGTGCCGAACCTTTTCCTGTGCGATGGATCGAGTTTCGTGACGTCGGGCCGGGGTCAGCCTACGATGACGATACAGGCGCTTGCATTCCGTGCCGCCGATCACATCGGACAGCTCGCCAAACGCAACGAGATTTGATAATGACGGGGAAACTCATGCAACACACCGATGATCCGGCGGGCACTTCACGGCGCTCATTCCTGCTATCGACGGGCACTCTGTTCACCACGGCGTGGCTGGGCACGCAATGGGCCGCGATCACCGCGGCGGCGCATGACGCGGCAGACATGGCGGCCGCTGCAGTCGCGGCGGCGCCGGCGTGGAAGGGGTTTCAATTCTTGAGCGAATCCGAATCCAAGGACGTGGATGCGATCGCGGCCCAAATCGTGCCCAGCGGAGCGACGCCCGGCGCGCGCGAGGCGCACGCCGTCTATTTCATCGATCGCGCCATGGCGACGTTTTTTGCCGCCTGGTCGGCGGAGTTTCGAACCGGCCTCGCGGAGTTCCAGTCGAAGTTTCGCGTACTTCGTCCGCAGGCACCCTCGTTCGCGGGCGCCGCCTCGGGGACCCAGATCGCGTTCTTGAAGACAATCGACCGGACCCCGTTCTTCGAAACCGCTCGCATGCTGACCGTTCTCGGCATGTTCTCGGCGCCCAAGTACGGCGGCAATACGGAAGGCACCGGCTGGAAGATGATGGGCTTCGAAGATCGTCACGCATTCGCGCCGCCGTTCGGCCACTACGATGCGAATTACACCGGCTTCGTGCCCTATCCGGAAAAGCCGGCATGACGGGCCGAAGATTCAAACCCGGCGAAACCGTAGACTTCGTCGTAGTCGGATCGGGGGCGGCGGGCGGCGTCATCGCCCGCGAACTGTCGCAGGCAGGCCTCACCGTGCTGGTCTTTGAGCAGGGCCCTCGGCTGTCGCCGGCGGATTTCGAGCATGACGAGTTGAAATACTGGTTCTTGAGCGGTATTACGAGCGATCCGATATCGAGCCCACAGACGTTTCGCAAGACTCCGGCCGAGATCGCGAAATTGCCGCACGGGCCCAACCCCCTCATGTACGCCCGCCTGGTGGGCGGCAGCAGCAATCACTACACCGCGAATTTCTGGCGCTTCCACGAAATCGACTTCCACGAGCGCAGCGTGTACGGCAGCATTTCCGGTACTGCATTTGCCGATTGGCCCATCTCCTATCGGGAACTCGAGCCGTACTACACCAAAGTCGATTGGGAAGTCGGCGTGTCGGGACTCGCGAATAGCAGCCCCTTCGATCCGCCGCGCAGCAAACCTTATCCGATGCCGCCGATGCCGGTGAAGTCTTCCGGAGTCCTCATGGAGGCGGGGGCACGCAAACTCGGACTGCACCCGTTTCCGGCACCGCTGGCCATCACATCGCAGCCGTACCGCGGTCGGCCGGCCTGCGTGCACTGCGGATTCTGCATGGGTTTCGGTTGTGAGGCGCGTGCCAAGTCCTCGACGTTGTTCACGATGATTCCGGAAGCGGAAGCCACGGGACGATGCGAGGTGCGTACCGCCAGTTACGTGTTTCACGTGGAAACGGATTCCGCTGGGCGCACGACCGGAGTGCACTACTTCGATGCCGACAAGAGGCAACACTTTCAAAAGGCGCGGGCGGTCGTGCTCTCGGCGAACGGTGCTGAGACGGCCCGTCTGCTGCTCAATTCCACCAGCAATCGTTTCCCCCACGGACTCGCGAACTCGAGCGGGATGGTGGGCAAGCACCTCATGTTCAATCAGGGGGCCGGGGTGCATGCCGTTTTCGAACACGAAATCAATGATTACAAGAGCGTGCAAGTCACGCGCATCCTGCATGACTTCTACGATGCCGATCCGAAGCGCGGCTTCTACGGCGGCGGCGGCATCGACGCGCGCATCAACCCCCAGCCTGGTCTATGGGCGATGGCCGCGGGCGGCGACCTGCCCATCTGGGGTCCCGAGTTCAAGACGCGGCTGGAGGCGTTTCCGCGGTCTACGATGTCCACCGGACATTGCACTTCGCTGCCGCTCGAAGCCAACAGCGTGAGCCTGGATCCCTCCGTGAAGGACGCGTGGGGCATTCCTGCCATCAGAGTCACCTACAAGGATCATCCGGATGACCTGGCGACGGCGAAGTTCCTGCAGGACCGGTCCTACGAAATTATGGAGGCGGCCGGAGCGAAGAAGCTATGGCGTGAACAGGTCGAGGAGAGTTCCGATGCCGCTCATCTGCTCGGGACCTGCCGGATGGGCGACGATCCGAAGACGTCGGTCGTCGATAAGTATCATCGGACGCACGACGTACCAAATTTGTTTCTGTGCGATGGTTCCAGTTTCGTCACATCGGGGCGGGGTCAACCGACAATGACCATCCAGGCCCTTGCCTTCCGCGCGGGCGATTACATCGGCCAGTTCGCAAAACGCAATGAAATTTGAGAGGGCGTGTAACGTGCGCGGTGCAACCGACGGCGTGTAACGTGCGACGTGCAACGGCGGCGTGCATTGGCACGGCGCGCCCGACTAGGCCTCAGTGGCCTTTCTTTTTATGCTTCTTCCTGCCGGGAAGTTTGTCCGACTCGTCGCCGTCGCCCCCGTCTATTTCGCCGGCATCGCCGATTTTGTAATCGTCAAAGTCGCTCAGTAGTTCGGCCGTGCGGCGCTCTTCCATCACCCGTTCCAGACGCCGCCAGGCCGGCTCTGCGCCCTTCGGGGCGCGGCGGCGCTGCGACTCGACGTCCCGCATGATGTGATCCACGTCCACATCATCACCGCCGGGCGCGACGTCCTCCGCGTCTTCTTCCTCGAACTCGTCCGATTCGGGTTTTTCGCTCATGCCACCGAAGCTTTTGCTTCACCAGTGAACCGACACGCGCGGTTTATAAACGGAAATGCGCCCGCCGCGCAATACCCTGGCGCACAGTCATTGCATGTCGGGCGCTATTTGACCAGGTCGTTGAGTTGAAAAATCGGCAGCAACAACGCGATAACGATGAACATGACGACGGCGCCCATGAATACCACCATAAACGGCCCCAACAGGTTGGTCATGGTCGACAACAGACCGTCCATCTCGCGTTCCTGATTGGAGGCCGCACGTTCGAGCATCTTTTCGAGCTCGCCGCTGCTCTCGCCGCTGCTGATGAGGTGAATCATCATGGGCGGGAACAGCTTCCTGGCTGCCAGCGACTTACCGATGGGGGCACCCTCGCGCACCCGCAGCGCCGCATCCTCCACCGCTTTCTTCATGGGCAAATTGTTGACGACCTCGGCCGAAATCCGCAGCGCCTCGAGCACCGGCACCGCGCTCGCCGTGAGGATGCTGAAGGTACGGGCGAAACGGGCGGTGTTCACACCGCGGATCAGTTTGCCCGCCAACGGTACCCGGAGCAGGAACGCATCGAATCGCAGCCGCGCTTCCGGCGCCCGCAGCCAGCGTCGAAATCCCCACCCGGCCGCTACGGCCAGGATCAATCCATAGAACCAGTAATGACGCACGAAATCACTCATCCCGATCAGAATTCGCGTGGCGAGCGGCAATTCCTGATGGCCGGACTCGAAAACCGCCACCACCTGCGGGACGACGTAAGCCAGCAAGAACGACACGATGGCGAATGACAGCACCATCAGCACGATAGGATAGACCAGCGCGTTGCTCACCTGCTGGCCCATTACCTGGCGGGATTCGGTGTAGTCCGAGAGCCTTTCCAATACCGAATCCAGCTTGCCGGACTGCTCGCCTGCGGAGACGGTCGCCCGGTAGATCTCCGGGAACGCCTGGGGGAAGTCCCGGAGGCCGTCCGCCAGCGGGTGGCCTTCCACGACCTTGCCCCGGACGCCGAGGATGATTCTCTGTACGCGCGGTTTCTCGGTCTGTTCGGCAACCGCCTGCAGCGATTCCTCCAGCGGCAGGCCGGAATGCAGCAAAGTGGCCAATTGCCGGGTGAGCAGGGCCAAATCCAATGTGGAAAGCCCGCGGCGCATGAATCCGCGGCGCCGGCTCTGTTTGAGCTCGCGCTCGGCCGTCTCCTGGATATCCATCGGCAGCAAATGCTTTTCGCGCAGCAGCTGCCGGACGTGCTTCGGGGTATCGCCTTCGATCAGCCCCTTGCGTTCACGGCCTTGCGCATCCAGAGCCGTGTATTCGAACGCCCCCATGGCCGGACTAGTCCTCGCGAGTGACGCGCAAAACTTCCTCGAGCGTGGTCTCGCCCTCCATCACCTTGCGACGGCCGTCGTCGCGGATGCCCGGACTCGCGGTGCGGGCATACCGCTCGAGATCCTGTTCGGACGAGCCGTCGTGAATCATGGTTCGCATATGGTCGTCGACCGCGATCAATTCATAAATGCCGGTGCGCCCCCGATATCCGGTTCCGGGCTCGCTGCTGGGGCGGTAGAGCTGCGCCGGGGGCCCCTTCGGGTCGAGATTGAGCAAGCGGCGTTCGTATTCACCGGCCAGGAATGGCTCTCGCGTTTCAGCGTTGAGGACGCGCACCAAACGCTGAGCGAGCACGCCGATCAAGCTCGACGAGAGGAGGAAAGGCTCGATCCCCATGTCGCGCAAGCGTGTGACCGCGCCCACCGCGGTATTCGTATGCAGCGTGGACAGCACGAGGTGGCCGGTCAGACTGGCTTGCACCGCGATTTGCGCGGTCTCAAGGTCGCGGATTTCACCGACCATGACGACGTCGGGGTCCTGGCGCAGGATGGCGCGCAGCCCGCGTGCGAACGTCATTTCCACTTTCGTGTTGACCTGGGTCTGCCCGATGCCGTCGATGTAGTATTCGATCGGATCCTCGACGGTCATGACGTTGCGGGTATTGTCGTTGATGCGTTCGAGGGCGGCATACAGCGTCGTGGTCTTGCCGGATCCGGTCGGACCTGTGACCAGGATGATCCCGTGCGGTTTGTGAATGATCTCGTCCATGGTGCCCTGGGTGCGCGGGTCCATGCCGAGCGAGGTGAGTTCGATGCGTCCGGCCTGCTTGTCGAGCAATCGCAGCACCACGCGTTCACCGTGCCCCGACGGCAAGGTGGAGACGCGCACGTCGACGGCACGGCCGGCGATGCGCAGGGAGATTCTGCCGTCTTGCGGCAAGCGCCGCTCCGCGATATCGAGCTTCGACATGACCTTGATGCGCGACACCACCAGCGGCGCCACGGCGCGTTTCGTCTGGAGCACTTCGCGCAGCACGCCGTCGACGCGGAAGCGGATCACCAGCCGATTTTCGTAGGGCTCGATGTGAATGTCCGATGCGTTCTCCTTCACGGCCTGCGTGAGTAACGCATTGATCAGCCGAATGATGGGCGCTTCGTCGTCGCTTTCGAGCAAGTCCGAGGACTCGGGGATGTCCTCGGCCAAGTGGGCGAGGTCGGTGTTGTCGTCCAAGCCTTCCAGCATCTGCATGGCAGCGCCGGAGCCGGCCTCGTAGGCAATGCGCAGCATGGAGTCGAATGCTTCGCCGGACACGCGCTGCAGTTTCAACGGCACGCCGACGAACCGCCGTACCTCCGCGAGCGCCTGGGGCGTGACGCCCGGGCGGCAGACCGTATCGGCCACGTCATTGGCGATTCCCCGCACCAGCACGCCGTGGCGTTTCGCGAACGGGAAGGACAGCTTGCGCTGGAGCGGCTCTTGCATTTCGGCGTTCATGGCGTGCTCGGCGGCGGTGCGGCCGGCGGCGATGCGTCATTCGCCGGCGGCGCGGTGGTTTGGGGCAGTGCAGGACTCGGGGTCGCGCCGCCCGGATTGGTAATGCCGGGGGGCGATGGCAGCGGCAGCGCGGACCTCGGGGGAACCAGCGGTATGACCGGTTGCTTTTCGCCCGGCAACAGGGTGATGTGCCCGTGTGAGAGCTTCTTCTCTTCCTGCCGCATTTCCTCGTATTTGCCTTCGCTGGTGCTCTCGGTCTGGTCTGCATCGCGCAGGATCTTCGGCCGGATGAATACCAGGAGATTCTTCTTCTGACGCGACCCGCTGCGTGATTTGAAGAGATTGCCGAGGAGCGGAATGGCACCGAGCACGGGAACACGGTCCTCGCTCTGCGTGACCGTGTCGGACATCAGTCCGCCCAAGACGATGACGCCGCCGTCTTCGATCAACACCGTGGTCTTGATCGAGCGTTTGTTGGTCGAGATGTCGGCCGAATCGGTAAGCTTCGCGCCGGGCGAAGAGTCCTCTTGCTCGATCTTCAGCTGGACGGAATTGCCTTCGTTGATGTGCGGCGTCACCTTCAATATGGTGCCCACTTCCTCGCGCTGGATGGTGGTGAACGGGCTGGTGGTGCCCGCGACGCTCGTCTGGCTACTCGAGTATTGGCCGGTAATCAAGGGAATCTCTTGCGTGACCTTGACCTCGGCTTCCTCGTTGTTCATCGTAATGAGCGACGGCGTCGAAATGATGTTGCTCGATCCGTCGCTGCGCAGGGCCTGGACGATGGCGGCAAAATTCGTTCCGGAGGTGGGGTTGTAACGCCCGATCGCCAGGGTTGCTCCGGTGGTCAGGGCCGAGACGGCTCCCGCCACGCCGGTTGCCGCGGTGCTGCCGATGGAGGTTGTCCCGGTGGTCGTCGTCCCGGTATTCGCGCCCAGGGCGGCCGCCGCGAGGTTCACGATGCCGGTTCCGGAACCCGGGAAATTGGTAACGGCCGCCGGGACGGTGCTGCCTCCCTGCCCGTATAGGATCCATTGCACGCCGAGATTGGAACTCTTGTTGACGTCCACTTCCACGATCAGCGCTTCGACTTGGACCTGGGCGCGCCGGATGTCGAGCTTGTCGATCACCGCCATCAGCGATTTCATGATTTTCGGCGGTGCCGTGATGATGAGCGCGTTGGTGGACACGTCGGCCCAGATGGTCACGCTGGCATCGACGTTGGCGCCACCGCCGCCACTGGTGCCGGCCGTGGCGCCGGCCTGCGGGCCGCCTTGGGCCTTGGCCGAGGCGGTGGCCTGACCCTTGAGCTTGTCCGCGATCTTTTCGGCGTCGGCGTAGCGCAGATACCTGACCTGGGTGTCGCCGCCACTCTGCATGGGCGTATCCAGGTTGACGATCAGCGCCTTGATCTTCAGGCGCAGCGACTTCTCGCCGCTCACGAGCACGCTGTTGGTGCGCTCATCGGCCACGATCTTGACCGCCGCCCCGCCCGCTTCGGCGGCCTGCCCCTGACTCAGCTGATTGACGGTTCGGACCAGGTCGGCGGCACTCGCATTGCGCAGTGAGATTACCTCCACGGGCTCGTCGCCGCTCTCATCCATGCGCGCAATGATTTTCATGATGCGGTTCACGTTGCTGGCGCGATCGGAGATAATCAGCATGTTGCCGCTCGGGTAGGCCGCGAGGTGACCCTGCTGGGGGATCAGAGGCCGCAGCAACGGCACGAGCTGCGCCGCGCTCACGTTCTTCATGGTGATGATCTGGGTGACTATCTCATCGGAGGTCGAGCTGACTTCGTTCGGCAGGTCGATCGAGGGAAGCTGCCGCGCATCCGTGTTCGGGATGATTTTGATGACCTTGCCGGCGGGCACAGCCACATAACCATAGACCTGCAGAACGGCGAGAAAGGCTTCATAGAACGCCGCCGGCGACATCGGCGTCGCCGACAGCATCGTGACTTTGGCGTTGACGCGAGGGTCGATGATGAAATTCTTGCCGGTGACCTCGCTCACCGCTTGAATGATCTGGCTCAGGTCGGCGTCTTTATAATTCGGGGTAATCGTGGGCCCCTCCGTCGACCGGGGGGGCGCGGCTGCCGCTCCCACAGACATCGCGACGAGCAACACCGCGATCGCCCAGGCGGCGCCCGTTTGGGGTCTATTTTGCGGTCTGGAGGTGGGCATCATGGATACTCGTGTATTGGACGTCTTAGAGAAGGAAGGCACGGCTCTTAGAGGCGGAGGCAGGGCTATTGTTCATTAGGATTTTCGGTGCTGGTGTTCGGCGGCGGCACCCCCGGGGGAGGCGTCCCACCCGGAACCGAAGACGCAGGCGCCGTTTCTCCTTCCAAGTCCTTGGTGGCTTGAGCGGCCACCTGGGCAATGTTGAGAGTGATGTCCTGTTTCTGCCCACCGCGTTCGATCGTCACGGTCACGTGGTCCGAGGTTTGAATGGTGTTGAAGACTTCCTGACTATGTTGCGGATCGTCCAGCATCGTGCCATTGATTGCCGTGACCAAGTCCCCGGGTTTTAAACCCAGTTTATTGAAGATGGCACGGTTTCTCCCCGGATAGGCGCGGAATCCGCGCAGTTTCCCGGCCGCATTGTCGTAGGAGGCGACGGTACGCATGACTTGGTCCAAGATCCCCGGATCCTGCTGGACCAGCCGCCGAATGTTGTCGACTGCGGCGACGGTGCGAGGATCGGCGCCTCCTGGCCTGCGGACGGCCGCCACCGGCCGGTTTCCAGTCAGCTGCCGCGGTAGCATGAGGGTTTCCAGTACACCGCCGCGATCGAGGATGACGTGATCGAGGTATACCGAGCGCAGGGTTGCCCCGCTCACGTTATCACCCACCGAATACACCTTCGATGGGCCGCCGTCGCTGATGATCGCCACTCCGTGCTTGGGGTCCTGGCTGGCAATCGTGCCCGCCAGGACCAGATTGGCGCTGCTGAGGGGCGCGTTGGCCGGGTCCTGCGTGCCCGGTTCGGCCGCCGCAACCCCGAATAGGTGCGCCGAAACCACTTTTTGCACGTCCACCCCCGGGCGCAGGTGCGGGGCCGCGGGCCGGTTCACGACCGGCTGCGGGGTTTTGACCGGACCGCCGAGGAAGGAAATCGCCATCCGCGCCAACTCGACGGCGATCAACGCCGCGAGGATGAGCGAGACATACGCCGGGCCATTGCCTTGCAGACGGGACAGCCACTGATTTGTTCGCATATCGAGCATGGTGTTTCGTTCGCGCCTCGGGCTTGAAGTTTAAGCGTCGGCCACACGGCGCGGCACGGGAACAGCAAGCGGGGCAATCATACGGGCTGAGCGCCGGACCGCTCAAGCATTTGTTTTTCCTTGTGAAAATAAAGTGACACTGTTCCGCGACATTGGCGTTTGACCCCGCGATTTGCTTGGACGGCTTGTAAACCGCGATAACGCACCCTATAAACTATTCATCAGATGAGCGACATAGAACGAGGTCGGGACGGTACGGGCTTGGTCGTTGAGGAATCGGCGCCCCGGCTCAAGCGTCCGCCACTCTATCAGGTGGTCCTCATCAATGACGACTACACTCCCATGGAATTCGTCGTCGATATCTTGCAGCGCTTCTTTGCGATGGACCGCACCAAGGCAACTCGCGTTATGCTCGAGGTTCATACCAAGGGCAAGGGGGTATGCGGGGTATTTACTTATGAAATCGCAGAGACCAAGGTGGCTCAAGTGATCGCGTATGCGCGACAACATCAGCATCCGCTGATGGCAACGCTAGAAGAGGCATAACCTGTGCTTAGTCAAGAACTCGAATTTTGCTTGAATGATGCGTTCGCCAGTGCACGGGAAGCACGGCACGAATTCATGACCGTGGAGCATCTTCTGCTCGCGATCGTCGACACCCCCAAGGTGAGGGAGGTCTTGAAGTCGTGCGGCGCGGATACGCCCAAGCTCAAGACCGAGCTGAAGCAGTTCATCGATCAGACTACGCCGCGGCTGCCGCCCGGCGAGGACCGCGACGTGCAGCCGACGCTGGGGTTTCAGCGGGTGCTGCAGCGCGCGGTATTTCACGTTCAATCGAGCGGCAAGAAGGAAGTCACCGTGGCCAACGTGTTGGTCGCGATCTTCAGCGAGAAGCAGTCGCATGCCGCCTATTTATTGAGCATGCAGGATGTGTCGCGTCTCGATGTGGTCAATTTCATCGCGCACGGCCTCTCGAAGGCGGGCGGCGAGGAACGCAATGATCGGGAGGAGGGCGGCGTCTCCGGCGACGCGGAGCGCGACGGCGAGGGCAGTGGCAACGCCCTTGAGAAGTACGCCACGAACCTCAACGACGCCGCTCGCAAGGGCAAAATCGACCCCCTCATCGGACGCAAACTCGAGGTCGAGCGGACCATCGAGATCTTGTGCCGCCGCCGCAAGAACAATCCCTTGTACGTGGGCGAGGCCGGCGTAGGCAAAACGGCGATCGCCGAGGGTTTGGCGCGCATGATCGTCGAGAACGAAGTTCCGGACGTTCTGCTCGACGCCACTATTTATTCGCTGGACATGGGTTCCCTGGTTGCGGGCACCAAGTACCGCGGCGACTTCGAGAAGCGCCTGAAGGCGGTTCTCGCCGAGGTCAAGAAGCAGCCGGGTGCGATTCTGTTCATCGACGAGATCCACACCGTCATCGGCGCCGGCGCGGCGTCCGGCGGCGTGATGGATGCCTCCAATCTCATCAAGCCGGCCCTCGCAAACGGGGAGCTGCGCTGCATCGGGTCCACCACTTATAACGAGTATCGCGGAATTTTCGAGAAGGACCACGCATTGGCGCGGCGCTTTCAGAAGATCGACATCACGGAGCCGTCGGTTCAGGACACGGTCGACATCCTGCGCGGCCTCAAGACTCGCTATGAAGAGCATCACGGCGTCAAGTACGAAGACGACGCTTTGCGGGCCGCCGCCGAACTCGCGGCGCGTCACATCAACGACCGGCACATGCCGGACAAGGCCATCGACGTGGTCGATGAGGCGGGTGCCAATCTGCGCCTGAAGCCCGTCGAGAGCCGCGAGGCTTCGGTGACCGTCAGCCAGATCGAAAATGTCGTGGCCCGCATTGCGCGGATACCGCCGAAAAACGTGTCGCTGTCCGACCGCGACGTACTCAAGAACTTAGAGCGCAATTTGAAGTTGACCATCTTCGGTCAGGATAAGGCGATCGAGGCACTGTCGGCCGCGATCAAGATGTCGCGGTCCGGATTGGGCGATCAACGTAGACCGGTGGGATCTTTCCTGTTTTCGGGTCCCACGGGCGTCGGCAAAACCGAGGTGACGCGGCAATTGGCCATCGCCATGGGCGTGGAATTCGTGCGCTTCGACATGTCGGAATACATGGAACGCCATACGGTATCGCGGCTCATCGGCGCGCCTCCCGGCTATGTGGGTTTCGACCAAGGCGGGCTGCTCACCGAGGCGATAGCGAAGCACCCGCATTGCGTGCTGCTGCTCGACGAGATCGAAAAAGCGCACCCTGATGTCTTCAACCTGCTGCTGCAGGTCATGGACCACGGTACGTTGACCGACAACAACGGCCGAAAGGCGGATTTCCGCCATGTCATCATCGTCATGACCACCAACGCGGGCGCGTTCGAAATGAGCCGTCCGAGCATCGGATTCACGCAGTCCGATACCACATCCGACGGTATGGAGGCGATTCGCCGCTTGTTTTCACCGGAATTCCGCAATCGCCTGGATGCCGTCGTGCAGTTCGCCGGTCTCGATCAGGACACGATCGAGCGGGTGGTCGACAAACTGCTGGTCGAAGCGGAGGCGCAGCTGGAACAGAAGCGCGTGTCGATATCGGTTGATGAACCCGCGCGACGATGGATTGCCAAGAAAGGCTACGATCCAAAGATGGGGGCGAGGCCGATGGCGCGCGTCATCCAAGAGTTCATCAAGCGGCCGCTGGCGGAAGAGTTACTGTTCGGCAAGCTCGTCAACGGTGGACACGTGGAAGTCACCTTGAGCGAGGATGGCGATAAGTTGAAACTCGAAACGCGCGCCGCCGACCAACCCGCGCTGTTATCGCACGAGAGCTAGCGCGCGAAAGCTGGCGCAGGTCGCACGCGAGTTGGTGCAGATCGCAGGAGAGCTGGCGCAGGCCGCGACGGAGACTTCTCCTTAGCGGCCGCGATAGACGATACGGCCTTTGGTCAGGTCGTACGGGGTCATTTCCACCGTGACCTGATCGCCCGTCAAGATTCGAATGTAGTTTTTACGCATTTTGCCCGAGATATGGGCCGTAACGACATGACCGGTCTTGAGTTTGACGCGAAACGTCGTATTGGGCAGGGTCTCGACGACCTCGCCCTCGAATTGAATTGCCTCTTCTTTTGACATGCGTCCTTGTGGTACGTGGGGATGCGATAAGCCGGGCGCATTGTGCATAAAGCCCCCTGCTAAAGCAATTTTACGACGCCGATACCGGCGGCGGCGTGCACACTGATTCTACCCACCGGTCGCTCGGCGCGCGCCGCGCACACCCGCGCAGCAGCGCAACGAATTCGGAGCGCGAGACTTCGCGCGCACCGAGGCTGGCGAGGTGCGAACTTGCGACTTGACAATCGATGACCTGAATGTCGCGTGCACGACATTCATCCACCAGCCGTGCCATGGCCACTTTCGAGGCATCGTTCTCCCGGCTGAACATGGATTCGCCGAAGAAGACGCCCCCCAAGCGAACACCGTACAGGCCTCCGACCAATCGATTCCCGAGGTAGGTTTCGATCGAATGCCCGAATCCCAATTCAAAGAGGTGCTCATAGGCGCGGATCATGTCGGGGTTGAGCCATGTCTCGGGCCCCGAGCGGCGCGGCGCCGCGCATTCCCGGATGGTCGCGCCGAACGCGTGATCCACCCGGGTTCGGTACGGACCATTTCTAAGCGTCTTGCGCAAACTGCGTGAGACGTTGAATTCGTCCGGAAACAAGAGCATGCGTGGATCGGGAGACCACCAGAGGATGGGCTGCTGCACCGAATACCAGGGAAAGATGCCGCGTTCATACGCCGCGAGCAGCCGCGCGGGATGCAGATCGCCCCCGGCGGCCAACAGTCCCGGCGGATCCCGCAGCGCTTGCTCCACCGGCGGGAACCAGTCCGTTTCGGTGTGCTCGCCCAGCCAGACAAGCCTGCTCAGAGCTGCAATTCCTCGTCAGGGGCGCGGTGGTAAGGAATGTGCTCGTTCACGGCGGCGGCGTAATGATCGACTCCGCGAGCCTCGCGATGCGCAAAGTCGCGAATGGCGGCCGCGAATCGCGGATCGATGATGTCGTGCATGGAGCTGGTGAGCGTCGGAACGAAACCTCGCGGGACCTTGTGTTCCCCCTGCGTTCCCGGCTCGAAGCGCTGCAAACCGTGTTCGATACAGTACTCGATCCCTTGGTAGTAGCAGGTCTCGAAGTGCAGACTGTGAAAGTTGCCGCCTGCACCCCAATACCGGCCGAACAGCGCGTCCTCGCCCACGAAGAAAATGGCCACGGCGATGGGCGTGGGGCCGTGCCGGGCAATTTTCAGCATGAGCTGATTGGGCATGGCGGCTGCAATGCGTTTGAAACAATCCAAATTCAAATAGGGATCATGTCCGTGGCGGTAAAAGGTGTCCGCATAGAAGGTGTACACCGTGTTCCATAGGGCATCATCCATCTCGCCGCCCAGCCGCGTGTCGAATTCTATGCCCGCCTCGGCGACGCGCCGCCGCTCGCGCTTCGCTTTCTTGCGCTTCTCCGCAGTGAATCCACCCAAGAAGGATTCGAAAGAGTCATAACCCTGATTGAACCAGTGAAACTGACAATCCCGGCGCTCGATCAGTCCCGCGCGATCGAGAGACTCGAGATTGGCGTCGTCGGGAAACAGGATGTGCCAGGAGGAGAGATCCTCGGACCGGGCGTAGTCGGTCGCCGCCTGGATCAAGGCGGCGGCCAGAGCCGGTGCTCCCGGACCGCCGGGCACCAATAGGCGTGGCCCCGCGACCGGAGTGAAGGGGATGGCGGTGAGGAGTTTCGGATAGTACTTGAGGCCATGTTGAGCGTAGGCATTCGCCCACGAAAAATCGAAGACGAACTCGCCACGCGAGTGCCCTTTGCGATAGAGCGGCATGGCGGCCAGGAGGCGGCCGCGCGCGTCCTCCAGCAACAGATGCCGCGCGGTCCAGCCGGTGCGCGGGGCCGCACATCCCGAGGCTTCGAGCGCCAGCAGGAACTCATGCCTCACGAAAGGTTGAACCGAGCCCGCGACCGCGTTCCAGCTTGCCGCATCGATATCGGCAATACTCTTCAGCAAACGCACACGCGGATTTGTCACGCGTGGGCGGCGAGCGGCTCGACCCGGGGCTTGGTCTCGATACGCTCCAGATATTTATCCGCATCGAGGGCGGCCATGCAGCCGGTGCCGGCGGAAGTCACCGCCTGGCGATAAACGTGATCGGCGACGTCGCCGGCGGCGAATACTCCCGGGATGCTGGTTGAAGTCGCCTCGCCCTCGAGACCTCCCTTCACCACGATGTAGCCGCCACGCATGTCGAGTTGTTTGTCGAAAAGCTGAGTATTTGGTTGATGGCCCACGGCAATGAACACTCCATCGAGCTTCAGAGTACGTGTCGCATTGCCTTGCATCGCGCGCAGGCGCACGCCAGTGACGCCCGCATCGTCCCCCAGGATTTCATCGACTGCGTGATTCCAAACTACAGTGACTTTACCTGAGGATTCGAGTGCAAACAGCCGATCTTGAAGGATTTTTTCCGACCTAAGTTTATCTCGGCGGTGCACCAGGGTGACGTGCGACGCGATGTTGGCCAAGTACAGCGCCTCCTCCACTGCGGTGTTGCCGCCGCCGACCACGGCAACCGCCTTGCCGCGATAGAAGAAGCCGTCGCAGGTGGCGCACGCGGAAACTCCCTTGCCGCGAAAAATCTCCTCTGAAGGAAGTCCCAAATATTTCGCCGAGGCGCCGGTGGCAATGATGAGCGCGTCGCAAGTGTACTCGCCGCTGTCGCCGAACAAGCGAAAGGGGTGGTGCCGCAACTCCGCACGGTTGATCGTGTCGAACACGATTTCCGTGTTGAAGCGCTCCGCATGGCGGCGCATGCGGTCCATGAGTGCCGGGCCTTGCAGGTGCTCCACGTCCCCCGGCCAGTTGTCCACGTCGGTGGTGGTCATGAGCTGGCCCCCCTGCTCCAGCCCCGTAATGAGCAGGGGCGCGCGGTTGGCGCGCGCCGCGTACACGGCAGCGGTATAGCCGGCAGGACCTGATCCCAGGATAAGGAGACGACTGTGCCTGACGACGCTCATGTATAATTTGCCTCTCTTCTAAGTGGTCTATGCGGACGTTGCCGCCGCCGGCTCATGGTAAGTAAATCTGTGGGCGCCATCCAGTTCAACAAGTGGCCGGGCATAACCCTCGATCGGCGCTTTGCGCGAGCACGAGACTCGGTTACTATTACATAATATTCAATTGGTTAAGAAGTAATTATCATTAAAGGTCTAGCGTTGACTGAAGCGACTGTTGCCAAGAAACCCAAGTCCACCATGAAACTGTCGGCCACGGTGGCGCGTGCGCTGCGCGAAGGGGTGCTGTGGTTCTTGGGGGCCGTTGCTCTGCTTTTGGTGCTCGCGCTGCTTTCTTATCACAAGGACGACGCCAGTTTCTGGAATACCGGCGATGGCGGGTCGGTGCACAACTGGATCGGTCCGGTCGGTGCCTGGCTGGCAGGGTTCTTTTTCTCCCTTTTCGGCCGACCGGCGTACCTATTCCCGGCGATGCTGGCGTACGCCGGCTGGTTGGTGCACAAAGAGCAGCCCCTTCCCGATGCGCGGTCGCGGATCAACACCATACTGCGGGCGGCGGGATTCGCGGTGACCTTGCTCACCAGTTGCGGCCTCGCGTTCCTGCACTGGGATGGCAGCGCACTGCCGAGCAGCGCCGGCGGCGTGGTGGGGGAGTTCGTGGGAGGTCACAGCCAGGAGGCATTGCGCTTCCTGGGAGCGACCCTGTTGCTGCTGGCGCTGTGGTTTTCGGGCGTCGCGCTGTTCCTCGGGGTGTCCTGGTTCGACGTCATGGATAAGTTGGGCGCCGGGGTCCTCGGGGGCATCAACTGGGCGCAAACCAAGATCGAGCAGCGCCGCGAGCTGGCTTCGGGACAGCAGCGCAAGCAGGCGCGGCAGGGAGTCGTCCGCGAGGAGCAGAAAAAGGTCGCAAGCCGGCCGCCGCCGCGCATCGAACCGGTCGCGCCGATCCCCGAGAAGAGCGAGCGCATCGAGCGCGAGCGGCAAGTGCCGCTGTTCGATGCCCCCAAGTCCAGCGAGTTGCCCGCGCTGTCGTTGCTCGATGAACCGGGAACGCGGGAGCAGTCGTATTCGGACGAAGCCTTGGAGGCGATGTCGCGCTTGGTCGAGATCAAGCTGCGGGACTTCGGTGTGGAAGCGGAGGTCGTGGCGGTGCAACCGGGGCCGGTGATTACGCGTTTCGAGCTTCGCCCTGCACCCGGCGTCAAGGTGAGCCAGATCAGCAATCTCGCCAAAGATCTCGCGCGGGCGTTGTCGGCCATCAGCGTACGCGTCGTCGAGATCATCCCCGGCAAATCCGTCGTCGGTCTCGAAATACCCAACGAAAAGCGCGAAATCGTCACCCTGGGCGAAATCATCAAATCGAAGCCCTACGACGAGGTCAGCTCGCCGCTGGCGCTGGCGCTCGGCAAGGACATCGGCGGAGTGCCGGTGGTCGCCGATCTCGCGCGGATGCCGCACCTGCTCATCGCCGGCACCACCGGATCCGGCAAGTCGGTGGGCATCAACGCCATGGTCCTCTCCCTCGTGTACAAGGCCAGCCCCGAACACGTGCGCATGATCATGATCGATCCGAAGATGCTGGAACTTTCGGTGTACGAAGGAATTCCGCATCTGTTGTCGCCCGTCGTGACCGACATGAAGCAGGCCGCCAATGCGCTGCGCTGGTGCGTCGCGGAAATGGAGCGGCGGTACCAGCTCATGTCGATGCTGGGCGTGCGCAACATCGGCGGCTTCAATCGCAAGGTCAAGGACGCGGCCGAGGCAGGCAAACCCATCAAGGATCCGATTCGGATGGCAAAAATTGCCCAAGGCGTTCCCGGCATCGTCGCCGAAGACGTCGAAGACCTGACCTCGCTGCCGTTCATCGTCGTCATCATCGATGAGTTGGCGGATCTCATGATGATCGTCGGCAAGAAAGTCGAGGAACTGATCGCGCGATTGGCGCAGAAGGCGCGTGCTGCGGGCATCCACTTGATTCTGGCGACCCAACGGCCTTCGGTGGACGTGATCACCGGCCTCATCAAGGCGAATATTCCCACGCGAATCGCCTTCCAGGTGTCGGCCAAGGTGGACTCGCGGACCATTCTCGATCAGAGCGGCGCGGAGTCGCTCCTGGGTCACGGCGATATGCTGTATTTGCCTCCGGGCACGTCCATACCCACGCGCGTGCACGGAGCTTTCGTCTCCGATCAAGAGGTGCATCGCGTGGTCGCCGGCCTCAAAGCCGCCTCGCCGCCGATCTACATCGACGAAATTCTGGAGGGTCCACGCACTCCCATTCCGGGATTTCCGTCGGAAGACGAAGAAGGCGAGGACGGCTTGGTCGATGCCGAGGCCGACCCGCTGTACGATGAGGCGGTTCGCATCGTCACCGAAACTCGCAAGGCGTCGATCTCCGGGGTACAGCGCCGCCTCAAGATCGGTTACAACCGCGCAGCCCGGCTGGTCGAAGCGATGGAGGCGGCGGGATTGGTCGGTCCGCTGCAGTCGAACGGCGCCCGTGAGATTTTCGGCGCACCGCCGCCGCAGGAGTAAAGCGTGCCCATCCCAATCCAAGCAGGCCCGTCGGTCAAAGCGGCAAGGCGAATCGCGCAGACTGTGGCGCTCGCTTTCATGATCTTCGCCGCCGGCGCCCGTCCAGGGTCGGCGACGCCCGCGACTGACGTTGAAAAGTACCTGGCCGGATTGGCGACATGGTCCGCGGACTTCACTCAGACCATCGACGATGGCCACGGCAAGGTGCTGCGCAGCGCTGCCGGAAAGCTTTATCTCGAGCGGCCGGGTAAGTTTCGGTGGGACTACGTCGAGCCTTCCGAGCAATTGGTGCTGGCCGACGGCAAGCAGATCTGGTTCTACGACAAAGACCTGGAACAGGCCAACGTGCGCGACATGGACAGTACATTGGCCAGCACCCCCGCCAGCCTGTTATCGGGTGGCGGCTCCGTCAGTATGCAATTCGACATCAAGTCGCTGCCGGCAGCGGGCGGGCTGCAGTGGTTTCAACTCATTCCGAAGCGCGCCGATACGGATTTCCAGGTGGTACGCATCGGCTTCGACAAGGGTGAGTTGGCATCGATGTTCCTGGCGGACAAGCTCGGGCAAGTAACCCAGCTGACGTTTACTCATCCGACGCGCAACGCCAAGTTTCCGGCGGACCTGTTTTCATTTACTCCGCCGCCGGGAGTCGACGTCATCGGACGTAACCCCAAGTGAGCGCGGAGGCCGAGAGGTCACGCGGCGACGGCACCTACCGGCCGCTTGCCGATCGGCTGCGACCTAAGACTTTGGATGAATATGTCGGGCAGTCGCATCTGCTGGGCGCGGGTGCGCCGCTGCGCCGCGCTCTCGAATCCGGTCGGCCGCACTCGATGATCCTGTGGGGGCCGCCGGGGACAGGCAAGACCACGCTCGCCCGTCTGGTTGCGCAGGGCGCGAGGGCCGAGTTCATCTCACTATCGGCGGTGCTCGCGGGAATCAAGGACATCCGAGCCGTGGTCGAGCAGGCGCGCGCCCTGCGAGGGACTCGCGACACAGTGCTGTTCCTCGACGAAGTTCACCGCTTCAACAAGTCGCAGCAGGACACGTTTCTGCCGTACGTTGAGGACGGAACGCTGATCTTCGTCGGCGCGACCACCGAAAATCCCTCGTTCGAGGTAAATAACGCGTTGCTGTCGCGGGCGCGGGTGTACGTGTTGAAGCCCCTGAACGGCGAGGATCTCAGCAAGCTGCTCGATCGCGCGCTCGGCGACGAGGAACGCGGCCTGGGGCGTTTGCAGCTACACATCGACGCCGCCGCGCGTGAGCTGCTGTTGGCGGCGGCCGACGGCGACGCGCGCCGTCTCTTGAACTTGCTGGAAACCGCCGCCGATTTGAGCACCCCGGACGGCGAGGAGGGAGGCCGTGTCTCTTCCCCCGATCCCGACCGCCACGGCGAACCACACCGCGGCCCAGCGCGGCGCCTCGATGCCGATACCACGCGGGCCGTGATCGGCAGCACTTACGTGCGATTCGACAAGGGCGGTGAAAACTTCTACGACCAGATTTCCGCCCTTCACAAGTCGGTGCGCGGCAGCGATCCCGACGCCGCGCTGTATTGGCTGTGCCGCATGTTGGCCGGCGGCTGCGATCCGTTGTACGTGGCCCGCCGTGCGTTGCGAATGGCGAGCGAGGACATCGGCATCGCCGATCCGCGGGCGCTGACCATGGCGTTGGAGGCATGTGCGGTCTACGAGCGGTTGGGCAGTCCGGAAGGCGAGCTCGCAATCGCGCAGGCCATCGTCTTCATGTCATGTGCCGCCAAGAGCAACGCCGTCTATGCCGCGTATAACGCCGCCACGGCCGACGCCAACAGCCTTGGGTCGTTGGAGGTTCCGCTGCACCTGCGCAACGCGCCCACGCGACTCATGAAGGAAATCGGCTACGGCAAGGGCTATCGCTATGCCCACGACGAGCCCGGCGGATACGCGGCCGGCGAGCGCTACTTTCCCGACGATATGCCCGATCGACGTTACTACGTGCCGGCGCCGCGCGGGCTGGAGATCAAAATCGGCGAGGCCTTGGAGGCGCGGCGCGCGCGCGATAGAGCTGCCAAGGATGCGGCAAATTCCCACGAGGCTAAGCGATAACGCGAAGCTTTGCGTCCGCTCAGCGGTCAAAGGGCATTTCCGCGGAACCCCCATGCGGCGAAAGCCAGGCTGGTAGGATTGGTGCCCGCATAAAAATCAGGAATTCATCGTGCTCGATCCGAAGCTGCTGCGCAGCGATTTACCCGGAGTGGCCGCCCAACTGGCGCGCCGCAATTTCGTGTTGGACGTGGCCGCGTTTGCAGCGTTGGAAGAGAGGCGCAAGGCGCTTCAGATAGAGTCGGATCGCTTACGGGCGGAGCGCAACGCCGGCGCGAAAGCCGTCGGGCAGGCGAAGGCCAAGGGCGAGGATCCGGCCCCCCTCCTGGCTCGGGGTGAAGCGCTGAGCGGCGAATTGCAGGGGATTGAGAAGCAACTCGACGCGATCCAGGCGGAACTGCACGCCCTGCAGCTCGGGCTACCTAACCTACTGCATGCAAGCGTGCCGGACGGTGCCGACGAAGCGGCGAATGTCGAACTGCGTCGCTGGCGCGAACCCGGACAATTCGCCTTCGAACCCAAGGATCACGTCGCGATCGGGGAACGGCTCGGGATGGATTTTGAAGCCGCAGGGCGGATCTCCGGCGCGCGGTTCGTGGTGATGACCGGAAATCTGGCGAGGCTGCATCGAGCTCTCATTCAGTTCATGCTCGATTTGCACACCGCCGGTCATGGGTATCGAGAGGCTTACGTGCCGTACCTGGTGCATGCGATTGCCCTCGAAGGCACGGGTCAGCTGCCCAAGTTCGAGCAAGACCTGTTCGCGGTGCGCGGCGATCCAGGTTTTTTTCTAATTCCGACCGCCGAAGTGCCGGTCACCAATTTGGTACGTGACCAGATCCTCGCACCCGACAAGTTGCCGCTGAAGTATGTGGCCCATACGCCGTGCTTCAGGTCGGAGGCCGGCGCGTCCGGCAAGGACACGCGCGGCATGATTCGGCAGCATCAATTCGAGAAAGTGGAGTTGGTGCACATCGTCAGGCCGGATCAGTCGTATGACGCGCTCGAGGAATTGACCGGCCATGCCGAGAAGGTGCTGCAAGCACTGGAATTGCCGTATCGCATCATTTCGCTGTGCGCCGGTGATGTGGGATTCGGCAGCGCGAAGACCTACGATCTCGAGGTTTGGCTGCCCTCACAGCAGCGCTATCGCGAAATCTCATCCTGCAGCAACTGCGAATCCTTTCAGGCGAGGCGCCTGCAGGCGCGCTGGCGAAACCCGGCGACGGGCAAACCCGAATTGGTGCATACCTTGAACGGCTCGGGCGTCGCGGTGGGCCGGGCGCTCGTGGCCATCCTGGAGAACTTTCAGCAAGAAGACGGTTCAGTTGCTGTGCCGTCCGTATTGGCACCCTACATGGGCGGCGTGACGGTCCTCAGCTGATACGATCTGCGGGTGACACAACCTGCGGGTGACACAATCTGCGGGTGATATAACCTGCGGGTGATATAACCTGCGGGGTCCAACGTGCGAAGGCGGATTGCGACCTCACGAAAAAGGGCGCGGGCCCTTGAGAGAGTCCGCGCCCGGTGTTTCACATGCCGGACTGACGTTGATCCGGGTTGCCTCCGGCGGGTTGCCGTTGACTAGTTGCGGTTGCCCATCAAGAGGCGCAGCACGTACCAGAACATCAGCGCGATCGAGGCGAACAGCTGCATTGCCGCCGAGACGTAGCGATCTTCCGGGTAGTAATTGATGATGTTCGATGTGTCATACAACACCGCCGCGCCTGCGAACCCGATCATCAGCACCGAGAACCAGGTACCGAGTTGGAAGCCGAAGATGGCTCCACCGATGATGGCCACCAGCGCCAGCACGCCTCCCCACATCAGGATGGCACGCAGGAACGAGAAATCCTTGCGCGTGCGATGGGCAACGAACATCAGTCCGCCGGCCCCGAGTGCGGTGACCAGAACCGCGCTGTCGATGGTTCCGGGCGCCTTCGCGTCGGCGAGGTAGAGAAGCGGAACGAAGATCAGTGCCTCGGCGACCACGTAGACCCCGTAGGCGAAGTACTGCATGCCGATCGAGGTGCTGGTTTGCGCCGTGCGCGTCGCCAGCCAGCCCGTCAGCATGAAGGCACCCAGGATCAACATCCAGTTGAAGCTGAACATGAACCGGGCGACTTGTGCGGCCAGGCCGGACTCGAACAATCCCAGTTCCACCAGGATGAAGCCGAGGATGCCGGCGACCAGATGGGTATAGGTACGGGTAATGAAGACGCTGCGGCTGTCGAGCGCGCCCCGCGGAAACGCAGCGTTACTTGGGAAATTGGCCATGATCGAAAGACCTCACGACGTCGTTGATGGAGTAAATCCTGACACGCATTTTACCATTCCCGGACGGAGCGTGCCGAAACCGCCCGGCAAGCGTGTATTTTAGGGCGGTGCCGGCCGAATCAATGTCCCTGGGCGCTAAAATTGCGATTTCGGGTACTTTCCGAGCGGTCCGACCACCGTGGCAGGTCAATTGGGGCCGACCGCAGCTTCTGGAGGGGAGCATGCAACCTGCGGGTCAGGTAAAATTTTCCGCTGCGTCGCAAGCGCCGGTGGACGTGGGAGAGGTGGCAGAGCGGTTGAATGCACCGGTCTTGAAAACCGGCGTTTCTTCACAGAAACCGTGGGTTCGAATCCCACCCTCTCCGCCAAAAAGGTTCGACAAAATCGCTGGGAGCGATTTTGGACGCGCGCAGCGCGCCCGCAGGGCGAGGGCCAGGATGGCCCGAGTCAATCCCACCCTCTCCGCCACTCGAAGTTCGTGGGTTCTGACCACGCACAGCTTGTCCGGCGGACAATGCTGCGGAACTCATGTAATGTGCGAAGTTGCCTGCCGCCCATGTAGCGCTAATTGGATGTCGCGCGGCGTGCGCGTTGGTGAAATGCGGGCCGATGCGTTATGTCCAAATTGGATGGATACGATTGTAGGGCTAACCCTGAATTCGGACTCGAGTCACAACCTGCACCAATAGTCGCCGGAGCGCCGGTTCAACATGCGGGTAAATGACCTTCATCACGCCGTGGCGGGGGCCGTGTGACCACAATTGCTCATTCGCGCTGCACTGCAGTCAAGCTATAACCGGGTATGCGGCACATCAAGATCGGCGCACTGGTCTGTGTTTTGGGATTGGCTGCCGCCGGCGCCGACGGTAGCGCTGCTGTTGCCGTCGAACAGAGTTTTGCCGACCGCGTCGAGATGGTCGATTGGTCCGATCCTGAGCGGGCGGCACAACTCATCGATGCGGCGTCGACTCCGGCGGAACGGCGAGCGCCGGAAGTCCAGATGCTCGAAGTCCGGGCGATGGTGCTTTCCGACGTGCACCGCGACTTGGACGTCGACGCGACGATCGCCCGGCTGCAGACACTGGCCCATCAAGGCGATCGATCCGCCGCCGTGGCGGAGCACTATGTTCGTGCCTACTCGTTCTATCAGCGCGACCAATATTCGGCCGCCGACGCCGAACTGAAGCGAATCGACGTCGAATCGATCGCTTCGCCTGCCGAGCGCTATCGGGTCTCGATTCTCCATGGCAATACGCTGCGCATGCTGGGACAGGCTGAGGCGGCTTTACCGTTCCTCGAACGCGGCCTGGATCTCGCACACGAAATGCGGGACGAGGTGCGCGGCTTGCACGCGATGCTTTGGTTGACGCATATATTCCTGAACACCGGCAATCTGGAACGTGCGTCCGCCCAGTTGGAGAGTGCGCGGCGCTTGGCGGTGATGCTCGGCGACGAGGCTGCGATGGTCGAAGTCGAGAGCCGCGCGGCGGACGTCGCAGACCGGCAGGGCAATCGTGCCGAGGAACGCCGCGCCAGTCTGGCGGCGCTCGATCACGCCAAGCGTGCCGGAAGCAGCAAATGGCTGGCCACTGCGCTCGTGAACTTGGGTGACTCGTATCTGAAGACCCGCGACTTCGCCGAGTCGCTGAAGTATTCCAAGCAAGCTTTGCCCATCATCCTGCGACTGCGCGAGAGCGGCGACACTCCGATCGTCATGTTCAACGAAGGATTGGCGTACATCGGCCTCGGCAACATAAAACCCGGGGAAAAGCTGGCGGAAGATGCGATCGCGGAAGCCTTGGCCGGCGAAAACCTCCTCGACGTCAAGGAGTTCCTGCGGGAATACGCCGATGCACTCGAGCACGCCGGTTATCTGATGATGGCCATCCAGGTCTATCATCGCTATGAAGAGGTGAGCGAGAAAATAATGACGATCACTCGTCAGCGCGCCTTTCTCGAACTGTCGGCAAAATTCGACGATGAACGCCAGGCTCGGGAGCTCGAGCTGTTGCGGCGCGACAATGCGCTGAAGGCGTCCGAGATGCTCGGTCAGCGACTCCGCTTGCAGCTCATTCTGGCCGGCGCCTTGTTCGTGACGTGCCTATGCGCGGCCCTGATGTGGATGTTTGCGCGCGTACGCAGAGCCAACAATCGCCTGCGCTTCGACAGCGAGCGCGACGCATTGACCGGTCTGCGCAATCGCCGCTATTTCAACGAATACGTGCTGTCGGTCGACGGTGCCAGGCCGGTCGGCGGCTGCGTGCTGCTGGCCGATCTCGACCACTTCAAGCGGATCAACGACACGCTGGGACACCCCGCCGGCGACGCGGTGTTGGCTACCGTGAGTCATCGCCTGTCCGCCGCCCTGCGCGAGAGCGATAAGCTGGTGCGCTGGGGCGGGGAGGAATTTCTCGCCATACTCGATCCGATCACGCGCGAACAGGCGGACTCCACGGTCGAGAGGCTGCTGCAAACGGTCCGCCGGGATCCAGTGTTGTGGAGCGGACAAGCCATCCAGTGCACCATTTCGATCGGATACGCGTTCTTCCCGATGACCGGTTCGGTCACCGAGATTTCGCTGGAGAACGCCATCAGCCTCGTTGACAAGGCCCTCTACGAGGCAAAGCGCCGCGGCCGCGATCGAGCCTGCTTGATAAGCTCGGTGAGCGCCGTCGACGAAAGGGATCTGACAGTCATCAGCGCCGAGTTCGAATCGGCGGCCGCCGACCTCAGGGTACTCTTGGTCGAGACGGGGGTCGCAGCCTAGCAGCGGTCAGGAGCGGGCTCTACGAGCTGCGTCGCCGAACGCATCCGAAAGACTCGCACAAGACTCGCCTCTGTCAAATTTACGTCATGGTCCTTCACTACACTCCGCGCTCTAAGAAATCGCGCACCGCGATGCGAAATCGCAACCAGAGAGAGGAGTGGACTCATGTCGACCGGACGAAGAATAATCGCCTTGTTTTGTGGATTTTCGGTGTTTGCGGCTCCGATCGCTTTCTCCGATGACTCCGGAGAGGCCAGCAGCCGCCATGTATTGCTGGTCAGCATCGACGGCATGCACGCGCTTGACTTGCGCAATTGCGCCATTGCGAACACATGTCCCAACCTCGCCGCGTTGGCCGAGGCGGGGGTCAACTACACGCGTACTTCGACGTCCAAACCCTCCGACTCCTTTCCGGGATTGATGTCCATCGTGACCGGCGGCACTCCCAAGCTGGTCGGCGCCTACTACGACGTCGCGTACGACCGCGTGCTGGCGCCGCCGGCCGCCGACACCGGCAATGGCGTGCTCCACGGCAATTGCATTGCCGGACAGCCGAACGGCACTCGTACCGAATACGAAGAAGGCGACGAAATCGATCAGACGAAGCTCAACGGCGGCGGCCCCTACGGCACCTACGACGGCGGGGTGAAGTCCCTCGATCCAAACCGGCTGGTTCGAGATCCGTTCAACAACTGCGCTCCGGTGTATCCGTGGAACTTTATCCGTGCCAATACGATTTTCGGCGTGATCCACCGGGCCGGCGGATACACCGCCTGGTCCGACAAGCACGCGGCGTACACCGCCGTCTCCGGACCCACCGGCACCTCGGATCCCAGCAATCTCGACGACTTCTATTCGCCCGAGGTGAACTCCAACTCCATCCCGCTGCCCGGCGTCAAGACCGCGACCGGCTTGGACTGCAGCACCCTTCCGAACAACAACGGCGGCGACTGGACCACGGATTTCGACAACATCAAATGCTACGACCAGCTCAAAGTGAATGCGGTGCTGAACTGGATCGACGGCAAGACTCACCTCGGCGGCGGCAATGGCCACGTGCCCGCGATCTTCGGCATGAATTTTCAGGCCGTCAGCGTCGGCCAGAAATTGCTCGAATCCGGCATCAACGGCGGTTACACCGACGCGGCCGGCACGCCGACCTCCAGCATGGAGGGCGAGATCAGATTCGTGGACGGCGCGGTCGGTCAGTGGGTCAGCGAGCTGAAAAAACATCATCTACTGGATTCGACCACCATCATCATCACCGCCAAGCACGGGCAATCGCCGATTGATCCGCAGCGGTTCTTCCCCATTCCCGGCCATAGCGGTACGAATGGCAGTCCGCCGTCGGCAATTCTGGGGGCGGCGTTCTTACCCGACTCGGAACTCAACCAAATCGGTCCGACCGAGGACGACATTTCGCTGCTATGGCTCAGCCCCGGGACGAGCACCCTGGCGGCGGTCGCTCTGCTTGAAGCGAATGCGAAGGCGGCGGGAATCGGCCAGATTTTCTACGGACCTTCGCTGGAGGCAATCTACGGCAAGCCGGGGCTGCCGGCCGCGGGCGGTGATCCGCGTACGCCGGACATCATCGTTGCGCCGAACGTGGGCGTGGTCTACACGGGAAGCCTGAAGAAGCAGTCGGAGCACGGCGGCTTTGCACAGGACGATACCAACGTGATCCTTCTGATATCGAACCCGTCGCTCCAGGCCCGAACCGTGACGAGTTTCGTCGAGACTTCCCAAGTCGCGCCGACGGTCCTGAAAATCCTGGGACTCGATCCCAATGCCCTGGACGCGGTTCGCAAGGAAGGCACTCCGGTGCTGCCCGGCCTGCACTTCGGCGAGGGCCGGCACTTCGACGAGTAAGCCGCTGCGCGATCGGTTGGACTTCGATTTCCGGGCTGCGTCGGCGACCTCCTTGAGCGTCGCCGGCGCGCCCCGCGCGCCTCAAGCCGCCGGCTTCGAAGAACCGAATGGCCACATGCGTGCGAGCACGCCGTCCCGCAGAATGAAGCGGTGCCACAGGGCTGCAAGCGCATGCAGTCCGGCCAGCGCAAAGATCGCGTACGCGAGATAGCCGTGGATGTCTTCCGTGGGATGAAAGATCGCCTTGTTGGATTTGATCCCGGGATTGATCTGAAAAAGACCGAAATCGAACACGCGGCCGTGATAGACGAACGTAACCACTCCGATGAGAGGGGTGATGAACAGTAAAAAATATAGTGCCCAGTGCACGGGCCTCGATAAACGCCGCGAGAGGGCGCCTACGTCCGCGGGGAGGTCGGGTGGTGCATGGCGGATACGCCATGCAATCCGTGCGATGAGTACGAACCATAGAAGAAGACCGATCATCGCGTGCACGTTGATCCAAAACGCCTGAGTCTGTTTCGGCCAGTCATCGTGCAGCAACCCCAGGATGCCGACGACGATTACGAGTGCGAATATCGACCAATGAAACGCGATCGCGCCGGACCCATAACGCCCGGCGGCCGGCAAAGGTTGCAAAGATTCCAGAGGATCAGTGGCCATGGTTTAGTGTTTGGTCTCGTCCCGGCGTTCGCCGACAGTGATGAGTGTGACTCGGCTAGAATCGTTTGTAAAAGCCTGCCGACACGCCACGCGGCAAGATCTGCACCGAAAACGGTGTTTCCCGCGTGGTGGTCCAATAGCCGACGGCCGACCCCAGCACCCAACCGGCGATGACATCGGATTGCCAATGCGCCTGACTCTTCATGCGCGCGATTCCATCGTAGACCGGAAGTACCTCGAGGGTCCAAACCCAGGGATTTTGGCGCGCATAGTTCGCAATGAAGGGAGTCACGAAACTTGCCTGCAGGGTAACTTCGCCGCTCGGGAAACTTTCACAACAGCTGCCTTTGAACCATTCGTTGGGATTTCCCCCCTGGCTGGGACGTGCACGGCTGAAGCCCCGCTTCAAGATCGCCGCGCCGACCCCGGAAATTACGGATGAGTCCAACGTCTGCCAGAACGTATGGCCCAATTCATCGTCATTTCCAAACCATAGGCTGCCCGCTACCTCGACCGCAATCACGCCGTACTCGAGGCCGTTTTGAAATTGCCGTGACCAAATGCCGCTTTGATCGAGTGCCCATTCGTGATCGAACCCGGCATACGCGACATTCGACGCGAGCAGAAGCAGGAGGAGCAGCGGTTTTGTCATGACGGCATCTCCGTAACTTTGCAGTACAAAGTATACGGATCCGGGCCGTGTGCGCAAGCCTGGTGTGACGCGTCTGATTCTACGGTAATCCGCCGCCGTCCACGCTCCCGGATGGGGCGGTCTTCGTCCCCAAGTATCTGGTAAAGAGCTGGCTGATCACATTCTCCAAGGGCATCGCCGAGCGCGTGGCGGCGAGGCGATCCTGATTTTTCAGATAGACGCCGGAGCTGCCGTTCGTCAGACCGACGAATTTTCCGCCCAGGATGCCCTGAGTGTAGATGGCCGCGAAACTGTCGATGGGGATCCGGTTGAACTCGGTGCTGAGGCGCAGGGACACCACGGCTTGATGTAGAGCGGCGTCGAAGTCGATGCGGCCGACGCGGCCCACCTCCACGCCGGACATCGAAACGTGCGCGCCGACTTTGAGATCACCGATGTTGTCGAACGCCGCCGTGACCTCGTAGATCGGCTGCGACTCGAGGGTGAGGTGGCGATTGCTGATCTGCGTCAGCAGGAAGGCCAACGCCGCCGCACCGAGCAATACGAACCCGCCCGCGCCGAGGATGGTCTTCACCGAATAGTGCATGAGGCGCCCTTGCTGTCCGGTAGGAGGGCATTGATTATGCGTTACCGCGCACCGCATTGCGATCACGGTTGTATAGTGTGCCCCCGGGGAGCGCCCGGAGACACTCCTAGGAACTGCAATGCGCCGATCGATCGTGGCTTGTTTTACGGTTTTCTCGTTCACCCCCGCGTTCGTGCAACAGACCTCGGCAGCCCTCGCTCCCAAACCGGCTTGGATCGAGAAGAGCGACGCCTACACGAATGGCCTGCTCGCAGTCCGGTTCGCCCACGCCCCGGAGGAAGGTTCTGAACAAGGCCTGTCGAAGTTCGATGATCGGATTTCGAATCCCACGCTCGATGACCAGATCGCACAGCGCCACGAACTCGAAGCAGTGCTCGCCAAGGTCGCCGCGGCGGAGTCGCAGGAGAAGGACCGCAACGTCCGCGAAGATCTTGCAATTCTGCGCAAGGCCTTCGACCTGCAGTTTCGGCAGGAGAACTTCGCCCTGCAGCACGAAGTCCCGTTCATGAATGCAAGCAAGGACATTTTTCAGGGCTTGCGGGTCCTGCTCGACGATCAGGTGGCTGCCGATCGTCGCTTGGCCGCGGTCGCCCGCCTCCGAAAGTACACGGGAGCGGAATCCGGTTTCAAGCCGTACACCGAGGTGCTGAAACAGCGGGTGCTCGGCCAGATGGCGAAGACCGGAGTCATCTATCCGTCGAAAAGCGAAGTGGAGACGGAGCTTGGCCGCAACTCGAACTATGTCGAGGGCATTGCGGCGCTGTTCACCAAGTACAAGCTCACCGGCTGGGAGTCCGGTTACGCGAACTTGAAGTTGCAGCTTGCCGACTACGACGCTTGGGTACGCGCGCAAATCCTACCCAAGGCCCGCTCGGACTTTCGCTTGCCGGCAGAGAAGTACGCGCTCGCCTTGGAAGAATATGGAGTCGACCTCCCTCCGGCGCAAATCGCATCGATGGCCCACACCGCGTTCGACTCATACCAGGCTGAAATGGCATCGTTGGCTGCGAAGATCGCGAAGGCGGACGGGTATGCCGCGAACGATTACCGCAGCGTCATCGCGGAACTGAAAAAGAAGCAGATCACGGGGGCAGAGATTCTACCGTTCTATCAAAAGCGGCTGGCGGCGATCGAGCAGATCATCGTCGCGAACCACCTGGTCACTCTGCCGGATCGCCCGGCCATCATCCGCCTCGCGACGGCTGCCGAAACCGCGCAACAACCCGCGCCGCACATGAAGCCGCCGCCATTCTTGAACAACACCGGACAGCGCGGAGAATTCATCCTGCCCCTGAATGTTCCGTCCGCTAGCGGCGGTGCGGAAGATCAGTACGATGACTTCACGTACGACGCCGTTGCCTGGACGCTGACGGCGCATGAAGCTCGCCCCGGTCACGAATTGCAGTTCGATTCCATGGTCGAGCGTGGCGTGAGCCTCGCCAGGGCCCTCTATGCCTTCAACTCCACGAACGCCGAAGGATGGGGGCTGTACTCCGAATACATCATGCAGCCCTATGAGCCTTTGGACGGGCAGCTACTGACACTGCAGCTGCGGCTGCTGCGGGCGGCCCGGGCATTTCTCGATCCGGAGTTGCAAAGCGGCAAGACGTCTCCTGCGGAGGCCTACGATGTCCTCGAGAAGGATGTGATGCTCAGTCATGCCTTCGCCAAAGAGGAGGTCGAGCGGTTCACCTTTCGGGCGCCCGGACAGGCCAACAGCTATTTCTACGGGTACACCCGGCTGCTCGCTCTGCGCAAGGAGACCGAGTCCGCATTGGGTGCCAAGTTCAATCAAAAGAAATTCCACGATTTCATATTGAGTCAAGGCCTCCTGCCGCCGGACTTGATGCGACGCGCGGTGCTGGATGAATACGTGGTTTCGCAGAGGTAGGGTGGCCCGCCTATCCGTAGAGATATGCCTTGGGCAATCCGAGACGGCGGCACGATTGCGCTGGGGGTCCGTCGGGAAGGACAATTCGGTCCGAGACTGCGCCCGCCATTTTCACGAGGACTCTTTCCGCCGCGCGCAGCCCATGGGCCGCGGTAAGCCCGAGGCATTCGCGTACCCATTGCGGGATCATGTCGACGGCGGCTCGTACCAACAGGGGTTGCAGCCATCGAAGCGGCGCCGGCAGGGCGCGCGTTCTGCACATGATTTTCAGGAATTCGAACACGATCTCGGATGCTTCGAGTCTTCCCCGCATGGATTCGAACAAGGCGCGCAGCTCCGCTTGCGAGCCGGGCGCATCGACGGCGCCGTACAGATGGGAAGCCGGCACCGCTTCCCGATACAACGCATTGAATTGCTGCGGGCCGAGCGGAGAGACGTAACGGCTGTATGCCTCCCCGAAGCCGAAACTCGCGGTCGCGTGCACCCATGTCAAGAGTCGCGCGTCGTTTGCACAAAATGCCTCACCGGCGGGCGTTTTGCCGACGACTCGGGCGTGCATCCGAACCACACGTTCGATCATGGGCAAAGCGATGCTGCGTGCGCCGTATACGGTCACCATCGCGGCGAGACCTGTCCGGCGCAGGCGGCCCATGGGATCGGTCATGAATGTCGAGTGCTTCCACACACCCGTCCGCACTGCGGGCTCGGCCAACTCGAGAATCACGGCCGCCATGCCGCCTACGAGCAACGCGATGGGGTTCTTGAAGATACGCCAGGACGTGGAGTCGGGTGGCACCAGTGCCGCTTCTCCGAGGGGCCGGCTGAAATCGACAATTCGGCCATCCGCGGGCAGCAAAAGAGCTTGGGCGGTCGACTCGAGGCTGAGCTGCATGCTGCGTGGCAGCCGGATGATGGGGATCATAGCCCAAGTATACGCACGGCATGGTGGGGGTGGCGCCGGCCGTCGTTCAACGATTTAACCCCTGTTGAACAACGCCGCGATGGTGTTCACGGCAAATGCCGCTTCCGCCGGATCGGGGTCTGCGGTGGCGTCGTCGAATCCGTAGTAGTCATCTTCGCCGACGGCCTGGAAAACCAGACCATCGCGGCGCGGCACGAACGAGACGCCCTTGTAGAACAGCCCGTAGTTGACCTCGGGTTGAGGAATCATTCGCGCCAATTGTCCGCGCACCGGCGTGATCGCTTGATCGTCGAACAGGGCCCGGGATCCGTAGCCCGTGGCATTGATCAGCGTTCTCTGTCGTAGCGCCGCGAAATCGGCCGGGGTATGGAACTCGGCGATTTCGATCTTGCCGCCGCCGGCGGCGAAGTCCGACACCAACATTCGTGAATACGCGGTGAGATTGAACATCATCAGCGTATTGCGGCGCAGGTAACGCTGAGCGAAGGGATGCCGTCCTGGTCCGTACTCTTCGCTCTTGGGAATCAGCTCGTTGACGAGTTCGCGTTGCAGCTCCGCGAATTTCGGACGTTGTTCGGTCGCAGTACCATGGTGACGTTCCGTGTCCGCATTGTCCGAGACGGTATACGTGTCGATGAATTCCACCGGATTGCCCGGCAATCCCAGCAACGTCTGATAGGTTTGGAAGGAATTTCGAGCCATGGATTGCCATGTCCGCTTGAACGCCGGCGTGGCGTGTTGCTCGAAGCAGATGCGAGAGTCGGGGGTCCACAAGCCGGTGGCCAGCGAGGACCGGACATTGGGAGGCAACTCCTTGGCATAGATGGTCACCTGCGCTCCCGCACGCTGCAGCAAAATCGCCGAGGTAAGCCCCAACGCGCCGCAGCCGATGACTGCGATGTCGCGTTCGCCTGTCGCCATCGCCTTCTGAACCGCAATCCCGCTCGATCCCCACGATAGCGACCAACCGCTGCCGCCGTGGCCGTAGTTGTGCACGATGGTTTTGCGGCCGATCTGCTCGGTGTCCAGGCGCGGGCCCTGTGCCCGAAAGGGCCGGGTGCATACGGTAATGCGTGTGATACGGTCGACGCTGGCGCGCAGCTTCGGAAATACCAGCATGCCCGGCGATGAGCTTTGCGTCGTGTCGCGCAGGCCGGCGCTGCAGCCGGGCAGGGCGCTGACGATCAGGGCTGCGCCGGCACCTGCCAGCAATTCGCGGCGTCGTACTAAGCGTGGCATGTCAGAGCGCCATGAGAAGTGCGCCGGCGGCAACAAAACCCGCGCCGATTCCGACCCGCCAGGTCAAATGCTCATCCAAAAATGCCACTGCGAAGATCACGACGAGCACCACGCTCAACTTGTCGATGGGCGCCACGCGGGAGGCCGGCGCCAATTGCAGCGCGCGGTAGTAACACAGCCACGACAATCCGGTCGCGGCCCCCGACAAGACCAGAAAAATCACGCCTTTTGACGACAGCGTATCCGGCCGCTGCCATTCTCCGCGCGCCCATACCAAGAGTGCGCTCACCGCCAGGATGACGATCGTGCGAATGAAGGTCGCCAGATCCGAATTGAGCTCGGTGACCCCCACCTTGCCGAAAATCGCCGTCAATGCGGCGAAGCCCGCCGACCCGAAAGCATAGATTCTCCAGTCCATACGATTCCGCTCAGTCGAACACGATTCTCGGAAAGTAAAATGATACCGTCCAGTTCGGTGCATCGACGATTTCACTGATGCGAAGGTCGCCGCATACGCTGCACAACAGGTAGGCGTCGACCGCCGGCATGCGCTGCTGCATGCTGAGGAGATCGATCATCGATCGCACCGCGGCCCTCGACGCCTCCATCAGGTCGGGTGCGATGCCGGTGGTCACTTCGTAGCCCTTGGCGTCGAGATGCCGGCAGACGGGTCCCGGCGTCGTGAACCGAGGATAAGCCAATGGGGTCGATCTTGATAAGGTCGAATTTGATGGCCACTTTCATCGGGCTTTCGATGGCGGTCCCGCAAACCTCGCCGTCTCCTTGCGCCGCATGTGTGTCGCCGACGGAAAGCAGCGCGCCCGCGACTTCGACGGGCAGAAACAATTCGGTGCCCTGCGCGATGTCGCGCACGTCCATGTTTCCACCCACGCGCCGCGGCGGGACGATGCTGTGCAACCCCGCCGCTGCCGGGGCCACTCCGATGGTGCCGGCGAAGGGCTTCAAGGGTACCTTCGCCCAACGACCGAAGAGCGCAGGCGCAAGAGTTGCCGAGTCGTATTTCCAAAGGTGTATCGCGGGATCTCGGAACTCATCGGCGAGCAGTCCGAAGCCCGGAATGTTGGCGGTCCAGCCCCAGCCCGACGGGGTAAACGACAGCAGGGTCGCCTTCAGGACATCGCCGGGTCTTGCGCCCTCGATGAAGATGGGTCCGGCCACCGGGTTGATCTTGCCGAAGTCCATGCGCGCGATGTCCTCGGCCGTCGAGCGCGGGGAAATCTGGCCGCCCGACGCCTCGCATACGTCGAATTCGATGGATTCACCCGGGTGCGATTCGCAGCGTGGGCTCGATCGAGTTATCCCAACCGATGTGATGTTGATGCCGGTGGACGGTGTGACGGTGCGTCATGGCCGAATTATCTTTCGGTTCTTGGCGCGAAGCCGCACCCGGGTGCGGTAGAGCTGGCGACCTGTTCGCGCGGTGATCTTGCCCTTGTAATGGTTGCCGAAGTTGCTGCGGACGTAATTGACGACGTCGGCGACTTGGGCGTCGCTCAAGTGCACCGAGTACAAGTTTCCATCATTTGCTCTCGGCGGTAGACCGAACGCCGGCATGCCGTTCTTACCGTTGAGCACCGTCATGGCCACGTACTCCCACGCCACCAGGGCGGGATCGCCGGCAAGTTTCGGGTAGTGGCCGGCACCGGCGGCACCTTGGCCCCGGGCATGTGACATCCCTGGCAAATATGAGCATAGATGTCGGCGCCGCCGACGCCTTGCCGAGCCCGGCCGTGGATGTGAACGAGGAGTCATCCGCGCCTGCAACCGGGGCGGCGGCCGCGGCTAGCAGGGCGAGGCCAAGCCTGAGAATCCGGAAACGCTCGAATCGCAACCTCATGCCTTGTCTCCCTGCGCCACCGCGCGCTGATGCAGGCGGCCGATGGCGTCGAGCGCGGACGTGACTGCGCCTTCCTGCCAACCCCCGAGGAAGGAGGCGTGTTCGCCGGCGAGCGCAATGCGCCCGTCGATTTGGCATAGATCATCGTAGTGCTTGGCCCGCGATTCGTCGCTCCACATGCCGAAGCAACCCATGGTGAACGGCGATCGATGCCACGCCATCGCAACGCCGTTGTCGAATTCTTCGTGGTATTGCGGGTGGATCTGGCTGCCGTACTCGACCGCCTTGCGCACGCGCTCGTCCGGCGGCATAGCGGTGAATTCCATGGCGTTGGGCCCCGAAGATGTAGGCGGCCAACAAAACTCCTTTGCCGCCGCTGTGGTAGCCGCTGTTGGGGTAGCCGATATTCGTGATGGGCAAGTCGGTGTAGGTAATGCCGCCACGATGCG